>JAHBTO010000009.1 GCA_019638525.1 Ferruginibacter sp. | reverse complement strand
CCGCCTAATACCTGCACTAAATGTTTATTGGTAATACCTGTTTCAATTTTTCTGGCCATGAATGCTTCGCCAGTCCTTACAAAAACAACCTTATCCAAACCAAGTGATAAAACAGCTTCTTCTGGCAACCAGTTTGCAGAACGGTCTCCTGCAAAAATGGTCGCCTTCACCTGGCTGCCGATTGGAATTTTGTAAGATGAATTGTCGAAATAAACTCTTGCCGTTACGGTTTTACTTCCATCCCGGTAAACAGGCTCAATGTAACTGATGGTTGCTCTGAAATCATTTTTCGGATCTGTTTCGGGAGTGATGCGAACCTTATTTCCAACTTTCACCATGGAAGCCTGCCCCGTAAAAATATTCAGTAATGCCCATGCCCTGTTTGGATTATACACCGCAAAAATGTTTTGTCCCTTCTGCACATACATGCCCTCTTTAACAGATAGCTCCTCTGTTGTAACAGTTACAGGTTGCATACTACCGGTCTGATTGTTACTCATACCAGCACTGTTACTTTCATGAATATGCCCGCTGTAATTACTGAACACTGAAACTTTATAAGACGGTTTACCGGTTTTTATCACATTGCTTAATTGCTGATTGCTCATACCCAACAAATACAATTTTTGTTTAGCTGAATTGATCAGCATAGTATTCTCCGGATCATTCTTTATGAGAAACAAAAGATTTTGCTGTGCAGTTAATAATTCCGGGCTGTAAATGTCCATGATGCGTTGGCCCCTTGCAATCTTTTGATAACGGTATTTTACATAGAGCTTTTCAATTCTTCCGGAAAAATTGGAAGAGATAACACCAGTTTGCCTTGTATCATAAGTAATAAACCCGTAAGCATCCATTTCAATATCTTCTTCCCTTGCCATCATGTGTATCATGGGTACATTGGCAATCACCTGCTGGTTAGAGGGTTTGAGCAATGTATTCAGCGAAACTGCTTTGGGCTCAGTAGCCGATTTGATTTTTTCCAACTGCATACCACATACCGGGCAGGTTCCCGCTTTATCACTTTGAACCTTTGGATGCATGGGACAGGTGTAACCTTTGGCTGTATTCATATTGTTTTCAGTCAAATCATTTCCCGTATGCATGGAATGATTGTCCATTAATATCAGGACCATTCCACACTTAGGACACTTACCGGGCTTATCGCTGAAAACAGAATCCTGCGGCATGGGACAGGTGTACATTGCTGCTGCTTTGTCATTGCCGTTGTTACAGGCAATAAATAAAACCGTAATAGCAACCATTGTCAGCCATTTTATTTTGTGAATCATTTTCATACTAATTATTTTATTTCCAATATTTTCATCAACTCTGCCTGCATCTGCAATCCCTTTTGCAACTGGTCGAAGTAATCCATTTGTGTCATGTTCAGTGCTTCCCATGCATCAAAAAGCTCAAAGAGTTCTTCGGTATTTTGCTCATAACCCAACTGCATGGTTTGGAAATTCCGTCGCAAAGCAGGAATGATCTGCTGCTCGTACAATTTCATCTGCTTCTTTTTTAATTCCAGTTCTGAATAATTGTTTGCCGCCATGCCTGAAGCTTCATTAATAATCATCTGTTGCTGGTTTTGTAAGGCTTCATTTTGCCAAACCAGGCTTTCGGCTTTTGCCTTATTCATTTTGGATGACCATTTTGCTAATGGAATTTTTACCATGGCCATTGCTGTAAACATAACCGGTTGCCTTGCCCAGCCCGTCATGTGGTTATATTGGATACCAAACTCGGGTTTCAGTTTTGCCAATTCGGCTGTACGTTCCAGCTTGTTCACCTCCACCATTCTGTCAATTACTTTAATGTCACTTCGTTGTTTCATTAGGGATGCAGAATCGAACATGGCCATGTTAAAACCGTACCATACATAATTGGTATCAACTGAAAATGGTTCCTCCGTGTTTCTGTTCATCACTGTATTGATCGCTATCCGCTTTTGAACTATTTCATTTTGCAGCATGATCTGCATATTCTCCACATTTGCCAATGCTGCCTTTGCTTTATAATAGGCGCTTATCTTGCCCAAGCCATTTTTATATCGTATTTCCGCACTCTGCATCATGAATTTCAGCAGCTTTTCATTTTCATCCAGCACTTTCAGTTTCTTTTCCAAAACAATCCAATCATAATAGTTTTTTCTTGCCGTAAAAAGCAGTTCATTTACCACCACATCCTTTTTTTGTAATTCAACCGATGACTGTGCATTCATATAAGCATACTCAGCATTCTGTCTTTTCTTATTGGGAAACATCTGCTGTGCTGAGATCATAAAGGCTCCCATGCCGGGTTGACCGTTCATGTATTTCCACCTGCCGGGGTCATAAGGGGTTTGAAAAAAACCTGCACCCAGTTCCGGCGGCATCCAGCTATAAGCCCCTTTCGCTTCTTCGTTCATGGAACGGGCTTCTGCATCCAGCATTTTTAAAGCAGGATGGTTAGTTTGAATGGCAGTCTGAATTTCCTGCATGGTCAACACCTGCTGTGACTTGGCCATTGTGGTTATCAGCATTAAACCAATCAGTATTTGAAATCGTTTCATATTCTTTACTTTTTAATATGCTTAGTGTTTTGTTTCCAGCACTTCAATTTTTCCGTGTTTTCTTAATTCGTATTCCTTTGCCATTAAAAATATCAATGGAGTTACCAGCAGGATATGTGTTGCAGAAGTTAATACGCCTCCAACCATTGGTAATACAATCGGCTTCATCACATCACTACCCACACCGTGACTCCATAAAATAGGTATCAGCGCAAACAGGGAAACACATACCGTCATTAACTTGGGCCTCAATCTTTTTGCTGCACCTGCAATTACATATTCCCTTAAATCGGCTCTGGTGATGGTGTCTTTTGAATTTCCTTTTAATGCTACCAGTTGCTGCATGGCATCATTTAGGTAAATCACCATCACAATACCTGTTTCCACTGCCAAACCAAACAAGGCGATAAAACCTACCGCCACGGCAACTGATAAATTCACACCCCAGAAATAAATCATGACGGCTCCGCCAATTAATGCAAACGGAATGGAGATCAAACTCAGAAAGGCTTCTCTTGCATTGCGGAAAGCGAAATACATGGACAGGAAAATAATCAACAGCACAACGGGTAAAATCATTTTCAATGTTCTTTCGCTACGGATAAGGTTTTCATACTGGCCGCTCCATTCTAAAAAATAACCTTTGGGCAATTTGGTAATCATCTTATCCAGTTTTTCCTTAGCCTCATTCACCGTACCGCCTAAATCCCTTTCCCGTACATTAAACAACACTGTTCCCCTCAGCATGGCGTTTTCTGAATTGATCATGGGCGGACCTTCAGTAATTTTTACATCAGCAACGGCTTCCAGGGGTACAGGGCCAAACTTCATGGTTTGCACCTGCAATCGTTTTAAGGACTCCAGGTTGTTTCTGAAATCCTGGCCAAACCTTGCATTCACGGAAAAACGCTGTCTGCCTTCCACGGTTGTAGTTAACCGCATTCCGCCCAATGCTATTTCCACCACACTATTCACATCATCCACGGTTAAACCGTAGCGGCTTATTTCATCCCGCTTTACAATGATGTCAATGTATTTTCCACCGGTAATAGGTTCTACATACAAATCTTTAACACCGTCAATGCCTTCGAGTTCTTTTTTTACTTTTTCTGCAAAGGCATAAATGGTATCGAGATTTTGACCATATACTTTTACCCCTACATCGGTACGGATACCGGTGGACAGCATATTGATACGGTTAATAATGGGCTGTGTCCATCCATTGGTAACACCGGGTATCTGCAACTTGGCGTTGAGTTCGTTGATGATATCGTTCTTGCTCATTCCTTTTCTCCATTCAGACCGGGGTTTCAGCAGTACAATGGTTTCAATCATGCTGATGGGAGAATTATCAGTAGCCGTATTTGCCCTTCCTGCCTTGCCCAAAACATTTTTTACTTCCGGTACAGATTTAATGAGCTTATCCTGCACCTGTAAAATGCGTTTTGCCTCGCTATTGCTAACATCGGGCAGTGTAACCGGCATGAATAAAATAGAGCCTTCATCCAGCGGTGGCATAAATTCCTTACCCAGGCTCATCAGCATGGGTATGCTGATGGCCAATGCAATGATGTTTACAGCCAGTGTTGTTTTCCGCCATTTGATACAGGTACGGATGACCGGTTCGTATATTTTTTCCAATATGCGGTTTACCGGGTTTTTGGTTTCGGGCCTGAAACGCCCTTTCAGAAAAAAGGAAATTAAAACGGGAGCTAAAGTGATCACCAGCAATGCATCTACCGCCATGATAAATGTTTTGGTGAAGGCCAATGGGTGAAAAAGTTTTCCTTCCTGCCCGGTTAATAAAAACACAGGCAAAAAAGAAGTAATAATAATAATGGTGGAAAAAAACACACCCCTTGATACCTGTATGCTGGCTTTTTCAATCAGCCGCATTCTCTCCAATTCGGGAATCCGGTTGTAGATGGACTTGCGTTTGAGTTTATTAAAAAGCTTTTTCATCATTGAATATTTTGGGGTGGTTTATTTTGATAATCCGATAAATGCCGGTAGGCATTTTCACTCATGATGATCCCATTATCGACAATTACCCCGATGGCCAATGCAATACCGGTAAGCGACATAATGTTGGAAGAAATGCCAAACATATTCAACAGGATAAAACTGATAGCAATGGTTATGGGAATCTGAATGATGATGCTTAATGCACTGCGCCAGTGAAACAGGAAGATGATAACAATAAGTGCTACAACCGCCATTTCTTCCACCAGTTTTACTTTGATGTTACCGATAGCGGCTTCAATCAGTTCACTTCGGTCGTAGGCAGTTTTAAAAGAGACTCCTTCCGGCAAACCTTTCTGTACATCTTTCATTTTCTCTTTAACAGCATTGATTACTTTATCGGCATTTTCGCCGTAACGCATCACTACAATGCCACCTACTACTTCACCTTCACCATTCTCATCAAAAATGCCCAAACGCAGGTCACCACCCATTTGCACTGTGCCAATGTCTTTTACCCTAACAGGAATACCGTTGTAATTACCGACTGCTACAGCTTCCAGGTCATCTTTGTTTTTTATATAACCAAGTCCCCGGATGATATAGGCCATATCACTCATTTCAAACTTGCGTCCGCCCACATCATTGTTACTTGCTTTTACTTTGTTCATCACATCCATCAGGCTGATATTATAGAACTGCAGTTTCACCGGATCAACCACCAATTGATATTGCTTTTCAAATCCGCCAAAGGATGCCACTTCTGCCACACCGGGTACCGTTTGCAAAGCCAGTTTTACATACCAGTCCTGCAATGCCCTTTGTTCCCCGAGGTCAAGATTTTTAGTATCCAATGTGTACCAGAATACATGACCAACGCCGGTCCCATCGGGGCCAAGTGTGGGAGTAACTCCATTAGGCAGTAAGCGCTGTGCATAATTCAGCCTTTCCAGTACTCTTGTTCTTGCCCAGTACACATCCACATCATCTTCAAAAATCACATACACAAAACTCATCCCGAACATGGAAGTGCCCCTGATGTTTTTCACTTTGGGAATGCCCTGTAAGTTGCTTACAAGGGGATAGGTAACCTGGTCTTCCATGATCTGCGGCCCACGGCCCATCCATTCAGTAAAGACGATGACCTGGTTTTCGCTGAGGTCAGGTATGGCATCAATGGGGTTTTTCTTGATATTTAAAATACCCCACACAAACAACCCTGCCGCAAGCAATAAAACGATATAGCGGTTTTTTAGTGACCAGGAAATTATTTTAGGTATCATAACAAAATTTTTGGCTTGTGATTTATTTCATCATTTCTTCCACACTGCCGCAGGTCATCATCTTATCCCCGTAAAAAGGATTTTTGATGTCTTTGGTTTCACTCAGCCACATGGAACCATCGTTGTACATGGGGCAATGATCATGGTATAGCGTCATACCGGCTCCAAACGCTTTTACCAGGTCATACATGTCTTTACTCATTGTGGCAAAATGTTCTCGCTGGTGGTCAATTTTACTTTTAGAAATATGCTCTGCATGTTCTTTCAGGTCAGATTCAATATCATCATATATTTTTTTCTGATCGGCGCTCAGCAATGATTTATCAAAACCTTTCATGGCTTCATACATTTTACCGGAAGCTGTTGCAGCTTCTGCCTCATTGCTGTTTATAAGGGCATTCTTTACTGAGAGATACTCCGTTACCAATGTTTTTATGTAAGATGCTACTGCCGGTTCAACGGAAGTAAATGTTGTTGCTACCATTTTAATATCCTTATCAGGTTGGGTATTTTGCTGCATAGGCATTGGCATACTGTCATGGTTCATACCCGTATTACTTTCTTTGTCAGAACTATTGCTGTTGCAGGAAATCACGGCAATGGCAGTGATTGCTGATATAATAAGAATTGTCTTTTTCATTTCTTTATTTTTAGTTGATTAATGTTTGTGATTGGAATGGTCGTCTTTTTTTTGTTCTTTTAAAGCCATACCACATTTAGGGCAAGTTCCCGGTTTATCGTAGGTTTTATCGCCTTCGCATTTCATGGGGCAGCTATATGCAACAGTTGCCTGCTCCTTTTCTTTCAGATCCATACCGCATTTGGAACATTTGCCCGGCTTATCACTGGTTACATCGGGATGCATGGGACAAGTGTACATTTTCATCACTTCCATTTTCATCTGTTCTTTTTTGGATTTGGTCATATCCATTCCGCATTTTGTGCATTTGCCCGGCTTTTTGCCTGTTACATCCGGGTGCATGGGACAACTGTATTTCATCATCTCCATTTTTTGTTTGGGTGCTTTTGTTTTTTGCTTGGTGCTGTCCTGGGCAAACAGGGAAAAAGAAACGATGGTTAACGCTGCCATCATCAGCATTTTAATTGCTTTCATTTTAAAAAGATTTAATTGTGTAAAAATTGAATAATTGATGGCATACAGAAATGCCTTTAGCCCGGCAAATCATTTGCCTGGCTCAACAAGAGGGAAAACTATTAAATACGAAAAACGCAGTTGCGGATGTAAACCGGAACGGCTGGCGTTCGGGGAGGGGCATTGCTGTTGGGGCTTTCTTCAGTTAATGAAGGCAATGCCAATTCGGGTAATTGAATATAAGCAGAAGGTAAAGCCGTTGCCATCAACTGCATGAGCTGCAGGTTGCTTTCAGTTGACTTTTGTGCCGAATAGTCTTTTAAAAACTTGTGTTCATCCTTGCAGCAGCCATTATCCTTTTCGTTGCTTTTTTCCATCCCACATTTACCGCAGGTTTTGGATTTATTGTGTCCAAGCCCCCAATCGGCCAGCTTGCCCATGCAATAATGCATGTGTACCGTTGCACCTGAAGAAGTGCCCAGATACAAAACGGCTAATATGGCTGTGATGAACTTTTTCATGTTATAGATTACTACAAAAGTATAACATTTATTTTGAGGATTCTTACATAATTCTGCTATCTGTTTATACTTAAATGACTTATTACCTACCTGCAACAATCTTTTTTACGTACAAAAAGGAATTTAAATGCTTTCCAGAAAAATTGCCCTATCGGTTTAAAGACATTCATCATAACATAGTTAATAACATAACAGCACTCATGCCAATCATCAGTGCATCTTCAATAATGGTAATGGTGCTCATCGGTAAATTAAATACATCACCCAGGCAGGCACATTTAATTTTACGCTTATTGAAAACACTCTGCAGCACACCAATAATGCTTACTGACATTACTACAAAGGTAATGCTATTGGTAAAGATGGGGTTAAACCCTGTAAGAAAGGCAATACCCAATGCCAGCTCAACAAAAGCATAAACATCACCCCAGCCGCTCCATTTTTTTGCTACAACATCATACATGGAGTAGCTTTCTGCAAAGCCTTTTAAATTCAGCAGCTTAAAAAAAGAGAACACTAAAAAGAACCCGGCCATAAAATTACTCATCCAGCGCATCCACAAAAAATCACCGGTTACCCATTCGTTCAACAAGGTTATGCCGGTAATAAATGCAAATATTAACAGGATGGGTTTGTAAGTAGCTAACCATGTTTTGGCTTCTTCCGATTCTTCTAAAAAAACCGGTGAGTGTTGCACAGCAATTTCGGACAACTTGTATTTTGGATAATCTTTCAGTGCATCCTGTAATGCAGATGTGGCAATATGTTTATCCATCTGTATAGTGGCTTCACCTTTTGCCAAGTCAATTTCAACATTGCTTACTGACTTTACTTTTGTTAAAATGCTTTGCACTTTTGCCTGGCAACCTGTACAGGTCATTCCGGAAACTTTATAGGTATGTGTCATTGATCATCATTTAATGACACAAAGTTCCGACGTAGATGCGGCAGGCCGTTACAGAATTATGGAAATGATTTATAACTAAACAGCTTTCTTCTTTTTTTGAAAACTGCAAAATGTAAATGACTGTGTAGTTTTAAAAGGTGTTTGATGTATTTCTTCAATACATTTAATTTTCCGGAAATTAGTTGACAAGGCATAGGTTAGCTGCTGCTTTGAATAGCGGTGAACCGGAAGGCCACTGCATTTCTCAGGACCTTTTTCGGAAAAAGTACCCACTATCAGTTTTCCTTCTTCGGTAACTGAATCCGCAATTTGTTTTTTATAAGCGTTTATCTCTTTGTTGCCGGTTACAAAGTGAAATACAGCCCTGTCGTGCCAGCAATCATATTTTTGGGAAGGATGAAAATGTAATACGTCTGATTCAATCCACTTCACCTTAGCTGCATTTTTACCTAATCGCTTTTGTGCATTTTGCAGGGCTTTGGCCGAAATATCGAGTACAGTAATATCCAGGTAGCCTTCCTGCAATAAAGCATCGGCCAGGTAACTGTCGCCGCCGCCAACATCTATAATAGCTGCATCTTTGGGAATATTCAGTTCCTTAATGAATTTTACTGAAGTTTCGGGATAAGGCTGAAACCAGCTTTTCTCCGAATCTGCTTTTGTTTCAAATACTTTTTCCCAGTGTTGTTTTTGCTGCATAGTGCAAAGGTATTACTATATCAGTATCCGTAACAAAAGTTACAGAGCGTCGAGCGGTTTTCTTTGGGCACCCCCTAATTTCTTAAACTGGCTTGGGGTAAAGCCGGTAATTTTTTTAAACTGTGCCGACAGATGGGCTACACTGCTGTACCCTAAACGGTATGAAATCTCACTCAGGTTCTCTTCGCCGTAAACAAGCAGTTCTTTTACTTTTTCAATTTTTTGCAGGATAAAGTATTGCTCAACCGTTGTTCCCTCCACTTCGGAAAACAGGCGGGAAATATAGCTGTAGTCTTTATGCAGAGCTTTGCCCAAAAATGCTGTAATGCTGAAATGCTCCTCCACCTGGCCTGACTGTACTTTTTTGATGAGCAGGCTTTTTATTTTTTCAATCTGTTTTTGCTTCTGATCGTCCAGTATTTCAAAACCCAATTGCAGCAGGCGGGTGTTGAGCTGTTGCATATGTTTTGTAGATGGTTGTTTGCTTAGTTCTACCTCTCCCATTGAAACATGAAGCGGCTGCAGGCCCAGTGCTTCCAGTTCCTGTTTTACCACCATGATGCAGCGGTTGCAAACCATGTTTTTTATGTAGAGATTCATTTAAATTCAGTTATTGACATGCAATTTATGAAAATGAATCTGTGTTTAATGATATAGTATTCCTGGACCAATTGGGGGATTTCATTTTTAACTATTTGCTTTTGGCAACAAGATAATTACTGATGAGTTGTTTCTGCCTGTCGTCGGAAAGCCTGGCTTTCACGAACATTTTATCCAGTATGGGTTTCCATTGGCCGGCGGTATATTCTACAGGATCATGTAAACGGTGGCAGCCCGAGCAGTTAAGGGAATACATTTTATATCCTCTCTGCAAATCTGTCATCGTAATGCCGGGTATCCGTTGTTGTGCCAAAAACAAATCAGCATCTGCAGGCTGCAAATGCTGAGTAGTTGTACAAGCCGAAATAAATATGATCAGTGCAAATATTGTAACCAGTTGTTTCATATTTTTCTATAATGATATACCTACAATTATCCTGGCTTCTGTCCTTTCATGTTCATCCAGGACTTTTGAATAGGGAGCAAATTCCGTTTTGTGAACATTGCCCCATTGCGGTAAGTAATTTACAATGGCAAACCATTTTCCCTTACGTAAATTCAGCGTTGGGCCACCAAAGAAAACGGAATGTTCCCAGCCATTATCTTTTGCAATTTCGTTGTGATTGCGGATCTCAAAACCAAGGCCAAAGGAAGGCCTGATGAGGTACTGATAGGCCAAATCAAATTCAACAGGTTGCTCCCAACTATCGCTTTTTACTTTACCTTTCTCCCATTCAAATTCCTTTTCGTATTCATAAACTATATTTAAAGCAAAAATATTTTTGTTGATTATTTTATCAAAAATCAGTTTGGTTTCCAATTCTAATTCATCTCCACCCTTCAGCCCCCATTCGCCATATAGTGCAAATCCGATTTTATTGGCTGAAGGGTCGCTTAGTTTCCATTTCCATTCATTGCTAAAACCTATTTCATTTGATACGGCAGTACCATCGGCTGATTCACTAAATCTTTTTTGATAACGATTGAAGTAAAAAGCTGTCTGCAGGTTTTTCCCCAGGCCAAATTCAAGTTCCATTCTTTGGTCCTGCGCATGAAAGAACTGGCCGCTATGCCCGATACGGGAAGTGTGCCAGAATTCTATGTCGATTGCTCCTTTTGGCAAAATGTTGGTAGTGTAGGTTCTTGCAAAGTACCTGTCCTGGGCAAAGGCAGAAGCTGATATTACCAGCAGGGCCAGGGCGGTCAATTTTAGTTTGTGCATATAATATTATTTTAAGGTTTTGCAAATGTGCATTTGGCAAGGCATTATCGGCTTAACATTCGGGAATTATATTTACGCTAAACGGAAAAGTGATTTGAGTATAATTACTCTTATATGTTGTTGGTTGAAGGTAAGGCGGTGGCAATTTCAGAGCAAACGCTATAAGGTTTCCTTTGCTTCTGGGCCTGACTGCAAGGCTGATAGATTTGCAAATGCCAATTAGTTACTGCTGTAATGGGCTGGCGTGGTACTTTCCGACGACTGCCGGAGATAGACCTTTTGACCGGCTTTTTACGGAGCAAGAATGCTCCCTATGGTAATTCAGCCAGTTACGCCTGGATTGAATTCAATTTTGATTCAAAGCTTAAATTTTTCAAGATAGAATTTTGCAACCGTTATTAAAGATCCTAAAACATTTATATTAGATTGATTTGAAAGTTGCATGTTTAATCCGTCAGTTTCAGATAATACATAATCCTTTTTCCAGAAAACGGGAATTTTTATTATTGAGTTCTTAATTTTTATATCTAAACCACTCAAGTAGTTTACTAAATCTTCGGCCCCCTGAATATTTATCAGAGCATTCATTGTATCATACCCAAATTTGGATACAAAATATTCGTGCAAACCCTTTGCAGGCGTTATTATTCCAACAATATCAAAATCATAAGGAAAGGCAGCAATTGCAGTTTTATTTTCCTGGAGCATCTGAGTAATATCTTTTGGCAAAGGTCCTGATGCATTCAGGAATTTAGTTTCGTTCATTTTCTTTGTGATTACTGTTAATCCGATGCGATGAGATTTTGCATATTTTATGGCTCCAGACTGAAAACCTAAAGCCGTAACCATAATGGCTTTTTGAGCTTTAACCTCATCCATTACTCCTTTCAAAGCAGTCAGCATGCCCTGGCTAATTGTCTTGTTCCAATTCTTACATTCAATAATTGTAAAATAATCGAAGCCGCCGATGTTAATTGTGTATGAAAGATCAAGTTCAAAGTTATTTATTGTTCTTAGATGGTCAACCTGAATTTTACGACCTTGTTCTATTAAAAGCTTTTTTTCAAAATAAGCTTTGATTTTTAGTTCGTACTCTTTCCCTTTCATGAGATTGCTACATTTATTATATATGGAGGTAACTACTGAGCCTAATATGTCCAAAGGCAAGATATTAACCCATTTTCAGAAACCTGAAAGCATTGCTCCCAAAGCTTCCAATCTTTCTTATGTTCGATTTCAAAATCTTCGGGAAACCACTCAATCGCATCTATTTTCACAGGCTTATCTTCCAAGCCTTTTTCATTAAAGAAATCACCTGCCGCCGTCCAGGCGGGTACTTTGGAATTGATTTGCAAAAATTGAAAAGGGAAATCATCACCGCATTGTTTCCATTTGATAATGCCATCTTCAATAAATATAATCATAACCGGGTAGCTCCCAGCAGTTCGATATTTCAAAAAAGCGGCCGTTAATGATACATTGAAATAAGCAGCAACTTCTTCAATAAGATCAATGCTCAATTTCTTCTTGCTTACTTTGCTTTTAAACAATTCAGTGGGCATCAGCAATTCGGATGCAAACTCATTTGCTTGTTGTTCATGTAGGCCATTTTTATACCAATCAGCAAGCGTTTTATGAGTATCTGAGAATAGAGTTGAGATATTTTTGTGTAAAATGAAATGGCCTATTTCATGCGCTATAATAAAATTTCTTTTGCCAAGGTGAGTAATCGCTGAGTTTAAGGAAATAATTCCTGTGTCACCTTTAATTAATATTCTTCCCTGTGAACCTTCAATCGGAACTTCTTTGATAATTACATCCAAACTATAGCTCATTTCTTCCAAAGTAAAATCAGAAGGTTGGGTCCACCCAAGCAAACTGTGGAATTCTCTTGCCGCTCTTGCAGGATTATGGGATAGTATCTTCATCTAATCTATCTTTCAGAGTTGCCATAAAATTGAGTAGTTCTTCATCTTCAAGTATAGCAGCTTCATCCCCTGAAGTCAATTCTTCAAATTTACTGAATAAGGATACTAGTTGAAATTGTTCCTGAGGTTTAAGAAATTTTTTAAGTTCGTCAAGTCCTTTTTGTTTCAATAGGGTAATTTGCTCGATTGCCTTTTGAAAACGAATTTTATTTGCTTCTGCTCTTAATTTTGAGGAAAGTTGCTTAATTTTTAGAAGATGTTTGTCAATTTGCTGATCAGGATTTGTCTGCAGTTGGGCAAGAATATCTTCATCAGACCTGTGAAAATTAATTTCCATCATCAGGCCATAAAGGTTGTTTAATATCTCTTTTGTATTTAATGCCATATTAACTGCTTCCTGATTTAAAATCTTTTACTTTCTTAATTAATTTTTCTTTCAATTTGTCAAATTGTTTTGGTTGCATATCCAGCAAGCCAGCTATTTCAACTCGCTTTTTACCTTCCTTTAGTGCATCCCACAATATTTCTAGATTAATATCGCCTTTTACTGCTTCATCAATAACCTGAACATTTTTTTCATAAACCTTCATCTCCTCAATATCCATAGCCTCGTCTTCTTCAATTTCATAAAATTGGGACTCAATATCTTCGTATATAATTTTAAATGATTCTGCTTTCTTTGTTTTAATACGTTTAACTTCTTTGCTGGTGTGGCTGTTAACAATTCGGATCATTTGTTCAGAAAGACTGTACTCATTCTTCCATTCCCATTCACCCTCTACCAATTTTGAATATGCTAATTCCAGGTAATAATCAATAGGGTCTGTGCCCAAGTTAGCCCCAGTATGAGCGCCAAATAATGTTTTTTGTTTCAGTTTCCATATTATATGCTCCCTGCATTTACCCAATGCAACTTTCCAGTCAGCGTCAAAAACACTGGCAAATCTTTTTTGATTGCTATTATAATACTGGCCGAGTTCCATTAGTTATTTAACCCTAAAAAAACATTTTTCCACCGGAGGGGGAACTTTTCTTTAAAGGGGTTAAGTAGAGTTTGAAAGGTTAAATCTTAGTAAAAATCCCTTGTGACTGCCAAATTAGCATAAATCATACTAAAACATAGTAAAAAGAGGCGGTAAAGGTAAAGGGCACTATTTATGAGACGTAAAAATATCTTTTTAAAATAAAAATATAATCATGACAACTGCAGAAAAAGTAATAAAACCTACAAAAGCAGGGATATTCAGAACTGTTTTTTTATACACCGGACAGGGTGAATCTACCCTTTTGGTAATTCCTACCGGCCCAAATGTAAAAGACTATATGTATATATTAGTTGATTGTGACAGGGATAAAGAGCCCGACGAAATTGATTTGGTTGATATGTTTAAAGATCTTTTTAAAACCAGTGGAGAATTGAGCGCCTTTGTCAATACACACCCGCACAATGACCATATCGGGGGGATAAAAGATGTGTATGATGAAATTGGTTTTTCAGAAGTATGGCATTCTAACCATCAGCCCGGTGGGGAACATAAAAAGAAATACAAGGACTTTCAGTATGTAGTGAAAAAAGTGGGTAAGGCTAATGAATATTTTTTACTGGGAACAAATGATCTGAACAAAATAAGAAAGTCTGACGACACAGAAGTTATAAAAAAATTGGGATTGATTGATTACCAGGTATTGTCCCCGGCTGAGTATTTGTGTGAAGATATTGAAGAAGCTGATGCTGATGAACGCAATAAACGGATACATGAGCAATGCGGAGTGATTAAGTTCACTTATGGTAAAGATGCCAAGAGTATTTTAATTACTGGTGATTCTGACAAGGAAGCATGGAAAGAGCATATTACAGATTATCACAAAGATAACCTGCCTGCTTATGTACTGAGCGCAAGTCATCATGGTTCCCGGACTTTTTTTAAGGATACGGAGGAAGACAAGGATGTATATGAAACACATATTGAAAACATTGCACCAACTTATTTAGTTATCAGTGCCCCGAAGCAGAAAGACAGTCCACATGGTCATCCGCACGATGATGCAATGGATCTGTATAAAAAGCATGTAGATGAAGATAACATATTGCATCTTGGGGCTAATACAGAATCTGTTATAGTAGATATTGATTCTGATGGCAATATTGAAGTAAAGACGGATAAAGAATTAGTAGAAGCATATGGCAAAGGAAATGATGATGACGGTGATGATGGTGACAAAGCCCGAAATATCTATATCGGTTCGCAGACTTCAAAAATTGACAATAAACCAATGGGATAATGATGCAATGGTTCAAAAAAAATCCTGGGTTTCTTCGAAAGGAAAGCACAGCATTATCTAATGACAGTAATTATAAGGAACTGTACCAGTGCAGGGATAACTTATTTATCTCTCATGGGAATATTATAGTGCGGCTAAATAAGGTTCACCGCTTTCCTATACTAATTGTTTATACTGACGCCACGCCTTATCGACTACCATTGATCTTTCCGCTTCAAAGGGAGCTTTCTGAACCTGGGGTAAATGAGCTCTCTTCGTTAAGTTTAGGGGAAGCTATCGAGCGAATTAAACCTGTTATTGCTTTTTACTATGATTTACGGCATCAGAATAGTTCAGGTGAACTCTGCACCCTGGAGCAAGATAACCTGGACAGCGGTAGCAGTTTTTTTGGTATAACTGCAATACTACAAAGGGTAAGAGATTGGTGTGCAGGTCATATTACAAAACAATATCCCCCCGATAGCGAAGAGGTAAACTTCTGTGCACATTTTAACTTCATCAACCAAGATATGAAGTTATTTTACCCTGAACATTTTGTAAATAATGATCTGGTTGAAGGTGAATGTTTTGCGGGACTCTTTAAATTTATCCCGAAAGGAAGATTTCTTAAACATGATGATAAATATGTTTACATGGGCTCTTTTCTTGATGGAATCGGCAAAAGCGGGCTAATAGAACAAGTGCATATTAATCTTGAGCGGCATTTGCTTCATGAAAAATTGAATACTTCGCTGGATATATATAAACACCCTGAAATCGTCAGTAAACTTGTTGCTGAAAAAAAGCTGTTGAGGGCCACCTGGTTTCAAATATCAAAGGAACCGCAACCTTTTTACTCATTTAAAAATTTAATTGAGATCATCGGTAATGGTGATTATGATATTGGGATTAAACGTATTGCCGCTCGTTGTGAGGAATCTTTTAAACAAATACCGAATTCCTTCCTGCTGGGGATTCGTTTTCCTAATCGAAAGGGAGATAAAGAATTCCAGCTATTTAAAATATATGAATCATCTACACCCCCTGAATTTATTATTCATAAAAATGCTGAAGATAGAATTAGAGCTATCCTGGAAAGATTTGAAAAGGTGGAAGCAATAGAGACAGAAAAACTTACTGAATCAACATTTCATCAACGAAATAGTACAATGGCAGATTATACAATATTAAAAGACGCATCTGTGAATGTTTTTGGCGTTGGTGCTATTGGAAGTGAGGTAGCTGATTGCATGGCTAAAGCCGGGACCGGAAATCTTATGCTTTTTGATAATCAGATTGTACAAGCACATAACGCTGTGCGACATTTAGTTGGGATGGAACACATCGGTGAACCTAAAGTTACAGCTGTTGCAGAAATACTATACAATCACAACCCATTTATCAATTATGGTTTAAATCCATTGAATCTATACGATTTAGATACAAGCCAACATATCGAAGATAATTCCATAACTGTTTCTTCTGTAGCTGATGACAATGTTGAAGGTTATGTAAATCAACAATTGGTAATTGCTAATAAGCCAGCTTTTTACATTCGTGCCTTAAGAGGTGGGAAAGTAGCCCGAATATTTCGTGTAATTCCAGGAAAAGATGCCTGCTTTCATTGTTTATCCTTGTACCGAAGAGAGAAAAAGCATTTTATCGAAGTTCCGGATGATCCAGCTTTCCCGACTTTAAAAAATGAATGCAATAATCCTATTCGGCCTGCAAGTGCAGCGGATCTAAAATTTATAGCATCATTTGCGGCCAGGCTTTTAATTGATCATCTTCAGAAAGGTGAGGCAGATTATAATCATTGGATATGGTCGTCAGAAATTTTAGAAAACACGCCCATTAATACTCCATACCAGGTCTATTCACAACATCTTTCACCGCATCCTGATTGTTTTTATTGCAACCATGATAAGCAGGTAAAGGTTTCTATACCTGAGAGTGCTGTTTCCTTTATGCAAAAATTAATCAGTAAAAATTCTGAAATTGAAACTGGGGGTGTTATGGCAGGGGAAATAAATGAAAATGGGGATATTACTATAACCGATGTTTCGGGACCAGGCCCCAGGGCTGTCCAAAAGGCAACAAAATTTGAAAAGGATGTCGAATATTGTCAACAGTTTTTAGATAAATTGTATATTAAATCAAATCAGAAAGTAGTATATGTAGGAGAATGGCATTCTCATCCATCGCTTAATAATCATCCCAGTGGTACAGATATAAAAAGCCTTACAGAAATATCTGTCCAAAAGAATTATTTAACAGACTGTCCTGTAATGATTATTTATTCCAACACCGGCGTGCCATCATGTACTTTACATCCTGCAGGAAAGCGGTATTATTTTACGGAACTCAGTATAGAAAAAAAGAAATAAGAAAATAATGTTTAAGAATATTTACTTCTACCGTGCAAGGCTCTTCCCAGCTCTGATTACTTCTATCCCCATGCTTGTGTTTTTGAACAAAGTGATTGCTGTGCAATATCACGATGCACTAAAAAATATCTATGATGTTTTGCCAATTATAGCACACCTGGGGCTATCAGCAGCTGTCATTTTTTTGTGCGTTCAAATTAACCGCCTAACGGCAAAAGAAGTCTTTCAACGTTTGTATTTCAAGGAAGAATTGTTTATGCCGACAACCAGTCATTTATTATTCAATAACACCCACTATATAGGTAGCATAAAAAATAAAATACGGGAAAAAATTCACTCAAAATTCGATATCAGTTTGCTAAATGCCCAGGATGAGCAGGAGGACGAGATAAAATCGAGGAAATTAATTGCAACCGCGGTTTCTCAGATCAGAATTGCTTTGAAAGGGAATGCCATGTTATTACAACATAATATTGAGTACGGATTTTGGCGAAATCTTATTGGTGGCTGCCTTTGGGCTGTGATATTTTCTGCTGTAATATTTTTTTATGGAATGCATTACCACCTTCAAGACCTGAAAGTTATCGGTATTATTTGTTTTAGTATATACCTGGTGCCAATTTTGCTGAGCAAAATAATCATTAATTATTATGGCAGGTACTATTCAAAAATTCTTTATGAGCAATTTTTAAGCCTATCATAAACATTATTTGACCCTCTTTATATCAACCAAAAATGAATAAGAAAAGAATAGCTTTTTTATTTGGGGCCGGGTCGTCCCTACTTTGGGATTCACCAAAAACCAGTGAACTTACAGAACTTGTTAGAAATACTGGATTTAAAACCTCAGATAATGAAACCTATATAACCGAGTTTATTTATCAAAAACTAATTGCAAGTGGTAATAAAGAATCAGAAATTAATTTCGAAACTATTATAAATGTAATAGAAGAATTAATTGTCTATTATTCATATTTTAATTATCACGAGAAGACGCCTTCGCTTTTAAAATGTTTTTTAACACCAAATTTTGAAGACCAAATCTTTAACTTCTCGATAAGCGGAGGCGATGCTAAACACAACTACACCTTAGCAATACCAAAAGGGAAAGAGTATCCTTTTTCAAGACCTTCACAACACAATGAAACGCCAAAACAATTTTTCTTACAACATTTGTTAGCTGTAATAATAAGCGATATTAGTGGGAGAATATCGCATTATGCATATCACACCAAAGGTCATTCTGTTGTGAAGGCTGACTCAATTGAAAGCCAATTATTCATTAAATGGATGAGCTCTTTGGAAAAAAATAATTATCTAAGACTTTACACACTAAATTATGACAGAATATTCAAGATCCTAATGGTTCATCATGGTATGGACGTATTTGAAGGCTTTGATTGTGGCGGATATGTTGAATATTCAGCTTTTTTGAGGGCTAATGTTCGAAGAATACTTTCTGATTTTGATTGTAATGTTCATTATAATCTTCATGGTTCTGCGTTTTGGAACGCCATCGCACTCGATAAGGAACAACTGCCGAATCCAGAGTTAGCATTAACCTGTGGGCCCGAATTTGCTATGAATGATGATTTTGCAACTATGCAGGCTGAGAAGGGAAAAACCATAATGGTGACGAATTTTGTTACGGGCTACCAAAAAGCACAGAAAACCTTAATTACGCCTCTTAAACAAATGCAGGCAGCATTTGACAAGGATTGTTGCTTTGCAGATGAAATATATATTGTTGGCTACTCATTCGGAGATGAACATATAAATGAGAGTATTAAGACAGCTTTAAGGCATAATGAAAATGTTAAGATAACAATTGTGGATCCTAATTTTAGTACAAGTGGCCTGGATTTTCAAATGGCTATTAAACTTTTCTCCTTTAAACAGACCGGCGTTATGAGACCAACAACAATCATACCTCATAAACTTCATCATTTTTTTGATGGTACTGTTGCCTGGCATAGTATTGAATTTAAAGAATTTTTGGAATTACAAACAGATCCTTTTAATAAATATAAATTATTGATGTAATTAGCATTTATTACTTGGTTTCAATTAAGAGCTAACCATTTTTACTTGACCTGAAACTTCATTTATCTTTATAGCTTAATACAAATAATATACATATGCCTTGCTTGTTTTGCAAAGAAGTAGCTGATACATCAAAAAGTATTGAACATATAATACCTGAAAGCCTAGGAAACATAGAGCATGTTTTACAACCTGGAATTGTGTGTGATGATTGCAATAATTATTTTGCAATAAAAATTGAAAAAGTGCTTTTGGAGCAGCCATACTTTAAAAGCCTGAGACACAGAAATGATATAATAAGCAAAAAAGGAAATTATGTTCCTGAGAAAGGGATAATCTTACATCCACAAGGAGGTCCAGTAAATGTTTATCGAGAAAAAAACAGGATAATTGTAGACATGAATGAGCAAATTGCAGGCCTGGTTAAATCGGGTCTAGTTAATAAACTATTAATCCCTACAGGAGAACTTGAGCCAGCTCCAAATAACACAATACTTTCAAGATTTTTAGCTAAAGTGTCTGTTGAGGCTTTATTGCATTGGATAAAAGATGAACCTTTTTGGATTGAGGAGATAATGACAAAGCCTGAACTAGATGACATTAAAATGTATGCCCGATATGGAAAGACTGTTAAGTTCTGGCCGTATCATCAAAGAAGAATTTACAATGAAGAGGATAGGTTTCTTAATCCGGAATTGCAAAAAGACCCTTATGAGGTTCTTCATGAATTCAGGTTCTTTTGGACTAAGGAAAATGAATTTTATTTTGTATTGGCCATTATGGGCATTGAATACGCAATTAATATGGGTGGTCCATCTATAGATTCATATAAAACTTGGCTACTGGAAAATAACGCCAGATCAATATTAGAATGGGATAAAGAGCAATTGATTAAAGGCGGCAACTAAAACAAACTGCCTTGAGGATTTACTTTAGGAAATTTTGGGTGAAAAGTTCCAATCACCAAAAAAGGGTTCGGTGAAACCAAATGATATGTTTGAGCCGTACCTAAGTATAAATGAAGATCTTTTGTCTTTGCAAAATCATTGAAATACTTATATTTCACATCAGCACATGCTTTGGTCTCATCACCTTCGTGCCTGCGTAGACAATTCCAGTAAAGCTGTCCCAACTCCCAATCTTCAATCATTAAAGTTGCTTGTTTGCCACTGTCATCTTTGAAGACATACGAAAATTCATATGGCAGCTTTTTTACCACTTGGGGCCTATCAGTTTTAACTGATTCGAAAATGCTTAGTTGCTGGAGAGTTGCCAGCTTTTCTTTACTCCATTCTCTTGTACTAGCTTTTATTTTTACGTCTACTATTTCTGTTGGTTTGAAAACTGCCAGGGATGTACAAATGCTTCTGTCCTTCGCTTCTGCAATCAAAGTTGTCAGATTTGTATAAACTTTGTTCAATACCAGTTTTCGTCTTGCATCCCAACTCCCTCCGTCAGCTTCAATTTCGTTAATGATTCTAATTTCTGTATCATGGGATACGGGCCTATAGCTTTCCGGCCGGAAATCGCCGGTATTTTTCACCAAATCAATTTCTATCCACTGGTATTTACTGTATTGTTCATCATATGCCTTCTTCCTAAATTGTACCGGGTAAATTCGTATCCAATTCCCATCTTCTTTAAACCCCGCAGTGCATACCAGCTCTTCATACTTTGTTGAGATAGTAGGGTAAGTTTTGACAGTTATTAACACTTTGGTAAGAGGCATTAAATATGTTTTAGTTCATAATTCCACCCCGGGAGTTGGGTTATCGCCTCGGATAAGTGTTTACGATGGCACTGGCAAATATTTGCTTCAAAGCAAGTGAGAGCAATGCGATTTTTTGACTCCAATAGATCAAGTATTTTTTTCTGATAGGAGCCGGTTTGAGATAAATTACTGTGCGTATATTTAATAAACAATTTATCATAGTCAGATTGAGTCTTTAGCTCCTGCCGTAATTCTGACTGTATTCCAACTTCAGGAATATGAACATACTCAATATCCAAATTTTCACAATATCGCCGTAATTGGCTTTTTGAAAAGCCATATTTCATACTTAATGCATTCCTTCGAACGTCTACTAACACTTTAACATCGTTTACTATCAACTTATTTAAGTAAGCTTCTAATGAAATTCCTTCATATCCTATCGTAAAAAGAGTTGTTTTACCTGAAACCGGCTTAGAAGATATTACGTTTTCAAAGTCATCCTTTGACAATAGATCTTCCGCTATTTTGGATTTAATTGCTGTAAACGGAAACTGCCTATAAGTGTATCGTATGATATCGTTAGTTGTACTTCTTTCAAATTGCCGATATACAGATAATATTATCTTTTTGTCGTTTTCTGTAAGCAAAGAAAAATAGCTTTTGTTATCTAGTTTGTAGATGGTCTTTTTTTCATCTTCCTTTAATAACCCCTGTTTGTACATTGCTTCCAGATCAGCATGAAGGGAAAATGAATAACATCCATACTGATAGGGAACAAAATCATACTCTGGTTTTTGTTGTTGCTTTGTAACCACTAACAATAATTTATACAGTTTGATTTGGGGTAATTTATTCCCAAAGGCCTGGAGGAGTCCTAATATGATCTTGCGACGGTAAAACATAGTACGAAGTTATCTTAAAAAATGGTATCGCTTATATAATGTTGAAACCTGATCTTTATTGCCCTTTATGGCTATTCATTGGTGATTCTGCTTTTTACGAGAAGGGCGCTTCAAATTTCTACAAGTATACTTTCTGGGTTTTTTGAATTACTTGCTGAAGCACCATCAAACAGATTTATAAATATTATATAGAAGATCTTTCCGTTAATTTCAATACGTTGTGGCCATGTTCTTTCTGTTGTTGTGCTTTGAAAATTAAACTCTGCATTATCCAATACAAAGTTTACTAAATAGCCCACAGATTTATTGTAGTCGTTTGCATATTTTACTATTTGATTAAAGCCATCAATTATCCTCTGCTTCTTGTAATTCTTTGAGGAGTCATAAATCTTGATTTCGAGAACAAGTGGATCTGATGTATCAAGTAACCCAACTATATCTGCCCGGCCCGATGAGCTTTTTGGTGTGGAAAACGGATTATCAATACCATTATCAAATAAGTACAACCTTAAATCATCTTCCAATAGCTGCTCATAATGTTTGTCTAATCCCCTATATTTAATCAGCAAATCTTTCTTTAAAAAATTCTCAGTTCTTAACTTATATTTTTCAAGCAAATACAAAACAGAACTTGATGCATCAAGTACGTCTTCGAGGTAATTTGTAAGCGGCTGAATATATTCTGTGATAAAACTCTCATGCTGTTCATCATATCCGCCACCAGAGGTAGAATAGTTTTGAACTAACGCAACAGCATCGGCTTTTGATGAAATAAAATGCTGATGTAAGGAATATAAAAATCCTGCTACTTGAGCTTCATTTTCAAATTGAATTTTACTTAATCTAAAGCGGTTATACCCTGCTAATTGTTTTTTAACTACTTCTATTTGCTCTGTAATAATTGGATTATTAGTAATCGCTTCATTTAATATACTTGCAATCAAATTTGTTCCTGCAATATTTTTAAAGAAAAAATAGTAGCTATTATTAAATTGTTCGTAAGTAGATTTATAAAGCCTATTACGCCAGTCCTGGACTTTAACACGTAGATTATGATTGAAGTACATTATTGAATTACTTAAAAAGGTTATTGAAATCTTTTAGAAAATTATTCATCTGGTTAATACCTGAATAGAATGAGGCATTATCATCTTTTAATTGAATACAGGTCTTGCAATTCGAGCAGTAAATTTTGGTTTCAAGTTTTATATCTAATAATTGCAAGTCATTTTTATAATTGCATTTAGAGCATTCAATCTCTGTCCAGGTTTTTTCAAAATCCATATATTATTCAAATTAATGTAAAAATAGTTTAAATAACCAGATTCAGCTTGAGTCAAACTATCCTGGTAAAAGCTTTAGTTTACCGTTCGTCACCTTGTCAAATAATGTTTCTGAGGTTTTCATGTCGTACATAAAGGGCAGAAACATCTGCAGGGGTTTGGCCTGACCGAGGAGGATCATGCTGCACTGGATTTCGGTCCAGTCGGAAAGGATCTTCCAGGCGGTTTTGTTGGCCTGAAGGTGAAGGGTGTCGGCGGTGTCGGCACGGGGGCGCTTAACGTCCTTCCAGAGTATAAGAAAACATTCTTCGACCTGGGCTTTTAAATGGAAAGGTAAGGTCTGCTGCAGGTGTTCGTCAAACAGCAGGAATGTGATGCCGGTGCAAATTTTGTTTTCGTATTGCTTGTTGATGTTTGTTGCGCCGATCTCGACAAGGAGTTCTTCTATTTTTGCCATTGAACGGCTGGCTTCGACCGTGGATGTGTAGTTTTTGATGTTCATTGTTTGTTTGAATTAAGAGTTAAGAATTAAGAGTTCGGAATGTTGCCTTTCGAAAGGTTCAAGGTGACAACATGTCTTCCATGATGTGCAAGAGGCCATGACAGACCGGTTCAATTTGGTTGTTACAATATTGCTCCCAGAACTGTTCTTTTTCCTCCCAGTATTTTTCCATGATATAATCTGTTTCTTCATCGAGCACAATGCCCCGTATGAGGTAAAACAGGGAATCTGCCAGCTTTTCCATGTCGGTGGTGCTAAATTCATATGCGAAGGGTGTTTCTGAACAAGCAGATGGTACCTGGTAGCAGAAATCGGCGGAAAATTCTGAAAGCTTCTGTCCGAAATAAAGGGCATCATAATATTCCGTTGCTATTTCAATACGGGCGTCTTTTGGAGCCAGCAACATTTTTGGCATCATTACCCTGAATGAAGTTTCGTGGGTTTTCAACAAATATGTATAGATTTCCCGGCAGGGAGAATCTGCGAAATCCATGAGGTTTATTGTGTGCATGTAAGCGTTTTGAGTTTTGGGTTAGGTGTTTTTGGTTGAATATTCGGCTTCACTAAGGATAGGCTTGCTCAGTGGGACAATGGTGACCATGGTGACAGGGCTATGGTGGACTTTCGTTTTGCTTTTGAAAATGACTTAATACGGAGATACGTTTCGCCAAATCTATTAGGTTGGGTTTGTCTTTTTGAATTAGGGGATGTTCCTTGTTTCCTTTGAGGTATGCGTCCCACAATTGATTCAGAGAATGCTGGTTGGTGCCGGTGAGCTGATTGATCCGAGCTTTCCAGGCTTCCTGCATTATTGCTTCTGTTAACTGCAGTTGCAGTTGATCGAAATGTTCTGCGGTGATTAGGCTGAATATTTTGTTGCCGGCTGAAAATTGTTTGTATAATTGTTCTGCATCCGGAGCGGTTTCTGTTGGCTGCTTTTCTTTGTTTGCTTTGCCAATGCCCAACATCCATTTGTGTGCCAGCGCCTGCCAGTCTTTTATGGGAACTTTGTCCCGGAGCTGCCATCCCCTACCCTTGTTGTAGAGAAAGAATTTTTGGGCTTCTGTGTTTGGATAATCGTTTTGGGCAAAGAATTCAGTTACTGAATTTAGTGCCGGAAATGGAGACCCTTCGACAGGCTCAGGGTGACAATCCGCTTTTAATTTATCGTGTACCGAATCTGGGACAGCGGGCAGGCTGGTATAGTTTTGTTCTGTTTTCAAATCTTTTTTGGAATTTTTCGTGGGTGTGTGTGACACAGTTTTATCTTTTTTAAAGTTTGGTTTTATATTGTGTCCCAAATTTGGGACTGGTACAGTATCAAAATCGGTACTCGTAGCGGTCAAAATTGAGACACTATCAGGCCCATTATTGGGACACATAGAATCGCTAATTTCCTTTCCGAAAAGATCCAATTGTTTGTATCTGGCAGGTGGCTCCTCCTGAACATCCAAACGTATTACGCTAATCCTGACCGGCAGAAATCTCGATGGTGAGGGCTGGTAGTAAATGTATTTTGCTTCGTGCAACTCTCTAATGCATTTGTGGTAAGTATTCTTTGATCCGATCTTACTCAGCTTCATAATATTATCCCGGTAAACGGGAAAGGGATTCTGGAACCGATTGAAATTCCAGTACTGGAACAGGGCCATATAAAGGCTCACATGCGAAGATGTGAGCCGTCCATCACTACGAATGAAGGAAAAAAAGGCATTCAGGTGCCTTATATAGTTCATAGCTTTCCTCCCCTCCCACTGATGAGCCTGGGAATTTTTAAGGACAGGAAATGCTGGAAAATATTCTTGTTACATGGTTTGGTACCGGCAGTGTTTGTCCTGGGCTTTTTGGTGTTTTGTTTTTTGGTGTGGGAGCGGCCACGATATGGAGAGAACATGATTCGGTGATTTGAAGATTTGGAAATTTGGTGATGAGATGCTTTCCCGAAATAATCGGGAGAGGCTGTTCCTCAGCATGACAATACTAACAGTGATTTCGTTAATCATACTTCGACAAGCTCAGTATGACAATTGAGATCATCGCTTCGATTGTTTATTGCCCTGGAGTAGTTTGGTGATCTCATCGTGGTCGTAAAAAAGGAGGCCGCCGACAAGGGTCGGGTGAAGGGTTCCATTATCCTTCAAATTCTGAAGGGTGCCCCGGGAGATGCTGAGAATTTCCCTGACCTCATAAGATTTTAGCCATTTTTTTTGAGGAGAATGCCCTACCTGGGTGAATAAGTTTTTTAGTTCAGCAAATAATTCTGTTTTGAAAGCCTGCAGATCTTCCTGGGTAATCAAGTTAACAGCCATTGGAATAATTTTTAGTTAAATGAAGTGGCTGTAAAACTCTTATTGAATGTGAACAATCTGTTGTTAGATCGGGAGGGGGAATTATGCAATACGGATTAATTCAATAGCCTATAGGAAGGTGAACGAATTTTTGATTTAGTTTTGCCGAAATAAATACCGGGAATTTAAAGTGGCTTTTTAGGAAGGAAGTCCTGTGGGCTACATTCAAGGATTTTAGCAAGTTGATTTAAATGTTTGATATTATAGTGGGATGGATATTTTGTACTTTCTATCTTACCGATGAAACCAACTGAGATTCCCAATTCATATGCTAAATCAGCCTGAGAAATATTTTTCTCAAGCCGCTTTTCTTTAACCATGTTAATTACAAACTGATCAATTTTAGCTTTCATGAACCTCATTTGATGAGGCCCTAAAGTTGCTTTAAATGCATGGTTACCTTAATCTCCCATAGGGAAGTGTTTTTAAAATGAAATAAAAGATATGGCAGTCAAATTAATAATAAAAATCAGTGAACCAGAACTACGCAAACTTGTTGCGGAATTGCCGGAACAATACAGGGAAGTAGTTTTACTTTATTGTTTAAACAATCTTACTAAGAAAGCCGTTGCCGACAAGGTGAATTTAAGTTATGGTGTTACCAGGAACAGGTTGAGTAAGGGAATTTATCTTTTAAAAAAAGTACTGAAACATGAGAATGAAAGTGAAGACTGAGCTAGCAAGATATACTTTTCCCAACCGTTCAATTGAGCAAGCTAAATTAGAAACAGAACAGGTAGTAAATGGGACCCTGAACTAATATTGTCTTTCCCTCTTTACTTTGAAGATTACAATTTGCAGAACAGTCCTTAGCTTGCCTATTTTGATTGCTCAAATAATAACATCAATAGTATTAACACAAAAGAAAAACAGATAAGAAAAACATTCCTGGATAATATTGAACCTATTAGAATTGCAAAAGTGCTTCTGTAAAGAAAAAGCTGCTTAAACTTTACCCGAAGTTGCAAAATCTTCAATATTTCTAATTTCGCCAAGGTTATTAAATGCCGGAAAATTCCTTAAGTCTTTATAAAGTTCAATCTGTCCATTGAAGGCAGGTATAATATTCTTCAAGTTATTCTTCACTAATTCGTAATCTGATTCCTGGGTTTGAATTATGACCTTTTTCAATTTACTAAAATCATGTAATACTTCCTGATCTATCAGTCTATTGGAGGGATGAAATGAATAACCGATGACTACCAAGACATCGGTTTTACTCATTATTTTTTTTGCACATTCAATTGTGCGATTATGAAGAGGATTAGGTTCTTCAAAATAAAACTTAAAAGAAGGCTTGGAGCCCATAATTCTACTACTATTATTATAGAATACCTGCACCATCAATGCTACATATTCATCATTCCAATTAAAATCACTTTCATTAATCCAGCCATCAAGTTTGTCACCGGAATTTTGTTTAAAATATAATCCTGCTGTGCCATTAACTTTAATTATAGAGGAGGCATTTTCATTAATTTCCACTATTGCAGGTGAGGGAAAGACCTGAATCTCACGCTGTGCCAAATTAATTGAAATGCCCCTGATTTTAGCATATGCAAGTTCAATTTGAAGGTCGTAATTCCAACTTATGAAATTGACCGAAGATGGAAACTTATTTGATGAAAGGGAGGGCAAAATAAAGGAACGATATCTTTTATCTAATGTACAATTGACCTAAGAACAGATATATGCACTATAAGGTTCAAAGCCACTGGATTCTGAACCATCTTTAATTTGAGTTAAATATTGGTATTTCCTCTTATCCAGCTGTTCAAATACAAAAAAGTCACTTAAAAGATATTTCATTTGAAAAAACTTAAGTTTTTGATTAGCCCGCTCGCTTATAAATAATTCATGAGCTAGTACATCAACGGAAGAATAATCATTCGGATCCAATAGTTCAATTAATTCATCCAGCATCAAAATATAATGTTCAAAGATCCCTATATGTAATTGCCCGTGATACCTTAAAGAGAAATGATAAACATAGTCCCGAAACACCTTTAATCTTTCCTGAAACGAAGTGTATAGAGGTAGGGATTCAATGCTGGCTCCAGCACCCAAATAGTATGTAACATTTGGCATATATCAGAGTTTTTTTGTTCGAGAATATTCAGAGAGAAATAACAACAAATTTAACCTATTTTCTGCGCAAATAGCCTGGAGAAAAACCAAAGTGCTTTTTAAAGGCGACATTGAAATTTGAAACAAAGTCGTACCCGATTGAATAGGCAATTTCTTCAACCGGCTTATTGGTCTCCTTTAATTCCCTCATTGCGATTTCCATTTTTGCAGACTGCTGGAAATCGAATACCGTGGATCCAAACAGGTGTTTAAATCCTTTCTTTAATTTGAAATCATTGATGCCCACCTTCCGTGCCAACTGCAATAATGATATTTTATTCTCAAAATCGCTTAATAGTATTTTCTTCGCTTCGTACAACCTTTCAATATCATAGGCGCTTAATTTGATTGGTGCTAATATATGATTGCCAGAAATATGATCCATGGCTAATATCAATAATTCCATCACTTTGGCTTCGATATAAAATTTTGCTACATCTTTTTTAAATGAACAGCTCAGCAATTGGTTAACCAGGATGATCATATCCGGTGAAAGAAAATGGTCAATCTCCGAAAGGTTACCAGGTTGCCCCTTTTCTACCTGATCAAGAAATTTACTCAACAGCGGAAATGACGGCGCCAATTGCTGCAAATATTCCTTTGTGAAATGAATATCAAATGTATGGCAATCCCTTCCTGCCATGAATTTTGCCCAATTATTTACAAATGGCGTGTACGTGAGATTGAATTGAAATGGCCGGAGATCATTCTTTCCTACCTGGTCCCAATCTATGACGAACTGATTCTGAAATTGAATATGCAGCTCCAGTACCATCATATCGGCACGGCCTTTTATTTCCGTATCATGTTTTATCAAATAATTGCTGTACCAGATACAGAAGCCGTCGCCTTTGTAATTACGGAAAACCATTTTCCCGAATTCGGCTTTGCCGATGATGGTTTCAGTAAATGGCAGGGTTTCTTTTTTCAGTTGAACTGGTAATTCAGGAACGATCTCTATTTCGTTGCCGCCGGGTGCGATGATTTTGAATTCCATGCATTTTTATTTAGGGGTTGAGAATTAGTTGTTTTTTATTTCTCGTTACTGGTTTCTCGTTTGGGGTTTCTCTTTTGCGGAGAATTGCTTATTTGACTTTTTGTTGTCAAGATTATTTTGGAAGAGGCTACTGGTTTTATTGTTCTTTTTTGCTTCTCCAAAAAAGAACGAAAAAAGGAGCCCGACAAAGGATTACAGCCCCTTTGTCGGATGCAGCTATGTTCGACTGTTGTACTACTGTGGCTTCGACATTTGTTCACTACTCCTAGTTTCGGTCAGCTCAATTGTTTCATGTATCATTCTATACGAAGAGTATGAGAGATGCTTCCCGAAATTATCGGGACAGGTCGTACCTCAGCATGACAGAAGCGGAGGATGACAATAGCATTTAATCCTGATTGCATAAAACAGTATCCGATTATCAGAAAACTTTCGGGAGGGGGTGGGTATAATTTGCAGGCGAACCAAAAAGTCACCTCATGCTAACTAAAAAAGCTCCTCATCTCTTCTGTAAACCAACTAAAACAAATGACGAAATAGTCTTTTCTGAATTCGTTGATGGCATTAATGGCACTATCTCCTTTAAATCGCTTAACCTTAAAACCGAACTTCCGGTTATTCATAATTGGGTGAATATGGACTATACCCAGCAATACTGGCAGATGAACGGACAGTTCAGCCAGTTCTATGCTATGTATCAATGCATGGAATTTAATCCTTACTCTCATTCTTTTACGGGTTTCTTTAATGCCAAACTGGTTTGCCAGTTTGATGTTTACTCTGTTTTTGCTGATGAACTGAAAGCGCATATCGGACATGAAGATCATGACTGCGGATTTCATCTATTGATGTCGCCAAACAAAGTACCTGTTCATGGCCTGACAACTGCTATCGTAAAATCATTCCTCAATTATTATTTCAGCTTCCCTGAAGCTAAAAGAATGTATGCGGAACCGGATGTGAATAATAAGAAATCAATTGAGCTTCTTGAAAAGTGTGGTTTTGTAAAGATAAAGACGGTAGAGATGAGTTATAAGAGGGCGGATGTGTACCTCAAGCACAGACCTCAAACCCCCTCCGCCCCCTAAAGGGGGAACCCGGAGCTCACATTTTTATAGCTGCATTTAACTTTTTAAAGAGAATTATTTTATGAAAGAAAGAATTTTAAGTCTTGACCTGGCAAGGGGTTTTACGGTGATGTTTATTGCACCGGTGCATACCATGTTACTTTTAAGCAAACCAGCGGTACAGGAATCGTGGCTGGGTTGGATATTCAGGTTTGTTAGTGAAGGCCCAGGGGCTCAACTTTTCATGTTGCTAATGGGTGTGTCTTTTGCCCTTGGTAATAAAAAAAGTACCGCCCAAGTATTGAAAAGGTCATTTGTAATACTTACCATCGGGTATTTACTAAATGTTTTGAAATTCGGTCTGCCGGTATTATTCGGATTGATGCCGGACAGTTTGATGCATTGGCTTGAAGTAGCCAATAACGCAAGTGGATTTTTGCAGCTTGCTCTTACCGGTGACATCCTGCAGCTTGCCGGTATTTCATTAATTGTATTACTGCTTTGCAATACGCTATTTAAATACCGGTTTCTGTATTTTCTTTTTGCTATTGTGATCTGTTTCATCTCGCCGATTTTTTGGGATATAAAAACCGGTTTCGGGATTAGTGATCATTTAATGCAACTGGCAGGTGGCCAGCCTCCCCGGGTCTTCTTTCCGTTGTTCCCATGGCTGGTTTATCCTGTGTTTGGGGTTTACCTGGGTAGCTTTATCAAAAACAGAATTAAATTCCGGTTGCCGAAATTATGGCTGGTATCTATCCTGGCCGGTTGCACCGGTATCATCATTTTCTATTTTCTTCATTCTACAAATGAGGTTTCATTTTACAGGACAGGGCCTGTTGATACATTCTTTCATTTGCTGATTGTGCTGGTATGGTTGTATGCCTGGCAACTGCTTAGCAAGTGGATTCCATACAACAGGTTTTTTGAACTACTGTGCTGGCTGAGTAAGCATATAACGCTTATTTATTTTGTCCAGTGGATTTTTATTTTCTGGTTGTTACCAGTATTTGGGTTCCAGACCATTGGATTTTATGGTTCTGTGGGGTTGATGGCTCTTCTTACATTCAATGTTCTGGGGATCGTGTACATTATAGATAAAATGAGGCCTTCATAATTTCTTTCTTTTACTTTTTTGCTTCTCCAAAAAAGTAACAAAAAAAGAGCCCGACAAAGGATTACATCCCCTTTGTCGGATGGTTCCCTGATTTGGCTTTGGTACTACTGTGGCTTCGACATTTGTTCTCTACTCTTAGGTGCAATCAGTTCAACTTTTTAATAGACACTGATAGTTCCTGACCTCATGAGATGCTTCGTGCCTCAGCATGACAGAAACGAATTGGTTTTCTATTTGAACAAACTTTAAAATTTAGACTTTAATGGATACGAAAAAGGTATATGATATTGTCGGGATTGGGATAGGGCCGTTCAATTTGGGATTGGCGGCGCTGGCGGATGGGATTGAGAACCTGCAATGTGCTTTTGTTGATAAAGAACCGGATTTTAACTGGCACCCCGGTATGATGATCCCAGGAGCACATCTGCAGGTTCCGTTTTATGCTGACCTGGTGACACTGGCCGATCCAATGAGTAAATACAGTTTCCTGAATTACCTGAAGCATAAGAAAAGACTTTTCCGTTTTGCCATCCATGAGAATAATTTTATAAGCCGGAAAGAATATAATGATTACTGCAGGTGGGTATGCGGACAATTGCCCTCGCTTCATTTTGGGTATTGCTGTGAGATGGTTCATTTTAATACAATCACCCAATTGTATGAAGTGATTGTAAAGGATATGAAAACCGGCAGTTTTGACCTGTTGCTGGGGAAGTTTATTGTCATTGGTGTGGGAACGGTGCCGGCAGTGCCGGAATGTGCAGCAACTGTTAAACATCCAATGGTTTTTCATTCGGCTGATTATTTAAAAAAAAGAGAAGCGCTTTTAAATAAACAATCGGTTTGTATTGTCGGGTCCGGACAAAGCGCTGCGGAAATATTTTTTGATCTACTGAATGATTCTGCTATGGATAGGGAAGTTAAATGGTTTACCCGTAGTGATCGTTTCTTCCCTATGGAATACAGCAAGCTGAGCCTGGAAATGACCTCACCTGATTATATTGATCATTTTTTTGGGTTGAGTGAAAAACAAAAAACGTTGACCCTTAGAAAGCAGGATATGCTCTATAAAGGAATTAATTTTTCTCTTATCAATGCAATCTATGACCGTCTTTATGACCTGCAATTTGAAACTGCCGGTTATAAACCCGGACTGTTTTCAAATTGTGAGCTGCACAGGTTGAAACAGGATGATGATAAATTAACCTCGGGTTTTTGCATACGGAACTGGAGAAAAGTTTTAAGGTCAGCGCTAATGCTGTTATACTTGCAACGGGTTACCGGCATCATCTTCCTTTTATGGTGGAATCTGCAGAGGGTGTCCTGAAGCTGGATAGTAAGATGCAATATGATATCAAGAAGAATTATTCGATCAATGCCAATGAGGATATTTTTGTTCAGAATATGGACCTTTACAGTCATGGGTTCAATGCGCCTGACCTTGGTATGGGGCCATACAGGAATGCTACTATTTTAAATTGCATACTTGGGTATGAGTATTTTAAAATGGAGAAGGGGATTGCGTTTCAGACATTTGGGGTGCCGAAGGATTGATTTATTTTCTTTTTCTTTTTTCTTAAAAATTCTGCTGTTCTTTTGTCACTTTTTTTGCTTGCCCAAAAAAAGTAACCAAAAAAAGGGCCCCGAAATCGATTACAGCCCGATTTCGGAAGCAGCTATGTTCAACTGATGTGCTACTGTAGCTTCGACATTTGGAATTCTATTCTTAGGTTTCAAGCAGTACAATCTATTTAAGCATTCTTTGATCTTAGTAGATCAGATGCTTCCTTCGTCAGCATGACAGTACTAAAAGTGATTTCGTTTGTCGCACTTCGACAGGCTCAGTGTGACAAGGTTATTATTTTTCAAATTGAAATTTGAGGCCGGACATGAACCAACGGCCGGGTAATTGGGCGCCCAACAGATCGCCGCAGGTATTATCAAATACATTATCCAGTTCCATGAAAAGGCTTAATTTCTGGTGCCATAAAAAGACTGCCAGTTTTGTATTCAACATAAAACAATTGGCATCCTCTTGAGCATTGATGGCTGCGGCTTCCTGTGGTTTGCGGTTTTTATAAATTCCGCTGGCACTGAGAGAAAATCTTTTGTTACTGTATTCTGCATTAAAGTTGACCAGGAATTTTGCATGGGATGAAATGTAAAATGACTGGATACCATTTGTAGTTTTACTGTCCAACCAGAGGAAGCCAGTGTTTGCCATTACTCTTTGCTGATGCGGTAATGATCTCTGAAACTGTAAATCTGTTTCAAAACCACTGGTATTTACACTTGCTATGTTCGTAGCCAATGCATAGGTTCCTGCAGGTGAGAGGTTTTCCTTTCTTGGCATCTGGCTGTAGGGTGTAGTTACCCAATCTATTAACCTGGATTGCTCCCGGCGGAAAAAGCCTGATGAAATTTTGAGCATATTCTTTAAAAAGAAATCTATGCCTGCTTCGTAACTGAAGGAACACTCTGCCTGCAGACCCGGATTTCCAATGCTACCGCTTGTTACGAGTGCCTTATTATAATTATTATACTGCTCTGTGAAATTGGCTTCCCGGATGGTTTTACCGGCACCTGCCCTTAACTGAATGTTTTTTATTTTGTAAGAAAGATTCATCTGTGGCACAAACTGTGTTCCGCTTTGCTCTGTATGGTCTACCCGTATGGCGGGTGTTAGAAATAGTTTCTCTGCAAAGTCCTGGTTGAGGATGATGAAGGCTGCATACTGAGAGAGATTATGATCTCCCCGGTCATTGGACCTTATCCGTTTGTTTTGGAATTGTATGCCGGTTGTTAATCCTGTATGTTTTGAAAAATCATGCTCATACCGGGAAGTGAACTGTACCAGTTCTGATATGTTCTTATTTGGCGTTGAACCTGTATTGTATGCGTACTGATCCTTTACATTTTTGTACCCTGCATCGAGTATGAACCTGTTCTTTGCCTTTTGAAAAGTGAGGTTTAACTGGTTCCAGAAAGACTGCACTTTTTCTTTTGCTGTATCGGAAATATAAGTGGTATAGAAATTCTGTACGGCGAAATCTCTTGAATCATAGGCAGACCTTAGTGAGAGTTGCCAGTTTTTATTGAAATGATGTGATGCAGATATGGAAACGGTATTGTTGTTAAAGTATCCTCTTGTTCCCCGTTGCAATTGCCCGGTACTGTTATTAGAAAGAAAGCCGCCGGCTATAGCTGTATTTCTATTTTGATATAATCCTCCTGAATTTATTAACCAGAGTCCATATTGGCCGCCTGTGCCCTGGAGGCCGAATTGTTTTTTAGTTTTCCCCTGCTTTGCTGCAAAGGTTTTTGTGGTAACCAGTATAACCCCTCCAACTGCATCGGAGCCATAAATGGCAGAAGCAGCGCCTTTCAGGATTTCTACTTTTTCGATCTCTGCAGGTGCAATGGGAATATAACTATTGAAGTGGCCGGTGTTGGGATCATTCAATCTTAATCCGTCCAGGATTACCAGTACCTGCTGGAATGTTCCCCCTCTTAATACAATATCGGATTGTGAACCGGCAGGGCCACGCATCTGTACTTCAACTCCGGGCAGGTATCTTAAAAGTTCGTCTATAGAGTAAACAGGCAGTTTATCGAAGTAATCTCCTGAAATGGTTGTTATGTTCCTCCCTGACCTGGATACAGGAATTGGTTTGAGGGATGTTGAAATTGTGACAGGGTCTAAATTTATTTCTTTTTGCTGGGCGGATGCGGATAATGTAATAATTGAAAAAGCCAGTAAGCACTTTGATTTCATTGGTTGATTTTTTGGGTTTGCAAAGATGTTTTTGTAAATAGTTATTATTGTCATTTGGGTGTCAAATGTTTTTGTACTTTTTTTTAACCACTTTTAATTCTTATGGTTACTGATTGTTTTATTAACTTTTTTGCTTGCCCAAAAAAGTTACAAAAAAGGGCACCTGAAATCGATGACGGCCCGATTTCAGGGGGGCCTTGATTTAGCTATTGTACTACTGTGGCTTCAGCATTGGTAATTCTACTCTTAGGATTATTACAGTTCAATTTATTTAATGAGTACATGATTCAGAAGGATTAGATGCTCAGTACCCTGCCTACCGGCAGGCAGGCTCAGCATGACAAAGGGAAAGGATTAGATTGCACTTAGTGGGAATGTGATAACAAGTTTGCAGCCTTTACCCGGTGAAGTGACCAGTTTCATTTTGCCGTTAAATGCCTTTACCCTGTTAAGCATGTTCGTAAATCCTATTCCATTTGATTTGGGTTCTGTTTTATCAAAACCGATCCCTTTGTCACAGATGACCAGCTCAATATTATTCTTCTTTTCCAGAAGGCTGACTGCGGCCGTCTTTGTTCCGGAATACTTGAGGATGTTGTTGGTCTGTTCCTGTATGATCCGGTAAACCATCAAAACCTGTTCTGCCGATAATTTTTCAACCGCTTTTTCGTCCATCCTAATTGTAAGCCTGATATTCTTCAGCTGCTGCAAATTCCCTTGAATATCAGCGACACTTTTCAATAAGCCATGGTCGGTTATCATTGCTGTTGAAAGTTTCCGGGTAAGTTCCCTTATTTCTTCAATGGCCATACCCAATTGTTCATCAGCCCTATCCAAAAATTCAGCATCAGTATTTTGCTTTTTCCGTTCGAGCCCTATATAGAGCCTGGCACTTACCAATAACTGGTTTACATTGTCATGCAATTCGGCAGCCAGCCGGTTCCTTTCATTTTCTTCCGCCTTAATAATCGCCCTGCTGATGACCTTTTGATTTTGCATGGCTCTGTTTGCTAATGTTGGTAATTATCATTCTTCACAACAACGTAAATAGACTGATGCTTCATTTATTGCGTCTTGCTGATCAGGCTCAATTTTTCTTTCACATACTCAAAGTACAGTTTATGCGCCAGCAATCCTCTTACCAGGTGATCGTGGCTTGAACAAAATTTTTTATCCGAATCGTAGGAAGCAAGTTGTTGCGGAGGCACCCAATCCGGTTTTACTCTTATAAAATATATACTATCCAGGTAAAACGACCTGCTTTCGTAATACTCTACAAATTCCTTATTGCGTTCGCAAAACCTCCGGTACCGCTTTTGTTCGTTCTTCCAAAACAACAATTGCAGATCTGATTCTTCCGGTACAAACAACATTACTTCGGCTAACATTGTATAAAATTGAATCTGGCTTGTGAATTTCGGTTTGATATTCCTGAAAAAATTAATCTCCTTTCCTTCGTATTCAAAAAACGATTTGTCTATATTCTTTTTCAGCAGTTCCCAGTACTTGCTGGCAATCCAGAAGCAGCTTTCAACCATATCAGTTTTATTAGGTTGCATGTGCTTTTCAGCAATGGCCTGCATCATTTCAGCATATAATTGTTCAGGTTGAACTCGCATGATCTTTAAATACAGTTAAAATTTAAATCAAGGGGAAGTTGCCTGACTCTCAGGTATCAACTTCCCCTTCCCAAAACTGGATTGCTTTACAGCAAACAAAACTCAGCCGTTACCGGCATTTATGAAAAACTAACTACTGCCATTCACCTATCCAGCTATAATGTCCCCGCAAGGGAATGAATATAGTTCAGGAGTGAGAAGATGCCGGGCTCTTACCCCCGGCTCCGCTCTACCATCAAAGTTAAAACCCTGGGAGTGGTGGAAACTACCCCCGTCGTGTTGCTTATCACATGAGAAAAATATCAATCGTATTTTTCATTTAAAAACCATTTCAAAATCAGGGGCGATGTGGAAACATCCCCCTTACAACCGCTGTATACCAACAGCATGAGAAAAATCTACTCGGTTCAAGCTTCTTTATCCCCCTTTCCTTAAGGAGAGGATTGGGATGAGGTTATTCCAACCTCACACTAAACAGTACAACCTTGGGTGGTAAACACTTTTCATCAGTACATGCCTGGTATTCTATATTACCCTTAATAGTTGTCTTCACGTTAGACTTTAAAGTAACGGTTTGCACAAATTCAACTTTGTTTGAGTACTGCCATTGCTCAATACCAAGGCTGCGTTCTGTATATTTTTCAAGTGTCCCTGTTTCCTTAGGCTTACCATTTAATTTTATTAAGGGATGAACATTGAACTTAATGCTAGTAGGCACTGCAATGGCATCAGCTGGCTGAGTTTGCGAATATAAATGCCAGCCACGCTGTATTGTAGCGGTAATATGCACCTCAAATGTTTTATCTGAGACTTTTTTTGACACATACTTCCAGCTCACAGGTATTTGAGCCTGGCATACACAATTTGTAATTATTATCACAACCAACCATGCTATTTTCCGCATATTATATTTTTGTTAATAAAGGATAAGACGATTCTAACAGATAAATGGTCTATTTATAATTATTTTATTTTAAGATTTTGCATTTTCTTGCTTGTGTAACCTTCCCTGATTTTGAAGCCCTACCTCTTACCAAACTAACTTTATATTTCCATTGCTTATGAGAAAACCATTGTTGCGATCCCGATTTATGTAGTGAAGCAATCTCATTCATCCTTCATAATTCAAAAAAAGAGGGAAACAAACTTTAGCCTTGCGGCCTCCCTTACCTTAAATGTATGAGGTAGAAATAGAAACACCTTCCTTGGATATATGATTTTAAGGTCGCATGAGAAAATTATATTCTTTCAACTTCACATAATCATATCATTCTTATAAAAAAATATTCAATTTTCATTACACTTCTGAGTTGGAGTTCTAGCTTATTTGCAATTCGCCCATCACAGTTTCTAATGGATATTCTGATTTCCAGCTTATCGCTTGACAAAAAAATTTGTTCCATCTTCGAAATATTTAAGCCAATCCTGGAAACAGCATCAATTACTTTATTAATTTTATCAATCGCATTTCCATCCTCAAAGAATTTAACAACAACCTCCCAACTCTGTATTGTTTCTACTTTTGCTGTACCTGCAACTGGTTGGCTAACTCTGCAACCAAAACTCGGTAACAGTACAACAATCCTCAACAGTAACGATAATCCAATTCTCATTTCTTTATTGTATTATTTAGCCTTATCTTTTTTTGATTACGATTGTTTTAACAGGAAAGTTTTTTTGAACAAGTTTTAATCCATAACCTGAAAGACTTTTTTGCAATATGTCGAGATCATTAAATAATGATAAGGGAAGTATCATATTAATTTTTCCTTCATAACCAGTGTTATTGATGCATAAAGGACCATTGGAATGGAACTGTGATTCACTAATCAGTTGCACAATCGAGTTATTCAGAGAAAGGTTTCTGACTTCAATGGTAGTAGTCTTCCAATCAAGACGGGAACTACCAAAGCTCGGAGCTTTTATTTTGTTAAACAACGTCGAATCTGAAACTTCCAGCACCAATGAAGGCAATAGCTTTGTCTCAAAGACGACATCATAAGGAAAAAATCGAGTAACATCTTCCCTCATCCTTTTATACAAGTTATTTCCCCCCGCAAGATTTACCTTCACTTCATAGCTGAATAGGTTCTTTCTACGCCAATCATCCTGGTCTTGATTGTTGTTTGAGAACATTAAGTCTTTAGCACTGCTGTCTACCACAATAAAACGATTAGGATTAAGATAATGTCTAGTCTCAAAACTGAATATTTCGTTCCAGTAGGCTTTGATAATTAATTGAAGCCTGGATTGATTAATTGCCTTTAAAAAATACGGTTCGTCATAGATCGAATCAATCAGCGTATGAATTGAACCGCCAATATGATAATTGTCCAATCCAGTTAAAAGGAGAGAATATTCTTCCAATTCCACTAAAGACTGGGTTAATAATTGACTGGTTGACGTATAGCCTTCCGGCAATGGGAGCCGCTGGGTCAAATTCAAACGATTCCCGGCCAGCATGCTTTTAATATTATCATATGTAAGACTCCAGCCATTACTTATATATGCAATCCTTCCACCCGTGATCCAGATATAATATGGATCACCTTCATGTGGAAATAGCCGAGAAAGAATACTGTCGCCAACAATCATAGGAAAAGAAGGATGCTTCAACTTCAATTTGCGAAATAATTGCGCTACTTTTTCCTCAGAATCAGTAGTTACAGAAACTATTTTCAAGGTGTCTCCCATTATCTGCTTTAATGAATCCAATTTAGGCATGGCAGTGATACAAGCTCCGCAATGGACATTCCAGAAATCAAGCAACAATAGCTTTCCTGTGTCAATAGTTAGTTCTACTTGTTTGTTATTCCTATCAGTAAGAACTAATGTTGAAAACGAATCACCTCGCTTCAATGGTTTAATGTGATTGGTTTGTGCTACTACGTTAACAACAACGCAAGACAATAGCAGTAAAAAACATAGTTGACTTCTAACTTTTTTATATCGCATTATCAGTAACCCGGATTTTGAGTTAAAAAAGGATTCAAAAGAATTTCTCCCGATGGAATTGGGTAAAGTGCATCTGTAGGTTGCCAAGTCGAAGGATTGATAGATTGCATAACTCCGTTTATTCTTCCTGTACGTTTTAGATCAAACCAGCGATTACCCCATTCTGCAAATAATTCTACTTGCCGCTCTTGTTCAATAAGAGTTAACAACTCGGCGGTGTTTCCGGCGATTGCCGGACTTAGCCCTGCCCTTTGGCGAATAATATTGAGGTCTGAAAGACCATTACTTATATCGTTATTATTTGCTCTCGCTTCTGCACGAATTAGGTATTGTTCTGCAAGTCGAAGAAGAATATAATATTCTGTAATGGGCGCTCCATTGCCATAAACTTTATATTTAGCTGGGTATTGAACTAGTTGCCCGGCAAAAGTCCTGATGCCGACCCATGTTGTTTTTCTGTTATCATTTGCCTCGAAAGAAAGATACATACGGGGTGTTAATAGGTATTTGGGTGTTTCATTCACAGATGCAGGTATAATTTCTCTTCCTTCCCAGGTATTCCAAACTGTGTTTACTGGTTGAAGCTGCAATAGTGTTTCTGTACTATTTTTTAAGAATACATTTGATAAAGACGGCAACAAGTACATTCCAGAGTTAATAACATCTGAAGCATTTTCTTCTGCTTTTGCCCAATTCTTTTGGTATAAATAGATTCGTGCAAGCAATGCTTTTGCAGCCCATTTATTTACTCTTGCCCGGTCTGTTGATGAATAAGCCGTAGGAAGAACTGTAACAGCTTGTGTCAGATCATCTATTAATTGTGCATAGACCTGCGCAATCTCTGTACGTGGCATTATAGCATTTTTCTCATAATCGGTTGTTAATACCAACGGTACATCCCCAAACAGATTTATTAAATAAAAATAACAAAATGATCGAAGGAATAGCACCTCACCGGTAAGAGAAGCCTTCAGCGAAGGGGTAATAGTAGAAGTTTGTAGCCGTTCTAGACAAAGATTTGTGGTATAAATATACTTATATGCTACATTCCAGAAATTACCGGCCAGAATTGAATGATTGTTAATACCTATTTCATTGTTTACAAATTCTTGTTTTGCATCAGGTGTAAAAAAGTATAACTCATTAGCCGATAATCCAGCATATAAAGTTGTTTGTCCATTACAAAATTGTCCTGTTGTCCGCATCATTTCACTGTAAATACCCAAAACAGCGGACTTAGCAGTAGAATCGCTTTTAAAAACTTCCGAACTAATTATTTGATTTACGGGAGGGTCGACTTCTATTGATTTGGAACAAGATGAAATCAAGCAATATATCATTGAAGTGGCAATAAAATATTTTAATTGATGATACATAATAAATAATTTAAAAGGTGATCGTAATGCCAGTGTTAATTATGCGAAGAGGTGGAAGTGTCGTTAGACTCTGTACTTCAGGATCAGATCCTTTATATCGAGTTAAAGTCAAGAGGTTTTGTCCCTGCACAAAAAACTGCACTCCTTTAATATGCAATCGTTGGCAGATCGTTTTAGGCAGGAGATAACTAATTGTTGCATTTCTTAACTTGATATATGAAGCATCCACCAGTGCAACATCAGAAGATCTTACTTGTGAAGCGAATGCTAAAGCAGATCCTGTAGAATAGCGCTGATAGATCGCATTGTCACCTGCTTTTTGCCACCTGTTTAGGAGTTCGACAGGCATATTGGTTCTCGTACCTGCGAAATTCCCCGCCAGCACATCAAGTCCTTTTTGTTTCACGAAATTGAAAAAGAATGTTAATTGAAAACCTTTATAATTAAATTCGTGCTGCCAACCACCATAGTATTTAGGGTCCCTAGTTCCTACGAAATATTGATCCAATGTATTAACAACTCCATCCTGATTCAAATCATTGAATTGATAATTACCAGTTGTAGAATTAATACCATTATAAGAATAACCACGGAAAAGTGCTAACGGACTACCAACCATATAAGAGCTAGCATAGGAAGTTTTTTCGATTCCGGGAAAGGACAATAGTTTGTTTTTCTGAAACGTAAGGTTAAAAGTGCAAGACCATGAAAAATATTTTTGTTGTATTATCTTATAATTAATACTTATCTCAGTACCTACATTTTGTACAACAGCAGGAAAATTTTGGAGGATACTACCAAATCCAGTTTGCCCTGGCAACAAATAATTAATTAGCTGATCATTGCTCCGACTTCGAAAATAATTTACATTGAATAGTAACCTGTCCTGAAAAAATCCGGTTTCCAAAGCTAACTCCAGATTTGACTTATGCTCCCAATGATAATTGTCATTCTGTAAACGTGTAGGCCGAATTCCCGGAGTACCCTGGTAAGGAAAACTTGTACCACTCCAGGTGTCGAGATACATATAATCGCCAATCTGATCATTTCCCACACTACCGTAGCTTACTCGCAGTTTACCATAACTAAGACCAAGTGGCCCCTTCTTCATAAATGCTTCTTCAGAAAAAATCCAACCAAATGCAGCTGCTCCGAAATTGGAAAACCTTTTATTCAATCCAAATCTTGATGATCCGTCACGACGACCAGTCAAGTTAAGCAAATATCGCTTTTGCCAATTGACTGAAAGGCGAGCAAAAAAGCCAGAATATTTGTATTGAGATGAATTTATCGCAGTCGTGATGGATGTAGCACCAACAGTAGAATGAATCAGTTCATCATTAATATAGCCACTGGCATCAGTAATTGTGCTGTTTGTGCTTTTGGATTGATAACTATTGCCAAGTTGCAGAGTAATGTTACCTTTTTTATGGAAGGAAGTATTGTACTCAAGTTGTGGTTCTATAATCCAATTACTTATATAACTATCACCAAAACTTGAACTGCCCTTCGGATTACTAGCAGGATCTTGCGCTGCAATTGGTGTAAGAGAAGTTTCTTTTAATCGTTGAATATTGTATCCCGCATTTATTCGGGCAGTGAGTGAAGGCAAAAATTTATAACCAACAATAAAATTACCATTTAACCATTCTGAGCGGTTTTCATATGTTTTTAATAAAAGTGCCATTGGGTTATTAAAAAATGCATTATTTTTTCGCCAGTTCAACCGACCGATAGAATCGTACAACTCAGGGGTATTAGGCGGAAGGCTGATAAAATTTGTTGGGTCTCCTTGCCCAAGTGAGCTTTTATCAGTCGAATAACTTGAAGAAAATTGTGTTGTCAGCTTTTTATCTTCAGAGGTATGGTTGATATTTAAATTAAATGTTAATTTTTTTTCACCCCAAGAACCTGGAAACACTGTTGACTCATCGTAATAGGCTGTGCTAAAAGTAAAGAGTGTTTGTCTACTACCACCAGAGAGCTTAATATTCACCTTATTAGTGCGTGCTGTGCCTCCAGTTAGTAGGCTTTTAAAATTCGTATATCTTGTAGTGTCCCATAACAACAGGTCCGGAGCATTGGCATTTGATGGCATTATACCATCGTTTTGTAAGGCCTCCCTTCGCATTTTTATATATTGTTCTGTTGTCATAAAATCAGCTAATGATTGAGCTCTGCCAAAACCAGTTGATATGTTTAACTCCAATTTTGGAACGCCTGCATTACCTTTTTTTGTTGTAATAAGTATGACACCGTTAGCACCACGGGAGCCATAAATAGCAGTAGCTTCTGCATCTTTCAATACTTCAATACTTTCAATATCTAAGGGGTTAATAAGGTTGAACGGATTATTGGCTGCGATCTGGCTACGTTGTGTTTGACGATCCGTATTGAAAGGTACCCCGTCTATGATGAAAAGAGGTTCGGTACCTTGCTGTATAGAGTTTCTTCCTCGTATCAAAACAGAGAAAGAAGAACCAGGTAGACCATTCCCCTGTGTAATAAATAATCCTGGAATTCTTCCCTGCAAAGTTGCAAGTGGATTGGAAACAGGCTGCTTGTTAATATCGCTCTGGGATAATTTATCTACTGAGCCAGTGTTAAATCTTTTGCTGGTTGTGTAATATCCTTTAATTATAGTTTCTTCAAGCGGCTTCTCTACAGTTTTGGTGGTTATTACCAATTCTGTTTTACTATTTATTTTTATTTCTCGTGTTTCAATATTTACGCCAGTAATAACCAATGTTGCATTTTCATCAACTCCTTTCAATTCAAAATAGCCATTGGAGTCCGAGCTGGTCCCCTTGGTTTTATTTCCTTTTACTAATACAGTAGCACCTTCTACCGGCTCTCCATTTTCATTCACTATCTTTCCTTTCACATCAATAGGAGGGGCTGGCAATACTTTTGTTAAATCAATTTTAGCTGCATCAAACTTAACAGATATAACTTTAGCAGTAATAGTATAGCTTAATGGTTGACCCTTTATGCACTGATCCAGCACATCTTTTAGTGTTGCATCCTTAACATCCAGGCTTACGGGACCAATACTTTGTATCAGTTCACGTGTGTAGGCAAAATAATAACCCGTTTGTTTTTCAATTTCCTTAAAAACATTTTCTATAGGTACATCTTTCACAGATAGGGTAACCTTCTGTGAGTACCCTTTAGCACTCACCTGCAATGTCGCAGCCAGGATAAAAATTGTTGTAAGTTTCATGATCCTTTGCAAAGGTTTTGGTAATCCCGGCATTCGCCAGGAACAAAGAACTTTTAAATTCATAACTTTGTTTTTAGTTTGGGTTAAACAATAAGCAGTTCTCAACAATTGTATTTATGGGTTAACCTGAACTACTTGCAGGGGGGTGGTCTAAACACTTCCCTGTTTTTATTTAGATTAACAGTAAACCTTATTTTATTCCGTCATTCATTTAGTTTGCGAAGTATAGCACTCCCCATTCTTAATTATTCTTTACGGCATCACCGTCACCTTCCTGCCATCAATTTTGAAATGAACACCGCCGGTTTCTTCCAATATCTTAAACACGTTGCTCATGTTCACAGTTCTTGGTATAGTTACTACAAAATGGCTGCTCACTTTACCCTCGTAATTTATATCTACATCATACCATTTTTCAATTTGCCTCATCAACATTTCAATGGTGGCCTCTTTAAATTTAAAAACACCATCCTTCCACGCCATTACTTCTTCAATGTCAACGCTACTAATTATTTTCACATCATTTGATACCTGTGCCTGTTGGCCAGGTTTCAACAGGCCGATTGCATTTCCTTTGCTGACTTTCACAGAACCTTCTAACAAAGTCACTTTTACATTTGCCTCATCGCTATAGCCATTCACATTAAAATGCGTTCCAAGAACTTCTGTTATTACCCCATTCGCTTCAACACTAAAAGGAATATTACCTTGGATGAGATGCTTCACTTCAAAATAGGCCTCCCCAGTTATTGTCACTTTTCTTTCATTTCCAATAAATGCAACCGGGTAGGTTACGGAGGAACCGGCATTCAGCCACACATGAGAACCATCTGATAATTGCATATCAATTACCTTACTGCCACGGGGGTTACTGAGCGTGTTATACTTCACCCCCGCCTCTCCTAAAGGAGAGGAGCCAGCAGAATAAATAATTTTACCGTCTACTGTTTTAGTAAGATCGACTCCATTTTGTGAAAGTGTTGTCAGGCTATCAATGGGTACAACCTTTCCATCGGCCAGTGTAATTGTTGCCTTTGTACTGGCTGGCGCTGCAACATCATTTTTAAATCTTATTTCTTGTGGTTCAGTTTTGGTAATGAGGTTTTCATTGGAATGTCTTAAAATAAAATAAACACTGCCGGCGAAAAATAAAAGGACCGAAGCTGCAGCTACGCGGAACCACCTGCGCCTATGAACAGGAATTACAGGTGCCAGATTTTTTCGGGATTGAATTGCAGAAAATATTTTTTTACCCAGGTTTGTCTTTTCAGTTTCAGAATAGGTCTGAGATATCTTTTCCTCCTTATCGAAATACTGATAATACTTCTCCAAAAAGTCCACTTCCTGCGGGCTAGCTTTACCCAAACGGTACTTTTTAATTAAATTAATCAGTTCTTTTTTTCTACCGGGCATACTCAATTGCTTTGATATATGTCACATACAAAACAGAAACTCCCAAAAAATGATAATAATTTTTTAAAGATTTTTTTATGCTAAGGATAAATTGGATAGAATTGAAGTTTAGTGTGGCTGTATCTGAATAATGAGGCCGTTTACTTTATTTCCCGATTTGGCCGGGGAATCTTTATCTAAAAGTACATTAGTTACCAGTAAAGCTATCTTTCAGTTGATCTTCTACTCCGGCAGCACTCCCGCAGCTGAAGCAGTGGCAATGGCAATGATAATTGGCGCTATCCTGGTGTGCAACCCATGCATAGTAGTACCCAACTGGTTCTGTACTGTCTTTTGAGAAATGTTTAACCGCTCAGCAATCTCTTTTGTTGAAAGATTTTCTTTAACATGCATCAGGAAAATCTGCTTTCTTTTTTCAGGCAATGATTCGATGTAAGCCTGCACCAGGTCGAGCAGTTCTTTTTCCAGTATCCTTTCATCGGCACTGGATGGCGAATGGGCCATAGTTTCGAATGGCTCAAAAAAAGATTCGTGGGCCGCCCCCCTTTCAACGTAGTTAAGGACCCTGAAGCGGACTGCAGTATGCAGGTAAGCCTGGGGATTCTCAATCTCCAGTTCGGCCCGTCGTATCCAGAGCCTTACAAATATATCCTGGATGATGTCTTCTACCTGTTCTTTATTGCGAAGACGCATGTAAGCGGTGTCGTACAATTCAAGCCAGTAGCGGTTGTAAAGTTCAGAAAATGCAGGCTCATCGCCATTGTGAATGAGCGTTGTTAATTCATTGTCGGTATAGTTAGTGTAAGCAATCATTGCGCAATCAAAGTAATATAAAATTAATCAAAGTGCATGAATGATTTTTGTGAGGATACTAATTTTAAGACAAAATATACGGGGATATGCTGCTTAAGTAATTTACGAAATAGTATTGGGGATATGAAATTTTTGGGAGTGAAAAATCCCAATGAATTGTGATGATTTTCACAAATTTTATACTGTCCTTCTTGTTTGCCTCGTACTAAAATACAATGCAGGCAAATATTTTTATTGTTCTTTTTTGCCTGTCTAAAAAAGAACGAAAAAAGGACACCCACAATCGATTACAGCCCGATTGTGTGAAGCAGCTATGTTCAGCGTTGGTACTACTGTGACCTCTGCATTTAATCTCTACTCTTAGATGCAATGGCTAAACCTTGTAGCTTAGTATTACTGTGATTTCGACATTTGATCATTACTCTTAGATGTAAGAAGTATATTTTATATCATAGGATTTAATACAAGGAAGCTGCTGAGTATTGCAGAAATCAAAATTACTCACCTGTTTGGAAACTGCCTGACAGTAAAATTCAAATCTGTGGTACAATACCCGAATTCAATCATCTGTGGACAAAAGGAAAGGTCATTGTAAATTGGCCGGGAGAAAACGAATGTGCCAGGATTGGCAGCCACATATCTTTCCATCTGGCGGTAAGGTTTTCCTTCTTCATACCATCCCCTGTTTATATCCCTTCTTTGGGGAAATAAGTTAACATCAATGGGACCACCAAAACCATGAGCAATGAAATGCCCCTTATCGTAATTGGGACCGTATGGGGCAAATACTTTTGAAGTTTTTCCAATCCATGACCGCATGGTTTTGCGATTGGTTTGATTAATATTTGTGTTGGAGATTCCAAAAGCTGCCACCGTCCGCCCTTCCAATATCTCCCGTTTATCATTCTCCCTGGCTGTATCCCTTAACTGGTTACCATCATCAATAATAAAAGCGTAACCCCAAAAATTCTGTAATGTAATTACTCCATGTTTACCCGACATTTTCTTATACTCATTCATCCAGTCATAGGCTATCTCTTCAAAGAAAAATCTATGAAGTTCAGGGATTGATTTAATGTTAAACTCTTTGATGAGTTGCTGGTAGTTGTACATAACGCAAGCAATTTAAGCATTACGCTGTTTTTTTTTAACCTATCTAATGCCTTAGTGGTTAAACAGTTCTTCATTAAATTCATAAATACCGATACTTAGCATGAGATTTGCCTTACTAACTATATGAAAGATTTAAAAAAACTAGGACCGGGTGAGCTTTTAGCGCTGGTCACTGAAAACCTGGTTACCAAAAACCGCATTTTAAAAGACCCAACCAAGTTAATGGAACTGGCAACCTGCAGAAGAAATATAGCAGCACTACAGCAGGAAATATTTATACGATATAAAGCATAATATCTTTAAATACACAGAAGAGTTGGCCACTCTATAACTTATTACCATCCTTTGGAAAAACGATGGTTGGCTTAAAAGTCTTTGCTTCTTCAAAATCCATTAAGGCATAAGAAATAACGATCACGATATCGCCTTCGGCACCTTTTCTTGCAGCCGGGCCGTTGAGGCAAACAATGCCTGAACCTCTTGCTCCCTTGATAATATAAGTTTCCAGACGTTCGCCATTATTTACGTTCACTACCTGGATCTTTTCGTTTTCGATGAGGTTGGCTGCGTCCATGAGGTCTTCATCGAGTGTAAGACTTCCTACATAATTGAGATTAGCTTCGGTGATGACGGCACGGTGGATCTTTGATTTTAATATCTGTATCTGCATTTTGCAAAATTAGGAGACTTGGGGTGAATTCTGTTCAGGTTCAATTGAAACACCGTAGTAATACGGTTGCGATGATTATTGTTACGTTTTAACTTTAGTACATGGAATATAAAGAAGAAAATAATCTTAAAACACTGGTGATATCAATATTGGTTTATGCCGTTATTTGCCTGATCATCTCACAATATCCGTCAATGGACCTGGATACTTACTTTAAGCTACGCTATGGTCATTAATTAAAAGAGGTACATTTTAGCTAAAATAAGAAAGTGAGAGCGCAAAAAAAATCCCAGGGGAGCTTCTGATCTACCATTTTTTACAACCTAGTTAGCCATTTTAATTTTGTCATTGATAGCCGAACTATGCGAATATTTAGACCTGAGGGCCTGCATATCATTACTCACTTTTTGATCTATGATTTTTGCATAATGCTGAGTTGTCCGAAGATTTGTATGGCCAAGCATCTTACTGACGGTTTCTATGGGAACATCATTTGATAAGGTAACCGTTGTTGCAAAAGTGTGACGGGCAATATGAAAAGTAAGTTCTTTGGTGATACCACAGCAATCAGCAATTTCTTTCAGGTATGCATTCATCTTCTGATTGGATAGTACCGGTAAAAGCTTTTCTTTATTAATTACTTGGGGATGGCTGGCATATTTTTTTAGTATAGCCATTGCCGGTGGCAGTATGGGGATATGAGATGCAGTTTTGGTTTTCTGCCGTTGGGTAAATATCCATTTTTCTCCATCTATACCAAAGGAGACATGATTGGGCGTAAGGTTTGAAACATCAATATAGGCGAGCCCGGTATAACAACTGAAAATGAAAATATCCCTAACAAGGTTAAGGCGGTCTGTTGCAAAATGCTTCTCCTGTATAGCATTTAATTCCTGTTCGGACAAAAACTCCCTTTCAACATTTTTTATTTTGAATTTGTAACCCAGGAATGGGTGCCTGTCCAGCCAATTTTTGATGACACATTCAGTTACAATCTTTTTTAAACTTTTGAGGTACTTGGTGGTAGTATTTATGTCGATCTTCTTTTGTGACCTGAGGAAAAATTCAAAGTCTGCAAAAAATTCAATATTCAATGCTTTGAGGTTAATATCTGCAGTTCTGTATTTCCAAAGCAGGAATGCTTCAGTATGTTTAAGGACGGTATTGAATTTTACCCAGGTTCCCTTTGCATAACCATTACCAACAAGGGTAAAGATATCATCATTGTGCTGGCGGAAAACCGGCAATAACGTCCGGGGTTTTTCCGTAACACCGGTATATTCATTTTTAATCTTCTCAGCAGTAACTGCCTCGCTACGGGCTTCAAGTATGCTGCTACATTTCAACAGTTTACTTTTTACAATAGCAATATGATTGTTAATTTCCTTCGCTTCCTCGGTTTTGCCAGACAATATCTGGGCCTTGGCATCCCACAGAAATACCGGTACTTCTCTTTGTGCAGACAACTCGGCCCGTTTTCCATCAACGGTTATCCTGACACATAGTGGCGCTTTACCGTTTTTAGTACGGGCTTTGTTTATCCAGAAAAGGATTGAAAATGTTTGTTGTGCTCTCATGATGGTGACTTTTAAAAAATGCTAACCGAATTATAAAGGCACCAGAGCTCTTTTTTACTTCATTCGTAGTGATAGAAAAAATGAAACTAAAGCCTGACAAGGGTTTCAGGCATTCGGTTAGCAAACTTACAAAATTTAGCTGCTAACCGAATTGCTAACCTGCAAACTGGTTTTTTTTGATAAATCTTTTCGGAGAGAAAATAAGAAAGCCGCTCTGACAGTGTGTTTTAAGCGGCTTTGAAACAGATTGGGGTATTATTGGCGGAGACTAAGGGATTCGAACCCTTGATAGAGTTTCCCCTATACACACTTTCCAGGCGTGCTCCTTCAACCACTCGGACAAGTCTCCAATAAAAGGTTGCAAACTTACGTTGTATTATCTGCAATCTCAAATTCATTCCAGCACTTTTTCCATCTTAGTGCTTCTTGAGCCTTTTATAAGTATAGTTGAATTTTTAATGTGCTTATTTGTAAACCATTGCCTTGCTTCTTCAGAATTTTGTAAGTGGATATACGGATGTGTTGTTTTATCAAATTCGCTGCCAACCAAAATCACCTGTTTCCAACTGAATTTTTTTACAAGGTTAATCAATAACTGGTGTTCCTTTAAACTATCCGGGCCTAACTCCTTCATACCACCTAAAAACAAGATCTTATCATTGCCATCCATTTGTGCAAAATTTTCTATGGCTGCTTTCATACTGCTGGGGTTTGCATTGTAAGCATCTAAAATAATCTTGTTGCTGTCTTTTAAAATTAATTGTGATCGGCTGTTAGATGGATAATAATTTTCTATGGCAGATTTAATTTTTTCTTCCGTCACTTTAAAAAACCGGCCTGCGGCAATGGCTAGTAAAATGTTAGGTAAATTATATTCGCCTACTAAGTTAGATTTTATCGACTGTAACAACTGGCTGCCTTTTATACCTGCTTCTAATAAACCCGAACTTTCAATTACATGGCCTGTAACATCTGCTTCAACGGTTCCATAAGTAATTATTGTTTTAATGCCGGCACTCATCGTTACTAAATAATCATAATCGTTCATGATAAAAACGGTGCCATCATGTTTTTTCAGGTAATCAAATAATTCACCTTTGCCTTTTCTTATGCCTTCTATTCCTCCAAACCCCTCCAGGTGGGCTTTACCACAATTGGTGATAATGCCATGTGTAGGCATAGCATACTTACAATAGCCTTCTATTTCCTTTAAATGATTTGCTCCCATCTCAATAATGGCAATTTCAACATCATCTTTTATTTTAAGTATGGTTAATGGAATACCAATATGGTTATTAAGGTTACCTTCGGTAGCATAAGTTTTATAGGTGGTTGATAAAACTGCATATAACAACTCTTTAGAAGTGGTTTTTCCATTACTACCTGTTATAGCAATAAAAGGCACAGTTTTCCCATCTTTATTCACCGATAATTTTTCCCGGTGATGCAAGGCTAAAGCCTGTAACGTAGTTAAAACGTCATTTACTTTTATTATCCTTTCATCTGGCTCGCCAGTATCTTCATCCACAATTGCATAGGCAGCACCAATATTAATTGCCTGATGAGCAAAATGATTAGCATTGTAGTTTGGCCCTTTTAATGCAAAAAATAAATCGCCGGGTTTAAGTTTCCTGGTATCGGTTTCAATTGATGAATGTTGTAGAAACAATTTATATAATTCTGAAATTTGCATGTGTCAAAATTAATTGAGAACAAGAATATGTTGCAATAAAAAACCTCCCAATTATCAGGAGGTTTTTTATAACTATTTTGCCGGTTATTATTTTTTCTTACGTGAGTTTTGTTTACGCTTTCCAAAAATATTACCTTCTTTAAAACCTGGTCCTTCTGGCGGGCCCAAATAAGTTTGTGCACAACGGAAGCCAACAGTACTAGAAGCCTGGTCTTCCTGCATAAACCTGCGGGTGCCGGGCGATAACCAGTAAGGCCTGTCGTTCCAGCTACCACCTTTAATAACTCTTGATTCATCATTGATTAATGAAGTTATACCATATCCGTAAGTAACGCCGCTTGATGAATCGCCATCCAAATAATTGATTACATTATTCTTTTGATAGTTGGCACGATTGCTAACTTCTTCATCAGAAATATCAACTTTTTTCAGGTGGCCCATACTGTCTCTTTCATATTCGCCACTGGCATTTTTATAATACTTTTGAAATTTGTTTCCACGGTAGTAATTAAAGTCTTCGCCATCGGTTGGTGTCATTGGCCTATACACATCACCTACCCACTCACTTACATTACCACTCATATTATATAAACCAAAAGCATTGGGATAAAATGATTTTACATTACCGGGAATGGCTGCACGGTCGTTTAAGCCACCGGCAATACCCATATTATCACCGCTACCACGTTTAAAATTGGCCAGGAATTTTCCCTGCCAGCTGCCACGGCGGTTGTCACGCAAGCCATTGGGGTTTTTACTCCATGAATATATTTGCTGATTAGAGAATAATTCTTCACCAGTTTTCTTTTCACTTTTACGTGGGCCGGGGTTTTGAGCCAGCATGCCATAAGCTGCATATTCCCATTCAGCTTCTGTTGGCAGCCTATAACCCATATTTAATATTCCGTCTTCCATTCTAACGTTTGCACGGGGTTTGCCATTTACATCTTTTAAATCAGATTTTTTAGGTTTGTTCCTTCCCTGTATCATATCAGGAGCCATCAGGTAAGTTTCTGTATTGAATGAACCTTCTGCGCCGGCACCTTTCATTTCTCTTTTAACGGCATCTTTTTTCAGGTAGCCTTTTTGCATCAGGTTTAATTCATTAACCCTATCTGTACGCCAAATACAAAAATCATGTGCTTGGCGCCAGGTAACACCTACAACCGGGTAGTAATTGTAAGAAGGGAAACGGAAATAATATTCTACATATGGCTCGTTATATGCCAATTCCTCCCGCCAAACCAATGTATCGGGTAATGCCCTTCTCATAACATTAGTATCGTTTGAGAATGTATTTTCCAGCCAGTACAGGTATTCCCTGTAATGAACGTTAGCTACTTCAGTTTCATCAATAAAAAACGAAGGCACAGTGATGCGGCGAGGTACATTATTCCAATCACCCATTATATCTTCATCTTTGGCGCCCATCACAAATGAACCACCTTGTACAAAAACTAAGCCCGGGCCAGCTTTAGGATATTTTACTTTTGCTACATGAAAGTTGCCCATGTTTTTGTCATCGTAATTCCACCCGGTGGCCGAGGATTTGGATTTCTTTTTGCTAAAAATTCCTCCATTTTTACAGGCGCTTAAAGAAAGCGCAGCTATAAAAAGAATCATCACATTTTTTCCTGAAAATAGGTTTGTCATATTCATTCGTTTATCAAATTGTTTAACGAAAGGTTTTCTTAATTATTGTATATGGGGTTATATAGGCTGCGAATATAAATACTTTACACGACACAGTAATATTTTTCAGCTTTTTTTAAAGTTAAATGTTTAAGTAGCAGGTATATGAAATCATTGCTGTAAAAACAATTTTAAAAATTGTGTTTACTTTTTTTGGTTTATACATTCAGGTAGGTTATGTTGCAATCATATTTTACCGGGGCCAAAACATGGTTGCCTTTTTAAACCCCAAAAGAAGTTCTTTATATCTTGTTATTTGTATTTAAAATAAAGTTTTTTGTTAAAAACAATTTCGGTTAATTTTGACTACAATAATCAGCATTACAATACGTTAATGCTGAAAGAAAATAAAAACCCAATTAATTTAAACCGGTAAATCCTATATTTTTTCGGTTTTTTATAGTTTTATGGGTTTAAGTTTAAAAACCCATATCTTTGGTTTTGACAATATTTTTTAGTTTTTTTTAACAAGATTTTATAATTTAGTTGTTCATTTGAATAAAACAATTATTTTTACAACATCATACAAACATATAAATTAACGCTTATAGAGGTAAGTCTACCTAACCAAGACAAAACAAAACGCATGAAAAAAGTAACTTTGAAACTAACCGCTTTAGTTATGTTACTGGGAGGAGCAATAACTGTATCTTACGCCCAGAACGATTTAAATGTAGTAACATCAGCAGTACCGTTTTTACGTATATCTCCGGATGCCCGTAGTGGTGGTATGGGTGATGTTGGAATTGCAGTAGCCCCTGACGCTAATGCAAATTATGCAAACATAGCTCGTACTCCATTTAGTACCAGTAAAGCCGCAATCGGTATAAACTATTCCCCTTGGTTAAGGGATTTATCAGTAAACGATGTATTTATTGCATCATTAGCCGGTTTTGTTAAGCTGGATGATCAACAGGCAATATCTGCTTCATTAAGGTATTTTAAATTAGGTAATATCCAGTTTACTGATCAGGCTGGTAACGATTTACAACAATATAATCCAAAAGAATTTGCTATAGATTTAGGATATTCAAGAAAACTATCAAGCAAATTAAGCTTGGGTATTGCAATTAAGTATATCAACTCTAATTTAACCGGTAATTTTAATAATGGCGGTCAAAATTATAAAGCTGGTTCTTCAGTAGCAGGCGATTTGCACCTGTATCACCAGGGTACTAATGAAAGTGGACAAGGTTTTAACTGGGGTGTAACTTTAAGCAACCTGGGTTCTAAAATGTCTTATTCAAAAGATGCTACACAAAAAGATTATATACCTGCTAATTTAGGTGTGGGTGTGGCTTATACAAAAGTATTTGACGAAGCAAACAAACTTTCATTTGCATTAGACCTTAATAAATTACTTGTTCCTACACCTCCAAAATTAAGTAATGGTGCTGATCCTGCAGGAGATTCTGCCGCATTAGTAAAATATCGTGACCGCAGCGTTGCCAGCAGCTGGCTTCATTCTTTTGGTGAAGGCGATGGTTTAAACGAAGAAATTCAGGAAATAACTGCAGCAATTGGTGCCGAATACTGGTACAACAACCAATTTGGTTTTAGAGCAGGTTATTTTTATGAGAATGCAAACAAAGGAAATAGGAAATATTTTACTGTAGGTGCAAGTGTTAGATACAGTGTAGCTACTTTAAATTTCTCTTACTTGTTCCCAACAGGAAACGGTATCAACCGTAATCCTCTTTCAAATACTTATCGTTTTGGTTTGGTATTTGATTTCCCTGGTGGCAATTAAGAATATTTTTTTCATGTAACAAAAAAGTGTTCCGGCATTCCGGAGCACTTTTTTGCTTTAGTAATGTTTAAAATTAAGAGCTAATTAAATTCGAATTAAAATGTACAGAATAGGGTTTGGTATAGATTATCATCAACTGGTTACAGGCAGAGATTTGTGGATAGGCGGTGTTAAAATACCACATACAAAAGGCGCTTTAGGGCATAGTGATGCCGATGTTTTACTGCATGCAATTTGTGATGCCGTTTTAGGGGCACTTGCATTAGGCGATATAGGATATCATTTTCCTGATACTGATAATGCTTATAAAAATATCGATAGCAAGATACTGCTTACAAAATGTATTGAGCTTATTAATGCTAAAGGTTATAAAGTGATTAATATTGATGCTTCCCTATGTTTACAAGCGCCTAAAATTAAAGACTACATTATTAAAATGCAGGAGATTATTTCGGGCATTGCAGGTATTACAGTTAATGATGTTTCCATAAAAGCTACCACAACTGAGCATTTGGGATTTATAGGCAGAGAAGAAGGCCTAAAAGCTTATGCAAATGTGCTTTTGGCTTTAAAACAATAATTTAACTAAAAAAGATGCAATCATAATTTGAAACTCTTTTATTAACCTTTTTTGTAAAAGGTATTATTTACTTAGAATGCATTAGTATTTTTAATTGTAACACTACAAAATAAAATTGCTGAAATTAACAATGTAAAAAATTATTAAAATTTCATCGGCAGCAATTTAAAACACAAGTTGTATTTACAGGATAAGGAAACAAATAATCTAAATAATATTTTAGCAAGCCTTCCTTATTGTTTTATTTTATACATTGTTAACTTTGCCCGTATGCAACCAATCAGGGTAAAAATTGTAAATGTTTCTTCTAACTTATTACCTGCATACGCTACTGAACATTCTGCAGGTTTGGATATAAGGGCACACCTTGCTGAGCCGGTAATTTTAAAGCCACTCGAAAGGCAATTAATACCTACCGGGCTATTTATTGAATTACCGGAAAATTATGAAGCCCAAATAAGGCCACGTAGCGGGCTTGCTATTAACCAGGGAATTACCTGTTTAAACTCGCCGGGAACTGTAGATGCAGATTACAGGGGAGAACTAAAAGTAATTTTAATTAACCTAAGTGATGCTGAAAAAACCATAAAAAATGGCGATAGGATAGCACAAATGATAATTGCCAAAGTAGAGAAAGTGCAATTGGTAGAAGTTGAAGTGTTAAGTGAATCGCAACGTGGAAACGGAGGTTTTGGACATACTGGTACAAAATAAAAAATAATGATGAAATTTATAAGCTTTGCATCTTTCATATCAATTTTGCTTATCTCTTTGGCAAGTTGTAAAACGGTAAAACAAATTAATAAAGTAATAGCACCAAAAGACAGTTCAACAATAATCCTGATAGATCAATCAAATATTGATTCGCTTCAGATGATAAGTAAAACAATAGAAAATCTTAAGAAAAATTATATCGACTTTAATACATTTAATGCAAAAATTAAAGTAGAGTACCAGGATAATACCGGTAAAAAACCTGATATAACAGCTATCGTTAGAATAATAAAAGATAGTGCCATATGGGTTTCTTTAACTGCATCATTCCTTAATATTGAAATTTACAGGGTATTGATAAAAAAAGACAGTGTAATACTTTTAAATAAGCAAGATAAGGAAGTGCAGTACAGATCGATGGATTATTTACAGGAAGTAACAGAAATTCCTTTTGACTTTTATACTTTACAAGACTTGTTAATAGGCAACCCGGTTTTTATTGATAGCAATATTGTGTACTATAAAAAAACTGAAAATCAAATATTGTTTTCAATGGTAGGAAAATATTTTAAAAACCTGCTAACACTTACTGATAACAATTATCTATTGCAGCATAGTAAACTGGATGATGTGGATGTAAACCGAAGCCGTACAGCAGATTTAACTTATAGCAATTATGATGATAAAACCGGGATTAACTTTTCTACATATCGGGAAATAACTATTTCTGAAAAAAATAAACTTGACATAAGAATGAATTTTAAACAATATGAGTTTAACAAAGAATTATCAGTATTATTCAATATTCCTAAGAATTATACAGCCAGGTAAGCGTTATTTGTAAATGAATAATCAGCCAGTATTTTTATGCATATTTTTTTAAAAGGCATCTTAATTTAACCTGGCACCTGGTGAAAAAAATGTAAATAAGCATTTTAAATATAAATGTAGTTATTGGTTTAAATAAAATAAATATTACGATAAGCAGTTATGGTTAAATATATTTTCAGTCTCTTTTTATTTTTAGCAATTACATATTCTGTAACAGCACAGCAAACACGTGAAGAATTAGAAAAGCAGCGTGCACAGCTTAAAAAAGAAATGGAACAAACTCAAAAACAGCTAAACGCAAATAAATTAAAAACAAAAGAAAACTTGGTACAATGGCGATTGATAAATAATAAAGTTAACCTTCAAAACCGGCTTATTGAAAATATAAGTAAGGATATAAATTTGCTCGACAATAATATTTATAATAATCAAAGAGAAATAACAAGGTATAATAAACTGCTTGATACTTTAAAGGAAGAATACGCAAAAAGTATGGTGTATGCTTATAAAAACAGGAGTAATTATGATTTTCTCAATTTCATTTTTTCAGCAGCCAGTTTTAATGATGCTATAAAGCGGATAGCTTATTTAAGATACTACCGCACTTTTAGAGAAAAACAAGGCGAAAACATATTGCGTACACAAGAATTACGAAAGCAACGGGTTAATGAATTAGGAAGTATAAAAGAACAGAAAGGCGAAGTGCTTAAAACAAAAGATAAAGAAATGCTTGCCCTGGAAAATCAGAAAGAGGAAAAAGACAGGATTATGAATGAGCTTAAAAAGCAGGGAAAACAATTAAACAACCAACTTACAACTTATAAAAAACAAAATGCAAAAGTAGAACGTGCCATAGCCGCCGCTATAAATAAAGCAAGGGAAGAGGCAAAGAAAGCTGCATTAAAGAAAGCAAAAGAAGAAGAAGCGCTAAAAAGTGCAACAGCAAAAGCAAATACTAAACCAGAAATTAAACCAGAAGCAGAAACTAAAACAGAAAATAAATCTGTTGCTGTGGTTAAAAAAGCTACAGTTAAAACGCCAGAAAGTATTTTATTAAATGCCGGTAATATTGAATTGAATGAAAATTTCATAAAAAACAAAGGAAACCTTCCATGGCCTGTAGATAAGGGGGTTCCAATATTGCATTTTGGCCGAAATGTACTTCCTAATAAAACCCAATTAGATATAACTTGCGTTACAATAGCTACTGATATTGGTAGTAATGTAAAAAGTGTTTTTGATGGAGTAGTTTCAAATATTGTGTTTATTGAAGATATGCAGGTGGTAATTATACAACATGGTAAATATTTTACTACTTACAGTAATCTTAGTAGCGTACAGGTGCAACGAGGGCAAAATGTAAAAACCGGGCAGGTGATAGGTAAGGCAGGAGCTAATCTTGACGGAATTGGTTCAATCGATTTTTTTATCAATGATGAAAAAAATGATATTGACCCTGAAAAATGGTTAAAGTAAAAAAATCAGGAAACTCGTTTGTACAAAGCCTCATATAACGGTACAATATTTTCAATATCGAATTTTTTTGCCTGTGCCAATGCATTGGTTTTAAATTTACGCAATGTTTCGGCATCTTGTAAAATATGCAATGCATTCCTGCTCATATTTTCTACATCACCTACATTACTCATAAATCCACTGTAACCATCAATATTTATTTCGGGTAGCCCTCCTGCGTTGGTAGATATTACGGGCACTTCGGCTGCCATTGCTTCAAGCGCTGCTAATCCAAAACTTTCATATTCGCTGGTAAGTAAAAATAAATCGGCAATAGGTAAGATATCTTCCATTTGCTCCTGCTTACCTAAAAATTTTATATTGTTATGCGATTCGCATTTCCTGGCTCTTGCTTCAATTTCCGACCTCTCAGGCCCATCGCCCAGTAATAATAATGTAGCAGGTATCTTCTCTTGTATACGAAGAAACACCGACACCACGTCTTCTACTCTTTTTACTTTTCTGAAATTAGAAGCATGCACTAATATCTTTTCGCCATTGGGTGATATCAATTTACGAAATGCATCTACAGGTTGTTTGTGAAACCTTTTAACATCTACAAAATTGTGAATCACTTCAATCTCTTTTTCAATATTAAAATTCTTATAGGTTTCTTCTTTAAGATTTTCTGATACGGCAGTAAGTACATCACTTTCATTCATCGAAAATGTTACTACCGGGCTGTATGTTTTATCCCTGCCAACCAGTGTTATATCGGTACCATGTAAAGTTGTAATAACCGGAATATGTTTTCCCTGTTTGGCTAAAATTTGTTTAGCCATGTATGCCGCCGCAGCATGAGGTATGGCATAATGAACATGAAGTAGTTCCACATCATTATTTAAAATAACATCAACCATGGTGCTGGCCAATGCAGTTTCATAAGGCGGGTAATCAAATAAAGGGTATGTCGGCACCCTTACTTCGTGATAAAAGATGTTTGCATGAAATCCACTTAACCTTACAGGTTGTTGATAAGTGATAAAATGAATATTATGTCCTTTATCGGCAAGTGCTTTGCCAAGTTCTGTTGCCAGCACACCACTGCCGCCAAATGTAGGGTAACAAACTATCCCAATATTCATATTGTAAGTTGAATAAATTAAAAAAGTATTGGCAATTTACCTAATTATTTTCATAGACCTTTCCGTTCATGTAATGGTTTAAATATGTAAGTTTGTTACAAAAGCCCCCGGCATGCTCAAAAATATATTTACAATTATTTTGTTTTTTGCGGTTTCTTCTTTCACCGCTAAGGCGCAAGACGAAGATTCAGTGATGATTCATAGATTATCAACAGAAGTATTATTAAATGGTAAGGCCTATTCAAATTTATATACATTGTGTAAATCGGTTGGGCAACGGCTTAGCGGTAGTGCTGGCATGTATAAAGCAGAGCAGTGGGGTTTACAGGCATTAAAAGAAGCAGGTGCTGACAATGTATATCTGCAACAGTGCATGGTGCCGCATTGGGTTAGGGGCAAAAAAGAATTTGCCGGTTATAAAACAAAAAATCATAAAAATGATACTGAATATAATGTGCTGGCATTGGGTAATACAGTTGCCACAGGAGATAAAGGTATATCAGCCGAGGTTGTAGAAGTGAAGAATTTTGATGAACTGGAAAAAAGAAAAAATGATGTAAAAGGCAAAATAGTTTTTTATAATTATCCTTTTAATAAAACCTTGTTGAGAGGGGCTTATGGCGATGCTGTACGATACCGGGTAAACGGCCCTTCGGCAGCAGCAAAATATGGCGCAGTGGCAGTTATAGTACGTTCGGTTACGGGTGCATACGATGATTATCCTCATACCGGAACCATGCATTATGATGAAAGCCTTCCCAAAATTCCGGCTGTTGCCATCAGTACAGTTGGGGCCGATAAGTTAAGTGCAGATATTAAAGGCGCTTATAAAAATGAAAAACTTTTTTTGCAAACCAATTGCGAAATGTTGCCCGATACCATCGGCCATAATGTAATTGGTGAAATTAAAGGAACCGAATTCCCTGATGAAATTATAACAATTGGCGGCCACCTTGATAGCTGGGACCCCGGTGAAGGCGCCAGCGATGACGGAACAGGTATTGTAAAAAGTATTGAGATAATCCGTTTGTTTAAAACATTAGGTTATCATCCCAAACACACTATAAGAATAGTATTATTTGCCAATGAAGAAAATGGTTTACGAGGTGGAACTAAATATGCTGAAGAAGCAAAACTAAAAAACGAGAAGCATATAATGGCTATGGAGAGTGATGGTGGTGCTGAGTACCCAAGGGGTTTTGTATGTGGTATGACTAAAGGGCAATTTACCAAAGTACAAAGCTGGACAAAATATTTTGAACACTTTGATGCTACCAAGTTTGTTTTTAGTGAAGGAGGAGGCGGAGGTGCAGATATTGGCCCGTTGCAACAAGCATTTAAAACTGCACAGTTTGGTTTTATAACCACAGGCCAAAGATATTTTGATCTGCATCACTCGGCAGCCGATACATTTGATAAAGTAAGTGCACAGGAACTTAATTTATGTACCGCTGTTATGGCAAGCATGGTTTACCTGGTAGATAAACATGGATTATAAACAATAAAATATTTTTTTATGCCGGATGTAACATTCAATGAAGCTGGTAAAGATCAACCCAAAAAGAAAAGCGGTTTCCGTAAATTTTTACGGTGGTTTATTTTTATTGTTTTACTTACAGGGGCGCTTGCTTTTTGGTGGAAATATTATTTTGTTTTTGGAGAAGGGGTAAAGTCGGGTGAATTGAACTATGTAGTAAAAAAGGGCAATATTTTTAAAACGTATGAAGGAAAACTGATACAATCGGGACTTCGTTCAAAAGCGCCAGGTACTATAAGTTCGTACGAATTTGAATTTTCAGTTGCCGACGATAGTATTGCTAATGTGCTAATGAATAACAGCGGCAGTTATTTCGATTTGCATTACAAAGAATATAAGGGGGCATTGCCCTGGCGTGGTTTTAGCCCTTATATTGTTGATAAGATTATTAATATGAAAACCGTAGATCATTAAATTAACTACCGCAATACAATAAAAAGATGACCGGTTTTTTATGAAAATCGGTTTTATCTTTTTTCCATGCTGCTATTGTTTTGGTTTTAATAAATTCATTATTGCCTGTTAGTTCGGCAGCAATACATAATTGGGTATTAGGTTTACAAACTTTTAATAAAGTTTCTACCAACTGGTTATTGCGGTATGGCGTTTCAATAAAAATTTGTGTGCTATTTTTTTTCTGCGAATTTATTTCCATCGCTTGTATACTTTTAACCCTTTCGTTATTGTCAATGGGCAGGTAGCCTAAAAATTCAAACTGTTGCCCGTTCATACCGCTTGCCATTAATGCCAGTAATATTGAGCTTGGCCCCACCAATGGTTTTACAATAGCATCCATTTGCTGCGCTGCGGCTATTAATACCTGGCCCGGATCGGCAATACCGGGGCAACCTGCTTCGCTAATGATGCAGATATTTTTATGTTGTTTAATTTTTTCCCGGAATGATTGAAGTACTTCTGCTTCTGCTTTGTGTATGCTATACCATTCATAGTTGTCAATTACAATATCCCTGTCCATCTTTTTAAAAAATCGCCTTGCTGTTCTCTCATTCTCAGCAAAAATTACTGAACTATCTTTCACAGCCTGCATTACATACGCAGGTATTGTTTGTGCGGCATTTTCATCAAGCAGCGTAGGTATTAAATAAATTATGGAACTCATGATTTAGTTTTAACAGGGCCAAAAGGAAGCTGGTCATCGTGTTTAGTTTTATATAAACTTAGCGTAGCTGCAATTACTGCATAACTTGGCGCCAGCAGCCATCCAAGTAATGGTATAATCAGCATCAGGTAAAATATTATTCCATTTCCTATGGCTAAACCTTTATGGCGGCCTATAAACATTATACTTTGCGATGTTGATAACCTATTTCTTTCACAACTATAGTCGAGCATAGAAAAGCCAAAGTAGTAACACTCTACCAGCAGGGCTAGTAGGGGTGTAATCCATCCTACAATTGGCAAAAAAGATAATATAAGAATAGAGATGGTATAAACCGTTTGCCAAAGCAGGTTTCGTAATGCAAGCCTTATGCCTCGTACAATATCTTTTAGCAGTTGTTGAAAGTTAAATGGATATTCTTTACCCTCAATGATAGATTCGGTTTTTTCACTTAAGTAAGCAAATACCGGCGAGCCTATGATGAGGAACAAATATTTAAACATCGAAAAATAAAACAGCAGCAGTACCAGGTGCAATATCAATTGACCAAAGATGAGTAAAAAATTAAGCCAACTGTTTTGCATTTTTTCTAACCAATTGGTGATACCGGTTTTTTGAAGCAACAACTCAATTACACTATTACTCGAAGTCCAAAATAAATAAATACCAAAGCAAAACAGGATGGCATATATAAAACCCGGGATAAGGATCCATTTCCATAACCGGTGTTTGATGATGAATTGGTGAGCTTGAAAATAAGCCTGTATGGCAATAATAATTTCTTTAAGCATTTTTAATGTAATAAATAATGGTATTGGCTATACATCTGTATTTTAGCTTTAAAGTTAATACTATAATGAAGAAGTTGACTGCTGAATTTTACGAAAGAATCGATGTTTTACAAATTGCAAAAGAATTAATTGGTAAAATTATTATCACTAAATTTAATAACCAGGTTACTTCGGGAAGAATTGTAGAAACTGAAGCATATATTGGTCTTACAGATAAGGCTTCACATTCGTATGGAGGAAAACGTACTGCACGTAACGAACATATGTATGCAACTGGCGGCACTTCTTATGTATATATATGTTACGGATTGCATCACTTGTTTAATGTAGTTACTAATAAAAAAGATAAACCCGATGCTGTACTTATAAGGGCTTTAGAACCTGTAAAAGGCGTTGCCATAATGCTTAAACGTACAGGTAAATTAGTACCCGATTATACGCTTACAAAAGGGCCGGGTAATGCGGCAAAAGCATTGGGTATATCAAAAATTCACTCGGGTATTAGCCTTTTTAAAAACGAAATTTTTATAGTGGATGACGGTGCAAAATTTACATCTGCATTAATTGGTAAAAGCAAACGTATTGGTGTAGAGGGAGCTGGTGAAGCTGCGTTAAAGCCTTACCGTTTTTATGTTAAAGGTAATCCGTATGTAAGTAGTTATCCAAATAAATAGGTAGTCTTAAATGTTGATTTAATTCATTTAAATTATATAACTACTTCTAAACATCCTGTTACAAAATTTAGATTCAATTTTATATTGGTACTGATAAGACCCTGAGATAAAATTCTAATTCAATACTTGTACCTGCAACCCGGTTATTATTATTGGGAACCTTTTTGCAGCCTGTGTTTTACATAGCTGATTTCTTTTTTACCGTGAGGTGTAGGTTTTCCGTTGACATCTACATTAACAAAAACCATTTTTTCAATGGTTAAAATGGGTTGCCGTGTAAGTTTGTTTCTTACTTCGCAACGCATGGTAATACTGGTATGCCCAAAACCGGTAGCAATAATTCCAATCTCAATAATATCACCTTGTTTTGGTGCGTTGATAAAATTAATTTCCGAAATAAATTTTGTAACTACATGTGGATTTTCCATTTGAATAATGGCATAAATCACTGCTTCCTCATCTATCCATTGCAACAGCCTGCCTCCAAATAAACTGTTATTTGGATTTAAATCCTCAGGCTTTACCCATTTACGGGTATGAAAATTCAATTCCGATTGCTGCGCCATTTGCAAAGATTTAGAATTGGTTAATGTGGGTAATTTTTTTTGAAATGATTAAAGTTGCCATCAGTTTCAGCTTAACTCGGCAAAAAACTTGTGAAAATAAGGTATGGTTTCAATGCCTTTATAAAAATTTGCCACATCAAATTTTTCGTTGGGACTATGCAGGTTATCACTGTCTAACCCAAATCCCATCAAAACAACTTTGCAGTCTAATTCTTTTTCAAACAACGAACAAATGGGTATGCTTCCACCTCCACGAACGGGTATGGGAGATTTGCCAAATGTTGTTTCCATAGCTTTAGATGCAGCTTTGTATGCGGCGCTGTTTATAGGTGTTACATATGGCTCGCCACCATGATGCAAAGTTGCCTTTACTGTAACACATTCCGGTGCAATTTTTTTGAAATGTGCAATAAGCAAATCACTTATTTTATTGCTGTTTTGGTTGGGTACCAGCCTTGCAGAAATTTTTGCAAAAGCTTTTGATGGTAAAACTGTTTTTGCACCTTCACCGGTATAACCGCCCCAAATGCCGTTTAGTTCAAGCGTTGGCCGTATGCCTGTTCTTTCATTGGTGCTAAAGCCTTTTTCGCCCCATAATGCTTTAACTCCCAAATCGTTTTTGTATTCCTGTTCATCAAACGGCGCTTTAGCCATTAATGCTCTTTCTTCATCAGATGCTTCTGATACATCATCATAAAAACCCGGAATGGTAATATGGTTATCATCATCATGTAACGATGCAATCATTTTTGCCAGTATTGTTATAGGGTTGGCTACCGCTCCGCCATAAACGCCACTGTGTAAATCTCTATTGGGGCCTGTTACTTCCACTTCAATATAACTTAATCCACGCAGGCCGTTATCAATACTGGGTGTATCAAGGCTAATCATGGCTGTATCGCTAATGAGTACACAGTTGCAGGCTAACAGTTCTTTATTGTTTTTTACAAATTTGCCCAGGTTTGGCGATCCCACTTCTTCTTCACCTTCAATACAAAACTTAATATTATATTCCATGCTATTGGTTTGTATTAAAGTTTCTAATGCTTTCACATGCATATAAAACTGGCCTTTATCATCGCAACTGCCACGGGCAAAAATTTTACCATCCAAAATAACAGGTTCAAATGGGCCGCTTTTCCATAGCTCTAAAGGCTCGGCTGGTTGTACATCGTAATGCCCGTAAACTAATACTGTTGGTTTGGATGGATGCGTAATTTTTTCGGCATATACAATGGGGTGCCCATCGGTTTCATAAATTTCTGCTTTATCAACCCCGGCTTCAAGCAGCCTTTGTTTTACAGCTTGTGCACATGCAAGCATATCAGGTTTATGCTCGCTTTTTGCACTTACGCTGGGTATACGTAAAAGGTCTAATAATTCTTCTAAAAACCGCTCTTTATTTTTTTGCTGGTAATCGTTCCAAACTTGCATGATGTGTATTTTTATAATATTATTTTAAAGTATGGCAGGGTAGCTAAATTAAGAATTTTTAACTGCAATAAAGAGGTTGTTAAAAAACAATAAAAAATAAAAAGATATACAAGTATAGTTTGTTGGTTAATGTATGTGCTTATATATTTGCAGCAGATTGTTTGTCAATTTATCAGCCTTTGTTTTAGTTGAATCGCACCTGGTTCTGCCTAATGCAAAGGCTGAGTCTATTTATAGAAGTACTATAAACAAATGCTTTAAAATTTACTACAGTATTATTATGATTACCGGTTAGTATTTAATTTTTTATACAACCAATATAATATACCTGTAAGTGCATATACAACGGCAATTATTGCCAATACCCATTTAATTACAGAAAAAATCACCGTTAAAAATGCAATACTGTTTGATGTATGCCCATACAGTGTTAGTAACATACCCGTATTTTCCAATGCATCAAAAATACCGGCCAATAATGCGGAACTGGCTATATAGTTACCTGCTTTTGCAACAGGTCCTTTAATAGTAGCAGCAATTTTTTTACAGGCAAGAAACAAAAAACCTGCATAAAAAAACAAGAAAACAAAATCATAAAAAGTATTGTTAATAGCAGCTTGCAATTTATCAGGCTGGCTGCTTAGTTGCCAAGCATTGATGATGTTTTTTGTTTTTGAAGTATTATAGGCAAACTCCAGGTTAAGGATACCTTGTGGTGTTGTGGCTGTTTTTAAAACTGCGCCTGATTTTGACATTACAACCATCATAGCTATTGTGCCAGTTAAGAAAAAAGGAAGCAGCAGTTTTTTCATTTTAATGTTTGATTCAAATAAAACAGCTAATAAACTATAAATGCTATAACAGGCAAATATTTTTTACGATAATTTTTTTAAGAATATAGTTTTTATTTTTTTGAGCAACCTGTTATAAAATTCTTTATTAAAAAGTTGTGAATCGTGCATGGCTTTGTAAGTTAAAAAAATGCCAACCGGTGTAAGTACCAGTACAGCCAGCCACATGCCTATAAATGGAGATGTGATATCTTCTTTTACAAATTTTTCGCCAAACATATTAAGCAAGTGAAAAAGTAAAAAGAAAATGATAGCAACTACCAATGGCATACCCAGCCCACCTTTTCGAATGATGGAGCCAAGTGGTGCACCAATAAAAAATAAAACAAAACAGGCCATTGAAAGTGAAAATTTCCTGTGCCATTCAATTTTATGATATCGTATTTCTTCTTTTCGGGCAGCCTGTTCGCTGGCAACACTTTCTAGTGAGTTTTTTAAATTATTAACAATACCAATAGCTGTTGTATTAACCAGGTACCGTGCCGAGTCGGGGATGATAGAATCAAAAGCTGTATAAGTGGTGTGCATTTGCGTTACTTTATATTTTGAAGTATCGCCATAGGCAATATAGGGCAGGTAAATTGATGCCGTTCGTTTAGAGCGGCTTTTTAAACTGTCGCTTAATTTATACAACGAGTCAAGAGAGCGGTTAATCTGGCTGGCACTAAGCATTTTAAAATTATTACGATAAATACTGTCGTTTGTATTTTGTTTTTGCAGTGCACTCAGGTCGAATAATTTTTTAAACGAACTAAAACCAAGCCTGATATATTCATTGCTGGTATCGGTGCTGTTGCCTGTTTCTTCGTAGCGATGCCCATTGGTGAGGTTAAACTCTAAAAATTTCTTATCCTTAGAAATAGACATCACGCCTTTTTCTGCAATAATGGTATTGTTTTGAATAGGATTGGTTTGTTCGTAAATAATAATATTATGAATGGTTTTACCATCAGCATCTTTTTTGCCGGCTTTAATTGCGTAGTTTGGAATATGCGTAAAAAAAACTCCTTCCTTTAAATCAAATGCAGGTTTTTTGTAAAAGATATCGTTGTATAAGGCCACAAATTTTAAATTGGCATAGGGTATTACATAATTGGCAAATAAAAAAGTAATACCACAAAATAAAACCGCCACCCACATCAGCGGCCGCATAAACCGCAATAATGAAATGCCCGATGCTTTAATGGCAACCAGTTCAAAACTTTCGCCCAGGTTACCAAAAGTCATGATTGATGAAATAAGTATGGCTATGGGCATGGCCAGTGTAAGCATAGAGGCGCTTACATACCAAAGAAATTTTCCGATGGTTACAAAATCGAGGCCTTTACCAACCAGGTCATCCAGGTATTTCCACAGGCCCTGCATCATTAATACAAAAAAAGCTATGAAGAACGTTATAATAAACGGCCCAATAAATGATTTAAGGATTAGCCGGTCTAATTTTTTAATCATGCGATACCCAAAACGTAATCAAATTAAATGTAGTAATTTGATGCCTGTGAATAAAGAACCAAAATTAATGCTTTCTGCCGATGAACTGAACCTGCTAAATAACAGGGACTGGATTTTAACTAAACGGGTGGTGATAGATAAGATAAATGAACTATTAGGTGATTTGGCTGCCAGGCAAAAAAACATCTTGCTTAATCATGCAGATATATTGCCAAAGGAATTGTTTGCGTATAATGCTAAAATATCTAAAGGCGAAAACTACCTGCAATTTCCATTTTTGATACTTGACTATCCCCGGTATTTTAAAGATGAAAATATTTTTGCTGTAAGAACCATGTTTTGGTGGGCAAATTTTTTTAGTGTAACCATACATTTATCGGGAGCGTATAAACAAAAATACCAGCAAAGCCTGTTAAGTAATTACAATGAAATAAAAAGCTATGGGTATTTTGTAAATGTGCACCAAAGCCAGTGGCACCATTATTTTGAAGAAGACAATTATAAAGCTGTAAATGAAATATCAAAAGAAGAGTTTGCTATTATCATTGAGCAAAAAAAATTTATAAAACTGGCGGCAAGATTTCCGTTACAACAATGGCAACAAATTCCGTTATTATTGGAAAAAACGTTCACACATTTTTTTGATATGCTGCAGAATCAACTTCCCAATCGGTGAAATAAATCTTTAACCTGGTAGTCCCACAACTGGCTTTGGTCTTTAATATCTTTTTTTTCGGCAAAATCACTAATCACCAAAATAGTTTGGTTGGTAACTTCCGATTTATCGATACGCCATTCAAAATATTCATCTTTAGCCATCGTATCCCATCTAAATCGTACAAACTTTGCTTCTTCACTTTCTATCAGTTCGGCTTTATCAACCGAGCCATTCCAGCTAAAACTAAATTTGCCTTCATGCTCATCTACTTTATCGGCAAACCACTCCTGCAAGCCGGCAGGTGTTCGTAAAAATTCATACAAGATGGCTGGAGAACATCTAACCGGGTATTCAAGTGTATATAAAACTTTTTTACTCATCTTTTATATTTAAAATTTCATTGCTATGCTGCAATAATAACGAAATAATCTACAGAACAAATTATTTATCTCTTTATTTTTTGTTTTAGATTATATATAAAAATATTAAACAAGATGGTTTAAAATCTACTGAAATCCAGCTTTTTAGTTTTTTATTTTTGGCAGCATATCATAAAAAGTATAAATTACGTTAATAACTGCGGTAGTTTTTAACAAGTTGTTAACCCAAAACCTTTTCTACTTTAACTTTTAATCAGTCGGCTTATGAGCATGCGTCAGCTTAAGATCACTAAGTCAATCACAAACCGTGAAAGCCAGAGTTTAGAAAAATACCTGCAGGAAATTGGTAGAGTAGATTTGATTACCCCGGAAGAGGAAGTAAAACTTGCTATTAAAATAAAACAAGGCGACCAGGCAGCATTGGAAAAATTAACCAAAGCCAATTTACGTTTTGTGGTATCTGTTGCCAAGCAGTATCAAAACCAGGGGCTAACATTGCCCGATCTTATTAACGAAGGAAACCTTGGCCTTATAAAAGCAGCACAACGATTTGACGAAACCCGTGGTTTTAAATTTATATCATATGCCGTATGGTGGATTCGCCAAAGCATCTTACAAGCTCTTGCCGAACAATCCAGGATTGTACGCTTACCACTCAATAAAGTAGGCCTTACAAACCGTATAAGTAAAGCTTATTCTCAGTTAGAACAAGAATTTGAGAGAGAACCCACACCTGAAGAACTAGCTAATTTACTTGATATGGAAGTGGAAGATATAGCATCTGCTTTAAGCTCATCGGTACGACATGTAAGTATGGACCAGCCTTTATCTGATGGAGAAGACAGTACTTTGATTGATGTGATGATAAACCAAAATGCAGAAAAAACAGATGATGAACTTGCCTTTAAAGCTTCTTTAAAAACAGAAATAGACCGCTCACTTAGTACCCTTACCGAAAGGCAAAAAGATGTAATCCGTTTCTTTTTTGGTATTGGTGTAGATCATGCATTGAGCCTGGAAGATATTGGAGAACATTTTAACTTAACCCGTGAAAGGGTTAGGCAAATAAAAGATAAAGCCATTACAAAACTACGCAGTACATCACGGTGTAAGCTTTTAAAAACCTACCTGGGCGCTTAAGCTTAAACCTTAGCAAATTTTATTTAGTTTTTTTGCATTTATTGTAAAAATATCCCCTGTATTAATTGGTTTAAACACAAATTGATTTATAGAAATCTATTTTAATTATCTTTAAATTTCCCCGAAATTTGTGCAACATTAAATTATAATAAATGCCAATTGAAATAAAAGTGCCTGCGGTAGGTGAAAGTATTAGTGAGGTAACCCTTGTTAAATGGTTTAAAAAGGATGGCGATTATGCTAACAGGGATGAAGTTATTGCTGAACTGGAAAGCGAAAAAGCCACTTTTGAATTAAATGCCGAGCAGGCTGGGGTTATAAAAATTATTGCGGCTGAAGGCGATACCGTTAATATTGGTGATGTGGTTTGCACTATTGATACAGAAGCAGTAAAACCCGAAGTTGAAGAAAAAGAAAATATTTCTGTGGAAGTAAAAAAAGAAACTCCTGTAAAAGAAACCACAGCACAAATAAAAACTACAGAAACTAAACCACAAGCTGATGTTAAAGCTACACCAGTAGCTGCAGCAATTATTGCCGATAAAAAAGTAGATGTAAAAATTGTACACCCATCGGGCAGCAATGGAAAAATAGTGAAACAGGATGTGATGGACGCCTTAAATAACCCGGGCAGGAAACCGGGAACAGATTTGTTTTCAAGAAATGAAAAAGTGCAGAAAATGAGTAACCTGCGTAAAACCATCAGTAGGAGATTGGTTGAAGCAAAAAACTCAACAGCCATGCTTACCACTTTTAATGAAGTGGATATGAGCGCCATAATGGAAATAAGAAAAAAGTACAAAGATAAGTTTAAAGAACTGCACGGTGTAAACCTTGGTTTTATGAGCTTTTTTACCAAAGCCTGTACCTATGCATTGATGGAGTGGCCATCAGTAAATGCTTATATTGATGGTGAGAATATCATTTACCACGATTATTGCGATGTTTCAATTGCAGTAAGCGCCCCCAAAGGCCTTGTAGTACCGGTTATACGTAATGCCGAAAGTTTAAGTATGGCTGGTATTGAAGCTGCCGTAGTTGAACTGGCTACAAAAGCAAAAGAAAATAAACTAACCATCGAAGAAATGGCCGGCGGCACTTTTACTATCACCAATGGCGGCATCTTTGGCTCTATGATGAGCACGCCAATTATAAATATTCCGCAAAGCGCTATATTAGGGATGCATAATATTGTAGAAAGGCCGGTAGCTATAAACGGGCAAGTGGTAATTAAACCCATGATGTATGTGGCGCTTAGTTACGATCACCGCATTATTGATGGTAGGGAATCTGTAGGATTTTTAGTAAGGGTGAAAGAATTACTTGAAAACCCTGCTCTATTACTCTTTGGAAAAGATCCTGTAAAAAGCTTATTAGAATTGTAGAATAACTTCTTTAAAAAATTGATTATAAAAAATTGAAAGGATTCTGAAGTTTTATACTTAAGAATCCTTTTTAAATTATGCGCTATCACTCCTATTTAAATACGGCAATAAAAATTATTGAAAGTTACAAAGGCGATATACCCTTTGCCATCTTTATAAAAAAATATTTTTCTGCAAACAAAAAATTGGGCGCTAAAGACCGTAAACAGGTAAGTGCATTATGTTATAACTATTTTCGCCTGGGGAAAGCGCTGCCGCAATTACCGGTTGATGAAAAAATTATTGTTTCAGTTTTTTTATGTAACCGACATACCAATGAGTTTTTACAGTTTCATAAACCCGAATGGAACCAAAAAATATCGGTACCGCTTGAAGTAAAACTTGAAACTGCAAATATTGATATTACAAAGGTATTTCCTTTCAACTATGAATTAAGCACAGGTATTGATTTTGAATCTTTCAATAAATCTTTTTTTTATCAACCCGTTTTGTTTTTACGGATAAGGCCGGGTAATAAAGATGAAGCAATAAAAAAATTGCAGGAAGCTGGACTGGAGTTTGAGTTGTTGCCTGGCAATTGCATTGCCTTAGCTAATGCTATAAATATTGATAGCTTATTTAAGGTAGATAAAGAAGTGGTGGTGCAGGATTGTAATTCGCAAAAAGTTTTAGATATTTTAAAAGATGATAAAATACAAACCGGTAATTTGCTTGTTTGGGATTGCTGTGCTGCAAGCGGGGGTAAATCAATATTGGTTTATGATATCCTGCTTGGGAAAATTAAACTTACTGTATCTGACATAAGGGAAAGCATACTTGCCAACCTTAAAAAAAGATTTGAAAAAGCAGGTATAAAAAAATACCAATCGTTTATTGCCGACCTGTCAGTTGAAAATTGCAGCTTACCAAAAGCAAACTATCAGCTTATCATTTGTGATGCTCCCTGTACAGGCAGTGGCACCTGGAGCCGCACACCGGAGCAGTTGTTTTATTTTAACCCCCAAAAGATAGATGAATATTGTACCCTGCAGAAGAAAATTATACGTAATGCTATTAAGCAATTACAGCCCGGCGGCATGTTCATTTATATTACCTGTTCTGTTTTTAAAAAAGAAAATGAAGATGTAGCAAACTTTATAAAATCTGATTTAAAAATGAAATTAATAAAAATGGAATTGTTGAAAGGGTATAATAATAAAGCCGACTCTATGTTTGTGGCTGTCTTTAAAAATTGAATTTTATTGTTTCACAACTTTTTTCACCAAAACTTTTTCATCATTAAGCCTTAAGGTTACAAAATATACTCCGCCACTCCATTTTTTAAATGGAATGGAATAGTTTGCCTGCCCCGGCAATTGTTGGTATGTTTGTTTTAACATCATTTTGCCAATGGAGTTATGAATAGTGATATCTACTTTCACTGCGTTTTTTTGGGCTACTAAAATTGTAAGGTTATCACTAACCGGGTTAGGACTAATTATAACTTCTTCTTTCAAAGCAGCAATACAAATCCTGTTATCGTTGCTAATGGTTACTAATGCAGTATCTGCACAACCAAAATTATTTTCTGCAATTAACATGTAAACTCCTTCGCTTAAAACAGCAGCCGGGTTGGTTACTGCTATGCCGCCAATGGTCCAGTTGGTTATTAGGTTTGTGGTATTAAAAAGGGTTAGCAGGTTAAAAGTGCTATCGGTACATTTAGTAAACAATAAATCATTTCCCAGGTTTGGCTTAGTATTTATGGTTAAAGTAAGTGTTACTGTATCGGCGCAGCCACTGGCATTTGTAGCAATAAGTTGATATATCCCCGGCATATTTACAGCCAAAGGATTGGTAACATTTGCACCATTAATGGTCCAGTTGGTATTTAATCCTGTTGTTGCAAATTGCGTTGTAAGGTTTAAACTGTTACCACTGCAAATGCTTATTAATTTATCGGCACCAAGATTAGGTTTTGGAATAAAATTTACTGTTGTGCTGTCAAGATAAAAACTGGTGTCGGCGGCAATGTTCATTTTAAAGCGATAAGAGATACCGCTTGTTGAAAACATACTTAAGTCATCAACAAAAATTAATTGATTCATTTTAAAACCACCGGTTGATGATATTGTATTAATTGTATTATAATTCAATTCGCCGGGCAGCTTCCTTTCCACATCAATAGTAATTGCAGAATCTGTTTTAGCATTTAATTGAAAAGTAACATTGCAATTGGCAACATCTGCCTGTTGTGAATACAATTGTTTAATAAGCAGCACAAATGCTTTTTTCATATCAGGTATGCCGTAACCCATCCGGTTATCGGGGTTAGATGCTCTTGTAGCCGATTGCTGCAGAACATTAATAATGCCCATATTATTTATTTCGGGAAATGCCTGCCACAAGCAAGTGGTGAGGCCTGCCATAATAGGTGTTGCAAAGGAAGTTCCATTGCCATAAGTTGGCTGGCCTGTAGATGGGTTTGCAATTACAGAACCAACACCAACTGCAGCTACAGAAGGCTTTATTTGCCCATCGCTGCTGGGCCCATAACTGCTAAAGCTGCCAACTACACCCGATGTATTAACGGCGCCTACCGCCATTACACTGTCGGCATCAGAAGGGGTAATAATATAATGCCATGCATTGTTGCCTTCGTTACCGGCCGCAATTACACAAAGCATACCTTTTTTAGCGGCTATATCGGCGCCCCTGGCGCTTAATGTGGTATTACCATCAAGATTAGCGTATGTATAGTTTAAGGCAGGGTTATCAAAATTATAATAGCCCAGCGATGTAGAAGTAATTTCTACACCAAGGCTATCTGCTTTTTCCATACCTGCTACCCAGTTTTGTTCTTCAATTGGATATTCACTGCTTACATCTTCGGTTCTAAATAAATAAAAAGATGTTTTTGGTGCAGTGCCCATAAATGAGCCGGGCATGTTGGCAGCAATAGTACTTAGGCAGTTCATACCATGTGTATGGTCTTCATTTACACTTGCATTGCCGGTAACAAAATCCCAAGTGCCTAAAACCTGCCCATTGTTTCTTATACTGTCAAAAGTTGGTAGTGTGAGGTAATGATAAAAACCTGCATCTAGCACAGCCATCTGCATTCCTTGTCCACGAAAACCACGGTTGTGTAAAAACTCTCCATTGTGCAAATGCACCTGGGCATAACTGAGGCCATAATTATAATAATCTGCAGAAATTAAATTTGATGTTGACCGGGGAGCAGTGTTACCTGTAATTTCTGCATCTAATTTTTTATTAACCGGTTTATTGCTTGTATTTGCAAAACTGCCGATAGGTGTAGTGGCCAAAACAAAAGGAAAACTATTTATTTTAGCCAAGGCTGCAGCATCACTTGTTTGTATGGCAACCTGGTTTAGCCATTTTGATGTATTGAGGATGGTAACAGCGCCGGCATTTTTTATACTGTCAATATATCTTGGTGTAACGGGTAAATCAGTTGAGTCGATGGCAATGTTATAGCGGTTTCTGCGGTCAATAGAACGTTGCGTTAAATATTGTATAGGATTATTGATTGAAAAAGGATTATAGCCTTTATCTGTAAGCTTAACTATATATCGGGTAAATTGTGCCTGGCTATTGGTAGTAATAAAAAATAGTGCACTAACTACAAGCAGTATAGTTTTTTTCATAAAATATTTTTTTCATACAGGCATTTTAGTGTTAACGGGATTAGTTAATCAACTATTGTATCCCCATTTTACCCAGGTGGCACCCCAGGTAAATCCACCGCCAAAAGCAGCAAGAATAATATTATCACCTTTTTTTAGTTGTTTTTCCCATTCCCATAAGCATAATGGTAATGTGCCAGCCGTAGTATTGCCATATTTTTGTATGTTAATCATCACTTTTTCTTTAGGTAATCCCATACGGTTTGCTGTAGCATCAATAATACGCAGGTTAGCCTGGTGTGGAACCAGCCATGCAATATCATCGGCTGTAAGGTTATTCCTTTCCATCAGTTCGTAACTTACATCGGCCATGCCTTTAACGGCAAACTTAAATACAGCCTGGCCTTCCTGGTACACAAAATGTTCACGGGCTAGTACAGTTTCTACTGTTGAGGGTTTTACAGATCCGCCGGCTTTCATATGTAAAAATTTACTGCCGGCGCCATCGCTTTTTAATAAACTGTCTTTTATGCCTGTATCTTCGGTAGTGGGTTCAAGCAAAACAGCGCCGGCCCCATCACCAAAAATTATACAAGTGGTGCGGTCGCTGTAATCAATAATGCTGCTCATCTTATCAACCCCCACAATTACTATTTTTTTATACCTGCCGCTTTCAATAAATGCAGCGCCGGTAGTAAGGGCATATAAAAAACCCGAACAGGCAGCCATCGCATCAAAGCTAAATGCATTTATAGCCCCCACTTTATCGCAAATGATATTTGCCGTGGCCGGAAAAACCATATCCGGGGTAACTGTAGCACAAATTAAACAATCAATTTCTTGGGGGCTGATACCACGTTTTTTACATACTTCCAAAACAGCCGGAACAGCCATATCGCTGCTACCAAGGCCTTCACCTTTTAAAATCCTTCTTTCTTCAATCCCTGTTCGTGTACGAATCCACTCATCGTTTGTATCAACCATTGTTTCCAGTTCAGCATTGGTAAGCCGGTACTCAGGTACATAACCGCCAACGGCAGTTATTGCTGCATTTATCTTTTGCATGAAATTCTTATTTTCTCTTATGATTTTTTTTTGATAACGAAAAGTAAAAGTACATAAAAAAGCTTAGTTGTATCTATTGGCTGCTGGCTCATAAATAATCCTTATTTTCGCTATTTACAGAATTAAAATATGTACGCTTACCTGCAAGGAAAATTTACATTTAAAAACCCTGCACAAGTTTATGTGGATGTAAACGGTATAGGGTTTGAAGTAAACATCAGCCTAAATACGTATTCTAACATACAACATTTAAACGAAGGCAGGTTGTTTACATACTTACAGGTAAAGGAAGATGCACATGTATTATTTGGTTTTTTTGATAAGCAGGAAAAAGATATGTTTGTGATGCTAACCGGCGTATCGGGTATTGGGGCTGTAACAGCCAGGATGATGCTATCATCATTAAAACCCGAAGAAGTGAGCGCTGCAATAGTGCAAAACAATGTAAAGTTGCTGGAAAGCATAAAAGGAATAGGAAAAAAAACCGCCGAAAGACTGGTGCTTGAATTAAAGGATAAAATGGGTAAAATAGGAACCGGCGTTACTGCTTCTGTACACATGGGCAATAGTTTAGAAGCAGATGCGTTAAATGCTTTAACTGCGCTGGGTATTTCAAAAGCCCAGGCAGAAAATTCTATCCAAAATATTATCCGTGCCGAACCATCAGTTTTAAAACTGGAAGATTTAATTAAAAAAGCCCTTAAAGCCATTTGATAAAACACTACGTTAATTGATTTACCGGATGTTGCTTATAAGAATTAAAAATTCAAGACTGATTGGCTATACAGTATTGGCACTTACATTTTTTTTGCTGCATACAGATACGTTAATGGCCAAACCACATTTTCCCGGCCTGTGGCAACAAGTGGGCGATACCACCGTACCTAATTATAAAGACAGCCTTCATTATCCAATAAAAGACAGGCGAGGAGATTTTTTTTCCAACAATGGCCGTAACAGTTTAGATCTTAATAACCCTTCCAACATAAGGGATTCTATTGTATATGATGCAAAAACACGCCGCTATGTGGTGTACGAAAAAATTGGTAACAGGTATTACCGCACCACTACATCATACAGTTTTGATGAATATTGGCAAATACGTGGCCGCCAATCGGAAAACGAATATTTTCAAAAAAGAGCCAATCTCTTAAGCATCCTAAACCGTGGTAGGATAAAACCTAAACTTTCTTTGTACGATAACCTGTTTAACCGTTTGTTTGGTAACGGGAAAATAAATATCACCCCGCAGGGTAATGTAGATATTACAGCCGGTTACCAGGGGCAAAATATAAAAAACCCTACATTACCCGAACGGGCACGTAAAAATGGGGGTTTTGATTTCGACATGAATGCACAGGTAAATGTGAATGCAGATATAGGCGGCAAATTGAAATTTCCCATTAACTATAATACTCTTGCAAACTTTGGGCAGGATAACCAGTTGAAACTTGATTATACAGGCCTTGATGATGAAATAGTGAAAAGGTTTGAACTGGGTAATGTTTCATTCCCAAGCCGCAGTACCCTTATACCAGGTGCCCAGCAGTTGTTTGGTTTAAAAACAACGGTGCAGTTTGGTAAATTGTTTGTAACCGGTGTAATTGCCAACCAAAAATCGCAGCGCCAAAGCGCAAATCTTGCAGGCGGTACGGCAAGCCAGCTTTTTGAAATAAAAGCTGATGAATATGAAGAGAACAGGCATTTTTTACTAGCGCAGTATTTTAAAGAAAATTACAATAAGGTAATGAGCAAGCTACCTGCCATTACTGCGCCAATACAAATTTTGAGGATGGAAGTTTGGGTTACCAATAAAAATGGCGCCACCACCGATACCCGTGATGTGGTTGGTTTGGCAAACCTGGGCGAAACCGGTGGACCTGTATCGGGTATACCAAGCAATGGCAGCAACCCTACTTATGCACAAATAATTGCCGACCCCAGCAACCGTAATTCATCTACAGTATTTAATAACCTGGTAGCATTAGGCCTGCAACCCGTACAGGACTTTGAAAAAACTTTTGCCCGTAAGTTAGATTCAACCCAGTATTATTATAACCCACAGGTAGGTTTTATATCGTTAAGCCAACCACTGCAAACCGATGAAGTGTTGGCCGTGGCTTATCAATATTCATACAACGGAAAAATTTTCCAGGTTGGTGAATTTTCGCAAGATTTGCCACCCGACAGTACAAGGGCTACACAACAGATTTTATTTTTAAAATTATTAAAAGCCACATCGCAAAGACCCAACCTGCCCATTTGGAACCTGATGCTTAAAAATGTATATGCTATTGGCTATGGTACGCTTACACCCACCGATTTTAAATTAGATGTATTGTACCAGGAACCCGGCCTTGGCTGGAAACGTTATGTTCCTTTTGGCGATAAAAACCAGGGCGCTCCAATAATTTCACTTATTAATTTAGACCGGTTAAATAATCAGCTTGATCCGCAGCCCGATGGTGTATTTGATTATGTAGAAGGTTATACGGTTTATTCACAATACAGCCGGGTTATGTTCCCCGTATTGGAGCCTTTTGGGCGAGACCTTGCAGCAAATATTTATACCAATCCAAACCTGCCGGGCATTAAAGACAGCCTGTTTTATGCCCTGTACGATTCAATAAAAGCAGTTGCACAGCAGTATCCAAACCTTAACAGGTTTGTTTTAAAAGGCTCGGCAAAAATATCAGGCTCGGCCGATATAAGTATAGGCTACAATATACCTAAAGGCTCGGTTACGGTTACAGCTGGCGGCAGGTTGTTAATTGAAGGAATTGATTACGATATCAATTACGACCTGGGTACCATAAAAATTACTAACTCGGCCATCATCAATTCAGGAATCCCTGTACAGGTAAATTATGAAAATAATGCCAGTTTTGGTTTACAGCAGCGAAGCTATATGGCTTTGCGTTGGGATTATCTTGCTAAAAATACTGCCAAAGAACAATTATCTATTGGCGGTACAATTGTAAGGCTAAGCGAAAGGCCGTTCTTTAGTAAAGTAAGTTACGATAACAGCAATGCCGGCGGTACCAATGAGCCCATTCGTAATTCAATGTATGGGTTAGATGTGAATTATAGAAAAGACATGCCCAGGTTAACAAAGATTTTGGATAAACTGCCTTTTTATAAAACCACGGCGGCTTCCAGCATTAACGTTTTTGCCGAAGGTGCATATCTAAAACCCGGCCATGCACCGCAAATAGGGCGTGGCTCAAAAGGCATCATTAATATTGATGATTTTGATGGAACCCAATCAGGCCTAGACCTTCGTTTTCCTCCAATAAGCTGGGCTTTGGCATCTGTGCCTTATAAAGCAACCGACAGGTTGGGAAATGAATTGTTTCCCGAAGCACAATTGAATGATGATATTGCATCAGGAAGAAACAGGGCAAAAATTGCTTGGTATCAAATTGAACCTACATTACAGGTGTATAAGGGCTCAAATAATCCTTTCTCGAATGATAAGGTTGAACTAAGCGACCCCCGTGTAAGACAGGTTTACCAACGTGAAATATTTCCTCAACGTACTACGGGTTTTGGCGAAAGCCAGTTGGTAACTTTCGACCTGGCATATTTCCCCGAAGACAGGGGTCCGTATAATTATGATGCCACACCCGGCAGTATAGCACCCAATGGAAAATTATTAAATCCCAAAACACGATGGGGCGGTTTAATGCGAAGTATTGACCAACCCGATTTTGAAACAGCCAATATTGAATTTATTGAGTTTTGGGTGCAGGATCCGTTTATCAATTATGGAACCCGTTATCCCAATGCCGCCAATTCTACCGGAGGGCAATTATATTTTAACCTTGGTAATGTTTCGGAAGATATCTTAAAAGACGGTAAGCGTTTTTATGAGAACGGGTTGCCTACACCCAATGCACCATCGCCGGTAGATAATTCAAACTGGGGCAGGGTGCCTGCTAACCCGGTGCAGGTTACAAATGCATTTAGCAACGACCCTAACGACAGGGCTTACCAGGATATTGGTTTTGACGGGTTAGATGATACAGCCGAAGCAAATAAAAGGCAGGCTTATCTTGCCCAGTTGCAATCACTTGTATCGCCTACTGCATACCAGCAAGCAGCTAACGATCCATCAAACGATAACTATCATTATTACCGGGGCGATGATTTTGACCAGCAGGGATTGGGCATTACCAGCCGTTATAAAAACTTTAATAATCCACAGGGCAATTCACCGGTAGCTTCTAACAGTTCTACATATTCATCGGCGGCAACATTATACCCCGATGCTGAAGATTTGAATAAAGACAATACTTTAAACCAAACCGAAGAATATTTTCAATACATAGTTGATCTTAAACCTAAGACAGCGCCTGAAATGACTATTGGTAATAATTTTATTGTTGATAAAAAAGATGTTTCGGTTAACCTGGTAGATGGTTCTTCAAGAACAGAAACATGGTACCAGTTCCGTATTCCTATCAGCGAATATCAAAGTAAAGTTGGTAATATCCCCGATTTTAAATCCATCCGGTTTATACGCATGTTTATGACAGGCTTTACCGATAGTATAGTATTGCGTTTTGGCGAACTGCAACTTACACGTAATGTATGGCGTAAGTTTAATTATAAGATTGACACTACCGGCATCTATACACAAATACCGGCTGGTAGCTCCACGGTTTTTAACCAGGGCGCTGTAAATATTGAAGAAAATGATAAGCGTGTGCCATTGCCTTATCGTACACCCACCGAAATACAACGTGTACAAACTTTAAGCAATAACGGTGTAAATCTGTTACAAAATGAACAGGCTTTAAGCCTTCAGTTTTGTGGTTTGGCAAAAAATGATGCCCGTGCCGTACAACAAACTTTTGCAAACAGGGATTTACGACAGTTTCGTAAACTGCAGATGTATATACATGCAGAGGAATCGCAAAAAACATATCCATCGTTGCAGGATAAAGATCTAACTGCAGTGATAAGGTTGGGAACCGATTTTGTAAACAATTATTACGAAATAAGGATACCGTTAAATATGACTCCTTTAAATGCAGGTACAACTTTTAATCCCGATTCGCCGGAGTACAATGACACTTTATGGATACCGGGTAATTCGCTTGATGTAGACTTGCAATCTTTGGTAAAATTAAAACAGGCGAGAAACACAGATTTATCTGCTTCGCCAACTGTAATATACCGGCAGCAACAGGCTAACGGTCACATGTATTCCGTAATGGGTAACCCTAATCTTGGCGAAATAAGAGGCATATTATTAGGTGTAGAAAACACCAATGCCACCAGCGCCTGTGGCGAAGTGTGGGTAAATGAACTAAGGCTTTCATCAATAGATGAAAAAGGCGGATGGGCTGCTTTGGGCAGGCTTGACCTTAACCTGGCCGACCTGGGCACCATATCTGTATCGGCAAATACACATAGCTCAGGTTTTGGTACGCTTGAGCAAAGAGTTAATGACCGATACAGGGATAACTTCTACCAGTTTAGTGTATCTACAAACCTCGAACTGGGTAAACTGCTGCCTGCAAAAGCAGCCATATCTATTCCGGTATTTGCCAGTTACGACCAACAGGTGAGCACACCGGAATACGACCCCTATGATCTCGACATAAAACTAAAAGATAAATTAAGAGATGCTTCCGGCGATGCAAAAGACTCTATAAAAAATAATGCAATAGATTTTACCAGCACCACCACCATCAATTTCACCAATGTGCGTAAGAACCGAACAAGTACCAAGGCGCCTAAGATTTACGACATTTCGAATTTTGATTTCAGCTACTCGTACCTGAAAATAAAAAATCATACACCGCTTATTGAAAGCAATGAAATTACAAGGCACCGCTATGGCCTGGGGTATAATTTTTCGCCTCAGCCAAAATATATTGAGCCATTTAAAAAATTAAAATTCTTCACCAAAAGAAAAACACACTGGTTTGACCTGGTGAAAGATTTCAATTTTAATCTCATCCCTTCTCAATTAAGTTTTAGAGCCGATGTTAACAGGCAGTTTGGTGCTATCAGGCCACGCAGTATCGGTACATCAAAATACCAGATACCCGAAACCTATGATAAATATTATACGTTTCAGCGTAATTATATTTTACGTTGGAACTTTACACGGAGCTTGAATTTTGATTTTACTGCTATCAATAATTCTAGAATAGATGAACCCGAAGGCAGGTTAGATACAAAACAAAAGAGAGATACAGTTTGGCGCAACCTGTTAAAAGGCGGAAGAAACACCACTTATACCCACTCGGCAAACTTTACTTATACATTGCCTACCAGCAAGTTTCCATTGCTTGACTGGACCACTATTAACCTGCGTTACCAGGCTTCGTATAATTGGATAGGCGCTTCACGCCTGGTAGTAGAACTGGGTAATATACTTGAAAACGGGCAGCAATCCGAAGCTACGGCACAGTTTGATTTTACCAAGTTGTACCAAAAATCTAAATGGATAAGGCAACTGGATGCGCCAAGCAATAAAGCCGACCAGGAAAAATGGCGCTCGAGGGTGAAGATTGTAAAAGATACCATTGTAAAAAAGAGCGGTAGAAAAGTAGTAAAAAGAAAAAGGATTGTTGACCAAACGGCAATGCCTTATGTAAGTAATGGGCTTAAAGTTTTTGGTAAACTGCTAACAAGTATTAAACAGGCTAATTTTTCAATTTCGGAAAATGCACATACCCGTTTACCGGGCTATACCGATAGTACGAAATATGTAGGTCAAAACTGGAAAAGTATGGCGCCTGGTATAGACTTTATACTTGGGCGGCAACCCGATACCACCTGGCTAAATAAAGCTGCACAAAAAGGGTTAATTACAAAAGATACTACATTCAACAGCATCTTCATGCAAAGTTTCGATCAGCATGTAACTCTCTCTGCACAATTAGAACCCATCAGGGATTTGAACATTACTTTAAACCTGAACAAAACATTTAATAAAAACTATTCCGAAACCTTTAGGTATGTAGATACAAGCGGAGGCACCAACCGTACATTTCAACATCTGAACCCTTATGCCGGTGGCGGCTTTGATGTTTCGTATATAGCATTTAAAACTTTATTTGGCAAGTTTGACCCCAACCGTATTTCTGAAACATTCATCAAATTTCAGGATTACAGGCGCATACTTTCTGAACGATTGGGCAAGTCAAATAAATATAATATTATTAACGGGCAAACCACACCCGATGCCGAGGGCTATTATTATGGCTATGGAAAATATGCTGTAGATGTGTTGATTCCGGCTTTTGTTGCCGCATATACCGGGCAGGATCCAAACAAAGTTTCGCTCATCAATCAAAATAACCCCAATATAAAATCAAACCCGTTCCGTGGCATTAAACCAAAATTAAACTGGAAGCTGGATTATAATGGCCTTAGCAGGGTTAAAGGCATGGATAAGATTTTTACCAATTTCAGTATCTCTCATGGCTATACCGGCAACTTAAGCATGAATGGTTTCACATCGGCCTTGTTGTACCAGGATGTATCAAGATATGGTTACCCTTCTTTTTACGACACACTGTCGAAGAATTATATACCTTATTTCTTAATTCCTAATGTTAGCATCGGCGAGCAGTTTTCGCCATTGATAGGATTAGATATGATGTTTACCAATCAACTACAGGCAAAATTTGAATATTCTAAATCGAGACAACTTAGCCTAAGCCTGGTAGATTACCAGCTTAGCGAAGTACGGAGTACCGAATTCTCGATAGGAGCCGGTTATCGTAAACGTGGCCTTAAATTACTGGCAGGTTTAAAACTACCTAAGTTTTTAAATAAAGATGGCGGCAATAAACTTGACAATGAAATTAATTTCAGGCTCGATTTCAGGATTAGAGATAATGTAACAGCAAACAGCCGGTTAGACCAGGATAATAATTTTGCCACCGGTGGCAGCAGGGATATCACCATATCACCTTCTATAGATTATTTCCTCAACAACCGCATCAACATCAAACTATATTTCGATCAACGAAGGATAAACCCATACATATCATCCAGCGCACCTATTGTAAATACAAGGGCAGGCGTACAAGTGAGGATATCGTTAACGCAGTAATTGGGTGATTAAGTAAAATATTAAAAGAAGGTAAGAAAAAAGAATTATTGTTGTTTTATAAATTGTAATTAATATTCTTTTTTAGAATAGTACGCAAATAAAATCCTCCGGAAAATGGAGGATTTTTTTATAAAACCAAGCACTGGAATTATTTAGTTTTTTTAAGCAGCATCACATAGCCACATAAATCTTTTTTCTTTTTATTAACCTGTACAGGTTTTATCATGTGAAACTCTGAGAATTTTGGTATGTATGAATAGCTGATAACATTTCCATCCACATCGCCCCAGTATTTTTTTTGATATACTACCTGTTTTTCATTCCAGTCGTACATCCTCACTTCGTATAATCTTGAAGTAATATCTCCAATAAATACAAACTGGTACCAACTGCCTTCAGTTAATGGTACAATTACCGGCATTTCGTATTCGCTAACCATTTGCATAGATGCTTCTCGTACAACTGTAAATCCCTGTTTGGCTAAAATTTGTTTAATGCTATCGGCCTGGTGTAAAATTTCGGGTGAAGTGCATGGTTGTTGCCTGATAACATTTTGTGCTATTGTGCTTAAAGCCGGCAAAATAAGTGATAGAAATAATATTGGCAGGATACGGGTTTTCATAGTGATTAAACATCAATTTGGATAAAGGATAACACAATTATACAACTTTAAAACCAGAATTTCAATCCTTCTTAAAGCTGATAAGTGTGATAAATAACGGATAATGCAGTTGTTTATTGCATTAACATAAAGGTTTTCAATTGGTTATTAAAGCTAATTGGTTACAAATTTTTATTAAAATAATAAGTGCCAGCCTGTTGAGTGCAGGTGATAACCAAGTCGTTTACACAAACATGAGGCGGCAGTGATGCACAGTAAAAAACTGCATCGGCAATATCGCCAGCTGTTAATGGAGTTAAACCTTTGTATGCAGCTTTGGCTGTTTCCTTATCGCCTTTAAAACGAACTTCCGAAAATTCAGTTTCTACTGCCCCGGGATTGATGCAGGTAACTTTAATATTATTTTTAAGTAAGTCGATACGCATGCCCCTGCTGATGGCATCTACTGCAAATTTACTGGCACAATAAACATTGCCATTTTCGTACACTTCTTTGCCAGCCACCGAACCCATATTAATGATATGACCTTTCTTTTGCGCCAGCATATACGGCAAAACTGCTTTGCTTACATATAACAACCCGTGTACATTACTGTTTAGCATGGTTTCCCAATCATCCATTTCAGCATTTTCAAAACTATCACGGCCCAGGGCAAGGCCGGCATTGTTTATCAATACATCTATTTTTTGCCAGCGTGGAAGCAGGTTGGTTAGTATATCATTTGTTGTTTGTTTATCTTGTACGTCAAAACACAAAGAGAGTACTTCTATCCCGTAATCATTCTCAAGCTGGTTTTTTAATTCAGCTAACCGCTCATTTCTGCGACCGGTAATAATTACATCATATTTTGCCGATGCAAACTTTATGGCACAGGCCCTGCCAATGCCCGATGTGGCGCCTGTTATTAAAACAATCTTATTCATACCACACAAGATACTTTAAGCAAGGGATTTTAAAAAACAGGGTTGATAAAAATACAGTGTATTTGATTTTGTTCTCCGCAAAAAATATCCCGCAGATTTTGATTGCGGGATATTGTAATTTTAAAAATCAATTTTTTATTGTGTGGTTGTAAGATGCATTATCTTATTAAAACTGTATATCCTTTTTTCTGTTTTAAATCACCTTTATAATTTATTCCTTCGGCCATCCAAATATAGGTTGCAGCATCTTGTGCTTTTCCATTAAACCTGCCATCCCATCCTGTATCTTTTTGTGTGGTTGAATACAATAGTTTGCCCCAGCGGTTAAACACTTTAAAATAATGAAGCTCCTTCATGCCCAGTAAAATAGGTTTAAGAATATCGTTAAGCCCATCGCCATTGGGTGTAAATGCCGATGGTACATACAAGTCGGGATCTACTTTATATACTTTTACATTGATAAAATCTGTACCAATACATCCCTGTGTTGTTGTAGCTGTAAGCATATATGTAATATCATCCTGAGGCAGAGCTATAGGGTTGCTGATATTTGAATTGCTTAATGATGTGGCAGGCGACCAAATATATGTATCGCCTCCAGTAGCATTTAACTGTAATGGTTGGCCAAGAACCACTGTGGTATCGGCAGGGCCGGCATTGGCTATTACCGGTGGTGCTACCAACACCCATACACTGTCTTTTACAGGTTTGGGGCAACCAAGGTTATCCCTAACCGTTACTATATATTGTATGCTTGCAGTAGGTTTTTGAGATACAGGGTTTGGTATAGAAGTATTATTTAAAAAAGCTGCCGGGCTCCAGGCATAACTGCTGCCGCCGCTTGCATTCAGTTGTGCCGAAAAACCATTGCATACCGCAACATCGGCACCGGCATTAGCTTTGGGATAAGGCACTACATTAATAGTGATATCATCGGTGCTGCTGCATTTACCAATACTAGATACAACTGTATAAGTAGTGCTTGTTAGTGGAGCTGCAAGCGGATTTTTTATATTGCTGTAATCTAAATAAGTTGCCGGCGTCCATTGATAATACAACCCATCGCTCACAGTATTCAACCGGATGGTATCGGTTTGGCAAATAGTGGTATCTGCTCCGGCATTAAGCATAACGCCTGTTTTTACATCTACAAAAACAGAATCATCCCTATAGCATCCAAAGCTATCGGTTAGCCTTACCCTGTATGTGGTGGGTACATCGGGACTAACAAGCGGGTTAGCAATATTAGTATTACTGATATTGTAATTGGGCGTCCATACAAAATTACCAACGCCTGTTGTGTTTAACTGTAAGGTATCAATTATACAAATAAGTGTATCGTTGGTGGTAGAAATGGTTGGTAATGTACGTACAGTAAGCACCATGCTGTCTGACCTGGTTTTGGCACAACCATTAACCCCTACAGCTACCACGTAAGTGGTGGTTACAGATGGCGATGCAATTGGGTTTGGAATGTTGGGGTCGCTTAAGCCTTCAGTAGGTGTCCATTGATAGGTATCGCCACCACTTGCAAGAAGTTGTATGCTTGCTTGTCCGTTACATAGTGCAGCGTCGGGTCCGGCATTTGGTATGGCTAATGGTTTTACTGTAATATTTTGTGTGGCCTGTGCTATACAATTACTTCCCCATTGGGTAGTTAAAGTATAGGTGGTGTTTATTGATGGATATGCACGGGTATTTTGCAACGTTGGCGATTCCACACTGCCTGCAGGCGTCCATTGCCAGGTGATATTAGTGTTGTAATTGCTATTGCCATTTAGTTGTATGGTATCTTCTTCGCAAATGGATGTGTTGTTGGCAACAATTGAATTACTAAGATCGAATTTTGGTGTTACCATCACCGAGTCGGTGCTTTTGCAGCCGTTAGCATCTGTAAGTGTAACGGTATAGCGTGTAGGCGCCGGCGGAAAAACTCTTGGGTTAGCGGTTGTAGCGCCAATAATATTGGTGGCCGGCAGCCAATTGAAGGCTCCGGTTCCGGTGGCATTTAACTGAAGGCTGTCGAGGCCGCAATAGATTGAATCGGCAGTTAATAAATTAAGTACCGGGTTATCGTTGATGGTGATGGATTTTGTATAAGTGTTTACACAACCTTTATCATTGGTAACGGTAAGTTCTACATTATAAGTACCCGGCCCCGGGTAAGTATAAATGGGGTTTTGCAAGTGACTGGTATCTGCCAGCGTAGAACCGTCACCAAAATCCCAACGCCAGGCAGTTACATTGCCATATTGAAAATAAGTGGTATCGGTAAACTGTATAGGTACATTTCTGCACATTGGAGCAGAATTAATAAAGCCCGGGAAAAAGTTTGGATAAACGCCAAGAGGTTTTGTTATAGAATCAGAACATAATCCTGCTATTGATACTACTAATTTTATATTGAATACTCCTGTATCGGTAAAAGTATGTGTTGGATTGGGTAAACTGGAATAATTAAGTGGTCCACTGGCAGGATCGCCAAAATCCCAAAAATATGTATCAGGATTTCCGGGAGTATTTTGCGTTAATGTAACTGTAAATCCATCGCATGTTACAGAATTAAAATTAGGATTTGCAACAAGAGGTGTACAAGGAGTTGTTTTTAAATGTAATTCCTTCCTGCTTTCTCCAATAAATAAACCATTTCTAAATTCCTGAACTAAAACACATATTACATACTCTCCATTTGGTGGTGCTGTACCACTTATTACACCTGTAACCGGGTTAATACTAACTGAAGCACCTAAAGGTTGACTCCCACTGTAAGGAGGAGAATAAATTACAGAACCATAAGGTGGAGGTGCTGCAGTATTTGGATTAGGATTGCCGGAAGTGCCTCCCTCATAGGCACTAACAAAAGAATATGACAATGAATCAGCATCTGCATCAGTAGCTTTAAAATTTAGCGTAAATGGATTGTTACCACAAACGATAGCTGTATCATTAAATACAAATTTTGGACTCGTATTCATAGGGGCTGTTGGACCATCATTAAAACCGGGTATTCTAATTGTATAAGTTGCTCCAAAATTGTTAGAAGGAGCTTGTATGTTTGAAATGCCAATGACCCTGCAACATCTTTGTTTTGAAATGATATATCCATCAGGCGATTGTGCTAATTCAACAATAGTTTCATAATTAATTATTCTGTAACACCTTGGAGGGATATTATTAATACAAGGGTAACAGCTTGGAAGCGTACATCCATTAATATCATAATAAGGAGCTGCATTTACACTTATATCTTGTATAAAGTTGTATGGGGCTTTGCCATTAAAAAAAGAAAAATTCCAGGTTGGTTCTATAGTTGTAGAGGCACAATCGATATAAAGATTTAAACCAATCCTATACATCAGTTTTGTAGGGTCAATTACACCAGGCCCCAAGTATTCATAATACATCCATCCGCCTTTAGTATGGTTGGCATAAATATTTTGTAAACCGGCAAAAGTTAAAAGTATTAGCAGTAAATATCTTTTCATTGAAGTCATTATGAATATGGGGTTAAAACTAACTAAAAAGACCGGCTTATCAAAGAATGGGTTTTATGTTGGGTGGATGGCTATAAATGGAAGTACTTTTCAGCCAATGTTGGCCGCCAATTAAATAAACCTTGATTAGTTTACAATAATTGAGAAATGAAAATGGCTGTTTAAAAATTGTAATTGTGTGTACAAAAAGTTGAATGTAAAAAGATAAATGTTGTTGGTCTGGCTACCAACAACGGCCAACCCCCAACTCCCACCTACCTTATCAATACCACCGTTCCTTTTCTTTTTATTTTGTTGTTCAGGTAATCTACTCCTTCGGCATACCAAACATAGGTTGCTGTTTCCTGTCCTTTGCCTCCAAATGTTCCGTCCCAGCCGGCGCCATTACCGGTTCCTGAATATAGCAATTGTCCCCATCGGTTGTACACCCTAAAAATATCTACCGATTTCATACCAATAGGTATGGGTTTAAAAATATCATTGTTGCCATCGCCATTAGGTGTAAATGCATTGGGTACATACAGGTCGGGTTTTAACTTAAATACATGCACCCGTATACTGTCGGTATCAAAACAACCTATATCATTGCTAACCCTTACAACATATTCAATATCGTTTTGCGGCAATGCAATGGGGTTACTGATTGCAGTATTATTAAGCCATGTGGTAGGTGTCCATGCATAATTGATACTGCCTGTTGCATTCAGTTGCAGCGGTTGGTCTAATACCACCGATGTATCTCTTGGGCCGGCATCTGCAATTATATTAGCCACCGTTAGCAGCATAGTATCTTTTACAGGTTTGGGGCAGCCCAATACATCCCTTACTGTAACAATATATCGTACATTGTCGATAGGGTTAACCGATACCGGGTTGGGAATATTGGTTGCTGATAAAAATGCAGCAGGACTCCAGGAATAAATACTGCCACCCGATGCATTCAGTTGAGCCGACTGTCCCAGGCAAATGGTTTGATCGGCGCCGGCATTGGCAGCCGGGTAAGGCACGGGGGTAATGGTAATATCATCCTGTGCAATACATTTACCAATGCTGCCAACAACATGGTAGGTGGTAGTTACCAATGGGGCTGCTTTAGGGTTTTGTATAGTAGGGTTGTTTAGTCCTGTAGCCGGTGTCCATAAATAATACAATGCATCACTGTTTAGTTGCAGTAAGACTGAATCTTTAGCGCAAATAGTTGTATCGTTACCGGCAAATAAGGTTACAAAAGATTTTACATTAACTTTTACCGAGTCGGTTGCCACGCAACCAAAAGGATCGGTAAGCCTTACCTGGTAAGTGGTAGTAACATCGGGGCTAACCAGCGGGTTATTGATATTTACGTTGCTGATATTGTAATTGGGTGACCAAACAAAGCTACCGGTGCCCACTGCATTTAATTGCAAAGTATCTATGATGCAGATAAGCGTATCGTTAGGTACAGTTAATGGTGGTTTATCAAGTATAGTAATTGTTTTTTGCAAAGTATCTATACAACCTTTATCAGTTTCAACAATTAAACTAACGGTATACGTGCCGGTATTGTTATAAGTGTGTGTGGGGTTTTTAATGTTTGATGTGTTAGTTGGTGAGGCTAAATCACCAAAGTTCCAGTTCCATTTTGCAGATGCCCCATAAGTAGCAGTGGTAAGATCGGTAAATTGTACCGGCACTTTCTGGCATTGACCTGCATAAGAAAAATCAGGAAAAAATCCGGGATAAACTTTTACAATGGCAGTAGTAGAATCGGAACAGGGAAGCCCACGGTTAACAACTAATTTTAAAATATATGTACCGGTATCGGCATAAGTATGGGTAGGCGATGAAAGTGTTGATGTGTTGCCATCACCAAAATCCCAATCATATGATTGTATTGCTAACGATGGCGTCATGTTTTCAAACGTTAAAGTAAACCCATCGCAACTTGGGTAACTGTTAAGGAGAGTTGCAGATACAATATCACAATTACTTACTGTTAAGATAAAATCTTTACGATGACGGCTAATAAGAACTCCATTACGGTATTCAGCAATACAAACACAAACAACATACCTGCCCGGATTTTGTGGGGCTATACCCGTAATTAAACCGGTTTGTGAATTTATGATTGCACCCGAACCTAAAGGACTACTACCTGAATAGCCATTTATATAATTTACAGACTGATAGGGTGGTGTAGAAGGAGTAACATTTGCCGAATTTGAAGAGTTACCCCTGTTATATGCATCACAAAATGAATAAACCAACGAATCACCATCCGGGTCAGTAGCGCCAAAATCGAAAGTGAACTTTGATTTATAACATACCCTCGTTAACTGGGTTCTAAATTGTGGGCTGCTGTTATTACCCGATGCAAGTTGGTTGGTACCGGGGATAATACAAGAATATGTTGAGCCTTCACCTTGTGCAGGTTGGTTTTGTGTTAATACATTTTCTAGTGGATAAATGCGGCAACAAGTTTGATATGCTGCAGTATAGCCAAATGAATTATTTGATAAGTCAACAATAAGTTCAAAAATACCCATTTGATAATCAAGTATTGGTGGGTTTTGCATACAGGAAGGAGCCGGCGTAACAGGTACATCTATTAAACTTGTTCTATTTACATTAAATGCCGATCCCGAAACAAGGGATAGATTATCCATGTTATAAATTCCAATAAATACATTGGCTGGCATTTGAGCGCCGCCACCAAGGTTATCTCTGAATAATCTTAAAGTGATTTTATATCGTTTACTGTTTGATGTGTTTCCGGGCCCGATGTATTGATAAATCATTTCACCACCCGAAATATGATTTGCAAATATTGGGATTGAAAATATTAAAAGGAAAGTAGTGAAAACAAATTTCTTCATCATAGGTTTAAAAGCAATTAAGACCTAAAAATAATGTAAAACGCTGCCTTTTTTGCAATCTGCCCTGTTAAAAGAAAATAATTTATTTTATAGAAATTTTTTTTGGCGCTTTTGTTTGATGTTATACCAACAACTCTCTGGCATT
>JAHBTO010000008.1 GCA_019638525.1 Ferruginibacter sp. | reverse complement strand
GCATTAAGTTTAGGTGTTACAACTTTAGAAATGGATGTGTGCATCAGTAAAGACAACAAGGTTTTTCTTTCGCATGAGCCCTTTTTTAACCACGAGATTACCACACTGCCCAACGGCAGATTGGTGCCAGAAATAAACGAACGGCAATTAAATATGTACACGATGGATTACGACTCCATTATTAAGTACGATGTAGGGCTTAAACCGCACCCCCGTTTTCCACAACAGCAAAAAATGAAAGCCGTTAAACCATTGCTGGCAGATGTTTTTAAAGCAGTGAAAGATTACATGATAACAGCAAAACGGCCCTACCCTTTCTTTAATATCGAAACCAAAACATTGCCCGAAGGTGATAATATCTATCATCCCATGCCCGATAAATTTGTAAAACTGATGATGGATGTGATTATTGAAAACAATATGGAAAATTTTGTAACCATTCAATCCTTTGATTACAGGAGCTTGCAATACCTGCACCAACATTATCCAAAAATAAAAACTGCATTATTGATAGAAGCAAATAATAAAAACAGTTTCCGCAAACAGCTAAAAGACCTGGGCTTTACACCAACCATATATAGCCCTGAATCAACACTTGTGATTCCTTCACTTATAAAAAAATGCCACGACCTTGGTATGCAAATTATACCCTGGACAGTGAATGATAAAAAAGAAATTGAAAGATTTAAAAAAATGGGAGTTGACGGCATCATCACCGATTATCCCAATTTATTTAATGAGTGATGGTTAGCCCTAACCAATCGCATGCATTTTTATACAATAATTTTTCTGTTAGCACAGCAGAAAAACTCATTTGCTCAATTAATTTACCGGGCTGCTGTTCGCCCAATGGAAATGGATAATCGCTGCCCAGGCAAATTTTATCTTCACCCATCAGTTCAATGATATAATTCAACGCCATAGAATCATGTACCAAACTGTCTATCCAAAATTTACCAATATAGTCTCTAGGGTTTACAGGGTTATCAATGGCAACCAAATCGGGCCTTACATTAAATCCATGTTCTATCCTGCCAATGGTAAAAGGAAAAGATCCACCGCCATGTGCAAAAGCAATTTTTAGTTTTGGAAATTTTTGAAACACACCACCAAAAATTAACGAACAAATGGCACGGCTTGTTTCGCCGGGCATGCCAACCAGCCAGGGCAGCCAGTATTTTTGCATCTGTGCCTGCCCCATCATTTCCCAGGGATGTATAAACAAAGCACAGTTTAGCTTTTCTGCAGCTTCATAAAATGGAAAAAGCGATTCATCGCTTAAATTAATACCGTTTATATTGCTGCCAATTTCTAATCCCGGCATTTTTAATTCGGTTATGCAACGCTCCATTTCTTTAATGGCAAGGTTTATATCCTGCATTGGTACCGTGCCAATTCCTATAAAACGATTGGTATTTTTTGCAACGGTTGCCGCAATATGATCATTAAAAAAACGTGAAGTTTCCAAACCGTCTTTTGGATTTGCCCAATAATTAAATAAAACAGGTATGGTTGAGAGTACCTGCATCGTTACCCCGGTTTGGTCCATTTCTTTCATCCTAACAGCAGCATCAAAACAATTATCCTCCACTTCTCTAAAAAGCTTATCGCCCTTCATCATGCAGGCCTTGCAATTACGTTGTTCAAGATGTATAAATTCACCATAGCCAAACTTTTGTACCCAGTTAGGCATCTTATCGGGCATGATGTGTGTGTGAATATCAATTTTCATGTTGCTTTAAGAATCGTTTCTTGTTTCTTGCTTTGTGTTTGTGGTTACTCGTTTTTAGCTCTTTTAAAATTTAGAGTAATCATAATATAGCATGATGTTATTGTTTTAAGAACGAGAAATAAGAAACGAGAAACAATTATTTATCCTTTACGAACCGGCGGTGCCATTATGCTTCCACATTTACTACAGGTACGTTTTTTTTCATCCTTATAAAAACCTTCCATAACAGGCGGCAATTGTGTAACAATATCGGTTATCACTTTATATTCTTCGTAAAGTTTGTTGCCACAGTTTTCACAGTACCATAAAAAACCATCTTCTTCTGTTTCCCTTACTTTTTCAATCACCAACCCAACTGTGCCTTCTCCTCTTTGCGGCGAGTGGGGAGTTCGTGGCGGCAGCAAAAACATATCGCCTTCGTTAATAGCAATATCCCTCGGCTGCCCGTCATCAATAATCTTTAACACAATATTCCCTTCTACCTGGTAATACAATTCTTCGCTTTCATTAAAGTGGTAATCTTTGCGGCTATTAGGCCCGCCCACCACCATTACAATAAAATTTTCGGCGTTTTTATATATGCATTGGTTACCTACCGGTGGTTTTAATAAATTACGGTTTTCATCAATCCATTTTTGTAAGTTAAAAGGTGCTGCAATAGACATGATAATAAATTTAGGTACGTAAGTTAATTATTTTTTTTGTCCCGGCCTTTTATCATTATTCAACTTCATTGGCGTCGCACTCTTGTACTGCATATCTTTATTCGGCTTACTTTTATAATTCATAGCACTCAATCTTAAATTCGCAACTTAGTTTTACCTTTAATCATGAACCTGTCTATCCCATATCATCTCGAAAATTTTATCGGTGGAAATTTTATCGGTCCACTCAGTGGTAATTTCATTGATAATGTAAATCCTGCCACTGGCGAAATGTATGCACAAATACCCGACAGCAATTCAAAAGATATCAACGTGGCTGTTAAAGCTGCAAAAAAAGCATTTGCTGCATGGAGCGCCACCACCGTACAGGAAAGGTTTACCATATTAAATAATATTGCTGTTTTAATAGATACCAACCTTGATGAATTAGCATTTGCCGAAACAACCGACAACGGCAAACCTTTATGGCTTAGCAAAGAAGTTGATATCCCAAGAGCAGCTGCCAACTTCCGTTTTTTTGCAACCGGTATCATGCACTTTGCAAATGAAAGCCATAGCATGGAAGATAAGGCTGTGAATTATACGCTTCGCCAACCAATAGGCGTTGTAGGCTGCATCTCTCCCTGGAACCTTCCCTTGTATTTATTTACATGGAAGATTGCTCCGGCGCTTGCTGCCGGCAACTGCGTGATTGCAAAGCCTTCGGAAGTAACACCTGTAACAGCATTTCTGCTTGGTAAAATTTGTAAAGAAGCCGGTTTACCCGATGGCGTTTTAAATATTGTACATGGTACCGGTCAACATTGTGGCGAAGCCATTGTAAAGCATCCCGAAATAAAAGCCATTTCATTTACCGGAAGCACAAGGGCTGGCGAACGTATTGCCTCTATTGCGGCGCCCATGTTTAAAAAATTATCGCTGGAGCTGGGCGGCAAAAACCCCAATATCATTTTTAATGATTGTAATTGGGAAAAAATGCTCACGCAAACCATCAGGTCATCTTTTGCAAACCAGGGACAAATATGTTTATGCGGCAGTCGTGTATTAATTGAAAGAAGCGCCTACGATAATTTTAAAAAACACTTTATTGATATTGTTACAAAAATGAAAGTTGGCGATCCGTTGGATGAAACATCAAAGCAGGGCGCTATTGTCAGTAAAGCACATTTTGATAAAGTGATGAACTGTATCAATATTGCTAAAGAAGAAGGTGGAAATATTTTATGCGGCGGAAAAGCAGTTAAGCCAATAGGCCGTTGTGCTAACGGTTATTTTATTGAACCTACCATTATTGAAGGGCTTGGGCAGAACTGCAGGACCAACCAGGAAGAAATATTTGGGCCAGTAATAACCATTCAGCCATTTGATACGGTTGAAGAAGCCTTGCAATTAGCAAACAACAGCACCTATGGCTTAGCCGCAAGCATTTGGACACAGGATATCAGCAAGGCAAATTATATTGCATCAAAATTAGAAAGCGGCATTGTATGGGTAAACTGCTGGCTGGTAAGGGATTTACGTACGCCATTTGGCGGTATGAAAAACAGCGGTGTTGGCAGGGAAGGTGGATGGGATGCTTTGCGTTTTTTTACAGAAGCTAAAAATATTTGTGTGCAGTTCTAAAAAATTGTTTTGGGTTTCTGGTTTATCGTTGTTAGTTTTTTGTTTTTTATAATTTGAGATTTATTAGTATGGCTACAGTAAAAAAATTTACAGATTTGGAAGTTTGGCAGTTAGCAAATGAACTGGAGCAAAAAATATATTTCCAATTGTCATCCGGAACCTTATCTAAAGATTATTCTCTAAAAGATCAAATTAACAGGTCAGTCGGTTCAATTCCTGATAACATTGCCGAAGGCTTTGGACGAGGTGGAAGATTAGAATTTATTCAATTTCTAAGTATTGCCAGGGCTTCAGCATCAGAAGTACAATCACAGATCATCAGATGTCTAAACCGAAATCATTTTTCAAAAGAAATTTTCGAGGAGCTTAATGAACTTGTAGATAAAACCGGTAATAAGATCGGAGCATTTATTAAATATTTAAATGAATCTGAAAAAACTGGTCCTAAATTTCAGGGCAGAGTTTCCACCAACGTGAAACGAGTAACAAAAAACAAGAAACAAGAGACAATTCATACAAATGAAGCAGCAAAGCCCTTGGGCGCTTATCCTCATGCAAAAAAAGTTGGTAACCTTTTATTTCTTTCGGGCATTGGAAGCCGTAATGCAAAAGACAATTCAATCCCCGGTTTACAATTAGATGCAGATGGAAAAATCATAAAATACGATATTGAAGCCGAGTGCCATCAATGTTTTGCCAATGTAAAAGCTGTATTAGAAGCAAGTGGCAGCCATTGGAACAACATAGTAGATGTAACGGTTTTTTTAACCAATATGAAAAAAGATTTTGCTCTTTACAATAAAATTTATGGCGACTATTTTAAAGATGTACAGGCATGCAGAACCACCGTTGAAGTAAAAAGCCTGCCTACTCCTATCGCTATAGAACTAAAAGTTATTGCTACCACAGATTAATTATTTGATAATGATATTTGAGAACACCCGGGCTTTTGCCAGTCAATTAGATGAACATGATACTTTAAAACATTTCAGAGATAAATTTTATATCCCCATCATCAATGGTGACGAATCAATCTATTTCACCGGCAATTCACTTGGCCTGCAACCTAAAACCACGCAAGATTATGTTCTTAACGAACTGGAAGACTGGGCAAGTTTTGGTGTAGAAGGGCATTTTCATGCACGCCAACCCTGGTTTAGTTACCACGAAATGTTTCCGCAGTTGCTTACAAAAATTGTAGGTGCATTGCCGGAAGAAATTGTAGTAATGAACCAGCTTACGGTAAACTTACACCTGCTAATGGCCAGTTTTTACCAACCAACAAAACAGCGTTTTAAAATTATCTGCGAAGCAAAAGCTTTTCCATCTGATCAATATACTTTTGAAAGCCAGGCTAAGTTTCATGGCCTTAACCCCAATGATGTAATTATTGAAGTGCAACCCAGGGCTGGTGAACATGCAATACGTACAGAAGATATTTTGGCAACCATTAAGCAACATGCAAATGAAACAGCGCTGGTAATATTTAGTGGCGTTAATTATTATAACGGCCAGGTATTTGATATGAAAGCAATAACAGCAGCCGCACATGATGCAGGCGCTTTTTGCGGATTTGATTTAGCCCACGCTGCAGGTAATATACCATTGAAGTTGCACAATTGGGATGTTGATTTTGCATGCTGGTGCAGTTACAAATATCTCAACAGTGGCCCGGGTAGTGTAGCCGGCGCTTACATCAATCAAAAACATGCTGCTAATAAAAATTTAAAAAGATTAGCTGGATGGTGGGGGTATCATAAAGAATCCCGTTTTATGATGGAAAAAGGATTTGACCCCATCCCCACTGCCGAAGGCTGGCAACTGAGTAATGCGCCTGTTTTAAGTATGGCCGCTCACAAAGCATCACTTGATATTTTTGAAGAAGCAGGATTTGAAAACCTTGTTACCAAAGGGCAGCAATTAAGCGACTATTTATTTTTAACTATTGAAGAAATAAATAACAGCGCAGAAAAAAATATTATTGAAATCATCACACCTAAAGATGCAAAAGGTTGCCAGGTAAGTATGCTGATGATGGAAAATGGTAAAGAAGTATTTGATACTTTAAAGCACAACGGTATACTGGCCGACTGGCGTGAACCAAATGTAATACGTATTGCGCCAGTACCATTATACAATACATTTGAAGATGTTTGGAAGTTTGGCGAAATAGTAAAACTGATTGTAAAAAAACGGTAATGCAAAAAAACGAAACTGTAATAATAGGCGCCGGCCTAGTTGGCTCACTACTATCTGTTTATTTATGCAAGCGTGGTTATAAAGTAAAAATTTATGAACGCCGGTCGGATATGCGTAAAGCTGACCTAGTTGCCGGGCGCTCGATAAACCTTGCTTTAAGCGACCGTGGTATTAAAGCATTAGAAGAAGTAGGGCTGATGGAAGAGATAAGAAAAATATGCATTCCCATGCATGGCCGTTTTATGCACAATGCCGATGGCAGTACCGCTTATCAGCCCTACGGAAAAGAAGGGCAGTACATTAACTCGGTATCCCGTGCACAGTTAAACTGTAAACTAATGGATCTTGCCGAAGAACACGGCGCCCAAATTATCTTCAACCAAAAATGCGAAAGCATCAACTGGAATAAAAATGAAATTTTATTAGAAGATACCGGTAATCAATCTTTATCCACCGTACACTTTAACCTGTTATTTGGCAGCGATGGCGCTTATGCAGCCACAAGATTAACTCACCAGTTGCAACACAACCGTTTTCAGTACAACCAATATTATATTGACTTTGGTTATAAAGAACTAAACATACCGCCGGGAAAAGACGGAAGTTTTTTACTAGAAAAAAATGCATTGCATATTTGGCCCCGTGGTAACTACATGATGATTGCATTGCCAAATATGAACGGAAGCTTTACCTGTACTTTGTTTTTTCCTTTTGAAGGCAACCCGTCATTTGAAATGCTTGACACAAAAGAAAAAGTAACTGCATTTTTTAAACAAACTTTCACCGATGCAGTTCCGTTAATGCCCACACTTGAAGAAGATTTTTTTAATAATCCTACTTCATCTTTGGTTACGGTAAAATGTTTTCCGTGGATAAGGGATGATAAATTTGCATTGATTGGCGATGCAGCACATGCCATGGTTCCGTTTTTTGGACAGGGTATGAACTGCGGTTTTGAAGACTGCTCGATTTTAAACAGCCTTATTGATAAACATGATGGCAACTGGAAAAACATACTTAACAAATACCAGGAACTACGCAAACCCGATGGCGATGCTATCTGCGATTTGGCATTGAATAATTTTGTGGAAATGAGAGATAAAGTTGCCAACCCAAAATTTTTGTTGCAGAAAAAAATTGAAGCAAACTTCAGCAATAAATATCCCGATAAATGGATACCGTTGTACAGCCAGGTAACTTTTAGTACGCAGATAAGATACAGCGAAGCATTGGTAAATGGTAAAAAACAAGAAGACATTATGCAGCAGGTGATGGCTTTACCAAATATCGAAAACTGCTGGCAGGATGAGGCTATTGAAAAAATGATTTTAGAAAAATTGAACAAATAATTATGTACAAATTCCCATACTACACAGAAGAAAACCCGGAAAAAGTAATTGCGTTTATGAAAGCTTATCCCTTTGCTGTAATTGTAGGTATTGGTGAACAATATCCTGCAGCATCTCATATTCCGCTTGATGTGGAAGTACAGCAAAACGGTAAAATATTTTTAAAAGGCCACCTGATGAAAAAGACCGACCATCATATTGCATTTGAAAAAAATGAAAATGTGTTAGTGATATTTAATGGACCACACACTCATGTAAGTGCAAGTTGGTACAGCACCCCGGCAGTTGGCAGCACCTGGGATTATATGGTGGTGCATGCCAAAGGAAAAATAAAGTTTACAGATGAACAGGGAACTTATGAAGCTGTAAAAGCCATCACCAATAAATATGAAGGGTTTGATAAGTCATCATCATTTGATAAGCTGCCAAAAGAATATGTAGATAAAATGCTGAAGGCCATTGTTGGTTTTAGCATAGAAGTTGAAAGCCTGGAAAACACATTTAAACTAAGCCAAAACAGGGATGAAGAATCCAAACGGAACATCATAGAAGCCTTGTATAAAAGAGGCGATGAAAATTCGAAAGCCATAGCAAAGGAAATTTTATCACGCTTAACTGATTAACTTTGCTGCATGACCCGTAAACAACTTATTGAACAGATACAAACCAAAAAATCTTACCTGTGTGTTGGTTTAGATACCGACATCAAAAAAATTCCTGCTCACCTGCAATCGCATCCCAATGCAGTTTTTGAATTCAATAAACAAATTATTGATGCTACGCAAGACCTGTGTATTGCTTATAAATTAAACACTGCTTTTTACGAAGCGATGGGTGTAAAAGGATGGCAGGCCATGGAGGATACAGTCAAATACATTCCTAAAAACCAGTTTATAATTGCCGATGCCAAGCGTGGCGATATTGGCAACACATCTACCCAATATGCAAAAGCTTTTTTTGAAACAATGGATTTTGATGCCATTACGGTGGCGCCATACATGGGCGAAGACAGTGTAAGACCATTTTTAGCATTTGAAAATAAATGGGCCATTGTTTTAGGGTTAACAAGTAATGCCGGTAGCAAAGATTTTGAACAATTGAAAGTTGTTGGCCATGCGACCAACAACAGCGACGTTGATCCGGCTACCAACAACAGCAAAGAATATTTATATGAATCTGTACTTAAAAAAGTAAGTAGTTGGGGTACCGATGAAAACCTGATGTTTGTAGTTGGCGCTACCAAAGCAAGCGACCTGTTAGGAATACGTAAAATAATTCCTGAACATTTTTTATTGGTACCCGGCGTAGGTTTCCAGGGCGGCAGCCTTGCGGAAGTAAGTAAATACGGCATGAACAAAGATTGCGGCCTGTTAGTGAATGCATCGAGGGCCATTATTTATGCAGGCGAAAAAGAAGATTTTGCAAATGAAGCAAGGGCTATTGCAAAACAATATCAAACCGAAATGGCCGGTTATCTTTCATAGGGTTTTACACAGCTCTGTTTATTTTTCCTAATGCAATTATTTCTTTAATAATCGTTTCTATTTCCTCCGGCTTTTTTGTACCAATCAGCAGTAATTTACCATCGTTAAACTGTAATTGTAAACCCCTGTTACAAGAAGCAGAAGTATTGATTGCCCGGCCGGTTTTTGCCGAACCATACCTTATTCCGTAACCACCGTATTCGTGAAAAGAATTGTAATCTCTCATATATGCATCTCTCAGCTCATGCCAGGCAATTGTTGTTTCTTTAAATTGATAAGGATAAAAGCGGTAACAGATACCGGTTTCATCAATGCTTGTTTGTAACCTGATGGAAAATAGAAATAACAAAAGCAATAACATAAAACATTCAATCAACATTAAAATATAATCAGGTGCAGGTTTATTGCCAAACGGTATATTTAAAATTATTTGTTGTACTATGGCAAATATGAAAAGCCCGTTAAGTGCTGTAACTGCCAGCCAGGCCCACCATGTTGTAAACCGCTGTACTTCTTTAAAACGAATAGCCGCCATCTTTTTAAAGTTGTTTTATGAATGCATCGGCTAATTTTTGCGCCCACTTTAAATATTCTTTGCCCGAAGGATGCAAACCATCCGATACTAAAAAAATTTCTTTATTACCATCTTCTCTTTGAGATGCTGTGATGTTGATATAATTGCACCGGTACTTTTTTGCAATAGCTTCACAGGCATAGTTGTAAACATCAATCTCTTCAGCAATTTTTTTTCTATCTCTGCCTTCAGCAAAAGGCGTAACTCCCCAATCGGGAATGCTTACAACAAAAACCCTTGATGGCTTATCACCTGCAAATTGAATGGCTTTTTGCAACAATTGCTTTAATTCAATTTCAAAATCAACTACAGCCCTGCCCCTGTATTGATTGTTTACACCAATGAGTAAAGTAACAAAGTCGTAAGTTTTTAAAGTGATGGTATTTTCAATTGCATGCAATAGCTCATCGGTTGTAAAGCCGGTTTTGGCAATAATTTCTGCTGCATAAAAAGCAAAACCTTTTTTACGCAAAATTTGAACAAGATGGTTGGGAAAATTTTCTGCAAAAGGAACCTGCTCGCCAATGCTGTAGCTATCGCCTAAAGCGAGGTAAGAAAATGTACTCATGATGTTGCTGCTAATTTATTTATCCATTTTTTACAAATAATTAATGGTATTAGCCCAAAAATACCAAAGCAGCAGTCGATTAGGATATGAAAGATTGGTATTTGCCTTACAGAGCCTGCAATAAATGCCAAAGGCACCACAAGTATGCAGGTGATAATTTGCCAGTCGATGATCCAAATATTGCGAACGGGGTTACGATATACACCGATAAAAGATATGGCAATAACAAAATGTGCAAAGGCCAGCCAGTCGTACCCATAAGCCAGGAATGGATATTTTGCGTTGGTATCAGCCAGCGCTGAGTAACAAAGTTGCAACCAGTTGCCTAACCGTTCAGGAAAAATTTCTTTGTATTGCATCAGCCAGCGCAGTTCTGTTTCGGCGGGCATGGCTGTAAGGCCACTAATCACCAATGCCGCCATAAAAAACAGTACAAGTAAGCGTATTTTTGAAATCAACTTCATTCTTCTTTAAAGTTATAAAAAATAAAAGAGCCGTAAAAAAAATTACGGCCCTTTTTTACATGGCTATACTGTTTTTTTAAGATGTTCTGTCTTCTGATTTGTTTTTATCTTTCATATCATTTTCAGATGCTTCACCAATAATAATTTTACTAAAACTGCTTTTTACTTTTACAGGTATAGTGCCATTACCATTTTTTCCGTTGTATTGGTGATTAAATCTAGGGCTGTCGTTATCATTATCATCATCGCTGCTAAACTTAATATCACTTGTATTTTTAAAAGAACCAAAACTGGTGGATATAGTATATAATGCAGGCAGGGCACCATTTGGCTTTAGGTTAACGGTAGAATAGGATGTTTTTAAATCAAGGCTGCTAAGGTTGTTATCTATATTTAACCTTACGTTGTTGCAAAATTCAAGATTCATTTTAACGGCTCCGGATAATTTTGATATCACTGCTTTTGAAAATTTGATATTTACAGGAGCATTGTTAATATTTGCCAGGTTTGCTTTTCCAAATTCTACATGTATATTTTTTATGTTAGCCAGGTTACCGGTTGTTAATGATCCAAACTTACTGGTGAGATCTACTGCGCCGGTTAAATCAGGGATATTGGTGGCTCCAAACTCATTTTTTACTGTTAACGGGTTAACTGCTGGCATAAAAACCGTATAGTTTATCGACATAGAGCTTTTATCACCTTTTGAATTATTAACATCGCTGACCTTTGTTTTAAATGAAATTTCATTAGTGCTTTTGGTGTCAGTAATGGTTATCTTATCAAGTATTTTTTGTGCTAAGGCATCCGAATTAGCAGATACTTCAATTTCAATATCCACCTTTATTTCGTTTTTGCTCCATGTTTTTATATCAACATTTCCAAATGAATTTTGAATATTCAATTTGTCGGACGAAGAAACATTATAGGTTTTATTAACTGACTTATTTTTTACAAATTCATACTTCTTTTTATTGTTGAATTCATCGTTATTTTGTGCAAATAAGCTTGTTTGCAGCAGTAACACCAATGGTAATATAACACTAAATATTTTGCTCAATCTTTTCATGGCTGTATTTTTTTGATTGTTTAATTTGTTGAATTATGTTTAATTGCTGATTCAATACACTGAGCTGCAGCTGCAGGTTTTGAATCATGGCTTGCAGCAACATCTCCCGGTTGGGCGAAGCACTAAGTTGATTTTTTAATAGGCTATATGAACTATCCAATTGGCTTATTGCGGTGGTGAATTTTTTATACAGCTCAGGCTGTTCCTTTGTCATTAATTTCAATTCCTGCTGTTTAGTGTCAATCATTTTTACAAACTGGCTTACCTGTGGAGCATACTCCGGTGCAAGGTTTATAATTACAGAATCTACAGTGGCTACCGTAGTGCCTGTTACAGGTTTTTTTTCTAAAATAAAATACAATGATGCTGCAACTAATAAAACTGCAGCAGCCGCCATACCCCATTTGTAAAATGATATTAGAACAGGTTTCTTTTTTAGTGGTTGTTTTAATGTAGCTTCAATATTTTCCCACACTTTACCCGAAGGTGAATCTCTGTCGAATTCCTTACGGTTATCCCAAATAAATTTTTTTAATCTACTGTTCATGATTCTTCTTTTAGATGGTGTAATAATTTTTGCCTGGCACGTATGTATTGTGTTCGGGTGGTAGATGGCGCTACCTGTAAAATTTCTGATATCTCTTCATGATCATATCCTTCCAGTAAGTACAGGTTCAATACGGTACGGTAACCATCCGGCAACTTCATAATTGCATTTTTAACCTTATCCACTTGTAAATGTATTTCCCTTTCATCTATAGGTTGTTCATCTGCCACATCATAATTAGTGGCCTGGTCTATATCTACCCAGTTTATCTTTCGTTTTTTTAGCTGGTTAATAGAACGATAGATACAAATTTGTTTCAACCAACCACCAAAACTTGTACGATACTCAAAACGCTCAAGGTTTTTAAATGCTTCAATAAAACTTTCCTGCAATACATCTTCTGCTTCTGAAATATTATTAAGTATGCGCAGGCAGGTGTTGTACATAGATTTTGAGTACCGGTTATATAATTCCTTATAACCCAGTGTATCGCCACGCAGGCATCGTTCAATCAACTCATCTTTGTGTGGCAATACTGTTAATTCCAAAATTTGTATGTTTTATAATTAAGAGACATGGCTTTTTCTTCAATGTTGCATCCAAAGGAATCTTTTTTGATTTTTAATTGGGTTTTAATAAAACCAAAAGAGTTGTTCCCCATTGGTAAAAAAGAAATATTATTAATAAAAAAAACAAAAAATCATCATCTGCCTTAGTGTATTTATATTTGCGGTTAAGATTGCCACCTAAGTGGCTTAAGTAATGCTGAATAAAGATTACCGGTACAAGAGTGCGACGCCAATGAAGCTAAATAATTGCACAACTGCCGGGCAACAAAAAATAAAAATTAAAAAAATAAATTACGATGGCTGCTAAAACGGATAATTTTCAATCGCCCGATTATTTTAATGTTGATGAATTGCTTACCGATGAACATAAACTTATAAGAGAGAGTGTGAGGAATTATGTAAAGAGAGAAATTTCACCAATCATAGAAGACTATGCACAGCGTGCCGAATTTCCTCAACAGATTGTAAAGCAAATGGGCGAACTTGGTTGCTTTGGCCCTACCATTCCTGAGCAATATGGCGGCGGCGGGTTGGATTACATTAGTTATGGTTTGATGATGCAGGAACTGGAACGTGGCGATAGTGGTGTACGGTCAACAGCCAGCGTGCAGGGCAGCCTGGTGATGTATCCTATTTACCAGTACGGTAGCGAAGAGCAACGAAAAAAATATTTGCCCAAGCTTGCAAGTGGCGAGTGGTTGGGTTGTTTTGGATTAACAGAACCTAATCATGGCAGCGACCCCAGCAGTATGCTCAGCAATATTAAAGATGCCGGCGACCATGTTATTTTAAACGGGGCTAAAATGTGGATTAGCAACGCACCATATAGCCAGCTGGCTGTAGTATGGGCTAAAGACGAAGCCGGCGAAATAAAAGGAATGATTGTAGAAAGAGGCATGGAAGGTTTTAGCACACCAACTACGCATGGCAAATGGAGCCTGCGTGCAAGCGCCACCGGTGAGCTGGTGTTTGATAATGTAAAAGTGCCTAAAGAAAATATTTTTCCAAACATTAAAGGATTGAAAGGGCCGCTGGGATGTTTAACAAAAGCAAGATATGGTATTGCCTGGGGCGCTATTGGCGCTGCCATGGATTGTTATGATACAGCTTTACAATACAGCAAAGAAAGAATACAGTTTGGAAAACCAATTGGCGCTTTCCAGTTGCAACAAAAAAAATTGGCCGAGATGGTTACCGAAATAACCAAGGCGCAATTATTAAACTGGCGGCTGGGTGTTTTGATGAACGAAGGAAAGGTAACGCCTCAACAGGTAAGCATGGCTAAAAGAAATGCCTGCGAAACAGCTACCAATATTTGCAGGGCTGCCCGTCAAATGCTTGGCGGCATGGGCATTACAGGCGAATACCCCGTGATGCGCCACATGATGAACCTGGAGAGTGTAATTACATACGAAGGAACGCATGATATACATTTATTAATTACTGGGATGGATGTTACGGGGATGAATGCGTTTAAATAATGTATAATTGATAATGTATAATGTATAATTGATAATTGGGTATGAAAATCAATAATATAATAGAGGTAAAGAGTTTTGAGTTTGCTGCAAGGATAGTGAGGCTTTACAAACAACTGGCTTAAAACAAAAGGGAATTTGTTTTAAGCAAACAACTACTTCGTTCAGGTACTTCAATTGGAGCTAATGTTAATGAAGGGTTACAGGGATTTTCAAAGAAAGATTTTGTTGCAAAGTTGTCAATTTCACTGAAGGAGGCACAAGAAACAAGTTATTGGTTAAGGTTATTGAAAGAAACAGATTATATAACAGAAGATGAATTTAACAGTATTCATTTAACATTGATTGAGATTATAAAAATTCTAACATCAATTTTAAAAACAAGTAGGAATAACTTAATCCCAAACCAAAACTAATTATACATTTTACATTATACATTTTACTTTATATATTATACATTTTACATTATGAAAAATATTTCAGTTATAGGCGCCGGCACCATGGGAAATGGAATAGCTCACGTATTTGCACAAAACGGTTTTACAGTTAATTTAGTTGATGTAAATCCATCGCAGTTGCAAAGGGCTATGGATACAATTAATAAAAATTTAGACAGGCAACTTTTAAAAGGAACAATTACCGAAGAGCAGAAAAAAGCAACACTGGCTAATATTACCGTTACATCAATCATTGCCGAAGGTGTAAAAAATGCAGAACTTGTTGTAGAAGCTGCTTCCGAAAATGTAGATCTTAAATTATCCATCTTTGAACAAATGGATATGTATGCACCGGCGGGATGCATACTGGCAACCAACACTTCATCAATTTCCATTACAAAAATAGCAGCGGTAACCAAAAGGCCGGGGTTAGTTATTGGCATGCATTTTATGAACCCGGTGCCTGTTATGAAACTGGTGGAAATAATAAATGGCTATGCAACAAAAAAAGAAGTTACCGCAACAATTGTTGAATTAAGCAAGCAGCTTGGTAAAATACCCTGCGCCGTAAATGATTACCCCGGCTTTATTGCCAACCGTATTTTAATGCCCATGATTAATGAAGCCATTTACAGTTTGTACGAAGGCGTAGCCGGAGTAGAAGAAATTGATACAGTAATGAAACTTGGAATGGCACACCCGATGGGCCCCCTGCAACTGGCTGATTTTATTGGCCTTGATGTTTGTTTAAGCATATTAAAAGTTTTGCAGGATGGTTTTGGCAATCCTAAATATGCAGCCTGCCCGTTGTTAGTAAATATGGTATTGGCCGGAAAACTAGGCGTAAAAAGCGGCGAAGGTTTTTATACTTATACTGCCGGCAGCAAAGAGCTTGTAGTGAGTGAGCGATTTAAATAATTTTTATACATCAGTTTTGTATACAAGTTGATCCTGAAAAAATATTTAGGTAATTAGTACAATGGCATTGCATTGATTATTCCAAGTTGAGCTTCTTGAAAATATTTTTTATCCTGTTGCAATAGTTTTAAACATTTTTTACCGGGTAGCTATTGCATAATGCCTGTATAGCATGAATGAAAATTTTTCAAAAAGTATTTTTTTTGTACCTTCTGTCTTTATTTTTTTATAACCGGATAAAAATGGACAGGAAATACTGGGAAACCATTGCCCCCAATTACGATACTGAAATTTTTGATGTGTTGCAAAACGATACATCAGGAAGTATTGTGGCAGCTATAGATGAAATGGCTTCGCCAGAAAAATCAGTAATAGATATTGGATGTGCTATTGGCAAATGGATACCCATATTGGCTCCAAAATTTAAAACTGTACTGGCTGCTGATATTTCTGCAAAAAATCTTGATATAGCTAAAGAAAAAAATACCGGGTATGATAATGTAGAATACCATCGCATGGATTTTTCGGCAGATGAACTTACTGTAACACCATGCGATAGCGCCATCTGCATCAATGCTATCCTTACCGATTCGTTGGAGAAAAGAATCAATTTTTTTCAGTCGTTATCGCTTTGTTTACATGCCGGCGGCGAATTGGTTTTGGTGGTTCCTTCGCTGGAATCGAAACTATATACCAATATTATTGCCGACAGGTGGAATATGGATGATGCCGAAAACGACGAAACACCAACTCTTAAAGATGCTATACAACAGGTAAGCAATATTAAACAAGGCGTAACCAATATTGATAATGTACCTACCAAACATTATTTAAAAGAAGAGCTTGAACTGCTGTTAACACTGGAAGGATTTGAAATAAACCTCATCAAAAAAATAAATTACAGTTGGCTCACCGAATTTCATAAACCACCCAAATGGCTTAAAGGCCCGTACCCCTGGGACTGGATGTGTACTGCCCGGAAAAAAACTTAAATTACTATTTGTATTGAGTAACTGAAGAAATTAAACTAATTAAAATTTGAGTAAATAGTAAATGCTTATTTCTTTTTTGCAACAAGGTCATACGAATCATCAATCATTTCTTTCAACTGTTTAGCAGTAAGCCTACCATCAACAACAACGGTGATCCAGTGTTTCTTGTTCATGTGGTATCCGGGTAAAACAGTTTCGGGATATTCTTCTCTTAATTCAAGTGCCTTATCAGGATTACATTTTACATTAAACTGTAACGGAGCGCTATCCAACCCTGCTAAAAAGAAAATTTTTTCCTTCACTTTAAATACTAGGGTATCTTCGCCAAACGGAAAACCTTCAGTAACAAAAGGCTTTTGTAAAATGTAATCCCTTATCAGTTCAATATTCATTTAACTTTCAATTGTCTTTTTTGCTTCTGCCAGTTTTTTATTTATTTGCCCGGTAAGTATATGCCAGAACATTACAAAATCGCTGCCAAGGCTGTACAATGGATAAGTAAATGTGGCCGGTTTATTTTTTTCGATAAAATAATGCCCCACCCAGGCAAAACCATAACCACAAACAGGTATCAACGCCAGCATCCACCATTTTTGCAAAACAATAGCTATCACCAATATTACAATTAAGCCGGCTGTCCCTATAAAATGAAGGGTGCGGTTGGTTATATCTCCATGTTCGGTTAAATAATAAGGATAAAAACTCCAAAAGGTTTTATACTTTTTTTCTGATGCCATAAATAGTTTTTTAAGAAAATTACAAAATACCTTTTGTTTACAATACTTTTTTTACTGAAACATTTGGTAAGTCATTCAACTTATACAAAACTTCTGTTAGTCTGTTTTTGGGAATTCCTGTATTTAAAACGCAAAACAATTGCATTTCATTGGAGTGAATGGTACAATTGTATTGTTTCATTACCATCATCACATCATTCATATTTGTGTAATCAAACTCAATTGTATAATTTATTTCAATCTGTTTTTCAACCAACGGTGTTACCTGCAAAGCCAGCGCTGTGGCTGTTTTATATGCATTGATGAGCCCCGGCACACCAAGCAGTGTACCGCCCCAATAACGAACCACCACCACGGCTACATTGGTAATTCCCTTGCTGTCTATTTGTCCCAAAATAGGTTTGCCTGCAGTGCCGGCAGGCTCTCCATCATCGCTCGACCGAAAATTATTTCCATCTGTACCAATACGATAAGCAAAACAGTGATGCACTGCTTTAGGATGTTCTTTTTTTAAAATTTGAATTTGTTTTTTAAAATCATCGGTTTCAGTAATTGGAAAAGCATAAGCAATAAATTTACTGCCTCTGTCTTTAAATTCGGCACTGCATGGTTTTTCAATAGTTGTATAAAAATCTTCTGTACTCATAGTAAACCCTGCATCAATTTTGTATTCTTTTAAAATATGAAACCGTATCAGTTGAATAATTGTTTTGGCAAAGCAGTAAGTTATTTTTTAAAACCGGTGCAGCTAACCCATTTTCAATTTTCATCTCTTTATTGGTAATTACCCTTGCTTCATCCCACAAACCTTCATCAATAAAACTTTGTATAAGTTTAGTTCCACCTTCTACAATCAATGATTGTATTTGCTGTTGAAACAAAAAAGATAGAATTTGTGTAAGAACATTTTCTTTCTCATTTAAAAGTTGGTAAACAAGATTTTTACTTTCTGATTGCTTTGTATAATTAAACACAATTGTTTTTGCACTGCCTTTAAACATTTTTAATGATGGCGGCAATATCAATTCTTTATCAATCACCAACCGCAATGGGTTATTGCCCGGCCAAAGCCTTGTGGTTAATGATGGGTTATCTAGCAAAGCTGTTTGTGTACCTACCATTATTGCCGCTTCGTGGCTGCGCCATTTATGTACTAACCTGTTTGTAATTTCATTGCTAATTAAAAGTCTTTTTATTTCAGTATTTTTTTTGTGAATATTAGATGCAGCAATAAACCCATCATTGCTTTGCGCCCATTTTAAAATAATATAAGGTCGGTGTTTTTTATGAAAAGTAAAAAAACGCCTGTTCATGTGCATGCATTCGGTTTCCATTATACCTAACACAACATGTACACCTGCATTTTCCAGTTTTTCAATTCCTTTGCCATCAACAGCAGCAAAGCTGTCTCTGCAACCGATAACCACTGTTGGTATTTTGCTTTTCAAAATCAGGTTGGTGCAGGGAGGCGTTTTACCAAAATGAACACAAGGCTCAAGACTTACATAAAGGGTACTAGCTGCAATATATTTTTTATTTTCCTGGGTAACACTGTTAATACAATTCACTTCGGCATGAGGCCCGCCATATTGCTGATGAAAACCTTCGCCAATGATTTGGTTATTATACACCAATACCGCACCAACTAAAGGGTTGGGTGCAGTATAGCCTGCGCCTAACGCTGCCAGTTGAAGGCAACGGCTCATATATGTATCATGTGTTTGCAGGTTGCAAAAATAAGTATTCAAATACAGGTTTTATTAATAGATATATAAATATAAGGTTGCTATATTGTATGTTTGCTTTGTAATTATGAATAATAAAACCCTTTACCGGAATTTTTTGGTAGAGCTTCAAAAAATTTATGATTTAAGTGAAGCTACATTCATTACCGATTGGGTATTTGAAAAATTGGGTTCACTTAAAAAAACTGATATCATAAAAAATCCCAAAAAGGAAGTTCTTGCATCAATAGAAAAACTTATTAAAGACAGTTTACTGGAACTGATGCAACACAAGCCTGTACAATATGTTTTAGGAGAAGCCTGGTTTTATAGCGCCAAATTTAAAGTGAATGAACATGTACTCATTCCCCGGCCCGAAACAGAAGAATTGGTTGAACAACTTATCAACGACAGGAAATCGAAAATTACCGACCCCGTTATTTTAGATATTGGAACAGGCAGTGGCTGTATACCCATCATCATAAAAAAAAAATTACCGGCTGCTGTTGTTAATAGTATAGATATAAGCGAAGAAGCACTTTTGCTGGCAAAAGAAAATGCGACTTTCCATCATACCGATATAAAATTTTCTCAACTTGATTTTTTAGATGAAAAAAACTGGCATCTTCTTCCTGTTTGCAATATCATAATTAGTAATCCACCATACATTCCTCTATCACAAAAAGACAAGGTTGATAAAAATGTAAAGGATTATGAACCGCATGTTGCTTTATTTGTACCCGATGATTCGCCATTGATATTTTACCATAAGATTGCAGCTTTTGGTAAAGATAAAATGCAGCACGACGGAAAAATTTATCTTGAAACACATGAAAACCTTGCCAATGAAGTGGCCGATATTTTCAGGCGGGCTAATTACCATTCGGTAATGGTAAAAAAAGATATGTATGGAAAAGAAAGGATGGTAATTGCTACTGCTTGATATTTGCAGCCAGCCTGGCTTTAGCTCTTTTAGCCGCTTCCATAATTTTGAAGGCCTGGCCGTAATAAGCAGCCGTATCCACATTTAAAATTACTGTTGGTGTATCTACATATTTTCGTTGGCCTTCCACTTCTTTTTTAAGTAATGAATCTATATACAGCATGTCTATTTGCTGTGTGCCAATAAAAACTTTTTGATCTTTTGTAACCGTTACTACAATATTCTGGCTCACCCTTGTATCGCTTTTACCTTTTGGGTTATTCACCTTAACCACGTTTGGGTTGGCAAGTGTTGATACCAATAAAAAGAACATCAGCAAAATAAACAATACATCATTCAGCGGCCCTGCATCCACTTCGTTGTGATTATCCCTTAAACGACTTCTTAAACTCATGCTATTGAATTATGAATATTGAATGTTGAATTTTTTACTTTTTACTTTTGAATTTTGAATTTAACTTTCCTTAAATCTAACAACCTGCTACTTACTACCTGCTACTTACTACCTGCTACCTGCTACTCCCTACTTCGTCGGCTCCTGTAATATATCTATAAAATCCGCCTTTGATGTTTCCATCTTGTGAACCGTTTTATCAATTTGTGTATTTAAATAACTGTATCCTAAATAAGATAAGATACCGATGATAAGCCCGGTGGCAGAAGTAATCATTTTTACATACATAGCATCGGCAATATCGGTGATGGATGGATTGGCAGCCGCAGCAAAATCTCTCAGCAACATTACCAACCCGATGATGGTACCCACAAAACCAAACAATGGCGCAATACGGGCAATAACGGAAAGTACCGGCAGGTTTTTTTCCATTTTATAAATCTCCAGTTTACCAATATTATCCATGTTACGCTCAATAGCATCAATGGGTTTACCTATACGTTGAATGCCTTTGTCAATCATCTTAGCCACAGGGTTGGGTGTATTTTTTGCAAGACTCCTTGCAGCAGATACATTACCGCTGATGATATTATCACGAATAATGTTCATGAAATTATCATCTATCCTGCTTGCTTTGCGGATGGCAATAAGCCGCTCTATAAAAAAGAAAATGGCCATAGCCATAAAAATGGCAAGCGGTATCATCAATACGCCGCCTTTTACCAATAATGAAAAAAGAGATTCTTTACCTGAGGATGAATTTACAACAGCTGTACTGTCGATCTGTAACAAGATATTAAACATGTATGCCGGTTTTTAGATTATCTTTTGCCTTTCTATAATTGTGCCAAAGCTATTCAATTATGCAATGAAACGAAACAAATTTACAATAGCTGCATAACAAAATGTTAATCTTATTTATAAATGGCAAAAAATAAAAAACCGGACAAGCATCAATGTTGTACCCTGTAAAGGTTACATCTAATGCTGCCCGGCTTACCAACCCCCAAAAAATTATTTATCTACATCCATCTGTTGCATGGCCATTATCTGCCGCATGGTTTTTTCCATTCCATCGCTGCTGCCATCAAGGAAAATAACATTGCCCTTGCCATACTCTGCAAAATTTTTGATGGCTTCGGTCCACATACTAAATAAAATTACATTGGTATCTAAATTGGCTTGTTTCATTTCGGCTGCGGCCTGGCTCATACCTTTTGCCACTTCTTCTCTAAACAAAGCAACACCCTGGCCACGCAATTGTGCGGCAAGCCTCTCTGCTTCTGCAGCAATTTTTATTGAGTTACCCTCTGCTTCGGCAGCTTTAGTTTTTGTAATCAGTAATGCCTGTCCTTCGTTTTCTGCGGCTGCTTTCAGGTTGTTGCTGGCCACCACTTTGCTCATACTTTCAATAATTGCCTGGTCAAATGTTATATCATTTATTTGCAAATCCTGCAAGTGGTACCCCCACTCTTCTAACGACATATCTACATGCTCTTTCACAAACTCCACAATATCCCTTCTTAATCCTAAAATTTCCGACTGCCGCCTGGTAGCCACAAAAGCCCTTATGTTACCTTCAATGGTACGTACAAGAGCCTGCATCAAATCTTTATCGCTAATAAATTTAAAAGCCACTTTTTGTATGGTTTCGGGATGTTCGTTCTGCACCGAATAAAGCAACATCGATTTAAAATATACATTGGCCTGATCAATAGTTACCGCCTGGAACTCCAGCTCAACCGAGCGATTTTGGATACTTACTTTCTTATGTATCTGCTCTAAAAAAGGTATTTTTAAATTAAGTCCCGGGCGCAATATGCGACGATATTTACCGAACATAGTTACCACACCAATATATCCCTGGTTAATAGTTACAAAACATCCCAGGAATGCCAGGACAAGTACAATGAGCCACCAATAATCTTGTATAAATTGCATAGTTGTATTTTTTGTAATTGAAGATATAGTTTTTTAATATTACACAGATAAAAACTTTTAAAAACAACAACGCTTTCTTTATATTAATATATAATTCATAAAATGATTGAAATTGTAAGGGCGGGCACCAATGATGCTCAACTACTTGAAATAATTGGTAAACAGGCTTTACTTGAATCGCATGGCCATAGCGCACCTAAAGCCGATATGGATGCTTATGTAAACAAATATTATTGTGCCGATTTTTTTAAAACCGAAATTAGCAACCCGGCTAATATCTATCATATTATGTATTATGATAAAGAACCTGCCGGTTATTCAAAAATAATTTTCAATTACCCTCACAGCAATATCAATATATCACACGTAACAAAACTAGAAAGGCTGTATGTGCTAAAAAAATTTTATGATTGTAAATTGGGTAAACCTCTTTTTGAATTTAACCTACAGTTATCTAAATCAAACAACCAACAGGCAATGTGGCTATTTGTATGGAAAGAAAACCCCAGAGCGATAAAGTTTTATCTTAAAAACGGGTTTACAATAATTGGCAATCATGATTTCGTCATCTCCCCTACACATTCAAACCCTAATCACCACATGATATTACAATATTAACTACGCTCCTCCCAAATCATGGCTACATGCACTATTGTTTCAGCTGCTTTGGCCATATCGTTTATGCCAATCCATTCCAGCTTGCTGTGTATGTTTTGCATGCCGGTAAAAATATTGGGACAGGGCATGCCCATATAACTAAAGCGGCTTCCATCGGTACCGCCACGTATGCTTTCATTTTTCACCGTAAGCCCGGCTCTTTGTATAGCTTCTGCTGCATAAGCGGCCACCTGCGGACAAGTGTTTAATACTTCTTTCATGTTCCTGTATTGCTCCTGTGCTGTATATTCCATTGTGGCGCCCGGAAATTGTGCAACCGTATCTGCAGCAATTTTTTTCAACCGCTCATGATGCTGCTGCAAACCGCTTACTGTAAAATCTCTTACTATAAATTGTATGGTTGCTTTTTCTGCAATGCCGTTTACGGCAGTGGGATGCACAAAGCCTTCCCGTTTTTCCGTTGTTTCGGGGCTCCATTCATTTTTTGGCAAGGCATCTAAAACAGCGCCTGCCACTTTTAAAGCATTCACCAGTTTACCTTTTGCATATCCCGGGTGCACAATCACACCATTTATGGTTATCTCGGCGCCATCGGCGCTAAAGGTTTCATCTTCCAGGCTGCCTGCTTCGCCGCCATCCAAAGTATAACCATATTTTGCACCCAGTTTATTCATATCTACTTTGGCCGTACCCTTTCCTACTTCTTCATCGGGTGTAAATAATATTTTAATATCGCCGTGTTTTATGGCAGGGTTTTGTATAAAAAATAAAGCCGCTTCCATAATAGCTGCCACACCGCTTTTATCATCGGCGCCCAGCAAAGTGGTGCCGCTTGTGGTAATAATGCCGTGGTTGATATGATTTTTAAGATAGGGCGAATCGCTAATACGCAACACCTGCGTTGTATCATCGGGCAGCACAATATCGTTGCCATCGTAATAGCGGTGCAGTATAGGTTTTACATTAGTGCCACTGCAATCAGGCGCTGTATCTACATGGGCGCAAAAACAAATGGCCGGTATATTTTTTTTATCGCTATTGCCGGCGATAGTGGCATACACATAACCAAATTCATCGGTAGATGCATCGGTGATACCCATACCATATAATTCTTTAAGCAAAAGTTTGCTTAAATCTTTTTGCTTTTCTGTTGTTGGGTGTAAACTGCTTGTGGGGTCGCTTTGCGTATCAATCTTTACATAACGCATAAAACGTTCGGCAATGCTGTCGGGGCTTATCTGTATCATACTATAAATATAATGTATAATTGATAATGTAGAATGTATAATTGATAATGGATAATTAAAAATGCAGGTAAAAAATTTAACGCAGCTTCCAAAAAAAAAAGCAGCTTGCTTTTACAAACTGCTAATGATGATTAAATAGTTATTTTAGTTTAGGCTATCTCCACCAATTCAATATCAAACACCAACTCTTGCCCTGCTAAAAAATGATTAGCATCCAATACAATCACATCATCCTTCACTTCAACCACTACTACCGGTACCGGTTGCCCGGCCTGGTTGCTTAAAGTTAATGGCATGCCCGGCTCCAGCTTCATATCGGCAGGCACGTTTGCTTTCGGAAAATCAATGATGGCTTCTTCGCTTCTTGGGCCATAAGCATCTTCGGGCGCAATGTTAATGGTTTTTTTATCGCCAATAATCATTCCCGGCAATGCTGCATCAAATCCTTTTATCATTTGCCCGGCGCCAACAGTAAATTCAAGTGGTTCCCTTCCTACCGATGAATCAAATTGTTCGCCATTAACTAATTTACCTGTGTAATGCACTTTCACTACATCTCCTGCTTTTACCTGTTTCATAATTTTTTTTGTTTGCCAAACCCTAAAGGGTTGGCGATTTAAAATATTTTTTAACCCGGCAGCATCACTGCCATGTAGCTTCAGTGGCGTCGCACTCTTGTACATTATATCGCTATTGAGCCATTAATAAAAAAAGTGCAATTCGTTAAAGCGGGCGCAAATTACCATTAAATAGCCACCGAATGAAAAGTTTTTATGAAATTAGCAATATGAAAAAAATTATCGTTTGCAGCATTGCCTTGCTTATTAGCGGCATTGGCAGCTTTGCCCAATCAACTGTAATACCCGGCGCCGAGCGCATGAATGTGTACCTGCCCTTGTTAAAAGGCAAGGCCGTAGCGGTTTTTGCTAACCAAACAAGCATGGTTAAACACACCCACCTGGTTGACACCTTGCTCAGCAGTGGTATAAATGTTGTAAAAATTTTTGGGCCCGAGCATGGTTTTCGTGGCGATGCCGATGCCGGCGAACATGTAAATGATGCAAAAGATAAAAAAACCGGTTTGCCGGTAATAAGCCTTTATGGTAACCATAAAAAAGCCACGGCCGAAGATTTAAAAGATGTAGATGTGTTGATTTTTGATATACAGGATGTAGGTGTAAGGTTTTATACTTACATTTCATCGCTGCAATATTATTTGGAAGCAGCACTCGAAAACCACAAACCCCTGCTGATATTAGACAGGCCCAACCCCAATGGATTTTATGTAGATGGCCCCGTGCTTGATATGAAATATAAAAGTTTTGTAGGTATGCAACCCATACCCATCGTGTATGGAATGACGATTGGTGAATATGCACTTTACCTTGCCGGCGAAAACCTTTTATCAAAAGAAGCCAATGCCATTAATGCATATAATATAACCACCAAACCCACTGCCGACACGCCTTTTCATGTACAGGTCATCAAATGCAAAAATTACAATCACAACACAAAATATGTTTTGCCCGTAATGCCATCGCCCAATTTAAAAACCATGCAAAGCATTTACCTGTACCCGTCCACCTGTTTTTTTGAAGGCACCGTTATGAGCGAAGGAAGGGGAACCGATATGCCGTTCCAGGTTTTTGGCCACCCAACATTGCCGCACAACCTGTTCAGTTTTGTTCCCAAACCCAATGCCGGCGCTAAAAAAAGCAAATGCTTTTACCAAACCTGTTACGGGTGGAAACTGGATGGTACAGATGAACAAGTATTGAAAATGGTTGATAATAAAATTCAGCTAAAATATTTAATAGAAGCGTACAGGTTATTCCCCGGTAAAGACAGTTTCTTTTTAAAAAATAATTTCATCAACAAACTTGCCGGTACCGATATGCTGATGCAACAAATTAAAGATGGTAAATCGGAAGCAGAGATAAGAGAAAGCTGGCAGCCCGGTTTAACGGAGTTTAAAGAAAAACGAAAAAAATATTTATTGTACGCCGATTTTAATTGATGCTTGATGCCCACTACCGGATTAAAGAAATATACAGACCTAAGGATAGTGTTTATGGGTACGCCTGAATTTGCCGTTGCATCGTTAGATGCATTGGTAAAAGCAGGATGCAAAATTGTTGCCGTAATAACTGCGGCAGATAAGCCCGCCGGCCGTGGCATGCAATTACAACAAAGCGCCGTAAAAAAATATGCGGTTGAAAATAACCTGCCTGTGCTGCAACCCGAAAAATTAAAGAACCCCGAATTTATTGAACAATTAAAATTATTAAAAGCCGATTTGCAGGTAGTGGTTGCATTTCGAATGTTGCCCGAAGCTGTTTGGAATATGCCACCGATGGGGTCGGTAAACCTTCATGGAAGTTTATTACCGCAATACCGTGGCGCTGCACCCATTAACTGGGCAGTTATTAACGGCGAAAAAGAAACCGGCGTAACCACTTTTAAACTAAAACATGAAATAGATACCGGCGATATTTTAATGCAGGAAAGTTTTGCCATTGGCGAAAATGATACTGCAGGCACGGTACATGATACCATGAAAGAAATTGGCGCTAACCTTTTAGTAAAAACAATTAAAGGTATAGCTGATGGCAGCCTTAGTGAAACCCCACAGCATTTTACCTCCAACATTCAACATAATTCTTTAAAACATGCCCCCAAAATATTTACCCAAACCTGTAAAATTGATTGGAGTAAAACGGTTGATGAAGTTCATAATTTAATTAGAGGGCTTTCTCCATATCCAACTGCTTTTACATTTTTAAATGGTAAAAAATTAAAAATTTTTACCACCGAAAAAAAATTTATGAAACCTGCGGTTGCTGCCGGCCAATATGAAACCGACTATAAATCATTTTTACATTTTGCCTGCAGCAATGGCTATGTATCTATAAAAGAACTTCAACTGGAAGGAAAAAAGAAAATGGCTATTGATGAATTTTTAAGAGGCTATCGTTTTACAGCACAATAATATCTCCGCACCTTAGCGTCTCTGCGCCTCAGCGGTTATATAACAAAACCTCTGCGCCTTTCCGCCTCTGCGGTTATAAAACAAAACCTTAGCGCCTCAGCGTCTCTGCGTCTCTGCGGTTATAAAATAAACTATCTCACTTTCATCTTTTCCAGCATAGCAGCGCTGATGGCAGCCTTTGGTATTATCAGGCTAATGGTGTTAATTGCAAAATATGGTTCCGATACATGAATATAACCTTTATCGGGGCCAACATTGCCCCATGAATTTTTCACTTTAAAAAAGTTTTCGCCATTCATTCCTTTTTCAAGTCCGGTGATATGCATAAGGTGATCATCCTGTGTTATCAATTTTTCATACAAGGTCTGTCGCAAATCTGCATCCCAGCTAACTTCTTTTGGTCCTCCATTGGCAAATATTGAATTTTCGTCAACATTACCCGCCTGTTCCATCTGCTTTTTAATTCCGGGATCCATGGTTTTATTTTTAGCATTGTTTGCATCCCTCATACCATGCAACGTAACTTTTTTAAAAGCGTTGATACTTGTATCATCCAGCAAGGCAACACCTTTATTTTGTTTGAAACCGCTATTGCTAACATCTGCATCCCATAAAACGGTGTAACCTTTAGTTAAAGCATCTTTAGTTACCTGTATCATTTCGTCAAGCGGTAAATTAATATAAGCGCCATTACTAAAATTGTCGGGTACCTGAATAATGAAGGGTTCGTAATACGGATGGTCAGTAAACGAAGTGATATTTACATAATCATTTGCATTAAACTGCAATACATTTTTTGCAAAACTCAATGGCGTATATTTTACTCCTTTATATTCAAACTCGGCGGGAGGCTTGCCCAGTGCATCATCCAGAATTTGTGTAAAGCCATCCATCCAGTTTAATGGTAAAGGTGTTTGATGCAACATACCGTCAAGGTATTTTTTTAAATTTGCAATAAGTTCTTTGTGATTATGCAAAAACTGTCCTTCTTTTAATCCACTATAAACAGATTCTGGCATAGCGCCATAAGTTGCAATTGCTCGTATAACATCATGCCCCAGCCCGCCTTCACTAAACTGCGCATGGCCCTGCCTTAAAATATAGTTTCTTGCTTTTTCTTTGTAAATATTGCGTACAGTAAACATCTCACTGATATCAAATTCACCAAGATTACTTTTTAAAGCCTGGCTTTCTACCAATGACGTTGTTGAAAAACTCCAACAGGTGCCGGTAGCCGATTGATTTTTTACCGGGGTGGCTGCTGCCTGCTTTACTACAATAAATCCAGGCATTTCCTTATTCTTGTTTGCGGTAGTGGCATTATCCTGTGCCGATGCAGATAACATAAAAAGGCTGGCAGGTACAAGAAACAAAAAGTTTTTTTTCATACAAGTTATTTTGAGTAATTAAGTAAACAATTAAAGTTGTTTTCAGTGGCGCCAAGTTCATCGGCAGCAGCATTGCTTATAATTATTGATAGGTTGTTGTTTTGCTGTATATCAGGTATCAAATCTAATACTTTAGCAAAAACAAATTTTTTGTTGGCAGGGTTGGTTATTTTTATGATGGTACCGGGTGCTGCGGTATTATGCAGGCAATAATATTTCTTATCGGTCCAGCCACTGGTGCTTTTAAAAATACCTGCAGTAGCTTCTTCTTTCACCATTTCACCTGTTTTTTCCTGGCTTTCGTACATAGGTTTAAATGTACCGCCTTTTATTTGTTTTGCAGGTTTGTTGTTTGCCTCAACTGTTTGTACAGATTCAGTTTGTTTTTTTGTAGTTTCTTTTTTTGCAGGGGTTGTTTCTTCCTTATTGGGTTGCTGCTGCGTTTTTACAGTTGCTGTTGCATTTTCTGTATTCTTTTCTGGAATTTTATCAGCATGTACATCTTTAACCTGTGTTTGAGTTGAGGCCAATTCATTTCCCGGTATGGTTGCCCCAATACCGTTTTTAGCAAGCGCCGATAATTCTTTCTTTACTTTTAAATAACCAATAATAAGGTTGCTGCCTTTTTTAACTGACTCACCTTTTATATTATTCCATTGTTTTAAAGATTGTAATGGCAGGTTGTTGTAATCTTTTGCCACCCGTGAAAGTGTTTCCTTATCTTTCAATGTATGATAAACGGGTATGAAAGTTTCATCGGCATCGGCACTACCGCTTTGAAAAAAAGCTGTGGCAACAGGTATCTTCAATATTTGCCCCAACGATAAACCGTTTTCGAGTTGTAATTTATTAAATGGCGCAATTTCCCTTGGACTAATGTTGTAAATCCTGCCAATACTGTAATAGTTTTCTTTGGGCTGTACTTTATGATTTATATAAAGATGAGGCGATACACCTTCTACAAAAAGTTTTTTATCCTGTGCAGTTGTAAATACAGGAATTAAAAAGAATAAAAATATTAGTTTATACATGCTGTATAATTTATCGTTGCAAAGAAACGAAATAATTGTTTGCTATTTTCTATATCATTTGTTAAGGATACGCCATGCAGATGGATAATAGTTATTAATACGATTGCCAATTACTTTAATCCATCCTAACGGTAAATTTTTATAAGTAAGTATTACCCAACCATTGTAAGGACATTCAATTTTTAACTCCTGTTTGCGTAAATATTGCAAAGCATTTTCTAAATCAACCTCACATCGGTTTACATTTGTGTTAATGATATTGCTTACTGCAAGTTCGTGTGCCGGCACCAGTTCGTTGCGTATGATGGTGCCCAGTTTAATACCGGCTTTTTTAATATATAAAATATGTTGTAAGGTTTCCAGTTCCTTTTCAAGCTGCATAGGTATGGCCAGCACATCTTCATTTTGTTTAATGAAGAAAAAATCATTTGCATGTAAAAGATATGGTTGTACAATTAGTATTTGAGTATTACTGAGTTTTTCAAATGTTTTTTTAATTTTTTTGTTGCGATGAGCAGTTTGGCTGCCTCCATCTTCAACATCCGCTTTTTTAAACCCTGCAATAAAAAAACCTTCCCCTTTAACTTTACCGGGGTAAAACCGGTATCCATACGCATTGGTTTTATCAGAAACCGTTTCCACAATTCCCCAATCATCTTCAAGCATAAATCTCAAGCTCTCCATTGTGGCAATTTTATCATCTGTATAAAATTCATGTATTAACCAATCAAGCACATCTTCATCTTCCTGCGGCGAAAAAGAACAGGTAGAATAAAACAAACAGCCGCCTGCTTTTAGTGAAGGAAGTATATCAGCCAGAATTCTTTGCTGCCGCTGTGCACACAATGCAACATTGGCTTGGCTCCATTCACCAATAGCGTTGGGGTCTTTCCTAAAAAGCCCGCTGCCGCTGCAGGGAGCATCTACCACAATTACATCAAAATAATTTTTTAGTTTTTCAAAATCTTTCGGGTCGTTATTGGTAACAATTACGTTTGCAGCTCCCCATTTGGTAATATTTTCTGATAAGATATTCACCCTTGTTTTTATCACTTCGTTACTTACCAGCAAACTTTCTTTAGAAATGATGGATTGAATTAAAGTAGATTTGCCGCCCGGCGCAGCACAGAGGTCTAATATTTTTAAGGGTTTTGAAAGGTCAACTTTTTGTTTAATGACTTCTTCTAAAAACATACTGCTTGCTTCCTGTACATAATAGGCGCCTGCATGAAAAAGCGGATCGAGGGTAAAAGATGGCCTTGACGGTAAATAATAGCCAAGTGAACTCCACAAAACATGTCCCTCTGTTTTGAATTTTAAATTTTGAATTTTTAATTTTTCCGGGTTGAGCCTTATGGAAGTAATTTGTTGGCCCGATTGATGTACTTGTATAAAAGCTTCTTGATTAAAGCCTTTTACATTTTGTAAAGATTGTAACAGTGCAGGTGGTAAATCCAATAGTAAAATTTATACCAATAAAGTTAGTGGATTGAGAAAAATAATGGAAGCCATTTATCACAGCATCTTTACTTCGGCACATAAATCCTGCAATACTTTTTTTGCATCGCCAAAAAGCATTGATGTTTTGGGCTGAAAGAAAAGTGAATTTTCGATACCGGCATAACCGGGTTTCATACTTCGCTTATTTACAATAACAGTTTTTGCAAGTTCCACTTCCAGTATGGGCATTCCGTAAATGGGCGACGAAGGATCGTTTTTTGCGGCCGGGTTAACCACATCATTGGCGCCAAGTATAAGTACTACATCGCAGGTTTTAAATTCTTCGTTTGCATCTTCCATTTCGAGTAGTTTTTCGTAAGGCACATCTGCTTCGGCTAACAGTACATTCATGTGGCCCGGCATACGGCCTGCTACCGGGTGAATGGCATATTTTACTTCCACTCCTTTTTCTTCAAGTATCTTTTCAAGCTCGTGGCATACATGCTGCGCCTGCGCCACAGCCAAACCATAGCCCGGCACCACCATCACTTTGTTTGCATAGTTCATTACCATAGCAGCATCGCTTATGCTTATCTCTTTTACCTGCCCTTGCTCGCCGCTGCCGCCATGTGTAGCAGTATTTTTGCTTGCACCAAATGAGCCAATGAGCACATTCATCAAAGAACGATTCATGGCTTTGCACATTAAAATGGTAAGCAATGTACCCGCAGCTCCAACTAAAATACCGCCGGTAAGCATCACTTTGTTATCGTATAAAAATCCGCCGCAGGCAGCAGCCACACCGGTAAATGAATTAAGCAGCGATATAACAACCGGCATATCGGCGCCACCAATAGGCATTACAAAAAGTACCCCGTACAGTAAAGCAAGTACTAAAATAATATACAGCAGTTGTGGATGTATGGGACTGTATACAAGATAAGCGCCTGCTGCCAATGTAACTGCAAGTATGAGCAGGTTAATAATATTTTGCCCGGCAAAACTAAAATCTTTTATCGTGCCGTTTAGTTTGCCCCATGCAATCATGCTGCCTGCAAATGAAACCGAGCCGATGATTAAACCTAAAACAATGATCAATACGGTTGGCTGTTCGGCGCCTGTTGTAACTATGCCATTTGCCATTTCTTTTGATAAATGATTAAACTCTACCAGCGAAATTAAAGCAGCACAGGCGCCACCCATTCCATTAAACATACTTACCATTTCGGGCATAGCAGTCATCTTAACTTTTTTTGCTGCAAGGGTGCCAATGATAGCGCCAATGAGCAGGCCGCCAAAAATCCATCCGTAATTATGTAATTTTTGCCCTTCGCTTTGGTATAAAAATATGGTACCAATGATAGCAATGGCCATACCTGCGGCTGCAATAAGGTTACCCCTGCGTGCAGTGGCAGGGTTAGATAGCATCTTAAGCCCGATAATAAAAGTAATACTACCGATGAGGTAACATATAGTAAGTAAGTTCAGTTCCATCTTTAATTTTTATTTGGTACTACATATAAAAATGCAGATACCTGTTTGTTCTTGCAGGATTTTATTTTGTGTTTTTATTTTTTCTTCCTGAACATTTCCAGCATACGGTCGGTAACCACAAAGCCACCTACCACATTTAAAGTGCCTACAATCACTGCCACAAAACCCAATATCAATGCCAGGTAATTATCGGCTTCGGCCCTGCCCATTACAATGATAGCGCCAATGATTACCACGCCGTGTATAGCATTAGCGCCGCTCATCAACGGCGTATGCAATACGCTTGGCACACGGCCTATCACTTCAATACCAACAAATATCATCAATATAACTATGTAAATGATTTGCTGATTGGCAGACACCCAGTTTAATAAATTTTGCATAAGATTTATTTTATCAATTCTTTTATTCTTTCATTTTTAATTGCTCCATCATGTACTATGCAGGTTCCTGCAACAAGGTCATCTTCAAAATTCAAATTAAAAACACCTTCTTTGCTTATCACCAATTGTAAAAAGTTGAGGATATTTTTTCCATACATCTTACTTGCATCGCCTGGCATGGTTGATGCAAGGTTTGAATTACCAACAATGCTTACCCCGTTATGAAAAACTGTTTCATCATTTTTTGTAAGTTCGGTATTACCTCCTGTGGCAGCGGCAAGATCAATAATCACCGATCCGTTTTTCATGGCTTCAATCATTGATGTGGTAACCAGTATGGGTGCTTTTTTGCCGGGTATTTGAGCAGTAGTGATAACAATATCGACTTGTGCAATACGCTCTGCAATTTTTGCTTTTTGCCGTTGCTTAAAATCATCGCTTTGTTCTACCGCATAACCACCGGCCTGGCTTGCATCGGCGGCGCCTTCCACTTCAATAAATTTAGCACCAAGGCTCATCACTTCTTCTTTTACCGCAGGGCGTGTGTCAAATACTTCCACTACGGCGCCAAGTCTTCTGCCTGTTGCAATAGCTTGCAGGCCTGCCACACCGGCGCCCAATATCAACAGTTTTGCAGGTGGTATGCTTCCTGCAGCCGTCATAAACATGGGAAAATATTTTGGAAAAAGATTAGCCGCAGTTAACACAGCTTTATAACCGGCAATGTTTGCCTGGCTGCTAAGGATATCCATACTTTGTGCACGGGTAGTACGTGGCAGCATATCCATACTAAAAACAGTTATCCCTTTTTTTGCAAATTCATTCATCAACGCAGCATAGTATAATGGTTGGTAAACACCAAGCATAATTTTTGATTGTAAATTTTCAATATCGGTTTGCTGTGGAGTATTTATCAGCAATATAATATCACTGTTTTGTATTACTTCAATACGGGATTTAATAATGCCGCCGGCTTCAGTATATTTTTCATCATTGGCAAATGCACGGGTGCCGGCGCCGCTTTCAATAAAAACTTCAACATTCCATTTTTTTAAAGTGCTGATGTGTTCGGGAAGTAAGGAAACCCTTGTTTCGGGTGATGGTTCTTTTAAAACGCCAATTATCATAATGCAATTATTGCAACTAAGATAGGAAAAAATAAGGATGGCAGTATGATGATTAAAAATAGATAAGGTTAAATGAGGACATATTGGTTTTACATTGATATTAAAACCGTATTGTAAAATGTTGAGGAATCTTAAAATTGGGGTTGATAAAAACGATGCCGATAAAAAACAGGTCGATGGTTAAAGTGGTTGCAGTATGCTTCTTGATTTGTTCCCAGGCATCTTCCATTTCGCTACTCCAGTGTACATCATCAAAAACAAATATGGTAGTAGCAATTGATGATGCAAGAAGTTGATTAAAGTACGCAAGAGTTGGCAGTTTGCGGTGATTGCCATCAATGAAAGCAAAGTCAACAGCTTTTAATTTTGATAAGAGTTGGGGTAATGTTTTTGCAAAATCGCCTTGTATTAATTGGATATTTTTTAAATGTAACGTTTCAAAATTTTTATTTGCTATTGATGCAATAGATGAATCGCCCTCGCAGGTGTTTACTTCGGCACTTTCATTTGCCGATGCAAGGTAAGCGCTGCTGATACCAAACGAAGTACCAAGTTCAATTACAGATTGGGGCTTATAGTATTTTACCATGCGATATAAAAGCTGTGCATATTTTTTTGGTTTGAGCGATGACGCCGCAATATCTTTCACCATGCGTTTTTTTGTTTTGATAACAGAAGAACCGGCGCCAAAATCTTCCACTTCAATAATGTTTTTATTGCCGAGCATTTTTTTTCGTATGCCTTCAATAGATTGATAGCAGGGATAATTTGTTGAATCGTTTAGCACATTCTTAATAAAATCAAATACAAAAGGTGAATGAATGCCATGGCCTTTTCCATTGGATGCTGTAAGCCAATAATGAATGTATTTTTTTGCTATTTTAAAACGGGAATACAATTTTTAATGGCGAATGTTGAATTATGAATTTTGAATGATGAATGATGAATGTTGAATGTTGGATGATGAATGTTGATTTTTGATTTTTGACTTTTGACTTTTTATTTTTACCTCTTGCCTTTCTCTCTCCTTTCCCATATTTGAAATGAATATGCATATTGATGTTTATCATCTATAGCAAAATCCTGGTTAGTTATTAGTTGCCATTTTTTTTCATCAATTTCAGGAAAAAAAGTATCGCCGTCTAGTGTAGTATGTACCCTTGTCATAATAATTTTATCGGCAATCTCTATTGCTTGTTTGTAAATTTCGCCGCCTCCAATAATGAAAATTTCTTTGCAATTTGTTGCTGCAGCTTTTGCTAAAGCATCCTGCAGGTTTGCTGCAACCGTTACCCCTTCTACCTTCCAGCCGGGTTGCCGGGTTATCACAAAATTAAACCTGCCGGGCAATGGCTTATTAACCGATTCAAAAGTTTTACGGCCCATAATGACGGGCATGCCCCAGGTAGTGTTCTTAAAAAATTTAAGGTCGTTAGGTAAATGCCATAATAGCTGGTTGTTTTTACCAATCACATTATTTTCGGCGGCGGCAACAATGAGGGAGAGCATATTTAAGTTAAAAGTAAAAAAACAAAAGTAAAAATAAAAAACTTGTACACTTGCTCCGCTTTTTGAATTTTGTCTTTTATCTTTTTAATTTTTCAAAATCTTAAACTCAACCCTCCTGTTCAACTGCCTTCCATCGGGGTTATCAGATCCATCGGGATTGGTATTGGGGGCCACAGGTTTGGTTTCGCCATAGCCATGCGATACAATTCTTGATGCGGCAATCCCTTTCGATAAAATATATTCCATCACCGATCTTGCCCGGTTATCACTCAATACCATATTATATTCATCGGCGCCTTTACTATCAGTATGTGCGCTCATTTCAATCTCAATATTGGGATATTCGTTCAGGAAATTAACCACCCTGTCTAATTCCACAAACGACTCGGGCCGCAGGCTGTATTTATCAAAATCAAAAAACACATTGTTCAACCTGAATACCTGTCCTATTTCAATAGGCGCTAAATACAAATCCTTATGAATTACTTTATAACCTGCTTTAATCAACGAATCTAAATTCAGGTTTTCAGAAATGGCAAAAAATTTATCGGCTGCCGCCCTAATACTGTAATTTTTATCGTAAGGAAGTACAATCTTAAAAGAGCCGTCAACCGGGCTAGATACGCCTGTGCCCACTTCGGTTCCATCGGGCAATGTTTCGTAAACTAAAGATGCAGATAAAGGCTCTTTTGTTTTTGCATTATACACATTGCCGGTAACAAGCACCACCGGGTTGGGCATTACTTTCTCCAGCAGCTTTACTCTAACAATATCGCTTGCACCATAAGCTCCATTGCTCGTTGTGAGGTAAGCATATTCGCCACCGGCATCCAATGTAAAAAAAGCTTCGGAACCTTCGGTATTGATAGGTTTGCCCACATTCACAGGGTCGCTCCATTTTGTCCAGCTATCATCAAGCCTTTTACTCATCCAGATATCCATTTCGCCAATGCCACCGGGCCTGTCGCTTGCAAAATAAAGTGTAACTCCATCGGCTGCAATAAAAGGACTCATTTCGTTATAATCGGGCAGGTTTATTTTTTTACCCAGGCTTTTAGGCGCTGTCCATATATCATTGCCTTCTAAAAAAGAAACATAAATATCATTATCAAAACTTCCCTTCTTATCGGTCATGTAAAACAAAAGCACTTTACCATTATGCCCCATGCTTGCCCCAAACTGAGGTGTGGTGCTAAATTTTTCCAGTTTCCTTATTTTCAGCATCTCTGCATTTGTCCAGCTATTGTCTTTTCTTTTTTTTATCATGCTAACACCCATTCCCAAGTACTGGCCGTCAATAAAAGCGCCTTTCAATAAAATTGTATTCAAATCAGGCGATATCCAGTACACGGCATTGTATTGCGATGCATTTACTTTTGCACTAAGGTGTTTTGCTTTGCTCCAATTTCCTAAACTATCCCTGGTAGAATACCATATATCCTGCGAATTAGGAACTGTAGCATACTGGATATTTGCCGGGTCGTTTTGGCGGATAAAAAATAACAGGTTGCCATCGGCTGAAATGGTAGGCCGCATTTCGGGGTGAAAGGTATTGATATCTTCGCCCAGGTTTTCAACCTGTATGATGGTGGATGCCGTAATTACATTTTCTTTTTGCTCTCTTAAAAGTGTATCGGAAAGCAGGTGTTGTGTAGGCTGTGCGGCAACACACAAAAAGTAAAAAATAAATGTGCAGGTAGTAATAAATGTTTTCATAAGACGGGTATCTTATGTAAAACGTAAAAATTTGAATAATTAATATGTAGTATTTTAATTAAACCGCCACAGGTGCCTTTATGGTAGGATGGCACTGGTAATTTACCAATTCAAAATCTTCATATTTAAAATTGAAAATATCCTTAACAGCAGGATTAATTTTCATTTGCGGTAGCGGAAATGGTGTTCTTGTTAATTGCAATTGGGCCTGTTCAAAATGGTTTTTATACAAATGCACATCGCCAAATGAATGAACAAACTCGCCCGGCAGCATATCACAAACCTGTGCAATCATCATGGTAAGCAATGCGTATGATGCAATATTGAAAGGCACACCCAAAAACACATCGGCCGACCGTTGGTACAACTGGCAACTCAACCGGCTTTTGGTTTCGTTTTTTTGAGTATCGGGTGGTGTTACATAAAACTGAAACAGGCAATGGCATGGCATCAGTTTCATCTTTGGCAAATCGGCCACATTCCATGCACTTATAATCATGCGCCTGCTATCAGGGTTTGTTTGTAAAGTATCAACCAGTTCCTTAACCTGGTCAACCTCTACGCCACCTGCACCTGCCCAACTGCGCCATTGTTTACCGTACACCGGGCCAAGGTCGCCATTTTCATCAGCCCACTCATCCCATATTTTTACATTGTGCTGTTTTAAATAATTGATATTGGTATCGCCATGCAAAAACCAAAGCAATTCGTAAATAATACTTTTAAGATGGCATTTTTTAGTTGTTACCAACGGAAAACCATCAGCCAGGTTAAAACGCATTTGGTAACCAAAAACACTGCGGGTGCCTGTACCGGTGCGGTCGCTCTTATCGGCGCCGGTTTCAATAATATGCTTAACTAATTGTAAATATTGCTGCATGGCTGCAAATTAAGTTAAAAGTGAAAAGTTGAAACTCAAAAGTTATTAAGACATGGCAGGTGGTAAGCCAAAGAAATTCCTAAAACCATAAATAGCCTTCCACTACCCCAAAAATGAACTTTGTATCTTTGCAGCGGAGAATTTACAATGAGTACTAAAGGAAAAGTTTTAATGGCCATGAGCGGCGGTATTGACAGTACCGTAGCCGCTTTAATGCTTCATAAGCAAGGATATGAAGTAGTGGGCATTACTATGAAAACATGGGATTACGCCACAAGTACAGGCAGTACAGGCAAAAAAGAAACCGGCTGCTGCAATCTTGATAGTTTTAACGATGCCCGGCAAGCTGCTGTGCAACATGGTTTTCCACACTTTATTTTGGATATTAGAGAAGAGTTTGGCGATTTTGTTATTGAAAATTTTGTGGAAGAATATATTGCCGGCCGCACACCCAATCCTTGCGTTATGTGTAATACCCATATTAAATGGAGGGCTCTTTTAAAAAGAGCCGATGCCATGGACTGCCAGTACATTGCCACCGGCCATTATGCACAGGTGCATCAGCATACAAACGGGCGATATTTTATACGCAAAGGTATTGATGACACTAAAGACCAAAGTTATGCCCTGTGGGGACTACAGCAAGATTTGCTAAGCCGCACAATTTTACCATTAGGCACATATCATAAAAAAGAAATACGCCAAATGGCGCATGATTTTGGATATCCCGAACTTGCAAAAAAAAATGAGAGCTACGAAATATGTTTTGTACCCGATAATGATTACCGTGGTTTTTTAAAAAGAAAAGTACCCGGGCTTGAAGAAAAGGTTGCCGGTGGAAATTTTATTGATAAAACCGGCAAAGTGCTTGGCAAACATAAAGGCTACCCATTTTATACAGTAGGGCAGCGTAAAGGATTGGATATTGCACTTGGCAAACCTGCCTTTGTAACCCAAATTGTACCCGAAACTAATACGGTTGTATTGGGCAATGAAGAAGATTTAAACCGTAGCGAAATGAAAGTAAAGGGGCTAAACTGGATAAAATATGATGGCATTACCGAAGGTATGGAAGCCGTAACTAAAATAAGATACAAGGATAAGGGTGCATTAAGTAACCTGTACACATACGAAAACGGTATAAATGTTCGTTTTTACGAAGATGTAAAAGGTGTTGCTCCAGGCCAAAGTGCGGTTTTTTATGAAGGTGATGATGTGATTGGCGGAGGAATTATTCAACGCAATGGGCAGCCTTTTAGCATATAATTGTATCTTTATTTGTATTAAAAGTTATTATGAGAAAGCAATTGCTTTTACTGCTGGTTGTAACTACTGTTATTTTTACCGCCTGTAAAAAATCTACCGAAGTGCTTGATACCATTCCCGTAAGCGAATATTTTCCGCTTCAGGTTGGCAAATACATTACTTATAATTTAGATAGTACTGTATTTATAAATTTTGGTACAAAGGATACCGTGATGAACTACCAGGTAAAGCATGTGGTAGATGCAGAGATAACCGATAACCTTGGCAGGCCGGCTTACCGCATTATAAGGTACATACGCAGTTCACCGGCCAATGCATGGGTGCCCGATAATACTTTTATGGCTGTAGGCACCGAATTTACCATGGAGTTTATTGAAAACAACATGCGTTTTATAAAATTAAAAGCGCCGGTAAGAAACGGTTATACCTGGAAAGGCAACAGCTATATTGATTTAGGAACCGATTACAGGTACCTGGAAGATTGGGATTATACTTACGATAGCGTAAATGTGAGTGCAACCATTGGTTCATTTACATTAGACAGTACTTTAAAAGTAGATCAGCGTGATGAAGTGATTGGTATACCTACCGACCCAAACAGTTATTCTGAAATAAACAGGAGCAATGAAAAATATGCCAAAGGCATTGGTTTGGTTTACCGTGATTTTTTACATGTAGAATACCAGCCACCAACACCGGGCCGTGGTGCATACCGCATAGGTTATGGCGTAAGGCTAACCATGATTGATCATAATTAAATTGGGGCAGGCACAGTTTTTTTCAACAACATTTTATTGTATTGAAACTTTTTTGAAATTTCCGTTTCCAGGATTGCATTTTTCGATTTAAAATATATTTTATTTTTTTCGGCAAAAGGCGGCAAAATCTGTTGATGGAATCTTATCTACACCCAATTGCCTAAGCATGGTAACCAATTGCCCACGGTGATAAGTAGCATGGTTAAATAAATGCTGCAGCATTTGGTAAACCGGCATTTTTACCTGTTCCTTATTACGTATATATGCAAACACATGCGTAAGCTGGTTTTCGGTAGCTGCATGTACCCAATCGGCCCATTGTTTGTTTTGTTTTGCAAGCTGTACAGTCATTTCGGAAAAAGTTCCGGTAAATTTTTCACTTTGCAATTCAACATGCTCTACCAGCTTAAGCCGCTGCCACCAAATCTCTTCTGCCTTCCACAAATGCTGTACGGTTTTATATACCGAAGGAAAACTGCTGTTAATTTCCCTGTTTACTTCTTCCTCACTTAACTTAATCATCACATCAGCCAATTGTTTTGTAGCCCAAACATGATAAGCGGCGTATTGCTGTAATAATTCCTTCATGCTTTTGTGTACATTTGATTTTATTCGCAAAAAATTAGTGCATAAAATTATCATTAAATAATTATACAATCATCAAACAACCATGGCAGGTAAAAAAAAATCATACAGTGGTTTTGGCTCGGTGGCCATACACGGCGGCCATACTAACGACCCCAACTATGCACACCTTACACCCGTGTATGCAAGCAGCACTTATACTTTTGATGATGCCGAGCAAGGCATGAAAAGGTTTAGCGGACAGGAAAAAGGTTATATCTACAGCCGGTGGGGCAACCCAACCATTACCGAAGCAGAAGAAAAAATTGCTGCCCTTGAATGTTTTGGATTACAGGATGCCACAGGAAAACCACAAGATGCTAAAGCGATACTGCACAGCAGCGGTATGGCAGCCATCAGCACTTTAATGATTGCAACTTTAAAAGCAGGTGATAAGGTTTTAACGCATTACTCTTTATATGGCGGCACGCAGGAACTGCTTGATAAAGTATTGCCACCTTTAGGCATTGGTACTGTGATTGCCGATTTAAGAGAACCTGAAAAAGCATTAGCAGCTTTACAGGCAGATGAAAATATTAAAATGCTTTACCTTGAAACACCTGCCAATCCTACCATTCAATGTGTAGATATAGAAGCGCTTGCTGCCATTGCAAAAACAAAAAATTTAATAGTGGCTGTTGATAACACATTTGCCACTCCTTACCTGCAACAGCCTTTTAAATATGGGGCCGATTTTGTAATACACAGCACCACAAAATTTTTAAACGGTCATGGTACAGCAATTGGCGGGGCTTTAGTAGGTAAAAATACAGAACACATGAACGGGCAAATTTTAAAAGTGCATCGCTTGCTTGGCGCTAACAGCAATGCCTTTGATGCTTTTTTATTAACGCAGGGCATAAAAACACTTGAAGTAAGGATGGAACGGCATTGCAGCAATGCCATGCTGGTAGCTGAATTTTTACAGCAGCATCCTGCCATTGGTAAAGTAAATTACTTAGGCCTTCCATCGCACCCCGACTATAAAACGGCTGCAAAACAAATGAAGCACCCCGGCGCCATGCTTAGTTTTGAAATGAAAGCAGGACTTACTGCCGCCAAAAATTTTATAGATAAATTAAAGATGTGCATACGGGCTGTTTCGCTTGGCACCTGCGATACTTTATTATGCCACCCGGCAAGCATGACGCATTATAGTGTACCCAAACAAAAACGGGAACAGTATGGCATTACCGATGGGTTGATACGCATGAGTGTGGGAATAGAAAACATACAGGATATTATTGAAGATGTAAAACAGGCGCTTGAATAATGTATGAACAGTAATAAAGATATTCTTGTTGCCTTTGTTTGTTTCTTTCTATCTACCGTTATTACCTGGTGGTTTGTTGATAGCTGCCCTTTATATAAAAGTTGTACGTGATAAAATTAGCCTCTTTTCGTTTTCGCGACAATCTTTTTTTTGTTAGCTTTTGCTTTAAGCGAAGTATTAGCCTTTTTTAAGAGTAACATTTTTTCTTGCTTCTTCTTAATAAGAGACTGCAAATCAAATATTGGAACTAAATATTTTCCCGGCGGAGTATAAGCAGTAATATCTGATATGAAGCCACGAATATTGCTAAATGCGATAGTTACTGCGGAAAAATTGATTAAAGACTTTATATCGTCAGTTTCAAGTTTATCAGGAAATTCTGGATTAATTCTAAATACACTCACAGCTTCAGCAAAGATTGAATGGCCTGGCAGTTTATTTTCGCCATCATTTACAATAACCTTAGTGAAAATTGCATATAGATTTTCTCCACTTGTTTTAATCATGTAATCAAAATCAAGTACGTAATCCGTAACCATCTGTCTGACATTGATTTCTTCTTGACCTACAGGATGTTCAAATGAATATTCAGATCTTAAAATATTAAAATCTAAAAGTTCTAAAGGTGATTTCATTATTTCCATTATGCAATCCGTAATTTATTTTGTGGAGTGGAAGTTTTAACAAAAGTTGAATAATCCACTTCTTTCATTTTATCAAATTCCTTACTTCCATTTGATTTTGAATGATTTTTGTAAATCCAAAACCCATTTTTACAACTAAATTTTTGAATAAAATTATTTATTTGTTCTTCATTCCAATTAAATTCAGTTGCATCATTTACCTCTAATAATGATTTTTCAATTGCTTTAATATCAAACCTAAAATCCAATACAAGTTCGATTTTTGCCAAAGTTTCAATATTCAAAGGCTTGACTCCTCTGTATAATTGTGTCAAATAACTTGCAGAAACACCAATCTGTTTAGCTAATTCTTTTCTAACAATTTTACGCTCATCTGTAATTTTTTCAATTTCACTAAGAAATCTATACATAAGCATTTGAGCAAGATGTTTAACTTCACTATGAGTCTTTTTGTTACTGAAAAAGTTACTACTGTAAAGGCTCTTTATTTCGTCAGGATTGTTATAGTTCGTACTCATATGAACCAATTGTTTCTATGCGTGATTTAATTTTTTTAGGTATGTCTTGAGATTTTTTACCTTCAAACAGTTCACTCATTATAATAAACCGTTTTCTATTTGTATGTAGTTCTTGACAGTATATTCGATCATTTTTTCCAGATTTTGTAAACCGCATTTCATAAACATTTTTTGCTTTGTTAGAAACGTCTGCTTTACAATATTTATCTTTTATTCTTAAATTCTGTTTTAAAATATCACGGATTTCACGAAATTCCCCTTCAACATTTTCCCTAAATATATATGTCAAAATCTCTTCTGCATTTAACAAATCAACTACTATTATAGTTGTTTCATGCAAGCTTTTATCAATTATGACACCTTTTCTTTTCAAGACGAAATTAAGCTATAGGTTAATAAAAACAAATTTAATATTGATTTTGAGTGCAAATAAACAGAAAAATTAACAGATTACGACAATTTACCACGTACAACAACAGGTTTGCCGCAAGGCTGGCGGACGTAGTAACAATCGGCAATTGTACTACTATCAGCTAATATCGGGCTTGACCGAATTCTTTGGCTTTTAGTTGTTAACTTCAACTTCAGTTTTTCAATTGGCTTCAGTTGCCGAGCTGACACAGCAACAATTCCAGCCCTGCGGCCAAGCCCCGGACGTTTGCAGCAAAAATTATTATCAACAGGTATTGCCGGTGCAAAATGGTGTTTACAAATAGCCGCTGCATATTTTTTTCTTGCAGGAAAAAGATGGCGTTTTATAAAAAATATAGGTTTAACCTGTTTGGCCGGTTCAATAATACTGTTGCCCTACCCGGTTGCTGCAATATTTTTTAAATTAGATAATGCAGCTTTTTTTATTGGTTCATTATTGGTGGCAGTTGCAGTAATGATAGTTTTATATTTTTATAGCGTAACTAAATTATTGGTGCCGCTAAAATGGTTTTGGGGTTGGATAGGCAGCCTGGCAATTGCCATAACTTTGCAGCTTACCATTGTTTTTAACGTAATAAAATTTTAAAGTATGCCGGTAACAATCAGGAGGGCCATAAAAGAAGACTGCAAAAGGATGATGGAACTGATAAAGGAATTAGCCGTATATGAAAAAGAGCCCGATGCAGTAACAGTAAGTTTTGCTCATTTTGTGGAGCAGGGTTTTGGGCCAAAACCCATTTGGTGGGCCTTTGTAGCCGAATTGGATGGCAAAGTGCAGGGCTTTGCACTATGGTATATTCGCTACAGCACCTGGAAAGGCACCCGCCTGTACCTGGAAGACCTGCTGGTTACAGAAAAAATGCGTGGGCATGGTATTGGCAAATTATTGTTCGACAGGTTGATTGAGGAATGCAAAGAAAAGAATTACAGCGGTATGATGTGGCAGGTACTGGACTGGAACGAGGCAGCCATAAATTTTTATAAGAAATATCCCGAAGTAAATATTGATGACGGGTGGCTGAATGGCTCTATTAATTTTGATTAAATGTAAATACAAATTTACCCTGTTCTTCACTTTAAACTACGCCTTAGTTTATGTAAATTTGCGGCTTCATTAAGCTGAGTATTGATATAGATGTACAAGAGTGCGACGCCAATGAAGTTCAATAATGATTCAAAAAGCCCGGCTCCAAAATAAAAAATATTATGGCAGAAAAAATTACTATGGGTAGCAACGGTGTGCTGAGTGTACCTGGTAATCCTATTATACCTTTTATTGAAGGCGATGGTATTGGCCCCGAAATATGGCAGGTGGCTCAAAAAGTATTTGATGCTGCAGTGGAAAAGGCTTACAACGGCACCCGTAAAATTGAATGGAGAGAAATGCTGGCAGGCGAAAAAGCATTTAAACTTACCGGCAATTGGCTACCGGCCGAAACCTTACAAACAGCCAAAGAATTTATTGTTTCTATTAAAGGCCCGTTAACTACACCTATTGGAGGCGGCATACGCTCTTTAAATGTGGCTTTGCGGCAAGATCTTGATTTGTTTGCCTGCGTAAGGCCGGTAAAATGGTTTAAAGGTGTACCATCGCCGGTAACTCATCCCGAAAATGTGGACATGATAATTTTTAGGGAAAACACCGAAGATATTTATGCAGGTATTGAATGGCAGGCCGGTTCGGCAGAAGCAAATAAGTTTGAAAAATTTTTGGTGGAGGAAATGGGTGTAAAAAATATTCGTTTCCCGGGCAGCTCAAGTTATGGGGTAAAACCTGTTTCGTCGGAAGGCAGTAAAAGGCTTGTGAGAGCGGCTATTGAACATGCATTAAAAAACAACCTGCCCTCGGTAACATTGGTGCATAAGGGCAATATTATGAAATACACCGAAGGTGGTTTTAAAAAATGGGGATACGAAGTGGCACGACAGGAATTTGCCGGTAAAACTTTTACCTGGGACGAATGGGATGAACTGAAAAAAGAACAGGGCGAAGCCCACGCCAACGAAATACAACGCAAAGCATTACACGAAGGAAAACTTTTAGTAAAAGATATTATTGCCGATAATTTTTTACAGCAGATACTGATTGCCCCAAAAGATTTTTCGGTGGTGGCCACCCTTAACCTTAATGGCGATTATATTTCGGATGCACTTGCTGCCGAAGTGGGCGGTATTGGCATAGCCCCCGGCGCCAACATCAATTACAAAACAGGTTATGCCGTGTTTGAAGCTACCCATGGCACAGCGCCAAAATTTGCCGGTACCGATAGTATGAATCCTTCTTCGGTAATTTTAAGCGGATGCATGATGTTGGAATATATTGGCTGGAAAGAAGCGGCTGATTTGATAACATCTGCATTACAAGCTACCATTATGCGAAAAACCGTAACCATAGATTTTTATAATCTCATGAGCGGAGCCACCCTACTCAAAACTTCGGAGTTTGGCAATACCCTTATCGAAAACATGGGCCTGGTAACCGGAGAAGTGCAGTTGAAGAAAAGCAGTAGTCTTTGAATTTTGAATGTTGGGTGATGAATGTTGAATTTTGAATTATGAATGGTGAATTGTGAATTGTGAATTATGAATGTTGATTTTTGACTTTTGACTTTTGATTTTTGATTTTTGATTTTAAATTGTACATAAAAAAAAAGTATGGCAAAGATTAAAGTAACAAACCCCGTAGTTGAATTAGATGGCGATGAGATGACACGTATCATCTGGAAATTTATTAAAGACAAACTGATACTTCCGTACTTGGATGTGAATATCCAGTATTTTGATTTGGGTATTGAACACAGGGATGCAACCAACGACCAGGTAACTATTGATGCGGCCAATGCAATTAAAGCTTGTGGCGTAGGCATTAAGTGCGCTACCATTACGCCTGATGAAGCAAGGGTGAAAGAATTTAACCTTAAACAAATGTGGAAATCGCCAAACGGCACCATACGTAATATTTTAGACGGCACTGTTTTTCGTGAACCCATAGTTATGCAAAATGTGCCCCGGTTAGTAAATAACTGGACAGCGCCAATCATTGTTGGCCGCCATGCTTTTGGCGATCAATACCGGGCTACTGATACGGTGATAAAAGGCAAAGGAAAATTAACCATGACTTTTACACCCGAAGGCGGTGGTGAGCCACAGGTTTTTGAAGTGTATAATTTTAAAGGCGATGGTGTAGCCATGAGCATGTACAATACCGACGAAAGCATCATTGGTTTTGCACGCAGTTGCTTTAATATGGCTTTAAGCAAAGGATGGCCTTTGTACCTATCTACCAAAAACACTATTCTTAAAAAATACGACGGTCGTTTTAAAGATATTTTTGAAAACATTTATCAAACAGAATTTAAACAAAAATTTACCGAGGCAGGTATTGTGTACGAACACCGCCTGATTGATGATATGGTAGCAAGCGCCTTAAAATGGAACGGCAATTTTGTTTGGGCCTGTAAAAATTATGATGGCGATGTACAGAGCGATACAGTAGCCCAGGGATTTGGATCGCTGGGTTTAATGACTTCTGTTTTGGTTACACCCGATGGTAAAACCATGGAAGCCGAAGCAGCACACGGTACTGTAACACGCCACTACAGGGAGCATCAGCAGGGGCGGCCAACATCTACCAATCCTATTGCTTCAATTTTTGCATGGACGAGGGGCCTGGCCTTTAGAGGTAAATTAGATAACAACCAACCATTAATTGAATTTTGCCACGCACTGGAAACTGTTTGCGTTGAAACGGTAGAAAGCGGCAAGATGACAAAAGACCTGGCTGTTTGCATACATGGTAATAAAGTAAACCACGGCGAACATTATTTATATACCGAAGAATTTTTAGATGCTATTGATGCCAATTTGAAAAAGAAAATGGGTATGTAGAATCAAATTAACTGTTTTATAAAAGCGCCCTAAATAAAAATAGGGCGTTTTTCTTTATCTTTAATTAAAACGGGAATTGTTTAAAAAAACTAATCCCAACAGGCATGCATTAAAAAAATTGTATTAGGCCTTCAACAATTAAACAGCATCTGCAATAATTTTCATTGTTGTTTTGATAACTGTAAATCATCCCTTTTTAAGAACTAAAAAAAGATTAGCTGATGTTAGAATATTTTTCACATTTACTGCAAGAATTTGAAACCCCATTGAAAAACCCGGTTTTAATATTTTCGCTTATACTATTCATCATACTGCTTTCACCCATCCTGTTAAAAAAGCTTAACATCCCCGGTATCATCGGCCTAATCATATCCGGTGTTATCATCGGCCCACACGGGCTTAATATCCTTGCAAAAAATTCGGCTATCGATCTTTTTTCTACCATCGGCCTTTTATACATTATGTTTATTGCGGGGCTTGAACTTGATTTAAACGAATTTAAATCAAACCGTTTTAAGAGCCTTGTTTTTGGCTTCTTCACTTTTATATTACCATTAGGCGTTGGTTTTCCTGCATGTTATTATTTACTACAGTACGATTTTAATGCAAGTTTTTTAACTGCCAGCATGTTTGCCACACATACGCTGGTTGCCTACCCGATAGTAAGCAAGTTGGGTATTTCAAAAAACCAGGCAGTAGCCATTACAGTAGGCGGCACTATACTAACCGATACCGCCGTGCTTATCATCCTGGCAGTGATAATGGGCAATAGCCAGGGCAGCCTCAATCATTTTTTCTGGATAAGGCTTGGCTTATCGCTAACTGCATTTTCCTTAATTATGTTTTTGGTGATACCAAGGATAGCGAAATGGTTTTTCCGTAAGCTTGAAAGTGAAAAACATTCGCACTATATTTTTGTGCTGGCAGTTGTATTCTTTGCTGCATTTTTAGCCGAAGCTGCCGGTGTAGAATCAATCATTGGCGCATTCGTTGCCGGCCTTGCACTAAACAAACTTATACCGCATTCATCGGCGTTAATGAACAGGATTGAATTTATTGGCAATTCGTTGTTTATACCATTTTTCTTAATCAGCGTAGGAATGCTGGTAAATGTAAATGTAATACTTAATGGCCCCACTGCTTTGGTGGTGGCAGCCACATTAACCATTGTATCGCTGTTTGGAAAGTGGCTGGCAGCATTTTTTACGCAGGTTATTTTCAGGTATTCATCTTCGCAAAGGCAACTTATTTTTGGGCTTAGCAGTTCGCATGCTGCCGCTACGCTTGCCGTTATACTGGTAGGCTTTAATGCCGGCATACTGGATGAAAACATCCTAAACGGAACCATCATCCTGATACTGATTACTTGTATTGTAGCATCGTTTGTAACAGAAAAAGCCGGAAAAAAAATTGTGCTGGAGACAGAAGATGAAACCGACCTTAAAAAAATAAACGGCTTTAACAACGAACATATATTATTACCAACAATTGATATCGGCAATATTGAAAAACTGCTCGACCTGTCGATCTATATGAAAGATAAAAACTCGGCCAATCCTTTATCTATATTATCGGTGGTATCAAATAACGAAGAAGCGGAAGTGAACATACTAAAAGCAAAAAATAAACTGCAGGAATTTGTACAACAGGCATCGGCATCCGAAACAAAAGTAAATGTGATAACCACCATCGACCACAATGCAGCAAGCGGTATCAGCCGTATATCCAGGGAAATCATGTCGAACATTATCATACTGGGATGGCCGCAACGGATTGGCATTTTGGATAAACTCATTGGCGATAAGATGGACAGCATTTTAAACAATACCGATAAAACCCTGTTCATCTGCAGTATTAAAAAACCACTCATACTGCACAAGCGTATCTTTCTTGTAGCGCCTCCTTTAGCCGAAAGGGAATACGGCTTTCAGATATGGTTGATGAAAATTATAAAGTTAACACAGGAGTTAAGTATCCCACTGATATTGTACAGCAATACATCAACTAAAAATGCAATTGAAAAATTTATAAAAAAATCAAAGTCATCGGTATCGGTTCATTTTGAAATGTTCGACAGTTGGGAAGACTTCCTCATCATATCAAGAAACATACAAAACGATGACCTCTTTATCCTGATATCGGCCCGCAAAGGATCCACTTCGTTTATGGGTTTGCTGGAGAACCTGCCTACAAAAATTGAAAAACATTTTACTGCTAACAGCCATATCGTGGTTTATCCGCAGCAATACGACCAGGATTATATCATCACCGAAGGTTATGATGATATCTCTGCAGAGCCGATAAACAAGAGCATTGAAACTATTCAAAAAATCAGCAAGGGCATTGCAAACATTTTTAAAAAATGAGGCAATCGTAAAAATAAAAAAATGATACAACAGCAACCAAACAATCCACTTCATGGCAAAACACTTGAGATGATTGTAACACACTTGGTAGAAATGTATGGCTGGGAAGAATTGGGGAAACGAATCCGTATCAATTGTTTCAGGGAAAACCCCAGCATAAGTTCAACCCTTAAATTTTTAAGAAAAACAGCCTGGGCAAGAAAGAAAGTGGAAGAATTGTATATTGATGGCTGAAGGCTTATGAACGTTTGCGATAATTAAACACAGCCCATGCATTAAAAAAAACACCTAGCGCCAGCACCGAAAAAAACTGAACTTTCACATCTGCAAAACCACTTCCTTTTAAAATAATCATCCGTATCACTTCAATAAAATAAGCCACTGGGTTTACTTTTGTGATGAGTTTGGCCCAACCGGGCATACTTTCTATTGGTGTATATAAACCACCCAGCAACATAAACAGCATAATAACAAAAAAACTTACAAATGTGGCCTGCGTTTGCGTTTCGGCAAATGTAGAAATGAGTAAGCCAACTCCCAACAATGTAAACAGGAACACCATACCAAACACATAAATTAAACCCAGGCTGCCAACCGGAACAATACCATATACCAGCCACGATACCAGTAATCCCAGGGTAAGTGTAACCAAACCCAATATCCAAAATGGAATTAGTTTACCTAAAATAAACTGCAGTTTGCTGATGGGTGATACATTGATTTGTTCAATGGTGCCTATTTCTTTTTCGTGCACAATATTTAATGCAGCCATGATGCTGCCAATCATGGTGAGCAGTGTAACCAAAATTGCCGGCACCATAAAAATCTTATAATCCATTGTTGGGTTATACCAATTAGATGATGTAACCTCAATGGCCGGTTGTGCATTAAAGGCAGGAGGTTGAATCCAGTTGGCTCTTATGCCTGCATTAAAATCCCTGATGATGGATGCTGCATAAGCGCCGCCCAGGTTGGCCTGCACGCCATTTACTGCGTTTACCGCTATCAGCATGGAAGCTGCATTATTTTTTACAAGATCTTTTTCAAAACCTTTAGGAATTTCTATAATAAGATCTGCAGCGCCCGACTCTATTGACTTCATCGCCTGCATGTAAGAAGGTTGGTAACTGGTAAGTTTAAAATATCCCGAACCTGAAATTTTACTGATGAATTTTTGAGAATAGGAAGAATGATCATGATCTACAATAGAAAGCTTTACATTCTTCACTTCGTAATTGGCTGCAAATGGAAACACAAGCAACTGTATCACCGGCATAATAAGTACCATCCTGTAGATAGACGGGTTTCTGAAAACCTGCCTGAACTCTTTTTCCAGTATCACCAGCAGTTTTTTCATGCAAGCCTTGTTTTAAATTTTTTAAAGCTGATGAAAAGTAATACCAATGACATGGCAACCAGCACCAGCGATTCTTTCCACACCTGCGAAAAACCAAGCCCTTTTATCATCACATCTTTTACAATTAAATAAAACCATTTTGAAGGAACAATATTTGATACTGCCTGTAATGGCCAGGGCATACTTTCGATAGGAAACATAAAACCACCCAGCAACAGTGTGGGCAACAATAAAGACATCAACGAAAACATTTGTGCCTCCTGCTGTGTTTTTGTAAAATTCGAAATCATTAAACCCAATGATACCGATGTAATAATAAACAACAACGACTCGGCCATCAGCAGAAAAAGATTCCCGTTTACCGGCACATCTAAAATGCTAACGCTTACAATTAAAATGGTGATTAAATTAACCAGCGATAAAAATATATACGGAATGGCTTTGCTTACAATAAACAACAATGGCTTTAGCGGCGAAACCAAAATCACTTCCATGGTATTGATTTCTTTTTCTCTCACAATAGCAACCGAAGTCATCATAGCGGCTATCAAAACTAAAATCATGGTCATAACACCCGGCACAAAATTGTACGTGCCTTTTAACTGCGGATTATATAACATCCGCAATTGAGGTTGTATTTGGTACGGGATATTAGTTTGCCCGTTTAGTTCCTGTTGGTAATCGTTAATGATATTTGTAGCGTATTGAGTAATAGTAGTGGCAGTATTGGGGTCAGATGCATCGGCCAGTAATTGAATTTGAGCTTTATTACTATGCAATAATGATTGATAAAAGTTTGGCGGGAAAACCACTACCATCCTTACTTTGCCCGATTTAAATATGTTTTCAATATCAGCCTGCGAATGCAAATAAGTATTTACTTCAAAATAACGGCTTGCATCTAATCTTTGTATGATTTTTACAGTGGCTTCGTCTTTTGAATTATCCAAAACTGCAATATTGCTGTTTTTTATTTCATTGGTTAAGGCAAAACCAAAAAGAATGATTTGCACAATGGGCATCAGGAAAATGATAAGCAGCGATTTCCTGTCACGGAAAATGTGATAAAATTCTTTTTTAACAAAAATGATAAACTGCTTCATGCTTATAATTAATCCGATGATCTTTTAGCGCCTCTTGCCAATTGTAAAAACACTTCATCCATGGATGCTGCCTTATAATTTTTTTTAAGGTTTGATGGTGTATCTAATGCTTCAATCACGCCATCCACCATGATAGATACCCGGTTGCAATATTCTGCCTCATCCATATAATGGGTTGTTACAAAAACAGTAATACCTTTTTCGGCAGCATCATAAATAAGGTTCCAGAATTCTCGCCTTGTTACAGGATCCACCCCGCCGGTTGGTTCATCCAGGAATACAATTTTTGGCTGATGCAATATGGCAACAGAAAATGCCAGTTTTTGTTTCCAGCCAAGCGGCAGCGATTTTACCAGGTTGTTTTCTTCGTTACTCATTTTCAACTGCACAAGCAGGTTGTTCATTTTTTCTTTGGCAGATGCTCTGCCCATACCATAAATGCCTGCATAAAAACGGATATTTTCTTTTACGGTCAGGTCTTCGTACAAAGAAAATTTTTGGCTCATGTAGCCAATGTTTTGCTTAATATTTTCAGTTTGCTTATATACATCAAATCCGGCCACCGCCGCTTTACCCGAAGATGGTATGGATAAACCACACAACATACGCATGGCTGTAGTTTTACCGGCACCGTTAGCGCCCAGGAAGCCGAATATTTCTCCTTTTTCTACATTAAAAGAAATTTTATTTACGGCAATAAAATCGCCAAACCTTTTTGTTAGCCCTTCTGCTTTTATCACAATCTCCTTTATCATTTGTGATTTTAATTTTTATTCATCAATTGCATAAAGCAATCTTCAATTACAGGTGCTGTTTTTTTTAATTCAATACCGGTATGCTGTTGTTGGTTCAGGTAGGTCAATAATTCTTTTTCATTTGCATCATCTTTTAATAACAGGTGATGAAACTCTCCAAAACTGTTGCAACTGATTGTGCCTTCATATTGTTTTAAGTCTTTTAACAAAGCATACATTTTTGTTGATCGTATTGCCCACAATTGTCCTTTAAATGATTTCACAATTTCCTGCGGCGTATCAATGCTCATAATTTTACCCAATTGAATCAATGCCACCCGGTCGCACAATGCGGCTTCATCCATATAAGGTGTAGAAACTAAAATGGTTATTCCCTGTTTTTTTAAATTTTGCAACATATCCCAAAATTCTTTTCTCGAAACTGCATCCACACCTGTTGTTGGTTCATCTAAAAATAATACCGAAGGTTTATGTATGAGTGCACAACACAGTGCCAGCTTTTGTTTCATGCCGCCCGATAATTTTCCTGCACGGCGTTTTTTAAAAGGCTCTATTTGTACATAAATTTCTTTAATGAGGTTGTAATTCTCCTGGATACTTGTATTAAAAATGGTTGCAAAAAACTCAAGGTTCTCTTCCACGCTCAAATCCTGGTATAGCGAAAACCTGCCCGGCATATATCCCACACGGTTTCTAACCTGTTTATAATCTTTCACCACATCAAACCCATCAACAGATGCAGTGCCGCCCTTAGGCAGCAACAATGTGGTAAGTATCCTGAACAAAGAAGTTTTACCTGCGCCATCTGGTCCAATGATGCCAAAAAGTTCTCCCCCGTTCACTTCAAAAGAAATATCATCAAGCGCTGTAATCGTTTCTTTTTTTGTGCCGTATGTTTTTACAATATTTTTTACAGTAATTGCAATCATCATGTTGATATTAAAAATCTACTTCTCCGTACATCCCAATCTTTAATAAACCGTCGTTAACCACATTTACTTTTATAGCATACACCAGGTTGGCCCGTTCATCTTTTGTTTGTATCGTTTTAGGTGTAAATTCTGCCTTATCCGAAATCCAACTGATATTACCTTTCAGCTCCCTCATCTTTCCATTACCATCATCAACCATCACTTTCACCTGCTGGTTTAATTTTACTTGTGCAAGCTGGTTACCGGTTATGTAAGCCCTAAGTTTCATCACGCTAAGATTTGCTATTTTGTATAAAGGTTTTCCAATACTGGTAAATTCGCCAGCATCGGCATACTTACTTAATACGGTACCTGCAACCGGGTTAATGATATTTGTTTTATTAATTTGTTCCTGCAGTTGTGCTACTTTCTTTTGCATCGGTATTTTTTCGCTTAATATGCCCCGATTTTGTATGGCAACCAATTGCCTTTGTGCATTTACCTGGCTCTGCAATACTTTTAATTGTGTTTTTGCCGCAATAATTTTTTCTTTTAACACATTTACCTGGCCGGTTATATCATCCAATTGTTTTGCAGGTACTGCATCGGCTGCTACTAATTTATGAAACCGTGCCTGTTCTTTTTCCAAAACCTTTAACTGTGTTTCATCCACATCTATTTGCTTTTTTTGCAACTGCATCTGCGATTCCAATATACTTACCTGTGGTGCTGCATCATTTGTTTTTTGTTGTAATGCTTCTATCGTTGATGAAGCCTGTTCTTTCTGCAACTCAATGGCAATAGGATCAATCTTACCAATTACAGCATCTTTAGCAAGCGTAGCACCTTCTTCAACATTCAACTGCAAAAGCTGGCCGTTTGCTTCAGCAGATACAATTACTTCATCTGCTTCAAATGTACCGGTGGCATCGTATTTTGTTTTACTGCTACCACATGAAACCAAAACAGTTATTACGGATGGCAGCAATATTTTTTTAAAAAGATGTTTCATATTTTTTATTTGTTAGATAATTCAATTTATTTTCCAAGAATCAGTTGATAATTATATTGAGCCTGTAACCATTGTATCTCATGCAGTTTTTGATTTAACATAGCCTGGTTTTCGGCATTCATTTCGGTGATGTAATCAGTAGAAGTGATAATGCCATTGGCTAATTTGAATGATGCATTGTCTTTTATTTTTTTTCGCAGTTGTACGATGGCTTCATCCGAGTTAACAAGCGCTTTATATTTCTCTATTTCGTTTTTTTGTTGCGATAGCACCTGGCGGTTGTTATTTAAAAAATTTTCTCTCTGCCTATCCACAATCTGCTCTTGTATTTTAATTACATCTTTTTCTTTATGCTTTGTAAACTGCGATATGATGGGGATGGTAAGCTTTACCCCGCCCAAATAATACCACTGAAATTCATTCTTAAGCATATTTAAACCCGGCCTGCCATAACCACCGGTTGTAAAAAACGAAAACTTAGGATTTGCTTTAGCATTAATAAGTTTGGTTTGCTGCCGAAATTGTTGTTTTTGAAAATCAAATAACTTCAATTCGGGCCGTTGCATAATTGTGTCTGCAGAAACAGTTATTTGTGCAGGCTTTTCAAAAACCGTATTGCTATCAATTGATGTAGCTGTAAGTATTTCCAGCATTTCTACGGCCGCATTTTTTGTGGCTTTAAAACCTATCACCTGCTGCAATGCTTTTAATTGCTCAGCTTTCAATACATCCACATTGCTGTTTGTGGCAATGCCGTTTTTTGCCTGTGCCGATACTTTTTTAATATTATTGTCGAGGTCATTTATTACAAATTGCATAAGCCTTAGATTTTCATCCATTAATAGTGCTGTAAAAAAACAAGCATTCACTTTAGATTTAAGCTGGTACAAATCAATTTCTACTTTTTGTGATTCAATGCCTGCTGCTATGCTTTGAAGTTTCTTTTGGCTACTGATGATTCCACCATCATAAATGGGTTGTGTTATCTCAAGCGTTCCCTTGTATTGGTCTTTACTAAGTTCTTCCACATTAATGCCCGGCAGTTTTACAGGAAATGAAGTTACTTCTGACTGGTAAGTTACCTGTGCGTTCACATTCACCTGTGGCAACCAGTTAAGGCCCTGGTTTTTTTCAAGCAAGCTGCCTGCCGTAACTGTTAAAGCCTTTTGCTGTGCAAGTGGTGTATTTGTTGTTGCAAAATGATAACATTGTTCAAGCGTAAGTGTTGGGTTATTTTGTGCAAATAAACCATTTACGGCTAAGAGTAAACCGGCAATTATAAAGCTTGTACTTTTCATAGATTTACTTTTTTAAACTTTGATAGCATTAATAATGAATGCAGCCACTTCAGTTTTTCTTTTTTGCATCATGGCCAGGTAAGCCTTTTCATCCATTTGAAAAATACCCCTTACCATTGGGCGGGCTATAAATGGGAAAATGCATAACGACTGTATATTGATAAGTAATTGCTGAGCTGTTATTTTCCTGATGGCGCCCATTTTTATTTCAGCATTTACCTGTTTCTGAAAATTACCCAATATCATTTCTACAGGTATTTTTTTAAGGCGTTTTAAGATAACATCGGGATTTTGGTTCATCTCGTTTATAATAAAATTGGGCATACCGGGTAATTGTGTAAGCCTGTCAATATCCAACGATACAATTTTTTCGATCTTTTCAAACAAAGGCAACTCTTCTGCTAATATACCGGCCAGGTGAGAGAAAAAACTTCCAATTTCCTGCTCAAAAACTATATCAAACAGTTTGTTTTTTGATGTGAAGTAATAATGCAACAACGCCTTATTGTGCCCTGCCTGGTTGGCTATATCCTGCATGCGTGAACCTGCCAGCCCTTTTTCTATAAATACTTTCCTGGCCGCCAGTAATATCACCTGTTCAGTGTTTTTATCTTTCTTTTTCATTTTTTAACCATTTGGTTAATTATGCAAATCTATGCTGTCAAATTTTATCTTCCAAATATTTTTAACCAATTGGTTAAATTTTAGTAGCTGTTGCCCCCGGTTTGTAAAACAGGTGTTGGCTTTACGTCAGTAACTGGCAATGAAAAGAAATTATTTACCTTGTGCCAACAACTACTATTATGGAAATACAAGATACCCGCCTGGCGGTTTTAATAGATGCCGATAATGTGCCATACAGCAATGTACGAGGCATGATGGAAGAGATAGCCAAATATGGCACACCTACATTTCGCCGCATTTATGGCGACTGGACCAAACCAACTGTAAGCGGCTGGAAAAATGTTTTATTGGAAAATGCCATCACACCCATTCAGCAGTACAGTTATACAAGTGGCAAAAACAGCAGCGATAGTGCATTGATTATTGATGCGATGGATATTTTATACTCGGGCAAAGTGGATGGCTTTTGCATTGTAAGTAGCGACAGTGATTTTACAAGATTGGCTTTGCGGCTTAGAGAGGCCGGAATGAAAGTAATTGGCATGGGACAAAAGAAAACACCCAATCCTTTTATTGTAGCTTGTGATAAATTTATTTATTTAGAAATAATTGCAGAAAGTGACGATGAAGAAGAAACTTCGCTTACAACAAAAACTAAAAAGGGCAAGCCTGTTCAAAAAAAACTGGTTGATAAACTTAACAAGGAATCAATAAAATTAATTACTGCCACTATTGATGACCTTGCCGATGAAAACGGATGGGCATTTTTAGGTGATGTTGGAAACCTCATCTTAAAAAAACAACCCGATTTTGATCCAAGGAATTATGGCTTTCAAAAATTAACGCCATTGATTCAATCGGTAGCTCAATTTGAAATTGATAAAAGAGAAACAGATAAATCGGGTATCAGGTTAGTATATATCCGCAATAAACAAAGGACATAATTTTTCAACAAAAAATATATTCAGATGTACAATTGTGTATGGACCATTGACATTGTTTTTGGCAAACAAAAAGAAGCCCTTGAGATTATAAAAGCATGGGGTGCAGAAAAATTCAGATCATCTCATTTTAAAAATTCTGTAAACCGGTTAAGTGTTGGGCATATCGGTAAATCGGCATCACATATTGTGGATGAATACCTATTTGAATCGCTGGCCGATTTTGAAAAAGCTCTTGCTGATATGGGGCTGCCTCAGTTTAAACAGTACAGCGATGCCATTGCGCCATATATTGTTCCGGCATCACAAAAATGGACGGTGTACAGGATGATTGATTAATGGTTTTATTTTTTATCTATTCGTTTTGTGCCACTGTACAATTCATATTCCAGTAAACGGCAATCAATTTTACTGGTAAAAAATTCTATTCGCCTGTTTGGCTTAAGGCCTATCTTTTTTGCCAACTCCAGGTTGCCGGTAAAAACATACCCAAAATAACCCTTGCATTTCTTTTTTAAAAAATCGCCCATGCGTTTGTATGTAAATTCCAGTTCGGCTTCTACGCCTAACCTATCGCCGTATTCTGGATTAAAATAAACAACACCATTTTCGCCATCGTGTACATTAGTTTGTTCAAAATCGCAAACAGCAAATTCAATCATTTCTTCAACACCTGCAATGCCTGCATTTACTTTCGAAATCTCAATGGCATCTTCACTGATATCGGTTGCAATGATTTTCAATCCCGGCATATCAATAACCTGCTGCTCTAATTTTCTTAATTCGGTTTGATACATTTCATCATTGTATCCAACCAAATGCATGAAGGCATAATTAAAACGCAGCAGCCCGGGTTTCCTGTTTGTTGCTAGCAACGCAGCTTCAATGGCCACTGTACCCGAGCCACACATGGGATTTATAAATACAGATTGCTTATCCCATTTTGTTGCCAGCAAAGTGGCTGCAGCCAATGATTCCAGCATAGGTGCCCGGCCGGGTATTTTTCTATAGCCATGTTTTGACAAAGTTTCGCCGGAGGTATCAATAAAAATTTCGGCAAGCGATTCTTTCCAGTATAAATGTATAACAGCTTTATCAAGTTCGGGGCCCGAGTTTGGCCGTTGGCCAGTTTTATTCCTGAACCTATCAACAATAGCATCTTTAACTTTTACATTGGCAAATAATGAATTGTTGATGGAATCGTTGCTAACATTGCTGCTGATAGAAAAATAACCATCGGCAGTAATCACATCCTCCCACGAAAAATTAACCAGGTTTTTATATAGTTCATCTGCATTATTTGCTGTAAATTCTTTTAAAGAAAATAATACCTGGCTGGCACAGCGCAGGTTTACATTCAGGCAAATGCAATCCTGCAATGTACCTTGCAGTTCAACACCGGTTTTAAAAACTCGGCGGGGTTTATAGCCAAGTTGGGCCACTTCTATTTGCAGGTATGGCGATAGCCTGTTGCTGCAGGTGATGATGATACGGCTGTGAACTTTAAAAATTTGCATCAGCAAACTTATAACTTATAGCCAATAACTTTTAACTTTGCCGCATGCCAACAATCAGTAACCGAGGCAACCAAATGCCTGCATCTCCCATTCGTAAACTGGTTCCCTTTGCGGAAGCTGCAAAAAAAAGAGGAACCAAAGTATTTCATTTGAATATCGGTCAGCCCGATATTGAAACGCCGGCAAAATGTTTAGATGCAGTGCGGCATTCGGATTTTAAAATACTGGAATACAGCCACAGCGCCGGCAATGAAAGCTATCGTAAAAAATTAGTTGAATATTATAAACGGGTGGGTATTGATATAACTTCAGAACAGATTATCATCACCACTGGCGGCAGCGAAGCCATACTGTTTGGTTTTATGGCCTGTATGGATGCTGGCGATGAAGTGATAATACCCGAACCATTTTATGCCAACTACAATGGCTTTGCCGTGGAAGCCGGTGTTGTTGTAAAACCAATTTCATCATCAATTGAAAGTGGTTTTGCTTTACCGCCAATTGAAGATTTTGAAAAAGTGATTACCTCAAAAACAAAAGCAATAGTTATTTGTAATCCCAATAACCCAACGGGTTATTTATACAGCGCTGCCGAAATGGAAATATTAAAGCAGCTGATTAAGAAACACAATCTTTATCTTTTTGCTGATGAAGCTTACCGTGAATTTTGTTACGAAGGTACTCATACAAGCGCCATGCATTTAACCGGGGTGGATGAACATGTGGTATTGATGGATACCATTAGCAAACGCTACAGCGCTTGTGGTGGCCGTATTGGTGCTTTTGTTACTAAAAATAAAGATCTGTTGGATGCAGCCATGAAATTTGCACAGGCAAGGTTAAGTCCGCCATCGTTTGCGCAAATACTTGGTGAAGCGGCTGTTGATTTGCCCGATGATTATTTTAATACTACCAAGGCCGAATATAAACTTCGGAGGGATACAATTGTAAAAAGGTTGAATGCCATGCAGGGTGTTTTTTGCCCTAACCCCGGTGGTGCTTTTTATGCAATGGCCAAATTACCTATTGATGATTCGGATAAGTTTTGCCAGTGGCTGTTAGAATCTTTTAATTATAATAACCAAACGGTGATGCTTGCCCCGGCAACAGGGTTTTATAGTACAGCCGGTTTAGGCAAACAGGAAGTGCGTCTAGCTTATGTAATAAATGTGGAAGCCATTAATGCCGCAATGGATTGTTTGGAAAAAGCATTGAAAGAGTACCCGGGAAGAATGAATTGATGATGAGTTGATATAATTGGTGGAAATACTAAGATGCAAAAGGCAAATCATTTTTAGTTGTGAATGTTTGCATGCCAAAACTTACATTAGTTTCCAAAAAGTAATACGCCGAAATAATGATAAATTATTCACTGGTGCAAGTGTTCCCGTTACAATCGGGGTAGATTTAAAAAGAGCCAGTGAGAATAATACCATATACTGATCTCACTTTGCTCCCGGTGGGCAATGTGCTTTTAAATAATTTGTATACAGGGTTGATAAATGTTGAAAAGTGCCAGCCCCTTCTGAAATGCTGTGCGACCTGTTGGGATAAGGCATATACTGAAACTGTTTACCGTATTTTATTAATTCATTCACCAGCACTTCTGCATTACTGAAATGCACATTATCATCGCCGGTGCCATGTATGTACAATAAATTCCCTTTTAAGTTTTTTGCATAAGTAACCGGTGAGCCATTGATAAAATCTTCCCTGTTTTCCTGCGGTAGCCCCATGTAACGCTCCTGGTATATATTATCGTAAAACAACTGGTTAGCTACAGCTGCAATGGCAATTCCTGTTTTAAACAAATCGGGGTAACGAAACAGCAGATTAAGTGTAGAGGAACCGCCGCCGCTCCATCCCCAAACCGCAGTACGTTCTTTATCCATGTATGGATGTGTGTTCAGCATTTTTTTAAATCCTTCGGCCATGTCAATCACATTTATGTTTCCAATTTTACGATAAATAGATTTTCGCCAGGCAGCGCCTTTTAACATGGGTGTGCCACGGTTATCAATTGCCACCTGTATGTAACCATCGGCCCTCATATCGCCATTGTATAAAAAATTATCCTGCGATCCATACGTATCCTGCACGGTTGATGCGGCAGGCTCTCCATACACATAAAACACTACCGGGTATTTTTTGGTAGAATCAAAATTTTCTGGTTTATTAATCCAGGCATCCAATGTAATGTTATCAGCCGTTACCAGTTTTAAAAATTCAATATTAACCCGGTTGTCTGTTTTTATATTTGCAGCAATACTTTTGTCTGCATGTAATGGTTTGTTGTCGGGTAATGAAATCCATTCACTAACATTGGGAGTATTATGGTTAGAGAATGAATGAATAGCAAGTTTTCCGTTGGGAGATATGTTGTATTCATTTGTTCCTTTTAATTCTTTTGAACTTATTAATTCAGGTTCATCTTTAGTATTAGTAACAACTTCTTTTACTTTTTGAAAAACGTTTCCAACTTTTTGTAAAAAATTACCTTTATCTACCGGTACACTGTACAAGTATAATTGTGTTGCATTATCGGGCGATGCGGTAAAATAAATTCTGTTCCTGGTTTCGTCAATACATTTTATTTCGCCAATATCATAATTGCCTTTGGTTAATAAAGTTTCTGTTTTACCATCGCGGCTAATTCTGTAAATATGCCGCCAACCATCTTTTTCACTGATCCATATAAAATCCTTTCCACCGTTTACCCAATTCCATCCTACCGGGTTATCTGTATTTAAATCAACCCAAGTATTACTGCTTTCTGCCCAAAATGTGTGGCTGCTGCCATTACCGGCATTGCAATAAATTAATTTACTTTCTTGTTGCTTACGATCGAGTTGCTGTACCACCAGTTCGTTTTTACTTGCCCATTCCATGCGTGGCAGGTAATGTTGTTGCGGATCGCCTTCAATATTCATCCATGTAGTGTACCTGTTGGCCAGGTTTACCACACCTATCCTTACCGGCGATGGCGCCTCTCCCACTTTTGGATATTCAACAGGTATTATTCTTGAGTAAATACTATCGGTAGTGTTCAGCATATAATAGTCCCTTATCTTTCTTGCATCTACCTGCCAAAAAGCAATTTTAGTACCATCGGGGCTCCATCTAAATCCATCCCGGCAGCCAAACTCTTCTTCGTATACCCAGTCAAAAGTGCCGTTAATAAGTTTACGAGTTCCATCATCGGTTAATTTTGTTATGGATCCACTACTAATTTCTTCTGCATAAATATTATGGCCGCTAACATAAGCAACTCGTTTTCCATCGGGCGAAAACTTGGCAAACATTAATGACTGTTCGGGCAAGCTTTTACCAAGCTTTCTTAATTTACCACTGATGATATCAAGTATCCAGTAGTCGCCACGGGTTTTGTAACGCCAAACTTTTGCAGTGTTTGTAAAAATTAATAACCTGGTATAGTTATTATTAAATGAATACGATTGCGGCTTAAGGTATTGCTTTGATTCGGGCTCGGTAAGCAATGCTTTACTTATAATAACAGATTCAGTTTCTGTTACCGGATCTACCTGTACAATATTTCCATCTTTTAATAAAGTGTAAGTATTTCCATCTGCCGACCAGTTAATTTTACTGTTGCTTTGGGCAACTACTAACTGGCAAATCAACAATAAATAGAAAATGAAATAGAATTTATTGAACCGCATTATTATCTGTTTTAGGATTTTAAAAATACGAAATTACTGCAAGCTTTACCTGCCATTGATGTAAAAGCATTTATTTTTGTACCATGGAAATGGAAAAACTACGGCTCGATAAATATTTATGGGCTATTCGTTTATTTAAAACAAGAAGCCAGGCAGCCGATGCCTGTGATAAAGGCAAAGTGAAATTTAATGGCAGTATTGTCAAAGCATCAAAAACTGTTCATATTGCTGATGAATATGAAGTGAAGACAGAAGCTAAGCGATGGGTGATAAAAGTAACAGCTCTATTATATAAAAGAATGCAATATAGCGAGGCAATAAAGTTTTATGAAGACATTACTCCTGCTGAAGAGTTAAACCGTATCCAATTCCAGGCGGCTGTTTTTCATACCGGTAAACGGTTGAGTAAAAAAGGAAGGCCAACTAAAAAAGACAAACGCAACCTGGAAGATTTTATGAATTTTTAAAAACATATTGTAACAGACTTTTCTTTACACAAATGAAAATTGATATACTTACTGTGGTTCCCGGGCTTTTAGATAGCCCATTTGCTCATTCTATATTGAAAAGGGCTGCCGATAAGGGTTTGCTGCAGGTAAACGTAATTAATTTGCGTAACTACACCACGTATGCTCGTGCACAGGTAGATGATTATGCATTTGGCGGTGGCGCCGGTATGGTAATAATGATTGAACCTTTGGTGAATGCTATTGAAAGTTTGCAGAAAGAAACATCTTATGATGAGATTATTTTTTTAACACCTGATGGAGAAACTTTTAACCAGCAAATGGCAAATAGGTTATCATTAAAAAATAACCTGTTGTTAATTTGCGGCCATTACAAAGGAGTTGATCAAAGATTTAGAGATCATTTTATAACCAAAGAAATATCTATTGGCGATTATGTTTTAAGCGGTGGCGAACTAGGCGCTGCCGTAATGGTTGACGCAATAGGCCGGCTGATACCCGGCGTACTGAATGATGAAACTTCGGCACTAACAGATTCGTTCCAGGATAATTTACTGGCGCCGCCGGTTTATACAAGGCCCGAAGTTTTTCGTGGGTGGAAAGTACCTGACGTGTTGATGAGTGGCAATCATAAACTGATAGAAGAATGGCGACAGCAACAGGCCATAAAAAGAACAGAAGAAAGAAGGCCCGATATTCTTGATTAAATTACCATCTTATGCCTAAAAGAAAAAATAATAAACAAACAATCGTAAATATTAAATGACAATCAATTTTTCCGTGCCCATACATATTCTGCAAAGCCTAACACATCCCAAAAAATATTGCCTTGCAATTTTTTACCTGTAACCCAGCATTTTATTATTTTAAATGGCATTGCCATCATAAACCAAATATTACGGCGTACGCCTCCTTTTAAAACCTTGCATCCGTTTGTTTCCAACAAGGCAGATAATTCTTTTACAGAGTACACTCTTACATGGGTATCATCATCTTTAAAATTAAGGGTTCCGGGCATGCTTGGCAATCGTGTACTTTTTTGGCCTGGGTATTCAATGTAAATATAACTGCCGCTTTTAAGTTTAGATAATAAGCTTTTTATCACTTCATCGCCATTATATAAATGCTCAATAACATGTACCATCAATAGTGCATCAAAATAATTATTGGGTATGGATGAAAAATCGAGCCTGGTTAAATCCATTTCATAAAAAGCATCCATCTGTTTAAAGTCGTCGCCGGTGTTATTGTAATCTTTCTCCCTATCAACTCCGTGGTATTCACAATTTTTAAAAACAGTTTTTGCCTTGGTAGCCGAATGGTTTCCTGCACCAATATCAAGCAGGCGAAATGGCTTATTGCCAAATGCCCGTTTTAAATAAATGAACTTATTTATAAAGGAAGACGAGAAAGCTTTTACATTCATGCGGCAAAGATATAGGGAACAATCAATACCTGGCAACAGGTACAGTAGCCTGCACCTGTTGCTATAAATATGGCGGCGTTAATCATCTTTTTTTATTCCAATTACCGGTAATCCTTTCTGCCTAATCAATTCGTTAAACTTCGGCAACTCCACACCAATTATTTGTTTTAGTTTATTCAATTGCACATCGGCCTGCCCGCCTAATTCGGCAAAAGCATCTTTTACCTGTTTGGCAGGCGCAGCATTGCCGCTTGCTGCAAAATCGTACAAGCCCGAAATCTTATCATCAAGCCGTATCGGGTAATTTAAAACATCCTGGCTGCTTTTTGCTTTTGTTTGGTGCAGCGCTTCTTCAATGGTTGTTATTTGTTTATTGATGGTATCGGCCTGTTGTTTTATTTCTTTAGGCACATCTTTGCCTTGTAAATCAATAAACCCATTTATTTGTTTGCGAATGTTACGAATGTTTTTTACAGCTTTTTGTATCTCATCAAATTTATCCCTTACCGATAGCAGGAAATTTAACTGTGCATCATAATCCTGCTGCGTAAGGTTGTACACCGGGTTTGCCTTAATAATAAAACTTCCTTCAGCCGAATCTTTGTCAACTACAATTTTATAATAATACTGGCCCGGTGCAGCTTTGGGGCCGGGTACACTGCCATGCCATAACACTTGCCCGTCTAATCTTTCGGCAGGCGGGTAATACATATTCCAAACAAAACGGTTCATCCCGCTGCTTATATCATCTATCTTATCTGCTTTTTCTTTTGCTTTGTTACTAAAAGTTTTTATCAATTTTTTATTCTTATCCATTATGGTAATGCTAAACTTTGCCGAATCGGAAAAACTTTTTAGGTAATAATTTATAACCGAGCCATTGGGCGGGTTCATACCGGCATTAACAGGTTTTGGATTTTGATACCCGTTATAACGATAGGCATCATTAACAGGAAATACAAAAAGGTTTTTGTTTAGTATGCTATTATCTTTTTGTTGTACCATCGTAAGGTCGTCAATCACCCAAAAAGCCCTGCCCTGCGTAGCTACAATTAAATCATTTTCTTTGATGGTTAAATCGGTGATGGGCACTACGGGTAAATTCAATTGAAAAGGTTTCCAGTTAGCGCCATCATCGTAACTGATGTACATGCCATACTCGGTACCGCAATACAAAAGACCGGGCCTTTTACGGTCGGCTCTTAAACAACGGGTAAAATGCATGGGCGCAATACCATTGGTTATCTTTATCCATGTTTTACCATAATCTTCTGTTTTAAAAATATAAGGGGTAAAATCGTCGCTCTTATATTTTGTACCAACAAAATAAGCTTTGCCTTTTTTAAACGGATCAGTCTCCACACAATTCCACATCATCCATTGGCCCGCTTCTTTGGGGGTAACGTTTTCCCAGTTTTTACCTCCGTCTTTACTTAAATGTATCAAACCATCATCGCTGCCGGTCCATAACAAATCTTTTTCCAATGCCGATTCTGCTGCTGTAAAAATTGTACAATACACTTCTACGCCGGTATTGTCTTTTGTAATTGGCCCACCGCTTGAAGCCTGCCGTGATTTATCATTAGTTGTTAAATCGCCACCCAATGCAGTCCATGATGCACCTTCGTTTTCAGTAACAAACAAATGATTGCCCGCAGCATACAATCTTTTTGGATTGTGAGGCGAAAAGAAAATAGGGAAGTTCCACTGAAATCGGTATTTAGCCACATCGGCGCCACTACCCAATGGGTCATCGGGCCAAACACTTACAGCACGGTTCTCTCCTGTTTTATGATCGAGCCTTGAGAGATAACCACTGTAATTGCCGCCATACACAATATCAGGATTTAATGGATCGGCTACTACGTATCCACTTTCGGAACCTGCAGTTGGTTGCCAGTCATCGGTTGTTATTTGCCCGCCATCGCTGCGTGATAAAATTCTTACGGTTGAATTATCCTGCTGTGCACCAAGTATGCGATAAGGAAAATGATTATCGGTACTTACCCTGTAAAACTGTGCTGTGGGTTGATTTTCGTAAGTGCTCCAGTTATCGCCGCCATCAAAACTTACTTGTGCGCCGCCATCATCTGCCACAATCATACGGTTGCCGTTTTCGGGGTCTATCCATAAATCGTGGTGATCGCCATGCGGTGTATTAATGCCTTTATATGTTTTTCCGCCATCGGTGCTTTTCAAAAAATCAACATTCAAAACATAAACAACATTTTCGTTTTTGGGGTCAACAAAAACTTTTGTATAGTACCATGCACGCTGCCTTATATCGTTGCTGTTGCTTTGCAATGCCCAACTATCGCCGCCATCGTTGCTTACAAACATGCCGCCATCGTGGTTTTCAATTAAAGCATAAATCTTATCGGTATTTGAAGCGCTTACTGCCACACCTACAATTCCCCAAATACCTTTAGGCAATCCCTTTGCGCTTGAAATATTTTTCCAAGTTTCGCCGCCATCCACACTCTTCCACAACCCGCCACCATCGCCACCACTCTCCAGGCTATATGGTGTTCGTTGTATGCGCCAGGTGCCTGCATACAATACCGAAGGGTTGCCCGGTTCCATCACCAAATCGCTGCAAGCGGTTTTTTCATTTACATACAAAACTTTTTTCCATGTTTTTCCGCCATCGGTGGTTTTAAAAACTCCCCGTTCGGTATTGGGGCCAAACAAGTGGCCTATTGCCGCCACCCAAACTATATCGGGGTTTTTAGGGTGAATGATGATGCGGATGATATGCCTTGTATCTTTTAAACCGAGGTGGCGCCAGCTACGGCCACCATCATCTGAACGCCAGATGCCAAAGCCTTCGCTAACATTTCCCCTCAATGTGTTTTCGCCTTCGCCCACATATAATATAGTAGGGTCGCTTGGTGCTACTGCTACGCAACCAATGCTGCCACCAAAATATTTATCGGATATATTTTTCCAGTTGCTGCCGCCATCAATAGTTTTCCAAACACCACCACCGGTAGCGCCCATGTAAAAAGTATTTTTTTGATGTAGGTCGCCGGCAACAGCGCCGCTACGGCCACCACGGTAAGGCCCCACCAAGCGATATTTAACCTTGCTTAGTAAAACATCATCCTCATTATTATTTGCTGTTGATTTTTTTTGGGCAGTTGCACCTGCAGCAATGGCAACAATGCATAAAAGCAGTATTCTTTTTTTCATAATAAACAATTAAGAAGGTAAGTTACAAAATGAACAGGTAACTGTGAAGTAAGAAATTATCAGTGGCAATAAAAAAAGAACAGGTAAAACCAACAATTTAAAAACTGGTTTTACCTGCACTTAAAATAATATCTTATATCAGCATTTTAAAATACTGAACAGTTTATTGTTTCTCTTTCTTTTTCATTTCGGTGTTTTCTATCTTATCAATTTTCTCTTTCAGTAAAAGTGCTTTTACTTTTTCTTCGTATTGTTTGTTGATGGATGCATTTGCTTTTTCAGCATCGCCTACACGGTTAAGCAAAACAACAGTTCTTTCTTTTTGCAGGTTTGATGGCCGGGTTTCTTGGTTACATACAGACACATATACATCGGAAATATCTTCCCGCAGCATTTTTTCATCGGCAAAAAGCGATTTTTGTTTGGTGGCTAATAATTTGCTGCGTAAATCTTCCAGTTTATCATGGTACTCCTGCACCAGTTTCTTCACTTTGTTATTTTTTAATTTATCTAAAGCCTGTTGCAGCATCTTTTGATTTGCACTTATACTGTCAACCAGTTTACCCAACCGCACGTGCATGTTGTATAATTGCATAGCCGTATTGTATTGATCTTCCATATCGGCAAGCGTCATATCACTGTCAGGGTCACGCTGCATGGTTAACTTGTTTTCATACACCTTATCAGCAACTTTTAATTTTACGGTGTATTCGCCGGGCAAAACCATGGGTGCAATAAAACCGCCTACATCTAATTTAGTACCGCCACTTGCTACTTTGGGTGGTGTGCCCCTCATGTTCCAGTTTACTATATTGATGCCCTTGCGTTTACTACCCGGTATAGATTGCACCAACTTACCATCCTTATCATATATTTCCACTTTTACTTCGCCCCTGCTTACCCTGTCTTTAAAATAATATTCAATTGGCGCCTGTTGCGATGAATTGGTACCTATATATCCATCACCATTGCCCGAGCCAATATAATATTTACCCATAGTGATGTTTATTGGTTTTGAGTTAAAGACTACCACATCTTTTGCGGCCATTTCTTTAGTCATGTTACGCATGGGTGTAATATTGTCAACAATGATGATGCCCCGGCCATGCGTTGCCAAAATTAAATCGTTGGTAACAGGATGTATTTGAATATCTCTCACCAATGCCATCCAGGGAATATTGTTTTTCATGCGGAACCAGTTGCTGCCTCCATCAAGCGAAGCAAACAAACCCATCTCTGTACCGGCAAAAAGCAGGTCTTTATTTACGTTATCTTCTTTTATCTTATGTGCAAAGCCCGTAAATTCTTCACTTTTAAACAATGTCCAGGTTTTACCCATATCAATTGATTTTGCCAGGTAGGTTTTATGATCGCCATACATGTGGTTATCAAAACTTGCGTACACAACATTCCTGTCGAACCTTGAAGGCTCGATGCTGCTAACCCATGTTTGTGCAGGAATACCGGCTGCAGTATAATTCTTAGCCACATTGGTCCAGTTTTTTCCGCCATCGGTTGTATATTGCAGGTTACCGTCATCGGTGCCAGCCCAAACAAGATTTTCATCCAAAGGCGATTCGGCAATAGTGAAAATGGTACAATGATTTTCGGCAGAAGTTACATCAGCACTTAACCCTCCTGACTCTTCCTGCTTTTGTTTATCCTTGTTATTGGTAGTGAGGTCGGGAGAAATTTTTATCCAGTTCTTTCCTTCATCAACCGACTTATATAAATATTGCGAAGCAATGTAAAGATTGCGTTTGTTTTTTTGCCCGATAACGATTGGAGTATTCCAGTTAAAACGAAGTTTCTCATCATTTAATGCCTGTTGAGGTTTTATACTGTATGCCTTGCCAAGTTTTAAATCGTTATGCACTATTTCGCCGCCCTGCGATTCTGAATAAACTATATCAGGGTTTATCCCATCTACCTGCACCCAAAATCCATCGCCACCGCCAAGATTTTTCCAATCGTTGTTTTCAATACCGCCTGCGCTTTGTGTAGGTGCATACCAGCTTTGGTTATCCTGTAATCCGCCATACACATTGTAGGGTTGTTTAAAATCGTAAGTAACATGATAAAACTGCGATACCGGCAACATAGGAAGCATCAGCCAGTTGGCGCCACGGTCATTGCTTACATACAATCCGCCATCGGTGCCCAGGTACATTTGGTTGGTATAATTGGGGTTTATCCAAAGTGCATGATGATCGGCATGTACATTGCCACCGCCATCAGCAAAAGAATATCCGCCATCGCTGCTATAACTAAATCCAAAACCGGGGCGGTAAACTCTTTTAGGATCTTTAGGATCTATAACAAGGCAGGCAAAATAAAATGGCCTTGAAACCACATTCACAGTTGCACTTTGCTGTTTCCAGTTTTCGCCGCCATCAGATGAAATATATAAACCTGTATTCTCCGCTTCTACAATGGCAAGTAAATTATCAGGTGCACTTGGCGCTAAAGCAATAGCAGTACGGCCAAACGGTTTGGGTGGTAATCCCTTGCTTAATTCTCTCCATGTTTTTCCGCCATCGATACTTTTATAAATGCCGCTTCCTTTACCTCCCGAATTAAATGAATAAGGCGTACGCCTGAACTGCCAGGTGGTTGCATAAACAATGGAGGGATTTGCCGGGTTTACAGCAATGTCAGCCACACCGGTTTGTTCATTGATGTAAAGTATTTTTTCAAATGTATTTCCACCATCGGTTGATTTGTATAAACCACGATGTTTGCTATCGCTCCACAAGGGGCCGGGTGCTGCTACATAAATATTTTTTGAGTTTAAAGGATCGATGATGATTCGGCTGATATGTTCTGTACTATCGAGCCCTTTTATTTTAGTCCAGTTTTCGCCTTCATCAGTTGAGCGGTACAAACCGTCGCCTATTGATACACTGTTACGCATATTGCTTTCGCCTGTACCAACAAAAATTATTTTTGGGTTTTGCTGATCGATTGCCAATGCCCCGATACTTTGGCAATATTTATCAAATATGGATTTAAAACTTACTCCGGCATTTGTTGTTTTCCATACGCCACCACCTGCCGAACCAATGTAAATGGTACGGGGTTCGCTGTTTACACCTTCAATGGCTGTAAGCCTTCCACCCATGGTGGCCGGGCCTATATGCCGGGCTTCCATCATACCAAATGTGGCAGATGAAATTTGTGCCGATGTGGTATTTGTTAAAAACAGCAAACAAGCAATAGGAAAAAACTTTTTCATAAACATGTTTTTAATAGTGCTAAAACCTTATGATAAAATTAACCCGGTTTTTTTAGAACCGGGTTGCTTAGTAAGTAAATCACATATCGTGCTTATAGGCGCTTTCGGGTATCGTTTGGTTAACTTTTATACTCGATATTAAAAGTGTTCCAAAAGGCAGGCCAATACTGTAAGGCATCTTTACGCCTTCTACATCCCTGTAATCCGAAAAATCAGACTGTACTTCAACTTCCTGCCCGTTAGCTTTCTGCATTTTTTTTGTTCGGATAATCATATTTGTAGTAGGGTCTATAAAATAGGTTTCATCTTTACCGCTTGCAAGCGTAACTTTTAATTTATAACATTCGGTGCCATCAACATCTTCCTTACCCAATAGCTCTACTTTGTTTCCTTTTGCAGCATAGTCAACAAGAGGGCCGGCAATATCAAGATCGCTCAAACCTTCTTTTACATCATCAGCCGTTTTGGGTTCGGGTTTTTGCATGCCATTAAAAGGCATATAAGTCCATCCTTCTTTGTCAGTAAGCATATCAAAACCTGTCATACCATTCACAAAAATATCCTGGCGGGCAAGTTTATTATTTACCTGGGTAACAGTAACACCAATCTCAATCCCCTGCACACTCAGGCTACCCTCGCTAATAACATTTTGTATTTTGTTAAGGTTTTCTTTTCCGCCCAAAGCAGTAATATGTTTATCAATAACTTCATCTACAGTTTGAGCCTGTGCAAATTGTACAAACACTAATGCCATTACCATCATGGCAAATACCAATAAATTTTTCATGTTAAATTATTTAAGCCGTAAATATAATATAAAACTTTACTGTTACCCTAATTTAGTTTTTCCGTTTATCTTGTAAAATATTCCGTTTAAAATTTTATACGATGAACAGTTTTACATTACAGGCAAACATTGTTGATATACCGGCCAGGAAAATATTTTGGGGTGAGGTTTCTGTTTCGGATGGAAAAATCATTTCAATTAAAAACTTGCCCGGCGGGCAGCAGGCAAATGCTCCTTATATCATTCCGGGATTTATTGATAGCCATGTACATATCGAAAGTTCTATGTTGGTTCCATCCGAATTTGCAAAACTTGCCGTAGTGCATGGCACCGTTGGCACCATTAGCGACCCCCACGAAATTGCCAATGTATGCGGCATGCAAGGTGTGGAATTTATGATTGCCAATGGAAAAACAGTTTCGTTTAAATTTCATTTTGGCGCACCCAGTTGTGTACCTGCCACTGTGTTTGAAACAGCCGGCGCTGCATTACATGCTGATGATGTGGATGCTTTGTTACAAAAAGATGAAATACATTACCTGAGTGAGATGATGAATTTTCCGGGTGTGTTAAATGGTGATGAAGAAGTGTTTAAAAAAATTGCTTCGGCAAAAAAATACAACAAGCCAGTAGATGGACATGCCCCCGGCCTTAGGGGAAACGATGCAAAAAAATATATTGATGCCGGCATTAGTACCGATCATGAATGTTTTACGGCAGAAGAAGCGTTGGATAAATTAAAATATGGCATGAAGATTTTGATACGTGAAGGCAGCGCAGCAAAAAATTTTGAAGCATTGATTGGATTGATGGAAGAACATTATAAAATGATGATGTTTTGCAGCGATGATAAGCATCCCGATAGTTTGGCCGATGGGCATATTAACCTGCTTTGTGCCAGGGCTGTTGCCAAAGGTATTGATGTGTTTAAGGTTTTACAGGCTGCCTGCATAAACCCGGTGCAGCATTATAAAATGAACATTGGCTTATTGCACGAAGGTGATGCTGCTGATTTTATTTTAGTTGAAGACCTGGAAAAATTTAAGGTTATAAAAACATATATAAACGGGCAATTGGTTGCTGCAGATGGCAGGTCGTTGGTGAAAAGCAAAACTTCGGAATTGCTGAACAATTTTAACTGCAGCAAAAAATCAATTACTGATTTTAAATTTTCAATAACCGATTTTGGAGAAAATATTTTTGCCATTGAAGCGCTTGACGGGCAATTAATAACTAACAAACTACCCTGTAAGCCTGTTTTAAAAAATGATGCGTATGAAAGTGATACAGAAAATGATATTTTAAAGATAGTAGTAGTAAACCGTTATACAAATGCCCCTGTGGCAAAAGCATTTATTAAAAATTTTGGTTTACAACATGGCGCCCTTGCATCGTCGGTTGCACACGATAGCCACAATATTGTAGCCGTGGGTGTAGATGATGAAAACCTGGCAAAGGCAGTGAACCTGGTAATTGATGCAAAAGGTGGAGTAAGCGCCGTAAGTAAAAATAAGGAAATGGTATTGGCATTACCTGTTGCAGGTTTAATGAGTAATGAAGATGGTTATAAAGTAGCCGCTGCTTATACAGCAATTGATAAAATGGTAAAAGATGAATTGGGATCTAAATTAGCTGCACCTTTTATGACCCTCTCTTTTATGGCATTACTGGTAATACCGCATTTAAAATTGAGCGATAAAGGTTTGTTTGACGGAGACAGTTTCAGTTTTATATAAAACTTAGTTAACTTTTGCGGCAACTATTTTCATTGCCACGCTATCGGTGCCTTTAGGAGCAAAATACTTTGTTTTAAAAGATGCGGTGCCGCCGGGTGCAATGGTTTCATAAACCACTTCGTGGTCTTTTTCGAGCAATGCGCCTGTTTTACTGAAAAATGAAAGCTCAATATCTACATCTTTATAACTGGCCACGGTAGCTTTATTGCTAATAGTCCCTTTAATAACCCTTTGTCCAATCAGGTTTTTCCTGTCGTGCCCATCCACTGTTAAAAAACGGGTTGGGTTTTTCTTTTCGGTTTCGGCAAGTGTTTCTTTTGTCTGTTCGTATTTGTCTTTTGTTTTCACCTCTTTTTCATTACTGCTGCAGGCGGCAACAAAACTTACCAATAGTAAAAATGCAATTGCTTTTTTCATGTATCAATATTTGAACACAATAAAAATACATTTTTGTGAAACACTATGTTAAAATAAAATGAAATGCTTATTTTTTTTATTTTAGATTTGCTTTGTTTGTAAATACCTAAGAAAAATACAAAACAATTAACATGGTCATTAACTTAAGTGAACAGCATTCATTAGTAAGCAACTGGGTAAGCGAATTAAGAGATGTGGAAATACAGCAGGACCGTATGCGTTTTAGGCGCAACCTGGAGCGTATTGCCGAAGTGATTGGCTATGAAATAAGTAAAAAAATGGAATGGGTAGAAAAAGAGGTTACTACCCCATTGGGTACAAGCAACAGTAAGGTTTTAAAAGACCAACCCGTTTTAGCCACTATATTAAGAGCAGGATTAGGTATGCACACCGGCTTGCTTAATTATTTTGACAAAGGCGATAATGCATTTATAAGCGCTTATCGTAAGCATAACCCCGATGGCAGTTTTGATATACATATGGAATATATGAGCTGCCCCGAAATTGAAGGCCGGGTGGTGATACTAAGCGACCCCATGATAGCAACAGGCTCATCGCTTGTAAAATCAATTGAGTTTTTAAAAGAAGAAGGAGAAATAAATCAACTGCATATAGCCTGCGCCATTGCCTGTACCGTAGGTTTAGAATTTGTAAAAAGAGCTTTCCCTAATGCTACCATTTGGTGTGGCGATGTAGATGATGAAATAACCGCCAAGGGTTATATTGTTCCCGGCCTTGGTGATGCCGGCGACCTTGCATTTGGTTCTAAAATGCAGGGGTAGTTTTTTTTAAAAGAGGTTGTTTTTACGATACAGTAATTTAAAAATCCAATTATATCCAATAGTAAAATACAGCTATCTTATCCCTATATGAATATTGTAAAAGATACAACTAAAAATTAGTTGAGATAGGAAGAGTAATTTCAAATAATATTTACGTTAAGCTAACTATTATATAGACATTTTTTATGAAAACAATATGTGTATTAGTAGTAGATGATGAACCTCAAAGCCGAGCACTAGTTTGTAAGCTTTTATCAGAATTAATACCACAGGTTTTGATTGAAGAAGCTGAAAGTGTTTCTTCGGCAATTGAAAAAATAAAACTTCACAATCCACGCCTTGTTTTCCTGGATGTACAGATGAAAGGTGAGTCAGGTTTTGATCTTTTAGACAAACTCAATAATATTAATTTCGATGTCATTTTTACTACTGCACATAGTGAGTTTGCCCTTAAAGCTTTTCGTTACAGTGCAATGGATTACCTGATAAAACCTTTAGATAGAGAAGAATTTAATACAGCTGTTGAAAAAGCAATTAAAAAAATTAATGATAATCATATATCTGCACATGAACAAATTGATTATTTTAAACAAATCAGCACTGAACAAAAAATCCCAGATAAGCTGATTATTCCATCGATAGAAGGATTTCATTTTACCAACTTTCATGAAATCCTTTATTGTTTTGCCGTAAGTAACTATACTGAATTTCATTTATTGGGAAATAAAAAAATATTATCCAGTTATACTTTGGGATATTATGATGAATTACTTAAGGATCATGGTTTTTTTCGTATTCATCGTTCATACCTAATCAACCTTTCACATATTAAAATGTACCGTAGGGGAGATGGGGGTACTGTTATAATGGAAAACGATGAGGAAATAGAAGTTTCCAGGAATAAAAAAGAATCTTTCTTGAAAATTTTAAAATCCTGAGTTTGCTAAAAACTTTTTTTAAATATTGTATAGTTACATCAATTTTTTCTGTTCATATAATATGTATTTATGCACAATCATTTACTGCAAAGCGTTATACCACCGTTGATGGGCTGAGCGATAATTACATCCTTTGTGTTTACCAGGACAGCTATGGTTATTTATGGATTGGCACCGCCCATGGTCTGAACCGCTTTGATGGAAAGCGTTTTGTTACCTACGGTTTAAAAAATGGGTTACCCTCTATGCTGGTAGATAGGATTTATGAAGACAGGAATCACCGGCTTTGGGTGGGCACCCGTAAGGGTATGGCAGAAATGAAGGAAGATAGCTTCTATACATATACGATAAATGATAAAAAGAAAATAAATTTTGTTAGTGGGTTTATCGAACCTGGAAATGGGTCATTATGGGCAACTACCGACAATGGGGTTTATAAGTTGAACTCAAAAGGATGGGAAAAAATAAAATTATATCCCGGGAAAGAAAATGCAGGAGTGGGAGGAATCATTCAAACAAAAGGAGGTCTTTTTATAGGTTATGAAAACAATACGCTTATTCAGCTAAGAAATGATGGTAGCTATAAAGTTATTTTATCGGTTAATACCAAAGGCCGTCCTTATTACAGTAGTCTTTTCAGCAAGAATGATACAGTTTTTATCAGCACTTACTCAGGCCTGCAATACTGGAACGGTTATAAATGGATAAAACAATTTGAGGACACTCTTTCCAGAAAATTCATTTATTCTTCTTTTTGCGACAAGCATAACCGTTTCTGGTTGGGAACCAAAGAAGATGGCTTACTCTGTATAATGAATGAAGGGTCAAAAATAATTTACCGACAAATACCTCTTGCTTTCAATCTCGTTTCCAATTATTTTGAAGACCGGGAAGGCAATATCTGGATAGCCGGTTTTGAAGGCCTGGTAAAAATTTCAGCATCTCCATATTACCCGGTAACCATACCTGCAATTGAAAAAATTACTACTCTCCGAAACTGTATCGTAATGCCAACGGGTAATATACTGTTATCATCAGATAATGGAAATCTCCTGCTGGTAAAAAAAACAGCCGGCCACAACACAACGGCAACCATTATTGGAAAGTACCAGTTAAAAACACCAATTGATTTTATAGACTACTATACTTTTGACGGAGATCAAAGGATGTGGTTCACTACAAGAGATGGACAGCTTGGCCGACTGTCTGAAAAATTACTGGAAGATATGACGTCTATCATAAATGTTAATAATGGGCCGCTTAGAGGTATAGCATATAATAATAAAACAAAAAAACTTTTCGTTTGTGCTGATTCTATTTTGCTAACAGGTGACGAACACCTGCTTGATACTTTTTTAAGCAGTAATGGCAGAAAAACAATACCGATTCCCTGGAAGATTATTGTGGATCCATTCACTGGGAGTATGCTTGTTCAAACTGTAGAAAATGGTTTATTTCTTATATCTCCTGCCGGAGATATGCATTCGTTGGGTAATGAACTGAACCTTTCTCTTTCATGCATCGAAACAAATGAAAAAGGTGAAGCAGTTATCTGGGCTGCTTATAATGGCAGGCATATAAAAAAATATTTGTGGAAGAATGCAGAAGCACCTGTTGAAACAGAAACAATTACGGTAAAGGATGGTATGCCGGATAACAAAATACTTGATCTAAAACATACTAAAAATGGAAAATTGTGGATAGCAACTACAAAAGGAGTTACATTAATGCAGAAAGACTCATTGCAAAATTGGATACACCGGGATTTTGAAATCAATGAGGCGGGTTTACCCATGACTCTTTCTTTTAGTAAGATTGCTGTTGATTATAAAAATAATGTCTGGATGAGTATTAAGAAAAGCCTTATACAATTTAATTCAGAAAACATTTCTATTCCACCTTTTCAAATCAAAACCGTAATTGAAAAAGTATCTTTATTTGATAGGCCTACCAATTGGACAAAACTAGCAGATTCAGTAGGAAGCTATCGTATGTTGCCCGTTAAACCGGTTTTAAATCACAAGCAAAATTCAATTAGTATTATCTATAATGCCCCCCTTTTTGAAAATAATGCGTTACCTGAATATACTTACCGCCTACTACCGGAAGATACAGCCTGGTCTAATCCAACAGCCAGTAACCTCATAACCTTTCAGAAACTGTCTCCCGGAAGATACCAGTTTCAAGTACGCTCTCGTATTAAAGGATTCGATTGGAGTACCCCGTCAATATTCTCGTTTACCATTAAAAAACCATTTTGGGAAACCTGGTGGTTCAGGTCATTGGTTATACTTCTTACATCTGCAATGATCGCTTTCATTTTCCGATTCAGGATAAATCAGCTTAAGAAAAGATCCGAAATGCAAAACCAGGTACGTGAAATGGAAATGAAAGCGCTGAAGGCGCAAATGAACCCGCATTTCATTCATAATGCACTTAATTCTATTCAATCACTTATTATTAATGATAAGAGTTATGAGGCAAGCCGTTACATCAGCAAGTTTGCAAGGCTGCTGAGACAAGTATTGGAGAGTGCAGACAAGAACCTTATTCCCTTAGATAAAGAATTATACTCACTGAAATTGTATGTTGACTTGGAAAAATTGCGAATGAATATGGATATTGATTACAGCGAATATGTTGTTGAGAATATAATCGCTTCAGAAATAAAAATTCCTCCCTTGATCCTTCAACCCTTTGTAGAAAATGCATTGTGGCACGGACTGAGCAATAAAGAAGGAAGTAAAAAGATCCTGCTTTCTATCAAAGAAAAAGATGGATGGATCATTTGTGAAATAACGGATAATGGCATCGGTCGTAAAAAAGCAGCTGAAGCAGGCAAGCCATTTCCTGAAGGAAGTTTTTCAAAAGCAGTAGCAATTACTACACGCCGGTTATTGGATTTCAATAAAGCAAATGACATTGAACCTGTAAGTTTTATTGACCATATACATGAAAACGAATCGTTAGGTACTACTGTTATTGTACGCATAAAAGCCCATTCAAAGAGATAACCCCTCTCCCTCAATAAATCAACCCTGCAACTTAACAACTCATTTCTGCACCTGGCTAATTGTCTCACCAGGCCATTCTTTTTCCTAATTATTTTCGTAATAAAAATAATATGGCCCCAATACCATCATCAACATTGCCAGTAAAAAACTTGCCATATTTCTGATTGGGTAAAAGAAAATTTAAATTAACAAATTAAATAACATTTAATTTCTTAACATGAAACTTTATCCTTTTATATTCTTCCTGTTATTAGGGATATTTTATGGTTGTAAAAAATCGTTGCCAATAATTAATACTGGCAACAATACAGACACCTCAAAAACAACTTTACCACCTTCCAGTGGAGGTAGTGGAGGTGGTTGTTCTTTGTCATCCTCCTGCAATCAATATTGGGTTTGCCTTGAACTCCCAAGCCCCGTATCAATCTTTTATGGTAATACTCGTACATTTTTCCAATCGTATGGGGCTTCTGTTTCATCCTTAAATAAAGCCTATTTTGCCGGAGGACATGATGAATTTTGGAAATATGGAGGAAGTTTAGATGATGGAATAGAATATGATCCCGTTAACTGTTCAACCAGATATTTTAAACTTTCGGTTCCAAGAACCTTTCTGGCTGGTGCCATCGCCGGGAATAAAATTCTTTTTGCGGGAGGAAGACAAATTTCTGGTTATTCAAATAATCCTTTTTATAATACCGTAGATATTTTTGATGAAAAAACACTTGTAAGGACAACATCATTTCTAAGTGAACCCCGTGCTCATCTTGCCGCGGTATCTACAGATACAAAAGCTTATTTTATCGGCGGAAAAACATCAAATGGTTTTTCTAACAAAATGGATATCTACAACAGTTTAAGCAATACCTGGAACGTTATAAGTATGCCCCGTGAACGAGGGTTTGCAGGAGCAGCAATTATTGATAACAAGATATATATTGCCGGCGGTCAGGATAAATCAGGCAATATTTTTTCGGTTGATATTTATGATATTCAATCCGGACAATGGACAAGCATTAATGCTCCCAATGACCATCCATTTGCAAGTGTTGTTGCAATAAATAACAAACTCCTAATTGCCGGGGGTGATGGAAAGAGTAAAAGTTCAATTGATATTTATAATACCAACACTAATAAATGTACAACATATACCTTAAGCAGCAGTAGATTTAACATAACGGTTGCTAAATCTCAAAACAAAATCCTTTTACTTGGTGGAAACCATTACTATAACGGTATGATTTTTTCCGAAGAGTCTGAATATATTGATGTATACGATGATAGCACAGAAAATTGGATTACCGGAAGGGTGTCTCCTGGTGTAGGTGGAGTAATGAGCGCCAGTGTTGGATCAAAAATAATAACAACGGGGTATATGTATAACGATAACACTACCATCGCCAATACATTAGCCATTTTGAATCTTCATTAGTATTATTAACATCCACAAAAAAACTATTTTCAAATTTTTCCAAATTTCATTTTATGAAAAAATATTATTTAAGGCTCTAATTTTTATTCCTCTGCTTTTTACCCTCAAGTTTCTTTGCTTAAACAGGAACTAAGAATAAAATCAAAAAACGTTACACAATTTTTCGGGTTACATCTCCGATACCGAACGGCCATGCATTCTACCTTGTTTTGTAGTAAACGAAACAAAAAACATATTTACTCCAATCAAAAAAAGAATTCAATTAAAAAATTATCGCACCAGTGGTGCTCTGTAAAATCTCAATTTATTTTCTTCCAATATTTCGCTTCTGCGAGGCTGCATTAAAATAATTTGTTGATGCTACCTGCCAAAATTTAGATGGCTTACCATTTGCAAAAGAAAATACAAGGATATTAATTAATCCGTAACCTATTCAATTGTAAAACAAACTATCATCATCTATTTGTGAGTATCTATTGCATGTAAACCATAATTAAAGCTAAATATTGCCGTTATTGTATTTAAATGCAGCATTTTACTGTAAATCCCTATCTTTATTGCTTGAACATTTTAATAAAATGAGAAAAATACTAACATTAGTCTGTACCTTGTTTGTGTGTCTATATATAAATGCACAGGATCCGCATTTTTCGCAGTTCTTTGCTTCGCCTTTAACGCTTAACCCTGCCTTTACGGGCAAGTTCAGCGGTAGCTGGCGCCTTGCTGCCAATCATCGAGACCAATGGCCTTCTATACCCAAAGCTTATGTAACTACAAGCGCCTCTATTGATTTTCCTATCTTAAAAAAGAGGATTCCTGAGAATGATGTGTTTGGAGTGGGTATTTCGGGATTAACAGATGCAAGTGCCAACAATATCTTAAAACTTAATTACGGCTCTGTTTCTATGAGCTATCACAAGGCTTTGGACGAAGATGGCTACAGTACCATTGGTGCAGGTTTTCAGGCTACCTACTCAAGTATGAATTTAGATATCAGCAAACTTACATTTGAAGATATGCTTACCCAAAACGGTTTTACAGGTACCACTTCTGATATCATATACAACGGTAACCAACAAGGATATTTTGATGTAAATGCAGGGATTTTATATTCTGGATCAACTAACGGGCAAAATAATTTTTACCTGGGCGCATCTATGTATCATATCAACCGGCCCAAGGTTGGATTTAAAGATAAAAACTGGTATTTAAGCGGCCGTATATCTATGCATGGTGGCGGTTCATTCCCATTATCCAGTATGTTTACAGCACATGTATCTGCCATACATCAAATACAAAATAAAGCAAGCGAAACCATTGTTGGTGCAGCCATTGCAGCTAACCTTAACCAGGATGAAGAAAGGCCTGCAGCAATATACCTGGGAAGTTGGCTAAGGTTTAATGATGCCATAATACCTTATGTAGGATTAGAAATTGGCGGATTAAGAATTGGGGTTAGTTACGATTTTAATATATCTAACTTAAAAGCAGCCACTGCATCACGTGGTGGTTCCGAGTTCTCATTAATATTTATTAAGCGGCCACCTGATTATAAAGGTATTCCTTGTCCAAAATTTTAATTTATAAAAGGCCTGAATTACAGGTCTTTTATTTTTATGTAAATGTGTAAAACAGTTATATATTATTAAGTAAACTATTTAAAAAAAGTAGATTAAAAACTTAAACATTCTTTGGCTGCATACATGGTTTTAAATATTTTTACCCATCATTCATCCAACTAAAAAAATAATGAGAAAAATTTACTTCCTTTCATGTACGGTTTTGCTCTTACTAAGTTTTTCATTGCAGGCACAAAATTCATTTTTTGTACAAACCAATGAATCTTTAATTTCATTAGCAAACAGCAAAAGGGTAACCATTCCCAACAAATATTACACTACTCAGGCCAATGTAAACCAATTAAAAGATTTTTTATGGTCGTTGCCCGATGAGAAAAATGTAGGCAACCGTTACTTTGCTCCAATTATTGAATTACCCATGCCCGATGGTTCAATGGCAAAATTTCATGTGTGGGAAAGCAGTATTATGGAACCCGGGCTAGAAGCAAAGTTTCCGGAAATGAAAACTTTTGCAGGCCAGGGTATAACCGATCCGTTTGCAAGTATCAGGCTTGATTATAATCCGTATTTTGGATTTCATGCACAAATACTTTCTGCCGCTACAGGGGCTTATTATATTGATCCTTATACCAGGGGTAATATCAATTATTACATCAGTTATTTTAAAAAAGACCTTACAAAAACTGAAAATTTTGTTTGTGAAACGGTTGATAATTTTGATAATGGCAATACATCAAACATTATAGCAGCAGGCCCATGCAGGGGAACAGAATTATACACTTATCGTCTTGCCTTAGCCTGCACTGGTGAATATGCCGTGGCTGTATGTGCACCTCTTGCACCTACAGTACCCTTAACAGCTGCTGCCATGCTTACTACAGTAAACAGGGTAACCGGTGTTTATGAAACGGAAGTATCGTTACGAATGGTTTTGGTGGCCAATAATAACCTGCTTATTTATCTTGATGGTAATACCGATCCATATACTAACAATAATGGCGGCGCTATGCTTAGCCAAAACCAGGCCAATGTAGATGCGGTGATAGGCAATGCCAATTATGATATTGGCCATGTGGTAAGTACCAACGGTGGCGGTGTGGCACAACTTAGGGTACCATGTGTATCAGGTTCAAAAGCCAGGGGTGTAACAGGTACCAGCCAGCCATACGGAGACCCTTTTGATATTGATTATGTAGCTCATGAAATGGGGCACCAATGGGGAGGTAATCATACCTTCAACAGTTCTACCAGCAGTTGCGGTGGTGGTAACCGAAATGGCAGCACAGCTTATGAAGTGGGCAGTGGTACCACCATACAGGCATATGCAGGTATCTGCGGAAGCGATAATATACAACCTAATAGCGACCCGTTTTTTCATACAGTAAGTTTTGATGAAATAAGCAATTATATAACTACCGGCAACGGTAATGGTTGTAAAGTATCTACTGCAACAGGTAACACCTTACCATCCATCACATCAATGGATAACAATGGTGCCAATATACCATTAAGTACACCATTTACATTAACCGCTACAGCTACAGATGCCAATAGCGACCCCTTAACATATAACTGGGAAGAATGGGACCTTGGCCCTTCTACAACATGGAATGGCGGCAATGCCAATACTACCAGCCCGTTATTTAAATCCAGAGTACCAAAAACTTCGGGTAGCAGAACTTTTCCTGATATTAATGTGATTTTGGCCGGATATCCTACAAACCCTTCAGCCACCATGGGAGGTTTGAAAGGAGAAACACTGCCAACACAAGCCAGGACAATGAAGTTCAGGCTTACGGTAAGGGATAACCGTGCAGGCGGTGGCGGCGTGGTTACCGGAGGTGAAGGTTGCCAAACAGGTTATACCGGAACTTTTCAAATAAACACTATTGCCGCAACAGGGCCGTTTTTAGTAACAAGCCCCAATGGCGGCGAAAGCTACCAGGGTAATTCTACACAAACTATTACCTGGGATGTAGCAGGAACTAATGCAGCGCCAATTAGCGCAACTAATGTTAAGATTTCACTTTCAACTGATGGCGGATTAACATATCCAACTGTTATTACTGCAAGCACACCTAATGATGGTTCCGAATTGGTAACAATACCAAACGTTACAACAACAACAGCAAGAATAAAAATTGAAGCCGTTGGAAATATCTTCTTCGATATATCAAATGCCAACTTTAATATTACTGCAGCTACAGTACCAACATTTACTTTCATAACACCGGCGCCTGTTTCGGTTGCATGTGGCAGTGCATCAGCAACTATCACATTAGCAACAACCAGTGTACTTGGTTTTACTACCCCTATCAACCTTGTTGCCACAGGAAATCCTACAGGTACAACCGTAAGCTACTCTGTTAACCCTGTTATACCAGGCAACAGTACCAACGTAACATTAAACGGGCTTGCAACTGTAGCGCCCGGTACTTATAATGTTACAATTACCGGTACAGCTGGTTCCGAGGTTAAAACCGTAATACTTACTTACATTGTAAACCCGGGTTCGGGCCCGGCAATTACAAGCCAGCCTTCGGCACAAACTGTATGTGTTGGCGCTAATGCAAGTTTCAGTATTGCATCTGCAGCAGCTACATCATTTCAGTGGCAGGTTAGCACAGCAGGTGCCGGCGGCCCATGGACCAATATTAGCAATGGAGGTGTTTATTCAAATGCTACAACAGCAACATTAAACATAACTGGCGCTACTTCTACAATGAATACCTATCAATATAGATGTGTAGCCAGTGTACTTTGTGGTTCTACCAACTCAAATGCAGCATTGCTAACTGTAAATACTGCACCGGCAATAACCAGTCAGCCAACTGGCAGCACAGTTTGTGCAACGCAAACTGCAAGTTTCTCTGTAACTGCTACAGGTAGCGGTTTAGCATATCAATGGCAGGTTAGCACAACAGGATGTGGCGGTACATTTGTTAATTTATCAAATACAGCACCTTATTCAGGTGTAACTACACCTACTTTAACCATCAACCCTGCTGCTGCAGCCATGAATAATTATGCATATCGCTGTGTAGTAAGCGGAACATGTACACCATCAGTAAATTCTAATTGTGTAGTATTAACAGTTAATACTCCCATCAATATCATTTCGGCACCTTCTAATACTACAATTTGCGAAGGTTTGCAAACTACATTTACAGTTGGCGCCACCGGTACTAACCCAAGCTATCAATGGCAGGAAAGCACCAATGGCGGCGGCACCTGGAATAATGTAACCAACGGAGGAGTTTATAGCGGCGCTACTATTGCCACTCTTACATTAACCAATGTACCTGCTGCAATGAGTGGCAACCAATACCGTGTTATTGTTACGGGTACTGCTCCCTGTGGGAATGAAACTTCTACTGCAGGTATATTACTTGTAAATACAGCACCTGTTATCGGCACGCAACCTGTTGCCAATACAACACTTTGCGAAGGCAACAATACAAGTTTATCAGTAGTTGCTAATGGTACCGGAATTAATCATCAATGGCAATTGAGTACAACAGGCAGTGCAGGCCCATGGACAAATATCAGCAATGGTGGTGTGTACAGTGGAGCAACTACTGCAACATTGTCAATTACCGGCGTTACTGTTGGTATGAACGGGTATTTATACAGGGATTCAGTTTATGGAACTTGTAACCCTTCAGCTATCAGCAATAATGCAGCCATAAAAGTAAATACGCCAATAACAATCATCAGCCAGCCGGTTGCTGTAACTAATGTTTGTGCAACTGGTGCGGCAAGTTTTTCAGTTGATGCTAACGGCACAACGCCAGGTTACCAATGGCAGGAAAGTACAAATGGCGGTACTACCTGGACCAATATAACCAATGGTGGTGTTTACAATGGAGCAACCACCACCACCTTAACACTTACCAACATCACTGCTGCAATGAACGGTAATTTGTACCGTGCAGTTGTTACAGCTGCTTCGCCATGTGGCTCGGTTAACTCATCCAATGCAGTTTTAAATGTAACACCGCAACCTGTTATCACAACTACATCAAACAGTTTACTGGCAGGGCAACAGGCAACATTAACTGTTAATGTAACTCCTGCTCCGGGCTTAAGTTTTTCCTGGTATTTGAATGGAGTATTACAATCAGCCACAGGAAATTCGATTGTAGCTACTGTTAACAGCCTTGGAAATTATATGGTGATAGTAAGCAGCAGTACAGGAAGTTGCCAGTCGGAAACAATTGAGATAAAAGCTACACCAAGCACTAAACTGTTTATTTTCCCAAGTCCTAATAACGGACAGTTTACAGTTTCGTACTATACCGAAGGCGCTACAACCACCAATCCTTCTAAACAAAGTATAGTTATTTATGACAGCTATGGAAGAAGGGTACATAATAAAGAATATACTGTAACACAGCCATACCAATTACATCAAATTGACATGCGTGGATTTGGCGGCGGTGTTTATTACATTGTATTAAGAGAAGCAAACGGAAATAAGATAAAAACCGGTGAAGTAGTGATAAAATAAAATTTGTATTTTTTTTAAATAAAACCTCTTACAAAAAAGTAAGAGGTTTTTTTATTTTGGTAACAAGGATGATAGACAGTTATTGGTTATCTGCCAAACATTGTTAAATTGCAACACTAAAAAAAGAGTTATGACAAATAAGCAAAACATTATAGCCCTATTAATAAGTTCCGTAGTATTTGTTTCCTGTGCAGCAAACGACAATACTGATTATACCGATAAATCTATTATTCCCGAAGGGAAACAAAATACAACAGACAACCCCGACACCAGTTTGCCTACAACTGTTTCTGTACCTGTGCAGCCAACTGTAAATACCATTAATACACCATCGGCACAAGTAAACACTTTAAGCAATAATCAACCAACAGTAAGTACAGTTACTACACAAGCTGCACCAGAACAAAATAAGGGAAGTGTAAAATTAAACCCTCCGCACGGGCAACCCGGGCATAGATGCGATATTGCAGTAGGTGCACCACTCGACAGTAAACCCGGTTCTAGCACAACTGCACCTACTATTGTAACCACACAGCAACCTGCTCAAGCAACCAATGCAGGTTTACAACAACAAAAAACTGCACCTGGTATGAACCCACCACATGGGCAACCAGGCCACAGGTGCGATATTGCAGTAGGTGCCCCATTGAACAGTAAGCCTGCGCCAACTCCGGTAGCCGTACCTGCAGAGCAAGGGGCCAATGATGTACAACCATTACAAGCGCCTGTAAAACCCGATACATCAAAAGGATAAAAAAAGGCCCCGCCATAAATAGCGGGACCCCTCACTCAAAATACCAAACACAAACAAATATAAATGCCGTTAGGCCAAAGGCTTAACGGCATAATTATTTAATCAGGTTTTTTACCTTCTAAAAAAGTATTGATAGTGCTGATTTCTGCCTGGTTGTTGTCATCAGATTTTACAGTATAGTTGCTGTAAAAACTTTCAACATTGGCAATAGAACTATGCAGTTCCATATTGCGGCGAAGGTAAGCAGGCACCGTTTCAAACTCGTTATTAGGATCGGCTGCGTTAATGTTGAACGACAAATTACGCAGTTTTGCAATCCGATCTATTGCCTTGCGTCGAAGTTCCTCTGCTTCGTCCTGCATGGCAGGTTCCTCAACATCGGAATTCATGATAGGCTGAGCTGGTTGTACATGTTGCTCTTCCTCCGCCGCTTGATGGGATTTAACCACCAGTTGCATTTCAATCACAGGTTCGTCTTCCTGCTCTGTCTTTTGCACAGGCGGTAGCTCATCAACCGGATTGGATTCATTTGCTGGTTGTTCCTCCGCATAAATTTGTGAAGGCTTCACCAAATACCCTCCAGACGAAGAAGGGGTGCTAGCTTCTTTATTTACTTTTGTAATTGGGTTTTTTACTTTTGCCGGTTTATCAATGGGTGGAGGATCTTGGGGAATATCAAATTCTATAACAGGTATTTGATCTGATGCCGAAGATATTTCAAAAAACACAGGATTGTCATTCAATTTTTCCACAGTAGTTTTACTTGGTAAATCCACTATAGTTTTTTCTTCAGGCATTTCTTTTAATACCGGCATCAATTCATCCACCTCTACACTTCTCTCCTGTAATGCAGGCTGTTCTGTAATTTCAGCAATTGCTTCCTCTTCTTCCTTTTCATCAAATTCAAGTATGGGTTGTATTATTTTTTTATTTTTAGCCGGATTATTTTTTTCTTCTTTCGGAGGCATCTCTAAAGTCATTACAATTTTTTTGTCTGCTTCATCATCAACTTTTGTCTCCGGCTTTTTTGCAAACGGATCCTTATGTTCAAAACCCGTAGCAATTAATGTAATACCAATTTTTGCACCCAGGTTATTATCGTAACCCAGGCCTAATATCACATCGGTATTTTCACCAGCCTGGCTCAACAGGTAATTTTGAATTACTTCCACTTCATCCATTGTAAACTCATGTTCACCTTCAGAAGAATTGATGTTAATTAAAATCCATTTAGCGCCTTTAATATCATTGTCATTCAGCAATGGTGAATTTATGGCTTGTTCAATTGCTGTTTGTGCCCTGTCTTCACCTTCGGCCGAAGCGCTGCCTAATATAGCAACACCGCCATTAATCATTACAGTACATACATCTGCAAAATCCACGTTTATTTGCCCCGTGCTGTTGATTACGTCAGTAATACATTTAGCTGCGGTTGCTAACACGTTATCTGCTTTTGCAAATGCTTCTTTCATTTTTAAATTTCCAAACTGGTGGCGCAGTTTATCATTGCTTATCACCAATAAAGTATCTACATGATTTTTCAAAAGCATCACACCTTCTTCGGCCTGTGCAATTCTTTTTTTGCCTTCGTAAGCAAATGGTGTGGTTACAATACCTACGGTTAGAATGCCTAAGTCTTTACAAATTTTAGCCAGTATAGGTGCGCCACCTGTACCGGTACCACCACCCATGCCAGCTGTAATAAATGCCATTTTGGTATTTACTTCCAGAATCCGTTTTATTTCTTCCAGGCTTTCTTCTGTTGCCTGCCGGCCAATTTCGGGATTAGCGCCTGCACCAAGCCCCTGCGTTAAATGCGGGCCAAGCTGAATTTTATTTGGCACTTTGCTTTGTGCAATAGCTTGTGCATCTGTATTGCAGATTATAAAATTTACACCTTCGATATTTTGCGAAAACATGTGGTTTACCGCATTGCTTCCGCCACCACCAACACCAATAACCTTGATGATGGAGGATTGATCTTTTGGCAAATCAAAATGTATCATAGTTGTTTGTTTAAATGATGCCACTTTATATTGTGCATCTGTAATTAATAGGTTAGTATTTTAGAAAAATTTAAATGGTGAATGTTGTTTGTTTAATGTTAAAACCATTGGCTTCATTCAACATTTAGCATTTTGCATTCAATAATTATAATTTGGCATCTTCCTCTTCCTTAAACAAATCAATCAAACCGTTTTTAAAACCATCCATAAATGTTTTTAAAGATTTGCGTTGTTTTACTTTCACTACACTACTATCTTCAACAGGAGCAATGGTTTCATCAACCGGTTGATTTTTTAGTGAACCCGGTACTTCAATTTTCTTAAACTGCTCTTCAAACTGCTTAGTTTTATTTTCATAATCATTATAGCCTTTCAATATTAAACCAATACAGGTGCTGTACATTGGTTTAGCAAGTTCTTCAATATGCCCGCCTGCCAGGTGTTCGTTGGGATATCCAATCCTTGCATTTAAACCGGTAACATATTCTGTTAACTGTATCAGGTGTTTCAGTTGCGATCCGCCACCTGTTAGTATCACTCCGCCATTAAGCATTCTTGTATCAAGACCTACTTGTTTTAAATGATAGGTAACAAAATCCATTATTTCGCTCATGCGTGCCTGTATAATGCCTGCAAGATTTTTAACTGAAATCTCTTTAGGTGCCATGCCACGCAAACCGGGGATGGTAATAAAAGCATTTGATTTAGCTTCATCGCTTAAAGCACTACCAAACTGAATTTTCATTTGCTCGGCCTGTGTTTTTAAAACACCTAAACCATTTTTTATATCGTTGGTAATATTTTCGCCACCAAATGGAATAACTGCAGTATGCTTTAAAATACCTTCATAAAAAACTGCCAGGTCGGTAGTACCACCACCAATATCAACAATGGCAACACCTGCTTCCAGGTCTTGATCGCACATAACGGCTGCTGCAGAAGCCAGTGGTTGCAACACAAGATCTTTTGTTTTAAGACCTGCCTTATCTACACTGCGGTTGATATTGCGTATAGCATTTTTATCGCCGGTGATGATATGAAAATTTGCACCTACTTTTACACCACTGTATCCAATAGGATTAGGAATATTCTGGAAATTGTCTACCGTAAACTCCTGCGGTATTACATCAATTATTTGATCGCCGGCAGGAATATAAGTACGGTACTGATCGGCAACAAGTCGGTCAATTTCTTCCTGTCTTATTTCTTCTTCAATATTTTGGCGTACAATATCTCCACGGGTTTGCAAACTTTTTATATGATGGCCTGCAATGCCAACATATACCTCACCTATCTGAAGATTGGGGTTGCTTTCGTAGCAGTTTTTTAATGCAAGTTCAATTGCTTTTATTGTTTGATCGATGTTTAACACCATGCCGTGTTGAACACCATTACTGTTGGCACGGCCAAAGCCTAAAATTTCAAGCTTTCCGTACTCATTTTTACGTCCGGCAATGGCTGCAATTTTTGTTGTGCCAATGTCCAAACCTACGATGATGGGTTGTTCCTGGTTCATATTTGTTTGTTTTGAGTTTGAGTATTCTTATAGCCCATTAAGGGATAAGGTTTATTGTTTTTTTTTATTTTAAAAATTGTTTTTCATCTTCTTTAGTTTTTTAAGGAACCGGAATATAGTCGTTCTTATTAGGCATCACTGCCTTTGGTTGCCGGTGATCATTCTTTACCGGTTGTTTTTTCTGTGTTGGTTTTATATCCGTTTTATTTGTTTTTTTTGTTGTTGCAGGTTTTACTGTTTGTTTTGGTAAAACAGGTTTTTTAATTATTACCGGTTGTGTAATGGGTTCAGGTGTTGTTGCTGTTTCATCATTATCATCACGCTGTATTGATTGTTGTATCATAGATGTGTCAGAAACATTTTTTGCATTATCTGGTAATAAATTATTGGTTGTGTCACCTGCAGCTTGTTCTGCACGTTCAGCAATAAGTTTCATCAATTGCAAGGCTCTTAATGAATCGGATGTTACATCAGCTGCTCCTTTTCTGCGAGCCACCACTTGGTTATTGTAGCTTATATCAATTACACTATAATTATTCCAACCTGCCTTTACCATTATATTTTCATAAAAAAGTTTCATTTTTTCAAACTTAGCCTCCACATGCCGTGCATCTCCAAAAACTATTAGTTGGTTACCAATTTTAGGAACCATTTCAAATACTTTGTTTTCATTTATATCTACCTGGTCAATCATTGCCATACAAAAAGAATCTTTTTGAATGGCAAGACTGATAACCTTAATATCCCGCAGCAGGCTGCTATCGGCTTTTGACAATACTCTCCTGTCAGACGGGAAACCGGTGAACACCGGCAACCTTGCCGAAAACTTTTCACTTAGCGGAAGTATTGTCAATGAGTCATCAATATAAAAACTGGCACCCGAAATGGTAAACACCCTGGCAATGGGTTCCCGCTCACTAACCGATACCTGTAATATTTCATTATTATCAAAGTACAGTTCGGCAGATTGTACCCATATATCTTTTTTAAGTTGCTGTTCCAGTTTTTTTAAATTGAAACTACCAATAGGCTTACCAACAGGGTTTGCATTTTCTGAAATTTTTAATGCATCCAGTATATCTTTTTTATCTACAAAAAAATTATTCCCCACACCGCCGTGTATGTTAATTTCAATTCCTTTGCAACTTTTGGCTTCTTTGCTTTTAATGGCTGCTACCAATAAAAAAACAGTGGCCCCACCCAGTACAACCCAAAGTGTTGCCAGCATTATTTTTTTTATGGTAAAATATTTTTTCATTTCAACTTTTTCTTTATCCTATCTTTTGTTTTTAATTAAAAACTGACAGGAGAAACAGGTTTTTATATTTTATTGTTATTCTTGTTTATTAAAATTTCTTTTATTGGTTGAACCAATGTATCAATATCGCCTGCACCGGCTGTAATTAATAACTCGGTTTTATTTTCTTTTACCCAATTCAGCAATTCTGTTTTACTCATAATTTTTGTATTGCTGTTATTCATTTTGTTTGCAATCATTTCGCTTTCCACGCCTTCAATAGGTTTTTCCCTGGCAGGATAAATGGGTAATAAAATCAATTCATCAGCCAGGTTTAGCGTTTCTGCAAAACCATCTGCAAGATCTTTTGTACGGCTGTACAGGTGTGGTTGAAAAACTACAGTACATTTTTTTTTAGGAAACAACTGTTTAGCTCCCAAAATCAATGCTCTTAATTCTTCGGGATGATGTGCATAATCATCCACCATCACAGTTCCTGTTAATACATCGCCTGTTGCAGAATTTTGCTTAAGTATATATTCAAACCTTCTTTTTACCCCTTTAAAATCTGCTACTGCTTTTTTTATTTTATCCTCATCAATTTTTAAATATTTTGCAACCGTAATAGCTGCTATCATATTTTCAATATTATGCTGCCCGCCCATATTCAAAACCACATCTTTTAATTCGTAATTCTGCATTACTATATCAAATTGATAGCTGCCGTTAAGCACCCTGATGTTGCTGGCATACACATTAGCATTTGAATTATGCAAATGAAAACTGAAGTGTTCAGATGCTTTAAGGTCTGCTGCCCTTTTTAATCCATACTTACTAAGTAATAAGCCGCCGGGTTTTATCCTTTGTGTAAATTCAATAAATGCTTGTTCCATGTTTTCGGCAGTGCCGTAAATATCCAGGTGATCGGCATCCATCGAATTAATGATGGCTATATCCGGGCTTAATTTCAAAAAGCTTCTGTCATACTCATCGGCTTCCACAACACTTACATTTTTTTTATTGCTTTGTGGCTGTACATTTTCCTGTAACCAGAAATTAGTGTTATAGTTCACAGAAATTCCGCCCAAAAAAGCATTACATCCATAACCGCTATGTTTTAATATATGAGCCACCATGGTACTTGTTGTGGTTTTTCCATGCGTACCTGCCACACATATATTGTATGTGCTGTTTGTAATGGCACCCAATACTTCGCTGCGCTTTACAAGCCTGTAACCATTTGCAATAAAATAGTTCAGTTCTTTATGATCTTTTGGTACCGCCGGTGTGTAAATCACCAATTCTGCCTGTTTGTCAATGAGCTCAATATTATCTTCATAATGAATCTTTATACCTTCTGCCTCTAGTTGCTTTGTTAAAACCGTTACCGTTTTATCGTAACCGCTAACTGTTAATTTTTTTTTATTGAAATACCTGGCCAGTGCACTCATACCTATACCGCCAATTCCTAAAAAATAAACCCTGCTTAATCCATCCACATTTTGCAGGGGCTGGTTTACATTTGATGACGATATTTTTTCACTTGTACTCAATCAATCATTTTTAAAATTTCGGTTGCAATAATTTCATCGGCATTGGTTATAGCTAATTTTCCAATATTGTTTTTTAACTCCTGTTGTTTACTTTCATCTTTTGATAAACTGATTATTGCCGGCACCAACTTTTCTAACGCCTCGCTGTCTTTTATCATTATGCCTGCATTTTTATTAACTAAACTTTGTGCATTCACGGTTTGGTGGTCTTCTGCAGCAAATGGATAGGGTACAAAAACCACCGCTTTCTTCATTACACAGAGTTCAGCAATGGCAATGGCTCCACTCCTACTTATTACCAGGTCGGCTGCCGCATACGCATATTGCACCTGGTTTATAAAATCGTTTACCCGGATATTGGATTTGCCTGCCGCCCTCTCTTTTCCTTTTTCGGCATAAGGCTTACCAGTTTGCCAAATCAACTGAAGGTTATTTTCTGCAAATGCATCCAGGTTTTTATCCAAGGCTTCATTAATACTTTTTGCTCCCAGACTACCGCCAACTGACAGCACGGTTTTTTTTGCAGCATCCAAACCAAAAAAATTTATCCCTTCTTCCCTGCTAATATTGCTTTGCGAAATACTATCCCTTACCGGGTTACCGGAAATTATAATCTTTTCAGCCGGGAAAAATTTTTCCATTCCATCGCTTGCGGTAAAAATCATTTTTGCTTTTTTCCCAAGCATGATATTGGCCTTGCCGGCAAAAGAGTTACTCTCATGTATGAACGTGGCTATCTTTTTAACCTGTGCATATTTTAGCACCGGGTAACTTGAATAACCGCCAACACCAACAACTGCAACGGGTTTAAAATCTTTAAATATTTTTCTTACCTGCAGAAAACTTTTAATCATCTTAAATGGCAAGCCAATATTTTTTATCAAAGAACTCCTGTTAAATCC
>JAHBTO010000007.1 GCA_019638525.1 Ferruginibacter sp. | reverse complement strand
AGCTTGTATGCGTTCGCTTTTTTTGTTGATGATGGTATTAACCATGTAAATGGCTATAGCTAAAATGGGCAATGGTGCTAGTGCTACAAATGTTAGCCTAGGGCTTGCTTTAAACATAAAAAAAATGCTAAACCCCAATACGGCTGCAAGGTTTATAAAATACATCAATGCTGGGCCGGTATACATCCTTACTTTACTTACATCATCAGCAATACGGTTCATTAAATCGCCGGTGCTATGTGTTTTATAAAATTCGGTATCAAGTTTTTGATAGTGCGAAAAAATTTCATTCTTCTGGTCGTACTCAATATGCCTGCTCATTACAATAATGGTTTGCCGCATCAGGAACATAAAGAAGCCACTGATGATGGCTATTACAAACAAAGTAATACCGGCATACAAAATTTTATTTCCTGTTTTTTCATCAAAAGAAGATATCACCTGCCGTACTATAAAGTCATAATCTTTTTCGCTTTTTTTAATATCGAAATCATTTATATGCGGTGATTTGATTGACTGTACAACCGTGTTAACAACATAACCGGTAAGTTGAGGTGCCAATATGCGGAAATAATTTGTTAGCACTACAAAAAATATTCCCAGCATAAAATGCCAACGGTATTTCCAGAAATATTTATTGAGAGAAGAAAGATGTTTCATTGAGTACACAAATATAAAATAAAATGCAATGGAACATCAGTCCTTATGCAGGTATCAGGATACGCTTTAGTTCTTATCTTTTTCGCTAAGCTTAAGATGTGGAAAAGCTGCCGCAATTAAAATGATAATGGTGCTAGCCAACATTACATATATAGCCGGTAATTTTTGAGGGCAATAATTATTATAGCAGGAACTGAATAAAATATATGATTTAATACCATAGGCTACTATTACAGCGCCGATGAACAAATTAGCCCTTTTGGCCCACACTTTTGGTAAAATAATAAACAGCAATGTTACCAGCGATAGTAAACAAAGGAAATACCCCGGTTTTCCGTAAGCATTTTTGTAGCTGTAAAACCCCGTGAACTGCTGGTTAATATCGGCATAATACATCCAGGGTAAAAAGCAACTTATAATTAATGCAATACAGGCTGTAATGCCAAGCCAATGAAGGTATTTAACTATCATAACTACAAATGTAAAACGCCATTGCAACTTGGTAAAGCTAACCTGCCTTTGCAATGGCGTAACTTAAATTTGAGGTCCCGACCGGATTCGAACCGGTGTAGAAGCTTTTGCAGAGCTTTGCCTAACCACTCGGCTACAGGACCCTATAAAATAAAAATGAAGATTCACCTTCATTTCATTTTTAAACAGTGCAAAAATAGGGTAATTTTAAAGAATATTGCGTTTCACATTTTCAAAATAAAAAAATCATGAGCAGGATTGCCGAATCAGAATTAATCATCAATAGCCGTGGCGCTGTTTATCACCTTAATTGCCGGCCAGAAGAACTGGCTACAACCATTATTACAGTTGGCGACCCCGACAGGGTTGCAGAAGTAAGTAAATATTTCGACAAGATTGAATGTAAAAACAGGCATCGTGAATTTATAACACATACAGGTAATATTGGCAACAAAAGAATTAGTTGTGTAAGCACCGGCATTGGCCCCGACAATATTGACATTGTATTTAACGAACTGGATGCTTTGGTAAATATTGATTTTGAAACAAGATTAATAAAAGAAGAACTTACCAGCCTTAATATCATTCGCCTGGGTACAACAGGCTCTTTGCAAAAAGATATTCCTGTAGATAGTTTTGTTGCCAGTACACATGGCCTTGGCCTCGATAACCTCATGCATTTTTACCGTATGGAAAATAATGAAGAAGAAAAACAATTGATACAGGCCTTTAATACGCACACACAATTAAATTCGGGTAAAATTTCGCCATATATAAACATGGCAAGCGCTTCGCTCATAAAACATTTTACCAACAACTATCACCAGGGCATTACGGTTACCTGCCCGGGTTTTTATGGCCCGCAGGGACGCATACTACGCCTGGGCCTTGGCCATCCGCATTTAATTGATAATCTTACAAACTTTAGTTTTGGTAACTATCGTATTACTAATTTTGAAATGGAAACTTCGGCCATATATGGTTTGGGAAAAGCATTGGGCCACCACTGCCTAAGCCTGAGTACCATTGTTGCCAACCGAATAAGCAAAGAATTTACAAAAGACGGAAGCAAAACGGTAGAAAATTTAATTAAACAATCGCTGCAGGTAATTGCAGAATCAAGCATATAAAAATGAAAATAGAATTTTATAAATACCAGGGTGCAGGTAATGATTTTGTTATACTGGAAAACCGGGATGAAAAATATAGTGGACTCACTAATGCCCAGGTAAAATTTATTTGTAACCGAAGATTTGGTGTAGGTGCCGATGGCTTAATGCTTATAAACAAACACAACACCCTTGATTTTGAAATGATTTATTACAACGCCGATGGCTTACCGGGTAGTATGTGTGGCAATGGCGGCCGGTGTATTGTAAAATTTGCAAAAGACCAGGGCATGTATAAAGTTACCTATCGGTTTATGGCTGTAGATGGTTTACACGAAGCCGATATTGATATGCATGGGATGGTAAGATTAAAAATGCAAAATGTTAACGAAGTAAAACTATACCCGGGCTATGCCATTCTAAATACCGGGTCGCCTCATTATGTAAAATTTGCCAGTAATGTAGCCGATATAAATGTGGTGGAAGCCGGCCGTGAGATTCGCTACAGCAAACAGTTTAAAAAAGAAGGTATTAATGTAAATTTTGCCGAGCCAGCCGAAGAAGATGGCATTTATGTTCGCACATACGAACGTGGTGTTGAAGATGAAACACTAAGTTGCGGCACCGGCGTTACCGCTTCGGCATTAATGTTTGCACACAACGACAAAGGCTTTAACCGTGTAGAAGTAAAAACAGCAGGTGGAAATTTAAGTGTGGAATACAATAAAATTGATGACGAACATTTTGAAAACATTTTATTGTGCGGCCCGGCAATTATGGTTTATAAAGGCGAAATTGAAGTTTGAAAAAGACTGTTAATTAATGATACAATATTTTAAAAATACCGAACAAAAAACCATTGCAATTGATAACGCCGACAATGCCGTTTGGGTAAATGTATTACCACCTCTTAAGCAGGAAGAATTTATTGAACTGAGTGAAACGATGAATATACCGGCAGATTTTTTAACAGATTCGCTCGATATTGATGAACGTAGCCGTTACGAGATTGAAGACAATGTAAAACTTATTGTAATTAAAACCCCAACCGAAAACAATTCGTTTAACCTGAGCGATGCATTTTACATAACCATTCCTATTTGTATTATATTAACGCATCAGCAAATTGTAACGGTAAACTCATTTGAAAACGAAGCCATCAAAAAATTCCTGAACACTTTTCAACACCGAAATCCCGACAGGATGAACATGATGGTGCTTAAGATATTTGAAAAGATAACAAACAATTTCCAGGATTACCTGAAAGAAATAAACACTCGCCGAAACAGCCTTGAACAAAAACTGTATGCCAGCAACCGTAATGAAGAATTGCTGCAATTGATGCGTATCCAAAAAAGTTTTGTTTACTTTATTACTGCATTACGCAGCAACGAATTGCTGATGATGAAAATAAGCCGTACCAATCTTTTACAATTAAATGAAGAAGAAAGAGACCTGTTAGAAGATTTGATAGTAGAAACATCGCAGGCGCTTGAGATGGCAACTACATACACCAATATCCTTAGCAGTACACTTGATGCTTTTGCCAGTATCATCAGCAATAACCAGAACGATGTTTTGAAAAGACTTACAACACTTACCATATTTTTAAGCGTACCGGTTTTAATTGCCAGCATTTATGGTATGAATGTACCTATCCCATACAAAGACAGCCACCTTGCTTTTTGGCTCCCGGTAATTTTATCTATCATTATACTTGTAATAGCAGTACGTAATTATGCAAAAAGAATAAGAAAATAAAAGCATGTTCAATATTAGAGTTTACGGTATTTTAATAAATAATAAAAACCAATTGCTGGTAAGCGATGAATACATACGGGGAAATTTTTACAGCAAATTTCCCGGCGGTGGATTAGAACCCGGCGAAGGAACAAGGGATTGCCTGCAGAGGGAATTTTTGGAGGAAATGAACCTAAAAGTAAAGGTGGGTACACATATTTACACTACCGACTATTTCCAGCAAAGTGCTTTTAACCCGGCACACCAAATTATTTCAATTTATTATTTTGTAGAAGCGCTTGAACCCATAACTGCACCCATACGTAACAAGCCATTTGACTTTGATGAACAGCAATTAAAGATGTATGCCGAAACCGGCGAGACCGAAACTTTTCGTTTTGTAAACTGGGATGATGTTTGCGAAGATATTGTAAGCCTGCCCATTGATAAGATTGTGGTAAACATTCTGAAAAACCAAAGTTTACAAGTAAATAATGATGATTTTTTTAATAAAGAAATTGTATTACAAAATAACCGTTCTAAACTTGAACCATTATCTGAAAAACACTATAATGATTTACTGCCCATTACCATGCATAAAGAGCTATGGGAATTTACCGGCACCAAAATAAAAAGCGAGGAAGATTTCAGAAAGTATTTTGATACGGCGCTTGCCGAAAGAAAATCAGGACTATCCTACCCTTTTGCAATTTTTGATATTCAGGAAAACAGGTATGCAGGCTGTACCCGTTATGCAAATATTTCGTTCCCCAATAAACGATTAGAGATTGGATGGACTTGGTACCATCCGGCTTTACAACGCAGTGGTATCAATAAAGCCACTAAAATATTATTGCTATCTTATGGATTTGAAACACTTGGTTTAAACAGGATTGAATTAAAGACAAGCTCTCTCAACATAAAATCGCAGGGCGCCATGTTAAAGATAGGCGCCACCAAAGAAGGCATTTTCAGGAATCACATGATAAATGAAGATGGTGTAATTAGAGATACAGTGTATTTTAGTTTTATAAAAGAAGAATGGCCACAAATAAAAGATTCTTACTTTAAAGAATTTAAAAACGGGCAATATTAAAATCAAACTATAAATTTTACTTATGAAGAAGATGCTTTACCTGTTGTGTGCAATTGTATTGTTCGGTTGCAACAACCAAAAAAAACCGGCAGCAGAAGTACCCACATCTAACCTGTATAAACAAATACAAACAGGTGGAGTAAAAGTGATACCAATTGAAACGCCAAAGGGCAAATTCAATGTATGGACAAAAAGCATTGGCAATAACCCCAAAATAAAATTGTTGTTACTTAATGGAGGCCCCGGCGCCACGCATGAATATTTTGAATGTTTTGAAAATTTTTTGTTGCCCGAAGGTTTTGAAATAATTTATTATGATCAGTTGGGTTGTGGATTATCAGACAATCCTAAAGATACAAGCATGTGGGATTTGCCAAGATTCGTGGAAGAAGTTGAGCAGGTACGTACAGCCCTTGGTTTAAATAAGGATAATTTTTATTTATTGGGGCATAGTTGGGGTGGTGTTCTGGCCATGCAGTATGCTTTAAAGTACCAGGATAATATAAAAGGCCTAATCATAAGCAATATGATGAGCAGTTGCCCGGCTTATGGAAAATATGCACAGGATGTGTTAGCGCCACAATTTGATCCAAAAATTTTAGATACAATAAGGCAAATAGAAGCTAAAGGCGATTTTGAAAATCCTAAGTACATGGAACTGCTGATGCCTAATTTTTATGCTAAACATATTTGCCGCATCCCATTAGACAAATGGCCCGAACCGATGAACCGATCTTTTGCAAAAATTAACCACAATTTATACGTAACCATGCAGGGGCCAAGCGAATTTGGCATTGCTGGTAAATTAGCTAACTGGGATGTAAGCAAAGAACTGCCAAAAATAAAAACTCCCACATTAACCATTGGCAGCACTTTTGATACGATGGACCCTGAACACATGAAATGGATGAGTACACAGGTACAGCATGGCCGGTTTTTATTATGCCCGCAGGGCAGCCACATGGATATGTATGATGATCAGCCGAATTATTTTCCGGGGTTGATACAATTTATTAAAGATGTAGATGCTGGAAGTTTTAAATAATTTTTAAAACATTGTATAATTAAAATTGCCGGGAAACAAGGTTTTTAACCCAATACTTCCCGGCAAAAAATAAAATTTTATCAGCCTGTAAGCCGGATTCTGTAAGTTGTTTTATACAGAGGTAAATGCATAAAAGCAACCCGGTTATCATTTATCTGGTTGCAACATTACTGTTACAATCTTGCTGCCTACCCTTCCCGGCACATCAAACGATGTTGTTAACGGGCAACTAACTTTGCTTTGCAATTGAAAAAATTCAACCGAAAGCAAAACCGGAATTTACGTGGCATTACAGCATACAAGGTTTACCCGGTAAATGCATTACTGCAAAAACCTGTGAGCTCTTACCTCACATTTTCACCCTTTCCCAAAATTTGGGAGGTTATTTTCTGTGGCACTTTCTCTTCCCTTTTACAAGGAGCCGGCTATTAACCGGTGTATGGCCCTTTGCTGTCCGGACTTTCCTTTCCTCAACAAAAATGAAGAACGATAACCCGGCTGATAAAATGCAAAGTTAATTTTATTTAAATGAATATAAACCCACCATAAATAAAAGGCTCAATCCTGGATGATTGAGCCTTTAAATAAAGTTTTTACTGCTTATGTTAAGTTTATTTTTTTGAAGCTTTTTGTAAACTATCGGCTACTCTTTTTTGTTCCTGAATCATCTTATCCTGCAAAGCCTGTTGTTTGGCTATTGCTTCTTCTTCGGTGGTAGCATCAGTAACATCAATATCAAAAATTAAATTTTCATTTGGTTTTATGTTTTCTCCCCTGCCTGTAGCACCATAAGCCAATACCGATGGAATATATATAGTTGCCTTAGTGCCTTTTTTCATCTGCAGTAAAGCATCTGTAAAGCCTAAAATCATTCCACCAAACTGCCCAAGGTTTACTTCTAAAGGTTCTACGTGCTTAAATTTAGGGTCAGTATTACTGTCAAAAACCTTACCACTGTCTAAAGTTCTGCCTGTGTAATTTAATACAGCAATATTATCCGAATTTAATTTTTCGCCGGTTCCTTCAGTTGTGATAGCTACATAAGTACCCCATTTAGTTTTTTGCGCTTTTATATTATTCTTTGTAAGGTATTCCTGTATAAGTTTATCATCTTTTTCTGCCTGTTGCTTTTTTGTTGCAAGGTCTTTTTCAATTTCTTCTATTTGTTTTTTATACATAATTGGTTTGGCTATTGCTCTTTCAGCCTTATTAGCGCTATCTGCCTGTTGCTGGTTTTCAAAAATATTTACCAGCTTTACTAAAGTGTATAAATATCTTCCTTTCTTCATAAAAGGAGGCATTTCCTGTATATTTCTTTTATAAACTGAATCGGTAAGTGATCTTAAAACCAGGCTGTCGCCTTTTTTCATCTTACTTATTATTAAGTAGTATGTAAGTGGTGTGTTTATAGAGTCAAAAACCTGTATCCTTGGCATCATCTCCCTTGTATCCAACAGTGTGGTATCTTTTGTACCATTATTGTAAACCTGCTTGATATGCATTTGGATGAAGTTGCCATACCCAACGGTTTTGCCTTCGCCTTTGGATATGATTTTATACTCAACACCATCTTTTGTTTTAGTGAAAGCACCGGTACAGGCTGCTAATGCCGATACACAAAATACTGATAGATAAAAAAACTTTTTCATTGTGTTTTATTGTTTTTAAAATTGATAACTGCTTAATTGGCTTGCATTTTCTTTAATAGCAGTCTTAAACTTGTTTACCACTTCTTCCAGTGGTTCTTTATTAAAACCGCCGGCGGCATTAAAATGGCCGCCACCGTTAAAATATTTACGTGCAAAAGTATTCACATCAAAACCGCCTTTGCTCCTAAACGAGCTCTTACGTTCTTCTCCCCTGTCTATAATTACAGCTGCAAGCTTTATTCCCGATATACTTAATGGATAATTCACCAGGCCCTCTGTATCGCCAGTTTTTACATTGTATTTAATTAAATCGCTTTGAGGAATGCTGATAAGCGCTGTATTATATTCATAAAAAACTTCCATCCTGTTTAAAAGCACGTGCCCAATAAACCTAAACCTTTCTTCCAGGAAATTATCAAACAACTCTTCATGCACATGGCTATGTTCTAGCCCTATTTCTTTTAAATGGGCAACCATTTTATGTACGCTTGCAGTTGTAGATGGAAAACGAAATGAACCTGTATCAGTCATTACGCCTGCATATAAACATTCGCCAATAGATGTATCAATTAAATTAGCATGACCCGATGCCATAATGAAATCATAAACCATTTCGGCAGTGGAGCTTTTATTTACATCACTGATGCCATATGTAAAAACTTCGTTTTGTGGTTCACGGTGGTGGTCAATTAAAATACGAAGCCCTTTTGCATTTTTTAATTTCTCTTCCATACGTTTGGTACGGCTTAGCACATTAAAATCAAGACAAAAAATCAAATCGGCCATGTCAATTAGCAAATCGGCTTTTGCCGGTTGCGATTCGTAATCTATCACCTGCTTACACCCGGGCATCCAGTTTAAAAACGAAGCCCAGTTGGTAGGCGATATAACAGTACAGGTATGCCCTAATTTATTTAAAAAATGATATAATGCTAATGTAGATCCCATGGCATCGCCATCGGGTTTTTGATGCATAGTTATTACCACATCTTTAGGCTGTGTTAATAAAGGGAATATATTTTTAATTGGCTGCATAAAGCGGCGCAAAAGTAGGGCAAAATCAGCATACAAAACAATTAGAACTGTTTATATAGCATATTTTTAAAGTATTCCTGGTTTCAAAAATTTAAAATCCCAATTCAGCACCTATCTTTGCGGCCTAAAAAAAAGAAAAAAATGAGTAACAGGACATTCACAATGATTAAGCCGGATGCAACCCAAAAAAATAATACCGGCGCAATTTTACAAATGATTAATGCAGCAGGTTTTCGTATAGTAGCCATGAAGACAACTAAGCTGAGTGCCGAAAAAGCCGGCGAATTTTATGCTGTACATGCAGCTCGCCCTTTTTATGCCGAACTGGTAAATTTTATGAGCAGCGGCCCCATCACAGCTGCTATACTTGAAAAAGAAAATGCGGTGGACGATTTTCGTAAACTGATTGGCGCTACTAATCCTGCCGAAGCAGCAGAAGGTACCATACGTAAATTATATGCTTCTTCTATCGGCGAAAATGCCATTCATGGAAGCGATAGTAATGAAAATGCTGTTATAGAAGGTGATTTTTTCTTTAGCAAACTTGAACAGTTTTAACACAACAATTTTGAATATAATGCAATGCCCCTGACTTTCCAGGGGCATTTTTTAAATCAAGCACAAACAAACTTAGTTTAGTTTTTTTTAGTTAATAATTATTTGGCTGGCTTGATTATTACAATTTTTAAACGGATAAATAAGTAATTTATTGTTGTAACTGGCTTGATAATACTTTTAATACATTTCATTTCTCATTCTCACTTTAAAATATCTATTAACCCTTAATATACTTTTCAGCGCTAATAGCTTAAAAAGGAAAGTTGTAAATTTGGCTTTCACAATAGGCAGCTAAACTGCCCGTTTGAGCTATATGAAGAATATAAAAATAATTGAAGTACCATCCGAAATTGGTGCCGGTACCCGTGGTGCCAGCCTGGGCATTGATGCTATAAAAATTGCAGCACTCGATTTTATGAGCAACTTCTTTGTACATTTTCCTACTGAGAAAATTGAAGACGAAAATAAATTGCTGTACGAACCCATACAATCGCCCTATGCAAAGCGTATGCAGGGCATGGTAACTATGTACGAAAGGATAAGTAAGGCGGTAGCAGATTCAATCAAAAGTCATTTTTTCCCTGTAATACTCAGTGGCGACCACAGTAATGCAGGAGGTACCATTGCCGGCATTAAAATGGCAAAACCAAAAAGCAAACTTGGCGTAATTTGGATTGATGCCCATGCCGACTTACACACACCTTACACCACACCATCGGGCAATATACATGGTATGCCTATGGCAGCTTCTATTGCCGAAGACAATTTGGAAATGAAAGTGCACGACCTTGATGAAAAAACAGCCAGGCAATGGGATCAATTGAAATCAACTGGTAAGATAAACCAAAAAGTTTTACCCGAAGATGTTGTATTTATTTCGTTACGGGATTTTGAAAAAGAAGAAAAACATTTGATTGATAAATATGGTATGAAGGTGATTACTACATCGGAAGTAAGACGTACCGGCGCCGAAAATGTATGCCGTAAAGCGTTGCGGCATTTAAGCGATTGCACCGATATTTACCTGAGTTTTGATGTAGACAGCCTTGACTCTTCCATTTCAAAAGGCACCGGAACACCTGTAAGCAATGGCTTACGTGAACGGGAAGCCGAAGACATCATCAGTAAATTTATGCAGAACCGCAAGATTTGCTGTTTTGAAATTACAGAAGTAAACCCTACCCTCGATAAAGAAAACCTGATGGCAGAAATAGCTTTTAATATTTTACAACGCAGCGTAAATGTATTGATGATGAATTAAATAAATTTTATGAAAAAGGATTTTCTATTGATTATTTTTATTTTACTGTGTTCTTTTGCATCAGCACAGCAAACAGATTATATTAAAAGCATTAAGGCATATCAAAAAAATTATGTAGAAACGCATGAAGTAGTAAAAGGAAAAGACAGGAAGTATTTCAGGTTTTTTCCCATTGATGAAAAATACGATGTACAATGCAGTTTTGAAAAAATTAACGACAGCATTGGTTTTACTATGACCACATCTGCCAAAACCAAAAAACATTATTTTAAATATGGTAAGCTTAGTTTTTTAATAGATGGAAATATTTTCCATTTATTTGTTTACCAAAGCAAAGATTTGATGCAGACAGAAAAATACAAAGATTACTTATTTGTACCCTTTACCGATGCAACATCGGGCGATGAAAGTTATGGCAGCGGCCGATACCTTGAGTTTTACAAGGATGAGATACACAACAACCAGTTACAACTAGATTTCAACAAAGCATATAACCCATATTGTGCTTATTCGCCTAATTACAAATGCCCTATTCCGCCCAGGGAAAACTTTTTACCTGTGGCTATTAAAGCCGGGGAGATGAACTTTGCTAAAGGACATTAATACATGCAAAACAGCAATCACCTACTGATGATTAGGCCCGTAAATTTTGGCTACAATGCCCAAACTGCGGTTAATAACAATTTTCAAACAGATACCGGTGATGGCACACAGCAAAAAGCTGTGGAAGAATTTGATGCATTTGTACAATTATTACAAAATAATAAAGTTGATGTAACGGTAGTAGAAGATACTCCCGAACCATTTACTCCCGATTCCATCTTCCCCAACAACTGGATATCGTTTCATGAAAACGGGTTTGTTTTTTTATACCCCATGTTTGCAGAAAACCGCCGGCAGGAAAGAAAAACATCTGTTGTTGATGTGATTAAAAATAAATTCATTGTTACAGAAATAAAAGATTTCAGCATTGCAGAAAACGAAAATATCTTTTTAGAAGGAACAGGCAGCATGGTACTCGACAGGGAGAATAAGATTGCTTATGCTTGTATATCGCCCCGTACCAATGAAAGATTACTAAACGATTTTTGCAACATTGCCGGTTATACGGCTGTTAGTTTTACAGCAACAGATGAAAATGATGTTCTCATCTATCATACCAATGTGATGATGTGTGTGGCGGATAAATATGCAGTTGTTTGCCTGTCATCCATTATAGATGAAAAAGAAAAAAACAAACTCATATCTTCTTTACAAAAATCAGGTAAAGAAATTATAGAGATATCTTTTGCACAGTTGCAACAATTTGCCGGCAATATGCTGCAGGTTAAAACAACAGAAGATGAATTGCTGCTGGTAATGTCAACACAGGCATATAATTCATTAAATACAATTCAGCGTGAAACACTTGAACAATTTAATCGTATCATTCATTCGCCTTTACATACTATAGAAACTGCAGGCGGCGGCAGTGCAAGGTGCATGATGGCTGAAGTTTTTCTTGAAAAGAGAAAAGACTGAGCGGCTTAAATTTTTAAACATACAATTCATTATAATAGTTACCCAAAAATGTTTAACATCCATCTATTAAGGTTACAAACGATTTATTATATTTAACGGATGATAATAGATTTACGTTCCGACACTTTTACTAAACCAACAGCAGCCATGCTGGAAGCCATGTTTAAGGCGCCTGTTGGTGATGATGTTTTTGGCGAAGACCCTTCAGTTAATAAACTGGAAGCAATGGTATCAGAAATGTTTGATATGCCCGCTGCTTTGTTTTGTGCAAGCGGCACCATGACCAATCAAATTGCCATAAAATGCCATACCCAACCGGGTGATGAAGTTATTTGCGACAAGCTAAGCCATGTATATATTTATGAAGGCGGCGGCATTGCATTTAACAGCGCCAGCCAGGTGAAAGCAATTGATGGCAACAGGGGAAGAATAACTGCAGAGCAAGTTAAAGCATCCATCAATCCAGATGATGTACATAAAGCAAGAACAAGTTTGGTGTGTATAGAAAATACAGCCAACCGAGGCGGCGGCAGTTGTTATGATTTTTCTGACATAAAAAAAATAAAAGAAACCTGTTTACAGCATGGGCTTTCACTTCATTTGGATGGTGCAAGATTATGGAATGCCTTGGTTGCAAAAAATGAAACAGCCCGGCAATACGGTGAAATTTTTGATAGTATTTCTGTTTGCCTAAGTAAGGGTATGGGTACACCGGTTGGCAGTTTACTATTAGGTAAAAAAGATTTTATAAAAAAAGCCAGGCGGATACGTAAAGTTTTAGGCGGAGGTATGCGACAAGCAGGATATTTAGCTGCTGCCGGTATTTATGCACTTGAAAACAATATAGAAAGGCTGGTACAGGATCATCAGCATGCAAAAGAAATTGCAACAGCTTTAAGTAAAAAAAGTTTTATTGGCAGAATAATGCCTGTTGAAACAAATATCATCATTTTTGAAATAACCGAACAATATACAGCTAGCGAATTCTGCAAATCACTTTCACAACAGGATATACTTTGCCTGCCAATTTCAGCAACACAAGTAAGGATGGTAACGCACTTGGATTTTACTAAAGAAATGCTAAAAAAGTTATTGGCAGTACTGGAAGCCTTATAATTGTACAATAATATTTTTCACCAAGCCGTTAGCCCACAAAACCATCATTATGAAACTTTCCATCTTAGCAATAGCAATTGCCGGCATCACATTGGCTTCCTGTCAAAAAGAAATTGATAGCAACAATGGCACAGGAACAGCTAATGTAAATTTCATTTTTAAATTTGACAGTACACAGGTTAGACTTAATGCCATTGGGCAACCTTCGCCAATGCCTGCAGGCAATGCAGGCCAATCGCCACGCTTTAACAGCATGAGTGCACATTATGTGGAACTGGCGCCCGATGCATTTACTGCATTGGGCAAAGGCGCTATCTTGTACAGGGCGCCCGAAGTAACAACCGGTGGAGCCAATGCCATTGATTTTGATAACTCAAAATTTGCCGGCAATAACCAGGTTTTTTTAAGTGTGCCTGTAAAAAGTTTTGGGGCAGGCAGCTATTCATGGCTTCGTGTTTCGCTGGCCTACCAAAATTATAATATTTATGTAAATGCATTAGGGCAAACCATTGATGCTACATTAGCTTCGTTCATTGGCTTCAACACTTATTTAAAAAATTATAAAGTAAAAGATTCTACAGTAACAGTAAATGCTAATAAACTACAAGGTTATTGGGGATTGGAAGGAAAAGTATCGGGCATTGGATTTTTAACTACAGGGCAGGCCCCGCCGGGTGCTACTACTGTACCAAATCCTATTTTTGCCAGTTCACCCATACCGCAAGGTTCATGTGTTGTTACAGGGCAATTTGCTAGTCCGCTTGTAATAACCGGCAACGAAACAAAAGACATCAACATCATAGTTTCGCTTAGCACCAATAAAAGTTTTGAATGGATTGATGTGGATCATAACGGAACCTACGACCCCAACAATGGCGACCAGGTGATTGATATGGGCATCAGGGGTATGATACCAATAATACAATAAATTGAATACTGAACTTGTTTTACAATCCATAACTTAACTGTTATGGATTTTTTATTTTGTTTGCGTTAACTTAGCCCAATTAATTTTTAAATACCGGATATGCTTTCATACGAAACATTACTGAAAGACAATAGAGAATGGGCTGCAGAAAGAGTAAAAGAGCAGCCCGATTTTTTTAAAACTCTTTCGGAACTGCAAACTCCTGAATTTTTATGGATAGGATGCAGCGACAGCCGTGTACCGGCTAACCAAATTACAGGAACACAACCCGGCGAGATATTTGTACACCGCAATGTAGCCAACCTTGTTATTAATACTGATGTAAATTTATTGAGCGTACTGGATTATGCAGTTAACTATCTTTTTGTAAAACATGTTATTGTTTGCGGTCATTATGGTTGCGGAGGTGTAAAAGCATCTATGACATCGGATGATTTTAACCAGGTATTAAATATGTGGCTTCGAAATATTAAAGATGTGCACCGTATACATCGTAGCGAACTGGATGCAATTGAAGATGAAGAAAAAAAATGCGACCGGTTGGTAGAATTAAATGTACAGGAACAAATATTTAACCTTGCAAAAACTTCTATCATACAAAGAGCCTGGCAAAATGAAAAAAGGCCCGATTTACACGGTTGGGTTTATGGTTTAAACGATGGAATTATTAAACCTGTTTATGAAATGAAAGCAGGTACGCATATTGACCCTTTGTACGAATACAAGAACCTGTAACTCGTAATTTTATTTGGCTTCGCTTTTAAGCCCTGCTTTTAAATATTCCCTGTTCATACGTGCAATGTTTGCCACCGAAATACCTTTGGGGCATTCAGCTTCGCAAGCATAAGTATTGGTACAGTTACCAAATCCTTCTTTATCCATTTGTGTAACCATATTCAAAACCCTTGTTTCCCTTTCGGGCTGCCCTTGTGGTAATAAAGCCAGTTGCGAAACCTTAGCGCTTACAAACAACATGGCACTGCTGTTTTTACAGGCAGCTACACAAGCACCGCAACCAATACAGGCTGCCGCATCAAAAGCGGTATCGGCATCTTTTTTATCTACAGGTAATGAGTTAGCATCTACGGCATTACCGGTATTTACAGAAATAAAACCTCCTGCCTGTATAATCCTGTCAAAGGCCGAACGGTCAACCATTAAATCTTTTATTACCGGGAAAGCTGCTGCACGCCAAGGTTCTACAACAATTGTTTCACCATCTTTAAAAGCCCTCATGTGTAACTGGCATACTGTGTTTTTTGTCCAGGGGCCATGTGCCCTTCCATTTATATACATACTGCACATGCCGCAAATACCTTCCCTGCAATCATGATCAAATGCTATGGGGTCTTTACCTTCAGTAATTAATTGTTCATTTAATACATCAAACATTTCTAAAAACGACATTTCAGAAGAAATATCACTTACATGGTAAGTTTCAAAATTACCCGGTGTATTACTGTTTTTTTGTTTCCACACTTTAAGTGTGAGTTTCATGTTATAATGTTCCATATCGGCTTTATTGCTATGTTGTTTATTAGTTGCTGTACAATTTTTTTATTACACTTTTTAAATCTTTATATAATTGCTGTATTCAAAAGGACGCCATCCAAAATTTTGCCAGATGAAATATAATATCCTGTGTTTTGTGTTTTTAAAATTTTTCTTTTTGGTATCTCCTTCAAATTTCCAGTCTTCCTTTTCAACCAGTTGTTTCATCACAGCCGGATGCGTTCCTGTAAAAACTGTTAATGAATCAATTTTTGAATAATCAAATTCAACTGATTTTTTCTTTTCTTCTTCGGCCCATTTTTCATAACCTTCTTCGGCATGCCAAAGCTTTCCAAAATCTGTATATTTTTTCTGCATTTCAACCGGGTTGCGTACCCAGCCGTAATGATAAATATATGCATCAATCAACTTCACTTTCAGCTTTCTTCCGTCTTTTCTAAATCCCTGTGCATCTAAATAGCTGCGTATTTTTTTATCATTCCGTATCACCCTAATCTCTTTTGAATACCAGCTACGGCCATCACCAATAAACTTATAGCTGCCATAAAAATGATGATAGTTGAATAATAAACCTTCTACCCTTTCATCTTCTTTATATTTTTTCATGGCAGCCAGTATGGTTGCATGATACTGTTCGTGCAATACTTCATCGGCCTGTATGTAAAAGAGCCAGTCGCTATCGGCAGATGTTACATCCATTGCTTTGTTGGTTTCAACCGCCAGCACTTTTCCACCTTCACGTAAATTATTATCCCAAACAGAATGAATAATTTTTATTTTATCAGAATCAATAGATGTAATCAATTTATCTGTTTCGTCTTCCGAATCGCCCAGGCAAACTATCATTTCATCTACTATTGGCAAAACAGATTGAATTGATTCCACCACAGGGTAACCATACTTCACCGCATTTTTTACAAAAGTGAAACCCGATATTTTCATAAAATTGAATGAATAATCAACAATCTCTTTTTGATTAAACCCAATTATTTATAAGAACGCTGTGTTGGTTTTACTATTTCAAATGTTAATGGTTCTTTGTTCAACTGCCAGTTGCTATCGCCTTTGTATTCCCATGCAGATACATAACTGAAATTGGCATCATCTCTTTTAGCTTCGCCTTCCTCGGTTTGCGATTCTTCTCTAAAATGCCCGCCACAGCTTTCATTCCTGTTCAAAGCATCCATACACATCAACTCACCCAGTTCAAGAAAATCGGCTACTCTTCCGGCCTTATCCAGTTCGGGGTTCATTTCTTCAATATCGCCGGGTATGCGTACATCGCTCCAAAATTGTTTTCTCAATTCCTGTATTTCAACAATTGCTTCCTGCAGGCCTTTTGCATTACGGGCCATGCCACATTTATCCCACATAATTTTTCCCAGCCTTTTATGAAAACTTTCTACCGACTGGTTTCCTTTAATGCTCATCAGTTTTGTAATTCTTTCGCTAACTTCCTTTTCAGCTTCTACAAATGCAGGGTGGTCGGTAGGGATGGATGCAGTGCGTATTTCATCGGCAAGGTAATTACCCAGTGTGTATGGGATAACAAAATACCCATCGGCAAGTCCTTGCATTAAAGCACTTGCTCCAAGCCTGTTGGCGCCATGATCGCTAAAGTTGGCTTCGCCCAATGCATATAAACCGTCAACAGTTGTCTTCAGTTCGTAATCTACCCAAAGGCCACCCATGGTATAATGCACAGCGGGGTAAATGCGCATGGGTACTTCATAAGGATTCTCGCCGGTTATCTTTTCGTACATTTCAAAAAGGTTACCATATTTTTCTGCCACTACTGCTTTTCCAAGTTCAAGTATGGTATGATGTGCTGCTTCTTCATTACCTGTTTTACCGGCTTCAATTTTTCCATACCTGATAATTGCATCTTTAAAATCGAGGTACACTGCCATTTTAGTAGTGCCCACACCATAACCTTCATCACATCTTTCTTTAGCAGCTCTTGATGCCACATCACGTGGCACCAGGTTTCCAAATGCGGGGTACCTTCTTTCTAAATAATAATCTCTTTCTTCTTCAGGTATATCAACGCCTTTACGGGTATCGCCTTTTTGCTTAGGCACCCATATCCTTCCATCGTTACGTAAACTTTCGCTCATCAATGTTAGTTTACTTTGATGATCGCCACTTACCGGGATACAGGTTGGATGTATTTGAGTAAAGCATGGATTGCCAAAGTAGGCTCCTTTTTTATGTGCTTTCCATGCAGCAGTAACATTGCTGCCCATAGCATTGGTACTTAAATAAAACACGTTACCATAACCACCTGTGCATAATAAAACACAATGCCCAAAATGTCTTTCTAATTTTCCGGTAACCAAATCTCTTGCAATAATGCCTCTTGCTTTTCCATCAATCTTAACTATGTCGAGCATTTCGTGACGGCTGTACATAGTAACGCTACCTAAAGCCACTTGCCTTTCTAACGCACTATAAGCGCCAAGTAACAATTGCTGCCCGGTTTGCCCGGCAGCATAAAAAGTACGTTGTACTTGTGTACCGCCAAAACTCCTGTTGCTTAATAAGCCGCCATATTCCCTGGCAAATGGAACACCTTGTGCTACACATTGATCAATAATATTATTACTTACTTCGGCAAGCCTGTGTACATTGGCTTCTCTTGAACGGTAGTCGCCGCCTTTAACGGTATCGTAAAACAATCGAAAAACAGAGTCTCCATCGTTTTGGTAATTTTTTGCAGCATTAATACCGCCTTGTGCTGCAATACTGTGTGCCCTGCGTGGGCTATCCTGGAAACAAAATGCTTTAACCCTGTATCCCATTTCGCCTAATGAAGCTGCTGCAGAAGCACCGGCCAAACCGGTACCCACTACAATAATTTCCAGTTTACGTTTGTTGGCAGGATTTACAAGCTTAACGTGGCCTTTATAATCGGTCCACTTTTTATCCATTTCGCCGGCAGGAATTTTAGAATCTAAAGACATTGTATCATTTTTAACCTCATTTAAAATATCGGTGGTAGTTTTACAGATATTTGAATTTGGCAGTTTAAAAATTCTTTTTTTATTTTTCTACATCCCTTTAAAACAAGTAACCGTTATTACTGTATGGAGGATGATGGTTCAATTTAATTTATCCAACCCAGGTAAAATGCAAGCGGCATTAATGCAAATATTAAAGGAACAATAATTGAAAATGCAACTCCTACATTTTTGATGATGGGTGTATATCTTTTATGATTGATACCTAGTGATTGAAATGCACTTTGAAAGCCATGCATCAGGTGCCATGCAAGTGAAATTACACCCAGGATATAAACTATAACCACCCAAAGGTTATTTTCAAAAACCAATTTCATTTCGGCATACAGGTTTAGCGCCTGTTGGTTATTGTAAGTTAACAACGTTGTTTCTTCGAGCGGGCGAATATTTGCAATACCACCAAGGCGGGAGGGTGTCCAAAAATGATAGATATGCAAAATCAAAAACAATAACAACAATGTTCCTAACAATCCCATACTACGGCTGTACCATTTACTGTTTTCGTTGGCTTTGTTCACTTGATAACTTATGGGTCTTGCTTTTTTGTTTTGAGCCGTTAACATATACCCCTGTACAATATGCAAAATCAACCCTGCAAACAAACCTATTTCCATAATGTGGATGATTACATTGGTACCCATAAAATGTGCCCAATGGTTAAAAGTTTCGCCCCCATCATTAAAAAAAATCATGGAGTTGATACTGCAGTGCACTATTAAAAAAGTTATTAGAAACAAGCCTGTAAGGCCCATGATTAGTTTTCTGCCTATTGAAGAAGTGAAATAGTGTTTCCAGGTCATAGTGAAAGCGTTAGGTTTGAGTTGGTTTACAAAAATAAGAAAGGATAAGCTAAAAAACCATCTAAAAAAATCTTTTATCGGCGTAAATAATTTGTTGCAACTATTAATTACTTTTTATGAACCTAAAAATCTCGTTTGTGCCTGGTCTTCTATTTGCTGAAAAACCATTTCGGGTTTTAGGGTTCGCCATTCAGGAAAATCTACCAGGTTAATATAATTAATGAGCTTTGCCTGCCTGAAATCGTATTGGCTTTGTGCAGGCAGGTTAATGATGGTTACCCATCCGCCTTTTTCTGCCAACTCCTCATACCATTCCTCGTAATAACTTTCATCGCTGCTGTGAAAATTTAAAACGTTTTCGGCAATAAAAATGAATTTTGAAATACCTTGCGAAAACATATTGTCGGTGATATCTCTTCTTAAAGTCATGATATCATTTTCTATAGCATCGTTCCATTCGCCAATTAACTCAATTATTACAAACCCCTGTTCATAGTCGGCAAACAATACCTTCATATATAAAGTACGGGAACCGAAATCGTCCCACTGAGGATGTATATAATAATTATAAATGGTGTTAGAGAATTCAAACTCGCTGTACTGCCGTTTGTAAAAGGGCGATTGCTTATCTTCTTCGGCTGCATATAAATGGCGCCAGTTATAATATGGTTCTATATCCTGCAAATACTTTTTTTTAAAAGTGAAGTATGTACTGCAAATTTGCATTAATTCAGTTATATAAAAATGCCAAACTTATTAAATTAAAAAAGGGTTGCCAACCTTGCAACCCTTGTACTTAATAGCCATAATATCTTTTACTGAACCACTATTCTTTCGGTAAAAATAAATTTATTGTTAGTATCGGTAACTTTTACCATGTAAACACCTTTTGCAATTTTACCACTTAAAGGAACAGTTTCAACCTGTGTTTTTGAATTGATGGTGATGGCCCTGCTCATAATTGTTTTACCACTTAAATCGGTAATGGCTACGTTATACCTGCCTGCCTGTTGCCCATCGAAATGAATTTTAAATTCGCTATTGGTAACAGGGTTAGGATAAATATGAACCTGGTTTGTAATTACGGGAATCACCGGTTTAAAATCAGCAAACTTACGGGCTTCATCAGCTTCTTTTTGATAAAGCAAATTACCGTTAGCCAAATCCGATGCATTGTAAACCATATCCGAGCCTTCAATTTTTGTTGCCACAAAATCTTTCATATTGAATTTGTAATATCCTGCAAATGTATTGGCACTGCTTACAACCACATTTCCATCGTTATCAACAGCTGCACCATTTGTGCTGTAATTGGCTGGCAGGCCGCTGATATAACCAATATATTTTGCTTTTTGGGTTTCCAAATCAAGTACAAATACATAATGATTGGCCGAGATAATGTACAGCCTGTTATAGGCATCTGCAATCATATCGCCACCCCAGCTTGTACATTTATTTTTTATTGAAACTGTTTTATTTGCATCATCATCTATAACGGCGCCCAGGTTGGTTATGGTAACTTTTTTACCGGTTGTAAATTTAACCAGTCGGCTTGCATCGTTGGTTAATGCGTAACCATTACCATCTGCAGCTATCACCATACGGGTAAAATGATTTGCTTCATCATTTAAACTTTCGTATGTATTCAGTAATGATGAGGTTACAGAGTAATATTTTTGAGTTCCGTTTTTAGAATTCAGGTCTAGCCAGCGCAGTTCGCCAATACGCATGGGTGTAAAGAAAAGTTTATTTTGGTTTTTATCGTAAGCTGCAGCCGCCACCAGGCTTTGTGTTGGCAATTGCCCTGCAAAAGATTGGCTTTTTGTATCAGCATCCATCATTACAAAAGATGTCTTTTGCCTGTCGAAGATATTATGAACAATTTTGCCACTGCCGATATCTACCTGGCGAATGTTCATCCACATGAAATCATGGTTTCCATCGCCGGTAATAGCAAATGTTTTATTTGCATCCTGTGCCTGTGCGATAAAAGATGTTGCAATAAATGAAGTTGTAAGTAAAAGTTTAAAATTCATAAGAGGAAGTTTTATTAATTACTATTGATACGTAAATTAAAGAAATTACCCAAATACTGCAATATTTTTTTATGAGTGGCGACTTTCTACAGCCATTTTTACGCTACCGGTTTTTAACAGCAGTTTACGGGCTGTTTCATAATCATCAATTTGGGCCTGCTGCATCAGCATTTTTACACCCCTGTCAACCAGTTTATCATTAGTAAGCTGCATATTAACCATTTTATTGTCTTCTACCCTGCCTAACTGTATCATTACAGAAGTGGATATCATATTCAATATCAACTTTTGTGCTGTTCCGCTTTTCATTCTTGTACTGCCTGTTACAAACTCTGGGCCTACAATAACTTCAATAGGGTAATTAGCCGATTTGCTTAATGGAGCATCGGGATTACAACAAATACTTCCGGTAATTATATTATTTGTTCTGCAATTATTGAGTGCTGCAATTACGTATGGAGTGGTACCGCTTGCTGCAATTCCTACCACCACATCTTTTTCGCAAACGGCATGAGCCTGCAGGTCTTTCCATCCCTGCAAAGTATCATCTTCGGCAAATTCAACAGCTTCGGTAATTGCTTTTTTGCCACCGGCAATAATACCAATTACAAGTTCATTACTTACTCCAAAACTGGGTGGGCATTCGCTTGCATCTACAATGCCTAACCTACCGCTTGTACCTGCACCAATATAAAACAGGCGGCCGCCACCCAGCATCTTATCTACAATGGCAGATACCAATTGTTCAATTTGAGGAATTGCTTTTTCTATAGCAGCCGGTACCAGGCTGTCTTCTTTATTCATATTAGTAAGCAGTTCCTTTACAGTCATTTTTTCCAGATGCCTGTAGTTAGAATCAGATTCGGTGATTTGTTTAAATGCCATATAATTATCTGTGAAATTTTACCAATCCATCCATTGGCTTTTTTATTACCTTACCCAAATTCAATTCATAAGAGTTACACAAATCTTTAAGTACATCTCTAAAGCCATAAGCTACGCTTCCAGTAAAATTGAGGGGCATGGTCCAGCTTTCTCGGTATTTATAAATATGATTAAAGAAAAAATCATTAAAACTGTCTTCAATAATATTTTCAATCATGTAGTGGCCACGGTTTTCAACTAAAAACTCTGTAAAAGTTGCCAGGTACCGGTTAGGCAATGGTTGTTTATATACAGCAGTAAGTATTTCATCGCTGTTGGTATTATATTTTGCATTAAACCTGTCCATCAGGTCTTCATCAAATGTTTTATATAAAAAATGCTGCACTACTTTTTTACCCATGTAGGCACCGCTTCCTTCATCACCTAACACATAACCAAGGCCCGGACTGTTTTTTACAATTTTTTTCCCATTGTAATAACACGAATTTGAGCCTGTTCCTAATATACAGGCAATCCCTTTTTCGTGGCCACATAATGCTTTAGCTGCTCCCATCAGGTCGTGGTTAACATCAACACTTGCATTAGTAAAAACCTTGTTGATAGCTTTTTTTACCAATTTTACATTATCGGCATTGCTGCAACCGGTACCATAGAAAAATATCTCGTCCGGCTCGGTGTTTTTCATTTTAGGTTTCAGCTCTTCATTAATAATATACTCAATTTGTTCTGCAGAAAGAAAATATGGGCTAAGGCCCTGCGTATAAAAAGTTTTTGTTTTTTTACCGTTTATCAAACACCATTCTGCTTTGGTAGAACCGCTATCTGCTATTAACTTAATGGCCATTTATTGTAGTTGTCTGTTACAAAAATATTTGTTGAAGTTAAATCATTAGACCGAATTTCGTTATAATTTATCGTGGTTCAATTCATAAAAATTACCTTCGCTCAATGATTAGAAAAAAAATACAGGTTTGGCTGCCTTTGTTATTCAGCCTTACCATGATTATTGGAATGTACCTTGGTTATAAGATGAGAGACAATATGCCCGGTAAAAGTTTCTTCTTTATGGATAAACCAAGGCCTGTACAGGAAATTATGGATTTGATTAGCAACCGCTATGTAGATGATGTTAAAATAAACGACCTGGCCGATACCGCAATACAAGCCATGCTTAGCAAACTTGACCCCCATTCGGTTTATATTCCTGCAAATGAACTGCAACTGGTAAATGAAGAACTGGCAGGGAAATTTTTTGGCATTGGTATCGAGTTCAACATTTTTGATGATACCCTTAATGTAGTAAATGTTTTAAAAGACGGGCCCAGTTATAAAGCTGGACTGCTTACTGGCGATAAGTTTATTAAGGTGGATGACAGTACCGTTGCCGGCAATAAAACCAATGCTGACACATTTCGTAAAATGTTACGTGGAGACAGGGGCGCTAAAGTAACCATTACCTATTTAAGAAATAATAGCCTTAAACAAGCCGTAATAACCAGGGACGCAATACCTATCAGCAGTGTAGATGCCAGTTATATGATTGACACTACTATAGGGTACATTAAATTGAATAAATTTTCGTCAGAAACTTACCGGGAGTTTATGCTATCGCTGGAAGCATTGAAAAAAGCCGGTATGAAAAACCTTGTTCTTGATTTAAGAGACAATGGCGGAGGCATTTTAGAAGAAGCTATAGAAATTGCTGATGAATTTTTAGATGGAGATAAACTTATAACATACACAGAAGGTAAGCATGTAAATAAAAAAGAATACCGCTGCCGCCGTGTAGGACAATTTGAAAAAGGCTCGCTGATTGTTTTGGCAAATGAAAGCACAGCAAGTGCAAGCGAAGTGCTGATAGGAGCATTACAGGATTGGGATAGGGCAACTATTGTAGGCAGGCGCACATTTGGCAAAGGCCTGGTACAGGAACAATTTGAACTAAGCGACCACAGTGCACTTAGGCTTACCATTGCCAAGTATTATACACCTGTGGGCCGTAGTATTCAAAGAAGTTATGCCAATGGCAACAAAGCTTATTACCAGGATATAATTAACAGGCATTATGGAGATACTGCAACTGCAGATTCTGTAAATAAAATTACCGGTAAAAAATTTAAAACAATGGGTGGCAAGGTTGTGTATGGAAATGGAGGTATTACACCCGACTATTTTATTGCAGTAGATACTGCCGGTTTTACAAAAAATTCTGCAGCTATTTTTAATAAAGGCACCATTGGTAATTTTGCTTACCATTATTACCTGCAAAACATAAATAATTTAAAGCTGTTTAAAACTCCTGAAATATTTGCCAAAAATTTTGTTTTTACAGACGAAGACTGGAAACAATTTGTACAACAAGCCGCTAAAGACAGTATTGATATATCAAAAGCAGGTAGTAAGGAAAAAGCTGACCTGGTAACAAGTATAAAATCATCCATTGCCCGGCAATTATGGCGTACCGAAGGTTTTTTTGAGATGATGAATGTTACTGACCCGGCCGTAAAAAAAGCAATGGAGTTATTAAAAAAATAAAAAACCTCCAATACTGGAGGTTTCTATAAAGCTGGTAAAGTTTACTAGGTTAAAAGTCGCATAATAAAATAATGAGACCAGGGACTATCAGTTTTAAAATAAGGATATTGCTATGGTTTCAAAAACGAATTCTTCAATGAGATATTGCAGTAGATTCAATTGGATATTGTACAGGCAAAAATGCTTTAATCAACTTCTACATAAAGTAGTAAGAGATATAAATGTCTTGTAGTAATTTTTCTATAATTATTTTTATAAATATATAAGAATCTCCCCCAAATTCATTTTTCTTAACTTTACCCCAAAAAAATATGTGGCTAAATAATATACTGGAAACAATAGGTAATACACCTTTAATTAAGCTTAATAAAGTAACAAAGGGCTTGCCTTGTACTGTTTTGGCAAAGGTTGAATATTTTAACCCTGGTAATAGTATTAAAGACCGTATGGCACTAAAGATGCTTGAAGTAGCAGAGCAGGAAGGTAAAATAAAACCGGGCGGCACTATCATTGAAGGTACAAGTGGTAACACAGGTATGGGATTAGCACTTGCCGCATGTATAAAAGGTTATAAATGTATTTTTACCACTACCGATAAACAATCAAAAGAAAAAGCCGATATTTTAAAAGCTGTTGGTGCCGAAGTTATAGTATGCCCAACTAATGTAGAACCCGAAGACCCCCGTAGCTATTACTCGGTAAGTAAAAGGCTGGCACAGGAAGTTCCCAATAGCTGGTATGTAAACCAATATGATAATTTAGCCAACCGCCTAGCTCATTATGAACAAACAGGCCCCGAAATTTGGGAGCAAACTGAAGGTAAAGTAACTCACCTGGTAGTGGCCACAGGTACAGGCGGTACTATTGTGGGTACAGGCAAATATTTAAAAGAAAAAAATCCCAATATAAAAGTTTGGGCAATAGATAGTTATGGCTCTTTGTTAAAAAAATATTTTGATACAGGAGAACTAGATCAAAAGGAAGTTTATCCGTATATAAGTGAAGGTTTTGGAGAAGATTTTGTACCTGCAAATTACGATATGCAGTTTATAGATGAGTTTACCAAAGTTACAGACAAGGATGGTGCTGTAATGGCCAGGCGTATTGCTAAAGAAGAAGGAATTTTTATAGGATATAGTGCAGGAAGTTGTTTACAGGGGCTTATGCAACTAAAAGAAAAACTTACAAAAGATGATGTAGTGGTTTTGATATTTCACGACCATGGCAGCCGGTATGTGGGTAAAATATATAATGATCAATGGATGCTTGAAAGGGGATTTTTAGAAGTAAAAACATTTAAAGACCTGGTAGGCGGCCGTGGGGCACAACGCCTTATCAGCCTTAATAAAGAAAATACTGTTGCAGAAGCTATTGAGTTAATGAAGAAATATGATATAGAAAATATCCCTGTGATGGAAGCAGAAACCAGTGTGGGCGCCATTTCGGCCGGGGGCTTGTTTAATAAAATATTGAGTAATCCAGATATAAAATCAGAAACAATTGCATCGGTAATGGAAAAACCTTATCCAGAAGTAGCTTTTGATACACCTGTTGAAAGATTGAGTAGTTTTATAACAAAAGAAAATGGTGCTGTTTTAAGTAAAGATGATAGTGGCACCCTGCATATTGTAACCAAATACGACATAATACAAAGCCTCACTAAATAATAGTATAGTTAAATTACGAAAGCCTTAAAACTTAACATAGTGCTGCATTTTATTGATGCAGCATTATTTTTTTGTGCATTTTTTGCATTCAACTAAAACGTAAAATTACGATACATTTCTTCGTAACAGCACTATTAACAATACTGGATACTTACTATTTACAGAGTAATATCAATACACAAAAAATAGAGCATATTCGCTCTGTTTTTTAATTATAATCTATTGCATCTTTGTATCAGAAGTTGATTGATAGGAATTCAAATATCAATCATTATCCAAAATCCTGATTAAAACCAATAGAATTGTATCCAATGTTTGTGAAGCACCTAAGACAATCCGATATCAGTCAACTTCTATTTTAAATTTTAATAATAATATCCTACCATAGTTGTAAAACAACAATGGACGAAAAACCAAAGAAAAAACCAAAATCCTGCCTATGCTTTAAAAAGCGACGATGGCAAAACCAAAGAAAACCAATATCCTGCCTATGCTATAAAAAGCGATGATGGCAGAAAAACCAAAGAAAACCAAAATCCTGCCTATGCCCTAAAAAGCGATGATGGCGAAAATGAAAAACACTGAAACCAGGATAAATTATTAATTGGAACCTCTGCCATATAAGGTAACCCCCTTACGAAAGAAGATCCAACCTAAAAATCCTGAAAAACCTGCCCATGTGCTTGGCTGGTTAAATTTTTCAACTTCCATAGTAACGCTATGGAAGTTTTTTTATGCAGTAAACAAATACTAGCATTATTTTTAACCAATGATTTTAAATAGTTCATCTCAACCTGGCTTTTTCCCAAAAAGGATAATATCACTGGTTCCCTCGCAAACCGAATTGCTACATTATTTTAACCTGGAAGAGGAAACCATTGCCATAACCAAATATTGTGTACATCCAACTGAATGGTATAAATCAAAAACTAAAATTGGCGGTACAAAAACAATCAATATTAAAAAGGTAAAGGAACTTACCCCCGATTTAATAATTGCCAATAAGGAAGAAAATACACAGGAACAGGTTGAACAATTAGCAAACTATTACCCCATCTGGCTTACCGATGTAAACAACCTGCAAGATGCTTTACAAATGATTGAAGATATTGGCAACCTGGCTCAAAAAGCAAAAGAGGCAAAAGAATTAATAAAGCAGGTAAAAATAAACTTTGCACAAATACCAGTCCTTACTCATCCAATGCGTACAGCATACCTTATCTGGAAAAATCCTTTTATGGCTGTAGGAAGCAATACTTTTATTAATGATATGCTTACCTTTTGCGGTTTTAAAAACGTATTTGCAACTAATACAAGATATCCTCAGGTAAATATTGAAGAAATTAAGAAAGCCAATTGCCAACTACTGTTATTGTCAAGCGAACCTTATCCGTTTAAACAAAAACATATTGAAGAATTAACGGAACAATTGCCAACAACTAAAATTATGCTGGTTGATGGTGAAATGTTTAGCTGGTACGGAAGCAGGTTACTAAAATCACCTGCTTATTTTACAACTATCATCAACGCTGTTAATAAAGTAATTCCAGGCTATTAAATACCGCACAATTTTGATATAATAATTGAGTTTTTAACTCATTTTTCAAATGCATTTTTTTGGGGTATTTTAATGGTATAAATTATCCGTTTAACTACTCTTTCAATACATTTTATACTAAATTTGCCAAAAACCAAACTAATATGGCTAATAAAAAAATTGCAGAATTATTGGGCAACCAGGCCGATAGCCTGTTGAACCATGAATGTAAAACCATTTCAAAAAATGATATAACCCATCCAAACCCTAACCATGTTGACGAGGTTTGGAAAAATAGTAACAGAAACAATCAAACATTAATAAGTTTACAGAATATATTAAACCATGGCCGCTTAGGTGGTACAGGATATGTATCCATATTACCGGTTGACCAGGGTATTGAACATAGCGCCGGAGCATCATTTGCACCCAACCCTATATATTTTGACCCTGAAAACATAGTAAAGCTGGCTATTGAAGGCGGATGCAATGCAGTGGCATCTACCTATGGCGTACTGGGCATTGTTAGCCGTAAGTATGCACATAAAATACCAATGATGGTAAAAATAAATCACAACGAATTTTTAAGTTTGCCTAACAAGTTCGACCAGGTAATGTTTGGTAAAGTAAAAGATGCATGGAATATGGGAGCAACTGCCGTTGGCGCTACCATTTATTTTGGAAGTGATGAAAGCACACGACAAATACAGGAAGTATCAACTGCATTTGAAATAGCTCACGAACTGGGTATGACAACTGTACTTTGGTGTTACCTGCGCAATAGCGGTTTTAAAATTGATGGTGTAGATTACCATGCTTCTGCAGATTTAACCGGGCAGGCAAACCATCTTGGCGTTACCATACAGGCCGATATCATTAAACAAAAATTACCTACCAATAATGGCGGTTACAATGCTACAAAACATGGCAAAACCTCTCCGCTTGTGTATTCAAAATTAACAACCGATCATCCTATCGACCTTTGCCGTTACCAGGTAGCTAATTGTTATATGGGCCGTGTGGGTTTAATTAACAGCGGTGGCGAAAGTAAAGGTGCTACCGATTTAGCCGAAGCAGTAACTACTGCTGTAATAAACAAACGGGCAGGTGGTATGGGCCTCATCAGTGGGCGCAAGGCATTTCAAAAGCCAATGAAAGAAGGTGTTGAGTTACTTAATACTATCCAGGACGTTTATTTAGACAACGATATTACAATAGCTTAATCATTATTTTGTTTCCATAAGGCATCAAAATATGTAATGCTCAAAATCTTTGCGTACTTTGTGCCTTATGGAAATTATTCCAACCCTGATAAGATTATCAACCCAAATACCTAAAGAGAAATTTTAAGTATGCAACAGGAAGATTTTGATGCCAACCTTGCGGGCGAACAAAATGCCGAAGAACAATTAAAGTCAAGTTGGTTTAAGCGGATGAAAAAGGGCATCTTAACATCTACAAAAGATAAAAAAGATGCACCCGAAGGGTTGTGGTCAAAATGCCCGTCGTGCAAATACACCTGTACTGTTTCTGAACTTGCCGAAAATAAATTTGTATGCCCAAAATGCGATTACCATCACAGGATTGGCAGCCAGGAGTATTTTCAAATTCTTTATGACGACAGCACTTTTACTGAACTATTTGCCAACATTAAATCAAAAGATTATCTGCATTTTGTTGATTTAAAACCTTACGAACAACGCCTTAAAGAAACATACACAAAAACAGGTATTCACGACTCAATGACCGTAGCAGATGGAAAAATAATGGGCCATCCATTAGTTATTGCCTGCATGGATTTTGAATTTATAGGTGGTAGCCTGGGCAGTGTGATGGGTGAAAAAATTAGCCGTGCATGTGATTATTGCATACAACACAACTACCCGTTTATGATAATAAATAAAAGCGGTGGCGCCAGGATGATGGAGAGTGCATTTTCATTAATGCAACTGGCAAAAACATCTGGCAAATTATCTCAACTCAGCGATAAAAAAATCCCTTATATCTCCCTTTGTACCGACCCAACATTTGGTGGTACTACCGCATCATTTGCCATGCTTGGTGATGTAATTTGTGCCGAACCGGGCGCACTTATAGGATTTGCCGGCCCCAGGGTAATTAAAGAAACAATTAAAAAAGATTTACCCGAAGGTTTTCAACGCAGTGAATTTTTACTGGAGCATGGTTTCTTAGATTTTATTGTTCACCGTAAAGACTTACGTGAAAAATTGGGTAACTTGTTAAGTCTCTTTAAAGGCTAAATCTGCTGCAATATTAATTTAATAATTTTTACCTGCAGCAGTATAATGAATTTAAACATGCTGCTAAAAAGGGTAATTATATTTATATTTTATATGCAGGCGAGCAGTGTATTTGCTCAAATCCCCTGCAGCATGCTTGGCCAAACTCCATCTACTGCTTTTCCTGTTTGTGGTACTGCTGTTTTTTTGCAGGATAGTGTTCCTCTCTGCAGGTCATCGTTAATATACGTTCCGGGATGTTCTGCAAGCAATGATTCGTCGTACATGGATAGAAACCCTTTTTGGTACAAATTTACCTGCTTTAAAAGCGGAACATTAAGTTTTACTATTACTCCTAATATTTTTGATGAAGACTATGACTGGCAATTGTACGATGTTACAGGCCATAATCCTAACGATGTTTTTACCGATAGCAGTTTAATTGTTACCGGCAATTGGGCAGGCACTTATGGCCCAACAGGCGCTTCTGATACCGGTTTAAATTATATACAATGTGCTTCAGCTCCCGAAGCAATGTTATCTACTTTTGCAAATAGCCCTTTTATTACACAAGGCCACAATTACTTACTTTTAGTAAGCCATTTTTCCGATTCACAACACGGCTATGCATTATCATTTGGTGGTGGTACTGCAGTTATTACCGATACCTTACCGCCTCATATTGCTTTAGCACAAAATACAACTTGTGATGGCAGCCAGGTGTTAGTAAAACTAAACAAACGCATGAAATGCAGCAGCCTTGCAAACGATGGATCAGACTTTATATTAAGCCCACCTGTTGCTTCCATTACCAGCGCTGTAGGTTTTGGGTGTGCTACAGGTTTTGATATGGATTCTGTTTTAATAACCTTCAGCAATTCTTTACCATTTGGTAATTATAACCTGGTAGCAAAAAACGGGTCAGATTCAAATACCTTACTTGACCTTTGCGATAATGAAGTACCCGCCGGCGAATCGGTACCTTTTAATGTATTATCGCCTACACCTGTACCAATGGATAGCCTAATTAACAATAAATGCAGTACCGATTCATTGTTATTGATTTTTCCCAATAATATCAAATGTAATTCTGTTGCTGCCGATGGTTCAGATTTTATCATCACAGGCCCATACCCGGTTACCATCAGTAGCGCATTGCCAATTAATTGTGTAAGCGGATTAACAAAGCAAATTGCCGTTTACTTTAATACTACTATAAATCTGCCCGGAAATTTTAAAATTATATTACAATATGGCTCTGATGGAAATACAATTTTAAGCGAATGTGATACGCCATCTGTAGCAGGCTCGCAAATTGCATTTGCTATTGCTCCAAAACCTGATGTAGATTTTAGTTTCCCTCCATCGGTTTGTTTGCCCAATGCAGTAGTTAGTTTTTCAAACCTGTCAACCATAACAGATGGTACCGAAAATAGTTTTCGTTTCTTATGGAACTTTGGCGATACACTTAGTGGTAGCAATAATTTTTCTTCATTAAAATCTCCCACACATATTTATACAGATACTGGGCCATTTAATGTTAACCTGCAGGTTACTAGTAATATGGGTTGTACTAATGATACAAGTATTATTGTAAATACAATACATCCACAACCCATTACTGCCTTTGAATTAAGTAAAACTGATGTTTGCCTGGGCGATGCAATATTTTTTTCCGATTCAACAAACAGCATGGATGGCATTACCGTGCAATGGAATTGGAATTTGGGGAATGGTATAACAAAAGATTCTGCAACATTTACTTATACTTATCCTAATACCAATACTTACAATATAAGTTTATATACAATTAACAGCCATGGTTGTAAAAGTAACCTGCTTACAAAACCACTTACAGTAAACCCCTACCCTGTTGCAAATGCAGGCCCCGACAGGGTTATGCTTGAAGGTGGCAGGATAACAATTGATGCAACAGCAACAGGGGTAAACCAGCAATATACCTGGTTGCCTCCTTTATACCTTGATAATACAACGATTTTAAAACCAACTTGTATTGATGCAAAAGATGATATCACCTATACTTTTACTGTAACAACAGCAGGTGGTTGTTCGGCTACCGACGAAATGTTTGTTGATGTTTTAAAAATACCAAGGATACCCAATACTTTTACACCCAACAATGATGGTATCAACGATTTTTGGGAGATTCAATTTCTTAATGAATATAAGAATAACCATACACAGGTATTTACCCGTGCCGGCCAGCTTGTATTTGAATGCAAAGGCGTTTATAAACCCTGGAATGGCACATATAAAGGCAAGCCATTGCCCATAGATACTTATTTTTATATAATAGAACCGGGAGATGGCAGGGAACCATTTACCGGCTATGTTACCATTATAAAATAACTTCCAATTCTGCATAATAAAATTCAAAGGCAATACCTTTGCCAAAAAAAATTTTGGAACTAACAAACCGAAAGGCACATCACGAATATTTTTTTGAATCGACCTATATTGCCGGCATGGTACTTAGTGGTACCGAGATAAAATCATTGCGTGCCGGCAAAGCAAGTTTCAACGATAGCTATTGCATTTTTCACAAGGGAGAACTTTATATAAAGAGCCTGCATATTTCAGAATATGCTTTTGGCACTTATCACAATCATGAACCGATGCAGGAACGAAAACTATTGCTGACTAAAAAAGAATTAAAAAAACTGGAGAGCAAGATAAAGGAAAAAGGCTATTCCATTATTCCATTAAGGTTGTTTCTTGCCGAATCGGGTTATTTTAAGCTGGAGATTGGTTTAGGAAAAGGCAAAAAACATTACGATAAAAGGGAAACCATCAAACAAAGAGATTCGGAAAGAGATATCAAAAGAAAGTATGGTATTTAATTTCTATTGTATTTATTAATGCATATAATAATTTAACATTCGCTCAGGCTAAGTGGCACATTCACTGCCAGGCCACCATCAGCTGTTTCTTTATATTTATAATTCATATCCAAAGCAGTTTCCCACATAGTTTTTATTACACTATCCAAAGAAACTTTTGCATAATCCGGTAAACTTTGCATAGCCAGTTGACTTGCAGTTATGGCTTTTATTGCACCCATTGTATTTCTTTCAATACAGGGTACCTGTACCAATCCGGCAATAGGGTCACACGTCATACCCAGGTGATGTTCCATAGCTATTTCTGCAGCCATCAATGCTTGTTTTTGAGTGCCGCCCATACATTCTGTTAGTGCAGCAGCAGCCATCGAACTGCTAACACCAATTTCTGCCTGGCAACCTCCCATTGCTGCAGAAATAGTGGCGCCTTTTTTAAATATACTTCCCACTTCTGATGCCGTTAACAGGAACTGGATAATTTTTTCCTCTGTATCGCCTCCGCAAAAAGCAATATAATATTGTAACACAGCTGGTATTACACCTGCTGCGCCATTTGTAGGTGCAGTTACTACCCTGCCAAAACTTGCATTTTCTTCGTTTACAGCCAATGCAAAACAACTTACCCAATCTAGTATATAATTGAAATTATCGCCACCAATTTTAATTTGCTGTAACCAACTATCGTAATCATTATATACCTTACCCTTCATCAATCGTTTATTTAAACCGGCACCTCTTCTTTTTACCTGTAACCCTCCGGGTAAAATTCCTTCAGTATGACAACCTTTATAAATACATTCCTTCATCACACGCCATATATTAAGTACGCCTTCTTTGGTTTCTTTTTCGCTGCGCCAGGCATTTTCATTTTCTAAAACCACATCACTTATATTCATTCCTGTTTTCATACACCAATGCAATAGTTCGGCCGAAGTATTGATGGGGAAAGGCAAACTAACACCAGATGTAGCCGCTTCAGACTCCCCTTCTTTTATTACAAAACCGCCTCCTACAGAATAAAAAGTTTCAGCAAAACTGTTTTCGTTTTGAAGGGTTACCAAAAAACTTAAAGCATTAGGATGAAAAGGCAATGATTCGCTCATCAGGAACTCTATATCCTCTGCCGGATCAAAATCAATTTCATGCTTACCCGACAGGATTAATTTTTTCATTGTCCTGATATCGCTGATACGGGCATCAATATTATTTACATCAAAACTAACAGGGTCTTCGCCACATAAACCAAGTTGTACGGCAATATCGGTACCATGCCCTACCCCTGTTTTAGCCAATGAGCCATATAACAGCACACGAAGTTCTTTTACCTGCTGTAGTAATTCTTTATCATTTAATGATTGTATAAAACGCTGCGCTGCCCGCCAGGGGCCAAGTGTATGGCTGCTGCTGGGGCCAACGCCAATTTTAAACATATCAAATACCGAAATGGCTTCGTGCTGTGCCACAGTATAAAATTTTAATGGTTGTAATTACTGAACACTGTCTAATTGAATAACAAACATAAGATATGAATTTGCCGGGATGGTTCCTATTGCATTGTTACCATAAGCTAAAGAAGGCGGCAGGTAAAGGGTAATAGAACCACCTGGTTTAATTAAAGGAATTCCTTTTTGCCAGCCAATAATTAATGAACCTAATGGAAACGTAACACCGGTTAGGTTTTCATCAAACTTTGTTCCATTGCTTAAAAGATAGCCGGAATATTTTACGGTAACATTTGAACAAACAGATGCAGTAGCCCCAGCCCCGGGATTAGATATTTGGTAAAAAAGACCACTTGAATGCTGAATTGCCGTAATATTATTGGCAGTTAAATATGCCTGCAATGTTTGAACTTCTGAAGCAGGCGCTGTTACCGACGATTCGGTATATTGACATTCATTTGGATCTGGTTTTGAACAGCCAGCAATAAGAAAAATGACAGGTAGGATAAAAACTATTCTTTTCAGCATTTTGTAAAATTGATTTATGTTTTTAATAATTGTAAACTATTTTTTTGTTGTTTCTTCTTCCTTATTGGCTTTACGTTTCAATTCATGATAAAGCTGTTCATTCATCTCCCATTTATAATGCATCCTGAAATATGCATAAAAAAGAATGCAAATAAAAACCGCAATAAAAATTGTTCCTAAGGAACTCGACAGCCTGTTTGAAACCTTTGTGTACCAATCGGGCGAAACAAAATAAACTACAGCAATAAATAATAAGATTGGCAAGCCAAATAACATAGCCATCGGCAAACCGTATAAAAGTTTTGCCAGTACTGAACCTTCCTTTTCCCTAACCTGCTCCCAGCGTGTTATGAACTGTTTTTCTTTTTCAGTAAGCATGTAGCAAAATTAATACAATTATGCAGTACTTTGATATGTAGCGAATATCTTGTAGGTTTGTTATCCTTAACTTTTATCCTGATGAAAATAGAACAACTGCTGGTTCAACATTTTTACAACGCAAAAGAAGTAACCTTACAAGGTATGGGCACTTTTACGTTATCTCCCGATTTTGTTATGCCTAAAGAAACCGATAAGGATTTTCATATACCTGAAAATGCCATATCCTTTCAATACAATCAACGGGCAACAGAAGATACTGCCCTTATTGATTTTATAGCTTGGCATAGTGGCAAAATGAAACAACTTGCTTCCGGCGACCTGGACTCATTTCTTGAACTTGGTAAGCAATTTTTAAACATAGGTAAACCATTTAAATTAGAAGGCATAGGAACACTATTGAAAAATCAACAGGGAGAGTTTGTTTTTACGCAAGGAACCAATTTTGCCCCAAAAACTGAAACTATTGCACCTGTAAATATTCATAAAGAAGATTTGGAAGAGCCTTCTATTTCATTTGCATCGCAAAACAAAACTATACCCAACAGAAAGAAAGGATTATTGATTACAGCGCTACTGGTTACAACAGCGCTTATTGCCAGTACTGTTTGGTATTTTTTCATCCACAAAAAAAACAAAACCGAAATAGTTAATGTACAACCGGCAGTGCCAGACAACGACAGTTCAAAAAACACAGCACAACAAAAGCCCGACACAACATTATCTGTTGCCGCAACCACAACAAATACAACAACTCCAGCAAGCCCCTATACTTTTAAAGTGGTATTTATGGTAACACCCGATTCGGCTTTAGCTGCTGCAAGAATGAAAAAACTTATAACCCGGGGGCATACGGTTATCATGTATAAAAAAGATTCGCTTAACTATACACTTGCCGAGCCTTTCAACCTGTCACTTTCTGATACAACGTACGTTAAAGATTCGTTGAACAGTTTTTATTTTTCGGGAAAGGCATTTATTGAGTTAAAATAAATTTTTGACAATACCCTACCACATGCTTCAACCCAAACAAAAAATAACGGTTTATATATTTTGCATTGCAACTATTATAGACCTTATAAGCATTGCAACAAATAGCCAACTGTTGCACTATATGGTTAAACCCCTGTTGATGCCGGCATTGATGGTTTTGTTATGGCTAACGGTTTCTAAAGTACCCAATAAATCTTTACTACTTACCGGTTTGTTTTTTTCATGGCTGGGAGATATATTACTGCTGTTTGAGAACAGGCATACACTTTTTTTTATATTAGGTTTAATAAGTTTTTTAACTACGCATATTTTTTATATCATTTATTTTTTAAAGATTAGGCCAAAACAAACTTCGCTCTTTAAAAAGTATCGTTTCCTGCCTGCGCTGGTTGCAATGTATGGCATAACACTTACCTGGCAATTGTTTCCTCATTTAGGTAATTTAAAAATTCCTGTAGTTGTTTATGCTGCGGTTATCTGCTGTATGTTACTTTGCAGTATGCACATTTATAACAGGGTAAACAATAATGCTGCAATTTGTTATATAACCGGAGCATTGGCCTTTGTTATTTCCGATTCTTTACTGGCCGTCAATAAATTTTATACGGCTTTACCCTATTCGGGGCTGTTGATAATGCTTACCTACTGTGCCGCCCAATATTTTATTGTACAAGGTTATATTCAACATAAAACATGACAAAAGATGAACTGCTAAAAGAGCTAACTGCAAATACCTGGGTGATGATTAGGCCTTCGCCCATTGAAGGCATTGGTGTATTTGCTATACAAGATATACCAAAAGGCTGCCGTAGCATGTTTACTAAACCAAACGATGAAGAAAAATGGATTAATATTTCAAAAAATGAAGTAGCAGCACTGCCTGCACATGCAAAAGCTTTGATAGAAAACTATTGCCTGTATGATGAGCGTGATTATTTTGTACCGGATTATGGCTTTAAAAAGATGGACCTGGTTAATTTTCTTAATCATTCTGATACTCCTAACATTATTTCGATAAATGAAGGAGAGTTTTTTGAAGCAATAAGAGATATTAAGAAAGGTGAAGAACTGTTGATTGATTATGGCGAAATAGTTGATGGTGAATAAATGCGAATATTTTTGCTAGTGGTTATTGTAAAGCAACAATACTACTATCAAGAGATAAACTCAGAATGAAGAAACAACTTGTCAATCAAATACTAAACATCTTTTGGACGGGATTATGTTTTACCCCTATAGTGTGGTATTGGTATAAACATGGGCTTGATATATGGTGGTATATCTTTTTAATAATTGCTTTTCTTGTGGCTTTTCTTCCCAAAAAAATAATTGAAAACCTTAACTTTTTCCAAAACCGTAGGCAATATGAAAAATGGGGAGTTAAATTTATACAACAGTTTGTACAAGACGGACGTTGGGCTAATTGGTTTAATAAAAGTAGCAGGATGATAAAAGATGCACGGCAAGCCACACAGTATCTCAGTACTATTGCTATGAATGAACGTTTTCATTGGATGTGTTTTGTTTTCTTTATGCTTTCGTCTATATACGCATTTACACAAGGGATAATTCTTTTAGGATTTTTAATGTTTCTTGCTAACATTCCGTATAATGTAGCTTCATTACTTTTACAGCAATATAATAAACTGCGTATTTTGAAAATTGCCAGTAACAACAACTTAACAATAAAACAAAATTAAATATGGTAACAGGTAACTTAAGCACCTACAAAACAACCATTAACGCATCAGTAGAAAAAGTGTGGGAAGCGTTGACAAATGCAGAAATTATAAAACAATATTTCTTTGGTTCAAGTCAGGAAACAGATTGGAAAATTGGTAGTTCCATTTTATGGACGGGAGATTATGAAGGAACAAAATATATTGACAAAGGAAAAGTTTTAGAGTTTATACCAAACAATAAACTTTCTTATAGCTATTTAAGTAGTTGGAGTGGCTTGGAAGACAAGCCCGAAAATTATCTTTTGGTTACTTACGAAGTAAAATCCATTGAAGCAGGAACAGAACTCACCATTACACAATCCAATTATGATGAAGAAAAAGCCAAACATTCTGTAGAGAATTGGGCGATTGTAGTAGCCGGATTAAAAAAGCTTGTTGAATAGAAACAACGAACCATAAACATGGTATCAGCTATATCTAGGCTTTATGTTAAATGCTCAACCGAATGCTATTTTTAATCTTAAGTACTAAATTAGGCTGATGAATTGTCTATAGTTGCATATCGATAATACCAAATCCAAACGAGACAAATCAAATTAAACACAAAAAAGCCCCTGTTTTTTTAAGGGGCTTTTAAGTTTAATTAGGCTCTTTGTTTTGTCGGTGATTTTTTCTTTGTTTTCTTTAGCGCCGATACAATGTCTTTGCTTAAGTTTTCAAATGTAGGTTTACCGGTTACTTTTTGTCCGTTTACAAAAAATGCCGGTACTTCCCTTACACCTTTTTCAATACCTTCATTTAAATCGTTACGTACCTGCCAACCATAGGTTGAGTTAATTAGATCATCAAGAAAATGCTTATTTTCTACACCGGCTTCCTTGCTGTATAGTTTTAAACTGGTGGTGCCCAACTGCCGGCGGTTTTCGAACATTATATTGTGCATTTCCCAAAATTTACCTACCTGCGATGCAGCTACGGCGGCTTCACCAGCTTTCATCGATCGTTGGTGTATCTTGGTTAAAGGAAAATGACGGAACTGGAACCTAATTTTACCATCAAACTCATCTAACAGTTTTTTCACCACTTCGTTTGCTTTAGCACAGTCTTCGCTTTCGTATTCTCCAAATTCCATCAGCGTTACCGGTGCATGCGGATTTCCAACATATACATCTTGCGGAGGAATAACCTCTGCTACATCTTTTACTTTAGTTGCCATACCTGTTCTTTTTTTACCTGTTTAACTATAACAACTCAACAATTGAATTGTTTATTTTACTTTTTTTTCTTTCTCTTTTACAATTTCATTTCTAAAAACTACTGTACCATCAAATACATCAACTAATACAGGCCTTGTTTTATCAATATCATTTGCCAGTATCTTTTTACTAAGCTGGTTGATGATTTCTTTTTGAATCAGGCGCTTAAGCGGCCTGGCTCCAAATTGTGGGTCGAACCCGTTTTCGGCTAAAAAATCTAACACATATTCGCTAAACTGTAAGTTGATACCGTTTTCGGCAACTAGGTTTTTTAAACTTTCTAACTGTAATTTGATGATGCCCTTAATCTCTTCCTTCAGTAAAGGTTGAAACATGATTACTTCATCAATACGATTCAGGAATTCGGGCCTGATGGTTTGTTTTAAAAGGGCCATCACTTCCATTTTGGTTCTCGATACCACTTCATCCTTATTCTCTTCTGTTATATTTTCAAAGTTCTCCTGTATGATTTGGCTACCCATATTACTGGTCATAATAATAATCGTATTTTTAAAATTTACAATACGACCCTTATTATCTGTTAGCCTGCCATCATCCAATACCTGCAAAAGTACGTTAAAAACGTCAGGATGTGCTTTCTCAATTTCATCTAGCAATATTACGCTGTATGGTTTGCGCCTAACTGCTTCTGTTAATTGTCCGCCTTCATCGTAACCCACATAACCTGGAGGAGCGCCAATAAGCCGGCTCACGGTATGTTTTTCCTGGTATTCACTCATATCAATCCTTGTCATCATACTGTCATCGTCAAAAAGGTAGTCGGCAAGCGCCTTTGCCAGTTCGGTTTTGCCCACACCTGTTGTTCCCAGGAAAATAAATGAACCGATTGGCTTTTTGGGATCGTGCAGGCCGGCCCTGCTACGCCTTATAGCATCCGATACCGCTTCAATAGCTTCCTGCTGCCCTACTACTCTTTTATGCAGTTCATCCTCTAAAAGCAATAACTTAACCTTTTCGCTTTGCATCATTTTCGTTAAAGGAATACCGGTAGCTTTTGCTACATTTTCGGCAATATCTTCTGCATCAACCTCTTCTTTTAAAAGTCTTTTTTCGGAATTATCTAATAGTTGAGAAGTTGAATCGGCCACAATTTTTTCCTGTTCTTTAATTTTACCATAGCGTATTTCAGCCACTTTTCCATAATCGCCTTCACGCTCGGCTTTATCTGCAGCCAGTTTTAAGTTTTCAATTTCAACTTTAGCATTTTGAATTTTTTCAACAACCTCTTTCTCTTGTTGCCATTTAGCTTTAAACGTATCTCTTTCAACTGACAGGTTTGATATATCGGTATTAAGTTGTTTTAATTTTTGTTCATCATTTTCTCTTTTAATGGCTTCACGCTCTATTTCCAGTTGACGGATTTTTCTTTCCAGTTCATCCAACTCTTCGGGCATACTGTTCATCTCAAGCCTTAATTTGGCTGCACTTTCATCAATAAGATCAATGGCCTTATCAGGCAAAAAACGGTCGGTGATGTATCTATTAGATAATTCAACAGCCGCAATAATGGCTTCGTCTTTTATTAAAACATGATGGTAAGTTTCGTACCGGTCTTTTAATCCACGTAAAATTGATACTGTATCTTCTACTGATGGTTCATCAATCATCACTTTTTGAAAACGGCGTTCAAGTGCTTTGTCTTTTTCAAAAAATTTCTGGTATTCGTTTAATGTGGTAGCACCTATCGCCCTTAGTTCTCCTCTTGCCAATGCAGGTTTTAAAATATTTGCAGCATCCATAGCGCCATCGCCTCCACCTGCACCCACAAGGGTATGTATTTCATCTATAAAAAGAATAATTTGCCCATCGCTTGCGGTTACTTCTTTAACCACCGATTTTAATCGTTCTTCAAATTCACCTTTATATTTGGCGCCGGCAATTAGCAAGCCCATATCAAGTGCATATATAATTTTTGATTTTAAATTTTCCGGTACATCGCCATTTACAATTCGCATAGCAAGGCCTTCGGCAATAGCAGTTTTACCCACACCGGGTTCGCCCACTAAAATTGGATTGTTTTTACTTCTCCTGCTAAGGATATGCAAAGTTCTTCTTATCTCTTCATCCCTTCCAATAACCGGATCCAATTTCCCGGCTCTTGCCAACTCTATCAAGTTTTTTGCATACTTGTTTAAAGCATTAAACTGTGTTTCGGAAGTTTGAGATGAAACGGTTGACCCTTTTTTTAAATCCTTAATAGCTGCAACCAGCCCTTTTTCGGTAAGGCCTGCATCTTTTAAAATTTTTGAAGTGTTATCATTACCCTGAAGCAATGCAAGCAGTAAATGTTCAACACTTACAAACTCATCCTGGAAAGTTTTTAAGGTAGCAGTAGCCCTTAATAATACATTATTTGCATCACGGCTTAATGATTGGGCAGGCTCTCTGCCTGAAACTTTTGGCAATTTTGCCATGGCAGCATCCAATTTATCATCTACATAAGAAACATTTACTGCATTTCTTTTAAGTAAGTACTCAACAGGCGAATCCTTGTCATTGAGTAATGCTTTAAGAATATGTTCTGTTTCAATATTGGCACTGGCAGCATTATATGCAATTTGTTGCGCCTGCTGTAGCACCTCCTGCGATTTTATTGTTAAGTTTTGTAAACTCATTATTTTAAAATTTACATTTTTAATTACAAAACTTAAACCAAAGGGATATACAGGTTATTATGGCATTTTACATTTACCAGTTCTGCCGCATATGCAGTCTTAATATAATTTATATGTAAATGTTGCAGGTTTATGTAATTTTGTTGCCCTAACCATTTTTATGATTAAAAAAGCCATTACCCTTACTGCATTAGGCCTAATTACCCTATCTGTAAATGCACAAAAAAAACGCAGGTCGTTATCGGGCATGTATATTCAATGGGGCTATAATACCGAATGGTACACTAAAAGCAATATTCATTTTACAATGCCCAATGGCAACAATTTTACATTGCACCATGCAAAAGCAATGGACAGGCCCGATATGGATGCCATTTATAAAGAACCGCTTGATGTTTCGATACCACAATACAATTACCGCATAGGGTTTTACCTAAACAGGAAACACTCAAGGGCTATTGAATTGAATTTTGACCATGCTAAATATATTGTTACCGATTGGCAAACAGTAAAAGTTACCGGAAACATTAATGGTGTGGCTGTTAATGGCGACAGTACACTGAACCCACAAACTTTTCTTCATTTTGAACATACCGATGGCGCAAACTGGCTTCATTTTAATTATGTGCAGCAACAAAACCTGGTAATGAAAATGCACAGCAAAAGCCCCTTGCTTAGTTTTGTTTGGAAAGCAGGCGCCGGCATTAATATACCCCGTACAGATTTTACCTGGCAAGGCGACAGGCTTAACAACGACTTTCATATTGCCGGATATAATATTAGCGCCGAAGCAGGCATAAGGCTTTATCCACTAAAAAAAATTTTCTTTGAGTTTACCGGCAAATCGGGTTATGTAAAATACCTGAATGCATTAAGCAATAGCAATGCAATAAAAGGCATACGGGCAAGGCACAGTTTTGGTTATTTTGAACTTATTGGCACTTTGGGCTATGATATAAATTTTTAATTAGCATTTATAAATTTTGCCCTGCATTTACTGCAGGGCTTTGTATTTTTATATAAAATAAATTATGCCTGCTCATAAAAAAGGAAAATTAGCGCCGGTTGCCGTATTTTATAAAAGGCTTTGGAGAAATGCTGTAGTTGGATTAGTCATCATGGCCATTTGTTTACTAATTGGAGTGTTGGGGTATAAATTAACTATACCACAACTGGACTGGTACGATAGCCTGTTAAATGCATCTATGATATTAAGTGGCATGGGACCCATGATTGACAGTAGTATTAAGTTAACAAATACTGCAAAAGTTTTTGCATCGATATATGCTTTATTCAGCGGTGTTGCTTTTATAAGTACCATCGGAATTTTGATTGCCCCCATTGCACATCGTTTTTTTCATAAACTTCATCTTGAAGATTCAGATACCGGCGAATGACCCATATTGAAAAAAATACAGGTTACATCAAATCATTAGCCTTACAGCTAGGGTTTGATTACTGCGGCATTGCCAAAGCCGGAGTTTTAGATGAAGATGCAAAAAGACTGGAACAATGGCTAAATAAAAATATGCATGGCAGTATGCAATACATGGAAAATTATTTCGACCTCAGGATAGATCCATCAAAACTTGTACCCGGTGCAAAATCTGTAATTACATTACTCTATAATTATTTTACTACAGATCAACAACAATTAAATGCTCCTAAAATTTCAAAATATGCTTTTGGTAAAGATTATCATGAAGTGATAAGAACCAAACTAAAATTATTTTTACATCAGCTAAAAGAACAGGTTGGAGAAATACAAGGCCGTGGTTTTGTTGATAGCGCACCCGTTTTAGAAAGAGCCTGGGCACAAAAATGCGGTATAGGATGGATTGGCAAAAATGGAAATCTTATCAACAAACAAAACGGCTCATTTTTTTTTATAGCTACATTGATTGTTGACCTGGAATTAAATTATGAAAATGAAATTGTGAAAGATTATTGTGGCACCTGTACCAGGTGTATTGATAATTGCCCCACCGATGCCATTTTACCCGATAAAGTTATAGATGGAAGTAAATGTATATCGTATTTCACCATCGAACTAAAAGATGCGCTGATACCCGGTGCTATGAAAGGAAAATTTGAAAACTGGATGTTTGGTTGTGATGTATGCCAGGATGTATGCCCCTGGAACCGTTTTTCGAAACCCAATAGTGAAACAGCTTTTAAAGCAATACCCCAAGTGCTTAATTTTTCCTTGCAGGATTGGGAAGAACTTACTGAAGAATCTTTCAAAACGATATTTAAAAACTCACCATTAAAAAGAAGTAAGTTTGAAGGGATAAAACGCAACCTGGAATTTATAAAAGAATAAGATGAACAGCAATATCCAACTCTTATATAACATTGCCGGTAAGCCACAACGTACTATAATCGGTTTAATGAGCGGTACTTCGCTGGATGGATTAGATATTGCCTTATGTAACATTAGCGGTAGCGGCATAGAAACCAAATTGGAACTTCTGCAATTTGATAGTATTGCTTATACGAATCATTTTAAAAAAGAAGTAAGATCGGTTTTCAGCAAAAAAGAAGTTAACCTTGAAAAACTTACTTTGCTAAACTCCTGGATTGCACTGCAACATGCAGGCATAATTAATCAATGTTTACGCAAATGGAATATTAACAAAGATTCGGTTGATTTGATTGCAAGCCACGGGCAAAGCATCTATCATGCACCGGCAAGTTTACATAAGCTACGGGATTTTGGTAATGCTACATTACAAATTGGCGATGGCGATCACCTGGCAGTTGCTACAGGTGTTATCTGCATTAGCGATTTCAGGCAAAAAAATATAGCTGCCGGCGGCGAAGGCGCACCACTGGCAGGTTATGGCGATTATTTACTTTTTAGAAAGCAAGGCGAAGAAAGGGTATTACTTAACATAGGAGGCATTGCAAATTTCACATACCTGCCTGGTCATGAAGAAGGCAAAATGATTTGTACAGATACAGGCCCCGGCAACTGTATTATGGATGCATATATGCAGGAACAATTTCCAGGTAAATTTTACGACGAAAATGCAGCAGTAGCAAATACAGGTTTGGTTAATATTGAATTGCTTAATGAATTGAAGTCAGCAGCTTTCTTTAATATTAACTTCCCTAAAACAACCGGCCCCGAACTTTTTAACCTTGCTTATTTGCAAAATGCAAAAATGAAAACTGGCACCATAAATTTACCTGTTGCCGATACCATGGCCACACTTAATAAGTTTACAGCCGATACCATTGCTGCAGCCATTGGTATTTGTGTAAAAGAAAAAAAAGGTGTAAAGATTTTTATAAGTGGTGGTGGCATACACAATCCCAAATTGATGGATAACCTAAAAATACAATTGCCGGGATATATTTTCAACAGCACTGCAAGTACCGGTATAAATCCAGATGCAAAAGAAGCCATACTATTTGCATTGCTTGCCAATGAATGTGTGGCAGGCAATCATCTTGTTTTTAAAAATCAGGCAAAGCAAATCATCCCGGTAAGCATGGGAAAAATAAGTTTCCCCTACTGATTTTCTTCAACATATTTTTTTAAACTGTTTAATGCTTCCTCGTAACCGTGGCCGGTAAGTTTCTCCATAAAAATGCCATAAAATTTTTCCCATGGGTACCATTTCAGTTTAATAAGTACATTCCACTCAGCCTGTACCTGCATTGAATTGGCTAATGGTAATACCTTGATGGTATTAAGCACATCATTTTCACCATCACGTTTTAAAGTAATAAAAACTGTATTTTCTTTTTTACCAGTTATGATAAGCCTGTTTTTAGAATCATCATCACCCCATTCACATTCATTACTCATACCATTTGTATCTGTAATAAATTTTATTGAGGCTGAATCGTGCATGAATACAGGCTGCCAGTGTTTCCAATTTTGCAGGTTATTAATTTGCGTATACACTTTTTCAGCAGTTGCATTAATAACAACAGCTTTTGTTACCATCAGTTTTGATGGTATAAACAATGAAAATAATGTTATGATTATGAATAACACTGCTAACACAATAAAAAATCCTTTTATCAACTTTTTATTCATAAGCTACTCCCATTTAAAAACTTTTATTGCAACAAAATAAACTGCAATGCCCCATAATAGTAAAATACCAATTTCTGTACGCACCTGCCATAAATTTTGGCCCTCAAAAGCCACGCTGCGAAGCGCTGTATTTAAATGCGTAAGCGGCATTGCGTTTGAAATTGGCTGCAGCCATTTAGGAAAAACATCTACAGAAAAAAAAGTGCCGCCCAATAAAAATTGTGGTAAAGTAAGCAGGTTGGCAAAAGGCGGAATAGTGCTTTCATTCTTTGCCAGTCCGCTAACAATAAAACCCAGGCCCATAAATACCAATAAGCCGATAAAACTAAGCACCATCATATTAATAACTGTAACAAAACCTTTTACCAAAGTAAAACCAAACAAGTAGCGGCCAGCAATGATAATAACAATTGCCGTAAGTAACTGAAACAATACCCGGCTTAACGCTTCGCCCAAAACAATATAAGTGCGGCTTATAGGTGTGGCAAAAAACCTTTTAAGAACCAAAGTATTCCTCAGGTTGAAAAACATGAATGCAACACCAAAAACACCTGAACTTAATAATGAAAAGCCCAATTGCCCGGGAAGGATAAAATCGATGGTCTTGTATTCCCTCACGGTTTCAATATCACGCTGGTAATTAAAATCAGCCACAGCATAAGTGGGGCGATTTTCATATTTAACATCACTTATCTTGTTAGCAATGGCATTGAGTACAGGCAATAACTGCGGCCATTTATCACCACTTGCGTTTGAACTTTTTAAGGTATAACTGTATTCATGATTACTACTTTGCGATTTGGATATTTTTAAAATGCCGGCAATTTTCCCTTTTATGATATTGTCGTGCAGCTCATCATTATTAGCAAAAGACACAATTTTAATATTTGAACTTGCCTTGAGCGAATCATAAAATGCATTGGCAGTATCACTGCTTTTATCTATCACAATTTTAAAAACCGGTGCCCTGCCATTGTTACCAATAAAACCAAATACAAGGATAAAAACAAAAGGAAAAACAAAACTAAATGCTACTGCCGACGGACTTCTGAAAATAGCTTTGAGGCTTGCTTTGGTAATTGCCAGCATGGCCTTTACCTGACTATATTGTTGCATAAAGAAAACTTGTTGAGGCCGTAAAGCTATTGGTTAATGAGGAATCAAAAAAATTTTGAAAGCAACGACATTTGTCGTATATTCGTACGACATCTGTCGGGATATATGAAAAAGAAAGAAAAAAATACAGTAAATAAATTAGCCACTTCACAATCAAAAGGTGAAGAATCAATGCCTGTTTACAGGAGCACTAAAGTCATTTCACCCTTAAAAGTAAAAGATTTTAATTATTCAGAATTTAAAAAAATAGCCGATAAAGCACCCTTTACACAAGCAGAATGGGCATCTATATTGCATGTAAGTGAACGTACATTGCAACGATATGCAAAAAACAATGGAAGCTTTGCCCCTATCAATGCCGAACGTGCATTACAAATAGAAAATGTATTAAAAGAAGGCACATTTACTTTTGGAAAGGTTGAAAACTTTTACAATTGGCTAAAGAGGAACCCATATATGCTAGGTGGGAACCTCTCTTTTGAATCTTTAACATCGGCAAGTGGCATTGAAAGGATATTAACACAATTACACAGAATTCAACATGGACTATTTGCATGATAGTTTACAGGATAGTTAATTCACATTATAAAAACGACATTTCAGGCATTGGCGCCAAATTAAAAGGTGCCCGGTGGAATAAACAAGGCAGCAGCCTGCTGTACACTGCTGAGCATATTTCATTATGTGCGCTGGAATTATTAGTACATATTGGTTTTAATGATATTCAGAAACTATACCATATCCTTTCAATATATGTACCAGACGATGTATCTATAAAAAAAATAAGTATAAATAAACTAAAACCTAACTGGATTGAAGACAAGGACTATACTGCTTTTATAGGGACTGAGTTTATCAACAACAATATAAACCTGGTTTTACAAGTACCATCGGCAATTATTTCCGAAGAGCATAATTATTTAATTAATCCAAATCACAGGGATTTTAAAAAGGTGAAGATTAAAACTTCAAAACCATTTATTTTTGATGAAAGGCTATATACTTTCAAATGAATAAAATTTATCTTTTACTTGGCAGCAATATGGGTAATAATAAAAAGCAACTATCCATTGCCGTTAAGTATATAGAAAATGAAATTGGCAAAATAACCCGATCATCGGGCCTGTATATAACAGCTGCCTGGGGCAATGTTAAACAAGCCGATTTTTTAAACCAGGTTGTTGTGGTAGAAACTGCATTATCTGCCAGGCAAATGATGCATACTATTTTAAATATTGAAAAGAAAATGGGCAGGGTACGTACTGTTAAAAATGCACCCAGGATTATAGATATCGATATCTTATTTTTTAACAAAGAAATTATTGAAGAAAAAGGTATCTCCATACCGCATCCACAAATACCAAACAGGCGTTTTGTACTGGTGCCAATGAATGAACTCTCACCACAATTTATTCATCCTATCATTAACAAAACAATACATCAATTACTTATACACTGTACCGACAGGCTGGATGTGAAAAAGTTTTAATGCCATAAAACCTGTTTACACTTATTTTGCAGTTTGTATTATACTACTGCATGAAATATAATTTTGTTACCATTGAAGGAAATATAGGAGCCGGTAAAACTACATTGGCACATTTATTAAGTAAACATTACAATGCCAGGCTGATTTTAGAAGAATTTGCTGATAACCCTTTTTTACCCAAGTTTTATGAAGATCCTGCCCAATATGCTTTTCCGTTGGAGCTTTTCTTTATGGCTGAGCGTTATAAACAACTAAAAGAGCTGTTACAAACAAAAGATATGTTTCAAACAATTACCATATCTGATTATTTATTTACAAAATGCCTCTTGTTTGCCAAAGTAAATTTGCCCGAAGAAGAATTCAGGCTTTATCAAAAACTTTTTGATATCATTAATCCTCAAATTATACAACCCGATATTGTTATTTACCTGCATACGCCGGTAAAAAAATTACAGGAAAATATCAGGAAACGCAACAGGAACTACGAACAAGCCATACCCAACGATTATTTATTTACTTTACAGGAAACTTATACACAATACATAAAACAGCACAACATAAAAACACTATATGTTGATGCAAATAATGCCGATTTCCTGGGTAATGCTGAGCATCTTAATACCATTATAAGCGCTTTGGATAAGGAATATGAAGATGGGCAGCATTATATAACTTTGCCTTAATTTTTAAAAATGATCAGCAAAACGCTCACCAAAGAATTCAGGCATTTTATATTTTCCCGTTTGTTTTTTGTGCTTGGGTTACGAATGATAACCACAATTGTAATTTACCAGGTATTTCACTTAGCAAGTACATATATGGTGGGGTTTGCCGGTCTTGCCGAGTTTGTTCCTGCTGTAATTGCTGCATTATTTGCAGGGCATTATATTGACAGGCATAACAAAAAAAATATCCTTGTTTGGTCTTATGCTTTTTATACACTTTGCGGATTAATGCTTGCCATTATCAGTCTCCCCTATTTTCAGTTCAGCAATTCAACAAAACTAAGTGTAATATTATCAGTTGTATTTTGCACAGGTATTATCCGTTCTTTTGCCGGCCCAGCTGCAAACAGTATGATTGCAGCTATAGTACCTCGTGAAGAATTACAAAATGCAATTTCATACAACTCTTCTACCTGGCTCATTTCGTCAATTGGCGGGCATGCTATAGGTGGGTTGTTAATTGCAATTCTTGGTATATCAGGTGCTTATTTTGTTACAGCAACATTAGTTTTAATTGCAGGAATTTTTGCACTACAATTATTGCCCAAACCACCGGTAAATGTAAAAGCTAATGATCCAATGATTACATCTATAAAAAAAGGGTTTTCATTTGTATATCACAATAAAAATTTGCTGGGAGTTATTTCGCTTGACCTTTTTGCCGTACTTTTTGGAGGTGCGGTAGCTTTTATCCCCGAAGTGGCAAGCACAGTATTACATACAGGTGCCATTGGATATGGTTTTTTAAATGCAGCTATGGACATAGGAAGCCTTATTAGTGTTGGGATTTTGGTAAGATACCCTATGAAACAAAAGCAAGGTTTAAAAATGCTGATGGCTGTAGCTTGTTTTGGATTATGTATAATTATTTTTGGATTATCAAAAGTTTATTGGCTTAGTTTTATGGCATTGCTTGTTGCAGGCTTATGCGACGCCGTTAGTGTAGTGGTAAGAGGTACCATCCTGCAATTATTTACTCCAGATGAGTTAAGGGGCAGGGTTGCTTCCATCAATCTTATTTTTATTAATTCAAGTAACGAACTGGGGCAGTTTGAAAGTGGAGTTACATCAAGGATGTTAGGTACGGTTCCTGCAATAATATTTGGCGGCGCTATGTCGGTATTGGTTGTTGCAGGTACATGGATAAAATTTCCTCAATTAAAAAAACTGGAATATTAATCTAATGCATGTGTCAATTTCAATACACGGTTAGCCCACACACTTAAATAATTGTTTTCAATATTGTAAGATTTTTAAAAAAAGAGCCCCTTGCAAATGCAAGGGGTCATCTTTTGTTTGTGCTTGGTTAACTCTATCTTAAATTATTTCACAACTTTTTGAACTAATGTAACATCTCCTGCCTGTACCCTTACCATGTAAATTCCGCCAGACAAGCTTCCGAGGTTATCTAAGCTAATTACTGTAACTCCTTTTGATATAACAGCATTTTTAGATGCAATTTTTTTACCGGTATAATCCAGTAATGTTACAGTTGCATTTGAATTATTTTCGCTTGAAACGCTGATGTTAACCTTATCACTGAACGGGCTTGGGTAAACACCAGTAACAAACAAACCTTTTAATTTTACATTTACACTTGCTATATTGCTGTATTGATAGCTGCCATCCTTATCCATAGCTTTAATACGGTAAAAATTCTGACCAGCCTTGGTTTTATTATCGGCAAATTTATAAGCAAGCGTATGGTTGCTGTATCCTGCAGCCATTATATTAGCCAATGGAGAAAAATGAACCCCATCTGTACTGTGTTCTACAACAAAATAACCGGTATTGCTTTCCTGTTCTGTACCCCAGCTTAGGTTGGTTACTCCATTATTATATGTTGCAGTTAATGCAGTAAGGGTAAGAGGAACAATACCTGCTTGTGGAGCCACAAAGCAAATATCATCTACAGCAAAACTGCTACCGGTTGAACTATTACCACGCAATCCTACTTCTAATTTTTTATAAGTATTTGGCGGTACAACTACAGAAAGTGTGTACTGTACCCAATCTCCCGGATCGTTGCCAGGCTGCCCGGCAGTAGTTGTCATTGTAACAGCCACTGTAGAAATATTTGATACAACATTTGAATTGTTAGTACCATTTACATATAATGCAAATTCTGGTGTAGGGCCTGCATTAACTTTACTAACCCAAACCTTAAAAGTTAATGGGCCTGCATAATATAATTGAGTTGGTGATGTTGGCGCCACTAAAGTTTTATACCAAAACCTGTTTGTATTATCACTTGATTCATTAATAACCAGCATATCCCTGCCGGTATGCGGTGCAAATGGAGTTGCCAAATAAATCATTGTATCGGCATGGTTAACTACGCTATAATAATTAGATGAAGGGAAACCGGAAGTCCACAATGTATAATCAGTTTGTGCAGTTATAGAACTACCATTGCCATTTACACCTGCAAAGTTTAATGTACCAGATTCAAAACCTCCATAAAAATCTTCAATTGGGGTTGAAGGTGAAGAAGGGGGATTTAAAACAAGAATATTATCAGTACATGAAGTAAAACAATTTTCTGCAGCTGGTTTTACCCTTATCTGGATGCTTTTTGCTTCAGTTGTGGCCTGGTCATCACCATTCCAAACGGGGCTGGTAACAATTTCAGGATCGGCGCCAGCGCCCATTAATACCCTAAGCTCAATATTATTTAATGCAGTAGTTGCATTAGCAATGATTAAATCGTAACAATAATCATTTATGCCCGAAACCCTGTTGGCATTACTAACTGCAAACACAGTACCATTAATGGTATTATTAACGGGTAACCCTGTTGGGCTACCATCCAAAAATATCCATGGGCCCGGTGCAGACCCCGGTACATTTACACGATATTGCCAATGATACCAGGTAGTAACATCTGTAGCAGTTACTATAGTTGATATAGTAACTGTTTGCCCCGTTAACACACATGGTGGTGTATATGAAATAACACGATGTGCAAAAATTGAATTGGAAGAAAATGTAAATAGTACAGATAATATCATCGTTATACTCAACTTAACAAATGACATTGTCTTAGTGGTAGAATTCTTTTTCATCATTAAAATTTTGTAGGTTTCAAATAATAATAAATACATCAATAAATAAATTATTGAAACTTTTTACAGGATTGGACAAAATAATTCCAAGGGAGAGTTAAAGAAAATCAGAGGTATTGGTAAGCAATTATAGAGGGGTGTTCATAGGAATTGTGGATGCTAAAACATTACGAAATGTTGAATAGCTGTTGTAAAGATATAAACTTTTATATAACAATCAAATTTTTTGCAGTTTTTTATTGGCTAATTCAATTGCCAAATTTAATTGCTCCTTTATACTAATATTAGTATTGTCTATTTCTATGGCATCTTCAGCTTTGCGTAAAGGACTAATTTCCCTGTTTGAGTCTATATAATCTCTCATTTGCAGATTAGCTTTTACATCTTCAATAGATACATTGGGGTTTTTTGCCTGCATTTCAATATATCTTCGTTCAACTCTCACTGCAATATCTGCTGTCATAAAAATCTTTAATTCTGCATTGGGGAATACTGTTGTACCAATATCCCTTCCATCCATAACAATACCTTTATTTACTCCCATTTGTTGTTGTTGTGCCACTGCAAATTCCCTTATCTCTTTAATTGTAGCTATTTCGCTTACTTTTTCAGCAATCACCAGGTCTCTTATCAGGTATTCTACATTTTCATCATTCAAATAAATTTCTGATTGTTGTGTAATTTTATTGAACCTAAAGTAAATATTTATTTCTTTTAATGCACTTTTTACCTGCTTAATATCGGCCCAGTTTATATGATTGCGTAAAAAATAAAGTGTAATAGCCCGGTACATGGCACCACTATCAATATATACATACCCTAAAGCTTTTGCCAATTGCCTGGCAAGTGTGCTTTTTCCACAAGAAGACCATCCATCAATTGTAATTATGATATTACCCATGTATGCAAAAATGAATGATTGTACACAATAATAAAAATAAAATTAACGGGTACACTGTTTGTAAAACTCGTTACACTTTTAAAGAAACTTACCGGTAAAACTTTCTTGACATTTATTCAGGTCGGCAGGCTTTCCGGCAAAAACCAGGTTACCTCCCGCTTCACCTGCATCAGGACCAAGATCAATAACCCAATCGGCCGAACGTATCACATCAGTGTTGTGTTCTATCACCAGGATACTATGCCCTTGTTCTATCAAGGCATTAAATGATGCCAGCAATTTTTTAATATCATGAAAATGAAGCCCTGTTGTAGGTTCATCAAAAATAAAAAGTATGCTTCCATTGCTGCGGCCCCTGCCTAAAAATGAAGCCAGCTTAACTCTTTGTGCTTCGCCGCCGGATAAGGTATCGGAAGACTGGCCAAGCTTTACATATCCTAAACCCACATCGCTAAGTGGCTGCAATTTCTTTGCAACATCGCTGCCATCAGAGCCTTTTCCATCAGCAGCAAGAAAAAAGTCAATCGCTTCATCAACACTCATTTCCAATACATCATGAATGTTTTTGTCTTTATACTTCACTTCAAGAACTTCTTCTTTAAAACGTTTACCTGCACAAACTTCGCAGGTTAAATGCACATCAGCCAAAAACTGCATTTCAATTATTTGCTCACCTTCACCTTTACAGGCATCACATCTTCCGCCATCAACATTAAACGAAAAATGTTTTGGTTGAAAACCTCTCATCTTACTTAATGGCTGTTTACTGAAGAGATCCCTGATTTCGTCATAAGCCTTTATATAAGTTACCGGGTTACTTCTTGAAGACTTACCAATCGGGTTTTGGTCTATCATTTCTATTTGCGATATAATATTTATATCTCCTGTTAAAGATTTATGCAATCCTGCTTTATCAATAAACTCACCTTTTATTTTTTGTAACGCAGGATATAAGATTTGTTTTACCAATGTAGTTTTACCACTGCCGCTTACACCAGTTACCACACAAAAAACTTCAAGCGGAAACTCTACTGTTATATTTTTAAGATTATTTTGCCGGGCACCTTCCAACTTTAAATAATGTTTCCACTTACGAACCTGTTTGGGTGGTTCTATTTTCATGATGCCCGATAAATATTTACCGGTAAGGCTTTGGGAGTTATTTATTATATCATTATAATCACCTTCGGCCACCACACTACCACCCAAATGGCTGGCAAGCGGCCCCATATCTATTATATAATCAGCTTCTCTCATCATCATTTCATCATGCTCAACCACTACAACCGTATTGTCAAGGTCTCTTAATTCTTTTAATACCCTTATTAGTCTTTCAGTATCCCGGTTGTGCAAACCAATGGAAGGCTCATCTAAAATATATAACGAGTTGGTAAGATTGCTGCCCAAACTACGGGTTAACTGTATACGCTGGCTTTCGCCACCGCTTAATGAATTAGCCAAACGGTTTAGTGTAAGATAACCAAGTCCTACATCCGTTAATGTTTTTATGCGATGATTGATTTCAATCAATATCCTTTTAGCTACCTGCTGGTCGTACTCGCTAAGATTTAAATTTTTAAACCAGGTTTTAAGGTCGTTTACCGGCATTTCACATAGTTCGCCAATGTGTTTTCCTCCTACCTTTACATATAAAGCTTCATTTCTTAAACGGTAACCTTTACAGGATGTACATAAAGTGCGGCCACGGTAGCGGCTTAACAAAACCCTGTATTGCACTTTGTAAAGGTTTTGTTCCACCTCTTTAAAAAAATCATTGATACCATTTACATATTCATTGCCATTCCAAAGTGCATTTGATTGTTCAAGGTTAAGATCGATAATGGCTTTATGGATGGGGAAATTAAATTTCTTTGCTGCTTTTATAAAATTGTCTTTCCATAAACCCAGCTTCTCTCCTTTCCAAGGCGCTACAGCGCCTTCATACACACTCAGGCTCTTATCGGGTATCACTAAGTCTGGGTCAATACCAAGTATTTGCGAAAACCCTTCGCAAACCGGGCATGCACCATAAGGATTATTAAAAGAAAATAAGTTAGGTACCGGTTCTTCAAACTGTATTCCATCCAGTTCAAATTTATTGGAGAAAGGTACCAGTTGTTGTTGGTTTATTTCAAGGTACATTTCTCCCTCGCCTTCATAAAAAGAAGTATTTACTGAATCTGATATACGGTGCAATTCATCTTCTTCAAACTTTTTTGCAATCAGCCTGTCAACTAATAAATAAACAGTATCTGTTTTTTTTAAAATATTCTTTTTTTCATCTTCAAGTAAATCTTCAATTCTAACTACTGCACTATTTATATATAAGCGTGAAAATCCTTTTTGTAATAATATATTCAGTTCTTCTTTTACATTTCTTTTATCATGTTGTTTAAAGGGTACTAATAATAATATCTTACTACCTGCAGGTAACTTCTCTATTGCATCAATTACATCTTTAACATCGTCTTTTTTAACTTCTTTGCCACTAACCGGTGAAATTGTTTTACCTGCTCTTGCAAAAAGCAGGCGCAAGTAATCATAAATTTCTGTCATACTGCCAACGGTACTGCGTGGTGTACGGGTTATTACTTTTTGTTCGATGGCGATGGCGGGGCAAAGGCCTTTGATATAATCTACATCGGGTTTGTTCATGCGTTGCATAAACTGGCGTGCATAAGCACTCAGGCTTTCGGCATAGCGGCGTTGCCCTTCGGCAAATAAAGTGTCTATTGTTAACGATGATTTGCCTGAGCCCGAGACACCTGTTACCACTATTAATTTATTACGAGGTATGTTTACGCTTATGTTTTTTAAATTATGTACTCTTGCACCTTTTATACAGATAGGTGATTGAAGTGTTTTGCTTTTCGGCAGATTTTCTTCTTTTATCTTAGTCATTTTTTAAAAGTAATCAGTTTAATTAAGGTTACAGCCTATATGTGAATATTTTCTTAAAGATCAATTCGTTGTGAAGATGCAAATTAGTGTTTCGTATTTTTACTTAGTAGAAAAACTCAAAAAATTGAGCAATTCCACCCATACTTTATAAAAAGGCATCGTATACTTTTACTGTCCAATATCCAAAAAATGAAAAACCGTTAAGCCTATCTAAAAGACTTCTACGCAATTTTTCAAACTTTTTGGATCCTGTTATTAAAACTAAAATCCTAACAAACTAAAACTGTAGAAGTTTATGAAAATCCTGAACAATCTTACCGACCAGCAGCTTATCCATTTATATATGGAAGGCGATGCCAATGCTCTTGCAACTATTGTTAACCGTTACAAAGACAAAATTTACACATCTATTTACCTTATGGTTAAGGACAAATATCTTACCGAAGATATTTTCCAGGATGTTTTTATCCGTATTATCGATACGTTAAAAGGCGGCCGCTATAAGGATGAAGGTAAATTTTTACCTTGGGCTATGCGTATTGCACATAATATGTGTGTAGATCATTTTCGTAAGGTAAAACGCACCCCTACTATTAAAACCAGCGATGACCGTGACATTTTTGAAGTTCTCAATTTTTCAGAAGCAGGCGCCGATGAAAAAATGATGAACAACCAAAGCCACGACAAAGTAAGAAAAATGGTAGATCTGCTGCCAGAAGACCAGCGTGAAGTAATTATACTTAGGCATTATGCCGACCTGAGCTTTAAAGAAATTGCCGACCTGACTAGCTGCAGCATCAATACTGCTTTAGGCCGTATGCGTTATGGTTTAATTAACCTGCGCAAGATGATGACCGAAAAACAAATAGCATTATAATTTATATACAGATTTTTAATTGTATTAAAGATTCTGTAACACCCAAACACAAATTGAAAGCCTCCGTTTATGCGGAGGTTTTTTCATAAAGTTTTATGTGTTAGATGCTGGAATCATATTATCCATCAATATCCATCTAACATTACCATATATAAGTACTTTTAAAAAAGTAATTCTTATTTTTTTGTTTTTTCGTAAGCATCAATACCGCATAATAACCATTCTTTATACTGCTTTATAGATGGAGTGTAACCAACCGGGTTATTGAGCAATATCTCATCACCATTTAAAATCACATACAGCGGTTGTGCATTGTTTTTAAAATTTTCTGTTTCAAATGTTGCCCATTTATTGCCTACGGTTACAATTTCCTTATCCACCCCGTCTTTAGTTTTGTACGAAAACTGTTTTGCTGCAGGCAGGTTCTTTTTATCATCTACGTACAAAGAAATCACTACATATTTTTCCTTCATAATCTTATACACCTCTGGATCGCTCCAAACATTTTCTTCCATACGGCGGCAATTTACACAGGCATAACCGGTAAAATCAAGCAATACAGGTTTATTCTGTTCCCTTGCCATCTTCATTCCTTCTTCATAATCGTGAGAGCAGTTTAAGTTTAGAATACACTCGTTGTTTTGTTTGTAAATACTATAATACAATGGTGGCGGAAAACCGCTTATCAAAGTTAGGTTTGCATACTTGGTATTGGTTACACCCGGAACAAGGTATAAAGTAAATGCAGCAAAAATTACAGCCAGTGTAATCCTTGTTTTGCTTAGTTTTTTAATAGGACTATCGTGTGGGAATTTTAATTTACCCAATAAGTATAGTGTTATACCTATACCCACCAATATCCATATCCCGATGAATACTTCTCTTTTTAAAATGCCCCAGTGTTTTACCAAATCGGCGTTTGAAAGAAATTTAATAGCAAGCGCCACTTCTATAAAACCCAATACTACTTTTACTGAATTGAGCCAGCCACCCGATTTGGGTAAAGAGTTTAACCAGTTAGGAAATAAAGCGAACAATGCAAACGGCAATGCAAGCGCTAAACCAAAACCGCCCATGCCAACCGTAAGCTGTACAGCGCCACCCGTTAATGAACCAACAAGCAACGAACCCAGTATAGGGCCGGTACATGAAAATGAAACGATGGCAAGTGTTAGCGCCATAAAAAATATCCCAACCACATTACCCGTACCTGCTTTTGCATCTGCCTTACCCGAAAATGCCGCAGGCAATGTAATTTCAAATAAACCAAAAAACGATAATGCAAATACAATAAATATAATAAAGAAGATAATATTAAGCCATGGATTGGTTGATACTGAATTTAATATTTCGGGACTTGCACTGTCGATAAAATAAAACGGTACACTTAGCAGTACATAAATTAAAAATATAAAGAACCCATACAAGCTTGCATTAAAAATGCCCTGTTTTTTTGTGTTTGCTTTTTTAGTAAAAAACGAAACCGTTAATGGAATCATAGGAAAAACACATGGTGTTATCAGTGCTACCAAACCGCCCAGGAAACCAAGTAAAAATATAGTAAATAAACTGCCTTTGTTTGTTTCCTCTACACTAATTCCTGTACCGCCACAGTTATTAACAGGATTTTTTAAATCGATAGTTGGTATTAAAATCCTGTTACCAACCGAAACATCTACCCCGCCTTCCATATCTATATCCACTTTTCTATCTTCAGGAATAAATTCTTCGGCATTGGCCGTATTGTACAGTAGTTCAACTTTTAATTTTGACGGTACTGCTCCAGCCAGTTTTATTTTTTGAACAATTTGTAAACTGTCTTCTGCTACTTCAACCTTTGCATTGAAGATTTTATCTGTTATTGTTTTTATGTTGCCGGATAGTAGTTGGCTACCGTCTTTTATGATAGATGAATCAGCAAAACTAATTTTCAATCCTTCTAGTCCTGCATCGGCATTGGCTATTGTATAAATATGCCAGCCGGGTTTTACTTTTGCTTTTAAATGCAGTTCGTAAATACCTTCTGCAGTTTTTTTACCTGTTGCCTGCCATTGCACGGCAGATGAATCTTGCCCTTTAACCGAAAATTGAAGAAGAAGGAATATAGCAGTTAGAATTGAAATAATTTTTTTAAGCCACATACTTATAATTTATAAAAATTCCCGACTAAACAATCGGGAAATATGATAAAGCGATTTTATTTTCCACCAACTTTTACACTAAAGGGTACATCTTTGGGAGGCAGGCATTGCCGGTCGTTACAAACCATATAATTAACCGTACCTTTTACTACAGTTGCCACCGATGATTTCACTTTTATTTTTTGAACAAAGTCAACCTTCTTTGCATAATATTTTAAAACTGAATTAAAATTTTTATCGTACGATTTTTCAAGCTTGCCTACTTCTTTCACTTTACCATCAAAAGTTATTAGCGGATTGGCAGTAAAAGAAAAGGTTGTTGGTTCGGGGCCTTCACCGGCATCCTGTGCATATAAATGCCAGTTACCATCAATATTTGCAGTCATATGAATTTCGTATACCTTATCTGCAACTTTTTTTGCACTATATGTCCACGTTACAGGATTGTTTATCTGTGCCTTTGCAAAGCCGGCCATCATCATAAAACCTAAAAGAGTAAAGATTCTTTTCATGTTCGTATTATTTTTAGCAAAACTACGAAATTATCAATGGAACAGATTGTGCAAACCCTGTCATTACCTTTAAATACTGTTAATTTATTCCAAACAGGTGATTAAACACTTTTTTCCCATCTTCATTTCCTAATGCGGCACTACAAGCCCTTTCAGGGTGTGGCATCATACCAAAAACATTTCTTTGCTTATTACAGATACCGGCAATATTATGAATGGCACCATTGGGGTTTGCAGCCTGGTTGATGGTGCCTTTATCATCGCAATAGCGGTACATTACCTGCCTGTGCATTTCCATTTCATCCAATGTTTTTTCATCGGCAAAAAAACGGCCTTCGCCATGTGCTACGGGTATACAAACAGGCATTGACGAATGGCCAGGCCCATCTTCAGATGCAACTTCCTTCATAAAAATATTTTTGCAAACAAACTGTTGCTGGCTGTTGCGTAACAATACCCCCGGTAATAAACCACTTTCACACAATATCTGGAAACCGTTACATACACCTAATACTTTTCCGCCCTTGCCTGCAAATTCAATTACGCTTTGCATCATAGGGCTAAAACGGGCAATAGCGCCGCAACGCAGGTAATCGCCATAACTAAAGCCACCGGGCAAAACTATGCAGTCATCTTTAGCAAACATGCTAAGATCTTTATCCTTATGCCAAAGTTGTATCACTTCCTGCTGTAAATCGTTTTGCAGGGCTTCTATCATATCCCTGTCGCAATTACTGCCAGGGAAAACAACTACGCCAAATTTCATTTGTAAAAATTATGCGCTGCAGATGTAAGTATGTTTTGTTTATATTACAAAATTCTTCATCTACAGCAGGTAAATAAGTTAATACAAAGGTACTAATACAGGTTTAATTACCTAACGAAGAAATTGATAACTATTACAAAAGCCACCAATAGCCAGTGTATGGAAACAGGAAACCATTTTTTTTGGGGGTAAAAAAAAGCCGCAGCCATAAGTGCCGAAATAGGCACAACACATAGAATCCAATATTCAAAATTATGTGTGGCATTTACAAAAGGCACAAATAAGGCTACAAGCAAGTATAAAAAAATAAGGTTCCAGCTTTTACGTGCCTGTATTAACTGCCTGCGAAAATTTTGTTGCACATAAAAAATACCGGCAATGGTTACAATACCAACCAGTATAATAGCAGCAAAGGCCCAGTAAGACTGATCAAATACCGGCCTGGTAACAGCAATCCCCGGCCATGAATAACCTTTCCATTTGTTGGTTAAAAAAATAAAAGCCAGCAGGAAGTAATACGGTGTGATGATACCAAAAAGTGCAATAAGCCATTCTGCAAGCTTAAAAGGCCTTGTTATAGCAAGGCCAAAAATCACCAAAATAACAAATGACAAAGAAGGAAAATAAAAAAATGTGCACAAGCCTATTGCAATGCCGATATTAAATAAAGATGATTTAGGTTTTTGATTACTGTATAACGCACTCATTTGCGCCCAAACCCAAATAAGCAGGCTGTTGATGATTAACGGGGCCGATAAACTGTTCCATTCGGTAAAAACAGATGTAAGCAGCAGGTAACACATGCCTGTAAGGTAATTGGGGCGCTGCATGATACGATGATCGATGATAAGTTTATTAAAATAAATTGCCTGGCTGTACAATAATATAAAAGTGATAAATGAATAGATAAGTGGAAAATTATTTCCTATTGGTTGTAACCAGTTTAATAAGCCATGGTACAAAAAGCCATCTATTGGCTGTGCTTGCGGTACTTTTGGATACAGGAACAAAGGCAGTTTGAGTAATACTGCATACAATAAAAGTAAAAAATTATTATAAGGGTTATTGGCTTTAAAGATACCGGTCACTTAAAATTTAATTACAATGAGCAATAAATGAAAAGCAAAAATGAGCAATTATTATTACTTCATGAAAACTGTTTATACCCTACAGTGAAGGTCTTTAAAAATCAACTTTGGCAAAACAAATAAAACCCCGGTACGAGCAAGGGATAATTAATTGCCGGGCACCCACTTGCTTACTAAGGCTGGGCATAAACTCATACCCTTTTTCACGGCTTTTTAAAGTGGGATATCTTGTTAAAACTCCGTCAGGAGTTAAACCCTGGTCGGTTACAATTTGATTTCTTTTATCCGAATTGTATAAGAAATGAATTTCGCTGCCTGAAGTCATGGTAAAAAACGATAGAAAATTTTCATCATCATCATCAAACTGCGATTTATGCAGTATTTTATCCCATTGAGGCATACCATCTTTGCTTATACTTAAAACAAAAATATTATCAGAATAATAGCGTGTGCTTTGGCTGCCGTAAAAACTGGAGGGCCTGTAATAGCCTGTATATGGATTGTAATAATATCCACCCGGGTATATTGAATACGGATAATATGGGTAATAAGGATTATACAGGTAATCGTACCTGTTAAAAGGATCCCTGCCTCTTGAGTCACTACTATAATCTTCAGCAGTAAGGATAAATCCACCATCTCCTTTTACTACAATTTGCCTGATAAAAAAATTATCAAATGCAAAACGAAGCATACCACTTGTTTTTGCTTCGGCTCTTAATGAATCATTAAAAGGTAATAATGCACTAACAGCAGCCTTATCATCATTTTTATCGTAGATATAGGTAAATAATCCATCAATACTACCACGGCTTTTTTTGTAATAAAAGGTATTTAGGATATAGCGGTTATTTCTATTATCTATCTTAAGATTAACCTCATCAATATATTTTTCATCCAGGTTTATTTTAACTTCCGAAAAATCATCAGATAAGGGTGCTTTCATCATCAGCGAAAGAAAGTTGCTGTTATCGCGATAACCCAGTTGTTTTGCATAAGTAAAAATAAAATTACCATCATTGGTTAATAAAAAATTGTCATAGCTTTCTTTCCGGTCGTTAAATTCGGCTAAATACCTGCTTCGTTTAATCAATTGCATATTGTTATCAAACAACATGGTAGCCAGGTTAAATTTTTGATAGCGGGTTTGTATTTTAAAAATGATAATTTTTTGCTTGTCTTCGCTGCTGATGGTTGTGTAAATCTTATTGTTCGACATCACGGGAATACGGGTAGTATCTACTTCCACCGGCTCACTAAGCTTTTGTGCATTATCATCCATCTTTACAGCCATGCAATGTAAAATGTTTCCTTTTTGGTATTGATAAATCATAATAAAATGATCGCTGTAAGCCACAAAATCAATATTGAATGTTTTTTCAGGCACAAAGTCAAGTTTCACTGTTTCTATTGTATTCATGTTGTTATCATAAATATTTATCTTGTGTTTCCACCTGATATTTTTATACACCAGAATTTTATTATTCATTTTTCCAATAATCTCAAAATTTATGTCACGGGTATCCTCACGTTCATAGTTTGAATATTGAATGGTTTGGGCAAAAGAAGTGGCTGATAATAAAGTAGCAAGTAGAAAAATACAGATTACCCTGTTCATGTTTAAAAACTTTGGTTTAAAATTACAACTTATATAGCAATGGCCTTACTAACATTTGAACAAGATGTGATTAATTTTGTTTTTACATAACCATTTTTAACTTTTTAAATGAACCAAACGGTTTTAATAACAGGCGGCACAGGTGTTGTTGGAAAAGCTTTAAGCGAAGCCTTATTAAAAAAGGGGTACGCTGTTATTATTCTTACAAGGAATATAACAGGTAAAAAGAGTTTTGATAAACTTAACTATGCTGCATGGGATGTAAAAAAACAAACAATTGATTTGGATGCCGTACAAAAAGCTGATATTATTATTCATTTAGCCGGTGCAGGTGTTGTTGAAAAGAAATGGACCGAAGCTTATAAGAAAGAGATTGAAGAAAGCCGCACGCAAAGCAGTAGCCTGCTTGTTGATAGCTTAAAGAATAATGTAAATAAAGTAAAAACAGTAATTAGCAGCAGTGCCATAGGTTTTTATGGCGATGATAAAAACAAAACCTCGCCATTTACAGAAAATGATTTAGCTGATAAAAGCTTCCTGGGGCACACCTGTAAGTTGTGGGAAGAAAGTATAACACCAGTAACCGATTTAGGAAAACGATTAGTGATATTAAGAACAGGAATTGTATTAAGTAATACAGGCGGAGCATTTGCAGAATTTAAAAAACCCATGCGGTTTGGTGTTGCTACTATTTTAGGTAATGGCAGGCAAATGGTAAGCTGGATACATATTGATGACCTGTGCAGCATGTTTATTACAGCTATTGAAAATACAACCTTCAACGGAGTTTATAATGCAGTTGCACCCAACCCCGTGAGCAATAAAAAACTTATGCTTTGCCTAGCAAAACAAATGAAAAGGCATTTTTATATACCCATACATGTACCCTCAATTATTTTAAAGTTGATGCTGGGGCAACGAAGCATTGAAGTACTGAAAAGTGCAACCGTAAGCTGTAAAAAAATATTGAATGCAGGTTTTAAGTTTCAATATAAATCTATTGACCCTGCAGTAGAAAACCTAATAACAGCTACAAGTCGGCATTAATAAATTTATGCCGTGACCATAAATAAAATACAACAATATATACCACTGCCAGGATAAATACCACCCATGTATAATCGGTAGGCATTATTGTTTTGCTCATTGATTTTATTGGATTATCAGGAAAAGCCAGTAACGAATCGGCTGCGTTCATCGGTAAATAATCGCCAATATTACCAATATCTATTTTGTTTTCGTTTTTCAATTTTATACTCAATACATTTAACAATTGCGACATGATGTTTTCTGCACCCAGGTAAATGAAGAAAATACCTATTGCAAACCCTGTTCGCTTAACTAATACCGAAAATAAAATAGCAATTAAATTATAGGATAGCGCTTTCAGGAAGAAATAACCAACATTTTCAATACCCTGAAACGAAAATGAAGTACCCGAAGCCAGGCCAAAAAGCAATGCCGATATAAAAACAAGTAAAGTAGCAACCAAAGCAAAAATAAAGGCCATAACAAATTTTATTGAAATAAATTGTTGCCTGCTTAGCCCATCAATAATATTTTGCCGGTGTGTTTTAAAACTGTATTCGTTGGTAAAAAGCATAAGTAAAAGCAATGCTGGTAATACCAAAATAAAGCCAGTTGCATAGCTGGTAGATTGCCAGGTGTTTGGAAAATTATATGGCGAAAATGAAACAAGGCCTGCGCCCGGTACATTACGTACAATATTTTTATTTACTGTATACACTATATAATTAAGTGCAAAAACACCCACTAAAAAAAATATTGTCATTACTATAAAGGCAGTATAATTTTTTAGTTTAAGCCATTCTATCTTTAAAAGATTGTTCATTACAAAAAATTAATTGTATAGTATTTTATTTATCGCTTTGTTTGCCGGTAATTTCAAGAAACCTTGTTTCCAGCGATTTTCTTTTTACCGTTAGCTTATTAAGTACAATTCCATTATCAAAACAAAAACGATTAAGCATTTCGCCGGTAATGTTTTCGGAGCAAAGCAAATGCAATTCGTTATCAACTTCGGTTACCGATTGTACCCCGTTTAATTCCTTAAGGATATTTTGCAAAGCTGCATTATCTACAGCACTTAATTCGATGGCTACACTAATGCCTGTATCTTTTGCACCCGTACTCATCAGTTCTGAAACAGAACTTACCGTTTTTAATACACCTTTTTGAATAATGGCTACATGTGTACAAACTTTTTCCACTTCATCCAGTATATGGCTTGCCATGATGATGGTTTTACCCTGCCTGTGCAATTCTTTTATAAGCTCCCTTATTTCGGCAATACCTGCAGGATCGAGCCCATTGGTGGGTTCATCAAAAACTAAAATTTCGGGATCGCCCAATAAAGCAGCAGCTATTGCCAGGCGCTGTTTCATCCCTAATGAAAAAGTCTGGAATTTAGATTCTTTTCGCTGGTAAAGGTTTACAATTTTTAAAACCTTTTCAATATCTCCTTCGCCCCTGCCCTTAATTGCAGCAGCTATTTTTAAATTTCTTTCTGCACTCAGGTAATGGTAAAAATTAGGTGTTTCAAGCAGGGTGCCTATTTTCTTTCGTAAATCATTTGCAGCTATTTGTTCTCCTTCCCAGGTGTAAGTTCCGGCAGTAGCTTTTGTAATATCCATAATAATGCCTAACAAAGTTGTTTTGCCACTTCCATTAGGCCCCAGTATGCCAAATACTGTTTTTGCCGGTACAGAAAAACTTACATTATCCAATGCCCTTATCCTTCCATAATTTTTTGTAAGACTTTTAATACTAAGTATTTCCATAGCTACATTTTATTGAATACCGAAGATAATTGAAAATGATCATTATTATTGTGGGATATGCTTATCGTGCCATACAGATGAAAAACCACCGAGTACGGCAAAACCTTTATCATCAAAATTAAGGCTGTTTAATTTCAGGTCATCAATATCCTTTTGTAATACTTTACGTGTAAACGGATTGAGTGTACCGCCTTTTTCTCCCGGCGCCACATCGGGATAATATTGAAACTGCGGATCTACAATAGTACCACGGGGGTACATGATTCCCGGTGTTCCCTGCCCACGTATATCAAGATTTTGCGGATGATCGAGCCCGATAGTATGGCCAAATTCATGTGCAGCGGTGGATGAATTATCCAGCAGGTTTTGTAATTTAAAATATCCGGTGTTTGAATTAATGCCATCTACATAAGAAATATTGCCATTAGCATATTCTTCAATACGGAAATAATTATTACGTGGGTTTGTATTTTCGAAAACAGTTTGTGGAGTTAGATTTGGATCAAAGCGTCCTTCAATATTAAATCTTACACTGTAACTTTTCTTTGTAAACCAATTTTGCCTGATTATTACTTTGCCATCAGCTTCATTCCAAAGATCTTCAATATCTTTTGCTATTTGAATAGCCAATGCATCATTTGCAGCTTCTCCATAAATAATGATGCTGGCGTGCAGGATCAATTGACTATCATTAAACCGTAATTCAGCTTCACCCATATCATTTTAAATTCTGCATAAAATAATCAGTTACTTTCTGGTACAAATGTGCCCTGTCCTTTCCAAGCACATTATGTTCATGGCCCGGATAGATCATATAATCAACCTGTACACCTGCATCAACACATGCTTTTACAAAATTTACGGAATTTTCCTGTACCACCACGGGGTCCTGCAGTCCGTGTATAAGCAATAGTTTGTCTTTTAACTTATAAGCCTGTTTTATCAGGTTTGTTGCTTCATATCCTTCAGGGTTTTCCTGCGGCGAATCCATATACCTTTCACCATACATAATCTCGTAATACTGCCAGTTAATAACAGGGCCGCCTGCAACTGCTGCTTTAAATACACCGGGGTGATTAAGAACAAAATCTGTTGTCAAGAATCCTCCATAGCTCCAGCCAAACAAGCCCATCCTTTCTTTATCAACAAAAGGCAGAGAAGTTAAATAATTAACTCCGCTCATCATGTCTTCCATCTGCGGTTCGCCTGCATGCCGAAAGATAGTTTGTTCAAATACTTTTCCACGGTTATCGCTGCCCCGTGGATCAAGTGTAAAAACTAAATAACCACGCTCTGCCATGTACTGAAACCAGTAATCGCCAGCCCCACCGTTCCATGCATTCAATATCATTTGTGCATGAGGGCCACCATACCAGTATATAATAACGGGATATTTTTTTGTACTGTCGTAACCCGTTGGTTTAAACATCCTGCAATACAGGTCGATACCCGTATTATTTTTTATGGTAAATATATTCAAACTACCCAAGGCATAATCTGCAAGCGGATTTGAAGCCTGTAACAGTAACTTTTCTTTTTTATTCATCGAATTGGCCTGGTAAAGCAGTATTTTTCTTGGAACATCTGTGCTGCTGTAACTGTCAATCACAGCACTACCATCAGTGCTTATTTGTACAGTATGCACTCCAAGGCTTTTTGTAATTTTTGCAATGGCCCCCGTTTTTATATTCAGCTTGTATAAATTTCTGGTTATGGGAGATTCTTCTGTTGAAATGTAGTTAAGGTTCAATCCGGTTGCATCAAAGCCCTTTACGTCAGTTACTTCCCAATTTCCTTTTGTTAATTGCCTAATTAAATTTCCATTTATATCATACAGGTACAGGTGATTCCAGCCATCACGGTTACTTTGCCATATAAACTGGCTGGGGTTATTTTTTACAAATAACATAGGAACCAGCGGCTCTGTATATTTATCATCTTTTTCTTCAAACAAAGTCTTAATAAAATCACCTGTTACTGCATCGTATTGGTTCAACTTCATGTGATTTTGCCCCCTGTTCAGCACAGCAATGTAAATATATTTATCATCGGGGCTCCAGGCAATATTTGTAAGATATTGCTCTACAGGTTCGCCTGTTTTCAGGTACAAAAGACTTTTTGTAACAGCGTTGTAAACGCCTACCGTTACATGATGGCTTTTATCTCCTGCCATAGGATATTTGATATTTTCATTTTTTGCTGGCCGTGTTGTCCAGTTAATAATGGGATAATCGGTAACCATGCTTTGATCCATCCTGTAAAATGCCAGCAGCTTTCCGTTATTGCTCCAGAATGTTCCTTTATAAATTCCAAATTCATCACGGTGAACTGATGATGCATAAACAATGTCTTTGCTGCCATCAGTAGTAACCTGGTTTCTTTCGTTCATTCCCATGGCTACAAATAAATTATAATTATCCAGGTATGCAATATAACCTGCACTACTTTCCTCTGTATTTTCTTTACCGGTGTAATATTTGGGTATTAACACATTCACTTTGCCGTTTGCTGGGTTCATCGCTACCTTGTTTCCATCAATATTAAATAACCATTCATCACTTTTATTAAACTGTATAGCAGGCATCGCTTTCAATGCAGTGTAACCGGCTGCAGTTAATTTTTCATTCAACTGTCCAAGTGTTAAAAAAGGAGATTCAGCAATTGTTTTAAGCCCTCCCCTCACCCAAACATCTTCATTATTTATTTTTTTCAGGTACACATAATCAGTGGTATTATAAACAAACTGCAACTGCTTTAGGTTTTCAGGTGCCAGGGTTGTCCTGTTCTTCACCAAAGCATCTTCCATGGTAAGTAATCTACTTTGTGCAAGTGCAGAAAAATTTATGAGTACAGCAAAGAAGAAGACAATCTTTTTCATCGTTAATTATTTAGATAACAAATGTAGAAATAATGAATAACAAAACGCCGGTAATAAAAACCGGCGTATTATTATTTAGCATTAAATCTTATGTTTTAATTCCGTAAAGGTTTACCTGTTTTTAAAATCGATTGTATCCTTTCCAAAGTTTTCTTTTCGCCGGTAAGGCTTAAAAAGGCTTCTCTTTCTAAGTTCAGCAAATATTGTTCGTTCACCAATGCAGGTTCGCTTAAATCGCCGCCACACATTACATAAGCCAGTTTTTTACCAACAGTTACATCATGGTCGGTTGCATAATTTGCACGCCACATACCATTGATGCCTGCATACATGGCGCCAAGCATAGAGCGGCCAAGTACTTTAATATCGGTACGCTGCACAGGCATTACATACCCGTTATCAAACAAATCAATCACTGCCTGTTTGGCTTCGGCAATTCTTCTTCCCTGGTTCATACAAATTTCATCAATGCCGTTTCTGTAAATGCCCAAATCAAATGCTTCTTTTGCAGATGTACCAACTTTTGCAGTGGCAATTGTTAAAAAACGGTTTTGCAATGGAATAGTGCCGGGTTCGCCGTTATGCACTTCATCCGATGCCCGCAAAACAAATTCTTTTGTACCGCCGCCGCCGGGAATAACGCCAATGCCTACTTCTACCAAACCTGTGTATGTTTCAGCAGCAGCAATTACTTTATCGGCATGTAAACAAATTTCGCAACCGCCACCTAATGCTAGGCCATGCGGTGCTACCACTACCGGGATACCTGAGTACCGCACCCTCATCATCGTATTTTGAAATTGCCTGATGGCCATATCTATCTCATCGTAATCCTGCTCAATAGCCATCATAAAAATCATGGCCACATTAGCGCCTGCACTAAAATTGGCGCCATCATTGGCAATCACCAACCCTTTATATTTTTCTTCTGCAAGTGTTATTGATTTTTGAATTCCTTCCAATACTTCGCCGCCAATGCTACCCATTTTTGTATACCATTCTAAACCCAACACATCATGGCCTAAATGATAAGTGCGGCATGCTGCATTTTTCCAGATGGTTTCGTTTTCAAAATTCTTCATCACAATAAATGCATCGGCGCCAGGCAATGTTTTATAAGATTTTGATGGCACATCGTAATACATTTTTTTGCCGTTCTCTACTTTATAAAATGAAGTAGCACCACTTGCCAGCATTTCATCAACCCAAGCGGCTACTTTGTAACCGGCAGCTTTCATGGCTTCGCAGGTTTTTGCCACACCCAATACATCCCAACTTTCAAAGGCGCCTATCTCCCATCCAAAGCCTGCCATCATACCATCATCAACACGGTATAATTCATCGCTTATCTCCGGTATGCGATGAGAGATATAAGCAAACAAGTTGTAATGAAAGAGACGGAAAAATTCTCCTGCTTTATCGGTGCCTGCACACAATGCTTTTAACCTTGTTTTTAAATCTTCTATTGGTTTGGCTGTTTCAAGAGTGGCAAATTTTGGTTTTTGCCTTGGCCCGTATTCTAGCGTTTGTAAATTAAGTGTAAGTATTTCTTTTTCGCCTGTGGCTGATTTTGTTTTTTTGAAAAATCCCTGTCCTGTTTTATCGCCCAGCCAATTATTCTCTACCATTTTATTTAACCATGTTGGAATGGTGAACTGTTCTTTGGCTTCATCAGCAGGACAATTATCGGCTACGCCATTGGCTACTTTTACCAACGTATCAATACCTACTACATCGGCCGTACGGAAGGTGGCAGATTTTGGCCTGCCAATAACCGGGCCTGTTAATGCATCAATTTCATCCACATTCAAACCAAGTTTTTCCATTACATTCATAATGGCCATCATACCAAATACTCCTACACGATTTGCAATAAAGGCAGGTGTATCCTTACACAACACGGTTGTTTTACCCAATGTAACATCACCGTAGTGCATTAAAAAATCTACCACTTCGGTATCGGTATGAGGTGTGGGGATGATTTCGAGTAATCGTAAATATCTTGGCGGATTAAAAAAGTGGGTACCGCAAAAATGTTTTTTAAAATCATCGCTTCTACCTTCCGTCATCATGTGAATAGGAATGCCCGATGTATTGGAAGTGATTAATGTTCCGGGCTTACGGTATTTTTCTACATCGGTAAAAACAAGTTGTTTTATATCGAGCCTTTCTACCACCACTTCTATCACCCAATCACAATCGGCTATGTCTTTCATGTTATCGGTGAAGTTGCCGGTAGTTATACGCTTCAATACATCTTTTGTATAAACCGGCGATGGGTTAGCTTTTACTGTTGCTGCCAATGCATCGTTCACAATTTTATTACGCAGCGGCGGTTTTGCATCTTCGGGTAAATCTTTTGGCAAAATATCTAATAACAATACCTGCAAACCAACGCCTGCAAAATGACAGGCAATACGGCTGCCCATTACACCACTGCCTAATACGGCTACTTTTTTTATAATTCTTTTTGACATAATAAAATTAGTTAGTTAAACAACTATTTGTAATAGTCGAAATTAAGACATTCCGCTTTAAGCTGAAAATAAAAACAGGAATGCAGTGCCATTAAGGATTTAGGCTAATGAAAATTGCTTTATCGGCTGCTATTTTATTTTTAAACAACCAACTTACCAGGCTGTACTTATCCGTATCTACCCAGGTTAAAATTTTATAGTTTGGAAAATAATGATGCAAATACGGGTACTGAAAATAATAACCCGATAAGGCATCTACTTTTGAATATTTTATTACAGAAGCAATGCTATCGGCCCATATTTTTTTTTCTGCCTCGTTTATTTTATATGGGTTAAACGTGGGTGTATAGTAAGAAGTGAAAAAACCACTATCGGCAAAAGCTGTTAATAAATTTGCCTGTGATGATTCTACCAGTATTTTATCTTTTAGATTGTATTCTTTCCTTAACTGCAACAACCTGTTTAATGCTGCAAGGGCATTAGAATTGTTGAGGTTTTTAAAATCGAGCCAAACAGATGCAGTTAAGTTTTGTTGTTGATAATGTTTCAATAAATCATGCAGCACAGTGCCGGTTGCTTTACCGGGGTCGTGATGAACTTCAAATTCATTTTGCGGCATATTAAAATATACATCACATTCAAAGCCACTGCTGTTTTTATTTACAAGGTTCATCCTGTTTACAGTGTTAACCGCTTTTACCCAAAGCTTATCCTTGTTGATGAGTGTATTATTGCCCGGCTCAGCAGCATTAATTTTAAAAACAGGATACTGCAAAGGAAACAAAACCCTTGCCTGTCCTTTATGTTGCAACACATCCACCAACAGGTACAGGCCAATGATAAAAACCATTAACTTATATTTGTTTTTAAAGGCCCATTTCATAAGTATGAATATCCAGGTTTTATGAAATTTAAATTTTTACCGGTTACAGGTAAGTTGGTTTGGCAAAATAACAAAGCTTTTATCTTGTTTGTGCTTTGCCTGCTTTTGCTTCATTCTGTTTTAAAAATAATATTTTATAACTACAACTATCATTTATTGTTTAACGGGCAGGAGGCATCGCTTTCCTTTACAGAGAAATTAAAGATGGCAAAATGGTCGTTGTTTACCGACTTGATGGTGGTTTTAGGCATTAACGTTGTCTTTTTATTTGCATTAATAATTGCCAGGCTTATCAATAAAAATATTTCAAAATGGATAATAGCACCTGTATTTACCATAATAAACTTTTTTGCAGTTTTACTTAACCTTGTTGATGTTTTTTATTTCAGGTTTCATTTTCAGCGTACCACTGCCGATTTGTTGTATGTAGTGGGGCACCCGTTAGAAAGGCTTTTACAGCAAAACCTGTTTATCATCATCCTGTTTTTTATATTACTTGCCGGCATCTTGTGCCTGCTGTGGGTTTTGCATAAAAAATTATTAACCGCCTTCAACAAAGGTGCTTATGGTTACGGTATTGCATTAATGTTGCTCGTGTGTTTAATTTGTGTTTTTACGCTGCCTTCAAAATATTTCAGCAAAAGGTTACTGCCGGCCTACCCTATGTTGCAACTTAACAGCAACGAACTGCCCTTTGTTCAAAATTCGTTTCATACTTTTTTATACTCGGTTTTTAGAGATGGTGGTCAAGTGCCAGCCACAGCATTCATGCGTGATGCAGTATGCGATTCACTGCTACCATTAAAAAAGTTTGTAGTGGCAAATGAAACGCAGGGCAATAAAAAGAATATTGTATTGTTCATTATGGAAAGTGTACCCTACGATTTTTTTGATACCACAAGTGCATTTAAAGTTGCCATGCCTTTTTTTGATTCACTGTTGCAGGAAAGTCGTTTTTACAACAATGCTTATTGCTATGCCCATGAATCTAACAAAGGTATTACTGCAATACTGGCCGGAATTCCCACTGCCACTGAAATTCCGGTTTATCATTCGTCATATATCAACATGCCCCTAACACATATCGGGCAGGCGCTTCATCAACTTAACTATACATCCTTATTTTGTATTGGTGATGAATACGACAATTTTGGATTTGCAAAATGTATGAAATGGCTTGGTATTGATAAATATTACAGCAAAGAATCAATAGCAGGTTATAAAAAATTACCTGCACACAGCATGGGTTTACAGGATGAATATGTGCTTAACTTTTTCAACAGCAAATTAAAAGAACAGCAACAACCGTTCCTGGGTATTCAATATAATATTTCAACACATTATCCTTATGATTTGCCCGGCTCATTTGCATTGGCAATGCCAAAAAATTATACAGCGCCAATGAAAAGCATGCGCTATTATGATTACTGCCTGCAAAAGTTTTTTGATGCAGCAAAAAAAGAAAGCTGGTTTAAAAACACCGTTTTTATCTTTTGTTCAGATCACTGGATGTTTCCCGAAGGAGTAAAAGGAACTTACCATGCTGTTAGCAGTTATAAAATACCCATTATAATATTTGATGCTTCTAAAAGAGATAAGCAGGTGATTGAAACACCGGTAAGCCAGTTTGATATTTTGGGAACTATTTTATCTATTGCCGGTTACAGCAACAAAATCATCAGCTATGGCAATAATCTTTTAGAAACTGGTTCGCTAAAGCCATATACCTTTATGAAACCTAATAATGAAATTTACCAGGTTATCGACAGCAGTTTTGTATTAGGATATAACATGGTACTCAACAAGCCAGAATATCTTTACCATTTTAAAAACAACGTTACCGAAAACATAAATCTCATCACAGAAAAAAATTACGAAAACCAACGGGTAAGTTTAACAAGGCTGGTACAGGCTTTTATACAACAAATGGGCAAACAATACAACAACACTTCTTATAAATAAAAAAAGCTGCAGTAAACTCTGCAGCTTTTATACATTTTAAAAATGAAATATCAGTCTTCAAAAAAATCAAGTCCTTTACTGTTTACATAACCCCATTTACCTGCTTGTGTTTTTACTTTTATGTAATCGCCTACGGGCAATGCTTTAACTTCTGTGTATTTAGGCTCTACTGTTTTACCACTCAAAAAATAAAATCCTTTAGTACCATCATCGGCAGTTAAAATAAAGCCGGTGCCGGTTGAGTCATACGCAACATCTGCATATTTGGTTTCTACAACGTATTTATGTGTCATATCCTTCACTCCTATTTTACCCTCCTGGCCTACAATAAAATAACTTACAGAGTTAGCGGCTGTAACTGCCTGTAATTTTTTATTTTCAACTGTAATGTATGGCGATCCATTTCCAAAAAACACACCATGCAACCCGTTTTTTTCAGCTAACAGGTAGGTCATACCGCCGATATTTTTTTTCTTAATCATGGTATATTCAAAAGGCAAAATTATATCGAATGTATTATTGAATACACCATAATTATTGCCACGGGTGGCAATATAATAAGTAGCATCGGCGCCGGGCACTAATTTGTAATCATCAATAATTTTATCAAAAAGACCGGTTTTATGTATGGTGCTGTAATTTGTTTTTACTTCAACAGTACTTGATTTGTTAATATCCGGTGCACTGTTTTCGGGAATGGCAGGGCATTTGGGCATACGCTGCCCTTTTGTATCAATACAAATTTCATATCCATCTTTGGTAAGTGATGCCCCGGCAAACAACACCGATTTTTCCTGGTGCAAATCGCCATCTGCAGTTTTTGCATTTCCTTTGGCAGCAAAAAAACCATACCTAAATGGCGTTACTTTAAAATATCGAAAAGGTATCACCACTTTACCTTCCATATTAATAAACCCGTACTTGTCAGCTTTTTTCACAGCGGCAAATCCTTCGTGAAATAAACCGGCCTCGGTGTATTCAGGTTTAATTACAATGTTTCTGTCGGCGCTGGCATAGCCCCACAAATCGCCCTGGCGATAAGGTACCAAATTCATATCCGGTTTTTGGGCAAATACCGATGTGCTTAGCGTCAAACAAAATATCCAAATTAATTTTTTGTAGTTCATACTATTATTTTTTTGCTTAAAACAATCAAATTAGTTTAAAGAAATAAAAAGTTACAAAATAATGCTGTAACAGCCTAATATCATAATGTTGGTTAACATCTTTAAAACCTTAACTAACATTGCTTCCTGCATCAATCATCGTTTGGGGACTTACAAAATGCAATTTACCCGATTTATCCTCTGCCATCAATATCATACCATTGCTTTCAATCCCTCGCATTTTACGTGGAGCAAGATTAGCCACCACCACCACTTGTTTGCCAACAATTTCTTCAGGCGCAAAATGCATTGCTATGCCGCTTACGATGGTACGTTTTTCAAATCCCAAATCAACTTCCAGTTTTAAAAGTTTATCAGCCTTCTCTACTTTTGTGGCGCTGATGATGGTGGCAACTTTTAAATCAATCTTTGAAAAATCATCAAATTGAATTTGGGATTTAACCGGTGCAATCACTGCATCTTTTTCATCAGCAGGCTTTAAAGCAGCATTTTCCATTGCCATTTTTTTATTGTTTAATTTTTCTACTTGTTGTTTCACTTCTTCATCTTCAATTTTACGGAACAATAATTCAGGCGCCCTCAACGAGTATCCTACGCTTAATAATTTAGGCTTGCCTGCGTTTTCCCAATCAAGCATTTTATCCACCACTTTATGCATGTAACACATTTTTTTTGACGTAAACGGAAGAAAGGGATTTATTAATACAGCAAGATTTGCTGTTAACTGTAAACAAATATGCAAACAATTATCAATTAACTTTTGATTATCGGGGTTTGCGTCAAGTGTTTTAGCTAATATCCAGGGTTGTTTATCCTGCATGTATTTGTTTCCTTTCCTGGCAAGGTCAATCACTTCATACAAGGCATCTCTAAATTTATATGTTTCAAGCAGGCTCTCAATCTTGTACTTTGTTTCCAGTATATCGACAAAAATCTTTTTATCTGCATCATCCAATAATGTTTCATGCAGTGGGGGCACTTTTCCTTTACACAGTTTATGCATCAGCACAAATGTGCGGTTTACATAATTACCAAAAATAGAAACCAGTTCGCTGTTCACCGCATCCTGGAAACCCCGCCAGGTGAATTCACTGTCTTTTGTTTCGGGAGCAATTTGAGTAAGGTAATAACGCAATGCATCCACCATCATATCGCCACCATTTTCTTTTTTTACAAAGTCATTGATGTAGTCATCCATCTCAATGCTCCATCCACGGCTGGTACTCATCTTATCCCCTTCTAGGTTCATAAACTCGTTGCTGGGCACATTATCGGGTAAAATATTTCCATGCAACTTTAGCATCACCGGGAAAATGATGGCATGAAAAACAATATTATCCTTACCAATAAAATGAACAAGTTTTGTATCCTTATCATGCCAGTAAGGTTTCCAGTCTTTATTGTTATCTATTGCCCATTGCCTGGTTGCGCTGATATAACCGATGGGTGCATCAAACCAAACATACAGCACTTTTCCTTTTCCGCCTTCTACATTGGCGGGCAAGGGCACACCCCAATCAAGGTCACGGGTTACGGCTCTTGGCTGCAAACCCAGGTCCATCCAGCTTTTGCACTGTCCCAGCACATTTGCCTTCCAATCATCTTTATGTTGGTTAAGTATCCATTCACGCAAAAAACCTTCATGCTTATCTAATGGCAAAAACCAATGGGTGGTTGATTTTTTTGAAGGCGGTTTACCGCTTAACGTACTGCGTGGGTTTATCAACTGATCGGGACTTAATGAAGTGCCGCATTTTTCGCATTGGTCGCCATAAGCATTTTCGTTGCCGCAAACCGGGCAGGTGCCAACGATATAGCGGTCGGCTAAAAAACTTTTTGCTTCCTCATCATAAAACTGCTCTGTTTCTTTTTGAATAAGGTCGCCTTTATCATTTAGTGCGGTAAAAAATTCCAGTGCGGTTTGATGATGTATAAGTTCCGAAGTGCGATGATAAATATCAAACGAAATACCAAGATCGGCCATATTGCTTTTAAGCAAGGCATGGTATTTATCTACAATGGCACGTGGTGTAGTATTTTCTTTAATGGCTTGTATGGTGATGGCGGCTCCATGTTCATCGCTGCCGCAAACATATACTACGTCTTCTTTTTTGGCACGCAGGTACCTTACATAAATATCGGCGGGTAAATAAGCGCCGGCCAGGTGGCCAAGATGCTTGGGGCCGTTAGCATAAGGCAGGGCCGATGTTATTAAATATCGTTTAGGCTTGTTCATGTGGATGCAAAAATACCGTAAACAAAAACATTGCCCAAACTAAAGAAAACAGCAAAAGGTAAAGGTATTAAGTGGCTTAATTTTTTCACGCAAAGATGAAAAGTTGAAAAGAAGCCCTTTTCACAGCAACGTCGTTCCTTTGGGATTTGTGTGTGGCGAAGACGTTGCGTTTGCAAAAAGTAATAATATTCACTAATACGCAACGTCTATCACTTGCACACACTGCTTATGATGAGACGTTGCTAAAAAACTATTTACCAATTTGCTTTTCCACTTCTGCAATAGCCTTTACAGTTTTCACAACCGAATCGGGTGTTACCGAAATACTATCAATACCTAGTTCAACAAGAAACTGTGCAAAGTCGGGAAAATCGGATGGGCCCTGCCCACAAATACCTACTTTTACTTTTGCTTTTTTTGCAGTGCTTATGAGTGTACGCAGCAGGCCTTTTACAGCAGGGTTTCTTTCATCGTACAAATGTGCTACTAGGGATGAATCCCTGTCGAGCCCAAGCGTTAACTGTGTTAGGTCGTTTGAGCCTATCGAAAACCCATCAATATGTTTTGCAAATTCTTCGGCCATGATGATGTTGGATGGTATCTCTGCCATTAGGAACAGTTCAAGCCCTGCCTTGCCTCTTTCTAAACCATATTCCTTCATCACATCATGTACTTTATGCAGTTCTTCCACCGTGCGGCAAAAAGGAATCATCACCACTACATTATCTAATCCCATTTCTTCCCTTACTTTTTTAATGGCCTTACACTCCAACCCAAAAGCTGCTTTGTATTTTTCTGAATAATACCTGCTGGCACCTCGCCAACCAATCATCGGGTTTTCTTCGTGCGGTTCAAAATATTTTCCTCCCAACAGGTTAAAGTATTCGTTGCTTTTAAAATCGCTGAAACGTACTATCACTTTATTAGGATAAAAAGCTGCAGCAATTTTTGCCACACCATAACTTAGTTTTTGTATAAAAAAATCTTCTTCATTTTCAAAACCACGGGTCATCTTGTTTATAGCCTGCGTAAGTTCAGCATCGCCAAGTTGCCGGTGCTGCATCAATGCCAACGGATGTGCCTGTATAAAATTATTGATGATAAACTCTTCCCTTGCAAGTCCCACGCCTGCATTGGGCAAATGCGAAAACTTAAATGCCATATCGGGCGAAGCCACATTGAGCATGATGGGTGTTTGCACTTTAGGTAGGTGCGACAGGTCGGTCTCTAATTTTTCAAAAGGCACCTGCCCATCATACACCACGCCTTCGCCGCCTTCGGCGCAGGATGCAGTAACAAATTGCCCGGTACTTAACACTTCAGTGGCATGTACGCAACCAACAATGGCAGGCACACCAAGCTCTCTTGCTACAATAGCTGCATGGCAGGTTCTTCCACCTTTATTGGTGATGATGGCCGATGCTTTTTTCATCACCGGCTCCCAATCAGGGTCAGTCATATCTGTTACCAGTATATCTCCTTCTTTAAATTCGTGGCCTTCGGTTACCCTTTTATCAAGCGAAAATAAAATGGATACTTTGCCGGCGCCAATTTTATCGCCTACGGCAATACCCTTTACCAGCGCCTTCTTTGGCGCATTGGCGTCCATTACATAACCGGTTATTTTATCAAAGTTTTTTTGCGAATGAATAGTTTCGGGCCTTGCCTGTACAATAAACAGTTCTTTAGATAAACCATCTACCGCCCACTCCACATCCATGGGGCACCAATATCCTTTTAGTTGGCTGTAATATTCTTCAATTGTTGTTACCCATTGAGCCAGTTGTACAATTCTTTCATCGCTCAGGCAATAACGTTGCTGTAATGGTTTTTCTACATTTATTATTTTAACCCTTTCATCGGGGTTATCTCCATACACCATCATCTTATCCTTGTTGCCCAATTTTTTTTCGATGATGCTGTTAAAACCTCTTGCAAGTGTTGGTTTAAACACTATGTATTCATCCGGAGATACGGCGCCCTGCACAATCATCTCGCCCAATCCAAACGATGCGTTGATGACAACTACATCTTTAAATCCGCTCTCGGTATCTAATGAAAAAGCAACACCTGATGCACCCAAATCGCTACGCACCATTTTTTGTATGCACACCGACAAGCCAATGCTGAAATGATCGTACCCAAAACTTTGTCGGTAGCTGATAGCACGGTCGGTAAAGATGGAAGCAAAACAGTTACGTACCGCATTCATTAAAGGCGCCGGGCCACGTACGTTGAGGTATGTTTCCTGCTGCCCAGCAAAAGATGCATCGGGCAAATCTTCGGCTGTGGCCGATGAACGTACAGCCACATCCGTTATTTCCTGGTCGTACTCCTGGCTCAGTTCATAATACCTTTCTATGATGGCATCACTGAGGTTGCGTGGAAATTTTGCATTCTTTAAAAGTTGGCGGGCCTGCAAACCTCCTCTACGCAACGATTCTATATCATCCAATTTAATAGCATTGATAATTTTCCTAATTTGGTCATCCAGTTTGTTATATTTAATAAACTCACGGTAAGCGGCAACCGTAACCACAAAGCCTCCTGGTATCTTAATACCAAGCCCGGAGAGGTTTTGAAGCATTTCGCCCAGAGAAGCATTTTTGCCTCCCACCTGGTCAATATCCTTCATTCCAACTTTATGTAAATCGGCTAAATAAGTTTCAGCAGTCATAATTTTCGGGTTTAGATAGTTTTGTAATCATATTTCATACAGGGTTCCTGCGATGTACGGAAAGCAAGCCTCAACAAAATAGAAAAAATTTATTTCTTAAGCAATCATTAAATATATCCTTTCGTTGCATTGGTCAATTAAATAACTTTAAGGCATGAAACGGAAACATTTTATTTCATACATTATTCCTATTGCTGCCACATTAAGCGCAGTAGCTAAAGGTAAAACCAATATAAGCCCACAGGAGGCTGCGGCCATTCCGCCTTATCTAAAAGACGGCGATACCATTGGCATTTGCTGCCCTGCAGGGCATATTACGCAAGCCGAGATTGAACCTGCCTTATCAAAAATTAAAGAGTGGGGCTTTACAAGCCGGGTGGGCAACACCGTTGGTAAAAAAGATTTTACCTATGGCGGCACCGATGATGAACGATTAACCGATTTGCAACAGATGCTGGATGATAAAAATATAAAAGCCATTTTATTTGCAAGGGGCGGTTATGGCGCTGTAAGAATCATTGACAGGGTTGATTTTAAAAAATTTAAACGTAACCCAAAATGGATAATTGGTTTTAGCGATGCTACGGTTTTTCATTCGCACATCAATGAAAATTACCGGGTGGCTACTATCCATTCAAAAATGTGCAATAGTTTTCCTGATGACTGGAGCAAGGCAGAGCCTATGCAAAAAGAAACTATCGAATCCATCAATCATTGCCTTAAAGGCCAAAAGATGAAATACCTTTTTACACCAAACGAAAAAAATAAAACGGGCCTGGCCACGGGCGAACTGGTTGGCGGCAATTTAAAAACGCTGGAAACCCTTGCCGGCAGCAAATCCGACATACATACCGATGGCAAGATTTTGTTTGTAGAAGATACCGGCGAATACCTGTACAGCATCGACCGTATGTTTTGGAACCTGAAACGAAGCGGCAAACTTGATAAACTTAATGGCCTCATCATTGGTGGTTTTAAAATAAAAACTGATGATGCAGGCGAAGCTTTTGGCAAAACTATTGAAGAGATTGTATTGGAAAAAGTAAGTGAATATGATTACCCTGTTTGTTTTGATTTCCCGGTGGGGCACCAAAAAAATAATTTTGCCTTAAAATGCGGAGTAATACATACATTGGGTGTACATTTAAACGAATGCAGATTAACTGAAGAAAGATGATAAAAATTCCCCCTTATTTAAAAAAAGGCGATTGCATTGGCATCACCTGCCCTGCCGGTTATATGGTTGCTGAAAAAGCACAAACCTGCATCAGCACATTACAAAGTTGGGGCTTTAATGTAATGGTGGGCAAAACCCTGGGCAGTAAATCTAAAAATTATTTCAGCGGCAGCGATGAGCAACGGCGTGATGAATTACAAGCTATGCTTGACGATGAAAATATAAATGCCATACTCTGCGGCCGTGGTGGCTATGGTGTTGGCAGAATCATAGACGAGCTTGATTTTACAAAATTTAAAAAAAATCCCAAATGGGTTATCGGCTTTAGCGATATCACTGTATTGCATGCTCATCTTTTTAAGATAGTAAAAGTATCATCGCTGCATGCACCTATGGCATCAGCATTTAATGATTTACAAAATACATCATTAAAACAAAACAAATACATTCATTCATTTTACGATGCCATCACCGGCAAAAAAGCAAACTATACATGCAGGCCACATTCTTTTAATAAAAACGGAACAGTAACTGCTCAACTGGTTGGTGGTAATCTTTCACTGCTGGCGCATCTTACAGGTACACCCGACGATATCAATACAAAAGGTAAAATACTATTTATTGAAGATATTGGTGAACAGATTTATAATGTTGACCGCATGCTTTACCAATTAAAACGCAGCGGCAAACTGCAGCATCTTGCCGGGTTAATTGTGGGAGGTTTTACTGATATGGAAGATACCGAGCGGCCATTTGGTAAAAAAATATATGCCGTAATAAATGATATTGTAGGGCAATACAATTACCCTGTTTGCTATAATTTCCCGGTGAGCCACCAAAAAGAAAACCTGGCTTTAAAAATCGGATGTGAATACCGCTTAACCATCACAAAAAACATCACAAGGCTATTGGAGGTTTAACAAGCTGTCGAGTTTTTGTTTCATCAAATCAAAATCATTCAGGTTATGATGGGTGCCATCTTTGATGCTGATAAATTCATCAGTTGGCTTTAAAACCCGTTTTAATCTTGCTGCATTACGGTATGGTATCACTCCATCATTGGTTCCATGAAAAATTACAATTGGATAATTTACATCTGACAGAAATTGATTAACCGGTATTTTATATGTTGACATTAATGATGTGGGATAAATGGGTGCATAGCAACTAAACAGCGAGGGGATGCTGTAATAAGGAGTTTCCAGTATCAGCATTTTATTATTTGATTGCGACGCAACATAAGCTGCTATACCCGTGCCTAAAGATTTTCCGTAAATGATGATGCTGTCTTTACCATATTTGGCTGCTGCCATCTTTTGCACCTGCATCGCTTCTTTATATAAAATGTCTTCAGTTCTTTTTCCGGTTGATTTTCCAAAGCCGGGATAATCTTCCATCCAAACCTCGTAGCCGTGCTTTGTTAAATTGGATGCAAATTTTGCATAGCGTTCAATGTTTTCTTTATTGCCATGATAATAAACCACCACACCTTTTCTTATACTATCGGCCGGGAAAAACTTTATCATATTTACCGTATCGGTGTTATTAAAAGGGATATTCATCTCTTCAAAATGAATTTTACCGGAATCAATTTGCGAAAAATGATAAACATACGAAGCAGATAATTTTTCGGGATGAAAAAGGAATTTCTCCTGCAGGTAATACAATGCAATGCCGATACTGCAGTACAAGATGATGATGATTTTAAGCCAGCGGAAAATCTTTTTTCGTTTCATGGGCGGCGAAGGTAATTGTTAATTATGAATGTTGAATTATGAATTATGAATGGTAAATGGTAAATTTTGATTTTTGACTTTTGATTTTTGACTTTTGACTTTTGATTTTTGATTTCTAACTGCACAAAAAATTATACATTATCAATTATACATTATACATTAAAATTGTAAGATATCCCTTAAAAAATTATGGTATTCCGGAAAAGTGGGCAGGTTATTGTGCCCGCCGCCGGTTATGCGTATGAGTGTAATTTTACGTGGATTAAGTGCTTGTAGTTTTTCGCTGTTGCTGATGGGCAGCAACCAATCTTTGGTGCCATGTAATATATAGGTATGGCAGTTTACCTTGGTTATCCATTTATCGGTACGCATGTGGTAACGCAACACATATTTTACGGGTAGTATAGGTAAAAATCTTTCCACTGCTTTTTTAAAATTAAAATATGGTGCATCTAAAATGAGGTAACGGGGTTTATTATCGCTTGCAATTTTAGCGGCAAAACCACTACCCATACTGCGGCCATAAACTATGATATGGTTTTGATTATACTTTGCAGCTAATGTTTCATATACAAACTGCATATCACTAAGCATATCTTTTTCGCTACGCTTGCCGGTGCTTTTACCAAAACCACGGTAATCTACAAGCACCACATCATAATTATACCGGTAAAAATCTTTTGCATATTTTGCCCAGCCTTTTATACTACGTGTGTTGCCATGAAAATACAAAACAAGTCCCAAGGGTTTGGCTACCGTAAAGTGAAGGCCATTGATACGTACACCCGGTTCCACATCAAAAAAAAGTTCTTCAAAAGGTGCATCATACTTATATATAAAATCTTGTTTCAATTTTTCAGGTTTAAAAATAAACCGTTCCTGTATAAAATAGGCAATGATGGAAAGTGCTGCAATACCGGTGATGATATATAGGATGATGTGAAACAGAATATCAGTTTGTGGTAATAAAGAATAAGATTATTGCACCTGTTAAATTAATAATTCTATTTATTTCCTCAAACAACAGGCACCAAAACTTAACTACATAAATTGTTTTTTCCATGCTTCGGTGCCGCCAATTAGGTTATACAGGTTTGTAAAAGGAAATTTTTCCTGCAGCCGTTGTATAGCCACCTGGCTACGTATGCCCTTGCGGCAATAGATAATTACAGGCTTATCGGTGTTTATTTGATTTACCTGTTGTATAATTTCATGCAGGGGTATAAGTTTACCTCCAATATTAAATTCGTTGTGTTCGTAATCTTCTCTTACATCTATCAGTTGAAAATCTTCGGCATTATCAATTTTCTGTTTTAGTTCTACAGCAGTTATCGAATTCATTTTACAATAATAATAAGGATTAATTTTTAGGTTCCAAAAAACGCAATTATTTATCTTCGTTGGGATAAATCCTTTGCAGTTTTAAATTACTAACCGGCGAAATAATTAATGGAAATTTTTCAACAAATACCGTGCTTTGCTCAAGCCCAAAACCTTTTTCTTCGTTGAGCGAAATTTCTTTTAACCAGAAATAGGCCCGCATGATGATACGTTCAAAAAACGGCAGTTCGTTATCCTGGCTCAGGAATTTTTCGAGTACAATAAATTTAAAATCGCCGGCCATTTTATTTCGTTGCTGACTTTCGTAACGGCTTGTAACATTCACTTCACGGTTAGCCACAAGATCTTCCACCACTTTTTTAAACATGAGGTTGATACGTGGCTGCATACGAAAACCAAGCCTGAACTCAACCCGTATGATATCATTGGGGATGATATGTTCTACCGAATATTCGCAAGTATATGGCGCATCAATGGTATCTACATGTATGAACCAGAAAATATCAGCCCGTTTGGGCCTGCCGCTTAATATGCTATAGATAATTTTATGTTCAATTTCTTTAGGATTATTAGCGCTTGTAAGATAAACAAGGTGTGTTGCATATTTGGGCACCGATGAATCATTACTCAGTTCTTCCAGCTTGGGTACGTATTCTTCTAAACGAACAAACTCGATATAGCGGTTTTTAATTTTACGGCTGCGGTACCATACATACATGATAGAAAACATGATAAAGCCAATCATCAGAGTGATATAACCGCCATGAACAAATTTATCCAGTAAGGCAAACAAAAATGACCATTCAATGATTCCATAAATTAAAAGAAACAGGTAAATAAATCCAGGTTTTATCCTGTGTAATACAAGATAATTGGCAAACAGGATGGAAGTCATAATCATTGTTGTAATAATGGCTAAACCATAAGCCGCTTCCATTTTTGAAGACTCACGAAAATATAATACCACGCCTACGCAGCCTACAAATAAAAGCGTATTGATGGCCGGAATAAAAATCTGTCCCTTTGCTTCGGTAGGATAATTAATTTTTAGTTTGGGCCAAAGATTTAAGCGAATAGCTTCGTTAATTAATGTGAACGATCCTGTAACCATTGCCTGGCTGGCAATGATGGCTGCACTGGTTGCAATAATAACGCCGGGTACAATAAACCATTGTGGCAGCAGGTCGTAAAAAGCATTAATACCTTCGGCTTTTATAACAGCATCGCTTAATAATTTACCGTTGTGATGTTTTAATAAACTGGCGCCTTGGCCAAAATAATTTATAAGTAAACAGGTTTTAACAAATATCCATGATATGCGGATATTGCCCCTGCCGCAATGGCCCAAATCGCTGTAAAGTGCTTCTGCACCGGTAGTACATAAAAAAACGGCGCCCAGCAACCAAAAACCTTCGGGGTAAGTAAATAAAAAATGAATGGCATAATAAGGATTCAATGCCCGAAAAATGCTAAAATCATCGCTTATATGAACCAATCCAATCACCGCAAGCATGCCAAACCATACTGACATAAACGGGCCAAACATTTTACCAATACTGCTGGTACCAAATTGTTGAGCAACAAAAAAAACTACCAGGATACCAAGTACTAAATACACTATAGTGTTTTGGTCCATCTCATGAAAACGGGGCAATTCCTTCAACCCTTCAATAGCCGATGTAATGGAAATTGGTGGTGTAATAATTCCATCAGATAATAATGCTGCGCCACCAATCATTGCTGGAATCACCAGCCATTTTTTTCTTCTCCTAACAAGTGCAAACAAAGCAAAAATTCCACCTTCACCACGGTTATCGGCACGTAAAACCATCACCACATATTTAATGGTGGTAAGTAAGGTTAATGTCCAAATGATAAGTGAAAGTGTACCTAAGATGAGATTTTCATCAAGCATCCTGTCTTTAATAATTGAATTAAAAACATAGAGCGGAGAAGTTCCTATATCGCCATAAATTATTCCTAAAGCAACTAAAAGCCCGGCAGCGGTAACCTTGTTAACATGTTTCAACGCACAAAATTTTTAAAACATTTATCAGATATCAATTTAAAACCGGGCATATAATATTGTATTGATTACCGTCCGTATATTTCAAATTAATTATTTAAAAATGTAACTACAAATGTATAAGTAAAACATAAATACATACCTATTTATTTTTTAGTACCCCTAAAAAGGTTTCTGCAATATAGTTTTTAAACCCCCTCATAAATTTCACAAAACTTTGTAGAGTACTATATCTTTTTTCAAAAAATTATAACATTTAGTGTATAATATTTGACCTAAATTTATTTAGGCATGATACCGTTACGACGATATGTGATTCTGTTTTTATTGTTCATTCAAAGAATGAACTTAACTGCACAAGACCTAACAGGTACCTGGGAAGGCGATATGGGAACTTACCAGTTTTTACAGGTCAACATCATACAAAACGGCAATAATATTTGCGGCTATACCTGGGACCATATCAACTACGACCAAAACGATTTTTGCAAAGCATTTTTTGAAGCCACTTTCGATAAAAAAAATCAAAAATTTATTTTAAATGGCACCTCTTTTATTGCCAACAGTGGCAACCATATACTGATGCATTTAGATCTTAGGTTTAAATATGTAAACAACCAGCCAGTATTATATTACAACCCAACCCGGTTAGAAATTATGACTGCATTAATGGCCGGCGAAACAGTACAATCACGTATTTACCTTAGAAAGGTATCTAATAAGCCGGCGCTGGTTTTACCTCACATGAGAGACTGCATGAATGAAAAATTAAAAAAAGAAAAACCCATAAAAACAACTCCTAAAAAACCGGTTGATACGGTGGCTAAAGTAAAGGTTCCTGAAAAACCTAAGGATACAGTGGCCAAAGTAAAGATTCCTAAAAAGCCGGTAGATACATTGGCAAAAGAAAAAATTCCTGAAAAACCTAAGGATACAATCGTTACCATACAACCACCACCAAAAGATACACCTGTAACAGAAAAAATAATTGAACCTTCTGAAGAAAATACTAAGATACCTAACGAACTGGACAAAAGAAAAAATTCTGAACAAAGCCATATAGTAGTAGATACAAAGTTTATTAACCTTAAAGTATATGACAATGCTATTGTAGATGATGACACTGTAAGTATCTTTTATAATGGTAAACTTTTATTAAGCCATCAACCATTAACAGAAAAAGCAATAGATATAGATTTAACACTGGATGAAAATGAAACCCGGCATGAAATAATTCTATTTGCAGAAAATCTTGGCAGCATACCCCCCAACACAGCCCTGGTAGTAATTACTGCCGGTAATAAAAGATACGAACTGTTTGCTAGTGCCAGCTTAAAAGAAAATGCTGTATTGGTATTAGAATACCGGCCAAAATAATAAACAAACTTATTACTGCTGAAAAATTAAAACATACCTGTACCGCTACAGGTATTAACGCTATTGTAAATTTACTTTGCATTATACTTTTAAATTTGTTTCTTTAAAGGATAATACATGGCATACTGTAATATCATTAACACTTTAACCTGCAGAGTATGAAATATTTTCTTTGCATCCTTTTTGTTTTTTTCCTATGGGCAACTTCATCAGCACAAAAGCCAAGGGCAAGAGACATAGGTATCCCTTTTAACGGCACTCCCGGAAAATACAATGCCATTACCGATGTAACTGGTGTAGAAGTGGGTTACAGCACTATCATTTCGGGTAACGGAAAAAATATTCGTGGCCAAGGGCCGGTACGTACCGGTGTTACAGCCATATTACCAAGGGGGCATCATAACAATCCTGTTTATGCCAACTGGTACACGCTAAATGGAAATGGCGAAATGACGGGCACCACATGGGTTACGGAATCGGGTTTTTTAGAAGGCCCCATCATGATCACCAATACTAACAGTGTGGGTGTGGTAAGGGATGCCGTACTAAAATGGTATGTAAAAACAGGTTGGTATAAGGAAGATTTCTGGTACACTTACCCGGTGGTGGCCGAAACCTATGATGGATTTTTAAATGATATTTATGGGTTTCATGTAAAAGAAGAAAATGCTTTTGAAGCATTAGACAGCGCTAAAACGGGTTTTATAAAAGAAGGCAATGTGGGCGGCGGTACGGGCATGATGTGCCTGGGATTTAAAGGAGGCACCGGCACAGCATCAAGAGTGGTGAAATTAAAAGACAGCGTTTATACTGTTGGCGTGCTGGTACAATCTAATTTTGGCAGTAAAAGAAATTTAACCATTGCTGGTGTGCCTGTTGGCAAAGAATTAAAAGACACATTGAATTATATTTTTAAAGCGCCGCCATCTTATTTGTCAGGCGATGGAAGCATCATTGTGGTTGTAGCAACCGATGCACCGTTATTACCGCATCAATTAAAGAGGATTGCTGCAAGGGTTCCATTGGGTATTGGTATTGTTGGTGGCCGGGGTGAGAATGGATCGGGCGATATATTTATTGCATTCTCTACAGCCAACCCTATGGCATTTAAAAGGGAAGGTTTTACAAAAATTGATGAACTGGCCAACGACTGGATAAACCCCTTGTTTGATGCTACCGTACAGGCAGTGGAAGAAGCGATCATTAATGCAATGGTAGCTGCAGAAACCATGGAAGGCATCAATGGCAACAAGGCTTTTGCCCTGCCACACAAACTAGTGATAGATGTTTTGAAAAAGTACAACAGGGTTAAATAGTTTTCGCCTGCGGGTTTGATTGACTACTATTTTATTTATCGTGAAAACCGATTTTCAAAATCCAAGAAACGGAAAATGAAAATAGTATCTTAAATTACATACCTGAAATATCTTAAACAGATGGCCAAAAAAATAAAGACCGATAAGGTTGAATGGAAACAAGTATGGAGTTTAAAAAACTTGCTGCACATTATCATCGGGTCGGGGCTGGCAGTGTTGGCTATGAAAGGGTTTATGATACCCAATAAATTTTTAGATGGCGGTGTTACCGGTATTTCCATCCTTATACACGAAATTTTTCACATCAACATAAGTATACTGGTAATTACCCTCAACCTTTTCTTTGTGTACCTCGGCTACCGGAATATTGGTAAAACCTTTGCAGTGCAAACATCAATAGCTGTACTCATACTATCGGCCGGACTGCTTTTTATTGATATCAACCCCATTACAAAGCAACCCTTGCTCATCGCTATTTTTGGAGGCATATTCATGGGCGCCGGTGTAGGCCTTGTAATAAGAGGCGGTGGTGTAATAGATGGCGCCGAAGTGATTGCCGTTTTTACCCGGCGCAAAACAGGTTTCTCCAACAGCGAAATCATCATGCTTATTAACTGTATCATCTTTGGTATTGCTGCTTCGCAATTCGGTATCGAAACAGCCATGTATTCCATAATCACTTATTTTACCGCCACAAAAGCCACCGATTATGTGGTAGATGGTATAGAACAATACACGGCTATGAACATCATTTCATCAAAACCCGATGAAATAAAAAATTTTTTGGTGAACGAACTGGGCAAAGGCATTACCGTTTACAAGGGCGAACGTGGCTATCTGCCCGGCAGTTTTGATGTGCGTACAGAAAGCGATATCATTGTTACCATTGTAACCCGGCTCGAAATAAAACAGATACAGGATGCGTTAACCCTGATAGACCCCAAGGCCTTTATTTATGTGCAAAGCATAAAAGAAGCTACCGGTGGTATTTTAAAAGCTAAGGCTCATGCACATTAAAAAGGAAATGGTTGATTTTGTTATCCGGTTATTAAAAAACAAGATCCCCGAAACATATTACTACCACAATGTAGAACATACCCTGTATGTAATGAACAATGTGCAGGTAATTGGCAGGGCCGAAAAATGCACCCATCGTGAAATTATGCTTTTAAAAACCGCTGCTTTATGGCATGATACCGGTTATATAAATATTTATAAAGGCCACGAAGAAGAAAGCTGTAAACTTAGTCGTAATTATTTACCGGGCTATGGTTACCGGGATTCTGAAATTGATTTGATATGTGGGATGATAATGGCCACAAAAATTCCAAACAATCCTCAAAATAAATTAGAAGAAATAATTGTTGATGCCGACCTGGCCTATCTTGGAACCAATATGGCCGCTACACTTGCCAATAACTTATTCAGGGAGCTAAAAATTTTAAACCCCGGGTTAACTAAAGAAAACTGGAACAAAACAGAAATAGATTTTTTGCAAAGCCACCGTTATTATACTAACTATTGCCTTAAACACAGGCTACCCAATAAAATGGCTTACCTGGATAGTTTGATTAATGCCGATAAATAAATACATTTAACCGCTTTTAAACATTAAGCCTGTATTTATAACAGTTAATTTCAGGTGATTTTTAAGAATGATTTTTTTAGCCTGTTTTTATTAAGGCACTTTAGTTATTCTACAACCAAATTATACAAAACAATAAAATAACCATATTAAAATTTTACAGAAAAAAATATTAAAAAGCACAGGCATAAAGAAAATAACAGGTATAAAATGAACCGGCAAAATAAATTTATTCTTCCCGTACTGCCTGCCCATCCCCCTACCCTTACATAACTTTCACAAAATTATTGAGTTATCCGCCGGTAAATATTTCCCCACATTCATAAAATTTTTATCCCCGTTTAGGTAATTGGGTATTTTTTAAATGGGTTTTTATAAGTAAGTTTATAATCCTTCCCTATAACATATTATTTCATAACCAAAACATGTATGGGTAAAAATCTTTTTCGCCTGTAACTGTTGTTAATTAAACAAAATACTTATTACATTATGAAATCTTCATCGTTAATCACAACAATTTCAAAATGTGTTGTACTGGGTGTTATATGTACCTGCTTTGCTTCCTGCACATCAAACCAAAACAATGAAATAAATACTCAATTTGACAGCGCTTTAGAAAGTAAACAAATAAATTTCATGCTTGATTCATTTAACAGGGCGGCAGCAAAAGCAGATTTTAATTCCTATTTTAATTTTTATACCAACGATGCCATTTTTACCGGCACCGATGCTACGGAGCGCTGGGATAAAAAAGCATTTATGGAATGGGCTAAACCTATTTTTGATAAAGGCAGGGCCTGGAATTTTACTGCACTTGAAAGGCATATATATTTTGATGCTACCGGCAACCTTGCGTGGTTTGATGAATTACTGAACACACCCATGAAAATATGCCGTGGGTCAGGCGTATTGGTAAAGCAGGGCAGCCTTTGGAAAGTGAAGCAGTATATTTTATCAACTACAGTTCCTAACGAATTGCTTGATACGGTAATTAAAATAAAAACACCGGTCGAAGATTCCCTTATTCAAAAACTAATAAAAGAATAAATCATAATATACATGCTTTGTTTGCTGTGTTAATGTATTAGTTTTTTAAAATTTTAATAACAGCATGTAAACATTGGCTTACTCATCTATACTGTTTTTAAATGCCTGTTGCCGGGCAACTGTAAATATTTAAAAAATGTAAATGTGGGTGAGGATGCCGAAGGCTTTTTCAATAATGAAGTTTATTAACTCAAAAATAATACAGCACAAAAAATGAAACTACAAATTATTATCGCAGCTTTAGTATTTGCTTGCCAGGTACAGGCACAATCTTATAAAAAAATCCATCGCAAGGCAATTGTTGTAGATACACATAATGATATTTTGATGAAAGCAGTTGACCGGGGTATTGTTTTTGACCAAAACCTAACAGGCAAAACCCATAGCGACCTTGTACGATGGAAAAAAGGCGGATTGGATGTACAGCTATTCTCTGTGTATTGCGATGGAGATACAAAAGAACCTTTTGCTTTTGCCAACAGGGAGATGGATACGCTTGATGCAGTAGTTAAACGCAACCCCGGTAAAATTGTAAAAGTGAAAAATTATGCCGAGATTATTGAAGCAGTAAAACAACATAAAATTGCTGCCCTGTTTGGAGTAGAAGGCGGCCACATGATTGAAAACGATTTAAACAAACTGGAAGCGCTGTACAACAGGGGTGCAAGGTATCTTACATTAACACATAATATTTCGCCCAACTGGGCAACAAGCGCTGCAGATGAAACCAACCCCAACCCGGTTATAGGAAAAGGATTAAATGCTGATGGCAAGAAAGGATTAACTGCATTTGGAAAACAGGTAGTGCAAAAAATGAATCAACTGGGTATGATGATTGACGTAAGCCATGTAGGCGAACAAACTTTTTGGGATATTATTCATTTAACAACAAAACCAATTATTGCTTCTCATAGTTCGGTGTACAAACTTACGCCGCACCGTCGTAATTTAAAAGATGATCAGATAGAAGCTATTGCAAAAAACGGCGGTGTGGTACAAGTAAATTTTAACCCCGGTTTCATAGACAGCAGTTTCGACAGGAAAGAAATGAATTTTATAAATGAACATAAGGCAGAAAATGATTCGCTGATAAAAGCAGGCCTGGGCGATTTTTATGCACTGGATTACCTGTATCAAAAATATGCGGCAGAAGCAAAAACATTCAGGCCACCGTTATCAAAATTAATTGACCACATTGAATACATCATCAAATTAGTGGGCACAGATTATGTAGGCCTGGGCTCCGACTTTGATGGTATAAATGTAACTCCCCTGCAATTAGAAGATGTAACCGATTATCCGCTTATTACAAAAGAGTTGCGTAAAAGAGGTTACAATAAAGATGATATAACTAAAATTTTGGGAGGAAATATTTTACGAGTATTAAAAGCAAATGAAAACCATTAATCATTTTAAAAAATACAATCATGAAATATTTTAAGAAATTCATCTTATCAACCGCTGCATCCGTTTTGGTATTGCTGGCATTTGCACAAGACAAATTGGAGTATGGTAATAACAAACAAACAGGAAAATTTCTTAACCAACGTGGCTTTAATATGTATTATGAAATTTATGGCGAAGGCCAGCCCCTTCTCATTATACATGGTAATGGCGGTTCTATAAAAGATTTTAGTAATCAAATTCCTTTTTTTGAAAAACAATATAAATTGATACTTGCCGATAGCCGGGCACAGGGAAAATCGGTTGACACAGGCGACTCATTAAGTTACGAAATGATGGCCGATGATTTGAATGGGCTGCTTGAAGCGTTACATTTAGATTCCTGTTTTGTAATTGGCTGGAGCGATGGCGGCATAAATGGATTATTGCTTGCCATACGGCATCCTAACAAAGTGAAAAAGCTGGCTGTAACAGGCGCCAACCTTTCGCCAGATACTACTGCAGTAGACCCACAAATTTATGTATGGGCAAAATCGCTGGGCGACTCAATTAATAAATTGCCCTTATCGCCCGAAGTAAAAACTTACCGTAAACTATTTCATTTACTATCGTACGAACCACATATTTCAACCGCACAATTACAAACCATAAAATGCCCCACACTGGTTATTGGCGGCGATCATGATGTTATCCGCACAGAGCATACTTTGCTGATTGCAGCCTCCATTCCTAAATCGTATTTATGGATATTGCCAAACAGCGGGCACTCTACCCCTGTTGTGTATGCTGATATGTTCAATAATGTGGTGAATGATTTTTTCAAAAAACCATACCGGGTAATTGAAGGAATAAACCGTATGTTTTAATTGATAACAAATCCTAATAATCAAACAAAACATTTAATATGGCAAATGAAAAAACAGAGGAAGGACTAAAACGGGTGATAGGCGTTCAAGGGCTTGTACTGTCAATCATTAACGGGATTATTGGTGCAGGCATATTTGCACTACCAGGTATTATAGGTGTGCAACTGGGCGCATTTGCCATATTCAGCTATATTGTTTGTGCTGTTATGCTGGCGGCACTGCTGCTTTGCTATTCCGAAATTGGGAGCCGTGTTACAAGCAGTGGCGGCTCTTATGCTTATGTGGATGCTGCTTTTGGCAGTTTGCCCGGCTATATTATTAACTGGCTTTACTTTTTTGGATGGGGTGTTTTAGGCAGCGCCGCACTTTTAAATGTAGTGGCAGATTCAATAGCGGGCTTATTCCCTGTATTTGGCAATCATATTATAAGAGGCATTTTCTTTTTTATATTACTTGGTGCAATAGCATCGATAAATGTGCTAGGCGCAAAACAAGGAATAGGATTTATAAAAGGGATAACCATTATAAAATTATTACCGCTTCTTGCTATCATCATTTTTGGAATAAGCAAGATAAATATCAACAACCTGCATTGGGATTATACCCCTTCATTAAAAAGCTTTGGCAGCACTACCCTTACCTTGTTTTTTGCATTTGCCGGTTTTGAAACTTGCCTCGGTGTAAGTGGTGAATTTAAAAACCCCAACCGTACCGTACCATTGGGCATAATGTTGGGCGGTATGGTAGTGTTGATAGTGTACCTGTTGTTGCAAATAGTTACGCAAGGGATATTGGGTGCAGATATTGCAATGTTTAAAACTGCGCCGCTGGCTGCTGTGGCCCAAAAAATTGTTGGGCCATTAGGTGCAACCATTATTTTAGTAGTAACGGCTTTCTCATGTTTTGGAACTGTTAGCGCCGATGTGATGGCCACACCCCGTGCATTGTTTGCGGGAGCTAATGAAGGATTGTTTCCAAAATTCCTGGGCAGGGTGCATACAAAATTTGCCACGCCATACCTGTCTATTATCATTTATTCATCACTGATTTTTCTTTTGTCAATTTCGGGTGGTTTTGAAAAATTGGCCAACCTGGCAACAGCAGCCGTGTTGCCCGTTTATCTGGCAGTGGTATTAGCAACAGTAAAGTTTAGAATACAAAAGCAGGATAATGCTGAAGGCAGCTTTCGTGCACCCGGCGGATGGTTTACACCCTTTATTGGCTCAGCAGCGGTACTTTGGCTGTTTAGCAGCCAGGAAAATATTGTTATCCTGTCTATCATCGTATTTATGTCCATCACATGCTTGTTTTATTTTGGAACGAAACTGTATAAAAAAAGAATGAAGATTTAAATGATATTATTTCTGTAAACTAAAATATATTGGATATTTAAACGGAAGAAGATTATAATATATGAATGAAGAAGAAAAAACAGAAGAACAACAATCACTTGACGAAACAGGTTCAATTCCTGTATCAAATACAGGAGCCGAACAACTTTCACCTATTAACCCTCCACCTTCAACTATTGAAACAATGGAAGTACACCATCATGCTCACACCGAAAGAAAAAAATTTAAACATTACCTGTTTGAGTTTTTTATGTTATTCCTTGCTGTGTTCTGTGGCTTTTTAGCCGAGTACCAGTTGGAACATAAAATTGAAAGAGACCGGGAGCTGCAATACATTTCTTCACTAACATCCGATTTAAAAGATGATACACTCATCATAACAAATCATATTGAAGATATAGAAAACGGGGCCCTGCTTTTTGATACCTTGAGTACCCTTCTTATATCGCCCGATACAGCAAAAAAATATGGAGCAACTATCTATTACACTTCAAGGATGGGTATTCGCCAGTCTCCGCTTGCCAATAATAGCCGCACATTTGATCAGTTAAAAAATTCAGGTGGGTTTAGGCTTATTCGTAAACAGGAAACAGCCGACCGCATCATGAAATATTATTCACTATTTCCAGAGCTGCGGATGATGGAAAGCATATACAATACCGAAAACGCAGCTTTTAAAGAAGCAGCTTCTCATATAATGGATCACTCCATCTATCAAAGACAAATAAATACCGATGGCTCAGTTAAAAGATTACAGGGCGACCTTGAGTTGTTATCTTATGATCCTGCATTATTAAGGCAACTGGGATTTTATGCAGTTGAAATGAATGGCAGCCGTATGGGTATGAAACCTTTATTGCAAAAGATGAAGCTTGCTGCAGTAGAGCTATTAAAATATCTTCAAAGTAAATATCACTTAAATTAAGTGAAATATGACAAAACACAGGATTATAAGGCTAATCATTTATATGCTTGTGGGATTTATTGCTGCTTTTTTATACAAATATTTTAAAAACAGGTGAGCGAAGAAGAAAAAATAAATAAACAGGAACCCCAGCCTGATGAGCAGCAGGCAAATACTGAAGCTGGTTCATCATTAGACCCAATTCCAGAAACAGCACAACATTCAATTATCAATCCTCAACTTTCGACTGATGAAACTATGGAAGTACATCATCATCCCCACACAAAAAGAAAAAAATTCAAACACTACCTGTTTGAATTCTTCATGCTATTCCTGGCGGTATTCTGTGGCTTTTTAGCAGAAAACGTTCGAGAACACCAGGTAGAAAAAAAACGTGAAAAGAAATATATTGAATCAATGATTGTAGATTTAAAAAAAGATACTGTAGAAACTAAATCAGTAATTGATGATAACTTAAACAGAGTTTATGGGATGGATTCCATGGCATTACTTTTATCAAAGCCTGAACTATTTGCAGCCGATGAGAAGCAAATTTATATTTTCAATAATAAGTTCGCTTCTAACCTTAACCTGATGCAATGGAATGATGCTACTTTCAGGCAATTGCTTTCATCGGGTAATCTTAGGCTTAAAAGGCAGCAGGAAATATCGGATAGTATAATGAATTATTATGGTCAACCAAAAGATAATATCAGGGGGTAGGAAGTAATATTGCAGGAAGGGACTGAACGGATGTATTTTTTTGCGGAAGAGTTATTTGACAGAACTTTCATGCAGAAAGAGCTGCAAAAAGATGGCAGTTTTATTTCTAAACCCTTTCCTGCCCACATGGAACTTTTGACTAAAGACAAAAAAATGCTAATAAAATATGCTCAAATGATTAGAACAACACGAGACCTTACAGCCTATTACGTTTCTATGCTAATGCACATGAATCGTCGTTCAAAAAACTTGTTGCTTTTTTTACAAACTAAATATCATTTAAATTAAAAAATATGGAAGTTCACCATCATCCTCATGTAGAAAAGAAAAATTTTAAAGAGTATTTTTTTGAATTCATCATGATATTTCTGGCAGTTACAATGGGATTTTTAGCAGAGAATATCCGTGAAATGAAGGTAGATAATCATACTGCTAAGAAATATGTTGAATCATTTTATGAGGATTTGAAAACGGATACGGCAAGAATGAAATATTTCACTGATTATGATGACACAAAACTTGAAGTTTTAAATAATCTTGAAAATTGCTTTGACAGTGTCTCAAAAAAAATTAAGTCAACATCCTGCCTGATTGAATTAATGAAAATTTCTGCATATAACCGGGTCTTTAAAATAACGAACCGAACACTTAATCAACTCTCCAATGCAGGTGGATTCAAACTACTAAAAAAGGAAGATGCAGATAGTATTCTTGCCTATGAAAATAATTTCAATGCTTTCCAAGATTTCCAGGCAACGGTATTCCAGGAAGCGCAGGACAAAGTGAGAGCCACTTTTGACCAACTGGTAAATTTTTCGGCCAATGCTCAAATGTTTAAACCAAATGGTAACCGGGATAATGTAGAATTTGAATCTATAGATGTTACTACGCCTTTACTATATGATACTACAATGCTTAATAAATATTTTAATGAACTTTTGTTGTATTACCGTGTAAACTATAATCACAGGGCAAGGTTAAGCGAGTTAAAAGAATACCAAATCAGGCTGATAAACTATTTTAAAAATAAATATCACTACAATTAGTAAAATTTAGTTTCTTTTTCAACACTACAAATCCAAATTAAATGGAAGTACATCATCATCCAAATTCAGAAAGGAAGAAATTTAAACATTACCTGTTTGAATTCTTCATGTTGTTCCTCGCTGTGTTCTGCGGATTTTTAGCCGAATACCAGCTTGAGCATATAATAGAAAAACAAAGGGCAAAAGATTATACCAAATCAATACACAGAGACCTGTCGGCAGATACAACCATTTTTAATAATACCATAGAACGGTTAACCATTTGCACAAAAAAAATAGATACATTGGTTGACTTGCTTGGGAATGCAGAAGAAAGCCAAAAAAGAACAGCCTTTGCCTACCATTTAAGTGTTTATGCTTTTATATACCCTGATGCAAGTCCAAATGAAACTACACTGCTTCAGTTGATAAATTCTGGATCGCTACGATATATTAAAAACAGTAAGCTTGTGGATTCACTAAAACATTACTTTAACAACATACAATTATTAAAGGATTTTTACAATGCTGCAAATGACATCAATAGAGACTTTAGAAAAAATCAATTACAATTCATAGATATCAACCCTTTACTTGAGTATATGCAATTGGGCGGGATTTTCTCCAGGTCTATACTCAACCTCACTGATACAGCATTTTTTAATAACCGACAGCTATTAACCAATACCCCTTTACAACTTAAAAATTATGCAAACTGGTGTGTATTAAAAAAGTTCTACTTAATAAATACCATTTATCGTTTTAAAGAACTTAAATTAAATGCTACCAACCTCTTAAAACTACTTGACACTAATAAATAAATGGAAGAAAATAAAAATAAAGAGGGAGATTCTCAAAATCAGAGCAACAATTTAACAGATGATGATTCTATAATTTTGAATTCATCTATGAATGAAATTCAGGAAACTAACAACAAACAACAGGAGTTAACTGACAATAAAACAGAAACAAAAAATATGGAAGTACATCATCATCCACACACTGAAAGAAAAAAATTTAAACATTACTTGTTTGAGTTTTTTATGTTATTCCTTGCTGTATTCTGTGGCTTTTTAGCCGAGTATCAGTTGGAACATGTGATAGAACACCAAAAGGAGAAACAATATATAGAATCATTGATATCGGATTTGCAGGATGATGTAAAAAGCCTTGATTTGCAGATTGACGATGAACAGAGAGGCATTGGCGAGTTGGATTCATTAATTTATTTATTGGATGATGCAGGGCTTGCAAAACAAAAAGGCGATGACTTGTATTATTTTGGCCGGATGGGGCCAAGATCTAAACCGTTCTCTAACAACAACAGGACATTTGATCAGCTTCGAAATTCAGGTGGCTTTCGATTGATAAGAAAAACTAATTGTTCTAATCAAATCATGGGCTATTATGGACAGTTCTCTGAAATACGATTACTGGAAGATAATTACAACCACGAATTTGACAATTATAAAAAAGTGGCAGCTAAAATATTTGATCCGGGTATATTAAGAAGACAGGAAGATACCAACGGAGAAATCTTTCGAAGCAATGATAACCCTCAATTAAGAACGTATGATTCGGAATTGTTGAAAGAGCTGAGTTTTCATGCATTACAAATGAATGGCTCCCGGCGCTCAAGGCTTGCGGAGCTGAAACAACTTAAAGCCTCAGCGCTTCAATTACAGGCTACCTTACAAAAAGATTACCAACTTCAATAAATACATAGAACTAAACACATAGAAAAGTACAAGACTAAATAAATGATGATTCCAAAAAGAATTTTATAAAACAACTATGGCAAAAAAAATTTCTTTCCCCGGCCCCATCCCCATCCTGATGATAGTTATCATCCTGGCTGCTATTGGCACCTGGCTGTTGCCGGCAGGGCAATACAATAAACTGTCGGCCGGCGAAAAGTCATTCAGCATGGTAACCAATAATGGAGACATTCAGCTTCCGCTTACACAAAAAACGTTAGACAGCCTGGGTATTCAAATTAAAATTGAAAAATTTTTACATGGCGATATACGCAAACCGGTATCGGTTCCGGGTACATTCACCAAACAAGAAAGAAACGGCCAGGGCTTCATCGCAGTGTTACAAGCGCCTATTAAAGGAATTATTGATAGCATAGATATTATCCTGTTCATCCTCGTTATCGGCGGATTTATGTTTGTGTTTAACGAAACCGGCGCTATGGTAAAAGGCATCACCTGGCTATCGCATAGTATGAAAGGCCGTGAGCATTGGCTCATCATTATACTTACCTCTGTGTTTTCTTTCTTTGCCGGATCGTATGGTATGGGCGAAGAAGCATTGGTGTTTTACCCCATATTGGTTCCTTTGTTTCTTGCGGCCGGTTATGACCTGTTAGTGCCGCTGGCAATTATTTTTGGGGGAACATCTGTTGGTGCAATCCCGGCATTTTCCAACCCGTTTTCTGTTATTATCGCATCTAATGCAGCAGGCATCAACTGGATGGATGGATTAACACAACGACTTATCCTTTGGGTAATCGTTACAGCATTGATGGTATGGTACATTTTAAGATATGCATCAAAAATAAAAAAAGACCCTACTGCTTCTTTGGTAAATAAAATTGATGGCGATGTAAGGCCGCCATTCGATGTACAAATAAATCATGATGTAAATCCAAAACTTGATGGGAGAACAAAACTTTTATTACTCATTTATATTGCCACTTTTCTTGCCATGATTGGCGGTGTAGTATTTTTAGACTGGTGGACAACCGAAATGTCGGCGCTGTTCCTGGCTTCCTCCATCTTAGTGGCTGTGATAAGCCGCCTGAATGAAAAAATATACATCAGCGAATTTATCAAAGGCGCTGCAAGCCTTCTGTCGGTTGCATTCATTGTTGGTGTGGCAAGAGGTGTTACCGTTGTATTAAATGAAGGCCATGTAAGCGACGCCATTTTATATTATACAGCCCAAACCGTGCAGGGTATGCAACCAGCATTTTTCATTTTATTGTTATTGCTATTTTATGTCGTGTTTTCCATTTTCATACAATCCACTTCCGGTATGGCGGTTTTAACCATGCCCATCATTGGTGCATTAGCCATCCTGGTAAATATTCCGGGCAGGGAAATAGTAAATGCATATATGTATGGCATGTGCCTGATGTCGTTCCTTGCCCCCACCGGCTTAATATTACCCTCATTGGCCATGGTGAACATAAGTTACAAAACATGGATTAAATTTATTATGCCTTTGTTGGTTGTATTAACCATCATTTGCATGGCAGCATTAATTATGGGGATTTATTTATGAGAGGCAATATTTTAAACGAATAATTTAACCGGAGAATGTTTTAAAAAAATGTGTAAAACTGAATTATGAATTATGAATTATGAATGAAGCATACCATAACCGTCTATGAATTATCAATTAACCAATAAGTATTAACCATTGGCCATTAACAATTAAATAAAATGCAGTCGAAAACCATAAAAGGAAAATCACCGGAAGAAATTCAACTGGTATTGAAGCAATGTATGGAAAATGATTTCAAGCCATCACTCGCCATCATACTCTTAACTAATATTGATAATGCCGGGCTGCTACGCTCTATTTTCAATAAAAACAACATAGAAATATTCGGTGTCAGTACTTCGCAAAAATTTACCGAGCAGGGAATGGAGCAGGATGATATCGTTGTTTTGTTGTTGGATATATCAACGGATAGTTTCCGTATTGTGCTAAAAGATTATGATGAGGATTCTGCTTATCACGCAGCGCACCAGGTAGGTGAAGCAGGTGTACTGGCTTTTAAAAATTCCGGCTTCATTATCTCTTCTGCAGATTTCAGGATGTCGGGAGATGAGTTGATAAATGGATTGACGGATGCAGCAGGAAAGGATGCAACCATCATGGGTGGAGTAGCGGGTAACCCGGCAGATTTTTCCGGCATTTTATTTACAAAAAATGAATCCACTAAAAGGGGAATAATTGCCCTGGTGATTGATCAGGACAAGATAGAGATTAACGGGTTAGCCGTTTCGGGATGGAAGCCTGTCGGCACCGAGAAAAGAATCACAAAATGTGATGGTACCTGGGTATTTACCATTGATGGAGAACCTGCCATGAATGTCATACAAAGATTCCTGGGAAATGAACTCATCACGCCTTCCAACCATGGAAATGGATTGCTTCCATCGGACCTGGGATATCCGTTGCAGTTTCTAAGGCCAGGCGGTTCAGTAATTATGAAGCCGGTTTTATTCTGGAATACAAATGATAAATCAATCATGATAGGTGGTGAAGTACAGGAAGGAGATGTCTTTCGTTTTTCATTACCACCCGATTTTGATGTAATTGATAGAGTAGTGGAAAGCACGACTATCGTTAAAGAAAAGAAGATGCCCGATGCAGATGCAATGATGGTTTTTTCCTGCGTGGGCAGATTAGGCACATTTGGACCGATGATCTCCACCGAAATTGAAGGGCTGGCTGCTACATGGAATAAACCAATGATTGGTTTTTTCTCCTTAGGTGAATTTGGAAAATTAAATGAAGGACGATGTGAATATCATGGCACCACGGTGAGTTGGGTAGCGTTGAAAGAAAAATGAAACTAATTGTGCCTTGCACTGTAAGAGCGATATTTTGGTAGCCCCAGAGGGGCGGTATTTTATAACATAAATTATTCATCATGGCCAACACATATTCCCAAATTTCAATCCACGCCGTATTTGCCGTAAAGCAAAGGGAAAATTGTATAACCAAAGATTGGCGTGATGATTTGCATAAATACATTTCCGGTATCATCGCCGGAGCTGGTGCTACACCTTTAGCGGTTGGAGGTTGGTTAGATCATGTACATATCTTTTTTGGCATGCCGGTTACAACCAGCATTTCTAATTTCATGAGTATAGTTAAAGCGAATAGCAGCAAATGGATAAATGAACAAGGATTTGTAAAAGGAAAATTTCAATGGCAATCCGGGTATGGTGCATTTTCTTTTGCCCGTAGCCAGAGAGATGTTGTAATAAAATATATAATGAACCAGGAAGAACATCACAGGCAAAAAACCTTCAGAGAGGAATATCTAAAAATGTTATCAGATTTTATGGTTGAGTATGATGAGAAATATCTGTTTGAATTTTATGATTAAGAAAATGTCGCCCCGCTAGGGCTACTATACAAAAACGGTTGGTTTGGTTTACCAGAATGACGGCCATACTGGCCTAAGCTGTTTAAAAAAAAGCAAGAGCACCCCACTGGAGCGACAATATGGTAGCCTCAACGAGGCGACAATATGGTAGCCCCAGCGGGGCGGTAATATGGTAGTAGCCCAAGCGGGGCGGTAATATGGTAGCCCCAGCGGGGCGGTATTATGGTAGCCCCAGCGGGGCGGTATTATGGTAGCCC
>JAHBTO010000006.1 GCA_019638525.1 Ferruginibacter sp. | reverse complement strand
CCAGTAAACTTTAACTGAGATTAAACAGACATAAACTTAATCCCTCCCGGTTTTCGGGAGGGATTTTTTGTTGGTTAAAATTTTGAAGAAAATGATTTGGGTTTAAAAAAATCCTTTGCCGGAAAGAGTTTCTATAGTTTAATCTTGATTAATAAAGTAAACATGGATAAGAGTAAGTTATTGGAGTTAATTTGATAACCGGGGGATATCTTTTTATTTTATTTGACGAAATACACAATTAGGAATTTAAATAGCAGAAGGAATTAATTACGTTTAGTTTATATTGGTAAATAATTGCAATGTTTATATGTGCTGTTGAGTATTAATACAAATGCTTACTATTTCTAAAATCAAAATGCAGCTAAAAACATGTTTTCAAATAATGAAAGTAAAAATTAACAGAATGATATTTATTGCATAAATATTTTGCTGTTGCTTCTTGCCTGGTTAAATTAAAATAAAGGGATATTTTTTTTTGAAGAAATTATTTTATCCTTTGCTTTTAGGTTTTACAGTTTTTGATTCAGTTTTCTTAGGGCTTTCTTCTGTTTCATTACCTTTTAATTTACTTTCATCAATATTGCCAGCAGGATCCCTAATGGGGTTAGGTACTGGAGCCTGCCCATCAGGAGTAACCTGTGTAAAAATTTTATCAATATGAACCCATTTGCCGTTTTGCCATTTAAAACCTTCATAATCACCATCGCCTACAAGTGTCCATTTCTTATTTGGTTGGTTTGATTCTGAAACAAGATGTTCAACAACAATCATGTCTAAATCCTTATCATACGTAAGCCTGGGACCTGCTTCTTTCTTATATTCCAAAATAAACCGACTCATGGATGGATAAACCACCCCATCTTTTTTATAAGTGAAATAGCGGCCGCCAAAAACCGGTTCGCCGTTTTGAAAACTCAATATTTCAATAATTTTACGGCTGCTGCGTATATTATTTTCATCAAAACCCAATAGTGTGTAATACGAATGGTTTAAATTTTTTGTAAGAATAATTTTATAATAAATGGCTCCAATCCAACCGAAATTGTTACCAATTGTATCTGATACATTTTGAGTAACATCAGATTTATCAATTAAAGGAAATAGTTTTAGAGATCCATCTGCAGTTTTCATCTGTATGGCGCCATGTTGCCGTATTACATTTTCATTAATAACAAGTTGCCATGTAAAAATGCGGAATAAACTATCGGGCGAATAAAGTATTGAAACAGTTTGAAGAGATTCGAAAGGGTAGGAGAAAGAGTTTTTTGTTACTAGTGCCCTAACAAGCATACGGGTAAACACGCTATCGGCCTTTAAACGGTCTTCGGCATTAATACCTCGTATTATTTTAACCGATTCGGCCCTTATTGAATCTTCTTTTTGGCTAAGAAATTTCATATCTGCCTTGCTTATGTTTTGAGAAAAACTTACACTGCAGGGAGAAAATAAAAGTGCCAACCCAATTAATCTGTTCATGTGTTAAAATTAGCTAATCAAATAAAATACAGGGATAAAAAAATAGTTTATATCACAAAATTAACTAAAGCTTAAGTAATGTTGCAGTTGTAATGCCTGTTGCTTTAAAGTAATAGTATGAAGATTATGCTTTAATTAAGCTATGATAAATGATTTGCAAAATCAATCAGTGAATTAAAAACAAGGTCAATATTCTCTTTTGCTATTTCTTCGGCAGGCCTTGTTGTAGGAAGAAAAATTGTTTTTACGCCAAGGTTACGGCCAAATAGCATATCACTACCTGTATTGCCAACCATAATTGTTTTTGAAAGATTAATACCCGGAAAATCTTTAACTGCCTGTAAACCCATGCCTGTATTGGGTTTTCGGTTAGGGCTTGCACTATCTACATCGGCACAATAATATACGGCATCAATCCTGCCTCCGGCCTGGCTTATTGCAAGCACCATATTATTATGTATGCGTTCTACTTCTTTTTGTTTTGTTACTCCTTTGCCAATGCCTCGTTGATTGGTAACTACAATAATGTACTTAAATTTTTGAGCAAATATGGCTATCGCTTCTTTTACGCCATTAATAAACCTGAATTCTTCCCAAGTATGGATATAGTCATCAATCTTTTCATGGTTAATAACGCCATCCCTGTCAAGAAAGAGTGTCCATCTTTTGTCTATTTTTTTTAAATCAATCATTATTTAATCACTGTAAAATCAGTTTGTGCCTTTTGGTAGTCTTCAGGAATGCCAATGTCAATAAAATATTTATCCTGAATAACTGCATACATTTTTCCTTTATTAAAATAAGTTTGCAGGTAATCATTTTCAAATGAGAATTTATCGGGTAGTTTTTCCTTTAAAAAAATATTCTTGTTTAAAGCATAAACACCTCCATTAATTAATCCGGTAACATAAGATTTTTTTTCTTTAAAATTTTTAATACTGTTATCATCGTTCAGTTCTACCACGCCATACCTGTTAAAATCATGCATGGGCTTAAGGCATAAAGTACAATGTGCATCATGTTTGGTATGAAATGAAGTTAATTCTTCCAGATTTATTTTAAAAATTGTATCTCCGTTAAGCACCAGGATATTCTCATCAATACAGAATTTACAGGCTAATTTTATTGCTCCTCCTGTACCTAATGGTTCTTCTTCAAATGAAAAACGGTTATCAAGTTTGGGATATTGATTGTTTATGAAATCTTTAATCATATCTCCTTTAAAACCTAATGCATAAATGAAACTGGTAATTCCCTGGTTAACTAAAAAATCAATAATAAAAACCAAGAATGGTTTACCAGCTACCGGTGCCATACATTTGGGCACATCTGTTACTACGGGCCTTAGCCTGGTGCCAAGTCCTCCGGCTAATATGATGGCTTCTTTTATCATCCGAAATATTCAGCCTCTACCAACTGGCAAATGATGTGCCCTATAAGAATATGACTTTCCTGGATACGGGGTGTATCAGTAGATGGTACATTTATTAAATAATCTGACAGTTTTTTTAAAGTTCCGCCGGTAGCCCCGGTAAAAGCAATTGTAGTTATACCTTTTGCTTTAGCTACTTCAAATGCATTATATATGTTTTTGCTATTGCCCGATGTACTTAATCCAACCAAAACATCGCCTTTGTTGCCAATGCCTTTTAATAACCTGGAATAAATAACATCGTAACTGTAGTCATTGGCAACTGCAGTCATATACGAACTGTTGCAATGCAAGGCTTCCGATGGCAATGCATCCCTGTCGGTATAAAACCTGCCACTAAATTCGGCAGCAAGGTGTTGTGCATCTGCAGCACTGCCGCCATTGCCACAAAACAACACTTTGTTGCCTGCTTTAAAGGCATTTACAATAACTGTTATGCATGATTTTACCGTCTTCAACAATTCTTCATCTTGTAAAACATCCTGTTTTACTTTTATGGAAGACAGTACAATATTTTTTATTTGATCCATAGTTATTTGTTTAGATACGCCAGGTTGTTAAGCCATGTTTTGTAAAAGAATAATTTATAACAGCGCCTCCAAAATTATTTAAAGTTTTTATCACTTTATACCTTGTATTGCCGGGGCAATAAAAAATCATAAAACCTCCACCACCGGCGCCACTTATTTTTCCACCGGTGGCACCCGATTTTTTTGCTGCTTCATAAACTTCATCAATCCTTGGATTGCTGATGTTTGCAGCCATCTTTCTTTTTTGCTCAAAACCATAATCCAGTAAAACACCTATCTCATGCAGGTTGCCTTGCAGGAAAGCGTCTTTCATTAATTTGGCCTGCTCTTTTAACTGGTGCATAGCTTCAATACTTTTTTCATTTTTATTATTTACGTTCTTTACCTGTTCATTTATAATAGCTGCACTTTCTCTTGATGTGCTGGTGAAATAAAGAACAAGGTTATTTTCAAGCTCATGTAAATATTCAGGTTTGATACGCAGTTGGTTAACAATTACACTATTATCTGTATTAAATTCCATATAATTTACACCTCCAAAAGTTGCTGCATATTGATCCTGTTTGCCGCCTGCAAGCATCAGGTCGTTTCGTTCAATATCATAAGCATACCTGGCAACTTTATATTCATCAAGAGGTAGATTAAGCATTTCTTTAAAAGCGCCCAATACTGCAACAACCAGGGTAGAAGAAGTTCCTAAACCTGAACCAGCCGGGGCATCTACAAAAGTGGATAACCTTAAACCAGGAATGGTTAACGAATAGTCTTTTTGAATTCGGTTATATACTGCTTTTAACAGGTCTAATGTTCCATCAATAGGTAAAAGAGGTACCTTATCAAATTCTTGTGTTTCATCCCTATCCAGCGCTTCTACAATAACTTTATCTTCGTTTAAAGGCTCTATGCTGGCATATGCAGATAATGAGATGGTAGTATTTAATATAGCACCACCAAATTGGTCACTATATGGGCTTACATCTGTACCACCACCGGCTAATCCAATTCTTAAAGGGGCTTTGCTCCTGTAAATCATAATTTATTTTTAATGCTGCATTGCAATTTAATCGTTATTTGCCAGTTCAAGAATACTGGCTGTCATCATTGCCCAACTTAACTTTTTCTTTTCCTCTATTAATTGTGGAAGAAAATAATTTTCACCTTTTTTAAAATATTCAGTTATTTTTTCTGCAATTGATATAGCATTGGGTTCGGCTACCAGGCCGGCTTTATCATGTGGCACCATTGCAGGCAAACCGCCAACATTGGTAACAATCATAGGAACTTCAAAATGGTATGCCAAAGGTGTTACTCCGCTTTGCGTTGCATTTCTATATGGTTGTATCACTACATCAGCCGCACATAAATATTTTTTTACATCGCTGTCTTTAATAAAATTTGTATGTAAAATTAAATTATCAATGATGCCTGTTTTTTTAATTTGCTCAATATAGGGTTTGTTATCATCGTAAAACTCGCCTGCAATTAACAGTTTAATATTTTTAGTTTGTTGATGGTTGCTTAATATTTGCATTGCATCCAGCAAAATATCTAAACCTTTATACTTACGGATAAAGCCAAAAAAAAGAATAATAGCATCATCGCTTTTAAGGCCTAAATTTTTTCTTGCTTCTTCTTTACTAATCTTATCGCCAAAATTATCATATAGGGGATGGGGTAGCAGTATAGCTTTTTTTGTTGTTGTAAATGAGCGAAGGTCGTTCATTACCTGTTTACTCATAATAATGAAGGCATCTACCGGTTTTATAAAATAACGGGTGAAGATTTTATCTCCTAAACGTTTTTCATGCGGTATTACATTATCAGCAATACAAATAATTTTACTGTGTTTGTTCTTTTTTATGATGCGTAAGATACTGCCCAGGCAGGGCCCCATAAAAGGTATCCAGTACCTCACTACAACTATATCGGGCTTTAGCTTTTTAATTTCCCTGCCAACTTTTATCCAGTTAAAAGGGTTTATTGAATTTATCCTGCTTATTATGTTTAAGCCATGTGGTGCCGGTTCATCGGTAAATTGTGATTTGCCGGGAAACAAAAATCCCGGGTATTGCAATGTAAAGGAATAGATTTTTGTATTAAAACCTTCGTTTGTAAATTGCCTGGCAAGCCTTTCATTAAAAGTGGCTATACCTCCTCCACGTAGTGGATGAGCCGAGCCAATTATGATTATTTTTTTGCCTCCCATTCCTTTAAAGGAGGAACCGGAAGTTACCATAGTATTAATTTAATCCTGTTTTAGTCTCAATAAGATAGTTATTTCTTTCAGTTGAGTTACGTGAAATAAGTTCGCCTATAAAACCTGCAAGAAATAATTGCGTACCAATAATCATAGTTAGTATAGCAAAGAAAAACAAGGGTCTTTGTGTCATCCCTGTTTGGTCAAAAAAGAATTTTGAAATAGTGAGGTAAATAAATATTACAAAACCTAAAAAGAATGATAAAGTGCCCCACAAGCCAAAAAAATGCATGGGGCGTTTACCGAATTTGCCTACAAACATGATGGATGCAAGGTCAAGAAATCCATTTACAAAACGCTCCCATCCAAATTTGGTTACACCGTATTTACGTGCCCGGTGTTCCACTACTTTTTCTCCTATCTTTCTAAAGCCCGACCATTTGGCAAGTATGGGTATATACCGGTGCATTTCACCATATATTTCAATGCTTTTTACAACTTTCTTTTTATATGCTTTTAAGCCACAATTAAAATCATGTAGTTTTATTCCTGAGCTTTTCCTGGCGGCAGCATTAAATAATTTTGAAGGAATGTTTTTTGTAAGCTTGTTATCGTATCTTTTCTTTTTCCATCCACTTACCATATCATACCCGTCTGTTAAAATCATTTTACGCAGCTCGGGAATTTCATCGGGGCTATCCTGCATATCAGCATCCATAGTAATCACCACTTGTCCCGATGCTGCTTTAAAACCTTCATTCAATGCGGCACTTTTTCCATAATTGCGTTGAAATTTTATACCCTTTATATTAGTATTGCCGGTGCGTAGTTGTTCAATCACATTCCACGAGTTATCAGTACTGCCATCATCAATCATTATCACTTCATACGAAAAATTATTTTGCTGCATCACACTTTCAATCCATGCAACAAGCTCCGGTAATGATTCTTCTTCATTATAAAGTGGTATCACTATGGTTAAATCCATTATAACTATTTTTTCTTTATAAAAAATAATGATGCAACTGCAGATATGGCTGCGCCCGTTAACAGGTATCCGAATATGGCGCTGGATATAAGCATGGTTAGATAATATTGTTTCATTTTATCTATATTGGCCTGCACTTCGGCAGGTGTGCTGTTACCTTTTTTAATAAGTTCATCTCCATAAGCCTTTGCCATTTCATCCCTGAACTCGGGATGTAATTTATTAAAAACAAAAGTAAAAACCACCATCAATAAGGCCACCACTATAAAACATTTAAATGCCTGTAAGAAAAAATCGCCAAATTTATTTGAGTTTTTTCCCGATTTTGAATAATCAAAAATCGTCCATACAATACCAGCAGCATAAACTATATATATAACATACTGCAAAGGGCTTTCAAAAGGCTGCCCTGTATAATAAAAAATCAAAGACAATGCAATCATGATGATGCCCGTAAGCAAGCCTTTATTAGTGGCGTTTATATTTTTCATCATGTGTTTAATTCAGTTGTATTTTTGATTTATTAATTATGCCTATTACTTTACCTGTTAACTTTTTACCTATAAAAGCTGTATTTTTTGATTTAGATTGAATCATCTCTTCATTAAAAATATACTCATAGCCGGGATTAAAAAAAGTAAGAGAAGCCGGTTGCCCTTCAGATATTTCGGGTACGGTTAATCCAAAAATATTACGGGCATTTACTGTTTGCATCTTTACAAAATCATGTACCGGCAAACCAATACTGTTAACGGCCGCAAACATTGTTTGTAAACTTATCATGCCCGGCTTGGCAAATTCAAATTCGCAATTTTTATTATCATTATGTTGTGGCAGGTGATGAGAAGCAATACAATCGATGGTACCATCAAGTAATGCTTTTTTTATTGCATCTTTATCGTTTTTTGATCTTACAGGCGGGTTTAATTTTAAATTGCTATCATATCCTTGTAAATCTTCATCGCAAAAAAATACCTGGTAAGGCGTAATTGAACAGGTAACATTGATGCCACTTTCTTTTGAACGTTTGATGTACTCTAAACTTTTTGGTGACGATATGCCAGTGAAATGTATCCTGCTATCGGCATAGCGTGCAAGTTTTAAATCCCTTGCCACCATCAACTCTTCGGCTATAATGGGTTTGCCGGGCAATCCCATTTGTGTTGAAATAATTCCTTCATTCATTAACCCTCCCATGCCAATGCTAGTATCATCGGGTAATTGTATCACTGTGCCATTAAAACTTTTTACATATTGCAGCGCTTTTAATAGCAATCCTGAATTTTGTATCGGTAAAATTCCATCGCTGAATGCAACAGCGCCTGAATGGCGCATATCGTACATTTCTGAAAGCTCTTTTCCTGCTATATTTTTTGTAATGGCGCCTATTGGATAGATATTAACTGAAACATTTTGTGCTTTTTGTTTAATATATTCTGTTTGAGATTTGTTGTCAGTAACCGGGTTACAGTTAGGTATCAGCATTACATCTGTAAAACCGCCTGCTGCTGCTGCTTTAGCGCCTGTTTCTATAGTTTCCTTGTATTCAAACCCCGGATCGGCAAAGTTGGCAAAAATGTCCATCCATCCCGGGCTTACACATAAGCCATCCTGTTGTATGATTTTATCGGGGTGATCATTAATTGAATCAGCAATTTTTGTGATGATGCCATCTTCTATCAGTATATCTTTTATTTTACCGTTAAAAGGAGAGGAGGTAGAAATGATAGTTGCCTGCTTGATTACTATTCTCATTTATTAAAGAATTTAGCAAATATCATAAAAAAAAGTCAGGTTGTGAAACCTGACTGGTAATTTGTCGGGATGACAAGATTCGAACTTGCGACCCCACGCCCCCCAGACGTGTGCGCTACCGGGCTGCGCTACATCCCGAAATTTTTGAACCGGAGCGCAAATGTAATGGCAATTATCAAGATTACAAAAAAACACAATAGAGTAACCGGCGAAAAGCGGGTAAATTTTAATACAACTAAAGCTTAAGTTTACTTAGTTTGCAGTTATCACTTTCATAATAACATAATTTTTCTTTTTAAGGTCTTTAAGAGTAATTCCTTTTTCATTTTTTGTATCTAACAAAACCACATTGTGGTCATAACCTAAATCTACCATTATCCTATCATCAATAATCCAACCACGGCCCTGTATGGTTGTACCTTTTCCGTTAAAGCGGTTAAATACCTGTAAATCGTCTTCCAACTCAAGCGAAACAAGATCGCCGTCTTTAAATTTTTTATACTTGCCGATAATTTTGCCACCAACAAATTTTATTTTTGATGGGTCGATCCTGTTTTTGGGTTTTAGTTTGTTTGCCAGGTTAACCGGGTGTTCTCCATCACTTTCATCCACTTTTACTGTCATACCTCCCAGGTTAAGATTGCTATTACCTGCATCCTTATTTTTATTTGATTTGTATGCTTTAGCATTAAAAATATTGAAACCAAAATCCTGCATGTATAATTCAGGATATTCAAATAATTCTTTTACGGCAATTATCTTATAAACATAAGCGGCCGTTTCGGCATTAAGCTGCATTTGAAAATAGTTGGTGCCTTGTTTTTTAATGGCATTTTGAATATTGCCGATGCCATTGTTATATGCAGCAGCAGTTAATACCCATGATGAAATACCAAAAGTTTTCCTGATATAGAGATAATAACCAGCCAATACTTTGCAAGCAGCTAATGTTGATTTGTTAAAATCATTCCGTTCATCAACCAAGTCGTTTACTATCAGGCCAAGTTCCCTGGCAGTGGCTGGCATCAGTTGCCAAAAGCCTGCAGCGCCGGCGCTTGAAACCACATTTTTAAAGCCACTCTCTACAATGGCAAGGTATTTAAAATCTTCTGGTAGCCTGGTTTCGTGCAGGTAATATTCAACCTGGCTCATATATTGGTTTACACGCTGCCTTAAAGATGGAACATTAACGTAATTGATTTGTTTTTTTATAATGCCCATCAATTTTTCAGAAACAAACTTATCATCAACTGGTATCCTTTCGCCACAAAAAACAATTTCATGTGCGGCCATGCACTTCACCGATAATAAAATGAAGAAACAATACAAAATAGTTGTAGGTAATATTGATTTTTTCTTAATCATAGTTCCTGTCAGCGTTAATATCTTTCTTCTTCTTCTCCATATTTTTTACCCGGGATAGTTATTTCTATTTTTGTTTTATTGAGACGGTCGGTAAGTTCAAAATTTAATTTTTCTTTATCATCAATATAATAACTTTTACAAACGTAAATGATATATGCCTGGTTACCGGGAGTAATTATTGGTAAAAAAGCAGGGTATAAATAAACCGGGTACAGTTTTATTTTATTACCGGCTTTCTTTGTCCAGGTAAGCATCATAGCACCGGTTAAAAAATCATTTTTGCTTTTATTTTCAATTAGGAATTTTAGATACACATCTGTGCCTTCAAAATTTATTCCCTGGCAGGTAAGTTTAACTTTATTATCGCTTCCAGAAATGTTCAGGCGTGGATTTTCCTGTAAAACTTCACTGAAAATAGAGGCATTTTCGAGGGTGTTTTTAGCGCCTTCGTTAAATGGTTGTTCAGGTGGAAGGTTTTTAAAATCAATGCCTGGATATTTTTCTTTTAATTCAGCATCTGTATAAGGTACAGGAGGAATCTTTACTACTGCTGTTTCAGTAGCTTTCTTTTCTTTTGATTTCCTGGATTCTTTTTTCTCTGTTTTTGCCTCGGTACTTACTTGTTCTTTTGTTTCGGATTGCTGCACTTCTGGTTGTTTGTTTTTAGCCATGGTTTCCCGTTGCATTTGAAATTCTGAAACTTTTACCATGTGCTGTGCATATTCATCATCAGGTTTGTATGTTAGTATCTCCGAATATATTTTTTTTGCTGATTCATAATTTTTATCTGCAATGGCTTTTTTACCGGCTTTTAGTGCATCACTGTATTTTTGGTCTAACTCAACTTGTTTATTATAAGCATCTAATGCAGCACGGGCTTCGCTTTCTTTCTTTGAATTTCTTATTTCGGCATTTACATAATTTATTTGTGTATGCGGATAGTATTCATCAGGTTTTATTTCAATAGCAGCTTTGTATGATGAAAGTGCTGCGTCGTATTTTTTTAATATTAATAAGCTGTCTGCTTCCGAAATTACTTTTTCATATTTTGCATTTACTGCATTTTCTTTTGCTATAACCTCTAATTTTTCCTCAACCAGTTTCAATTGTTTTTTAGGTTCATCTTCTGCCGGCATAATACTGGCTGCTTGTGTATATGCTGTTTTTGCACTTTCATAATCAGCAGCCAGGTAATAAGATTTGGCTTTAGACATGGTTAGCACATATTGTTTTTTCATCTCTGCATCACGGGCCAGTTTTTCTTTTTTAGCTTTTTCTGCTGCCGCATTGTCATCTAGCGTAGTTTGTATTTGGTTGAGTTTGTCTTTTGGTAATTTTTCAGTTGGCTTTAAGTTAGCTGCATCGTTATACAGTTTTCGTGCCTTTATATAATTTCCTTTTCTAAATTCTGCATCGGCATCTTTTACAGCTTTGTTATAGGCTGCATCAGTGGCTGCTTCTTTGGCTAGCCTTATCTTTTCAGCATTCTCTTTAGCTGTAATTTCATCTAGTATTTTATTTATAGCAGCAACCTGGTCTTGAGGATAAGATTTATCAGTTAAAAGAGAGGCTTTCATGTAACTCTCTTTAGCCGCCATGTAGTCTTTTTTCTTAAACTGTTTATCGGCTTCCTGAATGGCGGCTTTGTAATCTTTTTCACGGGCTTGTTTTTCCTTTTCTTCCTGCTTTTTTCTTTCTTTTGCCTGTTTTTCAGTTTCAGCTTTTGCTATAGCTTTTTTATTTTCCTCTTCCTGCTGCTTAAGAATTTTATTAATTTCTTTAAGCTGGTTGGCCGGCCATGGTTTTTTATCAATACTTAAAGCTTTATTATAGGCAATAGTAGCATTATTATAATCTTTGGCAGCAAAATATTTATCTGCAGTTTTTATGGCATCGTTATAGTCGGTTTCTTTTTTTGCTTTTTCAGCAGCCAGGTTGTTTTCTTTTATTTTTTTCTGGTCTTCTGCTTTCTTTTGTGCGGCTATATCATTTTGTATTTTTTCAATCTTTTTTAATTGGTCCTGCGGGTATTTGTTTTTAGTAATGTTTAAGGCTTTTTCATAAGCAGTTTTTGCTTCATCATAATCTCCTGCATTAAATAGTTTATCGGCTTCGGTTATAGCAGTGTTATAATTTGATTCCACTTGTACTTTTGCATCTTCTTCTTTTTCTTTTGATGCTATTAGTTTTAATTTATCAGTAGCCGTTGCATCATTTTTCTTTACTATTAATGCTTGTTCGTACGAGATTCGTGCAGCGGCATAGTCATTCTTTTTTAGGGCTTTTTCGCCGGCGCTCACATAGTCTTTATATAGTTTTTCTAACTTTTTCTCATCTTCTATCTTGGTTTTAATTTCATCTAATCTTATTTTAGGTATCTGGTCATCGGGCCTTAATTTTTGTGCTTTTTCAAAATACTGTTTTGCGTTGTTGTAATCTTTTTGTTTTAAATATTTGTCACCGGTTTCAAGCAGTGCATAATACCCCGATGAATTATTTTCATCTTCATTTCCTTTTTTAGCCTTATTATTTTTTTTATCGTCATTAGATGATTGTACAACTTGTTTTTTATTTTCATTTTCACGGATATGCATTTCCAGCTTTTTTACAGTGCTGTAATCATAATCCATTTCGGCATCATTGTTATAATCTAAATTCTTTTTAAATACAATCAGGAATTTGTGTGTGCGGCCTCCCTCATTAACTACCAGGGGGGCAGGTTTTGTTTTTTCGGCTTTGGCTATTATTGTAAATCCTGTGCCGGCTGTTTTAAAATTATAAGGTGCATTTGAAGGAGTGGTATTAAAATAGGTGGGCATAGAAGGAAACCTTACCATAACTTCGGCTTCGGCATTCACATAAATTGTATCTCCATTTATCTCCTGGGCCAGTACTTTATTAATACCCGCTATTAAAAAAAGTGCAAATAAAAAGCAGATTTTTACCGGGTAATTGCTCATTGCCATATATGTTTTGCAAGTAGTGAACATGTTATTGGCAACAATTTAAGCGAATTTGAAAAGTATTACAAACAATCAGTTCTTAATTTGTATTAATAACATTTTTTTAAGCAATAATAATTGCTTAAAAACTTTGGCTGCAAAATGTTTATTCCGGTAAACAGGTATTTAATACTACTAATTGTTTTAGATAAAAGTAAAGATAGAATTAATGATATTTTACTTCTATAATATTCACACATCCATCTTTATCACGCCTCATTTCGGCCATCTCAATCTTTATTTTCTTTTTCCCGATAAGAAGTTTTCTTCTTTTTTTACCGCTTATCTCTTCACACATAGCATTAAAGGTCATCAGTTCGCCGTTTAAAATAACTTTTGTATCGCCTTTATAACAAAGGTAATTGTCAAAATCTGCTGCTGTCATTTTCTTATCAACCACTTTTCCAAGATAACCTTTAAAGATGTCGTCGGTTATTTTTATGTTCTTGCTATCGGTTGGGCTAGGTAATGGCTGAACCGTTTCAGGTATTAGTGGTTTTACTTCATCGGGTGTTACAGATGGAGCAACTGGCATGGCTTCTACATTAATTTCTTTAGTATATCTTTTGGTACGATCGCTATCCAAAGTTACCTGTACCAGGTATTTACCCGGTGTAGGAAACTGGAATTTGGCTGTTGAACCCTGTTGGTTCATTTTTGGATAGTTTGAAATAGACCAATCATATGATTTGGCGGTTACCATGCAGGTAAACATTTCTTCCTTGCCGGTTACTGTAGAGGATGGACCTACAATTTCCTGGCCGGTTACAACATTGTTATCGTCTTGTGCTGAAGCCACAGGCTCAACAACCTGTATGCCTTGTATGGTTTCGCAACCGGTGCCTGTTGATGCACTTATTCTATATTCGCCGGCAGTTTTGTAAATATGTGTTACATACTGGCCGGTAATTTTTGCAGTATTATCTCCAAAATCCCAGGTAGTTTCAAATTTGCTGGAAGAAGAAACAAAAGATAGAGTTTCGCCTGTATTGTAAACACCATCGGTATGTTGTACAATTGTTTTAATCAAAAAATTTACCGGCTCACATTTTTTTGAATCAATTAACGTGTAACTCAGCAGGCCCAGCGATATTATACTGATGATTAACATAGTTCGCCAAACCCTGTAATCAAGTCCCATTAACTGTTTTGTAAAAATCCTGTTGCCTGTCATGGTAAATGAATGTTTTTTATTGTTTATTCTGTTGCAGTAAGAAAATTTGTTGTTTTAAATTCAGGTTTTCAATTTTTGCTGCGTCAAGCGATGTGGTTAAGGTTTCTATCTGTTTGCGCAACTCATCAACATTTAAATCTTTCCCGGTCATATCACGTAATTGTTTTTTTGCAGTTTGTATATCAGATAATACAAAAACAATACTTCGGTACAATGTTTTATCATTGGCCGAATCAGCGTCAATTTTGAGATTAAGTTTTTTGATGCTTTCTGTAATTCTCCCGTCCAGCAAATCTGGCTTAGTGGCTTTGGTGTTAATGGTATCAAGCATGCCGGCTATCTCCGACATCTGGGTCATGAAGTCGTTCGAAAATTCTCTTTCTTTTACATACGACCGCATCTCTTTCAGCAACCTGTCGTTTTGCTTAAACGGAACCTGCAGGCTAAAAAAAATAGTTGTTGTAATGATAAGGATACAAACTATGAAAAGAAAAAAGAAATTGGTAAATGCTTTTCTCCTGTCTGTTTTGTTTATTGGATCCATAATCTTGTTTTAAAGTTTCTTTATAATATAAATTTAAAAAATAAAAGCCGGTTACACAACATTCAATTACCTGTTAATGATAATACGAAAAGGCATTACCGGCGATGCGTCTTTTTGTAAAATGTATTCAAGTTCCCGGTAAAGATTTTCCATTTCGTTATCCATGGTTTCGTTTACCTGGTTGCTGTATGTTAGTGTTACATCTATTGTGCGTATAAATCCTTCATTGGGTTTATTACTTACCTGAACACCTTTTTGTACATCAACTTTTAATAATTTATTGCCATATAATCTTTTGCATAATAGTTTTACATCCTCTGCACTTATTATTTTGCCGCCAGATAACAATTGCTGCCGAAGCAAAGCCTTTTTCTCGTTTTCGCTCACTGCGTTTTTACCGCCAGAAAGCCCTGTAACAGTAAAACTTTTCTTTGAATTTACCAGCGTATTATTTACACTGGTAACCTGTACGCCTGCTTTAATAGTATTGGCATCTTTTTCATTGGTTGTCCAGTAATCAACAAAAATCATTTCGCCTTTTTTATGTGGCCTAAGCATAAGGTAATTTACCTGGGCTTTTTTATCAGAGGCTATATTTATCGAATCTTCTAAACCGGTAAGTGTTTTGCCAATTTCTTTTAATTTACTTAAAACCACTTCATTATTTACCTGCCCAAAAAATGCGCTTTGCCCCCGGATGGTTTCAGTAATATTGCTTATCATTTCCCGTACATCCTGCGAACTTGTTTTGCCTACTCCGCTTGATCTTACTATCAATTCTCCGGCTTGTAAATCTTTGGCGCCGGCCATTGGTCTTATTTTAAAATTTTCTCCTTTTTCGTTTTTCACATTTTCAAGATCAAAATATACTCCTTTATCTGGTATGGGTACAATGTTGAGCCACTCATCGGTTTTATAATTAAAGCTGTTTAGCTTTTTATTTACTGTTGCAAATGCATTAATATTACATGATATTGCATCAAATACTTCCTGTGCAAAATATTGATTAAAAACAATTTTTATAAATACTGGTTTTTCGCCTTCAATTTTCTTTAATGGCTCGGCTAAAAATTTTTGGTACCAGCTAACCGGTATTGAAGCATTGCTAATTTTACTTTTATCTTTCACTTGTACAAAATGATGCTGGTACACATGCTTAATTTTACGGTTCAGCTTATTTGTTTTTCCATTAGCCGATAGTAAAATATCTTCCCGGCTTTGATTGGCTTCTTCTTTATTATTACCGGCAATTACTTTTACGGGAGTTTCATTTATAAAATAGGAAGCGTAAGAAAGTGCATTGTAAAAAATATTTGCAGCCGAGTGTTTGCGCAGGTCAAAATAAATATTTAATCCATTTAAATTATCGGGTACTTTTTCCATTTTAAGCGCCAGCGTAATTTCATTGGCATGTGTTGTATTATCTGCTGTGCTTATTAATTCCCGCCTGTTGTTTTCATTTATGCCATAAAGTTTATTGCCTAACGACATGTAGGCCAGTTCTGCTTTATACAGTTTATATTCTGCCACGGGCGATAAATGAATATCTACGGTTTCGTATGTATTTGTAGCAGGTCTTAAAATTTTTTGTATGATGCTAAAAGCTGTGTATTGGTTTATAGTAGCCGATTCCTCAACAGGCAATGCCTGTAAAATACCCGAAGCAGGTATGGCTCCTAAAAGAGATTCGGGCAGCATTACATCTGCAAGGTTATCTAAAAGCCGGGTATGCGATTCGGAAATATTGTGGCCAATTTTTTCTAATTCGGCTGCACAGGCTTCTATTAAAAGTACGGCCAGCGGATCGGCATTTTGTTCTATCTCGTGCTCTTCAATACCCCATAACCTGGCTGCGGTATTCAGCATCTGGTCTTTTATTCTTTCTTTTTTTACGGCCGCCATATATTTTAATTTTAATCGAACAACATTGGGCCTATGTAGAAACTGGTATAAAACCGGAAAGGTTCGTTGTTGCGTTTAAGATTGCCTTTTACTGTTATTTCTACTTTTCTTTTTAATTGTAGGTTATTGATAAGCCTATATTCTTTTTGTAATACATTCACTTCCACAATGGGTTTTGCTAATCTTTTTTCATATTTCTCTAACTGCCACTTTAATGATTTAATGATTACTTCTCGCCTGATGGAGTTGGTCATATGTATATCATAATCGTGGTCCCAAAATTGCGATCCATAATCATAGTCTTGTATATTTTCTTCAAGTTGTGTTGTTATCAGTAAGTGTATATTCCTGGCAATAGAGTCGGTAAGGCTACACCGGTCTAATTTCTTTTTTTGAAAGAACTGTTCAAATCTTAAAGGAAGTTTCAGGTAGTCTGTCATAAATATTTTGTACGGTAATTAATTATTTTACCCCAGGAAACGCCTGCGTGGTTTAGGTTGGTTTTCCGGTTGCTGTACAGCTTCTTCTTTTACAAAAATGCCACTTTCCCTGCGTTTGCCTATAAATTCAAGTTTACTTAACGTATCAAACAACCGAGAGGTTACTTTAACAAACTGCACTATTTTTTGAATATTTTTATTTAAATCATTTTGGTCAAAGCTTGTATTGGCAAGGCTGCTTAACATGGTTTCCAACTCGCCCTGTTTTAGTTCGCACCATTCGCTTAGGTAGTTCATTAATTCTTCTTTGCCCGAGCCTATCCTCATATCAATACTGTTTTTCATTACTCTGGCCATTACAGAAATATTTTCGAACATGGCGGCTGGGGCATTATACATCATATTCCACCTCATACTGGTAATGGCTTGTCCCAGGTACTGTATAACCCGGTCGCATACATACATTACCAGGTCCGAAATTTCGTTTTGTTGGTTTTTTCTAAAAATTTTCTGAACAATTTCAGAACAATGTAATTCAGCATCAGAAAGGTATTTATCCAGTTCGCCATGCAGCGATAAAAGGTCGGGATGTGCATTTATCGAATAACAGGGAGGGATATAATCCTGGTCAATTCTTACATCATTATTAACTACCACTATTTTCCCAATAGGTATGGCATATGGATGGGTGGCATATTGCCTGTAATTAGTTTCGCTAATCAACTGTAATGTGTATGTAGGTACTACATTTGGAAAGCGGGGAGGGGTTTCAGTAAGGTCGGGGCTGCCTGCTGCTTGTTTTTCGAATGGATGTACAAATAGAAAAACCCACCAGGTAGATTCAGTGCCTGAAGTGTTCAGCGGAAATGAATCGGTAAGTACATTACCTGTTTCGGCCTGGCCTACTGTTGAAAATGCCGGTAATGAAATAGGTACGCCTCCCGATGTAATTGCCTGGCAGGCTAATACGCTTACCCTAATAGTATTTTGGTTATCGTAAGAAATCTTAACATTAAATGTTTCTTCACCGGCTACAGATGCAGGCAGTATGCCATAGCGCAATGGCGATAATGATAAAGAAGCTATTGCCTGCAATGAATCTTGCCAGGCGTTATCCTGGTCAATAAAATGATTTTTATTAATCTTCATCCCATCTATCCAGTTAACGGGAAAATGTTTTTGTTTATCTCTCATGTCAATTATCTTGAGTAATGATACGTTCGCAAATAATGATGTTGTTTTCCTTAATATTATTTTCTTTTATAGATAAAGCAGGGTCTAGTACTTTACTGCTTTGATACCATTTAGTTTTTAACCTAAACCACCATTCAAAAGCATTGCCTTTTTTGTCGGCATATTCAATTGGTGTTTCGCTCTGTACTTCGTTGTAATCATTTAAAAAATGATAGTACAGGTCGCCAAGCGCCATTGTATCGGGGCCTTTTGCCCTAAAGTTTGTCTTAACATTATTTTCTGCATTTTTCGAAATTTCAAATGCAATTACCAGTAATTTTTCATTTGCTTTTTCATCAGGCAGTTCAATGGGGTTATCAATCGGGTATAGCCAGGTAGGGTATTGTGGTAACGGAATTTTGTAAGCGGCTTCAAAAGTGTACAGGAATACTACCGGCACAAAAAACCAAAGTGTACTTATAAGCATGGGAAAAAACATAAAATCTTTATCCTTTAAAAAATATTGCAGCGATGAAAAAACCACAATAGTGAAAAAGATAAGCGACATGCCAAACATTATTTCTCCAATAATTACACGGTTGCGATTGTTTTTATTTGATAAAAAATATCGTTTATGGAAAAACACTACATGAATAATACCAAAAAACAGGTATATAAACGACAATAACCAAAATACTTTAAAAAGCTGATCGGAGATAAAAGTTGATAGATATGCAATGCCCGATAAGCCTGCTGCCGACAGGCCTCCCCACAAAACCGGTTTTTTTGATTTTGATGCAAAACTGTCAACATAATTTTTTACCATAAAAATTAAGGCCACCGAGCAGGCAAAGAAACTGCCAATATATATCCAGAAAAATTTTAAAAGCATCTTCTTTATTGTAAATAGTTTACTTAAATGGATAAGCTTATGCCGAGTATTGATTCTGTTTCAAAATTCCCGGTATCAGCAATGTTCCAATCAAATATAATATCAATTTGTAAAGGAATAAATATTTCCTCAAAGTGTTTCAATAATTTATCATAATTGCCACCGGGCCTGTAGTTTTCAGCTTCGTTTTTTTGTAAGTTACCAATTGTAAAAAGCCAGCAGGGTGATGGCTCAATAAACCGGTTGCCTGTAACTGCGTCAATTCCCAGCTCAAAAAAATATGTATGGCTTTTGGTTTGCTGGGTTGTGTGCAGGGTAGTTTCCTTTTCAGTTATTGTTACAGGTTTTTGCAGAACAAATTCCAGTGCACTGGCAGTTTGTTTAGCATTACCTTTTATTGATTTAACCCAGGGCATTAACTGTATAAGCCTTTTAACAGGTTCTTCGGGCAAGCCAGCCGGGATATCCCAAAAATTTAATAACTCGGTTTTAATATCACCGTTTAAAATACCAAAAGCAAGATTTACTTCCTCCTGCTCAACCAATGTGGCATATCGGAAAATCTCCTGCTCAATGGGTTGAAAAAATTTACGTGCTGCTTTTTCCTCTTCCTTAAATCGCCTGTGTTCTTCAGCCATCAGGCCGGTGGCGTTGGTTTTGCTATTGCCTCTCGACTGGTGAAATAGGCCTTCGGGCAACCTGTCGTATATGCCATCTTTATTAATAGTAAGCAATAGCTCGTCTTTAAAAGTACTTTCATTAAACTCAAATCTTACATCATCAATCTCATTACGGAAACTTTTTTTAAAATTACTGTTACAAAATAGCCTGATATCGTTAAAACTGATATCATGCTGTAACATAGCAGCGCAAAACACTTCGGCTTTTAAAAATGTATGTGCTTTGGTTTCATATACAGCATTTTTAATCATGATAATGCAAGTTTGGCCTTAATAAAATGCAGGTTTATGATTTTGGGGTCTTCGAAATTAATTATAATTAGCTTAATTATGAAATTATGAAGTAATTATAAAAAGCCTGGTTTAATGCCGCAACACTTTGTATTTATTTTTTGTAAATATGGTAGTAAAAATGTTTTTCTTTGGTGAAAGCAATAAAAAAAGTTTAAAATGTTACAATTTTTTTATTAAATTGTTGCAAGTTTTTATTGTGCCGGTTGTGATTCCCTATTTAAAAGATAAAGACCCCAAACCAGTAAAAAGTAAATACTGCTACTGTAAACAATTTGCAGTATTTATGATTGATATGTGTATTCAACATTTACAATAACTTCAAAATTTAATTTTTATGAGTTTCAAAGCTAAATTTAAAGCTGGTAGCATTGAGTGTAATATTCTTAATGTACATTATTCATTATCGCAGGATATTGATGCCACAGGCCGTCCATCATCAATCACCCGTGGAGGCACTATCACAGTAACTGTAGAAGGTAATAACAGTACCGAACTGTTTGAATGGATGTGCAACAGTTTTGAGCAAAAGGATGGAAGTATTATTTTTATTAAACGAGATTCGGATGCCACACTTAAAGAAATGAAATTTAAATCGGGGTACCTGGTGGCTTTTTCTGAAGCTTTTAATTCGGAAGGTAAAGAACCACTATCTGTAACATTTACAATTTCTGCTAAAGAAATTTCTATGGGCAGTGGAACCCATACCAATGAATGGGTATAATAAATTATAGTAATTGTTTATGCTTTCAGGATATCTGCAAATCATTTGCAGGATGGTGAATAATGCCTGCATTTATAATTCAACGTAGTAAAAATGCCATTAGAGCTAATTCAAACAAAAATTAAGGTTGAAGGCAATGATGATGACATTGTTTTTGCCAACCTTACTATTAATCAGTATTTGGCCGATGTTAATTCCTTTCATTTTACCTGGCGCCAGCCCGAGGGGGAGGTTACTTTGTCATCACAGGTATCTTTTTATAATAATAACCTGGGTAAAGAAGTAACCATAACTATTGGCGACGATTTTACTTTTAAAGGTATTATTTACGCTATTTCCTGCAATAACCATGATAGAATTGGATTGTCTTATGAAATAGGTGGTAAAGGTTTGTTTGAAAAACTTAACCAGGTACCCGAATGCAGGTCTTTTTATAAAAAAGGCCTCTCCGATATTTTTAATGCTGTTAATAATGCATCCGGCACCACATTAAGCCTGTCGCCTTCCAATACCGGCGATTTATTTTATACGGTACAATATAACCAAACCGCTTTTTCTTTTTTAAGGATGATGGCAGCCCGCTATGGCGAATGGTTTTATTATAATGGTACTGAAATGGTATTAGAAGCACCATCTGGTGATGCAGTTAGTTTAACCCAGGGGCAGGATGTGATTAACCTTGATATATCTGCAAAATTGGTTAGGTCGCCAATGAATAACACAGCATTTAACAGGCATAGCGGTGAGGTGCTAACACACCAGGTTCAAAGTAATAACGGCGAAGGGTATATTGGTGCAGCGCAACATGCCGGCGAAACAGCGTATGGAAGCAACCAGTCAATGACAAACATGTCGGCTGCCGCCACACAGCAATTACTAACAGATATGAGTACGCTAAGCCAGAAATCTGCAGCAGCCAATGCGGTATTGGTTAGGGCACAGTGTATTAGCAATACCATTAAGCTTGCTGGAAAAATTAAATTAATTGATGAAGCCGGTAATAGTAACGGAGAATATATCATCACCGAAATCCATCATAGTGTTAGCAATACTGATAATTACAAGAACCAGTTTGTAGCTATACCTGCCGAAGTGGAAGTACCACCTTATACCAATCCTTTTATAGTACCATTATGCGATTCGCAAATGGCCAAGGTAGTAGAAAACGAAGATGCTGATGGCTTAGACAGGGTGAAAGTTCATTTTCCCTGGCAACAATCGGGCGAAAATACGCCCTGGCTAAATGTGATTACGCCTCATGGCGGAAAGGACAGGGGTATACGTTTTTTACCGGAGATTGATGATGAAGTGATGGTGTCATTTTTGGATAAAAATGCAGAAAGGCCTTATGTGATAGGAGGTATGTTTACCGAAAACAATAAATCGGGTAATGCCCATGAAGGTAATCATGTAAAAGTAATAGGAACCAAAACCGGCCGCAGGATTGAGATAAACGAAAATGATGGCACTATGGGTTTTATGGATAACTATAAAAATAAAGAGGAAAAGAACATAATAGAGTTTAAGAAAAAAGATGACCCCGAAATGAAAATACAATCATTGAAAGGGAATGATGACGGATCGATGATATCTTTTACCAATTCTGAATCGCTTAAAATAGAATTAAAAGACGGGGGATCGCTGATAGCTGAAATTAAATTTGAAAAAAATGGTAAAAAACTTACCATTCATGCAGCCGATACCATTGAAATAAAAGCTGATCAAACTTTAAAACTAAATGCACAAAAGATAGAGGTAAACGGAACACAGGAAGTAAAACTGGAAGGTATGCAGGTGGGTATTGATGGCAAATCGGAACTTAAAGCCAAGGGGCTTACTGCTACATTTGAAGGCTCTGCAAAAGCAGATTTTAAAGGAGGTGCTATGGCTTCCTTAACAGGTGGCATTGTAAAAATTAATTAAACTGCAATGCAATATAATACACAAGATGATGTATATGCTTTACGATACTGCATTAAATGGTTTATATACATTAAACCTGTTACAAAAAGCATACACGGTAAATCACTCTCTTTTTAAAGGTACAAAAGACGAACATTTATTTGATGTGGCGCCTTACTTGTTTAGTATCGACGATCGTTTTTTTTATAACCTTAACGATCCTCATGTTTCACTTCAAGCGATTGTTGCTGTAGAAACAGAATTAGCCGATAAAGATTTACTAGTTCATTTTCAACAATTCATTTACCAACAAAATAATAACAAACAATATTATTACAGGTTTTGGGATGCCAGGGTTTTGGTAAGGTTTTTAACTGGCAGTACTTACGAGCAAATAACACCCATATTTGATGAAATTAAAAGTTTTTATATACCAGATATTGACAGGTTATCTGTAAAACGTTATTCATTGAACAGGGGGAAACTGCAAACAGGTGAATTGCCCTTGGATAAACTGTTTTTTTTAGGCAATGATTTACAGGAAATACAAACGGCTACAGAAGTAATTAAACAACAAAAAAAAGAACGAACTTTTTTTAAATAGATAGATATGGGAAAACCGGCTGCAAGATTAATGGATATGCATACATGCCCGATGGTTAATGGTGTAGTGCCACATGTTGGCGGACCTATTATGGGGCCGGGATGCTCTACAGTACTTATTGGGGGGATGCCTGCCGCTGTTGTGGGCGATATGTGTACTTGCGCCGGCCCTCCCGATACAATAGTTTTGGGCAGCATTGGTGTTTTTATTGGTGGCAAACCAGCAGCCCGTATGGGTGATATAACAACGCATGGAGGCTCTATTATTTTAGGATGCTTTACGGTTTTAATTGGAGATGCAGGAGCAGGAGGAGGTGGAGGTGGCGCTGATGCACCAAAAATTGATGCTTCAAAAATTAGTGCAAAAACTGCAGCTGCACTTGCAAATAAAAAAGCATTAGAACAAGCAGCCCAGGAAGGAAAAGATACTGCAGAAAGAACAGATCAAAAAGATTTTAATGCACAGTTTACATTGGTTGACGAAGCAGAGAAAGGAGTTGCAAATGTTAATTATGAAATTGAAACCAATGATGGTGAAAGACATACCGGAAAAACGGATAGTAGTGGTAAAACTGCAAACTTATCGGGCTATACAACTGCCGATTGCAGGGTTAGCTTTTTAAATAAATAATTTAATAATGGCCGGCGAACAAACAGAAGAAACACATCAACAGGTAAATGCCAGGCAACTGGTTGTGATGGTACGTTTTAAGCCTGCAGCGGGGTTAGATACCGGAGCGGCATCCAGCCTCATGGGCGGCATCAGCAACCCAATTGAGAGCGCAGTAAGCGCTGTAGAAAGTGCTGCAGCAAGTATCCCAGGCCTGGATATGTTTTTAAAAGAAGAAAAAAAAGAAACCGAATCGGAAAAAGAATATAAATACTATGAAGATTATTCAGGCTGGGATACAATGCTTGATAAAATAAAGGAAGGCTTGCAGCAAATGAATCCCGATAGTGATGTGGATAAATTTGAATTCAGTTCAACAGATGCAGAAGGCAGGAAAAAAGATGCTAAACAACTGAATGAAAAAATAAAATCAAAATTAAACGATTGGAAAAAATACACTTCTTATGTTCATTTTATAGGATTAGGGCAGGGAGGAAATGTAGCAAATGAATGTACCGACCTGCTGGCTAACGATAGTACTTTTAAATCGGAAAAATGGGCTGTTAAATCTGTTACATATATGGCAACCCCACTGTACAAAAATGTACATGTACTTAATAAGGCAAGTATGAAGGGTAAAGGCGCTGTAATTTCGTTTGGCAACCAATACGATCTTACACAAAACGCCATTGATTTTTTTGACGACAATGAAAAACTGCTCACCCTTATCAAAGATTCAAACAAAAATGTATTGTCGCTTGCTGTAGGTAAAGTAAAAATGCGCCTGGTTAAAATACTGGCAATCCTGTTAGGCGGATTGCATATAAGCGCCGGCCCCGATGCATTAAAAGACCTTGATAAGATTGATGAAATAAAAGATGAAATAAAAGGATTGATTGATGATATACTTGGCTTCATTAAAAAACTGATTGATGAAGGCACATCGTTTGTAAAACTTGATGAGATACCCGATTTTAAAAATATTAGTTCGGGTTACGATGCCATTCCCAATAAATGTGCTGATGAATTAAAAACAACTATTGAAGAGATAAAAAATAAAGCTGTGGATGGTGCAAAACATACCAGCCTCTCTTTGGGTCCATCCGACCTGGCAGGACTGTTAAATTGCCTTTGCCCTTTGTTTGATGCAATTAGCGGCTCGCTGGCTGTTTTAAAACCAAATACAAAAGGTGGCGAAGACCTGGCAAAGCAAATAATTGATGAAGCAGGAGTAAATAAAGTTTTTGCACCCGAAGGCAGTACGCCAACTTACCTTGATATTGATAAAGACTATATTAATAAAGCGGTAGAAGCTGCAAAAAAGAACGAGCCCGACATGTCGGTGGTGCTTATTAATAAAGTAAATGGCCTGCTTAAAAAAGCAACCGAAAAAACTAACGAGGTAAAAGATATGGATGCCACTCAAAAACAATACCTGGCCGAAGCTATAGGCTGTCTTTGCCTGCCCATGATGCCTTCAAAAAAAGAATTTTATGCAAAGCTGGTAAAGCTTATACCTTTTAACCTGCAAAAACTTACAGAAGATTATACAGCGGGCAATTTAATGGGCAAGGCCGGTGCACCGCTTGAAAAAATCGGGATAAAATTTCCCGATAAATTAAACACATCAGTTACCAATGCCGATGCCGAGATGAACAGGGTAAAAGGATATTTTGATCAGAATAACTTTAAGATGGCAGATAAGATAGACAGCCTTTATCTAATTTATAATTCGCATAACCTTGCTTTAAAGAAACCTTTTGGGCAGGTACATCAATGTGTAGATATGCAAACCGGGTATTTGAATTATATGAAAGCAAAAGGTTATGATAATGTTTGTACCATCGATGAGAATAAATATAACCAGGGCAGTAAAACAGAAAAAGAAAACGCCATGCCAACAACGGAAGTTAAAAAGGAAAAGGCTGCTTGATATTAGTAACAACAATAAATTATGATACCAACCGGACCAGGAAGAATTACAACAGATGCAAGGGCACACAGGTCGGGATATTCTGACTGGATATACTTGGAGAATTTTGATATTGACGGGATTACGGTAAAAATTGAGCATAGAAATGAATTAACCCGCAGGTTTGGCGAAATGCACTCCACCTCAGCCGATCTTATGATGCCGGATGATAACAAGTGGATATTTCTTCGAGGATACGCCAGCCGGACCGGAGCCACCGAGTATAACCGGGATTTATCTATGGACCGGGTTTTTGCGGTACAAGATTTTCTGCTAAGCCTTGGCTTATCAAATGATCACATTACCGGCCTGGATTATGTAGGAGAGGAATGGTCGCATTCAGAGTTGGAAGAAGATGACCAGTTTCGCTGTGTGGAGGTAATTGCCCGCTTTGAGAATGTACCACCACCACCATCAACGCCGGTTTTCATACGTGACCGTTTCAGAATGCGGGCCATGCCTGTTGCGGCTGAGGAATTGGGTTTGCTTGCTGAAGTATTGGAAATACCCGGAGGCTTAGGTGCAACGATATTGAAAATTGAAATTCAGAACCTGGAAAGCCGGGAAACAAGAACATTTGCCTATGTGTCTGCACAGGTTACTGCAGGATTATCTCTGCCATCTCCCCCGTCGACCACTCCACCCGGCGGATCAACTTCATCAGGGTTTGGCGACTGGGTCAATTTCAGTACAAGAAGCAATCACCATGTAACATTTTCCGATTTTGAAGGAAGTGCTGCCTTTGGTTCGATGTTAGGATTGCAGATAGGAACTTACAGTGCCGGTGATAGTTATTTTCAGTTTGATTCAGATCGCCTGCATAATGTGGACAGATGGGTAAATGTGAGCCCGAGAACCATAGTATTACCTATGCCGGATTCGGTAGGACTGGGATTTTCACTGGTATCAATGAGTGCGTTCGGGCGGCTGATTTTATGGCGTTAAAGAAACTGAATGAACAAATGAAATAGGTTTCTCTTTTTAATGCTTATTGTTTATTTTTAATAGCTTATCATAACATACTTACATGGCAACAAAAACAGATTACAGTTTTTCCGAATCATCCAAACAAGCCATGCATATCGCATCTCAACTGGCAAAAGAAAATATGCATGCAACTTATGGAGCAGCTCATTTATTAAAAGCCTTGCTTCACAAAGATTTTCCTGCATTAAAATTTCTTGAAGCCAAAGGGGTAGATGTTTATTACCTTGAAGAGTGGGCCGAAATAAGAATTGAACAATATCCCCGAACCGTAAAACCAACCGATGAGCCCGGGCCGGATGAAAGTTGCGAAGCACTATTTAACGAGGCTGATCACCTGCATTTAAAAATGCAATATCATTCAATAGAGCCTGAGTGCCTGTTAATTGCAATATCTACACCAGGCGTTTCGTTTGCTTATGAGCAATTAAAAACTTACCCGGTAACATCGGCACAACTTTTACAGTGGTATCAAAATACTTCAACTCAAAAAGCTGGTGCTACAGGTGGCAAATCTAATGGTAGTTTTAATAAGCCATCGCCTAATGCCAGTTTTGAAGCACTTGGCAAATATTGTATTGATAAACTTGCACAGGCAAAAGATGGCGAATTATATGAAGTGATTGGAAGAGATAAGGAAATAAGGCAAATATGTGAAATCATTAGCCGTAAATCAAAATCAAATGTAATTATTACCGGCGAACCCGGTGTAGGTAAAACAGCTTTGCTTAATGGTTTTGCTATGGCTGTTGTAAATGAAGCAGTACCCAAACATTTGCAAAATGTTTCCATCTACGAAATAGATAATGGGGCCTTGATGGCCGGCGCCACTTATAAAGGAGAAATTGAAGACAGGATAAGAAAAATTATTAAAGACTTATCAAACTTTGAAAAACCGGTTTTATTTATTGATGAAATACATACTTATATTGATAAGAATAATCCCAACGGCGGTGCAACAAGTATTTTAAAAGCAGAGTTAAGCAAAGGGGTTTTAACCGTAATTGGCACTACCACATTGGATGAATACCGTAAAAGCATTGAAAAAGATGAAACCTTTAGTCGCCGGTTTGAGGTAGTGAAACTAACCGAACCCGACACAGCAATTGCAGAAAAAATGTTGCGTAACCAGGCCGAGCATTATGAAAAACATCATAACCTTACAATTGATGATCCTGTTTTTGCCGAAGCTATAAAACTTGCAAAGCGTTTTATCAAAGACAGGAAATTACCCGATTCGGCTATTGATCTTTTAGACCGTACATTGGCGGTTAGCCGAATGATGACCGATACTGCATCACAAGATGTGGAAAAATTAACAGGTAAATTAAATGAAATAAAAGAAGATGCCAATGATGAAGAATACCGTTGGCTGTATCACGAAGCACAAACAGGTTTTAGCCCGGTATTACTGGCAAGGCATAACGAAGAAAAAGAGTTTAATAAAATAATTGACAAGGCCGAAATGCGTGGGTATTTAACATCAATGTTTCAAAGCCTTACTACAATTGCATCTATAGAAAAAACACAAATAGACACAACCGATTTAAGCGCCGTGGTGGCCAACATAACAGGCATACCATTGGGTAAAATTCAAACCAAAGAACAACAACGATTGGTGAATATGGAGAACCATCTTCGCCAGCGTGTAATTGGGCAAGACCATGCATTGAAAACTGTTTCGGATGCCATACTGGAATCCCGGTCGGGATTAAATAAAGCCGGGCAACCCATTGCTTCATTCTTTTTTCTTGGGCCTACCGGAACCGGTAAAACCGAATTAGCAAAATCGCTGGCCGAATTTTTATTCCAGGATGAAAATTCAATCATCCGATTCGATATGTCGGAATTTAAAGAAGAACATTCGGCTGCATTATTATACGGTGCACCGCCAGGCTATGTGGGATACGAAGAAGGCGGTATGCTTGTAAACAAAATACGGCAGCAACCTTATGCCATTGTGTTATTTGATGAGATAGAAAAAGCACATCCTTCGGTGTTTGATATTTTTCTTCAGATTTTAGATGAAGGAAAAATGCACGACAGGTTGGGCAAAGAAGGCGATTTTTCAAATGCGGTTATTTTATTTACATCCAACATCGGTAGCGAGCATATTATTGAATCTTTCAACAAAGGCCAAATTCCAAAATCGGAAGACATGCTGGATATTATGAGCCGTTATTTTAGGCCCGAATTTTTAGCAAGGATTACCGAAATAATACCATTTGCACCGGTAAGTATCGAAAACGTAGTACGCATTTTTAATATTCACTTAAAACCTTTGATAAAACAATTAGAACAACAAGGCATCACATTAAACGTTACTAAAGAAGCAGCCGAGCACCTGGCACATCTTGGCTTTACGCCAAAATACGGAGTACGGCCATTGAAAGGAGTAATACGAACATCGCTGCGTAAACCATTAAGCCGTATGATTATTAACAGCGAAATAAAAAAAGGCTCGGTGGTAACAGCACAGGTAAATGAAAAAAAAGAATTAACTTGGAAAATTGAATAAAAAAAACAGTAATTTTAATACACTAAAACTTATTGTATGGCAGATAATTATGGTATTGGCGGCAACGAAGTAAAAACAGATGCCAGCGAGGCATTTGCAGATATACCGCAAAACAGGACCCTGATGGCTGAAAAACTTACCAAGGATGCCCCGGTAAAACCTGAAATAGTACATGGATTACAAACAGTAGAACAGGTATTTGAGCACTACAAACCCAATGTAAGTATCGATTTTGAAGATGCAGATGGAGTAACTAAAAAAGAAACCCTGAGTTTTAAAAACCTGGGCGATTTTGGTGTAAAGGGAATTACAGAACAAAGTGAGTTTTTAAAAGACAATGCATCGCAAAAAGAAGAATATTTCAGGATTATCAAACAACTTAAATCGAATAAGATTTTAAAATCTGCCTTGGCTGACCCTGATGCAAAAAAAGCATTGCTGGATGCCATACAGGCAATGGTGGCAGAACTGGATACAAATAAATAAGGTATTTATTCGTAATCTCCTGTTAAGTGATGTTGTACATTAAAATAAAAACATACTAAAATGTCATTCCAAGCCAGGTTGATAATAGATGATGATACTTTCACAGTTTTAAGTGCTGAGTATGCTTTAAGTGTTCCTTATGATGTTCATAACCGACCGACAGGGCGAATAAGAGGAGGAATTATTGATTTAACTTTTGAATCGGGTAGTGCCAATTCATATCTTATTTTGCAATGGATTATGAATCGTATGACTAAAGAAGGAAGAATTGAGTTTTCAAGAAGGGATACAGGAAGCAGTACTCAAAAAGTGGTAAGATTTAGGGATGCTTATTGTGTGTATATGAAAGATATTTTTGTTTCAAACGGAGCTAGCCCCATGATTACCAAAATCACCATATCGGCACACACAATTGATATAGATAATGAAGTGTTACATAATAGTTGGCCTGGTATCGAGTCTTCCGAATCAGACAGTGATAGTAGCAGCAGTTCAGGTAGTTCTTCTCCACATGATATACAAACAAACAATAGTCTTATATTTGATTAACAAATAAATAATAACGATAACCTAAATACAAAACTACAAGCTATGGCGGATAATATGGAGCAACAATCGGCACCACAGCAGGAAGTTCAACAGGAAAAACCGGCGATTAAAAACCCACTTGAGTTTTTAAAAAACAGCAGCGATAAACTAGCCAAGTTTGGCGGGTTCGACCTGATAGAATCAACTATTGAAGGAACACAAAACCTGAATCCCGACAGGAAAGCGAGAAGGAATATCTTTCTTACCGAGCAGCAAAAAAAAGGCGAAAGAGATTCGTTGAAAAAAGCATTGCTAGTTTGGGCCAAGGTATTGGAAAGCAACAATGAGATTTCTGATATGGTGAATATGTGTGAAGAAAAAGCCGCCAGCAGCCAAAAAGTATTGGAACAAAACCTTGCAAAAGCCGTAGAAGAAACTAAAGACCTGGAACGTTCTTACCGAAACGTGGCTTTGTTTTTTAAGAATACCGAATCGGATAAATTAAAAAATGTTTCTTTCATCAATTGCGAACTTGACCAGATGAAAGACCTGGATAATACCCGTTTTATAGATGCTGTAAACGAAGAATTAAAAATGAATTTCGACAGGCTTGACCTGCGTAATAATTATAGCATCATGGTGTTACCAGGATACCTGGGCTCAAACAAAGTGGTGGAGAAATGGGCTAAGATTGCACACGAACATAAAGTAATGCTGATTACCGATTTTGAACACCTTGATGCACCGGATGATGTGATGGAAATGTTTGAAATGGCCAACCTTACTGCCGGCGATAAATTTAAATCGAACGTGATGATGACCTGTAACTGGCTGGTAGGCCGTGGTAAATTTACCGAGCTGGGCGAAGAAGACGACCTGTATGTGCCGCCTTCAGGCGCATTGGCCGGTAAGGTTTACCGCACGCTAATGAGCCAGGTTACTGCCGGAAAAAAATTCGGTAGCATGAACGAAGTGGATGGTGTTAAGTTTCCATTGAAAAAAAGTGAAATAGCCAGTATAGAAAAAATGGGGCTTGTGCCCATGGTAAATGAATATGGTAAAGTGATGGCCTTCTCTGCAAAAACTTTGTTTAACGGCGATAACCTTGGCTTACAAACTTATTCGGTAGTAAGGGTTTTTGATTATGTTACAAAAGTGATGATGGATTTTTTAAACCGCAGGGCATTTGAAAACTTTAATGCCAATACCCGTAAAGATTTGATGAGCCAGATTGTTAAGTTTCTTGATAGTATTACCGGCCCCGATAAGTTAATTGAAGATTTTACCATCAAACGTTTTGAACAAGATCCTGTACAAAAAGATAAAATACATCTTGATATTCACATGAAACCTTATTTCCCGGCCAAAAACTTTATGATTAAAATGGAAGGGCAAAAAGGCGATGATGGTACGGCTTGGGATACTAATTACGATCAGCAATAATTTTAAAAAAATATCATTATTATTTATATACCTCAACATTTTTTGTTGAGGTATTTTTTTTACATCTTTTTTAAAATTCTATTACTCATATTATCAGGGTATTTTTAGCGCAGATTAAAAACAGTATTTTTGAAGTTAAAAATTTTTAACTGAAACATTGTTTATACATACAATTTGTAGCTTTAAACTTATTGTTTTTTTGCAGCAATATTTGTATTGCCCAGGTTTATCACAAAGGAAGAAATATTACAACCGAAAACGGTTTATCTGATAACAGGATTACCTGTTTTTATAAAGACAAAACCGGCTTTATTTGGATAGGAACAAAAAATGGGCTGAACAGGTATGACGGCCATTCCTTTAAAATATTTAGGCCCACAAAATCAAATTCTATTTCTAACGAAACAATCAATGATATTGCCGGAGATAAAAAAGGCCGAATTTGGGTGGCAACTATGGATGGGCTTAATTGTTACAACCCCCAAACAAATCATTGGGAAGTGTTACGACCCGGTACAAAAAAAGATGTAAACGAAATACCCAATAATCTTACCTGGAAATTATGGTTTGATGAAACAGGGTTGCTTTGGATTGCTTCTGATGTGTTTGCATTCAGTAGTTATGATGTAGATAAAAAGAAATTCACTTATTACAATTGGAACTTGTTTGCAAGGCAAAAACTAAATTCCATAAGCAATGGTAGGTACAATAGCATACAACGGTTTACAAAAAAAAGTAAAAATGAATTTTGGCTGGGTACCACAAAAGGACTTGTAAAACTCAATATAAAAACAAAACAATTTAATTTCATAGGCGCCGGTTATTATGGCGATGTATATGATATCTGTTACGATAGTATATCTGAAAAAGTATTCCTGTCGGTAGAGGAAGGCCTTGTTTTTTGTTTTGACGAAAAAAGAAACACATATCAGCAGGTACAAGTAATTCCAGAAAATTATCCTTCTACTTCATTTGTAAATGAGCCCGAAAATGAAATTTGGATGGCTTCAGAAAAGGGATTACTAAAGATTAATCCACAAAAAGGTATTGCAACAATTCCCATGCCTATTCCGCTATCCGGCACACTTTTAACAGGCGGCACCACGGCCATTTATACCGATAATACAGGTATAAAATGGATAGGTACACCTAATGGGATTAGCAAAATAGACCAGGCAAACCTTAATTCAACTTTTTTACCATTATTACCCGGTACTGACAAAGACGGGCAAAATGTTATAACCGGGGTTTATTTCGATAGCCTTTCTAATTGTTATTTTGTTTGTTCTTTAAATCCTGCAGCTGTTTTTGTTATTAATAAATCCTCCGGAATAATTGATAAGATAACAAAAGATAAATCCGGAGCAACGCTTATGGGGTGCAACCTGGTAAAAAAAGATGCATCGGGGAATATATGGCTACTAACCAATAATAATGTTTACCGCTATAGCCGTACCGAAAAATCATTTTCAAAATTTAAGATGCCCAACAACGATACGGTTGTTGATTATAGGGATATGGTTGAAGATGCAGAAGGTAATTATTGGTTTGCTTCTTTTCACAGTGGCATCTATTATTACATTAATGCAACCGGTCAATTTGTTACGCTTAAAGACAGTATTGCAATTTTATTACAAACATCGGTAAGTAGTTTGTATGCAGATGATGTGCACAAGGAAGTATGGATTGGTACTTTTGGAAATAGTTTGCTCAGGTATAATCTTATCACAAAAAAACTAGAATTGTTTGGTGAAACGGAAAAAACAAAAGACTACACTGCTTTAATGTTGGTAACTGATATTGGTGCCGACGCCAAAGGAAACATTTGGATAGCAACTTTCTCGGGAGGAATAATGCGTTATAACAGGGGCCAACCATTTGAAAAGGCATTTTCAAAGTTTGATATGAAATGGGGCCTGGGCACTAATAATATTATCTCTGTTGTTGCTGACCCCGATTCATTAATCTGGTACTTATCGGGTAGTGGGGTACTTGCTATAAATACTAATGGTACTCCCATTATTAGTAAGCAGGATAACCGGCTCTTTAAATTTTCTACATACATACACGACTACAGTAATCCGCATAAAATTTATTATGATAAGGCAAACAAAGAAGTTTTAATAGGTGTTGGTGGAGGGATGTTGATTTATCAGCCACAAAAAAAATTAGTTCCGCTTCAGTTTCCTTTAATTTTTACTGAAATAAATATTGACGGAAAAGCAATACAGGTAGTACCGGGTAAAAACTATACCGATATGCATCTTGCGAAAAGAACAAAATCAATCATTATAAAATTTGCAGGACTATATTTTGGAGAGGCTGATGAAATTGAATATGAATATAAGTTGAATGGCTACGATAAACAATGGCAGCCCGCAGGAAATAAATTTGAAGCAACCTATCAAAATCTTCCCGAAGGCAATTATTCTTTTATGGTTAGGGCTGTTACCGGTGAAGGAAAAGTAGTTGCCAGCCTTTCGGGGTTTTCATTTAATATACCGCCATATTTTTGGCAAACCTGGTGGTTTGTGGCGCTTTTCTTTTTACTGTTATTAGCTGTTGTATTTTGGATTGTGTATTCATTATTACTTAAATTAAAAGAAGAGGAGCAGTTAAATGCTTTTGCTACTTCGTTGTATGGGCAAACAACTATTGATGATATTTTTTGGGATACAGCACAAAAATGTATCACATTACTTGGTTTTAAAGATTGTGTGGTGTACCAAAAAGATGAACATAGGGATGTATTAATACAGCGTGCCGCAGCAGGCCCTAAAACACCGGATGATAGAAGACAAATTATTAACCAAATAGAGATTCCGCTTAATAAAGGTATTGTGGGCTATGTTTGCCGTACCGGCAAAGCATTAATAATACCGGATACAAGTAAAGACCCAAGGTATATTGTAGATGATGAGTTAAGGCTATCTGAAATTACCGTGCCTGTTTTTATTGATGGTAAAGTGTTTGCCGTGATTGATTCTGAACATCCTCAAAAAAACTATTTCACAAAAAGGCATTTGCGTGTGGTTAAAAAAATTGCAGCTATATGTGCAGAAAGGATTTCGAAATACCTGGGCGAAGAAAAGCTGCGTACAAAAATTGCCAGGGACCTTCATGATGAAATGGGTTCTACGCTTACCAGTATTAATGTACTTAGCAAAGTGGCCATGCAATCTGGTTCATTAAATAACGATGTAATCAAATACCTGCAAAAGATAAAAGATAATTCGGGTATTATGATGGAAAGTATGAGTGATATAGTTTGGGCCATTAACCCATCTAATGATAGTATAGAAAAAGTGCTTTTACGTATGAAAGAGTTTGCGGCAGAAATGCTGGAGCCTGCCAAAATAAATTATTTTTTTAAAGTACAAGGCAGCCTGGGCAAATCTTTACTTAACCTTGAAGAACGTAAAGACCTGTACATGATTTTTAAAGAAACCATTAACAATGCAGTTAAATACAGCGAAGCCACTGAAATAAACATAAGTTTAACTTTACACAATAATGTTTTGCAGTTGCAGGTAACTGATAACGGCAAAGGCTTTAACAGTGCAAATAATTACAATGGAAATGGCTTAAAGAACATGAATAGCAGGGCATTAGCTATGGGTGCCACACTCACCATCCATTCAATTGAAAATGCAGGTACTACCATTTTGCTACGTAAAGCCATCACATGATAAGGGTATGTAATTTTAAAATAAAGTTCACTAAGTTGCAGCCATCAAGTGTAAATGAGAAAAATGCAGGTAAAAATTATTATATACGACGATAACCAGAATTTAAGGGAAAGCCTTAGCAACCTGCTTGCATTAACTGGCGAGTATTCTGTAATAGGCAGCTATGCCAACTGCGAAAATGTAGAGTCGGAAGTTTTAAAACTGCAACCCGATGTGATATTGATGGATATTGATATGCCGGTTATTAACGGTATAGAAGCAGTAAAAAAAATACGTGGGTTTAATGAGCAGGTGCAAATCATCATCCTTACTGTTTTTGATGATAACACACATGTGTTTGATGCTTTGTATGCCGGTGCTAACGGCTACCTGCTTAAAAAATATGTATCAGATAAGCTGATACATGCTATACAGGATGTATTAACAGGAGGTGCTCCCATGAGTCCTTCTATTGCAAGGATGGTGATTAATAACATGCAGCAACCGGTTCAGCCGTCTATTTCAAAATCCGATTACCAGTTAACATCACGTGAAAAAGAAATATTGCAGTTGCTTGCATTGGGAAACAGTTTTAAGTTGATTGCAGCCGATTTGCTTATCAGTATCGATACCGTACGCACCCACATAAAACACATCTACGATAAACTGCACGTACGCTCACAGATTGAAGCGGTTAGCAAGGCTATTAATGAAAAACTTGTATAGCTTTTATTTATAAGAATCTTATCTATATAACTATATTTTATAGTAAATCCATCGCTCTAATTATTTATATGTACTACAAATAGGTATCACCCTAATTGGGGTTGTAAACTATTTTTCTTTTACTCAATTTTGGTTCATCAATGCAAATAAAAGAAAGATGGGGTGAAATAAGATATAAAGAAGAAAACAATTGCTAAGTGCTTTAAATAAGTAATTAAGTATGTTTTACCCAAATAATATTTATCCTGATAAATTTTAATCCAGCATAGTTTGTAAAAACAAACGGAACAATTTTTTCAACTTAAAAAATTACTACTATGCCAAAAGTAAAAATTGCATTAACTAAAATGCGTTGCCTGCAGGAAACCGATGAAGTGGGCGCTGATGAACCGTATGTATTGGTATTTGCCGCTCAAATTAAAAATGTTGCCAACGTGGTAAATGTGCCGGCTGCTTCTACAACAATTTACGGCCCCTGGTCAAATGTTGACAAAGGCGACCTGGTACAATCGGCGCTTGTAATAGGTGGTAAAACCATATTGCCTGCACAAAACTGCTGGGGCCTTAATGGCAAACCGCAAGAGCTGGCCAATGCAGATGAAGCCATATTTATAGTGGCACTAATGGAAAATGATGATGCCGATACAGGTGGCATAAGAGCAGGCACTCATGCACAGATGTTTGCATCCATCACTTCGTATGCCAATGCCGGTATGAGCCGTGCCGATATGGTGGGCAAATTAAAACACGATATGAAAGATGTTTTAAGGGGCATAACCGTTACCGGTATCCCTAACAGCGACGACCTGGTAGGTGTTGCAGAACTTTCTTTTAGTAATACCGATTTACAGGAAGCGGCTACGCAAACTGTAGTAAAGAACATAGTATTAAAAGGCGATGGGGGAGAGTACCGGCTGCGATTTGAAATGAGTAAATAAAAATCTTTTCAATGATGCAGGGGTGCTGCATTTATTAAAGCGGCATGAGGTAAACAAAATGCCGTTTTTACTTCATCATAAATAAAAAAGATCTTTTAAAAGGTATTACAGATGGTTTTATTTACCGATTGCAAAAGTTTAAAAACAATAAATACATAAACATGAAAAAGAAAATTTCATTTTTTATTACAACTTTTTTCTGTGCAGTTGCCGCTGCACAAAATGTTGGCATAGGTACGGCCGTGCCCGAAAGCAAATTGCATGTGGTAGATACTGTTGATGTAGCCAATGGGCAAAGTGGCGCCTTTGTAAACATACATAATGCCACATTATTATCGCCAACGGGCACACTCAGCGGTATCAAATTCAGGCTTGATGGCGTTAATGCCGGCGCCAATGCCCGTTACAAAGGCGGTATATTTTTTGAAAAAACAGGTTCGTGGGGTGTAGGTAAACTTCATTTTCTTACAAACAACCTGGGTGATAATAGCAGTATTACAACTGCCAATGCAAGGATGACGATAGCTGCTGATGGTAAAGTGGGTATTGGTAATAGCAGCCCTTCAGTTTCGCAACTAGAAGTGTATGCACCAACTAGTATAGCTCAATTTTTATCATCAAGCGGTGTTAATTCAACCGGAATCAGTTTATCATCGCCTTTATCTTATACTTCTGCATTATGTTTCAATTTGAGATATCAAAGTGGGTATAGATTTATGGGACCTGGTTATGGCGCTAATATAACTTATAATGCAAATAATGGAACCATGTTTTTTAGTACATCAAATACTTCAGGAAATTCCGGTGATGTAGCATTGTTTAATGCATCATCTGTAGTTATAGACAGTAATGGGTATATGGGAATTGGAACTTCTGCACCAAAGGCAAAGTTACATGTAGCAAGCAGCATGGTGTTGGGCAGTAGCACAACAATGCCGGCAACAGGATATATGTTGTCGGTAAATGGAAAAATAATTGCCGAAGAAGTGAGGGTGCAGCTTGATGCCAACTGGCCCGATTATGTTTTTCATAAAAATTACAAGCTGAAACCGCTTGACGAAGTGGAAGATTTCATTAACAACAACAGGCACCTGCCCGGTATTCCATCGGCCAAACAGGTGGCAGATGATGGGCTGATGCTGGGCGATATGCAAAAACGTGTTATGGAAAAAGTGGAGGAACTTACTTTGTACATTATACAGTTAAACAAAGAAAACAAACTTTTAAAACAACAGGTTGATGAACTGATAAGATTGCAAAATGCTAAAAAATAATAAGCCTTTCAATATGAAAAATATTCTCTTCGTAATTTTATTATTTACCTGTACGGTGGCACAGGCACAGGTAAAAGTACCTGCAGAAGTGGCGCAGCGGCTGCAGGGCGACAGGAGTTTTACATCGTATGCAAGAGAGATGATGCAGTATGTAAAAACTAACCAGTTAAAATTTGCCGATGGCACACCGCAAAAAAGATATTTTGAAAAGCAGGAAAAATACCTTGCCAGGCAGCTTTGGTATTTAGAAGGCAGGCAGGATGCTAATGGCGATATAGCCAACTATACTCAAAAAACTTTTGATGCAATAAACAAATATAGCCCACCGCCACAAGCCGGTGACCAAAATCTTGTAGCCAATGGAAACTGGACTTCGGTAGGGCCGCAGAACATGGTAACAAGCACTACCAGCAAGCGTACAGGTATTGGCCGGGTTGACCGTATTGCTTTTCATCCTACCAATGCAAATATAATTTTTGCAGGCACACCTGCAGGAGGTGTTTTTAAAAGCACCAATGGTGGAACTTCCTGGTTCAACCTAAATTCATATATGCCATCGCTTGGCGTTTCGGGCATTGTGGTAAGCTGGGCAAACCCTGATGTTATTTATGTATTAACAGGCGATGGCGATAGTAATATTGGCGATGGCGGTTTTGTACAGGGATTCGATTATATCAGGCCATCAATTGGGGTGTTAAAATCTATTGATGGTGGAGTTACCTGGAATAAAACAGGTGAATTTGGCATTATTGGTTTTTATACAGGCTACAAACTGGTGCAAAGTCCAACTAATTCAAATGTATTAATAGCAGCAACAAGCGCCGGCCTTTACCGCACAGCCAATGGTGGCGTTACCTGGACGTTGGTGTCGGGCAATACATCCAGGTTTTATGATATTGAATGGAAGCCGGGTAGCAGTACAACTGTGTATGCTGCAACTGCAAACGCTTTTTATATTTCTTCTGATGGCGGTGCAAGCATTACTTATTCAAATTCAAATTTCGATTTATACTTTATTCCCAGCCTTAGGATAGCCATTGCAGTAACGCCGGCAAACTCATCGTATGTTTTTGTTTTTGTTAGTAATGGCGTTGGCGAGAATAAAGGTGTTTACCGAAGCACAAATTCAGGCGCCAATTTTACCCGGCTTAATATTGATTCAACCATTGCTACAACTGATGTGCCCCAATACATGCATGGTATTGCTGTGGCATCAGATAATGTGAACATAGTAATAACTGGCGAACTAGAGTTATACCGGAGTACCAACGGAGGTACCGATTTTTCGCTGGCCAATCAACGGGGCGATGCTACTTTGAGCGACTATGTCCATGCTGATGTGCATGAAATTATATATAATCCATTAGATAATAACTTATACATTGGAACTGATGGCGGTGTTTATAAAAGTACCGATGATGGAGTTTCTTATACCGCATTGTATGTTGGGTTAAATGCTACACAGTATTATCATTTTGATATTTCTGATGCCAATGATAGCTATATGTTTGGTGGCTCACAGGATAATGGAGGCCATTACAGGGCAGGCAATACAACCACATTTTTTAATACCATAACGGGAGATGGATATTTCCCTGCATTTTATAACGGTTCCACTTCGCAGCTTTATATATCAATTAATAAAAGCCTGTACCTGTCTAACGCTGATTTAACAAATTGGACTCTTATGACAGGGCTTGATGAAAACTGGTATAAAACGGTAGCCATATCACCATCAAATAATAATATTGCTTTTTCGAGCAGCTTTGTTGTTCTAAAAACTACTGATGGTGGTGCTAACTGGATAAATAAAGGGGGTAAAGGCAGATGGGCCATGATTACCTGCCCCAGCAACAGCAACAGGATTTATGCAGCCGGCGGCGAGGATTGGAATGATGGTGGCGACCAATCAGAAAAAAAAATGTACCGCAGCGACGACCAGGGTGATAACTGGACAGAGATACAGGATAATACAGGATTTGCAGCCACCATCACCAAGATAACAAGTTTTGGTGTAGATCCCAGTAACTCACTTCATGTATGGGCCACGCTTGGAGGCTTTTCCGGTGGCCAAAAAGTTTATTACAGTAGCAATGGTGGCGATACCTGGCAAAATATTACAGGTACCTTACCCAACCTGCCTGTAAACTGTATAGCCATTGATGCAAACCTTGATGCATATATTGGTACTGATGTAGGTGTTTTTTTTAAAAGTTTTACAATGAGCGACTGGCAACCATTTTATAATTACCTGCCAAGGGTACCTGTAACACAATTACACATAAGTAATGGAAAAATTTATGCTTCTACATTTGGAAGGGGAATATGGAAATCGGATACACATGGCGATTGCCTGCCAAACCTGAACGTTGTGGGCAATATTACAGGTGTAAAATTTTATGAAGCAAATGTAATTACATCTACTGCTACCGTAGCAGGTGGTGATGGAAGTGATTTACAGTTAAGGGCTTCTAATTATGTTACATTGAGCGAAGGTTTTGCTGCCGATGGTTCTACCGGCGCAGTATTCAGGGCATGGATAGCGCCTTGCAACTCAGGCGCAAATTTAACAAACCTGTTGCCCGAAATAAATAAATGGCAAGCCGGTACAAATACAAACCACCTGGTTACTGAAATTACAAAAGACAAAGCCACATTTAAAGTGGATATGTTATTTGATGCAAAAGCAAGTATTGTAGCCTACGACGAGAAGGGGCAACTGAAGGAAGTTTTCCTGGATAATGTGATGCTAACAAAAGGCGATAACAAAATAAGCATTAAGGGCACTGCCGATTGGGCTAACAGAAAAATTGTTTTAATTGTTGACGGGCAGGTGATGGGGGTACGATGAATACAGCATTAATACCGATTAATAAATAAATAGGGCAATTTACTAAATGCTTTTAAAGCAAACATTTGTAGCAGAGTATTTTTGAATTGAATAAATTTTACGGGGATTTTACAATTAATGAAATTAACCTCAAAAATGAAAATAATGAAATACCTATTAATCCTGCTATTTTCAATTACAACTGCCTATTGCTATGGGCAGTTGGTAAACGATGGGGGCAACATAAAAATACAACCCGGCGCATATATTTTTTGTGGCGGCAATGTAGAGAACAAAAATGCCGGTAATATCAGCAATGATGGCAGGTTGGAAATACAAGGTAACTTTTTAAATGCTGCAACTTATAACTCAGCAACGGCTGATGATTCACTTATATTATCGGGTGGCGGTAATGTTACCCTCAATGCAGGCGCATCTGCCTTAAACTACCTGTATATAAACAAAACAGCCAATAGCAATTATGTAACGCTAACAAATAATGTTACGGTAACATCAAAACTTATTTATAATTCGGGCACATTAACAACCGATCCTATTGCAAACAATTACACATTAAATGCAGCTATTTCGGTGCCTTTTGAGTTTACTGCCGGCCGTGAAATCATTGGCAGGGTAATGCGTACAGGGTGGGTCAATAATCAAAATATTGTTTTTAATCAGCCTTATATGAATGTAACCACCACCGGTGGAACAAGTCCCGGCAGTTTTACCGTAAACATGATTCCGCAGGCTAATGGCGGCGACCCCACGCAAAATGAAAGAGAAGTAAAAAGAAAATTTGAATTTACACAAACAGGAGGAACAGGGTTTACTGCCGATATCAGTTATCCTTACCTTGATGCAGAACTGAATACCAATACCGAACCCGGCCTTGTACCCTGGTCGTTGGTAACAGGCGAATGGAACGGTAAACTATCACCGGTAACAAGAGATGGCGCCATCAATTATGTTACTGTAAGCGGTATTTCCGGTTCTGAAATAAACAACGAATGGAAACTTGCCGATGCCAAATATACTTTTAACATGACGGCTTATATAAAAGGCGCATGGAACAATCCCACTGGTTTAATGCGTACGTTGCTTAACTCAAGTAACCTGTTGCCATTATCTCAGCCATTTAATACTGCACCGTTTAATTATGCAGGAACCGAATCGGTGGCAACTATTCCAAATGCAAATGTGGTAGATTGGGTGCTATTGGATTTTCGTAAACCGGCATCGGGCCTGCCTGCCGATGCCACGCCTGCAACAAGTATAGGTAAAAAAGCTGCTTTTATCTTAAATAATGGCAGCATTACCGATCTCGACGGAGTAACGCCGCTTGCTTTTGATATCAATAAACAAGGCAATGGTTTTTTTGTAATTAAAACAAGAAATCACCTGGCTATTATGAGTAACTCGTTGCCATCGAATGTATCGGGTAGTTATACAAATAATTTTTCGGTGCTGGCCAATAATTATAAAAACCCTTCAGCTACATCTGACCCTGTAACGCTGTTGGCTGCAACGGGTATTGGCAGCACCTTGTATGGTATGTGGCCCGGCGATGTAAACAGGAATGGCTCTGTAACTACATCCGATGTTACTCCCATCAATATTGCTATTGCCGGCCCTGTGTCTGGTAACACGTTTGTGTATAATGTAAGAGATGTTAATTACGATCGCAATGTAACTACCGCCGATGTTAGCGTAACCAATACATCTATTGCAGCATTTGCACAGGCAAGTGCATCAAAACCACCGCCACCTAACGGATTAATTATAGAAAAAGAATTAAAATCACATGTGCCCGGCGAAGGAAGATGATAAAGTATCATAATGATGTTTAAAAACCACCAATAATGAAAAAAATTATATCACTCATACTAATAAGTTTGTTTGCTATATCGGCAGGTAGAGTGTTTGCACAAACAGTATCCATGCGTGTGCAGCAGGTTGGGTATAGCAGTGCCGACCCCGATGGTGCAGGCCCGGCAACCGCAGCCGTTACTGTTGAGTTTCAACTGATGGCTTCTGTAGCAGGTATCATGGCCGATGGGATGGGATTAAGTTTTGTTTACCAGTCATCAATGCTGTTGGCTACTCCCACTAACACAACCGTACCTGTGGGCCCGCTTGCAGCAGCCGGTATCAACTGGGTACAGGGTGTAGATAACAGGGTAGGCAACCCCGTTAGTGTGAGTTACGGCGGACAATCATTCGACAGGAGGATGATTGTAAATACTTATCAAAACTCGGGCATACCTAATGTAGAAGTGCCAACAAGCTGGACAGGTTTTATTCAAATAACTTACTGGACATTGGGTACTGCAAATCCGCAGGGAGGATATGTAACTCCCGAGCCGGGCAGCATTGTGGCGCAAAACGAACTTTCATCCGAAGGAGGGCTTTCCACATATCCATTCCTTTGTCCAACACTAAACAGCCCTGTAGCATTAGGCTCAGGTGTGGTGCCGGTATTATTTTCAAACTACCAGGTTAAATGTTTAAATAATGGTGCCGCTATTAGCTGGAGCACATCAAACGAAATAAACAGTAAATATTTTGAAGTAGAAAAAAATATAAATGGAACCTGGGTAACCATTGCTAAACTGGCTGCTGCCGGAAATAGCAATACTTCACGCAGTTATCAATACATTGACGAGGAAGCCGGACCGGCACAGTACAGGGTTAAACAAGTAGATTTTGACGGGGCTTATATGTACACACCTATACAGGCATCAAATTGCAGGAGCAGTAAAACAGACGTGGAGATTTATCCTGTACCTGCAAATACACAATTAACTATTGTAATAAGGAGTAAAGAAAACCGTAAAGCCGATTTACAAATTTTTGATGCAATGGGTAGGGTAGTGAAATTGCAAACAACTAATTTAATAAACGGTACCAACAATATTGTGATTGATGTGAGCGGCCTGCCTGCAGGTACCTATTATTTAAGAAGCAGAGGTTTGCTTAAAGACTTTAATAATAAAATAACCATCATGCATTGATAAAAGAAGGTAGGTTCTTAAAAAAATGTCGTTCGGTAAAACGGGCGGCATTTTTTGTATATGATAAAATGAAAGTAAACGGTTTGAAAATATCTTTATTACATGAAGAGTTGTTTGTATCTATGATATAATAATCCTTCAGCCATTTTATGCTTCATTACTTTTCTGCATAAGCACCGTACGTGTTGGATAGGGTATATCTATTCCTTCTTTATTATACCGATCGTGAAGCCTTTTTATAAATTCGCTTTTAACGGCAAATTGAGCTGAATAGTCTTTTACTTTTATAAAGGCTTTTAATTTAATACTGCTTTCGCCAAAATTAAAAAACCTGATAACAGGCTCGTTGTTTTTTACAGCTTCGTCCATAGCATCCTGGGTTTCTTTTATTACTTCCTTGGTTACTTTTTCTACATGGTCAAGATTACTATCATAGCCTACTCCAATTTCTACATTAAAAGTAACTTCCTGGAAAGGCAGGTAATAATTGTTTACAATCATATCGGCCAGTTTTGAGTTTGGCACAATAATGATATGGTCTGATGCTGCCCTAAGGCTTGTGCTTCGCCAGCTTATATCTTCTACAAAACCATCTTCGCCGGTTGATAGTTTTACAAAATCGCCATGGTTAATTTTACCCGATGCAATTATTTGTAAGCCGGCAAATAAATTTGATAATGTGTTTTGCAATGCCAGTGCAACTGCCAAACCTCCCACGCCTAAAGCCGTAAGCATGGGTGTAATGGATATGCCCTGGCTTTGCAGGATGATAAGCAAACCCACACAGTAAATTATTACTTTAACAATATTGCCGATGATGGATGAGGAAGGAAGTATGGTATCGGTACCGGATGCCCTTATATGCAGCATACCTGCAATAATGCGTGCAGTAATGAAAGTGGCGCTGGCAATATAAAAAATAAGCAGCCCGTTCTCGAGCCAGTAACTAAAACGACTATCGAGGTCTAAACGCTTTAACCCTAAATAAATACCTAATGCCAAAAACCATGGTATTACCCATTTGCGAATTGTTTTAATAACCAGGTCGTCTGATTTAATGGAGGTTTTAGAAGCAAGCCTTCCAAAAAATGGCATTACTATCTTATGAAAAATTAAACCAACTGCAAATCCCGAAGCAGAATAAATCAATAATTGGAGTATATCGTTCTTACTCATGTAACTTTTAATTTATTAGCGCAAATCTACTTTATATAAATTGTATGAGGTAAAATGTTTTTTTTGGGGAGGGGGGAGTTGGTAGCAAGTAGTTGGTAGCAAGTAGTTGGTAGCAAGTAGCAAGTAGTTGGTAGCAAGTAGTTGGTAGCAAGTAGTTGGTAGCAAGTAGCAAGTAGTTGGTAGCAAGTAGTAAGTAGCAAGTAGCAGGTAGCAGGAGGGGTGCGTTTTAATTAATCTTTTTCAAGGGCTATTGATGTTATTAGGCCGGGAATTTTTTCAAACTCGTGGTACTTATCAAAAAAATAGCCGGCGCCCAGGTTTAAGCATTGCTTTTGTATTTCTTTTTCGATATGAATAGAAAGAACGATTATCTTAATATTTTTATAATTATCATGAATTTTTTTTATTAAATCATACGCAAGGTTTTGCTGCAGGTTAAGGTCAACTATCACAATATCGGGTTTAGTTTCGGTAATTGTATTCCATGCATCATCAAAGTTATTTGCATGTACAATTGATTGTACATGGTTAGATTCTAACACCAGTTCCTTTAACCGTTCAATAATTTCTGCCGAACTATCAAATATGGCAACTTTCATGTATGCTATTACTGTTTATTAGTTGTAGGATACTATCAAGATGCAAAAAAAAAAGAAAATATTGGTAGAAGCGGTTGGTGAAGAGGTATAGAAAATCTTCTATAACATATATGCGGTTATTCAAAATTAATATCCGATATGATATGATTAGCAATGGCATATCGTGTAAGTTCCGAATTGTTTGTAAGGCCAAGTTTTGCAAGTATATGATGGCGGTGAGTGCTAACGGTGGTTAATGCAAGCGAAAGGTTTTCGGCAATTTGAGAACTTGTTTTGCCCAATGCAAGCTGGTGAAAAATTTCAAATTCACGGTTGCTAAGTAATTCATGAGGTTTTTTAACTTCATCAAATTGATGTAAAAGTTTTTCGGCCACATCGGGTGTTATGTATTTACGGCCCAGTTGTATTCTTTGTATAGCTGTAATTAATTCATAAGGCGCTGTGTTTTTATTAAGATAACCCGAAGCGCCGGCTTTTAAAGCCCTTACTGCATATATTTCATCTGTGTAAATACTTAAAATTAATACCGGTAATGTTGGTTTTAGCAATTTTATTTGTTCAAGCGCCTGTAACCCGTTGCGGCCGGGCATTTCCAGGTCGGATATTACTAAATCAAAATGATGCTTTTGTATTTCTTTTACCAGGCTATCGCCATCGGCTGTTTCGGTAACTTCTATCCCCGGGTACTCATCTTTTAATATCTGGATAAGCCCAAGCCTGATAAAACCATGGTCATCTGCAATAATTATTTTTTTCATTTTTATGCAGTTACATTTTATTTTTTTAAAGGTAGCACTACTTTAATAGTTGTTCCTTTGCCTATAATTGATTTAATATTGAAAATACCTTCCAGCACAGAAACCCTTTCCTGTATTCCTATAAGGCCAAATGTATCATTGTTCTCCAAAACTAATGGGTTAAATCCAATGCCATCATCTTCAATTAAAGCGGTTACATTTTTTCTTCCTTTTTTAATTGTTAAAAATACAGATTTAGCTTTTGCATATTTGGCAATGTTGGTAAGCGATTCCTGTGTAATACGATATAAACAAGTGATTGTATCTTTTGACAAGCCTGTATAATTTTTGCTTAATGAATGGTTTACAGGGATGCCAGTATTGGATGTAAATTGTAGTATTAAATGTTCAATAGCATCGTGCAGGCCATATTCGTCAAGAATACTTGGTTTTAGTTCATGTAAAATACGCCTAACCGAAACATTGCTGCCATCGAGTAGCGTAATGATATTACTGATTTTTTGTTTTAGTAATACTTCTTCTTCGGGTATTTTTTTATCAATCCAGGCTACATCCATTTTTATGGCAGTAAGTTGCTGCCCAAGTTCATCATGAATCTCCCTTCCAATGCGGCGGCGTTCTTCTTCCCGTATGCGCTGCAGGTGATGGGTTAGCTGCTGCAATTTTTTATTATGATTTTCAATTTGCCGCTGTACTTTTTTCTTTTGGGTGATGTCGTAAATGAATGATGCTGTAAGCGACCCTTCAATGCCCTGCATAACAGACTGGCTTACTTCAACTTCTATGATGTCGTTATTTTTTTTACGATGTTTTGTTTCATAACGTACAGGTTTGTTTGAACGTGCTTTATTTTTTTTACCACTGTTTATTTCAATGTCGTAAATATTTTTTTTCAATAACTCTGCTTTGCTGTACCCTGATATCTTAAGGTAACCTGGGTTTACTTGCAGGATATTTCCTTTTGCATCAGATAAAATGAAGCCTGCAAGTGCGGTATTGATGGTTTGCTCGTAACGCTGCAATAATAGCTGTTTTTCGGCATTGGTATTTTTTTGTTCGGTAATATCAATAGCCGTTGTAAAGCTGTTTTGCTGCAAGTTATTTTTATCTTTTATAATTTCTGTCTTAAACAAAACATTTCGTACTATACCCAATGGTTGTAATATCCTTAATTCAACTTCAGCAACGCTTTTGGTTATTAAAGTGCCAAATGCTTTATACATAATATTGTGATCATCGGGATGTACGGTGCTTATCAATCCATCAATGGTGTGCGAAAAATTTTCGGGCTTAACACCAAATATCCTGTACAATCCTTCGGATATAATCATCGACTGATTTTCTATGTTATAAAAACCATGTCCCATTTTACCCATTTTTTCAGCACGTGCCAATCTTTGCTCATTTTCAAACAACTGTTGCCTGTTTTTCTTGCTTTCGGTTATATCTTTTAAAAAACCAAGTAGGTTACCATTTTTAAATTTGTTGGTAGTTAATTCCACATCAATCATTTTGTTCCCGTTTTTCTTCAACATCTTTTCTGTTACAGCAATCATATTATTACCGGGATTAATCATTTTCAAATCAATTGTATCATTATTTGTTTCTTTTAAGAGTTGATTAATATGCAACTTTAGTATTTTATCTTTTGTATAACCTGATAGTTGTATCATTTCATTATTAACCATTATCAACCTGCCTGATGGGTTACATATAAAAATAGCAATAGGTAATTGTGTAAGGATGGAGCAGTAATCTATCCAATTATTATCAGTAGCATCAGTAATGGCATATTTTGATGCATTGCCTTCTACTGCCATCAGATATTTTTTTGGGGAATACATGTGCAGGAATAGAAATTTAATATTAGGAAAATTAACGTCAATCCTTTTCTATCTTAGCTTCTCATTAGCAATACATTTTTTATTTTGTTAATTAAATTACGCAAAATTTTCATCTTTAATAATATTCTTCCGGCATTCTTTTGAAATTTACTTTAATTTGATAAAATATTTCTCAAGCCAAAAATTTAACCATGATGAAAAGAGTATTCAATACACTGTTGATTAACTGTCTTTTAATATTTTCAGTTAACTCACAAACAATTCCCACACCTAAAGAGCATTTTGGTTTTAATATTGGCGATGATTACCAGCTTGCCAATTTTACACAAACCGAAGCTTATGTTAAGAAACTGGCGGCTTCATCTGATAGGGCAAAATATACTGTGATTGGAAAAACAGAAGAAGGCCGAGACCAGTTTATGCTGATTATAACATCGCCGGCCAATCAAAAAAAACTTGAACACTATAAAGAAATTTCGCAAAAACTTGCTCATGCAGAAATTGGATTGGATGAAGCACAACAACTGGCTAAAGAAGGAAAGGCGGTTGTATGGATTGACGGAGGATTGCATGCAACCGAAACGGTAGGCATTCATCAACTGATTGAAACAGCGTACCAGTTAGTGAGCTGGAATGATGATGAAACATTACGGATTTTGGATAATGTAATTATATTAATGACACATGCCAATCCCGATGGGCAGGAACTTGTAAGCAATTGGTACATGCGGGAGTCTAAACCTGAAAAAAGATCATTATCGAACCTGCCGGTTCTTTATGAAAAATATGCAGGTCATGATAACAACCGTGATTTTTTTATGCTTAACCTTAAAGAAACACAAAATATGGGTAAGATATTATTTGTGGAATGGATTCCGCAAATCATGTACAACCATCACCAAAGCGGCCCTGCAGGCTCGGTTGTTGCAGGCGCCCCTTACAGAGATCCATTTAATTATGTTTTTGACCCCCTGATAATAACCGGGCTTGATGCCATGGGGGCAGCCATGCAAAACAGGTTAAATGCCGAAGGTAAGCCGGGTTATACAAGTAAATCAGGTTCGGTTTTTTCTACCTGGTATAATGGCGGCTTGCGCACCACCACTTATTTTCACAACATGATTGGTTTACTTACTGAAATTATTGGCAGCCCTAACCCGTCAAATGTACCTTTAGTTACATCAAGATTAATACCCAATGCAGCCACGCCTAACCCGGTTACACCGCAGAAATGGAATTTCAGAAAATCAATCGACTATTCTGTTTCATTAAACTATGCCGTTTTAAATTATGCTGCACGTAACAGGGATGAACTGCTGATGAACATTTACCACATGGGAAGAAACTCAATTGATAAAGGCAATAAAGATACCTGGAGTTTAACGCCATCAAAGATTGAAGCAATTAAAAACCTTTACCAGGACTCAATAAAAAAATCAAACAGTAATGCAATCAATAATAGCAACAGTAACAATATCCCCCTAAGGTTTTATGATAGTGTAATGCACAACCCTTCTTATAAAGATGCATGGGGATATATCATCCCATCCAACCAACCTGATTTTGCAACTGCTGTTGAATTTTTAAATGCATTGATAAAAACCGGCATCAGCGTACAAAAAGCAACAACAGAATTTACTGTTGCAGGGAAAAAATATCCTGCTAACTCTTATATAGTTAAAACAAAACAAGCTTTCAGGCCACATGTACTTGATATGTTTGAGCCGCAGGATCATCCAAACGATTTTCAATATCCCGGCGGGCCACCGGTGCCGCCATACGATGCTGCAGGGTGGACGTTGGCTTACCAAATGGGTGTACAGTTTGACCGTATAATGGAAGATTTTAACGGGCCGTTTGTTACAAATCCTATTGGTAAAATTATTGAGTTAGAAAATGCAGGTTTTAAAAAATCGGCAACTGGTTATGTTTTGGATGCAAGGGCAAATCAATCTTACAAAGCAGTAAACAATTTGATAAAAAATGGGGTAGAAGTGTACAGGATAAAATCTGTGGGCAATGATGCTAAATACAGCAATGGTTCATTTTATGTACCTGCCATTTCAAAAAATAATATAGATGAAATAGCGGCAGGTAGTATAGTTGAATTTACCCCGGTAACACAAAAACCCATTTCCTTAACTAAGATTAACAAGGCACGAATTGCTTTGTGGGATACTTATGGTGGTTCTATGCCATCTGGTTGGGTGCGTTGGATACTGGAGAAGTTTAATTATTCGTTTGATGTAATTTATCCAAAACAAATTGATTTGGGCAACCTTAATAAAAATTACGATGTGATTATTTTTGTTGATGGAGCCATACCATCTGTAAACAGAAGTGGTAACAGGTTTGGCAACAGATTGTACGATAATGTGCCGGAAGAGTTTAAAAAGATGACGGGAAATATTACAATAGAAAAATCAATACCCGAACTGAAAAAATTTTTAGAACAGGGCGGTAATATTGTAACCATTGGCAGCAGTACAAACCTTGCTTATCACCTGCATTTGCCTGTAAGCAATGCTATGGTTGAAATTGTAAATGATGAAGAGAAGCCCTTGCCCCGGGAAAAATATTATACACCGGGAAGTATTGTACAGGCTTTAATAAATACTGATGAAGTGGCAACAGCCGGTTTAAATACCAAAACAGATTTTTATTTCAACAACAGCCCTGTTTTTAAATTAAATACCGATGCTGTGTATAAAGGTATTGTAAAACCATTGGCATGGTTTGGTACTGGTAAAATTTTACGCAGTGGCTGGAGTTGGGGAGAATCGTATTTAAAAAACGGTATAGTTGCGTTTGAAGCTTCAGTAGGAAAAGGAAAATTATTTGCATTTGGCCCAGAGGTAACTTTTAGGGCACAATCGTGGGGAACATTTAAATTGCTGTTTAATCAATTGTATAAGTAGTGATTTGTGAAATTTAAAAATGCACTTGTATGCAGCAATACAACAAGTAAAAGCATTAGAAGTATTTATTTTTATAAATAGAAAATGAAGTTCTAAAATAACCTTTGTCAATTCCAGAAGGCATATAAGTGTTTAAATAATGTGCCATACTGGGCTGTTCTTATAATTATGATTGTTGAATCCTGGTTAAGTTTAGCAAAATAATCATCCTGATAAAAACCTCCAATAGCATATCAAATAGTTTCAATTAAGTATTCAGATTCAATCATGAGTTAAAAACTGCATGCTGCTCATTTTTTTTGCCAATTACACAATATGTTATTGAAAACAAGTGAGCCTATTTTAGTTTTACTTTGTTTAACAGAAAACAATGGAGTAATATTTTAATCACCAGGTAAATGAAAATGTTGAGATTTTTTCTAATCATACTTATTGCAGGGAACTCAATGTCCTGTAATTCGCAAACTTCTTCAGGTAAAGGTGGATGGATTGGTGATGCAGAAGAGTACCGAAATACAATTTCATCACGCCACAAAAATCCATTTACGAAAATTTCCAGGGAGCAATTCAATCAAATAATTGATTCCCTGATTGCTGTTGCTCCCCAATTGAGTAAGGAAAAATTTATTGTAGAGTTATTTAAAATCAACTCACAAATAGAAGACGAACACACCATTTTATTTCCGGATAATGAAATGGAATTGCCATTTAAATTTGAATTATTTGATGAGGGGATGACAATAGTGGCTTCCGACAGCGCAAACCAGTCCTTTTTATTGAACCGGATTGTGTCTATTAATAATATTCCCTGGAGCCTGATAGATTCATTGTATAGAACATTAATTAAAAGAGACAATTCCTCTTATATCAAATTTTTTGAGGCTTATTATTTCAACAATGTTGATTTGCTGAAAGGGCTGGATATTGTCAATAATACCAGCGGTATTCCCTTTCAGTTTATATCTCCATCCGGAGACACTATTAATGAGGTTATTAATGCTATTCGTAAAGTACCAAATGAAACCTGGATTTACGCCAAACCTTACAAAAACCTTTTAGCCTACACTAAAAAGAACAACTACTGGTATCAATATGATGAAAATATCAAAGCTCTGTATTTTAATTACCGGCATTGTAGTGAAGACGAAAATGAATCATTCAGAAGCTTTAATAAAAAACTGTTTGAAACTATTGAATTAGTGAAACCTGAAAAACTGATTCTGGATTTCAGGTTTAATGGCGGAGGGAATTCCAGGATTTTGAAACCTTTTATAGAAAAAATTCAAAAAACTTATTTGAATGATAGTGGCAGGTTTTTTATACTCATTGGCAGAAAAGTGATTTCCTCTGCTTTGATGAATGTTATTGATCTGAAAAAGACAACCCATGCGTTTTTTATTGGAGAAGCAACCGGTGGTAATATCAATCATTTCGGAGAATTAAAATCTTTTGAACTCCCCAATTCAAAAATCATGGTAACCTATTCAACAAAATTTTGGGAAAACTGGACTGGCCATGATGGTTCTTTTCATCCTGATTTTGAAACCGGCAATAAATTATCCGATTTTATAAATTCGTATGATAAAGCGCTTGAGACAGCTTTACAAAAATGATTGCTCCATTTCCCGGTTTAATCAATTGTGAATTTGTTAGTTTATTAAACCTTAGAACCTTCGTAGCTAATCCTTTCTGCCACGAAGGCCAAAGACACAAAGTAACACAAAGGAAAATTTAGTGAGCCTTAGTACCTTGATTATATACTTCAAAAAATCACTTAAAAAGATTTTGGATAGAAGGGCCTGCAGCATTGAATCCTCCATTTACACTGAGCTCTCCTGTGAATAAATTCATGCCGGCATTTCCTCCTAAAGGGCCATTCACTTCAGCTCCTACTGTTCCTTTTACTATTAAATCTACCGGGTTCAAGTTGCCATCAAATTTAATGGTGGTTTCTACCGATGCACCAATTGAACCTTTGATATTTTTAGTGATTTCAAATTCTTTGTCCTTACCGGCTTTGGCTGATATACTATGGCCGGTAGTCGCCCAGGTTACAGGGTCTATACTACGTTCATACTTAAATGAACCGGCTTTAAAATCGGCATACACCGACCAGCCTTCGCAATTCATTTTTCCGCCTGTAACCATCAGGTCAACTTCAAATTCTACTTCGCAATGTTCCCTTTCCCACTCATGTATTTTTCCTTTTTTATTATCTTGTTTTAAATAATCACCACAGGGTTTTGATAAACCGCCATCCACATAATATGGAAAGAATGACCGAAAACCATTTAAGTCACGCAAGTATTGAACATAAAAACTATAGTTAACTGCTGTGGGATCTTGTATAGTTTGCATGCTAATGGTATTCCAGAAAAGATATTCCTGCAAACGTTGATTCAGCAGGTCTTCCATTTTGTGAATATATCCATTATTTATTTCAGCAGATTTGGATAACCATTTAGCCTGCCGCTCTTGTTTTAATGTACAAAGTTCTTTTTCAATTTCAACTACACGGGCATTTTCAGCCGTTTTTCCTTCGCCGGCATCAATCGTTTTTAATTCCTTTTCTAATTTTTCAATCCTGGTATCATACGATACTTTTAATGATTGTTTCAAATCATCTTCCGCCATTTTTCTATTCACTGCTTCGGTTTTCATGCGGGCAAAATAAGATTTGCTGAATTTCGGATTGTCAATACTGGCCATCATCAGCGCTGCTTTTGGTAACATGGGATTGGTAAGCGATGATTTCATATTATTTATGGATTGAGTAAAGCCGGGTTTACCTGCATTAGCCATTACTTGTTGCATCTGCGCCATTCGCTTATTTATATTTTCCATTCCCTTAGCTTCATAATCCTTGATTATAGTCTTTGCATCCTGTTCCGCTTTCGTCACCGTGGCATCTAAGTTTTGAAAAAATGTATTGATATCCGGATAGGCGGCAACCGCTTCTTCATAAGATGCCGGTATGGCTGGAATGATAAAACGTTTTGTGATGCTGTGGTCTTTGTAAAATTGTTTGAAGTTATTGCGGATGGTCTCCGACATATCAACGCCGGGTGTCACCTGGTTCAATAAATTAATCATTTCGCTGGTAGCGCATCCATGAGCAATCGCTTTTTGCAGATAACCCCCGCAGAGTTTATTATTCCCCTGGCTTTTTGCAATGAGCGCCATGGAACGATATGCTTCTCCGTTTGTTGAATCCTTTGTAATAGAATTTTGCAGGAATGATTTTGCTTTATCTGTATAGCCAAGACTAAGATATGCCTGGCCGATATTGTTGAGCAGGGTGCCACTTTCTGGTAATGCTTTTTGTGCATATAATAAAAGTGGTAAGGACTTATTTGCATAACCAGACATCGTTAATAAGGCGCCCAGGTTATTGACAGAAAGATAATCATCGGGTGTAGTGATACAGGCATTGGTCAATAAATACAAGGCTTTATCCAATTCATTATGTGTCCAGAAAACCATTGCATATTGCCCGGTTTGTTTCCCTTTATTTAATAAACTTTCTACAGCGCTTTTATGGCTTGTTTCCATTTTCTTTGACAACTCAGCAAAAACAGGTTTTAGATAAGCCACTAATTTAGATTTATCCGTAGGTGTCGGTGGTATTGCCAATTTTGAAACAGCGGTTGGAATTTTATTAGGGTCACCTGTAGGCATCAGGACCAGTCCTGTAGGACCTGCTTGTGTATTATTATTTACCTGGTTGATAGCATTGTTCATTATTTTATTTCCTCCAAACGCATTCATCATACTATCATACATTCTTCTTGCTTCCGGTTTCATATTGGCTAGTGTTTCATTTAGTTTTTTTTGCGCAGCCTGCAGGCTTTCTTTCTGTTCTTTGGTGGGCTTTTGAGAAAAGGCTGAGAATGTAAGAATACTAAACAGCAATAACAGGTAAGTTGATTTCATCTTTTAATATTTATGAGATAAAAGTAATTGGATGGTTAAAAAGAAGGTATCATTAAAAAAGATGATTTTAATTTAATTACTACTGTAACATCTTTCTCAACGCTTCCAAATCAAAATTCTTTTCAAAATTCTCAAACAGGCGCTTTGAAAAACCTTTGTCGGCGCTGATTTCATACCGAAACTGCACTTCCATAAAAATCGGTTTTGCCGGCTGGTTTAAGCTTTGTTTGAAATATTCCGGGTTCAGCACATACAGCGCAGACCTGTATTCTTCTTCCTGGTCATAAAAGTTTCCTAACTCTTTTAACCGATCGTATGCATCGTAAGTACCGCCGGGGTTTCCCACTATGGCCTGCTTTTGCAGCCATTCTTCTTTTTGGTTGGCCAATAACTGTTTTATTTTTTCTTTTTTAGCTTCGTATAATTTTGGATATGCCGCTTTATCAGCCTGTAAAATAGCCATCTGCTTTTTTGCATAATCAGCATTATTTCCGGCAAGCCCATTCATTTTCCCGTTCCAGTCGTATTCAAAATTTGCTTTTTCAATTTCAAGATAGTCCAGCATATCCTGCAAATACTGTTTGCGACTAACAGGTATCAGCAACGGAATGCCGGGTTTGGTAATAAGATAATGCCGGTCTATCCATAAAGTAGACTTAGGGCCATTCGTGCCATACCTATCGCCACTTATCCAGTTTTCGGTATATCCATTGCCGCTATTCAGTTTCAAAAAATCGTTGTGAGCGTCTTTATAGTTATTAGAACGGTTGTCTAATAGTATTCTTTCGGAAATATACTTTGACACATTGCCTGGATTTTTACCTGAACCTTTTCCTTGTATAAAATCTACCGGGATATTATATTGGATGGAGTTGGGATATTTTGAAATATTAAAATTCCCTATTCCGATATCCAGTGGTGAAATGTTTCCGGCCAGTGTTGGGTTTATTTTCACTCTTAAAACAGTTCTGTATTCATCTACTGTTTCTACAACATTCAGTTTGGCAGGACATACATTTTGATACACAGCTAATTGATAACTGTAACCGGTATGATGAAAGCCGCCATTATCGCTGATGTCATTGCTGAAACTTACCCTGGCTACGCAACCGGTGAGATTAAAATTTTTGCGGCTCGCTTCTTCTAATTTTTCAATGGCAATCAGTTGATTGGTCATGTATGTTTTTTCCTGCGGTGAAGCTGCTTTTAAGCTAAACGCATATTTTGGTTTGGTATGATTGGTGTATATCCCCGGAATATGATCAGCAGTACCATTACAGGGAACATTAGCCATAAGGTCTTTTTTTTGAGCAAATGTGGTTGTAATGCCTGTCAGCAGGGTAATTACTAAAAAGCTGAAAATGAAAGAATGTTTTTTCATTGTATAAATAAATTTGTTTGTAAAAATAGATGGCTTGGGGAGAGGAGGTAATCATTAAAAAAGATGATTTTTAGGCTGATAAATTACAGTACGCTTGGGGAAAATGGTTTTTTTGTGAATGCATAAAACATCTGCATCTTGTTTATTATTTCAAAAAATAATGATGTAAATTTCAGTATTCAATGATGCCTTTTAAATACAAGACGGTTACCAGGAAGAAATGAATTTGTTTATGAAAGAAGGCAGAATCTGCAAACTCAAAAAAGTATTTGAAGAAGGTTAAAACCGATTAATTCTTGAAATAAACGTAGCAAGAACTGCATAAATTATTTTGTATGGAACAACAAGCAGCTATTAAGATTTTTGAGGAAAAAAAAGTAAGAACACTTTGGGATTCTGAAAAGGAAACCTGGTACCTGGCTATAGTTGATGTCATAGCTGCTTTGACGGATAGTCCTAATCCACAGGTGTATTGGCGTGTATTAAAAAAGAGATTAAAGGATGAGGGAAATGAAACCGTTACAAATTGTAACGGTTTGAAAATGCAGGCTCCTGATGGTAAAATGAGAATGACCGATGTAGCCGATACCGAACAACTTTTCCGCCTTATACAATCTATTCCATCGCCCAAAGCAGAACCATTCAAATTGTGGCTGGCACAAATAGCTTCCGAAAGATTAGATGAAATGCAAGACCCCGAACTCACTATTGACCGGGCCATGAAAGAATATCTGCAATTGGGCTATTCCGAAAACTGGATTAACCAAAGATTAAAAAGTATTGAAGTAAGAAAAGAACTAACGGATGAATGGAAAAAACGAGGTTACAAAGAAGGCGTCCAGTTTGCCACACTTACCGACATTATTACCAAAGCCTGGAGCGACAAAACCACAAAAGAATACAAACAACTGAAGGGTTTAAAAAAAGAAAACCTGAGGGATAATATGACCAATACCGAATTGATATTAAATATGCTGGCAGAAGCCTCAGCAAAAGATATTTCACAGGCAACCAACCCAAAGAATTTTAATCAAAGCAAGAAAGTGGCTAAACAGGGTGGCAATGTAGCAAAAGTGGCTAGAAAAGAATTAGAAGCACGAACCGGGAAAAAAGTGGTAACAGCCATTAATGCAAAATCTATGCTTCAGCTTAAGGCAAGTAAAAAGAAATAAAAACAAGTTCTTACTAATCCGTTATCTTGCCCTATCTATTGCAGAATTCTATTTTCTTACCTCAATTTCCCGGGGTCATTTTTTTATCATTAACCCCCTCTGAAAATTGATGATTGCCTTATTATTTAATGCATAGCTAATACTATTATTAGTAACAGTTATTTTACACCAGGAGGAAAGTCTATATACTTAATATCACTTAATACATAACTGAAATATTTATTTGTATAAGCACCGTCCCTTTCTGTAGCTCCGCCACTATCTAACCGTAGGATTGTTGCTACCTCATCGTTATGAATATTGAACTGGTAGGTAGTTTTTTCTAATTTCCAGTTATTTTTTTTAACCAGGCTGCCCCACTCTTGAGTATTATTGGTTTTCTTCCATTCCCCCGACATTCCTTTTGTTGGTGTCAATGTAAGTTTGTCGCCATTTACTGTCCATGTGCCGGTTTCGTTACCGTATAAAATATTGTCTATATGAACCGACCAGGTTTTAAAGCAATAAAAATAAGTGCCATCGCTTTTAAATGTGTATTCTTTTCTTATGTATCCTCCGGTATAAAGAATAAAGTGATTCACAACACCCCTGGTTTCTGCAGAATTTATTTTCCAAAGCCCCACAATGGAAGTATGGTTTGAATTTGCATTGGCATTTGTTTCGGATTCACTATTTGTTTCACTTACTGCATTGGCATCTAAATCTATATTATCTATCAAAGATTGATAAATTTTCATATAGGGCATAGCCGTTGAATTGCACAATACAGCTACGCAAACCCGGTTATTGGAAAATACGGTTAGCATGGAAGCCACATTGGCGCCATTGTATTGCCATATAGCGGAACCGCTCATTACAGTCCAGCCGTCAGAAGTTTTGGGTGCTGTTTTTTCAGGATCTGAAATAGTTTTTCCCTGTGCTACCAATTCATTCCAGTCCTTATCAAAATCGGTTTGAATTTCACCTTCGCTGTTGCGATGCTGATAGATAGCAATCTGTGCCCAGGATGCACCATCTATCCTGGAGTAAGATATGTTACCATTACCTTGCTGCATCTTCCAGTCCGCAGGAGGAGTGTAGGTAACGATATCAAATTTTTCTTTTTGAGCAAAGAGGTTTGCTGTAAACATCGTTAATACAATTGCAAGGATGATTGATTTCATAATTAAAACTTATGATGTAAAAATAACTGCTATGACAGCAGGGAGGTATCATTAAAAAAGATGATTTTTAATGATAGATAGGTTTTTCAAAAGCTTTATCTCTGTATCAGTGACAATGCTTAATTGACCTTAAACCCCGGTGGAAAAAGGAATGGTAAACAGTTTGAGTTACCAATTGGGTCAATCATTTAAACAGGATATTAGTATTTCTATGTTCTACTGTAACATTTTTCGCAAGGCTTCAAAATCAAAATTGGCTTCAAAATTTTTAATTAAATTTTCACTCCATTGATACCGCTCTTTGCCATATCTATATAAATATTTTACTGAAATTTTTACAGGCTTAAATGCGTCTTTGCCTTTTATAAATTCGGGATTATACTGGTATAAAAGTGTTCCACTTTCAAACTCTTTGAAATCAAACAATCCGTTTGAAGCATTTTTACTATCATTTTCCCTTGCCTTTTCATTTGTGGCCACCTGCCTACTCAGCCAATCTGCACTTTTAGTTTTTAATAAATTGGTTATACGGGCTTTTTTAGACTGGTATATTTGGTTATAAGCTGCCTTATCTGCCTCTAAAATTTTCATACGGTCTTTATCATTTTCGTTCTTTAATTTTTCGGCAACTTCAGTAGCAAAGTTTGCTTTTTCAATTTCGTAATATTCCAGCAAGGCTTCTAAAAACGCTTTACGACTAACTGGTACCAAAATGGGGACCCCTTTTTTTACAATATTGTAATTACGTTCAATTGTTTTGTAGCCGTAACTTTCTTTTGGGTCGTAACCGCCATGCTTTTCTACATACGTTTCTCCATTTATATATTTTAAAAAAACGTCGTGATTGATTTCCTTTTCATCAACAAGTCCTAGCAGAGTTGATTTTTCACTTACATAGTTAGAGATGTTAGAATACCTGGCAGCAGGATAGCTGGGACCATTCGTAGGTCGTATCATTTGAATGGAAACCCTGTATCGTATAGATTTATCGGTTACATAAAAGTCGCCCACTTTGTCAAATGCCGCAGGAACTGAACTATTTAAGTGAACCGATATTTCTGCAGCAGTAGCTCCTTCATCTACTGTGGAGTTTGGAGTTGAACAATAGTATTCATTTGCTTTTATGGTAAAAGAAGAATACTGCCGCTGTACGCCATCCATATCGTACGGCGAATGTCCTGGCCGGGTATATACACGCAGAACACAACCGGTTGCTTGAAAATTTTTGCGGCTGTTTTGTTCCAATTTTTCAATATTGAAAAGCAGCGGCATGCGGGGAGATTTGCTTTTGCTATAATTATCGTAGGTATGGTTGTAGTACAAGGATGGCAACATTTGTACGCTTTTTTCGGTGCAGGTAGTTTTCTTTATCACAACTTGCTGCGCTATACTCATTTGAATGTTGAACAGGATGATGCAAAATGCGATTGCTATTCTCATTTTTTTAATTTTATTCATATTTTTTTAAGAGTATTCAATATAAACAGCATTACCGGTAAAAATTATTTTAAACCCGGTGGAAAATCAATTATGGCCTTATCTTTTAATGTATAGCTAAAACCATTGTCTGCGTAAGTGCCGTCTCTTTCTGTAGATTTACCACAGTTTAAATACAATGCGCTACTCTGCGAGCCGGAAAAATATTTTGTTTCAAATGTGTAGCTGATTTTTTCCAGTTTCATAGGTTGCAGTTTTATCTGGTTGCCCCATTCGCTGGTTTTACGCTTTTTGCTCCATTCGCCTTTCTTACCTTCTTTGGGTGCGAGGGTTAGTGTATTACCATTAATAGACCATGTACCGGTTTCATAGCCATATAAAATAGTCTTTGCGTAAACCGACCAGTTTTTAAATGAATAAAAATATGTACCGTCATTTTTGAAAGTATATTCTTTTCTAAAATATCCACCTGAATACTGTGGTACATTATTCATATAGCCTGAGGTTTCCAGTAAATTAGCCGCCCATATTCCCACTAATACATTGTTATTGCCGGTTGATGCAGTAGAAGCGGTTTTATCTTTAGCGTAAACTTTTTTCAACTCAAAAGCGCTGATAAATTCATTCAACTGTGCACTGTAAGTTTCAGAATTAAACAGCACCAGCATATTCACCATTTTAGTATGGGAGGTAGCTGTTACCAGCATGGCATTGCCGCTTAGTCCGCCTTTATTAAAGGAAGCAGAACCGGTTTGCAATTCCCAGCCGTTTTCTGTTGTTACTTCTTCCATTGTGGCATCACCGGTTCCCAATTGCTCCTTTGCAATTTTGTTCCAGGAATTATCAAAATTGGTTTTGCTGTCCGCATCTCCATCAATAGAAATATACAGGTTGATGATACAGAAAGTTCCTTTAGCATCATCGGTAATAGAAAAGGATACCGATTTATCCGTCTTTTCTTTTTTCCAGTTTTTAATGGGCTTGTAGGTCAGTACATCAAAGCTTTCTTTTTGGGCAAAGAGGTTTGCTGTAAACATCGTTAATACAATTGAAAGAATGATTGATCTCATAATTAATACTTGTGGTGTAAAAGTAATTGCAATGACAGCAGGGAGGTATCATTAAAAAAGATGATTTTTTTTGGCCACAAAGGAGCTAAGACACAATGAAGCACAAATGAAAACTTTAGTGAGCCATATAGCCCTTGTGGCTTCATGGTAAAATTTAATTTTAATGCATAAAATTAATAGGGCACGAATCAACACAAGGTTTAACTGTGTGCATCTCCATGCCCTGTTTTTGTGAAATAAAATTGCTTGATTTTCTTTCTACAACAGTTTAATTAGCTTCTTCTCTATTATTGCTTTACAATTTTAATAGTTTGTTGATGTTGGCCATTAATAACTCTTAGTAAATATACTCCATTACTAAGCCCTGCCATTTTAATCTCCAGGCTTTTTGATGTTAATGATTGCCGCAGCATTTCCTTTCCTTCCATATTGCAAATATTGATATAGGCCGATGGGGCAATATCTGTATCAGTATTAATTTGTAATTTATCTGTAACCGGGTTGGGGAAAGCCGTTACTTTAAATCCATCATTACCGGTTATGTAAACAGTTTCAATTCTTGAATAAGCATTCTCATTACTTATATCTATCATTTTAAGGCGATAATAATTTCTGCCATTTAAAGGATGTTCATCAGTATAGTTGTATGATGAGGGCGTACCTTTTGCGTTCATAAAAGCAATGTCAATAAAATGAATTCCATCATCACTTCTTTGCAACACCATTTTATCAGTGATTTCCTCAGTACCGGTTTGCCATTTTATCAAAGCTTTAGATCCGTTGGCAACTGCAGTAAAATTTAAAAGTTTGATAGCTACAACATTTCCTTTTGTAAAGGATACATAGTTGGTCAGGCTCCAATCGTCTAAACTTCTGATAAATAATGTATGCACTCCATCATTCAAAGCAGAAGTATTTGCTACGAATGAAACATTGCTCAAATCCACACCGGGTGTAACAGGGATAATTGTTCCATTCCCAAATCCGGGATCGGTATCAAAAAAATATTCTGCATAAGTAATATTTCCCGGGGCAGCAGGTGCAGGTGGGTAACTAAAATCTGTATTCACCAAAAAGGGAACAACATTACTTAAACTCCATACGCCATCACTGTTCTTAGTTCTTATCGCTAAATAATGTGTTGAATTGCTCAACCCGGTTGTGTTTGCCGAAAAATAAATATTGGAAATATTTTGTCCGGGTGTTATGGTAATGGAGGTTCCGTTCCCCATTCCGGGGTCGGTATCAATAAAATATTCTGCTGCCACAATATCGGTAATGGCTGCAGGTGCTGTTGCATAATCCGGGTTATGATCAACTAAAAAATTATTTATGTTTGTAAGGCTCCATTTACCGTCAATGCTTTTTGTACGTAAGCCATAGCGATGAATACCATTACTTAATCCGGTTGTATTAAGTGTAGCTAATATGTTTGCAATATCAGTACCTGCAGATACGCTGATTGCAGTTGCATTTCCCATTCCGGGATCTGTATCTATCCAATATTCGGCTGCTACAATATTGGTAATGGCAGGGGGGGCAGATACATAATTCGGATTATGATCTATTAAAATTTCACTGATGATGGTATGGCTCCATTTCCCAGTTACACTTTTGGTACGCAAACCATACCGGTGAATACCATTGCTCAGTCCGTTAGTGTTGATAGAGGCTGATGCATTGGAAATATCTGTACCTGAACTAACGGTTATGGAGGTAGCGTTTCCAATTCCCGGGTCGGTATCTATCCAATATTCTGCTGCTACAATATTTGCCAATGGTGGAGGAGCAGGCGGATAGTTGGGATCCTGCGCTTTGGCACAAATAAAACCAAGCAGTAGTATGATACTGAAAATTGCTTTCATCTTTTTTATATTTTCTTCCTGATCTTTTTCAGGAATGGATGAATTAGTTATTGTTCCTGGTGCTAAAAGTTACGTTCATAGAATTTGTACCCGAAGGAATGCTGGTAGGTGCCGTTAAACTGTAAATTGTTGGTATAGCCGGAATGCCTGAAAGTTTGTAAGGATCGGTAGCGCCGAATGCGCCACAATCAGGCGTTACCACTGCACCTACTGTAACGCCGGCAGCAATGGCAGGAGAACCTGCTTTTAAAACCATGCGTGAATCTAAACTGCCGGTAGTGCCACCTACATATACTGTGGACATATCTACATTTATCAGGTTGTTAACCGCAGATGGCGGCAGCGTTTGGTTTTGCTGAAACAAATTGTTTTTGATATTACAATTAGTGAAATTTACCGGTGTATTATTGTTCTGAGCAAAAATATTATTAGCTACATAGCAATTGGCAATGGTAGTTACAGTGCCTATACCAGATGATGCAAAGCTATTATTGCGAAAAATATTATTTGATCCACTTAGGTTAGCTAGATAAGGGGACGCATAGAAACCTGTAAAAATATTATTCTCACAAGTGAAATCAGTTAATGACCCGGAGGAGCAGTTTAGGGTACTTAGTACGAAACATTTACGAATGGTAAGCCCGCTATTACTTGCATTAGGTACATAAAAGCTTTCTGCTATTTCGCATTTCTCAAAAGTGATATTATTCCATGCATTATCACCGTAGATTGTACCGCCGGAAAAAACAATGCCTATAAACTTGCAGCCACTGCTACCAGTAAGCAGATTGATGCTGCGAATAACAGAACTGTATTTATTATACTGCAATCCCACGTTGGCAGGATAGTTTACATCAGCAGGGTCTAAGAAGTAACCGGTGCCAATAATGGTAAGTTGCTTACTGATGCTGGCATCATAATAGCTGGTAGCGCTGCCTTCAATATAAAGTGTATCGCCGTTTACTACCAATGCACTATATACTGCTGCATCAAAAGCGGAGAAATCAGCACTGGCGCCTGCATTATTATTTACCCGCCATATTTTGGCGCTGGCATTAAAGCATATTAATTGCAATAGAACAATTGCCAGTAAGGAAAAATCTTTTTTCATGTCAGAGATGTTTTATTGATTTAATGAGATGTAAAAGTAGAAGGAGTGTGATGTATGGGCAATCATTAAAAAAGATGATTTTTTGTTTTGGCCACAAAGGCGCTAAGACACGAAGTTGCACAAAGGATAACCTTAGTGAACCTTAGTGCCTTCGTGTCATGGTGGCTCCCAACCCAAAAAAATCATTAAAAAAGATGAGTCAAATTATTTCATAATCATTCTTTATTTGTAATTCCGAATGAAGTATTTTGGTGAAATGAAAAAACTCTCAATCATATTACTGGTAGGCTTAGCTGCATCCTGTTCTTTTGCCCAGCAGGCAAGAAAAGACAGTCTGCTACACCAGTTGTCTTCATCAAAGGAGGATACGAACAAAGTTTTGCTGTATATAAATATTGGAAACGAATATGAATTGAATGATATCAATATTGCTGCACATTATTATTTGCTAGCCAGGAATCTCAGTCAAAAATTAAATTATAAACGGGGTGTAGTAAAATTTGTTGCCAACTATACCGGTATCCTGAATGTGAAAGGAGCGTTTGACAGTTCCATCCTTCTTAACAAACAAGCTATTCAAATTAGCCATGAATTAAATGATGATTTATTGATAGCGAAAGCTACAGCCAATACCGGCAACTGTTTTAATTATTTAGGCCAATATGATAGCGCTGCCTATTATTACGAAGAAGCTAAAAGTTATTTTGAAAAAATGCCGGATGAATACTTTGTTGCCCGGATGAACGACCTGATGCAGAATGTTTATTGGAAGCTGAACCAATTTTCAAAGGCTGTATCTTATGGAAAGGAAGCTGTACTTTATTTTAGAAGACAGGATAAGGAAATGGAGCTTGGCCAGGCGCTGGTGAATCTTGCAAATAATTATCAATCTCTCGGTAATGAAGATTCATCAATGAAGTATTATAGCGAGGCACTGGCCATAGGTAAGAAAACCGGATTTAAAAGACTTGAACTTACCTGTATGCTGGGCTTAGGTGATATTTATTTTCATCGTTATGATGCAGATGGTATGCAACCTTTTTATGAAAAATCACTGGCACTTAGTAAAGCAATAGGCGATAAGGAAGGAGAAGTGATTGCAGGAAGAGGTATGGCATTTCTATACCTGTTAAAAAAAGATTTTGCACAATCAAAAACATATATTTCTGAATCATTAAGAATTGCCGACAGCATGGATTTGAAAATTGAAAAAGTAAATGGCATGAAAATGATGGCAAATATTTTGTTTGCTATGCAGGATATTGTTGGTGCAGAAAAACTATTAGATAGTTTACAGGTTATAGAGAATCAATTGACCGGTGAAGAAATGCAGAATAAAACTTTGATGATTGAAAAAAAGTTTGAAACCCAAAAGAAGGAAACGCAAATACAATTACAAAAAGTGCAACTCCGCCAAAAAAATATGCTTAACTATGTTTTTGCCGGTAGCGCCCTTGCCATTCTTTTGATTTCGCTGTTGGGCTATCGCAATTATAAAAATAAACAACGCCTGCAGCAAACTAAGATAGACGAATTAGAAAAAGAAAAACAACTCACCGCTACCGAAGCTGTGCTCAAAGGAGAAGAGCAGGAACGTACCCGCCTGGCCAAAGACCTGCACGATGGATTGGGCGGCATGCTCAGTGGCATTAAATATTCATTAAGCAATATGAAAGGAAACTTAATTATGACGCCTGATAATGCTCAGGCTTTTGAACGCAGCATGGATATGCTGGACAGTTCTATTAAAGAAATGCGGCGGGTGGCCCATAATATGATGCCCGAAGTACTGGTGAAGTATGGCCTGGACACTGCTTTGAAAGAGTACTGCAATGAAATTAATAATAGCGGCGTTATCCATACCAGTTATCATTCCATTGATTTGGCCAATGCCCATATTGAACAAACCACTGCGGTAACGGTTTATCGTATTGTGCAGGAGCTGGTCAACAACAGTATTAAACATGCTGCTGCTAAAAATGTATTGGTGCAGGCGCATGTTACCGAAGCTGATAAATTATTAACGCTAACCGTAGAAGACGATGGTAAGGGATTTGACCCTGCCGAGTTAAAGCATGCCTCCGGAATCGGCTGGAGCAATATTCAAAACCGGGTAGATTTTCTAAAGGGTAAAATTGATGTGCAAACCGGGGAGGGAAAGGGGACGTCGGTGTTGATAGAAGTTAATGTATAATGTAAAATTGAGAATGTATAATTGTGGCATGATGATACCGTTTTTCGGCAACAAAATTACTGATACAACAGTCAAATAATGAAAGCAAGTGTTTTTATAGTAGATGATCACTACATGGTAATTGAGGGCATTCGCTCGCTTTTGCAAAATGAAAAGGAGATTGACTGGATGGGTCATGCCACCAATGCAGCTTCCTGCCTTGCTTTTTTAAAACAACTGCAACCCGATGTGATTTTAATGGATATTAACCTGCCCGATTTAAGTGGAATTGATTTGTGCAAAGAAGTGCGTGCAAAATATCCTTCCATATTTGTAATTGGGTTAAGCACATTCAATCAACAGGCCTATGTACGCAATATGATGGAGAATGGCGCTTCGGGCTACGTGTTAAAAAACGCTGATAAATCAGAATTGCTTGAAGCAATAACAACTGTGATGTTAGGTAAAAATTACCTGAGTCATGAAGTAAGCCTTTCATTAAGAGAATCTGATAACAGTCTTCCGCCAGTTACAAGGCGTGAAAAAGAAGTCTTGCAATTAATTGCAGAAGGCCTTACCAATACTGAGATTGCAGAAAAACTGTTTATTAGTATAGCAACAGTTAATACTCACCGCAAAAGCCTGTTAGAAAAATTTGACGCAAAAAATACAGCTATACTTATCAGCAAAGGGATAAAGATTGGATTAATTTGATGCAATACCTTAACCCAGTTGTATTTATTTAAAAAACAAGGTGAGTGAATAATTCCCTTTGTTCGTTTAAATGCTGGTGCCTTATCTTCTTGTCTTTCAGTCGTTGTAAAATAATATCCAGGTCAGGCTTACGTTTTAATTCAATACCTACCACCGCCGGGCCTTCTTCACGGTTATTTTTTTTATTGTATTGAAAATAAGTAATGTCGTCATCCTTTCCCAATACATCATTTACAAATTCCTTTAAGGCGCCGGGCCGCTGCGAAAAATTAATAAGGAAATAATGTTTCAATCCTTCATACAATAATGAACGTTCTTTTATCTCTTCTGTTCGGGTAATATCATTGTTACTTCCGCTAACAATACACACCACATTCTTCCCGGCAATTTCATCTTTATAAAAATCCAGTGCAGCAATACTCAATGCACCTGCAGGCTCCACCACTATTGCTTCTTCATTATACAATTGCAATATGCTACTGCATATCTTTCCTTCAGGTACCAGTTGCATATCATCAATTACATCTTTACAAATTTCGAAAGTTATATTGCCAACACATTTTACCGCAGCACCATCCACAAAACCTTCAATAGATGGCAATGTTACAGGATGCCCGGCTTTTAATGCTTCCGACATAGAAGGGGCGCCTTCCGGTTCAAGGCCTATTATTTTTGTTTTGGGCGAATAAGTTTTAAAGTACGATCCAATGCCGGCGCTTAAACCGCCACCGCCAACAGGAACAAAAAGAAAATCTACCTGTGGTTGATCTTCTAAAATTTCAACAGCCACCGTTCCCTGCCCTTCAATGATGCGGTAATGATCAAAAGGCGGGATAAATGTCATACCATTAGTTTCAGAAAAATGTTTGGCAGCATTGGCACAATCATCAAAAGTATCACCCACCAATCTAATTTCAATAAACCCTTCTCCAAACATTTCTGTCTGGTTTATTTTTTGTTTGGGTGTGGTGATAGGCATAAACACCACGCCATTTATATTTAACTTACGGCAACTGTAAGCAAATCCCTGTGCATGGTTACCGGCACTGGCACATACCACACCATTATCAAGTTCTTCATTAGTTAGCGAACTCATCATATTATATGCACCTCTTAATTTATAAGATCGTACAATCTGCAAATCTTCCCGTTTCAAAAAAACATTACACTTGTATTTTTTCGAAAGCGATGCATTATAACTAAGCGCTGTATGTTTTACCACATCTTTTAACCGCTCAGCCGCTTCATGAAAAGATAATTTATATGTAGTGCCAGGTGCCGTATGCATATTTTTTATTTTTTAATTTACACTTTCAGTTTTTTCTACAGTTTTTTTATATAACCCTGCAGTGTTTTGTTCCTGGTTGCCTGTATCCTGTTTGGGCTTTTGGTTTTCGGGCCTAAGGCTTCTAACGGTTTTGCCTGCCTGCCATAGTTCACTATCACGCAGCTCTTTTAATTCTTCTTCCAGCTTCTCACGATAATCGGTTTTACTATTACTGTCAATTGAGCGTTGCGATTCTTTGCCGCTTGCTACGCTTTCATACAGTTCGGTAAAAACGGGCTTGGTAGCATCTCTAAATTTTTTCCACCAGTCCAATGCGCCACGTTGTGCGGTGGTAGAGCAATTGGCATACATCCAGTCCATACCGTTTTCGGCCACCAACGGCATCAGTGATTGTGTTAATTCTTCCACAGTTTCGTTAAAAGCTTCAGAAGGAGTGTGGCCTTTACTACGCAACACTTCATATTGAGCTGCAAAAATTCCCTGAATGGCGCCCATCAATGTTCCTCTTTCGCCGGTTAGGTCGCTGTACACTTCTTTCTTAAAATCGGTTTCAAATAAATAACCACTGCCTACCGCAATGCCTAATGCTGCAACCCTTTCAAACGCTTTGCCTGTTGCATCCTGGTAAATTGCATACGAACTATTTAAACCACGGCCTTGTAAAAACATCCTTCTTAACGAAGTGCCGCTTCCTTTTGGTGCCACTAAAAATACATCTACATCTTTTGGAGGTACAATGCCTGTTTGCTCATTAAAGGTTACGCCAAAGCCATGAGAAAAATACAATGCCTTGCCCGCCGTTAAATGTTTTTGCACGGTTGGCCATAATGCAATTTGTGCAGCATCGCTCAGTAAATAACAAATGATGGTTCCTCTTTGCAGGGCTTCTTCAATTTCAAACAAAGTTTCGCCGGGCACAAATCCATCATTAATGGCTTTGTCCCATGTTTTTGAATTTTTGCGTTGCCCAACAATTACATTAATGCCATTGTCTTTCTGGTTTAATGCCTGCCCGGGGCCTTGTACGCCATAGCCAATAACGGCTACCGTTTCGTTCTTAAGCACTTCCTGTGCTTTACTTAATGGGAACTCTTCCCTTGTTACTACGTTTTCTTCTACGTTACCAAATTTTAATTTTGCCATTATTGATAATTTTTATTGGTGATTTAATTTTTTATTTTTTGTTACCTGCATTTGTTTTTCATGGCATCAGCGTTGTGTCACTCACTTGTACTTTTTGTTCTTAACTCATCAATGAGCTACACAAGCAAATGATTTTTCATGCTCTTTACATGGCAAACACTTCTTCATTCTTGTCTAAAAATTCATTTTCTATTACATCTTCACCCGGCTCCTGGTATTCAAACTCTTTAAGCCTTTCATGAAAATCGCTGCTGCCTTTTATAATGGCCACCCTGGCGCTGCGTACAAACTCAATCAGGCCATAAGGTTCAAGCACTTTTAAAAGCCCGTCGGTTTCTTCCCGTTGCCCTGTAGTTTCAAAAACAGTATAATCTTTCCTTATGGCAACCACTCTTGCGCCATTCTCTCTAAGCAATCGTTCTACTTTTACTTTTTCAGCAATGGCATCAGTACTTACCTTGTACAATGCAAGTTCCTGCCAAACAATTTCGTCGCCGTTATTGTAATAAGCTTTTAATACCTCCACTTGTTTTTCAATTTGCCGACATAATTTTTTAACAACATCTTCTGTTTCGCTGATAACAATTGTAAACCTGTGCACACTCTCCACTTCGGTAGGAGAAGTATTCAGGCTTTCAACATTTATTTTGCGTCTCGAAAAAATGATAGCAATACGGTTCAGCAAACCAATCTGGTTTTCGGTAAATACCGTTATGGTGAATTCTTTCTTTTCCATTTTAATAAATTTTATTTTCAGTTATCTTTTATAACAACGGTTATTAAATCTCATCCTTGCTTAAAACAATTTCGGCCACGCCCTTGCCCTGCGGCACCATCGGGAACACATTGTTTTCTTTTCCTACCATCACTTCAAGCAAATAAGAGCCTTTGTGGTTAAGCATTGTATTTAGTGCCGCTTTCAGGTTCTCCCGCTTGCTAACCGTTTTTCCTTCTATGCGGTAAGCCCTTGCCAGTTGCACAAAATCAGGACTTGTTATATCTGTAAACGAATAGCGGCGTTGATGAAATAATTCCTGCCATTGCCTTACCATACCAAGAAACTGGTTATTGAGAATTAAAATTTTTATATCAATATCAAATTGCATAATGGTGCCAAGTTCCTGCAAAGTCATCTGGAAACCCCCATCGCCAATAACTGCCACCACTGTTCTTTGCGGGGCGCCATATTTTGCGCCTATGGCCGCAGGCAATGCAAAGCCCATGGTGCCAAGCCCGCCACTTGTGATATTGCTTTTTGATTGGTTGAATTTTGCATAACGGCAGGCTACCATCTGGTGCTGGCCAACATCGGTTACAATTACAGCTTCGCCTTTTGTTAATTCATTTACTAATTCAATTACTTCTCCCATTGATAAAATTTCTGATACCGGGCTCAATTCCTGTGCAATCACTTTCTCTTTTTCCTTAGTAGCACAGTCTGCAAACTTTTGTAGCCACTGCGTATGGGTTTTATTTTCTACAAGTTTGGTCAGCATGGGTAATGTTTCTTTACAATCGCCCCAAACAGGTATAGTTGTTTTTACATTCTTATCAATCTCTGCTGGGTCTATGTCAAGATGAATTACTTTTGCCTGCTTTGCATATTTATCAAGGCGGCCTGTTACACGGTCATCAAATCGCATACCCACAGCAATTAACACATCACATTGGTTGGTTAATAAATTAGGGCCATAGTTTCCATGCATGCCCAACATGCCAACACCCAAAGGATGATCAGTTGGTATTGCACTCATTCCCATAATTGTCCATGCAGCAGGTATGCCGGCTTTTTCAATAAATGCTTTAAATTCTTTTTCGGCTTTACCAAGTATCACACCCTGTCCAAAAATTACAAAAGGCCTTTGGGCTTCATTAATAAGTTTGGCAGCAGCTTCCACATATTCTTTGCGAACAATGGGAGTGGGGCGGTAGCTTCTTATATGATTGCATTTTTTGTATCCTGCATATTCAAATTCTTGCAACTGTGCATTCTTGGTAATATCAATCAATACAGGTCCCGGCCTTCCGCTTTTAGCAATATAAAATGCTTTGGCAAGTACCGATGGTATTTCAGTTGCATCTGTTATTTGGTAATTCCATTTGGTAACCGGTGTAGTAATGTTGATGATATCTGTTTCCTGGAAAGCATCGGTGCCAAGCAATTGTGCAAACACCTGGCCGGTAATACATACCACCGGTGTTGAATCAATCATCGCATCTGCCAAACCGGTTACAAGGTTGGTGGCGCCGGGGCCGCTTGTGGCAAACACCACACCTGTGTTGCCGCTTGTTCTGGCATAGCCTTGTGCAGCGTGTATAGAGCCCTGTTCGTGCCTAGTTAAAATATGTTTCAACTTATCGCTGTAATCATACAAGGCATCATAAATAGGCATGATGGCGCCGCCGGGATAACCAAAAACCGTTGTTACTTCTTCGGCAACAAGTGCATCCAATACGGCAAGGCTACCACTTTTGGTTGTTGTATTCTTTTTAGTTTGTCTTCTTTGTTGTAATGTTAATGTTTGCATCTTTGCTAAGTTTAATTTTCATCTGTTACACATCCCTCGTGGGCCGGCTTAACCTGTTGTGCATATTTAAATAAAATTCCTCTTGTTGCTTTCAGTGCTGGTTGCTTCCAGTTTTTTCTTCGTTCTGCAATTTCATCATCCGGAACTTTTAATGTAAGCTTATTGTTTACTGCATCTATTTCAATCTTGTCATCATCTTTAACCAATGCAATCAATCCGCCTTCAAAAGCTTCGGGGGTAATGTGGCCAACAACAAAACCATGTGTGCCACCACTAAATCGTCCATCAGTAATGAGCGCTACTGTTTTGCCAAGCCCTGCGCCAATGATGGCCGATGTTGGCTTTAGCATTTCGGGCATGCCCGGTGCGCCTTTTGGGCCTATGTAGCGTATCACCACCACATCGCCTGCATGCACTTTGCCAGAAGCAATGCCGGCTATCAAATCTTTTTCACCGTCAAATACTCTTGCTGTGCCTTCAAACTTTTCACCTTCCTTCCCGGTTATTTTTGCTACGCTGCCTTTTGGAGCCAGGTTGCCATAAAGTATTTGTAAATGCCCTGTTGCTTTCAATGGTTTTTCTAATGGCATAATTATTTTCTGCTTTTCAAAATCAAGCGCCGGCGCTTCAACAAGATTTTCTGCAATTGTTTTGCCGGTTACGGTAAGGCAATCGCCGTGCAATAATCCTTTACTTAATAAATATTTCATCACGGCAGGTACGCCACCATGTTCATGCAGGTCCTGCATCAGGTATTTACCACTTGGTTTAAAATCGGCCAGCAGCGGTACTTTGTTACTGATGGTTTGAAAATCATCGGGAGTAATATCAACATGTACACTTTTTGCAATAGCTACCAGGTGAAGCACTGCATTGGTACTTCCACCTAATGCCATCACAACGGTAATGGCGTTTTCAAAAGCCTTACGGGTCATGATATCAGAAGGCTTAATATCTTTCTCCAATAAAATCTTTATTGCTTTGCCTACTGCTTCACATTCTTTTTGCTTATCCATGCTAAGTGCAGGATTAGAAGATGAATTAGGTAAACTCATTCCCAATGCTTCAATAGCACTTGCCATTGTGTTGGCTGTGTACATGCCACCACAGGCGCCTGCACCGGGGCATGCATGTTGCACAATGCCTTTAAAATCATTTTCACTTAAACTGCCTGCAATTTTTTGCCCAAGCGCTTCAAAGGCAGAAACAATATTCAAATCTTCGCCTTTGTAATGGCCGGGTGCAATAGTGCCACCGTAAAGCATAATGGCCGGACGGTTCAATCTTCCCATAGCCATAACAGAGCCCGGCATATTTTTATCGCAACCCGGTATTGCAATTAATGCATCATAATATTGTGCGCCTGCATTTGTTTCAATGCTGTCGGCAATTAAATCACGGCTAACCAGGCTGTATCGCATGCCATCGGTTCCCATGCTAATGCCATCGCTTACACCGATAGTGTAAAAACGAAGGCCCAGCAAGCCTTCTGTAGCATTAACGCTCTTCTTTACAGCAGTAGCCAAATCGTTCAGGTGCATATTACAGGGGTTACCATCCCAGCCCATACTTACAATGCCAACCTGCGCTTTGTTAAAATCTTCTTCCTTAAAACCAATGGCATAATACATGGCCTGTGCTGCAGGTTGTGTGGCATCCTGTGTAAGTGTTTTGCTGTATTTGTTCAATCCGTTATTCATGCTTGTTTGATATAAAACTGTTGTTTCAATTTTTTTATCGGGATTCATTTTATTGTAAAACAATTTTTTCCAGCTGAAATTTTTCTTTTGATGGTTCAGCTAAGAAACTGTTTGAAGAAGTTACCCTGCGCTTATATGCATCCTGTATTTGTTTACTGATGCTTTTATTCCAATCTTTTGTAAACTTAATACCGTCGAGGCTTTCAAAGCCTATCACTTCGGCGGCCGTGCCGCAAAAGAATGCTGCATCGGCTTGTAATAACTCTTCAGTTGTAATTTGTTTTTCAGTAACGGGTATACCTTTTTCTTTACAGATTTCAATAACCGTTGCCCTTGTAATACCCGGCAGTATATTTCCCAATGATGGTGTAAATAATTTTCCGTGTTTTTCATAAAATATATTGGCGCCCGGTGCTTCTGCCACAAATCCGTTTATGTCGGATAACAATGCTTCATCGTACCCTTTTGCTTTTGCTTCCTGGCTGGCAAGTATGGAGTTTACATAATGGCCGCTTACTTTGGCAGTAATTTTAAATCCTTTGGGGTTGGGCCTTTGAAAAGATGAACTCATCACTTTTAAAAGTTGCTCACCAAGAAAAGGTTGCATTTCCCAAACTTCAATGGCAATAAACGATTCTTTGTTTTGTACAAAACTCATATTGGCTGGTGCATAAATGAGCGGACGGATATAAGCATCCTGTAAATTATTCCTGTGCAGCAACTCGTATGTGGTGCTAATCAATTCTTCTGTATTCCAATGGTATGGCAGGTTTACGGCTAAAGCAGATTGTTGCAACCTGTCATAATGTTCAACAGCTTTAAATATTTTTGTTTCGCCTGTTGTGGTCTTATACGAACGTATGCCTTCAAATACTGCATAGCCATAGTGTAACGATTGCCCGTAAAGATCCGTCTTTGCATCAACGGCTTTTAAAAATTCACCATTGTGATAAATAACTGTGTTGCTGTTGTAATAGTTTGCCATGATTTACCTGTTTTTGTAATTGTATAAGCATAAAAAAACCCGCCTTCCGGAGGCGGGTCTGTATATTTTTTAAATTTAGTTTATAATAGTACTCCACCTCCCGAAGAAACAGGTATAATAATAATGGCCACAATAATAATTGCAGCTATTTGGTTAATAATATTATATGTGTTTTGCTTCTTCATTAGATGAATCTGTTGCAAATATACATCCGCCACTTTAAAAAAGAACTGTACAAGCAAGTTTTTTTTAAGGCCTTCGTTAATAGCCTGTTTATATAATGGTTGATTTTCTCAACTCTATATTTTCTTTCTTTACCGAACCGGGCACCACGCCATTGATATAATCAGTAATTAGTTCGCCAAGGGTAGAAGTGAAATAGAAATTGACAGGGTCAATGTCTTTGGTTACAAAACCATTCTGCAATGTCCATTCTACAGCTTTTCTTACAGTATCTGCTTCTTCTTTCATACCAAGGTATTCAAGCAGCATGGCTGCAGAAAGTATGGAGCCAATAGGGTTGGCAATATCTTTACCGGCAGCCTGAGGGTAAGAACCATGTATGGGTTCAAACAATGCAAGTCCGCCTGTGCCGATGGATGCAGAAGGCAACAAGCCCAATGAACCGCTTATCACACTTGCTTCATCGCTGATGATATCGCCAAACATGTTTTCAGTTAGTACGATATCAAACTGTTTTGGATTTAAAATAATTTGCATCGCTGCATTATCAACAAACATATATTCTACAATTACATCGGGATATTGTGCGGCAATTTCCTGCACCACTTTTCTCCAAAGCCTCGAAGTTTCCAAAACGTTGGCTTTGTCTACAAGCGTAACTTTTTTTCTCCTGTTTTCTTTCTGAGCAAAATGAAATGCAAGGTGTGCCATACGTTCAATTTCTTCACGGTTATACACACAATCATCTGAAGCCTGTGTACCATCTGCACTTAATTCTTTTTTACCGAAATAAATACCGCCTGTTAGTTCACGAAAGATGATAAAATCAACCGCTTCAATGTTTTTACTTTTTAACGGAGATAAATGCTGCAGCGATGGATATGTATTGATGGGGCGGATATTGGCATACAATTGCAATGTTTTCCTAAGTTTCAGCAAACCCTGTTCTGGCCTCACTTTTGCATTGGGGTTGTTGTCGTATTTTGGATGACCTATTGCTCCAAATAAGATAGCATCGCTGTTGAGACAAGTGTCAATTGTTTCATCGGGCAAGGGGTTACCGGTTTTATCAATGGCCACGGCACCCATCAAGCCATATTTGTAAATAAACTGGTGGCCGTAGTTTTCGGCAATGGCATTTAATACATTGATGGATTGTTTGGTTACTTCGGGGCCAATGCCATCGCCTTCTATTACTGCAATTTTCTTTATCATACAGGTTTATGTTGTTAGGGTTTCAAATTTTTGTATGTCTTCTTTAATACTCAGCAAAAAATCAATATCATCATAGCCGTTGAGCAGGCATGTTTTTTTATAGCTGTTGATGTCAAAATGTTCCTGCTCGTTTGTTGCATTGATGGTGATTCTTTGTTTTTCAAGGTCAACGGTTAGCTCCGTATTGCTATCCTGTGCAAATATTTTATGCAGAAATGCATCGCTTACCTGCACAGGCAATACGCCGTTATTGAGAGCATTGTTTTTAAAAATATCAGCAAAAAAACTTGATACCACCACCCTGAAACCTGCATCCAGTATGGCCCAGGCCGCATGTTCACGGGAAGAACCGCAGCCAAAATTTTTTCCGGCCACCAATATTTCGCCACTGTATGCTGGTTGGTTTAACGGAAAATCTTTTTTGGGTTTTGTTTCGTCATCATTTTCATACCTCCAGTCACGAAAAAGATTTTTTCCAAAACCTTCTTTGGTAGTGGCTTTTAAAAAACGGGCCGGGATGATCTGGTCGGTATCAATATTTTCAACATTGACAGGAACAAAGCGGCTGTTTATCGTAGTTATTGCTTTCATATTAATTCAATAATTCCCTTACATCTGTTACTACACCTGTTATTGCCGCAGCTGCTGCAGTAAGCGGACTGGCTAATAATGTTCTTGCACCGGCGCCCTGTCTTCCTTCAAAATTCCTGTTGCTGGTGCTGATACAATATTTACCAGCCGGTATTTTATCTTCATTCATACCAAGGCAGGCAGAGCAACCCGGTTGCCTTAGCATGAAACCTGCTTCTTCAAAAATTTTATCAATGCCTTCTGCAATAGCCTGTGCTTCCACCTGCTTGCTTCCCGGCACTACCCATACTTCCACATCATTTGCTTTCTTTTTGCCTTTTACAAATGATGCCACCATCCTCAGGTCTTCTATTCTTGAGTTGGTGCAACTGCCAATAAATACATAATCAATTTTTTGTCCTTTTATATTACTGCCTTGTTGCAGGCCCATATAGGTTAATGATTTAGATAAACCCGATTTATCATTTTCATTAATGGTTTCTGTTGTGGGAATTTTTTCAGAAATACCAATGCCCATTCCGGGGTTGGTTCCATAGGTTATCATTGGTTCTATATCTTCTGCCTTAAAGTGATATTCCTTATCAAATACCGCATCATTATCGCTGTATAAAGATTTCCAGTATGCCATAGATTCATCCCATGCAGCATCCTTAGGTGCAAAAGCTCTTCCTTTTATATAATTGAATGTAGTTTCATCAGGCGCAATCAATCCACATCGGCCGCCCATTTCAATACTCATGTTGCAAATAGTCATCCGGGCTTCCATGCTTAATGAGCGGATAGCAGAGCCGGCAAATTCCACTGCATAGCCCGTGGCGCCACTTGCAGTAATTTTTGATAAGATGTACAATACAATATCTTTTGATACTACGCCTTTATTTAAAACGCCATCTACATTAATACGCATCAGTTTGGGTTTGCTTTGTAACAGGCATTGGGTAGCTAACACCATTTCCACTTCGCTTGTACCAATACCAAAAGCAATAGAACCAAAAGCGCCATGTGTAGATGTATGGCTGTCGCCACAAACAATTGTCATGCCGGGCTGAGTGATGCCAAGCTCGGGACCAATTACATGAACAATACCCTGGAACGGATGGCCAAGCCCATATAATTCCACTCCATGTTGTGCACAGTTTTTCTTTAATGCTTCTACCTGCAGGCGGCTTAACTCTTCTTTAATGGGCAAATGTTGATTTAAGGTAGGTACATTATGATCGGCTGTAGCAATGGTTTGAGCCGGGCGAAAAACTTTAATACCTCTTTTATTCAACCCGGTAAAAGCCTGTGGGCTGGTTACTTCGTGAATAAAATGACGATCGATATACAAAACAGAAGGGCCGCCATCAATTGTTTTGACGATATGTTTTTCCCAGATTTTATCGAATAATGTTTTACTCATCTTATGCAAGCGCTACGTTTGATTGATATTTTTTTGCTATTAAAGACAAGTCAGCATCTTCCACTTCTTTTTTACTGTCTGCCACTTTTAAAAATTCATTGTACAATACATCCACATCGTTCCTGTTAAACTGGAAGCCTAAATTTTGAAAACGATATGCCAATGCACTTCTTCCGCTTCTTGCTGTAAGAACGATTTTAGAGCTATCGGCGCCCACTTCTTCGGGAGTGATAATTTCATAAGTCTGTGCATTTTTCAAAAAGCCATCCTGGTGAATACCCGATGAATGAGAGAATGCATTACTGCCCACAATAGCCTTGTTAGGTTGAACCGGCATCCGCATCGTATCAGAAACTTTACGGCTTAAAGGATTCAACTGTTCTGTAATAATATTTGTGTGCAGTCCTAAATGTTTGTGTTGTTTAATAATCATCACCACTTCTTCCAATGAAGTATTGCCGGCTCTTTCTCCCAAACCATTAATGGTACATTCAATTTGCCTTGCTCCGGCAATTACACCTGCAATAGAATTAGCAGTTGCCAATCCTAAATCATTATGACAATGACAGGAGATAACGGCTTTATCAATATTTGGAACATTGTTTATGAGGTATGCAATCTTTTCGCCGTACTGGTACGGGAGGCAATAACCTGTGGTATCTGGTATGTTTACTACAGAGGCGCCTGCTTTAATAACGGCTTCAATTACTTTTGCCAGGTAATCATTATCAGTTCTGCCTGCATCTTCTGCATAAAACTCCACATCATCGGTAAAATTTCTTGCCCATTTTACACATTGAATGGCTCTTTGCAAAATATCTTCTCTTGTTGAGTTGAATTTTGATTTGATATGCAAGTCGGATGTGCCGATGCCTGTATGTATCCTTGGCCTTACTGCATATCTTAACGACTGTGCAGCTACTTCAATATCTTTTTGCACGGCACGGGTAAGGCCACACACTGTTGCGTTTTTTACTGCTTTTGAAATTTGTTCCACCGATTCAAAATCGCCGGGCGAAGAAATGGGGAAACCGGCTTCTATTATATCAACACCCAGGGCTTCTAACTGAAGCGCTATCTCTAGCTTTTCTTTTGTATTTAATTTACAACCCGGTACCTGCTCTCCATCCCTTAGGGTGGTATCAAAAATGTCAACTTTTCCTGCTGCCATGATAAAATGAAAAATTAGTTAGATAAAAATTGGACTGCTTACTTTTGTATTGCAGATATGATTATCAGCCTTACCATACAAAACTACCTTAGATATGAAGGGTGCAAAAATCAAACTACATATCGGTTTACACTTTGTAACAACCTTAAAATTGGCTGAAAGCCTTTACTGTAAAGCATTTTAAAAAATTTGAACTACAATGCCCAACCGATCCACAGATGCCCTTTTTCAATTAGTTAAATCGCTGGAAAAAAGCGAAAAACGAAATTTTAAACTTTATGCCCGCAGAAATACAGCTACTGAAAACCTAAAAACCATTCAGCTTTTTGATGCTTTGGATAAGATGGCAGAGTACGATGAACGGTTATTGCTTAAAAAAGCAACGGGTGTAAAGAAACAGCAACTGTCGAACATAAAAGCTGCATTGTATAAACAAATACTATCAAGCCTGCGGCTGATAAAAGATGATGAAAATATAGATATAAGATTGCATGAACAAATGGATCATGCAAGAATTTTGTTTAATAAAGGGCTTTACCTGCAAAGCCTTAAAATGCTTGACAGGCTGAAAGAAACTGCAAAAGAATTTCAGCAACTAACATACCTGCAACAGGCATTGTTTTTTGAGAAAAAGATTGAGAGTTTGTTTATTACAAGAAGCATGCAGGATAGGGCAGAGAAACTTTCAAATGAATCTATTACTGTAAACAGCCAGCTAACGTTGGTCAATCAACTATCCAATCTTTCATTACAATTATATGGCTGGTATATAAAAAATGGCCATGCACGCAATGAAAAGGATATAAAAAACATCCGTATATTTTTTGAAAGCAATCTTCCGGTTAATATAAACGCAAAAGGGTTTTATGAACGATTGTATCTTTTTCAGAGTTACGTATGGTACGCATTCATTCGCCAGGATTTTTTGCATTATTACAAATACTCACAAAAATGGGTTGATTTATTTGAGCAACAACCCGGCATGATTAAAGTTGAAACAAGTGCATACATTAAAGGCATGCATAACCTTATGAGCGCTCATTTTAGTTTAATAAATGCAGGAAAACTGTCGCAAACCATAAAACAGTTTGAACAATTTACCAGGCAAAAACATTTACAGCACAATGAAATTAACAGGATACTAGCATACCAATATTTATATACAGCAAGGATAAACCTTTATTTTTTGCAGGGCAATTTTACAAAAGGACTTAAGCTGGTTCCTTTTTTAGAAAAAATGCTTAAAGAGTATGGATTGTATCTTGACACACACCGGGTGCTTGTATTTTATTACAAGATTGCATGCCTTTATTTTGGCAGTGGCGATAATGAAAAAGCCATTGATTATTTAAACCGCATTATTAACCAGCGTGGCGATTTAAGAACCGACCTGCAATGTTATGCACGCCTGCTGCACCTGATTGCACACTATGAACTGGGTAATTTTGAATTACTGGAGTATCTCATCAAATCTGTTTACCGCTACATGGCAAATATGGAAAGCCTTAGCAGGGTAGAAGAGGAGATGTTTGCTTTTTTACGGCGCTCATTCAGGGTGGGAGCACATGCATTAAAACCCGAGTTTGAAAAACTGCTCACTAAATTAAAAAAGTATGAGGGCAACCCATTGGAGAGCCGAGCCTTTGTATATCTTGATGTGATATCGTGGTTGCAAAGCAAGATAAGCGGCGTACATGTGCAGGATATCATCAAAGAAAAGTTTTCAACTGGTAAAAGAATTAGATGATTTTAGAAAGCAATTGGTTTTTAAAAATTAAAGTTAAAGTTAAATTTGATGTTTGCTGGAAAATCTGATTGCAGATGGTGACTAAATTATTTGAAAACTTATTTCCTTAAAATTTTTTCCATCTTTCTTCCTTTAGCAAGTTCATCAACCAGTTTATCAAGGTACCTTGCTTTTTTTGTGAGGGGATATTCTATCTCTTCAATCCTGTAACCGCAAATAACACCTGTTATTAATTTGGCATTGGGGTTTAGTTTTGCTTCCTTAAAAAAGGTTTCAAAATTTACTTTCCTGTCAATCATTTCCTGTAGTTTCTTTTCATTAAAACCGGTAAGCCATTCTATTACCTGCTGCAGTTCTTTTATTGATCGTCCCTTGCTTTCAACTTTTGTTATATAATGCGGATAAACAGATGCGAACGACATTTTTGCAATACGGTCATTATGTTCGGGAGTTACTTTCATGGCAGGAGTTTTCATTCAAATATAAATATGAATTACTGTAAAAGCAATATTCAATACGTTTATTCATGCGCTGGCTCTGGAAAATCCTGGTATACACCACGGGTACGGCTTAAAGCGGCTGTAATTAACTGAAAGTTTTGGGTTGTTGGTTGCAGGTTGATATATTTATCAACAATGTTCCGGTGTTTGTAAATGATAATTGTGTTTTGTACAGTTGGGTTGATTTTGTTTAGGTACACATCGCTTTCTTTATCCTGCCAGGATGGAACAATGGTTAATGCTGTATGCAGGATATGTAATTCGGTACCTAATTTTTCGAGGTTAGCAATTTGTTTATTCCCTGGTGTTTTGTTGTTGCTATAAACAAAATATGCTTTAAGGTATTTGCCATAAGTTTTACTTTGCTCTTCTAAAAACTGCAGCCATTTTTTAACTTTTTCCCAGTCAGGGTTATTGCCGGCAAAATAGATGATGCCCTGGTAACGACCGTATTTGCACACGGGGCAGGCGGTAGAGCCTTTATCGGGCCCAAAAGCATGATAGGGACTAAATGAAGGCTGGCCATCGCCAATGTTTAAACCGGAAGAAACTGAATCATTTTGCTTTACAGGATAATTGGGGATATTTAATCCTAATACTATATCATGTTCGGCAATTTGCATACTATCGGCCAGTAGCACACGCAGCGTACCGCTGCCGCATCGGGGGTTTTCTTCGGGATGTTTTTTGCGAAAGGGCAGCAGCCTTGGGTCATCATCAAAAACCAAATCATTTATCCAGTATTCATTAGCAATGTTAGGCTCTTTAATAATGAGGTGAATATGTTCGGGGTCTTCTACTTTGGGGTAAGGCCCGGGACGAATAGTGTAAATGGAATAGCGTCCATCATTATCGGTTTTAACCCATCCCCTGATATGCCCGTGCCTGGTACTGTTTAATGGTTTGCCATCGCCCGGCGAATAATAACCGTTGTTATCGGTATGATGATAATAAACAATTACATTGGGCGCAGGGGTGCGGCCATCAATTTGATATACAGTTCCGGTAACCAATAATTTTCGCCCTGCTTCGTACCATCCGGCGCTGGTATCTGTGTTATTCATTTCTTTGGGCATACCATAATAAATCAATTCGCAGTAGCCTTCTTCACAATCGCCACCCACCCGGTTTGTAGAACCTACTATTGCCCGGTTAGCTTCCTGTGCTTTTTTGCCTGATTGGCCGCTGCAACTTAGCAACATGGCAACCGTAATTAATAGAGTAATGAGCTTCATGATAAAATTTTTACAATAATAGTATCAGCAGCAGCCCATTTACAAATAAAATATGCTAACCTGATGTAATTATGCTGTAACCTGATGGGCTATTTCCATATTTTGCCTGAACAGGGCTGCGTAATTGCGGCTTAACCTCAACCGGGTACCGTTAATTAATGTGATATCGTAATCGCCGTTTTGCCTCGAAGTGTAAAACGAAACTGCTTTAATATTTACAATATATGATTTATGAATACGAATAAATATGGCGCCATCTAATTGTAATGAAATGGATTTTAGAGACTGATTATGAATATATTTTTTTTGACCGGTATGGATATGTATATATGGAGAACTGGCCATGATGTATAAAATATCGGCAGTTTGTATCACCTGTTTTTTCCTGCCATCACTAACAGGTATTGATGATATTATTTTGTTTGCTGGTAATTCAAAAGTGAGGGTGTTGGATATATTTTGCGTTGTTTGTACTTGATTTATATTTTTTAATAAAATAAATGGCAGTGTATAAACAATCAGTAGAATAAAACTATACGACTCTAACTCATATAAAAGTGTTTGCAAGTAAGCAAAACTATGGTTATAAAAAACTGTTGAAAGCAGCCATACAACTGCAGGATATACAAAAAGATGAACAAACAGGGGAATTATAATCAATAAAAATGTAGCAAATTTTGATTTGTATAGCTTAGAAAAATATTGCTGAAAAATTATAAGGGGTATAAAAATCCACCAAAAAGAACTGAATAGGAACGACTCTGAAAAATAAAAACTGTATTGGTTTACAAAAGCATTTAACCAGTCTATTGCCATTGTTGACAATATAAAAACCGCAAGTATGCCGCTTATGATTACTCCCGGGGGATATTTTTTAATAAAAGTAAAACTGTTATTAATCATGATTTTTAATGTTTTGGTTGATAAAATTACAATTATAAGATCCTTACTCTTTGATTTTGTCTTTAAGTTCTTTAGCCAATTTAATAGAATGTTTTAAAGATTGCAAGTTATTCCAATCGCTGTGCGAAACAATGATATATTTAGGGTGCCCACATTTTTTCTTCACATTTTGCAAGGTAGAAAAATAAGCGCTTGTGTTTGCATCGCCCAAATAACCAAGATTATCGGCATCAGCACCTTTAATGAGGCATCCTCCATACAATATTCTTTCATGACCAAACCATATTATGATATTGTCAATCGTATGTCCCTGCCCGGGGTAATAAGTTTCAAAAGTATATTGCCCGATTTTAAATGTTGTATCTTTTGTAATTAAAAACTGTGCCCGTTTTTTATTATTCAGTTTACACAATGAATCTGTAAGTGTTGTTGTATATGTTTTAATGCCTTTCTGTTGGTAGTATGCAAGTCCTTCTGTCCTGTCGCTATGCCAATGTGTGGCAATGCACATTTCAACTTTTTTACCATGTTTTAATTTTATGGAATCAAGCAGTGGTTGAAATTGGGTAGTGTCCCATGGGGTATCAAAAAGTACAACAGCATCATTTGTTACCAGGTACATTCCATTGGCAGGCACAGGATTCCCTTCATAAATACTGTAAGTGGTATAAATATAAAAGTTACCCGTTAAATGAGATATTGTAAGTTTATTATTTGCAGGCTGACTAAAGACATTGCAGTAAAACAACAAACACAGGGTATACGATAATATTGTACGCATTCTTATTTTTAATAAATAATTCTTTAAAATGTATTACCCGTTTTTAAGTAAATTTTAATTTGCTATTACTGATGAAGAGGAAATTTTAATATCGGCATATTGCCAAGCTTCATCAAAAGCTGCTTTTACTTGTAATGCTTCTTTTTCTTTTTTCTGAAAAATCAATGACTGGTATAACCCCATCAATGCCCAGCCATTATTCTTCCATGTTTGTAAATCTTTTTGATAAACGTTTTCAGCATCAGAGTATTTACCTGCCTTTAAAAGTACGGCTCCTAAATGATGCCTTACAGAGAAAAACCAGTCTGGCGGCTCGTTATAATTTAATTTATCTTCAATTGCAATTGCTTCGTATAATAAGGCGATAGAAGATGTAAATTGATATTGCCTGGCGGCAATTTCAGCTTCCAGCACTTTACTTGCAATTTGTACAAGATCGGTTGTAGTATTAATGCCCCAAATGGTTATTTGGTTTAGCAAGGTATCTGTTGCCAATACTTTAATAGCAGATAACTCTTTTTTAGCATTTACAATATCATTTTTTCCCAGGTAAGCCATGCCTTTTGCATAATGCCAAATTGCTGTTGGATAGATTAGGTTTTTAGTTGGTTGGGGAATGGAAAGAATTGTATCCCACATACCAAATTTAACTGCTATGTAATACGGAATGGAATAGTAATGTTGCAAGGTGCCCCATTCCGGTTCTTGCATTAAATCCTTTGCTGTATGCGCTTGCAATTTTAATGCAGCGTTCCAGGATAGATTTGAATTTCCTTCTAAAGCCGCAGTTGCTGTAAGAAAATGATAATTGTGAGGATAATATGCCAGGGGGTAAACACCTTGTGCATTGCAGGCAATAGTGTAAATACTATCAACAGCTATAGCTCTAAGGTTAGCAATAGTACCCTTATGATAGTGTCCGGTATTTATATAAATATGCGAAGGCATGTGTAACAAGTGTCCTGCACCGTTAACTAATGTATCTAACAGGGATGCACTTTTTAAAGCTTTTTCGGGAGTGGCAGAAGCTTCCAAAGCATGTATATAAAAATGGTGAGCGCCGGGGTGCATTGGGTTTATCTTCATTAAATGTTCCAATACTGCAACCAGTTCATGAGTCCATTCTTTGGGTAATTTACTTTGCTTATCATATAAATCCCAGGGGTGTAAATTCATTAGGGATTCGGCATATAGCGCTCCTACATCGGGATTGGATGGAAATTGTTCATAAACTTTTTTCATCGCCGCAGCATACGCAATATCCAGCGACGACCTGTCGGATGGTGCTGTTTTTATATACCTTGCCTGTATGGCTTGTATCATTTCCTTTTCTAAGGATGTACAGTTTTTAGTTAATGAAGCAGCTTTCATCATAGCGTTATATGCCCTGGTATAGTTATCAGGCTCCATACCAGCATTATAGTTGGGGCCTAAAACATAGGCAAAGCCCCACCAGGCCATTGCACAATTGGAATCGAGCCTGGTTGCTTCATAAAATGATCTTGCTGCTTCTGCATGGTTAAAACCATAGGCCAGCATCATACCCTGGTTAAAATATTTCTGTGCTTCTTCACTTGTTGTAGATATTTTAAAGTTAATACCATCAAGACCATTGAAAAGAGGCGCTTTTTTGTTTGAGTTATACCATTCTTTGTCGCTCGTTATAGATGGTTGGCAACCTATCACAGAAGTATTTTTATTCTTTTCTTCTTTATTATTGCATCCTGCAATAAGTATTACAGCTAATACAATTAGGCATATTTTATTCATAATAGCTTAAGATTTTATTAAAAAATGTACTTCCGGTAATATCATAACAAAATCATCAATATATATCTACATAAAACAATAAACTAAGTTTACTCATTTTATTTTACAAATTCCCTGCCTGGTTATTGATGATGCAGTATCTTTTATTTTAAGGATTGTTTTTTACGATATTACTTCTTAGTTGTTTAATCTTCTTCATATTACCAACCAGCCAAACAATATCATTTTTTTCAAAAACAGTGGTAGAGTCGGGATTAAGTATACGATTGCCATTTCGTTCAATACCAACAACAAGGCCCCTGGCTTGTTCCCTGATACCAGACTCTCTTATAGTTTTTCCTTTTAACAAATGCTGGTCATCAATTACAAACTGGTGAATACCTATATCTTCAATATTGATATCTTCTGCTTCAGCAACTTCCTGTTTATCAAACAAGGTTTTAAAAGAGGCAATTTGCTCATCAGTGGCAATTACACCCACTTCATCAAATGGAAGTAAAATACTGTTACGTTGAGGCAGGTAAATAATTTTATCGCCCCGTCGAATGTAAACGATATTGATGCCATATTTTTCTCGCCAGGCAAGCTGCTGCAATTCTGTACCAATAAAAGTGGCATCTGGCGATACTTCTAACTGAATAATATGTGCATCATAAGGTGTAAGATAATTTTCTATTTCGGCTTTTTTGCGGCTAACACTTGCTGAGGTAGATTGGTATGCAACACTTTCTCTTTCTGTAAGATTAGTGATAAACCTTCCCTCTAAGCGTTGGTAAAAGTTATGAAGCCTTTTTCTAAACATGCTGAACACAATTAGCGTTATTGGTACTATTACCAACAAGGCAATATAAGTTTGAAAAAAGTAAAGGCCCCATAAAGTAATTAATGCAATACCAATGATAATTCTTGTTACTTCAATGGCCAATAAAGGCCCCCGGTTATAAACTCTCTTTTTTAACCAAAACTCTTTATACACCGGGTTGTCGGGCTTACGGGTCATGATGGCAAAAATAAATGGCGCACCGGCGCCAAGGGCAATGATAGAACTAACTATATTACTTATATTTTTATCATTAATGATTGTATTTAAATATGGGATAATAAAGTTTACCAATAACAAGCCTATTGATAAAAGGATAAAACCATTAATGATTATAATTTTTGAATAAGATATTAATAAAGTTCTCCACTTGGTTTCGGCTTGTATATTTTGTGCGCCCGATGAAAACCTGTTTAAACTATGTACAAGTTTTTGTGGTAATATTTTTTCAATAAATTTATAAATAGGATCTGCATATTTTATTAAGTAGGGAGTTGTAAAAGTTGTAATAGCTGATGCGCCAACAGCAATAGGAAAAAGAAATTCGGATGTTACTTTTAATGATACACCTAGTGCAGCTACTATGAAAGCAAATTCACCTATTTGTGCCATACTTAAACCTACCCTGACAGATTGCTTTAGTGGTTGCCCGGATATTACAGCACCCAATGTTGTACTAAGAATCTTTCCAAAAAATGTTAGCAGGGTTACTGCCAGTACAGCCCATTTGTATTCTATAATGGCCTGCGGGTCTATCATCATACCAACCGAAACAAAAAACACAGCGCCAAATAAATCTTTTATAGGTTTAACTAAATGTTCAACCTTTTCGGCCGATGTGGTTTCTGCTACTATACTACCCATGATAAATGCGCCTAACTCAGCCGAAAAACCCACATGCACTGCAAGTACCACCATGCCAAGGCAAAGCCCAATTGATAAAAGCAAAAGATTTTCATCATCTAACCATTTTTTAGCTTTTTTAAGAAGGGTAGGTAGTAAGAAGATTCCCATGATAAACCAAAGTGCCAGGAAAAAAACTAATTTTAAAACAGTATAAACAATTTCGCCTCCTTGTATTTGTTGAGTAACCGCCATGGTTGAAAGCAATACCATTAAAAGGATGACAACGATATCTTCTACTATCAAAACACCAAAAACAACATTGGCAAATTGTTTTGATTTTACTCCTAATTCATCAAAAGCTCTTATGATGATAGTGGTAGATGAACTGGCCAACATACCTCCAAGAAACAAACTGTCTATTGTTGACCATCCTAACCATCTGCCTAAAAGAAAACCCGATATAGTAATAAAGATAATTTCTATGAATGCTGTGATAGAGGCATAACCGCCTACACGCATTAATTTTTTAAAACTAAATTCGAGGCCTAAGCCAAACAACAAAAAAATAACGCCTAATTCAGACATCACTTCAATACTGCCAAGATCTGCTACAGTAGGAAATATTTTAAAGTATGGCCCCACTAGGTAACCTGCAATGATATAGCCAAGTACCAATGGCTGCTTTATTCTTTTAAAAATAAGCAACACCACAGCGGCTGTCATTAACACAAGTGCTAAATCTAATATCAAATCAGGAAGATGCCCCATACTTTTAATTTTAGTAACTATCTTTTAGATTGCCACTAAGATAAAGTATAAATTTAAAAAGCAAAATATAGAACCCTGGTTGGTAAAAAACTGTTATAAAATTTTTGAAAAATTACCATTTTGCTTTTATACAATTCTTATTTATAAAAGATTTATTTACATGTAAAAGGCGGGTAAAAATTAGGCTTTTGATTTAGTTGTTCAAATGATATCAATCCTGTTAAAAATATTAGCTTTATTTTTTAGTAAATCGCATTACTGCTACATCATCAACCAGTAAAGTCAATGTATTTCCTGATTGTGAATAATGATTTACTTTACTAAGCATTTTCAAAAAAGTTTCTTCGCCACCGCCCTGGCAATAAATCATAGTTTTTGCAAATGGTTCTGCAAAAGATATTTTATTTCCATTAATTGAAAATTTACCGCTGAATCCATTGCAACTTGTATTGCCGCCTACTTCATCTTCATTATTTTTATTAAAAACCAACAAAGGTTTTTTATCAGGATATAATCCTTCAAAAGTAATTTTTGGTCCCGATATATAATTGAGTTCCCATTCTCCATCAAGCAAAACAATTTCTTTAACCCGGCCTTGTAATTTGGCTATAATAGTTTTACCGTTTTTTAATAATAACTGGTTATTATTAATACTCCAGTTATCAACTTTGCCAAGTGTTTCAATAAATTCCTGTTCCCTTATTTGGGGGTCACAAGCCATACGGGTAGTTGCAAGCGGAGAAAATTTTATATAACCATTTTCTTTAGTCTCATAATTTCCATTAATAATATTGCAGCCTGCATTGCCTGTAAATTTTTGACTATTGTTTGCTCTAAAATTAAGTGCAGCTTTTCCTGTATTAACAGTGGTTCCATTTAATTCTGTTAGGTTCCACAAATAGCCATAAAGATCTTCGATACTATTATTATTACCGCTGCTTAAAGATTTTGAACTATTGCACCCGGACAGGTAAATCATACTTAGGATGATTAAGGTTTGTAATAAGTATTGTTTCATTTATTTTTTTTGTGTATGATGTAATTTTTATTTCAGGTACATAAAATTTTGAATTTACAAAATGTTCTTAACGTTTCTTTTGCTATTGTGGCTGTATTTTAAATACTGCTAATAGATTTATCGGTAATGCTGCAAAAGGAGCACCAATACAACAATTTAACTTCTACTTGATTTTTTTGTAGTAACAATCATTTCAAGCCTGCCTTTTCTTTTTACCAGGTTTTTATAATCCCATTGAATGGATTTTGATTTTTTGAGCCAGCGTTTTATTTCATTTGGTGTAATTTGATCAGGAGATGTATAAAATACAGAAGCATCTTTAAACTTACCTGTTCCTATAATTAATTTATCTTCATCAAAATCGGCACCACTCCAAAACATTAAACGAATGCCCGGTTTTTGTTTGCTGTATCCTACAATAGGGTTTCCATCAATAAACCAAACTGGATGCGAATGCCATATTTTAGATTCTTTAAGTGAACTGTCAATCAAACTGGCAAGAGTGGTACAAATTTCTTTGTCCACTGGCATTTGTTTGTTATTGTATTGAATAATATCAGAATGCACGATGAAGAAATTTTCGGATAGGTAAAATTATTAAAATAAAAATTCAATCAATTCATTTATTCTGACAAAAATTTTTCAATTGCCGGCAATGCAGATTCTTCATTATCATAATTATCATTAAGGGTAGTTATTTCTCCGATATAAGCGCCATGCCCACCGGGAAAAACCACCAGTTTGCAATGTGTAATCAATTTGGCCATGGCTGTAATATGTTCGTAGGTGCCCACATCTTGTTTACCATTGATAAGTAAAACAGGAGCTTTGATAGAATTTATTTCTTCATCGGTAAAATCTGTAAAATTAATCATCCTGTCTGCACATTTTTGATACATGGCTATTAATTTGGTACTATCTGGATTTACTTCCAGGAAGGCATCTTTATATTGTTGGGGCATTTGGTCAAAGGTTCCATTATTCATAAATTCCCAAAACTGTGTAAAGGCGCCGTTTCGTTTCAGCAATACCGATCCGGCAATTATTTTATTACAACGCTCGGGATATTGAATAGCTATTTTTAAAGCAGTCATTCCACCATTACTAAAACCAAAAATATCTGCTTGTTGAATGTTTAAATTATCCAGTAAGCCAATTACATCTTTTGCATCCTGGTTGAAAGATATAGGCGTATTTCTATCGCTTGTTCTACCATGTGCCTGCAGTTCTGTACAAATAAGCTGATGTTTCTTTGCTAATGCTGGTATTACTCTTCCAAAAGTAGTTTGTATGGTTGAACCTCCGCCATGAAGCAACAGTAACGGTTTACCTTGCCCGTAAATTTCGTAATACATTTTTATTCCATTTATATCAGAATAGCCACTTGTAAACATATTTATTTAAAAGTATTTTTAGGGATTATAGCTGTAGCCTCAACTTCCAGCAGTACTTCGTCTCTGTACAATTTACTAACCTGCACCAGCGTGCTGGCAGGTGGGTTTTTTACATCAATATATTTGTCTCTTACATTTCTAAATAACTGAATATTTTTCATATCTGTCAAGTAAATGCCAATCTTTATTACATCACTCATATTTCCTCCCAAATCGGTTAGGGCAGACTTGATATTTTCAAAAACCTGTTCGGTTTGTTTTTTAAAATTACCTTTTGCAACCAGGTTACCATTTTTATCTAATGGTACCTGACCCGAAAAAATTATCATATTTGCCCACCCCAGGTCAATAACTGCAGCATGCGAATATCCTTTTGGTGTGGCTAACGATGGAAAATTTTGTAACCTCACTTTGGAGTTGTTTGTTTGAGCTGATACTTGTAAAACCAAAAGTGTAAAACCAAAAATTAAAAATTTCTTAAACAGGATTGATGTATACATAATTATTTAGTTTTTATAATTAAAAATAGGATAATAAAAGCGTTTATGCCTGTATTAATAGTTTAAAAGGTTAAAAATGCTGTTTTTTTAAAAATTGAGATATGTACACATAGAAATGCAATAGCTTATTCAACAGGTTAGGGCAGCAGTGGCAGGAAAAACTATTAGAAACAATATACAATCAACCTTTTGTAAAATTGTATCATACTTACTAAAGCAATTTTGTAAGTTGCTTATTTAATAAATTAAAGATTATAATAAAAGCATAAGCTAAATGTAAAGATGTTTTATGCCTAAGTAAAAGTTTTATTTATTTCTGTTTTTTAAAAAATAAATTTGATTTCAAATGTTTAGCTGTACCATTTTTTACTGAAAAAGATTTAATTCTTCTTCAAAAAAGAATTTATCATCGCCAAAAGCAGGCTTTAAATCAGTTAACCATGCTGCATTTTCATCAAATTCTGCAAAGAATGGTTGAGCAGCCCAATCGGGGTTACGCCCTTGCAGGAAACGGAGTGTTATTATTTTTTTACCACCGGTTTCACTTACTCCAAGTATTTGTATTTTGCCCGGCGTAGCACTCATGCTGGGGCCCCTTACTGTACGGCAAATACCACTTACCTGTTGATACGCTTTTCTGAATATTTCCCATGCTTCTACTAACGGTACTTTAAAATAATGTTGTGCACCTGTATCCCTGGCTACAAACATATAATACGGTATGCAATTAAGGTTTACCTGTTTTCTCCACATAGCAGCCCATATTTTGGGGTCGGCATTTATATTTTTCATTACAGGCGATTGAGTTCTTATTTGTGCACCTGTTTGTAATACTCTTTTAATGGCTTTTTTAACCGCTTTTGTTGATAATTCAACCGGGTGATTGAAATGTGCCATAATGGCCAGGTTTTTACCACTTTTTACAATCTTTTCAAATGTACGTAGTGTATCATCTGCATCATCATCAGTAATAAATTTATAAGGCCAGTAGCCCAGTGCTTTAGTGCCAATGCGAATAGTTTGTAAGTTGGGTATATCTGCATCCAAAATGGCATCAATATATGTTGAAAAAATTTTGTTTTTCATTATCATTGGATCGCCACCTGTAAATAGTAAATCAGTAACTTCTTTATGTTCTTGTAAATATTTTATCAGTAGTTCAGTTTCACGCATGGCAAATTTCCATTCATCCATACCAACAAACTGTGGCCACCTAAAACAAAAACTGCAATATGCATGACAAGTTTGTCCCTGGCTTGGAAAAAATAACACTGTTTCACGGTATTTATGTTGCATGCCGGTTAGCTTATAATCTTCTATCATTGGTATATTATGTTCTAACTGGCCAGCTGGGTGAGGGTTTAATTGTAATCTGATTGCATGTGCAGCTTTTTTTATCTCGTCTTTTGAAGCGCCAGATTCTATAACCTTTTTCATCAAATTGTAATGTTCTTCTGTTAACATCTCTTTTTTGGGGAAGGTTAAAGTATAAATAGGGTCATCGGGCACATTTTCCCAATTAATTAATTCATTAACTACATAATTATTTGTTTTAAAAGGAAGCACATGGCTTACTATTTCAATATCCTTTATTTGCTCATCATTTAAATAAATAAGCTGGGGTATCTGTTTGTAATTGTGCTGTGCAAATGATTGATAAGTTATACTCTTTGCCATTATTGGATTGTTCATAATAAAATTTTTAGATTAAAAAATATACAAGAAATCAAATACCTGAAAAAAGAGCAGACAAATGAAATAAGCTGTGATTGTTTCAAAAATAAGGGAATATGAAAGGAATTAAAAGCAACTTTTGTTAAAATAGTTGAAACAATTTAACAGGCATGTTGTGTTCAAACAATAAAAATAAGAGTTATGTTGTTATTGCTTGTTTATCGTGTATCTTATTATTGATAGAAAAGTTGTATATTAATTTTTCTTTTTTTTCTTTTCCGGGTTGAGATTTTTAAAAAATACAATTAGAAAAATTCTTTTTTGAGTATTAGAAATTATGAATTTGCAATTACAGTAATTACATTTTATCTAATTTTTTATTAAGGTAATTTTTTCTTTTTTCTTCCGGGAAATGCTCAATCGCATACCGCAGCATAGTACGGGGCATTTTGTTACAATGGTTTTTTAAAAAAAATTCTTCTTCTATAACAGAACAGCGTTTACCGATTTCCCGAAGCATCCAACCAACTGCTTTATGAATTAAGTCTTCCTTATCTGTCAATAATAACCGGGCAATTTCTGTGGCTTCTTTTGAACTGCCTTTTTTAATATAACAATAAGTAGAAAGCATAGCTATTCTTCGTTCCCATAAACTAATTGATTTTGCCATTGTTTTTAAAACTTTCATCTTTTCTTTTCTGGTTTCTAACCATGGGCCCACAATATGTTCAGCACTGGCATCTACTAAGTCCCAGTTATTAATCCATTTGGTATTTTTAAGGTAAAGGGTATAAATTTTTTCTTTTTCTTCTTCCGTACCTTTTTTGAATTGTTCTACTAATATAAGCAAAGCACACATTCTGCACTCATGCTCGGGTGATTGCAGCAATTGTTTTATCTCTTTCAATGACAGGTGCAAGTATTGTTTTATTAATTTTCGCTGTTCGGGCATGGTAACACCAATAAAAATATCGCCTTCACCATATTGGCCCTTACCTGTTTTAAAAAACCAGGCGCTGTTTTTAGATTTTTCAGGGTTTCCTAATTTTCTTAATTCGTTTTGTAAATATTTATGATATGCTGATGACATAATAGGCAGCTGCATTTTATTCTGTGAGAGTTGTTGAGTATGATAATTTCTAGATTATAATGTGTCCGGTAATAACATGAAATATTCGTTTACAAATGGTTTCATTGATTTTGAAATATTGTTGTTAAAAAAATTAATCAACAACCCCTGTGGTTTCTTTAATAACTTCATGTAAGTTAAAACTTGTGCTTCAAGTACCGGAAGTATGTGCTCGATGGCTTTTAATTCTACTACCACACAATCATTTATCAATAAATCGAGCCTTAATTCGGTATCCATAACTATTTGCTCTTACACTACCGGCACCACAACCTGTTATTGCACTGCAAAGCCATTTTGTTTTAGTTTGTATTTAAGACATTGTTCATACATACTTTCTAATAAGCCGGGGTCAAGTGCTTTATGTACTTTAACGGCGCAACCGGTGATTTCATATGATAATTGTGTGACTTCTTATTTTGTCATGTTTTTTTGATGATGAAGTTATTAAAATAATTTAACCATTAAAGAGTTAAGGGTAGTTAAGTTAAGTCTTCATGTTCCTTAATACCTTAATGGTTTTTTAAAAACAGGAATTTTAATTAAAACCAATTAAATAAGCAATGCAACGGTTATTTCAATTGTTTAAAATCTGTGCACATCAATTTATTTATTACAGTTTTATATTTAAGGAGAAGCAGAGTTATTTACAGATACCCGGTAAAAAAACGAATTGATCTCATTATATGTTTTTCCCAATAAGCCCATTCGTGACCTCCTTTAAAATCTTCAAAAATGTGTGGAATATCGGCTGCAATTAGTTGTTGCCCAAGTTGTAAGTTATCGTTGTAAAGCAGGTCGCTCATGCCACAATCGAACCTGAACGGACGAATTTTATTTTTATTGGCAAGAATTGTTTTAAATACATCATTATCTATTTCGTTTTCCTGCAAATAATGTTGCAACCCCTCTTCAGTAAATAGTTTCATTTGCTGCAAGTTGGTAATGGATGAATGGCCTGAAAATGCAGTAAATAACCGATTGTATTTAGCGCCAATCTTCATCGCCCCAAAACCACCCATGGACAAACCAGTAATAAAAAATTTTGATTTTTTAGTAACTCCATTTACATTTTGCATAATGATTTCGGGTACATCTTCTGCTATCCATTTCTCAAAATCATAACCGTCATGCGGTACATAGCCCGATCCGTCGCCCCAAAGCCCGTCAGACGGAAAAACAAGTAAAAAGGGTGGGAGCACTTTTTTTTGCTGCATTTTTTTTACCTGCAAATGTACACCACTGCATAATGGCCAGCTCCATGCGCTGCCATAAACCCCATGTAAAAAAATGATAACCGGTATATCCTGTTTACTGCCGGCTGGTTTGCTAATTACAATATCTCCACGCCCATTCAGATTTTTCGATTTTACAGTAATAAAACTTAAACCTTCGGCATTGTACTTGGGGTTAGAAACTTCAGTTGTCCTAAATTTTTTCATTTTAGTATAAATGTTTCATGTATGCTTAAAGGAGCTAATTATAAAAATATTTTTTATTCAGTTTTAAAAAACAATAACGCCTTTTGCATTTTTGCCCAGCAGCATATCGTCGAATGCTTTACTCAAATCGTGAATGCTATACGTGGCGGTAACAAGTTCATCAAGCAATAAATTTTTCTCAAGATAATGATTGATGATTTTTGGAAAATCTATTCGTGGGCGGCATTGCCCGTATAACGGGTTGAGATAAGTTTTATCCCATTCAAATAATTGCATGTCAATTGTAATTTCCTGTTCAATACCACTAACCTGCAATGCCATCCCTGCATGACGGATAAGCCTTAGCGGTGCTGCACCCATCGCAGGTATTGCTGTACATTCAAATGCATAATCTGTTCCACGTCCATTAGTAAGTTCCTTTACTTTTTTAGTAATCTCTTTTAATTCTGTGTCTTGATTATCCGAAAGCAAACAATGTGTTGCTCCCATCTTTCGGGCCATCTCAAGTCTTGCTGTTTGGGTATCTATTGCAATAATTGGATTAGAGCCAGCAATTCGGGCCGCTTGTATTACATTCAATCCTACACCACCGGTACCAATTACTGCAACCGATTCTGATGCTTTCACTTTTGCAGCATTCATCACCGAACCAAACCCCGTCATTACTCCACAGCCGATAATGGATGCTGCAGGAAAAGGTATTGATGACGGTATTGGAATAACAGCCTGGCTTTTTACAAGTGTATATGCCGAAAGTGTACCCAGGTTAAAAGAGCGTGGTATTGGATTGTTTTTATAAAGTGTGCCGGCTGCATGTGCATGCCCATCGCTAAAAGGATTATTACCTGAAAGTACAAATGAATTTTTTTCGCAAAGATGTTCATTACCTCTTTTGCATTGAAAACAATTGTAGCAGGGGATTGCCCAGTTCAATACAACGGGATCACCTTCTTTTACATGTTTTACATCATTACCTTTTTTAGCAACAATGCCGGCTCCTTCATGTCCCGGTATCAATGTTTTTCCCCAATTAAGCGAATCGTAATCGGTATGGCAAATACCCGATGCTTTAATGGCAACCAATACTTCATCAGGCTCTGGATCACCTACAGTTATTTCATCAATAAAAATATTTCCATCGCCGTTTGTAATGGCTGCCAAAGATCCTGTGCTCATCTTTATTACAAAACTTTTGGGTTCATTTCCGAATTAATTATATTTCCTATCGGTTGATCCATCAACCATGTTTTGCGGTCGTTAACCTGCCATTTGTTGATTGGTTGGGTTACTTTACCACCATCTGCAACATATATAATAGTCATCACCTCTCGGCGTTTGTTTGATTTGTTGCCCGGCGCATTATGAATGGTATATCCATAATGCCAGGTGGCATCGCCGGCTTGCATATCTTGTGCACGGCTTACAGTGTAACCTTTCTCTTCAACATAATCGGCAAATAATTTTTCCGACTCGTCAGATATTTCATAATCAAAAACAAGTCCATCATCCTGCGATTTGGAAGCAAAAGTGAGCATGCCCATATCTACATTTATATCAACCAATGGCATCCACATGGTGATGGTGTTTTTGGTATCTATGGGCCAGTAATACTGATCCTGGTGCCAGGGAGTTGGGCCACCACCCGGCTCTTTAAAAAGTGCCTGATCGTGGTAAATGCGTACATTATCCACGCCTAATAAATCGGCTGCAACTTTTGCCATTCTTTTTGCCAGTACAAATTTTTTAACTTCTGCATCGTGGCGCCACAAATTCATTATTTGTAAAAATGCTTTTCCGTAAGTGTCACGGTCTTCTAATTTTCTTTTTTCGGTGTTAAACTTATCAGCAGCTGCAACAATCACTTCTCTGTAAAGGGCAGCTTCATCGGTTGATAACAGGTGACGGGTTAAAACATGGCCGTTTGTTCTGAATTCATTTATTGTTTCTTCCGAAAGCCGGATGGTATTATCCAGGTTGGGAAGTGTTAGATTTTCCGTTGTCATGATATTTAAAATTTATTGGTGAAAAAATATTATTTAAAAAGTTGAATAATTTTTTATGATAAAAGATGATTTTTCTTTTGAAGAATTAACTACCTGCTGATTGATTGATTTTACTTTTATAGGATTTTTCATGCCGGGCGCAAATAAATAGCCCTGGGCAGTTTCGTTATTATTGCAGAAGGCATACCATTGCAACTTTTTCCAATCCAATTCACAAGTTGATTTAATTTTTCCTGTACATGGTATCAATGCACCATACCTAACCATGATGATACCGGGCAATTGGCCGGCAATAATTGTTACCCATTGTTTTCCTTCGTATATTTTTTTTGATTGCAGGTCAATCCATTTCCCCTCGGGCAAATAAAGCAACCTGCCTGCAGTATCTTGTTCCATTAGTGGTGCAATTAATAAATCGTCACCAAGCAGGTATTCATCTTCAATATTCCAGGTTGAGGGGTCGTTGGGATAATTCAGAAATAAAGTTTTCATCAATGGTAAGCCTTCCCTGCTGCTGATGCATGCCTGCGAATAAATGTATGGGAGCAAACGATAACGCAGTTCACTTATTTTTCTAAATTGATGTTGAAACTGTTTGCTGAATTTCCATGGCTCCCGTGGCGGAAAACCATGTACACGGCTGTGCGAACTTAACAACCCAAAAAACGACCATCGGGCATACAATTCTTCAACGGGGCTGCCCGAGAAGCCTCCAATATCATGACTCCAGAATGAAAAACCACTTAAGCCAAGTGATAAACCGCCCCTTAATGTACCAGCCATTCCGGCATCAGAAATTTCTGCATCGCCGCCCCAATGTACCGGGTATTTTTGGCTGCCGGCCCATGCACTTCTTGCCCATATAATTGATTGGCCTGTTTCTTTTTTAGTTAGTTCACTTATCAATTTGTTGTATCGTAACGGGTAAAGGTTATGTTCATAAAAACCAGTTGTGCCGGATGCATACAATCCGTGTAATGGAGTGGCTTCGCCAAAATCGGCTTTAATAACTGATGCACCCATTTTTAACAAGGCGCTTAATTTATCAGCATACCATCTTATTGTATCTGCATTGGTTAAATCAAGTATGGCATCTTCGGTTGGTATATGGCCTGCGGCATTTTTTATGTACAGTTTCTTTTCAATAATTTCTTTGTATAATGGATTGTGAGGCGTAAAGTATGGAATTTGCCAAAGCGAAACCCTGAATCCGTTTTGTAATAATGATTTCATCATGCTTTGTGGATGTGGAAATTTCTTTTTGTTGAACCTGAAATCGCAGTTGATGCCTTTTTCAAACCAACCGGCATCAATATGAATCACATCGCAGGGGAAATTTTTTTTCCTCATTTTCATTGCCACATCGCATACTTGTTTTTGTGATGTAAATGAAAAGGTACCCATCCATAAACCAAATGACCATATTGGTGGTAATGGGCTTCTGCCGGTAAGTGCAGTGTATTCGGAAAGAATTTCTTTGGGTGTGCCAAAGAAAAAAAACAAGTCAAGTTCTTCATCACCGTTATACAATGTTGTTGTGCTTTGATGAGTATATCCAAAGTCGAATGTAAGCGGCGTTGATGAGTGTACAAACATCCCATATCCACGGCTGCTCATGAAAAACGGGATGGGTTTATACATTTGTGATGATGCTGTACTTTGAGTATCGGATGTCATCAAACAAATTTTTTGCCCCCGTTTATCAAGCCTTGTAAATGATTCGCCGCAGCCGAAAATTTTTTCACCGGGTAACAAGCTGAATGATGCTGCCACACTTCTTGAATAATCGGCCGAGCGCTTGATAAAACAAAAAGGCATCGCTTTTGAATGCATGCCTTTTAGCGACTGTGCTGTTTGTGTAGCAGTTAGCAATTGATTATCACTGTTGAAAAATTGCAACGAAAAATGTTTTGTATTAAAAACAACTAAACCAAATGGCAATTGATATTTTATGGCGCCTGGTAGCAGCGTTTTTTTTATATTTTTTGCTTCGGGCAGTTGTTTATTTATCATCAACGATTCCTTTTCGGGGTAAGCGGTTGCTGATGTTTTCATCCTTAGCCTGATGGTGCGGCTGCTTATAAAGCTGATATCAAAATCGCATTGTGGATGAGTGTCGTAATCCTGGAAGGGGGCCGATTTTAAAGTTTGTGGCGCTAAGTGTTTATCAATCTTATTAAAAAACCAATCAAGCTGATATTTGTTGTATTGCCATTCCAGTTTACCCTTTCCTGAATTTTTATCAAATTGTTTAATGGCAACTGGAATAAAAAATTCATTTTCCAATTGTTGAAAATCGGAAGCAATATCCAAAGGGTTATTTAAAAATTGTGGTTTCAAGAAATTATTTGTTGGATTTTAAAAGATGATATACTGTTGATTCATAAGCCGGCAGGCTAATGCTGATATTGTTTTCTGTTATCTTTGCAATTCCATTTCCAAAAGTAAGGTTCAGTTTATTTTGAAATGGAAAAGCTTGCATATCCAGATTAGCTGTTGCAGGCTGTGATGACAAGTTTACTACTAAAAGCGATGCTTTATCATTTAAAATACGCAGGCAACTGAATACGCTGTCGTTGTTATTTTTAACAGTAAGGTAGGTGCCCTTATTAATTGTTTCATCCATTTTTCTATAATTAACCAGTTGCTTATAGTAATGCCAAAGCGAATTTGCATTTGCTTTTTCTTCCTGTAAAGAAATACCGTCATTAGGTTTTACATTGCTGCTATCCCACCATGGGCCTGAGTTTTTGTACCAAAATGCCATGCCTTTACCGGTATCTGTTTGATACCATTCAAAAGCTTCTCTTTCAGGAATTTCATTAGCATCTGTCATTCCGTATTTCATAAAACCACCGGCGCCGGTCATACCAATTTCCTGTCCGTAATAAATTGATGGGATGCCACCCAGCAATAAGTTGAGTGCAGCGCCAACCCGTAGCTGTCCGGGGTTTTGTTTTACAACGGTGGCAAACCTCGGCATGTCGTGGTTTTCGATAAATACAATTTGATTTTTTCCCTGTGGTGTAAATCTAAAAGTAGAATCGCACATGGTTTCCAGTTTTTTCTTGTAAAGGTTTCTTATTTCAAATGCAATTCTAAACGCAAACACCCTGTCTACACCGGTTTTTGTGAGGTAGTCGATACCTAATGATCCCCAGTTTGCCTGTTCGGCAATAAATACAATTTTTGGATTAACGGCTTTTACTTTTTCAATCAACGGGTTCCAGAAATTTTGAAAAAGGTTTTTCCACCTGCCTTTGTTGTCCAGGTCATCCATCATGTGATCAAGGCGAAAGCCATCTACACCATCACTAAAATCACCATCACCATTAGGGTCAACCCAAAGATTAAAAAGTTTGATGTTGTATTCCCTTACTTTTTCACTGTTCATATTTACAGTGGTAATTTTTCGATAATTGCCATCAAAACCTTTTAGCCCATCTAAGTCGTAAACAATGGTGGATGTTTTTTTGTGTGCACTGTCATCGTACGTGATGTAATCGCTGTATGGCGATGCTAAATTTCCCAAAGCATCTTTATACCACTGATGGTCTTCTGTAACATACTGCGTTTCCATATCCATGTAAATCTTCATTCCACGCCGATGGATTTCTTTTACCAGGTCAAGATAATCCTGCATACTGCCTAATTCAGGATCAATTTTTTCAAAATTACCCGAAAAATAATTGTGGTAATAAACCGATTCATATAAAGGCAACATAAGTATTGATGTAACTCCAAGATCCTGCAGGTAATCCAGTTTTTCCCTTAGGCCGTTTAAGTCGCCATTCAAATCTCCGTTGCTGTCATAAAAACTTCGTTGTACCACATGGTACATCACTTCACTGTTAAATGGATTATTGGAATTATTTTTTTGCTCTCCTTCATTGCATGATGCAAAAGTTATTAGCAGGCATATCATTAATAATTTACAATTCATGTGCCGTAAATTTTATCTTTTACAAATTTGTAATAAGCTATCCAAAGATTCATCTACCCGGTTAGCAATTTTATGTACTATATTTACCTTTGTAAAAATAAATTGAAATTTGAAGCCATTCCTGGAACATATTGATACGGGTGAAAAATCATCTTTAAAAGTAAAATCATATACCCAGCAACTGATTGATGTGCCCTTGCATTATCATCCGGAGCATGAAATTGTATATATACAAAAAGGACAGGGTACTTTGATACTGTCAGATTTTGAAGAAAGTTTTGGGCAAGGCGACCTGTTTTTTATTAAAGGAAGTATACCTCATCTTTTTGAAGATGATTACCTGCGTAGCGGTAATAAGTTGTTTTCGAAAGTAGTGGTAATACAATACAACCAATCGCTGTTCGAAAATCTGTATCACTTGCCGGAGTTTTATGGATTAAAGCGGCTGGAGACAGCATCGGGATATGGAATAAAATTGAAAGCCACAATGGCAATACGTAAGTTGATTGTTGAAATGGAAACACATGCAGGCCTGCAAAGGTTTAACAAATTACTGGCATTGTTGCATGAAATTATACAACAAAAAGATTGTGTTTTATTGGGTTCACTTGGCTCGGGAGAAGGGCAAACGCATATTGCTTACCTGAGGCTACAAAAGATGCATGGTTTTTTGGCAAGAAATTTTTCGCAAGATTGCACTATTGATAAAATGGCAGCTCTGATGCATATGAGCAAAACAAGTTTTTGCCGTTTTTTAAAAAGAGAAACAGGTCGTACATTTAGCGAACACCTGAATTTTTACCGAATTAATCATGCAAGTAATTTACTTGGCCACTCATCTGAGTCGGTAATGCAAATATGTTATAATTGTGGTTTCAATAATGCCGCTTATTTTTTCAGGCAGTTTAAAAAAGCAAAAAAAGTATCACCATTAGAATACAGGCGCTCGTTTCAAACAGAAACATCTACGGCAAAAATTAAATAATTTGATGTACTTACCTGTGGTTTGTTTAAAAAATGTTTTAGTGTATATTTTAAACTAATGAAACCAGTTGTGTTAATGTTTGGATATAAAATATCAACCAACATAATTTATTTAAGGCTACTATACAATATTTGTTCAAATTTTGATTCCAGGTCGTTATGCGAATTAGGTGTTAGCTGCGTCATAAACAATACAATCATTTTTTCTTTGGGATCGGCCCAGTAAGTAGTGCCAAAAAATCCGCCCCAGTCAAAACTGCCTTCATTTCGTGGTTCATCAGCGCTTCCTTTGTCGCTCACAATTTCAAAACCAAGCCCAAAATAATTTTTTCCGTTAAAAGCAAAATCCAATTGGTTATGCAGCATCATCTGTACAACCCGTTTAGATAAAATTTGTTTCCCGTTGTACGAACCTCCATTCATTATCATTTGTAAAAAAATAGCATAGTCTATTGCTGTGGAAGATAATCCTGCGCCACCGGAGAAATAATGTTTTTTTACAAGCGGATAGTTAGGGTCAACTCCAAATTTATCTTTTGTCCATGGAATAACATGTTGCAAAGAATCTTCGGTGTAAACAGTAGTTAACCTGTTGGCTTTTGATGCCGGCAGGTTAAACCAGGTATCCTGCATATTTAGTGGTTCAAATATATTTTTTCGTAAAAAATCTTCCAGGTTGGTTTTGCTCACAACTTCAATAACGGCGCCTAAAACATCAATACTTAAACTATATCGCCATTCTTTGCCGGGTTCAAAAGCAAGTGGCAGTTTACCAAGTTTATTCATCTCATCAACAAGATTGGGTTCAAAAACACCCAGGCCAACAGGAATTTTTTCTTTTGCATAAATAGCCCTCATCTTTTCGCTGCCAATTATAGCATAATCAATACCTGATGTATGGGTTAGCAAATCTTTAATGGTAACGGCTCTTTTTACTGGCAGTGTTGTATATGTTGTATCGGCAGCATTGTAATGGTCCAATACAGTTTGGTTGGCAAAACCCGGCAGGTATTTTGATACGGGGTCAAAAAGAGAAATTTTTCCCTGGTCGTATAAAATCAATACCGCAGCGCTCACAATTGCTTTGGTTTGAGAAGCAATCCTGAAAATACTGTTTGTCTCCATTCTTTTTTTTGAAGCAATATTGCTATACCCATATCCTTTATGTAAAATGATATTGCCATCTTTTACAACAAGCGCCACAACACCCGGCACCCAGCCACGACTTACATAACCATTAATTAAAGTATCAATATTTGCTAAGCGATGATAATCTATTGATGTGCTTGGTACAGCAGCTTCCTTTATATTTTTTTGTGCATTGGTTGGTAAAAAAAATATTGCACTGGTACAAATAAAAATAATGTAACGTAAACACTTCATATTTAAAATTTAAGGATGAAGTTAATTAATTAAGCAATTGGTAATGCAAAAACTGTTGTGTTGGTTAGCGTGGCTACTGTTTTATAAATTAAAAGGTTTGGGTAATACAATGAATATTGCAATATTAAATTGCTACTGTGTAAATTGTTCATTAATAATGATTCATTTCTTAATGGGTTTACCTTTATCATTATATGCTAAACATAATTGCATCAAATATTCAAAATCCTTTTTTGTTTTATAGCCGGATTCGTTTACGTAACAATACTCTTTAAATTGCCGCCCTTTCATAATCATTGGCTGAAAGCCTTTTCGTTTTTCAACCTCTTCCTGCAAAGAAGGGTCAAAACGGCACATCATGTTTTTAGAATTGATTTTAGCTTTTAATACTGTGTTTCAAACCAGGAGAAATTTAATATTTCCATGTTTTTTTAAAAACATATCACTCAACAGCCTTACCTGTTTTATCAATGGTAAAGTATTTGCCATCTTTTTTTACTTCGGCTTTACCCATACTGAAAGAGCCTGCACGTTCAAATATAAAAGGTATAACTTCTTTGCCACCTGCATCTATATATCCCCATGTTTTATTGATTTGTACGGCCGCTAATCCTTCTGAAAATACATTGGCATTATCATATTTAAATTCGGTAACTTCTTTGCCGGTACTGTCTATTGCTCCCCATTTACCACTCATCTTTATCTTTGCCCAGTTCATGCCATTTGTAAACTTGTCAAAAACTGCTTCGTAATTAAATGGTATGATGACTGTACCTTTTTTATCAAGAAAACCCCATTTATTATTAAAGCCAACAGGCGCCAATCCAAATGTAAATTTTTTGGCTACCTGGTATTTTATAGGAATTATTATGTTTCCTTTCATGTCAATAAATCCAAATTTACCCTGGTGTTTTGCCACTGCAAGGCCTTCGGTAAATTCAATTTCATTTTCATATTGTGTTTGTATTACTACCTTGCCGGTATTGTTAATACAACCATATTTACCGGTTAATTTAATAGTAGCTAAACCGTCATAAAAATTACCTGCCCATTCATATTTAAAAGGTATTACTTCCTTGCCCGTTTTATTAATATATCCCCACTTATTACCAATCATTACACGAGCCATACCGTTTGAAAAATCCCGGGCATCATCATATTTAAGAGTTGTTAATTCTTTGCCTTTTGAATCAATGTATCCCCATTTTTGGTTTAATTGAACTACCGAAAAGCCTTCAGAAAACTCATAAAGCATATTATATTTTGGTTCAACTATTACCTGGCCATTGCCATCTTTTAGGCCATACTTTCCATTTTCTGCATCCTGAAAAATAACTTGTGCCTGTGTTGTTAAAGAAATACAACAAGCTATCAGCATTATTTTTATAAACTTTATAGTTGTTATTTTAGGTTTATTAATCATTTAGGTTTTACTTTTTTAAAAAAAGTTTGTTTTTAATAATTATGGCAATTGTAAAAGCCGGAAAATTTGTTTCCTAATTCAATTTCAAGCTAAAATAACAAACTGATGTAAAAACTAAAATACAATATTTTGTTGCAGATTGAAAATTTGCGTTTAAGAAGTAAAAGGTAAATTCAGCTACCGGTTTAAAAACTAAGTTTTATAAATAAAAATTTGCGAAGGATAAAAGGAAGAGTGAGAATTTGATACAGATTATGATAATGGCAGCGTACAGTTACCAATATTATATTGATACTTTTAATAGTATTTAAAAAAACTTAATTGGGCAGAGTGATCATATTTTCTCTGCCCAATTTACACATAAATAGATGTTAAAGATGTTTAGCATAGTCAATCATTCCCTGGAAATCGATTACCACCGCAGGTTCATTACCAACAGTCCATGCATCGTGCCCGGGCGGTAACAATGATACATCACCGGGTTTGCAATCAAATTCTGTTCCGTCGTCCATTACCACATGTAAAATGCCTGATACATGGTATTGAAAATGCGGCGCTTCGCAGCTATGGGTATTTGCAATTGGTTTAACAGATGTTTGCCATCGCCAGCCTGGTTCAAAAATACCCCGGCCAATAGTGGCTCCACCAATTTTTAAAAGTTCAAGCCTACCTTTTGGAAATTCTCTTACTTCATCAGCTTTACTGAAGTTTTTCCATTCAGCCATTTTTGAGATGTTTGTTGTTGTATTCATTGTTTTTAAATTTTATAATGCAAATAAAAACAATGTAGAAGGGGCAGAATTGTAAATTATTCGGTAATGTATGAATAAATCAGAGTTTCTTGCGAAGTTCCTGGGGCGATACACCAGTTCTTTTTTTAATAAAATTTGTAAAATGAGGTTGATCGTCAAATTTAAGCAGGTAGGCAATTTCTGATACAGATTTATCGGTAACCTTTAACTGTACTTTTGCTTCAAGTAATAGAATATCGTGTATTATTTGCAAAGGCGAACGCCCAAAAATTTCGCTTGCAACTTCTGAAAGATGTTTAGGCGAAATATGTAACATCTCTGCATAATCATTAACAGTTCTTTTTTCAATAAAATGTTTTTCAACTAACAGTTTAAAACTATTGGCTAGTTGTTCACGCCTGTTACTATTTTTCTTTAATACTTTTACATGTGTTCTGTAAATTTCTCTTACTCTCAGTAATAATATAAGAATAAGATTACAGAGCAGGAATTCTTTTTCGGGAGAAGTACGTTCATATTCATCAATAATATTTTTAAATGCTCCCTGTATTATCTCACTTTCATCTTTTGTTAGGTTTAAGATATGTGGCGCATCAAAATGAAAATAGGGAAACTCTTCAGTTATAGGTTTTGTTAGCTGGGGTTTTAAAAATTCGGTTTTAAAATGAATACAATATCCTTTACATTCTTTTATATGATCACTGGCATAAAGTGTATTTTCAGGAACAATTACCAGGTCGTTAGGGTTTAGTTGCAAATGGTCTGCACCAAGTTTTACATCATGCTCGCCTTGTAATAAAAGATATATCAGGTTAAATTGTCTTCTTAGCGCCGGTATTGTTTCACAGTTTTTGTGTTTATCTTCAAGTGTGCCGGGCATTACAAGCATATCAAGTGCATAAGGCTTTGTATCACGATTAATAAGCCTTTCAAACATTTCCAATGTTTCGATGTTCAGAATTTCCATTTTCTTTTTCACAACTTCAAAATAATTGCTGATTAAACTTTGTTATTATAAATGTTTAAATGAATTTTTAAATGTTGTAAAATACAAATGCAGGTAACAGTTAGGGAAAGCAAAATTTCAATAGGTAAGGGTTGTTTTGTAAAACATAAAACTTTGTTTCAAATTATCCCGTTTTATGCAACAGTAGTCTTTTTTTTAAATACTATCAAATAAAAGTCAAATTAAAGGTAAATTATTAAAATTGTCAATAGAAATGTTTCAACAAAAAACATTCAACCTTCTAAAAAGTTAATGAGTAAATAGAGTAGGGGTTATGCAATACTACCAGGCTCTATATACATTAATTTGATATTGCTGAGGGTTACTTTACAGCAACGCATCTTAACTTCAAAAAAACAAATTCATACTCCTGTTATACTTAAAAATTTAATGATAACTTTATTATTTTGCGATAGAAATTGCAGGAATATTAAATGTACCAACAGCATTACGCAAGTCGTTTGCTTTTGCTTTTAATTTTACCAGGAAATTATCTACATCATTTCCATAAGCTCTGTCGCTTACACCAAACAACAAAATAGCTTTATGCCCTTTTGCTACTGTTACAATTTTGTAGCGATATACATTTCTTTCAATAATACTTACCGATTTTCCATCCGGTGTATTTTCACTAACCAGGAAATCAAGCATTATTTCGTTTGTTTTTTTAAATACCTGGTACTGAGCTAAGGGATTAGTAGCTTTTATATTATTGAGTTCTGCAATTTTTGCGCCAACAATATCCTGCAATGTTTTGTCTGCAACAAGAACTTCGAATAGAATAAGGCGTTTAAATTTTTCAAGTTTTTCGCCTTTAGAAAGGTATTCCTGTTTATAATAGTTATCCGTTGGATGAGATGTCCATGCCAGGTTATAAGAGCCTTTATCAAAAGCAATAGGGCCGGCAACACCCAGGTAATCTTTTACTGTTGATTTTTGTGCAAAGGTTGCCATCGTTAGAAAAATGCCAATTATAAAAGGAGTAAATTTGAATTTATAAGTCATAAGTATTCAATTTAATTTAATCATTATGCAATGGTAAGTTAATTTAAATTTATCTCACCTGTCTTTAATAATTATTTTTGGTTTAAGAAGTCTTGCTATTATTTCACAATCAGTTTTATTCAACACTATTTACTTCTATGCAGTACCCATCCGGGCTTTGCAAAAAAATGTCTATACCATCTTCTCAGTTATTAATCATTTAAAAATAATCCATACCGTGTATGTAATCTTTGTAAAGTTAGTAGTGATATTCATAAAGTGTTTTATAACAGTTCAATATTCATTTTTAATTACTAAATAAATTTATTTATGTAAGGTTTTTAAAGATTGTGATGCTAAAATGATTATAATAATAAATACAAATTTTCAATGTATATGTATAAATCAACTTTCGTTATTCACTATTGTTTTTAAAGTTAGTTTTAATGTTATAAACCCTAAAAGCCCTGCAATTAATGATGAGCTAAGAATTACCAATTTAGCATTGTTTATTATTGTTTCATTATCAAATGCAAGTAAGGTTACAAAAATTGACATGGTAAATCCAATTCCGCCTAATAAACCAACTCCAAAAATAGTTTTCCAATTAAGGTCGCCGGGAAGTTTGCAAAATCCAAATTTTACTGATAAAAACGACAATAAGAAAATGCCTAATGGTTTTCCGGCTATAAGCCCAAGGGCAATTCCCAGGCTATAATTTTCGGTTAATATTTGCGAAAAATTGCCATTTAAAATAATGGCCGTATTTGCTAATGCAAAAATTGGTAAAATAATAAAGGCAACAGGTTTATGTAAAAAATGTTGCAGTAAGAATGAAGATGATCTTTCGTTGCCGTTACCAAATGGAATGGCAAAAGCCACTAATACACCGGTAATAGTGGCGTGAACACCGGAATGCAACATAAAATACCACATCACTATGCCACCAATAAGATAAGGAATAAGGTTTCTTATTTTTAGCCTGTTAAATACTAAAAGCAATACAAATATTCCAAGTGTAATAAACAGGTTTGTCCATAATAGTGTTTTTGTATAAAAAATGGCAATGATAATTATTGCTCCCAAATCGTCAATAACTGCTAAAGCGGTTAAAAATACTTTAAGTGATGTTGGAACCCGGTTCCCTAATAATGATAAAATGCCCAGGGCAAAAGCTATGTCTGTAGCCATAGGAATACCTGCGCCGGATTGTGTTGCGGTTCCAAAATTAAAAAGTAAAAAAAATGCTGCCGGAATAATCATGCCGCCTATTGCACCAAAAATTGGCAATAATGCGTCTTTTATGTTTGAAAGTTCGCCCTTGTATATTTCTCTTTCTAACTCAAGACCAATAAGTAAGAAAAAGATTGTCATTAGCCCGTCATTAATCCAATGTTCAAAACTATGCCCTGCCAATTGGGTTTGAAAAAAGTTGTGATAATTTGTTCCAAAATTTGAGTTGGCCAGTAAAAGCGACAGTATTGTACATGCAATTAAAACTAACCCACCAGCTTTTTCACTGTCAAAAAAATCTTTAAATAATTTAGTTATTTTCATAAGTTAGATAAGTAGATTTTTTTTGTTTTAGTTTTAGTTACAAATAGGGTAGGAGTTTATGAATAGAACTATAAATTTTTACAAATTTGTTTCTATTGTATGAAACATATTCCCGATTATTTATTTTGTTGAAATTAAGAACTAAAACTCAAAAATTGTTCACCTAATTCTTATTACTTACAACGCCAGTTGTATAAAATAATAACAGCTTATTTCAACTTCTCCGAAAGGTTTTCCATGATAAATTTAATTTTATTTCTTTCTTTTATACAAGATAAGTTGGGTTTATTATTTGGGTTTAAGAAAAATTCTTATCGATTTGTCTCGTTCAATCATCGGCATACATGGCGGCATGTTACGCACCATGTACCTCTATTAAAGTTGAATTAGTAAGTGATTGAGCGGTGATACGGTTAAATTTAGGAGAAGCCAACAAAAATCTTTGACAGTTTACCATGCTAATTGAAAGCTGCCTACTATATTTTATTTAATAATGACAGCAATGAAAAACATTCTTCAAAACTACTTGTTTCAATGAATTTATTGAAGTGTTTTTTTAGTGCCGTATAGTTTTTATTTTTTCCACTGAAAATCCGGATGACCGGTTTGCCATAAAGCAAATTTCAAAATATAAACCGGTTCATTGGGATCCATTGTTGTATGCCCGCCTTCCCAATTCACCAGGAATAAAGTCGGCCTGCTTCCTTCTTGCGAAGCCTGGTACTTCGCCACATACCTTGCTGCCGGCTGTATATCTAAAATATAATCGGTAGCACCATGAATGACCAGCATAGCCGGTAAAGCTTTTTGTTGTGGAATATGATATAATGCGCTTAGTTCGTAATTGGATGCAAAACCCTTTTCCGTATCTTTCGGACCAATTGATTTTTCTTCCCTGCCACCGGCTGCACCTGTATATAAAACCATATCAGGAAGTCCGGCAATAAAAATACCTCCTGCAAATAAATCGGGCCGTTGATTGATTGCATTGCCAACAAGAAAACTTCCGGCACTGGCGCCCATCACCATTATTTTGGAACCGGACGAAAAATTATTTTTTGAAAGCCAGGCGGCAATATCCACGATGTCGTTGACGGAATTTATTTTTTTCGGGAACTGCCCGTCTTTGTACCAGTCATCACCCAATTCGCCACCACCACGCACATGAGCATAAGCATACACTCCACCGGATTTAATCCAGGGATATATGTAAGGATCAAAGGATAAATCATGCGATGCGCCGCTATTGCCATAAGCTTCAATCAGCCAGGCATTGTTATTCTTCAGGTCGGTTGTTTTTGAATAGACCACAGATACAGGAATTGATTTGCCATCACGGGATGAAACGTAAAGTACTTCCGTATTCAGCTCTCCGGATTTATTAAGCACTTTATTGGCAAAAGGAAAATGCTGTACCCGGTTTGTTTTAAAATCGTAGTACCCGAACAATTCACTCTGAATGGCGGATGACTGGCAAAACAACAAATCATTTTCATTCATCAATGCCAGTTGTTTAAAAGTTGATTTTGATGGCAACGGTAGTGACATTGTTTCTTTTGTTTTTAAATCCACTTTCAATATATGCATGTCGCCAACCTTTCGCATCAGCACATACAACACATCTTTCCCGGCAATGATTGCTTTATTGTATTGGTCGTCTGTTCCTGCAATTACATTTTCCTGTTCCGGTAAAAATTCCTCCGGTGTAGTGCCTGTTGACATATCTATCTTCACAATCCGGTATCGTGGTTTACCGGTGGTAGCTGCATACAAAAATTTATCATTTGCATCAAATGCATCGCCCAGGTTGATATAATCTTTCAATTTTTTCCATGGGGTTTGCGGACCATTTAGTTGGGTGTAATGAACGGAAAAAGCATAATTGTCGCCCTTGCCGGAACGGATACGTGCCACTAAGTATGGGGAGTTTTTGAAACTGTAGATATAGGGTGTTTCCTGCGGCGTAAGTGAAATGGTATTATTGACACTAAAGCCAAAAATGGTTTTATCCTTTGATTGTAATTCACCGATTATATGCTGTTTAATTTTTCCCTTAAAATATTTTTCTGCAGTGATATCTGTAGATGGTGCCTGGGTATAAAACAGCATGGCATCATCAGGCGACCAGTTCATAGACACTCCTCTTGAATCATTGAACATTACGGGAGCAATGCTGTCTTTCAGGAATTCTTTTTTATCCAAATCAAAAATCCGAATCTGAGGATTAGTTTCACCGTTTTGTGTCAGCATAAGCGCCAGTAAAGGTTTGTGGTAAGCAAAAACTTTTTTTCGTATGGAATAGGATTGCCCATTAATTTTTACACGGCTTAACAATTGTTCTTCTTCTGCATCAACAGTTTTTCTGCGGCAAAGGGTTGTTCCTTTATTTGGAATATCCCTGTTATAATATAAATATCCGCCTGCCGGTTTTAATGCCCATATTTCAGGTTGCAATTCATCAAATACTTCACCCAATTGGTTCTGTAGCCACTCGGTTCCCGGTACACTATCCAGCACATGCCGTGTAAGCTCGCTCTGTTTTTTGCTAAACGCAAGCATTTCGGTTTCATTATTTTTACGGCTCATCCAGTAGTATTCATCGCTGATCTTTTGTTTAAAAATAACCGTGTCGAATGGCTCTTTTCTTGCATCAGGATATTTAATCTGACCCTGCATTGCCTGGTTACATATTACTGTGAAAGACAATAAGCAAAGACTAAAAGAATATTTTCGCATAAATCAAGATTTTAGTTTTTAAAATTCAGTTTTCTTTTCGGTGGATAATGCCAGTTGACGAAAATAAAAGGTATTAGACGAGTCTTTTTGTTCAACGTCTATCCATTCTTGCATTTCTTTTTCTGTTAACTGACTTTTATTACACCAAATGGCTTGCATGGCGATGTTTTCCTCCTCTTGCGTATAACTGATTGCAACATTTAAATACTTTTTGTTTACTGTATTCAGACCTCCAATCATTTTGAATTTCTCATCATCTTTTTTTGTCCATCCTAAATAATAAAGGGGAAACTTTTCAACCCAACCTTCCTTTAAAATAATTTCTGTTGTCATATTGCTAATCATTCGGTGATCAGAATGTCCCGTATCACCATCCGGGCCAAATGTTATTATAAGGCTTGGGTTTATATCCTTTATTCTTTGTGTCAATAGCTCTTTCAATTGTATTGATTGATCCAGGTAAGCACCAACACCATTCCGGGTATCAAAGCCGTCGGGAAAGCCAAGAAATATAGGAGGCTCAATACCCATTTTTTTACAACGGCATTGGCTTTCTTTTTGCCGAAGTACAACTAAAGAATCTCCTGTAGGATACCCGGGCTTAATTCCCAGCCGTCCGTCTGTAGCTATGATTAAATAAACTTTACCAAGCTTACCATATTTTGCGAGTAAGGGACCCATTGCATCTTCATCGTCCGGGTGAGCAAGAACCACAAGAATTGTTTTTTCTTTGGTTACCTTGTTGCATGAGCTAAAAAGTGTTACTGTAACAAGTAGTGCTATTAATATTTTTCTCATAATGAAAAATTGAGTTCGTATTAATGTATTTCTTCTTAAACTATCTATATACCTGAGATATTACCTGCCAAATAATTTTTTCAATTCCTTTTCTGTAAATACAATACTGTTGTTTTTAGTGGCTAAAACAATTGCTTTGGTTGTAACCTTAGGGAAACGCTGCACCAATACCATTTCATCGCCCAGCCGGAAAGTTTTTTCGTATTGTTTGTTTTTCCAGTTTTCGTTATCAAAAAAAGCAATCAGTAAATCGTATAACTTATCTAAAGTATTGTCTTCACCACTAAACCTGATTGTGAAATACTGGTAAATGGTTCTGTCATTGTTGTTCTTCAGTTTTACTGCATCCTGCATGTAAAGCTGGTAGGTGGTATCATTTCCACTGGCAGAATATTTCAAACTGGCTTTTGTATTGGATAGCCATTTTAATTCGCCCACGGTTACCCAGTTGGCTTTAGAAGTTTCTACTTCCTGCAACTGCGCCGTAGAAGAAAGTTGACAAAAAACTGCCAATACAAATAGGGTAGTACTCCCGAATGCTTTTTTTAGTTTTGCCATACAAAGGATTTTCTGTTGTTTCATAAGCCTGCCATTTTATCAATTTTAAAACAGGCAAAGATCACAAAGGCTATTAATGCCAGTGTAATAAGCAATATCCATTTTGCAGATTTACTCTCCGGCACATAATATTTTTCAGGTTTGTGGGGCAGGTAATACATGTCCCGTTTATCACCCACTTTATATTTTCCCGGTTTTGCGTTGAATGTACCGGAACGGTATTGGTTGGCACCTTGTGGCAGATACCAAAAATCAACCTGGTCAAAAGTTGGACCTCTAAAAAGTCTTGTTGTCCTCACTTTTTTTATTTCTGCTGTTGTCTGTACACCTTCTTTGATAATTTTCTGGTATCCCGTTCTTTGAATTAAAAAAAATAAAAGTGGCAAACAGCTAATTCCGATCAGTAAAATATAAATGTATAGCAAAGTTGCTATTTTTTATATGGCAATATAATATAATTTTTCTCTATTTAGGTAATGTTTAAAATTCTTAGGTCAATTCCATAGTATAAGATTGTATTGAAGAAAAAGCAGTAGAGACAAAATAGATCAATGCGAAACATTTCATGAAATATAATTATTGATTTATGCGATGATATAAGTTATTTAAACCTACAAATTTCGAAAGACTGGTACTGTACAAGTGTTTATAAAAAATTTCTAAAGCCAAGTTGAATCATAATGATAAATAGAATTAAAGTAAGTCATATACATTATCTGATTTAATGAGGTTTTAAATGTTAAGTAAATTCTAAAAGGAAATATCTACAATACTTCGGGAAGAACAGATACTCTTCTGGGTATATCCAAAATTACTTTCGTGAACAATTTAAATAATCAAAAGGAAATTTAGACATGAAACAAAAAAACATTTTAGTGCTGGCTTTAGCCATCTTGACTTTACTTGCGACTGCATGTACAAAGGAAGATGAGAATATGTCCCAGACATATAACTCAAGTATTTCAGTTGAGAATGTTCTGGACTCAAAACCATTGGTAGAATCCGGAACTTTTAAGAATACAGGAGTATCTCCATTAATTATGCCTGGTGAATCAGCATCATTTCAATTTTCAGCGGCAAAAGGACAGTATATATCATTTGCAACAATGTATGGTTGGTCAAATGATTTATTTTTTGCTCCAGCAAATCCCGGTTTAAAAGTATACCAGGATAATGGGAATCCAATAGAAGGAGATGTATCTTCTCAGGTAAGGCTATGGGATAATGGCACCCGCATTAATCAGGCACCCGGTATGGCGGTTGTGCATCCGGGTACTCCTGAAATAACGCCCAAAAACATTGTAGAAGTAAAAGGAACAGATGATCAGGGAAATACTTATGCTGATGCATCTTTACTGATGAAACTGATGCTGCATTACGAAGGGAATTCTACTTTTACCTTGACAATAACAAATACTTCCGGTGGTACATCCAACCCTACACCATTCAGTCCGGGGGTATGGGCGATCTCCTATATTGCAGGTGGAAATCTTTTAAAACCTTACTCACTTTATGAAGCAGGTAAGCCTAGTGCTAACGGCTTAACCAATATTGCTGAAATGGGGGATAATAGTATTCTCGGCAATTATATTGCAGGGCAAACTGGTATTTTTACTCCGTTGTCTCCAGTACTGGTTGTTATTTATAGCGGTATAGATAACCCAATTTATAAGATAGGTGAATTAGATCGTGGAAAGGGTTTGAAAGATTTGGCACAAAAAGGTGATGCAAATGGATTGGCTGCATACCTCAAAACATTGAATGGGGTAAAACAAGTTTATGTTTTGTCGGAACCTACTACCAACATTTTATTACCAAAAATCGGAGACCAGCCGGGAGGTCGAGTTACGCAACAATTTAGTTATGCAACAGGAGATCGCCTGGCAATCGCCACCATGTATGGCTTCTCTAACGACTGGTTTTTCGCTTCAAAAGACAATGGAATTGATGCAGCTCAGAAAGGAGACATTTCATCAACGCTTGCACTTTATGATGATGGTACAGCAATTAATCAGTTCCCGGGTGCCGGTATCACTCAGTTTAATTTAGCAGGAACTCCATTAGTGGAAAGTAAGGCTATAGAAAGTGTACCTAATCCCAATGCATTTACAACATTACCAGACATTAGTAATATTATCAAAGTTACCATCAACTAAGTAATAACATCACTATTCATTTAATTAGTATAAAAACAAAAAAAGTAAAATGAAAAATCAAATTATCAGATCACGTATAATGTTAGCATTTGCATTCTTATTTTTTTGCTCTTTGATGGGAAGCGTAAATGCACAGGAAATGATGAATTCCTCAGATGAAACATCGAAAATGATGGATAAAAAGACAATGACCAAAGATTTCTACATGATTCCTCAAAATCCAGAGGATATTAGTCCGCTGCTTACAGGGGAAAAAATTCCTGAGGCTGTACTGTCCGATGCATACGGGAAAAAATTTGACCTTGGTAGTGCTGTGACTAAAAAACAAACTATCCTGATATTTTATCGTGGAGGGTGGTGCCCATATTGTTCTAAACAACTTTCCGGTTTGCAGGAAGCTGCTCCTGAACTTGAAAAGATGGGATATCAATTGATAGCTGTTAGTACGGATGCTCCGGAAGGACTAATGAAAACGTCCACTAAGAAAAAACTAGGATTTACCTTACTTTCTGATGCAGATATTACATTGATAAAGAAAGTTGGTATTGCTTTCAAGGCTCCGAAAGGTTATTGGGATATGCTGCCTAAAACTACAGGTGGTAAGGACATTGATCTTCTTCTTCCTGTGCCATCAGTGTTCATACTCGATAAAATGGGAAGAATTCAGTTTGAGTATATTAATCCGGATTTTAAACAAAGGTTAAATCCGGAGCTTTTGAAAGCAGTGGCATTCACGATTGGGAAAAACCAGTAAATATTGCAATTATGTTTAGCTACAAAATTCATCGCAGTGTCATTGTTCTGGTCCTGTGTTTATTTATTTCGTTAATGAAAATTAATATTGTTTATGCACAGGGGCAAACAAAATACTTTTTATCAACAGCAAAAAAGGAAATCATCTTCTCAAGTGGAAAGTGGAAAGATATTGCAGCCGATGCATTGAAAAATAGCAAATATATATTTGTAGATGCATATACCAGTTGGTGCGGACCTTGCCAACAACTTAAAGATGTTACATTTAAAAGTAAAGATACAGCAGATTTTTTCAACAGGAATTTCATCAATTATACTCTTGATATGGAGAAAGGGGAAGGGGTAGAGTTATCAGACGTATGGAACGTATTTTCGTATCCCACATTATTGTTCTTTAATCCTGAGGGTAAAATGGTAATGAAACAAACAGGATATGTAGATGAAAAGCAATTGATCACTATTGGCAAGGAAGCATTAATGAGAAAATAATGAAGGAGATTTGGTTTTAAAGTAACTGGAAATTGTAGAAAGGACCTTTTGATGGCGAAACATTTTTAAATACTACAAATGGTGAGTGAATTATGAATTAAGAACGAATTATAATTTTGCTATTATGATCAAAGAATTTTCTGAAAATACCACTTCGGGTAGATTTGTTATTCACTGTAATAACGAATTGTTTTCGGGTAAAGGGTTAAGAAATCCGGTTCAATATCCTATTAACACTTTCGCCTATAACAAAGGTGGTATGCAAAAAGTTATTATAGATGAAGTCACTTACACCATGCCCGGGCAATGCATTCTCCCTTTAGTTTATAATCAGCATTTTATTTTTGAGCATCCGGAAAATATTACCGCATGGCAGTTTAACCGTGAATTCTATTGTATTGTTGATCATGATGCTGAGGTTGGTTGTGTAGGTTTTCTCTTTTATGGCATTCGGCATCCAATGTTTATTAAATTAAGCAAAGCTGAAGCGACTGAAATATCCCATATGGAGAAAATCTTTTTAAATGAGCTGGCGGTAAATGATAATTTTCAGGGAGAAATGCTCCGGAGCCTATTAAAAAGGCTGATAATAATGACAACAAGGATTGCAAAACGCCAAAGTGATAGTTATCAACAGTTTCCTGATCATAAAATGGATCTGATAAGGAAATTTTCATTGCTGCTTGAAGAATATTTCAAAAAGGAACATGAAGTTAAATTCTATGCCCGTTTATTGAATAAGGCTCCAAAAACGCTCAGTAATGCATTCACACTTTTAAAACTACCATCGCCATCAATATTAATCCAGAATAGAATTTTACTCGAAGCAAAACGATACCTAAACTACACAACGAAAACTGCCAAAGAAATTGCTTATGAACTGGGATTTGAGAGTCCCGCACATTTCAGCAGATTTTTTAAAATGAAATCAGGAGAAAAAATCACTGAGTTTAGAAATTCACGCCTGACTTAATGTTTTTGAAAACCTGGTATGTAGGAACCATCTCGAACATTTTTATCGTATCATTTGCAATAAACAAAATTTACAATCAATCAAAAATTTCAGACTAAAGATTCAATGAACAGAAATGGTAGGAATATGAAATTTGAAAAGCTTAGTAAGAAGGAATCATTTCCTTATGAGTTTTTATTGCTTGCTGACCCTTCAAAAGAGTTAGTTGATAAATATCTAAAACAGTCTGATGTTTTTGTAGCAATCCAGAATGGAGAAACTGTTGGTGTTGTTGTATTGTTCCCAATAACAATGGTGGAAGCAGAAATTAAAAATATTGCTGTTAAACCGGCATTAGAAGGGCAGGGTATTGGTAGTTATTTAATTAAAAATGTGATTAAAACAGCTAAACAAAGAAAATATCAAAAACTTTCTATCGGGACTGCAAATTCAAGTATTGGTCCACTTTATTTATATCAAAAACACGGGTTTGAAATTACTGATATTATTAAATGGTTTTTTATTAACAACTATCCAGAACCGATTTATGAAGATGGGTTGCAGGCAAAACACATGATAATCTTAACTAAAGACTTAACAAAATAAAAATGAATTTAAATCAAATTACAATTCCATCAAAAGACCTGACCCCGGCAATTAAGTTTTACGAAACATTGGGGCTGAAACTTATAGTAAAAGATCTACCGCATTATGCCAGGTTTCATTGTACTGATGGAAATTCAACTTTATCAATTCAACTTGTCAATCAGCTCCCCATTGGTGAGGGAATACACATTTATTTTGAGTGTAAATTTATTGACGAGGTTGTTATGGAACTAATAAACAAAGGTGTGGTATTTGATGAATTGCCAAACGACAAAACCTGGCTATGGAGAGAAGCAAGATTAAAAGACCCTGACAACAATCAATTGATTTTATTTTACGCAGGGGACAACAGGTTAAACCCACCATGGAAATTAAAATAATAACTACCATTGGTTATTACATGTTACATATCAAAATTTTAAAAAGAACTACAGTTTTCACATTTATATACAACGAGTGTCTCAATTTGTTTGAGATCACTTTTGATAAAAAATAAAGCAATACAATTATGAAAAATGAATATTCAAACTTTGCTCCGTTATTTTTAAGATTAATAATTGGTTTTGGATTTATGGCACATGGCTGGGCGAAAATCAGTCGGGGAACCGGGGGACTTGAAAAGTTGTTCAGGCAAATATCTGTGCCATTTCCACATTTTACTGCTAATATATTTCCATACATTGAGCTATTTGGCGGAATTTTTATTTTGCTTGGACTCTTTGTAGTAATCACTGCAGTACCCTTGATAATTTCAATGCTTGTTGCAATGTTAACTATTCATTTTCAATACGGTTTTAGTTCTGTAAATACAATTGGATTAACTCCTGAAGGCCCGAAGTTTGGACCTCCAGGATACGAAATTAATTTGGTATATATTGCCGGTTTAGTTTCCTTAATGCTTACCGGAGGAGGTGGTTTCTCTATAGATTCCCTGATAAAAAAAATAAAACTAAAACGAGTTTTAAATCGTACCTGATATATAACACGCAGCCCTTTTAAAAGCATTCACTTTTTTTTGCAGCTTTAGGTAAATAAAGTTGTTTGAAAATTTGCCTCTTACGAAATGTATATTTTCAGAGGTAATTTTATCTTGTCATCATGATAAAAAATAGTCATAAGAAAAGCATTGAAAAAAATACGTTTCCAGTTATTACTACCTATCATTTCTTTCAACGCAAATATGGGAAAGAGTTACTTTTGGATGTTGGCAGAATAGAATCTCTTAAAAATTTTGTTTTAGATAATACTCCTCATTGCATAAGTTTTTACGAAATTCTCTTTATTGAAAAAGGAGAAGGCAGTTTTATTCTTGATGAAAACAAAATTCCTGTAGAACCGTGTACAGTAATATTTACATCCCCCGGGCAAATACGGAGGTGGAATATTAAGTTACCTGTAAAGGGTTATACAGTTTTCTTCGAAAAGGATTTTCTGAATTTATTTTTTGCTGATGATCTATTTCTATATCGTTTTCCGTTTTTCCATCAATACTTCAATCCATCAAACATGAAAATGCATCCTAAAGCCTTCAGAGATTCAATAAAGTTGGTGAACAACATTGAGCACGAGTTCAAACAACTTCAAAACGACAGCAGTCACCTGCTTAGGTCTCTATTATATCAGTTGCTGATAATTCTTAACCGTTATTATGCAACAATATATCACAGGTACAGCGGCACAAATATTCATCCAGACTTTTTCAGATTCCGTTCTCTACTCGAAAAAGAATTTATCATGAACCATCGTATCACTGACTATTCGAATTCATTAAAGATAAGTGCAAATCAGCTTAATAAAATTTGCAGGAAATATAGTGGGTTTTCAGCACAACAGTTGGTACATAACAGGCTTATAACTGAAATAAAAAGGCAACTTCGCAGCAGTAAATCCATCAAAGAAATTGTTTATGAATTTGAATTTTCCGACCCTTCTAATTTCAATCGTTTTTTTAAAAAAATCACCGGTACAACTGCTCAGCAATATCGTAACAACTTGTAAAAATATCTGAATGACCATTTCTTTTACAAAATGACCATTGACAAATTACCAGGCTTCCCAACTTTGAGAAAAAATTGATTATGTCAAAAAAAGTTTCCTTTACGCTATTATTTGTTATCTTATCATTTGTTGCATTTGCCGATGAATTTTATATAAATTCAAGAACAGGCAATGATACGTATCCGGGTAATAAAATACAGCCTTTAAAAACTATTGCAGAAGCTGCCAGGAGAGTAAATTCCAGTGACACCAGGTCATCCACTACAATTATTCTTCAGGAAGGAATCTATCCTTTAACAGAAACAGTGCTGTTTAATAATAATAAATTCAGTGCTGAAAACAGGTTAATAATAAAGGCGGAAAAATTACCGGATGACCCCGATTGGAATCCCCAATGTATGCCGATTCTTACCTCAATTATTCCAACAATTCCGGTTAAGAATAATGGAGAAGAATCAAAAGGTATAGACATTGAAGTAAACCATGTAACAATACAAGGTCTAAGATTTACAGGTAGCCCGCTTTATTATTATATAGATGGTAAACAAAATCGTCGTTATTATCCTATTTGGAGAAATGGAAAAAATTTAGATGATTTGCTTGTTACACAATGTTTATTTACAGGTAATGTTGACATATCTCCAATTCGTGTAGCCGTAATCGCCAACGGACATGGTTTGGTTGTTGATCATTGTGTCTTTTATAATTGCCAAAACCCGGTAGTGTTCTGGGAAGCAGAAGGTGGAACAAGCTATCATAATGCCATGCGTTATTGTTTAGTATTTGAATCAAATTACAGTGGTGTATGGACAACAACAAATACAGGCGATGACTTTGAATTTCACAACAATATCATTGCAAATGGACAAGCAGGGTGGATCAGGGATAATAAGAGTATTCATCAATACCGGATACATGATTGCATTTTTACCAGTAATACAATTTTAACAGGCAATGGAGGGGGTAGTGCTATCAGCAACGACTTTCTGAAAATGGATAACGTTCAATTGAACGGAGTTGTAGAAATTGATAAAGATCAGGGAAAGAAAAACTTTTTGCAACTTAAAGATGGTTCCTTTGGTTCAGAATTAAAGGCGGGGTTGTTCAAAAAATAATTATATTTTTTTGAAATGAATATCATACTAAAGTTTAGCTAAATGACAAGTAAAATAAGCATTTTTGCCATAATAGGAAGTGCAAGTAAAAATTCGTCAAGCGAAAAGCTTGTAGAGATTATTGCAAATTCAACTGAAGATATTTTCAATGTAACCATATTTAATGACTTAAAATCATTACCACATTTTGATCCCGAGATTACCTATGAAAATCCACCAAAAGAGATAGTTAACTTTAGAACAAAAATTGCAAAAGCAGACGGCATAATAATTTGCACACCAGAATATGTTTTTAGTATTCCAAGTGGACTTAAGAATGCTATTGAATGGTGTGTTGCCACAACAGTTTTCTCAAACAAAATTATTGGTCTCATTACCGCATCAGCAAGTGGTCAAAAAGGGCACGAAGAACTTAAGTTAATTATGAAAACTGTGATGGCAAAGTTTAATGACAAGACAACTTTATTAATTCAGGGTATTAAAGGAAAAATAAATGAACAAGGTCAACTAATAGACGAGAAAACAAAAAATGAATTTTCAGTTTTTATTAGCGAATACAAAAATTTAGTTTTAAATAGTATATAAATTACCTACAGCAAAGATGGAGTGATTTTAAATGAGAGTTAGTTTACTGTTTATATAACTTCGAAAAGCCAAAAGTAGCGATAAATTTATATCATTTGTTATTTTGTAATCCTGGTCCTGGTTTGCGAGATACAAAGCATGACAGCAGTTTCTCCCGGCAGATTAAAAATAATAAAAGTTTCATTAAATAGAAGTTGTTTTCCGTTTGGACGATAACTATGCATTAGTATCGCACCATGTTGCTTTTCTCATAATATGCGTATGCAGGAATTTTATAGACTAATTAAAAATGGTATAAAGGGTATTTGCCAATACTCTCCAACCTTTGCTATCGAACAATAAAATTTCCATGACATTTTCTGCAATAATGAATAAGCCGCCGTAAAAAAGTGCAGGATGAATGTATTTGTTTTTCAGCCAATCCCAAATAAATGCAACAAGAATTAGGCTATCTGAGAGCACAACCGCAAACCAAATATCAGGCCTTTCTACAGACGGAAAATAATGGCGCCAGCGAAACCATGCCGGCCAAATCAAAAGTATGGTTGCCAGTAGCATGAACCTTTTATGCACTTGCGGTCTTTTCCTGTTCAATATGCCTAGTGTTACCAGTATCAAAAACATAGAAGCTGAAGCGAGGGAACCTACAATAGATGAGATAGCAGTTTGCCCTAATCCTTCTTTTAATTCTCTTTCGATTTGAAAAAGTGAAGCAGGGATGATTGAAATAGCTGCCCCCACTGCAATGAATGCTGCCCACCTTCCGATGAATATATGTATTTTATATTTTTTGTTTTGTATAAGAAGCGATTGAGTTAAAAAAATGATTACCCAGCCAAAAACAAAGAAAGCATGAGCATAAATTGTCAACGGCCATGTTTTTGTTCCAGAAACAAGTGGTATGATAAATGTTTTTGAAAATCCAACCAGGATAGCAATAATACCTATCATTGCAATGGCTGTAAAAAAAGTAAACCTGTTTTTATTTATTTTTTGGATTTGCATAAATATTTTATTGCAACGAAGCTGTACAACTCCACATTTTTTTATTACCTAACCACAAAAAATGCCCTGCAAGAAATGCTAAAACCTAATATTAAATAAAAATCATCCCAGTATGCAAAAAATCTTTCTTCAACAGTTTTTCAACCATCAGTATTTATTTAACCAAAAATGTTGTTGATTAATGGAAAACGTAAACAGCTAGACCTAAAATTATCAACCCTACAATAAAGGTCATTTTACCAAATATTTCCATTTTTTTTAACTCAGCTTCTGTATTACCTACTTTTGCTTTTTTAGCTGTGATACTTAAAAGTATAATTAATACAACAAGCAGTAATACTAAAATTAATTTGAGAATTAATAATGGAGTTGATGTCAAAATAGGCCAGTAAGGTGTAATTAAATACAGGCCCGATATAATTAAAAGAGTAATACCAATATATCCCATTCTGCTTAATACATGTGCATGCATTCGAAATCTTGTCGCTTCGTCATTAGACATTTTTGAGGCGGCCATTCCAAGGAATGCATGTGCAAAACTTGTTCCCAGGCCCATAACCAGGCCTATAAAATGGAGTATTAACATAATGTCTCTCATAATTTTCTTTTTTTTATTTGAATATTATTTTGAAGTGTAAGTCTTGTGTAATGCCATAAACGAAAAAATAATTCCTGCAAACAAAATAAATGATCTTAACCAGTTCATTGAGTTCCATCCTGTCTATGCTTTACGGATAGCATCAATATCAGTTAATGAGTTTTTAAACATAATGTCATTTCTTGGATAGAAATAAGCAAATGTAAATAATTCACTTAACACATATAACTCTAATGTTATTCCTAAATAAATTCTTACAGAAAGTGATGATTTCCAGAATAAAACCAAAGCTACTAAAGCTAAAACCTGGTTGTTTGGAGAGAATATTCTGAAAAAATTTCCCGGATTTACAGCCTTAAAATATTCTCTTGCTGTTTCTATTGACCCGGGAATGTCAGTACCCCATGATTTGGCGTCAATCATAGAATTATAGATGTTGGTAAATAAAAGTCCGCATGCCAACGCTAAGGATAAAAATAAAATAACCTGTTTCATATTTTTATTGGTTACAAATATGCAACTGTTGAGATTAGACAACTTGTATTTAAAGGACATTTTTATTCTTAAAAAAGGTTATAATCCAGCTACCTTATTAGCTACCGTAATTTTCTTTCAGTTTTTTCATAAGCAATCTCACTCCCTGTATAGTATCGTTATTGAAAGCGTTTGTAAAGATGATATATGCTAAGTTTTTAAGCCTGTCGATATGAACAAGCGTATAATAAGTTCCTGCAGTACCCGGATGAGTTGAAAATTCTTTTCCGTTTTTATAAATATTGTACCAACCAAAAGAATAGTTTTCTATCCCTTTATGTATAAACTGATATGTTTTTGCATTTAGATAATTATTTTTTCCTTTTAACCCTTGTAAATTTAATTGAATGAATTTGATGTAATCTTTTAGTTTTATGTTTAAGTCTCCGGCAGGCTCAGTATAATCTAAATGATAATTTGTGTTTGATGGCACTGGAATTAGTTTTTCATTCTCAAAAGAATGGCCCCAGGTATCTTTGTGCTTTTGATTTTCAGGCCAGGATAATTTTACATGTAATGCCAAATCTTTATTAAATACTTTTTCTACTAACTGCTCCCAGCTTTTACCGGTTACTTTTTCTACCATTAATGTAGCCAATGTATATCCAGCATTTGAGTAAACAAAAGGATTTTGTTTGTCGGGTATTACAGGATCAAGTGTTAATACAAACTGTGCAAATTGCTTTCTTTTCAGTAAACTATTGCCTTTAAAATTGGGAATCTCGGGGTCGTTTTCGCCTTTAAAAGGTTGTATTCCTGCCCTGTGAGAAAGCAAATCCTGTAATGTAATATTTGCATATCCGGCTTTACTTTTTGCTTTCCATTCAGGATAAATATCGAAGAATTTTGTAGTCCATTGCAATTTTCCTTTTTCTACGTATTTAGCAATTATAAAAGCCGTCATAGCTTTTGTATTTGACCCAATATGAAACCGGTCATCTAATGTTGCAGTGTCGGGCAAATTAACGGAATGCTTACCCATGGCAGCCATTTTTAAAGTAGATTCATCGGTAATTACAGCATAACTTATTTCGGGAATATTAAATGTAATCCTAATTGAGTCAGCAAATTTAGAAGTTTGTTGCCCCCAACTTGCTGTAGTTAATGCTACAATGACTATTGTAATTAATGTTCTCATTTTTAATCTAACCAATTTGTAACAAAACGAATAATTGCTTAGCCTCTTTGCAACCTGAGTGGACAATTGTATTTATTTGAAAATATGGTTTGAAGTTAGTGCTTAAAAATGAAGTAGAAACTACTAACCTAACCATCTTTTGATAATTAATAAATTAAATTACAAAAGCAATCACTGCTGTTACAAATGCTTTGTTAGCGGTTGGGTGTTTTTTTCTTATCGCTTTCATATTCTAAAATGTCGCCCGGTTGGCAGTCAAGTGCTTTACAAATTGCTTCTAATGTGCTAAAACGGATTGCTTTTGCCTTCCCGGTCTTTAAGATAGAAAGGTTAGATAATGTCAAATCAACTCTTTCTGAAAGTTCATTCAGAGAAATTTTACGCTTTGCCATCATCACATCTAAATTTACAATGATTGGCATAGTTATACAGTTAAATCGTTTTCGTTTTGAATTTCAACTCCTTTTTTAAAAATTGTTGCAATAATATAAATTACAGCGCCCATTAAAATAAATGCCTGGCTATCGGCCCAAAATAGATTTAGGTTATCGGGTACAAAACCATGATGCATTAAATTTTTTGACAACTGCCTGGCAATAAAACTTAACAATCCAATTGAAAGAGTAAAATAACTTATTTGCGAAATTTTACTTGCAACATAAGTGTTAAATGGTTTTGATAAATCCATTTTATGCATTAACCTGATTACAATATAAAACAGGCAGGCTTTTAAAATTGAAATGATTAGTATAAAACTATAGATACCAAAAAATGCCGCTTTACTTTCTTTATACATTTCAGTTAAGTCTAACTTTTGATAAAGGTTTTGTACAAACTCGGGCTTATACAAACTGAAAAAGAAATTTACAAGTAAGCCTCCAGCTTCAATACATAAACCTACAAAAATGAGCCAGGCCACAGTATACAAGGCCCAAAATACGAAGTTGTTTGTTTTTGTCATGATTGATGAAATTAAATTTGATAAGACAAAAATAATAAATATTTATTGATAAACAATAAAAATATCATTTTATTCAAAAAAAATTTCGAACTCGTAAGAATAATAAGCTAAGTTGTTGATTTACTGAAAACTGTTATAAAAAGTACCAGTAGAATTTGAATAGCCATTTTTTGGGGTGGAATTTTTGAGAGGTGTTGTGTTTTTTTCAGATGCCGGATATAGCTAATCCCCGGTTAATATTTTTTATTACTTCTATAACAGGGCAAAATTCAATAACTATTACAATAAACTTGTTGGGGGAGTGTTTGCCTTTTTATCTTAAAGGTAACTTCTATTTTAATGGCACAGGAGCGCCATCAAATTTTTTATATTTGCCAAGTAGTCGTCCTATAAAATATGTTGTTGGCATAATTACTTTTTTTACAAATGAAGGAAGTTGTGGCATACCATATTCATGCTTATATTTTGTCATTAAATAGGCAGCATCAAACATTTCCGGTCGCCCGGTTCCCGATTTTTTTTGTGCGGCATATAAGACGGTCAAAAAGAAAATAAGACTGTTTACAGGTTTCACCCAACTGCTTACAACAAGTTCGTCCTCACCTGCATTCCAAAAGCGATGTGGAACATTTCTCTGAAATGTGGCTGTCTGCCCTACAGAATAATAAACCGGTTCCTGTCCTAAAATCTGGCAACCCATTTTACCTTTAACTACGGTGAGTGCTTCATCTTGTTTATAATGAACATGCATAGCCGGCCCTGCTTTGGGTTTGCAGAATCCTTCAATAATCACTTTATCACCATCCGGTTCCTTAATAATTTCTTTAAAAATCATTTTTTCACCCTGGCCGCTTTCTATTGTGTGTGGTAGTGTAAAATTCATTTTTTTTATTTAACTTAAAACAAGTTTCTGTTCATCTGTTGTAGGTTTAATACTTTCAAATTGCCAAAACATTACTCTAATCGTTAAAACTTTTCCGTAGGTAAAGTATTTGTTGATTTGAAGTCAATCATTGAAAGGGCGAGTCCTTTACCTATTAAAGCATCAAATTGTAATTCTACTTTTTATCAGGTCTGGTTAAACCTAATAGCAACACAAAGGCTGATATGAACAGAAAAGTTAATCTTACCTTACTTAATGTAATCCATAAACTACCTCTTTTCTGAAGATTTGCATCAACTGTATCTGCAAAGGGTGTTGCGATAATACTTTTTAATTCCGGAACATAGTAAATAAAAGTAGCTATCACCGCAATAATGTAAATAACTAATGTAAACAATATGTATTTTTTCCTTTCTGTCTTCCAGTTCAGCGTTAATGTTACAAAAAATAAAACAAGGGTAACCGGGTGAATAAGCTTCCAGAATGGTTCTGCCAGCAGTGCATAGTTGCCCTGAAATATCGTAAGAGATTTAGGTGGTTCGGAAAAAGCTACCGGCCATACCGAAAAATGCTCATAAGTGCCGGCACCAATAATTAGGCAAAAAGAAATGCATGCCAAGATATAAAAGATGTTTTTACTATTCATAATGCTGGTTCATTTTTAAATAAAAATGCCAAAACGTGAATTAGTATAATTGTATTTAACGGACATGCTCAAAATAATGACAGGCTATTTCGCTTTTCCTGTTTTTATACTCGTTGGGAGTAAGCTCAGTAAACGATTTGAAAACTTTTATGAAATGCGACTGATCTGAAAACTCACAGGCATAGGCAATTTGCGTAAGCGATAAGCCCGAATAGTGGATAAGGTTAACTGCTTTAAGGTATTTTAAATAAAGCAAAGTTTGTTCGGTATTCATTCCCGTAAGCTCATAAAACATTCTTGAAAGGTGCCGGGGCGAATAGCAAAGCCATTCAGATAGGTTGGGAACATACAGGGCAATATCACTTTTTAAAGTAAACATTTCATTCAGCGCAAGTTCACGTGGATTTAAACAACACATACGTTTAAGTAACCAGTCCGATAAATGACTAACCTTATCACTAAAGTTTTTTTTCTCTGCAAGCTGATGCCACAATGAATTGAACGATGGATCCACTTCCGTTAAGTCAATACACTGCCTGGCAAATTCGCCTGCCGGTATCTTCAAAATATGTTTGGTAACTGCTGTATGCAAAACCACTCCAAAAAGAAACTGGCTTTCCGGAAGAGCTAATTCAATTGTGTTGTAATGATATCCCTGTATGAAGCTTTTGGGTATTGTAAAATCTTTATTGTATAGTTTACCTGTGAATGTAGTTTCGGGAAAGAAGTTGAAAACGATTTCAACAACCCCTTTCGGCACAATGGTTTCTTGTTTACAATTGAAATTGTTTCTGTTTACCTGCCAAAAATATTGCACCGCATCTTTCAACGGTCTTTCGCTCGGTATGTAAAAATGAGTTCCCATTTTCTAAAGTGTTGCTCTGCGTTTGCCACTGACGACGAACAGGGTTTTATTCTGTGCTTATATTCCGAGTAATCTCAAGCATAGAAATGAAGCCCGGCAGCGAACTGATCCATCCTGAAAATAGTTATGGACAGAAGATCAAAGATTTTGTTAGCGTTTAGTAATATTATGAAAAAAAAATCAAACTCTCAGAACCAAATCATCAGAAATCTGAAATAGTCTCAATAATAATCATGTAGGGGACCCCTCAGTCCTGGTACAGCTTTGGTAGCAATGTCTTATGCTAGACCAGGCCTACTGCCTTGATGTTACTTATCTTACTTACACCTGCACAATTACAAAATAAGCAGTGCCCGGACATCAGTTCAGCAATCACACAGCACCACAACTGCAGACCTGTGTCAGATACTGGCGTATTCAGCATTTGCTTTAATGCAATTGGAATGTAGTCGCACTCGTGAACCCGCCTGTCTTGAAGATTTGCCTGGACCATTGGGCAACTGCAGATTAGCCTTTATAGGGCAAAAGAACCTTTGGAGTTTTGTTTGTGAAAGCGCAAATTGTTCAGCAGGTAATTATCAAATGAGAACTGTGAGGGATGGTTTAAGATGGAAAAGTTTTTCGCTTGTCAGTGAAAGTTTTTCTGTTACGTTGGAATTCTCGCTTGCTTTCTCTCAAAAATATAAAAACTTTATAGTACGCAGAAAATACCTGCAATAACATATCTGACTTGTAAAAATTGTAAGCCTGTGTTGCCTTAAAAGGTATGTGCATTCAATGCCGGGATTTTGCCAATAAGAATGCATTAATTTAAAAAGTATACTTGCAAAAACTCAGGCAGGACAAAATCGAAAATTTTTGAGCATCTTCTTTAGGATAGAAAGAAATGTTTTAACAAGTATTAGCCAGAAGGTGAAAAGTGAAGTTTATTGTTATCAATACTTAAAAAGAAAACATACAGGATCTATTCTGTAGGGATTAATACACATTGTTCCTTTAAGAAGAAACTTGACACTGCAGGGAATAAGAGTAGTAGTAATGAAATACTTTTCATCATTCAGGTGAGTCAAAATGTTTTGTTGCGGTAATCCTGTCTCTCTGCAGACTTTTGCTGGCGGTGAGTCAGTTCCAGTTTTGTCGGGATAATACCGATATTAAGATGATTAACCCCAATCCAATTAACAGAATGCCTGGTATTATTACCATAATATTTGAAAGTTTGATCCAATGTAATCCCAGTCGAATAGCGATTACTCCCAGCAAATAAAATAAACATAAATAACTGATTGGATTGGGTGCTAAATTCTTCTGCTTTGCATCTGTGATAATCCACCAAAACACAACAATCAATTCAACAATCCAACATAACCAAAAGAGGGTTTTCATCGAAAAAGTTTTATTTAGTTATAAAAAGTAAGATGATTTTAATGGATAATTATTATTTATCTGAAGCTAATTGTTTTAATTTATCCAATATTTCAGAAGCTTGCCTTAAATGCCGCTGTTCGTGGGTAACTATGATGTCAAAAGCTGTTTCTAATTTATACACCATGTTTCTATTAGCAGGTGATGAAATAATTGCTCCTTTTTCAATAAATTCTTCCGATGATTCAATCTGACGTTTTAATTCCTGCTGATGATTCTCAAATTGCTGAAGTATGTCGCCTTTTATTTGACTGATAGTTGGTTCCCAAACCGGAAATGTTTTTATCTTTTTCCTGTTGTCAGGGTTGACTGCATGTAAGACCGTTTTGCCTATGAATGAAACCACAAAGCCGACTTTAGCAATTAGTGGAGCCTTGTAAGAACCCTCTTTTAGTGAAGTCAGAACAGGAAAATAGGTTTTGTTTACAACAATTAAATGCTCAATATTCTGGGCAATACTCCATGTTTGGGGATTGGGTTTCCAATTCAACTCTTTTTCACCCAAATGCCCGAATTTTTCCTTGAATGTTCTTGTAAGTTCATCTAACTCTGCTATCCAGTTCATAGCTATTATTTTATTTCTGATTCCGGAAATCTATTATTTTTCTTTCGTAAATGTAAATTCTCCTCCTCCTTGTTTGAGTACCGCCATATTCTTTTCGGGGTTAAACTCTAAAACAATTCCGGCCCTGTCAAAAGCAAATATTTTTTTACTCCTCGCTTCCAGTGGAAGTTTTTGTTGACCAGTGGCCTGCGCAATCAGCGTGTCCCCTTCCTTGGTAATCGTCAGTTTCAGTGGTAATTCCTTTGTTGCATAAACCCCGGTATATTTATCCAGTTCTGCTGATGTGACTATATATTTATTGAGTTCGGGGATATCATAAGGTTTATTAAATGCAGCACTCAAAGCGGCAATAGCAATTGAATTGTTGTTATAATTATTACCATTAGAAAGCAAAGCAAATGAAACCTTACTGCCTGGGAAATATACAAGCATAGAGCTAAATCCGTCAATGGCTCCTGTATGCCCGAAACCTTTAGTTTCATGAAATGGTATTTGAAATATTCCCATGCCGAAACCATCTTTTAATGTAGTCATCCATTTAAGACTCTTTTCAGATATGATTTTCCCTGAAAACAGTGCTTCGACAAACTTTGCAAGATCGGCTGGAGTAGATACAATTCCTCCGGCTCCCATAGGGATAGAAGGATCTGTCTCATTTTCCCTGACCCAATTCTTGTTGTAAGCATAGGAATAACATTCGTTCTTTTTGGAATGAATCCGATTTCCAAAGTATGTATGGGTCAGTGCTATAGGTTTAGCAATTTTTTCCTGCAATAACACAGCATACGATTTGCCATAAATATCTTCCAGAATAAACGATAACAAGATAAAATTGGGGTTGCTGTAAGAAAACTTTGTACCTGGTTCAAACTCGCTTTTCCCATTGCTGATTATGGCTACCAATTCATGCTTACTTTTGGGTTGGGTGCACCAGCTTTCGTAATCTTCATCATCGGTGAAACTGTGAATACCACTCCTGTGATAGAGCAGGTCTTCAATGGTTATTTTGTCTGCGTTTTGAATAGTTGGATAATACTTAGAGAGTTTTTCATCCAATTTTAATTTATGTTCTTCCACTGCCTTCAGTACCATTGCAGATGTAAACGTTTTTGAAATGGAACCTATTCTGTACTCAGTTAACTCGTTTGATTTTATTTTGTTTTCAGCATCCGAAAAGCCAACCGATTTTGAGTAAATAATCGTATCACCCTTTGCGATAGCAACACTACCCATGAATTTATGATGAACCACAAGTGTGTCAAAATACCTGTCAAGTTTTTCTTTGTCAAAATTCTGTGCAATTAATATCGTACAAATGATTGTACAGACCGTTGTAAGAATGATTTTTTTCATTGTTGTATGTAATGGTTTAATTTATCTTTTTTGATTCTTAAGGTAGAAGAAATAGGCTAAATAGCTAACACCTGTACAAAAGGCCATAATAGCCAGCGAGTGGATATTTAAAGGCATGGTATAATAGGTAATGGTTAATCCGATTGCAATGCCGCAAAGTAAAATTGCCCATTTAAAAGCATCATCTGTTTTATTGTAATTGTTCTTACCAAGGATTGTGGCTGACAATTGCTCAGAAATACCCCTGTTTACAATTTTATTTTTCAAACGATATTCCAGAATATATTTTGTAATTGTTATAATCAGGAATATCAACAGACATACAATAAGAACAGGTGCTATTATTTCCTTGCCAGGTGCCTGGCTCTGAGGTTCTGCAATTTTTTGATTTAGTCCCTGTTGTAGGTGGCCGGATAAGCTATCTGCCTTGTCCTGTGCGGTGGCCATGAATGAAACCAAAATTCCGGCGATGCATAAAATTATTCTATTCATTTTTTGTGGTATTTAAATGTTTTATGTTATTAGACAGGTGTTTCATATTTCGGTTGCAAAATTTATTGCAGGAGCAGCATTTCCTTTTCTTTATATTGTCTTGTAATATCTTTTAATAGGAATACGCAAATACAAATTGCTGAAACCAGTATGAAAGCATTATCAATCATTTTCAGTGAATGAAAAACCTGTAAAACCGGTTTTAGAATGGATAAACTATAGAGGACAACACTTAAAATGACAATACTTAAAACTAAACCTAAAGCATAAGAACCGAGCGTTTTCCTTTTGTATGTTTTTACTTCAATTCTTTGCGATACCACCTCTGTAACATCAAACGGGAATACTTCAGGTTTGATACTATACATGGTATTCATCAAAGTCCGGTATACTTCCACTTTTGATTTACATTCGGTACATACCGAAATATGCCTTGATATTTCAGAATCGGTTGTTTCCTGCAAAACATAATCCTGGATGGCTTCGTCTGTCAAATGTTTCGTGTTCATATAAATTGGTCTTTATAATTGCTAACAATATTGTCTTTTAATATTCTTCGGGCTCTGTACAAATAACTCTTAATTGTCCCTTCAGGCAAACCGGTTATTTCAGCAATCTCTTTATTAGGTAACTCTTCAATGTGATAGAGTGATATTAAAGTTTTGTACAATGGGGGAAGTTTGTTGATTTCGTTATTCAGTATTTGAACTGTTTCATCTTTGTGCAGTTCTTTTTCTGAATTTTCATAGTGCACAAATTTGTTTTCATGGCCGGAATCAATATCAACCAAAGCGATCTTCTTTTTCTCAAGATAGTTTAGGGATGTATGGTAAGCTATCGTTCCAATCCAGGTAGATAACTTAGACTGGAATTTGAACGATGAAATTTTTTGGTAGGCTTTTAAATATATATCCTGAACAAGGTCTTTCTGATCTTCTTCATTCACAATCATTTTCCGGACAATCTGAGCTACCAGGCGCTCTGTATTTTTAACGATAATTGCAAAAGCATGAGTATTTCCACCCAATACTTTCTCTACCAGTATTTTGTCAGAAAATGAATTGATTTCATTACTCATATTTGCTATTAGACAGTAAAATCCAAAACCGGTTGCAAAAACAAACTCAAATATATTGATTATAATTTTTTTATTATATGGTATAACTTATATAAATCAGTTACAATTTTAGTGTTATGCACTGTTGTGCAGCTGCCGGTCTGTGCCACTCCTCAAAAGCAGACTAAGCCAGGCCACACTCAACACAAATAAAGAAGAACTGTAGCATTCAGTTCCAGGGTGCGGAAAAGACTACTCATAGGATGCCTGTCTGCCGACAGGCAGGCTGAAGTATGTTGAATAAACTTTTAAATTTGAAGTAAGGAAAAAAATATCCTGGGTAACATGTTCAGGTTAGCAAATAGGCGTTTTTTTCTGAGGGAATACTTCGGGTAGTTGAATACAAAGCTGGGAGAATTTGACGTTATTTTGATAAAAAAGTAAGGTATCTTAATTGGTTGATAAACCAATTGCATAGCTCTGCAAAGTCAGGAGACTTTTGCAGAGCGTTTGTGTTTTATATTTTGTGAAAGAGACTTTGGAGAGCGGGTTATTCCTCTGTGCTATATCCAATTCCTCCTTCATTTATTTATGTGGTGCCAAACTGGAATGAATTAATGCAATTTTCCAGTAGCCATCTTCTTTACGGAACACCCCGCTTTCGTTCCATATTCTTTCCCTTACAAGTTTCCCGTTTTCTCTAAATTCTGAACGAAGATGCCAGATAGCGTAAGCCAAATTGCCTGATACCTTAACGGATTTTATGGAGAAAAAATCTGAACGATTAATAGAACGGTTACGGTTGCGGTATATTGAATCCAATTCTGTTTCAATATCCCATATTTGGCCACGTTCAATGAGGCAATAATCGTTGGTGACATTGTGCACATGCGCCTGGATATCCAGTGTGCCCATTGTGGCATAATCATCTTTTAACAGCTTAATAATAAGCGTTGAGTCGCTCGTTTGTGCACAAACAAAATTTCCGGTGCTAAGAACAAGCGCTACAAATAAGGTGATAATTTTTAATTGCATAACTACTTATTTACAGGTTAATATTTAAAACAACAAATAAGTACGGTAAATGCTTCATAAAGCTGGATGTCTGTTCATGTTGGTGCAAAACGGTTAGCAGCCTTTAAGTTTGTTTTTGAGTCCAGGCTGTGTCTTGCAAACAAAGACACGGCTGGGAAGGAACTGCCACTCATAAATTTACTATTACTCTATGACGCCGTGTCTCGCAAACGGAGACACGGCTGAGAAGGAGAAGCAAAACCAATATTCCCGCTATGAGTATTATACATTTTGCATTTTTGGCACAACCGGAACAAGTCCGTGTTTTTTCATTATCATTCCTAATTTCTGATGGTCTGGCGGGCCGCCTGCATTTAAAACTTCTGCCACTTCTTTAAAAAAGATAGGGCCAAGCAGTGCTGGTGTTAAGACTGCTAGCGCTTTGGCATCCACTAGTTTTAAATTGTCAAAACTATGTACAGTTCCACGGGGAATGAAACATGTTTCGCCCGGTGCAATATCAATCGGGTTACCATCAACAGTGAAAGTTATTACACCTGACAACCCATAAATGGTTTCATCATAATGTTCGTGGTAGTGGGGGATGGGTACCTTTGCACCAACAGGAACAGTAAATTCAAACATGGCTGCAGAGCCATTAGTGTCGGCTGATTCCAGTAAAAAATCAATTTTTACCTGGCCGACTTGAATAGTTTCTTTTTTCATATTATTTGTTTTTGAAGGACAAAACTATTCTGTTGTTTCTGCAAAGTCCTTGATTTGAGATAAGAAATTATTTTTCTGCAATTTTTTTCCTGATGCGGCTTAAAGTCTCCGGTGTCATTGATAAATAAGCAGCGATATGATATAGTGGAATCCTTTGCAATAATTCCGGCTCCTCTTTTACAAAACGAAGGTATTTTTCTTCAGGTGTTTCAACAGTAGCTTCTGCAAGCCTTTTTTTCAACATATAATTTGTGTCCTGTTGTGCCCTTATAAAACCCATTGTAAAAGGTTGAATATGGGTGACAGCATACACCCAGTTCTTTTGATTGATGCGTTGAAGCGTACTTTCTTCCAAAGCCTGCACACACAGTTCGGTGGGTTTGTTATCCAGGAAGCTTACTAATTCGCTGCACCATCCGTTTTCGGTTTTAAAATAAATGGTACGTTCTTCACCATTGTTATTGATATAGTATTGTCTTAAACAACCTTTTTCAACAAAGTAAACATACCGGACTATCTCACCTGCACGGTAAAGATGTTCGTTCTTTTTCACATGTATCGTTTCAAATAACTGATTCAGTTGGATTAAATCTTTATCAGAAACATTATACACATGTTTGAGTTGCTCAGAAATGGGGGAATTGGTCATAATATATTTTTAGATGCATCCTACCGGTAACGGACAGGGCTTTATGCCGGTTGAGTATTAGAATTCCGTCCTTTAGCATTGCATAATGAAATTATTACTTAAATCTTATTATTACTATTACCTTTTCTCTTTTATTACTTTTTTCTTTTACAATTCACATTATATTTTATATTGGTGATAAACTAACCGGTGGAGGAAGCGTTTTATGTATTTTCGTCCAGAACAGCTGCCCGGATTTATTCTGAAGTTGAATTTAAGAACTAAAATTGATTAACGTACATCCAGCACCAAGACGGTTAAATATGCAGAATGACTTTTTTGCGTTTTCGAATTTATTAGGACGCTCTGTCTCGCAAAAGAAGACACGGCTGGGAAGGAAAAATTGATTTGGTTTTTTGCACAGTTCATATTAATGGCAGTTATTCTTTTAAACCAAAAAATGACTTTGCATTGTTATAGAATATGTCTTGTTTTTGTTGTTCAGTAAGAAAACCGGCCGACTCAATATTATCAATTGAAATTTTAAAAGCATCGTCCCACACCATTTGATCTGACCCATACATTATTCTTTTAGAAAAACCGGCTTTCACTAATTGCTCAAGATAGCTGTGAAATTCTGCAACGGGCAAAGCCCAATCAATTACTGCTACATCTACATTTACTTGCGGATAGATGTAGAGTATTGCTTTTGTTTCTTCAATATATGGCCATCCGGCATGCATAAGCTGGACTTTCAAATTTGGATATTTTACGAGCACTTCTTCAATAGCTTGCGGATTTCCCAGATGAGTTCTGAAA
>JAHBTO010000005.1 GCA_019638525.1 Ferruginibacter sp. | reverse complement strand
TTTTGTATCGGAAAATAATCAAGCCCTCATCTCTACTTTAAAAGCAAGACTTAAATACGAATAATATTTTCCCTGTGTGTTTCCTGATACAGCTATCCATTCCTGGCCGTTTATATCAGTTTTGTTTTGTGCGCTGCTTGCTGCTTCCCCAATACCAATTAATGTGTCATCGCTTTTTAAACGAAATGCATACACTTTGCCTTTGTGAAGCGGTAAGCCCGATAACGGGAATGCAACCCATTTGCCTGTTGTATCTGCAGTAAACTCAACAGTTGAATTTGCCATTACAGGTCCCCAAATTTTCCCTTCGGGGTCAAACTCATGTATTGTTAATTCGATATTGCCTTTATTGGTAACATGGTTCGATAAAATTTCAATGCAACCCAATAGGCCTTCTGTGGGGCAAATAAATGTTTGGCCGGTAATACGGTCTTTTGTTTCTCCATGCCTATGGCCAACCCACGATGTTGAATTATTTTTTACTTGTTGCACCACAGGTGTAAGTACGGAACTTGCTTGTACGTTTTTCATACGAATTAAATTAAAGTATAAAAAAAGATTAGTTATTACTTGTATAATAACAGGATTTTGGGTTTGATGTTTTATGTACTTTGTTAAAAAATTTTAAATGATATAATAATTATATCTTTTGTAAAGAGCTTATAAAGTAACAAAACATTTGTTTAGTTTAAGTAAAGAAAAATTACTAAGTAAATTATGCAGATATGTATCGAAATTGATTACTTATTTTCTTTACCTATTTTGATTCTATGCATCACAAATTAAAATTTAAAATAAACGAACAGCCTGCCAAAGTTTTTACTGTCGTTTTCAATACGATGATAAAGCGGCTTGATATGCGGCAAATGTAAAAATCGCTGAACTTTCTTTTTTAATTGCCCGCTGCCTTTACCTGGTATGATTTCCACTTCACTTATCTTTTTTTCAATGGCTTCTTCAAATGCCTGCATCAACGCATTGTCAATGGCTTTGCTGTTGTTGTATATGTCGTGCAGGTCAACTTTTATTTTTGCCATTGCAATGAATTCTTAATGATATAATAATTTCTTTAAGGAAACTTATTTTACTAACTTAAATTTATTTCTTCAATAGTCTTATCCCGTCTTTTTCAAAATTTATTTTACGTTGTTTAAATAAATTACCTGTTGTCATTTTAAAAGTTTTCTTACTCATGCCAAAGAAATTGTAAATCTCTTCAGGGTCGCTCTTATCATGATAGGGAAGAAATCCGTTGTTTTCATTCAGCAGTCTGAGAATTTTTTCAGTACTGTCCTCTACCCGTTGGTATCCCGGTTTGCCGGCAGCCACATCAATTCGGTATCTGTCTTTGCCTGTTTTATCTTCAGGATAAATTTTTTTAATAAAGCCTTTGAAAGTATCACCAACGGTAATGTTTTGATAAATTTCATTGTGGTGCAATACACCCGTGTGCTTGTTGTTGATGATTACTACATAGCCAATATCTGTACGGCGATACACAATTAAATCAACTACTTCAAGTTCTTTTACCGTTAACTCTTCATTGCTTAGATAGGGGCTTATTTTTTCAGTAGCAGCAAGCCTTCCTGTACGTTCATCAAGATAAATTTTTACCAGGTACTCGCCATTGGGTATCATTTTATTTTGCTGCTTCGATAATGGTACAAAAAGGTCTTTCATAAGGCCATTATCTAAAAAAGCGCCATGTGGCGTAACACTTACTGCTCTCAATTTTACAATATCACCCAATATGCCTTTTGGTTTTTGTGTGGTGGCAATCAGCCTGTCTTCACTATCGTGGTATAAAAAAACAACAAGTGCATCACCCGGTTTTGTACCTGCAGGCACAAATCTTTTGGGTAATAAAATGCCATTGTCACCATCATCGAGGTAAACGCCAAAGTCAACTTCCCTTATCACTTTTAAAGTATTGTATTGGCCTGTTTTAAGCATATTAAAATTTGTAGTGTAAAGTTAAGCCGACTTACATTGATATCTCTATTGCATGGGGATTACTTACTTCCCATCAGTTTTGTAATGGCATCGTTATTTTATTGAAAACCTATATTCTGTTTTTTGCCTGTACACTTCGCCCGGCCTTAAAATAGTATTAGGATAGGATGGTTCATTGGGGCTGTTTGGAAAATGCTGTGCTTCTAAGCAAACTGCGCCATGTTTGATATACGATTTATTGCCATCATCAGCAATTGTGTTTTGCATAAAATTACCCGAATAAAGTTGCAGGCATGGCTCGGTTGTAATTACTTCCATAAAACGGCCGGTTGCAGGGTCATATAATTCAGCATCGGTTCCTGGATTTTTTTCTAACACAAAGTTATGGTCATAATTATCGGCAAGCTTATCAATATCGGCGCCTATTTTTTTTGAAATTGAAAAATCCAAAGGGCTTCCTTTTTCAATTTCTTTAATCCCTTGAGCCTGTGTATCAAAAATGGGTACACTATATTTTTTTGCATTGATGTACAGGTTGTGATTTAATACAGTTGCTGTTTTACCGGCAGATAAATTAAAATAACTATGATTGGTTAAATTTAATGGTGTTGCTTTATTTGTTGTAGCAGTATATTCTATCAGCAATGCATTGTTATTAGCAACAGTAAAAAAAACTTCCACCTGTAAATTACCGGGATAACCTTCTTCGCCATCCTTACTCAGGTAAGTGCATTTAATACTGTTGCTGCCTGTTTGTTTATCAACCTGCCAAATCGCTTTATCAAATCCTTTTATGCCACCATGCAAGTGATGGCCGCCGGCATTAGCAGCCAGTTTATATTCTTTACCATCAAGTACAAAATGAGCATTAGCAATGCGGTTACAAAAACGGCCAACAGTGCTTCCAAAATATTGTACACTGTTTTTTATATATCCTTCCACCGAATTAAAGCCAACAATCACATTACCGTCATTACCATTTTTATCTTTTGTAATTATTTTAATGATGGTGGCGCCATAATTGATGATGCCCACCTGCATACCATTGTTGTTGGTAATGGTATAAGCTGTTACGGCTTTACCATCAACACTGCCAAAAGGTATTTCTGTTATGCAGGCCATAATTAATGCTTACTGTTTTTTTACCAGAACAAAGTGAACAAAGCAACCAAAATTGCACAAACAATTAATGAACCTGCAATAAAGGATGTGTCCATTTTAAATAAGGTTTTATCAATTTCAAGCGAATGTGGTTTTACGCCTTTGCGGTTTTCATATTTGCTGATGATATACATACCGGCAATACAGAGTAAAAACACAAAGCCCATCCTATCGAGAAACGGAATTTCATAAACACCAGCTGCATTGGCTTTTGAAAAACCTGTTGAAGCCAAAAACGAAAGATCTACCATGCCCGGCAGGAACTTAAACAACACCGATAAGAAAAACCCACCCAGTATGGCAAACAATGCGGCATTAGATGTAGTATGTTTCCAGAAAAAGCCTAGTATGAACATGGCAAAAATTCCCGGCGATACAAAGCCTGTATATTCCTGTATGTATTGAAAACCTTGTTTGCCTTCGCCCATCAGGCTTTCGCCCAAGGCCAGTGATAAAATGATGGCAAGTATCATGGATACAATTACAGCAACTTTACCAACCGATACCAATTTTTTTTCATCAGCATTTTTGTTGATGGCTTTTTTATATACATCAAGCGAAAAAATGGTGGCAATGCTGTTAGCCTTACCGGCAAGCGATGCAACGATGGCGGCAGTAAGCGCCGCAAACGATAATCCTTTAAGGCCCGTTGGCAACAGGTTTAATAAACTTGGATATGCTTTGTTTACATCAACAATACCTTTTGAGTCGAGCATTTCGGTATGAAACATACCCTGCTGGTACAACACATACGCCGCAATACCGGGCAACACAACAATTACCGGCATCAGTAGTTTTAAAAATGCCGCAAATAAAATTCCTTTGCGGGCAGTAGGCAAACTTGCACCCAATGCACGCTGTGTTATATATTGATTACAGCCCCAGTAATTAAGGTTGGCAATCCAAAGGCCGCCCAATAAAACCGTAAGGCCGGGCAGGTCCATATAATTTTCATTGTCTCTTTTAAATATCATGTGAAAATGATCGTTGGCCTGAGTGGTTAGCTGATGAAAACCATTTACCAATCCTGTTTGTCCCGATTTTTCTGCTACAAGATTTAGCCCGATATAAGTGGCAGCCAATCCTCCCAGTATCAAAAAGAAAACCTGTATCACATCGGTATAACCAATCACCTTCATACCACCCAATGTGATGATGATGGCAAACAGTGCCAACAAACTTATACAAACAGTTAAATCAACACCCGATATACCATGTATGGCCAAAGCGCCTAAATATAAAATAGACATAAGGTTTACCACCACATACAGCATAAGCCAGAATATGGCCATTATCATGGCTACGGTTCCGTTGTACCGCTGACTTAAAAACTGCGGCATGGTATAAATCTTGTTCTTTAAATAAACCGGCATAAAAAATATTGCAACAATAATAAGCGATGCAGCCGCCATCCATTCGTAAGCCGAAATAGCAAGGCCCATTTTAAATCCACTGCCACTCATGCCAATAAACTGCTCAGCCGAAATGTTGGAGGCAATTAATGAAGCGCCGATTGCCCACCATGTGAGCGAGCCTTCGGCTAAAAAGAAATCATGCGAAGCAGAAATGGTTTTTTGCCTTTTTTTATTATACACCCAATAGCCATAACCGGCCACAATGATGAAATAAAAAAGAAAAACAAGATAATCGTTGGTGTGTAAATTGCTCATGTGCCTTTTTTTACAGTTTTATTTTGGTTCAATTTTTAATATTGCATGCTGCAGTTCCGTCTTCAATTGTTACCTGGTAAGTGGTTAATGTAAGCCCCATAGCCGTTTCATAAGCAGCGCTTATTTCGCTTATTATTTTATCAACCGCTTCTTTATGTATTAAGTTGATGCTGCATCCTCCAAAACCGCCACCCACCATTCGTGCACCGGCTACAGAAGGAATTGCTTTTACATAGTTAACCAAAAAATCAAGTTCTTTGCAACTTACTTCATAATCTTTTCGTAAGCCTTCATGTGTTTCATACATTTTGATACCTAATGCCTGCAGGTCGCTTAGTTTTAAATCCTGGCAGGCGCCCAACAACCGTTCATTTTCCTGTACCACATATTTACAGCGTTTAAAAACCACGGGGTCAAGCAGGGCAGCATATTTGTTCAGCATGTTCATATCCACATCACGCAGGCTTTTTACTAATGGGTTGTTTTGAGAGATGATAGCCACTCCTTCTTCGCACTGTTTGCGGCGGGTATTGTATTCGGATGAGGCAAGGTTATGCTTTACATTGCTATTGAACAGGATGATTTTGTAGTTGCCCATATTTGCCGGGATATATTCATAATGCAGGTTTCGGCAATCTAATTTTATGGCGTGTTCTTTTTTACCAAAGAGGCTGGCAAACTGATCCATGATACCGCAATGTACACCTGCATACACATGCTCGGCTTTTTGTGCAAGCGGCGCCATCTGTATTTTAGTTAAGCCCAAATCAAAAACTGCATTTAAGCCAAATAAAGTGGCGCACTCCACAGCTGCAGAAGAAGATAGGCCGGCGCCAATTGGTATATCGCCATCAAGCACTAAATTAAAACCGCCAACTTGGTGCCCGTTTTTTTGTAATTGATCTACCACGCCAAGTATATAATTGGGCCATTGTTTTTGTGCAGGTTTTATTTGATGGATGTTGGTTACAAACTGTTCATAAAAATCGCAGGCTAATAAATGTACCTCGCTATCGGGTCTTTTACTGATGGCTACATAAATATTTTTATCAATAGCTGCCGGAAGCACAAAACCTTCATTGTAATCGGTATGTTCGCCTAAAATATTAATCCTTCCCGGCGAGCGGAACACTTCGGGCTGTGTCGAAAATTTTTCAAAAAAGATGTTGGTGATTTTTTTTATCATGTTTCTTTTATTGAAGATAATCTTTATTCAGCTCAACTTTTATCAATAAATATTTTTAAGTTACTAATTTAATTAAATGCCTGCAAAGCCGATGTTGGCTTTCCACTGTTATCAAAAGCGCCCAATGTATATCCCTGCCAGTTATTATAAGCTTCGGGCTCCCAGTAAAAAACACCCAGCCCCTTATTACCACCCAGCGATTTTACTTTGCCTATAAGGTCGCTGATGAATGCATTGCAGGCTGTTGGCTCATCCCAGCTCATGCCTATTTCGCAAATCATAATCTCCGACCCATACCTTGTTACCATATCATTCATATTGGCCAGGCATTGGTTATTTAATGTTACCCAGTTGGCGGCAGTTGGGTACAGCGACATGCCGATAACATCCCATTTGGCGCCATTTGCTTTCAGCCCGTCTAAATTCCATCTGTATAAATTATTATCATACCCGTTGGATAGATGTACAATTACTTTTGTGGTGGCGCTAATGGCTTTAACGGCATTATAACCGGCAATAAAAAATTTTGCATAATTGGCCATATTAACAGACGCTTTCCCTTGTGGCCACAGCATGCCGTCGTTTGTTTCGTTGCCCACCTGTACCCATTCGGGTGTAATGCCGTTTGTTTTAAGGGCATCCATTACTGCATATGTATGGTTGTAAACCGAAGTTTGTAAAGCAGCTACATCCTGCCCGGCCCATGCAGCCGGTTTTGTTTGTTGCCCGGGGTCGGCCCAACTATCGCTGTAATGAAAATCAATCATAATTTTTAAGCCCAGGTTTTTTGCACGCAGCGCTTTTGTAATTACATCGGCAGTATTGTTCCAGCCTGCAGCAGGGTTTACCCAAACCCTCAGCCTTATGGAGTTTACGCCGGTGTTTTTCAGCAACTGCATACATTCGGTTTGCACGCCGCTGCTGTTATAAAATTTTATCCCTGCATTTTCCATTTCGGTAAGCCAGCTTACATCGGCGCCTTTTGCAAAAAATGTAGTTGGTGTGGGTGGAGGTGTAGGGTTGAGAGAAGTGCCTGACTTGCTGCAGCTATACAGCGTTAACCAAAATGCCAAAACCGGGATAAAAGAAATTGATTTTACATGAATAATTTTAAGAAATGTGTTTTTCATGGATTGATTATAAATTCTTTTTTAAAATTTTAATCCCATTATCTTTCTCAACTGTAAGATGTATAAATTTTTCAAATAATTCTGATTCCAAATTTACATGATAAGTTTTTATTGTTAATAAAGTAAAATTGTTTTGCTTACAAAGCCATGTCTTTAAAATATAAAACCCAGCCCTGCATTGCTATTAAATATTTATCAGTCATTATTCATTATCTTCACAGGCTATAATAAATATTTTAAATTGAAGTTTACAGATTTTGGTTTTGATGAGCGGCTGATGGAAGGTATTGATGCCTCTGGTTATGAAGATGCCACCCCGGTTCAGGAACAGGTTATCCCTTTAATTATGGCTGGTAAAGATGTGATTGCATCGGCACAAACAGGTACCGGTAAAACGGCCGCATTTTTATTGCCGCTAATCAATAAAATCATCACGGCGCCGCACGATGGCCACTCAAACAATGCATTGGTTATTGTACCCACAAGGGAATTGGCCATACAGATAGCACAGCACATGGAAGGGCTGTCTTATTTTACATCGGTAAGTTCTATTGCCGTATATGGCGGTGGCGATGGCAATGCATTTGTGCAGGAAAAGAAAGCCCTTAGCCAAGGCGCCGATGTGGTTATTTGCACGCCGGGTAAAATGATGGCTCACATAAAAATGGGTTATGTAAAACTATCGGGACTTAAATATTTAATATTGGATGAAGCCGACCGCATGCTGGACATGGGTTTTTACGACGACATCATGTTTATTATAGATCACCTGCCTAAAAAAAGGCAGAACCTTTTGTTTTCTGCAACCATGCCATTTAAGATTAGGGAAATGGCAAGAAAAATCCTGCATCAACCTGAAGAAGTGAATATTGCTATCAGCAAACCAAACGAAAAAATAAGCCAGTGGGCTTTTATTGTTTATGATACCCAAAAAATTCCGCTGGTAAAATACCTGCTTGGTAAAACCGAATTTAAATCGGTATTAATTTTTTGCAGCAGCAAATTAAATGTAAAACAACTTACCCGTGATTTAAAGAGAGCAAAATTTGTTGCCGATGAAATACATAGCGACCTGGAGCAGGAGAAAAGAGAAGAAGTGCTGATGCGTTTTAAAAGTGGCAGGCTGCCCATTTTAGTGGCCACCGATATTTTAAGCCGGGGTATTGATATTGATAATATTGATTTGGTGATAAACTATGATGTGCCACACGACGGCGAAGATTATGTACACCGCATTGGCCGTACGGCAAGGGCCGAAGCAGATGGCACCGCTTACACGTTTGTTTCGGTAAAAGAGCAACGTAAATTTTTAGGAATAGAAAAACTGCTCGGCAAGCCCGTACCTAAAGCACAGGTGCCTGCAGAGTTGGGCGAAACACCTGTTTACAATTCCACAGCATCAAACTATCATCATAGCAATAAAAAATTTAAAAAGCCAAGGCGGTTTTACAATAAATCAAAAAAATAATTTGCCCTTTATTATAAGCTAAAGTATACCTGCATTTTTATGGCAGCATATCGAAATTTTTACTGATGGCTTGATTGTATATTTGTAAAAACAGTTGCCATCAGTAAACTTTCTTCCATATTATCAAGCCCCATTGAATATTTACAGGGTGTAACCGCACTTAAAGCCGACCTGTTAAAAAAAGAGCTTAGCATTTTTACTTTTAAGGATTTACTTGAGCTGTATCCTTTCAGGCATATTGATAAAACAAAACTTGATAAGATTGGCGCCATACCTGCCAACAGCGAATATGTGCAGGTGGCCGGTAAAATTACACATATAGAAATGGTTGGCTCGGGCAGGGCAAAAAGGTTAACAGCCCGGTTACAGGATGATACCGGCGAAATTGAATTGGTTTGGTTCCAGGGTATAAACTGGATACATAAGATGATTGAAGTGGGGCACCTGTACCTTGTTTTTGGCCGATTGGGATTTTTTATGGGCAAGCCGCAGATTGCTCATCCCGAAATTGAAAACTACCAGGCGCATAAGGCCGAAGGAAAGGCTTTCCTGGAGCCGGTTTACCCATCAACCGAAAAATTAAAAGCAAAAGGGCTTAATGGCAAGGCCATTGGTAAATTAACTTATACATTACTACAATTGTTGAGCGAAAAAGACCTGCCCGAAAATTTACCCGGCACCATCATCGGCCAATATAAATTTATCAGCCATTTTCAAGCAAGTATTCAAATTCATTTTCCGGCAACTGATAAGCATTACCAGCATGCGGTAAGGCGCATTAAGTTTGAAGAACTTTTTTTTGCACAACTGCGGCTTGGCCTCATCAAATGGGCCCGGCACAGGTATAGCAAGGGTTGGGTGTTTGAACAGGTGGGCCATCTGTTCAATGAATTTTATAACCGCTATTTGCCGTTTGCATTAACCAATGCACAAAAAAAAGTTTTAAAAGAGATAAGGAAAGATACCGGCAGCGGCATACAAATGAACCGCCTGTTGCAAGGCGATGTGGGCAGCGGCAAAACCATTGTGGCATTGATGATGATGCTGCTTGCAGCAGATAATACCCGTGAAACCGATGGGCAGCGTTTTCAAAGTGTACTGATGGCGCCAACAGAAATTTTAGCACAACAGCATTTCAACAATATCAGTGCATTAATAAAAGATATGCCGGTTTGTGTAAAATTGCTCACCGGCTCATCAAAAGGTAAGCAGCGCAAAGAAGTACTGCAAAGTTGCGAAGACGGCACCCTTGATATTTTGATAGGCACCCATGCGGTAATTGAAGACAATGTAAATTTTAAAAACCTGGGCTTGGCCGTTATTGACGAGCAGCACAAATTTGGCGTGGCACAACGGGCACAGCTATGGAAAAAAAATACAATACCGCCGCATATATTGGTTATGACAGCTACACCCATACCACGTACGCTTGCGTTAACCGCTTATGGCGATTTAGACTATAGTGTTATTGACGAACTGCCGCCGGGCAGGCAACCTATAAATACTTTACACCGTTCGGAAAGTGCAAGGCCGCAGGTGATGGATTTTGTAAAGCAGGAAATAAAAAAAGGAAGGCAGGCATATATTGTTTATCCGCTTATTGAAGAAAGCAGTAAGATGGATTATGAAAACCTGATGAAAGGGTACGAAGAAGTGAAATCATTTTTTCCGGAACCAAAATACTGGATAAGCATGGTGCATGGCAAACAAAATGCCGATGAAAAGGAAACCAATATGCGGCGCTTTGTTAGTGGCGATACGCAATTGATGGTAAGTACCACCGTTATAGAAGTAGGGGTTAATGTACCCAATGCCACTGTGATGGTAATTGAAAGCGCCGAAAAATTCGGGTTATCGCAATTGCATCAGTTGAGGGGCAGGGTAGGCCGGGGCGCTGATAAAAGTTTTTGCATTTTATTAACGGGCCCTAAAATATCAAACGATGCCCGTGAAAGGTTAAAGGTGTTGGTACAAACCAATGATGGTTTTAAGATTGCAGAAAAAGATCTTGAAATACGTGGCCCGGGCGATATTAGCGGTACCCGGCAAAGTGGTTTAATGAATTTTAAATTGGCCAACATAGTACAGGATTATGTGATATTGGACGCCGCACGTGCCGCTGCTGAAAACATTTTAAGTGCCGACCCTGATTTGAATATGCCCGAAAATCAACCTGTAAAGGATTTTTTACAGCAGCAAAACAATAAAACAGCCTGGAGTAAAATTTCGTAATTGATTATAACAAGATATTGCAAAACAAAACAGCCATATTTATGTTTTATTTCAGTATTTTGTAAAAAAGAACATCTTTGAAAACCTCACTACAAATAATGCGCCCTATACTTTTAATTTTTGCATCTTTCTTTTTGCAGCAACATTTATTTGCCCAAATGGAATTTATACAAAACAAGGGGCAATGGGATAGCCGGGTACAATACCGGGGCGATTTTTCAACCGGGTCATTTTATTTAGAAAAAGATGGTTTTACTGTGGCCCTCCATAATACCGATGATTTAAAAAATGTATCAGCTCATTTACATGGCCATGCAACATCGCAAAATTTAATTGGGCAGCCTTTAATATTACGTTCTCATGCATATAAAGTAAAATTTTTGGCAGCTAATTCATTTGCTACTACCATACCCGATAAGATACAGAATTATCACACCAATTATTTTATAGGTAACGATCCTAAAAAATGGGCGGCTGATTGTAATATAGCACAAGCTGTTACTTACCAAAATGTATATCCCAATATTGATGTAAGGTTTTACAGCGATGCCGATAAGATGAAATACGATATTGTTGTTCATCCCGGTGGCGATATTAATGCTATTGCCATGCAATATACCGGGGCAGATGGAATAGAAGTGAAAAATAAGGAACTGGTAATTAAAACATCGGTTGGCAGCATCAAAGAATTATATCCTTATAGTTACCAGGTAATGAATGGAAGTAAAAATGAAATTGATTGTAAATACCAGGTAAAAAATAATATAGTTAAATTTAAGGTTGGTAATTATGATAAAAAAACTACCATTGTAATTGACCCCACTTTAATATTTGCAACCTTTACCGGCAGTACCGCCGATAACTGGGGTTATACGGCTACACCTGCACCCGATGGAAGTTTTTATGCAGGCGGAATTGCATTTAGTTCCGGTTACCCTGTATCTGCAGGAGCTTATCAAACTGTTTTTGGTGGTGGCAGAAACGAAGATTCTAATGGAGCATTTGACATTGCTATTATTAAATTTTCATCAAATGGCGCTAACCGGCTTTATGCTACTTACCTTGGTGGCAATGGCAACGAGCAGCCACATAGTTTGATATGCGATGCACAGGGAAATCTTGTAATTGCCGGCCGTTCTTCATCTAATAATTATCCGGGTACTCCTGCAAGAACTGGTGACAGAACAGATTATGATATTGTTATTACCAAATTATCAGCCGATGGATCATCAAATTTAGGATCGGTACGCATTGGCGGAAGTGCAGATGATGGAGTAAATATCCGAGGAAAATATATTTTACCACAAGGTACCGATCAGATAAGGCGTAATTATGGCGATGATGCTCGCAGCGAAGTAATAATAGATGCAGCAGGTAATATCTTGCTGGCATCTTGTACACAATCCTCCGATTTTCCTGTTACCGCAGGTGCATTACAAACTTCTTTTAATAATGGCTCGGGAACCGGTTTCCAGGACGGGGTAATTCTTAAATACAACGCAAACCTAACCAGCCTTATGTTTGCAACATATTTTGGAGGTAATGGCCAGGATGCATGTTTTGTAATAGCCGAAAACCCATTAACCGGAAATGTGTATGTGGCCGGTGGTACTACAAGTACAAACCTCCCCGGCGATATTACCGGTGTGCTTCAACCTGCATTTAATGGAGGTGCTACAGATGGTTTTGTAACAGAAATTAATTCAACAGGTACTGCTATTATAAAAACAACTTACCAGGGTACAAATGGTAACGATCTTGTTTATGGTATTGAATTTGATAACCTGGGTTTTCCATACATAATGGGTACTACTACCGGTAACTGGCCCGTAGTTAATGCTGCTTTTAGCAATACCGGCGCAAAACAGTTCATCAGTAAGTTACAACCCAACCTATCGGCCTATGTATATTCAACAGTATTTGGCACCAATACAGGTGCTGGTGGCCCGCCCAATATTTCGCCCATTGCATTTTTAGTTGATCGTTGTCAAAATGTATATGTATCAGGCTGGGGTGGCGGAATTAATAATATACAGGGTTACCCTTCTTCAGGTACTTTAGGTATGCCCGAAGTAAATCCATTACCCAATATACCAGCAGCCGATGGTAGCGATTTTTATTTTTTTGTGTTAGAAAAAAATGCACAAAGCCAACTATTTGGTACGCACTTTGGACATAATGGAGGCTCTTTAGGAGAGCATGTTGACGGTGGTACAAGCCGCTTTGATAATAATGGGATTGTTTACCAGGCTTTGTGTTCATGCGAAGATGGGGGAGGCCCTTTTCCTACAACCCCGGGTGTGTGGAGCCGAACCAACAGGTCAATCAATTGTAATGAAGCTGCAGTAAAAATTGAAATGAATTTTGCAGGTATTGGTGCCAGTGTAAAAGCCACAGTTGACGGAGTGGTAGATACAATTGGTTGTGTGCCGTTAACCATCACCTTTACCGATACCCTTGCTAAAGGCAAGATGTATATTTGGGATTACGGCGATGGTTCGCCCAAAAGAGATACCACTTTTGCACCCAATAATACAATAACGCATACTTACACACAGGTAGGAAATTTTATTTTAACGCTTATATCAGTTGATTCGGCTACCTGTAACATTTCTGATACAGCAACCATAAATGTAAAGGTTGGTAATAATGTTGTTAATGCCGATTTTTCATTTATCAAATTAGATTCATGTAACAGCTTACGCTACCAGTTTATTAATCAAACTACAGCAGTTGTACCCACCTATACAAGCAATACTTTTTTATGGGATTTTGGCGATGGTTCAACCAAAGTACGTACTGGTTTTGGGCCGGTTATACATACCTTTCCATCTACAGGCAGTTATAACGTTACATTGATTGTAGATGATACTGTTTTTTGCAATGCACCTGATACGGCTGTTAAAACAGTACGTATTAGCCCTAATGTAAAAGCAGATTTTTCAACACCTGATAAAGGTTGTGTACCTTATACCGCATCATTTAAAAACCTGTCGCTGGGTGGCACCGATTTTATATGGGATTTTGGTGATGGCAGTTTTTCAACAGATTTTGAACCTACACATATTTACTCACAAACCGGCACATATAATGTAAGGCTCATAGCTATTGATACAAGTACTTGTAACAAGGTAGATACTGCGGCATATTTTACCATTACTGTTTATGCTAATCCTACAGCTAATTTTACTTGGTCGCCTAATCCGCCGGAAGAAAATAAAATTACCCGGTTTACAAACCTTTCAATAGGTGCGATAAGGTATTTGTGGGATTTTGGCGATGGAGAAAGCTCAACCGAAGTAAACCCTGCTCATCAATACAATGCTACAGGTACATACAAAGCAACATTATATGCTTTCAACACAGCCGATTGTCCTGATAGTATAACGATGGATGTTCCCATAATCATCAAACCATTGCTGGATGTACCTAATGCGTTTACCCCGGGCCGTTATGGAATAAATAGCATTGTAAAAGTGCAGGGATTTGGTATTGGAAAAATGACGTGGAAGATTTATAACCGTTGGGGGCAAGTGGTTTTTTCAACAGAAGATAGGAACCAGGGATGGGATGGAACTTTTAAAGGAGCATTGCAACCCATGGATGTATATACATATACACTTGATGTGGAATTTACAGATGGTGTAAAATTGCGTAAAACAGGAGATATAAGCCTTTTGCGATAATCATTAATCCTACCACCCTAAAATGAAAAAGTATAAATGAGAAAACTAAAAAAAATATTGATGGTGATGCTACTGTTCCTGCAGGCTGCTGTGCTTGTGCAGGCACAGGATTTACATTTTTCTCAGTTTTTTAATTCTCCGCTTACCACCAACCCGGCCAACACAGGTTTTATACCCGATGCCGATTACCGCATTGGCGCCAATTACCGCAACCAATGGAGTTCGGTAATGACGGTGCCTTACAAAACCATCAGCGTTTTTGGCGATGCACAGGTTTTTAGAAACAAACTTGAAAACGGATGGTTGGGCCTGGGTGTTTTATTGCTGAACGATAAAGCCGGCAGCGGAAGCCTTACCAGCACAAAAATTTATGGTTCGGTGGCCTATCACCAAATGCTTGGCTTAAGCAGTTTGGTTTCGGCTGGCTTTAATATTGGCTGGGCCAATAAAAGAATAGATCAAACCAAATTAAAATACCCCGACCAGTTTGATGGAAAATTTTTCGACAGCAACCTGCCAACATCTGTTGTACTTACCAATAATAATGTTAGTTATTTAGATGTACAGGCAGGCATGAACTATGCCTATTTTCCACACGAAAATATTTACATCAATGCCGGCTATTCTATACAGCATGTAAACCGCCCCAAAGAAACTTTTTTTGCCGATAAAACAAATAATGGACGCATACCTTTCAGGCACACTGCTTTTTTAAATGCAATTTTAAAAGTAAACGACCGGGTGATAGTTAATCCCAATGCTTATTTCTCTACACAGGCGCTTGCTACCGAATTGGTTTTTGGTATCAATGGCAATTATAACCTTAGTGAGTTTGGCGAAAAACAATTGCTTGCCGGTGTGTATTACCGCCTGGGCGATGCTATTGTACCCATGCTGGGTTTCGAAATAAAAAATATCCAGTTTGCATTTAGTTACGATGTAACACTTTCTTCATTAAGCAAATTCAACGGCTATCGTGGTGCAAGCGAACTAAGCATCATCAAAAAAGGTTTTTATCCCGATAATGTTGACAGGCAATCCATCTGCCCCAAATTTTAAACAACTCAACTCAGGTAGATAAAAAATTATTTTGCATTACCTTGTTTTTTTAAAAAGATGATTTGAACAAGCTACTTTTTTCAATTTTATCAACTCATTAATTTACCCGAATTTTACATAAAAATTATACATGTCTTCATCTGTAGAATTTAAAAATAGTGTACTGCATCATGTTGACGAGTTCAAAAAAATTGCCGGTGATGCTTATGTATTGATAGATAAGGAAAGCCTTGCTACTTATGACCATGATGAAACTGAAAATCTTCATTTTTTACCCGACATTGTTATAAAACCACGTTCGGCAGCTGAGATTAGTGCCATCATGAAAATTTGCAATGAGTATAAGATACCTGTTACACCACGTGGTGCCGGTACAGGTTTAAGTGGCGGTGCTTTACCACATCTTGGAGGTGTATTACTTTCTATGGAGCGCATGAATTCGATTGTAGAAATTGATGAACGCAATTTACAGGTAACCACCGAGCCGGGAGTGATAACAGAAGTATTACAGGATGCAGTTAAAGAAAAAGGTTTGTTTTATCCACCCGACCCAAGCAGCCGTGGCAGTTGTTTTATTGGCGGAAATATTGCCGAAAACAGCGGCGGTCCCAAAGCTGTAAAATATGGCGTAGTGAAAGATTATGTGCTGAACCTGGAAGTGGTTTTACCCACTGGCGAAATTATCTGGACAGGAGCTAATGTGTTAAAAAATTCTACCGGTTATAATTTAACACAATTAATTGTTGGCAGCGAAGGAACTTTGGGCATTGTTACAAAAATTGTTTTAAAGCTTTTGCCTTTTCCAAAATACGATTTGCTGATGTTGGTGCCTTTTAATTCGCTGGAGAAAGCAGGCGAAGCGGTAAGCGCTATTTTCAGGGCTGGTTTTACACCAAGCGCTATGGAACTGGTAGAGATAAACGCTTTAAAAATTGTAAGCAAATTTGTTGACAGCACCGTAGTGCCTGTTACTGATGAAATGGAAGCTCATTTAATTATTGAAGTAGATGGCAATCACCAGGAAACTTTGATGAGCGAAATGGAAGCCATATCGGAACTGTTGCTGCAGTTTGATTGTGGCGATGTTTTTTTTGCAGATGATGCACAACAAAAAGCCGAACTATGGAAATTACGCAGGCGTGTAGCCGAAGCTGTAAAATTAAACGGTTATACCATAGAAGAAGATACCGTAGTGCCAAGGGCCCAATTGCCTGCATTGATACGTGGGGTAAAAGCCTTAGGAGTTGAGTATGGTTTTGATGTGGTATGTTACGGGCATGCCGGCGATGGCAACCTGCACATACGCATTAAAAAACCGGGCAGCATTTACAGTTTAAATAATAAAGATGTGATACCTGCATTAAATGCTATGTTTAAACTGGTGAAATCGCTAGGTGGTACTATCAGTGGCGAGCATGGCATTGGGCTGATACAAAAAGAATACATGGATATTGTTTTTGATAATGCCAACCTGCAATTGATGAAAGAAATAAAAAAAGTTTTTGACCCTAATAATATTTTAAACAGCGGAAAAATTTTTGATTGCTGATTAAACCAACTGTTACTAATGAACTCAAAAAAGAAAAATAAAATGTACGCTATGAAAAAAGTATTGATAGTTTTAGTATTGATGTGTGGTTTTTATTCTGCATTTGCCCAGGATGAAAATGAACCTTATGAAGAAACAAAAGGCAGGTTTAAAAAAGAAAACCTGTTTACAGGCGGCAGTGCCACGCTATCAATAGGAAGTTATTCAACTGTTTTAGGAGCAAGCCCGGTATTTGGCTATAGCATTAATAAATGGATTGATGCAGGTATTGTTTTTAATTTTACTTATGCATCATCCCGTGATGTTTATTACGACCCCTATACCGGCAGGTATTATGTTAGCGATGATAAAGCCAGGCAAACAGTTTTTGGGCCGGGTGTTTTCGCCAGGTTTTACCCACTAAAATTCTTATTTATTAATGTGCAGGCCGAACAAAATTTTATTACCAATAAAACTATTTATGCAAACGGGCCAACCGTAAAAGATAATTATTCTGCTACAAGCCTTTTGTTGGGTATAGGCTATGCAGGCGGCAGGCAGGGTGTTGGCGATTTGTATTATTATATTTCACTGATGGGAGATTTTTCGGGAAATAAAAATTCTCCTTATGTAGGTATTTCCGAAAGCGGCAAAGCTGTTATCACGCCCATTTTTAAAGCTGGGCTACAGGTACCTTTGTTCCAGGGAAGAAAATACAGGAGATAGTTACAAGTGTTGCAGCAATTCACTTGCATGGTTTAGCAGCACTAATTTATCGGCCACCTTATCATATAAAAAACCTTCGTTTTCCATTGTTTTTACAAGGGCTATAAGCTGGTTGTAAAAACCGGCAGTATTCAATATAAAAGTTTTTTTGTTGTGTATGTTAAGCTGGTTCCAGGTAAGCATTTCAAAAAATTCGTCCATGGTACCATAGCCGCCGGGTAATATAATGGCTGCATTGCATTTTTCGTACAGCATTTTTTTACGGGTATGCATGTTTTCTACAATGATGAGTTCTGTAATGCCGTTGTGATGATGCTCCCGTTCTTTTAATATTTCAGGTATAATGCCAACTACTTTACCGTTTTTTTCCAGCACAGCATTAGATACGGCGCCCATGATACCTTTGTTGCCTCCTCCATAAATCAATGTAATTTTTTTTGAAGCAAGTAAGTGCCCCAGCGCTTTTGCTTCTTCAACAAACAATGGGTTATTGCCGTTTTTAGAACCGCAAAAAACCGCCAGCGAATTAATTCTCATAATATTTACCGGGTATTTACCGGCAAAGACACGATATTTTCTTTATTTTTCAGTATTATTTTTATTTAAACAATTTATATGTCTCCATTCCTCTTGTTTTCTTTTGTAATAGGATATTTTGTTTTGCTGCTTGTAGTTGCCTATTTCACTTCTAAAAATTCAAACAACGATTCATTTTTTATTGGTAACCGAAAAAGCAATTGGATGCTGGTGGCATTTGGCATGATTGGCACATCGCTTAGCGGTGTAACTTTTGTTAGTGTGCCGGGTACCGTAGGCGATTTTGCAGGCGATGCATTTAAAGGATTTGGTTATTTCCAGGTGGTGATAGGATATTTTATTGGCTATTTTGTTATTGCTTATGTGCTGCTGCCGCTGTATTACCGTTTAAACCTTACATCAATTTATAATTACCTGCACAACCGATTTGGTTTCTTTTCATATAAAACCGGTTCGCTGTTTTTTATACTGTCAAGAACTATCGGTGCCACTGCAAGGTTATACCTGGTAATTAATGTACTGCAAATATTTATTCTTGACAGGATGGGAATTTCATTTACAGTTACTACATTAATTATCCTGGCAATGATTTTATTGTACACTTTTGAAGGTGGTGTAAAAACCATCGTATACACAGATACTTTGCAAACCTTGCTGATGCTGGTGGGATTAATTGTTTGTATTATCTATATCCTGAATAACCTAAACCTCAACATTGGCAGTGCTTTAGATGATTTAAGCTTAAAAGGATATACTAATATTTTTAATACCGATATTGGCAGCAAAGGATTTTTTGTTAAGCAAATTATAGGCGGCGCTTTTATCACTATTGCTATGACGGGGCTTGACCAGGAGATGATGCAAAAAAACATCAGTGTAAAAAACCTTAAAGATTCGCAAAAAAATATGATAACATTCAGTACCGTTATTGTGCTGGTTAACTTCCTCTTTTTATTGCTGGGAGGTATCTTGTATTTATACATTTTGCAGCATGGCGGCGAGTATGACGGAAAGCAATTACTGCTGAATGGTAAAAATATCATTGGCGATGATTTGTTTCCCACTGTAGCGCTTGAGTTTTTACCCAAGGCTGTGAGCATTATTTTTATCATTGCATTAATCTCTGCCTTGTTTCCAAGCGCCGATGGCGCATTAACAGCACTTACTTCTTCTTTTTGTATTGATATTTTAGGATTAAAAAGAAGGGAAGACTGGGATGAAAAAAAACGTAAAAAGACAAGGCTGACAGTACATTTCACTTTTGCATTTATATTTTTCCTCTGTATCCTGGCATTTAAAGCTATCGATAATAAATCCATCATCTATGTAATACTCGATCTTGCAGGATACACCTACGGGCCACTGCTTGGCTTGTTTGCTTTTGGCATTCTTACAAAAAGACAAATTAAAGACGGAATTATTGTAACCATAATTTGTTTGGTAGCACCATTGCTTACATACTTGTTGAGAGAGAATTCAGCTGCATTACTGGGTGGCTACCAGGTAGGTATTGAGCTGTTAATTATTAACGGAATTTTTACCTTCCTGGGATTATGGTTTATATCTGGTAAACCCGGTACTTCCGAAATAAAAATGTAAATTTACAAAGTTAGTAAGTGCCATTCTACACTGATAATAAAGTGCAGGGTGGCATTGTATTAATTGAAACAAATTAATATGGAACTGGTTAACCCCAAAGCAGAAAATTATGCAAAGCAACATACAACTGCATTGGATAAAATTTTAGAGGAAATTGAAATATTTACAAACACAAACCATGCACATGCTCAAATGTTAAGTGGGCATGTACAGGGTAAAGTGCTGGAAATGTTCAGTTGCATGATACAACCCAAAAGAATTTTGGAGATAGGCACATTTACGGGCTTTAGCGCATTGTGCCTGGCAAAAGGTTTGCAGCCCGATGGAAAATTATTTACACTTGAATTAAGGGAAGAGGATGCTAACACTGCAAAAAATTATTTTGTAAAAGCAGGTATGAGCGAAAAGATAGAATTATATGTAGGCGACGCATTACAAATAATACCAACACTGCAACAAACATGGGACCTTGTTTTTATTGATGCCGATAAGGTGAATTATATTAATTATTACGAATTAACTTTGCCAAATCTTAAAAAGGGAGGATGGATACTGGCCGATAATGTTTTTTTTCATGGCGAAGTGCTGGAAAACGAAATAAAAGGGAAGAATGCAAAAGCTATTTATGCATTTAATGAACATGTAAAAAACGATAGCAGGGTTCAGCATGCCATACTTACCATCAGGGATGGATTAATGTTGATTCAAAAAAAGATAAATGATGTTTAAATGTATTGCAACCATATTGTTTTCATTTGTTACCTTGCAAACAATTGCACAACGCACAACGGTAGAGGAATATATTGACCAGTTTAAACAAATTGCTATGGATGAAATGAAGCGTTCGGGGGTGCCGGCTGCTATAACGCTTGCACAGGGCATTTTGGAATCGGAAAGCGGAAACAGTGAACTGGTTAAAAAATCGAATAATCATTTTGGGATAAAATGCAAATCAACCTGGACAGGTGATACAGTTTCGCATGATGATGATGCCAACGGAGAATGTTTCAGGGCTTATAAGAATGCTTCTGACAGTTATCGTGACCATAGTGATTTCTTACGTGGCAATAAACGTTATGCCGATTTATTTAAACTAAGCCAGGATGATTATGCAGGCTGGGCAAAGGGCCTTAAAAAAGCAGGATATGCAACCAATCCACGTTATCCCGATTTGCTGATAAAATATGTTGAACAATATAACCTGCAACAATACAGCCTGGCCGTTTTAAATAATCAACCACCGGTTGACGACATTGCTTTACAAACGCAAAAAGATAATCAAACCGCAACTGTATCAAATAGTGAAAAGGAAACTGAAACAACTGTTGCCGATAATATTGTTATTGCAGAAAATAACAACCCCCAAAATATAACTAGTATCAATGCAATTAAATGTGTATTTGTAAAAAAAGGCACTTCGCTACTGGCCATTGCAAACAAATATGATATAAGCCTTGGTAAATTAATGGAGTTTAATGATATGCTTAAGGATGGAATTTTAGACAAAGACCAGTTTGTTTTCCTGCATAAGAAATCAAAGATAGGCGCAAAGGATTTTTATATTACTCAACCCGGCGAAACTATATATGATATTGCACAAAAAAACGGCATACAATTACAATATCTTTTAGCGTATAATCATCTTAAAGCTGATGTTTCTTTGCAACCTAATACAAAACTTATTTTAAAACCTGGATTAAAGATAGAGGCTGATGAAGCCGTTAAAAATAATTTTAAAATACATGTGGTAGAGCCTAAAGAAGGGTTGTATGCTATTGCCCGTAAATATAAAGTAACAGTGCAGCAATTAAAAGAATGGAATAATTTGCAGTCAGATGATTTAAAACCGGGGCAGCAAATTAAAATATCAAAATAATATTTTTGACCAATTTGTTCAGTACAAAACATAAACTATATGACCATACAGGTATTAGATAAAAAATTTCAGCCTTATATAACTGCACAGGCAATACATGAACAAATTGTAAAACTTGCCGGGCAAATTAATAATGATTATGCCGGCAAAAAACCTTTGTTTATTGCTATACTTAACGGGTCGTTTATGTTTGCTTCCGACTTGTTTAAAGAGCTTACTATTGAAGCAGAAATTTGTTTTATAAAACTGGCATCATACAAAGGCACTAAATCAACAGGTAATGTTATCACTTCAATAGGATTGGATGAACCTTTAAAAAACAGGCATGTAATAATTATAGAAGATATTGTAGATACCGGGAAAACACTATTTGAATTTTTACCCCAACTTATTAACCAGCAACCTAGCAGTTTAAAAATTGCTGCACTCTTGCACAAGCCCGATGCATTGGTGCACCCACTCACTATCGATTACCTGGGTTTTAATGTACCCAATAAATTTTTACTTGGCTATGGACTTGATTATGATGGGCTTGGCAGGAATTTAAAGGAAATATACCAGTTAGTGGAAGAGTAGGGCATATTGATTAATCAATTAATGATATAACTTAGTTAAGTATATCTTACAAAAGGCTCAATAACCTGCTGGTGAAAAAAATCTATTTATATATAATTTTTTTTATAACGGCCAGTGCAGTTAATGCACAATATTATTTACGTGGCGAAATTAAAGATGAAAAGAACCAACCGCTACAGAATGTAAAAATACTACTTCATTCAAATAATCATATTTACTATAGTGGATCTTCGGGTGGCTTTGGTATTACCACTAACTACCGTATAGATTCATTATCGCTAAGCCTGGATGGATATGAAGCAAAAACAATAAAGGTAAATTGTGAACAATGGCAATACATTACCTTAAAAGTATTGCCATCCAATGTAAATAAAAACCGGCCCAAACTTATTTCTGTTGCAAAAAATTTTGAACATACATCGCATTTAAAATGGCATATAGATGATGAAACGTATTTTAAGATGGTAGAAAATGAGTATGTAAATGCTTATAAATATCCTAACACAGGCTTTTCATTGAATGTTAATAAGGCATCATACAGTAATGTACGCCGCTTTATAAAAAATGGTAGCGTGGTTCCGCCTGATGCGGTACGAACCGAAGAACTAATAAATTATTTTAACCTGCATTACAGGGAGCCGGAGCCTGGCAGTCTTTTTCATTTCGAATCGCAACTAACATCTTGCCCATGGGATATGGAAAAACAGTTGTTGTTTTTAAATATAAATGCAAAGAAACTAAACCTTAGTATGGTGCCACCCGGCAATTTTGTTTTTTTGATAGATGCTTCAGGAAGTATGGATAGCCCTAACAGGCTACCCTTGCTGAAAGCAGCTTTTCAGATGTTTGTTAAAAACCTGCGGCCGATAGATACTGTTTCTATTGTGGCATATGGCGGTACTGTTGGTATTTGGATGCAACCAACAGGGGGCGCCGAAAAAGAAAAAATAATAAAAAGAATTGAAGAACTAAATGCAGTTGGCGATACTCCCGGCGAGTCGGCTATAATGACCGCCTATGCTTTGGCAAGAAGTGTTTACAATAAAAATAGCAATAACAGGATTATATTGGCTACTGACGGTGATTTTAATGTAGGGCAAACATCTGAAAAAGCTTTGGAAGATTTGATAACAAAAGAAAGGCAATCGGGTATTTACCTCACCTGCCTGGGCGTGGGTATGGGTAATTTTAAAGATTCAAAGCTTCAAACTTTAGCCAATAAAGGCAATGGAAACTATGCTTACCTGGATGATATAAACGAAGCAGAAAAAGTATTGGTTAAAGAACTTACACAAACATTTTATGCCGTTGCAGATGATGTTTTCCTGAATGTGAAATTTAATTCTAACCTGGTAAAAGCATATAGGTTGATTGGTTTTGATAACCGCAGAGATGCTGTAGAAGACAGTACTATAGACCTGGAAGGAGGCGAAATAGGCAGTGGTAATAGTGTATTGGCTGTTTTTGAAATAATTCCTGGCAGTGATAAACTGTTTCACCCCGATGTATTGGAAAAAGATGTAGTAGCCAGTATAGAAATGCGATATAGTTTATGTGACGATACTACGCAATTGCAATTGGTAAAAGACTGTATAAATAACTATACCGATTTTGAATTGATAGATAAGGACCTGCAATTTGCTACTGCTGTAACTATGTTTGCTTTAAAAGTAAAGCAATCAAAATACATAAAATTGATTAATTGGGATGATATACGGCGTATTGCTTCAGCATCGTACAACCCCGATAGTTATTTACAAACAGAATTTTTACAACTGGTAGATAAAGCTGCAGAAATTTATAGCCCCAAAAAGAAAAAAAGAAACAAAAGGGATTAGTTTACGAAAACATTTCTCTAACCTTGTCAAAAAACGACTTCTCATTTTTATCTGGTTTAGGTTGAAAGTTATCTGAATGTTTTAACCTTTCAAGCGCTTCTTTTTCTTCGGTTGAAACATGTTGAGGTGTCCATACATTTACCTGTATCAACTGGTCGCCTTTTTCGTAACTGTTTACATTTGGAAAGCCTTTGCCTTTTAACCTGAAGATTTTACCGCTTTGTGTGCCCGGTGGTATTTTTATTTTGGCTCTGCCATCAATAGTAGGTACTTCTATTTGTGTACCAAAAACTGCGTCGGGTATTGATATGTGAAGGTCAAATGCTACATTCAAACCATCACGGTGCAGGTGTGGATGAGCTTCTTCTTCAATCAAAACTATTAAATCGCCGGCCGAGCCGCCACGTTCGCCTGCATTACCCCTGCCACTTAAACTTAATTGCATGCCTTCCTGTACGCCGGCAGGTATATCAATACTTACTGTTTCTTCGCCATATACCCTTCCATCGCCTTTGCAGGCAGAACATTTATGTGTTACGGTACTGCCTTCGCCATTACAGGTGGGGCAGGTAGTAACTGTTTGCATTTGGCCTAAAAAAGTATTTTGTACCCGCCTTACCTGGCCGCTTCCGCCGCAGGTGCCGCAATTTTGTACACTGTTTTTATCTTTTGCGCCACTGCCGCCGCATGTGTTGCAAAGCACATATTTTTTTACTTTAATGGTTTTTTTGGCACCTTTTGCAATCTCCTCATAATTCAGTTTAATTTTTACCCGAAGGTTACTGCCTCTTGTACCACGGCTACGGGTGCCCGAACTTCGCCTGTTACTGCCAAAGAAACTTCCAAATGGATTATCATCGCCAAAAATATCTCCAAACTGGCTAAAAATGTCATCCATGTTCATGCCACCACCAAATCCTCCACCCCGGTTACCGCTAAAGGCCTGGTGCCCAAAACGATCGTATTGGGCCCGTTTATCTGTATCGCTTAAAATCTCATATGCTTCTGCGGCTTCTTTAAATTTTTCTTCCGATACTTTATCTCCGGGATTCCTGTCGGGATGGTGTTGCATGGCAACTTTACGGTAAGCTTTTTTAATTTCTTCCTGCGAAGCAGATTTGCTGATACCTAATATTTCGTAATAATCTTTTTTCATACCCCAATCCCTCAAAAGGGAATTTTACTGTTCTTTTTTTTGGAATCTTTTTACAATAAAAAACTTGTTTAAACTTAAAAAGCCGGCTATAATAAGGTTGGTTATTTATTTACCTACAACCACTTTTGCAAACCTTATTATTTTATCATTTAAATAGTATCCTTTTTCAATTTCATCAACCACCTTGCCTTTCATTTTTGCAGGTGCTTCAATTTCCGATATAGCTTCATGCTTCTCTACATCAAATTCTGTATTAATACTTTTCATCTCTTTAAGGCCATTTGCCTGTAAAGTATTGCGAAGCTTATTAAAAACTAATAACACACCTTCTTTGTGTGCTTCTATATCATCATTTTCGTTTAATTGTTTTTCGGCTCTGTCGCAATCATCAAGTACCGGTAATAAGGTTAAAATAACATCTTTTCCGGCAGTTTGAATCAGTTCAAGCCTTTCTTTAGCATTACGGCGTTTAAAATTATCGAATTCGGCAAATAACCTTAAATATTTATCTTTTTGTTCCTGTAATGCTACCTGTAATTTTTCCAGTTCATCACCTGTTTCAGGATTGCTTAAATGTGTGTTGCCCGGGATATCTGCATCAGCATTTATATTCATATCTTCTGCTTCGGGTGTGGTAATTTCTTTATCTTCCATAATCTTGCTTTTAAAATAATTTGCAAAGGTACAACAGGCAAACATTTTGCCAATAACTCTTTTGCAGTCAAAATGGCAATAAAGTTTGAATATGTGCCTTTAACAGCTTAATTGTATGACATAGGTGCTAATATGATACTGATTCTTACCAACTAAACATACTGGCAAATAAATTATTTTGATAAAAACAATCGTACTAATTAATTAGCCTTGCTAAAAAGATGTTTATATAATTCCTCTTATTAAATGAAGAAACTGGGAATTAAGATATAAAATGAAAGAGATTATTTTACAACCTGGAATTTGCCTGATTCGATGATTTTACCTTCTTTATCCCTTAACTGGTATACATAAATACCACGGTAAAACTCATCTAAGGGTAAGTTCATGCGGGGGAGCATTTTTGTAATTTCCAATATTTTTTTACCCATGAAATTGTAAATCTGTATAGAATACGACTTATCATACCCATACAAGAAATCAAAATTAATTGATGTAGTGGCAGGAATTGGATAAGGCTTTATAAGTTTTGCTACAGGTTCACCCTGGGCAGGGTTTTTAGTTTGTGCAAAAGTTGTAAAATTTAATCCAATAAGTAAAATTAATATGTAATAAAATCGCTTCAACCGTGTAAAAATATACAATTTGGTTTAATTGAGCAATACGTAAATATACCTCTCATCAAATAAATATATGCCAAATAATGATTATTTAAAAATATTTTTTTATGCTGTATTTAACTTAACGATGCCAGTTTTTCGTTTATTGCATTAAAATCGGGTACTCTTCCTGCCTCTTCCAGCACTTCGGCATATTGCAATATGCCATCTTTATCAATTATAAAAGCTGCTCTTTTACTTACGCCCTGCATATCCATTATCCATTTTTTATACAGGCATCCGTACATTTCCGATACCTGTTTGTTAAAATCGCTCAATAGCGTGAAATTAAAATGCTGGTCTTCTTTAAACTTTTTTAAAGTAAAAACAGAGTCAACCGAAAGGCCAAAGACTTCTGCTTTTGCATTGCTATACCTGGCAATATCATCCCTAACACTACACAATTCCTTAGTACATACGCTGGTAAACGCCTGCGGAAAAAACAGTAACAACACATTTTTTCCTGTATAGTCAGCAATGTTTATAATTTTTTTATCGGTATTGTATAAACTAAAAACAGGCGCTTTTTGACCAATAGAAATGTTCATAATATTTTTTATAAAGTTATGCGATACTTGCTTATGTGTAAAAATTGTTAACAGCAATTGAAGGCTTTTGGTTTAATTAGCAATTATTTATCACCAAAACAAAATTGTTATGAATAAGTACATTACAGAATTTATAGGCACTATGTTCCTGGTGCTGGTTGTTGGTATTGCTGCTATAGCCGGCACAGCAGGCGCTATGGCTCCTGTTGCTATTGGCACTATTTTGATGGTTATGGTTTATGCCGGTGGGCATATTTCTGGTGCCCATTACAACCCTGCAGTAACACTGGCAGTATTAATAAGAGGCAAAATTGATATGGGAGGTGCCATAACATACTGGATAGCCCAAATAGGAGGTGCATTGGCTGCCTGGGCAATTGCTACTTTTATTTTTGATATTACTGGCGCTGATACTAGTGCTGTAAAATCGGTTGGGCAGGGCCTTACTGCCGAAATACTGGGTACTTTAGCCCTTGCATATGTTGTATTAAACACAGCCACAGCAAAAGGTACAAACGGAAATAGTTTTTATGGACTGGCTATTGGCTTTACAGTATTAACCTGTGCATATTCTTTTGGTGCATATTCAGGCGGGGCTTTTAACCCTGCTGTTGCTATTGGTGCCTGCCTTATGAAGGGTTTTGTATGGGCCGATTTTTGGATATACCTTGTTGGTGGACTTGTTGGCGGCGCATTGGCAGCCTTTATTTTTAATATGAATAATCCCGACGATAAATAAAACCGGCAATTATAAAAGTTAAACCCCTCTGGAAAGAGGGGTTTTTGTTATCCAAACAATCCATAAAAACAAAAATTCTTTAGATTGTTGGCACACAGAATATTTTGTAGAAAAATTATTACGAAACTTTACCAGGTAATTTTTCAAATTATCAGTCGCAATAATTAAATAACAGTTTAAATTTTAAATGTGATTGTTTTATTTTGCAGAAATAGGGTACAAAATAAAAGGTAGAAACAGGCTTACTTTTGCCTTTGTTCATAAGGTAAGTTTTAGTTTTTCGAAACGGATTTTATTATTAACGGTTTTTTTTAAAATTTAGTATGTTAAGTAACTGAATTATAAGAAGTTTATTGATTCTTTGATTTCTTAAATAAATAAAAATGCCTCTCCATTGGAGAGGCATTTTTACTATAATTATTTTGGTTATTAATTTTTATTCTTGCTGGCAGGCCTTACAGCTTTTGAATTTGATGTATTTTTTGCCGGCGTTAAATCATTTGCAGATTTAGATTGGGTAGCAGCCCATTTGTCATACTCTTCCGGAGTTAATACATCGCCAGTGATAGTGATGTTTTTTAATTCATCTATACCAGCAAATTTTACCGACATGGTTTTATTAAAATGCCCGGGAGTAGCGGCATTAAATTTTGCAGAAACAAAACCTGTTGCACCGGGTGCAATTGGAGATTTTGTATAATCTCCCATTGTACAACCGCAGGTAGGGTTTGCTTTTTCTATTATCAATGGCTCTTTGCTAATGTTTGTAATTATAAACTTTACTTCTTTAGGTTCATTTAGTTTTAAATTACCCTGGTTAATTGTTTCTGTTTCAAATTTAGCTACATCAGCAACTTTCTTTTGTGCAAATAAAACAGATGCAAAAGCAAATGCAGCAACAGATAAAATCAATTTCTTCATAATTGTTATTTATATTTTTTAATTGGGTTTTTAATTTTTTAAATCATTTACTCCTTTGTTTTCGGGAGCTGAGCTGCCGGGTGTTTTCCAAACTTCGCCTTTAATGGTTAATTGTTTGGTTTGTGAATCGTTATAACTAACGGTGATAAACTTATTGAATGGCCCTTCGGCGGCAGCATTATATCCTACTTTAATCTGGGTTTTACCACCAGGTTCAATTGTTTTGTCTTTTTCCCATTCAGGAGTAGTACATCCACAACTTGCATGTATGTTATTTATTTTTAAAGGTATATTGCTTTTGTTAACTACTTCAAAAATGTGGGTAACCGGTTTGCCTTGCGGTATTTTACCAAAATTAAATTCAGTTTCCTTTAAGCTTAATAATGCATCAGCTTGTGCAATGGTTATTGTACTTGTGGTAGCAGTAGGTGCTGCTTTTACATCGGTAGCGCCATTGGCTTTAGAAATCTGTTGTGCATGTAATGATGATAAACAAAATAAAAAACCAAAAAAAGTAAATATTTTTCTCATGTTTTTATGTTTAAATGATGAAACCAAAGATACTAAAACGACTGTATATCCCTTAAATTGTTATACTGTTAGGAGATTTTTAACAAAGCTTCTTTATTATTTATATTTTTGTAGTAGATTGAAGGGTTATGGATACAAACAATAATAAAGACGCTGCTTTGCAAAACAAGTTAAGTTTTGAAAATTTCCGTAATGAAGTTTTAAAAGACTATGAGATTGCCTGTCAAAGCCGACAGGCTAGTTTGCTTGCACGTAAGGAAGTGTTAACAGGAAAAGCAAAATTTGGCATTTTTGGTGATGGTAAGGAAGTGGCACAGGTAGCCATGGCAAAATTTTTTAAAACCGGCGATTTCAGAGCAGGTTATTACCGTGATCAAACTTTTATGTTTGCAAGTGGTTTGGCTACAGTTGAACAATTTTTTTCGCAGCTCTATGCCGATCCTTATCTTGAGAACGACCCCTTTAGCGCCGGGCGGCAAATGAACTCACATTTTGCAACAAGGATGGTAGATGAAAATGGCGACTGGATGAACCTGGCAAACAGTAAAAACATCAGCAGTGATATTGCCCCTACTGCCGGGCAAATGCCAAGGGCATTGGGCCTTGCCTTTGCTTCAAAATCTTTTAGGAATATTAAACAAACACATAGCCTTACCAACCTAAGCAATAATGGCAACGAAGTTTGTTTTTGCACCATCGGCGATGCATCAACAAGCGAAGGGCATTTTTGGGAAACCATCAATGCTGCAGGTGTGCTGCAGGTTCCGTTGGCTGTATTTGTATGGGATGATGGATATGGAATATCTGTTCCTAAAAAATACCAAACAACAAAAAGCTCTATTTCTGATGCATTAAAAGGTTTTCAGAAAAAAGAAAACACCAATGGCATAGAAATTTATAAACTTAAAGGCTGGGATTATGCCGGCATGTGCGAAATTCTGGAGCCTGCCATTCAAAAAATAAGAGATACGCATACCCCTGCTCTTTTTCATGTAGAGGAAATTACACAACCACAGGGACATTCCACTTCGGGTAGCCACGAACGTTATAAAACACCCGAAAGGCTGCAGTGGGAAAAAGAATGGGATTGCATCAGGCAGATGAGGGAATGGATTATTGCCAATGCATTGGCCGATGATGAAGAATTAAAAGCCATTGAGCATAATGCCGTGCAGTTTGTAAAAGAAAATAAACAAAGAGCATGGGCAAAATACAGCGATCCTATTAAAGTACAGGTTGCCAGTGCAACAGGTTTGATAGATACCATTGCTGCATCAAATGCCGCTGTAAAAAAAATAGCCGATGAATTGAAAGCCATGCGGGAGCCTTTACGCAGGGATGTATTAAAAACAATTGCATCGGTATTAGATTTTGCCGGTTATAACGAACATACTTCTGCATTGCAGCAATATTATACACAACTTAAAAACGAAGCTGCAGGCTTATACAACAGCCAACTTTATAACGAAGGGCCAAAATCTGCTTTAAAAGTACCGGCCATACCGGCATATTATCAAACCGATGCTGCAACTGTAAATGGTTATGAAGTGCTAAACAAATATTTTGATGAATTATTTGCAACAAATAATAAAGTAGTGGCATTTGGCGAAGACCTTGGCCATATAGGCGATGTAAACCAGGGCTTCAGCGGCTTGCAACAAAAGCATGGAAAAGAAAGGATTTTTGATACCGGCATTCGTGAACTTACCATCATGGGGCAGGGTATAGGATTAGCTTTACGGGGTTTGCGCCCAATTGCCGAAATACAATACCTCGATTATTTGTTGTACGGCTTGCAACCGCTTAGCGATGATGTTTGTACAACACATTTTCGAACAGCAGGGCAGCAAAGCTGCCCACTGATAGTACGCACAAGAGGCCACCGCCTTGAAGGTATATGGCATAGCGGCTCACCAATGGGTATGATTATAAATGCACTTAGGGGCATGTATGTATGTGTGCCACGCAATATGGTGCAGGCAGTTGGTATATACAATACGCTGTTGCAAAGTAACGACCCCGGCCTTGTGATTGAATGCCTGAATGGTTACCGCCTTAAAGAAAAAATGCCATCAAATTTATTAGCCTACACGGTACCGTTAGGTGTGCCCGAGATTGTAAAAGAAGGAACAGATGTAACGGTTGTAACCTATGGCTCTACTTTACGGATTGTGTTGGATGCAACATCCACTCTTGAAAAATTGGGTATCAGTTGCGAAGTGGTGGATGTACAAACTTTACTTCCTTTTGATATCAACCATTCAATTGTAGAATCGCTTAAAAAAACTAACCGTATCATTTTTATTGATGAAGATGTGCCGGGCGGCGCTGCTGCTTACATGTTTAATAAAGTGATGGAAGAACAGGGTGGATACAGGCACCTGGATGTTTCGCCCCGTACACTTACGGCACAAGCACACCGGCCTTCGTATGGCAGCGATGGCGATTATTTTAGCAAACCCAATGCAGAAGATGTGGTAGCTGCAATTAAAGATATGATGAGGGAATAATTGATAATGTATAATTGATAATGTAGAATGTATAATTGGGATACTGGAGTTTTTAGAAGCAATATTTTTTTTAAATCTACTTTAGATTGTGCCTGCCTTTTTACATTTGATGGTTTATGATAAATACCGGATTCTTACACGTAATTGATATTTTAGGTACATTTTCTTTTGCTGTATCAGGCGCCTTTTTTGCAATGGAAAAAAGGCTTGATCCATTTGGCGTGCTAATACTTTCGTTTGTTACGGCAATTGGTGGCGGTACCTTAAGGGATATGATGATTGGCAACCTGCCGGTAGGTTGGTTGCGTGACGGAACAGCCACACTTGTAATTTTTTCGGCGGCCATTGGTACCATGCTGTTTGACCAATGGCTTAAAAAATTTAACCGTACTTTGTTTTTGTTTGATGCAATGGGGCTTGGGCTGTTTACCATCATTGGTATTGAAAAAGCAATTGAACTAAATTTTAGTGTTGGTGTATGTATTGCCTTAGGCACCATTACTGCAAGCTTTGGCGGCGTAATAAGAGATGTGCTGCTCAATAATGTACCGCTTGTTTTCAGGAAAGAGATTTATGCACTTGCCAGTATCATTGGCGGGCTTTGTTATTTTGTATTAAGAAGCAGCAGCCTCGATAATGATGTGGCAAAAATAATCTGCATCCTGCTGATATTACTAATAAGGTTGCTGGCTGTAAAATATAAACTGGGCTTACCGGCTTTTTATGCTAAAAATAATAAGGGTGAAAGCTGATAAGTTGAATTAATTTACTTACTTCAAATTATGAAAAACCTTTTGCACATCTTCATCCTGCTCAAGGTTATCTACCAATTTTAAAACTTCGTTGCTTTGTTCTTCATTAAGTTCAATGGTATTGGCAGGCACCCAGGTAAGTTCAGCGCTTATCACTTCTACTTTTTTATCTTCTAAAGCCTTGCTCATATTGCCATATTCGTTAAAGGCTGTACGAATGATGATTTGGCCTTCAGCATTTTCGCCAATTTCTTCCAGGCCAAAATCAATCAGGTCAAGCTCCAGTTCATCGGCATCAATGCCTTCTTTTTTTATTTTAAACTCGGCCATGTGTGTAAAACCAAATGCCACACTACCGGTAGTACCTAACGAACCATGACCTTTTGTAAAATGCATTCTTACATTGGCCACCGTACGGGTGGGGTTATCGGTGGCAGTTTCTACAAGCACCGCCACACCATGAGGTGCATAGCCTTCGTACATAATTTCTTCATAGTTGCTTGTATCTTTTCCCATGGCCCTTTTAATGGCTGCTTCCACCCTGTCTTTGGGCATGTTGCATGCCTTGGCATTCAGGTAACACCTGCGCAGGGCAGGATTGTTTTCGGGGTCGGGGCCGGCAGCTTTTACAGCAATGGCAATCTCTTTACCAATACGGGTGAAATTCTTTGCCATCTTATCCCAACGGGCAAACATGGCGCTCTTTCTAACTTCAAAAATTCTTCCCATGTAACAATAAAATTTTAGTTTATCAATTAAACTATAGTGCACTATTTAATAATAGCTCAATAGTTATATAAAGTTTTTAGCTTGTTATAAATCTTTAGCAGAGTATATAAGAACAAAGCCGGGCTGCAAATGTAGTGAAAATCAGTTTTAGTAAAAAAGGAAGCGTCACCTAAGCCAGGTAACGCTCCTTATTGATTGTTCATCAACCTAAAAAGTATAACCCACCGAAATTTTTATTACACGGTTATATGCTGCATAGTTATCATTCTTATCCAGTTTTGATAACCCGTAATCGTAACCGGCCCTTAGGTTAATACCGTTATCAAACTGGTAACCGATACCACCTGTAAGCCCAAGGTCAACTTTATTAAACCTATCGGTGATACCAATACCTTTATTGAAAACAGAAATACCTAGTACGCCAAGCTTAGCATTTAATGTGCTTCTTACCAGGAACGAAACCTGCGGGCCTGCATACACTTGTAACCCATTTGCAACATTGGCTTTTAACAATACCGGCATATCAATATAATGCGATTGCACCTGTGCGCCTGCATTGATGGCAAGAATTTTTAACGCATTAACTTGAAAATCGCCTTTAATACTGTACCCTTTTTTTGAATAACCAATACCGGGTTCAATTGAAAAAGTTTCGGACAAGGGGATGTTGGCATAAGCGCCTACATGAAAACCTGTTTTACCTTTTGTTACCAGGTAACCATCTGTTTTGTCAAGCAGGTCTTCAATTACCTGTAAATCTTCTCCCTGCCATTTGCTGAAGTTTACTCCGCCACGTATGCCATAGCTAACCTGTGCGGTACTGAAGTTGAAAATAAAAAATGAACTGATGATGCTGAGTAAAATTTTTCTTTTCATAATTTTTCGCAGGGTTTTACAGTCTGCTTATTGCCTTGCTTTAGAAAATGATGCCATGCTTTTTTCATTTGCAAAAGGTTTTGTTAAAGCAAAACCTGTTTACCAATGATTAACAAAATCAGAAAGTGGCGATGAGGCAAAAAATAAATCTTGTAAGTTTGCTTAACAACTTACAATTATGGAAAAAGCAGTTTATTACGCCGATTATTTACAACTTGATAAAATAACCGGGGCGCAGGAGCCCGAAAGTTTTAAAGATGGAAAAGAACCCGCCCATGATGAAATGCTCTTCATCATCATTCACCAGGCTTACGAACTTTGGTTTAAACAGGTATTGTTTGAAGTGGATTCGGTAATTAAAATTATGGATAAACCAGTGGTTAATGATAACTCGAACGATATGGCCACCGTGGTACATCGCTTAAAAAGAGTGGTTACTATATTAAAAGTATTGGTACAGCAAATTGATATTATTGAAACAATGACGCCGATGGATTTTTTAGATTTCAGGGATATGCTGCGCCCTGCATCTGGTTTTCAGAGTTACCAGTTTAAAGTGTTAGAGGCAAAGCTTGGTTTAAAATTTGAAAACCGACATGGGCAAAATTATTACACATCGCAGCTAAAAGAAAAAGATATTGCCATTATTAAAGATGCAGAAAAGGGTAAATCGGTTATTGAATTATTAAATGCATGGCTTGAGCGGATGCCTTTTATTACAGATGAATTTTGGAAGAATTATCAACAAGTGTATGTAAACAGTTTAGCAGATGCAGAAAAAAACAATGCATCAACTTTTGAAAATGTATTTAATGATGCGGATGTGAAGAGTGAAAGAAACTTATCGGCCAAAGCATGCAGATCTGCCCTTTTTATTATGATGTATCATGGTTATCCCATGCTTGAGCTTCCATACCAATTATTAGAAACACTTTTGGAAATTGATAACCAGTTGGGCAATTGGCGTTACCGCCACATAAACATGGTGCAGCGCATGATTGGCTCCCGTATTGGTACAGGCGGCAGCACCGGCGCAGGTTATTTAAAAGCAGCCATGGATAAACATTATATATTTAAAGAGATAACCCAACTGAATAGTTTTTTGGTTGAACGTAAAAAATTACCTCAGCTTGATAAAGCCGTAGTTGAAAAACTTGGATATCATTTTTAATTGCTTTCGGCCTTACTTAATTTTTGTATAGCATCAAGTTTGGTGATGTAAATGCTTCGCCCATGGGTGCCAATCACCAATTCATTTTCTCTTTTTTGAACCACTATATCATGCACCGGCACACGGGGCAGGTTGTGGTCAAGAGTTTTAAATGATTTACCCATATTGAAGGAAGCATACAAACCGTTATCGGTACCTACATAAATGATATTTTCTTTTTTGGGGTCTTCGGTTACTACATTAATAGGTTCCAAGGGTAAATCATTTCCAAGCTTTGTCCAGGTGGCGCCGTAATCTTCGCTTACCAAAAGATAAGCGCCAAAATTATCATTACGATAACCGTTTAAACTTACATACACTCTTCCTTCTTTAAATGCTGATGGGGCAACACGGCTTACATACAAGCCTTGCATTTCTTTAGGAATGTTGTTACTGATTTTTGTCCAGGTATAACCATCATCTTTGCTTACCTGTATATTGCCGTCATCGGTACCAATATATATGAGCCCGAATTTTAAATCCGATTCAGCTAAAGTGGTACTTGTTCCAAAAGGCACATCGCCGGCTTTGCCACCATTTGTTAAATCGTTGCTTAATGTTTGCATATCTTCTCCCCGCTGCATGCTGCGATGAAATTTGTTAGTGGCATAATAAAAAATATCCTGGTTGTGTTTGCTTAGCCAGATAGGTGTTTGCCAGTTAAAGCGGTATTTTTCTTCGCCCAAATCGGGTTGAGGATAAATAGAAATTCTTTTTCCGCCTTCTGTACTCCTGCGGCTATAAAATCCAAATTGCGATCCAAAGTACAATGTTTTATTATCTCTTGTATCAATGGCTACCTGCATGCCATCGCCGCCACCCATACGTTTCCAGGGATAAACTCCTTCATAATCCCATTGGTCAATATCTTTTGTTTTAGAAGAGCCATACCATGTTCCGTTATCCTGCAACCCTCCATAAATATTATATGGTTTAGCATCGTCAACAGCAATTTTGTAAAACTGCCCTACCGATGGTGTATTGGCTTTAAACCAGTGTTCGCCATTATCGTAAGTGATGTTGCAGCCGCCATCATTTCCTGCAATCCAGTGCTTATCATTATTTGGGTTCATCCAGCAGCCATGCCAGTCGGCATGTGTGGCATCATTATCCGTGCTTTTAAAAGTTTTTCCGCCATCGGTACTCAGCATTAACGAATAACCGTTAATCACCAGTTTGTTTTCATCATAATCGCTAACAGATATTTTTCCAAAATAATAACCATAGGTATTATAAAGATTAAGCTCTTTGATGTTTACTTTTTGCCAGTGTATGCCGGCATCATTGCTACGGTACACTTCGCAACCAATAATGGGTGTATCAAACAAGGCTTCATTAGCATCAAACAGGTAATTATATATTTCGGTTGGTTTTATCTTGTTGGTTTTAACCATTTCTTTTACTGATGATGCCGTATATTTTTCTTTAAAACCATTATCAGATAAAAACCTGTTTAATTTTTTATCATCCAGGTTTAAAAATTCTTCTTTGCTTATATCTTTAAAATTTTTTAAAACATAATTGGTGTCTGTTTTTTTCTTTGCAGTATCAGGCCTGTGGTTTTGATTATCCAATGTAGCATAAATGATATTAGGGTTAGCTGCAAATACTGCTATACCTATCCTGCCAATGCCATCACCTGTTGCAAAGCCACTTCCGGTAATAGTTACAGGCTTCCAGCTATTGCCGCCATCGGTACTTTTATAAATACCCGAAGTTTTTCCGCCTTCTTCAAAATTCCATGCACGCCTTGTACGGTACCACATAGCTGCATATAATTCATCAGGGTTTTTTGGGTTGATGTCCATATCTACAGCGCCGGTATTATCATCAATATATAAAGTTTGTTTCCATGTTTTACCGCCATCGGTTGTTTTGTACACACCACGTTCTTTATTGGGCGAGTATAAATGACCAAGCACTGCCACCCATGCGGTATTAAGTTCAGTTGGGTGCAAAATTATTTTACCTATGTGATGGCTTTCGGGTAAACCAATGTATTGCCATGTTTTGCCATTATCATTACTTTTATACACGCCTAAGCCTGCATACGAAGAGCGGCTGCTGTTAACCTCGCCGGTACCCACCCAAATTTGATTGTTGTTTTGTGCTTGTTGCAATTGTTCATTTTTTTTGTTCCATCTTACTGCAATATCACCAATGGTAAATGTATTTTCTTTATCAAAAACCGGTACAAGGCTTTGCCCGTTATTATTGCTGTACCATAAACCGCCTGTTGCATAAGCTACATAAAACTCTGTAGGGTCGTTTGGGTTTACATCAATATCCACCACACGGCCGCTCATGATGCTTGGCCCCACGTTTCTGAATTTGATACTGTTTAAACTAGTGTCTTTCTCCAGCAATTTTCTTTTCTCAATACCGTTTAATCTTTCGGTAGCCGTGGTGCTTTTTATTTGTGCTATGGCAGAATTAACATTTGTAAAAAGCAGTATTAGTGTAATTTTGAAAACGAATTTCATGATAATGGTTTTGGTTGTAAAAAAGATAAATATCTAAACTGAACGTTATGCAGCATTTAAAAATACGGCAATTGTTGTTAGTTACCATCATTCAATTTTTGTTTTTGATGAGTGGCAGCGCTCAATATAAAAGTTTTAAGCTTAATGCCGATGGCGATACTTTAAATGCAATTGATATAAATAACCTAAAACAAGGAAAATGGGTAGTGCATGTAGAACCTTTAAGAGGAGAGCCGGGTTATGAAGAAGAAGGTATTTTTAAAAACGATAAGAAAGAAGGGCTTTGGCGCAAGTATAGCCTGGTAGGCGATTTAATTGCGGTAGAATTTTACAAGCATGGAGATAAAGATGGTATACAGCAATACTATACATACCTTGGCGACCTAATCCGGGAAGAATCGTGGCGTGCTTACGACCCTAATGCACCTTATGATACCATTCCGGTGTATGGCGAAGGCAATAACGAAATAATTGAATTTAAAGTTATAAAAGCCGAGCCCTATAGTGTAAAACACGGTGAGTGGAAATATTACGAAGCAGGTACAGGCAGGTTGATAAAGGTTGAAAATTATGACCATGGTCATTTGGTATCGCCTGGCGAAAATATAAAGACAGTGCAAGCCGTACCAGAAAAAAAGAAAGAGGTGGAAAAAACTCCCGAGATGATTGAATGGGAAAAGAAAAACAGGGGCAAGAAAAAAGCACTAAGAGATGGAAGGACATCGGCAGGTGGCTGATGAATTATGCTAATTGCTGTTGAAGAAATGATAAAAATATAATAGCTGAAAATCTACACTATTACCCCAGTACGCCCAATTATGTTTTCCGGGCCGTTCATAATAATCATGTGGTATTTTTAACTGCAGCATTTTTTGATGCAGTTTGCGGTTGCCTTTGATGAATATATCATCTATACCACAATCAAAAATTATTTTAAGATTGGTACCTGTAAAATTTTCAACCAGGTTTATCACCGAAAGATTTTTCCAATTATTGGCATTTCTGATGGTGTCTCCAATTCGTTTTGCAATATCAAATTTATTGCGGCTTTCATTAAGATCAACCCCACCACTCATGCTGCCTGCGGCGCCATAAGTATCGCTATGCCTGAGGCCTAAAAACAATGCACCATGGCCGCCCATGCTTAATCCTGTAATGGCCCTGTGTTCTTTATCGGCAATAGTTTTATAATGGGTGTCAATATACTGTACAACTTCTGAAGTAATATAGGTTTCGTATCGGTATGTGCTATCAACAGGGCTGTCGAAATACCAACTGCTGTAATTACCATCGGGGCACACAATTAAAATATTATAAGTATCGGCGTGAGTTTTTAACGCTGGCACTTTTGTAATCCAGTTGCTGTAATTACCTGAGTAGCCATGTAATAAATAAACCACCGGGAACCTTTTATCGGTTCCATTATATGCATCGGGTTTTATTACAACACAGTTGATTGCTTTGTGCATACTGTTGCTATAAACAGAAACCGTATCAACGGTACCGGCAAATATTTTTGCCGAAATAAAAAAACAAATAATTAAATAACCACAGTATTTCATCTGTTAAACTTAAGTGCTACAAAGATGTAATAAAAAAGCTGCTTATTAAGCAGCTTTTTTATTAGTTGTTTTTTATTTTATTTCCTTTTGCATAGGGTTGTTGCCGCCTGCAGCGCCTCTGGGGCCACGGCCACCACTATTTTTAAACAATTGAAATTTGCTGGGTGTTGCAACCGAAGGCCACCTGTTGTTATCAGTATTAATATCGGCGGTTTCTCTCATAGGGTCTAATTGTATTGATACTACTTCTTTATCTTTCATAAAAGTTTTTACAACTTTATTTTCGTTTTTGCGCCATACCTGTGCGGCAATACGGTCGGTTTCTTTTGTGCCATCCTTAAATGTCCATTCAACAATGATAGGCATTACCAGGCCGCCTTTATTGCTGAAAGTTATTTCGTATAAATTTTTATTGCCGGCAATATGAAACCTTTCTGCCTCGCTGTAATCATCAGCCACATGTGCAGGCGTGGTTATTTCAAAGGGCGTGGTATCTACTTTTACCAGGTTACGGTCGTAATGCCAGTAAAAATCCCTGAGCGATTTATCGGCATCGGTAGCAAATGTAATGTTCTTATCGTTCCTGTTACGTAATTTGGATATGTCATCAAAATCATTAAGTATTGGTTTTGCCACCGGCACTTTACGGGTTGTAGCATTTGTATTGGTTTTGGCAGGCGCTTCGGTATTTAATACCGACCATTTTACGGTATCAATTGAAATATCGCAGGGGTCTGTACTATAAAACCATCCTCTCCAAAACCAATCCAGGTCTTCGGCGCTTGCATCTTCCATGGTTCGGAAAAAATCGGCCGGTGTAGGATGTTTAAATGCCCAACGCCTTGCATATTCTTTAAAAGCATAATCAAATAATTCCCTGCCCATGATGGTTTCTCTTAAAATATTTAAACCCGTTGTTGGTTTGCTGTATGCATTGGGGCCAAACATGATGATGTTTTCGCTGTTGGTCATGATGGGTTCAAGCATATCTTTAGGTAGCTTCATATAATCTACAATCTTATATGCCGGGCCTTTGCTTACCGGGAATTTATTATCCCATAATTCTTCGGTAAGGTATTCGCAAAAAGAGTTAAGGCCTTCATCCATCCAAGTCCATTGTCTTTCATCGCTGTTGATAATCATGGGGAAAAAGTTATGGCCTACTTCATGTATCACCACGCCTATCATACCATTTTTTGTAGCCTCGCTGTATGTACTGTTGGGGCCATAGGCGCCATTATCGTCTTTTTCGCATCGGCCAAAGTTGAAACAAATCATAGGATATTCCATTCCATTGGCAGCTTCTAAGCTTTGTGCTACCGGGTAGGGATATGGTATGGTGAATTTAGAATAACTTTTGATGGTGTGTGCCACTGCTTTGGTGCTAAACTTACGGTACAATGCATACGCTTCTTTTCCATAAGCGCTCATGCACATTACTTTTTTACCCGATACCACTGTAGGCATTGCATCCCAAATAAATTTGCGTGACGAACCCCATGCAAAATCACGAACCATATCGGCTTTAAATATCCATGTTTTTTTATCTTTTGATTTTTGTTTTTCACGGGCCACTGCTTCATCTAATGTTACAATTTCTAAAGGTTCGGTGGTTGTTTGTGCTTTTTGCCAGCGTGCATATTGGGTAGGCGTTAACACCTGCTGGTAATTTTGTGCCTGGCCGGTAGCCATTACCACATGGTCGGCAGGTACCGTCATAGCTACTTTAAAGTTGCCAAAGGTTAATGCAAACTCACCACTGCCAACAAACTGGTGGTTTTGCCATCCCTGGAAATCGCTGTACACACAAAGGCGGGGGTACCACTGCGTCATGGTAAATAAATCATTTCCATCTTCGGCAAAATGTTCAAATCCGCCACGGCCGCCATATTTTGTGCGTTCAATAATATTATAGTTCCAGTCAACTTTAAAAATAAACTGCTGCCCGGGTTTTAGTGGTTGCGGCAATTCAATACGCATCATGGTTTTATTAATGGTATAAGTTAATGCCTTTCCCGATGCATCAGCTACACGGGTGATATTATCGCCATATTCCCTGTCTTTATCTACTTTACCGCTGTACCTTGTAATATCATCTTCGGTAATGCCACGTGGCATAAAGTTGCTGGTTTCATACCCCGAGTTATTGGTGTTGCTGTGTTGGTTTTCATCTAACTGAAGCCACAGGTATGTTAATACATCGGGCGAATTGTTGTAGTACGTAATTGTTTCTTTACCTGTTAGCCGGCGATTGGGTTCATCCAGTTCGCAGGTAATATCATAGTCGCAGCGCTGTTGCCAGTACTTGGGGCCGGGGGCACCGCTTGCTGTACGATATTCGTTTGGAGTTGGTAATATGGTACCCAATTGTTCAAAGCGGTTACCATGGTTACTGCCGGGGTTATTTTTTATATCTTGAGCAAAAGTACCCTGGCAAGCCAGCAGTACAATAGAAAATAGCAATAGTTTTTTCATTGTATATTTTTAATTGTTATTCTATAATAAAAAAAATTTATTCCATGCTATATTTACTGCAATCAATAATGAAGTTAATGATAAACTCCAAACCCACCATTTCCTGTTAAGCCTTGCAATATTTATAAATAAATAGCTTACAACAAGTATTACAGTAACCACGGCTATTTGCCCGGCTTCAAGACCAATGTTAAAACCAAAAAGGCTCCAGCCCAGGCTTTCATCACCAATAATCATAAAGCGTATGGCATTAGCAAATCCCAGGCCATGTATCAACCCAAAAAACAAAGCAAAAAAATAATTTAACCGCAACGATTTTGGGTTAAAATCTTTCTCAAAAAAATTGGCAGCTGCTGTAACGATGATGGTGCAGGGTATCAGAAACTCCACCCATTTATCATTAACCCTTACAATATCATAAACGCTTAATGCCAGTGTGAGCGAATGCCCAATGGTAAAAGCAGTAACCAATATTAAAACCTGTTTCCAGTTTGCCAATACATAAATGGCGCTTAATGCTAATACAAAAAGTAAATGGTCTAAAGCGTCCCATGCAATAATATGATGCCAGCCAAGATCAAAATAAAATCCCAAATTCTGCATCTATTGGAAATCAATTAAATGTTTACAGTAGTTTTGCAATTCAAATATCTTTAAAGTAACGATTTTTTATCAATCTCTTGGCTAAATGGTACAATTATTATTTAAGTGGTTGCTGCTATTTTCTTTTGTAAGGCCTATTGCCCTTTTTAGTGATTTTAATACAGGTGCAAATGCTAATCATCCCATTTATGTTAGTGTAACGCAAATTGAACATAATGCCAGTGATAAAACATTGGAAATAAGTTGTAAGATTTTTACTGATGATTTTGAGCATGAACTACGCAAAACATATAAAGGCACGGTTGACCTGTTGCAACCAAAAGATAAAAATGCCATGAATAAACTAGTGAGTAGTTATGTGCAAAACCATTTAATTATACATGTAAACGGAAAGACGGCATTGCTGCAATTTATAGGTTACGAGCAGGATGAAGAAGGTATCATAAGCTATTACCAGGTAAATGATGTGCAGGTTGTAAAGAAAATTGATGTGGTGGATAATATTTTATTTGACTACAAAGAGCAACAGATAAATATTGTGCATGTGATTGTAAATGGCAAAAGGCAAAGTACCAAACTGGTAAACCCCAATGCTACATACAGTTTTAGTTTTTAAAACTATTCTTCCATTTCTTCTTTAATCTCTTCAGAAATTTTTACCAGCAATTTATCAATCCGCTGACCATCCATATCTATAATTTCAAAATCAAAACCATTCCATTCAAAACGTTCACCGGTGGTGGGTATATGTTCCAGTTCGTGCAGTACAAAACCTGCCAGTGTATCAAAATCCTGCTCTCCTTCGTTCATCCATTCTGTTTTATCAAAATGGCTTAAAAAATCATAAAACGGTATCTGTGCATCTACCAGGTAAGTGCCGTCTTCTCTTTCGGTAATTTCATATTCATCCTGCCCGCTTTGCGGTACATCGCCTACAATGGCTTCCAGCACATCGTTTAATGTAACCATACCTTCAAGCGTGCCGTATTCGTTTACAATAAAGCAACTGTGCATTTTGGCCGATTTAAATTTTTCGAGCAATTGGTAAGCGCTGTTATTTTCCGGAACAAACATAGCCGGCTTAGCCAAATCTTTAAGTTTAGTAGATGCAGATGCTTTTACAATATCTTTTACAAAAATCACTCCTGTAATGTCGTCAACAACTTTATCGCAAATGGGATAAGTAGAGTAGGCAAGGGTTTCAAACCTGTCTCTGAAATTTTGCACCGTATCGTTTTCATCAAACCAAATAATATCGGTACGGTGTGTCATCAGTGATGTGATATTACGGTCGCCCAGGTGAAATAATCTTTCAATAATTTCTTTTTCTTCTTCTTCAATAGCCCCATGTTCGCTGCCTTCGTTTATCATGGCTTTAATCTCATCTTCGGTAACGGCGTTGTCAGAAGATGTCTTGATATTGAAAACCTTAAAAAACAGGTGAGAGATAGATGATAGCAACCATACAACCGGAAAAGTAATAGCCGATAATGAGTTCATGGGAGCCGACACCAGCCTGGCAATTTTTTCGGCTCGTAGCATACCCAGCCTTTTAGGTACCAGTTCGCCAAAAATAATAGACAGAAATGTAACAACAATTACAATGATAACGGTAGCAATCGTATTGGCATATGGTTTTAAAAAAGTAATTTTTTCAATATAGGGTTGTACATATCCGCTAAACCTTTCGCCAGAGTATACACCCGTTAAAATGGCAATAAGGGTTATAAATATTTGTACAGTAGATAAGAATTTTTCAGGATTCTCTGCCAGGTCCAGGGCCACTTTGGCCTTTACATCTCCTTTTTTGGCCATTGTTTCCAGCCTGGCTTTACGGGCACTTACCAATGCAATCTCCGTCATTACAAACAGGCCATTAATGATAATGAGAACAGATAATATGAGAATTTCTACCATTGGTATTATACTAATCCGTAGTTTTTGTTAAACGATTTTCCCGACAAATATCCGATAAGTATTCCAATTATGCCACCACAGAAAATATCAATAGGGTAGTGAACGCCAACATACATTTGTGCATAAGATATACTAAATGCCCAAAAGAAAAATATTGCGGGCCATCTTTTAAATTGTGTGCTTAGCGTTAAGTATAAAAATGTGGCTATAGAAAAATGATTAGCAGCATGCGATGATGTAAAGCTTGAGCTTTGAGGCCTATAGCCAACCAGTACATGCACCCAGTCGGCAATACTTGCATCATTGCAGGGTCGTAATCGTATAATGTTTTCCTTAATGATTTTGCTGCTTACAAAATCAGAGAGTATTACGGTGCCGGCAGCAAACACAACCCACCACCAGCCTGTTTTTTTAAAATTAATGGTGATAAGTAATATCATGAATAAATAAAACGGTATCCATAAATTTGAATTTCGCAGCCAGGGCATAAGCCAGTTGAAGAAAGAATTACTCCATTGGTTGTTGATGATACGGAAAAGTTGCTTGTCGAAATTTATGAGTTGTTCCATTTATTGTAAGATGTGTGATATTTAACCTCTATCCAAAAATAATTAAACTAATTTTGATATCTATTAAATAATTGTGCATGCTTTTTTTACAAAAGATACCCAAACTGCTGCGTTGGATATTTTCGGTTTGTTTTATTTTACTGTTGGTGATGACGCTTGCCAGGTTCATTATTTATTGGTCGTTTAATCCGCCGGGCAAGGCCTTTTCGGGTTCGGCATTTATTATGGGTGCCAGGTACGATGCTAGGGTGGTATGTGTTATTGGGCTTGTGATAATGCTTTTGTGTGCCATACCAATCTTACATCCATTTAAAAATTATGAGGCAAAAAAATTTTGGAACATTTTTATACCCTTTATTTTTCTTGTACTGGTTTTTGTTTTAGCTATAGATTATTATCATTTTGATTATTTGCACCAACGCCTTAATGCTACCGTATTAAACTACCTGCAGGATGCCGGCATTTCATTTAATATGATGTGGCAATCGTACCCATTGGTAAAAATTGCAATCACTTTTTTGTTATTGTTGTTATTAGCAAGATTTGTTTTTGGCAGGTTACTTGCTTATTACCAGCATCAATACAGTTTTGATACAAGAAAACGAAGCATGCAGTATGTTTTAGCTTTCCTTTTTTTGGGTATTTTTATTTTTGGTAAAATTGGCCAGTTTCCTTTACGCTGGAGTGATGCTTATACACTAAGTGATGATTTTAAGGCCAACCTTGCATTAAACCCGTTTCAAAGTTTTTTAAGCACTTTAAGCTTCAGGAATACCACTTATGATATTAAAAAAGTAAGGGCAGGTTACAGGATGATGGCCGGTTACCTGCAGGTGAATAATCCCGATAGTGCAAAACTGAATTTTACAAGAACATATACTGTTGCCGATACCACCAACAACAAACCAAATATAGTTTTAGTTATTTGCGAAAGTTTTAGCGCTTATAAAAGCAGTATGTATAATAACCCGTTAAACACTACACCCTATTTTAACGAGTTGTGTAAAAATGGAATTTTCTTTGATCGCTGCTTTACACCTGCCTACGGTACGGCCCGTGGCGTGTGGGCTACTATTACCGGCATACCCGATGTAGAAAGCCCTAAAACTGCCAGCCGCAATCCTAATGCTGTTGACCAGCAAACCATCATCAACAGTTTTAAAGGTTATGATAATTTTTATTTTTTGGGTGGAAGCGCCACCTGGGCCAATATACGTGGTATGTTAACTAACAATATTAATAACTTAAAACTGTATGAGCAGGAAGATTACAATGCAAAAAAGATTGATGTTTGGGGCATTAGCGATAAAAATTTATTCCTGGAAGCCAACAAAGTTTTAAAGCAGCAAAACAATCCATTTTTTGCCATTATACAAACAGCCGATAACCACCGGCCTTATACCATACCCGAAGAAGACAGAGATGAATTTAAATTACAATCATTTTCTACCGATTCATTAAAAAGATTTGGGTTCGAAAGCAACGAAGAAATGAATGCATTCAGGTACACCGATTTTTGTTACCAGAAATTTATGGAAGCAGCACAAAAAGAAAAATATTTTAAAAACACAATTTTTGTTTTTGTGGGAGATCATGGCATACGCTACAATGGTACACTTGATTATTTTCCTAAAGCATGGACCGAACAGGGCCTTACCTGCGAACATGTGCCATTGCTTTTTTATGCACCGGGATTATTAAAACCCAAAAGGATACATGATGTAGCATCGCAGGTTGATGTGTTGCCAAGCATTGCATCGCTTGCAAATATTTCGTACAGTAATAATTCGCTTGGCCGAAATTTGTTTGATACGGTTACAAACATGCAATATAAAACTACTTACCCAGCCGGTAAATTTGCTTTTGTAATTGACCACGATGTTAAATCAATTGGCCTGGTGGGTAATGAATATTATTACTTAAAGAATTTAAAAACAGGCAAGGAAGATTTTGTTTCTATGACCGGAAATGAACCTGTGCCTGTGAATACTGAAACTGTTTTTTTAAAAGAATACCTGCAAAAACTTACAGATGCTTATTATCAAACTGCCCAATACCTTCTTTTAAATAATAAGAAACGGTAACTGTGAATTTAATAAAGTACTATTTCAGTATATTCGCTTTCTTTGTTCAGGCTAAGTAATTACCAATATGCTCATCAGCAGGCGTGTACCAAAAACCATACAGTGGATAATAAAACTATTCATCATATACCTGTTTATATTCACTGCATTTCGTATAGCTACAGTTATCTGTTTTAAACCAGGAAATATTAGTGTGCTTGAACTTGGCCCTGCTTTTTGGCTGGGGTTAAAATACGATCTGCGCTGGATTGCTATCATCCTGCTGCCCATTGCGGTACTTTCATTATATCCACGCCTGTCGCCATTTTACAGCGAGCGGAATAAAAAAATATGGACAATTTATTTAGGATTTTTAACCCTTCTTGTTTTATTTTTTTATGGTGCCGATTTTGGACAGTTTGCTTACATCAATGCAAGACTTAATGCAGATGCTTTAATTTTTGCCGAAGACCCAAGAGAGAGTTTACAAATGGTGTGGCAGAGTTACCCCATTGTGTGGATACTACTTGGCCTTGCCGGAGCAGTAGTGATGATGACATGGATGTTTAGGCGCATGCACGTAGATGTAACTGAAAAAAATATCAACATCCATAAATTTTCGTACCGCCGCCGATGGCATGCAGCAGCGCTTTTGTTGTTGGGGTGGTTTGTATATGGATTTTTAACTGTAAAACCATTGGATTTTTTCAGGGCATTTGGTTTAAATGATGAGTTTAAAAGTAACCTTGCTTTAAACCCTTTACAGAATTTTTTTACCACACTTAGGTTTAGAAAAGCCGATCATAATAATAAGGCAGCAGAATATTACAGTACTATTGCAAAGTTTTTGCAACTGCAAAACAATAACAACGGGCATAATCCTTATACAAGGTTAATACAGCCCGGCAGCAAGGCTTTAGAAAGTCAGCCCAATATTGTGGTGGTTATCTGCGAAAGTTTTAGCATGTACAAAAGTAGTATGAGTGGCAATCCCTTAAACAGTACGCCTTATTTTAATGAAATGTGTAACAACGGTATTTTTTTTGAAAGATGTTTTACACCAACATTTGGTACAGCACGAGGTGTTTTTGCTTTACTTACCGGCATACCCGATGTACAGCTTTCTAAATTTTCTACCCGTAATGAAGAATCGGTGAAACAACGCACCATTGTAAATAATTTTGAAGGATACGAAAAATTTTATTTCCTGGGAGGTAGAAGCCAGTTTAATAATTTTAAAGGCCTGTTTGAAAATATTGATAGCCTGCATGTTTATGAAGAAGGAGATTATAAAGCAGCCAACCTGAATGTGTGGGGTATTAGCGATAAAAACCTGTTTTTAGAAGCAAATGATATACTGGCTAAACAGCAAAAACCATTTTTTGCATTTATACAAACAGCCGATAATCACCGGCCATTTGATATACCGGCAGAAGATACTGATTTTAAAAGAGAGGTAATACCCGATGCAGATTTAGTAAAGTATGGGTTTGAATCGCTGAAAGAATACCATGCATTTGCATATACCGATTATTGTATTAAAAAATTTATGGAAGCCGCAAAAAACAGCCCTTATTTTAATAATACCATTTTTGTTTTTACCGGTGATCACGGCGTGGAAGGAAATGCTTCTGCCATTTACCCCCAGGCATGGACAGAGCAACGGCTTAGTGATGAACATGTACCTTTACTTTTTTATGCACCGGCATTACTTATGCCTCAAAAAAGAACTGAAGCGGTTTCGCAAATAGATATTTTACCTACCATTGCAGGCATGCTGCAACAACCTTATTTAAATACTACGCTTGGCCGAGACCTGCTTGATACAAACAAAAAAGAAGATGCGGCATTCATTATTTATCATGCCCCCGGGTGGATTGGCGTGGTAAATAATGATTATTATTTCCGGAAAAACATACGTATTAAAAAAGAAGAGTTGGTACCCGTACGCAATAACCTCCCGGTGTTAAATAATGTGCAGCAAGATTCGGTAAAAGCACATTTATCGCAACTTACATCGGCTATTTACGAAACAGCCAGGTGGATGCTTATTAATAATAAATAAGAAAGCCTGTTGGAGTTATTTGTGGAAAGATAAATAAAACATAATGGTGTAAATAACAGCAGCAAAAAAATTAAACGTTCACTTTTTTTGCAATCATTAACATGCGTTGCGATTTTTTTACATCATAAATACCAAAATCATAATCGCCAAATACTTCCTGTATTTGCAATCCCTGGTAAGCAAACATTTCGGTAAAATCGCCCAGCGAAAACTTAGCTACCTTTTCTGTAAATACAAATGGTTCTTCAAATCCTTCGTCTTCTATAATAACTTTCTTGTAAAAATGTGTTTCATCAAACCACTTGGTGATGATAAATGTAATACCCTCAATTTCTTTTTGCGATTGGTGTACCAGGTGGTCTTCAGCATAATGCACATTCAGGTAATCCATAACAAATACACCGTCTTTTTTTAAAGATTTTGCAATGGTGCGTATAGCATTATCGTGTTCACGGCGTGTTTTAAAATAACCAAAGCTGGTGAAAAAATTAAAGGCATAATCAAAATAATTTATGCTAAAGGGCAACCGCATATCGTGTTTAAAAAAATGAAGGTTTTCATGGGCATGTTGTAAGGCTTCATTAATGCTGTAATCGCTTAAATCGATGCCGGTTACATCAAAACCTTTATTTGCCAGTTGAATGGAATGGCGCCCTTTGCCACAGGCCACATCAAGCATACGGCTGCCAGGGGCCGGTTGCAGGTAATTGATAAGGTTGTCAATAAAAACTGCAGCTTCCCTGTGATCTCTTTTAAAATAAAGCAAATGATAGTAGGATGAATTGAACCAATCTTTAAACCAGGTTTGTTGCATATATACAAAGTTAAAGGAATGCAGGCAGTGGTTAAAAAATTTCAAAAGAGCATGCAATTGCTAAATGCCAGTTCAGCAACTGGAAACTGTTTCATATCTTTGCCATCCCTAAAAAGGTTTTATAATGGCATTGATAAAGAGCATTTCGGGCATACGTGGCACTATTGGCGGAAATACAAATGATAACCTTACACCTATCGACATTGTTAAGTTTGCAGCAGCTTATGGTAGTTGGATTTTGCAAAAAGAAAACAACAAAAAAATAGTTATTGGCCGTGATGGCCGCATTAGCGGACAAATGGTGAGCAGCCTTGTATCTAACACTTTAATTGGTTTGGGACTTGATGTGGTTGACCTTGGATTAAGCACAACACCAACGGTAGAGATGGCGGTGGTATTTGAAGAAGCTGCAGGTGGTATCATTTTAACAGCCAGCCACAACCCAAAAGAATGGAATGCACTTAAATTATTAAACAGTAAAGGCGAATTTATAAGTGCAGAAGATGGTAAACGAATATTAAAATCGGCTGAAAAAGAAGAATTTAAATTTGCCCCAATTGATAAACTGGGCACTTATACAAAAAACGAAAGTTTATTACAGAAACATATTGATGCCATACTTAAATATAAACTGGTAGATACTGCTGCCATAAAAAACAGGGGTTTTAAAGTGGTGGTTGATGCCGTTAACAGCACAGGCGCCATTGCGGTACCGGCATTATTAAAACAATTAGGCGTTAGTGAAGTGGTGGTACTGAATGAAACGGTGAATGGGAAATTTGCCCATAATCCCGAACCCCTGCCCGAACATTTGAAAGAACTGAGCAATGCCGTAGTAAAACATAATGCCGATTTAGGTATTGCAGTAGATCCGGATGTGGATCGGCTTTGTTTTGTTTGTGAAGATGGAAGCATGTTTGGCGAAGAATATACCCTGGTGGCAGTGGCCGATTATATTTTAAGCAAGCGTAAGGGAAATACAGTTTCAAACATGTCATCAACAAAAGCATTAAAAGATGTTACATTAAAACATGGTGGCCAATATTTTCCAAGCATGGTAGGCGAAGTAAATGTGGTGAGCAAAATGAAAGCTGTGGATGCGGTAATTGGTGGCGAAGGCAATGGTGGTATTATTGTACCCGACCTGCATTACGGAAGAGATGCATTGATAGGAATTGCACTTTTTTTAACACACCTTGCCAACAGCAAAAAAAGTATCAAAAAATTACGCAGCACATATCCAGATTATTTCATCAGTAAAAATAAAATAGAGTTGGTAAACGGTACTGATGTAAAAACCATTTTCGAAAACATAAAAAACATTTATAAAAACCATCCAATAAATACAGAGGATGGCTTAAAGATTGAATTTGAAAATGACTGGGTACATTTACGAACAAGCAATACCGAACCTATCATACGCATTTATGCCGAAAGCGATTATGAATCAAAAGCAGATAACATAGCCAAGAAACTGATGCAGGATATAGGTAAGATGATGTAAACTTTAATTAACGATGAACCGTATTTATTTTGACAATGCAGCAACTACGGCCCTTGACCCAACAGTTTTGGAAACAATGATGCCGTATTTAACCGAAAAATTTGGAAATCCATCTTCTATTTATTCATATGGAAGAGAAACCCGTATGGCTATAGAAACGGCTCGTAAAAGCGTTGCTAAAATATTAAATGCACACCCTGCAGAAATATTTTTTACCAGTGGTGGCACCGAAAGCAGTAATACGGCAATAACCTGCGCCATCAGGGACCTAGGTTGCAGGCATATTATCACTTCGCCAATAGAACACCATGCTGTAACCCATTCTGTAGAGCATATAGATAACCAGGATATAGCCAAAGTGAGCTATGTGAAATTATTACCCAATGGCCATGTAGATATTGACGACCTTGAAAAATTACTGGCTGCCAGCGACGAAAAAACATTTGTAACCCTGATGCATGCCAATAATGAAATTGGAAATATCCTTGACATAAATGCAGTGGGCGAACTGTGCAAATTGTATGGCGCAATTTTTCACAGCGATACAGTGCAAACGGTAGGCCATCTTCCGTTTGACCTTAGAAAAACACCTGTACATTTTATTACCGGTGCTGCACATAAATTTCATGGGCCCAAAGGTGTGGGCATGCTATATATAAACGAAAATGTAAAAATAAAACCATTTGTACACGGCGGCTCGCAAGAGCGTAACATGCGTGCCGGTACCGAAAACCTGTACGGTATAGTGGGTTTTGCAAAAGCATTGGAAATGGCTACTGCTACAATGGAAGAAGATACGGCTTACATTGGCACGTTGAAATATTACATGATGGATGAGCTGAAAAAAAATATCAAAGGCGTTTCCTTCAACGGCGATCCGCTTGGCAGAAGTTTATATACGGTGTTGAGTGCAGGATTTCCCAAAACAGAAAAATCGGAAATGATTTTATTTAACCTCGATATCAACAATATTTGCGCCAGCGGTGGCAGCGCATGTACAAGCGGCGCCGACCAGGGAAGCCATGTAATTCGTGCCATCAATAATAATCCCAACCAGGTTACTGTTCGCTTTAGTTTTAGCAGGCATAATACTAAGGCCGAAGTTGATACGGTGGTGGCGAAGTTAAAAGAACTGGTTTAACAGGTTAATTTCGTTTATAAGAAATATACCAGTTCGAAAAATCTGAATACTTTTTATTGTTATCCTGTAACCAGGTATAAACCGAATTATCTTTTTTTGCCTGGTTAATATAATAACAGAATGTTTCTGTATGGCCGGCATTGTTAAGTGCATTATAAAAGCCAACATAAAATTCCCACCAAAAACCTTTATTTTCTTTTTTTAATTCGCCCAGCATCGAAAACAATGATTTCATATTTTCTGCCAATAGCTCATATTTTGATTTGCCTTTATTGGATTCATTATTGTTTGATGATTGCATTAATGACAACATTAAATCGGCAGAGCTAAACTCTTCATCTTTTTTTGAAAAGGGCACTGTTATATTTACACCGCCGCTATCATTATTTTTTACATGTTTGTTTAATTCATCTTCGTATAATGCCAATGCACTTTCGGCTCTTTTACCTGTAGGCTCCAGCATTAAAAAATTACCAAGTGCTAAAATGCTTTTTATGCGGTTACCTTGTACACTCATACTGTAGCCAAGTAATAAGTGGCTACTTGCATGCGATGGGTTTATTTTTAGCCCTTTCATTAGTGCATTATCGGCATCTTTGTATTCTTTAAGGTTAAATGCAGTTAAGGCCAGGTTGTAATACAACAGGCTGTTGTTTGTATATTTTTTAATTCCTTCTTTATATGTTTTTAATGCCTGTGTATGTTTGCCAGATTCATCCAGTATAGATCCTTTTAAGATATATGCCTGGTCAACATATCCATTGTTGGCTGCAATCACTTTATTGCAATAAGTTAATGATTCATCGAATTTTTTATACGCATAATAAGTTGATGCTAATTCATAATTGGCCTGTTGCGAATTTTTGTCAATCTTAAGAGCCTGTTTATATTTTTCAATTGCTCCGCTATAATCGCCCCTGTCGTGCAGTTTCACACCTTCGGCTATCAAATTTGCAACGGTGTTTTGCTGGGCAAATACTACTGTAATTGAAAAAATAAAACTTAAGACCAAGCCAACAATGTTTTTCATGTACATTTTTTTAGTTTGTTGGTACTGCATTTTCTTCAAGTTTTTTCCTAAACTTCTTTTTAAGATTAAATTTATTGGCCGGCTTATTGCAATAATCCAGCACCATCCTGCAAGCATTTTTTTCTACAGTAAGTGCATCGGCAGGATTTTGTTTATGCTCAAGGTTGTATTTGGCCATAGCAGCAATAAACAGGCTAAGCAGGTCAATATCGCTTCTTATATATTCCGCAACATTCTGCATGTAAAAATTATATTTTTTTGCTCCCGATACCCAATCAGCTAAAAACTTTACAGCATTTTGCCTGCTAATACTTTCGGCATCAAATGTGGTTGTTAAAACATAATTGGCTGCAGATAAAGCAAAAGGTTCCGTTTCAATATAATCCGATGGCTTTTCCAATTTTATATCCTGGTACGGATAAATAGCCTGGCCATTAGATACTATGCCAGTACATAGCAATAAGAAGAAAAGTAGTAACCTGTTCATTTTATTAAATTTTCTTCCGGTAAAAAAAATGTAACAATAACCTGTAAAATAAATAATACCGGCATTTAAAATTACGGAGAATATCTTTTTAAAACATTTTGATATTGGAAGTGATTGCGAGTAGTTTTAAATAAATGCTGTATAGCCCCGATTTATCTGTAATAACATTTCAACAACATTTTATAGAAGTAATTTTATGGTAAACAGCTAAGCGATGTAATAATATTGCATAAGTAAGGCTAAAATATTTTCCATCTTAAACTTTCTAATTATGAATTTCGAGTATGACCAAACAGAGTTTTCAAAATCTCTTTTAGCCGGCCTGTTTGCCGGTATTACCGCCACCGTGTTGTGCTTACTGTATAATGCAATTATAAGATACAGTATTGGTTTTCACCTGTCGGAAATGATAAATGTTTCTACCATTATTTTTGCCATGCTGATACTGGCTACACTGGCAGGTATAGTTTATTACTTTTTTCGGCATTACATAAAAAAAGGCGGATTAATTTTCCAGGCATTAAGTGTATTAATAACTGTGTTGTTGGTTATTGGCACCCAGTCTGTACAAAGGTCATCAATACCTTCGTTAACAATTGAGTTTAGGGAGCTTTTAACAGGTATCATTATCATCACAGCACTTTGTGTGGTTTTTATTATACCTTATTTGTATAAACATGAAATAGTTTAGGCGTAATATGGAACATGCATTAATGATATTACAGAAATACTATCAATTAATGTTTGGTTCATAGATATAGTGACTACCTTTTTTACTACAAGATTTTTTCTAAATAAAAAACGGGATGCTTTTTTTGCATCCCGTTTTTTTAATAATTGATTATATCACCAAATTTTTATTCTTTTATCAGGCGCTTTGTACATTGCATCGCCGGGTTTTACATTAAAGGCTTTATAAAAAGCATCCATATTGGTTAAGGGGCCATTACTGCGGTACATGCCCGGTGAGTGGCTGTCGGTAAGAATACGTTGTGCTGCTGCTTCGGGTAAAATATTATTTCGCCATATCTGGCTCCAGTTTAAAAAGAAACGCTGATCGGGTGTAAACCCATCAATTTTTTTATTGCTTTTGCCTTCTTTAGTATTTTTAAATGCTTCGTAAGCTATGCTTAAACCACCAAGGTCGGCCAGGTTTTCGCCAAGTGTTAACCTGCCATTTACATGTAAAGTGTCAAGAATGGTGTATGCATCATATTGTTTCACAACTTCATCGGCACGTTTTTTAAATTCGTCTGCATCGGCTTTGGTCCACCAATCGTTGAGGTTGCCATCAGCATCAAATTGCCTTCCCTGGTCATCAAATCCATGCGTCATCTCGTGGCCTATTACTGCGCCAATGCCTCCATAATTAATAGCATCATCCGCTTTAAAATCAAAAAATGGTAAACGTAAAATACCTGCCGGAAAAACAATTTCATTTTTTTGAGCGCTGTAATATGCATTTACAGTAGGTGGTGTCATTCCCCATTCGGTTTTATCAATTGGTTTACCCAGTTTGTTGATATTGTAATTATAATGCCATTGGTTGCAACGGCGTACATTACCCAGGAAATCGTCTCTTTTAATTACAAGTCCGTCATAGTTTTTCCATTTATCCGGGAAGCCAATTTTTTCTACAAACGCATGTAATTTGGCTAATGCCCGCTGTTTTGTTTCGGCGCTCATCCAGTCTAATTTTCTAATGCGGTTGTCAAAAGTTTGCTCCAGGTTTTTAACCAGTTCAAGCATACGCACTTTAGCTGCCTGGTTAAAATATTTATCTACATATAACTGGCCCAGCAGGTCGCCCAGTTGCCTGTCAACCAAACTGCTCATGCGTTGCCAGCGTGGGGTTTGTTCTTTTTGGCCGCTAAGCGCCTGGTTAAATAAAAAGTTTGCTTTTACAAAATCGCTGCTCAGGTAGGGCGCAGCATCTTTCATTACATTCCATTGCAGGTAAATTTTCCAGTCTTCTAAAGGCACAGCGCTTAATAACGAATCTACAGTTTTCATAAATTTTGGGTTACTAACAACCATGTTGTCAACTATAGTTTTATAACCAAGCTGTGGTAATATATCCTGCCAGTTTAAATTAGGTGTTATAGCGGTTAAGCCTGCAATAGAAAATTTGTTATAAAGTTTTTCGGGGTTTCGCATTTCTACACGGCTCATTTGTGCGCCAGCCAAAACAGTTTCTATGTGTATGACAGTAAAAGAATTTGCCAATGCCTTGTATTCTTCCAATCCGCATAGTGAAAATAGTTTTGCAATATAGGCTGCATACTCGGTGCGTATTTTTGAACTGCGGGCATCATTTTTTAAATAATAATCCCGGTCGGGCAGGGTAGTGCCTCCCTGGCCAATATTGATAATATATTGCGTTACATTTTTAGCATCCTGCCCTACGCCAATACGGTACAAAGGCGAGCAGATTGAATTGGCACGTAAATAATTTATGTAGGTTAATACCTGCGCTTTTGATGCAAGGTCTTTTATTGCATCCAGGTAGGGCTTTATAGGTTGATAGCCCAGTTTTTCAATGGCGGTGCTGTCCATGCCACTGGCATAATAATCGCCTACACGTTTCATTATATCATTCTCTCCGGGTTTTTTTGCTGCATCTTCCAACAGGCCTTTTAATGCCTGCGAACTTTCCTCGCCTAAAGCATCAAAGCTGCCCCACCTTGTTTTAGATGCAGGCACCGGTGTATTTTTTATCCAGTTACCATTGGCATACAGGTAAAAATTATCGCCGGGTTTTACCGACAGGTCCATATTTGCTACATCAATAAATTTTGTTGTTTGGGCATTGGTAGTAATAACTGCAAGCAATAAACCGGCAGCTACTATACATTTCACAATCCTGGTCATAGATTTCTTTTTTTGGAATTAAAAATAATGATACATAGGTAAACTGCATCTTATATATATGTTAACGATAAAGGGTTTATGCATTTCAATAAAACAAGCATGTAGGTATTGATTTTTGCAACTTAATGTTTTATGGTGTTGCCAATTGGGGTAATCGTTTTACCAGCCAGCTATTTTTTAAAGGGATAATCCAGTTTTGTAATAAATCTTTTTTTGTATTTACTGTATTATTGAAGTACAACGTATCTGCATTTATAAAATTGTTGTTAACTGCATATTCAAGCTGGTTTAATGGCAGCAGTTCAATTTTATCTTTCAATACAAATGCCAGTGTTTCCCGGTTAAACATCTGCACATTAAATTTTTGTTCAATTAATTTTACCATCCTTACCGAGCTGTCGGTACTACAGCCACTGATGCCCGTAGCTGTTTCATCGGCCATAATAATGATGAACCGGCCAAACAATAAGCCGGCATATCCCTTAACATCATCGCCGTGGCTTTTCCAATTGGCAGCAAAGTCGTTCAGCATCTCTTCCATTTGCAATGCTTCGTTTATAAGGAACAATCTGCTGCTTTGATAAATCCAAACCTTTGAGTTATCATCAAAATCTGAGGGTATATGTTCTGTAAAATTGAGGTTCATATTTGTAATGAAATATTTTTAATTTTTTATTGCATAGATGCCGCTACAAGTTCAGCAATATCCATTACCTGTACATCATCTTCTTTGTTGCTGTTTTTAACACCATCTGTAAGCATAGTGTTACAAAACGGGCAGGCGGCAGCAATTACATTGGCGCCGGTTGCAATGGCTTCATTGGTACGTTCAATATTAATCCTTATATCGCCTTTTTCTTCTTCCTTAAACATTTGAGCGCCCCCGGCGCCACAACAAAGCCCGTTGCTTTTGCACCGTTTCATTTCAATTAATGAAACATCCAGGGCTTCTAATACTTTTCGTGGGGCTTCATAAATATTGTTGGCACGGCCCAGGTAGCAACTATCGTGGTAAGTAATTTTTTTGCCCTTAAATGTTCCGCCACCCACCATCGTTATTTTTCCTTCATCTATTAATTGTTGTAAAAATGTAGCATGATGAATTACTTCATAATTACCGCCCAGCTCGGGATATTCATTTTTAAAAATATTAAAACAATGGGGGCAGGCTGTTACTATTTTCTTAATGCCATATCCATTTAATATTTGAATGTTTTGGTATGCCATCATCTGAAACATAAATTCGTTACCGGCCCTGCGGGCAGGATCGCCATTGCACATTTCTTCTTTGCCTAAAATGGCATAGTTGATGCCAACTTTATGAAGTATGGTTACAAATGCCTTTGTTATTTTTTGTGCCCGCTGATCAAAACTTCCGGCACATCCCACCCAAAATAAAACTTCGGGGCTTTGGCCATTTGCCGCCATTTGGGCCATTGTTGGTACCTGCATAATATTATCTTAATTTGGTATGATAAGATAAAACAAAAATAAGTTATTGCATATTCTTTGGCAAAGTTCCTTTTGGACACATACATTTTAAATATCTTCGCAGCAATCATATATAAGTGAAAAATATCTTACACCGAATTACAAACTGGGAAGCCTGGCCATTTAAATTATTATATGCACCCATTGCACCGGTATGGCTTTGGTATATGCTTAAATCCCGTTCGGTTTGGTTTTTTACTCCCAGCAATCCCAAGATAACTTTTGGCGGTATGGATGGAGAACCCAAAAAAGAAATGTACAAGCTGCTACCCAAAAACTTTTATCCCGCAACTTTTAATGTATTGCCGCAGCAGGATTTTGAACAAGCCCTGGCGGGTTTGCAAAATAGTGGCATCCAATATCCTTTTATTGTAAAGCCCGAAGTTGGATGCCAGGGAATTTTATTTAGAAAAATAAATACACAGACCGATTTTAAAAATTACCATAAGAAAGTACCTGTTGAATATATTGTGCAGGCATTAGTAAGTTATCCTATGGAAGTAAGTGTGTTTTATATCCGACATCCGCTGCAAAAAAAAGGTATGATAACAGGGTTTTTACACAAGATACCATTGCAAGTAATTGGTAATGGAACCGATACTTTGGAAGCATTGGTGAAACAGCATCCCAAAGGGAAAAAGCGTGTGACTGAATTATATAATAAACATAAAGATCGCTGGCACCTTGTATTGCCAGCCAATGAAAAATATATGCTTAGCTATGCGGCTAACCATAACCGTGGCGCTCATTTTATTGATTTAAAAGAGCATATTGATGACAAACTGCTTGCCATTTTTGATAAATTAAGTTTTAAGGTAGATGATTTTTTTTATGGCAGGTACGATATTATGTGCACAAATGTGGAAGACTTAAAGAACGAAAAAAATTTTACCATACTTGAATACAATGGATGTGGTGCAGAACCAAATCATTTTTATGATACCGGTTATACTTTAATAGGTGCATACAAGGAAATTTTAAAGCATTGGAAAGCGCTCTATCAAATTTGTAAATATAATAGTAAGCAGGGTATTAAACCATGGCCTTTTAAAAAAGGTAAACTTTTTATTGCCCATATTAAAGCACACTATAAATTAATAAAACAGGCCGATGCATTAATTTAATTAAAACTAAAACGGCTGGCCGTGAGTTTGCCTGATAAGTTTTTTTGTAAGGAAAGGTAACTTTTTTAAAACAGCAATAAAAAAATTAGTGACCCAGGTTTTTCCAAAAAGCGTTTGAATGTACCTGCCGTAACGCAACCTGCTTTCAAAAATTTTTTTCCAGGCTACAGTATATCTTGACTCTAGTTGTTGCCTGCTAATTTTGTTTTTTAAAAAATTATCAACCAATAATGCCGCTATCTTACTGCCATGCAAGGCCATGCTCATACCATTGCCGCAAAGCGGGGTTATCATACCGGCTGCATCGCCAATAAGTAATACATGGTTTTCAACCTGCGATTTTTTATTGAATGATATTTGTGAAATGGTAACCGGCGATTGGTACAAGAACCGGCAGCCTGTAAAGATTTTTTTAAGATGTGGATTTTTATACAATATTTCTTTTTCCATTTGCTGGATGGAGTTGTTGCATTTTTTTAAGTTTTGTGCATTGGTAAGATAGCAAAGGCAATACTTGTCGTCTTCAATTTTTGAAATTCCACAATAGCCATCTTTAAAATTGTGTAAGGCGATAGTGTCATGTGGATGGTTGATGTTGATATGGTATTTTACTGCGATGAAGTTATCGAGTTTATTAGGTTTACGTTTTATAAAACTACGGTTCCACTTTACATCAAGATTACTTCGTTTGCCAAAACTGCCGCAACAAATACGGCAATTAAATTGGCCTGCTGTAGTTTGCAATTGAAAAATTTCATTGTTAAAATCAACAGCATTCACTTTACAGTTTTCAAAAACATGCACATTGTTTGATGTGGCCATCTCTTTTAAGTCATTATCTAATTTATACCGGCTGATACCAAAGCCACCTAGCGGCAGGCTTTGCTGCAACTGGTTTCCATTGGGTGCACTTACCAAAAGTTTTTTTATGATGGGTAAGCCGGCGTCTGAAAGCGGATACCCAAGTTTTTGAATAAAGTTCCAGCTTTCGAGGCTTATGTATTCGCCACAAACTTTATGAAAAGGAAAAGTTTCTTTTTCAAAAAGCGCTACCTTATAACCATGTTTTGCCAGTTGTATAGATAAGGCAAGCCCGGCCAATCCACCGCCAATGATACAAGTGTCATATAGTTGTGTATTATCCATTTTTACAGGTTACCAGGTGCCGGAAAGCCCATTGCCAGGAAATTGAATAATTTTTAATACCGGCTTTTTTAAAAATATTTTTCCATTCTTTTTTTTTAAAGCCACGGGCTACAGATAAAGCTGCATCATTTTTTACAAGATAAGATTTAGAGAAAGCAGCAGTAATCCATTTTATACTAAAATAAGCCAGTAAATGCCGGTGCAGGTCGTTTATAAAAAAACCAGCAGATGCATTTGATTTCATCCATTGCAGCATATAAACTAATTCTTCATCTGTAAAATGATGGCAAAAAAGCGATGAGAAAATGATATCAGGTTTTTGATTATTAAAATCTGCAAGCCTGTAGTCGGTTGTCATCCAATCAGCATCAAGTTGTGGGTATTGCTGTTTTGCATAAGCAATACATTCGCTTTTAATATCGATACCAGTAAAAGTTACAGAAAGGTTATTTTTTTTACAAAATTTATCAATAGCTTCCAGGTTATCGCCACCGCCACAGCCTATTTCGCAAATGTGTAATTTATTTTTATTACTGATGCCTGAAATTATTTTTCTTAAACCTTTAATGGTAATGGCATGGCCGCCAAGCTTAGTGTTGATGATATTCAATTCACGCATGTTTTGTTTAATATCATCAAAAGGGATATCATCATTATCCAGCAATTCTTTTTTGTATGACCGGTGTGTAAGGTTAATCATACGATGCGATGAATGTTTCCATAGTGAGGCCGGGGCCAAAGGCGGCGCCAAATATTTTTGCAGGTTTTTGTGCAACATTGTTTTTAATGCTGTTAAAAATATCCTGCAATACAAATACAATGGTAGAAGAGCTCATGTTGCCATAGTTACTGAGTATCTTGTATGAATGTTGTAAACTATCTGCCGGCAGTGCAATACTTTTTTCAATGGCTTCCAGTATCTTTTTACCACCGGGATGGAAACACCAATGTGTGATTGATTCTTTATTAAGCGACGAGTTTTTTAATGCAGCAGAAAATAATGAATCAAAGTCTTCCTGTACCAGTTCGGGTACATAGCCTGTTAAAGTCATTAAAAATCCTTTTGCCGAAAGTGTCCAGGCCATATCGGGTTTGCCTTTAAATGCAACTTGCGAAAAGAAACTATCAAATGAAATTCCTTTTTCTGCCGGGTTACTTTGCATTAACACGGCTGCACAACCATCGCCAAATAAAATGGTGGCAGTAATATTATCTATTGTATTTTCTTTTTGAAAATGTAAGGTGCAAAGCTCGGTACATACCACTACCACATTTGCATTTTTAGATGATTTACATAAAGCATCGGCCAGTTTAAATGCATGAATAGCAGCATAACAACCCATAAAATTTACCGAAGTGCGAAAAATTTCTTTTGGTAAATCCATCGCTTCCATAATATCAAGATCAAGCCCCGGTGCACTTAATCCTGTGCAGCTAACTGTTATCAGGTGGGTTATTTCATTCTTGTTTATTTTGCCGGAAATACATTCTTCTATTGTTTTTATAGATAAAGGAGTTGCATGTGCAGTATACCATTGCATACGTTTATCCATATCGGGAAAAGGTTCCAGGTTTTCGGAAGTGGGGAAAAAACTTCGTTCAGATGCAGGCAGGGTATAATCGGGCACTATCGAGTATCTTGTTTTTATTCCGCTATGGTTATATAAATATCTGTATTTCCTGCTTTCATCGGCATTTGCATTGTAAATCTTATCTGCAAATTGGCATATCTCGTTTTGGTCGTGCTTATAGGCAGGTACATTGGTTGCTATGGATATAATCTTGCTCAATATTTTTTAAAGTATTAATAAAGTTATAAACGCAATATTGCTACAAATAGATGCCAGTATATTCATTTGCATGGTATTTTTATAATTAGCGGCGCTATTATTTTCAAAAACTTTTTTTAACCACCAAATGAAATATACAACAACAGGAATAAAAAACAATTGTATAATAAAAAAATTCTTTTCTTCCTGTTTGTTTATAAGATAAATCCCCAGGGCACAAACTGCCAGTATATAAATAATACCTGTAAAAATAAATGTGCCTTTGTAACCCAACAGGCTGCTTATCGAAATTACGCCATCTTCTTTATCCTGCCGGTGCTGGTAAATTTGTGTAAGTGGGTAAAAGCCCCCAATAAGCAGGCCAGCACTAATTATACCTAAAACAGGCACTTGTGTTATTTTTTCAACACTGCAACCATGCATTACCAATAAAAAGGTAAGGCAACCCTGAAAAACAACAACAGTTAAATACCCTGTAATTGGATATTTTTTTAAACGAATTGGGCGCCAGCTATAAGCTTTTGATGCAAGTATATAACCCATAATACCCAGCATAAACATTAAACTGATAAAGTAACTGAGTATAATAGCCAAACAATCTAAAATAACAGTACAATAAAACAATTGTTGGGTGGGCTGCATGGGTTTTTCAATGCCTCCAATACTTTCGGTGTCTTTATCCATATAGCTGTTATAGCCATTACTTGCAGGATAAACCAGTAAATGTAAAATGATAAAAACGAGAAAAGTATGTACTGTATTAATATGCTGTACCTGGCTTAAAGCAAACCAAAATACGGGCATCAGGAAAAATGAAAACTTAAATCGAAGAAGTTGTATGGTAGAATTTTGCAACAAAATATGTTTTACTAAAATTACAGTCAAAAATTAATTCTCCAGCAATTTTTATAAAAGTATATTACCTGATGTAATAATCAACCAGGTTAGCAGATTGGTTAATTTTATATAAAATTGGATTTACTTTCACAAAAAATACTTTTCGGTTTGTTTTTATTATTATAATAAATTTTAGTTTTGAATAGTTAAAAAAGATTGTTGCAAACAGTTTCATTTTTACCATATGAAATTATTTTAATGGTAGATTGTAAATAGCTGTAGCTTTAAAATAAATTTAGTTTATGTTCACTAATAGATATACCAAATGAAAAAATACTTGTCGTTTTCTATCATTTTTATTTTTGCTACATTATTATTAAAAGCACAGGCAGCTCTTACACCGGTAGATGATGGGAGTAAGGTGCATTTTGTAATTAAGAATTTTGGAATAAAAACCGGTGGTGATTTTTCGGGACTAAAAGGCACAATAAAGTTCGATCCAAATAATTATAGCGCAGCAAATTTTGATGTAACGGTAGATGCTGCTACCATTGATACCGACAATAGCTCTCGTGACGGGCATTTAAAAAAAGAAGAATATTTTGATGTGAATACTTATAAAACACTTCATTTTAAAAGTACCAAAGTTGTAAAATCAACTATTGCAGGCAGGTTTTATATATACGGTAACCTTACCATAAAAGGGGTAACCAAACCGGTTGAATTTGGTTTTGGTGCCACACCTAAAAGCGGCGGTTATGTTTTTGATGGCAGTTTTGAAATTAACCGTAGGGATTTTGGTGTTGGCGGCAGCAGTATTTCCATGGCAGATAATCTTACCGTATCGTTGTCTGTATTTGCAAAACCACAATAAAAAGGTATTATTCCCCATTTCATTTAAAATTTATCATCTGCATCTTCATTGGCAATTATACATACATTGCGCCTAATTGCATGCTTTAAAATTTAATTGATACTATCTTTGCCCAATGCCAAAATTATTGAAAGTTTTTTGCTGGGGTTTAGTGATAAGTTTTTTAGGCTCGTTGCCCCTGGGTACGCTAAATGTAGCTGCCATGCAAATAGGCATACAGGAGTCAATAAAAGAAGCCATTTATTTTTCATTTGGTTCATTACTGGTTGAAATGTTTTATGTGCGTATCTCTTTAATTGGTGTTGATTGGATACGAAAACAGGAAAGAATAATGAAATTGATGGAGTGGTTAACACTACTCATCATTTTGGCGCTGGCTGCCGGTAGCTTTTGGGCCGCCGCTAGTAAGGGCGATGATGCAAAAAATGTTTTTTTGCAAAATAATATGCATCGTTTTTTATTGGGTATGTTTATGAGTGCTGTAAACCCGGTGCAAATACCTTTTTGGTTTGGATGGAGCACAATTCTCTTCAATAAAAAAATACTGGAGCCTGTAAAAAGCCAATACAACATTTACATTGTAGGTATTGGCCTGGGAACTTTAATGGGTAATTGCCTTTTTATATTTGGCGGTAAATGGCTGGTGCAGCGTATATCAAACAGCCAGCAATATATCAACTGGGTGATAGGAAGCATTTTTGCATTAACAGCATTGATACAGGCAATAAAAATGATTCGGCATAAAGATGCTATACATAAGTTTACCCATTCGCACGAAAATAAAACGGTTTAATCCACAATAAACAAAACACACCCGTTTTTAGATGTACTGCAGTGTGCATCGCTGTTATCGCCAACATGATATGTCATGCCTTGGCGTAATATGAACTCCCTGCCATCCTGTAGCTTTGTTGTCATCTCTCCTTTAATGCAATAGATAATATGGCCTTTATTGCACCAATGGTTGGCAATATAACCGGCAGTGTATTCAACCATACGCACCCTGATGTTGCTCATGTTAAATATTTTCCAGTAAGCTTTCCCGGAAGTACCCCGATGTTCTTCCACTTTTATATCCTCCCAGTTAACTGTTTGAAACGGGAACTGTTTTATTTTCATACCTATACATTTTACCGGCCAAAATTGCAGTGTTACAACCAACAGAAAAAAAAATAATTATCCCAACAATTGGTAATTTAGATGTTCATGAATTTTGCAATTGTAGATATTGAAACTACCGGCGGGCATGCATCGGCCAATGGTATTACCGAAATCTCGGTTTTTGTACACGATGGGCAGCGTGTGATAAAACATTTTGAAACACTCATCAACCCACTACAACCTATTCCGGGGTTTATAACATCGCTAACAGGTATTGATGATGCAATGGTAGCCAATGCTCCTGCTTTTGAAGAAATTGCAGATGAACTTTTTGAGATTTTGGATGAAAATGTATTTGTAGCCCACAATGTAAATTTTGATTATTCATTTATAAAACATCAACTTAAACAATCGGGTTACGAACTTACTTCTAAAAAGTTATGTACAGTACGTTTGGGAAGAAAAGTATTTCCGGGCCTTCAGTCGTACAGTTTGGGAAACCTTTGCCGTGCATTAAACATACATATAAATAACAGGCATAGGGCAGGGGGCGATGCAAAGGCAACGGTTAAATTATTTGAATACATGCTGGAAAATGGCGCCCAAACATATATCAATCAAATGCTAAAACGTTCATCTGCCGAGCAATGGCTGCCCATGCATATTGATAAGCAGGAGATAGATAAACTGCCAACCCGGCCGGGTGTGTATTATTTTCATAACATTAAAAACAAGGTGATATATGTAGGCAAAGCCATCAACTTAAAAAAAAGAGTTAGCAGCCATTTTACACATAACGAACCGGGATTAAAACGACAGGGTTTTATTCGTGAAATTTATAAGGTTAGTTATAAACTATGTGCTACCGAACTGGAGGCCATTGTTTTTGAAAGCACCGAAATAAAACGGTTATGGCCCAAGTATAACCGCAGCCAAAAGCAACCGGCTGTAAAATTTGCATTATATAGTTTTGAAGATAGCCGTGGTTACATACGGCTGGCTATTGACAAAAAGAAAAAAAATGTACAAGCCTTGTACACGTTTAATTTACTGGTAGAAGGGCAAGCGATGCTGAAAAAAATAGTGGCAGAGTTTGAACTGGATGCAAGACTTTGTTTTATTGATAGAACACCCTTTTTGAAAAATGATAAGATTGAACCACCGGCTGTTTATAATCAAAAAATTAAAAGGGCTATTGATGCACTTGATGAAAAACTGCCCAGTTTTGCATTAATTGATGAAGGGATAAAGGAAGATGAAAAATTATGTTTGCTGGTAGAGCGTGGCAGTTTTTGGGGAATGGGTTATTTACCCAAGTCTTTTCCCGTTTTATCTTCTAATGAATTAAAAAATCATTTAAGTCCTTTTGCCGATAATGATATTATCCGTAATAATATTTTTTCTTTTGCAGCCGCCAATCCTCATAAGAAAATACTTTTTGATAAATAAAGACACATCCAATACAGTGTTGTATATTTAAGATGTATAAATAAACTTTTTGCAAACAGCATTATATAATTTAAAGATTCAAAAAAGGATTGCTGCAGTTTCTGTCATTCTGCTGCTTGTAAAAGTTGTTGCCTGGTATATCACCGGCTCGGTGGCTATATTAACAGATGCACTCGAAAGTATTGTGAATGTGGTGGCAGGCTTGGTGGGAGTGTATAGCCTTTATGTTTCTGCCAAACCGCAGGATAAAGACCATCCTTACGGGCATGGAAAAGCAGAATTTATATCGGCTGCATTAGAAGGTTTTATGATTACTGTTGCAGCAATTCTTATCATCTATGAAGCTGTTTATAACCTGCTTCATACACACGAAATAAAAAAACTTGATTATGGAATTTATCTTATAGCCATTACCGGTATTATTAATTATATATGCGGCGTTATTTGTATTAATACCGGTAAGAAAAATAATTCTCTTGCATTAATTGCAAGCGGTAAACACCTGCAAACTGATACCTGGTCAACCATTGGTATTGTAGCCGGGCTGATATTAATTTATTTAACTAAACTTTTATGGCTTGATAGTGTAATTGCAATCATGTTTGCAATTATTATTTTATATACCGGGTACAAAATATTAAGAAGTTCTTTTGCCGGTATTATGGATGAGGCAGACATGAAACTATTGAAAAAAATGGTAGAGATGCTGAATGCCAACAGGCGTGAAAACTGGATAGACCTGCATAACCTGCGTATTATAAAATATGGCAGCCGTATTCATCTTGATTGTCACCTAACAGTGCCCTGGTACCTTAATGTAAATGAAGCGCACGAAGAAATTGATGCTTTATCGGGCCTTGTAAAAAAAGAATATGGCGAATCGGTTGAACTTTTTGTTCACTCTGATGGTTGTATGGATTTTTCCTGCCGTATATGTACAAAAAAAAATTGTGCTGTTCGTAAACATGATTTTGAGAAAAAGATTGAGTGGACGATTGAAAACATATCGAGCAACAACAAACACAGTATTGACAACCAAACTTAATCATGGGCAAAAAAAAATCCCTTTCAGTATATACTAAAAGGGATTTGTAATAATAAATAGTTCTTTATTGTGATATTGTATTTTTAATGATTGATTCTTCGGGTGTTGCCACTTTTACATAATATAAACCACTTGCAATAGATGGAAGTGTTTTGATAATGTTATTGGTACCTGGCAGTAACGAAATACTTGTGTTATAAACCACACGTCCGCTTGCATCAATCACGGCAAGGTTGGCTGGCTGTGCTTTTGCGCTGTTAATAATAATTGTTGAATTGCTGCCCGATCTTGAAATATTTATATAACTAAAACCAAGCGAACCGCTGAATTTGTTATTGAGCATTACAATATTGCTGTATGCAAAAGATGCATCTTTATCAACCATTACCAGTCGGTAATAATTTTTACCAATAGATGGCTTGTTATCGGTAAATGAATAACTAATTTCTGTGGATGAGTTGCCCGCAGCATTTACTATTCCAATGGGGGTGTAGTTATTACCATCATTACTTTTTTCAATGGTAAAATAAGCGCTGTTTATTTCTGTGGCTGTTTTCCATGATAGTATATTTATCCCTTTATCTTCTTTGGCAGTAAAATAAAGCAGGTTAACCGGCAGTGTACCACCTGTTTCTTTAAAACCCCTGTTAGGCGCTGAACCGTTGTAAGGCAAGCCTACGTTAACACCTGTTTCAATAACCGGGCTTCCAGGTATGGGAGAATAGGTAGCATCTAATTTTGGATTGGTAAAAATATTATTAGAATTAGTATAATTAGTGGGGTTACCATTAGCAAATTCAAAATTGTTATTACTTCCATTATTATATAATGCATTGTTTTTTATTTGCAAGCCATTTATATGGCTGCCATAATCGCTACGCATAACATAGTAATTAAAATTGCAAAGGATATTGTTGATGTACTGAACATTGGTAGCGCCATTGCCTCCGGGAATATCTGCACCAAAGTATGGTGAGTTAGCCCCGGTTAATGCTAAAAAAGTATTATTATACACAACAAAGTTGGATGCAGTGTAATTAGTACCGTCATCATTTACCTGTATATTGATGGCTTTTCCCTGGCGGGTACCATCTGTTTTACCAATGTTGTAAGCCAGGTTTTTTTGTATGGTAATGTTATTCATATAATTGCCCGGCCTTAACGAAAAAAATATGGGATGTGATATGCTTTTAAAAGTATTGTTTTCAATAATGCAGTTTTCAGTTGAGAACTCAAGTATTACTCCCGACTCCCAGTGTGCGGCTTGTGTACTTCGGCCAATAATGTTATCATGAATGTAAGCGCTGTAATCATAAGAACCCTTTGTTTGGTAGTTAAGGTCAATACTGCCTTCAATTGTGTTGTTGTAAATTTCTAACCCCTGTTCGTGAAACAGTTCAATACAAAAATCAAAATAGTTATCGGTACCATTTACTTCATAAGGAAATGGAGGCCTCTTTAAAACATTATCGTAAATTTTACAACCTTTTACATAGCCATCGTTCCATAATTTTATTGGCCAGCCTGGAGTAGTGCCTGTGGTTGTTATGTTATTGTTGTAAATAAGCATGCCTTGCTGGCCGCCAATATTTAAACAGCCATAACCATAAGTGCCATCAAAGCTTGCACAGTTGGTAACTGTGTTATTATAAAATTTATTGCCGGTGGCATAAATCATCGGGGGATTATCGGAATTGTCGCTGCGGCCACCCCAAACAATACCTCTTTGAGCAAAATCAACTATTGTACAATCATGTATTTCAAAATTTGAACGGCCCTGTATTTGTATAGCCCAGGAAGTACTGTTTTGCCCATCCATTTTTATATTACTGATGTGTTGGTTACCATTTGTTCCTTCGGGGCTTATAGCTTGTATAATCATTTCGTACATGGTTGAAAAGGATGCTTTGATGACAGATGTAACACCATCGCCTTCAATACTAACCCCAGGCGCCAGGATGCAGGTAGAGGTTTCAATATAAGTGCCGGCATTTACATGTATAATATTACCCGGTGTGGTAATAGTTGATGTGGCTTTTCGTAATGTTTTCCAGGGATTACTAATTGAACCGGTACCGGTTACATCGTTACCTGTAGGACTGATGTAATAGGTACCTGCAAATGCCATGGATGAAAATAGAACAATACAAGTAGTGAACAGAATGGTTGATACAATCCTGCTTGCAGAAAATTGGTAGGTTTTCATACGGATACATTTTGGTTTTAAACAGATATTGATTTGTACTGCTATTGGATTAACAGGCCAAATTTTAATTTACAAAAATCACAAAGCAGAAAATAATTAAGAGTAGTTTATTAAACAATTTTCTTGTAGAGAAAATTCTAAATGCAATAGCATACTTATTTTATATCGTATACAACATGCATCGAAAATAAATCTCTTATTTTCTACAATTGTAAAATCTTTTTGTTGCTGGATTGTTTGCCTGTGGATGTCAGGCATAGGATAGGTTTATCTTATCCGCAAAAAATAATTCTGCAGTAAAACAAACAAAATATAATTACTTGAAATTTTTTGAAGAACTGTAAGGATTTATTTTAGCTCTTCAGTGATAGTGTACAATTAAGTTTTCATAGGTTATTAAATTTTTGCTTTAAACACATCTTGAAATTTAACAACAATTATGCCAAAAAGTTAAAAAATATTTGCTATTAATATTTTTTAAAGCCGTAAGCTGAAAAAGAATTTTTTTTTATCTTATTCAATTTTCTAAACAGCTTTTAGTTAAGCAATTGCAGTTATTCAATTAAATGTGGAACGACAATGAAAAAAAATTATTTTATAAATCAACTTCTTTTTTTTTAAAAGGTATTTTTTGTTTTTAAAATTAGTATAATTCAATACAGCAATGGGGTTTGTAGCGTATTTTTACATGTAAAAATACCCTTGTATTGTAGTTGTTTGTATGCATAAAACTGTAGGATGAATGCCTCAAATTGTAATAAAAATACTACTTAAAAAGTTTTGCAACAGCAAAAGCTGCTGCAGCTGCAATAGCACCAATGATGGTTACTTTTATTGCACCTAACCATGGATTGATGCCTGTGATACGACTTTTAAAGTAACCAAAAACAAACAGGCAAAATAAAGTAACAATAACAGAAATTTTTAATGCCTCTACAGAGTTATCAATAAAAAAATAGGGAGCTAATGGAATGATGCCACCAACAATATATGAAATACCTATGTTTAATGCACTTTTGGTTGCTCTTTTAGGATCCGGTTTATCAAGCCCCAGTTCGTACTTCATCATAAATTCAACCCATCTATCTTTATCTTGTGCAATTTCTGCAGTGGCCTGTTCCTGCAAGGCAGGGCTTAACCCAATATTGGCAAAAAATTCTTTGGTTTCTTCAATTTCCCTGTGGCGCAGGTTTTCCACTTCATCATATTCCCTTTGCACTTCGCTTGCATAATGGTCTTGTTCTGTTTTACCTGCCAGGTAACCGCCAAGCCCCATGGCAATACTACCGGCAGCAATTTCGGCAATACCTGCAAGTACTACAATATTGCTATTGTATACCACGCTGCTAAGGCCTGCTGCCAATGCAAAGGGTACGGTTAATCCATCGCTCATACCAATAACAACATCCCTTAACAGGTTACTGCTTTTTAAATGAAACTCAGTATGAATTTGTTGTGAAACAGGCTCCATAATTTATAAATCTAAACCAGGTTTTATAAAGTCAAAAAAAAGTTTCTGAATATTGAAAACATAAATGCAGCTATATATTATTAAGCTGTTGCAGGCTTTTTGCAATGATGCTTACACATTCCATTACCTGTTCTTTATTAATAATTAAAGGCGGAGCAAAACGTATCTTATCACCATGTGTGGGTTTTGCCAGTAAACCGTTTTCTTTTAAAATCAAGCATAATTCCCAGGCAGCATCAGGGTTTTTATGTTTTATAACAATGGCATTTAATAAACCCATACCTCTTACAATTGAAACAAATGGTGAATTAATTTTTTTCAATTCGCTGCGTAACAGGTTTCCCATCGCTTCGGCATTGGCACTTAAGTTTTCATCTTTTAAAACTTGCAATGCTGTTGTGGCTACAGCACAGGCAAGAGGATTGCCACCATAAGTGCTTCCATGCTCGCCGGGTTTTATCGTCATCATAATTTCATCATCGCACAAAACAGCGCTAACGGGTAACATACCACCACTTAATGCTTTTCCAAGTATCAAAATATCAGGCCGCACATCTTCATGGTCGCAGGCAAGCATTTTGCCGGTTCGTGCAAGACCACTTTGTATTTCATCAGCCACCATCAACACATTGTATTCATCACAAAGGTTACGGATGCCTTTAAAATACCCGGCATCGGGCACTACTACACCGGCTTCGCCTTGTATGGGTTCAAATAAAAAGGCCGCCACATTTTTATCCTGTAATGCTTTTTCTAATGCGTGCAAATCATTATGCTGTATTGATGTGTAACCTGCAGTGAATGGTCCAAAATTATTTTTTGCAGTGGGGTCGCTGCTGAAAGAAATTACATTGATGGTACGGCCATGAAAATTACCATCGCAAACAATAATCTTTGCTTCGTTAGCAGCTATTCCTTTTACCTGGTATGCCCACTTACGGCAAAGCTTAATGGCTGTTTCTACCGCTTCTACACCTGTGTTCATAGGTAAAACTTTATCGTATCCAAAATATGTTGTGATATATTTTTCGTATTCGCCAAGCAGGTTGCTGTGAAAAGCCCGGGATGTAAGTGTAAGCTTTTGTGCCTGTTCAATTAATGTTGCAACAATTTTTGGGTGGCAATGCCCCTGGTTAACAGCCGAGTAACCGCTTAAAAAATCGTAGTATCGCTTATCATCTACGTCATATAAAAAAACGCCTTGGCCTCTTTTTAAAACCACGGGCAGCGGGTGATAATTATGAGCGCCATATTTATCTTCAAGATTAATGTATTGCTGTGTATTTGCTGTAACAGCTAAAGTAGTATTCATAAAAAAAATTAAAAAGTAGCAGAATAGAAAATAACAACACACCCTGCAGGTGCAGGGTAAAAAATTTTAAACAGCTCGATGGTTGAGCAGGTCGAGGTTGCTGTAAAGGAAAGAAGATATGTAGTTCTTAGCTTTCATTAATGGCTGCAAGTTAAACTAATTTACGGTTTTAATAAAATAGTTCTTGCCTTCAAACATCTTTGTTTCAATAGTTGTATTAAAAATGCCATACACCGTACTGCCGCTGCCACTCATAGCAGCATATAAGGCTCCCAGTTTGTATAAAGTTTCTTTTATCTCTTTTATTTGAGGATAAGCGTTAAAAACAGGCGTTTCAAATTCATTTATCAATTCATCTTTCCAGCTTATGATGGGTTGTGCTATAATTTGTTTTACTGATTTGCCTGTATGTATGTATGTTTTTTCATTGTACGATTGTTTTAACAATTGCGAAAAAGCCCAACCGGTATTGACATGAATACCCGGATTAACAAGTACGATTTTATATTTACTTATATCAACTTCAATTTCTTCCAACTTTTCGCCACGGCCTTTGGCAATGCATGGTTTATTGATGATGAAAAAAGGGCAATCGCTGCCAAGCTGCAATGCATAGTTAATTAATTGATGTGTTGTTAAATTAAGATTGAATTTGTAATTAAGTAGATTTAGCATGAATGCCGCATCGGCCGAACCACCGCCCAGCCCGGCTCCCATTGGAATTGTTTTGTGAAGGTGAATTTTTACAAAAGGTAATTGCGGAAAATCTTTTTTTAATAAATAATATGCTTTTATACAAAGATTATCTGTCATGCTGCCATCAACCGGCAAGCCTGTTTCGGTAAATTCTAAAGTAGCGGATGAAATTATTTCGAGTGCATCATAAAGCGGTACCGGGTAAAAAACAGTTTCAATTTCATGAAATCCGTCTTCTCTTTTACCCAAAACATGTAATCCGATATTTATTTTGCAATTAGGAAAACTGAGCATGGCTAAATATATTATGCCATTGAAGAAAAAATATATTCCGAATGATTATTTATTGCTGCGCCTTTTTATTTCATCCCTGATGGCAATGGCACGTATATAGTCTTCGTGTTCTAAAACTTCTGCCAATAACCCTTCCAGTTCTTCAAGCGATAAGGTTTTTAAATTATCGCCACTGCCTTGTTCGGAAGTTACAGCCGCTGCCGGTTTTGGTTTGCCATCATCTTCCATCAAAATGCCAGCCTGGTCTAAAATAGTATCATAAGTATAAATAGGGCAGCCAAATCTTACAGCCAAAGCCAAAGCATCAGAAGTGCGGGAATCTATGTCTACCGTATCATTTGCAGAACTGCAAACCAGTTTGCTATAAAAAATACCTTCCTGTAAATCGTTTATCACCACTTCGTGAAGCTCTACATTAAATGCCATCATAAAATTCTTCATCAGGTCGTGTGTTAAAGGGCGGCTGGGGCTCATACGTTCTAATGCCACAGCTATAGCTTGTGCCTCAAAACCACCAATAACAATGGGTAAACGGCGTAAACCATTTATTTCTCCCAGCACCACTGCATACGAATGCGTTTGCGTAATGCTATGCGATAAAGCAACTATTTCCAATTCTATCTTTTTCATACCACAAACCTTCTGTTACAAAATTTATCCTGTTGTTAAATAGCAAATATAAACGAAAAGCCTTTCAAAATTAAGTTGAAAGGCTTTAAATGTAAAATAGGTTATTTTATAGATTTATTAAACCCCTTTTAATTTTTTTACTGCATCAATAATCTTTGGCATTACTTCAAACGCATCGCCAACAATACCATAATCGGCTGCTTTAAAGAAAGGCGCTTCGGGGTCTTTGTTGATAACAACAATTACTTTACTGCGGTTAACGCCGGCAAGGTGTTGTATGGCTCCCGAAATACCAATTGCAAAGTAAAGGTTGGGTGCAATAGCAAGGCCGGTTTGTCCAACATGCTCATGATGCGGCCTCCAGTCGCTGTCTGCAACTGGGCGGCTGCAGGCAGTTGCAGCACCCAGCAGTTTTGCAAGGTCGGTAACCATCGCCCAGTTTTCGGGGCCTTTTAATCCACGGCCACCACTCACAACAATTTCTGCTTCACTTAATGGAATTTCGCCAACCACTTTATCAGTACTTATCACCTGCACTTTTGAGGCATCTGCTGTTGTTGCAAATGGCAACACTTCGGCTTTAGCGTCGGTAGTGGTTATGCTGAATGAGTTAGGGTTTAAGGCAATGATTTTAATATCGGTGTTGATGGTTACATTAGCAAAAGCCTTACCGCTAAAAACATTTTTCTTTACAGTAAAACCATTAGTAGTATCGGGCAATGCCACAGCGCCAGATACAAGCCCGGCTTTTAATCGTACACTCAGGCGTGGTGCAATTGCTTTTCCATTAAAATTATTTGAGAAGATGATTACTTTGGCACCAATGCTTGTTGCAACTTCTGCAATGAGCTTTGCATAAACCTGTGCATCCATATTATTAAGTGCATCATTGTTTATGGTATGCACTTTACCAATTCCGTAGTTGCCTATAGTTGCAAGGTCGTCGGTAATATTGCCTAAAACAATAGCTTGGGCGCTTGTGCCTAATTGTTGTGCAACTTTTGCGCCATAAGAAGCAGCTTCTAATGAAGATTTTTTTATTTGTCCTTCTGATTGATCTAAAAATATTAATACTGACATAAATAAGTTTATAAGATGTAATTAAATAACTTTTGCTTCTTCGTGTAATAACCTTACCAATTCTTCGGGTGTATCGGGCGATACCAGTTTTACACTTGCTTTTGCTGGCGGCAAATCAAAAGATGCAATGCTTGTTAATGTATCGGCCGCAACCGGTTCAACCACGTTTAGCGGTTTGCTTCTTGCACCCATAATACCTTTCATATTAGGTATGCGTTGCTCGGCCATACCTTTCTGGCAACTTACTACAAGCGGCAATGCAACTTTATCTGTTTCTTCGCCGCCTTCTATTTCACGTACAATTTCTGCTTCGGAACCAATTAAAGTAAATTTAGTGGCCAGCGAAACATAAGGCATCTCCAATAATTCTGCTACCATACCGCCTACTGAAGATCCATTGTAGTCAATGGTTTCCTTGCCAGTAAAAACTAAATCGTAACTGCCTTTTTTTGCAATATCAGCAATCTGCAAAGCAATATAAAAACTATCATGGCTATCGGCATTTACACGTATGGCTTCATCGCCACCAAGTGCAAGCGCTTTGCGGATGATGGGATCGCAATCGGCGCCACCAACTGTTACAAGATGAATAACGGTTGAAGGGTCGGCTTCTTTTAGTTCAATGGCCCTTACAAGAGCATACCATTCATCGTAAGGATTAATAATCCACTGTACTCCATCTGCAGCGAATTTCGTATTATTATCGGCGAAAGCTATTTTTGCCGTGGTATCAGGTGTTTTACTGATACAAACTAAAATCTTCATGTATGTTTATTTTTAAATTCCTGAAATAAGTTGTTTATGCAACTATTGCAAAGATAAGCGAAGAACGGTTATTTTTAGATAAAAAAAACAAATAATTATTACAGCATGAGCAGGATTGAAAAATTGCAGGAACTTTTGAAAAAATCTGGCGAAGATAGTTTTCTGCAACATGCGCTGGCACTGGAATACATAAAAATTGGCAATGACACAGAAGCCCGTTTATTATTTACAAAAATATTACAGCGTGAACCTGCTTATGTAGGGTCGTATTATCACCTGGCAAAACTTTTGGAACGTGCAGGCGAAATTGATAAAGCAATTGAAGTATATAAAAAAGGAATGATGGAAGCAAAAGCGGTTAATGACAACCATTCTTATAACGAATTGATGATGGCACTGGAAGATGTAGAAGAATAATCCTTTAAATGAAAAATAGTTAGTAGAATAATTATTAAGTAAAACGAAATTGAACATTTTGTATTTTTTACAATGAACCTGTTAAAGGAATTTGAACAATATATAAAACAGCAAAATCTTTTTAATACAAAAGATAAATTGCTGCTTGCGGTAAGCGGCGGGGTGGATTCGGTTGTGTTGTGTGAATTATGCAGGCGGGCAGGTTTTGATTTTTTTATTGCTCATTGTAATTTTCAATTAAGAGCTGCAGAAAGCGAGAGAGACGAAAATTTTGTAAGAGAGCTTGGCAAAAAATATGCGGTAGAAGTATTTGTAAAAAAATTTGATACTGAGAAATATGCAGCTGATAATAAATGCAGCATTCAGGTGGCCGCTAGAGAGTTGCGTTATGCTTGGTTTGATGAAATTTTGAATGATGTAAAAAACAATTTTGTTTCTAAAACCGGTAAACAACCTGCAACTGTTGTATGGTTGCTTACTGCACATCATGCAAACGATAATATTGAAACTCTGCTCTTGAATTTTTTTAAAGGTACCGGCATTAGCGGCCTGCATGGCATCTTGCCAAAACAAAAAAATATTTGCCGGCCATTGCTGTTTGCAAAAAAAGAAACCCTGCTGGCATTTGCAAACGAAAACCAACTGCCATTTGTTGAAGACTCTTCCAATGCATCTAATAAATATGCCCGTAATTATTTTCGTAACGAGTTAATCCCGGGATTACAGAAAGTTTTTCCACAGGTGGAAGAAAACCTGCTTGATAATATAGAACGGTTCAGCGAAATAGAAGTTGCCTACCTGCAGTTTATCAACCAACAAAAAAAAGGGCTGATGGAAAACAAAGGAAACGAAGTGCATATCCCGGTACTGAAACTACTAAAGGCAAAACCTTTAAAATCCATCGTGTTTGAAATAATTAAAGATTTTGGGTTTACTGCACATCAAACCGGTGAAGTAATTGGTTTGCTTACCAGCGAATCTGGAAAATATATACCCTCTGCATCGCACCGTATCATTAAAAACCGCAACTGGCTTATCATTTCGCCCAACAAAAGTACTGAAGCAATTAATATTTTGGTTGAAAAAACAAGTAAAAAAATAAAGTTTCAACCCGGTACAATTAGTTTTGATATAATTACTTCTGATAAATTTTCGGGGCATATACAAACAGCTAATTATATAGCGCAACTAGATGCCGGTGAAATAAAATTTCCTTTGCTTTTGCGTAAATGGAAGGCAGGCGATTATTTTTATCCGCTTGGCATGAACAGGAAAAAGAAACTAAGCCGTTTTTTTATTGATCAAAAATTATCAATCACACAAAAAGAAAATACCTGGGTATTGGAGATGGATAAAAAAATTATTTGGGTGGTAGGTATGCGTATAGATAACCGTTTTAAAGTGAAAAGCAATACAAAAAAAATTTTACAGGTAACCTTAGCCGTTTCCTAAAATACTTGGGTGTTTCAACTGCTCGATGATGCCAGTAAACAAATCGGGCTGCATGAATGCTATTAAGGCAAGTGTAAATACAAGGCCAAACACCGAGCCCCAAAGGTGGGCATCGTGGTTTATATTATCGCCGCCTTTTTTACCCATATATACACAATACAGGATATACAGTACTGCATACACTGTGGCAGAAATTTTTAATGCACCGTAAATGTAAATGCTGCTCCAGGGGCTGAAGATAATGGTGGCAAAAACCACCGCCGACACCGCACCCGAAGCGCCAAGCGACCGGTAGTGGTAATCATCTTTATGTTTAATGTAACTTGGAATATCAGAAATGATGAGCGCCAGAAAATATAGTGCCAGGTACGAAAACATGCCGCCCAGGCCATAGATGCTGAAATAGATTTCGAGGTTACGGCCAAAAAAGAAAAGCGTAAACATGTTGAATATAAGGTGCATGTAATCGGCATGTAAAAACCCCGAAGTGATAAAACGGATATACTGGTTTTCACGGGCTACACGGTAGGGCCACATGATGGTTTTATCAACCATATCCCTGTTTGAAAATCCAATTAAAGAAAAAATAACATTAGCAATAATTAAACCGATGGTAACCGGGTAATCCTGGAAATTCATATTTATTGTTTAAATTTTGTAGATGGTTTAAAGCAATTAACTATGATGGTATTTTTCATTCCTGATAATTGTGCAGGCCCTGTACAACTGTTCGGCTAACATCAGCCGCACTAACTGGTGCGGAAAAACAAGTTTTGATAAACTCCATTGATAGTTGGCCCTTTTCTTCACTTCATCGCTAACACCAAAAGCGCCGCCAATTAAAAATACAATTGTTTTAGCGCTTTCATTGGCCCTTAGCTGAATAAAATTTGCCAGTTCGGGGCTGCTTAACTGCCTACCTTGTTCATCTAATAATACCAGGTAATCGTCTTTCTGTAAAAAGCCGGTTACCAATTCTCCTTCTTTTTTCTTCAGTTCCGTTTCGCTCATGTTGCCGGCATTTTTAGGTGTTGGCAAAATCACCCATTCAACAGGATAGTAGTTGCCAATTCTTTTGGTAAAAATTTCTATGCCTTCTTTTACATAAGGCTCATGAGATTTGCCGATACTGCATAACTGCAATTTCATGCGGTAAAAATAAGAAAGAGATGCCAATAGAATTTTAATTTATTGTGTGCCTGTTTATAAGGAAATAGTATTGGTAATTTTAGTTTACTATATAAAGCCAAGTATTAACTAAAAAATATTCTTCGTGATCATTCTTCAGTTGGCGGATATAATAACCTGAATGCGTTAAACACTGCAGGGTGTGTTACAGTAGCATGGTTTTCTAATGGCAGGTAATCAAAATAAACTTTCACCGATTTGCTTTTACTTTCTTTTATTTTTTCAGCCAGTAAATTGGCATCCACTTCCATTACATGGTTATCCCATCCGGGGCTTAATCCTTCTTTGCCAACACCAATATAAATAGAAGTAGGTGTGTTGAAATTTGCTGAAAGAATTTCGGGGTTTGTTTTTAAAAGAGCACCGTCGTTCCACCAAAGACTTGGGCTTACAATAATATATTTATTAAAAAGAGTTGGTTTTGTAAATAATATTTCTGTAGCTAATAAACCGGCAAATGATTGGCCAATGATGGTATTTTGATTATTTGTTTTATATTTTTTATTGATGTAGGGCTGTAGTTCCCGATCAATAAAACTAATAAATTTTGCAGAGCCGCCCCCTGTTGGAGCAAGTTGTTTGTCAATTGCGAAATTACTGGGCCCGGTAAAATCTCTGCGTCGGTCCACATTTGCTATACCCACTACAATTGATTTTGGCACCCTGTTTATCCAGGAAAAATTATTGTATTGTACAATACCGGCAATATGAAAAAAATCTTCATCAATTGATCCATCTAATATATATATAACCGGGTACCTGGTGCTGTCAGTGTTTTTATAGCCTTCGGGTAAATAAATGTTCAGTACCCTGTTTTCGGCTAAAATATTTGAATAGAATTGGTCGATATTCCCAATTATAAGCGGTTTGCTTTGGGATGTTTTTAGCTGTGCGTTAGAGGTTAAACTAATTAGCAGTAATAATAAATATTGAAAACAAATTTTTTTCATTTTTATAATTTAATAAACCAAAGTAATAAAGATATTGCTCATATTCTATCATTTATAAAAGAATCTTTACTTAATGATGTATTCATTAAGTAACTTTTTTTACAACTTACACTCCAGCGTTAAGAACTGTAATGTTGGTAAATTATATGATTACCTTTTAGAGTACGAAATATTCCAAAACATACAAAACCGGTTTGGTGCTTGTGAAATTTAATGAAGATTTAAATTTTATTTTTTTAATGGTGATTGTATAATAACATAAGAAGATTTTAATTTGCTTATAGCAATACCGTTATATAATGGTGTTATAGTATTGTAAATTGGTTGGGTTACTAAATTGCCATTCTTGTCGATAATTCCAAAATATTTATCCTTGTAGTAAATAAAGTTGCCTCTGTTTCCAGGTTCAATATTTTCATATTGGGGTTCTATAACCATTTTACCTTTTTTGTCAATGATACCCCATTTATCATTTAATTTTACTCTTGCATATTCTCCTTCAAAATGATCACAGTCTTCATATGTATAAGGAATAAGAAGATTACCTACTGCATCCATGTAACCCCATTTTTTATCTTTCTTTACTGCCATCAATCCTTCTTTTGAAAATTTTATGCTTTCGATGCCTGTCATTTCTTTATAAACTTTACCGTTTGTATCCATCAGTTCATAAACACCTGACCTGTTGATGACAGCAATATTTTCCTGGAATCCGTATGCTTGTAACGCTTTAATTGTAATAGATTCCTTTAGGTTCTTATCAATATAATAATATGTCTTATATTTTCCGGTGTCTTCTACAGTTCCCAATGCAAAACCGGATCTGAATGATGTTAGTTTGTCATACTTTCGTACAGTAGGTTTTTCTTTACCATTTTTATCAATGAAATAAAAAATGCTATCCTTGGTAACAATAGCCCAACCATCATCAAAAATAGAGGCATTATCATATTTGAAAGGTATAATTTCTTTACCGGTAGTATCGATATAGCCACTTTTTGATTTACCATTAATATTTTTAGAAACTCTGGCAATACCATTATTAAATGCATTGAATCCTGTAAACTCTGCTTCAGTAATTTTTTTACCCTTTATATTTATAAACCCATATAAATTATTCTCTTTTGATTGATAACCTGCAATTCCATCGGCAAAAGAAAAAATGTTTTTATAATCATCAAATACTTTTAATTCATTTCCTTTTGCATCTAACATTGAAAAAGGAGTTTCTGTTTCTTTGATGACTGCATAATCAGTATAAAAATCTATAAAGCTAGAACCATCTTTGACCAATATACCATAATCTTTTCCTCTTTTATCAACGTAATGATATTTATTGTCGGGCATTTTTACCCATGCGCCTCCATAATCATCAAAAGAATAATTAGTATAAATATAAATTGGCTTCAATAACCAGTTCCCTTTGGTGTCAAGATATCCATACCTGTTCGTAACGGGGTCTTGTACAAAGGCTGCTCCGTTTCTAAAATCAGCTAGTGTTTTATATTGAATGGGAATAATGACTTTACCTTGTTTATTGATATAACCAAATTGGGTATTGTAACTTGAGTTACCAATAAATGTTCCCACTTTGGCAAGGCCGTATTCATTGAAAGAATTGGCTTTATCATATTGTGTAGAAATTACTTCCTCTCCGCTTAAATTTAAATAGCCATATTTATTATTCACTTTACAAAGTATCATACCATGGCTAAAACTATATAAGTCATAAACTGCTTTTGATTTTTTAAAAAGCCATTTGCCATTCAAATCAATAAATCCATAGTCATCGCCTTTTTGGGCTTTAGCCACTTTATCTTCGGGATAAACAATCAACTGATCATACTCTACCGGTAATACATCTTTACCGGTTATAGATTTTATGCCATATCGATAGTTCTTTTTAACAACGATATAACTCCCATAAAAAGTAATATAATCATACTCAAAAGGAATGATTATTTTCTTTTGCATATTCATCACTCCATATAGATCTTTGTTGTTCACCTCTTTACTGGCCACTACAAATAAAGCAGGATCAGTATAAACATTGAGAGATTTATATTCAAACGGAATTATTTCTTTACCTGTTCTGTAAACTACACCATACTTTGAATCTTTTTTAAAAACTGCATAATCTTCATTAAACTTTGGTATAGAATTATAAGCTCCTGGCTTTAATCCAAGTGTAGATGGTATAATAACATTTTTATTTTTATCAATGTAGCCTACATTTCCGTCTTGTATAAATCCAAACAAGCCACTGCCGCTATACTCTATTTTTTCGTAAAATATTTTCGACGTTACTTTGAACTTAGGATTAATTTGAGCTATTAAAGTAATTGGGAGAAAAAGCAAAACAAAAAGAAATTTCATAATTATTTTTTTTTGAAATTTAATTCAATTATTATTTAGGTACATACCCAATTAAGGGTATTTTAAGCAAATGGGTAACATTAAGATGATGTAATCTTGTAAAAAATCTTAAAATTGGAAATGTATTAATGAAAATAGGGTATAATTTAAATTGACTTAAAATAATTTCAATATAATTTTTTTTATTTGGCCTGTGGAGTTTCTTATTCTTTACAAAATCAATTAATGAAATTTTTTTTGGCAAATATTTCAGGATATAACAAATTTAAATGTAATCATCACCTCTTATAGTGTTGAGTTTTTGGAAACATAGTTTCAATAACTTTATTAATTGCCAAATTGTTTTTACTCTTTTTACCAACTATTATTCATTGTTGTTTGTAAGTTTACCTCCAAAAAAAGTAATTCAGTACAGTTTTTCGGGCACAAAAAAATTAACTGTACTTTTTTTAAATTTTGAAATAATATAAAAGAACCAGGTGGGTAAAAATTTTTGCATTTGATTTTAAATTTACTGGATACTAAACTATCGTTTTGCATAAACAGCTTTCATATAAATACCATCTGTTGGGTATTTTACTTCAAATAGTAAGTACTATTTTTAATCAAGATAATTTAATTTACCGGTAAATAAATATGTATGTACAAAAAAATATTGCTTATCATTTGTTTTTTCTTTTTAGTTACGTTACTACATGCCCAAAACCCCGTTATCTTCAAAGACGCCAACAATAAATATGGCTTAAAAGACCAGGCCACGGCGGCCATCATTTTGCAGCCTAAGTATGATTATATCAACAAATTTGAAGATGGCATGGCAAGGGTTATGCTTGGAGATGGCATATCCTCCCACTTTTACGGATTTATCAACACGAAAGGGCAGGAGATAATCCCCGTACAATATTACAATGCAGGTGGATTTGATGAAGGGCTGTGCCCGGTACAAAATAAGGATGGGAAAAATGGCTTTATTGATAAAGCCGGCAAAACCATTATACCCTTTATGTATGAGTTTTCCGGCTTAGGTTTTCATGATGGAATAGCTGCTGTAAAGCTGAATGGTAAAATGGGATATATTGATAAAAATAATAAAACTGTGCTGCCCTTTATTTACGAAGATGCCCGATCTATAAGAGACGGTTTGGCACTTGTAAAATTAAACGGCAAGTATGGGTTTATTAATAAAACAGGCAAACAGGTGATTGCTGCCACTCACGACTATGCTTATGAGTTTTCTGAAGGACTGGCAGTAGTTAATAAAGGAGGCGTTTATGAAAATTTATTTTTAAAAGGTGGTAAATGGGGTTTTATAGATAAAACCGGTAAACAGGTAATTCCTTTTTTATACGATAATGCTAATCCATTTTCTGAAGGCCTGGCCTGCGTGATGCAAAATAAAAAAGCCGGGTTTATTGATAAAACAGGCAAGTTGGTTATCCCCATGATTTATGAAACCCTCAGTAGTTTTCAATATGGCAAAGCGTCGGTAACACAAAGCGGTCAGCATTTTTATATTGATAAAACAGGAAAGCAAGCGCCACCATCTAAAAAAGTAATTTTTACCAACGGAACTTATATTGGGGAAGTAGGCAGTGATGGCACTACTCCTAATGGCAATGGAAAAATGAATTGGACCAATGGCAATTCTTATGAAGGTGCCTGGCTTAACGGCAAGATGCATGGAAAGGGAAAATATATTTTTAAGGATGGAAAAATAAATGAAGGTGAATTTATAAATGGAAATTTTCAGGGCAACACGGCTACACCTGTAACCACCGAAAGAAAAGTGTATCCAACAAGTATCCCATCGCCGGAGCCACAGGAGGCAAATTTTAAAAAAGCATTTTATGCGGCCACTACATCAGAGCTGAGAGGAACGGCCCTTGCAACTTATATGGAAGCCGTTTATGCTATGAATTTTTCTGAAGCCGATAAACTCAGTTTGCTACTTGCCAAATTTAACGAAGGCATGGATGTAGATTTTTACGGCGTATTCCAGGGAATTATGAAAGCCCCAAAAATCCCTCCATCATTTATTACCCAAAATATTTATCCTAAATTATTGCCCGGGCAAGCGGCTGCATTTAAGGCATTAAGTCAATACACCGTTTCAAAATACGTAGCAAAAAGAGACAACAAACCCGAGCCGCCTTATCCTTCTATTGCACCGCCACCGGGTGCGCCCTGGGGAAAAAACACTGCCACCCCCACAGGAACTGCAACACCTGTTATAAAAAATGAAACCGATAAAACTACGGTTAAAAATGATGACTGCTCCAATTCACACTACAATGATATTACCAAACAAAACGGTTTGTACGAAAATGGAACGGTATTAAAAAACAGCAGCGGCTCCCTTTTTGTAATTAATTATCCTGTTTGCATTACCAATGGTTATTATGTGGCTGAAAAAAGAACAGGCGGCTATTTTGACAGAAATGGAAAAGGAAAAATGTACAGAGAAAATGTAACCATAAAGTTTACGGAAATAGCTAATCGTTATTATACTTTATCGGATGTAAAATACCCATGTAAAGTTTGCCAGGGCTATGGAGCCGTTACCGAAAAAGATGGATGGGGCACCAGGGTAGGCAACGAATATATTTCCGGCGGAAGAGACCGGGCTGCCATTTGTAATAATTGCCATGGCATGGGTCTGGTAACAAAAGACAAGGCTAATATAGTTAAGCTGGGAAATTAAAGGGCATAACATATTTTTTGGCTTTTGCACTTTTCAAAAAAATAATTCCCATCTTTCCAAAATGGAAACAGATACCCTCAAAAGGTTTGACCGGTTGGTAGCCATCCTCATTCAACTGCAATCAAAAAAAATTGTAAGGGCAAAGGAAATAGCCGATCGTTTTTCGGTAAGTGAACGTACCATTTACCGGGATATCAAAACACTTGAAAATGCCGGTGTGCCGGTATTTGGTGAGGCCGGTTCCGGCTATTCTCTGGTTGATGGTTATCGCCTGCCACCTGTGATGTTTACCAAAGAAGAAGCAGCCAGTTTTTTGGCTGCCGAAAAACTGATGCTCCAGTTTACGGACCAGGGATTGGGAAAAAATTTTGAATCGGCCCTGCTGAAAATAAAATCGGTATTAAGAGGTACAGAAAAAGACTGGCTGGCCAATTTAGAGGCATTTATAACGGTACACAACCACCGAAAAGTTTTTAATAAGCAAGTACCCAATGCTATGGAACTGCTGATGGAAAGCATGGCTACGAAAAAACAAATCACCCTGCATTACCGGGCTTTAAAAGATGCAGACTGGCAGGAAAGAAATATTGAACCCGTAGGCATTTTTCACGAAAATCAATATTGGTATATCCTGGGTTATTGTCACCTGCGGCAAGACTATCGTCAGTTTAGACTGGATCGCATTCATGGTATCCTGCTTACCGATTTACCATTTACCCGGAGCCGCCATCTTACACTGGATGAATATCGCCTGCAAAAACAAAACACGCACAAAATAAAAGTGCGGATACTGGCCGACCGGCTTATTGCCAACTACCTGCAATACGATCGCCATCATTATGGCTTTGTAGAACAAAAAGAAAAAGGCAATAAAGTGGAAATGCATTTCCTTATTCCGGAAAGAGACGAGGGCTTTGCACGATGGTTCATCATGTTTGCCGACTATGCGCAAATATTGGAGCCGATGGCGCTAAAAGAAAAAGTAAAATCTATTTTAGAAAAAAGCATTGCACTGATTAACAAAAAGTCTTAGTGAGCTGCATTAAACTTTCATTCATTACAACTCCATTTAATCAGTACGGCACCTGCCCCATCAAAGTAAACCATTAGTGCATTACTGCATTAATTTTTGCCCAAAGCTCATTATCAAAACCTGATTTTGCAAAGCTGGGTTTAAGGGGATAGGCGGCACCGCCCATTCTTACAATGACCATTTTTCTGCCGGGTATAATGTAGAGCTTTTGATCCTTTGCACCCAGGGCGGCAAACATATCTGCCGGCGCATTGGGTATTAATGATCCCTGATAAACCGTTTGTGAATTGGGAAGCATGTACTGCGACTGTCCATTGAGCCAGGTTAAATATCCATAAGCCGGATTAATGCTTTGCGATGCATGTGTACTTTCATTGAAAAAGGCTTCATTTAAAATTTGTTCCCCCTTCCAATTGCCCTTGTTTAAAGCCAACAAACCAAAGCGGGCCATGCTGCGTGCCGTACTGTGGTAAATGGTAAAGATGACTCCCTTATTCCAATAGCCATCCATGCCAATTTTGTTTTTCAATTTTTCATCAAAAAAGTTTTCAAACTTTTGACCACTGGCTGCAGCCACTACATCAAACATTTTTTGAAACACATTATGGTACGACCATCTGGCTCCGGCATCGGCCAGGTAAGTAAGGTTCATTTTTCTTATCAACTGACGTTCATCATTAAGCCCTGAAGTCATGCTAAGCAAGTGTTTGCAGGTAATGGCATTTTCCTTTGAAGCAGGCTCCCTTGTCCATCCTCTTCCCAGGTAATCCGAAACTTTGTTATGGATATTCAGCAAACCCTCCTGCTGTGCAATACCGGTAGTAAAAGCCAGCAAAGTTTTTCCGGCGCTGTTCCACTCCCAACTGTCAGCGGCAGTATGGCCATTAAAATATTCTTCCAGCACTATTTTTCCATTTACCAAAATGATAAATGCCTTTGTATTTTTTTCGGCAAGATAGGTTTTCAATTCGCTGACTGCGCTCCCATTCCAGCCAAGTGTGGCAGGCGAAAGGGTGGCCCATGCCGTGCCCTTTGTAGGTGGAAAATACAAACTATCATTTGCAGCAAAATTGGTTGCTTTTTCTGAAGAAAATCCAAAGGAGGAAAAACTAATCAATAACCATACGAAAAATGGTAAGCTTTGTTTTTGCATGAATCTTTTTTTTGTTAAGACTATAAGTGGATGAAGAAGTTTAACTTTTAATGAGCTACAACAACAAGGCATTTTTCGCTTCTTTCTTATCGTAAAAATTAAAAGTAGCCATTTAAAATCGCATTACAGCATAGGATAAAAACAAAAAAATACAGCAAGCATGAAGTAATACTTTAAAATGCAAACAGGTTGCTACCTATGTAACAACCTGCGCTTTCATGGCAATAAAAAATTTATGGTCTGTCCCAAAAAGCCGGTGGCTCTACACCCAGGCTTCTTAAATACACATAGCCCTGTGCCCGGTGGTGAATTTCATTGTCAATATAATAGAGGATGGTAGATAGCACCGTGCCCTCATACTGACCAAAGGCTTTTATCTTGTCGTGATAGCGATCCCGGCCAATCTGCGGCATATAAGCATCCAGCACTTCGGTGGTTTCGTCCCACTTGGCAAGGATAGCCGATTTTTGATTGCCATGCTCAAAATGCTCATTCAATTGGGTGGGCACGCCATTTACAATTTCCATAATACCGGGGCCGGCAATGCCCAGCAATTCCATCAGCATATCGGCAAAGCTGCGCATGCCACCAATGCGATGGGTAAATAATTCTTTTTCGGGAAAAGCTTCAATTACCCTTCTGGTAAGGTTTCTGTGGCCTTGCCAATGCTTAAGCAATTCTTCGGGCGTAATAATCTCGTTGATTTTTTCTGCTGTCATACTCATTGATTTTAGTTTTTGTTGATTTGAATACCACAAAGCTAAAATGGAGTATTGACAGCCCTTTGTCAGGAGGAAAAACTATTTAAATGTTTTTTAGCAATACCTCTTCTTCAACTCCACCGAAAATCCCTGATACCAGTCAACAGCATCCTGGTATTCACCATTTTTTATCATGGCTACTGCCGGTGTAATCATGTTTTGATATAAATAGTCGTAAATCTCTTTCCTGTTTTCGCAATGAGATATTGCGGCAACTACCGCCGGCCCTAATGTATTGTACTCTTCTAATAAAATTTTGCCTTCCTGCGTTTGACGCATATAGTTTTCCCTTAAACTTCTTAAAGTGGTCAGTTCATCACATTTATCAGCCATTCCTTTTTCGGTAACGCAGGCGGTGGTGATAAAGCATTCTTCATCATCATCAACTGTTTTTAATTTCATTGTTGTATAGGTTTTGCCTGTTTTATCCAGCAAAACAGCTGATTCGTTTATTTTTATTTTTAAAGTTGGGGTTGATGACAATTCTTTTGGCCATTCCAGTTTGCCATATTCCCGCAGGGCAGATTTTGTTTTTATGATGTACGTATTGGCATCTTTACTGTCTTTGGTTATGGATGCAATGGGCAATAAATATTGAAAAGTGTCTTTGTAAACATAATCACCACTCTTATCGTACAAAAAACTATACAGTTTAATATTTTTCTCTTCATCAGCTGCATTAGCAAAATTGGTTAGTGCATTATGATAAACTTCTATGGAATACTCGTATTGATTGGGTTTGTTATGATCTATGACATTTACGTAAATGCTTTTTGTATTTTGTGTTTGTATTTTTTTTGCCAATGGCAGCCCCGCTACTACCAATGATAAAGAGCCGGATCTTTTAATAAAACCTCTTCTGTTCATATTATATACTTTTTTTTACTGGTTAATTAATAAATGTAAACTGATTTTTCAAAGTTAATAAAGTATTTACCGGGTTATCATCCTGGTTCAATTTATATTAAACCAGCCATCTTAAACTATATTAAATTTTATCAGCTTTAATTATTTCTTTTTTCATATCCTGGTTGTTTGGGCGCTATATAAGGTTTAATTTTTAATGCTGATTTAATTTCAGTAATGGCACGCTCTAATTGTGGATCAATACCCTTGTTCATAAGAGAAAGATCTTCATCAACTTCAATATCCGGATCAACTCCGTGGCCTTCTTTAAACCAGGTACCATCGGGATTGTACATACGAAAAGATGGAGAAGTGATTGAGCCTCCATCAATAAGTACAGGCATACCGCTAATTCCAATCAATCCGCCCCAGGTTCGTGTGCCAATTAATTTGCCTAACCCTTTCTTTTTAAAATAATCCGGAAAAGCATCTCCGCCACTTCCACTCCATCCATTTATTAGCATAACTTTTGGTCCAAAATGTGCATATGGTGGCCAAGGCCATGTAGCGCCATCACGGGTTGCCCAATAAGCAAGAGGTGTACGGTTAAGCATTTCAATAAAACGGTCGGGTATTTGTCCGCCACTGTTAAAACGTTCATCAATAATAAGCGCTTTTTTATCCCATTGTGCATTAAATTGACGGGTTAGTTCTTCCTGGCCATCTTGTGCAGTGCTGGGTACATATATATATCCTACATCACCATTACTGGCTTCTTCTACATGTTTACGGTTTGCCTCTACCCAGGCCAGGTATCGTAGTTTATATTCATTATCCATTGTTTGTACAATAACTGTTTTTGCTCCTGAAAAACTGGGGCTACTGTTATAAGTTAATTCTACTGTTTTATTTGCAAGCCCCTGGAAGAAAGCGTACGGTTCTTGCTGGGTGTTTATTGGTTGCCCGTTCACTGCAAGTATATAATCACCTTCTTTTACTAAGATTCCCGGTTGATCAAGAGATGAACGTGTTGATATATCCCATAAAGCGCCACGGATAATTTTTTTTATTTTATAAAAATTTCCCGCTGCTTCCCAATCAACACCCAGGTAACCCACAGGTGTATTAACTTGCTTCTCTACATCTCCACCGCCATGATAAGTATGAGAAGCATTCAATTCACCAATCATTTCACCTATAATAAAATCAACTTCTTCTCTTGAAACAGCATCTTCAAGCATTTTTGAATAACGGTTTTTTATTGTATTCCAGTTTACTGCATGCATGTTAGGATCATAAAAATAATCCCTTTCCATTCGCCATACATCGTTAAAGAGTTCTTTCCATTCTGCAGCAGGGTCAACCATCAATTCCATCTCATTAAGGCGTAAAGGTTTTTCAAATTTTTGTTTTTCTTCAGGGTTTATAATGGCATAATCATTGCCACGCTGCACCAGTAATTTGTTTCCATTTGCCGCCAGCCAAAAATTATCTATGTTATCCGTAATGTCTTTTTCTTCACGTTTATCAATACTGTAATATTTCAAAATGGGTTTGGTATCTTTGCTGCTGCCCAGGTTGGGAAATTTCTGGTAAATAAGTTTGCCTTTGGTTGTTACCAGGTTTCCATAATTGCCGGTTTCTATAGGCAATAAAACCATACGTGACTGAATATTGGTAAAATCAATATCAACAATTGAATTTTTTACTTCATCTTTTTTCTTTTCATTATCTTTTGCATTATTATTTTTTACCGCAACAGTGTCATTTTCCGGAAATAAAACAGAGGGTGTATTTTTTAATAAGGAGATGGCAGCTAATTTTGTGCTGTTGCCATAAATAAATGAATTATCTATATCGCTGTAATAAGGATTAAAACTTTGATTGGTTGTAAGAAAAAGATATTTTCCATCGCTATCAAACACAGGATTATTACAGCTATAAAAACCATCTGTTACCTGCTGTAGTTTTTTATTTTGTGCATCAAAAATATAAACAGCGATATGATAATTGTCCAGGTCTCTGGAATAAGTAAACCACCTGCTATCGGGCGACCAGCTAACCTTAAAATTTTCGCAACCGCCATGCATAAAACGAAGTGCCTGGTCTACTTCTGTTATACTGCCATTTGATACATCAATCATTTTTATTTTCATTGCCTGGTCAATAGTTACTATTTTTTTGCTATCGGGGCTCCAGTATAAATGATAGCCAAAACCATTTTTAAAACCGGTTAGTTTTTGTGGCAATGCATCGGTATTGGGCTTTAAAAGCCATATTTCATTTTCTCCTGTTTGATCGCTCCAATAAGCAACAGTATTACCATCGGGCGACCATGAAGGGTAACGTTCAAACGAACTTACAGTACGGGTAATATTTTTTACAAATCCTCTTAGGGCAGGTAATGAAAAAATATCGCCACGAGCTTCTACCAATGCCCGGTTACCATCTGGGCTAATATTTACATGTTGTACATATTTATTTGCAGCAACTAACCTGGGCTTTAAAAATGCTTTATCTGTTACTACATTAATATTTACCGCTTTTACTGTTTGTGAAGCAAATGAAAAAAGAAATAATTTTCCTCCCTGTTCAAATACAATATCATCGGGCCCTGCAGAAGGAAAATGAATATCATAATCTTTATAATTGGTGAGTTGTGTAAACTGTTTTGTGTTAATTGAATATTTCCAAAGATTCATTCTTTCTTCAGAACCCCGGTCGCTTATAAAATATATATCATCACCATGCCACATCGGAAATTCATTTCCTGCAACTTCGCCAGCAGATATATTCATATCTGTATTTTTTTCAAAATTAAACAGGTGAATGGAAGCTTTCATGCCGCCACGGTAACGTTTCCAGTTACGGAAAGCTTGTGATAAAAATACCACTGCCATATTTTTTCCATCGGGTGAATACGAACCAAATTCGGCATAAGCAAACGGAAGTTTAATTGCCGGGCCGCCATTTGATGATATGGTATAAAACTGGTTAAAACGGTTACGGCTACTCTCTCTGCCCGAAGCAAATAAAATACTTTTACTATCGGGAGTCCAGTCAACAACACGGTCAGGAAAACTATGTTGGGTAATACGTTGTGGAATTCCGCCATTAACCGGAATAGTGTACACATCCTGGTTACCATCATAATTACCGGTGAAAGCAATTGTTTTTCCATCAGGCGAAAATTTTGGAAAGCTTTCAACACCTGCAGGTGAGCTTAATTTTTCGGCAGTACCGCCATTTTTTGATACTACCCATATATCATTTGCATAAGTGAAAACAATTTGTGTTTTTGATACATCCGGATATCGAAGCAGGCCGGCATCTATTTGTGCATTGGTATGTAAATTTAATAATAGGGTAATGCATATATAAATAAAAGATTTTTTCATTGTTAATGATTTATTGATTAAAATTAAAAGCGGAAAAATTAATTGGAAGAGTAAGTTAAATTAAAATTAGTAAATATTAAAGCAAACCCTTTTAAGTTGTTTTGCATTATTGATTGCCTGATGAAATTGCATCTATCCAGCGCATAATTTCAGCACCATCCTGTCCTGTGCAGGGATTAGGAGCTTTATCAAGAAAATACTGTACAGTTTTTTCAATCATTGGTTGTTGCACATGTTGCAATTTTTCAAAGTTAAATTCGGTGTAGCCGTTATTATTAGTAAGTGTAATTTTATTGCTGCTGAAAAAACTAAAATTAATTGTTCCGTTAGTGCCAATCAGTTCGCATTGGTCGCTGTTAGTTGCAGCATTAAAACACCAGGCACCATTAAATACTATCCCGTTTTTAAAAAGTATGTTACCGGCAATGATATTTTGGGCAGCATTGGCATTGTGCCGGTTAACAGCCAGGCCATTAATTTTTTTTGCAGGGCCAAAAATGTGATACATAATATCCAACTGGTGAGGGGCAAGGTCGTGAAATAAGCCACCACCGCTAATTTTTGAATTGAGGCGCCAGGCATTTTTTTCAATGGCTAATTCTGCATCGCTTTGTGCAGGTTTAAAATATTGCAGGTTGGCAAGTTGAATATCACCAATAGCATTTTCGCTAACCAGTTGTTGTAATTTTTTAAAAAGGGGCCATTCTCTTCGGTAATGAGCAACAACCAATTTTACTTTTTTTTCACCGGCAACTTGTACCATTTTATTAGCCTCGGTATAATTAAGTGCCATAGGTTTTTCTACATACACCGGTTTACCGGCATCAATAGCCATCAATGTATAATCAATATGTGAGGAAGGAGGGGTAGCAATATAAATGGCATTTACCTCATTATCTTGTATTAATTGTTGTGCATCTGAATACCATTTTGGTACGATATGCCGGCGAGCATAATCGGCAGCTTTAGTTGCATCTCGGCGCATTACTGCCACCAATGCTGAACCGGGTACTTTGTTAAATGCCGGGCCGCTTTTAATTTCGGTTACATCGCCGCAACCTATAATACCCCAATTTATTTTTTTCATTATACAATTTGTTTAAAAAGTATAATAAGATTTTTTAATTATTTACCCTTGGCACAATAGTTGCAAGTTTACAGGTACTCAAGATACTTAATATAAAAACAGGGTGTAAGGTTTATTGAATTTTTGTTTGTGCTTTTTTCAGATCGATATTCAGTAATGCCTGCACCCTGTTTACATTATTACATTTTCTTTCTTGTTACATAACTCACTTATTTTTAACCTAACTATCGGTTAATAAAAATCAGGTACTTCATTTTAACTGTATTACATTTGATAATATAATTACCAGGAAACTGAATAAGTGGTTTTTGAAAAAAAAAGTTTTAAACAAACCTTGTATTGCCTGTTTAAAACAATTAAGAAATATCAAATGAAAAAAATAATATTATCTCTTGTATTGATTGTTAAATCTTTTTTTGCGCTGGCGCAAACAGTAAGTGTAAAAGAAAAAATGCAACAATTGATAAAAGAAAATTTTGCATTAGCAGATACCCAGTATCGCTATATGATGACTTTAACAGCACTCAACAAAATGCCGCAGACTTATGATGAGAAAAATAACAAACTGGATGCAAGGGATATAACCTGGTGGTGTAGCGGATTTTACCCGGGTACACTTTGGTATATTTATGAACAAACTAAAGATGATGTTATAAAAAAAGAAGCCGAAAGGGCGCTGCATGTGATAGAACCCAATCAAACATATACCGGCAACCACGACCTGGGTTTTATGATGTATTGCAGTTTTGGAAATGCATACAGGCTTACCAAAATCGAAAAATATAAACACATTATTTTCCGTTCGGCACAATCATTGGCTACCCGTTACCGGCCTTCAATAAAAGCCATACAATCGTGGAATAAAAACAAGTATTTCAATTGCCCGGTAATTATCGACAATATGATGAACCTTGAAATGCTATGCTGGGTTAGCGCTAATGGAGGCGATAAAAAATATGAGGATATTGCCATTACACATTCCAATACAACTATTAAAAATCATTTTCGTAGTGACTATAGTTCTTATCATGTGGTTGATTACGATTTAACAACCGGGCAGGTGATAAAAAAAGCTACCTGGCAAGGAGCGGCCAACTGTTCGCCCTGGGCAAGAGGGCAGGCATGGGGGCTGTATGGTTATACAATGATGTATCGCTTTACAAAAAATAAAGTATACCTGGAGCAGGCAAAAAATATTGCAAAGTTTATTTTAAATCATCCCAACCTGCCAGCCGATAAAATACCTTACTGGGATTTTGAAGCGCCAATGATTCCATTTGCAAAACGTGATGCTTCGGCGGCAGCCATCATGGCTTCGGCATTACTTGAACTTGGGCAATATACAAATGATGCCGAAAAGAAAGAATACATTTCTGCAGCAGAAACCATCCTTCAGTCATTATCGAGTGATGAATACCGTGCAAAAGCCGGCCAAAATGGAGGCTTTTTGTTAATGCACAGTACCGGGGCATTTCCCTTCAACTCCGAAATTGATGTACCATTGATTTATGCTGATTATTATTTTATAGAAGCATTAAAAAGATACAAGGATTGGTATTTGTAATATTTGTATTAAGAGTTCTTAAAAATTTAAAATTGTTTTTAATACTTTATTTAAATGTAAATATTGATGGTGATTGTATAAGAAGATTGAATTTAAATTTTCTGTTCATCAAAAATTAAAACAAAATTATGCAAAGAAGAAAATTTATCAGATGGTCATCGTTGTTAAGTGTTGCAGGTTTGATGCCGGTAAAAAACATGCTGGCCATTTCAAATAAGGAAGATAAAAATATTTTAAAAAATAAAAATGATAGAAAATATTGGGTGTCGTTATTAGATAAAATAGCAACACCTGTGTTATCTAATATGAGTAATGGCGAGTTAAAGAAAAATATGAAAGTGGCATACAGCCCTACCTGGGATGGCCGTAATAACCAGGTGGCATATATGGAAGCATTTGGCAGGTTGATAGCAGGCCTTGCTCCATTTCTTGCATTGCCGAACGATGAAAGCGAAGAAAGCAAGCTAAGGGAAAGGCTACGCTGGCAAACACTTGAAAGCCTTAAACATGCTGTAAATCCGCAAAGCCCAGATTATTTATATTGGGGGTCGCCACAAACAAGGCAGCCATTGGTTGATGCGGCTTACATAGCACAAGCTTTACTTGCTGCTCCCGAAGCACTTTGGCATCCTCTTGATGATATCACCAAGCAACGCTTTGTTCATGAGTTTAAAACTATCAGGCAGATACAACCTTTTAATAGTAATTGGTTATTGTTTGCCGCTATAATAGAAAGTTTTTTACTTAGCATTGACCAGGAAATTGATGCAACAAGGATAGATAATGCTATTGATAAAATAAATAAATGGTATGTGGGAGATGGTTGGTATAGTGATGGCGAAAGATTTCATTTTGATCATTACAACGGTTATGTGATTCATCCTATGCTTACCCAGGTATTGAAAGTAAACGTTGCTAAAGGCAGAATAGATAAAAAAGAATATGACATTGCGTATAAAAGAATGCAACGTTATGCCAGTTTCCAGGAACGGTATATTTCTCCCGAAGGAACATATCTTGTAGTTGGCCGTTCATCTACTTATCGTATTGGCGCATTTTGGCCTTTAACTAAATTATCTCTCGAAAATAATTTACCGGAAGATATAAAGCCTGCACAGGTTCGCTGTGCATTAACGGCCGTGATGAAAAAAATGTTCATCCCGGCAACATTCACCAGCGATGGTTGGCTTACATTGGGGCTTGTAGGTGATAAGCAGGAAACATTAGCAGATTATTATTCCAATACTGGCAGCATGTACTTAACATCATTGGCATTTTTACCGCTTGGGCTTCCTGCCACGCATGAATTTTGGAGCGGCCCATTTACCGAGTGGACACAATGTAAAGCCTGGAGTGGTAAACCTTTTAAAAAAGATTATGCAGTGGATTACTAGAAAATGAAATTGTTGATTTTAATCTATTCAGTAGAGCTACCAATCAATCGTTCTATCATTCTCTTACTCTTCCAGCTTTTAATCTCACATTCCCGTTTACGGGCTTCTTCATTTGTTTCAAAATATTTACTGAATACTACCATCCAGTATTTAGCCTTAGCTGTATAGCCTTTGTGCATTTGTAAAAGACGATACAGTCTTTCTTCTACAGTAAGAGATGTTGAGCCTACATAATAGGAACCCAAGCTTTTAGAATATAAAATATAACAAAAGGGCATAAAAAAAGCACTGGTTTAAAGTGCTTATTGTGACCCCGTCATCCCGATAGCAATCGGGAAAACCTGAAACCTCCCCGATCGTAGCATCGGGGTGCTCTATTCAGTAGAGCTACCAATCAATCGTTCTATCATTCTTTTACTCTTCCAGCTTTTAATCTCACATTCCCGTTTACGGGCTTCTTCATTTGTTTCAAAATATTTACTGAATACTATCATCCAGTATTTAGCCTTAGCTGTATGGCCTTTGTGCATTTGTAAATGACGTTTCAGTCTTTCTTCTACAGTAAGAGATGTTGAGCCTACATAATAGGAACCCAAGCTTTTAGAATATAAAATGTAACACAAGGGCATAAAAAAAGCACTGGTTTAAAGTGCTAATTGTGACCCATACAGGACAGTTTTCAAACCATTTATTGGAACAATTCCGAAAAATCTATGAACTAAAGGCAGTTATACCGGTTCAGATGCTTCAACCTGCTATACTGCCAAAACGATTGAAAGTAGCGTAATCATTGTATTTATACTCCCTTGCAGGTTTCTAACCGTACCCCCTTAACAGCTACCACAGCCAGGGGGCGGTTTTTTTGCCCTACTTTTTTTACAAAAAAAGTAGGTTAAACCAAAAATCAATTAAGAAGCAAACCCCTTACCGAGTTAACGCACAAACCTGTGTACTGGCAAAACTCTTCAATAGTAACAAGCTGGTGGTTTTCTTTTGAGAACTTCTTCTTAATCTGCCTAATCAGGTTACGACCGTACCTTTCACTTCGTCCGGTAACAACCTGTACATCCTTTGGATAAATACATAAACGTTCCATCGCTTTAACTGATTTTAATACTTTATCTATACTTCAACTATACAGTAGGTATAGCGAAGCTGTACAAAAATACTAAATATTTTATCGGGAATAATTAACCAACAGCGGCAAAATCGGCATAGATGACAAGCTACTGAAAGCCTTTTGCACTATAGGTTTTAGAGTTAAATAATTTTGGTATCGGGTGTAAATTTTTTCATCCTTAACTCATTAAATTCTTTAGTATGGCTAAGTTAAATGGCATTTTAAAAATAGAAGGAACACTTCAAGATATGACCTTCTACAAAACACAAGATGGACATCTTGTAAAAACAAAAAGCGGTGTTAGCGGGGACCGTATTGCAAACGACCCTGCATTTGCCCGTACACGGGAAAACGGTTCTGAATTTGGCTCTGCTGCTTCCGCAGGTAAGCTGTTAAGGGATTCAGTTCGTACAATGGTTTCAACTGCATCGGATAATCGTGTTACTGCAAGAGTAACGCAGATAATGACACAAATTAAAAACCTTGATACAACCAGTGCAAGAGGTGAAAGAACTGTAGATGTTGGTATTGCTACGCCTGAAGGTAAAGCCTTATTAAAAGGCTTCAACTTTAATGATAAAGCAATACTTGGAGCAATTCTTTACAAACCATACACAGTAAACACTTCAACAGGGGTTATCAGTATCGCTGACCTTGTGCCTATTAATGACATTGCTGCTCCAAGTGGTGCAACACATTTAAGCGTTAAAGGTGCTTTTGCAATTGTTGATTTTGCTGCCGGAACAAGTGATGTAAGCTACACAAACGTTGAAAACTTATCTATTGATGGTACTTCAACAAGTGTAACCTTAACACCTGCATCTGTTCCAAGTGGTTCAGGCATCAAACTGTTTTTATTGCAGGTTGAGTTTTTCCAGGAAGTAAATGCAGTTCAGTATTCACTTAACAATGGTGCATACAACGGACTGGCTATTGTAGAAATAGTATAATTTTTTGCATCGTTCTTTGTTACGCCCTGCCATTTCTGGCAGGGCTTTTTATTTCAGCAAAGCCCTAAAAGGGCAATGCAGATAACCAACGGCGACCTGATGGTGAACAATGAAGATACCAGCCAGATGAACCAATACAGAAAACCCGAGAACCACGATAACGATAATAAACTGGACGCCTGCCAAGATGCTTGCCGAAAACCCAAGATGGTAAAGAAGGAACTGCACCCAATGAAAGGCTGAAAGGACAAACTGCCAAACGGCGACTGGTGATAATACGAAGCTGCTTTTGCATAATAGTGATTTTTTATAAGCATCTCTCCAGCGAAGGCAGAAAAAAAACCAAAAGGAAACGGAATAAAAGATGGCTTTGTGTGCCGGGTCTGTGTTTATGCCGTAGTCTTTTGGTTTTTTTTGTCAGGTCTGTGCGGTGGGCTGCCGTAGCTATTTTTGCTGTATAAAAAACACATTGGCAAAAGATGTATTGATATTACAGTGTCGTGCAGTTGAACAAAAAAGCAGACATTGCTGCCCGCCTTTTTTCAATATTCTTTTGGTAGCATAATGCAGCCATCAACAAGCCATAATGTAGCTACATCATACGAAAAATCACTAAAAGGTATTTCCTGACCTGTAACCCTGTTTTTGTTTCCATCTGTGCAAAGGATAGTGAAAACGTCATCCTTCACCCTCTTTAAATCCCAAACCTGAAAACGTTCAAGATTAATATCCCTGTGGCACTGGTGGCTAACAATTAAATCAATCAACCAGTATGCACTGCATGTTTCAGCTAAGTCTTTCACTCCATCTGTGTAAAGTATCAATGATGGCTTTTGTACATAGAAATTTTCTGAACCGTTGCTGCTTCCGAAATAGTCATTTGCATTTTTCATTGTAAATAAAATTTAATTTTTAAAAGAAAAAAGGAAAAAAAAGAAAGCAGATACAACAGGCGGCGTGGCTAAAAAAACAAGGAGGAACGGAATAAATGATAGGCTTGTGCGGTAGGTTTGTGTTTATGCCGTAGTTCCTTGTTTTTTATAAAGCGTGGGTTTGTGCCAGCCGACTAACTTGCTGATTTTTTTGATTGCTTTTAATAGAAACAAACAGTTTAATCAACTTAAAAAACTGTCCTAATTCAACGAATGAACTTGTTTAAAAACGTTCTATTGTGCGTTGGCAAAAAGGTAATACAGCCTTGAGCCAAAGAGAAGCATAGCCGTGTGGCAAACTTGTCCACACTGTAGCGTGGGTGGCGAGCCGCCATAAGGCACTGGAGAGAGGAACGAACGGAAGTGCCTGCGAGCACCCATGAGGGGGCAGCAGTAAAGTAGCAGCCCCTTTTCAGGACAATGTAAAAGAAGCTAAGCTAAGGGGCTGCTACGATGCTGCCTCCATAGGAAGCCGCCGCAGTAAATTTCCCGTCAGGGTACGGAGGCGGCTGAACTATGCAAGTGAACCTTAGCGATGCTTTGCGAAATGGAGGTACGACATGAGCAATTAGCAGTCGCAAGGTAAGCGCAGCCGAAATGGGTACGCAAGGCGAGCCAAATTATTGGCAGCGGGTGGACTGAACGCTACTGAAGTGAATGAATGACGTAGTGAAGCGTAATGGAACCCAGTGAGTATTGTAGGGATGTCTTGCGGAAAGACAGGTGCATACTTTCGTGTTAGGTTGTGTGGGTTGGCAAGAATGCCCTGCCTTGCAGCAAATGGTCAGGCTACGAACGAGGTGTAATGAAGCGGAACGAAGGAAGTAATGAACGAAGTGGCGTAAAGGACACAGTAGCTGCCGTGACGAATGCTGTATGAGCTGCAAGAAGTGTGACAAACTGCGTAGCGTAGCGAAGCACCCGGAGGGCAATGCAGGTGCAGCAATACCATAAAAGTTTATAAACAGCCTTTATTGCTGCTGCTGCATTGGTTTGGCACATCTGCTTGCCGAATAGGCATGAGGAACACCTAATTACCTTGCAGCGTGGGCTGTCGGGCAGGTTTTGTGTCAGGGGAATATACGGCAGATTAAAGATTTATATGCTTGATTATCAAGCGAAAACCTATTTAAGCACTGGAATTGGCTTGGTTTTTTCAAAACAACCATTATATTTGCATTGCATTACTCAAAGAGTAAAGGCACTGGCAAGTGGCTCGTCCATTCAACCGCAATGCCTAAAGTTGCGTTCCTCACTTACGAAGTGGGGTTTTTTTTGCCTTCTACTGTCCGTCTCTGTATTCATTTAGATACTTACGAAATTGCCCAATATTGTGTGCATCTATGCAGTACGATGTTACCAGTAACAAATCGGGTGTAAGCTCCCGTAAAATGATAAGAAAGCTAAGTGATTGAACCCAATAAAAGTATTGCAACTGCCCGTCATCATTTACCCTTTCAAAATAAGAAACCAAAGGGCTTTGCCAATCATCTAATATTGGTTTAATCCAATGAACCCTATTAGCTCTATGCCTGTCGTATTGCCTTTTATCAGTGTATTGGCTTTTTCTCGTTACTACATGCACAAAGCCTTCAAATTTTCCTTTGAAAAGCGGATGCCTTGAACGGTTGGTATTAAATATAACCCTCCTTCCTCTATGTATCAGTGGTGTAATATGAAAATGATTGAGGAAATGACCGTAAATAGTGTATAGCTGGTCAGGTGTTGGAGCATCAAAATCCAAATCGTCCTCATCAAACAATATTTCTAATTCGTCTAACGGCATTTCCTATAATGATTGTTTTGGCTGATGGTCAAATATGTTGAACTTATTCTCCCAGGGTTCTGTGCCTTCATCTAAGGAATAGCCAGACTTGGTTTCTATGTATTGCACCAATTCAACTTTTGCTTTGTTGGCATTGGCTTCTTTTTCTAATCCTCTTGCCTTAAAAGTAATTGCACCGATAAAAAGGTCAGTTAATTGCAGCAATACATTTTCATTTGAATGAATGTGCTGAAACCCTTTAAAAGGTGAATTGCCGTTGTACTTGTTATGTAAAACTTCCTCAATCTTAATTAACCGCTCTTTACCTCTTGTGTCTTTAATATCTAAGAAAACTTTGTACTCATTTGCCGGTGGGTTGGTGGCAGATTGAAGTAGGAAATAAATCAGTTTGTAGTAAAAATTATTATGGTCGCCCTGATTGAATTGTTCATGGTCTAACTTGCCTTTATACTTAACCAGTATGCAACGAAAATATATTTCCGCTTCAAAAAAATAATCTACCAATGCTTTGTATAATGGCAACCGTGAAGCAGAAACATTGTTCCACTTTATTTCAGTAGGGTTTTTGTATTGCAGTTTCAGTTGCTTTATCTGTTCCTTTATTGCAGGGTAATTCCCTGCATTGATTTTAGTATAACCAATGCACATGACAGGCATTCCATCATGTTCCAAGTGGCAACTTTCATCTATGTATAAATTGTACATTAAAATATCTATTATTCTTGATTATCATTAAACCTGTTAAAAATCTTCTTCGTTAACCAACTCTTTACGTCAGTCTTAAACTCGTTATTCTCCATAATCTTATCAAAGATTTCCTGATTGGCATCCATACGGTCTATTAACGTTTGTATAAAGACTTCTTCAAAAGCGTATTTGAAATTTTCAATAGGATTACTCAATGCCCTTTGCTTCAATTCGTCATTTTCGTAAAGTGCTTGTTCCAACTGTTCAAAATAAAGACGGTCTGCATCTGTAAATTCAGTCCCGTATTTATCATTTAAGACAGTCAGGATATTTGAAAGCCTGTCTTTCTCATCTTTTGGTCTGCTGATACCTGCTTCCTTAGTTGGGTCAAGTCCATGTTCGCCCTGTACCTGTAAAACCAAATCACCTTCGCCAATTTTCTGCAACCGGTAATATTCTAACGCTACTTCATTATCCAGCTTCAAACGTTCTGTATAATCACTCTTAGGCAGCTTATTCAATAAAAACCTACCGTAAGAGTATAGCTTTTCCAAATCAACATCCTGAAAAGGCATTATCTGCGATAAGAAAGAATAAAGCCTTACAAAAGCTGTCATTCCTTTTTTAAACTCATCTTGAGGTTCTTCCTGTAATTGTTTAAATCTGTCAACAGCAGGGTCTATGAAAGCATACATTTTCCCCTGGTCTTTTACAGATGTATTGCCTGTTTTGTAAAATACTTTTGCAAAAGCATCTACTTCTGATTGGTAATATACTTCCGCCTTATCAAGATTGCCTTTTAAATCATACAAATGATTTGGGTCGGTTTTTTCATTCATGGTGGTTAACTCATAGTAGGGCTGAAATGATTCTACTATAGTTTCCCTATCATTTGCAAAGTCTAAAATAAAAGTGTCTTCCTTGCCCGGATGTGTACGGTTCAAACGGGATAAAGTTTGTACTGCTTTTACACCACTCAGTTTTTTATCTACATACATGGTATGCAGCAATGGCTGGTCAAAGCCGGTTTGATATTTATCGGCAACCAGTAAAACCTGATATTCATCCGTACTGAATTTTTCAGGCAACTCTCTTTCTCCAAAGCCATTTAATTGTGCTTCTGTTACACCTTCCGGATAAAAGTCATCTACTACCGAACCTGAAAACGCAACCAATGCCCTTATTTTATTTGGCTCTCTATCGTAACCTTTTTCTTTGATGTAATCTTTAAACTCCAAGTAATAATGAAGTGCATGTTTGCGGGAAGATGTTACTACCATTGCTTTTGCTTTGCCTCCAATCTTCTTCATAGTAACCTGCCTGAAATGCTCCACCATTACTTCGGTTTTTTGAGCGAGGCTTACAGGATGTAAAGAAGCAAAGCGACCGATTGCTTTTGTGGCTTTTCGTTTGTTCAATTCAGGGTCTTCTTCAATTGCTTTGGAGAACTGGTAAAACTCTTTGTAAGAAGTATAATTTTTCAGTACATCTAAAATAAATCCTTCTTCAATAGCCTGTTTCATTGAATACAAATGAAAAGGCTTTGGTTTGCCTTCTGCATCTGTATTGCCAAACACTTCTAAGGTTTTGGCTTTAGGCGTAGCCGTAAAAGCAAATATGCTGATGTTCTTTTGAGGACCTCTTTTCCGAATTACTTCCCTTATAGTGTCTTCATCATCAGGTATCGCATTTTCAATGTCTGTTTCAATCTTTTCTTCTTCTTCGGGTGAAAGGTTTTTACCTGCCAATGCTTCGGTCATTTTACGGCTGGCTTCACCTCCCTGGCTACTATGTGCTTCGTCTATTATTACAGCATAATTTCTTTCGGGAATATCTGCCAAATGGTTTAATGCAAAGGGAAACTTTTGTAAAGTGGTAATGATAATGGTAACACCCGTTTTTATGGCATTTGCCAATTGCTCCGAATTATCTTCTACCGGCAACACAACCCCCTGCTTATGCTCAAACTGGTAAATGGTATTTTGTAACTGTTGGTCAAGTATATTCCTGTCGGTTATTACAATGATGGAATCAAATACTTTTTTATCATCTGCTTTATACAAGCTGCTTAGCCTGTAAGCCAGCCATGCAATAGAATTACTTTTGCCACTACCTGCTGAATGTTGTATCAGGTAATTTCTTCCTGTGCCGTTTGCTTTTGCATCTGCCGTTAATTGCCTTACCACATCTAACTGATGATAACGAGGAAAAAGCATTTCTTCTTTAAAATATTCCCTGCCATCTACTTTGTAACTCTTCTTTTGCAAGTGCAAGTACCTGCCAATAATTTCCAGCCAGCTATCTACCTGCAATATTTCTTCATAAAAATAAGAAGAACGATAACTTGTATAATCCCTTGCTGGCGGGTTTCCTGCACCATTTTTAAAACCCTTATTGAATGGAAGGAAACGTGTGTTGCTACTGTCCAGCTTTGTTGTTAAATACACTTCATCAGGGTCAACAGTAAAATGTACCAATGCTCTTTTCTTGAACTGGAATAACAGTTCTTTTGGGTCTCTGTTCGTTTTGTATTGTTCAATGGCTTCATTTACTGTTTGGCCGGTAAAATGATTTTTGAGTTCTATGGTAGCAATGGGTAAACCATTTAAGGCTAATAATAAATCAATGCTCTTTCTGTTCTTGCTTGAAAAGTAAACCTGCCTTGTTACATACAATTTATTCTGCTTATACAGCTCAATGGTTTCAGGGTTTAGGTTGCTATCAGGTTTAAAGTATGCCAGTTTAAATTTTATGCCGCTGTCTGTAATGCCATGCCTTACCACATCCAGCATTCCTCTTAAATCCAGCTCTTTAAACAGGCGTTGAAAGAATTTGCTTTCGGCATCTTCTTTATAATATGTTTTCAGCCTTTCCCATTCTCTGGGCTGTGAAGTTTGTACAAATTCAAGTACCGCCTTTTTATCCATTGCAAGGTCTCGGCTGAAAGCCGAGCTATCACCCTGCATCCATCCATTTTCTATTAGATGGGTTACAATGGCTTCTTCAAAAGTGGATTCTGTATGGATATTATTGCTGTTCATTGTTTTCTGCATGTTGTAGTATTTCGTTATCGGCAAGACTTGTGAGGAAACTTTTGTAAGAGTTATCTTTAAATATTGCCAGTAACATTTCTTTTTCTTTATCTGATAAGCCAGGTTTTATATTACCATCAGGAAAACAGCTTTCAATAAACTCACTTTCGTTTCCATATTCATCCATATTTAGTTTGGCAATATTTTTTGGTAATTCCAAGTCAAGTATAGTTCCTGAATCTGGGTCAACAAACCGTATCTGTGGTTTTACATAGGGGTTTAACTCCCTGCCCAAAAAAGTATGTTTCCCCTTTACTGATTGCCACATTACGCCAAAAAACTCTGTGCTGCCCGACTGATAAACTTTTGCTACTTGCAAAGCCCCATCAATTGGTCTGTACTGTTCAACATCTCTTGCCATACGGCTTAACACCATAAAGGGTTCCATATCAAATGAGCCTTGTATTCTTTTGCCGTTATTGGTTAATTCTTCCATTAATAATTCTTCTGCTTCCGGTAAATGGTCGCCTATCATGTGGTAAGCCCTTGCGGTGGTGCTATCATAGCCGTTATATAAAAACTTTTTTTCGTCCATACCGTAATAAATCTCCCAAAACTCCAGTAGCTGTGTTTGCCAGTTCCATCCACCGAAAATAAACTTGGCAGCCGTATAAGGATTGTAGGCTTCCAAATCACCTAATTCATATACAAGGGAGTTTATTACTTCAGTAAACGTACTGCATAGATATTCCAGTACCTGCCTTAAATCAGTATGCTGATTCATTATCTTTTGATTGAACTGGATAGCTGTTTGCAGGTTCAAAATAAGCGGATAAGCTTTGCTTGTTTCTCCTGCGAAGCAGAGCAAACAATCTTTACGTGGTAATTCAAACAACTTTACGCCATGCTTCCAAGTTTCACCGCCACCGGTTAGCATACTATCGGTAGCAAATACCAGTTCTTTGGTATTTGTTTTAGCTTCCTGCCTTATCCATGCAATACAGAGTGTCATATTTTTAATTAACTACTTTTTGTTTTCCGGTTACAACTTCACTAATGAGTGATGCTTTAAATTCTTGCATATAAGCAATTTCCCTTTTAATTTTTTCAATTGTTTTCAAAATAGGTTCAGATGTACTCAGAATACTCTCTACAATTTCAGTCTGTATCTCTAAAGACGGATATTCAATTTCAATATTCTTTAAATCTTCTGAATCAATAGAAGGATAACTAACACCTTTTGAATAAGAAATAATCGCATCAATGAATTTTTGAGACCGGCATATAAAAAAAAGAAATTTACTATTTAATTCTTGCAGAGGTCGAATAACTGCAAACCCAGTAGAACATATTGCATTACCATTTGAATCATCGATTAGTGCAATTGCTTTAAGATAGGTTCTAACAGTTGACAATATTGTATCGCCCTCTTTGACTATTCTTCTTGCTCGTGAAGGAGCTTCGGCAAACAAATAGTCTGTGATGCTGTGGATATTTCCATTCGCATCTACAGAACCGATGTCAATATATCTTAATGAATAGTTCTCATCAGTTTTTTCTGACAAGCTTTCAGAATTAATGGATGTAACATATTTTAGCTTCTTTCTTTTCCATCCCTTTCCTACACCATTAATTGAGTAATTGATAATAGCAGTTTTTTCTTCTTCAAGTAATTCTATTAACCATTGCTTATTTGCAATCAGTTTATCTATATGAGCAGTCTTCTCATTTAAATAATTAGCAATTGCAGTTTGTTCTTCTGGCAGCGGCAATGGAACAAAAAGATTATTTAAAGTGTCTGTTGTTAACTGGTTAATTGTACTTGTGGCAAAAAGCCCTGTTTGAGATTTAAAGATTTGTGAGTTAAAAAACTGATACGCAAACTCACCAATAGAAGAACGAAAAATACTCATGAAAGCACCCCAAGTAATATTGGTATTTTCTTTTTTTATTAAAGCCGACTTGCCTACTAAATGAGCACTGCCGTTTCTTGCACATAACAAAACATCGCCTTCTTTTGTAAGATGCTTTTCCTTAACATCTTTGCTAACATATACACAGTCTTCAAAAGCTAATTTGCCATCTTGAATATTAGATGAACGTAAAACCAACAAGCCGTTTTCTTCATCAGAAATGTCATCTGGAGAATAGGTTATGCCAATAATAGATTCACCAATATATTTTAGCTTCTTTACCTGCCAGTGTTCAGGTATTTCTCCAATCCACTCAATATTCGTTGCTTTATATTTTTCGTAACGACTCATTTCGCAGCAATAATTTTTGATAATATGTTTTGATAGGTTAACGGCAATCCCAAATTTTCTTTGGTGTTCTCATTCATATAAAATCGGCTGAATACCTCAAACGGAGTTTGCTGATAATCTTGATTACTTATGTGAACATGATATTGTTCTAAAAGAATAAATAAATCAAGAAGTCCTTTAGCTAAATAATCTTCTCTAATTTCAAAGAAATTAAGATTTATGAAAGTAATGTCCTTTAACCTAACCTTGTTAAAAGATAATTGGTTTGTTGCTTCGCCGAATTTTACTTTATAAACTTTATTAAGACCATCAATTCCAAAAGAATGGTCTGTATAAACCACTATTGGGAAAACTTCAATTTGATTACCATTTACAGCTTCATCAAAAAGAACACCATTGGCTTCAATATCTTTTACAGCGTTGATAAGCTGGGTTATGCCTTTGGCTTTATTTTTCTCATTTGCAACAAACTTTTTATCAAACTCATTAAACAAGGTTTCCTTTACTGCACTGTTTTTTGCACTTGCATTTAGAAGAACATCCTTGAACTCTATTAGGCAAATTTTGTTTCCCGAACGTAAATACACATCACATAATTCTTCTTTTTTTGAGTTTACACAGTCGCTGCCGAAATATTTTGTGTAAGAAGGGAAACATCCTTTAAATACCATTGGCAAGTATATTTCCTCCATAAATTCCTTTGCCTTGATTGATAGAAATTCATCTTTTACACCTCTACTTTTCAAATAAGAGTTGAATGCAAATACTTGTGCTTTATAGAAGTAATCGATGAGGAAATTAATATCTAAAATGAAATACTGATAAGCGTTTAGTTTATAAAGAAATGTATTTCTAAGCTGACCAAAACTTTGGTCTTCCAAGTATGTTTTAATGAATAAATTAATACATAAGCTATCAATAAATTCCAAATCAATATCGCCACCAATATAATATTCCTGCACATTCAAAAGCTGCAACCTCTGGTTAGGAAAATTATTTTCAATTCTAATTAGAGAGAATAAAACCATCAGATTTTTGAACATTCTTAAATGCCCTGAAATACCTTTTGCTTTGTAATAATCCTGTACAATTGTTCCATACTTGCCATGTTTTTCTAAGTACTCAAAAAATAAGACACCCCTTGTTACCTGATTACTGAAATCGGTTGTTGATGCGTAGTCTTTTTGATAAATAAAATTTGGCAATAGAACATCTTCAGTTGTATTGGTTTCTATTGCTTTTCTTAATTCTTCTTCTTCAATAGCTATTCTTTTATTAGCACTTGAATTAACTATAAGATAGGCTTCAAAAAAGGCTTTTGCATCTTTCTGGGATAAATCTCTTGAAGGCAGATTATTAAATCTTTTAAAAATTAAGCTATAAAAAAGCAAATTAGAATAATTCCAAATTACAACTGGGGCATGTCCGTTTTCAACCTGTTTATTTAATACTTTTTTCCAGCTTGTAAGTGTTTCGCCTCCTGCACGGCTAACTAAATTGTCTATAAGGTAGGCTTGTATTTTCCCAGAATCTTCGCTGTGCTCATTCAGATAAAGATTTACGTTAAACCCTGAAACGTAATTAAGTAAAGTAACTGAAGGAATATTTCTAATTAAGTTTTGAGCTACGGATATAGGTTTATCATCACCATAAAATTCTTTATGGTCAATCAGCGTATATATGCTAACTCTTGTATCCACTTCTATTTGATAATTTCTTTAATCATGCCATCTGTTTCCTGCTCCAGTTTTAAAATATCGTTGCGTATTTCTTCCAAACTGCGTAATGGTTTGTATTGGTAGAAATATTTGGTGAAATTTATTTCATAACCCACTTTGGTTTTGCCGTGGTCTATCCAGGCACCGGGCAGGTGTGGTAATACCTCTCTTTCAAAATATTTCTGTATATCTTCTTTCAATGGCACATTTTCAAAGTCTCTTAACTCTGCATCAGGTAATGGGTTTCCTTTGCGGTCTTTCTCCACTTCACCTGCTGCATTTTTTTTTGGTCTTTCAACTGTAATACGGCTGTAACCAAAATCTGCATTGTCAAATATTTTGCAGTAGGGTCCTTCTTTAAACTCACCGTATATTTTTGAGATGGCGGCTATTTGTGCCGGTCTGCCTTCTTTGCCATCACCAATCTCTTTACGCTTATTGCCGAGGCTACGGTTCATTTTAAAATAAAATGGATTGTCTTTATCCGGTGCATCACTGCCTGTTGCATTTATCAGTTGCACCTTGCCTTTTCGTTCCTTGCTTTTGCGGTCGGTTACAATCCAGATGTATGTGCCTATACCTGTGTTATAAAAAAGCTGGTCGGGCATGGCAATAATGGCTTCCAGCATATCCTGTTCAATAATCCATTTTCTTATTTCACTTGGTCCGCTGCCTGCACCACCACTAAATAAAGGAGAGCCGTTAAACACAATACCTATGCGGCTGCCTCCTGTACTGCGTTTCATTTTACTAATCATGTGCTGCAAAAACAATAAAGAACCATCACTGATAGCCGGTAAGCCTGCTCCAAAGCGACCACCCCAGCCTTTGTTGGCAGCTTCGTCTTTTATGTACTTTTCTGCTTTCTTCCAATCCACACCAAAAGGTGGATTGCTCAACATATAATCAAAAGTCTCTCCATCCAATCCATCCTGCGTAAAAGTGTTGCCGAACTTAATGTTAGAAGGGTTTTGCCCTTTTATGAGCATATCAGATTTGCAGATGGCGTAGGATTCAGGGTTTATTTCCTGCCCAAACAGTTCCAGTTTTGCTTTGTTGTTTAATTCGTACAAATATTCTTCCGCAATAGAAAGCATACCACCTGTACCACAAGCAGGGTCGTACAATGTTTTTACAATGCCTTCTTTTCTTAGTATTGCCTTGTCATTCACAAACAGCAAATCAACCATTAGTCGTATTACTTCTCTTGGTGTAAAATGTTCCCCGGCTGTTTCGTTGGATAGTTCGGCAAATTTTCTAATGAGTTCTTCAAAGATGTACCCCATATCCAAAGGGTTATCTACCACAAAATTCTTTTTGGCTTCAGGGTCTGCAAATCGTTTTATGATAGTATATAAAAGGTCGTATTCATCCAGCTTTTTAATTTGGTCATCAAAGCTGAAGTAATCAATAATTTCTTTTGCACTAATGCTAAAGCCATTGATATAGTTACGCAGGTTAGCTGCAATGTTATTATGGTCGGCAGCCAGTTTCTCAAAATCAAATTTGCTGTGGTTGTGAAATTTAGCTTTGGCAACTGTATTAAGTATAGGCTCTAACACTTCCGGCTTTTTGCCTTTGTGTTTGTCGTATGCTTCTAAGACCTTTTCTTTTGTTGGGGCTAATACCAAATCTAATCTACGCAACACTGTTAGCGGTAATATCACTTTGCCATAATCAGCTTGCTTATAATGTCCTCTCAATAAATCTGCAATACTCCAAATGAGGTTTGCTTTTTCTTTAAAGTTGTTCATTCTATCAGTTAGTTCTTTTAAATCAAAATGTCTTTAAATTGTTTGTCTAATTCTTCCCAGTTGTTATCCTTCAAAAGTTTGTCTTCAATACTAAACTCTGCCGGGTTTTCAGCAGTATTATATTTCTTCCTACTGCCTGTTAATCTTGCATAGATAGAGCCGCCGCCGTTAGCACTGTAATTAACAATGCCGGTTACAAATTTGCTGTCTTCTTTAATATCAAGCACACTGTCTTTATCTGCTTCTAATTCCAACTTGGTACGGTGTACATTGGTATCTTCATAAGCCTCACGAAGATTAATAGTAAGGTCTTTTGAAATATTAGACAGGTTAGGCGAAATGAGATTGAAAGTCAGCTGCTTTATTTCTCTTGGATGCTTGCGAACAAAATTCCAAAAGTCCTGCTTATCATAAATAGGGTCAACATAAAATGAAAGGTTGAAATCCTTTATTTTACTGTCAATGCTCTCCAGGATAAAGTTTCTTACAATCTCATTTGTTTTAAAAGCGTAAGAGTTTGACTGAATAGCTATCTTTTGTACATCTGGATTGTTATTGATAGCAACTATAATGTTTGGGTAATTATCAATTGTATCTTCTGTAAAATCTTCCCTATAAATGTGGGCTGTACGCTTTGCACTGATTTTAAAATAGTACATATCCCCACTTTGATAAACCAACTTTGACTTGATGGAAGAGTTGGACGATGAAAAACGAAAGTTGTCTTTAACCAGTATATCTTTTAGTATATTGTTCTTTTCTGCTCTAAGCTGTTCGGGTGTTTCGTACTTACCAAACATGTTTATAGGCATAGTTTTATCAACTACTAATTGATACCTGAAAACTTCAAATGTGGAGTTTTTGGCAAATGCTGGTTGTACGTCTTTGCTCATCGTCCTTTGTTAATTTTTCAAATATACAGAATAACTTGTAAAAACTTACCGAATGGTATAATTTTTCGTATATTTGTAAGTATAAAGAATTAAGTTCAATGGCACTGCAAAAGCAAAATAAAGCACAGGAAAACAGCACGGTTGCAGTACATAGAAAAGAGGCTTTTGATATAGGATATAAGGACTATTTTAAAGATATAGCCAATAACAAGATTTCCCAAATACTGAATAATAAGGAACGTAATGTAAAGTTTGAGAACATTACCTACAGGCAATTGAATAGCTGGGAAAAAGAAGGATTGCTTACGAATGAAAGGGAAGACAGAAGCTGGCGGCGGTTCAGCATTATGGATGCCATTTGGGTGAAAGTAATACAGGAATTAAGAGAGTTTGGAATGGGCTGGGAGCAAATAAAAGTAGCTAAGCAAAGTTTGGAATGGGAGAATGATGCCTACAAGGTTTCAATGCCTGTTTTAGAGTTTTATACTGCATTTGCTATCGGTAGCAAAATGCCTGTGTTGTTGCTGGTGTTTAAAGATGGTCTTTGTGTGCCTGCAAATCTTACACAATACAAAGTAGCCAGGGAATTTTCGGAAGTTGAAAATCATTTGCAGATAAACCTAAACGCTATACTGCAAGCCTTTTTTCCTAACGTGGATTTGAAGCCAAAGTATAAGCCTGAAATACCCGTAAGCGTAAATGAAATGGAGCTTTTGGCGTATTTACGAATAGGCGATTTTGAAAAAATTACTGTAAAGTTCAATGGCGGCGAAATGGAAAAATTTGAAGGTGTACAGCGATTAAAAGCAAAGCAAAGGATTGAGGAAATTATAAGAGAACATAAGTATCAGGACATACAACTAAAAGTAGAAGATGGTGGTGTAACTGCCATCTTTAAAACGATAAAAAAGAAGTTTACAAAAGGGAGCAACCCTAAGTAATTGCGTTTTACCTAAGCGACTGGAGCAACCAGCGTAAGGAGCAAGCAATTTCAATGCTTAGTATAGAATTATGTAAAAAGATTTTACAAAAGAACGGCACGACTTACACAGATGACGAAGTAAAGAAAATCAGGCAAACGCTTTACAAGCTGGCTAACCTGGACTATCAGCTTTTTTCAGAACTCAAAACAAAGAAAGATGCAAACAGCAATCATTTACACAAGGGTATCAACCGATGAACAAGCCGAAAAGGGTTACAGCCTCCGTGACCAAAAGCACCGACTTGAAAAACATTGTGCCTTACAGGGAATTGAGGTTGTTCGCCACTTTGAAGACGACCATTCTGCAAAAACATTTGACCGCCCGGAGTTTAAAAAGCTGGTTGAGTTCATCAAGAAAAACAAAGGACTGGTTAAGAAGTTGCTTATCGTAAAATGGGATAGGTTTTCCCGTAATATGGAAGCATCGCTTAACATGATTACTCAACTGGTAAAGCTGGGTGTAAGTGTAGAAGCTATTGAGCAGCCTTTGGATGATAGTGTGCCTGAAAACCTGTTGATGAAAGCCTTTTACCTTGCTGCTCCGCAGGTTGAAAATGCAAGGCGTTCTTTGAATACAACGAATGGAATGCGTAAAGCCCTAAAAGAAGGCAGGTATGTGAGCACCGCACCTTATGGCTTTAAGAATACAAGGGATGAACATAACCGACCTGTTATCACTCACTCTGCAATGGCTCCCGTTATTAGAAAAGCTTTTGAGCAAATTGCCACCGGCAATTACTTAATAGAAGTGCTGCGTAAGAAGCTATATAAAGAAGGATTAAAAATTAGCAGAAGCAATTTTTATACGCTGCTTCGTAACCCGATTTACTGCGGTAAAATTAGGGTTAAAGCTTTTAAAGATGAACCTGAAGAAATTGTACAGGGCATACATGAGCCAATTGTAAGTGAAGAATTGTTTTATGATGTGCAGAATGTTTTGGATGGTAAAAAGAAAGCCAAAACTAAATACTCGCTGGTAAATGATGAATACCCAATGCGTGGGCATTTGATTTGTCCAAGATGTGGTAAGACCTTAACAGGTAGTTCAGCTTTGGGCAATGGTGGCAAATACTTTTACTATCACTGTACTAAGGGTTGCAAGGAAAGACATAAAAGCGATGGCGTACACAATGCCTTTGAAATATGGCTGAATGATATTTCTATCAAGCCTGAAATAGCATCCTTGTATTTGGCTATTATGGATGATGTTTTCAAAACAAACGAAGGCGACCGCCAGCAGGAAATAAAGAAGCTCCAAAAGCAGATTGATGATAATGTAGAAATGATGGATAAGAGTGCAAAGAAATTCATCAATGATGATTTGGATAAACACGACTACAAACGTATCAAGGAAAGCCTATCAAGGGAGTGTACTGAACTACGAAGCCGGATTGCTGAACTGAAATCTGCTGAAAGCGGTTTTCAGGAATATTGCCGTTATGGATTCTCCTTATTGAGCAACATGGGGCATTATTACAGGGCTGCCAACATAGAAAACAGGCAGAAAATGCTTGGTTTGATATTCCCTGAAAAACTGGTGTACGACAACAATACTTTTCAAACCATGCAGCCAAGTGAGGTGCTTGACTTGCTTTGCAATGGTGGTAAGGGTTTCAGCGATGGTAAAAAAGAAAAGAGCAGCAAAAATGCTGCTCAATCCTGTGTGGTGACCCCGTCAGGATTCAAACCTGAAACCTTTTGATCCGTAGTTGGAAAATAATCTTTTCTTCTTTTAACCTGCTTTAACTGATTTTAATCTAAAAAATTAAATCGCAACTTGTTGCATAAAAGTTGCAGTTGTGTGCTTTATGTGATTAAATCTTGTTTACCTGTAGTTTGTTTGCAAAATGTTTGCAAATGTAATATGCGGTTATGATGTGGGAACGAATTGTGAAAATGTAAATCATAAATTATGTCTGCAACAATTTCTTTTATCCTTGATACGAGAAGGGTAAAAAATGAGAACAAGTACCCTATTAAGTTAAGGGTAACTTTCAACAGAAAGACCAGGTATTATCAAACAATTTTCGACCTCTCTAAATTGGAATGGGAAAAACTTCCTGCCACCAGAATTAGCAATGAACTTCAATTCACCAGGAATAAGTTAAAGGATGCTGAAAGGCAAGCTAAATTTCTTGCTGCAGAAATGACCTTTTTCAGTTTTGGTGAATTTGAAAAAGAATTTATTCATGGCAACCCCGTTTTCAGGCAGCGAAATATAAAAGAAGAAGCTATTTCTCCCGATTTAGATGGCTTTGATTATTCACCCTTTTTCAAAAAATTCCCTTTGCTTCTTGAGTCGGTTACAAAAACTGGTTTACTTTCTCATTCATACTCCGGTTATCTTAAAAAATTGATTAGAGAAGGAAGAATTAGCACGGCCGTTTCATACCACTGCAGCTATGTTTCTTTAACGAAATTCAAGGGGGACGTTCCGCTTTCTGCCATTACAGTTTCTTGGTTACAGGAGTACGAAAACTGGCTGAAGAATCAGGATATTTCTCCAACCACTATTGGTATTTACCTGCGGCCACTCAGAGCCATTTTTAATGAAGCTATTGAAGATGGAATTATTAAAAGAGAAAAATGTTATCCGTTTGGAAAACGTAAGTATCGGATACCCTCTTCAAAAAACATAAAGAAAGCTTTGGACCTTAGCGATATTAAAAGGATTTACAATTACAAATGCGATCCTGCACAACCCACAAAACAGATGGCTAAGGATTACTGGTTGTTCAGCTATTTTGCAAATGGGATGAACCCAAAAGATATCGCCAATTTGAAATACAAAAATATTGATGGGGACTATATCATTTTTGAACGTACTAAAACACAACATTCTCTCCGCAGCGACCCACGGCCCATTACCGTATTTATATCAGATGATATGAAAGCCATTATGGAACGTTGGGGTAATGAAAACAAAACTCCTGCCAACTACCTTTTCCCAATATTGCAGAGCGGTTTAACCCCACTTCGGCAATACGAACTGGTGCAAAACTTTGTAGGGATTATCAATGACTGGATGAAACGGATTCTTAAAAATCTTGGAATTGATAAAAAGGCTACTACCTATGTGGCAAGGCATACCTTTTCAACTGTATTAAAAAAGATTGGAGCGAGTACTGAATTTATACAAGAGGCATTAGGCCATACCGATTTAAAGACTACTGAAAACTACTTAGGCAGCTTTGACAAAGAAATGAAAAAAGAACTTGCCGGTGTTCTTACATCATTTAAGAACCATCAACCGGAAGATGCAGAAATACGATAACAAATTTAAGAGAAGTAAAAATAGATACAATGAACGACGTAGTGGAAAAAAATAAGATAAATAATTTTGAAGGGCTTGCCAAAACCATCCAGGAAACGAATACCTATTTTCTCAATAAGGCCCAGCAGCAGGTAAACACCGCCCTTACTATCCGCAATTGGCTTATCGGATTTTATATTGTAGAATATGAACAGAACGGTAACGACCGGGCAACTTATGGAACGGGATTACTCAAGGTGTTGGCGAAACGGCTTCTGGAAAAAGGCATCAAATCTTTGCAGGAACGGAACCTTTACCTGTGCCGGGATTTCTACCAGGCTTATCCCCAGATTTTGCAGTCGGTAACTGCAAAATTGTATATTGCTGATTTTCAACTATTTGAAAAATTGCAGACGGCGTCTGCAAAATTGCTACTATCGGAACCTGATGAAAGAATCAGCCAGGTAATAACGCACCTAAGCTTTTCCCACTTTATTGAGCTATTAAAAGCCGATGCAGGGCCGAAGCGGCGTTTTTACGAGGAACAGGCAATTAAAAATAACTGGCCTGTAAAGGAACTTAAACGGGCTATTGACAGCCTGTTATACGAAAGAACAGGTCTGAGTCGGGACGGAATCTCCACGCTGCAAGCCTTTAAGCTGGCGACAAAAGAATTGCCAGAGGCGGTTTTCCGCAACACCTACCTGTTGGAGTTTTTAGGACTTGAGGACAAAGCGCCTTTTACCGAAAGCGACCTGGAAGAGCGAATTATCACCAACCTGCAGCAGTTTCTGCTGGAACTTGGCCGGGGCTTTTGTTTTGAACACAGGCAGCGCCGCATTACGTTTGGCAATAAGCACTACCGCATTGACCTGGTTTTTTACCACCGCATATTAAAATGTCATGTATTGCTTGATTTAAAGATTGGCGAATTTGACCACAGCGACGCCGGGCAAATGAATATGTATCTCAACTATTACAAAGAAAACGAAAGTCACAATGGCGATAACCCACCTGTTGGTATTATTTTATGCAGCGGCAAAAATGAGGCTTTGGTGAAATATGCTACGATGGGATTGCCACAGCAGGTGTTTGTGAGTAAATATTTGGTGAATTTGCCAAGTGAGAGGGAGTTGCAGAAGATTGTTGATGAAGAAAAATTAAAATAAGAGAGTATCAAATATTTTTGATACCAACATCAGTATTTCATGGCATCTTCGTTACGTCGCAATCCTTTCTTCGGTTGGTTAGAATGGCCTAGCCCTTTTACTTGCCAATTAACTTAATTACCAATACCCACGAGATTTAGAATATTCGATTCCATTAAAGGGTGCGGCTTTTACATGTCGTAAAGTGTCATAAGTTTTTCTACCCCAAGTTTTATCAATTGATCCTTTATACTTTTTTGTTAACTTATCTCTGTAAATTAAAAGATGATGCTCGCTTCTACTAATTTTCCATTCTTTATTAATCCAATTTGAACGTCTTGTTGCTTTATTTCTTAAGTCATTTTCCATTCTTTTAGGGTTGACATAATCACTCGTCATCTTTTCAGCACAAATGCAACCTACTCTAAACTCATCATTTATTTCACTGTTTTCCACAATATGTACAAATCTTGTTCTCTCCGCCAGTATCAATACAAAAAGATACGAAACGCTGTAAAATCAAGGTTTTACAGCGTTTTTTTGTGACATATGAGTTGCTCACACCAATAATTAGCCAGTTAAATGTCTAAGGAAAATTCCGGGTACAAAAATTTGCTTACTGCATAGCATTATGCAAAAATCTTTGGATAGAATAGTGAGTGATGATATAAAAGCTATAAAAACAAGATTTCAAGCTCAACATAGCTTACGGAAATAAATAGCCTGTTAACTATGCAAGTTTAGCATAGTAATAATAAGGCTACTTTCAAAGAAGTCAGTTTTTAGCATTTAAACATTTTGGGTAGTAAGATTTTCGATCTAAAAAATTTTAATTAATTATTGTTTTACAATAATTATTTTCTATGTTTGCACAATAATTAAAAAATTAAGGGAATGGGCAGAACTAAAATTATAGCAAGGTTTTTCTCCATAATCAGCCACATTTTAGCCGTTGGTTATTTAGCAACCGTTATTTACAGCGCTGTTTGCCTGTCCAGCAAATGGAGTACTACTCCTTACGGAGACGGGAAATTCCTGCACATCAACTTTCCGTTTTCTCAAACTCCTTTTTTGAATGTTGACAACAATGCCAATTATATCTTTTTTTCTTTTCTGCTCCCATTAACATTGTATGGCTTCTTCTTTTGGCTGGTTTCAAATTTGTTTTCCGTGTTTTCAAAACCTAAGTTGTTTACTGTGTTAAACCTGCAGCAGTTGAAACGGTTTTATTTGTTTAACTGGCTGGTTCCTTTCCCGGCAATTATTATCAGTAGTTTTTTTGTAGAAACAGAATCCGCACTTTGGCTGCTTGCAGTTGTTCATGGAATATTGGGAGTGTTTGCCTGGATGGTGGCTGCCATTTTTAAACAAGGTTTGCAATTACAAAACGAACAAGATTTATTTATATAGTTATGCCAATTATAGTAAATGTAGATGTTATGCTTGCCAAACGCAAGATGCAATCGAAAGAGTTGGCAGAACAGTTGGGAATAACAGCAGCCAATCTCTCGATACTGAAAACAGGTAAGGCAAAGGGCATCCGCTTTGATACATTGGAAGCCATTTGCAAATCATTAAACTGCCAGCCCGGAGATGTGCTTGAATATGTAGCAGAAGAATAAGTTAATCATCTCAACAAAGGTTTTAAAAAAAACACCGAAAGGGTGCAGGAATTGTATTGCCCATACTTAACAAAAATAAATATGAACACATTGCAAATTACAGGCCTGAACAAAACTTATCCAAATGGAGTGGCCGCCATTAATAATATTTCCTTGAGCATTTCAAATGGCATGTTCGGTTTACTGGGCCCCAATGGCGCCGGTAAATCTTCACTGATGAAAACCATTGCCGGGTTGCAAAAACCAACAGCCGGTTCCATTACATTTAATGATGTTGATATAGTAAAGGATACAGCATACATTAAAAAGCAGCTTGGCTTTTTACCACAGGATTTTGGTGTATATCCAAAAGTATCTGCCTATAACTTGCTGCAACATCTTGCCATATTAAAGGGAGTATGCAATGTAACAGAGCGTAAAAATCAAATCAACAGTTTGTTGGAAAAAGTAAACCTGTTGCCGGTTAAAAATAAAGAAGTACACACTTTCTCAGGCGGTATGAAACAACGTTTTGGGGTGGCACAGGCATTATTAGGCAACCCCAAAATTATTATTGTAGATGAGCCAACAGCAGGCTTAGACCCTGAAGAAAGAAACCGTTTTAATATGCTGCTCAGCGGAATTAGTGATGATGTAATTGTCATGCTTTCTACTCACCTGGTGGAAGATGTACGCAATCTCTGCAATAATATGGCTATTATTCAGCAAGGAACAATAAAAGCTGTTGGCAAGCCTGCAGAAATGATTGCGGCATTGGAGGGAAAAATATGGACAAGGGCGATAGGCAATTCAGAACTGCAAACTTACCGCTCCAATTACAATGTAATCAGCCATCAGTTGGTGGAAAGAGTGATTCATGTAACTGTGTATTCAAATGAGCAGCCTTATGGTTTTAAACCTGTACCGCCAGCACTGGAACATGTATATTTTCAGCACCTGCAAACTGCAGCAGCTTAATTTTTAATAAAAGAAATTATTATGAAAACTATTTTGCTGTTTGATTTAAAAAAATATACGAGGCAAATACCATCCAGTGTTGTTGCCGTTTTGCTGTTCTGTTTCGGGTGGTTTGCAGGTGCAAATTTTAATCTGAGTGTTGGTGAAGGCGTTTATCTGAATTCAGCTTACACAACAGGTTTTATGCTGGGCATGCTTAGCCTTTCGGTAATTTTTATTGCTACAGTTACAGGAACACAACTGCTGTTCAAAGAATGGGATGCCAGGTTCGACCTGCTCCTGTTTTCCACCACAGTTACTAAAAAGCAATTTACTGGAGGCCGGTTTTTATCATTTTATTTTATTTCGCTTGCAGGGTTTCTTTTGTTGGCTGCAGGTTTTATGATTGGCCAGTCGGTTAGAGGCGAAGCAGCAATGCAACCCGGCTTTCATCTTTCTTATTACCTGTACCCTTTATTGCTGTTTGGGTGTGTAAATACTTTTTTTGTATGCAGCGTATTGAGCATTATTGCATGGCTTACAAAAAATAAATTGCTGGTGGCTGTAAGTGGTTTAATGCTGTACATAATTTATATGATTACATTATTGTTTTCCGGCTCACCATTTATGGCGCAATCCATGCCGCAATCAATATCGTTGCAGCATATATCTGCCCTGGCCGACCCATTTGGCCTGTCTGCCTATTTTTTTGTGAGTAAAGATTTTTCGGTGGCTCAGCGTAATGCCAGTTTAGTACCACTCAGTGGAGCGTTACTGGTAAACAGGCTGCTTGTTACCGCACTATCTTTTTTCATTTTATTGGCAGGCAGGAAATATTTTTCAATAAGTTTCACAAATAAGAAGCAGAAGAAAAGAGAAGATGCTTCTTCAGAAGCAGTTGCATCAGCCGCTTACAAAACCATTTACGTTCGTTTCGGCAACCGACAGCAAATAAAATCGGTATTGTCATTTTTTAAAACAGATTTGATTTATATTTTCAAAGGCATTGCTGTAATAGTGGCTGCCATATTGGTACTGTTTAATCTGGGCATGGAAATGTATGCGGAGATAGAGAAAGGCATCCGGCTGCCACAAAAATTTGCCACATCCGGATTAATGGCAACCACTATTTTAGAAAACCTTCATTTGCCCTGCGTATTACTTACAGTGTACTATGCAAATGATTTGTATTGGCGGAGCAGCGTATCCCGTTTTTCTATGCTGGAGAATACAACAGCTTTTTCGGCATCAAAATTTGCCGGACATTGGTTAAGCAGTATTGTACTCATCATTTTCTTTACCCTGTTGTCCATCTTATTGGGATTGGTTTTTCAAGTGGGTTATCAATACCCCCATATTGAATGGAAGCCTTATGCAGGTATATTTATATTTAACAGCATTCCGCTAATGTTACTGGCAGGTTTTGTATTGCTTCTTAACAGGGTGATACCGCATAAATATTTAGCGCTTGGAGCCACATTGATAATTGCACTGGTAACTGCAAGCCCGTTATCCGGCAAAATAATAAGCACACCTTTATTTCGCTTTTTTACTGCATTTAAAGGTGAATACAGTGATTTTAGCGGCTACGGAAATTACCTGGCGTCATTTACACAAAGGCTGTTGTTTGGCTTATCGGTGGTTTTACTTTTATGGCAGTTAGTCAGTTTTATAGATACAAGAAAATATAATCTTCCAAAAATTGTAGTATTCATTTTAATGATAGCATCAAGCTGTTTCTTTGCATTCCGGTTTATGAGCGGATATATTGCTAAAGACAAACAACAAGCCCAGAAGTTTGCTGCAAGCTATGAAAAAGCATACAGGAAATATCAAAACATACCGCAGCCACTCATAACTGATGTTAAAACGCAGGTACATTTATTTCCTTCACTAAACAGCTATACAATTGAGGGTGATTATACAATTAAGAATAAGTCAAACAGCCACATACAAAGTATTCTTTTCAATTTTGATGACGATTTAAAAATAGAAAAAGCACAGTATGTTTCTGCTTTTGAAACCATCAGCCTGTCGCAGTACATCAATGAAGTAACTCTTAAACAGGCATTGGCACCCAATGATAGTGCAATACTAAAGTTTACCATCAGTTATTCCTGGCTGCCTGTAAATGGCCATCAGTCATTTAATGCAATTATTGAAAATGGTACTTTCATGCGTATCAGCCGGTATTACCCAAAAATTGGCTACCAATCCGATTATGAATTGACTGATAGTATAGAGCGAACACAATTTGGCTTAGGCGCAGCCACTGCATTAAAAAAGATTGATGACAATAGAACCGCTGCAAATGACTTTATACATCTTGACATGACAATTGATACTGAGTACGGACAGACTGCCGTGGGAACAGGGGAATTAACTAAACAATGGAGCAGAAATGGCAGGAATTATTTTCAATACAAAACGCCAGAGCCGGTACCATTTCGCTTTGCAGTGGCATCAGCAAGATATAAAGCAAAAAGCATTCTGCATGACAGTTTAAGAATTACTGTCCTTTATCATCCAAGGCATGAAGAAAATGTGGATCATCTGATACAAAATGCAAAACTTACATTAGACTATTGTAGGAAAAATTTTGGTGCATACCCATATAGGTCGGTAACATTTGCAGAAGTATCTTCTTTTACCAGAGGTTTTGCAGCAACTGCTTATCCGGCTACAATTTTTATGACAGAGAATATGGTTTTTCATGCCAATATAAAGGCGGATAAACAGCAAGATGTAATTAATGAATTGGCCGGTCATGAGTTATCGCATTTATGGTGGGGCGGCAATCAAATAGTTCCGGATGAAAGAGAAGGTGCTGCCATGCTTACCGAAACAATGGCCATGTACACCGAAATGATGTTGTATAAAAAAATGTATGGCAGCAAAAAAATGATGGAACGTTTAAAAATGCACCAGCAAATTTATGATGCTGAAAAAGGGTTTTCTGCAAAAGAGCCACTTTATAAAGTAACAAGTGGCAATACACATATTTCTTATTCAAAGGGAGCAATAGTAATGGTGCAGTTGTGTGAGTTGATTGGGGAGCCAAAGGTAAATGAGGCGTTGAGGAATTTGCTTTATTCAACTAAGCAATCTGGAAAAAAGCCTGTATCAACTGATTTTATAAAGGAAGTACTTAAAGTAAGTGAGACAAAATATCATAGACAGATAAAGAAACTATTTATGGAAATCGAAATATAAATTTATGAATTACGATAGAAAAGATGAATTAGTATTCCGAAAGGCCACTGTTGCTGAATTGGATGCAGCAATCAAGCTTCTAAAACAGGCAGCAGTATATTTAGAGAAAAGAGGCATTAACCAATGGAAAATTTGGCTAAACCCAAGTGCAGATAAAATCAAATGGGTTAAAGAAGGTTTTGAAGCCGGAGAGTTTTACTTTGCTGAATCTGGAAACGGTGAATTGGCAGGAATGTTCCGGCTAATGGAGCAGGACGAGCTGTATTGGGGCAAGCAGAAGGCAAATGCCAGGTATGTGCATTCGCTTATTGTCACAACAGCATTCAAAGGCAACAATATTGGAAAAAGAATAATAGCCGTAATTGAAAAAATGGTTTTGGCTGAGGGCATAAATTTACTAAGGCTTGACTGTATTGCTTCTAACCGGCGACTTTGTGCCTATTATGAAAGCCTGGGTTTCGTAAAACAAGGAGAAAAGCAAATGCCACATTCTTTGAATTACCTATATGAGAAAACACTACCAAAAATGGTTTTAGCCGATGGCATAAATTTACTAAGGCTTCAAAATTCAATTTAGCACTTCTGCTACTATTTTGGCAAACCATGTTAGTAGTTCGTTGTTTTTATTGTTAATTTATTTATCAGGTTTTTGTATGTCTGTTTTATAAACATTTGGGTCAAATAGTTCCATATATAATTCTGGTTTGGGTAATTTAGTAAAGCCATACTTTTCATAAAGCCAATCTGCTGTCGACGTTAATAAGATCCACCGTCTTAATCCTTGCAAGTTTGGGTGTTCAATTACAGTGTCCATTAGTTTTTTTGAAAGTCCTTGTCCACGATAATTGTCCAAAACATAAACGTCGCCTAAATATGCAATAGTCGAAAAGTCCGAGATGATTCTTGCAAATCCAATTTGTTTGTCGTTATGAAATACCCCGAAGTTTAGGGAATTTTCAATAGAAGCCTTTACTCTGTCAAAAGGAATATTGTCACTCCAACCTGAATATTTTGATAGGAAGTCGTGGATTGCAACAATATCCATTTTTGATTTGTCTGTCGTAATTGTAAAGTCGTTAAAGGTGATTTCAATTATTTTCACTTCGTGATAATTTCTATTTAAATTTTAGTCTATTTGGTCGGTTTTTTACAATGACCGCTAACGGTTTCTGGCTTGGCGAAGGTGGCGATTTTAACCACAAATGTTGATGCGGAGAACAATATTTGATTAACCACAAATGTGTCTGCGGAGCACTGAAACGCCACTTTTGCAAAACCCGTGTTAGCACCAGTTTTTATTTTATCCGTGTTTTTATATCGTCAATAAATTGTGTTTGTTGGTCAATGAAAACATTGTGAGAACAGTTGTCATAGTATTTTAAGTTGCTTGAACCAATTAGGTTTTGTAGTTCAGTAACTTGCTGAGCAGAGTAAAGTCCATCGTCTTTTCCGTAAAGTCCAAAGATTTTTATGTCTTGCTTTTGTAAGGCTTGTAAATTCTTTGTAAGGTCGATAGTCGTATATTTTTCATTTTTCCAAAAACCTTGTGGTGCTTCATAAGACATTTTAGAAGCATATTTTATTAATAAGGTATCAGTTCTGAATTTTGAATAAATATTTTTAGCTTCTACAGATGGATTTTTAGGTGTATAAAAACCGTTTTGCATTGCGTGTCCAAAACAGTAAGAACTATATTGAATACTTGTCGTGTCCATATTTTCAAGCATTGAAATGTAGTTTAAATTTACACTGTCTTTTTTCGTCTGATAAATACTTTTTGATTTTGAGAGAATGTTTTTGAAAGTGGTTTGCAAAGAAACTGGTGCACCTACAAGAATAATGGATTGAACTTTTTTAGGATTAGTTTCAGCAAAAAGTGTCGCAACTACACCGCCAAAACTGTGTCCAATTAAAGTTGCTTTTGTTAGATTGTATTTTTTATAAATGTCGTTTAAGTCGTCAAAACTTTCTTTAAAAGTAAACTTTGCATTTAGGTCATTGCTTCGTCCTTCTCCACGTCTGTCGTATACTATTACAAAGAAGCCATTGTCAGCAAGTTGTTGTGCAGTCGTAGCTTCAAAATTTACACAATTGTAGCCAGGTCCACCGTGAAGAAAAATAATTGACTTGTCTTTACTGTTACCAAAAGTCTTGGTATAAATACTTTGTCCGTAAGCAAACATTGTTGCTAAAGCAAAAATTGTTGATGTAATGATTGTTTTCATTTCTTTTATTCTTTACTTTGTTGGCCTAAAATTGGTGCTAACTATGGGATTGCCGCAGCAGGTATTTGTGAGCAAGTATTTGGTGAATTTGCCGAGTGAGAGGGATTTGAAACAGTTTGTTGATGTAGAAAAGCACAAGTAATTTTTTAACACTACAGTGACTTCATTAGTACAGGAATTTCTATCCGGCATTTGTCTTTAACATTTTTTCATCAGATCCCTGCACTTTATATTCATTCGGCGAAACCCCAGTCTGCTTTTTAAAAAAACGGGTAAAATAAGCCGGGTCGTCAAAGCCTAAAGCGTATCCAATTTCTTTAACGCTTATTGTGCTGTAATAAAGTTCTCTTTTGGCTTCTAATATAATACGGTCGGCAATGATTTCGCCTGCTGTTTTACCGGCATACTTTTGTGAAAGGGAATTAAGTGTACGGGGTTGGGTGAATAAGGAATCAGCATAAAACTGCACCCCATGCTCTTTTTTGTAATGTTTCTCCACTTCAATTTTATAGTCCTGAAAAAGTTTAAGATTAATATCAGTTTTAATTGCAGTCTGGGTAATTTTATTCTTTTTGAGCCGGTTGATATGTGTTATCAAAATTTTTAAATAAGACAACAGAATTTTTTCTTTGTCCTCCTCATCCACATTAAACTCTGCATCCATTTTTGCAAATACATCTTCAAAAGCAGTATGAGCAGCCGAAGAAACTTTTATCATCGGCTCTACCTGTATATTATCAAACAGTGTTGTGTTCAGCACATACTCATCCATATCTTTTGCATCACGAAATAAAGAAGGCAAGAATTTAATCACATATCCATCAGGTTTTTCTTCAGGCTTTATAAGGTGCATCTGACCAGGTGATAATAAGAAAAGAGTTGACCCTTCGTACTTGTAGTTTACCATGTCAATATTATGAACGCCACTCCCTCTTTTTAGCCAAACAATTTCATAATACTGGTGGCGGTGGTTCTCTTCAAACTCCGCTATTGTGCAGCTTTTTTCGTTGAGTGCAGCTATCTTAATATTCTTTACATCTTTTGTGTCGCAATGCTGACGAATATTAAATATCGGCGCTTGATCCTGTTTCTTTTTCATCTATTGCTGTGTTTATGTAAAGGTAATAATTCCCTGCATTTAGCTTTTGTACAAAACAACCTATTGCTTGCACAATTGTGCAATTCAGTATTTTATTAACGCTTTCGGCTCCTAATAATCCAATTTAACTGCTTTTTCCTCCATTCTTTTCAGCCTTGTGCTTATGCATTTTTGCATTGTCAACAAAATAAACTAATCATGCCTTTTGTACAAATTGATGTAACCCGTGATGGGGTTACAAAAGAACAAAAACAAGAACTGATTTTGGGAGTAACAAAGCTTTTAAAAGAAGTACTTGATAAAGACTTTCATCTTACCCATGTTATTATCCGTGAAGTGGAAACAGACAATTGGGGTTTGGGTGGTGAGCAGGTAACAGAAATTCGTAAACAAACAAACGAATAAATTGAAATGAGAAAACTATTTGCAACCCTGATAATAATATTAGTTGCCGTAATATCCGTTCAGGCAAAAACATTTGTCTTAGTACATGGTGCTTTGGCCGATGGAACGGTATGGTTTAAATTAAAACCATTATTAGAGGCCAGGGGAAATAAAGTGGTGGTGGTTAACCTGCCGGGTCATGGCAAGGACAATACACCGGTGTCAGAAATCTCCTATCAGTCTTACACTTCTGCTATTATTAACAGTATAAAGGCGCAACAAGAGAAAGTGATATTAGTTGGTCATAGTATGGCTGGGTTACTGATAGCATCAGTTGCGGAACAGGTTCCTGACAAAATTGAGGCACTTGTATTCCTGGCGGCTTTTATGCCCGGTAATGGCGATTCCGTTTTTGGTCTAAATGCAACAGATAGTGAAAGCCAGTTTGGCAGTAGCCTTGTGGTTGCAGCGGATAATTCATACGCCACACTGAGACAGGATAAAATTGCTGATGTTTTCTGTGCGGAATGTTCTACAGAAGACAAGGCCTTGCTGTTGCTAAGTCACAAAGCTGAGCCACTGGCCCCGTTGGCAGAAAAAATAAGGCTTTCAGAAGAAGTGTATGGCGGGATACCTAAGTATTGTATTATAACAACAATGGATCATGCTGTTGGAAAAGATATTCAGAGAAAGTTGGCTATGCGTTCATCCAATGTGAAAAAAATATTTCAAATAAAATCCGGGCACCTTCCTTTTTTATCCAAGCCTCATAAACTGCTGAAGGTCCTGTTGCGGGTTGAAAAAGCAAATCAATAATTTTTAAATAAACAATCAATGAACAAAAAAACAGTAATCGTAACCGGTGCCAGTACCGGAATTGGGAAGAGTATCTCCAAATTATTTTTGGATAAAGGATACAATGTGGTAATGAATTCATCCACCAAAGAAAACCTGGAGAAAACATTTGAAGAGTTTGGCTCACCTGCCAATGCAAAATTGGTGGCAGGCGATGTAAGCAAAAAATCAGTGTGCGAAGAACTCGTTGCCACCGCTATAAAATATTTTGGAGCAGTGGATGTTCTGGTAAACAATGCAGGCATTTTTGCGCCCAAACCCTTCCTGGATGTGCAGGAAAATGAACTGGACAATTTCTTTGACGTAAACCTTAAAGGAACATTCTTTGCCACGCAAGCTGCTATCAAAGAAATGCTAAACATTGGCGGAGGTTCAGTTATTAATATCGGCACCGTGCTGGTTGACCATGCTATTGCAGGTTTTCCTGCCACAGCACCTGTGGTAAGCAAAGGCGGCGTACATGCACTCACCAAACAATTAGCCGCTGAGTTTGGCAAACAAAACATTCGCATCAACACCATTGCACCCGGCATCATCCGCAGTCCGCTACAGGGAAAAATTGGTGTAAACAATTCAGATGACCTGGCCGGCTTGCATTTGCTCAACCGCATTGGCGAGCCAGAAGATATTGCTGAAATGGTATATACACTTGCTAACAGCAATTTCATTACCGGCGAAATTTTTAATGTGGATGGCGGACATGTAGCCGGACATGTATTTGGATAACCAAAAAATCAATCTATTAATTAATGATCATAAAAAAAGAAAAATGAAACAAGTACTAAAAGTGATGCTTGCTGGAATGATTATGTTCTTCAGCACTGCAACTAAAGCACAAGAAACAAAAAAAGCAAAAGTGTTATTTGTATTAACCTCACACAACAAATTAGGCAACACAGGTAAACCTACCGGTTTTTGGATTGAAGAATTTGCCACCCCGTACTACTACTTTACCGATAAAGGTATTGACGTGGTGGTGGTCACCCCTAAAGGTGGGCAGGCACCCATTGACCCAAAAAGCAATGAACCATCTTTTCAAACAGCTTCTACAAAAAGATATTTCAAAGATGAGGCAACACAAAAAGTATTGGCAAACACAAAGAAAATTTCACAGGTAAAGGAAAGTGATTTTGATGCGGTATTCTATCCAGGTGGTCACGGTCCAATGTGGGATTTGGCAACCGACAAAAATTCTATAAAACTGATTCAAACCTTTTACAACAATGACAAGCCGGTTGCATTCGTTTGCCACGGTCCTGCTGCATTAGTAAATGTAAAAGACAAAACTGGGAATTACTTAGTGAATGGAAAGAAGATTACCAGCTTTTGTAACACAGAAGAAGATGCTGTACAGCTTTCAAAAATAGTTCCTTTCCCATTGGAAAGTAAGTTGAAAGAAAGAGGCGCTGTGTATGTAAAGGGAGCTGACTGGAGTTCGTTTGCTATTGAAGATGGTAATTTAATTACAGGACAAAACCCGCAGTCGAGTGAGTTGGTGGCAGAAAAATTATTTAACAGGATTAATAATGATTAAAAACTGCATCTATGTTTAATGAAAATGCAATAGAAATCCAGGCTATCATCAGCAACTATTTTGAAGGGATTTTTTATGGAGATGTTGCGAAACTTGCAAGCGTCTTTCACCCTCAGTGTTTGTTGATAGGTGATATAAACAATGTGCCCTACTTCAAAACAGTGCCCGAATATCTTGACGGCGTTAAAAACCGGAAAAGCCCTAATGAATTGGGAGAAACTTTCAGCATGAAAATTTTGGGGATTGAAGTTTTAGGAAGCAGTGCCATTGCAAAGCTGCATGTGCCCATGCTGGGTTATAACTATTATGATTTTATTACCCTGAGCAGGATTGATGGGAAATGGGTGTATGTAAACAAAGTGTTTACGAATGTTACTTAAACATAGTATTGCTAAATATATGGATGGGTTAGGGTAATGTTTAAAATCCAATTTACAGCGCCATGTGGTGGGAGAAATCTTTCATCACATGGTTGCTGTTATTTTAAAAAAATGTTTTAATGAAAAAATTAAATTTCTTTTATACAATTTTAATAGTACTTGCTTCCAGTGATTTTGCCAATGCACAATCCGCTTCGCTAAATCAATTTGGTGCGGTATGGCAAGACAGTATCCAATGGAAATCTTTTTCGTCTTTCCCCAAAAACGTAAAGCTGGCCCTATTAGTAGGCGACCCTAAAGGCAATGAGCCTTTTCTTGTACGGGTAAAAGTTCCTTCAAATGAGAAAATTATGCCGCATAAACATCCGGAAACGAGGATTTACACCGTTATCTCAGGTATATTTTATATTGGCATCGGTAATACGTATGATGAGGGAAAATTGAAAGCTTACCCGCCGGGCACAGTGATTGTATTGCCGGGCAATACACCGCATTTTCACTGGGCAAAATCCGGCGAGTACGTTTCGCAGGTGTATGCAATTGGTCCGCTGGGGCTTGAGTATATTGACAAAAAGGATGCACCAAAACATTAACGACCGAACAAAATTAAATTAAAAGAGGCCTTTATTTTAGAGCAATAAATTACAACGATAATGAAAACATATTTTATAGATTCTTTCACTACCGAAAAATTCAAGGGCAACCCTGCCGCTGTTTGCCTGGTAGAAAACGAAGTTTCAGAAGCCACTATGCAGCATGTTGCTGCGGAAATTGGCTTTTCAGAAACGGCGTTTATTCAAAAGAGGGAAGATACTGTTTACGGTATCCGTTTTTTTACACCTAAGCAGGAGATTGCTCTTTGCGGCCATGCAACATTAGCATCTGCTAAAGTAATTTTTGAGACCGGCAATAAGCTGCAGCTATCATTTGTAAATAAAGACGGTGTGCGGCTTCCTGTTGAAAAATCGGGTGATAAAATACGCATGCAGTTCCCGGTATATACTACCAATCCGTTTGAAGTGCCATCTGCCATGTTACAGGCTTTGGGGATTGACAGTATTATTGACAGTCGTTACAATAAGGAAATGAATATTGTATTGATTGAGATGAATGATGCTAACAGGTTGCAACAATTGAAACCCGATATTCCAGCTTTAATAAAATCATTCCAGGGCATCAGCGGTGTATTGGTAACTGCAAAAAGCAACAGTATGGCCTATGATTTTGAATACCGGTATTTCTGGCCATGGATTGGAACAGATGAAGACCCGGTAACCGGCGCTGTACAAACTTTTTTAACCCCTTACTGGGCGCAAAAGCTAAATAAAAAAGAATTGAAAGCATTTCAAGCTTCACAACGCACAGGTGTTATGGAAACGCAGTTTTCCGGCAACATGGTATATATCTTTGGCGAAGCTGTAAAAACTTTAGAAGGAAATATAATTCTCTGATTATGCTATTAGAAACTATCAGTCAGGTATTTGAACGTGACTTAAACAAACTACATGCTGAAATAAGCAGTTACAAGAACGAACAGGCGCTGTGGCTTACCGACAAGCAGATAGCCAATTCTGCCGGCAACCTTTGTCTTCATCTCAACGGTAATTTGAATACCTACATAGGGAAATTTTTAGGGAATACGGGCTATGTACGTGACAGGGAAGCAGAATTTACATTAAAGCATGTGCCCCGTACTGAGTTGCTGCGAAAAATTACTGAGACTAAGGAGGTGGTATTAACCACCCTGAATAGCCTGAACAAAATTGACCTGGAAAAAGAATTTCCAGAAAGAAATTTTGACAATCCGGTTTCGGTTGAATTTATGCTGGTACACCTTGCCACACACTTAACCTATCATCTCGGACAAATAAATTATCATCGGAGGCTATTGGATAACTAAACTTTTTTATTTGGCATGTATATACCCAAACATTTTGAAGAACAGGATAAAACAAAAATTATCTCCTTTATGCGGCAGTATTCTTTTGCTGCTATTGTAAACAATAATAACGGGAGGCTTATTGCCACACATTTGCCATTTGTGGTTGAGGAAAGGGGCGATGCTATCATTCTTGCTTCTCACTTTGCCAAAGCAAATGACCATTGGAAATGCCTGGAGCAGTATGAACCCATAGTGATTTTTTCTGAACCACATGCCTATATTTCCCCTGTGCATTACGACCATCAGCAAAATGTACCCACATGGAATTATATTGCCGTACATGCTTATGGAAAAGCAAGGCTGATTGAAGATGAGCCAGGAAAAATAGCATTAATTGAAAAAACAGTACAATGCTTTGAAGCAGCTTACCAACAGCAATGGAACACAGTGCCGGAAAAATTCAGAACCGGTATGTTGAATGGCATAGTTGGCTTTGAAATCGAAGTAACCGATTTGCAGGCAAAGTATAAATTGAGCCAAAACCGCAGCAGTGCAGAGAAGAAAAAAATCATTGATGAGTTATCAAAAAGTAATGATTCGGCAACTATGGCTATTGGAAATTATATGAGAGAATTATAATAGCAATTCATTTAAACTATTGTTTCCTATACTTACATGAATACAAAGAAGTACATAAAAAATAGCCCACGCCTACCTCTTATTGTGGCTCCAATAAGCCATGCTGTTGTAACAGGTAATTATTGCCATACAAGTGGCCAGCTTTCCTGGGACAAATCGGGAAATTTCATTTCAGGTACTGTTTTGAAAGAAGCAAAACTGGCATTTAAAAATCTATTTGCGGTTTTAAAAGAAGCAAATTTTGCTAAAGACGATATCGTATTTTTAGATATTGCTTTTAAAAATCTTGCCCATTTGGAAATTATAACGCCTTTCTATCAATCACTGTTTGAAGAAAGTAAGCAACCTGCTAGAACTATTTATCAGGTTTCAGAATTACCGTACGGCGCTAAAATTAAGATTCTGGCTATTGCTATAAGACTAGAGAACCAAACAAATTCTTAGACTAAGTGTCAACGGAGCTTATCATTATTTTAAGTGAAAGGGAAAATACAATAGCGTCAAACCAATTTCTCTTTCTTTGATAAAGGGAATAAAATCAAGCATAAAGATTTATTGATGACATCTTTTTAATATTGTGAAACAAAAAAAATGGCAGGCAAAAAAAACATTAATCAGGGCTGGAAATTGTTTGTAGAACCTGCACTACGGCCCTATGGATTTAAGGTATATGACAATAACACACTGGGACGGTTAACACATGGCAACGTTTTCCAGTTTCTGATACTAAATAAACATCGGCACATCGAAACTTTTACTTTCGATGTGGCCATACGACCCCTTTTCTGTGATAATAATACACTCACACTCAGACCCGGAAACAGGCTTGGTAGAATTGTAACCAATGGTAAGCTTGATACCTGGTGGAACGGCGAAACAGCTGAGGAAGCAGACAAGAGCTTTGCTGAAGTTTTGCTACATATCAAAAATTATGTAATCCCTTTCTTCAATAACACCAGAACAAGTGAAGAGATACTTCAGTCTTATAAAAAGAATTTCCTGGGACAGCGAAGATTTAAGAATCAAATTGCATGGGGTACATCTGGGTATGATCACTTTGACTTTGCTCATATTTATTTGCAGGCAGGAGAAGTTAAGAAATCAATTGAGGAGTTGGAAAAATGTTACTCGGTATCTTCTGAAGATGAAAGGGACTGGAGCCAGGCCTTTGCACAACAATGTCTGCAGCTTAAAAAGCTAATACAATCCGGGGAGCTAGCAATTGAAACTTATTTAAGAGAGAAGGTAAAGAAGAGTAAAGAAAACCTAAAACTGGAAAATTGGTTGCCTGCTGATATTTAAAAGAGAATCCAGAACTTTTTGGCAACCCTTCTGAAAAGAAAAATGCAGAAAGACTACTGGAATCTTTATTAACGGACGAAAGGTTGAATATATCAGCATTGCAATTAGCAAGGAGTGTACTGGTGGTAGCCGGTAACAATATAAATGAAGTACAAAAAATATTTGATACCACTTTTTCGGAGACCCCATAGATGTTATAATGATTGCTGTGGCAAAATCTGAAGATAACCTGGAATATTTTAGTAAGCCTTTCCCCAATCAGGATAATTTTAGAGGAGGGAAAGCAAAAGATAAAATCAAGCTAAGAATTCGCTTCAGCAGCTGCTTAAATATGCAACAAATATGATTATTTGTACAAGAGATTTGGCTTGATACAACACGAACTTTGTACCAAAAAAAATATTATATGCCCAACACATTTTTAAAGTATTCAAAGTATTATGTTGTTTTATTTACCACTGTTCTACTAACTGTTTCTGCTTTTGCTCAGTCTAAAGACACAATAGCCATTTCCGGAAAAAATATTAGTACAAAGGCATTGAAAAATGGTAGTAATCACTATTTAGTGTATTTCAAAATGAAAAAGGATGCCACCCGTACACAAACTCAATTTTGGACAAGAAATATTGAGCGAATTGACTATAACGGTAAAGCGGCAATAAAAATAACGCAGGAATGGGAAGACAAAGATAGCATAGTACATACAGTAACATCTGTATGCGATGCAACTACAATGCAACCTTATTATCACCAAAGCTGGTGGAAACAAAGAGGTATTTCAACCTATGACTTTTTAATGCAGGCTGCAGAAATCAACGGTAAACAGTTGAGTGATGCAGATACTACTAAAGCCCGTAAACAATCATGGCAGGCATTTAAAGAAACCTGGAACGGTTTTTCGCTTAACTGGCATCTTGATCTTGAAGTGTTTTCAACATTACCGTTCAAAAAAAATGTAACTTTTTTAATTCCTTACTATGAACCCGGCTCGGCAAAACCAAAATCGGTTGCTTATACAGTATCAGGCTCTGGTACCCTTATGGGCTATAATAATAAGGAAATAGATTGCTGGCTGCTCACCCATGAATCGCCTGGTAATAAAGAGTTATTTTATATCAGTAAAAAAACTAAAGAAGTGCTAAAGCTGGAACAAGAGATTAATGGCACAATGTACCGTTATAAAATTAAGCTGCCCTTTAGCAATTAGCACTATGAAAGTACACACAATTACTACACCACTGAATTGTGAATTAGTAACCAATGTATTTGAAGCAGCGAATAGTAGCTGCATTTTAATCATAATTTCTGCGACAGGCGTAAAACAAAATTTCTATCATCGTTTTGCCCGATATCTTTCAGAGAACGGCATAACTGTCATTACATTTGATTATAGTGGTATAGGACAATCTCTTAAAGGGCATATTAGAAACACGGCAATAGGCGTCGCAGACTGGGGCTCAGACAACTTGCAAACTGTAATTGAATTTGCTAAGCAAACTTTTCTGGGTAAGAGACTTTGCTTGTTGGGACACAGTATTGGCGGCCAATTAATTGGCCTTGCAGCTAACTCTGTTTATGCTGACAGAATAATACTTATTGCTTCACAATCCGGTTATTGGAAATTCTGGACGGGCTTTTCAAAATACAGGATGTGGGTATTATGGTATTTCTTTTTTCCAGTATTGACAAAACTATTTGGATATCTTCCATCCAAGTCATTCAGTAAAATGGAAAATCTACCCAAGCAGGCAGCCATTGAGTGGAGCAAGTGGTGTAGGCACAAAGAATATCTTTTTGATTTTATTGACCAAGGTGAGCTTTACTTCGATAAAATCAGATGCAATATCTATTCGTATAGTATAGCCGATGATTCGTTTGCACCCGTCACATCCGTTGCATGGTTAACTTCAAAATATAGTAAAGCTATCATGGAGAAGCATCATATTCTACCTTACGAATTAGCAGTTAAAAAAATCGGGCATTTTGGACTCTTTACTAAAAAGTTTCAAAACAATTTCTGGCACAGAGTTGTTGAATATCTGAAGTAAATCACCCCCTCTTTGCGTTTCAATACACATTTATACAAGTAAAATGCTGTTTGGTTTATTTAATGCATTATTAAAAAAGGTAAAAAAGTTTTTAAATTGATTAATTGCTTTGATAAAATGACAAGATTCTGGATGCTGACTTTTTGGGCCATCACTCACCATTCTGCTTTGTTCGCACAGGAGTATTTACCAAATGGCAGTGTCATAAAAAATTTGAAAGTCAGAACTATGACTCAGTATGATTGTGATTCAACAGGTAATAACTGCTTTGTTATTTCCAGAAAATTTTTGACACCCTGGGACAGTTGTATCGTTCAGAGGATTATATCAATGGAGAAGTTTATTTGGTAACCGAGTATTCTTTTTCTCCAAACAATAAACCCGACACTGTATTTCAAATCCTCTCCGGCCAGGAAAGGAAACCGGTAATTGTTTATAAATATGATGCTACAGGAAACAAAACAGAACAGATTCAAAATTCATTAAATTCCGAAGTGGAAATCAGGACTTTTTTTACATATAACGGTGCCAAACAATTACTATCTGAAATTGTAAAACAAGATAATAAAGCAATCAGCGAAAAAAGAATCTTCTACGATTCATCCAACAATGTCATCAAAACAATTGAAAAATATTATCCGGATGGAGCGCCTGAAACAACGCTACTGTTATACGACAGGTTCAACAGAATTTCAAAAATAAAATACAGTGACCGGGAAGAAGAGTACGTCTATGATGACAATCAAAATCTGGTGAAGGTAAATTATCTTGAACCAGGTAACCGTATTCGGGAAACAAGCCTGCTGACGTATTCGGATCAGTTGTTGGTTTCTTCGATAACTTTTCAGGATAAAAGCATTCTTTTTTACTTTAAATATACGTACGAATTTAAATGAAGTGCCTGCGCCTGCCTTTGCATAGGAATGCAAGCGGGTATTGTTCAGTTGTAATAAGTGCTTGCCAATCGTAATAGCTAAGACGAAATTGCAAATATATACCGCCTCTTTTAATATCAATACAGATTTATACAAGTAAAATGCTGTTTTGTCTATTTTATCCATTGAAATTTAAGCTGAGTTTTGTCAAAAAAAATTAATGAAATTAAAAACTATTTTGGTTGCTTTTGTAGCATTACCGTCTTTACTCAGCTCCTGTAAAAAAAATAATGATGACGACTACCCCAAATCGGTTAACATTCAATATAAGGTCAGTTCACCTTCGGGCCTTACACAAGCTACGAGTGTTATATATATGAACGAAACAGGGGCATTAACCAACTTATCAAATCAGGCATTGCCCTATACAAAATCACTATCACGTACCGTGAACAGGGGCGATGCCCTTTCATTAAGAGCCGATGCAGTTGGTAACGGAAGCCTTAAATTAGAAATACTTGTTAATAATGAGGTTGTAAAAACTTCTTCTCCTTCAGGCTCCACAACCATTACTGGAACCATTGTGCACCAGTTTCAATAATGCTATTGATTTTTATGAATCATTCATGCATACAAAAATTATTTTCCATTAAGTATCCTATTCTGCAAGGTCCTTTTGGCGGCGGGCTTTCCTCCGTGGAATTAGTGGCTGCAGTAAGTAATGCCGGCGGGCTGGGAGGTTATGGTGCTTATCAACTTCAGCCGGGCGAAATTGAAGAATTAATTGCCGATATCAGGAAGAAAACAAATCAACCTTTCAATATCAACCTTTGGGTAAATGATGCAGATATAGAAGCTGCGCAACTTAGCGATGAAAATTACGCTGCCATAGCAAATAACTACAAACCATTTTTTGATGAGTTGAATATTCCGCTGCCACCAAAACCGGAAGCAGCCTATAGCAAGTTTGAACAGCAGGCAGAAGTTATCCTGAAATGTAAACCTGCAGTATTCAGTTTTGTTTTTGGCATTCCCGATAAAACAATATTAATTGAATGCAAAAAACAGGGAATAAAAACAATAGGAGCAGCTACCACATTAGATGAAGCTGTAACTTTAGAAGAAGCCAATGTGGATGCAATCATTGCTTCTGGTTTTGAAGCAGGTGGCCACCGGCCATCATTTTTGAAGCCTGCTGAGGATTCGCTGCATGGCACTTTCGTATTGGTAAGTCAAATTGCAAAAAATGTAAAAACCCCCGTGATAGCTGCAGGTGGCATTGCAGATGCAGGCGGAGTAAAAGCGACGATGGAGTTAGGGGCATCAGCCGTGCAGATTGGCACCGCTTTTCTCGCCTGCAAAGAATCCGGGGCATCGGATATTTACAGAAGTATTATTTTTTCTGACAGGGCAAAATACACCACCCTTACCAAATCATTTACAGGAAGACTGGGCAGAGGAACCTCTGGTGTTGTAGCAGAAAACTCAAGCAACTTACCGACACTTCCCTTCCCCTTGCAAACTAAATTTATGTCGCCACTTCGAAAAGCTGCCGAAGAACAAGGCAAAACAGAAATGCTCACTTATTGGATGGGGCAAAATGCATCGCTTGTAAAATTCAAGGATGTAAACACCTTGTTCAAATCACTATTGCAAGGTTTCGACGAATAGACTGTTTCATTCATAAATTAAACCATCAATATTCAATTAAAATCTTTACTGGTTATCTTTTCAGTTCTATGCCTCACAAGTTGCTCAAAAAATTGCGACAGTAACCCACCGCTCATTTCACTATCCAATCCTGACGGAAATTTGTATGAAGTAAGACTGCAGGTAGAAGACCCTAATGGAGCACTGCATACAGCAAACAACTTTACCCGGGTTGGAGGATCGTCAGAAGAACTGTCAATTCCTGAAGGGAAAAGCAGGGTATATGCCATTTATAAAACCGCCGCAGATTTTAAAACAGTTTATGTTGACGCAGATCTGAAAAACTGCAAAAAGTACGTTGCAACCGCAAACTCAAACTACGGGTCATTTTATCTTAATATAACAGAAAAATAGTAGAACAAAAATGTGTGCGCATTAAAACAAGCAAGTTGAAAAATGTAAGAGTATTTATGACTATTGTCGGCTCAATGTGTACCACTTTTGGATTTGTATTATAAAACTCCTTAAACTTAATTGACTTTTAGGATGGCTTTCTGAAGGGAAGGAGGAATTGTGCTTTTAACAACTGCATTTTATTTTGGCAATAAGTAAAAATCTTGAATAAGTGAACAACATAGGTACAGATAAACTCCTTTATCTTTGGTTGAATTAGAAAACAACCCTTGATAAATTAAGACGTACAATTAAAAGGTGGTGAAATAACACTTCCCAAAGTTTATAGGTTTACGATGACAAAAAAATGTATATGTAGCTTATTACAGGTTTTCATTTTGTCCCTTCTTTTTTCATGCAATGATACCCATAAGCAAAATGGAACAAAGCCAACTCAACAAAAAATTCCACAGGAAATTGTTGAATGGTTTGAAGCATGGCAATTGGTTTCTGCAGAACTAGATCTGCAAGACAGCATCAACCCTGTTGATTTTATCTTTTTTGACGATTCATTGGTTTATACTACTTCAACTACATCTACTTCCAAAAGTAAAGCAATCGATGGGCCTTCATTAGCCGGAAGAAAAACTAAATGGCTGGTGCAACCACACTTCAATCAAATCTTTTTGCCGGATGGCCAAATTCTACAACCCGGAATTTATTCTTTTGCAGCGCCTGGAAAAAATGGTAAGCCATTTTTTGTTATGCCATTGTTGTCTTATTGGAAGCAAAAGGGTGTAGAAAGTAATGAGCTGGGGTTAAATAAACTTGTTACGGGAATATTTTTACATGAATTTTCTCACAGCCAGCAAATGAAAGGTCTGGGGAAACTGGCTAACGAACTTGAGGCCCAGCATAGCTACGATGTTGAATTTACAGACAACATTATCCAGGACTATTTCGTGGATGACTCTGCTTATAAAAAATTGTTTTCTGAAGAAATAACGCTTTTTTACAAAGCATTTGAGGAGGGTACCGCACAGCAGTTCTTACAGCAAAAAGATTCTGCTTTGAGAATTTTACAAAAAAGGCACGATAGATATCTAAAAGAAAAGGGAGCGCATTTTATACAATTGGATAACCTTTTTCTTACCATGGAAGGGCTTGGGCAATATTTGATGTATAAATGGCTTGTTCACCCTGAAGGCGGCGGTATTGATAATAGAACAGCTTTAGCAGGCGTTCGCCGTGGCGGTAAAAATTGGTCGCAGGAAGAGGGACTGGCGCTTTTTTTATGTATGGAGAGAATGAAACAAAGCAATGATTGGATAAAACATTTTTTTGACAGGAGTAATCAATATATAACTTCTTTGTTTGCCACACAGAATAAGTAATGTTGCCCGAAGCAAAGAGATTAAAAAAGTGCAGGATAAATGCGGCTTTATCCATTTTATTCGAAGGAAACAAGCGATAAGTTTGCGGTTTAAAAAAGATGAGTAAAAAGTTTCTGTTTTGCTTTTTGTTGCCAATAAAACTTATCGCACAGGAGCAATTCAAAAAAAAAGAGATTGGTTTAAATTTTTTCAGAAATCCTTCCATTGGTGTTGAATACAGGCACAATCATATTTCTCTACATACTGGGTACTACATAACAAATTTTGAAAAAAATACTACATGGAAATTTTTCAAGGCAGGTGTTAGTTATTGGTTTTTACCTGTTGACAAAAAAGATATTCCGTCTTCATTTTATTTTCAGGCTGCACTGCTGTATGGCCTCAACAGGGATTATAAAAATACGTTGACCGGTGGAATTGAGCCAGGGTTTAGGCAAATGATTGGCAACAACCTTAATATAAGACTGGGTGTTGCCGCCCTTTTTTCCAAAAATAAAACTATCCGAATAAACCCAACTCCCGGAATCAGCTACGTCATCAAATTATAATTTTTATGAACAAAAAATTGTATAGCACTAAAAGCCTTGGTATCCTTTTAATAGCCGGAACATTGTTGTTGTTTATTCCTTACACCATTTTAGTTGCCCGTTTTGAATACCCGGATATTTTAAGAGAACCAACAGGCAGCATCCTGAAAAAGTTTAATGAGGGTGGTGTGCTCTTAATTTTCACCTGGCTGGCTTTTTCGGCAGTCGGATTTCCGCTGATCATAGCTTGTATTAAACTGGGTCAGTTAATGGAGGCCGAATACCCGCCATTAAGATGGGGAACCGTGTTGGGCATCACAGGATTACTGGTGCAAATGATTGCGCTGTTAAGATGGGTCTTTGTAGTTCCTGTATTGGCAACTGATTTTATTACCGGAAATGATACTGTAAAAATTTCTGCAACAACCGGCTTTAAAGTTATACATCAGTTTGGAGGCGTTTTACTCGGCGAATGTTTAGGGCAGGTATTTACAATTTGCTGGACAATTATTTTGTGCCTGGCTTTTTTAAAAATGAAATTGTTTTCAAAATGGGTACACTTTTTTGGTATTGCAGCTTCAATTATTTATTTTTTTGCCCAGGCCGAGTTACTGTCAACAGTCATACCAGGTGTTCCAGTTCTTGAATTTGCTGGCTTATTGGGTAGCACTTTATGGCTAATTTACCTGAGTATAATTGGGATTTTATTATATCGTATTTCAATTTAAATATTATCGTTTAAGTCTTTCTAGTTTTTTGATGTTTCAAAACACAGATTATTTTTCAATAGTTTCAAAAGCGTTGTTACTTAGAAATAGATAATAGCTTCAAATGATCATAATAAACAGTACTTATTATACAGTACGAAAAGCACTGGTGTTTTGATTTTTTTAAAAATAGTTTAAAAAATCCCAACCCTTTTACAAATGCTTGTGTCATTATAATGAAAAAAAATTATTTAAATTAAAAAGTAAGATTATGAAAAAAGAATTTGGAATTATTGCAGTACTGATAGCCTTGGTTTCCTGCAAAAAAAATCCTGTGATTTCTGAAGAACCATCTTTAACTGGCACTGATGCCGTAAAAAGCGCATTAGTAAGTGCGGACTGGGTTTTAAAACATACTGCACTTATATACAGCCCAGATTTAGTGGATAATTCCAGCCCAGAAGTTTGCAAAATAGACGATACTTACAAATTTAAGTTAAGTGGTGATGCGGAAGTACACTTTGGAAATACGCATTGTTCTACAACATTAGATTCCGGTAGTTATGGCACCTGGGAGTTACTGGCAAATGGTGCTACACTAAAGCAAACGGTTACCCGGGATGTTCCTGGCTTTATTAATGGAGAGGTAATTTACTGGACAGTAGATTATATTACTCAAACCAAGCTACGAATAAAAAGAGCAATTGTAGAACCTGGCAAAAGCTATACACAAATGGATACTTACGTCCGAAGATAATGTAAGTTCAACTAACGGTACTTATTTAAGCACCAGGTCATCAAACGGTAGCAGCATAACTAATGACGACACTACTGGAACTATGCAGTTATTTGATTACAAAATTTACTAGTATTTGCTTCAGGAGCCCTGGTTCCGGGAGATATTTTTAAGGTAACCTAAGAAAATCAATAGGCTTATACAGAGGAATTTTCTCCCGGAACATAATTCATACTTTTTAAGATTAAATTTTTTCAACCTTGTTTCTTTTAAAATTTTAGAATGAAATTTTTTTTTATATCACTGCTATTGTGTATATCAGTTAGAGTGTTTTCTCAGCAAAGTAATTACCTCGCTGATAGAATATACTTAAATGATAGTGTTACTGTATATGATGGTTTAATTATAGAACAGGCGCCGGCTAAGTATGTAATAATTGTACGACAAAAAGAGAAAGACACCATTCAGGTTTTGATGAAAGATATCTGGAAGATGCTCCGCATTTATCCGGTACAGGATACAGTACAGAAAAAGCCAGAGCCCTATAAATCAACCAAGGTTACTAAAAGCAAGTTTTTTTTTGTAGAGCTATTGGGAAGTGGGGGTGTTTACTCCATCAATTATGATTTCCGGTTTGATAAATCCATATCCAATAAATGGGGACTGAGAACAGGAATAGAATTTTTACCAATTAAAACGGTCAATTTTTCAGGTGATGAACTAACATACAGATCAGTGCTGTTTCCATTTATGCTTAACTACCTCGTTGGCAAAAAGAATAAATTTTTAGAGCTTGGCTTAGGTGCAGTGTATGTGTTTAAACAGAGGAATGGAGAATTGCTTGCTCAGGAACATGAATATTTCATCCAAAACATAAATAGAAGAATACCTAATGTGTACGGGGCAATTTCAGTTGGCTTTCGTCGCAACCCAATAAAAGGCAAAATTATGTGGGGCGTAAGTATAACACCACTTGTTGGCAACAGCTTTATTGTACCCAACATTGGATTTAAAATTGGCTACAGGGCATAGTGAATGGAAAATAGGATTGACATACATATTAAGGGATGTTTGGCCAATAATTTAAAAAGCCAGGAATGGTTATATAGATATTGCTTTGAACGCTTAATGAAAGTTTGCCTTCGTTATCACAGTAACGAAATAGATGCTTCATCCAGTTTTAACAAATCGATGCATAAAGTATTTGGTAAACTAGGTCAGTATAGAAATGATGGGCATTTTTTAGGCTGGGTGCATAAAATAATAGTAAATACCTGCTTAAATGAATTGCGGAGTGAAATTAGAAACAGCGCAGCAGAGATAAAAGGAGTGCAGATGGAAGAGTTTACTGTTGCCCCTGATACTTATAGCAATATGTCGGAAAAGGAAATACTGCTGTGTGTTCAGCAGTTGCCGAGTACAGCAAGAATTGTTTTTAACCTATATGTTATGGAGAACTATAATCACGCTGAGGTGGGAAAGTTACTAAACATATCTGAGGGTACATCTAAGTGGCACTTAAACCAGGCAAGAGCACTATTAAAACAGAAATTAATACAAATGAACATCAAACAAGGGTATGCAAATGAATACTAATACTGAAAATATATTTGATGATTTTTTGTGTAGGAAATTAAATGATGTGTTGCCTGAAAACGGATTATTCACTAAAATTTTTCAGGATTTTATTGCGGAGCGAAAGGTTAAGCGTAAAAGAAGAATTTTCTTTTGGTTCTTTTTATTAATCACTATTCTTTCATTGCTTCTATATATTTTTACAACATTTAGTAAGGATGTCAAATTAAGTAGCATTGAAGTAATTCCGAATAATAATACTTCTTTTGAAAACAATACTTATATTACTAATAAAGTCACAAGGGGAATAAAAAATGATAGCAGTGTTCAAGTAAAAGGCCCTGTTCATCATTTAGAAACTGCGAATGACAAAAGCAGCATTTTGGAGACTCCTGCGGTTAATATTGATTCACTAAGCCAAAAAAATGATAATGGTACATCAGATGTAAAGGCAAATACAAAGAGCAACAGTTCTGCAAGCGTTTCATCAAATAATATGATCGTTAACATTCAGGATGGGCCTCAAATTAAGCAGGACTCTATTTTTAAAAGGGCAACTAAACCAAAACAAGATACATTTTACATAGTTTGGTAAAAGTGATTCCATCTTAATGAATTTAAAAAAAAATGAAAATGCTGCCTCATGACATTTGTCAAGTGTTAGAATTATAAATTTTATCAAATTGTTTATAAAATTGAATCAGGTAGGCCCAATAGTGACAAAAACAGGAAAAAAGGGGGAGCTTACATTAATACCGAACTCGAAGTAATTATTTAGATCACAAATATTTTCTCCAGGGCCAATAGGATATTAGGCTTACAGTAGAAAGTTTCTTTTTTGAAGCCGATGAAAGGTTTTGCGCAAGCCACGATTTTAAAGTAGCTAAAAATCTGGCGCAATATAGGTTGCAGATGTATCTGAAGAAAGAATAATTATCAAGTATTGAAAGAATAAAACAAGTTTGGTAACACAAGACGCTCCAAAATCGAAACTCTACTGGACGGAGAGCAAAACCGCTTTGATTGAACTTGTTTATGCACTACATGCTCAGGGAGCTGTTGATAATGGCAAAGCCGATATTAAAGATATTGCTGCTGTTTTTGAGCACTTGTTTGGTGTAGAATTAGGCGACTATTACCGTACTTTTTTAGAGATACGGGTTCGCAAAACTGGTAGAACGAAATTCATTGATTCGTTGCGAAATTCTCTTATTAAGCGAATGGATGAAGCCGACGATAAGTAGCCATTTACTTTAGTTTGATTTGAAAAAAATCTTTCCCATGTTGGTATCAACATGGGAAACAAACTCAATTAAACTATATTTTTTTGTACCATACTAAATTTCACAACAAAGTATGGCAGTAAATATCATTACCATAGAAGACATGACAGAGTTTGGAAAAGTTAGCGGATGTTATTAAGGAAACCAATACCTATTTTCTTAACAAGACCCAGCAGCAGGTAAATACAGCCCTTACTATCCGCAATTGGCTTATCGGATTTTATATTGTAGAATATGAACAGAACGGTAACGACCGGGCAACCTATGGTACCGGCTTACTCAAGGTGTTGGCGAAACGGCTTCTGGAAAAAGGCATCAAATCCTTACAGGAACGGAACCTTTACCTGTGCCGGGATTTCTACCAGGCTTATCCCCAGATTTTGCAGTCGGTAACTGCAAAATTGTATATTGCTGATTTTCAACTGATTGCAATATTGCAACTATCGCTGCCTGATGACAGAATCAGCCAGGTAATGACGCACCTAAGCTTTTCCCACTTTATTGAGCTATTAAAAGCCGATGCAGGGCCGAAGG
>JAHBTO010000004.1 GCA_019638525.1 Ferruginibacter sp. | reverse complement strand
ATTCATAATTCATAATTCATCATTCATAATTCAACCTTTGCATCTATATTTACTTAGCGGCTTTGCGTGCAATAGATTCATGCAAAGAGATAAACCAGTTTAATATTTTACTCGAAATTTAATTTTTAATTTGAAATACCAACACGAAGTTTTATATATTCATTTTTTTTAAGTTCGTTCAGCATAAACATGGCCAGGTCTCCGGCATTTATTTTATAATTATTGGGCACTGGCGGGTAATCGGCCGCTGTTGTAAAATTGCCGGTAGGCCCTGCATTGATAATATCAGGCGGGCAAACAAATGTCCAGTTGAGGCTGCTTTCTTTTAAAAGTTCATACGCTTTCTGATGTTCTTTACCAACGGGTATATATTGTTTTGGGTAATCTTTCTCATCTATCAACAAGCTGTTTTCACTGGCATTCAACACCCCCATTCCTCCAATAGCTACTATTCTTTTTACAGGTAATTTTTGCATTTGTTTAATGATGTTCTTCATGCCCAGTGTACGGGCTTTATCGGTGCCGTCTGCAGCGCCGCCAATGGCTGATAGTACAGCATCGCAGCCCTGTATGGCATCAAATACTTCTGCTTCAGAAAATAATGCACCTTTTACAAGTTCTAAATTATCTGTTTGTAAATAATCTGTTGTATATACATTTCTTCCAAATGCTTTTACATGGTGGCCCATGTATAATGCCTGTTGTACAATCATTTTACCTACCATCCCCGTAGCTCCAAATACTATAAGTTTCATGCTGTGTTAATTTGTACAAAGGTACTTTAAATAGCGCTGCGTACATCTTCAAATTCTTCTATCCTTTTCTCCATCACGGCTTTTGCAAAAGGGCATAATGGTAAAATTTTAATATTGTTTTCTCTTGCAAATGTTGCAGCCGTGTGCACCAGTTTATACCCGATATTTTGCCCCCTTAACGTATCAGAAACTTCGGTGTGTTCAATTTCCATCAATTGTGGGTTTGCCATTGTATAAACCAATTCTGCAAGAGTAATGCCGCCTTCTTCAATATAAAATGTTCCTTTATTGTCTTTTTGTTTTTGTTGTATCTGCATGGCAAAAATTTTATGTATTTACAAAATAAGTTTTTTTATTAAGTTTTTTGTTTTCATATTTGCAGTAACAATGAAAATGATACATACAAATAATAACAATTGGTGGTGGGGCATTTCTGAATGATGTGCCATTGTTACTATTGTATAAATATATTTAGTTTAACCCGGCACAGCGCCGGGTTTTTTTATTTGGTACCCATAGTAAAAAAGAAATATGATTTTAGCCTTTTAAAATAAAATGAAAAAAATAGCAATACAAACAACGTATAAAAAAATGCTTGCCGATGTATTTACACCGGTGGGTATTTATTTAAGATTAAGAGACCGGTTTAGAGATACCATCCTGCTGGAAAGTACCGATTTTCATGCGGGTGAAAACAGTTTTTCCTTTATTGGTATTAATGCTGTTGCAGGTATTGAAATAAGTAACCCTGGTTGTATTGAATTTAAACTGCCTGGCCAAAATGCCGAACGTATTAATATTAGTAAAGATGCTGATGTGCCTCAATGGCTATGGGATTTTATGAACCGCTTTGAAATTAAAGAGCCGGTGCCATACCCGGTAAACATTGCACAGGGATTATTTGGTTACACAAGTTTTGATGCAGTTAATTTTTTTGATAAAATTAAATTTAACAATGAAAGTATCGGGAAGGGTTTAACTGCATCAACTTTACATAATTTACCGCTTATTCGTTACAGGCTTTACCAATATATTATTGCCATAAACCATTTTAAAGACGAGTTATTCATTTGCGAAAATCATTTTAATGGAATTGAAAGTGAAGTTGAAATAATTGAAAGCCTAATAAAAAGTAAAGATGTACCTGCTTTCCCTTTTCAGATTACAGGCCCCGAAACTACAAACATTACTGATACAGCTTTTAAAGAAATGGTTAATAAAGGAGTGGCAAGTTGTTACCGTGGCGATGTTTTCCAGGTAGTGTTAAGCCGCAGGTTTGAGCAAAAATTTACAGGAGACGAATTTAATGTTTACCGTGCATTACGCAGCATCAACCCAAGTCCCTATTTATTTTATTTTGATTATGGCGATTATAAACTGATGGGCTCATCACCCGAAAGCCAGTTAATTGTTGATAAGGATGAAGCAATGGTACATCCTATTGCAGGAACTTTTAAAAGAACGGGTGATGATGAGCAGGATAAATTACTGGCCACAAAACTTAAGGAAGATGAAAAAGAAAATGCCGAACATGTAATGCTGGTTGACCTGGCAAGAAATGACCTTAGCCGTATGTGTACTGATGTAAACGTGGTACAGTATAAAAAAATAAATTTTTACAGCCATGTAATACACCTGGTAAGCGAAGTAAAAGGCAAGGTAGCACAAGGTTCAAATCCGTTTAAAATACTGGCAAATACATTTCCGGCGGGCACGTTAAGCGGTGCTCCCAAAATAAGAGCGTTACAATTGATTGCTGAATATGAAACAACGGCAAGAAGTTATTATGGCGGTGCCATTGGTTTTATTGGTTTTAATGGCGCAATAAATCATGCAATCATGATTCGTACTTTTTTGGCTAAAAATAATACATTGATTTACCAGGCCGGGGCTGGTATAGTAGCTGCAAGTAACCCCGATAATGAATTGCAGGAAGTAAATAATAAATTAAATGCTTTACAACAAGCCATAGAAATGGCGCAAAATATTGGACGATGAAAATACTTGTGTTTGATAATTATGATTCTTTCACTTATAACCTTGTTCATCTTGTTGAAAAAATAACAGGCCAACGGGTTGATGTATGCAGGAATGACCAGGTTGATTTGGCGGATGTAGCCAAGTATGATAAGATTATCTTATCGCCCGGCCCGGGGATACCTGGTGAAGCCGGCTTGTTATTACCATTAATTAAAGAATATGCGGCTTCAAAATCTATACTGGGCGTATGTTTGGGGCACCAGGCCATTGCAGAGGCATTTGGTGGTTCGTTAATAAATTTAAACAAAGTGTTTCATGGAGTGGCAACGCCTGTTGAAATTTTAGATGGTAATACAGGTATTTTACAAGGGTTGCCTAAACAAATAATTGTGGGCCGTTATCATAGCTGGATTGTTAATGAAAATGATTTTTCTGATGAATTAAAAATTACTGCAAGAGATGAAAATGGATACATCATGGCATTGCAACATAAATATTATGATGTGCAGGGAGTGCAGTTTCATCCCGAAAGTGTGTTAACACCGGATGGAGAAAAGATATTGCGAAACTGGTTAGCATTATAAAGAAGTAATTAAAAACTTTATATTAAAACCATGATGTTTGAAGTTGCAGCAACAAAACTTAAACCGGGAAAAAAATATTTTAATGTAAGAGTAGGATACTATGAAAAAAATTTTAAATCAATTGTTTGAATATAAAACTTTGTCCAGGGAGCAGGCAAGAGAGCTGTTGCATAATATTTCAAAAAAAATGTACAGCGATGCTGAAATTGCAGCTCTTATAACTGTGTATTTGATGCGTAGCATTAGCATTGATGAATTGCAGGGGTTTTGCGATGCATTGCTTGAACTTTGTGTGCCGGTAAATTTAAATGGGTACGATGTGATGGATATAGTTGGCACCGGCGGTGATGGAAAAAATACTTTCAATATATCAACACTTAGTTGCTTTATTGTAGCTGGCGCCGGCGTTAAAGTTGCCAAGCATGGTAATTACGGAGCATCGTCAATAAGCGGCAGCAGTAATGTGATGGAACAATTGGGGTATACTTTTAAAAATGATGAAGATGCTTTGAAAATGGAACTTGACAATGCAAATATTTGTTTTTTACATGCACCATTATTTCATCCTGCATTAAAAGTAGTAGGGCCTGTACGTAAAAGTTTAGGTGTACGCACATTTTTTAATATGCTTGGCCCAATGGTTAACCCGGCAATGCCAAAATATCAGTTGGTGGGAGTTTATAATTTGGAAATGGCCAGGATGTATAATTATTTATTACAACAAGGTAACACACAGTTTACAATTGTGCATAGCCTTGATGGGTATGATGAGATTTCTTTAACTGCCGATATAAAAGTAATTAACAAAGCAGGAGAAAAAATATACAGTGCCCATGATTTAGGAAAAAGAAATGTTAGCCCAATTGATATTCATGGTGGCCATTCGGTTGAAGATGCTGCCAGGATTTTTACAAATATTTTAAAAGGTAATGGTAGCTGGGCACAAAATGCAGTAGTACTGGCAAATGCAGCCATGGCATTATATTGTACCGGTAATTATACAACCTATGAAGATTGTTACCAGTTAGCGGTAGAAAGTTTAGAAAGTGGAAGTGCTTTTCAATCGTTACAAAAATTAATAGCAGTATCATGAAAAATATTCTTAATGAAATTATAATTAAAAGAAAAGAGGCAGTTGCTCAATTAAAACAACTTGTTTCGGTTGCAACCTGGGAAATGATGCCTGCATTTTCAAAAGAAACGAAATCGCTAACAAAAGCACTGCAGGCCGAAAACAATACCGGGATTATTGCCGAGTTTAAAAGGGCATCACCATCAAAAGGCATTATTAATAAACTGGCAAGGGTTGATGAAGTTACCGCCAGCTATGAATTACATGGAGCTGCAGCAATATCAATTTTAACCGAACCTGATTTTTTTAAAGGTAGTAATGACGATATACAGGAAGCGTCTTCTGTAGTAAGCATACCGGTGCTAAGAAAGGATTTTATTTTTGATGAATACCAGTTGATAGAATCAAAAGCAATAGGCGCCGATGTAATATTATTGATTGCAGCTTGTTTAAGCCCGGCCCAAGTAAAAAATCTGGCTACATTTGCAAAGCAATTGAAACTGGAAGTGATTTTAGAAATACACGATGAAACAGAATTAGGGCATATCTGTAACGAAACCGAATTGATTGGTGTTAACAATCGAAACCTAAAAACATTTATTATAGATATAAATAGGTCATTGCAATTGGGGCAACAAATTCCACCGGGTAAAATAAAAATCGCTGAAAGTGGTATCAATAATATAGAAACAATTGAAATATTTAAACAAGCAGGCTTTAAAGGATTTTTGATGGGAGAGAATTTTATGAAAGAGCAGAACCCGGGACTGGCATTCAGGAATTTTGTGAACAGTTTGCATCATTAGTTAATAGAATAGACGAAAGGATATTTTAAAAAATAAAAACAATAAAAATACATAAGCTTATATCAAACAAAAAAATATGAACACAAAAGTATGCGGCATTACACAGTTTAAACAATTACAGCAATTAGATGGGCTGGATATAGATTTTGCAGGACTTATCTTTTATAAAAAATCGCCCAGGTACATGGGTGATAAGATTAAAAAAGAAGATTTAAAAAATTCGGATTTTGATTTGAAAAAGGTTGGAGTGTTTGTAAATGCCGGCTACGATGAAATTGTAGAAGCTATAGAAGATTATGGGTTAGATGTGGTTCAACTGCATGGCGATGAAACTCCTGAATTATGTGAAGAATTATCTGAAGAAGTAGAAGTGATTAAAGCATTTAAGATTGGCGATAGCAAAGTTGCTATTGATGAAATGGTAGCTGCTTATGATGATGTGTGCGATTATTATTTATTTGATACGGCTTCTTCGGAAATGGAAGGAGGCACCGGCAAGCAGTTCAACTGGGAACTCATCAGCAAAGCAAAAATTGAAAAACCTTTCTTTTTAAGTGGCGGTATTGGTATTGATGACCTGGCTAAAATAAAATCATTTACTCATCCTGATTATTTTGCTGTAGATATCAATAGCAAGGTAGAGAAAGAGACCGGCGTGAAAGATATGGGATTGGTACTGCAGTTTAAACAAGGTTTAAAATAGAATTTCAATAGAGTAAACGTTCAGAATAACTTAATAAATGAGTTTTATAATTAGAAAATAAAATTAGAAGCAGTTTTAAAAAATGATATAATGCAAACGGGTAAAAGCGGGCAGGTTTCTTTAGGAGCATGGAGTGTAAACGAACATGGATATTATGGAGATTTTGGAGGCGCTTTCATTCCGGAAATGTTATACCCCAATATTAAATTATTGCAGGAAAATTATTTGAATATAATTTACCGGGAAAGTTTTCAAAAAGAGTTCATGCAATTATTGCGTGATTATGTTGGCAGGCCTACGCCATTATTTTTTGCTAATCGCCTCAGCGATAAATACAACACAAAAATATTTTTAAAGCGGGAAGACCTTTGCCATACCGGCGCTCATAAAATCAATAACACAATCGGGCAAATTTTACTAGCACAAAAACTGGGTAAAAAAAGAATCATTGCAGAAACCGGTGCCGGGCAGCATGGAGTGGCTACGGCTACAGTTTGTGCATTAAAGGGAATGGAATGTGTAGTGTACATGGGCCAAAAAGATATTGAACGGCAGGCGCCCAATGTGGCCCGCATGAAAATGCTTGGTGCAACCGTAATACCTGCCACAAGTGGCAGTAAAACTTTAAAAGATGCCACCAATGAAGCCATTCGTGACTGGATTAATAACCCTGTTGATACACATTATATCATTGGCTCGGTGGTTGGGCCGCATCCATATCCCGATATGGTGGCAAGGTTTCAAAGCATCATCAGCGAAGAAATAAAAAATCAGCTATTAACTTTATGTGGAATATTATTACCAACATATGTTATTGCCTGCGTTGGAGGAGGCAGTAATGCAGCCGGTGCTTTTTATCATTTTATTGGTGATGAAAAAGTAAACCTGGTAGCTGTGGAAGCTGCAGGTTTAGGTATTGATAGCGGCATGAGTGCTGCCACCACTCAACTGGGTAAACCGGGTATCTTGCATGGCAGTAAAAGCTTGTTGATGCAAACAGGTGACGGGCAGGTTGTAGAGCCACACAGTATTTCGGCAGGTTTAGATTACCCGGGCATTGGCCCTTTGCATGCACATTTGTTTAAAAGTGGCCGGGCAAAATTTATGAGTGCTACTGATGATGAAGCGTTGCAGGCTGCATTTGAACTTTGCAAACTGGAAGGCATCATTCCAGCATTGGAATCGGCACATGCATTATTTGCATTGCAAAAAATAAAATTTAAGAAAGAAGATATTGTTGTTATTTGTTTAAGTGGGAGAGGCGATAAAGATCTGGCTACTTATATGAAACACCTGTAAATAATAAAACACAGTATTTATTAAATGCCGGTTTTTATAAATTTATTATCATGGCAGTTCAATCATTCAATAACAATTATAAACAGCATACAGGCAGTAATAAAGTTTGTAACCGCTTAAATAATTTGTTTTTAAAAAAAACAAAAGATATACTTAATATTTACTGTACAGCCGGGTTTCCTAAATTAACATCTACAGCAGAAGTGTTGATAGCCTTGCAAAATAACGGGGCTGATATAATTGAAGTTGGTATACCCTACAGCGATCCCGTAGCCGATGGGCCAGTAATACAACAAAGTAATATGGTTGCCCTAAAAAACGGGATGAGTATTGCTGCATTATTTCAACAATTAAGTAAAGTAAAAGATACTGTGCAGGTGCCGGTAATTCTGATGGGGTATTTGAATCCTGTGTTACAATATGGAATGGAAAGGTTTTGTAAAGAAGCCGCAGCTGCAAATATTTCGGGAATAATTTTACCCGACTTGCCAATGTATGAATATGAAAAAGAATACCAGCAAATATTTATTAAATACAACCTCAATTTTATTTTTTTGGTTACCCCCGAAACGGATAACGAAAGAATCAGGCAGTTAGATAATCTTTGCAGTGGTTTTATTTATGCTGTTTCATCCTCTTCTACTACGGGTAAAAACAAGGCTATTGAAGGCCAGGGTTCTTATTTTAAAAAATTACAGGATATGCAACTTGTTAACCCGGTATTGGTTGGTTTTGGTATTAAAGACAAGGAATCTTTTGCTGCAGCCTGTAAATACAGCAATGGTGCAATCATAGGTTCGGCATATATAAAGGCTATTGAAAATTCGAACAATATAGAAAAGGATACTAAAGATTTCATAAATAAGATAATAGGCTGATTGAGTGTGCCTGAAACTGATTAAATTGCACCTTACAATTTTAGAAAATGAAAAGAATTATACTCTTATTTTTATTATTGCCATCTTTAATCTTTGCCCAATCTTCAAAAAATACCAAGGCAAAAGTTTCTTCAACAACTACGCAAAAAGAAACAACAGCTAAATCAAATACAGAAACAAATGTATTTACTATAAATGGTACGGTAACAGGGTTCCCTGAGGGAACAGTTGTGGATTTGCTGAACGGGCAAACAGGCGCTGTAGAAAGTACTACAACATTAAGAGATAATAAGTATAGTTTTACCGGAAAAATAAACAGGCCCGATTTTAAAATCATATTGTTTGATAAGAAGCCACCCTTCATCACACTGTTTTTAGATAACAGTAATGTTACAATTAACGGAACAAAAGAAAAGATTGAAAAATCAATCATAACCGGCTCTCCATCACACAAGGCATTTGATGAGTTTAATACATCCCTCGAGCCCTATCAATCTGCATTTTTTGAAAACGGAGAGTATGATTCGGCAATAAATGCAAATGCCATGCAGGTAATTGAAAAGTTTGTGGATACTCACCTGGATTCTTACATTACACCATTTGCAATTATCCGTTATAATCAAATTGATGATGATATTTCACAAACCGAAAAGTTATATAATAAGTTAGATCCTGTAATTAAAACTTCTGCAATGGGGCAATACATTGCCCAACAAATTGCAGAAGGTAAAATTAACGGAGCCGGTACGCTGTTAGCTGATTTCTCTCAACCCGATACTGCCGGAAATATGATTAGCCTTTCATCGTTAAGAGGCAAATATGTACTGGTTGATTTTTGGGCAAGCTGGTGTGGCCCTTGCAGGCAGGAAAACCCCAACCTGGTGGCAGCATTTAAAAAATACAGGAATAAAAATTTTACAGTGTTGGGTGTTTCTTTAGATAAAGCAAAACAAGCCTGGCTGGATGCTATTCACATGGATGGATTAGCATGGACCCATGTTAGCGATTTGCAGGGGTGGAATAATTCTGTAGCCCAACAATTCCAGATATTCACAATACCTCAAAATTTTTTAATTGATCCGCAAGGTAAAGTAATAGCCAAAAATTTAAGGGGTGCGGCATTAGAAAGAAAACTGGCAAAGTATTTACGATAAGCTTTTGGTATTTTATGTAAGTTGCCTTTTATACAATTGAACTGTATTTTCTAATCCTAAATACACAGCATCACATATCAGTGCATGGCCGATAGATACTTCCAGTAAACCGGGAATGTTTTCTGAAAAATATTTTAAATTTTGTAAGTCTAAGTCGTGCCCTGCATTGATGCCCAACCCAAGTTCATTTGCTTTTGTTGCTGCTGCAATAAATGGCGCTATGGCCGTTTGTTTATTGCCTTGGGCAAATTGTTTTGCATACGATTCGGTATATAACTCCACCCTGTTGGTACCTGTTGCTTTAGCTCCTTCAATCATCTCTATTATGGGGTCAACAAAAATAGAAACCCTTATGCCTGCATTTTTAAAAATCGAAACAATATTTTTTAAATAGGCTGCATGTTCAATTGTGTTCCATCCATGGTTAGATGTTAGCTGCCCAAGTGCATCGGGTACAAGGGTTACTTGCGTTGGATGGTTAGCAAGAACCAGGTCAACAAATTTTTGTTCGGTGCAGTTTCCTTCAATGTTAAATTCGGTAGTAACTATTTTCTTTAGTTCATAAACATCACTATAACGGATATGCCTTTCATCGGGCCTTGGATGTACAGTAATTCCATCGGCACCAAAACGCTCAATATCTTTAGCTGCTTTAATAAGGTTAGGATTATTGCCACCACGGCTATTGCGCAGGGTAGCCAGCTTATTGATATTTACTGATAGTTTTGTCATTAATTAGCCGATGCTTTTATCAAAGTTACACCATGTGCTGCAACCTTTGTAGCAAACATGCCGTCAAAATTCCCAATGTCCTTTTGCCGCCAAAGGTCTCTTACTTTTTGCGAATTTGATAAGCCAATATCGCTCCAGTAAAATCTTACCACATCATCTTTAGACGATACATTAAAAATACCTATTGCTTTAGAACCATCTTCTAATTCTTTCAACCATACCTGGTAATCTGCAGTTTTAATAATTTGTTTAGCTTGTTTGCCAAGTACATCCTGGTCAACAGCAATTACTTCATCATTGGTAAGCAGGTTTAATGTAAAATCATCCAACTTACTAAGGTCGCAGCCAATTAATAATGGAGCGCTCAACAGGCACCATAAACTTACATGTGTATATTGTTCATCAACAGTTAATCTTGTAGGATGTAAATTATCGCCCCAGCCTACTTCGCCAACAATCATCATATCGGGGTCATTCCACCTGCCGGGGGCAGCGTATGCATATTGACTTGTTTGATTAAAACCAATGCTGCTGAGGCTTTCCCAGGTATCAGTAATATCGCCGGTTGTGCGCCAGGTATTACCATTTACAGTAGCGCCCCATTCCCAAACATTTTTCATTCCATACTGGCACAAACTGAAAACAATATCCCTGTTTTGATTTTTTAAAATTTCTCCCATTAAGGTATAAGGTTTTTTGTAGGCAGCAAGGCTTGTATCTTTTTCTGCATCAAAAACCGAATCGTAACTGCACCAATCATATTTCAAATAATCTACTCCCCAGTTAGCATACGATTTTGCATCCTGTGCTTCGTGTTGGTAACTTCCTAAATAATTGCCACATGTTTTTGTGCCCGGCGAAGAGTAGATACCGAATTTCAATCCTTTTTCATGAAGCCAGTCGCCGGTCTTTTTTAAATCAGGAAATTTATGGTTGGCTACAATTTCTCCGTTTGCATTTCTTGTTTCTGCTTCCCAACCGTCATCAATATTCATGTATGTCCAGCCATGGTTGATCAGCCCTTTATCAATCATGGCCTGTGCAGAAGCTTTAAGCCTTGTTTCATTAATGCTTAAACCCCAGCAGTTCCAACTGTTCCATCCCATTGGTGGTGTTAATGCCAGCAGGTTGCCGCATTTTACAGTAAAAGCTCTTTTATCAATTCCTATCGAATTTTTTACCACGAAAGTCATTTTATATTCACCCTCGTTTTTTAAAGTACCCGTAATGATGCCGGTATTTTTATTCACCTGTAAACCTTCGGGTAAATTTTCTACGCTATACAGCAGTTTACCTTTACCTGTTGCCGGTATCTTAAATAGAAATGGTGAGCCGGGCCTTACACCAAATATTTTTGCCCCGTTTATTTTGGGTGATGCAGATACAGGTGGTGTTAGTATGTATGGAATTATTTCGGTTAGCTCAATAATTTTATGCGACTTGTTTTCTTCAAACTTATAATGGATATTATTTCTTTCAGCAAGTGTAATTGGAATTGTAAAATCTAATTTTTTCTTTGGCAGAATTGAAACAGGAATAGAATGTGAAGTTGATTTATCATTATCTACATCAATAATATCATACGTTAAAATGCCGGTTATTTTTTCTGTTGCATTATTTTCGATTGAAATATTTTTTATTGCTTTACCCGGCCGTGTAAAACGTACAGAAGATTTATTGTTGATGTTAATGGCATCAATAAGATCAACCATATTGATATAAGGGATACCGCTAAACATACCGCCGGCGCCTCCACCATCATAAACCTTTACAGCAATCACATTTTCGGCGCCCCAGTTTATAAACGGGCTATTGGCTGCAATATGGTATTCCTGTTTTTTATTCCAGGTTGATATATATCCTGCAGTATCACTTGGAAACGAGCCCGATTTACCAATTTTTGTTCCGTTAAAAAACACTTCACAGGCATCATCTGCTTTTGCAAGGTTTATGCGTAACGTATCTTTCCATAATGAGTTTTCTTTTATAGATTTTGGTAGTGTAATATGAAAACGGTACCAGGCATAACCATCATAATTATCATAACCCTGGGTTTCCCATATCATATCAGGTTTAATAGTTCCCCACTGCCTGTCATCCGTAACAGGATAACTATAGGTTACATTATCTCCGGTTTTGAACTTAGCTAAAGGCATTTCAACTTTTTGTGCAAAAATGAAATGACAGGTACAAAAACATGCTACAGTAAATAAAACTTTTTTCATTTTTAATTATACAAAATTGTGATTGAACTAAGTGTAAAGAGTTATAAAATTACAGTTTATATCTGTAAGTATTTTAAACACTTAATCAATAATAAGCGGTTTTATGAAGGCACAAAAAATCCCGCTTGTGCATAACAAGCGGGATTTTTTTTAATTTATTATCGCTTAAAGAAACAGGTAGCGAATGTTTTTAAATTATTAATACCTATAAGCATCAGTTTTATAAGGCCCTTCTTTTGGTAAACCTAAATAAGCGCTTTGTTCAGCTGTTAACTCATCTAATGCCACACCAATTTTTGATAAGTGTAAACGGGCAACTTTTTCATCCAAAAACTTAGGTAATACATACACTTTGTTTTCGTATTTCTCGCTGTTGTTCCACAGTTCAATTTGTGCAAGGGTTTGGTTGGTGAATGAAGCACTCATTACAAATGAAGGGTGGCCGGTTGCACAACCCAAGTTTACAAGGCGTCCTTCTGCCAGTACAATCACATCTTTGCCATCAATGTTATACATATCTACCTGTGGCTTGATGGTATTTTTGGTATTACCATATTTTGCATTAAGCCATGCCATATCAATTTCAATATCAAAGTGGCCGATATTACAAACAATAGCCTTGTCTTTCATTAAACGGAAATGTTTTTCTGTTATCAGGTCGCGGCAGCCCGAAGCAGTAACAATAATATCAGCTTCTTTAACAGCCTCTATCATTGGTTTTACTTCGTAACCATCCATAGCAGCTTGTAATGCACAAATCGGATCAATCTCAGTAACAAGCACCCTGCAACCTGCACCTCTTAATGATGCAGCAGAGCCTTTACCCACATCACCATATCCACCTACAACTGCTACTTTACCGGCCATCATCACATCGGTTGCACGGCGTATAGCATCTACCAGGCTTTCTTTACAACCATACTTGTTATCAAATTTAGATTTGGTAACAGAGTCGTTGATGTTTATGGCAGGGATAGGTAAAGTACCTTTCTCCATGCGCTCGTATAAACGGTGTACACCGGTAGTGGTTTCTTCGCTTAATCCTTTTACATGTTGTATCAACTCTGGATATTTATCAAATACCATGTTAGTTAAATCACCACCATCATCAAGTATCATATTTAATGGTCGGTCTGGCCCACCAAAAAATAATGTTTGTTCAATACACCAGTCACTTTCTTCTTGTGTTTGACCTTTCCATGCAAAAACTCCTACACCTGTAGCGGCAATAGCAGCTGCAGCCTGGTCTTGTGTACTGAAAATATTACAAGAACTCCACTTAACTTCTGCACCCAATGCAGTTAAGGTTTCAATTAAAACTGCTGTTTGAATGGTCATGTGTAAGCATCCTGCAATTCTTGCACCTTTTAATGGTTGCGAAGGCCCGTACTCGGCACGGATAGCCATTAAGCCAGGCATTTCTGCTTCGGCTAACATAATTTCTTTACGGCCCCATTCGGCCAGGCTCATATCTTTAACCTTGTTGGCAAGCTTAAAATCAATGGCGCTTTTTGGTAATGTTGACATGGTTTTTAATTTAGAGTGCAAATGTACTGTTTGCAGGATAATATTCCAATATGTTTTAAATATTAAGGAAATAGTTCTATTAAAATTGTATTTTACAGGATAAAATACCAGTAATTTATGACAAAAGCAGGCAAAAAAGAAAAATCAACTATGGCTGGCTTTACCCTTGATAAGAAAGACCTGGCAATACTTGCAATGCTGCAGCAAAATGCAAGAGTAACTGTTAAAGAAATTTCGGAAAAGATTCACTTAAGTACTACGCCGGTACATGATCGTATAAAACAGTTGGAAGAAAAAGGTGTTATTAAACAATATGTAACATTGGTTGATCAATATAAAGTTGATTTAAACCTGATGGTGATTTGCTATGTATCGTTAAAAGAACACAGTAAAAATGCAGGTGCAAAGTTTATTAAATCAATAAATGAATTGCATGAAGTAATTGAATGTTACAGCATAAGCGGAGAATTTGATTTTATGCTTAAAGTGATTTGCAGGGATATGAATGCTTATTACGATTTTCATGTAAACAAATTAAGCCAGCAGGAAAATATGGGAAATGTGCAGAGTGTTTTTGTAATGGGGGTTATAAAAGAAACACACCAGTTGATACATGTGTAAAATGCAGGTAGTATTAGTGATAAAAAAAGAGGCTGTTGCAAAAATCAAATGTTTATATCACACTTGCAGGATTAACTTATTAAAACAGCAAAGTTTAAAATTGAATTTAAGACTTTGCTGTGTTGAGTGATAAAAAAATTTTTGTATGAAACAGCCTCTTGTAAAATTCAGTTTACTAAAATGGCAAATCGTCAACGGGTGCTGTTGAAGCTACAGGTTCGGTTTTTACAACCGGTGCTGTTGCCAGGCCGGCATTGGAAACGTTACCCTGGTTTGAACCCTGGTCTCTGTTACTGCTTAATAACTGTATGTTTTGAACCCTCATACGCAAAGTGGCGGCTGGCTGCCCTTCTTTGTTGGTGTAAGGATCAGCTTCCGGCGCACCTTCGGCATAAACAGTAGTGCCTTTTAAAAGATAAGGTGCAATGGCTGTCCTGTCGGTCCAGTAAGCACATTCAACCCAGGTGGTTCTTTCTTTTTGATTACCCTGCGAATCTTTAAAGCGTTCGGTGTGTGCTACACTAAAATTGATAACGTGCTTGCCGTTAATTTCTTTAACAATGCAATCTTTTCCAAGGTTGCCAATGATCTGTAGTTTAATCATAACTGTGTTTTTTAATTATTAATCGATGTATCTGAATGTGTGTTAATAGTCATGTGGCTTACATATCAATAAAGGTAAAAGCTAATCCCAAATATTGGCCCTGGGTGAATTTAATGTGCGTAAATAGTCGAGCAGTTGCCCTGTATGCACAGCTTCGTGGTAAGCAATGCGTAATAAGTAATCGCCCAGTTTACGGTGTTGTTTTTTTTCTTTACGGGTTATGTACACTTCTTCCAATTCTTTTGCCGTAAACGAATGCACCATTTTTAAAAACTTTTCCCTGTAAGGCTGTGCATTTTTTAGTTCGTCATCTACGGTGGTGTAAGGGTTGCCGGTTAACGGGCATTCATAATTGCCAAGTACACCTCTTTTGAGTACAATATGGTGAAAAATATTTTCAGCTTCCAGCACATGCCTTATCATTTCAAAACAACTCATAGCCTGTGTATCGGGCTTCCAAAAAAGATCTTCTTCCGAAATGGCTTTCCATACTTTTATACTCCTGCGGCGCACTTCTTCAAAATTTAAAACCAGTAATTCATTTGCATTCATTGCCTCATTATTGTACTGTAATTGTAAACCCGTTTAATTCATTTTCTTTTTCAATGTACTTACCTGGCTTTGCAGGTTATTCACCATGCTGGCCAATGAGTTTACATCCCATCGTTGCTGATTGCTTACCTTGCTTATCACCATTTGCGCCTGCCATAGTTCCATTATATCTTCAGCATTTACCTGGTAAGGCTGGTATTGCGGGTTATCGCTAATTAGGGTAAGCTTGTTTTTTGCACGGTTGTTTTTTTCTATTCTTTTATATACAATTCCTTCATTACGGCTTACTACAATATATGCCTGGTTATTTTTTATATCACTTATATCTTCAATTTTTTCGCCTACAATGATGCTGCCACTAGGTGTAGGCAACATGCTATCTCCAATAATTTCAAATGCACGGAAATTACCGCCCGATAACATGGGCAGGGTAAAAGTATTTAATTCATCAATAAACTCTGTATCGGCAAAGCTTGCCAGGTAACCGGCTGCTGCTTTTACCGGTACAAAATGAATCAGGTTCCTGGGGGCATTCATCATTTTTTGCTGCCGCCGTTTTGCCATATAGTTTTCAGATACAACACTAAGGTCTTTTAATAATAGTTCATCAAGCGATAGCTTGAACATATCGGCTAAAATTTCAAGCACTTCTAAACGGGGGTCGGCCCGCTCTTCTTCATAGGCGCCTATCAGCGAACGTTTAATTCCAAGCTTGTGGGCAAATTCTTCTTGTGTCCATCCACGTAGTTTGCGAAGATATTTTAGGTTTTGGCCTGCTAATGACATGGTAAACTAATTTGGTTAGCACAAATATACTAATAAATTTAGTTATTAAAAAAATATTTTTTACACCGGTTAGCAATGGTAGTTACCTTTTCATCCTGGCTATAATAACATTTAAAGCACTTGCCTTATTTTTGTAACAAATCTTTTTATTATGAACTATTCATTGGTAATACATAATTTACTTCGTTGGGTTGTTTTAATTTTTGGCGTTTGGGCAGTAATTGCTGCGTTGTTTGCTGTTATTTCAAAAAGAGAATATAAAAACAGTGATAATAAATTGAGCCTTTTCTTTATGATTAGTTGCGACCTTCAATTATTGATGGGGATGATTTTGTATTTTACCGGTATGTGGTTCGATAGGGTGAGAGAAGGTATGGCAGAGGTGATGAAAAACCCCGGCGAACGCTTTTTTGCAGTAGAACATGCACTGATGATGATTATTGCCTGGATGCTGGTACATGTGGGCCGTACCATGGTTAAAAAAGCCGATACAGATGTACAAAAACATAAACGCACACTAATTTATTTTGGAATAGCGTTATTGATTATACTGGCAATGATACCCTGGCCTTTCAGGTCTGAAATAGCAAGGCCTTTGTTCCGTATTTAATAAAACGAACTAAACTTACATGGCGAAGAAGAAAGAAAAACCCATTATCCTTATTACAAACGACGACGGAATAACTGCTCCCGGTATTAGAAATTTAGTAGAAGCCGTTAGGCACCTTGGTAAAGTGGTGGTGGTGGCACCCGATAAACCACAAAGCGGAATGGGGCATGCCATTACTATTGGCCAACCCTTACGAATGCATAAAGTTGATTTATTTGGTACTACTGAAGCCTGGCAAACTACCGGCACGCCGGTTGACTGTGTAAAACTGGCAGTTGATAAAATTTTACACCGCAAACCCGATATCTGCCTTAGCGGTATCAATCACGGCGCCAACCATTCTATTAATGTTATTTACAGCGGTACCATGAGCGCTGCCATGGAAGCGGCTATTGAAAGTATTCCCAGTATTGGTTTTTCATTGCTCGATTATAGTGTAGAAGCTGATTTTACTGCTTCAAAATTTTATATCGAGAAAATAGTTCGTACCCTGCTGGCTGGTAAAATGGATAAACACCTTTTGCTGAATGTGAATATACCAGCCGTACCGCTCCAACTTATTAAAGGTATCAAAATATGCAAACAGGCTTACGCAAAATACAAAGAAGAGTTTTCTGAACGCACCGATCCGCATGGTAAAAATTATTACTGGCTTACAGGCGAGTTTATCAATTTTGATAAAGGAAAAGATACCGATGTGTGGGCGCTTAAAAATAATTACATAAGCCTGGTGCCTGTACAGTTTGATTTAACTGATTACACATTGAAAAAACAACTGGAAAAAAAGAACCTCTTCAAATGATATTTAAAAAAGATAATTTTTTGTTTGGCGCCATTCTTGGTTTTATAGGCCCTGTTTTGGGTATCCTTATTTTTAAGTTTGTTAAGTTTAGCTCCTTTGGCTTTAAAGAATTGTTTCAATATATGTACCTGGAGCAGGGGCACCGCACTTTTACAGTTGCATTAAGCCTTGCGTTAATGGTGAATGCACTCCTGTTTACCATTTACATCAACAGTCATAAAGACAAAACAGCAAAAGGTATTTTTGTGCTTACCTGCATTTACGGTTTTGCCGTGTTGTGTATCAAAACTTTTTCATGAGCTAAAAGTTACATTTACTCATCAATTAATTCAGTTTAGGGTAGGTGTTTAAATAAAATTTCGTTACTTTATCAAGGAGATTTTACCTGCTTTTTGTATTCAGAATATTCATGCAATAATATTTTAAACAATGAAAAAAATAATATTCCTCATACTGCTTTGCCCTTTATTCTCATCTGCACAGAATGTATTACCACGCTTTCAGCATGATACACTATATACTTCAGGCGGGTATAAAATTTATAAAGGGCAGGTGTTACATCTGGCCAATGGCACATCAGAAGCAGGTTATTTTAAATACATCAAATTCAGGCAATACCGTACTGATACTTATAACCTTCAAAACAGCATTATTGAAGTAGATAAGCTTAGGCGGTTTAAAAATTCGGGGCAGGATGATTATAGCATTATGGTATTTGGCAAGGTTACTTACAAAGCAGGCAAGCAGGAAGATATAGAGATTATTGTTTTTTTTGATGATGCCATAAATGCCGATGAGCTTACTGTGCCTGCAGAATTTAAAAAACAAATTGTAAAAATACCTGCCACCGAAATAAAAGAAAAAGCAAAACCTGTTGAAACCAAAACGCAAGAACCTTCAGGCGATTTAAAAAATTTGATGGTTGCCGACGAAATAAAAAAACTTTACGATTTATATAAACAAGGCGCATTAACCAAAGAAGAATACGAAGCACAAAAAAAGAAATTGCTGGAGCGCCAGTAAGTAATTCCTGTAAATAAAATAAGTATATGCCGGGGCTTGTTTAAAAACTAGTAACTATTTCCCTGGTTTATCAGCCTTTTCTGCCTAAATATACAAACCTGCTTTTTTGTATTTTTGCACACTTACAAATTAAGTATCAGTAAATATGGAACTCACTAAAAATTTTGAGCCTGCAACGGTTGAATCAAAATGGTACAAGCATTGGCTTGATAAGGGATATTTTAACAGCAAACCCGATGGCAGGCCTGCTTTTACCGTGGTGATTCCTCCACCAAATGTTACCGGTGTATTACATATGGGCCATACATTGAACGAAACCGTACAGGATGTATTGGTACGTAAAGCCCGTATGAGCGGCTTTAATGCTTGTTGGGTGCCCGGCAGCGACCATGCTTCCATTGCCACCGAAGCTAAAGTGGTGGCCATGCTTAAAGAAAAAGGTATTGATAAAAATAGTTTAACCAGGGAAGAGTTTTTAAAATATGCATTTGAATGGAAAGATAAATATGGCGGCATCATCTATAACCAAATTGAAAGATTAGGCTGCAGTGTTGATTGGAACCGTACCACTTTTACAATGGACGACCATTATTACAAAGCAGTGATAAAAGTTTTTATCGACCTGTACCAAAAAGGGTTGATTTACCGTGGTGCAAGGATGATAAACTGGGATTCATCTGCAAAAACAGCCTTAAGCGATGAAGAAGTGGAATACAAGGACATTACCGGTAAACTTTATTATTTGTGTTACAGGCTCGAAGATGCAAATGGCAATGCAATAAATGCTGCAGCGGGTGTTGATGGTATTATCATTGCAACACAGCGCCCCGAAACTATTATGGGCGATACCGCTATTTGTGTTAACCCCAATGATGAACGTTATAAACATTTAAAAGGTGCCTTTGCAATAGTGCCGTTGATTAACCGCCGCATACCAATAATTTTTGATGATTATGTTGATACTGCATTTGGAACTGGCGCATTAAAAGTTACTCCTGCACACGATATAAATGATTATAACCTTGGCCTTAAACATCATCTTGAAATTGTGGATACCATTAATGCCGATGGAACAATGAGCCCGGCTGCTCAAATTTATGTTGGCGAAGACAGGTTTACGGCACGTAAAAAAATTATAAAAGAGTTACAGGAAAAACAATTTTTAATAAAAGAAGAAGAATACACAACAAGGTTAGGTTACAGCCAGCGTACAGGTGTGGTGGTAGAGCCCAGGATTAGTACGCAATGGTTTGTAAAAATGAAAGAACTGGCAACACCAGCGCTAAAAGCCGTTGTGGATGGCGATATAAAAATTCATCCGGGCGATAAATTTTTAGCAACCTACAAATATTGGTTAGAGAATGTGAAAGACTGGTGCATTAGCCGGCAACTTTGGTGGGGGCAGCAAATACCGGCCTGGTATGATGATAGCGGGAAAATGGTTGTTGCAGAAACCCTACAGGAAGCAAAAGAAATTTTTAAAACAAAATATGCAATAGCTGATGCAGAATTAACACAGGATGCAGATGTGCTGGATACATGGTTTTCATCATGGCTATGGCCTATAGAAGTTTTTAAAGGTATAACCCAACCGGGCAACAATGAAATAAAATATTATTACCCCGGCTCGGTTTTGGTTACGGGGCAGGATATTATTTTCTTTTGGGTAGCACGCATGGTAATGGCCGGTATGGAATACGAAAAACAGATACCATTTAATGATGTTTATTTTACAGGTATGGTAAGAGATAAGCTTGGCCGTAAAATGAGCAAGAGCCTTGGCAATAGCCCCGACCTTTTGGAACTGATTGATAAATACGGCGCCGATGCTGTACGTTTTGGAATATTAGTTTCATCGCCCGCAGGAAACGACCTTATGTTTGATGAAAACAGCTTAGAACAGGGAAGGAATTTTAATAATAAGATGTGGAATGCTTTAAAGCTGGTAAAGATGTGGGAGGGAAGGTTGCTGGCAAATGATGCAGTACAAACCACTACAGGCAATTTTGCTATTGAATGGTTTAGTAACAGGCTTAAAAAAGTAAAAACAGAAGTTGATGAACTGATGAAACAGTTTCGCCTGAGCGAAGCATTGAAAACTATTTACAGTTTGATATGGGATGATTTTTGCAGTTGGTACCTTGAATGGATAAAACCGGGATTTGATGAGCCGGTTGATGCTGCTGTGTATAAAAAAACAATCCAATATTTTGAAGAACTGATGCAATTGCTGCATCCTTTCATGCCGTTTGTTACAGAAGAAATTTATCATTTGCTTAATGAAAGAACAGATGATGTATGTATAAAACAATTTGAATGGGTTAATACTGCCAATGAAACTGTACTAGCACATGGCGAACTATTAAAAAAAGTAATTACCGCTTTACGTGACGGAAGAAATAAAAACCAGCTTAAGCCAAAAGAAACTATAAAGCTGTTTATTGAAACTGCTTCTAAAGAAAGCTACCATCCTATTGTAAGTATATTAAACAAACAGGTAAATGCCGATGAACTTGTGTTTACAAGTGAAGCAGTAAACAATACAATTATTGTAACAGTTGAAAAAGATAAATTTTATTTAAAGACAGATAAAAAGCTTGATACATCTTTATTAAAAAGCGACCTGTTGAAAGACCTGGAGCACCAGAAAGGTTTTTTACTGTCGGTAGAGAAAAAACTCAACAACGAAAAATTTGTTTCAAACGCTAAGCCTGAAGTGATTGCGCTTGAAAGAAAAAAGAAGGCCGATGCCGAAGCAAGGATTAAGACCATTGAGGAGAGCTTGTCAACAATGCGTTAAAGCTTTAATCAGTTTATAATAGTTATGTACTTTCGTTTATAAATAAAACAAAAGCCATGGCTAATATTGTAAAATATGTATTCATTTTGTTTGTATTATTTACTTGCAATTGTATGCAGGCACAAAATACAAAGCCTGCTGCATCTAAAGCTTTTCAAAAATTTACACCGCCAAAACTTACCACTACACTGGGTATAAGATCAGATTCGGTAATGGTGGTAAAAGAAGAAGCCATTCAATTGGTTGCTTTGCCACTAAAAATTACCGACGATAAAAAAAATAATTACAGCATATCTTCTTACCAGCTCATGTACAAACGCAAGGCCGTTACCGAAGATGAGGAAACAGGAAAGGTAACACCCGTTGTAAGCAATGTATCCGATTTGTTTAAAGTAACCCCATTACCCACTATTTGGAAAAACATTTTAAAAGAGCAGTTGAAACCGGGCGATGAATTGTTTTTCTTCGACATTATTGTAAAAGATACCCAGGGGCGAATTATGTATGCACCTACATTACGCATAAAAGTGAAATAATGCTTTCTATTTTAAATGCGGGGATAAAAGATATTCCTTTAATTCGAAGGCTCACATTTAGTATTTGGCCACAAACATATAGCCACATCATCAGCCAGCAGCAGATAGCATATATGCTTGATATGATGTACAGCCCTGCATCGCTGCAAAAGCAAATAGAAGAGGAGGGGTGCACGTTTATTATAGTATATGATGATAACGAAGCGATAGGCTTTGCATCGTATAATGAAATAAAACCCTGCACCTGGAAACTGAACAAGATTTATATTTTAGCTACACAACAGGGAAAAGGAACCGGCAGGTTTATCATTAACTATATTGTTAACCAAATAAAAGATAAAGGCGGCAGTTATTTACAACTGCAGGTGAACCGTCATAACAATGCTGCTTTGTTTTATGAAAAATTAGGTTTTAAAATAATAGAAACAGCCGATTTTGATATTGGCAATGGGTATTTTATGAATGATTATGTGATGCAACTATCGTTACATGGATAACACAGCATGTGTTTGTCTTGCTAATCTTTTAAACATACATGGGTTTAAAAAAATATCCGGCTACAAGTGCCGGATATTTTATCTTTTAAAAACTAATCTTTAGTCTTTTTCAGGCCTTCCTAATTTGCTGCCGTAAATAATTAAATGTATTACGGCAAAAATAATTGCAATATAAAGTAAGGTACGGTCGGTATCAAAACCGGCAGCATACTGGTGCAGGAAACCAACAATGCCCAACAGTACACTCATAACAATACCCGATAACCTTGCAGATTTCATACCTATTCTTGAAGTGGTACCATTGCCTAAATGGCTGTATTTTGATCCGTACATCAGGTATATATCAAGGCCAATCAGCATCCACACCAATAACCGTATCCATGTATCGGGCGGTAAAAACACCATCATAAACAAGCATACTAAAATTCCCAGGATAGGAACTATTGGAACAAGTGGTGTTTTAAAAGCTCTTGGCAATTCAGGCATTTTTACCCTCATCACCCAAATACCAATACATACAAGTATAAAGGCAAATAATGTTCCAATACTTGTCATTTCGCCTACTACCCGTGCAGGTACAAATGCTGCAAATAAACTTACAAACAACATAAACAGTAAATTACTTTTTGCAGGTGTTTGCGATTTTGGATTTACGGTAGAAAATATTTTTGGTATCAAACCATCTTTACTCATACTGTAAAAAACCCTCGATTGCCCCATCAGCATTACTAAAATAACAGAAGAATAACCAAACAGGATGGCAACAATAATAGCACGGTTTAGCCAGGGATAATCGGGTGTAACCACACCACTTGCATTTGCTGTACCCATGTGGTCAATGGCAACTGCTACCGGTGCAATACCATCTTTACCTGCAAAGGAGGTGTAATTGGTAACCCCTGTCATAACATGTGCAAACAGTATATATAGGATGGTACAAATTAATAATGAGCCAAGAATACCAATGGGCATATCTCTTTTAGGATTTTTGGTTTCCTGTGCTGCTGTACTTACCGCATCAAAACCAATATATGCAAAAAATACAATGGCAGCAGCTCTTATTACACCACTAAAACCAAAATCGCCAAAATTGCCTGTATTTTCTGGAATGTAAGGTGTGTAGTTGGCATTGTTAATGTATTTCCATCCAAGAAAAATAAAAATCAAAACTACAGAAACCTTAATGGCAACAATAATGGCATTAACGGTGGCACTTTCTTTTGTTCCTTTAATTAACAATAAACTCATTAATACAATAATGCCCACTGCCGGTAAATTAATAACTCCACCGTCCCAGGGGCCGGCGGTTAGCGCATGCGGCAGGTGTATATCAAAACCTTCTAAAAATTTAACCAGGTAACGGCTCCAACTTATACCTACAGTGGCGGCGCCTACTGCATATTCCAATACCAAATCCCAACCAATAATCCAGGCAATAAATTCACCCATGGTTGCATACGAATAGGTGTATGCACTACCTGCCACAGGAATCATAGATGCAAACTCGGCATAACACAAACCTGCAAACAGGCATCCTAAAGCAGCTACAACAAATGAAATGGTAATTGCGGGCCCGGCATGATTGGCAGCGGCCATACCGGTAATAGAAAATAAGCCTGCGCCAATAATAGCGCCAATACCCAGGGCAACCAGCCCAGCGGCGCCAAGGGTACGTTTTAATGTATGCGAACCAGTTTCTGATGCTTCATTAAGTAAAACATCCATTGGTTTTCTTACGAAAATACTCATGTCAGTTTGTTTTTGTTTAATATAATAAACTGAAAAGTAAGCATAAAATCGTTAAATAAATAACCATTGATACATTTTTGATATAATATGGGTACTTACAGGCATTATATATTATATTGCGATTCTGTTTAGATTATTAAATTTATAGATTAAAAATGGCCAAACGTTTCGGTTTTATTTCATTGGGCATATTCTCATTACTGGCAATCCTTTATTTTTTGCATTTTGAGAATATTGTTACAATACCCAACCAGCTTTTATTTGGGCTTCGCTGGTTTTTACTGGCAGCTTTAATCTTATATGCCATCTTTAAACGATCGCTTACCACCTGGATTTTGGTGGCCATGGCTATTGGTGTGGAAATTGGTTTAGATTTTCCCGATTTTACTCATAACCTTAAATTTCTTAGCACTATATTTTTACGAATGGTAAAAACTATAGTGGCGCCACTTTTATTTGGTACACTGGTTGTAGGTATTGCCAGCCATAGTAATTTAAAACAGGTAGGACGTATGGGCTGGAAAAGCCTCTTGTATTTTGAATTGGTAACTACCATTGCACTTATCATTGGGCTGGGAGTTATTAATATCACAAAAGCAGGTCATGGTATTACTATACCTGCTAAGCTTGAGCTTCCAAAATCTTCCGAAAAACAATTACAACAAAAAATTATAACTGTACTCGACAGTGCAGGAGTACCACACGATAAAAATTTATTAAGCAAATTACCCGATGCACCCGGTAAAGACTGGCAAGACCATATCATAGATATCTTCCCCGAAAACATCATCAAATCGGTTTTTGAAGGAAATGTATTGCCTATAGTAGTGTTTAGTGTTTTGTTTGCCATTGCACTGGTATTTCTTAAAGATGAAAAGAAACGGCCCATGGTGGAGTTCGCCGAAAGCCTTTCTGAAACGATGTTTAAGTTTACCAACATGGTTATGTACTTTGCACCGTTTGGTGTAGGCGCTGCCATTGCTATAACTGTGGGGCACCTGGGTATTGATATTTTAAAAAATCTTGCACTGCTTTTGGTTTCGTTGTATGTAGCACTACTGATATTTATATTGGTTGTTTTTTTACCAATAGCCTGGTATATAAAACTTCCTTTAAAAAAATTTGTACAAGCTATTAAAGAACCGGTATCTATTGCATTTGCTACCACCAGCTCCGATTCGGCTCTGCCACTGGCTTTAGAGAATATGGAAAAATTTGGTGTGCCCCGTAAAATAGTTTCATTTGTTATACCAACCGGTTACACTTTTAATTTAGATGGAACAACATTATACCTTTCGCTGGCTTCTATTTTTGTGGCACAGGCTGCAGGTATGCACCTGTCGTTTGGCGAGCAGGTTATTATTGGCCTTACCCTTATGCTCACCAGTAAAGGTGTAGCTGCCGTGCCAAGGGCATCATTGGTTATTTTAATTGCAACTGCAGCAACATTTAACTTTCCTATTTGGCCTATTATGGCTATATATGGTATTGATGAACTGATGGATATGGCCCGTACTTCGGTAAATGTAATGGGCAATTGCCTGGCTAGTTGTGTAATTGCACGATGGGAGGGCGAATTTGATGATAAAAAAGCACTGGAGTTTGTACCCGATTAATTTTATTGGTACCATTGCAGATTCCTCGTCAAAAATATTTTAATGAAGCTGTAATTATCAACAAAGTATTTTTAAAAAATACTGCAACCTGTATTTATGATACGATTTATTTTTTTTGTTTTCTTCCTTTTCTTTTCTGTTTGCAATATTTATGCAAATGATACAATTACTGTTAAACTAATTAATCAATATAAAAAAGGAATTGGCAATACAAAATTCTTAATTAATAATACAAATTACAATACTGATAAAGATGGCCTTGTTACTATTTCAATAGGATCTGAAGATTCGTTGCTAATTACAAACGATGGATATAAAACAAAAACTGTTGCTGTAAAAGAGATAAGCGATTTGCACCAGGTTATTCTAAATAAAAAATTTACCTGGACCGACCTGTTAACACCTATGTTTTATATCATTTACGGCGGCCTGTGGCTGTTGCTATTGATAATTTTTGCCGAAACCGGTTTATTTATAGGTTTTTTCTTTCCCGGCGATTCTTTATTGTTTGTGGCAGGAATTTTAAGTACGCCATTGGTTGATTCTGTTTCTTTAAATACAGGGAGCGATTTTTTAAACCTGATGATTATAGCTGCTTTATGCACCACAGCCGGTATTTTAGGAAACACAGTTGGTTATATTACAGGCCGTAAAGTAGGCCCTGCCATGTACAACTGGAAAGACCGATTGCTGTTTAAACAAAAATACCTGCACCAGGCAAAAGATTTTTATGATAAGCATGGTGGCGGTGCAATTGTTTTTGCAAGGTTTTTACCTTTTATACGCACATTTGCCCCCATTGTGGCAGGCATAGTGGGCATGGATAAAAAGAAATTTGGTTTTTACAACATCATCGGGTGTATTGCCTGGGTGGTTTCAATGCTTTTTATAGGCCATTATCTAAATGCCTTTACAAAAAACCAGTTTGGTATCGACCTGGAAAAACATCTTGAAATGATTGTTATAGCCATTGTATTGGTAACTACCGGCCCGGTACTTATAAAATTATTTTTTGGTAAAAAGAAAAAACCGGAAAATGAATCTGCAAAAATCTAATCAATCTTTATACAGTATTGCAGTAATAGCAGCCGCCCTTGGCTATTTTGTAGATATTTACGACCTGTTGCTTTTTGCCATTATTCGTATTGAAAGCCTTGTTTCTTTAGGATTAACTCCCGAACAAATTACTATTGAAGGCGAAGCCATATTACAATGGCAAATGGCAGGTTTAATGATTGGGGGAATTATTGCCGGTATCATTGCCGATAAAAAAGGAAGGCTGGCAGTTTTGTTTGGCAGCATTTTATTTTATTCGCTTGCCAATATTGCTAATGGCATGGTTACTACCATTGAGCAATATAAAATTATACGCTTTTTAGCTGGCCTAGGTTTGGCAGGCGAACTGGGTGTTGGTATTACTCTTGTATCTGAACTTATACCAAAAGAAAAAAGAGGCATAGCAACATCAATGGTGGCGGGTATTGGTTTAACCGGCGCTGTGGTAGCATTTATTATGAAAGAAAATTTTCATTGGCGTACTTGTTATTATATTGGTGGTGCACTTGGTTTGTTATTATTGTTACTACGCATTTCTGTTTTTGAATCGGGTATGTTTAAGGAAGTAAGGAAAATGGATGTACAGCGTGGAAATTTCATTATGCTGTTTAATAATGCCGACAGGTTTAAAAGATATTTCAGCAGTATACTTATTGGCTTGCCTACATGGTTTGTAATTGGCGTACTGGTTGCTTTTTCAAATGAGTTTGGTATAAGGATGGGCATCAAAGAAAAAATAGACCCGGGCAAAGCAATTATGTATTCGTATGTAGCCATATCAATTGGCGATATCCTTATCGGGTTTATAAGCCAGTGGTTTAAAAGCCGTAAACTGGCATTGTATCTTTTTTATTTTATCACCGGCTTGTTCATGCTATTGTTTTTTACCATACAATGGAACGGCACAGCCGCAAAAATGTATTGGATATGTGCAGGACTTGGCTTTGGCACTGGTTTTTGGGCAATTTTTATTACTATGGGTGCCGAGCAGTTTGGTACTAATTTACGGGCAACAGCCGCCACCACCATTCCCAATATGATAAGAGGTATGCTGGCAATATTTATTATTCCTTTATTTAAATGGTTACGCAGCCTTACCGATTATTATACCGGTGGCTGGATGGCAGCTATAATAATTATGGTGATAACTTTGATAGCTGCATATTATACCAAAGAAACTTTTGGTAAAGATTTAAATTATGTTGAAAAATAAACATTGGAAAAATTCCTGATCATACGTTTTTCTTCTATTGGTGATATTGTTTTAACCACACCGGTAATACGTTGCCTGCGAAAAAAATATCCCGATGCCGAAATTCATTTTCTTACCAAGCATGCGTTTAAAAATATCCTGGTTCAAAATCCTTATATCAATAAAGTACATACACTTGACGATAGTTTTGAGCTGATGTTGCACGAACTTAAGACAGAAGCCTATGACTATATTATCGATCTGCACCATAACCTGCGAACCTTTCGTATCAAAAGGTTTCTTAAAGAAGTACCCTCTTTTTCATTTAATAAACTGAATATCGAAAAATTCATACTTACAAATTTTAAAATTAATACACTGCCTGCAAAACATATTGTAGACCGTTATATGGAAACCGTAGCATCGCTGGGAGTGGTTAATGATGGATTAGGGCTTGACTATTTTATTCCTAAAACGGATGAAATAAAAAGTGATGATTTGCCAGCATCGCATATTCATGGATATGTGGGTATTGTAATAGGCGCCGCCCTTGCTACAAAAAAAATGCCACTGCATAAATTAAAAAATTTGTGTACTTCTATTAATCATCCTATTGTATTGCTTGGCGGTAAAGAAGATTATGAAGATGGAAAAGCAATTGCTGCATTAGATGATATAAAGATTTACAATGCCTGCGGAAAATTTAATCTCAACGAATCTGCATCGCTGGTAAAAAGTGCTAAATTGATAATTACACATGATACAGGTCTGATGCATATTGCAGCCGCTTTGCAAAAACCCGTTATTTCAATTTGGGGCAATACCGTACCTGCTTTTGGAATGTATCCTTATTACGGTAGTAACAACAGGCAGCAGTTTGATGTGGTGGAAATAAATAAACTGTGGTGCCGCCCCTGTAGTAAAATCGGGTATAAAAAATGCCCCCGTGGACACTTTAAATGCATGGAAAAAATTGCTGTTAATGATATTGTAAATCTGATGTGGAACAGGATAGGCAAATAAAATTAAAAATTGAATTACATTATCTTGCAACTACTCTATGATAAAAAAATATTTCCTTATTATTTTTTGTTTGGTTTCAATTACAGCCAGGGCACAATTTACAGTAACCATAAAATGGTTACAGGTAAGCCATTTAAATAATAGCGATACCTTATATTACAATACTGATAAAAAATTAACCTGGGCCGATTTTAAAGGCAGGCCCGATGCTGAAAGCCCTGCGGCCGCTGTAACAGAATCGGGATTTGGCTACCGGTTAAACATGAATGGAGTTAATAACCGGATGGATGTGGTAGTTACTGTTTTTTGCTATTTTGATAAAAAGAAATCGTGGGTTAAAAAAGATATGGATACAGAGTATGCATTAACTCACGAACAACACCATTATGATATTACTTATATAAATGCCTGCCGGTTTATAAATAAGCTAAAACAAACAACATTTAGCAGGAATAATTACAGCCGGCTTGTTGAAAAAATTTACAACGAGTATATCGAATCTTTAGGTAATATGCAAGATGCGTATGACGGGCAAACAGCAAACGGGCGAATCAGAAAACAGCAATTAACCTGGAATAAAAAAATAGAAGATGAATTAGCAGCCTTAGCTACACATTAACAATCAATACAGGTATTTTTAATTCGTGCCTTACCGTATTTACCGTTTCGCCATAAATAAAATCTTTAAACCCTGCATGGCCATGTGCTCCCATCACCAGTAAATCTGCCTCTGCTTCTTTTGTTAATCTTACAATTTCTTTGGCCCTGTTTTTATATCCTAAATACCCTTCGGCAATAAACCCTTTATTTTTCAATTGTAAAATGTAAGATTCCAGTTGTTCCTTGTCTTTCCTCGATTCGTAATCATCACTTTTATCTCCATAAATCCTGGCGCTGGCACTCTCAACAACATGTATTAAAAGAAATTGTGTATCCTTTTTGCCCTGTCCAATAGCATAGGCAAGTAGTTTATAATCTTTTTCGCTAAAATCGAGCGCTATGGCAATCTTTTTAAAATCGGGTATGCCCAGGTCTTTAAGTGTATTGGTTTCGGCATGTATTTTTATTGAACTTTGTTTTATTGTTTTAGTAATAAAAGGGCTAATGATGATATATACAAGCAATGCAATACAAATTATTGCACCAGCAACCAGTAATATTTTTTGCCACCAGGCACCCGAAGTAAATACATCACTCATCTCATTAACCAGCATCCTTAAGTTTAAATAAACAAGTACCGATGCAATAATCCAAGCTAAAATTTTTTGAACAGGGTTGATGACAAACTTGCCCATCGTTTTTTTATCGCTTACAAAATGTATAAGTGGTATAATAGCAAATCCCAGTTGTAAGCTTAAAATTACCTGGCTTAAAATAAGCAGGGCATCCACATTTTTTTCGCCATAAACAATGATTACAATAAGAGCAGGAATAATAGCTACCAGCCTTGTTATGAGCCTTCGTAACAAAGGGTTTATACGCAGGCTTAAATATCCTTCCATAATTATCTGGCCTGCCAGTGTACCCGTAATGGTACTGCTTTGCCCTGCTGCAATAAGTGCAATTGCAAATAGTACCGGCGCCACATTACCCAAAAATTGGGGTAGCAGCCTGTGTGCATCTTTTATTTCGGCTATATCTACATTTCCACTTTTAAAAAACACAGTAGCGGCTACAATTAATATAGCTGCATTAACAAAAAAGGCAAGGTTTAATGCAATGGTAGTATCAATACGGTTAAATTTAATTGCTTGTTTTATTCCTGCATCGGTACGGTCAATTTTACGTGTTTGCACCAAAGCCGAATGCAGGTATAAGTTATGTGGCATAACGGTTGCGCCAATAATACCAATAGCAATATATAATGCTTCATTATCCATAGCCCTGGGAATAAACCCAGTAGCTATTTCTGTTATAGCAGGTTTGGCTAAAAATATTTGAACCAGGAAAGAGATACCAATTATTCCAACTAAAGCAATAATAAAAGCTTCCATTTTTTTTATACCCAGTTTTTGCAGGTACAATAGTAAAAAAGTGTCTAATACTGTAATAGATACTCCCCACACCAATGGCAAGCCGGTGAGCAATTGAATACCAATGGCCATACCCAGCACTTCTGCAAGGTCGCAGGCGGCAATAGCTATCTCTGCTAAAATGTATAATAGAAAGTTAATGGCTTTAGGATAAGTCTCCCTGTTAGCTTGTGCAAGGTCTCTACCTCTTACTATACCAAGCCTGGCCGATAGCCCCTGTAAAAGCAGCGCCATCAGGTTGCTCATCAATAATACCCAAATTAAAGAATACCCAAATTTACTGCCACCGGCAAGGTCAGTTGCCCAATTGCCGGGGTCCATATAGCCCACACTTACCAGGTATGCCGGGCCTAAAAATGAAAAGATTCTTCGCCAGCCATTTTTTTTAATGGTAGTATCAACCGAACTGTGTACTTCACTTAATGAAGCTTCATGTATTTTTTTACTCAGCATAATGAACGAAAATATTTTTTGCTACCTGCTCGCTAATGATACAGGGGTTTTGTTTAAAAATCTTTATCTGTAGCGACCCGTCAAATTCAAATTTATTAAGCACAGATACCTGTGTACCCAATGCTATATTGTAATGCTTCAGCATCTCCAGCATTTGCGGAGCCTGGTTACCAACCGAACTAACAGTTACTGTTTTTTTTAATGGTATATTGGTTAGGTTTTGTTGGTTAATGGTTGGTATGCGGCCATTTTTATCAGGGATGGGGTCGCCATGGGGGTCAAAAGAAGGGTTGCCCAAAAAATTATCAAGCCGCTGTACCAATTCATCGCTGCTGATATGTTCTAATTCTTCGGCTATAGCATGTACTTTATCCCAGTCAAATTTTAATTTTTCAACTAAAAAAAATTCCCAAAGCCTGTGTTTGCGTACAACCTGCAAGGCCACTTTTTTCCCGGTTTCACTTAGCTTAAATCCTTTGTAGCGTTCGTATTGAAGTAACTTTTTATTCTTAAGTTTTTTCAGCATATCAGTTACCGAGGCTGCCCTGGTGTGCATTTGGGCAGCAAGAGAATTGGTATTTACTATGCCACTTTGTTGCTGCAGGTGATAAATGCTCTTGATATAATTCTCTTCGCTAATTGTAAAATTCATGGTATATAAAATTAAAATTTAGACAAATCTAAAAATATTTCTAAAATAAAAAAATAATTCTTTGCTGTACAACTTTTTTAATTAGTACATTGAAGTAATAAAAATTGGGTATATGAGAAAAAATATAAGTTCAGGATCGCCCTGGGAAGAAATTGTAGGATATTCAAGAGCTGTACGTGTAGGAAATACCATAGAGGTAGCTGGCACCACTGCCATGGATGGAGATAAGCTAATTGGTAAAGGAGATATGTATGCACAAGCCAGTTTTATATTTAAGAAAATTGAAGTAGCACTGAAAAAAGCCGGCGCAACTATGAATGATGTGGTACGTACCAGGATGTTTATAACCGATATTGGCAGGTGGCAAGAAGCTGCTAAAGCACACGGCGAGGTATTTAAAAACATTAAGCCGGCAGCTACCATGGTAGAAGTATTAAGGCTTATACAAGACGATTTATTAATTGAAATAGAAGCCACTGCCCTGGTAGATATTAACTAAAGTGTATATTTTACATGATTGATTTTGTTATTTTTCCATTAATATTGCGCCTTAAACCAATAGTAACCCATTATGGATTTTTCTTCTTTTACGGTACCCTACCATATTGATGAACAGTATAATAAACGAGTAGCTTATTTTTCAATGGAATTTGCAGTGAGCCAGCCCTTAAAGATTTACAGCGGTGGCCTGGGCTTTTTAAGTGGCTCTCATATTCGTAGTGCTTATGAACTAAGGCAAAACCTTGTAGGGATTGGTATATTATGGAAATACGGTTATTACGACCAGGCTCGCAACCAGGATCAAACTTTACAAGTACAATGGAACGAAAAAATTTATAATTTTCTTGAAGACACCGGCATCAAATTCCAGGTGGATATTCACGAACACCCGGTTTGGGTTAAAGCCTGGTACCTTAATCCCGAAACTTTTAAAACAGCGCCGCTGTTTTTACTTAGCACCGATTTACCAGAAAATGATTATGTTTCGCAAACCATCACACACCGTTTGTATGATGCCAATGTAGCTACAAAAGTTGCACAGTTTATTTTACTGGGTGTAGGTGGCGCCAAACTGATGGATGAACTTAATTTTAACCCCGAATTGTATCATTTAAATGAAGCACATGCTTTCAGCTCGGCATTTTACCTGTATAATAAACTTGGCAGTAAAGAAGAAGTAAAAAAACGCATGGTGTTTACTACCCACACTCCCGAAGAAGCCGGTAACGAAAAACATGATATTCATCTTTGCGAAAAGATGGGTTATTTCTGCGGGATAGAATTGGAAAAAGTAAGAGAACTTACCGGTATGACGGGTGATCTTTTCAACCATTCGCTGGCAGCATTACGGTTTTCAAAACTGGCAAATGGCGTTAGCCAGTTGCATGGAGATGTAAGCAGAAAACTATGGAGCAAGTTTGATGGAATTTGCGAAATTAAAGCTATTACCAATGCACAAAACTGGCATTACTGGGCCGATAAGCAACTCTACCGCTTTATGGAAGCACATAATGAAGATGGATTTATTGATCGTAAATGGTATTTAAAGAAGCGTGCGTTTGAAGTGGTGGCCGACCAAACCGGCAAACTTTTTAACCCCAATGTATTTACCATTGTGTGGGCACGTCGTTTTGCAGGGTACAAAAGAGCCGAGTTAATTACACGTGATGAAGAAAGGTTTAAAGCATTATTGAATAACCCTAAATACCCGGTACAAATTATATGGGCTGGAAAACCTTACCCGGTTGATTATCCTGCCATCAGCGATTTTAATATGCTGGTACATTTAAGCAAAAAATATGATAATGTAGCTGTTTGTGTTGGTTACGAACTTGCTTTAAGCAAAAGGTTAAAACAAGCATCAGACCTTTGGCTTAATAACCCCCGTGTACCCAGGGAAGCAAGCGGCACCAGCGGTATGACGGCAGCCATGAATGGTGCTGTAAACTGCAGTACAAATGATGGCTGGATTTGTGAATTTATTAATCATGGTAACAATGGTTTTGTAGTACCGCCAATTGATTATGAAAACATAAGTGTGCGTGAGCAGGATGAATATGATTTAAACAAACTGTACGAAATTTTAGAAAACCAGGTGTTGCCATTGTATTACGAAAACCCCGAAGTGTGGCGGCAAATTATAAAAAATGGCATGCGTGATGTGCGTTGGCAGTTTGATAGCAACCGCATGGCAAAAGAATATTACGAAATACTTTACCAATAAAATTCTACAATCATGCTTGTTAATTAAAACAAGTGTTGTATTGGGTGTTAAACAATTTTTGATAAACGGTATTAAGAAAAAAACAGGATAGTGTAGCAAATAAATAACTTTGCTACACTTTTTTTATGCTAAGTGCCACCCTTAATCTTTACAAGAATGCCTATACAGGGCTAAGCCGCCGTATGTGGTTACTTGCTGTTGTTATGCTAATTAACCGCAGCGGTACCATGGTATTACCGTTTATGACTTTGTATTGCAAACATATTGGTTTCAATACAAGGCAGGCTGGTTACGTGGTTGCAATTTATGGGTTGGGAGCCTTAACCGGCGCATTTATTGGCGGTAAAATAAGCGACCGATTTGGGTTTTATTACACACAATTTTTTTCATTGTTTTTTGGCGGGATTTTGTTTATGGTGCTTGGCCTTATGAACAGTTACTTTTCAATTTGCGTTGCTACTTTTTTCTTAAGCATGGTAAATGAATCTTTCAGGCCAGCCAATGCTACAGCTATAGCACATTACAGCACTGTGCAAAATCGCACACAGGCTTTTTCAATTATAAGGCTGGCAATAAATATAGGGTGGGGGGTAGGCAGTGCATTGGGTGGGTTACTGGCATCAATAAATTACCACCTGCTTTTTTGGGTAGATGGTTGTACCAATATTACTGCATCATTTTTATTATTGTGGTTGCTGCCAAAAGTTAGTGTAGCACAGCAGCAAAACAGGCAGGCTTCTTTACCCATAGTAAAACCCAGGCCGGTTTATACCGATAAAATATTTATGTTTTTTATTGTACTGCAGGTATTGTTTGCAATCTGTTTCTTTCAATTATTTACAACAATACCCTTGTATTTTAAAGAAGGATTACAAATAAATGAATTTGGTATTGGTAGTTTAATGGCGCTTGGCGGAATCATCATTGCATTGTTTGAAATGGTAATTGTTTTTAAATTAGAAGGCAGCAAGCCTTACCTGCGTTTAATTACTATTGGTACCATTTTAATGGGGTTGTCTTTTTTTATTTTAAACATACCTTTTATTCATGGATTTGCCATTGCAACTGTAGCCATGGTATCAATAACCATTGCCGAAATGATAACCATGCCATTTATGAACTCGTATTATATATCGTTAAGCAGTGAAGCCAACAGGGGCCAATACGCAGCATATTATACTATGGCATGGAGTTTTGCCCAGGTAATTGGAAGCACAGTTGGTACACAACTTGCCTATTTTGCAGGATTTAATAATCTATGGTGGATGGTAGGCAGTATTTGCTTATTAACTGCATTGGGTTACCACCTGATACTTAAATACAGTTAATAAATTACCTTAACCTGTACTTTTAATTGTACACGGTTTTAGTGGTAGTTTTTGCTGTTATCGGCATATCTTGCCCCATCATTTGAAAGCTACCTGTTATATCCGATACGGTATCTCTTTTCTTTACCAGTCCTGTACTTATATCAAACAGTACCTGTCCGGTAGTTTTAGTATCTGTATTAATTTCAAATTCCATTCCCTGGAAATCTAATTTGTTTGTTGCTTTTACGGTTGTTTCAATATTCATCACAGCTTCATTACCGGTTACAGATTGAAGCGTATAAGTGCGGATGGTTTTTGTATCTGCAGTTTTGCTGGTATCAGCCCAGCTATCACCTGTTTTTTTTCCGGTAGGTAAAATTTCAAAAGCGCCTTCCACTACTGCAACATCCGATGTATTCGAAAACATCTTCATCATATTTTCAGAAATATTATTTGCATCTTCATCGCTATCTTTTATTACTGCCTGTTTGGGCGTAATTACAGCACCGGTTGTTTTATCAATCATTACATCGTTTACTTTGTTCATCTTATCGTCAAAAATTTTGGCCATATCTGCATTGTTGCCATCTTTATTGTCCGAATCATAAGTATTGTTTTGCCCCATCATGTTCATATTTATTTTTAATTTGGTAAGGGTATTGCTGATGGTGTAATTATTGGTATCACTATCTTTTACCTACAACGAATTGATAGATGCTGTTACACTGTTCAATTGCATACCCATACCTAAATCGGCATCGATGGTTACATCATTATTTACAGAAATTTTTTGGCCCTTTAAAAGCAAAATGGCATTTGTGTTAGTTTGTGCCATCATTAATTGGGCAATTACAAGCGATGCGGTAAAAGAGATTATTTTTTTCATTTAATTTTTTATTGATGGGCAAATATATCAACAATCATATTTACAAACTGTTTGGTTGATAATTTTTGTATTTTTTTAAAATTTGATGTTATGATAAAAATAAAGGCTGTTCATTTCTGAACAGCCCCAAAAGGTTATTGTTTTTATACAATTGAATTATCCTATTACTTGTACATTAACAGCGTTCATTCCTTTTTTGCCTTCCTGCAATTCAAACTCAACGTTGTCGCCTTCTTTAATATCGCTGATTAATCCACTTACGTGAACGAAAGTTTCTTTGTTTGAATCATTGTGTTTAATAAAACCGAATCCTTTTTCAGTATTGAAAAACTTTACGGTACCTTGTTGTTTGTCCATTTTAAATTTTGTATTGTATTAATAAAGCGCAAATATAGCATTTAAAAAAATAAACTAACTTTTTATTATATCTTCCGGTTTTACCTGCTAAAAGTTTTAAATGATTAACTTTATATCCAACGACGGCCTGCGCTTAAAAATTTATCCGGTATGAACGATATTACAAGTGTAATAACAGGCTCAGGGAGTTATATACCCGAATTTGTAAAGTCGAACAGAGATTTTGCCAGCCATAATTTTTATGCCGAAGATTCTACGGCTCTTGATATTGAACCTCACTTGGTTATAGAAAAGTTTAAAAAAATAACAGGTATAGAAGAACGGCGATATGCTCCATCCAATATTGAGTCGAGTGATATGGCAGCAATTGCTGCTCAAAAAGCTATTGATGCAGCCGGTTGCGATGCAGAAACAATTGACCAGATTATAGTGGCACATAATTTTGGAAATGTACAAAAGCATACTATTCAAACTGATGTATTACCGGCACTTGCATCAAGAGTAAAACATGCGCTTAAGATTGAAAACCCGTCTTGTGTACCATACGATATTTTATTTGGCTGCCCCGGTTGGGTGCAGGGTGTAATACAGGCTCACACCTATTTTAAAGCAGGTATTGCAAAAAAATGCCTGGTTATTGGTACCGAAACCTTATCCCGTGTTTTGGATGTGTACGATCGTGACAGTATGATTTTTTCTGACGGCGCCGGCGCCTGTGTACTTGAAGCAAGAGAGGCTGTTGAAGAGGGTTCGGGTATTTTAGGGTTTAGCGTTCAGTCGCATTGCAGTACAGAGGTTGATTATCTTAACCTGGGGAAATCGTATTACCCTGATTCGGACCCTAGGATTAGATATATTAAAATGAAAGGCAGAAAAGTATATGAATATGCCATGAAGAATGTGCCACTTGCCATGAAACAATGCCTTGATAAGAGTAACATTAACATCAGCCGGTTAAAAAAGATTTTCATACACCAGGCCAATGAAAAAATGGATGAAGCTATTGTGAATGAGTTATACAAATTATACGGTATTGCCAGCCCACCACAAAATATTATGCCTATGAGTATTCATTACCTGGGCAATAGTTCTGTTGCCACCATACCCACTCTTTTTGATTTGGTGATAAAAGGGAATATGGATGAACACCGGTTAAATACCGGGGATATTATCTTATTTGCTTCGGTAGGTGCAGGTATGAACATTAATGCGGTTTGTTACCGCATGTAAAATGTTCAATCATTTAATTATAGGGCAATTAAAAATTTCTGCCGCCTGTACCTCTTGCTTTAGGTAATTCTTTTCTTGGTATTTTTTCATCAAGCTGGGCAGTATTATATACAAATGATGCAATAATAGTAGCAGCTTGCTTTAAATCTTCGGGCACCAAGTGGTCGTAAGTATCCATATTGGTATGATGCGTACGTGTGTTGTACTCTATTTCATCCTGTATAAATTGAAAACCGGGGATACCAACTGCATCAAACGACAGGTGATCAGTACCACCGGTATTGTTGATGGTAACTGTTTTTGCTCCAAGGTCGTGAAAAGGCTGCAACCATTTTTCAAAAATAGGACCGGCAGCTTCATTGCCTTGTAAATAAACACCTCTTATTTTCCCGGTGCCGTTATCAAGATTGTAATAAGCCGATATCATTTTATGTGCTGGTTTTAAATCCATATCTGCAGGGTTGGCAAAATGATTTTTTACATAATTGCGTGAACCGTAAAGGCCTTGTTCTTCGCCGCTCCACAATGCAATGCGTATGGTTCTTTTAGGTTGCAAACCTGTTGCTTTTAAAATCCTCACAGCTTCCATCATTACAGCGCTGCCTGCAGCATTATCTGTAGCGCCTGTAGCGCCCTGCCAGCTATCCAGGTGGCCGCCAAGCATTACTAATTCATCTTTTAAAACGGGATCGGTGCCGGGTATTTCAGCCACTACGTTATAACCTTTTATATCGTTGTTATAAAATTTAGTTTTTACATCTGTTTCCATCTGCACTTTAATACCGGCTTCTACCAGGCGTTGTACCCTTAAGTAATCATCGCTCGATAACATCACCCATGCATAATTATTTTTTGCATCTTTAGCATACGATCCCCCGTTTTGTACAAACAAAGTACCATCGTTTCCACGCCCGTTCATACTTAATACTAGTGCCGGTTTTTCTTTGTTGTAAAATGCATCCATCTGCCTGCTAAGTGCACGCAGTTGTTGCATGGCAGCTATTTGTTCAGGTGTAAAATTTCTTCTTTGGCGCCGGGTAGTATCTTTTTTTGCATTGGCCATTTTTTCTAATTCTTCATCTGTATACCGGTTTCCATCGGGTGTAAACGAAGGATGCAAAGTATCTTTGGTATAAAACATTACTATTTGCCCATTTATTTTTCCGGCATAATCCTGGTATAATTGAGCAGAATCTTTTGCTTTGATAAGGATTACACTTCTGCTTATAATTCCATTGCCGGGAGTGCTTCCTGTCCATGCTCTTGGAATGGCAATCATGGGTGCATAATAAGGCGCAGTCATAGCTACATAACAGCGTGTTTGTTCCCAACCGGTTCCAAAATCGCCCCAGGGTTCTATTTTGGCATTTACCAATCCCATTTTTGTTAACTCATCTTTAGCCCAGCTTGCAGCCCTGAAAAATCCCGGTGAATTGGTAAGCCTTGGGCCGCTGATATCAGTAAGATGAAATGCAATGTCCATCACTTTAGAATTGCTAAGCCCTTCTTTCCTGATTTTATCTGTAGCATCATCCTGTGCAAATGAAATTGAACTGTATAAAGAAATTATAAGTACAAAAAGAAATTGTTTTTTCATGTTAGTTTGTTTTATGAATGAAGGTATAATTTACGCATTTCGGCATAATTACACAAACAAAATTTGATGGATGAAAAAGCCTGTAAACAAATTTGCTTTTTATAGGCATTGATAAAATAGAAAAATCTTTCTAATGGCCAGATGTACTTTTTCGCATTCGTTTTGGCCCATACCAAAGCCAAAATCCGGTTATGGTAAAAATTAATAGAGCAAGCCCCATTACAGAAGTGTAAAATAACTTTATATATCCTCCAGTGTTTCCAAAATAATTATCCAGTATCGAACCATCGTGTATGTTTTCAATGAAATCCGATCTGCGTCGCTCTATATGTAAAAGTTGCCCGGTAACTCCGTCAAGCTGAACTCCCCAATAATGGTCTTTAAAAATAAATTTCACCATTCCTTTACTTTTACGAACATCAATTCTATCCAGTTCAAGCGATAAACCAGGCGACACCGAATCGTGTAGTATTTTACAGGCATTTTTGTGTAAACTATCCAGAGGCAGCCAATCCTTTAAATGGGTTGAAGTTCCGTTATAAGATTTTGCCATAATTAGCCCACCGCTGTGTTTTTTCCAGCCTAACAAAACTCCTGTTACCGATACAAAAAAGAAAAACACAAACAATAAGGCGCCTGTTGTTCTGTGAATTTTTCTAAAAATTCTTAAAACTTTGGCTTGTTTGTGTCTTTTATTTTGATCTTTCATAAAAAATTTTGGGTAAACTATTTCAATAGTTTTTTATGGGTATAACAGGTATTATGGATAAATTTTATTAATGTAATTTAATTGAATAACTAAATTGTATGCTATTCTTTTATTGATGTTTTTACCAGGTTATTTACAACCTGTTTTTTATTATTGTAGTGATATATTGTGATTTAAGTTTTTTGAAAAATACCACTATATAATTGTATACTTAAAATTTATCAAAAGTGTTTTTTAATTAACTTTTTTTGGAAATTGATTTATTTGATTTGTTTTTACTTGATTAAATATTAAACAATTAACTAACTGTAGCAGCTTCCAAATAACTTTCCATAGGCTCGCAGGTACAAATTAAATTGCGGTCGCCATAAGTATTATTGATGCGGCCTATTGATGGCCAAAATTTATTTTTGCTAACATAGGCAAGCGGAAAAGCTGCATCCTCCCTGCTGTAAGCATGGTTCCATTCATTGGCACAAATTACTTGCTGTGTATGGGGCGAATTTTTTAAAGCATTATCCGTCTTATCGGCCCGGCCATCTTCAATAGCTTTTATTTCGCCATGAATATTTATCAGTGCTTCGCAAAAACGGTCAAGCTCTGCTTTGTCTTCGCTTTCTGTAGGTTCAATCATAATGGTGCCCGGAACCGGGAAACTCATGGTGGGTGCATGAAAACCATAATCCATCAGGCGTTTGGCTACATCCTCTGCTTCAATACCGGTTGTGGTTTTAAAAGGCCGCAGGTCAACAATAAACTCATGCGCACAATAACCGTTATGCCCGGTATATAAAATAGGGTAGTGCTTCTCTAATCTCGATTTCATATAATTAGCATTAAGAATTGCATATTCGGTAGATTGCTTAAGGCCTTTGGCACCCAGCATTTTTATATATGCATAGCTAATCAGTAAAATGCTGGCGCTTCCATAAGGGGCGGCACTTACTGCATGTATTGAACTGTTAGTAGATTGTAATGTATCATTTTTATAATGCCCCGGTAAATAAGGTTTCAATTTATTGTTTACACAAATTGGCCCTACACCCGGCCCGCCACCACCATGTGGTATAGCAAATGTTTTATGCAGGTTTAAATGGCAAACATCTGCACCAATGGCGCCAGGGCTTGTTAACCCAACCTGTGCATTCATATTAGCGCCATCCATATAAACAAGGCCGCCATTATCATGCACCAGTTTACAAATCTTTTTTATGCCCGGCTCAAATACACCATAAGTGCTTGGATAGGTAACCATAAATGCAGCAAGGTTATTTTTATGTTCCTGTGCTTTTAATTTTAAATCTTCAATATCTATAAATCCTTTTTCATCGCTTTTTACCACTACTACTTTCATGCCAGCCATGATAGCGCTTGCAGGGTTGGTGCCATGTGCCGAGATTGGTATAAGCACAATATTCCTGTGGCTTTCATTTCTTGCAGCATGATAAGCCCTAATGGTAAGCAGGCCTGTATATTCGCCTTGTGCACCACTGTTAGGCTGTAATGAGCAGGCATTAAAACCTGTTATCTTGCTTAGGTATTCTTCCAGTTTTGTAATCATATACTGGTAGCCCTTTGTTTGCGATGCAGGTGCAAAAGGATGAATAGCGCTAAACTGAGGCCAGCTTACCGGTATCAGTTCGGTGGCGGCATTCAGTTTCATGGTGCAACTTCCCAGGCTTATCATTGATGTGTTTAAACTAAGGTCTTTATTCTCCAACGATTTTATATACCGCATCATCAGGCTTTCGCTGTGATAGCTGTTAAATACCGGGTGTGTTAAATAGGCCGATGTTCTTTTGCCAAACAATGCATCAGCTTCATCAAAAATCAGGTTGAATGATTTTCCTGTAACTACATTAAATATTGCTCCCAGGTTTTTTTCTGTTTCACCAATATAATTGCTTGTTACTTCATCTATTGATAAACTGATAGTACCATTTTTATGATAATGAAAATTAGCTTTATTTTTTTCTGCTGCTTTCTTAAAAGTTTCAATATCGGCCACTTCAAAACTTATGGTATCAAAAAACTGTTGTGTTAAAACTTTTATGCCGGCATTGTTTAACCCTTTTGCTATGGCAGCAGTTAATACATGAATTCTTTGTGCAATCTTTTTTAATCCATCAGGCCCATGGTACACTGCATACATGGCAGCCATATTGGCCAGCAATGCCTGTGCAGTACAAATATTTGAAGTTGCTTTTTCCCTTTTTATGTGCTGTTCTCTTGTTTGTAAAGCCATCCGCAATGCACGGTTATTTTGTGCATCAATACTTACGCCGATGATGCGGCCGGGGATGCCACGCTTAAATTCATCTTTTGTTGCAAAGAATGCTGCATGTGGCCCGCCATAACCAAGCGGAACGCCAAATCGCTGTGCCGAACCCACAGCCACATCGGCACCCAATTGGCCGGGTGGCGTAAGTAAGGTTAAAGCCAACAGGTCGGTGGCCATTACCACATAACCTTTTACTGCATGAACTTTATTAATAAAATCACGATAATCTTCTATAGATCCAATACTGTTTGGATATTGTACAATGGCGCCAAAATAACTTTCATCAAGCGATGCTGTTGAATAATCGCCATAAACAAGTTCAATACCAATTGGCGCAGCACGGGTTATAAGCACATCTTTTGTCTGGTTAAAAATATGCTTATCAACAAAAAACTTTGGAGCTGTAATATCATCGCCTTTATTTTTATGATGAAAAAGCATGGCCATGGCTTCGGCGGCAGCGGTTGCTTCATCAAGCAGGCTGGCATTTGATAATTCCAGGCCCGTAAGATCGCAAATCATCGTCTGAAAATTCAATAGGCTTTCCAACCGTCCCTGCGAAATCTCTGCCTGGTAGGGCGTGTATTGAGTGTACCATCCGGGGTTTTCAAAAACATTACGCAAAATTACACTTGGTGTAATGGTATTATAATAACCCTGGCCTATATAATTATTGTAAATCTTATTTTTTTCAGCCACCTTTTTTAATTCGCCCAGGTATTCAAATTCTGTTTGCGCCTTAGGCAAGTTCAAATCTTTTTTAAGCCTGATGGTTTCGGGCAAAGTTTTATCAATCAGTTGCTGCAGGCTTTGCACACCAATGGTACTAAGCATTTGTTCAGTTTCTTTTTTACCCGGGCCAATATGGCGGTTTGTAAATTCGTATTGTTGTTCTTCAAAAAGCTTCATGTTGCTGAAAAGTTTTAATTTTTTTGTTCGGGCTATTGTAGCATATATCTTTACTTAGCCTTGTTAAGACGAAGTGGCGCAAATTTACGATAACCAAACAAGAATTTTATATTCATTTCACTGCTACTTTTGCCCTGTGGAAAATTGATGGAATAGGTGGTTATAACTTTAAAAATGGATGAAGAATTACTATATAACTGGGAAAAAAAGTCGGCCGATCATCAAAAGGAATATAAAAAATACCTGCACCGTGCCGATAAGAATAAAGTGTTGAAAGCATTGCCTGCACTGCATGAAGAGGCTGTTGATAAGATAGATTGCCTGCAGTGTGCCAATTGTTGCAAAAATTATTCGCCCCGGTTTAAAACACCGGATATAAAGCGTATAGCTAAATATTTGCAAATAAAAGAAGGCGACCTAATTAATACATACCTGCATATAGATGAAGATGGCGATTATGTTTTAAAAATGAAGCCTTGCCCTTTTTTGGGCGCTGATAATTTTTGCAGTATATATGAAGCAAGGCCTTCCGATTGCCGTCGCTATCCATATACCGATGAAGATGTTGTATTAAAAAGACAATCGCTAACATTAAAGAACAGCAGCTTTTGCCCCATTGTATATTTTGTTTTGGAAAAGTTGATACAGCAGAAATAGTTTACTGCTGATGAATTTTACCATGCTGCGTTTTATATTTTAACTTAAATAATTTGTTTAAAATTTATTTTGCAGTTAGTTCTTCATAAGCAGCTGTTAACGGCCTTGCAATTCCTTCGCCTTTCCATTCGGGCGAACCGGGTATTTCGGTAGCTTTTAATATTTCATCTTTTGATTTGCCAGCTTTTATTTCGGTTTCGGTAAATTTTAAAACATTTTCCAGGTATTTTCTGAATGCATTCAAATCATCTTTATTTAAAAGAACATCATACCCATTGCCCGAATGGCCGCATACATACTGTGTTTTTTTGCTGAAAGTAGCCGTTGTTTTTTCTAATAGTTTTATCCAATTACTAATGTTGGCGCCTGCTGTTTTATCAATATATGGGTGCCTGCGGTTAAATACAAGGTCGCCCATGTGCAGGATATTTGCTTTTTCAAAATGAACCAGGCTATCTCCATTTGTATGGCCGGCGCCATAATAATGAAGGCTAATTTTTTCTTTGCCAACATTTTCGCTCCATAAATTTGTAAATACCTGGTCGGGAAATAACTGTTTGTCTTCTTTGTTTTGTTCCTTTGCAACCCTTTGCTGGTTTGCTTTTGAGTTGGCGTGTGCCAACACATGCGGCACCAATCCTTTAAATGCAATATTGCCCGAAGTATGATCGCCGTGATGATGTGTGTTAATTAATAGCCTGAAAGGTTTTTCACTTTTCTTTTTTAATTCATCTATTAAATGTTGTGCCGAGTCGGGAAACTGTGCATCCACCACTACAGCACCTTCACCCGAAAGATAAAAAGCGATAGTGCCGCCCTTTTCGGTAAAGATTCCGATATTTTTAGTAAGCATTTTTATATTCCAGGCGGGGTTGGCTAAAAAAGCTGCCAGGCTTTTTTTATCCAATAAAGCAAGGCTTGCAATGGTTAAACTGCTGTTGCGGATAAAGCTACGGCGTTGCATAATATTAATTATTAAAAGTGAAGTTGATAGAAAAGCATGTTAAGGTACATAAATACTGTAAAAAATTAAAACAGTTTAACCCGGTTTTTTATACTGCCAATTTATTTTTTTATTGCATGTAAACTTCCTTTAATTTAGATGTATTGAAAATGAAAACATGAGTTACGCAGTTTGTTGTGTTCCGGTTGCCCCTGTGAGGATAGAACCCGACCACCGTACAGAAATGATTAGCCAGCTTTTATTTGGTGAATGTTGCATTATAACTGTTGTTGAAAAAAATGGCTGGATAAAGATTGTAAATAAACTGGATGCTTATACCGGTTGGTGCCAGTTATCGCATTTCCAGGAAATTGATGATAAACAATATTACCTGGAAGAAAATAACCTTACCGCCGACTGGGTAAGTGAAATAGATTATAATGGCCACATGATGTGGGTACCCATGGGTAGTTCATTAACAGCGCTTATGAATGGCAATGCTTTTTGGCGTAAGAGCACTGTGCATTTTAAAGGTAATGTATGGAATGCAGCAACTGCAAAGCAGGATGCAAAAACCATTAAGCAACTTGCCTTTAAATTTTTAAACACTACATATTTATGGGGTGGCCGTTCGGTTTTTGGGATAGACTGCAGCGGATTTACGCAGGCCGTATATAAATTTTTAAATGTTCATTTACTAAGAGATGCACAGCAACAGGCTACGCAGGGCGAGTTGGTTGGTTTTTTACAACAAGCACATTGCGGCGACCTTGCATTTTTTGATGATGAAGAAGGTCAAATTATACATACCGGCATCTTACTAAACCAACATGAAATTATTCATGCATCGGGTAAAGTGCGTATTGATAAAATTGATACCGAAGGAATCATTCATGCCGATACCGGGATGCGAACACAAAAGTTACGTATCATTAAACGTTATGTATGACCGTTATTGGGTTGATTTGTAATTGTGGTTTTTTCTGATGAAGGTGTTGATGCCGTTTTTTTAGGGCTATCAAAAAATAACATTTTTATGCTTATTAAAATCATAAGAACAGCAAAAACTTTTTTTAATGATTCCTGTGGCAGGCTAAGCGCTATCTTGCTTCCAAAATAACTACCCGCAAAAAACGCAAGCGATATAATGACCACCACCCTTATATCAATATAACCCTGTTTGTAATATTGTATCACTCCTAACAACCCAATGGGTAATAATAATATACCCAACGATGTGCCTTGCGCCATCTTTTGTGAAAATGCAAGAAAATATACAAGAGCAGGTACAATAATGATACCTCCGCCAATGCCAACCAGGCCACTTAATACACCGGCGGCAATGCCTACCATTATCAGTATAATAATCATTTGTGTGCTCATAACAGTTTTTTTTTGGTTCATATTAATATGCTTATTTGGTAGTGCTGCTTTACATTTATAAATGCAGTAAAATTTATTTAGGAAACTTCATTTTGTAATAGGAAATGGCTTCCTCAATAACTTTATAGGCTGCTTCTTTGTCCTGGAATTCATCTATCTCTACTTTTTTATTTTCAAGCACTTTGTATTGTTCAAAATAATTGCGTAAAACTGCAATGAAATGTTTAGGCAAAGATGCAACATCTGTATAAAAATTTACAGCAGGGTCTTTACTGGCTACTGCAATTATTTTATCATCTCTTTCTCCATTATCAATCATCTGCATGTTGCCAATAACGGTAGCTTCTACCAGGCAAAGCGGTGTGATGCTTTCGCTACAAATAACCAAAATATCAAGTGGGTCACCATCCTGCCCAAGGGTTTGTGGTATAAAACCATAATTAACAGGGTAATGAAAAGAAGAATAAATTACACGATCTAATTTTAATAAACCTGTTTTTTTGTCCACTTCATATTTTGCATGAGAGCCTTTGGGAATTTCGATTAGCCCTTTTACGGTTTGAGGTACTTTGTCTCCATAATCGGCGCCGTGCCAGGGATGCAATGTGTACATAATAAGTTTTAATTTTTAATAAATAAAGAATACCCTAAAAATGTGGCTGCAATGCCCAATACAATGCTTAACCCAATATATAATAATGCTATGCTGTATTTGCCGCTTTGCAGCAGCCCCATGTTTTCAAACGAAAAAGCCGAGAAAGTGGTAAATCCGCCACAAAGGCCGGTTGCCAGGAACAGTTTCCAGTTATTTGAAAAACTTTCATCTCTTATACTAAGAGCAAATACAACCCCAATGATGAAACTACCGATAATGTTTACACTAAAAGTAGCTATTGGAAAATGTTTATTGCTCAATAATAAGCCGGTTGCATATCTTAACACCGAACCAGCAGCACCACCTAATCCAATAAGTAAAAAATCCTTGACCATCTTTTATAAATTTCCAGAAAATGTATATTTAAGATCAATAAGCCATTTACCATCAATACGCACTACTTTTAATGGAGTTTTATCGGTAATGTTATAACTGTTGCTGTAATTAAAAATACATACCGTATCGGTTATATAACTTATTTCGTTAACTATTATATCGGCATTTTTATATTTTTCAAGCACTTCTTTACCTTTTTGGTTGTATTGTTTTTTAAACCTTTCAAAAATCTGCATATTAGTGTCATCTTTAAGCAGGTATTGTTCGGCTTCTTTAAAATTATCATCCAATATATTTCTTACAAAAGCACGGGCTACATCAACATCTGTTTTTGGTGTTTTAGCCGATTCGTTATTACAGGAGATGACAGTTGTAAAAAGTAAAAGAAGGAAAAAGTATTTTTTTAGCATGGTTAAAGTTAATCAACTTTAAATAAAGGTAAAAAAAAGCATCCCGTTTAATTGCCGGGATGCTCATTAATTTGTGCAAATATTTATTGTTTTTCCATTTCTTTCTTCATCGAATCCAATGCGTCCATCCCTTTTTGCATCAGCATTTTAAGAGAATCGGGGTTCATATTCTTTAGCCTTTCCAGGCCTTTTTCAAGATCCTGTGTACCGGGGCCCATATCACCTTTCATGCTGTTAAACATGCCATCACCCGAATTAAGTAATGATATTTTCCAGGCTCCATCTTCCTTTACCAGGTTAAACGTATGCGATTCTGTTTTTCCATTTTCTGTTACTTCTGCATCTACGGTAGCCTTATCGCCATCTACCTTTTCATTCTTTAAAGTATATTTTACATCTTTCACTTTGTTTTTAAATTCATCGCCCATTTTCGATTTCATTTTGGCAATAGCATCGGGGTCAACACTTGTTACCAGTTTTTCGGCCGATTCTAAAAACTGAATATCTTTTTTTGTGATGAACTTTTTAATATCGTCCATGTTGCCGTTTTTCATGGCGGTAAACATGGCATCAATAGTGCCGCTTGGCGATGTCATGTCAGAGTGTGTATTGCAGGCGGCTATACCGGCAAGCAAACAAAAGCCCAGGATTAATTTTTTCATATCTTACTTTTTTATTTAAGCATCAAAAATAATTTTATTTTTCTTCTCCGGCATTATTTTTTATTTATGAGGCAAAACTATGTACTGTTTTATAAGTAAAAAAATGAGGCGCTCATAGGCGCCCCTGTATCTGAAAGGTTAGTAAGCGTTATTTTTTTGCATTGTTTTCTTTGGCTTCGGCATTACGTACATCTTCCTTGTTATAGGCTTTTATAATTTGCTTTACAAGCCTGTGCCTTACCACATCCTCTTCATCAAGCTCTATATGTGCAATACCTTCAATATTCTTAAGAATTTTAGTTGCTTTAAATAAACCACTTGACTGGTTTTTAGGCAGGTCAATCTGAGTAGGATCGCCGGTAATGATGGCTTTTGCATTTGGGCCAATACGGGTGAGAAACATTTTTATCTGCAGGTCGTTTGTGTTTTGTGCTTCATCTAATATGATAAATGCATTATCCAAAGTACGGCCACGCATGTAAGCAAGCGGCGCTATTTCAATAGTGCGTGTGCTCATGTAATAACCAAGTTTATCGGCAGGTATCATGTCATCTAATGCATCGTACAAAGGCCTTAAATATGGGTCAATTTTTTCTTTCAAATCGCCCGGTAAAAATCCCAGGCTTTCTCCGGCTTCTACAGCAGGCCTTGTTAAAATTATTTTTTTAACGGTTTTGTTTTTTAAAGCCCTTACTGCAAGCGCTACAGCCGTATAGGTTTTACCAGTACCGGCAGGGCCAATTGCAAACAGTATATCGTTTTTATCGCATGCATCCACCATTTTTTTCTGGTTGGATGTACGGGCCCTTACTGTTTTTCCATTGGGGCCAAACACAAGCACATCATTGGGGTTGCGGTCCATAAAATTATCAATAACCCGTTCATCATCGCCGCCCAATATCTGTTCAAAATAATTGGCACTCATGTGGCCGTTTCGTTCTAGGTACTGAAGTATGAGTTCAATTTTTTCCCGGGCGCCTTCAATTTGTTCGGGCGAACCACTCAATTTTATTTGTGTGCCCCTGCTGAGGATTTTTAATAAAGGAAATTTCTTTTTGAGGATGTCTAATTTACCGTTGTTGACGCCAAAAAATTCGATAGGGTTTACGGTCTCGAGATTAATGATCGTTTCTGTCAATGGATTTTAGTTTTGCCGCTGTTTTTGTCATACATCCAAATAATGGGTAAGCATTGCAGCGGTTAGTTAACAATTAAAATTCAGTTTATACTACTAACTTATCTCTATAACCAAATTTAACGAATTGATTTTAATTGATGAAGCATTTACTTATCAACAGGTGTTAATTAAATTGAAAATATCTTTTTGTTTTATTACAGCAACAATAAAAAGAACGTATCATTAAAAGCAACATATTCATTTTTTAAAACTGCATAAAAATGTTTGACTGAAAATTTACTGTGCAAAATTTATATATGCATTTAAGCGCTACTTTTACATAATAAAATTAACCGATGGGCATACTGAATCAAATAGCCGAATATCTTTTTTTAAAGAAGAAAGACCCCAACAGGCCACATTCAAAGTTTGTAAAGTATATGCATGGCATTAACAGGATATCAATTTTATTATTCCTGTTAGCGATGATTATCCTTGTTATAAAGTTATTGAGGTAACCTTGTAAGAAATGTATAAATGCTTTCAGCCGCATTGGCCGATGCATGGCCCCCCTGGCTTAACAGGTTTTTAAGTTGGGCATAATCATCCTTTAATTGTTTTTGTTTTTTTTCGTTGGTAAACAACAGGTTTAATTCGTATTTAAGATTTTCAACAGTTAAATCATCCTGTATCAATTCTTTTACTACTTCTCTATTCATAATTAGGTTTACAAGGCCTATGAATTTTATTTTAATTAGTCTTTTTGCTATTTGATACGAAAAGGCGCTGCCCTTATAACAGATTACTTCGGGCACTGCAAACAATGCCGTTTCTAAAGTGGCGGTGCCGCTTGTTACCAATGCCGCTTTCGATTGTACTAAAAGTTGGTAGGTTTTATTTACAACAGAAGAAACATTTTTATATGGTGCCAGCAAGCCGGCATAAAAACTTTCGTGCAACCCCGGCGCTTTGGCCACTACAAATTGGTATGCCGGAAAATGCTGGGCCACTTGCAACATGATGGGCAGTTTTTTTAATATCTCCTGTTGCCTGCTGCCCGGCAACAATGCAATAATATTTTGTTGTGTATTGCCTGTTGAACTGTTTTCATTTTCTTTTTCAAACTCTTCCACCACTTCTACCAATGGATGGCCCACATACTCCACTTCGTAGTTCCATTTTTTGTAAAAATCTTTTTCAAAAGGAAGTATCACCAGCATTTTATCTACACATTCTTTTATCAGTTTTACCCTGTTTTCCTTCCATGCCCATACCTGTGGCGAAATATAATAGATTACTTTAAAATTGTTTTCCTTTGCCCATTTAGCAATGCGTAAATTAAAACCGGGGTAATCAATAAGTATTAGTGCAGTGGGTTGATACTGTAAAATATCTTCTTTGCATATTTTAATATTCTTCAAAATGGTTCTAAGGTTTTTTATCACTTCTAAAAAACCCATAAAGGCAAGATCTTTGTAATGCTTTACCAGCGTTGCTCCGGCGGCTTCCATCTTATCGCCGCCCCAGCAGCGTATTTCGGCTGTGACATCTCTTTTTTTTAACTCTTTAATCAGGTTGCTGCCATGCAGGTCTCCGCTGGCTTCGCCTGCTATTATGTAATAACGCATGCTGCAAGTTAAATTTAAAGTTGAAGATGGGCTAACTGTATTTTGTATGATTAATTTAATTCATCTGCCCATTTATCCCTGTCGTTGGGTCTAAATTTCCAGGGTGCAAAATTATTTTCGATATTGCCAAACATCACATTCCATTCCTGTGGTGCATTGCTGTCTTCCATAATAAGCGAACGGCGTAGTTCTAAAATTATTTGCAATGGCGATATAGATACAGGGCATTCCTGCACACAGGCATTACAGGTGGTGCAGGCCCTAAGTTCTTCAACAGTTATAAGAGAGAAAAGATTTTTTCCGTCATCCTTAAATTCGCCATTGGCCCTAATATTTCTCCCTACAGTTTCAAGCCGGTCACGGGTATCCATCATTATTTTACGTGGACTTAATAATTTACCTGTTTGGTTGGCAGGGCAGGCTGCAGAGCACCTACCACATTCGGTGCAACTATAACTGTCTAATAAACTTTTCCAGCTTAGGTCAAAAACATCTTTAGCCCCAAATTTCATGGATGCAGTTTCGCCGGTGGGTGCAAGTTCGGGCTGCATCATGTACTTTACTTCGTTCTGTACATTTTCCATATTGTTCATTTTGCCCATGGGCTCAAGCCTTGCGTAATAGGCATTGGGAAAAGCAAGAAGTATGTGCAAGTGTTTACTGTAAGGCAGGTAATTTAAAAATGCAAATATGCCCAGTATATGCAGCCACCAGCAACTTCTTTCAATAATAATTAAAGCGGTTACCGAAAGTTTATTCATCATCGGGGCAATGATGCCCGAGATTAAAAAATTTCCGGTTTCATGATAATGTGCAGCGCCTTTAAATTGTAAGGCACGGTCGGCGCTATTCATGGTAAGGAAAAGCGTCATCAAAATAATTTCGGTAATTAAAATGTAATTGGCATCGCTGCGTGGCCATCCATCAAGGTCTTTGCTGATAAACCGTTTTAGCTTAATGATATTTCTTCTTACTAAAAAAATACTGCAGGCAATTAATACACCCAATGCCAAAATTTCAAATGCATTGATAAGGAAAGTATATAAACCACCAATGTAAGGAAGAAAAAGGCGATGGGTGCCAATCATACCGTCCAGCACAATTTCAAGTACTTCAATATTAATGATGATGAAGCCTGCATATACAATGAAATGCATCACTGCCACCAATGGGTTGCGAAACATCTTTTTTTGCCCAAAGGCAAGTAATAGCAGGTTCCTCCAGCGAAGCTGTTTGTTATCGTTTAGGTCTTCATCTTTGCCCAACAAAATATTTCGGCGTATGTTGGAAATATTTTTGGCAAATAACCAAATTGCGAAAGCCGATACAGCTATAAAAATGATTTGTTGTACAATTTGCATAAGCAGGTTTGTACTGCTAAGATAAAAAATAACCGTTGATAAAGCATCATGGTTGTTTTGCAGCAAAGCTTTTCGTTTATGTATTATTTTCAATTAAATTCGTGCAATTATGCAGGATAAGAAATACATACTTGATGCCCGGGTGGCCAATAAAAAACTACGCCGCATGGCTTTGCAAGTAGTGGAGCAGAATTACAATGCCACACAGCTAGTTTTAATTGGTATTAAGCAAAACGGCATTGTAATTGCCGAAAAAATAAGAAAGCATTTAAAAGATGTTTTTAATGGCGAAGTACTGGTACTTGAATTAAGTATGGATAAAAAGCATCCTGCCGAAATTACTTTAAGTGAAAATATTGATTTTACCGGTAAGATTATTTTATTAATTGATGATGTAGCTAACAGCGGCCGTACCATGCTGTATGCACTAAAGCCATTACTTGAAAAATTTCCTAAAAAAATACAAACGCTTGCCCTTGTAGAAAGAACACACAAGACTTTTCCTATTGCAGTTGATTATGTGGGTGTATCTGTTTCCACCACATTAGACGAGCATATTTTTGTAGAAGTAGATGGGGGAGAAGTAACCGGCGCCTGGATGGAATGATACAATTTGTTTGAATAAATGTAATTCCTGTAATAATTCGAAAATTAAAGATCAAAAAGCAATTGCCTTAAACTTAAAACTTCCATTAGAGAACTCCAATGCAGGTGCAGGAATTTTAATAACATTTAATAACCGCAAAGCCAGTTTAATTCCTTTTTTATTTGTTTTAATTTTAGTAAGGTCAATATCTGGCGCCAGGTACCATTGCCGGTATCGCTTAATATCGGTACGGTTAAAAATTATATTTCCATATTCATCTTTGCCAATATTATCAAAAGCGCCAAACATACCTTCGGCACCGGTACCAATAGCAATATTAAGCCATGCCGGCCACTTGCTTTGCGGAAAAAACGAACGCACATTTGTGCTAAGCCAATAAGTTTGCCCGTTGTAATCTTTTAAAAAACGTTCTGCAGTACTTTTGCCAAAAATTTTATTGCTTCTTGTATTTAAAGTGGGGTCGTTGTACGATTTTCGATGAAATGACATCTTAAATTGAATACGCTGTTCATCCCATACAAGTTCCTGTGCAATAAGCAAGCCGCTTCCCGAAAAGTTAGCTGCAATATCTGCCCAACTCCAGCCCCATTCGCTGCTAAAGCCATCAAGCACTTCAATTACCGTATGATAAACAGGGCCACTTAGCCCCCCAATCCAAATCCTTTTTTTGCGGTTCATCCCCGTCCAGCGCCAAAGCTCTGTACTGGCAAGGCTTTCGGCATATACACTGTATGCATGCCCTATTTTGTCAATTCCCTTCCATTCATTAATATCGTTAAACACATGAAAATTGCTTTGCGGATAATTCTTGTACCAGGCAGCATATAAACCGGCCATGGCGCCGCCATAACCTATAATATTTGTTGCTGCAATAATTTTTATACGGCGGTTTACCTGTTTTGATGTTAAGGTTTTTACAGGTATGGTATCTTCAAAAACAGGAACAATATTTTGATAAGCATAAATCTTATTTTTAAATGTTGAATCATGATTTGCCGGGTAACTGGCAAATATTGATAAGGGAAATAAGACACATATTAAAATGGCTGTTGTTGTTTTATAAAAACAAAAACCACCTATCTTTTTAAATGTTGCTTTAGTATGTACAAATGTTTGAACCATAAAAAACAAAAATACATATAACAATCCTTTGTTAAGGTATTGGCTGTTAAATACGAAAAAGAAAACGGGGAAGTTTTAAAAACGGGGTACAACTGCCACAGGCATTTTTTTACCGTACAATAAATTGTTTACATAATTGCTTATTATATCATTGGCAATTTGTGCAGTTACCGATTGGTTTAAATTTTTATTACGGTATTGTATTTGTTGGGCTGTTAAATAAAAGGAAGGCCAATACATCAGTTCATGTTTAGATGGCTTAACCCTTTCTGCAAGCAATGGATTAGGTGTTTCTTGTTTTTTAAAAGCCGAAAGCAATAATGGGTTTATTTTTACCGGAGTATTGTTACCGGTGTTGATTTTTTCCTGGGCTGTTGATGCTGATGGAACAGAAAATACCAGCATAATAAATATTTTTGTTACCATAAGAAGCATTCTCCTATTTATATAGCAATGCCGTATCATAATACAAAACTACTTAAATTGCTTTTTTAAATTTGATAATAATTTATTTTTGAAAGGATAAAACAAATACTATGACAGAAGCTACCCAACAAAAGATAGATAAATGGCTTGCAGGTAATTACGATGAGGCTGTAAAAGATGAAATAAAAAAACTGCAAACTAATGATATGGCCACCCTGGAAGATGCATTTTACAAAGATCTTGAGTTTGGTACAGGAGGGCTGCGTGGCATAATGGGTGTAGGTACCAACCGTATGAATAAATATACCGTTGGTATGGCTACACAGGGTTATGCTAATTATTTAAAGCAATGTTTTGGCAATGATGTTAGCGTTGCCATTGCTCATGATAGCCGCAACAACAGCCGTTCTTTTGCAGAAATAACCGCTAATGTTTTTGCAGCTAACGGTATAAAGGTTTTTTTGTTTGAAGCGCTGAGGCCTACACCCGAACTGAGTTTTGCCATACGTAAAAACAAGTGCCAGGGCGGTGTGGTTTGTACTGCATCGCATAATCCAAAAGAATATAACGGTTATAAAGCGTACTGGAATGATGGTGCTCAATTAGTGCCGCCACATGATAAGAATGTAATAAAGGAAGTAGAAAAAATTGCATCGGTTGACGACGTAAAATGGAGTGGTGGCGAAAAAAATATAACCATCATTGGCAAAGAAATGGACGATGCCTACCTGCAAATGGTGAAGGGCCTTTCCATTTATCCCGAAGTATGTGCCGCCCAACACGATTTAAAAATTGTATATACTCCCATACATGGTACCGGTATCATGCTGGTACCACAGGCATTAAAAAATGCAGGTTTTACCAATGTTCATGTGGTTGATGAACAAAGTAAACCTGATGGAAATTTTCCTACAGTGGTTTATCCTAACCCCGAAGAAACAGAAACCATGAGCATTGGACTTAAACATGCCAAAGAACTGGATGCTGATATTTTATTAGGAACCGACCCCGACGCAGACAGGGTGGGTATTGGTGTAAAAAACAACAAAGGCCAGTGGATACTGATGAATGGTAACCAAACCGCATTGCTTGCTTTTAATTATATGATTGAAGCCCGTAAAACTAAAGGCCTTCAGCAACCCAATGATATGGTAATTAAAACAATTGTTACCACAGATATGATTGATGTAATTGCCAAACAAAATGGCGTAAGCTGTTACAATGTACTTACAGGCTTTAAATGGATTGCAGCACTGATGAAAGAAAAAGAAGGCAAAGAAAAATACATCATTGGTGGCGAAGAAAGTTTTGGATTGATGATTGGCGATGAGATACGAGACAAAGATGGCGTTAGTGCTGTAGCCTTACTTTGCGAAATGGCAGCTTATGAAAAAAATAAAGGCCGTAGCCTTTTCGAAAAACTTATTGATATGTACCTGCAATACGGTTTTTATAAAGAAAGCCTGGTAAGTGTTACAAAAAAAGGTATGAATGGTGCAAAGGAAATTGCTGATATGATGGAAGGCTACAGAAAAAACCCGCCAACCACCATTGATGGCGCCGCCGTAAGTATGTTGCTTGATTACGAACTGCAGGTTAGTACAGATTTGGCTACCGGTAAAACACAACCCATTCATTTACCCAAAAGTAATGTGCTGCAATTTGTTTTGGCCGATGGAACAAAAATTTCTGCACGGCCAAGTGGTACAGAACCTAAGATAAAATTTTATTTTAGTGTAAATACCAAACTTAACAGCGCCGCTGATTTTGATACTACCGAAAAGGTATTGGATGATAAAATAGCAAGAATTGAAAAAGAAATGGGCTTACGATAAATTTAAGGTTGTAAACAACTGGCGGAAAAAATTTATAAGAAGGGCATTTTGCAAAAACAGTGCGTACAGTAATTACCAATGAGAAAATACGAAGACAGCTACCAGCATAAAGGGTTACGAAAAAAACTGATAAACCTTTTAAGAGAAAAAGGTATAAGTGATGAGCAGGTTTTGAAGGCAATGGAAATAATTCCCCGGCATTATTTTTTAGACAGCGCTTTTGATAAGATTGCATACGAAGACAGGGCATTTCCTATTAGCGAAGGGCAAACCATATCGCAACCATATACGGTTGCTTACCAAACTCAACTGTTGCAGGTAAAACCAAACGAAAAAATTTTAGAAATAGGCACAGGCAGTATTTACCAGGCCACGGTATTGGCACAGATGGGGGCAAAAGTATTTACCATCGAAAGACAAAAAAAACTTTTTGAAAAAACAAAACAGTTTGTATTAAAAAATCAATATCCCACTATAAAATTTTTTTACGGCGATGGATACGAAGGATTGCCAACCTATGCACCTTTTGATAAAGTGATTATTACTGCTGCGGCGCCTTTTATACCACCTAAATTGGTACAGCAACTAAAACCCGGTGGTAAAATGGTTATACCGGTTGATGAAGGTGCTCATCAACGTATGCTGCGAATTACAAAAAATGCTGATGAAACCATTACTGAAGAAGCATTTGAAAATTTCAGTTTTGTACCTATGCTTACAGGTAAAAATGGATAAGCAATTGGTGAGTTGAATACCAATCAAACAAAAACATTAAATATATTGCCTGATGCGTTTTTTTTCAAAGATTACAGTGATATGTAATTGCTGTTTTATTTTATCGGTTGTGTTTTGGTATATCGAGATGCAGAAACAAAAGCACGGCGATGGTAACCTGGCAATACCGCTGCCCTGGTTAGAGAATACGTTGGTGATACTGGGCTATGGTGCCATCATTGTAAATGCACTTTTTCTCATACTGTATTTTATTTTTTCTTCATTTAAAATGAATACAGCTATTCCCCGCTGGATGATTATCTTTAACATCATCATTTTTTGCTGCCAGGTATATTTTCATTTCATCTTCAAATAATTAAAATGATACAAAGCATTTTAAAAGACAGGCCCACTAAGTTGTTCATTGGGTTTACTGCATTCTTTGTGGCCAATGCATTAATTGCCGAAAGTATCGGCACAAAACTTTTTTCGATGGAAAAAATTTTTGGGATGCAACCGGTAAACTTTACTTTGTTTGGTCAAAGCGGTATGTCGTTTGTGCTCACCTGCGGTGTGTTGTTATGGCCGCTTGAGTTTGTTATTACCGATATCATCAATGAATTTTATGGCCCCAAAGCTGTACGGCGTATTTCAATAACAGCTATCATACTTATTTCCTACGCTTTTCTCATGTATTATATCTCAATAGGCATACCACCGGCCGATGTATGGCTGCAAAGCAGCTCCACGCAAGGGGTTGAAAATATCCAAAAATCGTACAATGCCGTATTTGGACAAAACATGCGTATCATCTTTGGTAGCCTGGTGGCATTTTTTATTAGCCAGTTGGTAGATGTAAAAGTGTTTCATAAGATAAAAAAGATAACAGGCGATAAACATTTATGGCTAAGAGCCACCGGCTCTACATTGGTTTCGCAAATTGTAGATAGTTACATTGTACTGTTCATTGCTTTCCTGGGTGTGTTTAGCTGGCAGTTGATACTTGCCATTGGTATCATGAACTACATTTACAAATTTGTAATGGCCATTATTTTAACACCGGTGATTTACCTGGTAGAAAACAGGATTGAAAATTACCTGGGCCACGAAACTGCTAATAAGATGAAACTGGCAGCAATGGGCAGGCAGGAAGCTTAATTACCCATTTATGATTTGCGATAATGCCGCCTGGCAATTATTGAAAGAGGTAAGCCAATAGCAACTATTAAAATGGCTGCGCTGATAATGGAAGGCACTGCATTAAAAACAAAAGTCTTTTTATCCCATGCAGGTAAAAGCACTACATTCATCATCAGCCAAATAAATAAACCATACAGTATTGCAGTGATGATGGTATTGCTTTGCATAAATTTTATCTTGTCATAAAGTTTAAAAAATACAAAAGTCCAAAACATGGCAATGGTAAAATGAATAAGCAAACCGGTTATATTTTGCAGAGCAGTATTTGTAAATGCAGCTTCTCCAAAAACTTTTTCGGCAATAAATTTTAAAACAGTTGTAGGATAAGTACCACGCTTGATATAGCTGTATACAAAAGCACAAATAATATCGAGTGAACCTGCAAGTAATCCGGCTTTTAGTATCAATTTTGTTGAAAAATGAGTTTGCATGTTAGTGTAGTTAGTTATTGGCGCCTTCTTTTTAGTTTGTTGATGCAAATTTACAGGCTATTACATATTTTAAATTAGAACTATTATGAATCTTTACAGCCGGTAGAAGATTTCTTTTTTATTTGTATAACTTTATAGCAGTTAATCTCATTGTATATAGCCAAAACAAACACTTAACCTTAAGGATTCATGTATAGATATTTTTTATTCTTTGCATTACTTGTAACAACAAATAAAAATATACAGGCTCAATGCCCTCCTAATATCGATTTTGAACTTGGCGATTTTACAAACTGGGAATGTTGGGTTGGCCATACTTTTGATTTGGGCGGGAAAAACGCAATCATTTGGGACCCTCCGGGATTGCCCGTATCACCTGCATTATATCCTGATAGGTTTGCCATGTACACTTCTTTTCCCGGTAATGGGCGAGACCCTTTTGGCCATTTCCCGGTAAACTGTCCCAACGGTAGCGGCCATTCAATAAAATTAGGAAATGATATGGGTGGTAATGAAGCTGAAGGAGTATCTTATACATTTACTATACCTGCCGGGCAAAATACTTATAACCTTATTTATAATTATGCCGTGGTTTTCCAAGACCCCGGCCACCCCGGTTACCAGCAACCAAGATTGCAGATTGAAGTGTTTAATGTTACCGATAGTAAAATGATTGAATGTTCAAGTTTTGATTTTATTGCAAGCAGTGGATTACCGGGATTTTTTTTATCGCCAACAAATACTACCGGTACAGATGTTTGGTGTAAAAACTGGTCGGCTAATTCAGTTAAGTTAGATGGTCTTGCCGGTAAAACCATCAGGATATTTTTTAAATCGGCAGATTGTGTTTTTACCCAGCATTTTGGATACGCATATATTGATGTAAACACACAATGCAGCAGTTCATTTACCGGCGCTACCTATTGCCCCGATGATGCTTTCATCAATGTATCGGCACCGTTTGGTTATCAAAAATATACCTGGTGGGATGCAGGCTTCACTACCATTTTAGGCAATACACAAACCATCAATTTTACTCCGCCTCCGCCATCGGGAACCACCATTGCAGTAGTTACCGAGCCTTATGCAGGTTATGGTTGTGTTGATACTTTGTTTGCAAATCTTTTTGACACGCTTACCGTACAATCTAATGCAGGCAGGGATACACTATCCTGCAACCTGTCGCCGGTATTACTCGGTGTAAATTCTACGCCGGGGTATGCCTATTCGTGGAGCCCTACAACGGCGTTAAGCAATCCTAACATTTCTAATCCCATAGCCACACCATTGGTAACCACGCAATATGTTGTTACCACTACTAATGCTGGTGGTGGATGTGCTACAAAAGATACAGTTTTAGTAACAGCATCTCAACTGGATAGCAGCATCACTCAAACTGGACCTTCTGTATTATGTTACGATGGGGTAACAAATATTATGTTACAGGTTCAGCCGGCAGATAGCATACAGTGGTACCGTAATAATATAGCCATACCAGGCGCTAATCAAACTCAATACACGGTTTTACAAACTGGCGATTATTATGCCACGGTTTTTAGTTTTGTAGGTTGCAGTAGTAATACCGATGTAAAATCAATTACAATCAACCCGGCTCCGCAGGCTGCTTTTAATACAAACACACTTAACCAGTGTTTTAAAAATAACCAGTTTGTATTTACCAACAACAGTACCATATCATCTGGTAACATGCAATATACCTGGAGCATGGGCGACGGAACAATTTTTACTAGTACAGATGTTACTTATAGTTATAGTACCCCCGGCACTTATAATGTTAAGCTGGTAGCTTTATCAGATAGCGGATGTATTGATAGTACTGTGCAGGTTGTAAATGTATATGAAAGCCCTGTGGCAGGATTTACTATCAATACAAACGAACAATGCTTTAAGGATAATAAGTTTGTATTTACCAATACTACCAGCCAGGCTACCGGTAACCTGTATTACACATGGGATATGGGTGATGGTAATATTGTAAACAGTAAAGATGTTGTGTACAGCTACGCACAGCCGGGTAATTACCTGGTAAAACTGTTGGTTGATACAGATAACAGTTGTCCTGATAGTGTGAGTTTTAATGTTACCGTAAATGCTTCGCCGGTTGCAGGGTTTACCGTACCTAATGCACAACAGTGTTTTGCCAATAACCTTTTTAATCTTACTAATACAAGTACCATTTTTAGTGGTACCATGCAATACGTGTGGACGATGGGTGATGGAACAACATTAAATACAACAGATGTATCGCATAGTTATGTTTTGCCCGGCGATTATGTTGTTAAGTTGCTGGTAACATCCGATAAAGGTTGCGCTGATAGCAGTATAGTAAATGTAAAAGTACTTCCATTTGCAGTTGCAGATTTTTCGGCAGAATCTATTTGCACAAATACTCAGGTTCCCATCATTAATAAAACATTCAATAATACATCAACCACGCTAAATTACCTGTGGGATTTTGGAAACGGGCAAACATCTGCTGTAGCCAACCCTGTTTATAGTTATCCGCAACCGGGAACATACACTATCAGTTTATCGGTAAATACAAGCCAATGCCCATTACCATTAACGGTTAAGCAGGTAGATGTGGTTATTGAAGCGCCAACACCGGGTACAAGGTATCCTGATAAGGATGCGGTTATCAATTTTCCGGAACCATTGCAGGCAAGGCAAATTGGTAATAATGTGTTATGGCAACCATCCATTAACCTCGATTTTCCAAGTAGTTATACACCAAATTTTAAAGGAGAGTTCCCTCGATTGTATACTATTAAATTAACAACAGATAAAGGATGTATAACCATAGATACACAATTTGTAAAAACACATAAGAAGATTGAAATTTATGTGCCAACAACTTTTACACCTGATGATAACGGGCTAAATGATTACCTGCGGCCATTGTTGATGGGTTTTCGTACGGTAAATTATTTTAGGGTTTACAACCGATGGGGTAAGTTATTATTCCAAATGCAAAGCGACCGGCCCGGGTGGGATGGCAGGATAAATGGTGTGAAACAAGATACACAAACAGTTGTTTGGATGATTGAGGCAGTGGATGTAGATGGCGTGGTACACAGGAAACAAGGTACTTCAGTATTGTTACGTTAATTTATTTTTACTTATAAAATTAATCTCAACTTATGAAATTGAATATGAAAAAAAACTTTTTGCTTATTGCAGGCTTTTTCTTTTTAAACTTTACCATACAGGCACAATCAACCGTACCGGCTGCCAATGTAGTTTTAAAAAAAGCAGTTACAGATGCTGGCAATCAAAATAAGAAAGTGCTGCTTATCTTTCATGCATCGTGGTGCGGATGGTGTCACAGGATGGATGCAGCATTAAATGATGAAGTATGCAAAAAATTGTTTGATGATAATTTTATTATTGAACACATCACCGTAATGGAAAGCAAGGGTAAAGAAAACCTCGAAAACGCAGGTGGCAAAGAGATGATGGAAAAATATAATGGCAAGGATATGGGCCTCCCTTATTGGGTGGTGTTGGATAAAGATGCAAAACTTTTATACGATTCGCAGGAAAAAGTTACAATGGCCGATGGAACTGTTAAGGGTCAAAATATTGGTTGCCCCGCCACTGAAAAGGAAGTTGAAAAATTTATTGCTATTCTTAAAAAAACTACTTCACTTACTGCTTCGCAACTTGCCATTATTGCAAAGCGGTTCAGGCAAAACGAAAGCAAATAATATTTGCATAAATGCTAAAAAAATCCCTGGAATATTTTCAATTATCCGGGGATTTTCTTTTCTGCTAAATAATTTTATTGCTTTGTTATTTTTTGAACGGTAGAATTTGTTTTAAGTATGTACATGCCCGGCTTAAGATTACTTACATCTATATTTACCTGGGCAGCGCTAATTTTTTGCATAGTAACAAGTTTCGATAGGTCTTGCCCCTGCATATTGTAAATTGAAACCCGTTGCAGTTCATCTTCATCAGCTTTTATAGTTAATATCTGCACTACCGGGTTAGGATATACATTTACATTAAATTTACCCGTTTTATTAAGATTCACCGTTTTAATTACAGAATAGCTGTACACATTATTAATATCGGTTTGTTTTAACCTGTAAAATGAAATACCGTTGTAAGGAGTTTCGTCGGTAACAGCATAATTTAAAATGTCGTTTGAGTTTCCGGCACCTGCAATAGTTTTAACATCTTCCCAGTTAATATTATCTTTTGAACGCTGCACTGTAAACAATGCATTATTAAATTGAGTAGATGTTTGCCAGGTTACCAATACATTGTTTTTATTTACCGGTACTGCATTAAACATTGTAAGCGTAACAGGTAATGGTGTTTGCAACAGGTTGGTAGTAGCCAATGTAAAACGAAGGTTATTGGCAATTGCACTAACACCGTTAAATGCATAAATACCACCACCCAATGATACAGCGCCTGCAATAGGTGTTTCATCGGCAAAGAAGCCATCGTTATCTGTATCAATCAGCAAGCGAAGGTCAGATGTGGTAACAGCGCCAAATCCACTTAAATCCCATTGCATATCTATATCGCCAACATCAACCGGCGAGCCCGCAGTGTTAACTTCATTAACCCGCCATACCCTGGCAAACCTTGAAGCTACACCTGCGGGAACATCGCTGTTATTAACAGCTTGCTGCACCCCGTTATCATGGCCCCAAAGTAAAAATTCGTCATTATCAAGGCCGGTGGCATTCAATATACGTACTATACCATTTCCTTTTGAATCGGTATGCTGGTTGGATGCATCAATACGGCCAATTCCGGCTACATCATAATCATAATCGCCGTTGGCATTATCGTCTTGTACATACAAATCTTCAGAATTAAGCGCATAATTATATTTTGCCGAAAGATAATTTTCTACAATTATTTTCTGAGCAGCGTTTAAAACTGTATTGTACATAATTATTTCACCAATGGAGCCTTCAAAATAAAAGTCTGGTGCTGCTTCATTATTGCCAGCACCAATACGCATTGGTTGAGCACCATTAGGTGTAACTGTTACACCAGTATTGGTATAAACAGTACCCCTTTGCATTGATAATTCTTTAGTGCCCGAACTGTTATCGAAACTTATCATTTGTGACGCCCAGTTTCCTGCTGTTGAAACTCCCGAAAAAATTTGGTCCCATGGATTGCCAGTGCTTCCTGTCCAAAAACTCCATTCATCAATTGCGGGGCCGGCATATAAAATAAAACCTGCTGTATTTCCTAATATAACATCATTATCACGGTTTGAATATATTGCTTTGTAACTTGCATTAGAAGTAACATTACATGCCGAAAATATTGTGAAGTTTGTTGGTGAAAGTGCAGCAGTGTATGCTCTCTCAAAATAATCACTGGTACCATTGAAAGTTAAAGCAGCATTACCGTTTTGTGCAGGCTTGCTAAGCGTTGCTCCATTGCCAGATGTAAAATTATGGTTGTAGCCCGATGCATCTGCCCAACTGGTGATGGTAGATCCATTGCTGCCTGCAATATTATTTGCATTCATCCATAAAATAAGGTTAGATGAGCCGTTGGTACTACCCACACCACCCGGACCTGTTTGAGCAAACAAGCCAAATGGAGCTATAAATAATAAGGTAAGAATTGTAGAAAATGTTCTCATAACTGGTGAATATTTTTTTAAAAGTAAAACAATATTGCAGGATATCTAAATATTTATTTTAACCTTTTTTGTTAATGAATTATGAATGAAAAGGCAGTACAGATTTTAATTACAGAGAGAGTTATAAATCAATGATTTCATTAAAAAGGCGATGAAATTTTAAAACAAACCACCTGTTTTCCCGGTCTCCGATTCCATCATTTTTTCTTGTTTTTCCCTTTCTTCAGCGATGGTTTTTAAGGATTTGATACTTACATTCAGTTCAAAACCAATAAGCAGTGCCAGCGAATTAATAAAGATGAGCGCCATTAATACGATGATGCTACCTATAGAGCCGTATAAGGCATTGTAACGGCCAAAATTATTTACGAAATATGAAAAACCCAGCGAAGCCATAATACACAGGAAAGTGGCAAGGATAGCGCCGGGCGAAATTAGCCGCCACCGTTTTTGAACAGCCGGTGCATATTTATAAATGAATGCAATGGAATAAAACACCAGCGCAATAATGAATATCCATCGTATGTACGAAATCAGGCTTATCCAAAAAATGCTTTTAAGTCCCATCCATTTTAAAAAAGCCGATTGAGTGATGAGTAAAATAAGGCATCCAAGTACCAGGCCAAAAATGAGCGAAGTAAGGCGGATGGCTATCCAACGGTTCATAAGCCCCTTTCTTTTTTCGAAGCCAATATAATTTTTATTGAACGACCGCATTAATCCCATCATAGCATTGGAGGCAAAAAACAAAGCCAGTAACAAACCAAACGAAAGCAAGCTAAATACCGGCGATCGAAAAAAAGTATCATCAATAAATTTTATGATGTCTTTATTGTAACCTTCAGCAGGAATGATGTCTTTAATGATTAGGGAGAGCTGTTTCATAATTTCCCTTTTTTTTATAAAAGGAAGATTAGGCACCAACGTAAATAAAAATAAGAATGATGGAGGTATGGCCATGATAAAATTATATGCAATAGCCGATGCCCGTTCAGTTAAGCCAACAGTTTTTATTTGCCTATAAAAAAATCGTGCAACATCATACAAAGGCACACCCTCAAAACCCGGTAAATACCAGTGTTTGCTTTTATTTAATATAAATGCAAGTGGGGTTTTGGTTATGAGTATGCGTTCTATTTTGGTCATGTACTCAATACTGTTATTGCTGCAATATAATAAATCATGTATTCATGCTTTTATGGCAATCGGGATTAATACAATCTGTAAATAACTTACTTATTTGCTCTTGCCCTTATTAAACTGTCTAATGCCTGTTGATAAGCTTTGGCATTTATTTGGTGCTCGGCATACGTGCTGGCAAAATTGCTATAGCCATCAAAGGTTGGTTTAGCTACAAAATACAAATAATTAGTTTTGGGTGCATTTAAAACAGCATCTATTGTTTTTACCGATGGTGTGCAAATTGGTCCCGGCGGCAACCCTGTATTTACATAAGTGTTAAATGGTGATGGGTAATTAAGGTGTGTGAACAAAATACGGGTAAGTTTAAAATCTTTCATTGCAAATTTTACAGTTGGGTCGGCTTGTAATTTCATACCCAAAGCAATCCTGTTTATATACACGCTGGCAATTTTTCCTTTGTCTTCTTCTTTATTGGTTTCTTCTTCTACAATGCTTGCCATGCTGTAAACCTGCTCCGGCGTAAGGTTAATAGCTTTTGCTTTTGCAAGTCTGTCTGCCGTCCAAAACTTTATTTTTTCGTCATTCAGTTTCTTTATTATTTTACTGGCAGGTGTGTTCCAATAAAAACTGTAGGTGTTGGGTATTACCAATGTAATAATGGTGTTGCTATCAACATTAAACTGATGCCAGGTTTGTGAATCATTTAATGCATTCATAAAACTGGCCGAATCGCATTCAAAATTGGCAGCAATTTTTTGAGCCAAATCTTCTTTGGTTCTTATTTTATTAATAACAAGATTAACAGGCGCCTGGCTACCCGACCTTAACATGCGTAAAAGTTTGTAAAGGCTGGTGCCCGAATTGATTTTATATCTTCCGGCTTTTACATGGCTCGGGTATTTTATCCTGTTTGATAAAAAATCAAAGAATAAACTGTTGTGGATAATCTTTTCATCCAGCAGGTTTTGCTTTACATCAGCATATACAGTGCCTGTTTTAATATAAAAGTATTTTCCCTCAGGCGCTGATACGGTGGGGCCCAAAAATTGCCAGGTTATAAATCCTGCTGCTAATAAAATTATACACAATAAGGATATTGTTATTCTTTTTTTCATAAAAGCAAAATAAAGAAAAAACCCCGCCTGTATCCGGCGGGGTAGTCAATATTTTATTAAAGATTATTTTTTTGAAGTATCGGGGCTGGTAGGCAAAGTACCGGTAGCTGCAGGGGTAGTTGCCGCAGGGGTTTTGGTTGATATGTTTTCAATTAATCCCTTGTTGGGGGCTGTTCCTTCGCCATTTTTTGGTATAAAAGCCGGGGAAATAAGGCATAATAAACCAATGATGCCGGCAAAAAGCCAAGTACCCTTTTCAAGTATATCGGTAGTTTGTTTTACACCCATTATCTGGTTACCAAAACCACCAAAGCTGCTGCTTAAACCACCACCTTTTGGATTTTGTATCAACACTATGATTCCTAAAATCACAGAAGCAATAATCACTAATATCCCAAATAAGACTAACATGTTTTGTTTATTTTAAATTTTCAATTTTGGCTGCAAAGTAAGCGCTTTTGGCAGGATTGAGCAAACTTAATTTTTCGAATATTTCTATGGCTTTTTCTTTCTTTCCCTGTTTTATATATACTTCGGCCATAGAAACAGTTAATACTTCGTTTTCTGCATTGCTTTTTTCGGCCAATGTTTGTACCAGTTCATCATTTTGTGTTTCGGGTAGGGAGCCGCTTTCATGTACTTTCTTCATGGATTTAAGCCACTCGGTAAAGCTTTTCATTTGCCTGCCCAGTTTATCTGCTGTTTGTGCATCTTCATTTAGTTTAATACCCTGCGATGCAAAATAATCCACCACATGCATAGGTTCAAATAACAGCTCTTCTGCACTATTGGTTATTTGTTCGGGAAGCTTTAGTTCAATCTTCATCGGTTCAATCTCTGCTTCTGATGCGTTATCCATTTCTTCGGTTGGAATATGTTTTGCCTGGTTGATTGTTATTGCAGGCTCTTCACTTGAATTTGCAGTAATTGCATTTTTGTTGCTGTGTTGTTGTGAAATGCTGATAGTCGCCCCCGATCCGGTTTGCTGTAATTGAAAATGTAACCAATGCGGATTATTAAAGAGGATATTTGTTTTGCAAACTTGTTTATCATACTCATCACTCCCTTTTTCGGTTTTGTGTAAAAGATAAAACTGTGCCGGCGAAAAATATGGATGTTTACCGGTAATTTCTTTAAGAAAACCAATATTACCGGTATCCGAATAATCCCGGTTAAATAAAAATTCAAAAAGTGACTGGTTTTGCAACATACTTTAAAAATGGTATTACCAGTTTGAAAATATCTTATTAAAAATGGCGTCGGTAAGGTTCTTCACTATATCTTCTCCGCTTCTTTGTTCTACCTGGTTAAGGCTAAGGTTTGCATCAAAGTCTAAACTGTAAGGTATATCGGTTTCAAAGTTTTTTGTTTCATCTAGTTTGTTTTTAAAAATAAGATGAAAAGTTACCGATAACCTGTTAAGGCTTGTTGAGCTATTGCTAATACCTGTTGTACTAATGTAATAACTTGAAACAAAACCGCTTATATCGTAATGTGCATCATCATCATTGGTTTGCCTTAACCTTGTGGTGCTAATAATTTTTTGTTTTAATTTTTCAGTTAACTGAGGGCTTAACTGCGGGTTTTTATAATCGGCTTTATTTTCAAAATAGTTCACCCTAAAAGTTTTTACTTCGGGCGCCATGCTTATATCCTGGAAGCCATATTTACAGGTGGCAAAATTAAAGATTAACAGTATCAGCAATCCTGCCATTAGCCGCCAGCCTGTTATTGGCTTATTCTTCAATGTCATACTCTTTTAATTTACGGTACAATGTACGTTCACTAATGCCCAAATCAAGCGAAGCATCTTTGCGTTTGCCCCTGTGTTTTTTTAATGCTTTTATAATTAGTTCTTTTTCCTTATCTACAATGCTTAATGATTCTTCCACGTCTTCGTGCTGCTGAATGGCATCGCCATTATTATGTTGTAAAAAAACCGGTTGCGCTGCAGTAATGCCAACTTTGCCATGGTTAATAGCTGCCAGTTGCTGATCGTCGTACACAGGAGCTAAATCATGATGATTGGCAAATTGAGCAATATTGGGATTTTGCAAAAGGTCGAAAAACATTTTCTTAAGTTCATTTACATCCTTTTTCATGTCGAAAAAGAGTTTGTATAGAATTTCTCTTTCATTGGCAAACTCCGACTGGCTTACCGAACCCTGGCTATTGGCAAGAACAGGCAGCCTTGAATAGTTATGTTCGGGTAAAAAACTTTTCATAGTAGCTGCGTTAATCACTTTATCCTTTGTAAGTACAGATATTTGTTCGGCAATATTTTTCAATTCCCTTACATTGCCCGGCCATGGATAGTTTATCAATACTTCTTTAGCGCCTTCATCTAATTGCACCGGCGTACCTTTATACCGGTCGGAAAAATCTGTAACAAATTTCCTAAACAATAAATAAATATCTTCTTTACGCTCTCTTAATGCCGGAACCCTTATGGGAACTGTGTTTAAGCGATAGTAAAGATCTTCCCTGAACCGGTTGGTTTGTGTATGTTCTATTAATTCTTTGTTAGTAGCAGCAATTACCCGAACATCGGTTTTTTGCACTTTGCTGCTGCCTACACGAATGTATTCGCCTGCTTCAAGCACTCGTAATAATCGGGCTTGCGTACCCAATGGCAGTTCTCCAATTTCATCCAAAAAAATGGTACCACCATTTACTGTTTCAAAATAACCTTTGCGGCTGTCAACAGCACCGGTAAAAGAGCCTTTTTCGTGGCCAAATAATTCGGAGTCGATGGTGCCTTCGGGTATAGCACCGCAGTTTACGGCAATAAATGGGTTGTGTTTCCTGGCACTTAGTGAATGAATAATCTGTGAAAATACTTCTTTACCCACACCGCTTTCGCCGTTTATAAGAACACTTAAATCTGTATTGGCAACCTGCACTGCTACATTTAATGCATGGTTAAGCCCCGGCGAATTGCCAATGATGCCAAAACGGTTTTTTATTGTTTGTAATTCCATGTTTGTAATGCCTTAATTAATTATTGGCCGTTTATCAGCAGCAGGTATTACTTCACCAATAAGCGTACCTGCTGTGCAACTGTTTATTTTTGTATAAACATATTGGCCTGGTTTAATGTTTCCTTTAGCAAATACCACTACTTTATTTTGATCCGTTCTTCCAAAAAGTTCATCTTCATTTTTTTTGGATGAGCCTTCTACCAATATTTTAAATGTTTTTCCTACATCCCGCTGCATACTTTGTAAAGAATGTATGCGGTGCAGGTCAATCATTTCCTGCAGCCTTCTTTTCTTAACATCAAGTGGTACATCATCTTCAAACCTGCGGGCAGCAAGGGTTCCCGGTCTTTCGCTGTAAAAATACATATAGGCCAAATCGTATTTGCAATATTCCAAAAGACTTAACGATTGTTGGTGGTCTTCTTCAGTTTCGGTACAAAAACCTGCTATCATATCAGTAGATAAGCCACAATCAGGTATCAGTTCTTTAATACGGTTCACTTTTGTAATATACCATTCCCTGCTGTAGGTACGGTTCATCAACTGCAGTATTCGGCTGCTGCCGCTTTGTACCGGCAAGTGTATGTAGTTGCAAATATTTTCGTATTTGGCAATTGTGTGCAGTACTTCGTCGGTAATATCTTTTGGATGAGAAGTAGAAAAACGTACCCGTAGCAAGGGAGATATAAGCGCTACCTGTTCCATCAGCATAGCAAAAGTGATACGTTCATCTTTTTGTTCATCTACCCAATAATAGCTGTCTACATTTTGTCCAAGCAGGGTTACTTCCCTGTATCCTTCATCAAACAATGCCTTACATTCATTTATGATGGAATGTGCATCACGGCTACGTTCTCTGCCCCTTGTAAAAGGCACCACACAAAACGAACACATGTTATTACAACCACGCATGATGCTTACAAATGCTGTAACGCCATTGCTGTTTAATCTTATTGGCGAAATATCGGCATAGGTTTCATCACGGCTTAATAAAACGTTTACTGCTTTTTGCCCTGTTTCGGCTTCTTCAATAAGGCCGGGCAGGGTTCGGTAAGCATCGGGCCCCACCACCAGGTCAACCAATTTTTCTTCTTCTAAAAACTGTGCTTTTAGCCGCTCGGCCATGCATCCTAATACGCCTACCAGCATTCCGGGATTTCTTTTTTTTGCTTTTCTGAATTCGGTAAGCCTTCTTCTAACGGTTTGCTCAGCTTTTTCACGTATTGAGCAAGTGTTTATAAATATTAAATCTGCCTGAGTAAAATCGGTGGTAGCACCAAAACCGTTTTCGTGCAGGATAGATGCTACAACTTCACTGTCGGCAAAGTTCATGGCACAGCCATAGCTTTCTATATAAAATAGCTTTTTATTTTGACTGTCGGCCAGGGCATTTCCGGCAAATGCTTCTCCCTGCCTAGCTTCATCATGCTCTTTTGCTTTCACAAAATCCAACATCCGTATAATTTTTTTTAGAGCAGCAAAGATAACTTAAACTACTTAATTGGTGCCAGTTTGGCAGGTGTTAATTGTATAATTTATTTATAAAATGCCGTATTTGTTGAGATAGGTACTGTTTACCACACAATCTATTATAAGTTGAAATGATGCAAGGGGATAAATTGAACCTATTACAGGTTTATTTATATATGCTAATGCTGATAAAGGCTAACAGCATTGAAAAAAACATGTATCCTATGATAGCTAACCCAATAACTGCTAATACTTTTAAAACAATTGATTTTATGGGTTTATTTTTATAAAACTCTTTAAAAAACCAGAACAATATAAATGGCACTAACAACATTGAAATTTGTGTGATGAGAAAAAATACATTTGGTGAATGCCTATAGAAGTACATGACAGGGTAAATGAAGATGATACTTATTAAAGTGTAAAACGAAAGAATGTAAGCGTTTATCACAAGGTGTTCGTAATAATTATGGCCCCATTTTTTGAAAGCAATCCAGGTTGAAAGGGCAAATAGTGGAATCATCAGCAGCATGATGATAGATGTGTAACTAGACAGGAAATTCATGAAATCTTCCATTTGGTTGCTGTTGATATTTTTTTGTGTGAAATATTCATTCATCACAACTTTTAATTTCAGCAGCTTGTACGAAATAAAAGTGGCGATACCACTCAAAATAAAAACCAGTAAGATGGGTTTGTAGTGGTTAACCCGGTGGCCGTTGATGAATTCCATGGCTGTTTTGCCGGGGTTTCTTAATATTTTTTTTATTGAGTAAAGGAAACCTTTGTTGGTATGAAATAAAGTGTACTGCAGTTCATCCCAGATATATTTCTTGTCAATCCGTTTGTATTTTTTTTGTCCGCAATTACTACAAAAATTTTTAGTAATTAATGCAGAACAATTATGACAGGTTTCGGCCATTTTTTATTTTAAAAATAATGATTTTAACTCAACTCTAATTATTGCCATCATTTACTTTGAATAAGATTGATTTTATAAAAACTCGTTGACAAAAAATTAGCGTTATACCATTTTAAAAAAATACAGTAGCAAAAAAAGAAAAATAATTACATCTGTTATCAATGCAAATCGTTCATTTGGACCAACCGGTTTTTTTATTAAATGCTGAAGCCCGGCAAAGCCGTAATACAAGCCGCTTCCAAAAGCGCTTACCACCCGCCAGGCTGGTAAAAACAAAGAGATGATACCCACCATGCCAAAACAAATATTTGCAAAACCTAATTCCCTTACAATGGGGAAACTTTCAGGATTACTGATATGAAAGATTTCTTTTGCTGTAAAGCCCGGGTCGGTGGTTTGTTTAATGCCTGCAATAAATAACCTAAGCCCAACAGCAGAAAAAATGAACCATTTACCGAATAAGGCAAATGAAAAAGTGTTGCCTTTATTAAGCAGTATTTGTATGATTGCACAAGCAAATGGCAAAATAAATGTGAGTACAGATACCACTAAAAAGTATCTTTTGTTGATGAGTTGGTTTTTTGCCATTAGCTGTATTGGTTTTTATTAATTATGAAAGCTTTTTGTTGCCAATATCATACATGCATTCAACAAAATCGCCAATTCTTTTCAATAAAAATTGTTGAAAATGTTTTTTAAATAATATTGGTCAATAAGAAATTATTGGGCTGTAGGTTTTTAATCAAACTCATTCCTAAAACCAAAGCTCTTTACATTTTTTACGCTTTCCATTACAATATCGTCCTGGTATTCTTTAAAGGCTTCTAATTTGCCGGCAATGGAAGTATCGTGCAGGGCTAGTATTTGTGCGGCAAGTATGCCGGCATTTTTTGCGCCGTTTAATGCAACGGTGGCTACGGGTACGCCATAAGGCATTTGTAAGATAGATAACACCGAATCCCATCCATCGATGCTGTTGGATGATTTAATGGGAACACCAATCACCGGCAATATTGTTTGTGCGGCAATCATTCCGGGCAGGTGTGCGGCGCCTCCGGCGCCGGCAATTATAACTTTAATGCCACGCTCTTTAGCCTGTGAGGCATAATTTCGCAAACGCTCAGGCGTGCGATGTGCCGATACAATGGTGAGTTCAGGCTCCACTTCAAACTGGCGTAATATTTCTGCAGCAGCTTTCATAACATCAAGGTCGCTTTCGCTGCCCATTACTATTCCTACTAAAGGTCCCATGGTTTAATTTTTTATGCTGTTAAGGTATGAAATTAATGCAGTAATATTTTTTGCAAATATAACCGTACTGGTTTTTATGAAAAGTAATAATAAACTTAAATAACTTATTTAACCAGGTCGCCTTTAAGGCGCAGTAATTCTGTTTCGGCTAGTTTAGTATTATAGCGTGCAGCAATCAGGCGGTCGTAGGCAAGTTCAAGGCTTTTTTGTGTTTCCCTTAATTCAAGATAAGTGCTAATACCAAGTTTTAATCTTTCTAAAGCGATATATACATTTTCTTTAGCCAGCAATATATTTTCTTCTTCAAGCGCCAGCATTTTCTTTTGCAGTTCATAATCCTTAAAAGCATTGATGATGCCCAGGTTGATTTTTGATTTTTGGTTTTGGTAAGATATATTAAGCCAATCTAAATCAAGCTGTGCCTGTTGTATTTGCCGTTTTGTATTAAAACCATTTAAAATAGGAATGCTAATGCCGATACCGTAATTAAAGCCATTGGTACGGTTGTACAGCGATGAGAAAGGGTTGATAACTGTTTTGTTATCTGTTTTTGAATAAGAATAAGCAGAGTTAAAAGTAACCACCGGGTAACGGTCGGCTTTTTTTTCTTTTAAAGTAAGCTTACCTATATCAATATTTTTTTTGGTGAGCAATAATTGAGGATTGCTTGTTTCAACGGTTCCTAACACATCGCCCAAAATAATATCATCAGCAAATGTTATAGTATCGGTTACATCGTATCTTGTATTGGGTTCTACATTCATCAACTGGTTAAGCTGTTCTTTCAATTGGTCTATCAATGTAAGTTGTTGCAGGCGTGCTGCTTTTTGTGCGTTCAAATCTACTTTGCCCTGCAGCAGTTCGGGCTTGGCGCCAAGGCCTACGCTTAATTTTTTTTCTGCCACTTTTACTCTTTCTTCATTAATGCTCATTTGTTCTTCAATGGCTTTTAACTGTTGTTTTTGCCTTACTATGTTGTAATAGTTGTTGATTACTGTAGCCACCGAATTTACCACCTGGTTTTTAATATTTAATTCGCCCAGTTGTACAAACTGCGCCAGTTTATCACGGGTGGCAAACATTTTAAAACCATCAAACAATGTCCAGTTTAATTGTACGCTGCCTGTAAGGTTGCTTGAGCGAAGGCCCTTGCTTTGCCGCTTGCTTCCATCAGCTAATTTTTGTTTTTGATTGTTGTTGTTAAAAACAACCCCGCCGGATGCATTTAGCCTTGGTAAAAAAGCTGCACGGGCATAAGAATTATCCAATGCATAAGAACTGGAATCGTTGCGAAGCAATTGTATATCGTAATTATTTTCGATTGTGGCGGTAATGGCCTGCTCTACCGTTAGTTTGTTTTGAGCATTGGCAAATGTGTGCAATGCAATGGCACCAATAAGTAAATAGGTATATTTAAAAGTTTTTTTCATTCGTAATTTTTAATGAACAGCAGCTGCGGCTTCTTCATCCAGTTCTTCCAATGCATTTTTCTTTTTCTTTGATGACAGGAATGAATACATGGCCGGTATCACAAACAATGTAAGTATCAGCGAAAATAATATACCGCCAATTACCACAATACCCAGCGGTATACGGCTTGTAGATGCATCTCCTAATGACAAGGCCAATGGCAGCGCACCCAACGACATGGCCAGGCTCGTCATCAAAATAGGCCTGAACCTTGCAACAGCGGCATCAACCACTGCCGGTATTTTCTTTAAACCTGTAATTTGTTTTTTATTGGCAAACTCTACTATCAATATTCCATTCTTTGTTACTAATCCAATAAGCATAATCATACCTATCTGCGAAAATATATTTAATGTTTGCCCAAAAAGTTTTAATGATAGCAAGGCGCCGGCAATAGCAAGCGGCACGGTTATCATGATTATGATAGGGTCTATAAAACTTTCGAACTGTGCAGCCAGCACCAGGAATATTAATATCAATGCCAGAATAAAAGCAAAGCTTGTATTGCTGCCACTTTCGGCATAATCACGGGATGTACCTGCAAGCGAAGTTGTGAAAGAATCATCAAGCAATTTCTTTTTTATACTTTCCATGGCCTTAATACCATCGCCAACTGTTTTGCCCGGTGCAAGGCCTGTAGATATAGTTGCAGATTTATACCTGTTAAAATGATAGATAGTAGGAGGGGTATTGTTTTCTTCAAAACTTACCAGGTTATCTAAAGATATTTGACTGCCATTTTTACTTCGTACATAAATAGATTTAAGGTCGTTGGGGTCGTCTCTTTCGGAGCGGCTAACCTGTCCTATAACTTCATATTGTTTTCCATCTTTTGTAAAGAAACCTATTTGGCGGTTGCTTAATGCCAGTTGCATGGCTTCTGAAATATCTTGTACACTTACACCCAATGCACTTGCTTTTAACCGGTCGATGATGATTCTTAATTCGGGCTTATTAAACTTCAGGTCCACATCAGCGCCCTGCAAAACAGGGTTATCATTAACTGCTTCCATAAAGTCGGGCAGCACTTTTTTCAGTTTTTCAAAATCTACATTCTGCAAAACAAACTGTACCGGTTGTCCGCCACGCCTGCCAACCGATATTGTTTGCTCCTGTATGCAAAAAGCCCTGCCCTGGTTGTATTTGGGAAGGTTGCGGTTTACCATATCTACAATCTGTTGTTGGGTTCTTTTTCGTTCGTGTGGAGGTACAAGTGTTACCCTTAAAAAACCACTATTAACAGAGCCACCTAAAAACCCGGGGGCAGTTAATGAAATCATCACATCTTTTTCAGGAACCGAATCGAGTATGAATTTACCCAGCGTATCCATATACCTGTCCATATAATCGTAAGCAGTGCCTTCGGGGGCGGTTACCGATAAACGAAACTGGCTCCTGTCTTCCATGGGCGCTAATTCCGATTGTATGTTGCTGCCAATTGTATATATCAAAACAAAACAGATAGCAATGATGATAAATGCGGCATACCTTATTTTCATAAAACCATTTAATAACCTGCGATAACCGTTTTCCATACCACGGAAAAAGGGCTCAGTTATTTTATAAAATTTTGAATGTTTTGGTTTTTTCTTGGTCATCAAAACATTTAAAACCGGTGTTAATGTTAATGATACCAAAGCAGAAATAAGAACAGCGCCTGCTACCACCATTCCAAATTCTCGAAACAGCCTTCCTACAAATCCCTGTAAAAAAATAATCGGTAAAAAAACAATAGCCAGTGTAATGGATGTAGATATAACGGCAAAATAAATTTCTTTACTCCCTTCCCTTGCTGCCTTCCATTTATTCATGCCGGCTTCCATGCGTTTATAAATATTTTCGGTAACCACAATGCCATCATCTACCACAAGGCCGGTAGCCAAAACTATTGCCAATAGTGTTAATACATTAATGGTAAAACCAAACAGGTACATGATAAAGAAAGCGCCTATGAGAGAAACCGGTATATCAATCAACGGCCTGAAAGCAATTAGCCAGTCACGAAAAAAAAGATAAATGATAAGTATAACAAGCACCAATGAAATGATAAGTGTTTCCTTAACTTCTGAAATAGATTTTTTTATGTACTTGGTTTGATCGAGCGCTATTTGCAAACTGATATCGGCCGGAACTTCTTTCTTTATCTGTTCAAGGCGTTTGTAAAATTCATCGGATATGGCTACATAGTTGGAACCGGGTTGCGGTATAATGGCAAGAGCAATCATGGGTACACCGCTTTCTTTTAAAACCTGTTCTTCATTTTCGGGACCCAATACCACATCTGCTACATCTTTTATTTTTATATCGCTGCCATTTACATTTTTAATAATAACATTCCTAAACTCATCTTCTGTATTTATTTTACCAAAAGTACGTACGGTAAGTTCGGTAGCATCGCCTGCAATTTTTCCGGAGGGCAGTTCTACGTTTTCCCTTATCAGCGCTGCCTGCACATCGGTAAAAGTGATGTTGTAAGCGCTCATTTGAGTTGTATTGAACCAGATACGCATGGCATATCTTTTTTGGCCCCAAATAGAAATACTACTAACACCCGGAATGGTTTGCAACCTTTCCAGCAGGTTGTTGTTTGCATATTCTGTTACTTCTAACTGGTTACGGGTATTGCTTTGCACCGTCATAGCCAGGATGGGGTCGGCGCTTGCATCGGCTTTTGAAACTACCGGTGGTGTATTCAGGTCGGGAGGCAGCGAACGAATAGCCTGCGAAACTTTATCCCTTACATCGTTAGCAGCGGCTTCCAGGTCTTCGCCCAGTTCAAACTCTACATTTATATTGCTGGCACCCTGGTTGCTTGAAGAAGTAATATTTTTTACACCGGCAATACCATTGATGGCCTTCTCTAGTGGTTCGGTAATTTGCGACTCGATGATATCGGAGTTGGCGCCTGAGTAAGATGTACGTACACTTATATTGGGAGGGTCAATGGCAGGATAATCCCTTACCCCTAGGAATTTAAAACCAATAAAGCCAAATAAGATGATGATGATACTTAGTACCATTGCCATTACCGGCCGCCTTAAACTTAACTCCGATATATTCAACTTACTTTAGTTTTAAGGTTTGTTTATTTTACTTAATGATACTTTTGATCCATCTTTTGTGGTGAGCAGCCCTGTTATTAAAACAGTATCCCCTGCTTTTAGGCCCGATGTTATTTCTACCATGGCCGAATCCCTTATGCCGGTTGTTACAGTTTCCATTGAAGCAATACCGCTGCGGTAAACTATAACCTGCTTATCTCTTGCCCTAGGTATCACTGCCTGCGAAGGAATCATCAGCGCTGCATCATTTTGCCCAAGTTCAATTTTTACTTTTACAAATGAACCGGCAATAAGGCTGGCATCGGGCTTATCAACAAGTGCCCTTATTTTAAGGCTTCGGGTATCTTCCGATATATTATTTTCGGTTGCAATTATTTTGGCTTTATAATCTTTTTCATTGCTTTCAATACCAAAATCAACCGTGTTGCCAATTTTCATGCGGCTGCCATATTTTTCCGGTACAGTAAATTCAAGTTTCAACTGGTTTTCTTTTCTTAATGTACTTATTGTAGTAGCAGGAGTTATATAAGCGCCTAAACTGATATTTCTTAAACCAAGTTTGCCACTAAAGGGTGCTCTTAACTGCGTGCGTGCAATACTTGTTTGTATGATGTTGATATCGGCCTGTATATTATTTACAGAAAGTTTGTATGTTTCATACTCTTGCTGGCTTACACCGTTTATCTTCAGCAAGGCTTCGTACCTGCCCATTGTTTCCTGGGCCACTTTTAACTGTACCCTCAGTTTGCTCAGTTGTGCCTGCAGGTCGCCATCATACAATTTCACTAATACGCTTCCCTGCGATACATTGCTTCCTTCTTTAAAATAAATACCCGTAACCCTACCCGAAACTTCGGGATGAAGTTCGGTTTCTTCGGCAGGAATCAGGCTGCCCGGCATTTCAATTTCATGTGTAAGCACTTTTCCGGTAACTATATAGGCTTCTACTTTTGCAGGTGGCCTGTTGCCTCCCTGTACGCCTGTTTTCTTTTCATCTTTTGCTGATGATTGGCAGGAACTGATAAACAGCATTATGCTGAAAATTGATAACAATATGCCAATAGGTTTATTTATCACTTTTAACTGTATTAATTAATTGATACTTTGGCTGCTAAGTTCATTAATTAACCTCAAATAGAGAATAAAAAGTTACGAATGGAGATTATAAAGGATGGGAGATTATTTATTTGCCGAAATAACTTTTAGCGTTTGTTTTACCCGGTTAGCCTGGTGTATCAATTCCTGCTTTTCCTTACTTAGTATGGTAATATGCCCCATTTTACGGCCGGGTTTGGTTTCTTTTTTTCCATAAATATGAACAAACACATTTTCAATATCCATAATTTCTGTAAGCCCTTCATAAATAGCTTCGCCATTATAACCTGGTTCGCCCAGGAGGTTTACAATGGCTGCCGGTAAAATATGTTCGGTGCTACCCAAAGGGTAGCCAAGCATCACCCGCCAAAGCATATCAAATTGCGAACTGTAATTAGCTTCAATAGTATGATGCCCACTGTTATGTACACGAGGGGCAGTTTCATTTACAAAAACATTATCATCAATATCCACAAATAATTCAACCGCAAATATGCCGGGGCTTTTTAAATCCTTCACCACTTTTAAAGCCACGGCTTCCACTTTCCACAATACTTTTTCTGCAAGGCTGGCCGGGCTTACCTGGTAATCAAGTAAATTAAGCATGTTATCAAAAACCATATCTACCGGTGGGTAAATGGCAGTATTGTTATTGTTGTCTACAGCTACAATAACAGCGATTTCTTTTTTAACAGCAACCAATTTTTCAAGTACTGCAGGTGCATCAAATCCTCTTTCTATATCTGCGTTTGTTTTCAACAGTTCTACTCCACGGCCATCATAGCCTCCCATAGCTATTTTATGAGCAGCAGGTAAAAAATTTAAATGCTGTTGTAGTTCAAATTTGTTTTGAGTAATGATAAATTCGCTGCTTGGTATTTGGTTAATTTTGTAAAATTGTTTTTGCAGGATTTTATCTTTTATAATTTTAAGCGCTCCTGGTTTAGGATAAATGCTTATGCCTTCGGCTTCCAGTTTTTCCAATGCCTCAGCATTTACTGATTCAATCTCAATGGTTAAAGCATCAAGACCTTTGCCAAATGCATATACATCTTCAAAGTTGCTGATATCGCCTTTTGTAAAATGATGGCAAAGGTGGGCAGCCGGGCAATGCTCATCTTTTTCCATTACAAAAGTTTCAACTGGGTAATTAATGGCTGCCTGTAATAACATACGGCCAAGCTGCCCGCCGCCCAAAATGCCTACTTTTTTTATAGTGGAATTGTTATCTACCGTTTGGGTATGGTGGTAAACTTTATCCAATCTTTATATTTATTTGATAAATTAATAATTGAAAAGCGAAAGTAATTTAAGCTTGTGTAAATTCCTGCATTAATTGTTTTTCTTTTTGCGGATAAATCGAAAAATATATCTAGCTGCATTCAAAAGTATATTTACAACTATTCTAATCAGGCGTTAGTCAAATTTATATTTTGCACAAATTTTGAAGTTTATCTTATAAAATTAAGAGTATGTTCAGCTATGATTTTTGTACCTTTGGCCTCTATGATTCCCGATTATCCACATAAAGTTTTTAACGACAAGCGCAACAGCTATTCGCTGCTGATGTTTTCGCTTGCTATGGATTCGGCGGTTTAATTCTTTAGTGCAGGTAATCAAAATTATTCTGATTATTATACCTGCACATTATGGCTTTTACTGATAATAATTTTCAAAACAAATTAATTAACAATGCAAACAACAACAGCTCAATCAATTACAACTAATCATACAAAAGATTTTCTACCATTACATGGCACCGATTATGTGGAATTTTATGTAGGCAATGCAAAACAAGCCGCTCATTTTTATAAAACCGCATTTGGTTTTCAATCGCTGGCTTATGCCGGCCCCGAAACAGGTGTAAAAGATAAAGCGAGCTATGTAATAAGGCAAAATAAACTCACATTTGTATTAACCACACCACTACGCCCAGGTAATGAAATTGCCGACCATATTTATAAACATGGCGATGGTGTAAAAGTGCTTGCATTAAAAGTGGATGATGCCGCCAGCGCCTTTGCCGAAACTACTAAACGTGGTGGTAAACCTTATCTTGAAACTACCGTTTTAAAAGATGAAGACGGCGAAGTGGTTTTGAGTGGCATACATACTTATGGTGATACCGTACATCTTTTTGTGGAAAGAAAAAATTACAAAGGTGTTTTTATGCCTGGGTATAAAAAATGGGAATCGGATTATAACCCTGCTGAAACAGGTTTGCTGTATGTTGATCATTGTGTTGGTAATGTAGGATGGAACCAGATGAACCCCTGGGTAAAATTTTATGAAGATGTGATGGGCTTTAAAAACATTCTAAGTTTTGATGACAATGATATATCTACCGAATACAGTGCACTGATGAGTAAGGTGATGAGTAATGGAAACGGGTATGTAAAATTTCCTATTAACGAACCGGCCGAAGGAAAGAAAAAAAGCCAGGTAGAAGAATATCTTGATTTTTATAATGGCGAAGGCGTACAGCATGTTGCAATTGCCACCAATGATATTGTTAGCACCGTAACCGAACTGCAAAAAAGAGGTATCGAATTTTTAAAGATACCTGCCAGTTATTATGCAACAGTGCTTGACCGTGTAGGTAAGATAGATGAAGACCTGGAGCCTTTACAAAAACTGGGTATTTTAATTGATAAGGATGATGAAGGCTACCTGTTGCAGATTTTCAGCAAACCGCTGGAAGACAGGCCAACCTTGTTTTTTGAAATCATACAGCGCAAAGGCGCAAAAAGTTTTGGCAAGGGTAATTTTAAAGCCCTATTTGAAGCATTGGAGAGAGAGCAGGATGCCCGAGGTAATTTATAATTGCTTTTTTTGTAACGTTATAAAAGCAAAAACATAGTTATACACATTTTAAAAGTATTGAATAAAGGCATATAAGTTTTTATTCGATACTTTTTTTTAAATTTACACTCATTAAAGATAACCCCCGTAGTATATTTAATGAAAAACATACGTCCATTTCATATCCTATGCGTTGTACTTTTTAATTTAGTGTCGGCAAACTTGTTTGCTCAGCCTTATTTTTCCACATCTACAACCACCTACAAAAAACCGGTAACAAAGGTTGATTACCTGGCAGATTCTATAAAAAAACAATTTGAACAAAAAAAACTGGTGTGGCCACCAAAATCACTTTACATTAGGTCGTTTAAATACGACCGCCTGCTTGAAGTATGGGTAAAGAATAATGAAACGGATTCTTTCAGGCTTTTTAAAACATACAAAGTGTGTATGCAAAGCGGTACCACCGGCCCCAAACGCAGCGAAGGCGATTTCCAGGTACCCGAAGGTTTTTATTATATCAACGAGTTTAATTCAAACAGCAATTACCACATGGCGCTTGGCCTTAATTATCCCAATGCTTCAGATAAAATATTAAGTGATGCCGATCATCCCGGCGGCGCCATTTATATTCATGGCAATTGTGTTTCTACAGGCTGTATTGCTATACAAGACGAACCTATTGAAGAACTTTATCTTATTGCCGCTTATGTAAAAGCCAATGGCGAAGATTTTATCCCGGTACATGTTTTCCCGGTAAAATACAATGTACAAAAATCGGTTGATTACCTGAGCGAATCATTTAAAAGTACACTTGCCATCAACAAATTTATCCTTAACCTTAAAAAGGTTTTTGATTATTTTGAACTACACAGGCAACTGCCGGTGATATTGGTGAACAAGAAAGGTGAATACATCATCAATTAACGCATTAGCACCTGTATGGTATCGGGTGTTTTTTGTTCCAGCACAATAGTTTTTCCATTTGTAAACAATGCAATCTGTTCATCGTTGTAATGCCTTATGGTAAGCAACGTAAGATTTTTTTCAATTTGCACATCAAAAATTTCCGATGCATCTAGCGCCAGCTTTTCCAGCTTCTCTGTCTTGTCATCAAAACAACATAGCAGGCTTATGGCGCCATTCTGCGACAGGTTGGGTTGCAGTTTAATTTTTGCAAACATCTTGTGCAGTTGCTCCATCGGTTTTTCTTCCACAAACGAATAATCTTTGGTGCTTAACTGCATCAGCACCTGGTTCTTTTTTAAAACTATCACCGGGGGCAGGTTATGAACCGCTTTACTGCTTATAACAGTACCAGCCAGTTCGGGCTTTAAAAAACACTTAACATGAAGCGGTATATTTTTATTTTGTAATGGTTTTATAGTTTTTGGATGTATTACCTGTGCACCATAATATGCCATCTCTATTACTTCTTTATAGCTTAGCTCGTGTAAAACGGCTGCCTGCGGAAACTCTTTTGGGTCGGCACTCATCACTGCTTCCACATCTTTCCAAATGGTTTGACTTTCGGCTTCCATAATATTTGCAAAAATAGCGGCGCTAAAATCACTGCCTTCCCTGCCAAGTGTAGTGCTTTCATTTTCGTCGGTGGCGCCAATAAACCCTTGCGTAATTACAATATTGGTATGGTTAAATAATGGCTCAATTTCTGTTTTTATTTTATGGGTGGTAAAATCCCAGTCAATATATGCATCCCTGAAGTTATCGTCGGTGCGTACAATATCCCTCACATCTACCCATTTATTATTAATGCCAATTTCATTTAAATAATTGCTTATAAGCGATGTGCTCATTAACTCCCCACTGCACACCACCTGGTCGTAATAATAATCGTATCCTTTCACCGGCTTGTCGTGTAACAGCCATTCTACTTCAGTAAAAAATTCTTTCAGGTTATTTTCGGCGGCCTGCCAGTGTAATGTAAAAAGGTATTTTACCAGGTTAAGATGCGATTCCTTTACTTTTTCAAACAATGCAAGTGCGTCTTCTTTTCTTTCTTCAAAAAATGCATCCACCACTTTTTCGAGCGCATTGGTAGTTTTGCCCATAGCAGAAATGATGATGAGCAATTTTTCACCTTTATATGAATCTATAATACGGCCAGTATTTTTAATTCTTTCAAATGAGTTGATACTGGCGCCGCCAAATTTAAAAACCTTCATATCAATTACTGGTTTACCAATGTGCAAATATTTCAATACTTAAACTGCATTTTTATAAACCCTTTGCAAAAGCCTTAATCTTATTTAAGTAATTGTTTATTGCTTATTTTTGGTTGCAAATTTAACCTTCACAGGTATCTATACAAAAAGTAAATGCTTTGCTTATGAACATTAATCGCAGAATTCAAACTTTGGATGAATTTACTATTCAGCAAATGAGGGATTTTCCGCACGCAACAGGTGAACTGGCGGGGCTTTTAAGAGATTTGGGCCTGGCAGCAAAAAGGGTAAACCAGGAAGTAAACAAAGCCGGCCTGGTTGATATTTTGGGCGATGACGGAAGTATAAACGTACAAGGCGAAGAGGTAAAAAAACTGGATGTGTATGCCAATAACCAGTTTATGGGTGTGCTGCAACATGGCATTAGTTGTGCCGGCATTGGCAGCGAAGAGTTGGATGATATTGTGGTTTTTGATGACCCGGTAAGTAATAAAAGTAAATATGTTTGTTTGTTTGATCCGTTGGATGGCAGCAGTAATATTGATGTGAATGTTTCGATAGGAACCATCTTCAGCGTTTTCAGGCGTGTAAGTGAATTGGGTAAGCCAGCAACCAAAGAAGATTTTTTGCAGCAGGGAAATAAACAGGTGGCGGCTGGTTATGTTATTTACGGATCCTCTACCATGTTTGTATATGCAACAAGACGTGGCGTAAACGGATTTACACTTGACCCTGCCATTGGTGAATACACCTTAAGTCATCCTGATATAAAATGCCCCGAAAAAGGAAAAATATATTCGGTAAATCATGGAAATTTTTTCCAGTACGATGAAGGAGTGAAACAATACATTACCGGCTGCCAGAAAAAAGATAAATCAAACGGTGGGCCTTATACGCAAAGATATATTGGCAGTATGGTATCGGATGTACACCGCAACTTAATTAAAGGCGGCATATTTATGTATCCCGGTACCACCGATAAACCAAAAGGTAAACTGCGTTTGTTGTACGAGTGCAATCCCTTTGCCTTTATTGTTGAAAAAGCAGGTGGATTGGCCACCAATGGAAAAATAAGGATACTTGATATTGAGCCAACAGCGCTGCATGAACGTACACCTTTTTTTATTGGAAGTAAATTAATGATGGAAGAGTTGGATGGATATATAAAAGGAGATTTAAAAGCTAAATGATGAAAACGATAATTTCGGTAAAAGATCTTGTAAAAAACTATGGCTCGTTTAGTGCGGTAAAGGGCATTTCTTTTGATGTGTACGAAGGTGAGATATTTGGTTTACTGGGCCCCAATGGCGCCGGTAAATCAACCACACTTGAAATAATGGAAACCTTAAGAGATAAAACAAGCGGCGAAGTAACCATTTGTGGTTACAACCTTGATAAAGACCCCGACAATATAAAAAAAATGATTGGTGTGCAATTACAATCATCGGGTTATTACCCCGGCCTTACCCTGGTAGAACTGATTGATTTGTTTGCAGGCTTATATAACCAGGATGTGGATCCGAAAGTATTATTGAAAATGGTGAACCTTGTTGATAAAGCAAACAATAAATACAAGGAAATGAGCGGTGGGCAAAAACAACGTTTTTCAATTGCCACCACTTTGATAAATAAACCTAAAATTATTTTTTTAGATGAACCCACCACCGGCCTCGATCCGCAGGCAAGGCGCAGCTTATGGGAACTGATAAAAAACATACGTTCGCAAGGCACCACTGTTATCATCACTACACATTATATGGATGAAGCTGAACAATTATGCGACCGCATTGCCATCATGGACGAAGGGAAGATAATTTCTTTAGACAGTCCTGATAAAATGATAGACGACCTGGTAAACAGCGGCTTTGAAAGGCCCAAACAGGTAAAAGCAGCCAACCTCGAAGACGTTTTCATACATTTAACAGGAAAGGAAATAAGGGAAGAATAAAAAAGCCGTTTATTTGCAGTTCATAAAAATTAAACCAGATTAATGATGAAAAAAGTATTACTAAGTGTTGTAGCTTTTTTAGTGTTGGCAATATCCGTATCGGCACAAAAAACAACAAAAACAACAAAGGCAAAACCTGCAGCAAAAGCCATTACAAAAACAGCAGCAAGCACACCTGTTTTTAAAAACCTGATAGATAGTTTTAGTTATGCAGCAGGTTTTAACGTGGCCACCAATATGAAGGCGCAAGGCATCAGTAAATTAAATACGGCCTTAATGCAAAAAGGCCTTGAAGATGTTTTTAGCAAAAATAATCCATTGATGACGCAGGAAGTGATTAACACTTGTATGCAACAACAACTTGAAATTTTTAATAAAGAAAAAACAGAAAAAGAATTAGCAGAAGGCAGGGCATTTTTAGAAACCAATAAAAAAAGGGCTGGCGTAATAACCTTACCCAGTGGCTTACAGTATGAAGTAATTAAAAAAGGCGATTCCAGTTCAATAATGCCCAAAGCTACCGATACTATTGTGGTGAACTATATTGGCAAATTCATTGATGGAAATGAATTTGAGAATTCTATCAAAAGTGGTAAAACAGCCTCATTTCCACTCAATAATATGATAAAGGGATGGGTAGAAGCATTGCAGTTAATGCATATTGGCGATCATTGGCGAACCTTTATCCCCAGTGAACTTGCATTTGGCCCCAATGGAAGCGGACAGGTAATTCCACCCAATGCAGTATTAATATTTGATATAATGCTTGAAGATGTAAAACCTGCTGTTGTAAAAACACCTAACTGATGAGCGAAGATGTTAGATACCCGATTGGTAAATATATCGTTCAGCCATTCTCCGATAATTTGTTTGAAGAATGGCTGATTGATATTAAAAACCTGCCACAGCATTTAGAAAATGCTGTTCTAAACCTGAATGAGCAACAGTTAGATACAACTTACAGGCAAGGAGGATGGACGGTGAAACAGCTTGTACACCATGTGGCCGATAGCCACATGAATGCATACATCCGTTTTAAACTGGGGCTTACCGAAGACAACCCAACCATTAAACCTTATGATGAAAATGCCTGGGCAATGATGAACGACACAAAAAACCTGCCCGTCAATATTTCATTAACATTGTTGCATAGCCTGCACATACGCTGGTACCAAATTTTAAAAGGGATGACAGCAGAAGATTTAAGAAGAACAGTATATCATCCCGAACATAAAAAACAGTTAACACTTTGGGAGCTGTTGGGTTTGTATGCATGGCACGGAAAACACCATACTGCACATATTACTGCATTAAGAGAAAAGATGAATTGGTAAATAATAAAATAATAGCCAAAATGAACTGGAAAACACTTTCATCGCAATACATAAACAAACACACCTATTTTACTGCACGTAAAGATGTATGTGAAATGCCTGATGGTAAAATTGTAGATGAATATTTTGTGGTAGAACTACCAACTTCTGTTTGTGCATTGGCTATTACCCAAGATAACGAAGTGATACTTGCCGAGCAATACCGCCATCCTTTAGAAGAAACAATCATTGAAATACCGGGTGGCTTTGTAGATGCCGGCGAGTCAACAGCTACAGCTATTGCACGTGAATTACTGGAAGAAACCGGTTATCGTTTTTCTGATTACATTTACCTGGGTAGGGTAGCAGCTAACCCCGGCGTACTTAATAACTATACCGATTTATACCTGGCTACCGGCGGTAAAAAAGTGGCATCGCAAAGTTTAGATGCCAACGAAGAAATTAAAGTGAAACTGCTGCCGCTTGAAACCGTAAAGCAAATGTTACTGAACAACCAAATTAAACAAGCCCTGCATGTAAGCTGTCTTTTTTATGCTTTTAATAAATTAGAAAGCCTGTAATTAATTAAAAAGAATTAGTAATTGCTGAATTGTGCCGTATCAACTTCGGCAATTAAAAATACACTGCCGCATACAATGATGGTATCATTTTTAGTTGCTGCATATTTTGCAGCCTGTATAGCCGTATTCACATTATCAAAACTATTGCCAACTAAATGTAGTGCAGCAGCTTTTTCTTTTAATTGCAAATGCGGCATGGCTCTTTCTGTATGGGCATTGCTGAAATAATACATGGCATCCTGCGGCAATAGCGACAGCACTTTGTTTACATCTTTGTCTTTTACCATACCCATTACAATATGCAGTTGCGATGATGCAGACTTTACCAATTTTAGTTGTTCAAGCAATTGTCTTACTCCATCTTCATTGTGCGCTACATCCAATATAATGGTTGGCTGTTGGGCAATCACATCCCATCTTCCTGCTAAAGCGGTGAGCATCTTCACATGTTTTATAGCATATTTTTCTGCCTGGTTTGATATAGTAAAACCCTGTTGCATTAAAATTCCTACGGCACACAAAACTGTTTGTAAATTTTTTGTTTGATACAATCCGTTCAATTCACATTCAAAAGTTTCGGTAATATCTTGTTTAATATTTTTTATATTGCAAGTGAGCGATGTAGGGCTGTACTTTATTTGCGAAACCTCATATTCATCCTGCGCAAAATAAATGGGTGCATTTTCTTTTTTTGCTTTGCTAATAAAGATTTCTTTTGTTTGAGGAAAGTATTGGCCTATTACAACCGGCACGCCGGGTTTTATGATTCCGGCTTTTTCAGAGGCAATTTTTTCAAGCGTATCGCCTAACAGGTTGGTATGGTCGTACCCAATATTGGTGATTACAGATAGGAGTGGCGTGATGATGTTTGTACTGTCTAACCTGCCGCCGAGGCCGGTTTCAATAACGGCAATATCAACTTCCTCTTTTGCAAAATATTCAAAAGCCATGGCTACGGTTAGTTCAAAAAACGATGGTTGTATTTTTTGAGATACTACTTTTGTTTTTTCTACAAAGTCAATAACAAAAGTTTCGCTTACCATTTGGCCATTAACTTTTATACGCTCTCTAAAATCTTTTAAATGCGGCGATGTGTATAAGCCTGTTTTATAACCGGCCTGTTGCAATATGGCTGCAAGTAGGTGGCTGGTACTACCTTTGCCGTTGGTGCCGGCAATATGTATGCTTTTAAATTTATTTTGCGGATTACCGATGGCATCGCAAAGGGCAATGGTATTATCGAGGTTGGCCTTGTATGCGGCTGCGCCAATGCGGCTAAACATAGGTAATTGTGCATAGAGGTATTCTATTGTTTGCCGGTATGTCATTGATTGTTTAATGGCCTGTAAAAGGATGGGGCAAAATTAATAAATGATGGATAATAGCAAGTAATGATAAAATACATTACAAAAAACCAATCCTCAAATAAAAAATAAAAAGAAAGAATTTTTCTGTCAGAAGAATTTGCCAACTTAATTAAATGGATAACATACTACAGCACTCTAAAATTAAACGGTACTGTTACTATCGATTCATGATCCGATTTATTGAATTCGATATTGGGCAGGTAGCTCCTGATTGCAGCAGCGTATTTAGCTTCTACACTGGTAGAACCTTTATCAAATCCTACAAATGTGCCACGGCCATCCGGAGAAACTTTTATAATGGCATTTATTGTTGCACGTGGCAGGTCGCCCATGAAAATATAATTGTTTATAATTCTTCTATCGCCTTTTGAAACCCTTAAGCCACTGCCGCCTGTTTTTCCGCCGGGGTTATTTCCATAGCTGTCAGGTTTTCCGTTAGGGCTACCGGCATCGCCTTTGCCACCGGGTTTATTGCCTTCGTATTTATAACCATTGTCTTCATTGGCGCCATTGCCCGTACCGCCTTTGGGGCCGCTGTAACCGGCAATCTTAGGAACTTTTGGTTTGGGAACTGGTGTTACTACAGTTGAGTTTGTTTTAACCTTTGTAGTTGTTTTTACAGGTTTTGTTACCGGTGCCGATTCTTCGTCTGCAGCATCGTCTGTTTTAATATCTTCTGATTGGTTATTTTGTACCGCCGATGCCTGCTGTTGCTCAGGCGCTTCGGATGATGGTGATTTTTCGCCTTTTACCAATGGTTGCACATCGCCAAAGCCTTCCTCATCGTTACCTAAATTTATTTCTATCAGTTCTTCCTGTGCTTTTGGCTGATGCACAGCATCCTTCCACGAAACCAGCAAAGTTATTAATAGGATTGCCCCACAAATTAAAATGGTGTAGGTTAATGCTTTCCTGTTCTTTTCTGTTTCAAATGTTGCTGTCATAATTTGATTGCTGTTCATCTCAAAGTTATTAAATTTAAAATAAAGGATGATGATTTGGCCTCTATTTCATAGTTGAAACAATTATTTTAACAAATTGAATAAACTTTAGAATAAATTAATTAAAAATTGATTGAAATAAAACTTTTAAAATTTAGCGTGGTTATTTGTTGTAAGTTCTGGAACCAAAAAGTAAGCTGCCAATCCTAATCATATTACTTCCTTCTTCTAATGCTATCTTATAATCGGCGCTCATGCCCATGCTTAAAATGTTGAATGTTGATTGTTGAATGTTGAATGCAGGGGCTGACATATCAAAAAGCGCTTTAAGGTTTTTAAATTCACTTCTTACCAAATTCATATTATCAGAGAATGATGCCATACCCATTAGGCCGCAAATTTGAATATTTTTTAAATCAGAAATGCCTGAATGAATTATTGTTTCCAATTCATTGCTATCTAATCCAAACTTGGTTTCTTCAGTAGCGATATGTATTTGTAATAAGCAATCAATTACCCGGTTGTTTTTTGCTGCTTGTTTGTTTATCTCTTTCAATAAATTAAAACTATCCACTCCATGAATTAAATGCACAAACGGTGCAATGTATTTCACTTTATTGCTTTGTAAGTGGCCTATAAAATGCCAGCGAATATCTTTGGGAAGTTGCTCGTATTTCTGCGTAAGTTCTTGTACATAGTTTTCGCCAAAATCTTTTTGGCCAAGGTTGTACAGTTCAAGTATATCTTCTGCAGGTTTGGTTTTTGAAACGGCAACCAGTGTTGCTTTGCCATCAAGTTCGTTTAAAATATTTTGGTATTGTTGTTTGTTGATGCCCATAAGTGATGCGCCATTCTTTGGTAGCTTAAATAAAAAGCTGCATGAAGTTGTTGATGGATTACTTCAAAATACTCCTGCCAATCACAATCCGTTGCACTTCGCTGGTGCCTTCGTAAATCTGTGTAATTTTTGCATCCCTCATCAAACGTTCAACATGGTATTCTTTTACAAAACCATATCCGCCGTGTATTTGTACCGCTTCGGTGGTGGTCCACATGGCAGTTTCGCTGGCATATACTTTTGCCATGCTGCTGCTTAAAGTATAGTCTAAGTGCTGATCTTTTTCCCAGGCAGCTTTTAAACAAAGCAATCGTGCAGCTTCAATTCGGGTAGCCATATCTGCCAGTTTAAATTGTATAATCTGGTGATTCATTATTTCGGTGCCAAATGCCTTGCGTTGTTTGCTGTAAGCAAGCGCCAATTCGTAAGCGCCGGCTGCAATGCCTAAAGCCTGCGATGCTATACCAATCCTGCCGCCGGCCAGTGTTTTCATGGCAAAAGTGAAACCAAAGCCATCAGCGCCAATCCTGTTTTCTTTTGGCACTTTTACATCGGTGAATAAAATGCTGTGTGTATCGCTTCCCCGTATGCCCAGCTTATTTTCTTTTGCACCCACTTCTACACCAGCCCATTTTTTTTCTACAATAAATGCATTTATGCCTCGGCTGCCTTTGCTGGCATCGGTTTGAGCTATTACTAAATAAACACTTGCACTGTTACCGTTTGTAATCCAGTTTTTAGTTCCGTTCAGTAAATAATAATCGCCTTTATCTTCAGCCGTGGTTTTTTGAGAAGTGGCGTCGCTGCCGGCTTCGGGTTCGCTTAATAAAAATGCGCCAATGTATAATTCACCATCTTTTTTACCCTGAGCAAGCGGGGTGAGATATTTTTTCTTCTGCTCTTCGGTTCCGTACTCCTGCAGGCCATAACAAACAAGGCTATTGTTTACACTTACGCAAACACTCACACTTGCATCTACCTTGCTAATTTCTTCCATAGCCAACACATAGCTAATGGTATCCATACCGCTGCCGCCATATTCAGGCTTTACCATCATGCCCATAAATCCCAGGTCGGCAAGTTTTTCTATCTGTTCTTTTGGAAAACGCTGTAATTCGTCACGCTCAATAACCCCGGGCAGGCAATCATTCACTGCAAAATCTTTTGCAGCCTGTTTTATCATCAATTGTTCTTCGGTAAACTCAAATAGCATAGTTGGTTGTTTATAGTGTGAGCAAAAATAAGGAATTTGCCCCTATCGGTTTTAGCTGAATTAATTTTGCAGATGTTGTGTGGATACCAATAAATAGAAATTATAGCTTACCCTATTTTTAAGTTGGCTATAAATTTGTCTTGCGCAAGTGTTTTGATAAATAATTTCCTGTCAATCATCACAGCGCCAAGGCTTTCAAGGTGTTTGGTGTACAACTGGCAATCAATAAGTGTAACATTTTCCTGTTGCAACTGCTGTACATATTTTATGAAAGCAAATTTGCTTGCATTGCTTTCGTGGCTAAACATGCTTTCGCCAAAAAAAATATTGCCCAGTCTTATGCCGTATAAGCCACCTACTAATTTACCATCCTGCCATGATTCGGCGCTGTGGGCATAACCATTATTGTGCATGTTGATATAGGCTTTTTGCATGGCAGCCGATATCCATGTACCATCCTGTCCTTTGCGGGCAACGGTTTTGCAGTTTTGTATCACTTCTGCAAACGATTTATTGATGGTGAACCTAAACCTGCCGCTGTTTAAAACGGTTTTCATACTGCTGCTGATTTTTATTTGTGATGGATACAAAACAAAACGAGGATTGGGGCTCCACCAGCAAATGGGCTCATCTTCATTGTACCAGGGAAAAATACCGTTTTTATAAGCCAGCAATAATCGGTTGAGTGATAAATCGCCGCCAATGGCAAGCAATCCATCTTCACCTACATGTTCTACAGGCGGAAAATATAATTCATCGCTTACAATAAACATGTATGATTAATTGGCAACCACTTCCACTGTTGCATTAATGCCCCTGTTGGTAATGGCATCGCATTGTGGTTTAAGTATTTCGTAGCTGCCTTCTTTTACGGCATATTTTCCTTTTGCATCAATGATAATGGCGCATTGTTCGGCCTGTTGTAAACTGTGGCCGCAAATCTCTACCAGGGTATCAATCACCCATTCAAAAGTGTTCACTTCATCGTTCCATACAATAAGGCTGCAACCGGCCCCGGTTAATGTGTCGGTATCGGTTTCTTCCTGGAAAATATTTTGTGAGAGTGTTTTCATGCAAAACAAAAATAACCAGATTTTTTTAAAGCAATAACAGAATTTTTTCACATACAATTTATTTAATTAAACTGTTAATGATATTGTGTTTTATAAAGTAGGCTACTTTATAAATATTTAAAATTGCTTTGTTTTATTATAAATAGCAATATTTTAATAAGTATTGTGCATACGTAAATAATTTTAAGATATAGTTTTGGTATTGATACAGGTTTATTCATATTCATATATTTGCCACTGCTATGAGAATTTTTAGAAAAATTATTGGTTTCCTGTATACGGTTTATGCATTTGCCATTTTTTTGTTTTTTATGATTCTAATACTTCCTTTAATTATCATCGCATCTTTTTTTGGTAAGATAAAAGGAGGGAATTTTATCTATAAACTTTGTAAAATATGGGCAAGGTTTGTATTATTTATGTTGGGTATTCATCATAAAAATATATATGAATCAGCATTGGATACTTCCAGGCAATATGTTTTTGTGTTTAACCATATTTCTTATCTCGATATTCCGGTTATACTTCGTTCAATTAATAAAATGAATTTTAGGGTGCTTGGCAAAGCAGAAATGGCAAAGATTCCTGTATTTGGATTTATATACCGCAGCGCTGCTGTGCTTGTAGAAAGAGACAATGCAGAAAAAAGAGCTAAAAGTGTTCAACAATTAAAATCTGTTTTACGTAAAGGAATCTCGGTGGTTTTAGCTCCCGAAGGAACATTTAACATGACTCACAGGCCTTTAAAAAGTTTTTTTGATGGTGCATTTAAAATTGCAATTGAAACCCACACTCCAATAAAACCAATGCTTTTCCTGGATACGTATAATAGGCTGCATTACAAATCCATCTTTTCTCTTTCGCCCGGCAGGTCGAGAACCGTTTTTCTTAATGAAATACCTGTTAGCGGCTTAACACTTGATGACGTAGAATCTTTAAAACAACGGGTATATAATGAGATGGAAGCCGGTTTGGTAAAATACAAAGCAAGCTGGATAAAATAATAGTAAGATTACATACAGGTATGTTAACTTTAGTAACAAGGGATGAACAAAGGAAACGAAATACAATTTGCAGATGACATGCCAGTTTATTGGGCCGAGATAATTTTACCCCTGGCCTTGCCAACAACCTATACATATTCTGTACCCAATGCATTGTTACCTAAAGCAAGGTCCGGCTGCAGGGTAGAAGTGGTTTTTGGTAAACAAAAAAAGTATGCAGGCATTATCAAATCGGTTTTTAATAAAGAGCCGGGCTATCCAACCAAATCAATATTAAATGTGCTGGATGACGATCCGATATTGTATCCGCAGCAATTGCAGCTTTGGCAATGGATTAGCCAATATTATATGTGCAGCGAGGGCGAAGTGATGGCAGCAGCCCTGCCAACACATTTTAAATTGAGCAGCGAAACCATTTTGATTTATAATGAAGAAATAGGAGAAGATTTTACACATTTAAGTGATGAAGAATTTTTAGTGGCTGAAGCATTGTTGATAAAAAAACAATTAAGGCTTACAGAAGTACAACAAATTTTAGATATCACACATGTTTATCCGCTGATAAAAAAACTGATTGATAAAAAAGTATGTTTTGTTTGGGAAGCCATGGATGAGCAATACAAGGTTAAAAAAGAAACTTATGTACTGCTAAGCCCTGAATATGCAAATGAAGAAAAGCTGGGCGAATTATTGAATAACTGGAGCAGGGCTCCTAAACAAATGGAATTGCTGCTTGCTTTTTTACACTTACAAAAAACTAGTGGTGATGTTATACAATCAGAATTATTAAAAAAAGCAGGGGCAACTGCGGCTCAGTTAAAAGGCCTGGTAGAAAAAAATATCCTGCTAACCGAAAAAAGAACAGTTGACAGGATAAAATCTATTCCAAAAAATGTTGAGATAGATTTTGAGTTTAATGCTGCACAGCAACAGGCTTCAGATGAAGTAGCAAAAGCTTTCAGTACAAAAAATGTTTGCCTGCTGCATGGTGTTACCAGCAGCGGAAAAACACAAGTGTATATAAAACTTATTGAAAAATATTTAAAAGAGGGTAAGCAGGTGTTGTACCTGTTACCCGAAATAGCATTAACTACACAAATAATCCGCAGGCTGCAAAAACATTTTGGCGGCAATATCAGCATCTATCATTCACGCTTTAATAATAATGAACGTGTTGAATTATGGAATAAGGTACGCACCGGCGAAGTAAAGATAGTGCTTGGCGCAAGGAGTGCCCTGTTTCTGCCTTATAAAGAACTGGGACTAATTATTGTTGATGAAGAGCATGATGCTTCTTTTAAGCAACATGAGCCGGCGCCCCGGTACCATGCAAGAGATACTGCAATTTTTTATGCATCGCTCTTTAAAGCAAAAACATTATTAGGCAGTGCCACACCATCGGTAGAGAGTTATTTTAATGCCCTGCATAATAAGTATGCATTGGTGGAACTGAATGAACGTTTTGGCGGAATAGAATTACCACAAATTGAAATAGTAAATACCAGGCAAGTGGTACAAAAAGGTAAAGTAATGATAAGTCCTCAATTGAAGGAGGCTATACAAAATGCCCTGGATAACAATAAACAAGTGATACTTTTTCAGAACAGGCGTGGTTATAATCCTTATTTAATTTGTGCTGTGTGCGGATTTATTCCTCAATGTGTTCACTGTGATGTTTCGCTAACGCTGCATAAATTCAGCAACAAACTACATTGCCATTATTGCGGCAGCACTTATCCAAAATTAATTACCTGCCCTGCATGCGGTAACAACAACTGGTTGGAAAAAAATTTCGGCACCGAAAAAATTGAAGAACTGCTGGAAGATGATTTTGCAAAATACAAGATTGCCCGTATGGATGTTGACAGTGTACGTGGAAAAACAGCACACGATAACCTGATTCAGTTGTTTGAACAACACCGGCTTGATATTTTGGTTGGTACGCAAATGGTGGTAAAAGGTTTGGACTTTGATAAAGTGAGCCTTGTTGGAATTTTAGATGCCGATGGATTACTTGCATTTGCCGACTTTAGAGTTAATGAACGGGCTTTTCAACTTATGGAGCAGGTAAGCGGCCGTGCAGGAAGAAAAAAAGAACAGGGAAAAGTGATTATACAGGCAACCAATGTTAAGCATCCTGTTTTGCAATGGGTGCAGCAACATGATTACAAACAATTTTATGAGATGGAGATTGAAAACCGTAAACAATTTTTTTATCCGCCTTTTAGCCGCATAGTTTTATTAACTTTAAAACACAAGGATAAAAATATTGTAACTGCAGCCGCAGAAAAATTAGCTCATCTGCTAAAACAAGACCTTAAAGAATTTGTAGTAGGGCCTGCAGCGCCGGTTGTAAACCGCATACGCAACCAGTATTTAATGGAGTTGCTTATTAAATTACCCAAAGAACAGGGAATGGGAATACGGTATAAATCATATATCAGGAACCATATTAACCTGGTAACAAGTGAAAAAATTTTTAAGGCTGTTACAATAATTGCTGACGTAGATAAGATGTAAAAATTTGAAATGCCTTTTCCCTGCTAAGAATTTTTAACATGAAAGTACAACACAACATATCGCTTAAACAATACAACACATTTGGTATAGAAGCTAAAGCCAAATTGTTTGCCGGATTTGAAACAACAGATGAGCTTGCTGAATTATTAGAATACAGCGAAAGCCAAAACAGCAGCCATCAGCAAAAAATATTGATACTTGGCGGTGGCAGTAATATTCTTTTAACAAATGATTTTAACGGTCTTGTTTTAAAAAACAATCTGCCAGGCATACATGAAGTAAAAGAAAACGAGCAACATGTGTATGTACAAGTAGGCGCCGGTGAAGTGTGGCATCGGTTTGTTTTACATTGTATAAATAAAGGATGGGCAGGTGTGGAAAACCTGTCGTTGATACCGGGCAATGTAGGAGCATCGCCTATGCAGAATATTGGCGCTTACGGCGTAGAAATTAAGGATGTGTTTTATTCTTTGGAAGCATTTCATATCAAACACAAAAAAATTATACACTTCAGTTTGAACGATTGCGAATTTGGTTACCGTGAAAGTGTTTTTAAAAGAAAGTATAAAGATGAATTTGTAATAACCAATGTTACTTACCGGCTTAATAAGGTCCCTAATTTTAATATTTCTTATGGCGCCATTAAACAGGAACTGGAAAAGATGACTATTACAGATTTGAGTTTGCAGGCTGTATCGCAGGCTGTTATCAATATTCGCAGTAGTAAACTGCCCAACCCTAAAGAGATTGGCAATGCCGGTAGTTTTTTTAAAAACCCTGAAATTGAAAATTCAAAATTCGAAAATTTAAAAGAAAAGTATCCTTCAATTGTTGGATACGATTTACCAAACGGCAATGTAAAACTTGCTGCAGGCTGGCTGATTGAGCAATGTGGCTGGAAAGGTTACCGCAAAGCTGATGCAGGCTGCCATGAAAAACAGGCATTGGTATTGGTTAATTACGGAAAAGCAACAGGCGAAGAAATATATAATTTAAGTGAAGAAATCCTGCAATCGGTGAAAAGAAAATTTGATGTGCTGCTTGAAAGGGAAGTTAATATAGTATAATAAAATTTTAATCCTACATATTTCATAAATGCTTTGCCATTAAGCACAATCTGTACATTTCTTTTTTGCAAGCAATTTACCTGGTGATAAAGATTCATTAAGGCAGTTTAAAACTGGATAACCGGTTATTTTTTTTTAACAATTATTATCCATTTGGATTATTTTTTACCTTATCCAGTTACTATTATTTTGATATGCATTAAAAGAAGTTTAACCTGGATTGGTAAACAATATCATCAACTATTAAAAAAACAATTATGAAAACATCTATGTTATTATTTACAATGGCTGTTTTATTGATTGCCGGTTGTAAAAAAAGTTCTGATGAAAACCCAATGCCTGGTGGGCAAAATGATATTACGGCAATAGATAACACCGTACTGGCATTTATGAATACCTATGCTATTCCCGGTGTTTCTCTTGCCATTACAAAAGATGATAAGCTGGTGTATGTAAAATCTTATGGAAAAATGAGTACTACAGATAATACTGCAATAACAAATGATAATTTATTCAGGATTGCCAGTGTATCTAAACCAATAACAAGTGTTGGTATAATGAAGCTTTTGGAAGCTGGCAAGCTTACTTTAGATTCAAAAGTTTTTGGCCCGGGAAGTATTTTAGGAAGCGATTTTCCTTCATCACACCTTGGCGATGTAAGTGATGTTACAATACGGCACCTGCTGCATCACACAACAAATGCATGGCCCAATAATGGCAGCGATCCCATGTTTCAACAACCTGCCATGAATCACAGCCAGTTAATTAGCTGGACTTTGGATAATTATAATGCGGTTACAACAAGGGGAATTTACAACTATTCTAATTTTGGGTACTGTATATTAGGCAGGGTTATTGAAAAACTTTCGGGTAAAAGTTACGAACAGTTTATTAAAGACGAGGTGCTAACACCTTGTGGAATTAGTAAAATGGTAATGTCGGGCAATACGCTTGCCGACAGAAAACCCAATGAAGTAATTTATACTGGTCAAAATGGCAATAATCCTTATTTATATAACATTACCCGAATGGATTCACATGGAGGTTGGCTGGCAAGTGCAACTGATCTTGCCAGGTTTATGGTAAAGGTTGATGGTTTCCCGGGCAAAGCAGATATTTTGCAACCATCTACTATTACAACAATGATTACAAAATCTGTTCCGTCATCTAATTATGCTTGCGGTTGGGGAGTTAACAGCGCCAATCATTGGTGGCATACAGGAAGCTTACCGGGTACGGCTACAGAAATTATCAGGTCTAACTCAGGGTTTTGTTGGGTGGTTTTATGTAATTCAAGAAATAACTCTTCGGGCTTTACAGATGCACTCGACGGATTGATTTGGCCATTTATAAATGATACCAGCACACCATGGCAGGATATTGATCAGTTTTAATAAATTTTGTGTGTAGCATAGTTTTGGAAGTTTTATGTAACACGAAAAAATTGCACCGGTATATACTAAGTGCAATTTTTTTTTATCACGCAATAAAGTTTTATTGTGCTTGATTTTAATTAAAGTCTTCTTCATTAAAATCATCTTCACTAAAATGTTGCGTACCAATATTAAGCATACTACCCATCAAATCTTTAAATTCAATTTTACCTTCCAGTAATTTTTTACTGATGAGCGAATAGGCTGCAAGGCCATGCAAAACAAATTCCATCAGCAATGCATATTCTTTTTCGGCAGCAGGCCCCTGAGGACTGGTAGCTCTAAAATATTTTTTTACAAGGGCATATAATCCATCCACTTTATAAAGCAATTGTATTTTGTCATCGTCTTTAGTTTCAAAAAAAATATTTAAGGTATTGCCGGCATCAAACCATCTTATAATCGATTTATATGGATTGTCGTCTGTGGAAGTATCTTTGCTTCTTTTCTTTTTTAAAGTATCCGGATTGGGAAAATATTGTGCAAACAAAGTTCGTATAGAACGATCCAGCAAGTTAAACGCAACCTGGTAAGGCCCTTCCTGCTCGCCTTCATAAACCAATTCAATCTTCCCGGTTATTGAAGGAATAATGCCTACCAAATCGCTTAACCAAATTTGTGTATCTTTTTCATCATTGATTATGGCCCTTCGTTCGGCAGCGCTTACCGCATTTTCATAAGCGCTGATGCTGAGCCTGGCGCTAACACCACTTTTTTTATCTACCAGTTCACTGACTCTTGCTTCAAACGAAACTTGTTCAATCAGTCTTTTTACCAGGTCGCTAATCTTAACCCTTTGTTGTTGTTCGGGTTCAATAACAGCTTCCTGTGTTGTTATCTCCAAAGCTGTATCTATATTTTTTGGATAATGGGTGAGAATCTGGCTTTCAATCCTGTCTTTTAGTGGTGTAACAATACTGCCTCTATTTGTATAATCTTCGGGATTGGCAGTAAAAACAAACAATACATCTAAAGGCAACCTTAATTTAAATCCCCTTATCTGCAAATCGCCTTCTTCTAAAATATTAAAAAGCGAAACCTGTATCCTTGCCTGTAGGTCGGGCAATTCGTTAATTACAAAAATACACCTGTTGCTTCTTGGAATGATGCCATAATGCAGCACTTGTTCATCAGCAAAACTTAATTTTAAATTTGCAGCTTTTATAGGGTCAATATCGCCAATAAGGTCGGCTACACTTACATCGGGAGTAGCCAGTTTTTCGGCATAGCGTTCGCTGCGGTGCAGCCATTCAATGGGTGTATCATCAGCTTTGCTGGCAATAAGATTTATTGCATACCTTGAAATAGGTTGCAACGGATCGTCATTTATTTCACTGCCTGCCACGTAGGGAATATATTCATCCAGCAAATCAATCATCTGCCTGGCCATTCTTGTTTTAGCCTGCCCACGCAAGCCTAAAAACAAAATATTATGTTTTGATAATAATGCCCTTTCTGTATCGGGTATCACCGAATCTTCGTAACCAATAATACCGGGAAAAGGATTTTGCTTTGCCTTTATTTTTTTAATAAGATTATCCCTAATCTCCTGCCTGATGCTTTTTGAAACATAGCCGCTTTTTTTTAATGCTGCTAATGTTTTAATACCTGGTTTACTCATCTTTTAAAGTTAAAATTCAAAAAAAGCCGAAATTCAAAAAATAAATTTTTTCTGTTCGTTTATTAATAAACTGTTTTGCGTTTACCACTTTCAAAATCTCTAAAAATAAAGGCACCCAGTTTATCAAGCGATGCAAAGAAAGCCTTGCCATTATTGGTTTCGGTAAACTCCTGTACAAACCTTTGCAAATAAGGGTCAGATGCAATCATGAAAGTGGTGATGGGTATTTTTAATTTTTTGCATTGTGTAGCCAGGTTCATACACCTGTTAAGTATTTTCCTGTCTACACCCCAACTGTTTTTATAATAACGTTTACCAATTTTTAAACAGGTAGGTTTTCCATCGGTTATCATAAATATTTGTTTATTAGGATTACGGCGCCTTCTTAAAATATCCATTGCCAGTTCTAATCCTGCTACGGTGTTGGTATGATAAGGCCCCACCTGTAAATAGGGTAGGTCTTTAATTTCGATAGGCCATGCATCGTTTCCGAAAACAACTATATCTAAAGTGTCTTTGGGATATTTTGTTTTGATAAGTTCACTTAATGCCATTGCAACTTTTTTGGCTGGTGTTATCCTGTCTTCGCCATACAATATCATAGAGTGAGAAATATCAATCATCAGCACAGTTGATGTTTGTGATTTTATATCAGTTTCCCTTATCTCTAAGTCATCTTCCTGCATGTAAAAACTGTCAATACCATGATTTATCTGTGCATTTCGGATGCTGTTGGTAAAATCAATCTGTTCCATAGTATCACCAAACTGAAAGGGCCTTGTTTCAGGATTTATTTCATCGCCCTTGCCGGGTTTATAAGTTTGGTGGTTGCCTTGTTTTGTTTTTTTAAGTTTGCCAAAAATCTCTTCCAGGCTTTTTTTGCGTATACCTTGCTCGGTTTTAGGAGTGATTTTTATTTCGCCTAAACCATTGTTGTCATCAATATATCCTTTGCTTTTTAAATCTTCAATAAAATCACCAATACCATATTCATCATTGGTAAGTTTATATTCTTTATCCAGTTCATTCATCCATTGCATGGCTTCATTAAAATCGCCATTGGTATATGTCAGTAACTGTAAAAAAAGGTTTAGCAAAGTCTCAAATGGAGATTTGCCTTGCAGATTGGGATTATATTTACTGAAGTTGAAACCTTTCATTTAAAAATGTATAATGTAAAATGTATAAAGTATAATTGATAAGGGTTTAAGAAATCAAAAGTCAAAAATCAAAAGTCAAAATTCATAATTCATAACTCTCAATTATACATTGTCAATTATTTCCTAAAGTACAAAACATTTAGCCTAACTGATTTGTTCGGTTGTTAAATAAAAAAATCTCCTGTTTTTTTGCAGGAGATTTTTTTGAATTTGTTACTTATTTTTTTTGCGAATCTTTTGGTGTAACGGGTAGTGTTTTTATTTGTCCGGGTGTTTCGGTAGGTAAACCTCCGGGGTTTTTATATTGTTGCTCCAGGGCCATTATCCTCATCAGGAATTCTTCTGCCGAGTTCCTGTCTCCACCTTTGCGCCCATTTTGATCTACATAATTAAATACACTGTTTTTTGCATCATCAAGGCCATCATAATAGCTTATCTGCTGTTGAAGGTCTTTTCTAAGGCTTTTTGTAATTTTTGAAGCCAATACGGTATCTTCTGCAGCATAAGATGCCTGTAACAACATAAACGAAATATAATTGTGTTGCTGAAAACGGCTTACCATTCCATAAGGGAAATTTTCTTCCAGCATCATTTTATCAACTTTTTCCAGCATTTTTTTGGCTTCATCTTTCCTGTTCTTTTGTGCCAGGTCAAGCGCTGCAGTTGCATAAGCAAGCCTGATAGTATTCAGGTGCCTGCGGTTTTCTTCATCAAAATACACACCGGGCTTATCGGCATTACCGCTTTTAAATTCTTTCATCATCTTATCATAAGCCCAGTCGTCGTTAACATCACTGTTTACTACCGGCACTAACCGATAGGTTAATCCATCCTGGCGTAAATATTTTTGAAAGCCAAGATCGCCACCTCCCTGCGATGTAAAGTAGATAGGACGTTTCCATTTATTGGCTGCAATGATATTTAAGATGGCTGCATCATTTTTAAACAATACATTTTTTGGGATTTCAAAAACAACCTGCGATACCACGCTGTCGTTTGCATTAACAGTTCCGTTTTGCCTTACTGTATTTATATCAACAGGTACCGATACTTTTCTGGAAGGAAAAATATTTAATGAGCCTCCATCACGTCCTACTTCCATTTTGTTTGGATCGTCGCTGCCTGCATAATCTTTCATCATTGTGTATAAATCCATTGGCTGCGATGGGTCGGTAGTAATACCGGCTTTTGACCTGTATTTTGCCAGGAAAGTAGGATTGTTGCCATAAAGCCCTTCGGGCGAATAGATGATATCACGGTTAGCGCCTTCAATTTGAGATGCAGACCAGATAGGATCTATAGGGTCGCTTTGGTTTACTTTATAACGCAGTTGGTTTATGTACCAGTCGGTACCCAACAGGCTTGAATTAATAACCCTTATATCCCTGCGTATGCCCTGTACTTCCTGTGCATACCAAAGCGGGTAAGTATCGTTATCGCCAAAAGTTATCAATACTGCATTAGGTGCACAGCTTTGTAAATAATCAATAGCTAAATCTCTTGCCAGTGTTTTATTGCTGCGGTCATGGTCGTCCCATTCCTGGCTTGCCATCAATACCGGTACAGCCAGTAAACAAAGCCCACCTGCGGCTATATTTAAAACGTTTTTGTTTTTTATAAACCTTGAAAACAAATCTTTTACATACAATACACCAATACCTATCCACATTGCAAATGCATAAAATGAACCTACATAAGCATAATCCCTTTCACGTGGCTGGTTGCCCGCCTGGTTTAAATAAAATACAATGGCCAACCCGGTAAAAAAGAATAGTAAACCTACAACCAGGAAATCTTTTCTATCTTTCAGCACCTGATAAACCAAACCTAAAATGCCAAGCAGTAATGGCAGTGCAAATAGTTTGTTGTTTGCTTTGTTATGTTTTAAACTGTCGGGTAAAGTATCCTGGTTACCAAGGCGGGCATTATCCCAAAAACTTATTCCCGTTTTCCAGTTACCATCACGTACGTTAGCCATGTTTACACCTTGTATATCATCTTGCTTACCAGCAAAATTCCACATAAAATAACGCAGGTACATCCAGCCAACCTGGTACGATAATGCAAATTGAATATTTTCGGCCATTGTTGGAGCCCGTTCCCAATTGCCTTGCTGGTCTTTTCCAATTCCCATCCAGCTTGCATAATAATCGGCATGGCCCTGGTCGTTACTTTGATCCCACATACGGGGGAAAAGATGTTTATCGGCAGCAGCATACACATATTCTACCTTTCTGCCGTTTTTTTCATATTTGCCATTACTCTTTACGTAGGTTTCGGTAATCTTTGTGTCTTCGGGTTGGGCTGTAAAATCCTGGCCATATAATATTGGCCAATCGCCATATTGTTCACGGCTTAAATAACCCACTAAGTTTACCGGATTATCTACATTAAACATATCTACTGCAGGGTCGGCATTTGACCGTACTAATGTTGTAAAGTAGGTTGAATATCCCAGCAACATAAACACAAAACTCCACAGGCCAAGTTTTAAAAAATTCCAGTTACGTTTATTGGCTATCCTTAAGCCAAAATAAACAAGCACTGCAATAAGTATGAAGAAAAATGCAAAGCCCGAAAAGAAAGGCAATCCAAAATCGTTTACAAACAGGATGTCAAAATTACCGGCGCCTTTAATGGTCCAAACAATTACGGCTTTTTGTACCAGCCCGGTAATGCCACAACCAATTACAAAGGCCCAAAAAGTACCCCATTTTGTTATTTTTTCGTAACGCTTAAAATAATAGATAACCACAATGGCCGGTATTGTAAGCAGGTTTAACAGGTGTACACCAATTGATAATCCCATCAGGTAAAAAATCAGTATTATCCAACGGTCGGCTTTTGTAAAATGGCCTTTTATGCCTTCTTTTTGTTCGGCATCTACATTTTGTTCCCATTTGAGTATGGCCCAAAAAACAACTGCTGTAAAAAAAGATGATAAGGCATACACTTCACCTTCTACAGCGCTATACCAAAACGAATCGGAAAAAGTATAAGCAAGGGCACCAACAACACCGGCAGCAATGATGCCAAATATTTTTTCATTGTTGAGTTCGCCGCCATTTTTTAAAACCAGTTTACGTGCAAAATGTGTTATGCTCCAAAACAGGAAAAGGATAGTGAAACCGCTTGCTAATGCGCTCATAAGGTTAATACCCGTAGCTGCATGAGCAGCATCAAAAGGTACCATGAACAATCTTCCTATTAAAACAAATAAAGGCGCTCCCGGTGGGTGAGGTATTTGCAGTTTATATGCGCTTGATGCAAACTCGCCACAGTCCCAAAGACTGCCTGTAGCTTCCATAGTCATAATATACACAGCACATGCAATAATGCAGATGATCCACCCGGTAATGTTGTTGATGCGTTTAAAACTCATAATTATATTGGTTATAAGTTGGCAAATATAAAGATGTTTGGGGGTTTGCAGTTTAGCGGAGATGTTATTTTTTAAATAGAGTATTTACGGATACTTTTTTTTATTGAAATAAAGACAATACAACATATTGAACTTGTCTGTTATTTTTAATGAATTACAATTTCAGTTTCACAATTTTTTATACGCCAACGCTAATTTTTATACAACAGTCTTAAAATAATATAGGTTAACCCGACGGCGTATATTTGAGTAATGAAAAAAGCCCTTATACAACTTCATGTTGCTGTTTTTTTAGCAGGGTTTACTGCTATACTGGGTAAGCTAATTACATTAAATGAAGGGCTGCTTGTTTGGTTCAGGCTTTTTATAACAGTGGTAACACTTGGCGCCATTTTGGTTTATAAAAAACAATTGATGCGTATCCCTTTTAATGATATGCTTAAAATTTTTGGAGTAGGTGTAATTGTGGCCTTGCATTGGGTTACGTTTTATGGAAGTGTAAAATATGCCAATGTTTCAGTAGCGTTGGTTTGTTTTAGTGCTACAGGATTTTTTACGGCTTTATTTGAACCGGTTATTTTAAAAAGAAAGCTTTCTGTTGTTGAGATTCTGTTGGGATTGCTGGCAATTTTGGGCATCTATATAATTTTTGATTTTCATCCACAGTACAAACTGGGTATTGTATTTGGATTGTTATCTGCAGTAGGCAGCGCTTTGTTCCCCATCTTTAATAAAAAATTATTACATACTTATTCGCCCAAAATATTAACGCTGTACGAACTGGGCGGTGGCCTGCTTGCGCTTACTTTTATTGTACCAGTATATTTAATATTTTTTCCTGCCGTTTATTATGCGCCAACAACTACTGATTGGTTGTGGTTATTGGTGCTTGCATGGTTTTGCACTGTACTTAGTTTTGATTTACAGTTGAATGCTTTAAAAAAAATTTCTGCATTTACTGCAAACCTTACATATAACCTGGAGCCAGTGTATGGTATCATTATGGCATTTATCTTTTTTAAAGAAAATATAAATCTGCACAGCCAGTTTTATATTGGACTTTTGCTGATAATATTTGCAGTTGCTTTACAAATGATGCGTATTGCCAGGCAACAAAAAGATCAGCATCTTATAAAAACTGGTATCCTAAACTAATCAAGATAAATGATTTCAGTTTCAAGCGATGCAAAGGCTTTAAACATGGCTGCTACACCGCAATATTTATCCTGCGATAAGGCAACAGCTTTTTCCATTTTTGCATGGTCTGAAGCATCTAATTTTATGCTGTATGTTAGTTTAACCTTGTTGTAATATTTTGGATGTTCGTTGGTAAGTGCGGCATCTATATTAATATTAAAATCACTAAACTTAACTTTCATCTTATTTAAAATAGAAACCACATCTATTCCTGTACAACCTGCCAGTGAAGCCAGCATCAGTCGTTTGGGGCTTGGGCCGCTATCGTTACCTCCATCATCAGGCGTGGTATCCATCCTAACATTATGCCCGTTAATGGTAGATGTAAATGACATGTTTTCATTAAAGACTGTTTTAACCGTATGTGTTGCCATGTTTATTCATTTAATGGTTTTATTTTAAATATCAACGTTGCAAAGCCGGCATTTTCTGCCTGTTCAATTCTTAAGTTATGCCTGCCTTGTAATTTTATTGTTGCTTCATGGTGCATATCTTCATCATATTTGTATTTTGATACATCCCAAAAGTCAATCACTAATTTATCATCAACAAATACTTTTACCAAATCATCGGCTGTAACAGAAAGGGTATATGTGCCTGCAGCCAAATTAATGTTTGCGGTAGCAACAACGGCAAACGAATCGGCCGGTAAACCTTTGCCAATAGCGCCCCACCAGGTATAGTTAATATCTTTTACCTGCTCGGTTTGTAAAGGCTTATTATTGAAAACAGTTTTAAAAACCTGGTAGTTTTTGTTAGGGTCATGTGCTGCATCCCATCCGTACCAATTTACCTGCCATTTAATATCTGGTTTAAAATCCCTAAAAGAGAAGCTATGTTTTTTTTCAGCAGCTTGTTGTGTGCCAAATTGGTCTGTAAAGGCTTCGCCAGTATATTCTAATTCCAACTCAACATCGGTACCATTTTGCTGTGCTGTTATGCTTGCAGGGAAACTACCGCTTTGCTGGCTGATGTTTTTTACATCTTTTGATTTTTTTATTTTCCATTTTCCTTTAGGCCCCAATATATCAAAATGGTAGGTGTGGTTACTGTCTATCTTTTTTAAAAAAATGATGGGGTAGCGAAAATCGTAAGGCCCCCATTCGGTTATCTTCATTTGATCTCTTCCTTTACTAAAATTAGTAACAGGGATGTTGGTGTTTTTCCAGGTGCCTAATATTTCCGGAACGTACACTGCAGAATCAACTAAACTTGTAGATTGTATTTTAAGGTTTGTAACACTGCTGTCGGTTTTAATATCTTTTTTACAATGGATGAATTTGTTTTTATCCAAAGCAATATTATCAGTAAGGGTTGCATTTATTGCATTGTTTTCATTTTGAAATGAATTATCCAAGATGAGGTAGTTCATACTGGTTGTAATTCTTTTTTGAGCATAGCCCCAGTCGGCAGGCTGTGTATGCCTTGCCCACAATTTAATACCATCCTGTACATCGCCATTAAACTTATTACCTGATATAGATATATTTTGTCCGTGTTCAATTGCAATTGCTGTTTTATTCTTAAAAAAAGAATTTCCGGCAATACTAGTATTCCAACTATAGCCGCCCCAAATCCCATTGTCGCATTCATTTATAATATTGTTAATAATAAAATTTTTGCTAAAAGTAACTTCTACACCATTTGTTGGGGCATAGCTAAAATCGTTTTTGTACAAGTAATTGTCATTACAACCACCAAGGCCGTTATCCATTGTTGTTTGTCCGGCCCATAAAAAAAATCCATCGCCGCTGTGTGTTACACTGTTATAGGCTATCACATTATCATTACATTGTTCAAAAGCCAGTATACCTGCGCTATCCTGCCCCCGGTTATAAAAACCAAAACTATGGCCACGTACATTAAAATCAAGTTTGTTGTTCATGATAAAGTTTCGGTTACTACGGTACATACCAATACCAATGGCTGAGTTAAAAGAAAAATCGTTATCGGTTACCAGCCCGTCATTGCACCGCATCATCATTAATGCACATTGCCCACCGGTGATTTTATTTTGTTTTATAACAGCTTTGTTGCAATCTTTTAAATAAATGCCCGCACCATATCTAAGCCATTCGTCATTTTCGTTGTGGTGATAACTCATCCAGTCGCTCACATCTTCATGCTGCCAGTTGCTTTGCAAACGCTGCCTGTAATTATAGCTGAAATCACAATTTTCAATGGTAAGTCCATTGCAATCCTGAGCCATCAGGGCAATTTTATAGCCACTAATCCGGGCATTTTTTATAGTTATATTATTGCCTTTAATTAAAACTGCCAAGCCATGAAATTGGTTGGGGAATAGTTGGGAGCTATTACCTTTCAAAAAAGTATGGTTAAAATCTACGGTAAAATTATTCCCTATAATAGTTATAAGTGGTTGGTTTATTGAATCACCGGCTGTTAACCGGTAATTTCCCTGCTTAATTATAACCGATTTAGAGATAATCATTCCTTTTGTTAGCGGGATAATAGACTGGGCAGTAGCTTTTATTGTCCATCCATTTAAAACAGGTAGAAAAATAAAAATGATTATTTTTAATAATTTCATATTAATAAAGTTAGGCTTATTAACAATTTGCCCTGAAATGTGGGTAGATTTTGGCAAAAAATCAAAATTTCTTGCTTTTCAAACAGTAATTATTAATATTTAACCTTACCTTTGCCGTCCAAAAATTAGCACTATGGCCAGAGTATGTCAGGTTACAGGAAAGAAGCCGGTTACAGGAAATAAGGTTTCTCACTCAAATATTAAAACAAAACGCAGGTTTTTACCAAACTTGCAAACTAAACGTTATTTTCTTGCAGAAGAAGATAAGTGGGTTACACTTAAAGTATCATCTGAAGCTATCAGAACCATTAATAAGAATGGTTTATACTCTGTAGTTAAGCAATTGCGTGCTGCAGGCGAAAAAATCTAATTAAAAGCATTAAATAAATAACAATGGCAAAGAAAGGCAACAGGGTACAGGTGATTTTGGAATGTACCGAACATAAAACAAGCGGAATGGCCGGTACAAGCAGGTACATTACCACTAAAAATAAAAAGAACACTCCTGAGCGTTTAGAGTTAAGGAAACTTAATCCTATTTTAAAAAAGGTAACTGTTCATAAAGAGATAAAGTAATTATACCCACTAAAAAATGGCAATTACAATTTGTAATGCCATATCTGGGTTAAACGATTACATAAAAATAAACTTTCACAATATTAATATACAACAATGGCAAAAGCAGCTAAAACAGCGATAAAGACCAAAGACCAGAAAGCAGCAGCAGAAGCAAAAAACTGGACAAAAGTGATACGTACTTTACGTAGCCCTAAAACAGGTGCTTACACTTTTAAGGAAGCTATCGTACATAAAGACAAAATAAAAGAATACTTAGCCAGCTAAGACATCTTGCTTGAAAAAATTATACAAAGCTTTCCGATAAACGGGAGGCTTTGTTTATTTTAGAAATACAATGACATCTATAATCATTTGCTATGGGACTTTTTAATAAACTTTTTGGTAAAAAAGAACAAAAGGAAACATTAGACCAGGGCCTTGAAAAAACAAGGGAAGGATTTTTTAGCAAGATAACAAAAGCCATTGCCGGTAAAAGCACAGTTGATGAAGCGGTGCTTGATGAACTTGAAAACGCATTAGTGAGCGCCGATGTGGGTATTGAAACTACTGTAAAAATTATAGATCAGATTGAAAAAAGAGTTGCCAGGGATAAATATCTAAATACTGCAGAGCTTAACATAATACTAAAGGAAGAAATTCAGAATATATTAGTTGCAGCGCCGCAGGATAACAGTTATACCGATTATGAATTGCCACCGGGGCATAAACCTCATATCATTTTAGTGGTGGGTGTAAATGGTGTTGGTAAAACAACCACTATCGGTAAATTGGCACATAATTTTAAGCTTGCAGGCAAATCTGTTTTGCTTGGCGCTGCCGATACTTTTCGTGCGGCAGCAGTTGACCAACTTACAATTTGGAGCGAACGTGCAGGTGTACCAATTGTAAAAAAAGATATGGGCAGCGACCCTGCAGCTGTAGCTTTTGATACCGTAAACAGCGGCGTTGCAAAAAATGTAGATGTGATAATTATTGACACAGCAGGCCGTTTGCATAACAAGGCACATTTAATGGATGAACTTTCAAAAATTAAAAGAGTAATTCAAAAAGTGGTTCCCGATGCACCACACGAGATAGTGCTTGTACTTGATGGCAGCACCGGGCAAAATGCACTTGAACAGGCAAAACATTTTACAGCAGCTACTGATGTTACAGCCCTTACCATAACTAAATTAGATGGTACGGCAAAGGGTGGAGTGGTGTTGGCCATTGCCAATCAATTTAAAATTCCGGTAAAATTTATTGGAGTGGGCGAAAAAGCCGAAGACTTGTTGGTTTTTAATAAGCAGGATTTTGTAGATAGTTTGTTTAAACTATAATAATATTCAGTTACTATAGTTGTAAAACAGCTGCACACTACATATATTCTACAGTTTTAAAAACTCATGATGCGATAAGTAAGGCAAAAGAAAAGCCCCTGTAGAAACAGGGGCCGGTTACCAAAACTAACTGCTTATGAGAAAATCTTTATTGTTTTATTTTTAATTGCTGATACAAATATCCAAAGAAAATTTATGGTGCGCTGTTAAGAAAATACAAAAGCCAGTTAAAGTGGCGTTAAATGGTTTTTAATAATCGGCATTCAATTACATTATCATGACAAACAGCACTATACTGTGAATAAACTACTCTTAAATTTAGTCCTGTCATCTTCATCATACTGCTTGGGCTTATAGGCTCTTCTTCTATCTAACTTGTACCGGCTTGTTTAAAAAACATTCGCTGATAAATAGATTATATTTTAAGTAAAAAGTTTAAAACCTACTTTTAAAACTGCGCTGTCAATGGCTTACCTTTGCCGCTGATTATTATGAAGACAAAATCTATTAAAAAAGACAAGGTAAACATCATTACACTGGGGTGCAGTAAAAACATGGTGGATAGCGAAGTGTTGAGCGGGCAGTTGATTGCTAATGATATTGACGTGGTGCATGAAAATGCAAAAATGGATCATAATATAGTAGTGGTAAATACATGCGGGTTTATTGAAAAAGCTAAAGAAGAAAGTATCAATACTATTTTGCAACAGGTAGAGTTGAAAAAAAGGGGCAAGCTGGATAAAGTATATGTAACGGGATGCCTGAGCGAACGCTATAAAAACAACCTGGAAGAAGAGATACCCGAAGTAGATGCATATTTTGGTACGATGGAGTTGCCTATTATTTTAAAAACTTTCGAAGCCGATTACAAGACCGACCTTGTTGGAGAAAGGTTACTTTATACGCCACAGCATTATGCTTATATGAAGATTAGTGAAGGCTGCAACCGCACCTGTGCTTTTTGCGCCATTCCATTAATGAGAGGTAACCATGTTAGCAGGCCGATAGAATTGCTGGTTGATGAAGCAAAACGTTTGGTTGACAGGGGCGTGAAAGAAGTGATGCTGATTGCACAGGAGCTAACTTATTACGGATTGGATATTTATAAAAAAAGAGAGCTGCCCAAACTGCTTCATGCACTTGCCGATGTAAAAGGATTAGAATGGATCAGGCTTCATTATGCCTACCCGTCTAAATTTCCAATTGAAATTATTGACGCCATCAAAGAAAGAGAGAATATCTGCAACTACTTAGATATGCCCTTGCAACATGCAGCCAACAACATGTTAAAATTGATGAAAAGGCAAATAACCCGTGAAGAAATGGAAGGCCTTATTGGCGAAATAAGAAACCGCATACCGGGTATATGTTTACGCACTACTTTAATTGCCGGCTTCCCGGGCGAAACAAGGGATGATGTTGAGGAACTAAAATTGTTTTTACAAAAAATGCGTTTCGATAGAGTAGGCATATTTACTTACAGCCACGAAGAAGGCACAAGTGCTTATCAACTTACAGATAATATACCTGCAGAAGAAAAAGAAGAACGGGCGCAGGAAATAATGGAAGTGCAACAGGAGATAAGCCTGGGGAAAAATATGGAAAAAGTGGGAAAGGTTTTTAAAGTGCTGATAGATAAAAAAGAAGCAGGCCGTTATTTAGGCCGTACAGAATTTGACAGTGTGGAAGTTGATAATGAAGTTATCATCCAATCGAAAAAGAAATTACCGATAGGTGATTTTGTAAATGTAAAAATTACCCGTGCCTACGATTACGATATAGAAGGCGAAGTTGTTTAGTTGCCGGGATGAAATAATAATCTTTTACAAAATAATTATTGCGGATATTTAACCACCAGGTTTTTTACTGGAGGTAATGTGCGCAGGTACTTGTAAATAGCTTTAATATCAAAATCATCCATATTGGTAAATGCTGTCCAGGGCATTACAGAATTATTTCTTCCGGGGTTAGCACTGTAAACAGCTGGATCTCTGTACAGTTTAAATTTATCAAGAAACATCTGTTCGCTCCAGGAGCCAATGCCTGTAGCACTGTCGGGGGTTAGGTTTGCCGAGTTGGCTACAAATGAACCCATATTGAATTGCAACCCGCCCGAAAACAACTTATCCTGTTCATATTCTCCATTCTTCATCGGTGTATGGCAATCCATACAGGCGGCGCTCGCTACAAGATAACCACCGTATTTTGCCATCTCCATTACATCGGGTTTTACATTAGCCTCTAATGACGAACTTTTTAAAACCGGGTAAACAGCAGAAGCTTTAACTTCAAGTTTTCTTGCAGGTACTTTATTATTATTAGGTTTTAAAGTGCGCAGGTAGGCAATAATACTGTACACATCTTCTTTGCTCATTTGGTTAAAGTGTGCAAAGGGCATCATGCGGTAAAGCGTATCGCCATTTTTACTGATGCCCCTGGTAATGGCCCTTGCAATTTCTTCGTCGGTCCAACTGCCAATACCATTAACGGTATCAGGGGTTATGTTACGGGCATACACAATTCCCTGTACATGATAATTCTTACCAAATTCTTCGCCGCCCATGCCTTCTGTGCCGGGTACTACAGGGCCCGAAAACTGGTTATAGTTACGCTGGCTATGGCATGTTAAACATCTTGAAACATGATTAACAAGATAGTCGCCACGGGCAAGCATTTTTTTTATTGAATCCTGTGGATTGGAAACATTGGTAGTGCCGGTTTCATTATTATTACTGTTGCAGTTTATAAGTAGTAAAAGTGTAGAAAACAGGATTGCCAGTTTGATAGAAAACAGGAATGATTTCTTTTTCATGATTGTTGATTTTAAATAAAGGAAATTTCTTGATTCCTTATAAGTTACAACAAAAATGAAATAAATGCAAATGATAGATTTGCATGCAATAAAAAGAGCAGTTTATACAACTGCTCTTTTTTTATTTACTGGTTTACTAATTTAATTTGGATGTGTTTCCACTTTGTTATTTACAGCAGGTATGGTTCGCAAATACCTGTATATGGCTTTTATATCAAAATCGTCCATACCGGCATACATCACCCAGGGCATCAAACTATTTAACTTGCCCGGGTTTGTTTTGTATGATGCTGCATCCCTATAGTGTTTAAACCTTTCCAGGAACTTTTCTTCTGTCCAGCTACCAATACCGGTTGTGCTATCCGGTGTAATGTTGGCTGAAACAACTTTAAATAACCCGATATCAAACATTCGGCCTCCGGCCATATACTTTGGCATTACAAACTGCCCTTTTTCCATAGGAGTATGGCAATCCATACAGGCAGCGCTACTCATTACGTATGCGCCATACTTTACAATATCACTTACATCGGGTTTAACATTGTTGTCCGGCGATGAACTCCTAAGGGGTGGATATGCCATTGCCATTGGGATGGCAAGTTTGCGATCTGGTACTTTATTAGCATTGGGTTTTAAGGTACGTATAAATGCTATAATACTTTTTATATCATCTTTACTCATACCATTATATTGTGCATAAGGCATTATCGGAAATAGCGTATCACCGTTTTTAGTTATTCCCCTTGTTATCACCCTTTCAATTTCTGCATCTGTCCATTTTCCAATACCATTAACTGTATCGGAAGTTATGTTTTTAGAATAAACTACTCCCGGAATACCAAGTTCTTTTCCAAACACAGCGCCTCCCATACCTTCAGTACCTTCTTTTAAAGGCCCCGAAAACTGGCTGAAATCACGCTCACTATGGCAATCTATACATAAAGCAACATGATATGCAAGGTATTTGCCTCTCTCAACAATCTTCTTTACCGAATCTTCATTTGTTTTTACCCCTGTTTCGGTAGCGTCAGTATTGTTATTTTCATTATTATTACAGGCATTCACTAAAAATAAAAATGCAGCACAGGCAAAAATAAGTGCCGCCATTACTGGAAATTTTTTATTCGGTTGCATAAGCGTATTTTTTGTTTTGGGGTGTAAAAAATGGATTTTTTTTTGACATTTGCAAGCAGAATTTTAACAAAGTGGAAAATGTTAAGTATTAACAGAAACTACCGTTTTAATTTTAAGGATTGATGTATGTTTGTTTACTGAACTTAACAATGGGTAAAAAGATATAAATGAACAGCACTTCTTCGCTAATTGCTTATAAGGAAACCGGCTTTTTTTCAAAAATGATATTGGATTACCTGGATGGTATAGAACAACTTACGCCATTTTATGCTCACCCCGTTTCTGTTGATGGTATTAAAGCCGCTGTTGCATGCCGTAGAAATTACCCAACCAACAGGCAATTACTTGTACAAACCTTGCATAAGCATTATGCTGGCCAAAACCCAACGGCAGGGCAGTTATCAAATATTGAGTTGTTGCTTAATGAAAATACATTCACCATTACAACCGCTCATCAACCTAATATTTTTACTGGTCATTTGTATTTTATTTATAAGATTTTGCATGCAATTAAACTTTGTGAACAGCTAAAAAAAGAAATGCCCGGGAGCAATTTTGTACCGGTATATTATATGGGCAGCGAAGATGCCGACCTGGATGAATTAGGCCATATTTACATCAATAGCAACAAGCATGTTTGGAATACAAAACAAACCGGCGCTGTTGGCAGAATGAAAGTGGATAAAGGTTTGCTTACACTGTTAGATAGCATTGCTGCAGAAATAACTGTTCGGCCTTTTGGTAAAGAGATTATCAACAGTATGAAAAGCTGTTATACAGAAGGCTCAACCATTGAACAGGCAACATTTAAACTTGTAAATAAACTGTTTGGCCATTATGGTTTACTTGTTTTGTTGCCTGATGATGCAGATTATAAGAGTACATTTATACCGGTTACCAAAAAGGAATTGAAAGAAAATTTTTCGCACAGGATTGTGGAAAAAACTATGCAAACTTTTCCCGGCGAATACAAAGTGCAGGCTGCAGGAAGGGAACTAAATATGTTTTACCTGCGTGATGATAAAAGAGAACGTATTGAAAAATCAAATGGTCGTTATTCTGTTATAAATACTCAATTTTCTTTTGCTGAAGAAGAGTTGATGGATGAATTGAAAAAGCACCCGGATAGATTTAGTCCTAATGTTATTCTGCGGCCGGTTTTCCAGGAAATGATTTTGCCCAACATTGCTTTTATTGGCGGGGGAGGAGAATTGGCCTATTGGATGGAATTGAAGAATGTTTTTGAAGTGGTTAATGTGCCATTCCCGGTTTTAGTTTTGCGTAATTCTTTTTTGTTGGCAGATAATAAAAAGGTTGAGAGAGCTGGTAAATTGGGTTTTACAATAACTGATTTATTTAAACCTCAACAGGTACTGATGAATTCACTGGTAAATCGGGAATCAACCGTTCAGTTAAGTCTGCAAAATGAAAAGCAAGAGGTATCTGATTTTTATGATAAGCTGAAAACTATATCCGGTACTGTTGATATTACTTTGGTGCCACATACCGAAGCATTAGAAAAACAGGCAATAAGAAAATTGGATGCACTGGAAAAAAAGATGCTTCGTGCACAAAAGAAAAAATTCGAAGCACAACAGCGGCAATTACAAAAATTGCAATCACAACTCTTTCCTCACAATAGTTTACAGGAGCGTATTGAAAACTTTATGCCTTTTTATGCAGAATATGGTAAGCAATTCATCCAGGCTTTGTACGATGCTTCATTGACGTTGGAACAGGAATTCTGTATAATGGAATTATAGAAATTGTTATAATGTAAATAAAAAGGTAGCCGCAAAGAAGGGCAAACGTATAGAGGTTTATACAGTAAATACATCTTTGCAATATATAATGTTTGCGGTTAAATATTTCTTGCGTATTTATTCAATTATTATTTTAATTCTTATTTGAAAAAATAACCAGTTCATCCCTATTATTCACTTTTTTTAAAGTATGATTTTGATACTATTTATTTTCGATAAAAAACCTTATTTTTAAAACGCAGGCTTTAAAATTGTTTTATATACCTTAAACTAACATTATGGCTACAGTACAAAATATTCTTGATGAAAAGGGTGGCAATGTATTTTCAGTACCACCCGACACTTCAGTTTATCATGCATTGGAACTTATGGTTGAAAAAAATGTGAGTTCATTGCTGATAACCGAAAATGGTAAATTAGCCGGCATTTTTACCGAAAGGGATTATGCCCGAAAAGTGGTGTTAAAAGGCAAGTCATCAAAAGAAACCCTGGTGAGTGATATTATGACGGCAAATGTTATTACCGTTACGCCTAATAACAGCATTGATGAATGTATGAAGTTGATGACCGGAAAATTCATCAGGCACTTACCTGTGATGGAAAATGATAAGTTATTGGGAGTGGTATCAATTGGCGACCTGGTGAGAGCCATTATTCACGAACAAAAGTTTATAATAGAAAATATGCAGCAGTATATTGCCGGTACCTGAGTTACTGATTTTTAAAAAAAGCCGGTTACATTTTTTGTAGCCGGCTTTTTTATTATGCTGTCTTAAATAACAAAGTCTTGAATTTTTTCTGAACAAAGGAATTAATTTTTGATGCAAGCCTCTGTTCAGCTAAAAGCAGCCTTTATTCATTTTGTAAAAGCGATGAAGCGCCTTCATCTGTAAACCAGTTTAGCATTCCTGGAAAAGGCTTGATAAGTTGTGCAGGATAAATAGCCGGCTGGTATGTGCCAGTTAACACATTTTTCAACACCATTGCTTTTGAAATTCCGGTAACTAAAAATAAGATTTGGTGAGCCTGGTTTATTAACGGCGCCGTCATACTTACCCGGAATTTTTTTTCTTCAGTTACATATACGGCTCTCACAGCTTCGGCTTTTTCATTAATAATATCTGTACCTGGAAATATAGAAGCAGTATGCCCGTTCTCGCCAAGTCCAAGTAATATCAGGTCGAACCTTTGTTCGGCACCTTTGAAAAAACTTGATATTTCTTTTTCATAAGCTATTGCAGCTTGTTCTGGGGCCAGGTTGGTTTGTATGCGATGAATATTTTTCGGTGGGATTTCAATACCATCCAGTAAAATTCTTTTGGCCTGGTAAGCATTGTTGCGTTCATCATCTAATGGCACACATCGTTCATCGCCCCAAAAAATAAAAATATTTTTCCAAGGCAATGATGTTTTGTATGGCGTTGTAGCTAAGAGTTTATACAAACCTGCAGGCGTTTGCCCGCCCGAAAGTGAAATAACAAAACGTCCCCTGGCAGCAATTGCATCATGTGCAGCATCCATGATAAATGCTGCAGCAGCCTTGTTTAAACCATCAATGGTTTTAAAAACAGAAAGGTTATAGTTTGAAGTACTCATTTTTTTTCAGGAGAAATAGCAATCCAACTATTTCCGTCTTTTGCAATAAGTGCTTCTGCATCTTCGGGGCCTTGTGTGCCCGATTCGTAATTAGGAAAATTTACCGGAGGGTTCATTTCCCAATTATCTATCACCGGCATCAGCGCTTCCCATGCAGCTTCCACCTGGTCGGCACGCATGAACAGTGTAGAATCACCTTCTATAATATCAAGCAACAAAGTTTCATATGCTTCAGGCATGCCCGAAGAATAAGAATCTTCATAATTAAATTCCATATCAACAGGGTTAAGCATCATTTGTAAACCGGGGCGTTTTGCCTGGAACTGTAAATGGATACCCATGTGTGGTTGTATATGTAACATCAGCATATTGGGTTGCCAGTTGCCTATTGCTTCTGGAGGAAATGATTTGTGTGGAACAGGTTTAAATTTTATGGTGATAATTGATATAGTTTCATTCATCCTTTTACCGGTACGCAGGTAAAAAGGTATGCCTTGCCAGCGCCAGTTATCAATGAATAATTTAATGGCAGCAAATGTTTCTTTGCAGGATTCTTTGTTTACATCCGGTTCTTTACGGTAGCCAATTACTTTTTTACCTTCTATCCATCCGGGGCCGTACTGACCACGAACAGCGTATTCATTCACTTCATTGGAATGTATTTTACGAAGTGCATTTAATACATCCACTTTTTTGTTTCTTACTTCATTTGCATCAAAAGAAACAGGAGGTTCCATAGCAATAAGGCAAAGCAATTGAAACAGGTGGTTTTGTATCATATCCCTTAATGCCCCTGCAGTTTCATAATAATTACCACGGTTTTCTACACCCAATTGTTCCGATACAGTAATTTGTACACTGTCGATATAGTTACGGTTCCATACCGGTTCAAATAACGCATTGGCAAAGCGAAATGCAAGTATGTTTTGTACAGTTTCTTTACCAAGGTAATGATCTATCCTGTAAATTTGCGATTCATCAAAAATGCCATGTAACAGGGTGTTTAATTTTTTTGCACTGTTAAGGTCGTGCCCAAAGGGTTTTTCAATAATGATGCGGCTTCTTAATTTGTCTGCAGCAAGGCCCGAAGCGCCAATCCTACAGGCTATCTCTTCAAATGCAACAGGCGGTACCGCCAGGTAAAAAATCACATTGGCTTTTACTTTCCATTTTTTTTCAAGGCTTTTTATTTCCTTATCTAATTTTGTATAGGTGCTGTTGTTGCTAAATTCACCTGCCTGGTAACTGATGTATTTTGCAAAATCATTCCAGTCTGTTTTTTTTGTTTTTCCTCTTCTTGAAAATTTGTTAACACCTTCGTGCAGGCGTGTTAGAAAAGCCTGGTTCGAAATTTTTTTTCTGCTAATGCCTATCAGGGCAAAATTACCTGGTATCCATTTATCAAGATAAAGGTTATAAATGGCAGGCACTAGTTTTCGCCAGGTAAGGTCGCCGGTGGCGCCAAGTATTACAATAATTGTTGGGCATGTTTTTGTTGCATTGGTTGCCTCCATGTTATTTAACTTTTGTATTCCATTGTGTGTGAAAAATACCTTCCCTGTCAATCCGTTCATATGTATGAGCTCCAAAAAAGTCACGCTGCGCCTGTATTAAATTTGCAGGCAGCCATCCACTACGGTAACTATCATAATATGCCAGCGCCATCATTAATGCAGATGCCGGTATCCCGCTTTCAATTGCAATTTTTATTGCATTGCGTAATTGTTTTTGGGTGTTAATGAGGCTTGATGAAAAATTATCATCAAGCATAAGGTTTAATAAACCGGGTTGTTTAGTAAAAGCTGTAAATATATCTTCAAGCAAAGTAGCCCTGATGATGCAACCGCCACGCCAGATTTTTGCAATAGCTGCCGGTTGTAAACCATATTCGTATTTTTTTGAAGCGGTCTGCAGCAGCTCCATACCTTGTGCGTATACGGTGATGATGGAAAAATGAAGGGCTTGCTCCATCATTTCAATCAAATCGTTTTTTGAATAGAAGGCAAGGGCTTGTGGCCCCTGTAGTTTTTGTTGTGCTAGCAGCCTTTCATTTTTAAGCGCCGATAAGTTGCGCATGTTTACGGCCGTATCAATAACAGGGATGGGCACTTGAAGGTTGATAGCATCTTCTGTTGTCCATCCGCCGGTGCCTTTTTGTTTTGCAGCATCCTGTATCATATCTACCAATGAATTTTTTGTAAACTCATCCTGTTGCAAAAAAATTGATGCTGTTATTTCAATAAGGTATGATTGTAGTTTTCCTTTGTTCCATGCAGCAAACACATCGTGAAGTTCATCATTGCTTAGTTGCCCAACTGTTTTTAAAATATGGTATGTTTCTGCAATCAACTGCATCAGTCCATATTCAATACCATTGTGTACCATTTTTACATAATGCCCTGCCGAGCCGGGCCCCAGCCAGGTTACACAAGGCTCGTTATTTACTTTGGCCGATACAGATTGCAGCATGGGGGCAATATTGTTATACATTTCCTGTGACCCTCCCGGCATGATGCTTGGCCCAAAACGGGCGCCTGCTTCACCGCCGGAAATACCCACACCCATAAAATGAATTTTTGAAGATGAAAGTTGTTCAATACGCCTGTTGGTATCTGTAAAATGCGAATTGCCAAAATCCATTATAAGGTCGTTGGCAGATAGTAAAGGCTTTAATTCATTAATTACATCATCTGTAATTTTTCCGGCAGGCACCAATAGTATAATTGCTCTTGGAGTTTTTAGGGCTTTTAAAAACAGGGGTAAACTTGTGCTGGCAAACATGGTACGGGTACCGGCTTCTTTAATAAAATTATTAACCTGGGTTTCATTCCTGTCGTAACCCATTACGCTGTAGCCCTTGTCACTCATATTTAAAGCCAGGTTGCGGCCCATGGTTCCAAGACCAATCATGCCATAATCATACACTGTTGTATTCATCTAATTACAATTTAAGCAAGGAAGGTTATATTTCAAAATACATACTATTGTATGTTTATAAAGTTGCAGCGTTTAAATCAGAAGCAAAAGTTTATACTGTTATTACAATGTTATTGATAAATGGAAGGCAATAGGATTTAATTTTTAAAAATATAAACTTCACAAGCATGTCCTTCTAATTTTAGCGCAAGGTTATTATTGGCTTTAATATTTTTGTTTTTAAAAATTGCCTGTATATATTTATAGGGTTTCCATACATCAAGATCTTTCTTTAAATTAAGAGAAATATTTTTAGCGGTACCCGACTTGTTGAATATACAAATGGCTAAATTGCCGCCACTCAAATTTTTCATTAATACCTGTACACTGTCTTTGTTATAAATAGTATTTGCTTGTTTACCCAGTTTATCCTGGTTTATTGCAATCAAATCTTTATTGGTTAAAAGTTGTAAAGTTTCACTGGAAATTTTCCTGATATCTGAATTAACAATCAATGGCGCAGCCAGCATACACCATAATGCAAAATGGGTTTCGTATTCTGTTTTAGTGCAACCTTTACCATTAGTTCCGGCATTTGAGGAAGAGCCTTTGCCATATAATCCAACCATTAGCATATCAGGGTCATTCCATCCGCCGGGGCCAGCATATTGAGCCAAGCTATCCTGGTCATTAAAAATTTCCATTATGCCGGTAAGATCTTTATTGTTCGACTGCCAGGTATCACGCAAATCCCATGTAGTACGCCAAAGATGGCCGCCTGCCGCTTTTGCCCAAAGCCAGGGTTTTCTTTGGCCCCATTCACAAATGGCATATACAATTGGGCGACCGGTAGCCTTTAGTGCATCACTCATTTTTTTATACCTGGTAAATGCAGTTATAACATCTTCAGGGGCATTGCAATAATCATATTTAAGATAATCAATACCCCATGAAGCAAATGTTTTTGCATCTAACTCTTCAAAACCATAACTACCGCTTACGCCACCACAAGTGTGTTGTGCAGCATCTGAATAAATACCAAGTTTTAATCCTTTTGAATGAATATAATCAGCTAAAATTTTTATACCATAAGGAAATCTAACAGGATCGGCAATAAGCACATTGTTTTTATCCCGTCCATTTGTCCATAAGTCGTCAATAATGATGTATTCATAACCGGCATCTTTCATCCCGTTTGCCAGCAATGCATCGGCTATTTGTCTTATAATTGAATCGCTTATTTTACCCTCAAAAAAGTTCCAGCTATTCCATCCCATTGGCGGTGTAGCACACAAAGTGGATGCAGGTTGAGCCTGCAATGCATTTATTGGAATTATAAACATCCATACAAGTATAAAGCCTATCTTTTTAAATAATTGAAATAACATTTCTTCATTTTAAAATGTAAAGTATCGTAAAAAAAACTGTTTAATAAAATTATAAGAAGTTAAAGTAACTGCGAATTATAAGCAGGTATTTTTCTACTGCAAATTAATTGTAAGGTTGTTTAAAATGAATAGTTTTTTTTTCTTGATTTTATAATTCATCACTTAATTTATATTGGTGATTTATAAAAAAAGCCGGAGAAAATTTTCTCCGGCCAGTGCCCACGAAAGGAATCGAACCTTCACGCTCTTGCGAACGGCAGATTTTGAGTCTGCTGCGTCTACCAATTCCGCCACATGGGCATTTTTTTTGAATGGGTTGCAATATTACATTATCCATTTAACCTGTCCAAAATACGATGCAGGTATTTTTTTTTGTAATAATATTCTTTCAGTTTTAATAACCCTGGAGTGTTGTAATTTGTGTCTATATAGTTTTCTAATACGGGTTTAACTTCACTATACAAATCTGCTTCAAGTGCTTCAATTTTTTTTGCAGTATTGTTATCCAATTCTTCATTTAATTCCATCATTTCCATTAAAAAGTCGGGAGGTAGTTTATATTTTTCTTCTTCCTCCAAAAGGCCTTTTAATTGTAATACATATTTTATAGTTTCATCTTCGTTTTTTAGTATTTTAAGTGCTTTATTAAGTTGTGTTGATATTTCCAGGGCTTCTTCCTTTTCCTGTTCACTGGCGTTTACAAAAAAATCGGGATGGTATTTTTTTTGCATTTCAAAGTATTTCAGGGCAAGTTTTCGCCTGTCGAAGTTGAATGAGACCGGCAGGTCGAATAATTCAAAGTAATTCATTTAGCAAAGATACAGATTGCAAATAAGAGAATCTTGTTAGGTACAAAATTCCATGAGTATATATTTTTTATAACCAATATAGCTCAATATACCTTGCAATTAAATTACAATCCTGTAAATTGCCCGTTAAAAAATTACGATGCTTACTATTGGCCTTATTCGTGAAGGAAAGATACCTGCCGATAACCGTGTTGCACTTACACCTGCACATTGCAAATGGCTGCAAAAAAATTTTGCTGATATAAAAATTATAGCACAACACTCGCCCAACCGTTGTTATGCTGATGTGGAATATGAAAAAGCTGGCGTAGAAGTGATAGAAGACCTTAGCAGTTGTAATTTATTGTTGGGCATAAAAGAAGTACCAGTGGATATGTTGTTGCAAGGCAAGCGATACATGTTTTTCTCCCACACAAAAAAAATGCAACCGGCTAATCGCATCCTGTTTAAAACAATACTGCAAAAAAAAATAACACTTATTGACTATGAATGCCTGGAGCATGATGATGGCACACGGATAATAGGTTTTGGATTTTTTGCCGGTATTGTAGGGGCACATAATGGTATGATGGCTTATGGTAACCGCACCGGGGCATATAAACTGGCAAGGGTTTATTCGGTTAACAGTTTTCAAAAATTGATTCATACTTACTTTGGGTTAAAACTGCCAAATATCAAAATTGCAGTTACCGGCACAGGCCGTGTGGCACATGGTGTACTTGAAATTATGAACTTACTTGGTATTCACGAAGTGGAGCCTGATGAATACATGGAATCAGATTTTTCTTATCCGGTTTATGTTCATCTTAAAGGCGCCGACTTGTACCAACATAAACAAACGGGCAGGTACAACCGAAACGATTTTCATGCTAATCCACAAAACTATAATTGTGTATTCAGGAAATTTATTTCACACACCGATATACTGATTAATGGTATCTATTGGGAAAAAAATATCCCAAGGCTTTTTGAAATGGCTGATATTTCTAAACCTAATTTCAGGATACAAACCATAGCAGATATTACCGACGACTTGCATGGTTCAGTACCTTGTAACCTGGGCGATAGCAGCATTGCAGACCCTGTTTATGGTGTTGATAAAAACAGTTTTGAAAAAACTGCACCTTATTTGCCAAACTCGGTTGATGTAATGGCAGTAGGCAACCTGCCCAATGAACTGGCCCGTGATGCAAGCCGTTATTTTGGTGAGCAGTTAATAAAATATGTGCTGGAAGATATAAGAAAAGGTGGCAGTAGTTTGATTGAAAGAGCAACTATGGTTGATGCTGGTGAACTAACCGCACCGTTTAAATACCTGGAGGAGTATGCCGGTATTAATTAATTATAGGTTTAAATAATAATCCTGAAGCAAAAGCTTAAATTCATTTGAATATTGATTATTATTCATTATTGTTAAACTATCGAAATGTGTATTGCATATTTCTTTTTTAAAAAACAAAATACCTCTGAAAAAGGAATGTTTTTCTGTTTGGCTAACTAAAATCTCCTTGTATAAATATAGTCCTGCCTTTGCACATGCTAGTTTAAAAATATCAATGCGTTGATAAGGCAGCAGTATTGCAAAGGTTCCCCGGGCAGATAAATTTTTAAATACAATATTAATTAGGTGTTTAATACAAAGCGAACTATTATGGCGTGCTTTGTTAATAGATTCGTTGTTCGATTGCAGTTGGTTTTCATAAAAAGGCGGGTTACTAATAATGCAATCGTAACCGGGCTGCAGCGTGCATGTTAAGATATCTTTATTTAAAACTTTTATCCTGTTTGCCCAGGGAGAAGCATTGATATTTTCAGCAGCCTGTAATGCTGCGTCAGCATCAATTTCCACAGCATCAACCTGCACGGTATCATTTTTTTGAGCAAGCATTAATGAAAGCAAACCGGTTCCTGTTCCAATATCAAGGCATTGATTCATTATAATTTTTTCGTTGGCAACAATAGCTGCAAACAGGCAAGCTTCGGTACATACCTTCATGGCACATTTATCCTGCCTGATGATGAATTGCTTGAATTGAAAATAGTTATTTGCCAAAAAATTTTTATTTGTGATATATGAAATTTTTTCTTGAACCGGTATTAAGCCCTTGTTTATTTATAAAAGACCGAAGGTAAGATTTTCAGCCATGGGGTATATTGTATATTTCTTGTTCTACCACTCGGCCCGAGCTGATGGGGTTATGTGGAGAGTAGTAAAATCTTTTGCCAGGTATTTATAATAACCGGTTATAGCAATCATGGCGGCATTATCAGTGCAATATTCAAAGGCTGGGATAAAGGTTCTCCAGTTTTCTTTTTCTCCTAATTCAATAAAAGCTTTACGTAGCCCACTGTTGGCGCTTACACCACCGGCAAGGCATACATCTTTGATGCCCGTTTCTGCTGCAGCCTTTTTTAATTTGTTAAGCAATATGCTGATGATGCGTTGCTGCACCGATGCACAAATATCGGCAAGGTTATCTTTTACAAATTTTTTTCTTGTGGTTTCATCTGCTAAAAATTCTTCCTTGTATAAATTGCTGGCGCCTGCATTTTTTATAAAATAAAGGATAGAAGTTTTTAGGCCGGAGAAACTGAAGTTTAATCCTTCAACTTGTGGCTCGGGAAACTTAAACCTGTTAGGATTACCATTTGCAGCATATTTATCAATAAGCGGTCCGCCGGGATATGGTAATCCCAGTATTTTAGCTGTCTTGTCGAAAGCTTCACCGGCTGCATCATCTATAGTTTGGCCAATAACATGTAATTGTAGCGGTTCATCGCAGTGTACAATTTGTGTATGCCCACCGCTTACCGTTAAACATAAAAAAGGGAATGATGGTTTTTTATCAGTAATTAGGTTTGCCAAAACATGAGCCTGCATGTGATGTACTGCTATCAGTGGTTTGTTTAATGCAAGCGCCATTGATTTTGCAAACTGTCCGCCAACCAACAGCGATCCAATTAACCCCGGTGCCTGTGTAAAAGCCACCGCATCTATGTTTGATAAGTTACAGCCTGCAGCCTGTATGGCTGCATCTACCACCGGTACTATGTTTTGTAAATGCGCCCTGCTTGCCAGTTCGGGTACTACGCCGCCATACTGTTCATGTACGGTTTGGTTTGCAATTTTATTCGACAGTATTTTTCCATCAACACAAACAGCAGCTGATGTTTCATCGCAGGAAGATTCTATGGCAAGTATAGTTGTAATGTGATTGGATTTAAAATTTATAAATTATTTGGAGCGGATTGCCACTACCGGATCCATCTTGGCAGCCTGTGATGCAGGAATGATACCTGCCAGGATACCAACAGTGATACAAATAATGATAGTAGTTGCAAGCATGGTGGCAGAAATATAAACCGGGAAATTTAACGGCCCCGATAAGATTAATGTAAGTATATACACAAAGAATAAACCAAAGGCGCCGCCAAGGATACAAAGCAGGGCTGCCTCCATTAAAAATTCAAAAAGTATGCTACCTCTTTTTGCGCCGATTGCTTTTTTTAAGCCAATAATACTGGTGCGCTCACGTACGGTTACAAACATAATGTTGGCAATACCAAACATGCCTACAATAAGGCTGATGCCTCCAATAATACTGCCTACAACATTTATCATAACAAATGATTGGGAGATTGCTTTACTAAATGCTTCTACAGAGTTAAGCGAAAAATTATCTTCCTGTGTTGGGCTTAATCTCCGTATCTGCCGCATAATGCCTTCCAGTTCATCGCTTAATGCTGCAGCTGAAACACCGGTTTTACCTTTGGCAATTAAAATGGGGTTTGTATATTTTTCGTCAAAAATGGTTCTGCAAAATTTGTATGGAAGCATGATGCAATTGTCGTAATCCCAGCCAATGAAATTCTTTCCTTCTTTTTTTATAACGCCTACAATGGTTACTTTTTTCCCTTTAATGTCAATCTGTTTGCCAATTGCCCTGTCGCTGTTGCCAAACAATTGCTCGGCATTAGTGTATCCTAATAAACAAACATTGCTGCCGTTTAAAAATTCGCTTGACGAAATGTACCGGCCATTGTCAAAACTAATGGGTTGTATTGTCATTTGCGATTCTACAATACCATATACAGTTACATTTTGCAGCAGGTCGTCTTTATGAGATATATTACTGCCTGTTTGCATTAAAAACGAAATGTCATCAAGTAAAACAGCTCGTTTTTTTACCATGTCCATTTCTTCATATTTTGCTACAGGCCTTGCCCTGTATTTCCATATGGGCTGATCGGGGCCTCCACTATAATTCCATTTATCTATATAGATGGTATTACTACCCAGGCTCTTTACTTCGTTTTGGATATTCTGCTCTAAACTGTTAACCGTAGCAAGTACACCTATGATACAAAATATACCAAAGGCAACTCCTGTTAAGCTTAATGCTGTACGAAGCTTATTAACTTTTAATTCTTTAAAAGTTAATATCAATGAATTACGGATAATGCTAAGCGTTTTACGCATAGGCTCAAAATTAAGCTATGAAAAATTAAAAACGGTGAAAGATTTATGAGTGGCTACAGAAAATACCGGTCATTGATTTGATGAGAATGATGGGTTAGGGGGCAATGTTACTGTTTCTTTCATACATTTCCAACCCTTAACTTTGCGGCTCAAAATAAAATAATAATAAAACCAGGGCGATTGGTATAAATAGTGAACATGAAATACATTAACGAAATAAATAAGCGTAAAACTTTTGCCATCATATCTCACCCCGATGCCGGTAAAACAACTCTTACCGAAAAACTGTTGTTATTTGGCGGTGCCATTCAAACTGCAGGTGCTGTAAAAAGCAATAAGATAAAAAAACATGCCACCAGCGATTTTATGGAGATAGAGCGCCAGCGTGGTATTAGTGTGGCTACCAGTGTAATGACATTTGAATATAAAGGCTACTTAATAAATTTACTTGATACACCCGGCCATAAGGATTTTGCCGAAGATACATTCAGGACTTTAACAGCAGTTGACAGTGTGGTGTTGGTTATTGACAGTGTGAATGGTGTGGAAGCCCAAACACGGCGACTGATGGAAGTTATTGCCATGCGAAAAACACCTGTTATTGTTTTTATCAACAAAATGGACAGGGATGGTAAAAACCGCTTTGACCTGTTGGAAGAAATTGAAAAAGAACTGAAAATACAATTGCACCCAATGACAGTACCCATTAACAGCGGTAAGGATTTTAAAGGTGTATATGATATGTATGAAAAAAAACTGGTTTTATTTACTGCCGGAACTAAAGCCAACGATGAAGATGTGGTGGAAATAAATAACCTGGATAATGATGTGCTTGATAAAAAAATAGGAGAGAAAGATGCTGCTGTTTTAAGGGAAGATGTGGAATTGATTGATGGTGTTTACGGAGATTTAAATACCAATGATTATTTAAGTGGCAAAACAGCCCCGGTATTTTTTGGAAGTGCGGTTAATAATTTTGGTGTAAAAGAAATGCTGGATACTTTCATACGCATTGCACCCACACCAAGGCCAAGAAATACTACCACACGTGATGTAAAACCCGAAGAAGATAAGTTTAGCGGCTTTATTTTTAAAATACATGCCAACCTTGATCCCAAGCACCGGGATAGGATTGCATTTTTACGGGTGTGTAGCGGCCGGTTTGAACGCAGCAAATATTATCACCATGTACGCAATGATAAAGACTTAAGGTTTAATAATCCTTATAGTTTCCTGGCCAGGCAAAAAGAAGTTATTGATGATGCTTATCCAGGTGATGTGGTGGGTTTATTTGATACCGGTAATTTTAAAATTGGCGATACCATCACCGAAGGTGAAGATTTTTATTTTACTGGCATACCTAGTTTTTCGCCGGAGATTTTTAAAGAAGTGGTTAACAAAGATCCGTTAAAAACAAAGCAACTGGAAAAGGGATTATTACAACTTACAGATGAGGGTGTGGCACAGCTTTTTACACAATTTGGCGGTAATAAAAAAATAATTGGTTGTGTGGGTGAACTACAGTTTGAAGTGATACAATACAGGCTTTTGCAGGAATATGGTGCTTCGGTACAAATGAATAACCTGCCATTTTTTAAAGCATGCTGGCTAACCAGTAATGACCCTAAAAAGTTAACCGATTTTATTAAATACAAACAAGCAAATATTGCCGAAGATAAAGATGGGCACCTGGTTTACCTGGCACAAAGCGAATGGTTTTTAAATACCGAAATTCAAAATAACCCTGGTATTGAATTTCACTTTACAAGTGAGATTCATAAATAAGAAATTAAAACATTGTGTATATGTATAAAAAAAATCCCCAACTATGTGGGGATTTTTTTATGCTTGGTTTTCTACTTGATTACTGTTTAAGTATTTTTTGGGTAAACACATCATCTCCTTTTCTTAATTCAAGGATATAAATGCCGGGAGCAACTGTATCAAGGTCTTTTATAATAACAATGTTTTCGCCCGGTTGCAGTGTAATAGCTCGTTTAACTGCTTCCTGCCCGTTCATGCTTATTAAACGTACAGTGCTAATTTCTTCTTTAGTGCTTTGAATTTGCAGTTTAATATTGCTGGTAAACGGATTAGGATAAGCTTTTACACTTGATAATATCACTTTTCCATCTAAACGTAATGGTAAAATTTGAGTATAAGTGCTTTTGCCGTCCAAATCAACAATACGCAACCTGTAATAAACAATAGTAGTAACTAAATTATCTATTGCATCAGGATAGCTATAATTTGAAGTTAAGTTGGTTGTACCTTTTCCGGCTACTTCGCCCATCTTTGTAAAATCTACAGCGTTAAAACTGCGTTCAATTTCATAATGGCTGTTTTGTAATTCGCTACTGGTTGACCATCTTAATACAGCATTGCTTCCTTCTTTTTTAACTGTAAATGATGTCATCTTTACTGGAGTAGGGGCACCTAACGCAATGGTAGCTGTACCATCATCAACAAACTGGTCGCCAAAAATATTTTGCCCTGTTATACGTGCAGTATTGGTTACTGTTGATAACTGGTTATAATCGGGCGGAGTTAATACTTTAAACCTTAATGTATAAGATTCGCCCGGAGCCAAAGTTCCTCCTGAAGTAGAGGTTGCTCCAGTACCAATAAAGAATTTAATATAATCTTTACCTGCATCTGTTGCCTTAAATGCATAGTCATCATTTGAAGCATCGGTTTGTGATGAGTTGCTAGGTAAACCAGGTGCATTTACAACATATAATGATCCCGGAATGTAAGTAACGTTTGAAGGTATTGTATCAGTTACAACACAATTAACAGCATTTGCCAGGCCAATATTAGAACCTGAAAGCGTATAAGTTAATTCTTCGTTAGGTTGTAATGTACCATAAGGTGCAGTGCCATCGCTTACAGATTTGTTAAGTATAATATCGGGGTCTTTAGCAAGTATTGTGAATGCAAACACACTTGGGAAATACTGGTCGGCTTCTGTACCAAATTCTACTGTTAACTGGGTAGCATTAGCTAAAATGCCATATTGAGCATCACCAATTTCCTGTTCATCAATATCAATACCCATTTGATTTTTAAAATCGGGGTTTTTAGTAGTAACATGAGCACCGTTTTTAGAGATGGTACCGTTCCAGAAATTTACTACAGGGTTTACAGCATTTGATACTGCCTGCCCGTTTATTTTTATATAATCACCATTTGGGTTACTGCTTGATGCGCCAAGTATAGCATCACCCTCCCATGCCATTGTAGACATATAAGCATCTGAAGGTGAAACAGGTGTAGAAGGAACATTTAAACCGGTTAGAGTAACTGTTTGAGTGGTAGGATTGCCACCATCGTACACTTTAATATAACCATCATAAACCCTTACGCTGTTATAAGGTACTGATGCATTTTCGTACACAACTACAATGGTCCATCCTGCAAAATTACCACCACCACTAATAGAACCAGTTGCAGCAGTTATATTAGCAACTGTATAAGTACCTGCACCCTGGTCGTTTACAAAAGATGTAATATCAACATAGGATTGATAAACAGAATCTGTAGAACCATCAACTAATATCTTATCTACTTGTGTTGCAGGAGCCAATACATCATCATACCTGCCGGGTGTTGAACCTTTGCGAAGCTTAACACTGCGTAAATTAATATTGCCACTACCACCCATACCACTGGTAATTCTTCCTCCCCAGTATAAACGGGCAAATTTAATAGTGTTAGTACCTGCAGGTAAAACCAGGTTGGCAGATGATGAACTTACAGTAGCTGTAGCAGCATCATTACCATCCAGTTTCATATCAAAATAAAAATCATTGGTGCCATTGCTTCTGTTATATAAGGCTACAGCAATTTGGTTATTGCCATTTGCAAAACTTGATGAAGGGATATTTAACACAAAATCGCCACTTGTATATTCCCTCGAATTGCTTGGGTTAGTTGCATAAGGAGCGGCGCCGGAAGGCATATTACCACGTGCAACTTCAACACCATTTAAATAAACAATAAATCCGTCATCGTATTTAGCAGTAAAGGTAATAGATGAATATTGCAAGGGATTGGTTAAAGTAATATCTCTCCTTAAATAATATGTTCTCCTGTTTATTTGTGCTGGAGAATTTACATTTGTTTCATTATATCCAAATGCATATGAATTATTAGAGGTATTAGTCCAGTTGTTGCTGTCGTCATAATTATCTTCGGTCCAGTTTAAGCCGGAAATATCACCAGGCGCTGCGGTATAATTATTCAATGAATAATACCTCCACATGCCTCCATAACTTAATAATGAAGTAGAAGAACCAACACCATCAACATCAACAAACTGAATGTTAGAATTGTCGTTTCCGTAAGCGCTTGTACGGCCATATGTATAACTGCCGGTACCGCTTGTGTTAAAATCGTTCATGGCGGTAGTGTTTACCGTACCAGTACTACCACTGCCTGATGTGTAAATGGCTGTAATAGTATTGCCAAACATGATATGGCCCCCATGTAAATTGTCGGAATAAATTGGGCTGCCGTATGGCCTTTGCTGAGCATAAGTAAAATTATTAATACCGGCAAAAAAAGCAATTAATAACATGCTTATTGCCAATAAGTTTACTTGTTTTGTAAAAATTTTCATTGTCTTGTGGTTTTAAGTTTTTTTAGAAATCTTTAGCTGAATGGCTCTATACAGGACGTATGGATAGTGATGTGACTAGAAAAACTAATTCACAGACAATTTTTCAGTAGGAATAAATTTAATGATTACTCTTGTGGGTTATTCTTAAGATCAGTGGATGAAGTAAGCATCATCATGTAATGAGGTAAGTGCGAAGGTAAATTAATTTTTATTATTTCCAAATTTTTTTGATAGTTTTTTTAAGTTGAATAGCAAAGATGAAAGTATTATGTAACTTAAAAGAGCCACATTTTTTAAAAATGCAGCTCTTTTTAATATATTATCTATTTATTATTAATTGTTTTTGGCCGTAGCATTTTGTTTTATCATCGAATTCATAACTTTTACAGATTCGTCAATATAAAAATCAGCACTTACTCTTTTAAGCCATTGAGTATTCTTTTCAACTTTATCTTTGGTCATATTAATCGAAACAGTATCAGCGCTTATGTTTTTAACCATTAAATCTTTCTTTAGTTTAAATAAGTCATCAAGTTCTTTTCCTTTTTCTTTTGCTTCTTTCTCTTCTTCTTTATATTTTTTTAAGTTTAATGAATAGGCTTTGTCATTATTGTCATTCATCCATTTTATATAATGTTGAATCTTCTTAATATTTTCATCTTTATCAATCTGGTGTTGAGCATAATTAATTACAGCTTCATTGCTGATATTACTTGTCCATGTTTTATAATCAGCTTTACCAATCTCATCCCATGGCAGGGCAGCTGTATTGTCTTTTTCCCTAAACTTTAAATACTCAAGCCTGTCGGGTATTACAATGTCAGGTGTTACACCTTTTAATTGAGTGGCTCCGCCATTGATACGGTAAAATTTTTGTAAGGTTAATTTAACCGATCCCAGGTCTTCTACCTTACGGTTAGCAAACAAAGGATTATCACTATCAGGATTAAGAGAAATGGTTCGTTGTACCGTACCTTTTCCATAAGTGGAGGTACTGCCAATTATAATACCACGTTTGTAATCCTGTATAGCAGCGGCAAATATTTCGGATGCGCTGGCGCTAAATTCATCAACCATTACAGTTAACGGGCCGCTGTATAACACACTTGGGTCTTTATCTTTCCATTGGTATGGCTTATCTTCCCTGCCTTTTACTACACATACAGGGCCTTCGGGTATAAATAAACCTACCATTTTAACTACTTCGGGTAACGAACCTCCGCCATTGCCTCTTAAATCCATAATGATGCCATCCACATTTTCGGCTTTTAATTTTTTTATTTCAGCGGCCACATCATCCGAGCATTTAGCACCATTGGGGTCGGCAAAATCTATATAAAACTCGGGTAAATATATATAGCCTATTTTGTGGTCGCCATCATTAATGATAGCACTTTTTGCAAAAGTGTCGTCTAATTTTATTTCATCTCGTATAATTGAAATAACAACTATTGAGCCATCCATCCTGCGTACTGTAAGCCTTACTTCTGAACCTTTTTTTGATCCCCTTATTATTTTAACAGCATCAGTAACACTGTAGCCGGTAACATCTACAGGTTCTTCATTGCCTTGTGCTACTTTAATAATTTCATCTTCCACTTTCAGTTCGCCACCTTTCCAGGCCGGGCCACCCGAAATTAGAGAAGAGATCTTTATCTTACCGTCATCTTCTTTTAATTGTGCACCTATTCCATAAAAACTACCTTTCATAGTTTCGTCAAACGACCTTTTATCAACCGGGGCCATATAATCTGTATGAGGATCCATAGATCCGGTAATAGCGTTTACGAATGTGCTGAAGTTTTCATCTATATTATCGCTTGTTTTTTTGGTTGTAAAATACCTGTCAAATTGCTTACGTACGGCATCTCTTGCTTCTCTTTCCAGTGTGCTGTCTGCTTTGTATTTAAAATCTGCCTTGTCTTTATTCTTTTCCCTGTCGTCGAGCATATTTGAATACCTGCTCAGTGTAAGAAATTTTAAACGTTTTCTCCATATCTCTGTACGTTCTGCTTCCGAAGTAGGAAAATCAAGTTTTTCACGGTCAAGCATTACAGATTCATCTTTAGTGAAATCGAAAGGTTTATCCAATATTGTTTTATACAGGTTTGAAGTTTCATTCAGGCGTTTTAAATAAGTGTCATTAATGGTGAAAAAAGAAATAAGCTCAGCGCCATGTATTTCATCATCAATCCTGGTTTCAAATTTTTTAAATGCTTCAATATCGCTTTTCAGTAAAATGTTTTTATCAGCATCCAGGTCGTTCTCAAATTTTTTAAGTACTTCTTTAGAAAAATTATCATCAATGGTTTTGGGGCTGTAATGTCCCTGTTCTAATAATAGGCCTACATTCCTTAAAATGCGGGTATATTTCGATTTGGGATTATCGTAATCTGATTTGCCCTGCGATTGGAATGCTACAAAAACACTGGCAGCGGTAAGCACCAGTATTACCGGTATAAATTTTTTACTCATAATAAATTGTGCAATTTTATGCATGTTGTAAAAATAATGTAAAAACGATTGTTTTAGTTGATACTAAACGATTCAAATGGAATAATGTTTTGTTAAACCAGATTTTCGGAAATAGATAATGATGAATGGCAAAAAATGTTCCATTCTTTAATCAATACTTTACGTAATAAAAAAAGCCCACTATTTTTTACAGGGGGCTTTACAGGGTAGCCAATGGGGCTCGAACCCACGACCCTCAGAATCACAATCTGATGCTCTAACCAACTGAGCTATGGCTACCATTTTTAAACAGGCAGCAAAAATAAAGAAAAACATATCCTCTTCAAAATAACATTTTGTATATGCGCTATTATTATGTTTTCTTTGCTACCCTAAACAAATAATTTGAACTGGATTCAGGTTATATTACCACTTCTGTTATCAGCTTTTATTGGATGGCTGGTTGTTTTTGTTTTTATAAAGTGTTTATTTAACCCTGTAAAACCTGTTAGTATTGGTGGTTTTAAGTTGCAGGGGATAATCCCGGCAAGGCAGCAGTTAATTTCAAAAGATATTGCCCACCTGGTAAATAACGAATTTATTTCTTCGGGCATATTGGAACAAAAAGTTGCAAGCACAGAAAATTTTAATAAACTTAAACCAGAGATAGAATCACAAATTGACTCATTTTTACGTACAAGGATAAAAGTTACTTTTCCAATGTTAAGTATGCTAATTGGCGATAAAACAATTAACCAGCTTAAAGGCGCATTTATGACAGAGCTGGAAACGCTTTTCCCGGTACTGATGAAAAAATATGTTACTAACCTGCGTAACGAAATTGATATTGAAAAAATAATAAATGAAAAAATTTCAGGGCTGTCGATGTATTCAATAAAAAATAAGTTTTACCGGTCATTTAAAAAACCACTTATCAGAATTCAGCTATTAGCAACAGTGATTGGTTTTTTGTTGGGAATATTACAAGTGCTGTTAAACATGATGATTTTTAGCTAACAATTTGTTAAACAAATTTTTCTTCCCCGGTCTTGTTACCATTCATCATCTTATTAGTAATTAATTGAAATTTAATAAGGTTATTTGCACTCAATTAAAATTTAAACAATGAATTTTAGTATTAAAGCAATACTGTTATTTTTTATAACCTTTACCTGCAATGCCTCTATGGCACAGTATCCCGGAGGAGGCAACAGGGGCCAGGGTGGCGGGCAAAATATGAACATGGGTCATTTTTATGGCAAAGTTTTAGAGCCTGCAGGTAATAAACCACTTGAAGCTGCATCTGTATTACTATTGCAAAATAAATTTGATACAGCTACAAAAAAACGCAGTGATGTAGTTGTGGCAGGTATGCTTACCAATAAAAAAGGTGAGTTTAGTTTAGAAAATCTAAACATAATGGGGCAGTATAAACTAAAGATAACTGCTATTGGTTTTAAGCCTTATGAAGAAAAAGTAGCTTTTGATTTAAATATGGGTGCTGCAAAACAAGGTGGCGATATGAGCAGTATGCTGAATGCTATTGATAAAGATTTGGGAAATATAACCTTAAAAACAGATCCACAACAATTAGAGAATGTAACCGTAAGTGCCAGTAGAGCAATATTTACTATGAATATAGATCGAAAGGTTTTTAATGTAGAAAAAAACCTTACCAGTGTAGGCGGTACTGCAGTGGATGTGATGAAGAATGTGCCATCTGTAAATGTAGATATAGATGGTAATGTTACTTTACGTAATGCTACTCCGCAAATATTTGTAGATGGAAGACCCACTACTTTAACCTTAGACCAGATACCGGCTGATGAAATTGCCAGCATTGAAATTATTACCAACCCATCTGCAAAGTACGATGCAAGTGGTGGCGGCGCCGGCATTTTGAATATTGTAATGAAGAAAAACCGTAAAGCAGGATATAATGGTAATATAAGCGCAAGTATAGATTCACGGGGCAAACCCGGTTTTGGTGGCGATGTAAATATAAAGCAAGACAAGATAAACTTTTTTGCCAGGGGAAGAGTGAACACCCGAAAATCAATTGGTGAATCAAACAGCAGCCGAACAAATTTCCTGAATAATGATACTACATCTAATTTTATACAAAACAGTAACCCGTTAAACAAAGGCTTTTTTGCTTTTGTACGTGGCGGTTTTGATTATTTTTTAGATAACAGGAATACACTTACGGTTGGTGCTATGTATGTAACCGGCCGTTTTAAAAGTACCGACCTTATTAATATAAACAGGGATACCTTATATAACAATAACATGCTGGTTAATGATTATGGTACCCGTGATACCAGGTCGGAATTTATGTTTCGTAATGTAGGCGCTAATTTGAGTTTTAAACACAATTTTGCAAAGCCAAATAAAGAATGGACAGTTGATGCTAATTATAATTTAAGTAAAAATGATAATAGCGGCAATTTTGTAACTCAATATTTCTATCCTAACAATGCACCCAAAACCTTGTTGTTAAATGAACGCAGTACCGGAGGTGGCCAAACGAAATATTTTACGGTACAGTCAGATTTTGCAAACCCTATTTCTGATAATTTGAAAATTGAAATGGGTGTAAGAGCATCGGTAAGGGATTATACAAGCACATCGGCCAATTATTCGCAGGAGCAGTATAGCCCAGAAAAACTTGTTTCGGGCTTTAGCAATGATTATGAATTTAACGACCAGGTGTATGCTGCTTATGCAACTTTTTCGCAAAAGATAAATGATTTTACTTACCAGGTGGGCTTGCGGGCAGAGAGTTCAAGCTATACTGGCAACCTTATCAGCACAGGTAAAAAATTCAAAAATAATTACCCGTTAAGCCTTTTCCCAAGTGTGTTTTTAACGTATAAGCTTACAGATAAATCAGATTTACAGGTAAATTATTCTCGTAAAATTAACAGGCCTAATTTTTTTCAGTTAATTCCTAATTATGATATTTCTGATCCTTTGAATTTATCAATTGGTAATCCTAACCTGGTTCCCGAGTTTACTAACCTTGCAGAAATATCTTACCAAAACCAGCTTGGTAATAAAACCACATTTTTGGCAACTGCCTATTTGCGTAATACCAATAACCTTATTACAAATTATCAGTACCGTGATAAAAATCCTGATACTACTACAACCTCTGCACCTAAGCCTGATACGGTTTTGATAAGTACTTTTGCCAATGCTAATAAAAGTTACAATATTGGGCTTGAGCTTACTACCAAAACAAAATTTGCCAGGTGGTGGGATTTTACAGTTAATATAAACCTGTATAATACAACATTAAAAGCAGGTGCTTTGGCTGGTGGTGCAAACAATAATATGTTTAGTATGTTTGGAAAGATTAATAATTCTTTTACACTTCCAAAAAATTTCTCTATTCAACTTTCCGGCGATTACCAGGCCAAAACCATTTTACCACCAGGTGGTGGAGGAGGCCGTATGTTTGGGGGGCCACAAGTAGGAGCACAGGGTTATATCAAACCAAACTATGGTGTAGATATTGCCATTAAAAAAGATTTTCTTAAAAACAAAGCTGCATCTTTAACCCTGCAAATGAATGATATATTCAGAACTAAATTATTTTCTACTCATTCTGAATCGGTATATTTTATGCAAGATAACGAGCGCCGCCGGGATCCCCAGGTATTAAGGCTTAATTTTAATTATCGTTTTGGAAAAATAGATGTTTCGTTATTTAAAAAGAAAAATATGAAAAGCGAAATGGACAGTATGCAAAATGCATCTCAGGGCATGGGTCAATAATCTTTATAATTTTTTTAAAAGCCACCTTAATTGGTGGCTTTTTTTATCCTGTTATAAGTTAATAATTCATAACAAGTGTTATTTAACATTTTTAGCATTATTTTGCCGAAGCAAAAACTCATTATGAAGAATATAAACTTTAAAAAGATATTACCACATTTAGTGGCGGTAATTGTTTTCCTTTTATTATCTGTTTTTTTAAATAAACCGGCATTGGAGGGTAAAGTGCTGCAACAGCAGGATGTGATACAATGGAAGGCAATGGCCCAGCAGAGTTTTGAGTTTAAGAAAAAACATGGCTATTTTCCTAAATGGACAAACAGCATGATGGGAGGAATGCCTGCCTACCAAATTGCAATTGGCCCTAAAACTCCTGCTAATATTCACCTGGAACATGTGCAACAAATATTATCATTAGGTTTACCCAAACCGGTGTTTTATTTATTTATTGCTGCTTTATGTTTTTATTTATTATGTAATGTAATTGGTATAAATCCCTGGATAAGTATTTTGGGAGGTGTAGCTTATGCATATTGTTCATACAATCCAATATTAATTGCCGGCGGCCACGATAGTAAAATGTTATCAATGGCTTATGCCCCGGCTGTGCTTGCAGGATTACAATTGATTTTTAAGCAGCGATACTGGTTAGGTGCTGCTACAGTTTTAACTTCGGGAATTTTGTTATTGAGCCAGCATCACCAGCAAATTGTTTATTATACTTTGCTGATGGTGGTGTTTATGACCGTACCATTTATTTTTAAAACAATAAAAGAAAAAAATGTAAAACATCTTGCATTGTCGATGCTGATTAGTATTAGCATGGGAGCCCTTATACTTGGCTCTATGGCTATGACTTATTGGCCAACATACGAGTTTACAAAAGAAACAATGAGAGGTGGCCGCAGTGAGCTTACCCAAAAAGATAAAAAGAACGAAACAAAAGGAGGGCTTGATAAAGATTATGCTTTTCAATGGAGTTATGGTAAGGCCGAAACAATGACATTGCTGGTGCCCAATGCTTTTGGTGGCAGTTCAGCCGAAGGGCTTGGCGAAAATTCAAAAGCCATAGAAGTACTGCAGGAAAATATGCAGAAGCTACCGCAGGGTTTTGCACAACAGGTGGCACAGGCTTCGCCCATGTATTGGGGCGAACTGTTAAGTACACAAGGCACTGTTTACCTGGGGGCAATAGTTTGTTTGTTATTCCTGTTTGGCGCCTTCCTCAGTAAAAGCGAACACAGGTGGTGGCTGGTAGCACTTACTTTGTTTGGAATTGTACTGGCTTGGGGTAAAAATTTTGAAGCAGTTAATTATTTCCTGTTCGATCATCTTCCGTTTTACAAAAAATTCAGGGCGCCATCAATGGCGCTGGTAATTCCGCAACTTTCGGTTGCCTTGCTGGCAGTTATTTTCTTAGATGAATTCATGCTAAAAACAAGCAAAGAAAAATTGCAGCAGCTATTTAAAAAATGCCTGTATATCGCAGGTGGAACTGCATTGGTGATGGTATTGTTTTATTTTATGTCGGATTTTACCAACACAGCAACAACCGAGCTTCGTAAAAATATAAACGATGCATTACAAGGGCAGGGTTCTGATTTTACACGAAGTTATTTCAGTGCATTAAAAGCCGACAGGCAGGCTTTTTACTTAAGCGATATGTGGAGGTCGTTGGGTTTTATGTTAGTGTTGGTAGCAGCGCTTTATATGTATGTAAAAAACTGGATAAAGCCTGCAGTGGTTTATACAGTACTTATTTTATTCTGTATTATCGATTTGTTTGGAGTTTGCAAACGTTATTTAAAAGATGACTATTTTGTAAATGCAGATGAAATAGCAGATAGCTATGCTGATACACATGCCGACCTACAACTAAAAAATGATACAGGTTATTACAGGGTTTTAAACCTGGCATTTCCCGGTGCCAATGGTTATACAGTTTCTGTAAACAATTCTTTTAATGATGCACTCACATCGTATAAACATAATACCATTGGTGGGTACAGCCCAGCCAAGCTTGGTTTGTACCAGGACCTTATTGAAAGGCAGATTTATAAAAACATTGAAAAATGGGGGGCTAACCCATTGGCTAAAGACAGTTTTCCGGTGCTGAACATGCTTAATATGAAGTATGTGATTGTGCCCGATCAGCAAAATCCCAAACAGAACCAGGCTATGCAAAACCCATTTGCTTTGGGCAATTGCTGGCTGGTGAAAAATGTAAAGTTTGTAAAAAATGCCGATGAGGAAATGGCCGCATTAGATACTATTAAACCAACCGAAACTGCATATGTTGATGAACGATTTAAAGCAGCTGTGCCATTTATGCCTGTGTACGATTCAGCAGCATATATAAAACTGCTGCAGAATAACAATGATGAAATTAAGTATGAGTTTAATGCTGCTACCAACCAGTTTGCAGTATTTAGCGAAGTATATTATCCATTAGGCTGGGAAGTTTTTATTGACGGTAAAAAAACTACCTATTGTAAAACCGACTATGCATTAAGGGGCCTTGCCATACCGGCCGGTAAACATACGATTGAATTTGTTTTTGACCCTGCATCGGTACGTGTTGGCGAAAGCATAAGCAGGTATGTAAATATATTTTCGGTGTTGTTTGTATTGCTTTGCATTTTTATGGCATGGAAAATAAATAACAGGAAAGAAGACCCTGCCGTTAAAGCATAATTAGCATTGCACAACAAACAACATACATTTATTACACCCATTGATGAAGTGGCAACACTTATCAATGAAAAAGCCGGCATACTTTATCATCAACTGTTAACGCTTGATTTATCAGGCACCGATATTGATGAGTTTGGAAAATATTATTTCAATAACCATCATGCCGGCAAACGACTTATATTTTCAATTAAAAGCAGCGCCGATATTATTTACCGGTCAGTAAAGCTGAGCGGCGATAAAATAAATAACCTAACATTTATTGATTATGGTGCAGGGCTTGGCACCCTTTTCTTGTTGGCCGGCATGGTTGGTTTTAAAAAGGTTTATTTCAACGATTATTTCCCTCAATGGGCAGGCTACGCTGCCAGTATTTGTAAAAAACTGAATATAGAAATTGATGATTACATAAGCGGCGATATTGATGCAGTGATAGATTATGGAAAAGTAAATAATATTTCCTTTGATGTTGTAGCATCAAGAAATGTGGTTGAGCATATTTATAATCTTAGAAGTTTTTATCTAAAGCTATTCAATTCGGGGCTTACAAAAATTTGTTACGCCACCACTACTGCCAATTATCATAACCCGGCTATGCGTTTAAAACATTACCTGTATCATGCCAAAGTAGAAAAAACTTTGTATAAAAAGCAACGGGCCGATATGATAAAAGAATTAAAACCGGCTATTGCAGAAAGTGATTTGCATCAACTTGTTGCCATAACCCGTGGCAGGGCTTTTAACGACTTTAACAATGCAGTAAATTTGTATTTAAATAATAAACCGGTTGCTGCAGTGGAATTTTTGGGTACCAATACCTGCGATAGCAAAACAGGTGTGTGGGCCGAGAACCTGTTAAACAGGTATCAGTATTTTGATATAATAAAAAAGGCCGGCTTTACTGTTTCTTATTCGGCTGGCTTTTGGGATACGAATTATAAATATGCAATAGTGAATTTTGTAACAAGGATTTTGAACCGCATAATTAAGATTGCCGGTAAAAAAGGATATTGGTTTTCGCCGTTTGTAAATATAGTGGCCATTAAAAAATGATGATGAACGAAGCAGTAAAAGTTTTAAGCCTTGTATCGTATAAATTTTTACCTCCCGATATGGGTGGGCAAAAAGGCATTGCCTTTTTTAACCGCTACCTGGCCAAATTGGTAAACCTAATTTGTGTTACCGTAGAGGAAAACACAGGCCACAGCGAAAACTACCTTGTAAAAAGTATTATCAGCAACAGTAAGCTTAGGTATGTAAACCTTTTCTATTTTTTTACAATCAGGAAAATTATAAAAGATGAAAAGATAACACACCTTATCATTGAGCATCCTTATTACGGTTGGTTGGGTATATTGCTGAAATGGAGTTGCAATATTAAATTGATTGTACACTCACACAATATTGAATCTTTACGTTTTAAAAGTATGGGAAAATGGTGGTGGGGCATACTATGGAACTATGAGAAATATACACACTTACAAGCCCACCATAATTTTTTTATTCATGCCGATGACCGGATGTATGCAATTGAAAATTTTAAATTAAATCCGGGTAAATGCACAGTTGTTACTTATGGTTTTGAACATGCTGCTATCCCATCAGCCGAAGAAAAAAAAGCAGCCAGGCAAACCATCTGCGATATATACAAAGTTCCCCCCAATGGGAAAATTTTATTGTTTAACGGTACACTTGGTTATAAACCCAATTTAAATGCTGTAGATATTATACTTAATGAAATAAATCCTCTGCTGCTTGCTGCAGAAGGCTTCACATACCGTATCATCATCTGTGGAAATAAACTGCCGGTTGCGTACAATGGATTAACCAATTACAAGGATAAGCATATTATTTATGCCGGTTTTGTAGATGATATAAACCTGTTTTTTAAAGGCGCCGATATTTTTATAAACCCGGTGATGGATGGCGGCGGAATAAAAACAAAACTGGTTGAGGCACTTGGGTATAACTGCTCTGTAATAAGTACCAAAAGTGGGGCAATTGGTATCCCTTCCGAAGTTGCCGGTAATAAAATGAAAATTATAGAAGACAACAACTGGCAGCTTTTTGCAGAAAGTATTATTAACTTACAAACAGATGTTGATACGGCAACCACTTTCTTTGAACATTTTTATTGGGGAAATATTGCGGGAAAGGCTGCCGGTATATTAAATAATATTTGATAAGCAATATAACTTTTACAAAAAAACAGAGCCAAGCGAATGGAAATGACGGCAATTTCTGTAATTACCGTAAGTTTTAATAATCTGCCAGAATTATTGGAAACTTGCCAATCGATTGACCGGCAGGTACAGTTGCCATTTGAACACATTATTATAGATGGCTCTACACAACCAACTATTAAAAACTACCTGGAGCAAAATACACAACCTCATTACAGGAAATGGATTTCTGAAAGAGATGAAGGCATTGCAGATGCATTTAATAAAGGAATAAATAATGCAAAAGGAAATGTAGTGGTAATGTTAAATTCGGGGGATAGTTTTTATGATGAATTTACAATAACAACTGTTACCGGGTTATTTTATAAAAACCCGGGTATTACATGGTTGCATGGTAAATATCAATTACAAAGAGGAAATCAAACTGTAATTATTGGAAAACCTTTTGAAAAAAATAAGTTATATCGTGGTATGAGAAGTGTTTGCCATCAGTCGATGTTTGTAAAAAAAGATTTACATACTAAATATGGTATGTATGATGTAACAGAAAAGATAGGAATGGACTATGATTTTTTATGTCGTATTGCTAACGAGCCATTTTTATTTACCAAATCAGTGTTAGTGAATTTTGCGCCAGCGGGAACAAGTTCTACAAATTACCTGAAGGCATTAAAAGATGCAAAACGCATATATCAAAAATATTACGGTAAAAGTTTTATGCTTTGGGTTTGGCAAATTCGTTTAAAGCTTTTGCATTTTTTGCTTAATTCTCCTTTTGGAAATATGCTTTATAAAATTAAGACTAAGTTAAAACTGGAAAATATGTAATTCAGGTTACTGAATCAATCTATTTTTCTCTTTTTAATCTCAACTTAATATACCATGCTAAAACCCTCAGGTAACATTTTAATGCCAGCATTTTATATTTAAGACCTGGGTAAAACCAAAAATTCCTTTTATATACTTTTAAAGTAGATTTTGCAATTTTAATTCCATGTGGTGAATTAGCTCCTGAAAAATTATTTCCATGTAAACGGTATAAAGCCACTTTTAAATCAACAAAGATGATAAGCTTTAAAGAAGCTGCCCGTTGGTAAAAATACCAATCTTCAAACCCTATATCTTCAGGAAATTTTCCAATTAAATCAAATATATTTTTTCTATAGAAAATTACAGGGCCGGCAATTCTAGGTGTTTTAATACATTCTTTTAAAATATCATCATCATTTTCATATTGTGCCTTATCTGCCTTCCAGTAATTTGTAGATGAGCTTTGCATAATCACTTTATCATCGTCATCAATTACAAATGCATCATTTAATAAAACAGATTTATTGGGATGTGCTTCAAGTATAGCAACCCGTTTGGCAATATTGTTGCCATACAGGCAATCATCAGAAGCAAGCGGCAGGATATATTTTCCTCTTGCAAGGTCAATCATTTGGTTTAATGTTGCGCAAATACCTTTGTTGAGCCTGTTGATATATGTTATCGGTTCCTTTTGTGCAGCAGTTGAAAGCCATTGCCTGATAACAGCATCAGATTCGTCTTTTGACCCGTCATTTATTAAAATAATTTCTTTGTTTGGATAATTATCGGCGATAACACTTTCTAAAGTGCGTATAATATACCTTACATGGTTGTAACACGGGATTATGATACTAACCATGGGTTTGGCTGTTTCCTCAAATGGTAAATCTTTATTCATTAAAATAAATTGAGGGCATCTGTAACTTTTTTCATTTCTTCTTCTGTAATCACACTGCTAATGGGTAAACTTAAAACTTCCCGGTGTATTTGTTCGGTTATGGGAAGTTGCAGGTGATTGTATTGTGTATAAGCCTTTTGTTTATGTGGCGGAATAGGGTAGTGTATTAAGGTTTGTATGCCACATTGTTCCAAATGTTTTTGTAATTCATCTCGTTGGTCACATCTTATCACAAACAGGTGCCAAACATGCTCCTGTTTATTTTGTGGCATTTGTGGTAAAATAATTTTTTTGTTTTTGATATTGTTGATATAATAAGCAGCTACATCCCTTCTTTTTTCATTTTCATTTTCCAGGTATTTCAGTTTTATGTTTAGTACGGCTGCTTGCATTTCATCAAGCCGGCTGTTTACACCCATTACATCGTTTACATATTTTGTTGATGATCCATAATTGGCAATAGCCCTTAGCCTTTTTGCAAGTACATCATCGTTGGTTGTTACGGCTCCGCCATCGCCTAAAGCACCCAGGTTTTTACCGGGATAAAAGCTAAAAGCAGCGGCGTTGGCAAGTGAGCCTGTTTTTTTATCTTGCCAGTTTGCTCCAATAGCCTGTGCATTATCTTCAACAATTTTGAGGTTATATTTTTTTGCCAGTGCAAGTAAATCATTCGAAAAAACAGTGTGGCCATAAAGATGAACAATCATGATAGCCTTAGTTTTGTTGGTAATCTTTTCTTCTATTTTACTTATATCGATATTATATGTATTGATATCCGGCTCAACAAAAACAGGCGTTAATAAATTATCGCTGATGGCTAAAATGGAAGCAATGAATGTGTTGGCAGGTACTATCACTTCATCACCGGGTTTCATAACCCCCATTTGAATATAACTTTTAAAAATCAATCTTAATGCATCAAGTCCGTTGGCTACGCCAATAGCAGCATTTACATTTATATAATTTGCTAAGTTATTTTCAAAATTTTCTACTTCGTTGCCATGTATATACCAGCCACTTCTAAAAACTTCTAAAAGTTTTTGTTCAATTTCATCTTTGTATTGCAGGTTTACTGCTTTCAGGTTGAGGAATTTAACCACCATTTTAAGTTTTAAACAGATGCAATGATATAAATTTCTGCAGCAATATCCGGATAGGTTTCGCCTAATTTTAAAAAGGCAGATAACATTTCCTGTGTCCAGCTTTCTTCAAGTTGTTTATCAGATAATGGTTTTAGCCAATAACCGCCAAAATGATCAATCTTATAACCTGCGTTTATAAAATCGGTTTTAAATGTATTGGGGCAGTAAATTCGCATGTGCCCGTGATGAATATCTTTTTCGCTTTGCGAAAAAATAGTTTTTAGCAAGCCCATTTCAACAGCTGCCTGCCTGTGTATTGACCGAGCATTTGGTACGGCACATAAAACTTTTCCGTTTGGGGTTAGCCATTGTTTAATAATTTTTAGCAAAACAACCGGGTCGGCAACATGCTCTAACACATGCCCCAACACAATGAAATCGAATTTTTCATCAAGCACTGTTTCTTCAAACAGCGATTGAATGATGGTAAGGTTGGGGAATTTTTCTTTTAATTGATTGGCAAAAACAGATGAGCCTTCTATTACAGTTAATGAGGGGTCGTACTGTAATAAATGTTCAGTCATTAAACCTTCGGCCGGGCCAAGTTCAAGTATTTTGCCCTGCTTTAAAAACCTCGAAAATATTTTAAAAGAATATAAAATGGTATTACTATTAGTAAAAGTAGTATACAGAGATTGGTTGGCTACTTCATTTAATTTTGATTCGCTGAATGTGTTCATAAAAGAGATAAAAAATATTGATTGATATCTAAAAACTGTGTTGCCTTTTCAAAACCGGGTAATTCGTACAACGATGTTTTTACCTGCACAAAGTTAATGTTTAATTGTACAGCGGCTTCATAGTCTGGTGCCGAGTCGCTGCAAAATGCAATTATATCATGGCTTTGATTAAGTAATCGAAGGAACTGTATTTTTGGATTGGTGGTTAATTTATGTTGTACAAAATGTATTTCATCAAAATAATTTGCCAGGCCCAATTGTTGTAATTGATGTAATGAATTGGCAGGGTTGCTCCTTAGGGATAACAGTATTAGTGTATGTTTTTTTTCTTTTACCCGTGCTAACAAATGCTTGTCTGCAATCAATGTGTCTGCAGCCAGGTATTTTTTTGATTCGATACTTTGCAGGTAATAAGTATTGAATTTTTCCCATTGGGGATTAATGTGCAGGAATTTTAACAGGTTGCTGTTGGATAAATGATGAGTACGCCTTAAATGATAATATTCATCAAAACCAATAAAACTTTTTCCTATACTTTGCAGGTAATCATAAATACAACTATACTGCCTGTAATGTGTGGCTATTAATGTATCATCCAGGTCTAAAATGATTGCACTATCCTTCATAAAAATTTTCGTTCCAGTACCTTGTCATAAAAACTCCTTTTTTTACTTCAGTATTTTTGGCTTCATTAAATAGAGGAGATTGAACAGATTCATAAGCTGTAAACAAAGGGCTGTTTAACCCGGCATGATAACTCAAAATACCAGCTCCCGAAAAACGTGGGTTCATCTCAATAAAATAGGGGATGCCGTTTTCTACTATAAACTGTATGTTGGAAGCGCCTTTGTATTGCAGGCCCTTGTGTATCTTAGCTGCAATTTCTTCCAGTAAAGGGAAATCAACAGTTACTCCTTTTGTAGAGATTCCTTCTTTTGTTTCAATTCTTTTACGAACGCAGCATTTAAAAAATTCGCTGTGGTATGATGTGTAACAATCTACAGTGTATTCATCACCTTTAATCATCTTTTGCAAAAAACCGTTTTCAAGATCAAAGTTTTTCCTGCTTTCTTCTGCCAAACCTATTACCATGATACCTTTGCTGCTTACACCTTTATTGGGTTTGTAAATGGCCGGGTAACGGATTTTTTCTACAGCATCATACATCTCCGGTACATGAATTTGCATATTGCTCAAAAAGCCGTTCATCATTTTTTTATCATTACATAAACTAATAATGCCCGGTGGATTAACAGCCCAAAATGTTTGTGCCGGATATTTAACCGACATATAAGATACTTTCTCCACTTCAACATCATGAATGGGAATTACACAATGAATGTTTTTTTCTTTTATAATTTCTAAAATATGGTATTCATATTCATCAGCAATAGCCATTGGTACCTGTAAAAAATAATCAACCAATGGGCTGCCTGCACATTGAGTTGCTGTAAAAATATCGGTACCGGTAATACAAATTTCTTTTTGTTGCCTTAAAGCTTTTACAACGCCAATGGCTGTATTACTACCCAGCGATGTAACCAATACATTTATCATAAGGCCGTTTTTATTAATAAACCATGTCCATTAATATTGTGTATAAAAAATGCGTTGGGTGTGCTGTTTGCCAGTTCATTCACTAACTGTGTAATGCCTGCACAGGCTGCAAAACCATAATCATCAAAAATTACAACACCTCCAACTATCATCCTTGTCCATACCCAGTTAAATATATCTTTTGCCGATTCGTAAACATCTACATCAATATGGCAAATTTTGAATTTTTCAGCATCCAGTTTATCGGCATTTGTATCCGGAAAAATCCCTTTCAGGATTTGGTAAGATGAAATGCCTTGTTCCTTCATTAAAGTTTCAACTATTTCAACAGAAGTATCGGCATGTTCGCCGCCTTTGTATTGGTTATCTTTATCACCCGCTTTAGCTACGCCTTCAAATGTATCGCATAAATAAATGGGTGATTGATTATCGTTTGCTTTTGCCAGCAAAGCAGCTGTGCCTCCCCGCCAAACACCTACTTCAATAATTGCTGCTTCAGATTTTTTTAAACGTTTGCTGATACTCCAGAGTTCGTAGCAACGATATATATCTACCAGGCTGTTTTCTTTTATGGCATCAAAAGTTTTTAAAAATGCTTCATCTTGTAACCAGGGCGAATAGGTGCTTTTAGGAAAAACCAGGCTTTGTTTAAAACGGTTTTCCCTTTCTTCCCAATAAGCATGGAAATAATGGTTGTTTTCAAAAGAATAAATTTCTTCAATCATAGTTATTTCAAAAATTCTTGATAGTCCCTGATGTAATCTGCTTCATCGTATGTTTGGCTGGCTATGCACATTTGTACGGCATTATGGCTGTATTGCATCATACGCCAGCAATTTTTTGGGATAAATAATCCTGTTTTGGGCGAATCTAAAATGAATTCCTGTTTATCGCCATTTTTCATCTCTGTGGTAACAATTATTTTTCCGGCCACAGCCACCAGCACTTGCTCTAACTGATGGTGAGAATGAAAGCCTCTCTTTACATCTTCGGGTGTATAATATGTCCAGTATATCCTTTGCGGTACAAATGGTAGTGTTTCTTTTTCGGCAATGGATATATAACCAATATCTGATTTGCCAATTGACTTAAAATGGATAAGATATGGTGATGATGACATGTTGTTTTACTGTATTAATTGGTTTGTAAAAACATTATTCAGTAAATATAATTTTAAAAAGTTTTATCTTTTATAAAGATACCGTCTGTTTGCAGTACTGCACCATTTACGGGGCTTAAAAGTTCCTCTGTATTACCGTGATACCGAAAACCTGACTTAAACATTTCTTTATAAATATCATCAAACAAAGCCTGGCCTTTGTACAAAGGTTTGTATGATAATTCAATAAAAACTACCTGTGCCCCTGCAATTATTTTAGCCCCACCTTTTATCACTTTGTCTTCATATCCCTGTGTATCAATTTTAACCAGGTAAGGATTTTGTAACCAAAGTTCTTTACTTAAACCATCAAGTGTTTTTACTTGTATAAGTTGTTTTTTTGAACCGGCAGTGTGTTTAAAATTTTTAACATGCAGGTCGTCTAATTCTAACAAAGAAGATGAGGGCGAAAAATTATTTACATTCATTTCTATTTCTGTATCTGTATCGCCACAGGCAAAATTATAGGCCTTAAAATTCTTATCATGTTTAAAATTCTGTATCAATTTTTCAAAACAATGAGGTACCGGTTCAAAAGAAATAATAGATGCCTGTGGTAAAAGTTTTCTTATCATTGATGCAAACTGTCCTTCATTTGCACCAATATCAAGTACTGTATTAATACCCATTTCTTTTAACCAGCGAAGCCTTAACAATTCACCATCACTTTTATCTTTTAATGCATAAAAATCAAAACCCAGGCTACGGGTAAACTGGTGTATGTATTTTTTAAATCCCATTTATTAAGTTAATGACTGTTTTATGTAATAATGAAATGCGTTTATAATATAGTTACCGCTTGCTTATTTTTTAATTTGGTTAAAAAAAGGCTCATAGCTTCCTTTTTTGATTCATCCAGAGTAAAATTGATGTTTTCGGTATAATATTTATGTAAATTATATAAAGCTGTTGTATGATTTTGTATAATCAAATCAAGCTTTTGCAATCCTAAACAGTTAGCTGCATTAAATGCTTTTATAAAAGTATCAGTTACTTTTTTATTGCTCACCCAGGCAGCAAATACAAATGGTAAACCGGTCATTTCTTTCCATGTGATACCAAGGTCGTAAATAAATTTTGACTGTGATCTTTTTGCAAGCGCCCTGTCGCCAATTACTAAGCCGGCTGTACTGCCACTAATTTGTTGCTCATAATTTTCTGTTGCTGCAATCAAATTGGGTGAAATTTTCCAGTGTTCTTTAAGCAAAACTTTTAAAAGTTCTACCGAAGTGCGGCTTTGGTAATCCAGCAAAATGGTTTCAATTTCTTCAATTGGTACATCGCTGAATAAACAAACGCTTGCCACTTCGCCATCGCAACCAATACAATAATCAGATATGATATGGTACTCTTTTAAAATAGGGATAATGGCCACCGGCACCAGGCCAATGTCAATCTTATCCTCTATCAATAATGTTGCAATCTTTGCCGGGTATTCAATGAGCAGTTCCAGTTCATCTTTCATCATTCCCTGTTCAAATCCGTAAATCAACGGCTTGGTGTTTAAATAACTAACCGCTGCTACCTTTAACTTCTGTGCCAATTAATGTATTTTTGCGGCAAATTTACAGCAACATTATGGATTTAAACCAACTAACTGCCATTTCACCTGTTGATGGCCGATACCGCAAACAAGTTCAGCACCTGGATGCTTACTTTAGCGAATATGCATTGATTAAATACCGTGTTATTGTAGAAATTGAATACTTCCTTTTTTTGGCAGAAAAGAAATTTTTTAAGGCAGATTCAAAAACTAAACATTACCTGCAAAAACTTGCAGCAGAGTTTTCTATAGCCGATGCCGAAGAGATAAAACAAACGGAAACCATCACTAACCATGATGTAAAGGCTGTTGAATATTTTATAAAAAAGGCCCTGGATAACTGCAATGCCGGGCACCTGCAGGAATGGGTTCATTTTGGTTTAACATCGCAGGATATAAATAATACAGCCATCCCATTACTTTGGAAAAACAGCGTTGAACTGGAATATTTGCCGGCCGTTATAAATTTGCAACATGCAATTGGTAAACTGGCCATTGCCTGGAAAGATGTACCCATGCTGGCCCGTACACATGGGCAGCCTGCCAGCCCTACAAGATTGGGTAAAGAACTAATGGTTTTTGCAGAACGGTTAGAAAACCAGATACAACTGTTTAGCTATATACCTTTTACTGCAAAATTTGGTGGCGCCACAGGTAATTTTAATGCACATCATGTGGCTTTCCCAAAATACAACTGGAAAAAATTTGCGGATGATTTTACCGAAACTAAACTGGGGTTACAGCGCCTGCAATATACTACTCAGATAGAGCATTTTGATGTGCTGGCCGCACATTTCGACGCCATAAAACGCATTAACAACATATTGGTTGATTTTTGCCGGGATATTTGGGCATATATCAGCATGGATTATTTTAAACAAAAAACTAAAAAAGGCGAAATAGGCAGTAGTGCTATGCCACATAAAGTAAACCCAATAGATTTTGAAAATGCAGAAGGAAATTTAGGTATTGCCAATGCCTTGCTGGAGCATTTCTCTGCCAAACTACCTGTTTCACGTTTGCAAAGAGATTTAACAGATTCAACCGTATTGAGAAATATTGGGGTGCCTGTTGCACATACTTTGCTTGCCATTAAATCTGCCGAAAAGGGAATAGCAAAACTTTTTTTGAACGAGCCTAAATTAAAAGCCGATCTTGAAAATAACTGGGCCGTAGTGGCCGAAGCTATCCAAACAATATTACGTAGGGAAAATTACCCCAAACCTTATGAAGCGCTAAAAGAACTTACAAGGGGGAAAACAGCCATTGATAAAAAGACTATTCATGATTTTATTAAAACATTGAAAATAAGTGCTGCTTTAAAAAAAGAATTAAAAGCTATAACACCACATAATTATATTGGAATTTGATGTATTGAGTTTAGGAATTTTAATTGTAAAAGAAGTTTTTTAACTATTTATGTTTAGAGTATTACTGTTTTTATTACTACTATCAAATATATGCACTGCCCAACCCAATTTAAAAAAGGGCCTGCAGGCATATTATCCGTTTAATGGTAATGCAAAAGACGAAAGTGGTAAAAGAAATAACCCGGTTAAAAATAATGCTACATTAACTACCGACAGGTTTGGTAAACCCAACAGCGCTTATCATTTTAACGGAGTTAATCAATTCATTCAAATCCCTAACAGTGCTTCTTTAAATTTTGATAACAAAATAACTATAGCTGCATGGGTAAGGCCAACCGGTTTTTATTATGGCATTTGCCATGCAAGCCAAATAATAAGCAAGGGTGGCGGAAATTACAATCCCGGTAATTATGCTTTACGTTTTGATGATGCCCTTTATAGCCAGGGCACGGGTTGCAGTGGTAACCTATGTGATACGCTGCACCAAAATTTCAGGGGTACGGGTACAGTTTTAAATCCTTATGCCGGCGATTTTATAAAAAAAAATCAATGGTACCATGTGTTGTACACCAATGATGGCGATACGGCAAAGTTGTATGTAGATTGTGAATTGAAATATGCAGTTTATTTCCCCGAAACTTTTACCAACAATGAAGATCTTTTTTTTGGTAAATCTGATGATGAGTTTTTTCCTTACTGGTTAAATGGCGATTTGGATGATATAAGGATTTATAACAGGGCTCTTACTGCCGATGAAATATTTATGCTTTGTAACGATAAAAAGGAAATGCCCAAAACTGATTCTGTAAGGCCAGTACAAAGTTTAAATCCTCAAAAAGAAATTGTTTTGGAAAAAAGAAAAAATGACCTGGTAAAACAAATTACGGTTGATAATGATTCTATTTCTGTAACATTATATGATAATGGCATTATTGATGGCGACAGTATTACCCTTATATATAATGATAAAATTTTGGTTACACACCAATTGCTTACTGATAAACCGCTTACATTTTATATTAAGATACAGCCGGGTAATAGCAGGAACGAATTAGTAATGTATGCCGAAAATCTTGGTAGCATACCACCCAATACAGCATTGATGGTTATTTACGATGGTAAAAAACGGTATGAATTAAATGTGAGCAGTACCGATAAAACCAATGGAGCCGTATCCTTTAAACTGAGGGAATAGTATTATACTGGTTACTTATTTTGATATTGTACATTTTAGTAAAAATAAACTTTGTTGCGTACAACATAGTTTGTTAGTATCTACAATACTAATACATCGTAAATAGATGCAACATTAAACCCGTTTTGTATAACCTGTTTATACTGTTTGCTGTTATTGTTTATAACCGGGTTTGTGTGATTGAAATGAATAAAATATACTTTCTTTTTTTCTGCTTCAGGTAAGTTTTCAAATAATTTCATACTTTCAATAATAAAGGGGTGTGGTATGGTGCTGATATCCCGGTTATTTATTTCTTCAGCATTAAAAAAAGTTGCATCAATAAATGCATAGTCAACTTTACTAATTGCATCAATTATACCTGTTTTCCATTTAGCCCATTTATCTATATCGGGTATAAACATTAATTTTTTATGAGGGCCGGTTACCAGGTATCCAACTGTTTCAGAAAACTCATCCCTATGCGGTACGGTAAAGGGTGTTATTTTAACATCCTTTGTAATTGCAATCTCTTTCCCATCAAACAATTCATGTAGGGTAATATTCCTGTTGGTTACTAACTGGCTCCAGGGGCCATTTTGTTTCAGGAATTTTTTCATACGGGGCATTGCAAAAACCGGTACACTATCGGCATTATAAGCTTCTTTACCCAAATACATAAGCCCGGTATAATGGCCTATGTGTGCATGAGTTAAAAATATACCATCGGGCATTTCTTTATGGCTAAATGACGAAAATGTTTTTAAAGCTTTTGCCTGTTGTGTTATATCCGGTGTGGCTTCTATTAAAAAATTTTTATTATTAATGGCATCAACAATACCCAACGATACTACCTTCCTGTTTTTATCCGGATTAAGAAAAAGGTTTTTGCAACAGTCTTTTGTGCAGCCTAATTGTGGCGAACCGGCATCTTGTATAGTTCCTAACACAACAACTGCAACACTGTTTACTTCTATAGAAACCGGTTGCTGATTTTTATAAATTGCTTTGTTATTTGTAAAACAGCCAACCAGTAAAAATAAAGAAGCTATAAAAGAAAATGTTTTCAATATTTACTTAATTAAAACGCATGATAAATTTAAGCCTTGTTCAATTTAAAATATTTTACTCATAAATAATGGCAACAAGCAGTTTATTATTTAAAAAATATCCACGATACAATAAACTTAATTACACCCCCGGTATGTTATGTTTTAAAGCTATTGTTATATTAAACTTTAGTATTTATATTTAAAATACTTTTCACCTTCAAATACTATGGTATGAAAAATGCTAAAACAGGGTTGTTACGTTTTTTACAAAAAGCATTTATAAAAGCGTTAGAAAAAAATAATTCCTCAGTAGTGTATGAAAAACCCGATGCATCCAGGCGGGCATTCATCAGTAAATCGGCCATGGCCATTGCTGCACTTGCTGCCAATAAAGCACTTGCCAATACAAATACTGTTAATCGTTTTGCTGCAAAGGAACAACCATATAAAATTGGTATTTTGGGCGCCGGTGTGGCAGGTTTACATGCTGCTTACATTTTACAAAAAGCAAATATCGAATCTTACATTTATGAAGCCAGCAGCCGTACGGGAGGCCGTATGTATACAGCAAAAAATATGTTGGGGCCGGGTATCACTACCGAATTGGGAGGAGAGTTTATCGACAGCAATCACGAAGACATCTTACATCTTGCACATGAATTTGGGCTTGAACTTGTAGATACGGAAGATGATAAAGAACTTATTAAACAGATATTTTATTTTGAAGGAAAAAAATACACAGCTACAGATCTTGTTGAAGCATTGGCGCCTTATGCCGAGAGTATAAAGAAAGATATAGATGCATTACCGGAAGCATCCATCACCTATCATGAATTTGGCGAAGCTGAAAAATATGATAAAATGTCGATTGCGGCATACCTGCAGTGGAAAGGTATTGATGGCTGGCTTGGTAAAATGCTAAATGTTGCCTTTATAACTGAATATGGATTAGAATCGGATGAACAATCGGCCATAAATTTTTTATGGCTCTTTAAACCCGATACGGTTGCAAAAGACCTTTTTGGTGAAAGCGATGAAAGATATAAGATAAAAGGCGGTAACCAGCGTGTAGTGGATGAACTGGCTAAAAGAATAAAAAATATCAGGACCAATCATACAGTTACAAAAATACAATCAAAAGGCAGCGGATTTACTGTAACATTTAATACCGGTAAACAGGTGTATTTTGATTACCTGGTTTGCACTATCCCGTTTTCTGTGTTACGAAACATAACTCTTGAAATTGAGGGTATGAGTGACCTGAAGAAAAAATCAATTGCAGAATTAGGATATGGAAAAAATGCAAAAATGTTTGCAGGGTTTAAAACCCGGTATTGGCGAAAATCGGGCGCCAGTGGTCAAATATTTTCGGATATGCCTTTGCAATTGGGTTGGGATAGTTCTCAACTGCAACAAGGTAAAGCAGGAGGCTATACTTTTTATACCGGCGGAAAAATGAGCGATAGGATGATTGATGCTACTGTGTCACAAAAAACAAAAGAGTACATTTCTCAACTCGAAAAAATTTTTCCCGGCGCTGCCAAAAACTATAATGGTAAACATGCTATATTTTATTGGCCAAAACATGTGCATACTTTAGGTAGTTATGCCTGTTATAAAACAGGGCAGTGGACGAGTATTGCCGGCGCCGAAATAGAGCCTGTTGGTAATTTATTATTTGCCGGCGAACATTGCAGCGCCGATTTCCAGGGGTATATGAATGGTGGTGCCGAAACAGGCCGCCAGGCTGCCGAGCAATTAATACAAATAATTAGGAAAGGATAAAATCAGTGAGTCCAGAAAATCTCTTTGATGTTTGAATCTTTTTGAAGTTCATTGATGATTTGTGAAAGTTTGTTTTCATCTTCTGTGTCAAATACAAACTGAAGGATAAATTCTTTATCATCTTTGTTCATCTGGAAACTTTGGATGCCAATACCGTTTTGCTGCCATAGCGCTTTAATGATGTTAACATAATTTTCGTTGGAGGTGGTAACTATCCTTAAAGTTTTTTGCTTGAATTTTTGTGAATACATCCTTTCAAATGGCTGTAAAGCCCAAAGGATGATAAGCGCTATAATGGTGGTAGCGCCAGCTGCAAAATACATACCGCCGCCTGTTGCAAGGCCTATGGCTGCAACCGTCCATAAACCCGATGCAGTGGTTAAACCCCTAATGGTTCCCTGTTTTAAAAAAAGGATGGCGCCGGCGCCTATAAAACCTATACCACTGATAACCTGTGCGGCAACCCTTGCAGGGTCAAGTACAATATGATCTTTGCCCAAAACATCGGCAAAGCCAAAAGCCGATACTATCATTATTAAAGAAGAGCCTACACAAACCATCATGTGAGTTCTCATACCAGCACTCCAGTTTTTTCTTTCTCGTTCTAATCCTATCAATGCGCCAAAAAGCGAAGCCAGTAATAAGCGAATTAAGATTTCTTTCCAGGCAAGCATACTGTAAATTTATTGCTCAAGTTAAATAATGCGTTTTTATGCAAATGGCTTACTAAAATTACAATTTTCCTATCGTCTGCAATTAAAGTTTCTTTTATTAATTACTTTATTGTATTTCTCTTAAAACTGTTACCTATAATAATATGGAGGTAAATAAATCGTTTTTATAATGCTATTAAGAGCCAGTAAAAAAATAAAAGAAATATATGATTTAACTGTTAGTATAAATAAGGTGTGGTTTTTTTTGTTTATTTTACCGGTTGCTTAAAACTAAAAGCAGCTGCAGCTATAGTAACTACGCCAGTTAACTTATGAAATATAATTTAATAACAAAAAGATTTTACGGTACAGGGGTAAAGCTGTTACTTGGGTTTGTTATTGTCATTATTATATTTTCGGTATATCAAACCCAACAGGTTATTACTACGGGTAAAAAAATCAATAATGCCGAAGCATTACTAGTGTATAGTAAAAAAATAAATGCACTTGCATTAGACAACGAATCGGCTTTCAGGGCATATATACTTACAGGAAAAAAAACTCTGTTAACCCCATTTCAAAATCAACAAAATGAAATACAGCAAAATTTTAAGCAACTGCAAAACTTAATAGGCCGTTTTAACAGCCAGAAAACAAATTTTGATTCGTTGGTTTCAATTGTAAATACAAGAATAAGTTTTGCAAACTTGGTAGTAGCAGATTATGAAAAAAATGGGATGGATGTTTCGATGAAGATTGCAGAAACAAGTGATAGTAAATTGTACACCGAACGTGTTGGTAAAATAATTGCATCAATACAGGAAGCTGCCAACATGGCTTTGTTAAAATATAAAAAAGCTAACGAAAAAGGGATTAAGAACCTTCAGCAGGTTTTATTGATAATTACCGGTACAATCTTACTATTGTTAGCAATATTTATTAGAAAAATAAGGGAAGACAATGATGAAAAAGTAAAAACAGCGGCTAAGTTAAAAGCACTTAATGATGACCTTGAGCAAAGAGTTAAGGAGCGTACAAAAGAATTAACCCAAAAAGAGCAATTGTTTAGAGCATTGGTTGAAAATAATGAAGGACTCATTTTATTACTTGATGAAAACATGCAGGTTTTTTATAGCAGTGATTCAACAGAAACAGTTACAGGCTGGAAATTAAATGACAATGAAAAAATTTCGGGGAGAGAATACCTTCATCCTGATGATGTACAAAATGCTTTGCAAATTATGGCCGAAGCGGTTGCCGGCCCCGGTAAGATTTTTCCTATTAAGGTAAGAGTTAAACATAAGGAAGGCCGTTATATATGGCTGGAAGGGGTTGTAAAAAATATGCTTAATAATGAAGCTGTGCAGGGTATAATTGTAAACCTTCGTGATACCACATACAATGTTGAAGAGGAAATTCGTATATCAAAAGCAATTTTAGATGCACAGGAACAGGAACGTAGTAATATTGGAGCAGAGTTACACGATAATGTAAACCAGTTGTTGGCCAGTTCGCTGCTTGCTTTAAGTATGGTTAATAAAAAAGAGCCACATACAAAAGATTGGACAGAGTTTTTGGAGATGGGTAAATCGCATATTTTAACTGCTGTAGATGAACTAAGGCGGTTATCGCATAACCTGGTGCCTGCATCTTTTGAAGGAAACACTTTGAAGGAAGCCTTAGAAAACTTATTAAAGTCGTTTAACCTAAACAACCGGTTTACCATAAATTTTAATTTTGATATGGTTTGCAACCAGCAAAATGCCGATTTGCAGATAAACCTGTACAGGATATTACAGGAACAAATAAAAAATATTGCCAGGTACTCTGAAGCTGATAGGATTGATATTTCTGTTAAACAGGAAAAAGGGGTATTAAAAATGCGGATTTATGATAATGGCAGAGGTTTTAATGTAAAGACAGTTAAAAAAGGAATTGGCCTTAATAATATAAAAAGACGTACTGAATCTTTTTCAGGAAAATTTGTACTTAATTCTGCAGAAGGAAAGGGGTGCGAACTTTTGTTTGAACTGCCTTTAAGCAAAGCAAGTTAATAAAGCTCAGTAAAGATATATGGTACAAGAGTGCGACGCCAATGAAGTTGAACAGCGATTCTTAAGCCTGGTCAATAAAACTGTTTTTCATCTTTGTCATTAAATCGGTTTGTAACATACGGTGGGCAATGCGTATCATGTTTTTAAATGCCATGGCATGCGATATGCCGTGGCCAATAATTACCGGTTTGGCTACACCCAGTACGGGTACGCCTCCATACTGTTCAAAATTAAAACGGTTAAAATGTTCATCGTTGATGTTACGTCGTTTTGTAATATCGTAAACGCTTTCGGCAAGTTTTAATACCACGTTGCCGGTAAAGCCGTTGCATACAAGCACATCGGCTTTGGGCATTAAAATATCCCGGCCTTCAATATTACCAATAAAGTTTAACTGTTTATTTTCTTTAAGCAGGGGATAAGTGGCTTGAGTAAGCAGGTTGCCTTTGCCTTCTTCTTCACCAAGGTTTATCAAACCTACTTTTGGGTTTTGATAATTTAAAATATGCCTGGCATACAACGAGCCCAATACTGCAAACTGGTTTAGGTTTTCGGGTTTGCAATCGGCATTAAGGCCTACATCAACCAACAGGCCAAGGGTTCCGTCTTCCCGTGGCATATAGGCGCCAATGGTTGGCCTTAAAACGCCTTCAATTGTTTTAATGCTAAAGAGGCTTCCTACCATCATGGCGCCGGTATTACCTGCACTGATGAAAGCATCGGTTTTGCCGGTTGCCAGTAATTGAAAGCCAATGGCAATGGAAGAATGCTGCTTTTCTTTAAGTGCCTTGGTGGGGTGCTCGTTCATTTCAATTACTTCTGAAGCATGAACAATATTGTATTTGCCGGCAGGTAATGGATGTGCTAAAAGTATTTCATTAATCTTTTTTTCATCGCCAATCAATGTAAGCTGTATATCGTTGTCTGCAGAGGATAAATATTCGGCGGCGCCTTTTGCTGCTTCAAGGGGAGCAAAATCGCCACCCATCATGTCCAGTCCTATATTCATTTCAATTGCTGTTTTGGTTTAGCGGATATAAGCACAAATTGAATAGTACTAATAGACATCTGTTTTTTGCAGGGTTGATAGTAAAAAACAAAACCTTATAAATGCAAAAATTCTAAGTCCGTAACCCGTAACACGAATTTCGGACTTAGAATTGAAACTTAGAAAAATAATTATGCTTTCAGCGGCGCTTTTTCTGCCACTAATTTTCCTTTGTAATATAATTTTCCTTCGCTAACATGAGCACGGTGGCGTACATGTGTTTCTCCGGTTGTTTTATCAACACTCAAAGTAGGCTCAGTAGCCTTATAATGTGTTCTTCTTTTTGCACTGCGTTGTTGTGAGTGGCGCCTTTTTGGATTTGGCATATCGCTTTATTTTAATTTTTATTAATTGATTATTTTTTTGTTCTTTCTTTTTTTGTTTTTTTAAACTGTTCCAATCCTTTCCACAACTGGTTGGCATTGGTTTGTTCTTCCTTTGCCTCCATATTTTTTAATTTTTCAAGTACTTCTTTGTTGCATTGCGGGCCACCCATTTCATCGGGACTGCATAATTTCTGCAACGGAAAACTCAGTAATACAAATTCATAAATCCAGTTGGCAACGTCAATATGGCTCTCTGTTCTTGATATATAAAATACATCCGGGTCTTCTTCCTGAGCATTCATTTCATCCGGGTTTTCAACCAGTTTAACCAGCATGCTGAACTCATCCCAAATATCCATACCAAGCGAATTGCCGCAACGGTCGCAAATAACATCGGCTTTTCCTCCAATTTCAAATTTAAGCAGCATAAAACTGCTTTTTTTGTCGAGCAAAAGTTTAATATTTGCCGTACAATTGGTAAAATCAGGATCGCCTTTTTCAACAAAGAACTTGTCGTCTACCGTGTAATTAAACTCATGAACCCCCTGTTTTAACCCTACAAACGCTATCTCAAATGCCCGTTTTGCCGCCATATGTCTGGTTTAAAGGACGGCAAAGGTAAGGTAATATTTGCAATTTTATGGTTCAAAATTAGATTTTATAGGCTTATAAGCTATTGATTATTTTTATGACTGATATGAAAAGTAAAAAATCGCTGTTTTATACACTTGTTTTATTGTTTATTGCTTTGATTATACATATTTATTCAGGTAATCCTGTTCGTGTAGAAAATCAGTTTTCCACCACCTTTTACCCTGCAATTAGCCGTGGTTTACGCTACATTTTTGGATGGTTGCCTTTTAGTTTTGGCGATATATTGTATGGAGCATTAATTTTTTGGTTTACCCTGAAGGTTTTTAAAGGGTTTAAAGCCTTGTTTAAAAGAAAAAGCACATTAGTAAATAACAATATTGAATCAGGTATGGAAACGGTTGCAGGTGCTGATGTAAATAAACCTTGCATTAAACTGCAAGGCAGGCTACATAAAGTTGCCAGGGTATTAATAGTGATTTATATCTTATTTAATTTGCTTTGGGGTATAAATTATAACCGAACCGGAATAGCTGCACAAATTGGGTTACAGATGGAGAAATACAACCGGGAGGATTTAATATTGATTAACGGGCTACTTGTAGAAAAAGTGAATGCAAGCAAGGCTACTTTGATTAATCAGCAATTGAAGTATCCATCTAATAAGGTACTGTTTGGTAAAGTGGCAGATGCTTATAAACAGGCAGCAAAAGTATATCCTTTTTTAAAGTACAGCCCTGTTTCATTAAAGCCTTCTGTATGGAGTTGGTTTGGTAACTATATAGGTTTTACCGGGTATTACAATCCATTTACCGGCGAGGCGCAGGTTAATACACTTGTACCAAAATTTTTGCAGCCCTTTACCAGTTGCCACGAAGTAGCGCACCAACTTGGTTATGCAAAAGAAATGGAAGCCAATTTTGTAGGTTATTTATCTGCTACTGCATCTGCCGATACTTTGTTGCATTACTCCACTTACCTCGATCTTTTTATGTACTGCAATCAAAATCTTTTTGAAACAGATTCATTGGCGGCAAAAACATTTAGAAAACTATTGAGTACTGCGGTAATTGATGATATTGATGAGTGGCGATTATTTAATATAAATCACCGCAGCATTGCAGAGCCAATTTTCAGGTGGGTGTATGGCGCTTATTTAAAGCAAAACCAGCAGCCACAGGGCGTTTTAAGTTATGATGAGGTAACGGGCTTTATTATTGCCTATTATAAAAAGTTTGGGAAAATTTAACCGGCCTAAGGATTAGTAAATACTAATACTTTTTTACAAACAGAACCAGAATATTGCTCTATTAAAATTTATTCTTCCACATCATACTTTCTACGGGTTTGCTGATTTGCCCGCTGTATTTTGCATTTTTCTTTTCATTATATTTTACAGCAATTTCTCCGTCAACCGGGAAATAAATTAATTGACCAATGGGCATGCCGGCATAAACCCTCACTGGTTGTTTTACCGAAATCTCCAGTGTCCAGTTGCCACAAAAACCAACATCACCCTTACCGGCAGTAGCATGTATATCTATGCCAAGCCGGCCGGTACTTGATTTGCCTTCTAAAAAAGGTACATGTACATGGGTTTCTGTGTACTCTTGGGTAACACCCAGGTAAAATTCGTGGGGGTATAAAACAATGCCTTCTTCGGGTATATCAAAATGTTCAATAGTATTGTGTGCTTTTGCATCCAGTTCTTTATTTACATAACGAGCCAGGTGTTTTCCTAAATGAACATCATAGCTGTTACTTCCCAGGCATTCCCTGTTGTAGGGTTCTATCTTTATTGTACCTTTTCCAATTTCTTCTAAAATTCTTGTGTCGCTTAAGATCATTTTTTATTTTTTTAAGAACCGGGTTGCTGTACTTTTGGTTTCATCAATTAAGATGGGGTGTTTAAAATTGAATCACAATAATACATCATACCTTTAATGAACAATTTTTTATTGAACCGCAAATCTAAAACATCAACCGGCAATCTAAAATCTTAATTTGCTTTCATGCCATTGGTTTATCAACAAAATATTAACGCCACAACAAAAATTGGAGTTTGGAATATTACCGAAAATGAAGAATTTTTTTTAAAAAAGGTGCCTTTAAAGAGAGAAATACATCATTGGCATAAGCGGTTGCAGCACCTGGCGGGGAGGTTGCTGCTTAAAGAAATGCATCCCGGATTTCCGCTAAGCCTTATTAAAATTGCCGACACTAAAAAACCTTATTTAGAAAACGAACCATATCATTTTTCAATTTCGCATTGTGGCAATTTTGCAGCCGTTGTAGTAAGTACTACGCATAGGGTAGGAGTAGATGTGGAATTGCTAAGCCCAAAAATAGAAAGGCTTCAGCAAAAATTTATGAACGAGGAAGAGTTGCCAGTTCTTTACCGGCAATGCCCTATGCCGGTTATGCAAAGCCTTACATTGTACTGGAGCGTAAAAGAATCGGTATTTAAGTGGTGGAGCATTGGCGAGGTTGATTTTAAAAAAGATATTGTATTAAAATCAATAAATGGAAATCCCCAGCAAGGAATTGTAGAATGCCATTTTAAAAACAAGTACCAGCTTGAAGTGTATTATATTTTTATCAGTAACAATTACCTTACCTGGGTTTTAACTTCATAGTTGTAAATTAAATCAACCTGGTTCTTCCATATCACCGGTTCCTTCTAACAGCGGAATATTTCCTATTGATGCACCGGCAATTCCTTTAACTGAACCGTACATTCCACTTGTACTTAGTAAAACTTTCTCCAGTTGTTTTTCCCTTTCCTTCCATATTTTCTCCATCTGCATACGTTCTTTGGTTATACTTTGTTTCATAGCCAAAAAACCTTCGGTGATGGCTTCTACCTGCCCACGAAACTCAATGCCTGTCAGGTAATCGTACAGCATCTGCATTTTATCGCCTTTGCCTTCCTGGCTTTTTTGAATTTCATAAACTTTAATAATGCCGTTCCTTATTAAATAAGCTACACTACTAACTTCTGCAAAACTGCAAACCCATATTCCGTCTTTTTCTCCAAAGCGGTCCATATCTTTTGGAAAAGCCTGTGTTACCAGTATGGCAGCATCGGCCGATCGGGTACGTTTGTCGTTTTTTAATTTTTCAACCCAGGCATTACTCCATGATTTAGTACGTTTGCTTTCATAAATTATTTTACCACAATTGCTGCCGGCATTATTTCGTATCACCTGTATGCAATCGGCGCCTTCAACTCCTTTACCAACTTCTTCAATCATATCAAACGGAAAGTTCTCTTTTAAAATCTCTTCCAGCAATATTTCCTGGCTTTCGCCCTGCAGTTGCATGCTGCCCTGTTCGTTTTTTCGTTTAAGTTCTTCAATAAGTTTTTGCTGCTGTTCCATTTGTAATTTGTATTCCCTGGTTTTAAGGTCAAATAATTCCTGTTCTCTTTTAATCACCGTGTCTTCAATCTGCTTTCTTTTTTCAAGGAACCTTTTTTCAATTTCAACTTCAAGATTTTTCTGTTTTTCTTCCAGGGCATTTTTATCTCTAAGCAGGTCCAGTTCTTTTTTTTGTAAAGCCTGTAGCTGTAAACTTTTTTGCTTTGCTTCTTCTTCAAGCGATTTTAACCTGGCTGCCGTTTCATCATTAGCTTTTTTTAATGCTTCGTTAACCAGGGTATTTTTTTGCTTTTCAAATTCTTCTTCTTTTTTCTTTTGCCAATCCAGCATTTTACCACGCAATTCTTTTTCTACCTCGTTTTTAAGGCTTTCGTTTAGTTCAAACTGATGCCCGCAAGAAGGGCATTTTATTTCTGTTCCCATCATTATTTTTTTACAAGATAAAGATATAGTATAAAAAAAGGATAATGTAAATTAATACTTCATCTTAAAGCTTACAATGTTGATGTAATTTTTAAACTTATGGGTTTGTTACTAATAATTTTAAAACCATCTGGAAGCATTGCATGGGTAAATCATTGAATTAGCCACTTATAGTTTTTTGAAAATGTTTTTTTAACAAAAAAAGAGAAGCATTAAACTTCTCTTTTTTAAAAGTGCGGCAAAGGAGATTCGAACTCCCACGCCCGTTAAGGCGCTACCACCTCAAGGTAGTGCGTCTACCAATTTCGCCATCGCCGCAAATAAACCGGTTAGCATATTTTAAGGTTAAGCAAATGTAAAATTTTAATAGTGTTTAAAAAAAACAAAAGCATTAGGCCTTTGTAATATTTTAATGTTATTATTTTTTCAATACAATTCTAAATGTAGTTCCTTTTCCAGGCTCCGAATGTTTAACAAATAATTCTCCTTTATGGTATTGTTCTATGATACGTTTACACAAAGTTAAACCAAGCCCCCAACCACGTTTTTTTGTTGTAAAACCCGGTTTAAAAACCCTGGAAATATTTTTTGTACTGATACCTTTACCTGTATCAGTAACATCAATCTGTACCTGGGTGTTTTCATTTTTAATATCAATGGTCATTGTACCTTTTCCTTCCATAGCATCCAGCCCATTTTTCATCAGGTTTTCAATTACCCAGTCAAATAAAGGGCCATTAAGCATTACTTTAATTTCAGTTTCTCCATGTGTTTCTATATTAAAATTTATTTTCTCAGGCGATCTTCTTTTAATATAAGCAACCATGTTTTGTACCAGGGTTACTATATTATTTAATTCTAACTGTGGTGTGCTGCCAATTTTACCAAATCGATCGCTCACCAGTTTTAATCGGTCTACATCTTTACTCATTTCAGGTACAATTTTTTCCATGCCGGGTGTTTCTTTAAGCATTTCAACCCAACCCTGCAGTGATGTTAATGGTGTGCCTAACTGGTGGGCTGTTTCTTTTGCCATACCGGCCCATACCTGGTTTTGTGTTGATTTATTTCGGGTTGATATGGCTATAAGTGTAATGATGATAAATAATGCAACAATAAAAAGCTGGATGATGGGATAATACCTAACTTGTTTTAATAATACCGATTCGCCATAAAAAACCCTGTTGGTTTGTAGAGAGTCGTATGGGTTTTTCCAAACAATAGGTGCGTTTAGTTTTTTAAATTCCTTCAGTTTTTTTTTCAGGTAGGTATTGTCTTCAGCAATTTTTACCGAATCCAGGTTACGGTAATCAATAATACTGTCATTTTCTGTAACAAGTACCATTGGTATGGCTTTACTGTTTTCGGTAAATACCATACTTACCAGGTTCGATTCTGTGCTGTTAGGATTAGCTATATCTTTTGTGGCTTCTACCCATTGTTCAATCTTTATTTTTTCGTCGGCGGCAATTTCTTTTGCCAGGCGATTAGAGTAAAAGATAGTACCTGTAACAATGGCAATAGCAATAATAGCTAATAAACTGCGCCAGTTAAATAATGTATTAAACATGTAGTAAAAATAAGGAATAACTAAGATGCAATGTAAAGCTCAACAGGAAATATAGTATGTTTGTGCAAAACATAAAAAAAGCCCAATAGTAGCAATGCCGATGAAAGGATTGTGACACAACAGTGTTTAACCAGGGAACTAAAGCCGGTATAAAAATGCAACAACCATCAGTAGCCATTGTTATTTTAAACTGGAACGGGAAACCATTTCTTGAAAAATTTCTTCCTTCCGTTAAAGTATCAGCATACAAGTTCAAAAAAATTATTGTTGCCGATAATGCATCAACCGATGATTCTGTAAATTTTTTGCAGAAAGTGCATCCCGAAATATCAATCATTCAAAATGAAAGCAACCTTGGTTTTGCAAAAGGTTATAACAATGCATTAAAAAAAATTGAAGCCGACTATTATGTTTTACTTAACAGTGATGTAGAGGTTACTCCAGGTTGGATTGAGCCTGTTATTTCTTTAATGGAAACAAATAAAGCTATTGCTGCATGCCAGCCTAAAATTTTGGCTTACGCCGATAAAGAAACTTTTGAATATGCCGGCGCCAGTGGTGGATGGATAGATAAATTTGGTTATCCTTTTATGAGGGGCCGTATATTTGATGATTGTGAAAAAGATAATGGCCAATACAATGATGTGCAACCATGCTTTTGGGCAAGCGGCGCTGCTTTCTTTGTTCGTTCATCGGTTTACCATCAGTTAGGCGGTTTAGATGAGTTCTTTTTTGCCCACCAGGAAGAAATTGATTTTTGCTGGCGAGTACAACTGGCGGGGCATAAAGTATATGTACAGCCGGCTTCTGTAGTGTACCATGTTGGCGGCGGCACGCTGCCAAAAGGAAACAGCCGTAAAACTTTCCTCAATTTTCGAAACAACCTTATTATGCTGTATAAAAACCTGCCAACAGCTGCGGCCTTGTGGAAACTGCCTTTTCGTATAATGTTGGATGCTGTATCGGCCTGGCGTGGGTTATTAAACGGCGATGGCGGCTTTTTTATGGCAATATTAAAAGCACATGTTCATTTTATTGGGTGGATATTATTTAAAAAAAATCAATCTGTTTTTCCATTAAAAAAAGATGGAAGGCCTTTTGGATGGTACAGGGGGTCGGTGGTATGGGCATATTTTATTAAAAAGAAAAAAACCTTTTCGGAAATTATTACATTTAAATAATTATTTTTGGATTGCAGGCCTTATTTTTGCAACGCAAACTATAGTACAATGAACCAAGAAGTTATAGACAACAAACACAAAGATTTTACGCACAATTGGGTATCAACTTCCCGTTTTATTTGGCTTTGCCAAATATTTTTAGTGTTGGCATTTCTTATAGGCGGATGTTATAATTTATATACCCACCGCTATAAGGGGCATCCTAAAGTTGATGTACCTACTAATACATTGTACAATCCAACTTACAAATAAAATTTTTATTGTAATGTTCTAACGCTTATTTTTGCACTCCCAAAAAATAAGTAATTGCACTTATGATAAAGATGCTTTTTTCCTGGTAAAACAAGAAACAGGGCATTACTAAAAGTTCTTAAAATAAACAACAAGCGGAAGTAGCTCATTTGGTAGAGCACGACCTTGCCAAGGTCGGGGTGGCCGGTTCGAGCCCGGTCTTCCGCTCAAAAGATTTCCCCCGTTTTTAAGGGGGATTTTTTTTCACTATCATTTACTCGGGTGGTGGAACTGGTAGACACGCAGGACTTAAAATCCTGTTCACAGCAATGTGAGTGTGGGTTCAACTCCCATCCCGAGTACAAAAAAAGCAGCTTAAAAAAGCTGCTTTTTTTGTTTACCCAATTCGGTGTTATTTATATTCATATTCAATAGTGCCCAATAATTTTCTGTCTTTAGAGTAACATTTTTCAGTACTGCGTAGGCCATCGGCATAACTGTATTTCCATATATAATAATCGCTGCTGCCTTCTTCTGTACTCGTCATTTTTGAAATTTGACCTGCATTATTGTATTCAAACATATAATCGGGCAGCATTTTTTGATTGTAAGGGTTAAGGTGCACTACATCGGTAAGCCTGTTTTTGTTATCATAGTAATAGTAATAACTTTTACCGCTTTTGGTGTCTTTTTCAATAGTAACATTGTTCATTTCGTCGGTTGAAAAAAGAATAAGTGTAGAGTCAGTACCGTTTTTTACACGGTGCATACTAATTAATTTACCGCCCGGGTTATATTGATATATATGTTCTTCGGTTATTTTACTTGAAAAATCATCATCACTTGAATAAATTTCCGATCGTATACTGCTAATACTTCCATTGGTATTATAAAAATAAAAGGAAGAATTCACCGATAGGTCGGAGCTGTCTTTAGTACTAATCAACTGCCCGTCTTTTGTAAAATAAGATGTGAATAAAGAAGCGCCGGTTACCCCTGATTTGCTGAAAGCTTCTACCCGGGTATAACTCTTGTTTATTTTTTTATCTACCAGGAAATTTTCACTTGGTTGCCCGTCGCTTTCCAGGCTGGTAATTTTAACCAATCTTATTTTTTGTTCTTTAAGCCTGGCAAGATCAGCCTGAACCTGTTTATTACTTATTATGTCTTTGTAATAGAATTGCGCTTTACATAAAATGGTAAATGTAAGGCAACAGGTACAGGTTAATATTTTTTTTATCATTTTTTATTTTTACCCTGCAAATTTAAACTAACTTTTAATATTCAAACAGGATATTGAAATGTATAAGCAGGCAAACTTTATTACTTTTAACTAAACAATAGCTAATGAGCCATTTAAAAGAAAGGGCCCAAAAAAATTGCCTTAACTGTAACAGTATTGTGCAGGGAAGGTATTGCCATAACTGTGGGCAGGAAAATATTGAGCCCAAGGAAACTGTATTGCACCTGGTGTCACATTTTTTTCAGGATATAACACACTTTGATGGAAAATTTTTTAGTACCATAAAATATTTATTTACTAAACCGGGCTTTTTATCAGCAGAATATATGGAAGGTAGGCGAGCAAGATATGTTAACCCGGTAAGGTTATATGTATTTACCTCTGCATTTTTCTTTTTGTTGTTTTTTTCTTTTTTTAAAATTGATAAGCACGGAGTAGTAAATGGAGTTACTGTAAACGGTAAATCGCTGGCACAGATAGAAGCTATGGATTCATTAACATTTGATGCTTTTACCAAAAGAATAAATAAAGAAGATGGTAAAAATGCTTTGCCTATGACGAGAAAAGAGTTTCAGCATTATTTTGATAGTACGTTAAATAAAGGGTTTATACAAATTAACGATGAAAAGTATGAATCAAAAGCACAGTACGATTCTGCACAAAAAATGGCAAAAAATAAGGATGGTGTTATAGCAAGGGCATTTAATTATAAACTTATAGAAATTAACGAACGTTATAAAAAAGAAGGAGGAATAGTTTTAAAAGAATACATAAGCATTATACTGCACAGCCTGCCACAAATGTTTTTTATTTTACTTCCTTTTTTTGCGTTGATATTGAAGCTGCTTTACTCCCGTAAAAAAGATTATTACTATGTAAACCACAGTATTTTCAGTATTCATTTTTACATATTTACTTTTTTAACAACACTTGTTATTTTATTGATAGATAAAATAAATACTTCGCTTCAATGGCGTTTTATAACTTATATTAATATTGTAATTGAGCTAAGCATACTTTTTTATTTGTATAAATCGATGCATAATTTTTACAGGGGCGGGCGTGCAATTACAATGTTGAAATTTTTCTTATTATGCCTTTCGCTTTTAATTACTTTCATTGTAATCTTTTTATTTTTTATTTTATACTCTCTTTATAAACTTTAACAATAATGTCAAGAAAAAATACTGAGGCTTTTAACAGGCTGGTTACAATAATGGATGAATTGAGGGAGCAATGCCCCTGGGATAAAAAGCAAACTATTCATACACTTCGGCAATTAACCATTGAAGAAACTTATGAACTGGCTGATAGTATAACTGAAACCAATTGGCGGGGTATTAAAGAAGAACTGGGCGATATTTTATTGCATATTGTATTTTATGCAAAAATAGCTGCAGAACAAAAGCAATTTACTTTAGATGAAGTGATACATGCTGTTTGCGAAAAATTGATTCACCGGCATCCGCATATATATAGCGATACACATGTAAATGATGAAGAAGATGTTAAGAAAAACTGGGAAAAACTAAAGCTTAAAGAGGGTAAAAAATCTGTATTAAGCGGCGTACCCAAATCGCTGCCGGCCATGGTAAAAGCCATGCGGCTACAGGAAAAAGCTAAACAAACAGGATTTGAATGGGAGAATAAAGAACAGGTTTGGGATAAAGTGAAAGAAGAAATGAACGAACTGCACGAAGCTATAAACAATTTGCAAACTGCCACCAATTGCGCCGATAAAGCCCAAATTGAGTCACTATCTGGTAATGTGGAAGATGAATTGGGTGATGTTTTCTTTTCTTTGATAAATTTTGCAAGGTTTTTGCATGTAGATGCTGAAAATGCACTGGAACGAACCAATAAAAAGTTCATAAGCAGGTTTACAAAGATGGAGGCCCTGGCTTTAGAAAATGGTAAACACTTGCAAGATATGACCCTGGAAGAAATGGATGATATTTGGAACATCATAAAAAAACAAAAACAGCAAATACCGTAATTGCAAAATAATCTTACTTATAAAAGACTCTTTTTTAAAAACATTTACCTGCTGATAATTGCTGCCTGGTTAGTTACATTTTCTTTTATTGCAGACAACTATTGGTCGGGCAATTCTTCTATACAAGCCGTTAAGAAAAATATTGAGCAATATGTGCATGAGCAGGAAAAAGATTTTGAAAAACTTTTACAATCTCCTGATATACTAAAAAAGATAAACGACAATAAGTTTGAAGAAAAGTTGTTACTACAACTTACCGATAAAAAATATTTCATTTACAGGTATTTCATAAACGATATTGGGCAAAACCAACTTGTTTTTTGGAATACCCAAACAGTGCTGCCTTCCGAAAAACTTCTTTCATTGCCCGGTAATGCAGGATTTATAAAACTAGAAAACGGGTATTATGTTTGGCGAAAAGTAACCACAGAAAAAAGTATTACCGTAGCACTAATACCAATTAAATGGAATTATTTTGTTACCAACCAATACCTGCAAAACAATTTTGCCGGTGGGCTTACAGTTGAGCGGCAATACGATATTTCAGAAATACAGACAAATACTGCAGTTAAATCAATTGCAGGTAATGATTTATTTTACATTACAGAAAATGCAGGCCGCTCAGCCTCAAAAAATAACCCGGTTGCCATTATCTTCAGGCTATTTGCAGCATTGTTTGTATTAGTTTTTATACAAGTAATAGCAACAAATATTGCCACTTATAAAAGCTTGTCAAAAGCTTTATTGTTTTTAATACCGGTAGTTCTTATACTTAGGGTAATCAGTTATTATTATCCTGTTCCTTTAAACTTCAGGCAATTTGATTTATTTGACCCTGCCATTTATGGCTCAAATATAGTTTTGCGCTCACTTGGCGATTTGCTTATAAATGCGGTACTTTTTACCTGGATTATTTTGTTTACGCAAAACCAACTTAAAGAAATAGAGCCTGGTGTAATTAATAAAAAAGCCTGGTTTAAATGGTTTGCATTGATAGTGGTAAGTGTTTTGCTGGTGCTGATGACTTTTACAGCGGCTAACATAATACGCAGCATGGTAGCCGATTCTCAAATATCTTTTGATGTGATAAACTTCTTCACACTTAATTTGTACAGTGTTATCGGTTTTATTGTATTGTGTTGTATAGCCATTGGATATTTTTTATCGGGGCAGATTTTGTTAAAAGCTATACAGCCTTATTTCCCCAAAAATTTCACCTGGTTGTATCTTTTTGTATCTATTACAGGCCTGATGTATCTTTCTTTTCAGCAGGCTATTAGCAATATGGATTTTGAAATTTTTATTTTAGGCTGGCTTATTGTATACCTGCTATTAATGCTAAGGGGTAACCTTTTTCTATCTTTAAAAAAAATAAATTCTTCCAAATTAATATTCTGGCTTTTCTTTTTTTCTGTTACCATCACCGGTATTATTGTACTTGAAAATAGTAAAAAAGAGTTAAGGAACAGGGAACATTATGCCGAAACTCTAGCCACTAAAACCGATCCTGTAAATGAAACATTATTAAATACATTATTAACCGAATTCAGGAATGAATACCTGGCTGGCATATTTTACAGGTTTAAGAATTATACCGACAACCAGTTTTTAAAAGACAGCCTGGTGAATGGAAATTTTTCGGTATATACTAATAAATACGAAACAACGGTGTATACTTTTGATGCACATGAAGAACCTTTGTTTAATAAGGATGCAACCAGTTTCAATGAATTGAATACAGTTTTAAAAACACAATCGAGGCCTACCAATTTGCCCAACCTGTATTATTATGACGAATCGTTCGACAGGTTTAGCTATATCAGCAGAAAAACAATTACCAATTTTGATGGCGATACACTTGGATATGTATTTGTGCTTGCTAATCCTAAAAAATTTAAATCAGATGCTGTTAACCTTGAGTTGTTTTCAAAAGGCTTAAACAATGCAATTGAAAATTCGCCTGTTTATGCTTTTGCTGTATATGATAACCTGCAGTTGATTAACAGCCATAACGATTATGCCTTTGCTACCAGGTTAACTAAACAACAGGCTCCTAAAAACGAATTTACAACCGTGCATAAAAACGGGTTTGATGAGCTATGGTATAAAGCAGGGCCACAAAAAATTGTTGTGATAGCAAAAGAAAACAATTTCCTCATTGAATCTATCACTTTATTCTCTTACCTGTTTTGTGCCTTTTTATTGGTTACAGGGCTTTTTTGGTTATTGAACATTATTATAAAGGCAAGGTTTAAAAAAGAAAAAATAAGACATTACTGGCAATTGAGTATCCGTAACCAGATACATGGCACTGTTATCTTAATTAGCGTACTTTCATTTTTAATAATAGGTATTGCAACCATTTTGTTTTTTATTAGCCGTTATCAAAACAGTAACCGTGAAAAATTAAGCCGTGTAATACATGTTATGGAAAATGAAGTGAGGATTTCGTTAAACGATCTTACTGTATTTGATGATACAACAAAAAATTACGGAGATACTTATCGTGAAAACCTGGAGAAAGTAATTGATAAAGTATCGGAGATACATGCTGTTGATGTAAACCTTTACGATTTAGATGGTAACCTGCAGGTATCATCACTTCCTTTGCCATATAATAAAGGAATCATTAGCACCAAAATGGACCCTATAGCTTATTTTCACCTAAACAGGAAAAAAGAAGTACAATACTTTAAAGAAGAAAAAATTGGCGAACTAAATTTTGTTAGTAATTATGTACCTGTAATTGATGCCAATGGCAGGGAATACGCATATTTAAATATACCTTACTTTACCAGCCAAAGTAAGTTGCAGGAAGAGATAGCTAATTTCCTGGTAACGATAATTAACCTAAATGCATTTATTTTTCTAATTGCAGGTATCATTGCCTTGTTTATTACAAACCGAATTACCCGCTCATTCTCGTTTATTAGTGAAAAAATGAAAGCAGTAAACCTTGGCCGTGTAAACGAAGCCATAGACTGGAAGAGAGGAGATGAAATAGGAGAACTGGTAAAAGAATATAACAAGATGGTTGCAAAACTTGATGCCAGCGCAGTAGCATTGGCAAAAAGCGAAAGGGAAGGTGCATGGAGGGAAATGGCCAGGCAGGTAGCACACGAAATAAAAAACCCTTTAACTCCTATGAAGCTGAGCCTGCAATACCTGCAGAAATCAATTGCACATAAAGCTGATAATGTAGAAGAACTTACAGCAAATGTTGTGGCTACCCTGGTTGAACAAATAGAACACTTAAACCATATTGCCGGCGAGTTTAGCCAGTTTGCAAATATTGCTAATTCAAAAAGTGAAGTATTTAATTTGCATGATGTAATTAACCAGGTGGTACAGTTACATGCTGTAAACGACCGCATTCATATTACCTGGGCTCCAATAGTATCAAAACTATTTGTAAAAGCCGACCGTACCAACTTGAACAGGGTATTTACCAACCTGGTTTTAAACGCTATCCAGGCTGTGCCAGTTGAAAAACAAGTATTAATACAAATTTCTGAAGAGATGTACGAGAACAAGGTTTTGATAAAAATTCAGGACAATGGCAACGGTATTGAGGAAGAATTACAATCAAAAATATTTATGCCAAACTTTACTACCAAAAGTTCGGGTACAGGCCTTGGCCTTGCTATGTGTAAAAGTATTGTTGAGCAGTCAAAAGGAAATATCTGGTTCGAAACAAAAGAAGGCGCCGGCTCTATTTTCTTTGTAGAGTTGCCATACGAGCATTTTGAAAAGTTTTAAATTTTAAAAAATAAAGAGTTCCAATTCTTAAATAGTTTCAATTTTTTTAAGGAAAGAAGATAAATGCTATGTAGGTTGCAACAATGGATTTTGTTTTAACGTTGATAGAAGCAGTGCAAAAGAAAATCGGCATTCATGTTTTAAACATGAATGCCGATTTAAGTATTTAAAGAGTTTAAAAATTCTATTTTTTCTTTACATCTGCCGCATCGGCTTTACCAAATGGTTTGTCTTTAGCAAAGTCAATCAAAATTGGCGCTCCCACAAAAATTGAAGAATATGTACCGGTGATAACACCAATTAACATAGCAAATGCAAATCCACGTGTAACCTCGCCGCCAAAAATAAACAAGATAAGCAAGGTAAGGAATACAGTAAGCGATGTCATGATGGTTCTACTTAATGTATCATTAATAGCACGGTTGATGATGTTTGTTTTAGTGGCATTTTTCATCTCATGGCTATATTCCCTTATACGGTCAAATACAATCACCGTATCGTTCATAGAGAAACCAATAACCGTTAATACGGCGGCAATAAAGTGCTGATCAATCTCAAGTGGGAATGGTACAATGTTTTTGAAAAACGAGAATACAGCTAATGTTACAAACACATCGTGTAATAGCGAAAAAATAGTTCCCATCGAAAATCTCCAATCTCTGAAACGTAAGAAGATATACAGGAATATGATTATTAAAGCAAATACAGTTGCTTTTACAGCGCCTCTTTTTAAATCATCGGAAATACTTGGCTGTACAGTAGAGTAAGCTTGTATATGTTTTGTTGTAAACTGTTGATAAGTTATGTTGGCAGGCAAAACCTTTTTCAAACCTTCAAAAAGTTTTGCTTTAACTGCACTGTCGGCATGGGCTACATCTTTTAAATAAGCTGTTGTAATATTTAAATGCCTGTTGTCACCAACAGTTTTAATGGTTACGTTATCACCATCCAGCGCCACTTTTAAATCATCTCTAATTTCATCATTTTTTACAGGCCTGTCAAATTGAATGGTATAGCTACGGCCGCCTTTAAACTCCACACCCAGGTGAAACCCGTTAAAGAAAGAAGCAATACCTGCAATGATAACAACTAAAGAAATTGCATAAGCATACTTCCTGAATTCGATGAATTTGAATGTTGCATGTTTGAAAATCTTAGCAGATATTTTGGTAAAATAATTAAAGTGCCTTTGCTTATTGGTCCAAACTTCTGTTATCAATCTTGATACCAGGATACCGCAGAATAATGAAAGCAGTAAACCGATGATTTGCGTAGTGGCAAAACCTAATACAGGGCCCAATCCAAAATAAAATAAGATAATGGCAGTAAGTAATGATGTTACGTGAGCGTCTATTACGGGTGCTAATGAACGCCTGTAACCATCATTAACGGCCTGTGGATACGATTTGCCTCTTGTAAGTTCTTCCTTAATACGTTCAAATATAATTACATTGGTATCTACCGCCATACCAATAGTAAGTACAAGGCCGGCAATACCAGCGGCGGTTAATGTAAAGCCCATGGCAGTTAACACACCAATGGTAAACAGCAGGTTTAATATTAGTGCAATATTGGCAATCCAGCCGCCATTGTTATAATAAACCAGCATCAGAATAAATATAACTATGAATGAAATACCAAATGCCATGGCGCCACCACGTACCGATTCGGCACCCAGCGTGGGCCCAACAACCTGCTGTGCCACTATGTTTGCCGGAGCATCAAGCTTACCGGATTTTAATATATTGGCAAGATCCTGTGCTTCCTGAACGGTGAAGTTTCCTGATATTTCGGAACTACCGCCTTCAATTGCGCCATTTACATTAGGAGCAGAATAAACGATATCATCTAATGCTATTGCAATGGGCCTGCCCACATTTTTTGCGGTTAACCTTGCCCATGTTTTTGAGCCGGTACTGGTCATCTCCATTTTAATAGCTGGTCGGCCTTTTTCATCAAAATCCTGGCGGGCTTCTTTTACGCCTTCTCCTTCTAACGGAGCCCTGTCGCTACCCGGTAATGTTTTTACTGCATATAATGGAAAATACCGCTGTAAGCCTTTTGCAGCTTTTTCTTCAACTCCTAATAAAAATTTACAATCAGCCGGAATAGCATTTTTTACCACTTCGTTATTAAGATACTCATATAAAACAGCAGTATCCTGTACGGCTACATTACCAATAGCTGCCGGAAAATATTGTTTACCCGTGGCAGGGTCTGTTTGTGGATTAATTGGGTTAATAACCTTGAAGAAAGGATTTACATTTTCAAGTTTTTTAGCCGAATCTACTTTGCCGGTACTGTCTGCTCCGTTAAGATAGTTATGCAGGTTATCATCGGCTAATTTTAAAGAATTAGCTAGTTCGTCAATACGATAAACTTCCCAAAACTGAAGGTGTGCCGATGCCTGTAATAATTTACGTACACGGTCAATATCTGTAACACCTGCCAGTTCTACGTTGATGATACCTTTGTTAACATCAAAATTGATATTTGGTTGGGCCACACCAAATTTATCGATACGGCGAACCAATATTTTATATGTTTCGTTGATAGCGCCACTGGCAATATTTTTAAGTTTATTAATTACTGTGGCATCGTTATCATTTATCTTAACTTCTTTTTCGGCGCCTGCAAAAATTGAAGCCAGTTTACCGGCACCATTTTGTTTAATATAGGCATCGGTAACTAGGGTTACAAAATCAGCATCGCTGTTTTTTTTCAGTGTATTGGCTGTAGAAATAGCATTTAATAATGCAGGGTCTTTAGGGTTATTGCTTAAAGATTTAAGCAGGTCGCTCAGGCTAACATCAAGTGTTACGCTTATACCTCCCTGTAAATCCAAACCAAGGTTTAATTCATTGGCTTTACATTCCTTATAAGTAGTACCAAAAATAGGGTAAATCTTTTGGTCGGCGGTACTGTCAAGGATTCGTTTTTTTCTAAACTCAATAGCTGCAGTTTTCTCATCTCCTTTTAAGTCGGGGAATGCAGCTTTTACTATTTTGGTTGCTTTAGCAGTTACTGTGTTTTCGTAATTACGTACTACCCAGGTATATGATAATTCCCATAGGGAGATGACGATAAGGGCAATTGTAAAAAACCAAACTAAACCTTTTAACTTCATAATAATAGACGTTTTAGTAGCTTCTTTGTTGAATTTTTAGAAGTGTGCAAAGATAGGGGAAAAACCGCTTTAGTTTTTATGACATATTTTTTTTGAAATATATTAGTTTATGGCTGTAAACTTGTATTATGATTTGTAAACATAAAGCCTTATTTAATTTACTGGTTGTTATTGCCTTTTTCCTGTCTTGCGGCACTACAGGTAAAAATACCCATGCTTCAAATACCAATAATAAACAAAACGTAAGTAATATGCCCGATACTGCCCAAAACGATGGTTTACTGGAATCGATTTTGAACAATTACCCACAATATTTTGCCGAAATACTAAAAAATCGTAATGATTTAAATGTACAGGTCATTTATACACAGGTTAACAGGGGCGCCAATGGAAGGCCCATATTGCAAAACCATTATTTTAATGTAAATGCAGCACGGTATTATTATCCGGCTTCTACTGTAAAGTTGCCAATTGTATTATTGGCATTACAAAAGCTTCATGAAATAAATAATACACAAGTAACGCCAAATACAACAATGCTTACGGGCTCGGCATTTACCGGGCAATCTGATGTTTACAACGATCCTACTACTCCCGATGGAAGGCCAACCATTGCCCATTATATTAAAAAGATATTGATGGTGAGCGATAATGATGCATTTAACCGATTATACGAATTCCTGGGACAGCAATATATTAATGATGAACTAAAGAAAAAAGGATACAGCGATGCACAGGTGATACACCGCCTCGACATTTTTTTATCGGAAGAAGAAAACCGGCGTACAAACCCAATTACATTTTACGATAGTGCAGGTAATATCGTTTATGTACAAAAAGAACAAAGAAGTAATTTAAAGTATAATAACAGAAATGACAGTTTAGGCAAAAGTTATTACAGTGCCGGCAAATTAATAAACAGGCCTATGGATTTTTCAAAGAAAAACAGGTTGTGCCTGCAAGATTTACATAATATCCTGTTAAGTCTGGTATTTCCTGAAAAAGTTGAAGCTTCAAAACGTTTTAATATTTCTGAAGATGACAGGCGCTTTGTATTAAAATACATGAGCCAGTATCCTACAGAAAGTATTTATCCGCCTTACAGTGCAGATACTATTAATTACTGGCCTGCCTATTGTAAATTTTTGTTTTATGGCGGTTCAAAAGAAAATCCACAAGCAAATATCCGCATATTTAACAAGGTAGGCGATGCTTATGGGCAGTTGATTGATGCAGCCTACATTGTAGATTATAAAAATAAAATTGAATTCTTTTTATCTGCCGTTATTTATTGCAACAGCGATGGTATTATTAACGATGATAAATATGATTACGACAGTTTAGGGCTTCCATTTATGAAAAACCTTGGCCAGGTTATTTATAATTATGAGTTGAAAAGGCATTATAAAAACAAGCCCGATTTATCGCCGGTTTTATTTACCTATGATAAATAGTTATTTTTGCGCCTACTTAAAAATAAATACATGCAATTATCATCACTCCTTGAACGCTTTAATGAACCCGAAACTTTAAAAATGGCCAAACTTGGCAGGGAGTTAAGGGCAAAAGGATTTGATATAACCGACCTGAGTTTAGGCGAGCCAGATTTTGATACACCGGCGCATATAAAAGACGCTGCCAAAAAAGCAATTGATGAAAATTATAGTCATTACACTCCAGTAGCCGGTTACCTCGATGTAAGAGAAGCCGTTTGTAAAAAACTGAAAAGAGATAACGGGCTTGATTATACACCCAATCAAATTGTAATTAGTACAGGGGCAAAACAAAGTATTGCCAATACGGTAATGGCTATTGTAGATGCAGGCGATGAAGTGATTATACCAACTCCTTACTGGGTTACTTATTCCGAAATTGTGAGAATGGTGGGTGGCAATGTAAAGTTTATAGATACAACGATTGAAAACGGTTATAAAATTAACGCAGCACAGTTAGAGGTTGCCATATCAGAAAAGACAAAACTGTTCATGTTTTCATCGCCCTGCAACCCAAGCGGCGCTGTTTATACAAAGGATGAACTAGCAGCAATGGTAGCCGTATTTAAAAAACACCCCGGTATTTTTATTATGAGCGATGAAATTTATGAATACATCAATTACGAGGGAAGGCATGAAAGCATTGCACAGTTTGAAGAAATAAAAGACAGGGTAGTAATTATAAACGGATTAAGTAAAGGTTATGCCATGACGGGGTGGAGGCTGGGCTATATTGCCGCACATGAAGAAGTGGCAAAAGCCTGCGAAAAAATACAGGGACAAGTTACCAGTGGTGCCAATGCCGTTACACAACGAGCAACCATAACTGCATTAACAGGCGATATGAAACCTACAGAAATGATGGTTGCAGAGTTTGCTAAAAGAAGGAAAAAAGTATTGGAACTTGTTGCCAGCATACCGGGTATGGATTGCAGTGAGCCACAGGGTGCATTTTATATTTTCCCCAGGGTATCTGCCTTTTTTGGTAAATCGGATGGCGAGGATATCATAGAAAATGCTGATGACCTTTGTATGTACCTGTTAAACAAAGCCCATGTATCAACCGTTACTGGTAAAGCGTTTGGTGCACCTGGTTGTATAAGGTTATCTTTTGCTAACAGTATGGAAAATATTGAAAAAGCATTTGTAAAAATTAAAGCTGCATTAGAGAAACTCAAATAATCTGAAACCTGTAATCTTAATTTTATAAAGCCTGTTAATTTTTTATTAACGGGCTTTGTTTTTAAATTCATTAACCATTGCCTAACACAAGGTTATTTTTTCTGCATATACATTTATTTAAAATTTTAAACTTAAAAATTTTCAACATGAAAAAATTGATAATTGCTCTATGTATTTTACTGGGTTTTGGTGCATTTGCAACCGCACAAACCACCGCTAAAAAAACAACAGATAAACCTGAAGCAGCTAAACAGGCAAAAGTTGTAAAAATGAATAAATCTGCAACTACACAAAAAGCAACAACAACCAATAAGGCTGTGGCATCCGATACAAAGCCTGCTGCAACAACATCAACTGCAGCAAAAACAAGTACGCACTTAAAAAAAGATGGTACAGCCGATATGCGATACAAGGAAAACAAAGCAGCAAAAGCCACAGGGCCTAAAAAAGCAGATGGAACACCCGATATGCGTTACAAAGCCAATAAAACTACAGCATCAAAAACTACTAAAGCGAAAAGTTAAGGTTGGATTATTTTCATAAAAACACACATCCTGGTTTTTACCGGGATGTCTTTTTTTTATTACTGCCTATTCAAATAGTTCAAGCTTGTTTTTAGGCCTGCGGTTATCAAGCCATTTAAAACCCTTCAACTCTTTTTTATCGGCAGGTATATCTTTAAAAGGAAAAAGAGTGCCGTTTACATCATTTACAAAAACAACTTTGTTTACTTCTTTTTTTACAAAAAATACATCAATTACATCGCCACTGCTCCTGTTCATGCCAATATAAGCGCTGTCATCGTCTTGTGGGTAATAAATACTTTCTGCAGGGCTGCCTTTTATTCTAACATAATCAATATTGCCATCTACAAAATACCCATTAAGTGTTCGGCCGGCAATTTGGTTATATAAACCTTCTTTCGTTCTGTTCACAATCATACCATCATTAAAAACATACAGCCGTTTTGGTTTTTGATTTTGGGTAAACATGTATAAGGTATCGCCGGTTATTTGCGATTGTTGGTTCCAAACCACCGGTTGGCCAAAAAGTTTAAAAGTAGAATCAAGTGTGGAGTAATGAAGGCTGTCGCTCACTGCCTGTAACGAATCATTAAATATGCGTACGTTATGAAAACCTAAGAAATACCTTATGGAAGAATCGGCATTATTTGCTTTTATGGCTTGTGTTGTTCTTAATGTATCTGTGTAAGTGTTAACCTTCCTTTCAAGGCTGTCGTACTTTCGCAGTCCCGAAAAAAGTGTGTCTGCTGCAATATAAGTACTATCACCATCACGGTATAAAATCATTACCGGTTTACGGCTGGCTAAAAAAGAATTTATTTTAGTGTCGGCATACACTTCTCCTCCAAAAACAATGGCCCTGTTTACACTGTCAACAAGTTTTGCATTGCCCAGCATTTGCAAAATGCCGTTTTTCTTATCATAAGCTATCTTATCAGCAACACCGCTGCGTGTGCTATCACTAAAATTAGACCGGTCGAGAAAGATAGCTTCGCCAGTTTCTAAATTATAAGTTCCGCTTTTGGTGTTGATGATGCTTCCATCTTTACCAACAATTTTTGTTTGTGCAATAAAGTTGGCAATATTGGTTTTAAGGTTATACTGTAAACTATCGGTCCAAATATCCCTGTCGGGGTCTTTAAGATGAACATTGTTTTTAAAATAAACATCCTTAGTATCGGCATAATACACACCATCAAGGCTGGTTAAAACAGTTTTATCATTTGTAATTCTTCCTCCATTCTTGTAAGTGGCTATGCCTGTTCTTAAATTATATTCAAGGTCATCGGTATAAAGTGTGCCTTTTTTATCGGTAAGCTTTACTTTCTTCTTAAGATATGCTATCCGTTCGGCGCCAACATATTTAAGGTATTGGGCGTAAGTATGTATGCTGTCGTTATCATTAATGTGTATGTTGCCAAAGGCTTCCAGGATATTTGTTTTACGGTTAATGGTGGCACTATCGCAACTGAATGTGGTAAGGCCTTCTTTAATAATTACATTGCCTGCAATGGTTTGCAAAGTAGTGGCTGTATCAACAGTTATCATACGCAGGGTTTTGCCCTGTATTATTTTTATGATGCGTATGGTATCGCCGCTTGCAGTATTATTTATTATTTGCTGTGCATAAATTTTAGTGCAACTAAATGCAAAGAAAAATAATAAGAATTTGTTGATGTTACACTTTAATCGCAATGGTTACAATTTATTATCAGCCTGTAAATTGATAATTTATTTGAATACAGGCTTCATTAAAGCTGTTAAATTTTTATTGCCTAAGGTAAGGCGCATTTATAGTATCGGGCAGGGGTACCAATAGGCCAGGGTTTTTATTTTTGCGTCCAAATACCGATATATTAATGTAACGTTTAGGATTAGTTTTTAAATCATCTAACAATAAATTTAACTTATTGGCTGTTGCTGTAAGGTTGTTGTATAGTTTGGTGTCGTTCAAAAGCAAACCTACAGTACCTTTTGTGCTGTTTAATTTACCAATTGTAGTTTGAAGGTCGTCAATAGTACTGTTTAAAGTGGTTAGTGTTTTTTGCAGTTCCAACTGGCTTAAGTTGGTAGCTGTTTTATCAAGATTGGTAACAAGGTTTGTTATCTTGTCATTATTTTTATCAAGATTGCCGGTAAATGAATTAAGGTTTTTAAGTGTACCGGCCAATGCACCGGTTTGTGTATTTAATAAAACATTTAACGAGGAGGAAGCAGTTATAAGGTTGGCTGTTGTTTTATTTAAGTTATCCAAAGTTGCCGAAATATTGTTTTTAGCATGAGGGTCTAATATCCTGTTTACAGCCTGCAAAACAGAATCAATAGATGTTACTGCTTTAGTAACTTGTACCAATACAGGATCTACTTTACTAAGTACATCATTAAATATGCCGGTTGTATTTTGCGTGGCTATGGTGCCGTTTTGAGGAATGTAAGTGGTAGCATCGCCCAATTTTATTTCGATACTGATGGTGCCTAATAAAGAGGGTTTGATAAGAGCTACTGAGTTTACAGGAATGTTTACATCTTTGGTGAGCGTCATATTCACCAAAATCTCTTTCATATTTTTATCTGTTGAGATTTTGTAAACTGTACCAACCTGCATACCGTTTATTGTTACCGGGTTTGATGTGGCAAGCCCCTGTACATTACTGTATTTGGCATAAAGGGTATGAGTTTTATCAAAAAAAGATTTTCCTTTTAAGAAATTAAAGCCAAGTATTAGCAGTGTTATGGCTATGGCTGTTAATGCCCCTACTTTTGATTCGTTAGAAATTTTCATTTTGGATGCTGTCTAATTAAACTTGTGTGAAGTTAAGACAGGTTTAATTTAATTTTTATTTTTTAATTCAAATCTTACCGAAGCATTATTTTTCAGGTCGGCCGATAAGCGTACTTCGTGCCTTTCGGTACCATCTGTAATAACCATAAGCGCCGTATTGGGAGGTATATTTCCCAGGTTATCGGCATATAATACCAACTCATTTGTTTTGCCAGGTACCAGTTCAATATTAAATGATTGGGCGGTGGCGGTTAAAGGTTTTTTATCAAAAATGAGTGATTTATTAAAGTACACGGATACAATATCGTTATCAATTTCACCATCATCATATAAATCAATTTTTACTGTACTGTTATTAACCATTATGGTTTTTACATCTTTTATTTCTCTTTTTTCAAAATCGGCTGGTGGTGCAGTTATTTTTTTACCGGTTATATCTGTTTTTGTTGGTGGTGTATAATTTGTATTTTCAACTTGTGCTTTATAACGTTTTACAGCTTCTGTTATTGCCGATGCAAGTTCTTGCTGTCCTTTTTCGCTATTTATATATTTTTCATCATCGGGGTTATTTATAAAACCTGTTTCAATTAATATGGCAGGCATATTGGTGGCCTGTAAAACCCAAATACCTTTTTGCCGTTGGTTAACCCCTAATGCCGGCCGGCCAGTTGCTTCAATTTCTTCGTTCACCATAGTTGCCAGGCGGTCGCTTCTTTCCTGGTATCTTTTTGCATAAATAGCTGCAATGGTTCTTCCTTCGGGAGTTTTAAAATCGAGGCTGTTTTCTACTGAATCTACGCCACCTGTTTCAATCTCAAAGTTTTCATCTCCATCCATAATGGCTTTAAGTTTATCACTTGTTTTATGTGCCGCAAAGATCCATACGCTGGTACCACTTCTTGTTAAAGGCAATTTGAAATATTCATATACAGGCTCTTCTACCTCATATGATGTACGTATCTTTTTCTTTTTTTTGCCTTTGCCAGTATATGTAATCTTATGCCGGGTTACAGTTCTGGTACCTATTTGACGCCTACCTTGTTTTAAGGGGCCACTGTCGGCATGTATACAAATAAAAAGGTCGCCTTTGGCTTCATTGGCTATCCTGGCTTTTTCACGGGGGTCTTGGTAAATATCTGTTGTACGGGTTGGTACAATATTTACTCCCGGAAGTTGTTTTCTTAATTCGGCTACTAATTTTAAACTGATGGCAAGTGTTACATCTTTTTCCTGTGATCGTAAAGAGTTTTCATATTGGCCTATTGCCCCGGGGTCTTTACTGCCGCCATGACCGGCATCTACAACTATTGTTTTTATGTATTTTGGAGTTTGAGAAAATAAATTGTTTAATATTAACAAATGCGATGCAGCTATTAATAATAAAAAAGGAACTTTCTTTCTAATCATATTCATCAGGTTTATCAGGGGGTTACTAATTATTCAATAATTCACATTTACATTCTGTTATAATGGCTATTTTTGCCAATCTTTACTATGAGCCATCTAAACAAAGGTAATGCAAAATACAAATTGCTATTGGCATTGGCGCTGTTGTTATTATCTATAACACCAAATTGTGTTGCCAGTGGTTTTCATTATGAAGGTTTTCACAGTTTTTTAACTTCCGATACAATTCCAGTAAAAAATGAACAGGCAATAAAAATTTTAAAATCAGATTCTAATCAAATAAAAAAAAATATTGTTGATAAGAACAATGAAATAAATGATTCTCTTGCCGGTGTTGTAAAAGCAGATACCAATATCATTACTAAAACAGATACTTTTTCTTTTCGTACATCAAAAGATGCATTAGAAGCACCGGTGGTATATCATGCAGATGATTCGATGGTGATGGATATACCTTCAAAAAAAATCATTTTATATGGCAAACAAACAAAGGTTACTTATATTGATAATGTACTTACATCGCCACGTATAGAGTTTGACCAGGGCACAAGTTTGATAAGCGCTTACTTCATTAAAGACAGCCTGGGAAATGTAATTGCCTATCCCGAATTTAACCAGGCCGATTTTAAAACAAAAAGTGATTCCATAAAATTTAACATGAAAACCGGTAAAGGCCTCACCAAAGGCACTTACACACAACAAGGCGAATTGTTTGTTTACGGCGAAAAAATAAAAAAAGTAAATGCTGATGTTTTTTATGCATTTAAAGGAAGGTTTACCACTTGCAATTTAGATACACCACATTTTGCATTTGTAAGTAAACGTATAAAATTCATCAATAAAAAAATGGCCATCACCGGTCCTGTGCATCCCGAATTTGAAAATGTACCCATACCGGTTGTACTTCCGTTTGGTATTTATCCTTTAAAAACAGGCAGGCATTCTGGCTTACTGGCACCTTCATTTTCTGCAAACGAAACTTTAGGTTTATCTCTTGAAAACTTAGGTTACTATAAAGTGCTTGGCGAAAAGTGGGACCTTGTTACTATGGGTACTATTTACTCTTACGGCGGATGGACGGCAAGCATAAGCCCCCGGTATTACAAACGATATCATTACCAGGGTAATTTTTCTATAAACATGATTCATTTAAGAGACCTGGATAAATCGGGTGCCAGGGCTTTTAAAATTAACTGGCAACATAGCAGTGATACCAAAGCCAGGCCAGGCGTTACTTTTAGCGCTCATGTTGATGCAGGTAGCAGTGGTTATAATAGTTCAATACCTAATAATCCGCAAAGTAATTTCAACAACCAGTTGCAATCATCTATTTCATATTCAAAAACATGGAAGAATAAACCGTATAATATAAGTTTACAAGCCAACCATAACCAGAACGGAAACACGAAATTGATAAATATTAGCCTGCCAACCGTAAATTTTAATGTAAACACCATTTACCCTTTCAGGCGTAAAGAAGTAATAGGTAAATATTACTGGTACGAAAACATTGGCATTGCTTTAAACACCACCATCAATAGCTTGTCATCTTTTTATGATACCACAGGTAACTTCTTTAGCCAGTTTACTAAAAATTACAGGTACGGTGCCGATCACAGGGTACCCATAACCTTATCATTACCACAGGTTGGCAACTTTCAGTTTGCACCAAGTGTTAGTTATGAAGAACGATGGTACCAGGAAAAATTTGAACGCAAATGGAATGTGGCTGATAAAAAATTAGATACCGTTGTAAAAAAAGGATTTTATACAGCCAGGGATATGAATTTTGGGTTGGGGGTTTCTACCCGGATTTTTGGTATGTTCACTTTTAATAAAAAAAGCAGGGTAAAGGCTATCAGGCACGAAATAAGACCTCAATTTTCGGTAAACTATAAGCCCGACATGAACAAAAAAGCATGGTACAAAACACAGGTAGATACATTGGGCAATAGTTATGCATATTCATTATACGAGCGAAGTATTTTTGGCGCATTTGGCCAGGGTAGGTTTGGCGGTATAAATTTTGGTATTGATAATGTGCTGCAAATGAAAGTGAGAAGCAGGAAAGATACAAGCCAGGCTGCTGATAAGAAGATAACACTCATTGACGGATTAAGCATCAACAGCAGTTATAATTTTCTTGATGATTCTTTTAAACTAAAACCGTTTTTTATAAACCTACGTACAAATCTTTTTGATAAAATAAGTATTTCGGGTAGCGCCACATTTGTACCTTATTTAACTAATGCCAGGGGCGATTTTATCGATAAATTAGTTTGGAATAAAAAAGTTTCTTTGGGTAAATTAACCAATGCAACAATAGCGCTTCAAACATCATTCCAGGGCGGAGACCAAAAAGAACAACTTCCAATAAACAATCTTCAAAATTTACAGGTAAATTCAATATCAGGACTGCCAATTAGCGAATACCAGCAAGAAGCTGCTTATATAAGAAACAACCCCGGCGAATTTGCAAATTTTAATATTCCTTGGAGCATCAGTTTCTCTTATGCATTTTCTTATGCTCGTATTAGCAATGGGTTGGGCACAGGTTACACTAGCAGCCTTAGCCAAAATGTAAATTGGAACGGTTCATTAAATCTTACCCCAAAATGGCAAATAGGTATAAACGGATCGTACAACATAACTCAAAAAGATTTAGGTATGATTAGCATGTACCTTACCAGGGAAATGCATTGCTGGCAAATGGCAATCAATATATCGCCGGTGGGTAAATTCCGTTCGTTCAATATCAGCATTAGCCCTAAGTCGGGCCTGCTGCGTGATTTAAAAATAAACCGTACCAGGTATTTCTATGATTTGTAATGGGTGTTATTAACCTTACTGTTTGCCACAATACTCTTTAACCATTATATCATAAACTATTTCCTTTAATTCTTTAACAGATTTATCATATGGCAAAACAGGAGCCAGGAAATGCATGCGCAAACGAGTTGGGAAAAGATAAAATTTTTTAGAGATTGGCATCGCCTGCTTAGTTCCAAAAATTACACAGGGTATTATTGATTTGCCGGTGGCAAGCGAAAGTTTAAATGCGCCATCATAAAATGGTTTTATTGGCTCATTGGAACGGTTACGGGTACCCTCAGGATAAATACACATATGCATACCCGAAGCCAGTACTTTTTTCATCAGGTCGAAACTTTTTGCCCGGCTTTGTTCGCTATTGCGGTCAACAAGTACCGAACCCCTTGTATAAAACTGGCCAAACAATGGTATTTTAGCAAATGAAGCTTTGGCAATTGTTTTATTAGCTCCCGGCACATAAGGCGCCGATAAAGGTACATCCATAAAAGCGTTGTGATTGAATACAACGATATATGATTGGCCCTCTTTAAAATTTTCTTTGCCCTTTACTTTTACCGGGCAGCCAACTAAAAACAACCACACATTCATCCATATTTTAGAAACGGCAATAAAATATTTTTGCCCCGCCGGGTTTTTTATAAAATTGGCAAACATAGATGGAATAAACACTATAAGGAAGGTGATTAAAAAACTCACTAATCCCCACAGTGCCCAAATACGGCCAAAAATATTTTTAAAAAGATTCATACGCTTAGTTATGGAGATAAAAGTTTCCAGTCAACAGGAGTTAATCCCTGTTTACTTAACAACTCATTTGTTTTTGAAAAATGATTGCAACCAAAAAATCCTTTATCGGCCGAAAAAGGAGAGGGGTGTGCAGCTTTTAAAACAAAATGTTTTGTTTCATCAATTAAAATTTGTTTTTCCTGGGCAAATCTACCCCAAAGTAAAAATACAATACCTGTTTTTTGATTTGATATGGTTTGTATCACTGCATCTGTAAATTGCGACCAACCAATTTTAGCATGGCTAAAGGGTTCATTAGCCCTAACAGTAAGTGCAGCATTCAACAATAAAACCCCTTGCTGTGCCCATTTTGTAAGGTTGCCATATTGCTGCGGCATGGCAATACCTATGTCGCTTTGTATTTCTTTGTAAATATTAACTAATGAAGGAGGCGGTTTTATTCCATTTTGTACCGAAAAGCTTAACCCATGGGCTTGCCCCGGTCCATGGTATGGGTCTTGGCCAAGAATTACTACTTTAAGTTTTGTAAATGGCGTTTGGCTAAAAGCATTAAATATAAGTGAGCCCGGCGGATAAATAATTTTGCTGGCAGCTTTTTCTGTTTTTAAAAATGTAACTATCTGCTGAAAGTAAGGCTTTGTAAATTCATTTTTTAAAACTTCTTTCCAGGATGCCTCTATTTTTACTTCCATAACGATAAGTTTTTTATAAAAATAAAAAAGAGCCGCTATAGTGCGCCTCTTTTTTTGTGATCCGGATTGGATTCGAACCAATGACCCTCAGCTTAGAAGGCTGATGCTCTATCCAGCTGAGCTACCGGACCAAAATGGGTTGCAAATATAGGCAAATTACAACCCGGGTTTAAAAAAAATGAAATGTATTTTAAAAATAAAGTATAGTTTTGCAATCTACAATTTACGAAATATGAAGTACATCATTTGCTAAAGAGTTTAAATTACCACTTTAGCTTCTCTCTATTTAAAAGTGCATTTTTTGCACAATAGTTTACATTTTTCAAATCTTTAATTACTTCATATTATCATGCTAAAATCAACCCGGATTTTTAAAGTAAAATCCTTTTTTTTATTATTCGCTCAAGCTGTTAGGGGCGATATCAAAGACTTTACAAAAGGAAACATAGATAAGGCCATTTTTTTGCTGGCTGTACCTATGATATTAGAGATGCTGCTTGAATCATTATTTGCAGTGGTAGATATTTATTTTGTTAACAAAATAGGGATAGATGCATCATCAACTGTTGTTTTAACTGAAGCATCATTAACAATATTATATTCAGTTGCATGGGGCATTTCAATTGGTGTAACAGCTTTGGTAGCCAGGAGGGCTGGCGAAAAAGATTTTAAAGCTGCTTCTGATATTGCCATGCAATCAATTTTTATTGGTGTATTCTTTTCAATCATAATTAGCATTATAGGAATTTTATTCTCAAAAAATATTCTGATGCTGATGGGCGCAACAGTAAAAATTGCTAATGAGAATTATTTGTACACGCAAATTATGCTTACCAGTAATTTGGTTATAGTACTGTTATTTATAAATAATGCCGTATTTAGAGGGGCAGGTAATGCATCCATTGCAATGAAAGCCTTGTTGATTGCAAATGCCATCAATATAATTTTAGATCCCTTGCTTATTTTAGGTATAGGGCCATTTCCAGCTATGGGAGTTGCAGGGGCAGCAGTAGCTACAACTATAGGCAGGTTTATTGCTGTTTGTTACCAGTTTTATCATTTGTTTAATGGAAAAGCATTAGTTACGCTTTGCAGGAAGAACCTTGGTTTTAAATATCATCTTGTAAAAAACATATTAGCAACTTCGGCAGGTGGTATGTTTCAATTTATAATTGGTAGCTGTAGCTGGGTATTTTTAGCAATGATAATTGCAGAATCGGGAACAGAAGCGGTTTCGGGTTATGGAACCGCAATAAGAATTTGTGTGTTTACAATACTGCCAGCCTGGGGGCTTGCAAATGCTGCTGCTACTTTAGTTGGCCAAAACCTTGGAGCCGGGCAACCCGAAAGGGCCGAAAAATCGGTATGGCGTGCAGCATTTCTTACATTTTGTTTTTTTGCAATAGTTGCATTTACTTTTTTTATTTATGGTGAACAGTTGATGAAGTTTTTTATACAGGATGAACCTGCAGTACAAGCCGGTACACTTTGCTTGCATGTTTTAGCCATTGGCTATGTGTTTTTTGCTTATGGAATGATAATTACACAAGCTTTTAATGGGGCTGGAGATACTACCACACCCACTTATATTAACCTGGTAGTTTTTTGGGCCATACAGATACCATTGGCATATTTACTTGCAAAATATTTTTTAATGGGCCCATTGGGAGTTTATATAGCTATTGGATTAGCAGAAACCATTTTGGCATTTATAAGTATTTACATATTTAAAAAAGGCAAATGGAAACTAATAAAAGTTTGATTTTTAATTATTTTTGCTAAAGCAATAAAAATAGTTACAAATTTTGCCTTTCCATTAATTTAACATTATATTTGCACATAACTCAGATAAAAAATTTTAATTAAATTAAAGTTTATGAAACAAAAACTAACGTTTATCCTGGCATTATCTCTTTTTGCCACAGCTGCTTTTGCTCAAAAAAATAAGAGAAGCAGCGATAAAAAAGGGCCATTGATTGGCATACATTTTAATTTAGCAGATTTTAATGCACCTACCGGTATTAAAGATCCTGCAACCGGAAAAGTGTACAGTAAATTAAAAGATATGGATAAAGGGTTTTCTTTATCTTTTTGGAAAGGATTAGGTTCAAGACTCGACCTGTCTATTAAAGCCAATGCAATGTTTAGAGATTACAGGGCTATTTCTTATGGAAGAACCGGCAGAACTGAAGTAGGTTTAGAATTAGAACCTGCTTTAAACTTGCGCTTATTCCCTGAAGCAGCTTTATTTAATCCGTTTTTAACTGCCGGTATTGGCGGTGGGCTTTATACGGGTAATATAGGAGCTTACGTACCTGCCGGTGTAGGCCTTCAGGTTAACTTCAACAATTACACTTATTTATTTTTACAAGGACAATATAAATGGACGCTCACTAAAAAAGTATTAGGCGATAACCTGTTCTATTCTTTTGGCGTTGCTCAAAATGTAGGAAGAGAAAAAGTAAAAGTTGTTGCACCACCACCACCACCACCACCACCAGCTGATAGGGATGGCGATGGCGTTATTGATTCAGAAGATAAATGTCCTGATGTTAAAGGTCTTGCTTCATTGCAAGGTTGCCCAGACAGGGATGGAGATGGAATAACTGATGCTGATGACAAATGTCCTGATGTAGCTGGTTTAGCTCGTTACCAGGGTTGCCCAATACCAGATACTGATAAAGATGGTATTAATGATGAAGAAGATAAGTGTCCAACTGTACCTGGTTTAGCCCGTTACAATGGTTGCCCAATACCAGATACTGATGGTGATGGCGTAAATGACGAAGAAGATAAATGTATTAACGAAAAAGGCCCGGCTTCAAACTTTGGTTGCCCGGTTATTAGCGAAGAAATCATTAAGCGTGTTAATTTAGCTGCTAAAAATGTATTCTTCTCTACAGGTAGTTCTAAATTATTAGCAAAATCATTCCCTAAATTAAATGATGTTGTTACTATTTTAAACGAAAACCCTTCTTACAAAGTACAAATTGATGGTCATACTGATAGCCAGGGTTCTGATGAAAAGAATCAGACATTATCTGAAGCCAGGGCTGCATCTGTAAAAGCATATTTAGTAAGTAAAGGAATTGATGAAAGCCGTTTATCATCTACTGGATACGGCGAAACAAAACCTATTGCTGATAACAAAACAGCTGCTGGCCGTGCTAAAAACAGGAGAGTAGAGATGACTTTGAGGAACTATTAATAATTTAAGTTAGTTTCATAAATAAATTCCCCGGTAATTTTTTACCGGGGATTATTTTTTTTTAATAATGAAGTAAACTATCCGTTCATCTTTTCTTCTAATGTCATCAGTTTTTCAAATACAATTTCATATTCGGCATTTGCTTTTTCAAGGTCAGCTGTTGTAGTATTATAGGCTGATTCTGTTTCCTTGAATTTTGCTTTGTTTTCATAATTGGAAGGAAGGGTTAGCTCATTCTCCAGTTGCAATTTTGTTTTATTTAACTGGGCAATCTTTTCTTCAAGTTTTTGAAAAAGATTTTTCTGTTTTTGAATTTCTTTTTTTAATTCTTTATCAATTGAACCTTTTTGTTCACGCTTATAGGTATTTGGTGTATTTTCTTTTTCCTTTTGTATAACGGGTTCAATAATTTTCTCTGTAATTTTTTCAGGTACTTGCTGCACTGTTTTTCTTCTTTCTTTCCATTCTTCCCATTCTTTATAGCTGCCTTTAAATTCTTTTATCTTAAAATCTTCTATTTCCCATATCTTGTTGGCAATCCTGCTAATAAAATAACGGTCGTGGCTTACAAGAACTATGGTGCCTTCGTATTTGTTTAATGCTTCAACCAGTAAATCAACCGAATGAATGTCTAAGTGGTTGGTTGGTTCATCCAATAAAAGAAAATTTGCTTTACTAACAATTGTTTTGGCCAAAGCCACTCTTGCTTTTTCGCCTCCGCTTAATACTTTTATTTTCTTATCTACATCATCTCCACTGAATAAGAAACAACCAAGTAGGCTTCTAAGTTCCAGGTCGGTTTTACCACTTCGGCTGGTTTTCATTTCTTCCAAAACAGTATTATTCAAATCCAGCGCTTCTAATTGGTGTTGTGCATAAAACGATTCTTCAACATTATGCCCCCATAATCGGTCGCCGGTAAATGATTCAGTTCCTGCAATAATTCTTAATAAGGTTGATTTTCCTTTTCCATTAGCGCCAATCAAAGCAATCTTATCGCCTCGGTCAATCTCTGCTCCGGTATTTTCTATAATCTTAATATCTCCAAAACTTTTAGATACATGTTTAAGTGTACATAGTACCCTGCCGGGTTGTTTATCTACAGTAAAATTAATTCGTATGTTAGGCCTTTCTATTTCCACGTCTTCAATCCTTTCCAGTTTATCCAATCGCTTTACAATACTTTGTGCAGCTGCTGCTTTACTGGCCTTGGCTTTAAACCTTTCAACAAACCTTTCCTGTTGCCTTATATAATCCTGCTGGTTTTCGTATGCTTTTTTCTGTATGTCGATACGTAGGGCTTTTTCAGTTTCATAAAACGAGTAATTGCCGGTGTAAAAATGTAATTGTTGCTGGTACAGTTCAACAATCTTTGTTACCATCTTGTCTAAAAAATAACGGTCGTGGCTTACAATCACTACAGCGCCGGGATAATGCACCAAATATTTTTCAAGCCATTCAATACTCGGTAGGTCAAGGTGGTTGGTAGGTTCATCAAGTAATAATACATCAGGGCGCATTAAAATCATTTTGGCAAGTAACACCCTCATCCTCCAACCTCCGCTAAATAGTTTATATGGTTTTTGCAAATCTGCATTGGCAAAGCCTAAACCTTGTAATATCTCTTCCGACTTATGGTGAATATCATATCCGCCCAATATTTCCAATTCATGCAAGCGGTCGGCATACTCATGTGCAAGTGCTTCATCACCGGTTTTCTCCAACTCTTTACCTATCTCTTCAATTTCTTTTTCCAGTAGTTTCACTCTTTCAAAGGCGCCCATGGCAACTTCAAGTATCGAATCATCTGTATCAAAGCTTAGTAAATCCTGGTGCAGGAAACCGATTGTAGTTTCCCTTCCTTTTTCAACTGTGCCTTTGTTAGGTAAATATTGGCCGGTAAGTACTTTTAACAAGGTTGATTTTCCTGTTCCGTTATAACCTATTAAACCAATACGTTCATTGGGTTGAATATGCCAGGTTGCATCCTGTACAATGGTTCGTGCACCAAACTCAAAAGTTATATTTTGTAATCCTAATAGCATAGGTAATAAAATCAGTGTACAAATTTGCGGCAAAAGTAACGAATATCGAACCTTTAACTATAATATCTGTTACAATATCAAAAATTATTGCCTTAACAGGCGTAATTTATTTTTTGAGTATTTAGATTTGTAAAAAATTGAAAGCATGAAAAGAATATTGTTGACAGTATTGTTTCTCATACTGGCTGTTGCCGGTTACTATTGGTATAAGTTTAGCCAAGAAAAATATGGAGATAATGGGCCTAAACAAGCGCCGATTACACTAAAAAAACATTCCGATACTTTTAATGCTGCTGTAGAAGTTGCCATGAAATCATATTTTGACCTTTCATCGGCACTTGTTGATGCTGATACAGCAAAAGCAAAAATGAGTACACAAAAATTTATACAGTTAATGGATAGTATCCCCATGGAAGAACTGAAAAAAGACACAACAGGTATTTATGATGTTGCAATGAACGACTTTTCGAATATAAAGGCAAACGCTGCATCGTTGTTAACACAAACTGATATAACAGAAATTCGTAAAGATTTTAGCATGGTGTCAGAAAACCTGTATCCCTTTTTTAAAATTGTAAATTACGAAGGCGAAAAAATGTATTGGCAAAATTGTCCAATGGCATTTGGTGATGATAAAGGTGCTAACTGGATAAGCCCCACAAAAGAAATCTTTAACCCTTACCTGGGTAAAAACCATCCTGAATATAAAGGCACTATGTTGCATTGTGGAATGGTTAAAGATACCATTAAAGCAAAATAACATGCTTTAAAACATAGCAAATAAGCAAAGGCTCTATGAAAAAGTCTTACTGTATTTTATTTTTTATGATAGCTTCATTAACTGCAGCTTCACAAAAAAAATATACTATAAGCGGCTATGTTAAAGATTCTTTGAATGGCGAAACCCTTATTGGAGCCACCATTTCTGTACAAGGGCTTACTAAAGGTATAAGCAGCAATTCCTATGGATTTTATTCTATTACACTAAACGAAGGTAGTTACACCTTGATATGTTCTTTTATTGGATACCGGCAAAAAGTTCATCAAATAAACCTTACCGAAGATATTAAGTTGAATTTTGAGGTATTACCTAAAATAAAATTATCACAGGAAGTAGTGGTATCTACAAAAAAGCGTGATGCCAATGTTAAAAATGCTCAAATGGGAAAAGTAACATTGCCCATCGAACAAATAAAAGCTATACCTGCATTTTTAGGAGAAGTTGACTTGCTTAAAACGGTACAGTTGCTGCCCGGTGTACGTAATGCAGGTGAAGGCAGCGCCGGTATATATGTTAGAGGTGGAGGCCCCGATCAAAACCTGATTTTGTTAGATGATGCACCTGTATATAATACCGGTCATCTGTTTGGTTTCTTTTCTATCTTTAATGCTGATGCGATAAAAAATGTAACGCTTATTAAAGGAGGAATGCCGGCACAATATGGGGGGCGCCTCTCAAGTGTGCTTGATGTTTCTATGAAAGAAGGAAATAATCAAAAATTACAGGTAGATGCAGGATTAGGCTTAATTGCATCTCGGCTCTCAATACAAGGCCCCATCAAAAAAAACAAATCATCATTTATCCTATCGGGGAGGCGTACTTATGTTGATGCCATCATAAAACCATTCATTGGTAAGTCAAATCAGTTTCATGGAAGCGGTTATTATTTTTACGATTTGAATGCTAAAGCCAATTATATTTTTTCTGATAAAGACAGGGTTTACCTGAGTGGTTATTTTGGCCGTGATGTGTTTGATTTTACAAATGGCAAGCAAAGTTTAAAGATTAATATTCCGTGGGGCAACTCTACCGCCACCTTACGCTGGAACCATGTATTTAACAATAAACTTTTTGGCAATACTACTGCAGTTTTTAACGATTATAATTTTTCATTTAATGCCGTTCAAAATGATTTTGAATTGAAGCTGGCATCGGGTATAAGAGATATAAGCCTTAAACAGGATTTTGACCTGTACCCTTATACCGGTCATAAAATAAAATTTGGTGGAATATATACACATCACAAATTTACCCCTTCGGTTATCAGTGGCAGGCAGGATTCAACCGTTTTTAAACCAAATAATGCACAAATAAAATTTGGTAATGAAGCTGCCTTGTATATACAGGACGACTGGGAGATAAATGATAAGCTAAACGTTAATGCAGGATTAAGGTATAGCTGGTTTCAGCAAACAGGGCCTTATAAAATTTATGAAACCGATGCAGATGGTAACAGGTTAGATAGTACTGTATATACAAAAGGCAAAGCAGTTAAAACTTATGGTGGTCTTGAACCAAGGCTTACAGTTCGTTACGCTATCAACGACGAAACATCAGTTAAGGCATCGGTTACCAGGAACCTTCAGTACATTCATCTTGTAAGTAATGCCGGCACTACATTGCCTACCGATATTTGGGTGCCCAGCACCTATAAAGTAAAGCCGCAGGTAAGTTGGCTTTATGCTGCGGGCTTATTTAAAAACTTTAAAGACAATATGTATGAAACATCAGTAGAGCTATATTATAAAAAGATGCAAAACCAAATTGAATATAAAGAAGGTTATACACCTACTGGGTTAGATGACACTGAAAATTCTTTTGTGTTTGGTAATGGCTGGAGTTATGGTGCCGAACTATTTATAAATAAAACAAAAGGTAGGTTAACGGGATGGATAGGGTATACCCTTAGCTGGACATGGCGCAAGTTTCCTCAATTAAATTTTGGTAACAAGTACCCTGCAAAATATGATAGGCGAAATGATATGAGCATAGTTGCTGTTTACGAACTGAATAAAAAGTGGCGTTTATCAGGCACTTTTGTTTTTGGTACAGGTAATGCTGCCACACTGCCCGAAAGGTTTTATTTTGTTGGAGGCATACTAACCCAGGAGTATAGCAGGATTAATGAATACCGTTTGCCACCTTATCATCGTATTGACCTTGCTGCAATACTTACACCCAAAAAGAATGCAAAACGTAAATGGAAAAGCGAATGGGTGTTTAGTGTGTATAATGTTTATAACCGAAAAAACCCCTATTTCATTTATTTCGATCAGTCGGGTAGCCCCTTTAATGGAACCCTGCAGGTGCAGGCTAAACAGGTTTCATTATTTCCGGTAATACCGGCTATTACATGGAATGTAAAATTCTAAAGAAATATTTCATTTTACTTTATCACCGGGTTTAGGTAAAGTGCATTTCTTAGAATACTCATCATAAAATATCAAGTAGAGAAAATTGTATAAATAAAAGAAAGCATCTACCCACTGGCAGATGCTTTAACAATGAATAATTATTATATTATCGGGTTAGTGTAAAATATGTTTCTACTTTTAATCCCGGAAAAGCAGGGTTATTGGTAGAAGTGTTCATCATGGTAAACAGTACATTGGTCATAGTTAACATTTTCCAACGATAAGTAACACCAGGAGTAACGGCAATCAATGAATCGGTTCCCGAAAATTGGTAAGTTCCTGTATTTGAAACAGCGCTGTTGTATTTAAATTCAAACCCCGAGCCTGCATCAAAAACAATATAATTTTTTGGTTGGGGGATAGCCGGTATGATGGTATCTTTTAAAAATGTAGTTCCCGAGTATAATCTAAGCTGAACCCTGTTGATACCCCATTGGCCAACAATCTGTTGTTCTTTAGGTAAATCTGTACTATGGTCTTTTTTTGCACAGGAGTTAAGTGTAATGGCAGTTATTAAAACACAGGCAAAAAGCAATAAGCCCCGGTAAATAGGTTTCATGATAAATTCCGATATTGGTTAAGCCTATAACGTAGCAAGTATTATTTTATTGTTTACTATCAGGCTTATATTTAAAGCGGATGACGCCGCTTTTTTGTAAATCAGAAGAAATGCGTACTTCGTAACGGTAATCACCGTCATGTACTACCATTAATGCTGTGTTTGGAGGAATGCTGCCAAGGTTTTCGGCATACATGATAAGTTCATTTTCATCCCTGGTATCATCAATATTTAATCTCAGGCTGATGGCTTTATCACTCAGGCGTTTGTGTGATAAAATGAGTTTACTATTAAAGAAGAGCGAAATACTGTCGCCATCAATTTCACCATTATCATATAAGTCAACGGTAATAGATTTATTATTTAATACAATAGTTTTAATTATATCACTATTACGTTTTTCATAATTGGATAATACTTGTTTTTTAATTGGAGGTTCGGTTTTATCTGGTTTTATTTCTTCAGGTGTTTTTACATCTTCCGATTTTAATTTATCGGGGTTTTGTTTAATTACCGGTGTTTTAGTACTTGCTACAGGTTCAGATTTTTTTACAGGTGGTTTTGTACTGGCAACCGGCCCGGCTTTTTTTACCGTAGGTTTTGTTTTTACTAATGGGGCAGTAGGTTTTTTAGGTGTTACTTTGGCAACAGGTGATTTGGGTGTAGGTTTTTTGCCAGAATAAGCAAACGTATTTTTAAGCAGCCTTCTTGATAATACCGTTGTACCAAATCCACAATCGCCTTGCTGATTAGGCGCTGGTACCCAGGTGCCCTCTAAAGTTTCATTATCGCCTTGTTTAAAATACGTAAGCTTGTGTATTTGAAAACAATTACGAATGTTAACAGGTACATTGGTTTTTGTTCTTTCTATTTCTGTTACTTCAATATATTTACTGGCTTTATTTAATTTACCTGTTAGTTTGCAAATGGTGTAATAACGTTTACCGCCATCGCTGAAATAAGTGTAAGAGTAACCGGATACTTTTGTTCCTTTGCATTCTATTTCTAACACATATTCACATTGGTCTCCTCCCCATCCTGAAAAAGAAGTGCTTTTATCAATAAATCCGCCTTTCCATTGCCCGGTAAAATTTTGTGCAAAAACTATATTGCTGAAGAGGGTTAAGTATATGAATGGTAAAATTCTATTCATCTTTACAAAGATATTTTAGATAAATTTTTCAATAGCTAATAACTCGTTAAATTTGCAGCCTGAAAATTGGCTGCCAACCATAAAATAATTTACATTATACTGGTAGCCATCTCAACAATAAATTGCCTGCGTAAGTAACCAATGGCATGTAATAAAAGATATGATAAAGATAACATTACCTGATGGTGCTGTAAAAGAATTTGAAAGCGGGGTAACCGCTTTTGATGTAGCTAAATCCATCAGCGAAGGATTAGCAAAAAAAGTTTTAGCTGCAGATATAAACGGCGAAGTATGGGATGCAACAAGGCCAATAAATAATGATGCATCGCTTAAGCTATTAACCTGGGATGATGCAGGTGGTAAATCCACATTTTGGCACTCATCGGCCCATTTAATGGCCGAAGCAGTGGAGGCCGCATTCCCCGGTGTGAAATTTTGGGTAGGCCCTGCTATTGAAAAAGGTTTTTATTATGATATGGACCTTGGAGACAGAAAAATATCGGAAGAAGATTTGATTGTACTGGAAAAAAAGATGCAGGAACTGGCAAAGCAGAATAATAAATATATCCGTAAAGATGTACCTAAAGCTGAAGCATTAAAATATTTTACTGAAAAAGGAGACGAATACAAACTTGACCTAATTAGTAATTTAAACGATGGTGAAATAACTTTTTATACACAGGGTGGCTTTACCGATTTATGTCGTGGGCCACATATCCCATCAACCGGCGCTATAAAAGCAATAAAACTTACAAGCATTGCAGGGGCTTACTGGAAAGGCGATGAAAAAAATAAACAGCTTACCCGTATTTATGGTGTAACCTTTCCTAACCAAAAAGAGCTTGACGAATATGTATTGATGATGGAAGAGGCAAAGAAAAGAGATCATCGCAAACTAGGAAAAGAACTAGGCATATATACCATGGATGATAATGTTGGGCCGGGTTTAATTTTATGGATGCCAAACGGCACAGTTATAATTGAAGAGTTGGAAAAACTTGCCAAGGAAACAGAAAAAGAAGCAGGGTACAAGCGGGTAGTTACACCGCATATTGCCAAAGAGAGTATGTACCTAACAAGTGGGCACCTTCCTTACTATGCCGATAGCATGTTTCCGCCTATGGAAATGGACGGGGAGAAATATTATTTAAAAGCAATGAATTGTCCGCATCATCATAAAATTTTTGATGCGGAGCAGCGGAGTTATAAAGACCTGCCACTAAGGATTGCAGAATACGGTACCTGTTACCGTTACGAACAAAGCGGCGAATTATTTGGTTTGATGAGGGTGCGTTGCCTGCACATGAACGATGCTCATATTTATTGCAGTAAAGATGATTTTGCCCGTGAGTTTAAGGCGGTAAATGATATGTACCTTAAATATTTTAAAATTTTTGGTATAGAAAAGTATGTGATGCGCCTTAGTTTACACGACCCCGAAAAACTTGGGCAGAAATATGTGAACGAACCCGAGCTTTGGTTACAAACTGAAGAATTAGTTAGAAATGTTTTAATAGAAACAGGTGTGCCTTTTATTGAAGTAAAAGGCGAAGGAGCTTTTTATGGGCCCAAGATTGATGTTCAAATTTGGAGTGCCATTGGGCGAGAATTTACTTTAGCCACCAACCAGGTTGATTTTGCTCAATCACGCAGTTTTAATTTAACATTTACAAACCAAAATAACCAACCCGAAATACCATTAATTATTCACCGGGCGCCGTTAGGAACTCATGAAAGGTTTATCGGTTTCTTATTGGAACATTATGCCGGTAAGTTCCCGGTATGGCTGGCACCGTTGCAGGTAAAAGTTTTACCTATTAGCGATAAGTTTATGGATTATGCAAACACGGTTTTGCAAAAACTAATAAAAGCCGATATACGTGCCGAAATTGACGACCGCAGCGAAAAGATTGGTAAAAAAATACGGGATACCGAAATAGCCAAAGTGCCTTATATGCTGGTAATTGGCGAAAAGGAGATGAGTGATGGTAAAGTGTCGGTAAGGAGGCATGGTAAAGGAGATATTGGCGTAAAACCGGTTGAAGAATTCATTATGGAAGTTTCAAAGGAAATTAAAGACAGGTTAGCCGAATAAGAAAAATAAGGCAGTAATATTTTTTATTTTTAAAGAATAAATATATTGCAAGTAGCATATCTTAAATAAAAATTATACTTTTGATTAGCGAAACAACATTGTAAACTAAAAATAATAAATGGCATTTCCACCCAGGCCCAAAGGAGCCTTTAATCCCCGATTTAAAAAAGAGCAACAACAGGAACACCGAACCAATCACATGATAAGAGTACCCGAAGTACGATTGGTAGGTGATAATGTAGAAACCGGTATCTATTCTAAAGAAGAAGCTCAAAGAATTGCTCAGTCCCTTGACCTTGATTTAGTTGAAATTTCTCCCGGTGCTAATCCTCCGGTTTGTAAGGTTATTGACTATAACAAGTTCTTGTACGAAGAAAAGAAAAAGAAAAAAGAAATGAAAGCGAAGTCTAAAACCAGTGAGGTTAAAGAAATTCGCTTTACACCCAATACCGATGACCACGATTTTGAATTTAAAGTGAAACATGCCGAGAAGTTTTTGGCTGATGGCGATAAAGTAAAAGCCCATGTACAGTTTAAAGGACGAGCTATTATGTTTAAAGAGAGGGGCGAATTGTTGTTATTGAAATTTGCCGATCGCTTAAAAGAAGTGGGTGCATTGGAAAGCATGCCTAAAATGGAAGGAAAGCGTATGCAGGTGATGTTTGCCCCCAAAGCAAAGCTCTCTAAAAGAAAACAATTGGCCGCCAATAAAATCAATTAAGCAACCATTATATCTTTTTTAAAGGGAAGTTTTCACTTCCCTTTTTATTTTTACAAATTGCATTATGGATACCAGCTTAAATAAATACATTAGTGATACGGGGTTTTGCAGCCGCCGTGAGGCGGATAAATATATTGAACAGTTAAGGGTTACAATTAACGGTGTAGAAGCGATGAAGGGAAACAGGGTGGCCGCAGGCGATATAGTGTTAGTAGATGGTGAGCCCATCAGTAAAAAAAAGAAAGTAGAAGTTTACATTGCATTTAATAAACCCAAAGGCATTACCTGTACCACCGATGTAAAAGATAAAACCAATATCATTGATTTTGTACAATTCAAATCAAGGATTTTTCCTATTGGCCGGTTGGATAAACGCAGCGAAGGGTTGATATTTTTAACCAATGATGGTGATATTGTAAATAAGATACTGCGTGCCGGTAACCAACACGAAAAAGAATACATAGTAATGGTTGATAAGCCAATCACAATTGATTTTTTACAAAAAATGCGTAACGGTGTACGCATATTGGGTACGGTTACCCAAAAATGTTTTGTAAAGCAGGAAGGGCCAAACCTATTTAAAATTATACTTACACAAGGTTTAAACCGGCAGATACGGCGTATGTGCGAAGCATTAGGCTATCGTGTTGAAAGTTTAAAACGCACCCGTATTATGAACATAATATTAAAAGGCCTGCCCACCGGAAAGTGGCGGTATTTTTCGGCTGCAGAAATAGATACCATTAGCCAAATGCTAAAAAACTCGAGTAAAACTGAAAGGGGTTTGGAGGGGATGGACGAATAGCGGTATGCAGTACAAGTGTGCGACGCAACGATGCCACAAAAAAGGTATAAAAGCCTGTTACAAAAAAGTTTATTAAAATCTGCCTATTTCTGCCAGTTTCTCCTTATCTTTGCCGCCCGAAAAAGAAAAAATCACTTTTTCAGACATTTCCCACAAGGCCCAACAAGTGTTCTGCCCTTGCAGAGCCGCCAGCAGGGAGTAACTAAAAACAGTTATGTAATGCCAAAGGTTAAAACCAACAGCAGCGCAAAGAAGCGCTTTAAAGTTACCGGAACCGGTAAAATCACATTCCAAAAAGCTTTTAAACGTCACATCTTAACAAAAAAATCAACCAAGCGCAAGCGTGCTATGCGTAAGGATGGAGTTGTAGCAGATACAAACCTGCATTTTGTAAGGCGTTTATTGGGTCTAAAATAAACAGGGACCTTCAACTTTAAACTTATAACTTTTAACTTTTAACTAATTAAGATATGCCACGTTCAGTAAATGCAGTAGCCAGCAAGGCTCGCCGCAAAAGAATATTAAAAGCTGCCAAAGGTTTTTATGGTAAGCGTAAAAATGTATATACCGTTGCTAAAAACGTAATGGAAAAAGGTTTAACGTATAGCTACGTTGGCCGTAAATTAAAAAAACGTGATTACCGCACACTGTGGATTGCACGAATTAATGCAGCCGTAAGAGCCGAAGGTATGACTTACAGCCAGTTCATCAACAAGCTTAATACAAAAGGTATTGAGCTAAACCGTAAAGTTTTAGCCGATTTGGCAATGAATGAACCTGAAACTTTTAAGAAATTGATTGACTCGGTTAAATAAAACCGGTCACATACATCCATATTGCCGGAGCTGATTAATTCAGTTCCGGTTTTTTTTATGTTATAAATATGTACATTCGGTTATTTTTGTAAAATATTATCGGCCACTAAAAAATCTTCTTACCAGTTAATGAACAATACTTACGCCAGCCTTGTAGAACAAACATTTAATTTTCCGCAGGAAGGGTTTAACCTTAAAGACGAATACCTGCAATACAATGATGTAAATTTAAAAGCGCTGATTGATAAACATGGCACGCCATTAAAAGTTACTTACCTGCCTAAGATTGGCATGCAAATTAATAAGGCGAAAAAAATGTTTGCCAATGCATTTAAAAAACATAAGTATGAAGGGGAATACCATTATTGCTATTGTACCAAAAGTTCGCACTTTAGTTTTATAGTAGAAGAAGCATTAAAGCATAACTGCCATCTTGAAACCTCGTATGCATACGATATTGATATAGTTAACTCGCTATACAAAAAAAGAAAAATCAACAAGGATATCCATATTGTTTGTAACGGATTTAAGCAAAAGAATTATACCAGCCGAATATCCAAACTTATTAATGATGGTTTTAAAAATGTAATACCGGTACTTGATAATAAGGAAGAGCTGAACATGTACAAGCGTAGCATACGTATTAATGAACCTTTTAAACTGGGCATACGTATTGCAGCTGAGGAAGAGCCTACTTTTCCGTTTTATACCAGCAGGCTTGGCCTTAAGGCAAAAGACATATTGGAGTTTTATGTGGATGAGATAGAAGGCAATGAAGATAAGTTTCAGCTAAAGATGCTGCATATATTTTTAAACAAAGGAATCAAGGATGATATCTATTACTGGAGCGAATTACAAAAAAGTATTGCATTGTATTGCCAGCTTAAAAAAATTTGCCCGGAGTTGGATTCAATTAATATTGGTGGAGGCTTTCCTATAAAACATTCCCTGGGCTTTAATTACGATTACCAGTTTATGATTAATGAAATTGTTAGGAATATAAAAACAGGATGTAAGAAAGCTAAAGTTCAGATGCCAAATATTTATACTGAGTTTGGAAGTTTTACTGTGGGAGAAAGCATGGCACATATTTACAGCGTGATTGGGAAAAAAGTGCAGAACGACCGGGAAACCTGGTATATGATAGATTCTTCTTTTATTACTACATTGCCCGATACATGGGGCATTGGTGAAAAGTTTCTGATGCTGCCCATAAATAAATGGGAGAATGAGTACCAGCGGGTTGTATTAGGCGGCATAACCTGCGATGGGCACGATTATTACGACAGTGAAGAACATATCAATGAAGTGTTTTTACCAAAAATAAAAACAAACAAAGAAGAAAGACTGGAGACCAATAAGGAGCCTTTGTATGTTGGATTTTTTCATACGGGTGCTTACCAGGACCAGATTAGTGGTTATGGTGGAATCAAACATTGCCTGATACCTTCGCCTAAGCATGTGATAATAGAAAAAGATAAAAATGGCAAACTGGTTGAATGGGTATATGCAAAGCAACAAAGCAGCCAAAGCATGCTGAAGATATTGGGGTATAAATAATCAAACATGAAAAAAGCAATTTGTATCATTCTGTTATCGGGGTTTGCTGTAACGGTAAAAGCACAAACTTCTATCGATTCTGTAAAAGCAGTTATAAATAATCTATTTAAAGCAATGAAAACAAGCGATACAGTACTGCTAAAGACAGTTTTTACCGATAGCGCTATTTTACAAACAATAAATACCAGGAGTGGAAAAGTTGTGGTAGAAACTGATGAGGTGAGTGCATTTATTGAAAGCATTGGCAAACTGCCGGCAGGTGATGCAGATGAACAGGTAAGTTTTGATGTAGTAAAAGTGGATGCAGACCTTGCCATTGCCTGGACACCCTATAAATTTTATTATAAAGGGAAATTTAGCCATTGCGGTGTAAACTCATTTCAGCTTGTAAGGATAAATAATGTATGGAAGATACAGTACCTGATAGATACCCGACGTAGAAATAATTGCGATTAACTGGGGTGATGTTATTTTAAATATTGTCACTTGTATATTTAAAAAAGAAGAGCTTGCCTAAGAATAGGAAAGCTTTCTTTTTCGTCTTTGACGAAACCAAACCAACTGTATGTATTTATGAAAAAAAACTATGCTTTATTGAATGGCTATTTCTTTTGCAATGTTTTTTACTTCTTCTTTTTTTGGAAGTTCAAGTTTTAAAATTCCATTTTCATATTTAGCCGAAATATTTGCGGCATCAATCTTTTCATCCAAAGTAAAACTGCGTTTAAAAGATTTATAGCTGAATTCTTTTCTTACCATCTTTTCGTTTTCAGAAGAAGTCTCTACCTTTTTTTCGCTGCTGATATTTAGAATATTACCATCAAGCTTTACATTAAAATCGGCTTTATCCATACCCGGCACAGCCATTTCAATCTTATACGCCTCATCGCTTTCGATGATATTTGCCGGAGGAAAATGCAATACATCTTCCCTGATTGATTTGCCAAAACTAATAGGCAGTTCATTAAATAATTCATTCATCAAACCATCAAATGATTTGTTGATTGGGTTGTTAACTTTTACGTAAGTCATAGCTTTATTTTTTATAGTTTTTAAAATTTTAGTTTCATATTGTTGACTTCAAATTATGTTCCAGCACAAATAATGCGACAAAAATTCAACATAAGATATAATTTAAAGTCATAATGTCTGTTTCGCTAATTCGAAAATGTCATTATTTCTCATTTTGCTTATTTCGATATTGGGAATACTAATATTTGCTTCAAAGATTTTTAAAAGAAGTATGTAATTTTGTGTCTCAAAAAAAAAAAAATAAGATATGTATCCGGAAGAGATAGTAATACCAATGAAGGAAGAACTAACCGAAAATGGCTTTACTGAATTATTAACTGCAGAAGCTGTTGAAAATAAACTTGCAGAAAAAGGCACAACATTAGTGATGATAAACTCTGTATGTGGCTGTAGTGCTGGTACCGCAAGGCCGGGTGTGTTGTTAGCTGTTGCCAATGCTACAAAAAAACCCGACCACATGACTACCAGTTTTGCAGGTTTTGATATTGAAGCAGTAAAAAAATTAAGGGAGCACCTGATGCCTTACCCACCATCATCACCCTCTATTGCTTTATTTAAAGATGGTAAACTGGTACATTTTATAGAACGTCACAATATTGAAGGCCGCAGTGCACAAATGATTGCCGATAACCTTAATGGCGCTTTTGAACAATATTGCAATTGATACAATTAGTAAGTACTATATCAACCTCCTGATTTTTGCAGGAGGTTTTTTTATCAATTCATAGCTAATAATAAACCTGCAGGTACATATAAGCATTCTTATATTATGCTAAGTAGTATATTGCAGTCTTAATTTTAAAACCTTAGGTAAAAAATGTATCCCAATTTATATTATGTGTTTAAAGACTGGTTTGGTGTAAAGTGGAATGGCTTAAGTTTTTTAAATACATTCGGGCTGATGGTGGCCATGGGATTTGTTGCAGCAGCCATCGTATTAAGTAAAGAACTGCAGCGAAAAGAAAAGCAGGGCCTTTTATCTCCACGGGAAGAAATGATAACTGTAGGTAAACCTGCTTCTGTTAGTGAGCTTATTATAAATGCTTTAGCCGGATTTGTTTTTGGATATAAATTAATTGGTTTATTTTTTAATAAACCTGTTGATGTAAATCCGCAGGAATATATTTTTTCTTCACAAGGGAATTTGTTAGGAGGTTTGCTGCTTGGTGGTTTATTAGCCTGGTTTAAATGGTACGAAAAAAACAAACAAAAACTTAAAGAACCCGAAAGTCGTAAAGTTCGAATATGGCCACACGATAGAGTGGGCGACATCATAATTCTTGGATTAATATTTGGAATTATTGGCGCCAAATTTTTTGATAACCTCGAAAACTGGGATGACTTTATTAAAGACCCCATCGGCAGGCTGTTTTCTGTAAGCGGATTAACTTTTTACGGAGGCTTGATTGTAGCAGCAATTGCCATTTGCTGGTATGCAGCAAAAAAAGGTATTAAAATTATTCATTTGGTGGATGCAGCCGGATTGGCTTTATTGCTTGCTTATGCAGTGGGCCGTATTGGTTGCCAGGTAAGCGGCGATGGTGATTGGGGTATTTTTAACAGTGCATATATAACCAATGCTGAAGGTAAAGTGGCAATAGCAGGCCCCGGAGAATACCAACAAAACCTTGAAAAAAATAAGGCCTATTTTCTTTCGGGTCAGGTGTATAATAAAGATTCGGTATTAGAACAGGTAACTGACCGTATATATGAAAGCCTTTATAAGGTTCCGCATAAATCTGTAAAAGCGCCTTCATTTATACCTGTTTGGATGATTGCTTATAATTATCCAAACAATGTAAACAAAGATGGTGTGCTTATGCCCGGCTGCGATGATGAACATTGCAGGGTGCTTCCTCAACCTGTTTTTCCTACACCTTTATACGAAACCATTGCCTGTACTTTATTATTTATTTTATTATGGAGTTTAAGGCGTAAAATAAAAGTGCCGGGTGTTATGTTCGGCATATATTTAATTGTAACAGGTTTAGAACGTTTTACGGTAGAACTATTCAGGGTAAATAACAAATATTCAATCTTTGGCTTTCATCCTACCCAGGCCGAAATAATATCAGTAGCATTAGTAATAGCTGGTTTTATATTGATATTTATAGTAAAACGAAAAGCAAAAACTTCTAATTAGTAGTACTTTTAGCTGTTTCTTCAAATTTCTGTAACCTCACTTTGTTTTGTACGTATATTGTTTAATTGCCAGTTATCCTTAAATTTTGCCGCCTAATATAAAACAATGTACTATGTAACACATAGTACCTACCTTTACGAAGTAGTTATTAAAGTATATAACTGCTTTATTTGAAAAACAAACGGCCATATCCCAACAGCCATTGGGAAGGCCACAAAAAACAAAGTATAGCCATGAAAAAATTTTTCAGCCTTTTGGCTGCTATGAGCATTGCCGTATGCAGTCTTGCCCAATCCGCTTTAAACGGTAAAATTAACGGGAGCATTAAAGATGGGGGTAATCAAAAAATTATAGATGCCGCCTCTGTTTCACTCCTGCAATCAAAAGATTCAAGCCTGGTAAAAACAGCCCTTACCGACAAAGCCGGTAATTTTTCTTTTGACAATGTAGATGAAGGTAGCTACCTGGTAATGGCAACTTCGGTTGGCCATAGCAACACTTACAGTAATATTGTTAGCATTTCACAAGCTAATTCTGTAGCAAGTGTTGGTGTATTACAATTAGTTCCTGCCGATAAATCGTTAAAAGAAGTGGTGGTTACTTCTAAAAAGCCTTTAATTGAGAGAAAGTTAGACAGGACCATAGTAAATGTGGATGCATCTATTACAAGCACAGGCAGCACAGCACTTGAAGTGTTGGAAAAAGCACCCGGTGTAAGTGTAGATAAAGATGGTAACATAAGCCTTAAAGGTAAAGCAGGTGTAATTGTTTACATTGATGGCAGGCCAAGTTATTTAAGCGGCCCCGACCTGGCCAATATGCTTCGTAACATGACATCGAGCCAATTGGAACAACTTGAGATAATGACCAACCCTCCGGCAAAATATGAAGCTGCTGGTAATGCAGGTATTATTAACATTAAAACCAAAAAGAATAAAGTGTTTGGTTATAATGGAAGTATAACATCTGGTTACTCACAAGGCCGCTATGCAATGTTTAATGAAGCTGTAAGCTTTAATTATCGTAACAAGAAATTTAACTTTTTTAGCAATGTTAATTTTAATAGTTACCACCGTACTCAGCAATTGTATATTTTAAGGAATTTCAGGGATGTGCAAACAAAAAATATAAAATCTGTTTTTGATCAGCAAACAGATATGGAAAATAAAAGGCATAATTATAATGCAAAAATTGGGGTAGATTATTCTGTTTCTAAAAATTCTACTGTTGGAGTGGTAATAAACGGTTTTATTAACCCTGGTAAATGGAAAAGCAATACCAATACTTTAATTTACGACCCAAACTATAACCTTACCGAACAAACAAAAGCATTCACTTCTAATAACGAAAAGTGGAAAAACTTTAGCGGTAACATAAATTTTAGAACAAAGCTTGATTCGGCAGGGCAGGAGCTTACTACCGATCTCGATTATATTCAATATAATGCTACCAGTTTTCAACCTTTAGTTAGTACCTATTATGATAACAACGGAAATCAAAAAAAGCCTTCTGAAATATTGAATGGAAATTTGCCAACCAATATTAAAATATACAGCGGTAAAATTGATTACAGCCTCCCATTAAAAAAAGACGCAAAATTTGAAGCCGGAATTAAATCAAGTTTTGTTACCAACGATAACAATGCACAATATGATAGTGTAAAAAATAACTTGTCTGTTCTTGACAGCGGGCGCAGCAATCATTTTATTTATAATGAAAATATTAATGCGGCTTATGTTAACTACAGCAGGCCCCTGGGTAAAAAATGGAGCGCACAGGTTGGTTTAAGGGTTGAGAATACAAATTCTGATGGTATTTCTAAAGGTTATACTTATAACACTGTATTAAACAAATTTGAATACACCGAAACAAAATTCAAAAGGTCGTATACTCAATTGTTCCCTACGGCATACATTCAATTTAATGCCAATGAAAAAAACCAGTTTGTGCTAAATTATGGCCGTCGTATTGAAAGGCCCGATTACGAGGATATGAACCCGTTTGTGCATTTTCTTGACAGGTACACATTTGAACAGGGCAATCCTAATTTAAGTCCGCAGTTTGCACATAATATAGAGCTAAGCCATACTTATAAGGGTTTTTTAACCACTACGCTTAATTACACTAATACTAATAATATTATACAGCAGGTGTTTGAGCAAAATGAACTTACAAACGAAACTTTCATTAAAAAAGCCAATATTGCTAAAAGTAAACAGGTAGGCTTAGCTGTTAGTTTAAATAAATCAATTACAAAATGGTGGACAACCAGTGTTTATGCCAATGTGTATAATAACCACTTTACAGGCACAGTAAATAATGAAAACATTTCAATAGGTGTCACTAGTTTCTTAACACAACTTCAGCAGCAATTTAAGTTTGGTAAAGGATGGGCTGCAGAGTTAAGTGGCGTTTACCGCACAAAGGGTATGGAAGGAGTAATATACATTCAACCCATTGTGCAAGTTAATGCAGGTATCAGCAAACAGGTTCTTAAAAACAAAGGCAGTATTCGTTTAAATGTAAGAGATATTTTTGCCACAAGTGTGTTTAAGGGATATAGTAAATACAGTAATATAGATATAAGTTTCAGAAATGTACATGATAACCGTGCTGTAAGCCTTACCTTTTCATACCGTTTTAACAAAGGAAAATTAAATGCAGGCAGCAGGCGTACTAGCGGCGCCAGTGATGAGCAAAACAGGGTAAAGGGAGCAAATTAATTCATACTTGTTTAAATAAAATTAATGCCCATTGCCGGGTGCCTGGTATTCAAAATCATTTGGCACCCGGTTTTTTCATTCGGCATTAATTGGTAAATTTGAAAAAACAAGCAACCATGCCTTCATTTGATTTAGTAAGTAAAGTAGATTTACAAACTTTAGACAATGCCATCAATACTGTTATAAAAGAAATAACCAACCGGTTTGATTTTAAAGGATCACATGTACTGATTGAACTCAATAAAAAAGAATTTAAAGTTAACCTGGAAGCGGATAGTGATATGAAAATAAACCAGATAACAGATGTGATGATTAGCAGAAGTATGAAACAGGGATTGGCAGCAGAAATATACGACCTAAGTAAAGAAACTTATCCTAGTGGTAAAATCGTAAAAAAAGAAGTGCCGGTACGCAATGGTATTAAGCAGGAGGATGCAAAAAAAATTGTGAAACTTATAAAAGAGAGCGGTTTAAAAGTGCAAGCTTCTATTATGGATGATATTATTAGGGTATCTGGCAAAAAAATTGATGATTTACAGCAGGTGATACAGGCAGCAAAGGGGTGGAACCTGGGTATTGCATTACAGTTTATTAACATGAAAAGCTAAGGATTTTAACAATTACCTGGCTGTCTGCTAAAATTGAATAAAAAAACCTTAATTTTGCTGCTTTAAATAATAATACGGCAAAATCCGTATTTAAAACATTGATAATTAATATGAAAAAAGGAATTCACCCAGCTAATTACAGGTTAGTTGTATTTAAGGATATGAGTAATGGTACTCAGTTTTTAAGCCGTTCTACTGCCGAATCAAAAGAAACCGTTGTTTTTGATGATGGAAATGAATACCCGGTTGTAAAACTGGAGATTTCAAACACTTCTCATCCATTTTATACCGGTAAAAATGTATTGGTAGATACAGCAGGCCGTATTGATAAGTTTAATAAACGCTATTCAAAAAAGACTAAATAATTTAATAGAGATTATTATCTTTATTTAAAGTTTGTTTTTCATGGCTATACTTTAAGTCCCTTCGGTTCTCCGGGGGGATTTTTTTTTTTTACTTTTTATTTTAGTAATTAAAATTCTAATTACTTGCTTGTATAATGATGTGAATACGGTGTAAACTGCTATTTTTACTACATGCAAAAAATCATCTTCACCGAAGAATATTGTAAACCGGAAAACCTGCATCCTTTTACCTATACCAGGCATATACAGGATATACGGATTGGTATTTTAACCATTCGTGAAAAATGGGAGCAATACCTTTCAATTTCATCGGTCGATAAATGGGAAGATAATTACCTGGATGGGATACAATCGATAAAAATTGAAAAAGGTATTGACTATATGGATTACCTGATGGTACATGCAAATGTACTGCCTACAAAAGCCATCATCAGTAAGATAAAAAAATTAAAGAATGGAGAATTTCTTACATCGGGCAACGAAGGTGCCATGGCATATAAGTTTTCGAATAAAGAAATACAAGGCCTGCATAAAATAAAAATAAACAACCCGGTGGTATTTAAAGGAGAGATGAAAGCCATTCATTATCCCTGGCAGATTTTTCAGTTAAATGATTGGGCATTGCGGCAGGATTTTGAATTATTAACCACAGGCAGAAAAAGCAGGGCTGTTTCTGCAACCAATAAATTAATAAACCCTTCCCAGATTTTTATTGAAGCCGGTGTACAAATGAAACATTGTTTTATAAATGCCGATGAAGGCCCTGTGTATATTGGAAAAAATGCATTGATTATGGAAGGCTGCATGTTACGTGGCCCAGTGGCCATTTGCGATGGAGCCGTTGTAAAAATGGGTACCAGGATTTATGGAGCCACCACCATTGGCCCCCAGTGCACAGTTGGTGGCGAAATAAAAAATTCTGTTTTGTTTGGTTATAGCAATAAAGCACATGATGGGTACTTAGGCGATAGCGTGCTGGGCCAATGGTGTAACCTGGGTGCAGGCACCAGTAATAGCAACTTAAAAAATAATGCCGGCGATGTAAAATATTGTGCCGATGCCGATAAAAAAGAAATGAGTGCAGGAAATAAAGGAGGTTTATTAATGGGCGATTATTCAAAAGCAGCCATCAACACTTCTTTTAATACAGGTACCGTGGCCGGCGTATGTTGCAATATATTTGCAACAGGTCTTACGCCAAAACTTATTCCCTGTTTTTCGTGGGGTGCCGATGGAATTACAAAGTACAAACTTAAAAAGGCATTGGTTGATATTGATAACTGGAAAAAACTAAAAGGCCAATCAATAACTGAAAGAGAAAAACAAATTTTGACGGATATTTACAAAATGTACTGATAAAATAAATTGACCTACCTGTATTTTTAATTGCTCAATAAAAAAAGATAAACATGCGAAAACAAATTGCTGCAGCAAACTGGAAAATGAATTTAACCCTGCAACAGGCTAATGCTTTGATGGATGAACTGTTGGTTACACCTCACCAGCTTAAAGATAACCAGGAAGCGGTTTTTGGAGTGCCATTTCCATATCTGATCAATATAAAAAATAAGCTGGCTGGTAAAAAAAATGTGTTTGTGGCTGCTCAAAACTGCTATGATAAAAATGCCGGTGCATTTACAGGCGAAGTAAGCGCCGAAATGCTTAAAAGTATTGATGTGGATTATGTGATACTTGGGCATAGCGAGCGCAGGGAATATTTTAATGAAAGCCATGCCATGCTTGCCCAAAAAGTAAACCTGTGTTTTACCAACGGTTTAAAACCCATTTTTTGTTGTGGCGAGCCTTTAGCAATTCGTGAAGCAGCAACACAAAATGCCTTTGTAGAAAACCAATTAAAAGAAAGCCTTTTTCATTTATCGGCTCAACAGCTAACAGGTTTTGTTATAGCCTACGAACCCATTTGGGCTATTGGTACCGGTAAAACCGCTAGCAATGAACAGGCACAGCAAATGCATGCACATATACGTTCAGTCATAGCTAAGCAATATGGTTCTGCAGTGGCTGAAAGTATTTCTATTTTATATGGTGGCAGTGTAAAAGCAAATAATGCAAAAGAAATTTTTGCCCAGCCTGATGTAGATGGAGGCCTGGTTGGTGGTGCCAGTTTAGTAGCTGCAGATTTTGCTGCAATAATAAACAGCCTGAAATAATCGTTGAGGATTTATAACTAAGCAGTTTCATTTTAAACAATTGTATGTTCATTAAAAAACTGTATCAATATAATAAAGCGCTTTGTGTTTTTTTTGTATCAGGCGCTTTATTGTTCCTGTTTATAAATTTTAAATGGGGTGTTGTGGCAACACCTATGTTACAGTTTGGCATGTACAGCAGCATTTTTCATGTGAAGGATACGCAAGTTGTTTACAAGGTAGAGGTAAATGATAACATCATCCGTAATGCAGATGTTTCACTCACTAACAGGGATATGTTACAGGTTTTTCCTGATTACTACGAGAAACAGGCAAGCGTAAATGAAGCGACTTATGCTACCATTAAAAAATATATCAGCTATACAGGATTAGCAGGATTTATGAAAAAAAGCAATTACCAAAACGATATTAACGATAGCATGTTTGTACACTGGTATAAAACAAAGGTTGAATCAATAACAGGTAACCCGGTACATTCTTTAAAATTAACCAGGCAAAATTTTGTTTGGAATGGCGATAGCTTAGAACCTGTTGGTACAGCATCAAAACTGCTTGAAATTGGAACTCAATAAATTTCATAGAAAAAAAGCGGCTTACTTTTATATTGCCTGCTTCTTGCTCAGCTATGCCTGGTTGTTTTTTAACGGCTTATTGCTGCATCAGCTTAAGCCACTGTTTTTCCTTAACAGGCTTGATGTTACACTCAATCTTCTTTTTTTAACAGGTGTCCAAAAATCAGTTATTCATAATCATTCCCTAAGGCTTTTGCTTGATATAATATACCTGTTATTACCATTGCTATTGTTTTACAGTATTAACAGGAAAACGCAACCTTATGTAGCTTTATTAAACAGTGGTTACAACCTGGTATATACCTTGCTGCTTTCAACATTTTCTACTTTAAGTATAGAAGGGTTTATGGGATGGATATTGTTGCCCCTGCTTTTTATAATAAAAACAGAAAGAGGTTTTTATTATTTGCTACATTGTTTGCGCTATATTTTTTTAATGATATTTTTTTCAACCGGTTTATGGAAACTGAGGGCTGGCGGGGTTTTTAATTTAGAAGAGATGAGTGGCATACTTGTAAAACAACATGCAGCTTATATTTCGCAACAGCCATTCGATTGGTTTGCAAATTTAATTCATTACCTTATTGTGCATTATAAAATATCGTACCTGCTGTACTTATTTACAGTTTTGGTTGAGTTATCGTTTGTGGTTGGTTTTTTTACAAAAAAGTTTGATAAGTTGTTAATACTTTTGTTCCTACTGTTTGTTTTGTTTGATTTTGTTTTAATGCGGATTAATTATTTTTCGTGGGTGGCTTTTTTACTTTGCTTATGGTTTGCAAAATATGATGAACCTACAAGTGCAAATGATAAGCTTAGCAGCACTATAAAGAAAAATGGGTAACAATTTCTTCGTAAACAAGTTTAGGCTCAATAGATGTTAGGCAGGCAAAATCGGGGCATAATAATGGGTTGCTAACTCTGCTGCTGTTTACACATTTCCAGCCATGACAAGGCCTGCAGCCAATTTCAGCAATTATTTCCTTGTGGTTGATAGGGTCAATCATTCCATAGCCATATAGTTTTTCATTAGAGGCTCCAAAAATTGCCAGGGTCTTTTTTTGCAAGGCAACGGCAATATGCAAAAAACCGCTGTCGAGACCAATGTAGCCGTGGCTTTTTGCAATCAGGTTACAGGCATCTTCCACACTTGTTTTTCCTATCAGTATTTTTAAGTTATTGCAAAGTAAATTTTCAAAACCTGCAACAAAACCTGTTTCAGTATTGTCTCCAATAATAACAAATTCAAATTGCTGGTAATGGAGGCATAATTTATTTACTACTTTATGCCAATAATTAATAGGCCAGTTTTTAAAAGGCGTAAGATTATTGCCAGCCGAAACTTGCAAAACAAAAAATCTTTTTTTATCTCTTGTTAATTCAAACTTATTTAAGATTTCCTCATTTAGTATAGGCGATGGTAAATAAAAATCACGAATGTCTTTAATAGTTGCATTATACTTACTAAAAAGTAAATACAAATTTTGCTCTGCATCCGAAAAATAATTATCGCATGGTTTTATCCTTTTGTGCAGCTTGCCTTTATTTTTCTTCCTGGTAGATTTTGTAACCACTTTTCCGCAAAGCCAGGCCAAAAGCTTTACCCATCTACCTTCTTCCAGGTGATTAATATATACATTGGTAAAGTGTTTGAGTCTTGTGATGGCATACAATAACATCGATAATTTAGTTTTTAAATAAACTTTTTTATCTGCAATGCTATCATCAAACAGGCAATCATTATCGTACCGTGAAATAAAAATGCAGGTAATGATAAACTGTTTTTGTTTTAATGCTTTCATGAGCGGTACATGCAACACCGTATCTCCAATGCCCGACGTGAAGAATATAGCTATCTTTCTTTTTTTTACTGGTAGTAGTTTCATTAATTTTATTGCTTCCAAATAAATAAAATGGATAAATTTTTTGCCGCCATCAGGAAAAACTATTTTGATAATACGGTTGAATTATCAAAGCTAAGTAAAACATTTTTCCTGTGGGCAATAGGGCTGGTATTGGTATATGTTACTAATATTTTTCTTGTTAGGATAATTGGCCTCAGCCTGTTTGGCAAATTCAGTGTATTTATAAGCTGGGTTACATTATGCAGCACCATTGTAGCTTTTGGTTGGGATGGATACCTTATTCAAAAAATTCCCCTGCTTGCCAAAACAAAGGATGGTAAAATTAGCAGTAGCCGTATTCTTGTTATTGCGGTTTTAAGTTTCTTTATTTTGTTTGCATTGTTAAGTATTGCAATGCTGCTATTAAGTAAGTACAATACATTACTGTTTGCATTTATACAGCCGGGGCAACTAAAATATTTCCTGGTACTGGTGTTTTTGTTTGCAGCCATTGGCTTACTAAAAGCATTCTTAAAAATATTTCACATAGTAATACAAGTTCAGTGGGTAGAAGATTTTATGAAACCTATATTGCTGTTTGCAATAATCTTATTTTTTTATGTTGAAAGCATGAAGATTTCCCTCTCAACATTATACATTATCAATATTATTGCATTTGCCATCCTGTTTGCAACATTGCTTTTATTTGTGTTTAAAACGTATAAAAACAATTTTGTTCTCCCAAGTGTTGAAGTAAGTTCAGAAAACGAAAAATGGTTTACAAAGTGTTTTTACTTCATGTGCATATACCTTGGTTATAGCATTTTTACAAGGATGGAACTTTTGTTCCTTGGGCATTTTAATAAAAATGATGAAGCTGCAAAATTCCAGATATTGCTTCGTATTTCTGAATTGGTGATTATACCCGATTTTTTATTTAATTATTTTTTGCCGCAAAAGTTCTCTTATTTGTTTGCAGAAAAAAAATATGATGATGCAAGGAAGTTGTTCGGTAATGCATCTAAAACAATTATCTTTTTGCAGTTAATATGTTTTGCAGGCATAATGGCTATCGGGTATTTTTACCTGCAGAGTTTTGATATTGCCTCACCCGGCTTATACATCCTTTTAGTAGCCATGAGCATTTCTCCTGTTTTTTATTCTTTGTTTGGTTCGGCAAACCTTGTATTAAAAACTTCAGGTCTTGAGCGTTATTCATTTTATGCATTGTTTATAGTGCTGGTAGCCGAATTGGTTGCCAATTACCTGTTTATTCAACCTTTTGGACTTATAGCTGCGGTTATAATTTCAATCGCAAGTGTTCTTCTATACACATTGTTGCTTTCTTTGTTCTTGTACAATAAACTTAAATTTTATAATGCTGTAACTAAATACCTATTCTTTGTAAAAAATGCCGGATAGTTTTTTTATAAAAAAAAATTTAAGTTGCAAAAATTTCAACTGATGGCTTCGGCAATAAGCCATTGCATAAATCCATTTCGTTCGTTAAGGATAAAATCTTTTTGCCGGTAACTAAGATTGTCCAGTTCTGCAAATTTGTAATTCATCACCCTTTCATGATCGGATAATGCATTTATTAATGTAAGCTTATGGGTGGCAGAAAAAATACTTTCCAATTTTGAAAGTACTTCAGGGTTAATCTTGTAATGCAATTCAATAATCAGGTCGGCATGTTTAGTTAAGGCAATCAGGTCAATTGAAAATATTTCATTTTCACAACCCTCACAATCAATAATAAATAGGTTTTTAGATGTTGTTACAGGTTGGGGTAATTTGCTACTATCAAAACATCCCAACACGGTAGTGTTTTTTGCAACATTATTTATACGAGCAAGTGTTTTACATCTTTCCTGTGCTTTTTTGTTGCAATCAAAAGCATATACCTTCATGTTGGGAAAAAGCAAGGCAATACCTACTGCATAATAACCTTCATCGCAACCTATGTTGATTAAGTTTGTATATTCTTTTTTAAGTAAATTTTGTAGATGCTGAGAAATTTCTGATTCGTAAGAACCTAAAAGTTTAGCATAAATACTGCTTCCTGTGGCATGTACTCCTGCATATTTCATTCCTTTAAATAAGCCATGTAAAACAGTTTCCTCTTTAAATATTTTATTGCATAGTGATAAATTTTCTGTTTCAATATCCCTGTATTTATAATTTATTCTCGATGCTTCAAGGCGGCGGCTAAAATATAAAAATGGTGTAACGACAAACCAGCTTACATCATTTACCATTAATGATTGAATAAATCTTTTTACTTTAATATTCATGTTATTTAAATAATTAAAAAATTTCAATCAGGTATTAAGAATCAAAAATTAAAGCCATCAAATTGTTTTTTAAAACCAAGATCTCTCCAGGTAAAAGACAATTAAATTAAGTTATGATATTTAAAGTTATTGATAATTACGTAAGATATTATTTGCTCATGTTATTAATCAGTTGTTCTTGATATGCAGATAAGGAATTTATTGTACTGTTAAAAAAAACTTTAGTAAGCGAAAATCAATCTTAAATATTACTTTCGCAAAAAAATACAAGCCATGAGCGAAATAAATCTTACACAAGGCGAGATACACACAAATAAAGGTGTAATGAAATTTGAGTTGTACGATGACGATGCCCCAATAGCTGTTGAAAATTTTAAAAAATTAATAAGCCAGGGGTTTTACAACGGCCTAAGTTTTCACAGGGTAATTCCCGATTTTGTAATACAGGGTGGTTGCCCTAATGGAAACGGAACAGGGGGGCCGGGTTATACAATTAAATGTGAACTGAACGGGAAAAAACAATTTCACGACAGGGGGGTAATGTCGATGGCACACCGGGGATTAAATACCGGAGGATCCCAGTTTTTTATTTGCCATGGCAGGGATAATACAAAACACCTGGATGGCGTACATACCTGTTTTGGAAAAATAACAGATGGGCTGGATGTAATTGATGATATAAGAGCCGGGGATGTGATGGAAAAAATAATCCTGTATTAATAAAAATAAAAAAAACTTATCGTGTATCTTATCACGATAAGTTTTTGAAAATATCCTGCAAAAAAAAGTTACCAGGCCAGTAACACAATAATTGCCATCAGGGCATAATAACCGGCAACTATGCCAATTGCAGTAAATACATCTTTAATACCAGTAGTGTAAATTCCTTTCATAACGCTTAATTTTTGTTGAATAAATTATAAATTCCAGGGTTCTGTTTCAGGGGGTACAGTTCTAAAAATTCAACTGCGTTCTGTATGGGGAGTAACTAATCTTAATACAAAATAAGAATTAATTGCATGTATTACAAGTTTTTCCCTATTTTTTTTATAAGATCAGGAAAAGAAATTGAATCTTTTTATTTGAAAAATTGTAATAGAGCCAAAGGTTTATCACATTTTTTACACAATGTAACAGGGCTGGTATAGCAGAATATTATAATTATGTATTTTTAATAAAACTTTGATGATAATGAATATAAAGCCCTTATTAAAATTTTTTCTACCAGCATTCATATTCTCTACAATACAAATCTCGGCACAAAATAATATTACCCCAAAGTTTCAAAAATCATCTGTTTATTCGGGTATAGAAGTAGGGTCAAAAGGTGTAAAAATGAGTATTTTGGAAATAGATGAAAGTGCTAAGGAAAATGGCGTTTATCATGTAATAAAAGATACCTCAATAAATACTGATTTTATTTCGTTTACACAACCAACCTACCTGGCTACGCTTGCAGCGTTGAACAAATTGTATGAGATATCAACAAAAGATTACAAGATTCTTCCCAGCCACATATTTACTGCAGTAAGCAGCGGTGTTAATATACAAGCCGAAAAAGAAAATAAGAAAAACTGGATTGACCAGCTTATCAGTGCTTTCAGGTTTAATTACAACGAACCGGAAAGAAAAGTAACAGTTATTGATGTGGTGGAAGAAGGAAGGCTTTCGCACCTGGGTATTGTACCCGATTCAAGAAGGTATAATACTTTTTTGATTGACATTGGAAGTGGTAATACCAAGGGTGGATATTTTCCGTACAACAATACTAAAGACTTTAAGCTTTTTCAATTAACCTGGGGTACCAAAAGTACCGCCAATGCAGCTGAAAAATATGCAAATGGCGATAACAGCCTGGGTACTTATGATAAAAATTTAAACCGGGTACTTGCCGGGGCCGAACAATCAGAAATCATATATGCAGTTAATGCAAGTGGTTCTTATCCATTAAGCGATAATGTTGTTTTTAGCGGCGGTATTGCCTGGGCACTTGCTACATTGATGTATCCTGAATTGATTGATAACCCCGTAGTGCCTGTAACTTATGATGAAGTACTGAAATTCAACGATAAAATTTTAAACAGCCACCCAACTTTGTCAGATTATTATATTGTAAAAACCCTTACTGATAATACCCTGGATAAAGAGGCTATTGGTAAAGCCGTAAAAACAGTAAATAAGGTTTTCGACCAGCGTGCATTACTGGCAGGCACCGGATTAATGTTAAAAATTATGCGCCAGTTTACCAGCACACAAGAGCGTAAAAATTTCTATTTTGTAAAAAATGGCGCAGTAGGCTGGATTACAGCTTATGTAAATCAGAATAAATAACAACTTGCTTTACTACACAAACTATAAGTGTACAAAAAAAGGAAAAGATGAAAGATAGCAGGTCATTATTATTATTACTGGTTTCTCTCTTGTTAGTATTGGTATCCTTTGGCCTGTTATGGACGTGGGGATACAAAGTGTATAGTAAGGATAGCGAATCAAAATCACAAAAACAGGTACAGGCCCCCGATTCTGCTGCCATTGCCAATCATATCAGAGATTCACTTCAAAAAGTATATACAGCCACACTGCATGAACTAGATTCACAGCTAGATTCTACTTTAACTAATACTGATTCTTTAAAAAATCAACTGGAAATAAAACTAGCAGAGTTTTACAGGCTAAGGGATGAAATTGCAACACTATTAAAGAACAGGAATGCTGTTGCCGATTTTAAAACTGCTAAACAAAAAATAGTTGAGTTACAAAACAAAGTGCAGGTTATAAAGGATAAGAACCAGGAAGTGGATAATGAAAATAAAAAACTGAATGATGTATTGGGCAAGTTAAAAAATAATCCTTCGGGTAATAATACAGGTACTAACCCGGGTAAAAATACCGGTAGTAATAAAAAGCCGGAAGTTGTTGAAAAAGCTGATAAGACTGAGCCATCTTACAATGTATTTACAGCATCAGATATCAAATTCAGGGCTATTACTGTTAATAATGATACAGAATCAGAAACATCCAGGGCCGAAAATACAAATCGGTTCTCTTGCTCGTTTACAGTTAAAAACTTTAATAGCCAGCTTTCAAATGCCGAAATATTTATTGTGATATTGCAACCCGACGGACGTGTTTTTAAAACATCAGGTTGGGATTCGGGTACATTCAATACAGAAGATGGAAGGAAAGTTTATTCGTATAAATTTAGTTTTAATTATAGTAAGGGAGAAGCTAAACGTTTAGTATGTTCTTTAAATACCGGAAACCTGCAAAGTGGCAACTACTCTTTAGAAATATTTTATAATGGCTCGCCCATTGCAAAAACTGTAAAAACACTTTTATAGCGTAAGAAATTACAAATTTTTTCATGTAGAAGAAATCCTACTTAAGTTCATAAATAACTCTACATATTATATTGTTTAATTTAAGCAAATTTGCAAAAATTAAATGGTGCCATTGATGTTTATACATGAGGTGGTACTATTATAAGTAGCCCCCGTTTAAAAATCCATATCGATGAAATGCCGAATTACTCAAGCATGAGTGAAACTATGAAAGACCTTCAATCCTGAAGGTTTTTTTATGCCTTCACCTATCTGAATCTTACTATTTTAGCTGCATGAAAGCAGCAACAGTTAATGAACTAAAAGCAGAATTGAATAATACCTCACATGAGCAGTTGGTTATTTTGTGTACACGATTGGCCAGGTTTAAAAAAGAGAATAAAGAACTGCTCACTTACCTTTTATTTGAATCATTTGATGAACAGGCATATGTTGAAGAAGTGAAAAAAGATATGCTGGAGCAATTTGCAATGATTAATAACAGCAGCCTTTATTTTGTGAAGAAAAGTTTACGTAAAATTTTACGCCATTTAAATAAATATATTCGTTATACAGGCTCGGCAGAAACAGAAGTAAAATTGCTGTTATTTTTTTGCAGTACTTTAAAAAAATCTGGTATTGCGTTTGAATTAAACCCGGTTATAAAAAATATGTATCTGGCTCAATTAAAGAAAATTAAAAAAACACTTTCTGCCTTGCATGAAGATCTTCAATATGAATATGCCAAAGAACTTAATTGGTTAAGCTGATGTAAAAAGCATAGTATGTAACTCCTTATCAGGCAAAAAAATCGTACATTGAAAATAAAAAATGCCAAAATCTAAAACAAGAAAAAATCACCACGATTATCGTCCACCAGCTAATGCCGAAAAATCAAAAAAAAATAAAAGCGCTGTAAACATTGCCATCGTTTTCTTTGCACTGATATGCATGGGTATTGCTTATTTTGCTGCAGGCTCAAGCCAGTTTTGGTTTTTATGGTTGCTTGGCGGCGCCGTGATAGGCTCCATTGCCGGTTATTACTTTGGCAGGCAGTTCGACAAGTCTTTTGCAAAAAGATAGGCCTGGTAAACTTTATATCTCATTAAAAAACAACCCTTATTTTCAAGTCTTTACAAGCTGTGCAAATGATTTTGCACAACAGTTTGCATTTTGATGAACTAAGTATTATTTTGGTATGTGTTCTTTAACCTTTCACCAAAACCTAAACTTATGGACATTAAAAAATTGTTGGCTGGAGGCATCGCCGGCGGCGTTGCTTTTTTTCTTTTAGGATGGCTTGTATATGGTATGTTACTTGCTAATTTTATGGCAACCCATCCGGGTACTGCAGGCGACTTATCAAGACCAAATGGCGAATTACTTTATTTGTACCTTGTTATTGGTAACCTGGCACAAGGTTTATTCCTTGCATATATTTTCCTTAAAGGAAATGTAACTACAATGGCAGGTGGGCTTGTAACAGGGGCAGTTGTTGGTTTTCTGATGTCGGTTAGTTTCGATTGTATTATGTATGCAACTTCAACCATTGCTAGTAAAACTATGATGGCAGGTGATGTAGCTGCAGCCACTGTTATAACTGCTATTGCCGGCGCCGTTGTAGCAATGGTGATTGGTATGGGCAAAAAAGCCGCCTGATTTTTTTACATGATTAATTTTTACAGGGCCCATTGATGGGCTCTTTTTTTTTGTCTTTGCATTTTAAATGTAATGATGAACGCAAATATTTTTAAATTGGCTGATATTGAAATTATAATAACAATTGGTATTACATTCGTACAAAATTTAGCCATTCATTTATGGTAACAAACAGGAACGCTGCCGTAGGATTTATTTTTATTACTCTTTTGATTGATGTTATAGGTTTTGGTATCATCATACCTGTTATGCCAACCTTAATTTCCCAACTGAAGGGGGTTGATATAAGCACCGCATCTAAATATGGGAGCCTGCTTATGTTTGCTTATGCATTGGTGCAATTTGTTTGTGCCCCCATTATTGGTAACCTCAGCGATAAATATGGCCGCAGGCCGGTGTTGCTTTTTTCTTTATTTTGTTTTGGAGTTGATTACCTCTTCCTGGCCCTGGCGCCCACTTATGGCTGGCTGTTTGTTGGCAGAATCATTGCCGGCATTAGCGGTGCCAGCATGACAACAGGGGCAGCTTATATTGCAGATATAAGTACGCCTGAAAACAGGGCAAAAAATTTTGGTATGATTGGCGCTGCTTTCGGGCTTGGGTTTATTATTGGCCCTATGATTGGTGGTTTGCTTGGCGGCCTTGGCCCACGCATTCCTTTTTTTGCCGCTGCTATACTTGCATCTGTAAATTGGATTTATGGATATTTTGTTTTGCCCGAATCGCTTAATAAAGAAAACAGAAGGGCTTTTGAATGGAAGCGTGCAAATCCCGTTGGCGCATTGCTTCATTTAAGAAAGTATCCTTCCATTACAGGTTTGGCATTTGCAATTTTTTTGGTTTACGTGGCCGCACATGCTATTATGAGCAACTGGAGTTATTTTACCATGTACCGTTTTAATTGGGATGAAAAGATGGTGGGCATTTCGTTGGCGGTGGTGGGTGTACTGGTTGCAGGTGTACAAGGTGGATTAACAAGGATTATCAACCCAAAGCTGGGAAATGAAAAAACATTGTACATAGGCCTGATGTTATATGCAGTTGGTATGTTATTGTTTGGCATTGCCAACCAAAGTTGGATGATGTTTGCATTTTTAATACCTTATTGCCTGGGCGGTATTGCACAACCGGCATTACAATCTGTTATGGCAGGCCATGTGCCGGCCAATGTGCAGGGCGAGTTGCAGGGAACCATTACCAGCCTGATGAGCCTTGCAGCCATTATTGGCCCGTTACTGATGAATAATTTGTTTTTTTATTTTACACATAGCGATGCGCCTGTTCATTTGCCCGGGGCGCCTTTCCTGCTGGCTGCTGTTTTGATGGCGGTTAGCGCTTTTATCGCATACAGAACATTGCATCCTAATAAAAAATTTAGCGCCGCATGATAAAAAGCATTCATGATTTTAAAAATGTTTTTTTTATTGGTATTGCCGGTGTAGGCATGAGCGCTATTGCACAATACCTGGCTGGCGTTGATAAAAAAGTAAGTGGTAGCGACCGTTATTTTAAGAATGGCGATTACAATGAAACCAGGGAAAAATTAGAAGCAGAAGGGATACACTGTTTTTTACAAAATGGTGATGGTATCACAAATGAAACGGATCTTGTTGTAGTTTCTACAGCCATTGAAGATACCGTGTTTGAAGTGCAGAAAGCAAAGCAATTGAATATCCCAATCATAAGGCGCTCTCAATTGTTGGCGCTTATTGCAAAAAGTAAAAAAACAATTGCCGTGGGTGGCACATCGGGTAAAAGCACCACAAGCGCCATGTTGTATCAAATACTTGTGCAGGCAGGCTTACAGCCAAGCATCATCAGTGGCGCAGGGCTAACCGGGATTATTAAAGAAGGGAAAATTGGCAACGCAAAAGTGGGCGCAGGAGAGTGGCTTGTAATTGAAGCCGATGAAAGCGACGGCAGCATAGTACAATATGAACCCGAAATAGGGTTGTTGCTGAATATTGATAAAGATCACCAGGAGATTGATGAACTGATGAACATTTTTGGTATTTTCAGGAACAACAGCAGGCAGTTTATCGTTAACCAGTCAAATAATTTGGCAAAACAATTATCGCAGGATATTAAAAACGATTTTTCATCTGACGAAAGTTCAGGCGCATCATATATTGCAACAGGTTTTGTACAGCAAGGTTTCAATATCAGGTTTACTATCAACAAAGTTCCGTTTTCGTTAAACTGCATTGGTAAACACAATATGGAGAATGCACTTGCGGCTGTTGCCGTTGCCGGTAAGCTGGGTGTTGATATGCAAACCTGTGCTGCAGCTTTAAAAAGCTATGAAGGTATTTATCGACGCAACCAGGTGTTAGGTTGTAAAAACGGTGTTTGGGTAATTGATGATTATGCCCACAATCCTGTAAAATGTGCTGCTGCAATTGCAGCCTGTCAGCCGGTTGCCGGTAAAGTGATTGCCTGGTTTCAGCCACATGGTTATGGCCCCACAAGGTTTTTACGTAATGATTTTGTAAAAGAGATTGCAGCTGTTTTAAGGCCGCAGGATGAAATATGGATGAGTGAGATTTTTTATGCAGGTGGCACTGCTGTAAAAGATATCAGCGCAGCTGATTTAATAAATGATATTAAAGCCCTGGGCAAAAATGCATACTTTGTTGAAAACCGAAATAATTTTATTGAAAGTATAAGGCTACATCTTACAGAAAACATGGTGTTGCTTTTAATGGGAGCCAGGGATCCATCGCTGGAATCATTTGCTAAGGAGGTTTTTGAACGATTGTAACAACAACACTACTACAAATTTATTTAAAATAAAACTGAAGTTGTTATTGATATTTTAAAGAAGGTACACTAATAGTAAATTTGTTTTATGTGCCTTCTGTAATTTTGGGTACATAAAAAATAATGGTACGTTATTTTCTATTATAAATACGCAAAGCTTTTCATTATAAATTTTACATCATGAAAATTATTTTCAATTTACTCTTCTTCATGTTAACCTTTACTGCATCGGCACAAATAAATCGTGGAGGTTTAACAGAAAGAGATACAAAAGGATTGCCCGGTAAATGGACGGGCACGATGGTGTTTACTGCAGATAAAGAGCAGGTTACTTATAAATCTGTATTGAATATTACCGATATGAAAGATTCTATGATGTTTAACTTTATACATGTAGGCCCTGATGCTACTATGGATACTGTTAGTTATGCCATGCGTATTTATGATGATGGTAATAAGTTGGAGTTTGATAGTAGTATATATGATATTATGGCGGTACGTCGAAAAGGTATAAGGCTTGTTATTATAGCAGAAAGAGAGGGGGTTGATAAATACAGGTCGGCTGATTTTCAAATTACATTAACTATTGGCCCCGGGTATTTAAATATTGTAAAAGGTATCAGGTATGATGATATGACCGAATATTTTATACGATATAGATCTGTTTTTACAAAATCACTTTAAAGTATTATTCGTTTACAATTAAAAGTGAACTGGTTTTTAAATTGGTTACTAAACATTAATTGAGTTAAACTGTATAAAATAATGGCTGTATTACTCATAACTAATATTAAACAATTAATTGGCACTTGGGAAAACCCCTCTTTGTTGCAGGGAAAAAATCTTTCTAAACTCCCTTTAATTGATGATGCATTTATTTTAGTTGAAGATGGAATTATTGTTGATTATGGCGCCATGTACGAACTGGAATTAAAAGTACCGCATTTGCCTAAAAATATTATTGATGCCAATGCTGCTTTTGTTTTGCCTACATGGTGCGATAGCCATACCCATATTGTGTTTGCACAAACCCGGGAGGAAGAATTTATTTATAAACTTAAGGGCATGAGCTATGCAGAGATAGCTGCAAAAGGAGGAGGCATTTTAAATTCGGCCAATAAATTAAATGATGCAACCGAAGATGAACTTTTTAATAGTGCTTATAAAAGAATAACTGACGTAAGTAAACTTGGCACCGGCGCCATCGAAATAAAATCAGGATATGGATTAACAGTAGAAGGTGAATTAAAAATGCTGCGGGTGATAAAGCGGCTGAAAGAAAAATGCAGTATTCCCATTAAAGCCACTTTCCTGGGTGCACACACTTATCCCTTGGCATTTAAAGAAAACCATCATGGATATATTGAGCAACTTATCAATGAAATGCTGCCGGTGATTGCTAAAGAAAAACTGGCCGATTATATCGATTGCTTTTGCGAAACAGGATTTTTTTCTGTTCAGGAAATGGAAACAATTGTGCAGGCAGGCATTGCAGTTGGGTTAAAACCCAAATTACATGTAAACCAGTTAAACAGTATTGGTGGCATACCATTGGCCATTAAATTAAATGCCTTATCTGTTGATCATTTAGAAATAATGACCGATGAAGATATTGTTTCATTAAGCCGGTCTGGTACAATTGGAACACTTTTGCCAACAGCCGCCTTCTTTCTTCGTATGCCATTTCAACCAGCACGGCAGTTAATAGATGCCGGTTGCGCCATTGCACTTGCGTCTGATTATAATCCGGGGTCATCGCCCAGTGGTAATATGAATTTTGTTGTTGCCCTCAGTTGCATACAAATGAAAATGTTGCCGCAGGAAGCCATCAATGCAGCAACCATTAACGGGGCTTATGCAATGGAAATGGAAAATATGCTTGGCAGTATTACTATTGGTAAAAAAGCAAACCTCATTTTTACAAAACCGGTTCCATCATTGGCATACTTGCCTTATTCATTTGGTGAAAACCTGGTTGATAAGGTAATGATAAATGGTATTTTTATTTAGTTTTAAAAATTGATTTTTTTAAAGCTGTTATATTTTATCCCGGGATAAACACTTTAAATCTTTCAAAACAATATTTCATCAATCCCTCCCTGTCATCGGGATGTGCAATATCAATCAGTAATTTTGCCCGTTGCCTTAAGTTTTTACCAAACAAATAAGCCACTCCATATTCTGTAACAACATAGTGAACATGCCCACGGGTTGTAACCACACCTGCGCCTTCTTTTAAATGCGGAACTATCCTTGGTATTCCTTTGGCAGTACGGCTGTTTAACGCTATAATTGGCTTGCCGCCAACGCTAAGTGCCGACCCACGCATAAAATCCATTTGGCCACCAATGCCGCTGTATTGTTTATCACCAATACTATCGGCACAAACCTGCCCGGTAATATCAACTTCTATAGCGCTGTTTATTGCAACCGCTTTGGGGTTTTGCCTTATTACATGCGGATTGTTTACATAGGCAATATCCAGGAAATTAAACGACGAATTATCATTTACATAATCGTATAATTTTTTGCTTCCAATAGCAAATGATGTAACCGTTTTGTTAGGATGCCTTGCTTTAAATTTATTGTTGATTACATCTTTCTCTACTAGGTCAATGATACCATCGCTAAGCATTTCGGTATGTACGCCAAGGTTTTTATGATTTGATAAAAAGGATAAAACAGCATCCGGTATTGTGCCTATACCCATTTGCAGGGTGCTGCCGTCTTCTATCATTTCTGCAATATGCTTACCAATCATCAATTCGGTATTGCCCACCTTAGTGCTGTAACTTTCTTCCAGTAATGCAGATTCATGAAAAACCATTTTTGTAAAATGATCAGTGTGTATCATTCCATCTCCATGGGTACGGGGCATTGCAGGATTAACCAGGGCTATAGTTTGTTTTGCATTATCTACTGCTGCACGGGCAATATCTACCGATAAACCCAACGAACAATAACCATGTGCATCAGGCGGCGATACTTGTACTATTGCAGTGTCAAGTTCTAATAATTTTGATTTAAACAGGTAAGGTATGTCACTTAAAAATACCGGCACAAAGTCGGCTCTTCCTTCGGCCACAGCTGCTCTTATTGGCGCCGATACAAATAAAGAATTCATGTGAAAACAATTACTATATGCAGGTTTTACAATCTCCAAATCGCCTTTTAGTGTGATGGAAACCAATTCAACCTGCTGCAATCGGTTGCATTCTTTTACCAGTTCGTTAAGCAGGTATATAGGTGTACATACGCTGCCGTGTATAAAAACACGGGTATTACTTTCAATTATAGATAAAGCTTCTTTAGCAGTTACATATTGATATGGGTGTATCATCGTTTCTTATTTAATTAATGCAAAATTCGGGGTTATCAATAAAATAGCTACAAATTTTCATCATACTGTTGTATGATTTTAATCGAAATTACAAGCAGTAATTTTTTATAAAGAATCAATCTTCAATCTTAAAGCAATTCTGCAGGATTTTGTATTTACCTTTGTGTTCTTTATATCTCGATTTCTTTAATTTTTAAATAAAAAACATCTCATGCAGCTCATAGAATGTGTTCCCAATTTTTCAGAAGGAAATGATGCAAATATTATAAGGCAAATAACAAACGAAATAGAAAAAGTGGATGGTGTACGTTTACTGAATGTTGATCCTGGTAAAGCTACCAACCGCACTGTTGTAACCATGGTGGGCCAACCTGAAAATGTTATTGAGGCTGCATTCAGGGCCATAAAAAAAGCCGGCGAACTAATTGATATGAGCAAACACAAAGGCGAGCACCCACGCATGGGAGCTACAGATGTTTGCCCTCTGATTCCTATTGCAAATATCAGCATGGAAGAAACTGCCGGGTATGCACAGCAACTTGCTAAAAGGGTAGGCGAAGAACTTGTTATACCTGTTTATTTATACGAAGCAGCACAGCCCGATAAAAGCCGCAGCAACTTAAGTGTAATTCGTGCAGGTGAATACGAAGGTTTTTTTAAAAAAATAAAAGAACCACAGTGGAAGCCCGATTTTGGTCCTGCAGAATTTGATGCAAAACGTGGAGCAACTGTAATTGGTGCCAGGGATTTTTTAGTAGCGTATAATGTAAACCTTAATACTACAAGCACCCGCCGTGCCAATGCCATTGCATTTGATGTTAGGGAGGCCGGCCGTAATGTGGAGATAGACGGAAAAAAAGTTAACCAACCAGGTACGCTAAAATGTGTAAAAGCTATTGGTTGGTTTATTGAAGAATATGGTGTAGCACAAATTTCGATGAACCTAACCAATATCAATACAACTCCCGTGCATGTAGCTTTTGATGAAGTGTGCCGCTCGGCTACCTCAAGAGGCATACGGGTTACCGGTAGCGAATTAGTTGGATTGATTCCGCTAAAAGCAATGACCGATGCCGGAAAATATTTTTTGCGTAAACAAAAACGCAGCACCGGCGTAAGTGAAAAAGAACTTATTAAAATAGCCATCAAAAGTATGGGGCTTGATGAACTGGGGCCTTTCAATCCGCAGGAACGTATAATAGAATATATGCTAGCCAACCCTGCCGATAGCAGGTTAATAAGCATGAACCTTACCGACTTTGCCAATGAAACCGCAAGCGAAAGCCCTGCGCCGGGTGGGGGTTCCATCAGTGCATATGTGGCCACCCTTGGAATTAGCTTAGGTACAATGGTAGCCAATTTAAGCAGCCATAAAAAAGGTTGGGATGATCGTTGGGAAGAATTTAGCAATTATGCCGAACAGGGAGAAGCTTATAAAGCCGAACTGTTGCGGCTTGTTGATGCAGATACATCTGCATTTCAAAAAATAATGCAGGCATTTGCATTGCCAAAAGCAACTGCAGAAGAAAAAGCCATCCGCACGCAAGCTATACAATCGGCCACCCGCTATGCAATTGAAATACCATTTGCTGTAATGGAAACTGCGTATAAAAGTATGCAGGTTATAAAAGCAATGGTTATACAAGGCAATCCCAATTCAATAACAGATGCAGGTGTTGGCGCACTCTGTGCCCGCTCGGCAGTTATTGGCGCATTCATGAATGTGCGTATCAACAGCGCCGGTTACAACGATAAAAGCTTTACGGCCGATCTTATTGCACGGGGTACTACCATTCAAAACAACGCCATTGCGCTTGAAGCCGAAATAATAAAATATATCGACGAAAAAATTGCTGCTCAATAATAAAATTATTGATTTATAAATTTCTCCGTTATAAAAACATGTTCATGGTTTATAACGGAGTTTTTTTATAGGCCAGGCATCAGGTACTTTATTCAGCTTCATTGGCGTCGCACTCTTGTACGGTATATCATTATTCAGCTTATACAATATATTGTAATACCGGACTCATGTGCAATCAAAAAAAATGCAGGAAAATAATTTTTCATAGCCACTTATCAATTCTGCATGGCAACCGTAATACTGTTAATAAAATATTAAAAGCCCTAAAGCTTAAAACCCTTGCAAAATATTTGTGGTTATAGAGTTTAAAAAAACTCTATTATGAAAATTACATTATTAGCACTTTTTACAGTGTTATCGCTTGGCAGTTTTGCCCAGAAAAAAAATAAGCATTGGCAAAAAGTTACAATGCTTTCAACAGTAAATGCCGGTATAAGCTTCCAAAAATTTGATGGCCTCAACAACCGTATAGCTGCATTTCCGCAATACAAACAACTGCGTGATTATATGGGTACGCTAACCTTAGGTTCAATGATGGTTAAAAATAATTTTATAAGCGGTTTATCGCTTACAGGCGGTAGTAGTTTTAGCGGCGACCGTGATAAAAAAAGTAGTGCATTACAGTTTATAGCCGGGCAGTTTAATATTGGTTATGACTTTATCCCGGGCGATAAACTAATGCTGTTTCCCCTTGTTGGTGTTGGCTTTGAAGGATACCAGGCAAAGTTTTATAAAGATAATTCGGGTGTAGATTTTGACGATGTTCTTAATTTCCCCGGCGTGCAAAATAGTGTGCGCCCTGTAAAATTCACCAACAAGTTTGCAACATATAATCTTGGTTTTGGTTTTACGGTAAGGCCGGATAAATGTAAAGGTTCTATTGGCATACAGGCTGCATATACCGGAAGCTTTAAAGATAAATCATGGAAAAGCAGCGACTACCAGGAACTGGCAAATGCACCGGTTGATAAGTTGAGTCGTTTCCAGGTAAGCCTGCTGTTTACCGGTATGCAAAATAACAGGAGATAAAAAATACAAACTTTTATTTTATAAAGGCCTGCATTTAAGCAGGCTTTTTTGTATCATTTATTTGGGTATTTATTAATACCAATAATGTACAAAATATATTTACCGGTTACTAAATTGTATTTTTTTAAAGCAATCCCCAATATAAAATGAATAACATAATAAAATTAAAAGTAAATGGTAATAGATAAAAATGATTAAACTGATGTTTGATTAAACGGGTTTAATTATTTATCTTTTCTGTAAAATTAATCACACTTTAAACTAACTATTATGGCACTCTGGATCATTCTTGGCGTTGTAGCCTTACTTATTTTATGGTTTATAGGTATGTACAATGGAATGGTAAAAGCAAAGATAAAAATTGATAATGCCTGGAGCGATATCAGTGTTTTTCTTAAAAAACGTTTCGATTTAATACCTAACCTTGTTAACACGGTGAAAGGTTATGCAGCACACGAAAGCCAAACACTTGAAAAAGTAGTACAGGCACGAAATGCAGCTGTAGCAGTGCCTACAGGCGATGTGGCAGGATTAGCTGCGGCCAACCAGCAACTAACCGGAGCATTAAGAGGTTTACTGGCAATAGCTGAAAGTTACCCCGACCTTAAAGCGAATGCTCAATTCCTGGAATTGCAAACCGCTTTGCAAAATATAGAAGGCGACCTTGGTAATGCACGTAGATATTATAATGCAACTGTTAGAGAGTATAATACTTCTATCCAGCAGTTCCCGGGTGTATTGGTAGCCAATATGACCGGTTTTAAAGCCCGTGAATTTTTTGAACTGGAAGATAAAAATGAAGCTCAAAATATAGAAGTAAAGTTTTAATGCCTGCAGATGAAAAATTTTTTCCTGTTTCTTATTCTTTCAGTTTTTATATCAAATAGTGTAACTGCACAAGGTTATACTATTAAACTGTACCAGGTAAATGTGCAGGTTAATAAAGATGCATCTTTGGATATAACCGAAACCCTTGATGTTAATTTTACCGAAAGCCATCATGGAATTTTCAGGATGATACCATTTAAGTATAAGCTTGCGGCCTTACCCCAGGGAAGCGAAAAAGCCAACAGGCAATTAGAATCAAATGGATATGCACATGTATTAATTGAAGATATACAGGTAAAAGACTGGAATTTTTCTGTAAGTAATAACGGAAGTTATAAAGAGATAAAAATTGGCAGTAAAAATAAATACGTTTATGGCCAACAACAATATGTAATAAAATACAAATTGCTTAATGCCATTAATTTTTTTAATGATAAATCAGAGCTTTACCTTAACATTATTGGAGACAAATGGGATACTGATATTGACTCGGTAGTTTTTTCTGTTTCATTGTACGATGCCTTACCTGCTGCCCCGGCTTATTTTACTGCAACAGGGTACACCGGATCAAGAGAAAATAATACCACCACTTACTGGACAGATAATAAAATACTGCAAGGCAGTACAACAAAAACTTTACATGCTAACCAGGGGTTAACTGTAGGCATTGTTTTTCCTAAAGATTTTTTAATACAACAAAACTATATGCTGCGTGGCATATATTGGTTACTGTTACCCCTGGTAGTTTTAGTTGTAATGTTCTTGGTTTGGTATAAATGGGGGAAAGATGCTAAACTAACCATCACAACAGAATTTTACCCTCCCGAAAATGTTAGCCCAAGTATAGCAGGTTATGTTATAAATGATAAACTTGATAGACGAGACCTTACTGCATTAATACCTTATTGGGGCGCAGGTGGTTATTTACAGGTGAAAGAAACACAAACAAATGCTTTGATGGGGCTTATAAAAAATAAAGAGTACGAGTTTATTAAATTAAAGGATATTCCGGGCTCAGCCATGTCTTTTGAAAAAACATTATTTAATGGAATATTTAAAGGCGGAAATAATGTTGCTTTAAGCAGTCTTAAAAATGTGTTGTATAAAACCATGGATAAGGCTAAGAAAGAGCTGGAAAAAGAAGTAAACAAAGCTGCCTTTTATGTTAAAAAATCTAGAGGAATGGGTTGCCTGTTCCCAATATTAGGAGTTGTGTTACTCATTTATGGGATAATTCATTTATTAATTACCTGGGGATATCCTTTTTGGTTTCCATTATCACTTATTGTAAGTGGTATCATCATAATTGGTTTTGGAATTTTTATGGCAAAAAAAACACCCAAAGGAAATGAACTGTACAAAAAGCTTGCGGGGTTTAAAGAGTTTATACAATCTGTAGAAAAAGAAAGATTATCTCTTTTTTTAAAAGAAGATCAGCATTATTTTGATAAAGTTCTGCCATTTGCAATTGTATTTAATGTAGCTGACGCTTGGAAGGATAAATTAAAAGGGCTTGAAGTTCCACCTCCTTCCTGGTACATTGGAAGTTACAATGGTTTTACAACATCAATGTTTTTAAATAGCCTCGACCATTCTATGAATGAAATGTCCAGGAGCTTTTATAGTGCACCAAGTAGCAGTGGCAGTAGTGGAGGAAGTTGGAGTAGCGGCGGTGGTGGTTTTTCGGGAGGTGGCTTTGGCGGCGGAGGTGGCGGTGCCTGGTAATTTGTTTGTAGAGGTTGATTTTAATTACGGCAACCCTGTTTCTCAATTTTATTTTGTTAAAGCTGGTTTATCTTTGTAGCAAAGCATTGAATTATGGAATTAGGTATTGGGATGTTTGGTGATTTGCACATCAACAGTAAAGGCCAGGTGCAACCGGCGGCCCAACGGTTACAGGAACTGATTGAAGAAATAAAACTGATGGATGAAGTGGGGCTTGATTTTTATGGCATTGGCGAACATCATCGTCCCGACTATGCAGTTTCAACTCCCGAAATTGTTTTAGCTGCAGCAGCTACGGTTACCAAAAATATAAAACTGGGCAGCGCTGTTTCTGTTCTAAGTTCTGCCGATCCCGTTAAGCTTTATCAAAGTTTTGCCACTTTAGATTTAATAAGCAATGGCAGGGCCGAGCTGATGGCAGGCCGTGGAAGTTTTATAGAATCGTTCCCGCTTTTTGGTTGCGATCTTAAAGATTATGATGAACTGTTTGAAGAAAAATTAGATCTTCTTTTAAAAATAAATAACAACGAACATATTACCTGGAAAGGAAAGTTCAGGCCTGCATTAAATGACCAACTAGTATTGCCTCGTGCAGTAAACAATCAACTGAATATTTGGGTAGCTGTGGGAGGTACTCCCCAGTCTGTTTTAAGAGCAGGTAAAGCAGGGCTGCCGGTAATGTTTGCAATTATCGGGGGCAACCCTGTGCAGTTTAAGCCGCTTTTTAATTATTATAAAGAAGTGTATGAAGAATATGGATATGATAAAAATAATTTCCAGGTAGGTGTACACATTCATTCTTTTTTTGGCGATGATAGTAAGCAAATTGCTGATGAATATTATCCCATTTATGCAGCACAGATGAATAGGATTGGGCGCAGCCGTGGATGGCCTGCTTATCAACAACATCAATACGAAACAGGCAGAAGCAGTAGCGGCCATCTTATTATTGGTGATGCCAATGAAGCGATTGATAAAATTCTACATTTGCATCAGTTATTTAATCTTACCCGTTTCTCTGCACACATGGATGTGGGAGGACCATCGCATAAGCTGATGATGAAATCAATAGAAATATTTGGAAACAAAATTGCACCCGAAGTGCGAAAAGCATTAAATAAATAACTTTAAAACTAAAAATGTATAAAATGAAAACAATTAAAATAATCATCTTCTTTGTAATGGCTTTTACTGTACACACAAATGCACAAACATATAAGATAGATACCAGTAAGATTACCTACGAGAATAAACTAAGGCCTTGTTATACTGTAAAATACGATGCACCACCAGTAACGGTAAAAAAAGCCTGGGATAAGTTTTTCAATAAATATTATAATGTGAAAATAAAAGGTATTGGTTTTTTAACTAACAAGGATATTATAACCGGTACCGATATAACCATTGCAGATATTTCTGACAAAAGAATGAATATATATGCAAGGATTACAAATATTGCGGGAGGTTCGGAATTGAATTATTTTATGAGTTTTGGATATGATTTTTTTATAGGCCCTGATGAATATCCCAATGAATTTGCCGGGATGAAAAAAATATTGAATGATTTTAGTGTAGAATTTTTAAATGAATATTATGCCGATGAACTAAGTAGTATAACCAGCAAGATAAAAAGCCTTGAAAAAGATATAAAGAAGAACAATAAATCAGTAAAGAAAAACAACCGCAAAGCAAAGAAAAGTTCGGCAGAAGTGGCAAATGGATTATCGGCCAAAAACACATCTAAACAAATGGAAAATGAAGAAGACAGAAGAAAAATAGCGCAATTAAACAGCCAAATTGAAGAGATTAAAATTAAACAACAGGGTATTACCAGAAACTAGTGCCAGTTGTTACATAAAGCTTATTATTTGCATTTTCGAGATTAGATATTTAATTGCAATAAACCTGTACACAAGACAAAATCTATACTTTAATAAGTAATTTTGCATGTACAAATTAGTATTTAAAGTATAATGAATACTATGGAACAGGCAAAAAGGATAGTGATAGTGGGAGGTGGCTTTGCAGGATTAAATGTAGCCCGTAAACTACACAAAAAAGGATTTGAAGTTTACTTAGTTGATAAAAATAATTACCACCAGTTTCAGCCACTTTTTTACCAGGTAGCCACTGCAGGGCTTGAACCGGCCAATATTGTTTTCCCTTTGCGCAAGGCTTTTCATAATTTCAAAGATTTTCATATCCGCATGGCTGAGTTGGTTGAAATAAAACCATCAGAAAATAAAATTGTAACTACCGAAAATGAATTAACTTATGATTACCTGGTGATTGCAACCGGTGTAACTACAAATTTTTTCGGGAATAACCAGGTTGAAGAAAATGCTATTCCTATGAAGTCGGTGAGCGAAGCATTGTATATGCGTAACCGAATTTTACAAAATCTTGAAGATGCTTATTATGCAGATAAGGATGAGCGGGAACGCCTGCGAAACGTTGTGATAGTAGGTGGTGGCCCTACGGGGGTAGAAGTAAGTGGCGCTATAGCCGATATGCGAAAATATGTGTTAAGTAAAGATTATCCCGAACTGGATTTTTCATTGATGAAAATATTTTTAATTGAAGGATCGCCGGTATTACTTGCGGCAATGAGTAAACGATCACAAAAAAAATCGCAGGCATTTTTAGAAAAGATGGGGGTGAATGTGCTTACTAATACTGTGGTAAAAGAATACGATGGTAAAACTGCATTGTTGAGCAATGGCAAAACCATACCCACCAATACTTTGATATGGGGCGCAGGCGTGGCCGCTAAAAAAATAAACGGTTTACCCGATAATGTGCTGCAAAAAGGTAACCGTATTATTGTAAACCGGTATAACCAGGTACAGGGTTTTCAAAACATTTTTGCATTAGGCGATATTGCGTATATGACTGAAGAAAAATACCCCAACGGACATCCGCAGGTGGCAAGTGTGGCTATAGCACAGGGAAAATTACTTGCCGAAAATTTTGTACGATTAGTGCAAAATAAGCCACTTGTTCCATTCAAATACAAAGACAAAGGCAGTATGGCAACTATTGGCCGTAAAAAAGCAGTGGTAGATTTGCCTTATTGGAAATTCCAGGGTGCATTTGCATGGCATACCTGGAACCTGGTACACCTCTTCTCTATACTGGGCGTTAAAAATAAACTCAGCATATTTTTTAACTGGGCCTGGAATTATTTTTCTCCTAACCCCAACTTAAGAGTATTGATAAAACCGTTTATTAAAAAAGATAAACAGTTTTTTAATTGATACTGTGTGATGTTTCATTTTATGTAGCGGTTAATGTATTGTATTATTACTTTCAATTGCATTACCGGCTTATGCTTTAAATAAATAAAAGCTACAATTAAATTTGTAACTTAAAGCAGTGAAACATCATTTAGCATTAGCCATTTCCATCATCTACGCTGCACTGTTAGTAGTAACAGCAGTACGTATCATTCTTGAAAATAAAAACCCACTTAAAACACACTCTTACCTGCTTGTTATTATTCTTTTACCCGGCGTTGGCTTACTTATTTATTATTTTTTTGGTGTAAACCTTCGTAAAGAAAAAATATTTGTTGAAAAAGAAAAGATTGATCTGGCGTTTATTCAGGATTACCTAAATCAATACCAAAGCGATTTACAACTTCACCGTAATCAAATTGAAGAGCGTTTACATGGTAAAGCAAGGTTGCCATATTTATTCTTCAATAATTCAAACTCGGTATTTACCCATAATAACCAAATTGATTTTTTACACAATGGAGAGAATAAATTTCCTGTTTTATTAGATGCACTTGCAAAAGCTAAGCAGCATATCCATATTGAGTATTATATTTTTTACGGAATGGACAATATTGGTCAAAAAATTATTGATATTATTTGCAGCAAAGCAAAAGAAGGGGTAGAAGTAAGGTTGCTGGTAGATAGTTTTGGAAGCAAACTGCCTGGCCGATTGGTTAATTTGTTAGTAGATGCAGGTGTTGAAGTGGCATTTTTTCGCCCGCTATGGAGCCCCAAATACCTAACCAAATCAAATTACAGGGACCACAGAAAGATTGCAGTGATTGATGGAAAGATTGGATTTGTGGGAGGTATTAATGTAGCCGATTATTATATCAACACTGCGCAAACAAAAAAATACTGGGCCGATTTGCATTGCCGTATTGAAGGCGATGCCGTGTATGCCTTGCAATTACTTTTCTTTTTAAACTGGCGCTTTGCAACCGAAAAAGAATTTACTCCGTTGCAAAATTACCTGTCGCCGCATGCGATTAGGCAAGGTATCAGCATCAGCATTATGGGCTGCAATGCAAGCGGGCGCTCGCCTGCCATAATGGATGCTTATTTTAGTATGATAACTACAGCTGTAAAAGAAGTATTAATCACAACACCCTATTTTATTCCCAACGAAGCGATATTAAAAGCGATATTGGTAACAGCAAAAAGCGGTGTGCAGGTTAAACTATTGATGCCAAAAGTATCGGATGGGCACATGGTGCAAATGGCATGCCTGAGTTATGTAGAGCAGTTGTTGGAAAATAATGTACAGGTATTTCTTTATAAAAAAGGAATGATACATTCAAAATACATGGTGGTAGATGAAGAGTTATGTACGCTGGGTACAACAAACCTTGATGAAAGAAGTTTTAATATCAATTCGGAAGTAAATGCATTTGTTTTTGACAGGGAAAAATCTATTGAACTGAAAAAACATTTTGAAAACGACCTGCTGTATAGCGAAGCGTTAAATATTGAAACCTGGAGCAAACGTAGTGCATTTTTAAAGCTGCAGGAATCTGTGTTTAGGATGGTGGCGCCATTGTTGTAACTTAACCTGATGAAACCCTACATTGAAAGTTTTAATACAAGTATCCACAACAATTTCTTGATAACTTTTTAAAAAAGCCATTGCCTTGCCAATTGAATCCTGTAAATTTAACAGGCATAAAAAATAATGGCTTATGGGTACGCTTCAAATTAAAAAGCAACCAAAAAAATATGATGTAATTATTGTTGGCTCGGGTGCAGGTGGAGGTATGGCTGCCTACACATTATCAAAAGCAGGATTAAAAGTTTGCATACTGGAAGCAGGTTATATGTACGATCCTCAAAAAAATGTAACACAACTTAAAAACCCATGGGAGAGCCCACGCCGTGGAGCCTCTACAAAGTTTAGGCCCTTTGGAGATTTTGATGCCTGTTATTATGGATGGGAGATTGACGGGGAACCTTATACCAAAGAATCGGGTACCGACTGGATGTGGTGGCGGGCACGTATGCTTGGTGGCAGAACCAATCATTGGGGCCGTATTTCGTTACGCTTTGGCCCAAAAGATTTTAAACGCAAAAGTATTGATGGCCTTGGCGAAGATTGGCCCATAGGTTATGAAGATATAAAACCTTATTACGATAAGGTTGACCAACTGATTGGTGTATTTGGTACAAACGAGGGATTGGAAAATGATCCCGACGGGTATTTTTTACCACCGCCTAAACCCCGCTTGCATGAGTTGTTTATTAAAAGAGCTGCTGAACAGGCAAATGTAAAAGTTATTCCTTCACGGCTTTCTATCTTAACCAAAAAAATTGAAAGCACTACCGACAGGGGGGCCTGTTTTTTTTGTGCACAATGCAACCGAAATTGTAGTGTAGCAAAAGCAGATTTTTCTTCAACTAACGTATTAGTGTACCCGGCAATTAAAACCGGCAATGTAGATGTAATTGCCAATGCCATGGCAAGAGAAGTATTAACCGATAATGAAGGCTTGGCCACCGGTGTGTCGTACATCAATAAAGATGATATGATGGAATACCAGGTTAGCAGCCGTGTAGTTATTATTGCAGCAGGCGCCTGCGAATCATCAAGGCTTTTACTTAATTCAAAATCAAAAAAGCATGAGAACGGCCTGGCCAACTCAAGTAACGTGGTGGGCAAATACCTGCATGATTCTACCGGTGCAGCATTAGGCGGTTATATACCCGAACTGTTTGGCCGCAAACGATACAACGAAGACGGGGTAGGAGGCATGCATGTGTACTCGCCCTGGTGGTTGGATAATAAAAAACTTGATTTTCCACGTGGTTATCATATTGAATACTGGGGCGGTATGGGGCAACCTGCTTATGGTTTTATGGGAGGTATACAATCTATGAACGGTAAATATGCCGTACACGGAAAACAAAAAGAAGCCGGTGGCTATGGAAAATCTTTAAAAGAAGATTACCGTTTTTTTTATGGTGCAGGTGTAGGCATGGCCGGCCGTGGCGAAGCCATACCACGAGAAGATAATTATTGTGCTATTGATAATAATGTGGTGGATAAATATGGTATTCCTGTTTTAAAATTCAATGTTAAGTGGAGCGATTACGAGATTAAACAGGCTAAGCACATGAAAGAAACATTTAAAGAAATTATGCATAATATGGGGGCTGTAATTACATGGGGAGGTGATGATGATGAGAAAAATGACTGGGGAATTTCAAAACCGGGAGAAATTATTCATGAAGGAGGTACGGCACGTATGGGCAACAACCCAAAAACATCGGCATTAAATAAATGGAACCAGGCGCATGATTGTAAAAACCTTTTTGTGGTAGATGGTGCGGCTTTTACATCGCAGGCAGATAAAAATATTACATGGACAATTTTGGCATTAAGCATGAGAGCTAGTGAATATATAATTGACCAGTTGAAAAAAAATAATTTATAATCCAGTTAAAAAAAATTATTTAAAATGGACAGAAGGAAATCATTAAAACTATTGGCTACCGGGGCAGTAGCAGTACCATCTTTACTTACGGGTTGTAAAACCGAAGAGAAAAAAGATGTACCCGAAACTCCTAAGTTTGAATTAGACCGTAACCCTGCTGAGGTGGAAAATGAAAAAAGGTTACTGGCCATGGATAAGTTTTTTACTGCCGATGAAATGGCAACCATAGCCATACTTTCAGACATTATTATACCGGCAGATGAAGTTAGTGGCAGCGCCACCGATGCCAAAGTGCCCGAGTTTATAGAATTTATTGTAAAAGATATGCCCAGCTACCAGGTACCCATGCGTGGCGGCCTGCGTTGGTTAGATATGCAATGCCTTAACCGGTACAACAAACCATTTAAAGATTGCAACAGCAACCAGCAAATTGAAATGGTGGATGAAATTGCCTATCCCAAAAAAGCAAAACCTGGTATGCAACAAGGCGTGGCTTTCTTTAATAAAATGAGGGATTTGGTAGCAAGCGGTTTTTATACATCAGAAATTGGTGTAAAAGATATTGGTTATGCCGGCAACAAACCCAACCAATGGAATGGCGTACCGGATGATGTACTTAAGCAATACAATATGGCTTATACCGAAAAGCAATTAAAAGAATGTATAAATTTTGATTCAAAATAAAAAATAACATGAGTAAAAAATCATCAAGAAGAAAATTTATCCGTAATTCATCTCTTGCAGCTGCAGGTTTTTTTATAGTACCTCGTCATGTACTTGGCAGGGGATATATTGCCCCTAGCGATAAATTACGTATAGCCGGCATTGGTGTTGGTGGTAAAGGAGAAAGCGACCTATCGGCTTTTGCCAAAAGCCCTAATGTAAGTATAGTAGCCCTTTGCGATGTTGACGACAGGCAGGCGGTAGAAAGCAGGAAAAGGTTTCCCAATGCTGCTTATTATAAAGATTTTAGGGTGATGCTTGAAAAAGAAAAAAATAATATTGATGCTGTTTCAGTATCTACACCCGATAATGTACATGCTGTTGCCACGCTTGCAGCTATGCAGTTAGGCAAACATGTATATACGCAAAAACCATTAACACATGATATATACGAAGCCCGTATGCTAACCGAAGCGGCTAAAAGGTATAAAGTAGTTACACAAATGGGTAACCAGGGCGGATCGGGTGAGGGTGTAAGAAAAGCAAAAGAAATTGTTGATGCAGGACTTATTGGTGATGTACAATCGGCACAGGCATGGACTAACAGGCCCGTGTGGCCGCAGGGCATACCAACACCAACAGGTAATTATGAAATTCCAAAAGAATTAGACTGGGATTTATGGTTGGGGCCTGCACAAAAAATTGATTACAACCCTGCATACGTTCCTTTTAACTGGCGGGGCTGGTGGGCTTTTGGAACCGGCGCCCTGGGCGATATGGCTTGCCATATTATGGATCCTATTTACCGGATATTGCCAATACTGTACCCCGATTCGGTAGAATGCAGCATGGCTGTTAACTGGCGTGTTATGTGGAATGATGAACAAAATGTAGATGCATGCCCGCCGGCATCAATCATTCATTTAAATTATCCCCGTACCGATGGAAAGGGTGATTTAAAAGTTTCGTGGCACGATGGAGGTTTGTTACCACAGCGCCCCGATGAACTTTTGCCCGAAGAAAAATTTGGTAACTGGGATGGTGGAGTTTTGTTTATTGGAACAAAAGGTAAGTTGCTAATGGATTGCTATGGCGCTAACCCAAGGCTGTTGCCTACAAAACTTATGAATGAAGTTGCAATGCCGGCCGAAACCATTGCCCGGGTAAAAGAAGGCCATTATTTACAATGGGTAAATGCTTGTATTGCCGGTTATGGTAAAGGTGTTACCAGCTCTCCGTTTGAATATGCAGGCCCTTTTACCGAAAGTATATTAATAAGCAACCTTGCATTAAGAAGCTTTATTATTAAGAATCCAAAATTAAAAGGATGGGATGATAAATGGCTGGGCCGTAAAAAACTGCTGTGGGATTCTAAAAATATGAGGATAACTAATTTTGATGAAGCCAATCAATTTGTAAAAAGAGATTATCGTGATGGATGGGGATAAAATTAGCAATAATAAAATTTATTGATTGTAAAATTTTGTGTGGCACCTGGTTTAATCCAGCACTTCGTAAATAATGGTTGGGGTTGCTTTATTTTTTAAAACAACTTCACCAACCTTTTTACAATTGAAAGATTCCTTAACTTTTTCATAAGCAGCTTCGCTGATGATTATTTTTCCCTGTCCTGCTGCCGATTGCAGGCGCTGTGCAGTATTCACTGTATCTCCAATCACTGTATAATCAAGCCGTTTTAAAGTAACCGAACCAATGTTTCCCGAAATCATTTCGCCGGGATTGATGCCAATGGATACTTGTGGAGTAAAATTAACATGTTCGGAAAGTGAAGGCAATTTTTCAATTTGTTTACGAACCGCCAGGCAGGCATCAAGCGCCCTGTCTAAATGATAATCGCCTCTAAAAACAGCCATGATGGCATCGCCGATAAATTTATCGATATAACCTTTTTGTGCAATAATCTCTTTCACCATCACATCAAAATAGTTGTTGAGCAGCTTTACTACGTTATCGGCCGATTCGCTTTCGCTGATGGAAGTGAAACTGCAAATATCTATAAACACTACTGTGGCTTCAACCGTTTCATTAATCATAAGCGATGATTCAAACTCATGCCCACCCATAAAATTTAACACGGTTTCATCCACATACATTTTAAGTATGTTGTTTTCTTTAATAGCAGCCATGGTTTCTTTCATCTGCTGTACATGCCTGATGGTTTTTTCCATGGTTAGTTCCAGGTCATCAAAATTTACCGGCTTGGTAACAAAGTCAAAAGCGCCACGGTTCATGGCAGTGCGTATATTATCCATATCGCCATAGGCAGATACAATAACAGCTTTTAACAGGCTGTTTTGTTCGCTTAATTTAGTAAGCAGGGTAAGCCCATCCATTTCGGGCATATTAATATCGCTGATAACCATATCCACATCGTTATTCTCTTCAAGCTTTTTTAAAGCCTGCACACCGTTTACAGCAAATATGAATTCATATTGCTTATCACGTATTTTTTGCCTAAACTTTTGCTTAATCAGCACTTCCAGGTCTGTTTCATCATCTACTACTAATATTTTCGACATCAGTTAGTGATTTTTAATTTTTCTTTTAATGCAATAAAGTCAACCGGTTTGGTTAAAAAATCATCAGCTCCAAGTTCTTTGGCTGTTTTATAATTTTCAGCATCGCCATATGCTGTTATCATCATCACTACTGGCGGGGGTTCATGATATTTTTGTTTGATTTGTCTAAGCAATTCAAGTCCACTCATACCGGGCATATTTATGTCTGATAATATCAGTACGGCTTCATGTTTATGAATGGCCAGGTAGGAGAGTGCTTCTTCGCCTGAATAAGCAAAAACAAAATCTATTTCGCCACTTTTTATTTCTTTGCGAAACCTTTGTTCAAACAGGGTTTTAACATCGTGTTCGTCGTCAACTACTAAAATTTTCATTTGTTGAATGTAAGATTTATATTTTTAAGATTATAATAAATTGCGAACCTTCTCCTTCCTTTGATTCAACTTTTAACTGCCCGCCATGCCCCTTGGTTATTATATCATAACTCATACTAAGCCCCAGCCCGGTTCCTTGCCCGGTAGGCTTTGTGGTAAAAAAGGGTTGAAATATTTTGTTTTTTATTTCATTTGGAATACCGTTGCCATTGTCGGTTACAGTTATTTCTACTTTTGCTTCATTAATTTTTCCGGGTATGGGTATACGTTTTGTACTTATTGAAACGGTAGGTTCATAAGAGCCTTTTGTATTTTTTTTCTTTTCATCAACTGCATAAAATGCATTGGTTAATAAATTCAATACAACCCTGCCAATATCCTGAGGTATAATTTTGATATTGCCAATAGAATTATCAAAATCTGTTTTCATGGTTGCATTAAAGTTTTTGTCCTTTGCTCTTAACCCATGATAAGCCAGTCGCAGGTATTCATCACAAAGGGCATTGATATTAGTGGGTTCTTTTACACCGCTACTGCTTCTTGAATGTTGCAACATACCTTTTACAATAGCATCGGCTCGTTTGCCATGGTAGATAATCTTTTTTTCATTATCATCAATATCCATTGCCAGTGTAATTGCTTCATTAATATTGCCTGCATCTAATGCGGCTTTCATTTCGGAAATCAACTCGGTATTTATTTCACTAAAATTATTTACAAAGTTCAGTGGGTTTTGTATTTCATGCGCTATACCGGCAGTGAGTTCACCAAGCGAAGCCATTTTTTCGGATTGAATAAGTTGTGCTTGTGTTGCTTTTAATTCTGATAAAGTTTGCTCCAGCGCCTCTTTTTGAGCGGTAAGTTCGGCTGTACGTTCACTCACTTGTATTTCTAGTCCGGCTTTTAATTCCTGGGTTATCTTGTTTACCCTTTCTGCTTCTTCTGTTTTTAGCCGCTCTTTTTCAATGGCTTTCATTTGCTTATTTGATATAATCAACATGGCAATCATCCATATAAAAGCAAAAATTCCTGCTACATCAAAATAATTTTCCCATGTTTTATAAAAGCTTTTATCAATTGCCGTAATTATATCTATAATGAAATAAATTAAAGTAACAGGCAGGAAGGCATTTAATGCCGACCTGGCATTTTTTAATTTTGGAGAATTATACCCTTTATAAATAAGTGCCAGTAAAAAGATATGGCCCAACCATGAAACAATGGTTCTGCTTTCTCTTATCATCATAAAAAGTAAGAACAATAAAATTGCAAAAGCAGTGCTGCCCCAATAAATGTTTTTCCAATTACGGGGAATATCTTCTTTTTTAAAGCATTTACGGTAATACCGTAAAATTAAAAGTGCCAAAACGGGTTGTAAAATCATTAATATAATAAACTATAAAATGTGTTATACAGGCAAGTTAATAACAAACTTAGTAAATTCACTTTCTTTAGTTTCTACTTTCAGTTGCCCTCCATGCCCCTTGGTAATAATATCATAACTCAAACT
>JAHBTO010000033.1 GCA_019638525.1 Ferruginibacter sp. | reverse complement strand
ATTTATCATGGCCGGTATGGTATTTTCGGGCATTAAGCCACGGCAACCACGATGGCCCTGCTTATCAAAATAACCCCAACCTTTTAAAGGAGTATTTTTTATTTCGTTGTTCATCGAGTTGTTCTTTTTGGCAGCAGTGCATGAAAAAAATAAAAGACTTGCAAAAAATATTATTATCAACTGATATGATTTTACCTGTATTGCCATTAGCTAAAGTTAATGTAAAAATAAAAGGCATGAAAAAAATCATGCCTTGTAAATATTTAATGCCGGTAAATGTTATGATTGATTTTTTTCGTCGGTATTATTTTCGTCTTTTACTTCTTCAATAATGTTACCATTTTCTGTAACCGATAAAAATGTATCGCTTTCATTAGCTGTATTACCTGGAGAATTTGTATCATCATTATCACCGTTTGCTTCCATATTTTTTTCAGCTTCCTGTACATTAGTGGCTTTTACCAGTTCTTCCATCATCACTTCCGAAATTTTTGGCAGGTCGTCGGCGCTGTTGATGCCAAAATAATCCATAAATGATTTTGATGTGGCATAAATCAATGGCTTACCCACAGCCTCTTCATTACGGCCCGAGATGATGACCAGGTCTTTTTCTAAAAGTTTTTGCACAGCATAATCACAATTAACACCACGTATGGCTTCAATCTCGCTCTTGGTGATGGGTTGCTTATAAGCAATGATAGCAAGTGTTTCGAGCGCAGCGGTGGAAAGGCGTTTTAAAAATTTATCGCCATTGAGTTGTGCTACGGTTTTATGGTATTCTTTTTTGGTGAGAAACTGCCAGCCGCCTCCAATTTGTTTTAATTCAAAAGCATAAAACTCAGCATTGTATTTTTCACTGATGCCCTCAATAGCAGCATCAACTTGTTCTTTTGTGGCACGGTCTTCAATAAAAGCAAGTGCATTGTTGATAAGCTCAAGAATATCATCATTGCTGAGTGGTTTATCGCTGGCAAATATTAATGCTTCAATATGTGGAATGATTTCTGAAAGTTCCATGTTTGGTTTGATAATTTGAAAATTTGATGATTGGTTAATTAAGTGATCTATTTCTTCAAATCACCAAATCTATACATCATCAAATTATTTTATCCCTGCAATGCTGCGGCACCGCTTACAATCTCTGTTAACTCTGTTGTAATGGCTGCCTGCCTTGCACGGTTATAGCTTATCTTCAATACCTTTAATAATTCGTTGGCATTATCGCTTGCTTTATCCATGGCTGTCATACGGGCGCCATGTTCGCTGGCGTTGGCATCTAAAGTGGCTTTAAATAATTGAGTATTTAAAATTTTAGGCATCAGTTCGGCAATTAATACATCTTTGCCCGGCTCAAAAATAAAATCTGCATTTTTTTGCCCTTCTACTTTATTAACTTTTGCAACCGGTAAAAACTGTTCGGCAATAAAACGCTGGGTAGCGGCATTTTTAAATTCACTATAAACCAGTTCCACTGCATCTATTTCTTTATTGGCAAAAGCATCCATCGCATGTTTTGCAGCTGCCTGTACTTTTTCAAAAGTTAAATTGTTAAAAATATCCCAGTACTGGTTAATTACTTTAAACCCGTTTTTGGTAAAATTT
>JAHBTO010000032.1 GCA_019638525.1 Ferruginibacter sp. | reverse complement strand
CTAAATAAGCCTTTCGATAAATCGAGGCTTATTGTTTCGTTCAGTTTATATAGCCCCGACCATCAGTTATTAAGTTACCTGGTATCCGACGAAACCAGGGTACTGGATGAAAACCCCAAATCAGAATTTACCGACCATATAGAGCTAAGCATCAGCAATTTTACTTTTCGTCCGGGCCGCTATACGGTAAGGATAATTTTGCATGATACCGATACCAGTTATGAAAACACCTGCGATATTGTAGAATCGGCCATGAAGCTGGATATTTTAAGCAACGATTTTTTTGGTAGTGGCAAAGTAATGCGAAGCCATGACCAATCGGGGCTGATGCAGGGGCATTATAACTTTAAATAAGCAGCATGAAGAAATTTTTTAAAAAGATATACGACATCATCACGGTAAAAGTTTACCGAAACCAGGTAATTCGCTATCATGAAAGCCTGGCTGCCGATATAAAGTTTTTAAACACACAACTATTTTTGCAAAATCCTGTGCTGTTAATTGGCGAGATAAAAATTTACCTGCCCTTATTTTATATTGATCATATCCAAAAAATTATTTTTCAAAGCCGCAACTTTTATGAGATTGAAACATTAAACCTGCTGAAGAAGCAGTACAAGTCGTTCAACAACATCCTGGAAATTGGCGCCAATATTGGCAACCACATGCTGTATTATTGCAGCCGGCTTGATGCAAAAGCTGTACATTGTTTTGAACCCAATAGTTTAAATTTTGAAAATCTGCAGAAAAATGTTGCATTGAATAATCTGGAAGACCGGGTATTTCTTTACAAAAAAGCTGCCGGTGATGCCATGGGGCGTGGCAGGGAAAAAAATTTTAGCCTGGCCAATACCGGGATGAATGCAGTAGAAAAACTGGATGATACAGCAGGCGATAATACCGGAATCGAAATAGTAACGATAGATAGTTTTCATTTCAGCAATCTTAACTTTATAAAAATTGATGTAGAAGGTTTTGAACTGGAAGTATTAAAAGGGGCCAGGCAAACTTTGCAAGTCTGCAATCCGGTGGTAATGGTTGAAGTATTTGAAAATAACAAACCGAAGGTGGATGAATGGATGCTCTCCCTTGGGTATAAGGAAGTGTTAACCATTGAAGCGTATAATATCATTTATGCCAAAGAAAAAGCAAATGAGGTTATTGAATAATGGCAGATAGGCAAACAACTGTTCTTCATTTAGCTTCCTGGTACCCAAACCGGCAAAACCATGTAGATGGAATTTTTATCCGCCGGCAGGTGGAGCTAATTGCTTCTGATACTTCTTACCATCATGTACTTTTAAAAAAATCAACCAAAGAGATTTCCCTTTTTAAACACTTACTATGCCTGGCAGGTTATATTTCGAAAGAAAAACAAAACGCACTAACCATAATTGAACTGCCTCAACAATCATTTTTGTACCGGAAATTTTTTTGGAAATTTCGTGAGCGTATTGAAAACCGGTTGCTTAAAAAGCTGGTTAAAAAATATTCTCCTTCTTTAGTACACTTACATGTGGTGTATGGTTTTGCAAGGGAAGCCCTGTTTATACACAAGCAATATCACATACCATTTATTGTATCGGAGCACATGGGCCCTTTTCCTTTTGATTGGCTGCCTAATAAAGAGATGAATGTAATACAGCCCATGCAGCAGGCCAGTAAAGTGGTGGCGGTAAGTGAGGCTTTAAAAAAACAGGTTTTTGATTTTACGGGTGTGGAAGCAACTGTAATTCCTAACGTAGTGCTGGAAAAAGATTTTTTTTATTCGGGAGC
>JAHBTO010000031.1 GCA_019638525.1 Ferruginibacter sp. | reverse complement strand
GCAAGTATGACACAACGTGCCGCAACATCGCAACGCAGGATAAATGAATTCCTGCATACGGAGCCTTCCATTAAAAATGATGAACAGCCCGTAAGCAGCAAGATAGAAGGCAACATCAATTTAACTGCTGTTGATTTTATTTATCCTCATACAGGTATTCATGCATTGAAAGATTTTTCGCTGCAGGTTAATGCCGGTGAAAAGATTGCCATTGTAGGTCGCACCGGATCGGGAAAATCTACCATTGCGCAATTGTTGTTACATGCTTATGAACCTCAAAAGGGATTAATAACTTTTGACGGTATACCTATAAATAAATTTAACCTGCAAGCATTACGATTGCAAATAAGTTATGTACCGCAGGATGTTTTTTTATTTAGCGATACAGTAAAAAACAATATAAAATTTGGCGTAACTGATGCAACTGATGAAGAAGTGGAGCAGGCTGCAAAGCTGGCTGCTGTACATACCGAAATAGAAAAATTTAGTGATGGTTACCATACTATGATTGGAGAAAGAGGCGTTACATTAAGCGGTGGTCAAAAACAACGTATATCAATTGCAAGGGCTTTAATAAAAAGCCCTCAATTGTTAATACTTGATGATTGCCTGAGTGCTGTAGATGCCCGTACCGAAAAAGAAGTAATTGGCAACCTGGGCCGTTTTTTAGATGGTAAAACAGCTATCATAATTACACATCGTATCTTTTCGCTGTTTGAATTTGATAAAATTATTGTGCTGGATGAGGGTAAGATTATGGAACAGGGAACACATGAGCAACTGCTTCAGCAAAACGGGTATTATGCCGAAATGTACTACAGGCAACAGGAACAGGATAATAAAGCCAACGGGTTATAAAAAATATAAATTATACAGTAGTTAATTACCTGCAATAGTAAATAAGCTGTCATATTTTTGGTAAAATGGATAACAATTTTATCTTTGCTTCTCCCTAACAGGGAAACATATAATAATTAAAACTAAAAAAACAGTGGCGTACGAAAACAACGAAAAGAAAATGGAAAGCGTTTACAGTAAACGCATCAGGGCCGGCAAACGAAGGACTTACTTTTTTGATGTAAGAGAAACACGTGGCAATGATTATTATCTAACTATCACAGAAAGCCGAAAAAGGTTTGATTCTGATGGTTACGACAGGCATAAAATCTTTTTGTATAAAGAAGATTTTAATAAATTTATAAAAGGGTTAGGAGAGGCAGTTGATTTTGTAAAAACCGACCTTATGCCGGATTTTGATTTTGATGCTTTTAATCACGAGAATGCTTATGAAGGTGATGAAGGGCTACAAAATAATACAGATACTCCTGCTGAAGCTGCACCTAAAGTTGTTGCTGAAACAAATACAACAGAACAAACATCAACTACCGAAAAAGTTGCTTCTAATGCAAATGAAACAGCTACAGATAATGCTACCGGCAATGGTAGTGATGAAGTAGCAGAAAAGTGGTAAAGGCCCACTGGTATTTTTAACCTTTGATTACCCGTTGAGGGTTTACCAAACACCAAAACTAATTGCCACAAATCCGCTCAATTTTTTGAGCGGATTTTATTTTTATTATTATACACAAAAAAATACTATCTTTTATGAAGGGTATTTTAAAAAAGTGGTTGATTAAAAATTATATATAAAACAAAGATGAAAAAAATATTTTTTGCTTTGCTTAATTTAAGTTTGGTGCTTGTATCCTGTGCACAAACAAAATGTACAGTTAAAAAAGCGTATGCATTTTATACAGTTACAATTGCAGGCGCAGCTATTGCTGATGAAAACGGCAATATAATTCCTCCTAAGCCCCAAATAAACAGGTTTATTTATTTAGAAGTAACAGGAACAAAAGAACCGGTTGTTGAAAGAATTATGTATGATAGCATACTTTATAAAAGTACTATTGAAAGGGTGGTAGGTAACATAGTTGTACCTGTAGAAACAAATAGTGAAAATGCAAAATACAGCATCAGGGTAAAAAAGAAAAACAGCCTGTGGAAGATTGAATTACAACCTGCAGATGAAAATAAATTAGCAAAAGAAGGCGCAACTGATATCAATATAAGTTTTAAATACAGCAACAAATCCTGTACATATAAGATAAAAGAAGAAATATTATTGCAAACTGCCCCTAGATATTAATGATTAAAACCTGCTAAGTTACTTTGATAAGAAAGGGTTATTGCTTTTTTCTTTTTTATGCATCCGGTATAGCAGCAGGTTATTATCCATAAATGTTTTAGGTTCATCAACTGGTGGCAGTATATCATGTTTTTT
>JAHBTO010000030.1 GCA_019638525.1 Ferruginibacter sp. | reverse complement strand
ACCATGTTTCGGTAAATAAATCAATAATAACTGCTTTTAAAAATTCAAAAGCGCCATTCTTTTTTACAAACTCAATAGATTTTAAACGGTTAGCTTTTTTTTCTTCGCTATCGGCATAAGCTGTTGAGTGTATTAATCCAAAAGAAGTTAAACGCTGTTCATTTTTTTCGGCAAATGCAAGTGTAATATATCCTCCCATGCTGTGGCCAAACATTGTGCATTGTTCAATTTGTTCTTCATCTAAAATGGCATTGATGGTTGCAGCCATACCTTCAATGCTCATATCATTTATCATCTGCGATTTTCCGCTACCCGGCAAATCGGGTATAATGAGGTGGCAACTGTCTTTTAAAAGTTCAATTTGGTTTTTCCAAATATCGCCATCTTCGGCAAAGCCATGTATAAATACAACAGGCCTGCCTTTACCAATGCTGCGGTAATAAATTTTTGAACCTCCGTAGCTGATGTTATTAAATTTCAACTTGCTTATTGCATTTTAATTTTTACAATCAATTGATAAAGCTATGCGGTAATTGATTTTTTAGCAGCCCGGTATATCAACAATAAAACTACCGGTAGCAAGGCGTTGTTCATTTGCTGTGGTAAAAAAAACCAACTGATTAAAACAGCCATTAAAAGTACAGCAGTAAATTTAAAATATTTTTTTGCCAGGTTAGTTTTATTGTTTACAAAAAAAGCCATGATAGCATGTGTGGGCCATGCCCATAACAAATTAAAATTGTTCTTACACATTTGATGATCGGTGCCTACCCACATAAAAATTAAAATACAACCTAAAACCCCGGTAATAAAAAATAACAACCCGTCAAACCCTTGCAGAAATGCACCGGCAAATTTATTTTTTAACTGGCCGATGAAAAGGATGAAGATTAATAAAAGTGCAAAAACAATAAATGGGGTAAAGATGGGTTTGCCGTTTTTGTCAGCAGTTATGTTGTATAATTTTTGTGAGGATAAGATATCGTGATGTTTACTGCTATCCAAACTTTTCATTAGGTTATCGGGCAAAAACTGCATTTGTTCTGCAGTCATTACGGCATCGCAGGGGGCGCCAAGCAGGATATCTATTCCCAGTTTGCTCCAATACTTATTGTTTTTATTAAGGTATTGGTGAATGGCCTGCCTAAACCTGCTGCCGGCGGGCATCACAGGTTGCCGGGTAAAAGTAGAATCATGTTGTTTTTTAAGGATATCCCTCAACCTTGTAGTGCAGTTGTCGAAAAAGAAATCGTATTTATAAAATTTATTTTCGTCTCTAATATTTCTGTTTAAGAAATTACGGATGTTGATTTTTTCGTTGCCCGATAAGTTTAAAACCTGCTCGGTAATGCCACGGTTGGTGCTTTGGTATAATTCTTTAAAGTCTGTAAAATATTCTGTAGATACATAGTAAAGAAGTTTACCCCTTACAAATTTTAAATAGAAACCATCATCATCAAAATTAAAAGTTCCGTAGTTGTACACTATATCGGTAACGCTGTTGCTGTCAATTACCCTAAAAGCGCTATGCCCAAAGGTTGAATATAATTCTTCTCCCGGTGTGCAGGTAAGCAGCGATATACGCAGGCGAGAGCTGTCTTGTGCAATTGAAAAAAGTAAAAAGTAAAAAATAAAAAATAAAAAAAGCGCTGTTTTTTTTAAACTAACCATTATTGTTTTTTACTTTTCTGTTTTATGAAATTAAATTTTTTACCGGCTGTAATTGGGCGCTTCCTTAGTTATTGCAATATCATGTGCATGGCTTTCTTTAATGCCGGCATTGGTAATTTTTACAAAAACGGCCTTTTGTAATTCAGTAATATTTTTAGCGCCGCAATAACCCATGCCTGCCCGTAAGCCTCCCGTAAACTGGTGTACCACTTCCCGTAAATAACCTTTAAATGCCACACGGCCTTCAATACCTTCGGGTACAAATTTTTTTACATCATCTTCCACATCCTGGAAATACCTGTCGCTGCTGCCCTGTGCCATAGCGCCCAACGAACCCATGCCCCTGTATTGTTTAAATTTGCGTCCTTCATAAATGATAGTTTCGCCCGGGCTTTCTTCGGTGCCGGCAAAAACATTTCCCATCATAACACAACTGGCGCCGGCAGCAAGTGCTTTCACCATGTCGCCTGTGTATCTTATGCCACCATCGCTTATGATACCCGTGTTTTTTCCTTTTAATGCTGCAGCAGCTTCCATTACGGCAGTAATTTGAGGTACACCTGTACCTGCAACAATCCTTGTGGTACAAATAGAGCCGGGCCCAATGCCCACTTTAACTGCATCGGCGCCTGCTTCTGCAAGGGCTTTGGCGCCTGCACCGGTACCTACATTACCTGCTATCACCTGCAGGTATTTATATGTTTTTTTAATTTTTTTAAGTGCATCCATCACACCTTTGGTATGGCCATGTGCGCTATCTAAACAAACCACATCCACTCCAACTTTGTATAAGGCTTCCACTCTTTGTAAAATATCGCCGGTGATACCAACGCCTGCGCCTACCAGCAACCTGCCAAAAGAATCTTTTACAGCATGCGGGTACGATTTTAGTTTTAATATATCGCTGAACGTGATGAGGCCAATCAGTTTACCG
>JAHBTO010000003.1 GCA_019638525.1 Ferruginibacter sp. | reverse complement strand
TAAAAAGCATTTTCTATTTTTGGCAATATGCCGTCTGCAAGTTTTTTATCATGCAATAATTGTTTGTATTTGTTTTTATCAATTAAATGGATGACTGAATTTTCATCCTCCACATTTTCCAGTACGCCATTTTTTTCAAAACAAAAGATTAGCCTTGTTTCATAAATTTTAGATAAAGCCACTGCCAATGCCGATGCAATAGTATCTGCATTGGTATTTAAAATTTGTCCTTTGCCATCGTGTGATAACGGCGCTACCACCGGCACCATGCCATTATCAAGCAATAGTTGCCAATTATTAATTTTCAATGCAGCGTTGTTGATATCTCCCACAAACCCGTAATCAATTTCTTTAACCGGCCTTTTAACTGCGGGAATACAATTTGCATCGGCGCCGGTTAGACCAATAGCATGGCAATGCAACTGTTGCAGTTTTGCAACAAGTTGTTTATTGATTAAGCCGCCATAAACCATGGTTACAAGGTTAATAGTTGCTGCATCGGTAATACGCCTTCCATTAATATAGTTTGGCTGAATACCAAGTTGAATGCCGATGGTTGTTGCAATTTTTCCGCCCCCGTGTATCAATATTTTTTTTGCATCAATGGCTGCAAATTTTTCCAGGAACGATTGCAGCATTGCTGCATCATCCAAAATATTGCCTCCGGCTTTTATCACAAATAATTTTTCCATTAGTTTGATTTCAGTATTTCGGCCAGTACCGCCTGTGCTGCCCAAACCCTATTGCCCGCCTGTTGTGTAACAAGGCTGTTTGGCCCGTCTAAAATTTCATCGCTTAGTTCCACATTTCTTCTTACCGGTAGGCAGTGCATAATTTTTGCATGGTTGGTTTTGCTTATTTTTTTATCAGTAAGCATCCAATCACTACCTGTTGAAATAATTTTTCCATAATCATGATAGGCGCTCCAGTTTTTTACATACACAAAATCTGCAGCTTCCAGCGCTTCATCTTGTTCATGAACAATGGTTGCATTACCGGTAAATGATTTATCAAGTTCGTAACCTTTGGGATGTGCAATAATAAATTCAGCCTTATCCCAGGCGTTAATCCATTGTGCAAAAGAGTTGGCTACACATTGCGGCAGGGCTTTTACATGCGGTGCCCAGCTTAAAACAATTTTTGGTTTTGCCGTTCCTTTATAAGTTTCATTAATGGTTATGATATCTGTTAAGGATTGCAATGGGTGCAATGTTGCACTCTCAAGGCTTACAACCGGTACACCTGCATATTTTATAAATTGATTCATCACAGTTTCGGCATAATCATCATCCCTGTTTTGTAAAGAAGGAAATGTGCGAACACATAAAACATCAAAATAACTGCCCAAAACTGGAGCAGCATCTTTAATATGTTCTACCGTTGTGCTGTTCATAATGGCGCCTTCTGCAAATTCCAAAGCCCACCCTTCTTTGTCAACATTAAAAACAATAGCTTCCATGCCCAGGTTTGCAGCGGCCACCTGTGTACTTAACCTTGTACGCAACGAAGGGTTTAAAAAAAGTAAGCCAATCCTTTTACCTGCGCCAAGTGTTTTGGCTGCAAATGGGTTTACTTTAAAGCTTAAGGCATTTTGTACCAATGCATCTATATCCTTAACATCATTTACAGAAATAAAATTCAGCATGTATCCTTCTATTTTTATTTGTGAAGCTGGGGCGCTTCTTTATTTGATAACTCAATTTTAATTGCCGTTAAAAAAATATCAGCTTCGGCCTTTGTAATGTTTAAAGCCGGTAAAAGCCGTATCACATTGGGTTTGGCCTCGCCGGTAAAAATCTTGTGTTTTAGTAACAGGTTTTTCTTAATCATGTTTAATTCGCCTGGTAATTCAATGCCAATCATCAAACCTTTTCCCCTAACTTCAATGATGTTGGGCAATTTTTTCAATTCAGTAATAAGATAATCACCAATAGTTTTTGCATTACACATCAAATCATCTTTTTCAATTACCTCCAGCACTGCCAATGCAGCGGTACATGCAAGGTGGTTGCCACCAAAGGTGGTGCCAAGCATAAAATGCTTTGGTTTTATTTTAGGTGAAATAGAAATGGCTCCAATTGGAAAACCATTGCCCATCCCTTTTGCCATGCTGTAAATATCTGCATCAACGCCTGCATAATCGTGCGAATAAAATTTACCACTGCGGCCATAACCGCATTGCACCGCATCGGCAATAAAAACAGCATTGTACTCATCGCAAAGGCTTCGTATCTTTTTTAAAAAAGAAACAGATGCCACATTAATGCCGCCAACACCCTGTATGCCTTCAACAATTACAGATGAAATATCGTTTGCTTTAAAAGCTGATTCCAAAGCTTCTTCATCATTGAATGGAAGAAAAATAACATTGCCTGTTTCATTAACCGGTGCAACAATATTTGGATTATCGGTGGCTGCCACTGCCAGCGATGTACGGCCGTGAAATGCTTTTTTAAAAGCGATGATTTTTTTACGGCCATTATAAAACGAAGCCAGCTTCAATGCATTTTCATTTGCCTCGGCGCCCGAATTGCAAAGGAATAATTGGTAATCTTCTTTACCCGAAACTTTTCCAAGCTTTTGCGCCAGCTCGTCCTGCAAAGGAATTTTTATTGAGTTGGAATAGAAAGCAACCTTGTTTAATTGCTCCTGTATGCGTTGTACATAATGCGGATGCGTATGGCCGATTGAGATAACTGCATGGCCACCGTACAAGTCAAGGTATTTTTCATCTTTATCATCCCAAACATAAGCGCCTGCAGCTTTTGTAATGCAGATATCATTAATAGGATATACATCAAACAGTTTCATTTAAAAATAATTTGCTTTTAATTTAAGCCCGGTTGTTTCATCCAAACCAAACATCAGGTTCATATTTTGAACAGCTTGCCCGCTTGCGCCTTTTAATAAATTATCGGCAATGGAATGAACAACAAGTTTACTGCCCACTTTTTCTAATTGAATAAAACATTTGTTGGTATTTACCACTTGCTTTAAAAAAACAGGCTCCTGGCTAACAACAATAAATGGATGGCCTGCATAAAATTTATTAAACAATGCACTAACCTCGGTTAAACTTAAGGAACAGCTTAGTTGCGAACTAATAAAAATGCCTCTTGTAAAATCGCCCCGCCAGGGAACAAAATTCAGTTCAATATCTGCCGAGGGATCTAATTTTAAGAATGATTGCCCAATCTCTGCAAGGTGTTGATGCGACAGGGTTTTATACGCCTGTACATTGTTTGCACGCCAGCTAAAATGTGCCGTATCGCTCAGGCTTTGCCCGGCGCCTGTTGAGCCGGTAATACCGGTTGTATTTATCTCTTTCAGTAAACCTGCTTTAGCCAAGGGTAATAAACCCAATTGGATGGTGGTTGCAAAGCATCCGGGGTTAGCAATATTTTTTGCTTTTTTTATTTGCGTCCTGTTTAATTCCGGCAAGCCATACACGAATTTTCTTTTACCGCTTGTTTCGCCCAGCCTGAAATCCTGGCTAAGGTCAATAATTTTTATTTTGGCATCAATAGCATTGGCTGTTAAAAATTTTGAAGCTTCGCCATGACCCACGCATAAAAAAAGCACATCAATCTTTTGGTTAAGTGCCGAAGCAAATTTCATAGTTGTATCGCCATGCAGGTCTTTATGCACATCGTATAAAAATTTACCGGCATTACTTTTACTGTGTACAAAAACTATTTCCACCAATGGATGATTTAACAATATCCTTACCAGTTCACCACCTGTATAGCCAGCGCCACCAACAATTCCTACTTTAATTTTATTTGCCATCTGCTGTTTGTTTTACTGCATTATAAATCATCGTTTGGTTACCAAAAATTTTTGAAAAACCTCTTACATCTTCACCTGTCCATCCCGAATTCATTTCGCCATATTTGCCAAATTTGCTGCTCATCAGGTCGTATTCAGATGCTATACCGGTTACCTGGAAACGATAAGGCATCAAATCAATAAAAACTTTACCGGTAACATGTTCCTGTGTTTTTTCGAAGAATGCTTCTATATCCCTCATCACGGGGTCAAGTACCTGTCCTTCGTGTAGCCAGTTACCATAAAACAATGCAAGTTGGTCTTTCCAGTTCAATTGCCATTTGGTAAGTACATGTTTCTCCAATGCATGATGTGCTTTAATGATAATCATCGGTGCGGCGGCTTCAAAACCAACACGGCCTTTAATGCCAATGATGGTATCGCCTACATGAATATCCCTACCGATGCCGTATGGGCCGGCAATTTTTTGCAATTCTAAAATAGCTTCGGTTGGATGATTGAATTTTTTGTTGTTAATATAATAAAGCTCGCCTTTTTCAAACCCCAATTGCAATGTAGTTGTTCCCGATGCTGTAACTTGTGTAGGCCATGCTTCTTCGGGTAGCATTCCATTACTTTGTAAAGTTTCTTTGCCGCCAACACTTGTACCCCATAAGCCTTTGTTGATTGAATAAACCGATTTTTCGAAATTCATATCTACAGCTTTGTTTTTAAGATAAGCAATTTCTTCTTCTCGGCTTAGTTTCAAATCCCTGATAGGTGTACAAATTTCTACACCCGGTATCATAATGTTGAAGATCATATCAAACCTTACCTGGTCGTTGCCGGCGCCGGTACTGCCATGGGCAACTATATCTGCATTTAATTGTTGTACATGCTGCGCTATACATACTGCCTGGCTTAATCTTTCGGCGCTTACACTTAATGGGTAGGTATTATTTTTAAGTACATTTCCAAAAACCAGGTACTTTATTATATTATCATAATAACTTTTAACTGCATCAATGGTCGTGTGCGACTTTACTCCCAGTTTATATGCATGTGTTTCAATCTTCTTCAAATCATCGGCTGTAAAACCTCCTGTATTTACAACTACCGAATGCACTTCATAGCCTTTTTCATCAGTAAGGTATTTAACGCAGTACGTAGTATCAAGCCCTCCGCTAAATCCCAGCACAACTTTTTTTATATTCCCTTTTGATGTGTTTTTATTTGTGATTACTGTATTATCTGAATTCATGTAACGCTTCTTTAAAAATTAAAAAAATAACGAAGTAAAGATTTTGGCGCTGTACCTCCGCCGTCTTTCTTTTGTAAAAATCTAAGCAACTTGCTTTGCTTTATCCGCATGAAACGTTCATAAATTTTTGATTGTTTTTTAAAAGCCGCTTTTGTTTCTATGGTGGTGTAATGGTCGGCCGGGTCAAACAACATAGCTGTACACATACAGTTCTTACGATCCTTACTCATCAATATATCGTAGTTAACACAGCTTTTGCAGCCTGCCCAAAACTGTTCATCAGATGTGAGTTCCGAATAGGTTACCGGCTCATATCCAAGATCTGAGTTAATTTTCATTACAGCGAGCCCGGTTGTTAATCCAAATATTTTTGAATCAGGATATTTTTCCCGGCTCAGTTCAAAAATTCTTTTTTTAATGGCTTTGGCTACGCCTGTTTTTCGAAACGGTGGCGACACTATCAATCCGCTGTTGGCAACAAATTTATTATGCTCCCATGCTTCAATATAACAAAAGCCAACCCACTCGCCGGCTTCGGTTATTGCAATTACCGATTTGCCTTCTTTGATTTTTTGCTCAATATATTCTGGAGACCTTTTGGCAATGCCTGTTCCTCTTGCTTTTGCAGAGGCGGCCATTTCATCGGTAATGATGCTGGCAAAGCGGCAATCAGACGCATTGGCTACCCTGATTATGATATGACTGTTTTCCAATTGTAAAAAATTGAAAGAAATTAATAAGATTGTTAAAGGAAATTTTCGGAGATTTTTTCACTGACAGGGGCAGCTTTTAACTGCTCGTCCTATCAGCATCCACGTCGGGATGGTGGAGTTGATGCAAACAATATCTCATCGGTATTTAAAATACCTGGTATAGGAAATGCAAAATTGAAATATGCCTGTTGACTGTTCAATGTTTTATTGTTTGCTTTTTTACAGCACAAAAGTATATAATTTTAAAAATATCGGGCAAAAAATATTATTTGTTGCAGAATTTACTATTGAACAAAGTCTTTAAGTTTATCGGCAATTTTCCTGTCATTGCTTAATCGGGGCACTTTGTTTTGTCCGCCTAATTTGCCAATGCTTTTCATATAATCTATAAAACCGTTCTTTTTTATAGGTGAAATTTTCAATTGCTGTAAAATATTACCTCCAATAAGATCATCATAATACACATTTTTTTTACGCAGGTTATCATCCAGTTTTTTTGAAAATGATTGCATGTCGGCAGGAGCATTTTCAAATTCAATAAACCATTCGTGGTAACTTTTACCTTCGCCACTTGCAATCATTGGTGCTACAGTAAATTCAATAATCGGTATATGTTCTTCTTCGGCCACCTGTAACAATGCAGTTTCCACTTCTTCGCTTATCACATGTTCGCCAAAGGCGGATATAAAATGCTTGGTACGGCCTGTAACAACCAATCGATAAGGATTTGTGGAAACAAATTTTACTGTATCGCCTATATTATATGCCCATAGCCCGGCATTACTGTTAATGATTAATGCGTAATTAACGCCGGTTTGCACTTCTTTTAAAGTTAACCGTGTTGGATGTTCATTGAATATCTCGCCGGCCGGAACAAACTCAAAAAATATCCCGCTGTTTGTATTTAGTAATAATCCTTCTTCTTTTTGTGAATCCTGGAAAGCAAAAAAGCCTTCGCTTGCCGGAAACAATTCAATGGTATCCACTTTTCTTCCAATACTATCAAAGAGTTTTGTTTTGTATGGTTCAAAATTTACACCGCCTTGCACCATCACGCTAAAGTTGGGAAATAATTCGCCAACCTTTTTGCTGCTCTTTTCAATCAGCCTGTCAAAATACATTTGCATCCATGGTGGTATGCCGCTTATCAGCGTCATATTTTCATGGATGGTTTCATCAACTATCTTATCTAACTTTTCTTCCCACTCATCAATACAGTTAGTGGTAAATGTTGGTAACTGGTTAGATCGTAAATATCTTGGTACATGATGATTTACAATACCGCTCAACCTGCCTGTTGGGATACCGCCCACTCTTTCCAAAGCCGGCGAACCACTTAAAAAAATCAGTTTACCATCTGCAAATTTTGAATTACCGGTTTCGGCCATATAGCAAAGCAATGCATTGCGTGCCGAGTTAATATGGTTGGGTATTGAATCCTTTGTAATAGGAATATATTTTACACCGCTTGTAGTTCCGCTGGTTTTTGAAAGATAGATGGGCTGTCCTTTCCATAATACATTATGGGTGCCTTGTTTTATTTTTTCAATATACGGTTTAAATGCTTCGTAATCTCTTATGGGCACCAGGTTTACAAAATCTTCATGTGTTTTTATTTTATTAAATTCATGTTCTTTGCCAAAAATAGTTTTTGAACCTGTTTTGATAAGATGATTGAAAATTGCCTGCTGATCGGTAATGGTGGTTTCCATCCCTTTTTTAATCTGCTTATGTATAAACCCGGCAAATGGTTTTGCCAGCATGGATTTTATCTTCATTTCTCTTTCTTCAATCGTTTAAAACCAAAATTACATTGTTTTTATGTTTGAAGTTTGTAAAAATTATAAACGGAATACATTGTGAATAGTGTGTGATAAAAAGTTTGATTCAATTACATCTCGATATTATTTACAATCGCATTTCCATTCTGTATCAAGGTCTATCACCGTTACCACAACAAGTGCATCGCCCTTTGGGGCAAAAACAATTCGTACATGTTGTTTATCATGTGTATAACCTTCCACAGGGTAAGTCATTCCTCTTTTATCGGCTTGAATCTTTTTCCGGTTGATAGTCCCGTTTTTTAAAATCTCTCTTACTTCACTTTCGTCAATCTTTCGGCAATCCATCCTGCATTTTGCATGTTTGCTAAAAATTAATTGGTTGGTATTTCTGTTAAATCCTTCAATTTCATCTTTATCTTTTACTTCATCGGTTAATACCGGAATAGTTATTTTCTCTGTTGGTTGTTCAATATTTGGTTTTTGTATAGATGCTCCTCGTTGGTTTTTCTTAATAAAAAATAACAATGCTGCAGCCGCTATAAGGAAAATGTATGGCAGGTATTTTTTTATCATGCCGCAAGTTAGCTTTTATACTTTAACCGGCTTAGCTTCATTTTCGTTAATTTTGCAGCCAATGAACAAAACGGTAGCATTACATACACTAGGTTGTAAACTTAATTTTTCCGAAACCTCTACAATAGGCAGGTTATTGGAAAATGACGGCTTCCAAAAAAGAGATTTTGACGAGGTGGCCGATGTATATATAATAAATACATGTTCTGTTACCGATAATGCTGATAAGGAATGCCGGATGCTGCTGAGGCGAATTCAGCATAAAGCCCCCGAAGCTATGGTGGTGGTTACCGGTTGCTATGCACAACTGAAACCCAAAGAGATTGCAGCAATGCCTGGGGTTGACCTGGTTTTGGGTGCAAAGGAAAAGTTTAACATTGCTCATCATCTAAAAGAAATCACCAAAGGCGATAGTGCCAAAATTTGCAGTTGCGATATAGATGATGTAAATGAATTTACAGCATCGCATTCAATAAACGACCGCACCCGTATATTTTTAAAAGTGCAGGATGGCTGCGATTACAATTGTTCGTTTTGCACCATACCGCTTGCAAGGGGCAAGAGCCGCAGCGACAGTATCAATAATGTGTTGGCAAATGTAGAAGCCATTGCGGCACAGGGCGCAAAAGAAATTGTACTAACCGGAATTAATTTAGGTGATTTTGGTAAAGGATTTACTGGCGGCAAAAAACAGGAAGAAAATTTTATAGAGCTTATTAAAGAATTGGATGAAGTGGAAGGAATTGAACGATTCCGTATCTCTTCCATTGAGCCCAACCTACTTACAAATGAGATTGTTGAATTTGTAAGTAATAGTAAAAAATTTATGCCGCATTTTCATATTCCATTGCAAAGTGGAAGTGATAAAGTGCTTGGATTAATGAGAAGAAGATACAAGAGGGCTTTATATGCTGAAAGGGTTAATCTAATTAAAACCATGATGCCGCAATGTTGTATTGGTGTAGATGTAATTGTTGGATTTCCGGGAGAAACAGAAGAAGATTTTATGGAAACCTTTAATTTCCTGCACCAACTAGATATATCATACCTGCATGTGTTCACTTATTCTGAAAGAACAAACACACTGGCTGCCAAAATGAAACCGGTTGTTCCTGTAAATATCAGGCATAGCAGGAACAAAAGATTAAGAAACCTTAGTTACCAGAAAATGCAATACTTTACAAACCTTCACATAGGTCAAACAAGAAAAGTGTTGTTTGAATCAAAAAACAAGAATGGTATGCTGGAAGGATATACCGATAATTATATTAAAGTAGCAACACCCTATTTACATGAGTGGGAAAACAAAATTATTGATTGGAAAATTTAAGTAATTTTCAAAATAGGTTCTCTACCGTTAACCTAAATTCCAGGCAACTTATCATTTTAATTGATTCAGAAAGATAATTTAGTTTATATCAATACAGGATTATTCTTAATAACCTGATTAAAAAATTTTGCAGAATATTATTTACCCTTATCTTTGCCATCCAAAATTTAAAAGGGAGCATAGCTCAGTTGGTTTAGAGCATCTGCCTTACAAGCAGAGGGTCCGCGGTTCGAACCCGTGTGCTCCCACTAAAATCTCACATATTTGTGAGATTTTTTTATTGTAGCCCGGTTTTTACTGCATTTTAAGCTACAAAATGGCAATTAGGCCATTTTTTTGAAATCCTGTTAATAAAAAACCTAAAAATGGTTCACTTGTAAGATATAAATCATTACCTTTGCCACCCGAAAAAATCGGGACTAAATTTGGATAATCATGTTAGCAGTAGTTAAAATAGCAGGCCAGCAATTTAAAGTTAAAGCAGGCGATAGCTTATATGTGCCTCATATAGAGGGAAAAACAGGCGATTCAGTAGAATTTTCTGAAGTTTTGATGACAGGTACCGATGGCAACATTGTTGCAGGACCTGCAGTAAAAGCAGTTGTTAAAGCCGAAATCATTAATGAAATGGTACAAGGTGATAAAGTGATTGCTTTTAAAATGAAAAGAAGAAAAGGCTTCCGTAAAAAACATGGCCATCGTACACAGTACACACACATTAAAATAACAGCAATCGCTTAATAGTTATTTTCAAAAAAAAATTAACCTGCATTTGTTGCAGGTGTAAAAAAATAAAAAAGAAAAAACATGGCACATAAAAAAGGCGAAGGTTCAGTAAAAAACGGCCGTGATTCGCAAAGCAAAAGATTGGGTGTAAAAATTTATGGTGGTCAACCAGCTCTTGCAGGAAATATTATTATTCGCCAAAGAGGAACAACATATCATCCAGGAAAAAATGTTGGTATTGGTAGAGACTTTACCATTTTTGCAATGACTGATGGCCTGGTTGAATTTAAAAAAACAAAAGGCGATAAGACAATTGTTTCAGTTACAGCGGTAGAAGCTACAGCATAATTTTTTAATATTTTTTTGGTAGTTTAAAAAAACTTTTTATTTTTAAGTATTATTTACTAACCATTAAATTTTAAAAAATGGCAACAAAGAAAAAAGCTGCTAAAAAAGCTGCTCCAAAAAAAGCCGCTAAAAAAGCTGCTCCTAAAAAGAAAGCCGCTCCTAAAAAGAAAGCTGCTCCTAAAAAGAAAGCTGCTGCAAAAAAGAAGTAAGCTTCTGAAACTTGCAAAGCTAAATAACATTAAAGTCCCGGTTAATCCGGGACTTTTTTATTGATGTAATGCTTTGTGGTAAAGGCTTTCAATAAAAATTAAATTTGATAACAGGTGCATTTCTTTTGCTAAATAATTTTTACCAACCATAAAAAATTACCTTCTTTACTTATTCTTTTTGCAGATAAAAATTTAGCAAAAACAATTTCAGTTTTTTTATTTTTTAATACACTACTACACATTATTTTCTTGCTATTTTTTCATTATTAAATCCACTTTTATATAATCCCTACATTTACATTTCCAATTTTTTAAAGATGGATAATTACCAAATTGCCGATATTTTTTCGCTTTTAAGCAAATTAATGGACATACACCAGGAAAATAATTTTAAGGCAAAATCATACGCTTCAGCTGCATTCAATATTGAAAAGCTTCCAATGCAATTAACTGAAATGCCTAAAGAAAAAATTTCTGAAATAAGAGGTATTGGTGAATCTACTGCAAGCAAGATTATTGAAATTTTAGAAACAGGTGAGCTGAAAGCTTTAAAAGAATTAATTGAAAAAACTCCCGTAGGTGTAATAGAGATGTTGAACCTGAAAGGTCTTGGTCCAAAAAAGATTTCTACTATATGGAAAGAGATGGGGATAGAAAGCATTGGTGAACTCTTATATGCATGCCGTGAAAACAGGTTGAAACTTTACAAAGGATTTGGTGAAAAAACACAACAGAATGTTATCGAAACCATCGAATTTTATTTAAACAACCAGGGTAGCCATTTATACGCACAGGTAGAAGCAGTAGAACCACAAATTACAGCTTACCTGCAAAAATTATTCTCTCCACAAAATATTGCCCTTACCGGCAACTATAAAAGGCAGCTTGAATATGTTGATGAGCTTGAATACGTAGTAAACAGCAGTAATGAAATGATTAAACCAAAATTCCTGTCGGCACAGCCACCTGAATTACTGGAAGAAACCCCAGGCTCATTATTATATAAACTATTAAACGGTCTTAAATTAAGGCTGTACACCGGTACGGCAAATTTTAGTAAGAACCTTTTTGAAACTAGTGGCAGCAAAGAATTTATAGATGCTTTTACTGCTATTTATGGCAAACCGGAATTTTCGGATGCCGAAATTACTGATGATAAGTATTTATTTAGTTCTGTTGGAATCAACTACATTCCACCATTTTTAAGAGAAACAGCAAAAATAATAGACAAAGCAAAAGTGGGTAATTTGCCCAATGTTATTCAGCCAACTGATATAAAAGGAATAATACATTGCCATAGTAACTGGAGCGACGGATCTAATACCCTGGAAGATATGGCGAATGCAGCTAAAGAACAGGGTTTTGAATATCTTGTAATAAGCGACCACAGCAAAAGCGCCTTTTATGCACAAGGACTATTTGAAGAAAAAATAAGTGCACAACATAAACTGATTGACGAACTGAATAATAATTTAACCGGATTTAAAATTTTTAAAAGTATTGAGAGTGATATATTGTATGATGGAAGCCTTGATTACAGCAATGCTGTGCTGGCAACTTTTGATATTGTAATTGCATCGGTACACAGCATTTTGAAAATGACTGAAGAAAAAGCCATGCAAAGATTGATTGCAGCCATTGAAAATCCCTACACAACCATACTAGGCCATATGACGGGCAGGCTATTGCTGAGCCGTAAAGGTTATCCCGTTAATCATAAAAAAATAATAGATGCCTGCGCTGCCAATAATGTAGTTATTGAATTGAATGCACATCCAAGCCGGTTAGATATTGATTGGAGGCAGATTGAATATGCACTTGAAAAGAATGTACTTATATCTATTAACCCCGATGCACATAGCATTGAGGGATTTAAAGATATAAGATACGGTGTGTTAGTTGCTCAAAAAGCAATGGTAACTAAAGAACAAAATTTAAGTAGCATGAATTTGCAGCAGTTTGAAGAATTTGTACAACGCAGAAAGAACTCTATCAGGCTTTAAATTTTACACTGCAAAACTTGTACCGCACCCACATGTAGAACTGGCGTTAGGGTTTTTAAAAGTAAAGCCCCTGCTATTCAGACCGTCTTGCCAGTCAATTTCCATACCCATCAGGTAAATACCATGGGTTTTATCCATTATAACAGGAATTCCATCTAAAAGATAGGATTCATCTTTCTCGGTTCCTTTATCAAAACCCAAAATATATGTCATACCACTACAACCGCCACCTTTTACACCTATGCGTAAACTTTGGGTAACATCAAATCCTTCTTCAAGCATCAGGCGTTTAATTTCAGCTTTTGCTGTTTCGGTTAATGTAATTGGTATAACTGTAGTGGTTTTCATAAATAATCTTTGTGCAAAATTAATCAAATATTATAACCTGTTTTTTACGAAATAAGGTAAAAGAAGAATAAAAGCTGGTTAAACAACCTACTAACAATAGTTAAATCGTTGTGTCATATATATTAGTAAATGGTTTGGTGTGTGATGCATTCCTTAATTTTGCCATAAATAATTCAAATATGGATTTATCTGCTGCTATGGTTCAAAACATTATCCTGGGAGCCATCTTTATGTTTCTTATTGCTATTGCATGGCTTTTAGCCGAGTTTAAGGGAATGAAGGACAATATTAATGAACGAATGGGTATTAATAACGAAGTAATAAAACTTAAACTTCAGGCATTAGAGCGATTTACACTTTTTGCCGAAAGGTCATCGTTAAAAAACCTGGTTTCCCGAACACCATCTGCTGGCACAACTGTACTTGACATTCAACTTACATTATTGGAAACCTTACGCACCGAGTACGAATATAATGTAAGCCAGCAAATATATATTGACCCTAAAATGTGGAAAGCAATCGGGAATTTAAAAGACCAGAACATTTTTATCATTAACCAACTTGCTGCAACATTACCATCAAATGCAAACGGTATTGAATTATGCAAACGTATTCTGGATTATGTAGCCAGTACTGATGCAGATTTAAGTGCCACAGTTTTACAGGCATTGCAATATGAAGCAAAAAAGATTTTATAAATTATGGCTTCCAATAAAAAAATATTTACTGATTCGGGTATTGAAATAAAAGAACTATACACTAAACCTGTAAACCGGGATGAAATACCCGGCATTTTCCCCTTTACAAGAGGCGTGCAGCCTGATATGTATCGTGGTCGTTTGTGGACAATGCGTCAATATGCGGGCTTCTCTACTGCCGAGGAAAGTAACCAACGTTATCATTATTTATTAAGCCAGGGTGTTAGCGGATTAAGTGTAGCTTTTGATTTACCCACACAAATTGGCTATGACAGCGACCATCTTTTGGCTGATGGTGAAGTTGGAAAAGTAGGCGTGGCTATCGATAGCCTGGAGGATATGGAAATATTGTTCAGGGATATTAAACTTGATGAAGTTACTACTTCAATGACTATAAATGCCAGTGGCTTTATACTACTTGCATTATATATTGCCCTTGCAAAAAAACAGGGTGCCGATCTAAAAAAAATATCCGGAACTATTCAAAATGATATTTTAAAAGAATACGCTGCAAGAGGTACATATATTTATCCGCCTAAAGCATCCATGCGAATTATTACAGATATTTTTGAATGGTGTTCTAAAGAAGTTCCAAAATGGAACACTATTTCCATATCGGGATATCATATTCGTGAAGCAGGCAGTACTGCTGTACAGGAAATAGCTTTTACGTTAAGCAATGGAAAAGCATATGTAAAAGCAGCTTTAGAAAAAGGATTGGATATAAATGTTTTTGGCAAACGGCTTTCATTTTTCTTTAATGCACACAATAACCTTTTTGAAGAAGTAGCCAAGTTCAGGGCTGCACGGCGAATGTGGGCCCAGATAATGAAAAATCTTGGCGCTACAGATGATAAAGCTATGATGTTGCGTTTTCATACACAAACAGGTGGCAGCACACTAACAGCACAACAACCATATAATAATATTAGCAGGGTAACAGTGCAAACATTAGCCGCAGTGTTGGGTGGCACCCAATCATTACATACAAATGGTTTTGATGAAGCTTTAAGTTTACCAACAGAAGCAGCCGCCGCCATTGCATTACGTACACAACAAATAGTAGCTTTTGAAAGCGGAACACCTGATACTGTTGACCCTTTAGCCGGAAGTTATTTTATAGAAAGCCTTACCGATGATGTGGAAGCTGCTGCCTGGAAACTGATAGAAAAGATTGACGCTATGGGTGGCAGTGTAGAAGCAATTGAACAGGGTTTTATACAGGATGAAATTGCAAAGAGCGCTTATGAATATCAACGTAAGATTGAAAACGGTGAAAAAATAATTGTAGGTGTAAATAAATTTCAATTAGAAGAAATTACAAACATTCCTGTATTTAAAGTTGATGAGAAAGTACAAACTTTGCAAATTGAAAAATTAAAAACACTAAAAGCAAAGAGAGATAACAATAAAGTAAGAGCATGTTTACAATCATTGAATAATATTGCTTCAGGCAATCAAAACCTAATGCCCGCTGTTTTGGAAGCTGTTGAAAATTATTGTACCCTTGGTGAAATTTCAGATGAACTGAGAAAAGTGTTTGGCGAATACAAATAAACTTTCTTTCTTAAGATAAAAAAATCCCCCGGCTTTAGGCCGGGGGATTTAATATTAGTAAGTGATTGTGTTATTGAATCACCACTCTACACATGGTTAAACGGTTACCGTTGCGGTCACTAATTTCAACCCAGTAGAGGCCTTTTCCATACTTACGCATGTCAACATCCATCCTGTCGTATGGCCTTCCAATATTGTAAACCTGTGTAAGTACACGGTCGCCTTTGGCATCGTACACTGTCAATGTTCTAGGCAGTACGTTGTTGGCAACGCTGTAGTACCTAACCTGGAACTGGCCACTGGTTGGGTTTGGATAGATATAACATTTACCACTTACAGAATCAAGGATAGATACAATGTTTGATGAATTTGTACATCCGTTAATATCTGTAACAGTTAATTGATAATCTCCCAAGCCATCTATATCAACAGGCAATGTAGCTGTAGAGCCCCCTACCGGTGCACCATTTCTTGTCCACATATAACCTCCGTTTGCTACTGCATATGGTGTTACTGTTGATGAAAGTGTTGTTGTTAATCCTGGTACCAACCTTGTATAAGGGCTGGCAGCTATAACAACTACCGGTAATGGATTCACTGTTAATACTACCTGGAATGAAGTTACAGGTGCACATGGTGCTGCGCCTGTTATTACTACACGGTAGTAATTTCCACTCATGGTTACCGGTGGTGCAGTGATGGTTAAGGTAGCTGAATGTGTTCCGCTATAAACGCCGCCATCACTTAAGTTTGACCATGTATTACCTGTATTAGTGCTCTCCTGCCATTGATAACTGAATGGACCTGAACCGGCTGCTTTAACTGTAAAGGTTGCAACCTTATCGGTACATATGGTTTGGTTAACAGGCTGGGTTGCTACTGTTGTTGGTTCATTAACGGTTACTACTACCTGGCGGGCAGGTGATGTACAAGGAGCTACACTAACATCAAAGTTAATTGCAAACCCACCGGTAATATTACCCTGGTCGCCTCCTATATCATCATACACAAACAGTTTCCAAGCACCATTTACGTTTGCTGTGTTGCCAAACATGGCTATTGCAGGGCTGGCTTGTGTTATAGAGCCGGGGCCCGGTGCAGGGAAATTATCTGTTGCTCCATTGTTGGTTGGATGATAAGTGCCTGTTGGGTTAGCTGCTGTTGCATTCATTGCAGGTCCTGCATCATCAAATGTATAAGTAGCATTTGGTATTGATACAAAACCTCCTACATCACTCATCAATATTACATTTTGACCTGATGGTGATTGCAATAATACATCCACATCCTGTGCCCATGTATGGTTAACACCGGTTAATACTACATTTTTAACTCCAACTCCTGTAGATGGTAAACCACTTACAGTTATTACTGAAGGATATGGTGTAGCCGGGCCAGATGCATTAATTGTTATTGATGCAGGGTTTTCTACATGGCCTGATGCCGGTAAGCTTTGTACTGTTGCATAATAATTGTACACGCCGCTTGGTGTTGGCCTTGTATATACTGTATCCTGTGGTGTACCTGTATATGGTATGGTTGCATTTGCATCGTTGTACAAACCAGCAATTGGAGTCCAGGTTGCAGGAGTTGATGGTACACCTTCTACGTAGGTGATATCAATAGACCAGTTGGTTAAAGTTCCCTGGTCTGGTGCACCTGCATCATACATGGCAATTGTCCAGTTACCGTTTGGTGTGCTGTACAGGTCATTCCAGCTTTGCGTGGTTGGTACATAACCATTAGGGCCACCTTGTAAGGTAAAGCCAAATACATCAAATGTAGCACCTACAGCATCGGCCTTAAAGGTACCGGTAAACGGTGCTGAGCCGCTTGATAATGCTGTAGTACCGGCAGAGCTGATAACAGTGTTCACAAAGTTAGCGCCCGGGTTATTGGTTGCAGATAGCAACGCATCCAGGTTAAATACCTGTCCATTTGGCGCTTTAAGTACAGCTATCACATCTCCCACATAAGCATGGGTGATATTGAGTTTAACATCAACCCTTGAAATAGTAGCTCCCGAAGGAATACCAGATACAGGTATGGTAGAAGCACCGGCACCTGCTGGTGGATTAGGGAATGAACCCTCCGGTATTGCTACACTTATAGTACCCGAGCTAAAGGATACTTTTGAAGTTGATGATGATGAACTGGTTAGCATTACTGCATTATCACCTAAGCACATGGTAACCGAAGCCGGTGTTACTGTTGGTGCAGGTGGTGTATAGTTTACCAATGCTGTAGCAGAGCTAAAGCAGCCTGTACCATTTAAGGTTCCGGTAACGGTATATACTGTTAATGCTGCTGGTGCTGCATATACTGTAGCTGCATTGCCGCCTGTATATGGAACGGTTGCCTGTGCATCTAAATATAATCCTGTTATTGGTGACCATGTATAGGTATCGGCTCCGCTTGCAGTTAACTCTAATCCGTTTATTCCTTTAACACCGCCACAGCCTGATGTTGGTGTTACCGTTACTACCGGTAATGGATTTACTGATAATACTGCTGCTCCTGATACATTCAGTGGTGGTATGCCCGGAGGACAGGTACCACTCAGTACACAACGATATGCATATCCGTTCATAGCCACTGTTACAGGGTTTACTGTAAGTGTTGCTGTGGTGGCTCCCGAATATGGCGCACCATTTACAACATTCACCCATGGGCCTCCCACACCTGCTGTGCTTACCTGCCACTGATAGGTTAAGGCAGTTCCGGTGCCCGTTACGCTAAAGGTTGCTGCAGTACCAACACAAGCTGTAGTACTTGCTGGTTGCCCTGTAACCACAGGACGTTTGTTTACATTAATAGTAATATTAGCTTGCCTAACACATCCTGCACCATTATCATTGTTTACAGTATAAGTAGTAGTAACCATTGGTGATGCTGCTACTGGGTTTGTTGTAGTTGAACTTAATCCTGCTGCTGGGCTCCATAAGAAAGTGCCTGTAGCTACAACACCCGGGCCTAATACTGTGCCACCTATATTTAATATGATGTGCATATTGGGGAATCCAATAGCAGCAACATCTGTAGGACTTGTAACACCGCAGGCCGCTGCAGATAAATAACTTGGCCCTGTTTGAGGTGCAGCATTACTTCCAATAAAGAATGATTTACCTGTTGCCTGTCCGCTTGGTGTAAAAAGTTCTACAATCAATACTGCATTATTTGGTACAACAACCGGTGTTGCAAAGTTTACAGTAAAGATGGTACCTGATTGATCAGGTACATTTGCATTTTGAGAACCCACTAAAGTTCGTGTTCCTCCCGGGAATGTACCGGTTGTTTGAGTATATAAATTAACAGTAACTGGTTGTCCACCGCCTGTTGCCTGCTCAATACCAAAACTAACATTTGTTACTGTTAAAGCTGATGGCAATGCTAATGGAGCTAAATTGTAAGCTCTCCAGTAACTGTTATCAGTATGTAAACCGCCTGCGTTACATGAAACTGAGTTAAGTGCAGTAATTGTTGTTGAAGTTGACTGTGTTAAAGAATATGGAACAGGTGCCCCCAATTCATGTACAGTTAAAAGTGTGGGGTCGCCTTCACATATTGTTGTTCCAGGGTTGGCTACAATAATTAATGGTGATGCAGCAGAGAATGTAACAGTTGCTATTGAGGAATTAGCTTCTGCACATCCAGCAAACTGTACCACAGCCCTGTAATAAGTTGTTTGCGTAAGATTATTAAAAGTTAAAGTATCAGTAGTATTGGCAATAGCAGTATAAGGCCCTGCAGGTGCATTTGCCGTTTCCCAGCGTAATACGTTACCAACTCTGCCAGATAAAATTAAAGTACCGCTGTTTACCACACCACAAACCTGCGTATTTGCAGGATTGATAGTTCCACCAACAGAAGCAGCAGCTACCGTTAATTTAGCTGCATCACTAATTGCATCAGGAGCACAAGCACCTGTAACCACGCAACGGAAATAATATCCGTTAAGAGCAACAGCAGTTGGATTTATTGTTAACACCGAAGTAGTAACACCAGAATATGGAGCAGTATTTGTAAGGTTGGTATAAGGTCCACCAATTCCTGCAGTGCTTACCTGCCATTGATATGTAACGCCACCTGTTGCAGAACCAACACATGTAAATGTTACAGATGATGAAGCACATGATACAACATCAACAGGTTGTTCAGTAATTGTTGGTGCACATGCTACTACTTGCGTGATTTCTGTTACCATATCTTTATAAGAAACCCTGTTATTAGATGCATTGAACAAACTTGAACGCATTTTCACCTGTGCCTTTGCGCTAATTACAATATCATCTACATACCAACCAACTTCTGAAGTGTTGTCGTCAGATGTCATCCTAAAACGGAACATCGCATTTTGATTAACAAAAGATGAAAGATCAACGGTAGTTTTTATCCACCCACCACTGTTGCCAGTAAATGCTTGTCTTCCTTTAATAGGGTTAGTACCAGCCGGGTTTGGATCAAGAGTATTGTTATAACCATTGATAGTCATAAATGGGCCTAAATCTGTCCAGGTAGTACCACCATTTGTACTAATTTCAACAACACCACCATCCCATGCTGCTTCTGTATCATAATTATGCCAGAAGGTAAGTTCCATTGGTGTGGCGCCTAAAGCTATGGATGCAGAAGTGGAAACCCTGAAATCGGTAACAGCAGATCCATTATCAACTGCAAATAAAGAATTAGGTGTGCTATGCGATTGTGTTGTTGATGATACCCAGTTTGACGGTCCGGTAGCGCTTGTAGCTACCCAACCTGCAGGAATACCAGCAACAGCAATTGGTTCGTTAAGCAAAATGATTGGCGGAAAATAACTTCCGGGATTTACCTGCACAGTAAAAGGATAGCTGGTTGTACCTGCTGCCTGGTTTACTGCAAAGCTCACCACCCTTGTAGCATTATCATAAGTACCGCCACTTACATAAGTTACATTGGCAGGCAATGTATCTCTTAATGTATATCCGCTAACAGCAGAGCATGTAGTAATATCATTTACATATGTAAGGTTTGATCCTTCAGGTATAGTTGTAGCACTAACAGATGCTGCAAAAGTAATAGGTGGAGTAAAATCAGGAATCTGATCATTTACACTTGAAGTAGAACCTTCTGAGGCAAACGCTCCCATTCCTCTTCTCCTGAATGCTTCCCAGATAGAACAGTTATAAAGTCCTCCATATAAAACCTGGTCAGCTTGTAAAATTGCATCCCTGCCACTGATAAAACCCGGGCTGCATTTTTGCAATTTTAAACCCTCTGTTACCAGTTTTAAAGCAATGGTATTTCCACCACCACCGGCAACATTGTATAAATTTGGATTTATAGTACCTACCTGGTTTATGATATTCCATGTCATATCCCATAAGGTGGCACACCATATTTCTCCCCTGTCGTGCGGAGCTGCCGGAATGTTAGCAGCATACACTTTATTGTTCACAGTAAAATCAGTACAATATTTTTGCGACCTGATTCCTGTACCGGTTGGTGGTTGAAACAATGCATAAGTACCAATACCTCTTGGCGAATTAAATCCGGTGTTTAAATTTGAGTTTGCCCAGTCTTGAGTAAACATCAATGCATAATAATCACTCCATCCCTCTCCCATCTGCTCTGCATTTCCCAAACATCCTGCTGCAGCAGGTCCGCCTGTTAAACGGTTACTAACGCCATGGCCAAACTCATGTACTATTATTCCATTATCAACATCACCATCTCTTTGTGGCGTTCCTCCTGTCCATAAATACATCTGCATTCTTCCGCTGCCTCCATCTGCCGGTGTACTAAAATTTGCATTATTACTTCCGCTTCCATCCTGTGCTTCTGCATTTACATGATCATTTCCGGCTCCACCTCTTCCCTGGTTATCATCCTGGAAATTTCCTGCTACTTCATCAAATCCATAACCATATAATACATCATGAATAACATTGTTCCAGTAAAACAAGTTTGTAATGTTGAATTGCTGATTAGGCACAGGCGATGTTTGTGTAGGCGCTACTGTATAATCAGGAGTAAAATCAAATGTAAGGTTAGGTAAAGCGGTTGATGAAGAAGCTGAAGCTGCTACAGATCCGGAGTTAGTGTTCGACCTGTCCTGGTATGCCCAAACATTATTACCACGGGTGTAATTATAATCGGTTCCACCGGTACCTGTATTCCATTTTAATGAAGTGGCATTACCCGGTGCTGCATTCCACGGATCGGTAACAAGTGCATGTGCACCATTAGGAAAACTTGGCGCTTCTGCCGGAAAAGGGATAACCCTGTAACTTGCTGTAGTAACTACATCCGGGTTTTGTGAAGTTTTAAAATCAGCTATAATTTTTGATTGTGATTTAGCTCCTAATAAAAAATCAGGATAACTAATATTAGCATGTAAAACGGGTGTTCCCCAATTATCATAATCAGTATAATTATCTACTCCTAAAATACTGTTGTTTTCTGCATCTACCCTCACCATCCAATAATCGGATGTTGTTTTTGGTATAATATAAACATGCCATGATAAACGGATGACTTTAGAATTCTCAATGGGTGTCCACATCAATTGCGCAGTAATGTTTTCTCTTGAAATACCCATATTTCCAAATTCAACATATGAGCCATTTTCTTTTCTATTAATTGCAAATGCCGGTTGCGAAGCATGTAACCCACGATCACTTAAAGCCGATTGTACCGCTGCTTCTGCAGTTATAGAAGGTATCCCCGATTTTATGTTCACTTGTTTTTCCAGTCCTGCTATAAATGAACCTGCTTTTGAAACAAGCGATTCGTTTTTATAAGCAAGTGTTAGCATTTGGTTATAAACCGGGATGCCTTTACAGGTTTGCTGCAGGTACACCATACGTAAGCCCGTGCTGTTATCTAAATAACTTGATGAAACTTTTACCTGGGCCAGGTCGGCAGAGGTTAAACCCAACTGTTCCTTGCTGGCACGTACCAAACTAATGGCGGCATTTTCATCAGCATTGCTAAACTGTGCATTTGCAATAAACATACAGCATAGCATAGGCATTAAAAAAAGGAGAAATTTTCTCATAATTGATGTGTTTTAGTATTTCTGATTATGTAAGAAAGAATTGTATTATCGCTTATTTTCATTGGTACATTACCTGTATAAACAGGAATCGTTACAAATTATATTTACCGGAAGAAAAAATAAGAATGTGAATAGTATAATTTATTTTCATAAGCGTACCAGATTTTTTAAAATTTGGGTACAATATTAAGGATATAAATTGTAAGCTCAAGAAATAAATTTATTTTTTTAAAAACTTTTATACATAAAACTGCATCAGTTTTGCTTTGTAGTTTTTACTCCACAAATAAAATTTACCGTTCATCATATTATTAGTTACCTTATAAGTTTTAAAGTTTAATTATAGTAATATTGCAACTCAAAAAAAATACAGGAAGATTTTCTTATGATTACCGGCACCTTCAGCATTAAAAAAAATATTTTACTAACCGTATCCATATTTTTTAGCTCGTTTCAATTTTTATTTGCACAAACAATCATCAACGGAACCGTGCTGTACGAAAAAGACGACACTCCTGCAGCCTATGCCAATATAGAACTTAACGACAGGTCGGCCGGAACCATGACCGATAACAACGGCAACTTCAAGATTAATATATCACATGCAAAAAATACCGATAGCATCATCATTTCATCAGTAGGATATGAAAGTATAAAACTGCCTGTAAAAGTAGCTTTAAAAAAATCTCAATATAAATTGAAAGAACTGGTAAAAAGTATGGAAGGCGTTACCGTATTCAAATCGCACGAAACGATGGGCATTATTTCGCAAACCGTAGGCTACTACCGAAGTTGGAGTTTTGCTAATACCGGTGGTGAAATCGGGCGCATATTTACTGTACCATATAAAAAATATAAGATTGACAAAGTGAGATTTAAAGCTGCTAATTTATGCGATACCTGCCAGCTTCGTGTACATATAAGAAAAGTAGTGGATGGCGTTCCCGGCGATGAAATCATTTCTGATACCATTACCACCACTATCAACAAATTAACGCTCGACGATAAAGTTTCGGAATTTGATTTAACACCTTACGATTACACATTTACCCAACACGAATTATTTGTTAGCATGGAAGTGTTGGGATGCTCAAGTAAAAAAAATGAATTTTGCTCATTCAGTTTTGCCGGTACAGATAAAGGTGAGTATATGTATAAATCAAGAGCAAATGCCGACTGGAACAGCACAAACGATTACACCATCTTTCTTAAACTGTTATTAAGGTATTAACTTATTATAGTTAAGTATCCCTTATTGGCCTTAGCCCCATTTTGTAAAAACAGGCTTTACAAAATATTTTATGTTTACATTTACGGCAACATTTGTTGTGCAGTATTGTTTTATTGATTTGCAAAACAATTAAGCTGCAACAGTAAAATAAAAAAGTTTAGCATGTCGGTTAATAAGGAAATAAAGAAAGTAACTACCCACACCTTGCAAAAAATGAAAGCTGCCGGAGAAAAAATTTCTATGCTCACGGCATATGATTTTTCATTTGCCAAAATTTTCGACCAGGCAGGTATAGATATTATATTGGTGGGCGATAGCGCCAGCAATGTAATGGCCGGTCACGAAACAACACTGCCTATCACTTTAGACCAGATGATTTATCATGCACAAAGCGTTGTACGAGGTATAAACAGGTGCCTGGTAGTGGTAGATTTGCCATTTGGTTCTTATCAATCCAATTCACAAATAGCGCTGGCATCTGCCATCAGGATAATGAAAGAAACCGGCGGGCATTCAATAAAGCTCGAAGGCGGCGAAGAAGTGCTGGATTCGGTTTCAAAAATTGTAAGCGCCGGCATTCCGGTAATGGGGCATCTTGGCCTTACACCGCAAAGCATTTATAAATTTGGTACCTATACCGTAAGGGCTAAAGAAGCCGACGAAGCAGCCAAATTAAAAAAAGACGCTTTGCTTTTGCAGGAAGCAGGCGCCTTTGCCATAGTGCTTGAAAAAATTCCGGCAGCATTGGCAAAAGAAGTAAGCGAAAGCCTTCACATACCAACTATTGGCATTGGCGCAGGAAATAATTGCGACGGGCAGGTATTGGTGATGCATGATATGCTTGGCATTAATACCGAATTTAAACCACGATTTTTAAGGCAATATCTCAACTTACAAGAACAGGTAGACAATGCAGTTAAAAAATATATTGCTGATGTAAAGAACAAAGATTTCCCCAACGAACAAGAACAGTATTAGTTTAAATGTAAAATACAACACTAGTACTGCCTGCTTTTTAATAATCATCTTTTTAAAATGCCTGTTATTCTGCTGTACTATCAACAATTCGTAACTTGCAGTTTAATTACAACCGTTTAAAAAATAATTAAGGCTATATGGAATTTTTACAATCACTAAAAATACAACCTCAAAATAATGGAGTAAGTACCGGTTTACAAATGGTGAAAACAAAAGGCGAAAAAATAAATTCTTTTTCGCCGGTTGATGGAAAGATGATTGCATCGGTAACTACTGCTGATGCCGGTGCTTATGAAGCCGTGGTAAAAAAAGCACAAAGTGCATTTATTGAATGGCGAAGCTGGCCGGCACCCAAGCGTGGCGAAGTGGTAAGGCAGTTTGCCGAAGAGTTGAGAAAAAATAAACAAAGCCTGGGTACACTGGTGAGTTATGAAATGGGTAAAAGCTTACAGGAAGGCTTAGGCGAAGTACAGGAAATGATCGACATCTGCGATTTTGCTGTTGGCCTTTCACGCCAGTTGCACGGCCTTACCATGCACAGCGAAAGGCCCGGCCACCGTATGTATGAGCAATATCATCCATTGGGTTTGGTGGGGGTGATATCGGCCTTTAATTTCCCGGTGGCGGTTTGGAGCTGGAATGCTGCGTTGGCCTGGGTTTGCGGCGATGTTTGTATATGGAAGCCCAGCGAAAAAACGCCGTTGTGCGCCATTGCCTGTCAAAATATTTTACAACCGGTTTTAAAACGTAATGCTGTACCCGAAGGCGTATCAAACATCATCACCGGCGGCAGGGATGTGGGCGAATGGATGAGCAACGATGAAAGGATACCACTTATATCAGCAACCGGCAGCACACGCATGGGCAAAGCTGTAGCTGCTGCGGTAGGCCGCCGTTTAGGGCGAAGCCTGCTTGAATTGGGTGGCAACAATGCAATCATCATTACACAAAATGCCGACCTTGATATGGCGCTCATTGGCGCTACCTTTGGCGCCGTAGGCACTGCGGGGCAAAGATGCACTACTACAAGAAGGCTCATCATACACGAAAAAATATATAATAAGTTTAAAGAAAAACTGGTTAATGCATACGGGCAGTTAAAAATTGGTAACCCATTAAATGAAAAAAATCATGTAGGCCCGCTTATTGATAAAGATGCCGTAAAACTTTACCTGGACTCTATTGAAAAATGCAAAACCGAAGGCGGTAAATTTATAGTAGAAGGCGGCGTACTAAAAGGTAAGGCTTATGAAAGCGGCTGTTATGTAAAGCCATGCATTGCCGAAGTAAAAAACAGTTTTGCCATTGTGCAGCACGAAACATTTGCTCCCATACTTTATCTTATAAAATACAAAACAATGGATGAAGCCATTGCTCTGCAAAACGGCGTACCACAAGGCTTATCATCGGCCATCATGACCGGCAACCTGATGGAAGCCGAACAATTTCTTTCGCATGCAGGCAGCGATTGCGGAATTGCCAATGTTAACATTGGTACCTCTGGTGCCGAAATTGGCGGCGCCTTTGGTGGCGAAAAAGAAACCGGTGGCGGCCGTGAAAGCGGTAGCGATGCCTGGAAAGTATATATGCGCCGGCAAACAAATACCATTAACTATACCGATAAACTACCGCTGGCACAGGGTATAAAATTTAATCTTTAAAATTTTGTAAATAAATATAAACGGTATGGCTTATCATGCAGTACCATTTATTTTTACAACTATTAAAAATAAACGTATGAAGAAATTCGCTACAGGCTTGCTTGGCATTGTATTCTTAAGTATTACAACATTTGCACAAACCAATACAGTACCCAATGGCTGGCACCTGATGGATAAGGCTACAGATGGATACAATGGTGTAAGCGCTGCAAAAGCATACCAGTTTTTAAAAAGCAAAAATTTAAAAAGTAATACCGTAGTGGTAGCTGTGATAGATACCGGTATTGATACATTGCATGAAGATTTAAAACCGGTATTGTGGGTTAACCCCGGCGAGATACCCGGCAATGGAATTGATGACGACCATAACGGATATATTGATGATGTACATGGCTGGAATTTTTTAGGTGGCAAAGATGGCCGCAGTGTGAATGTTGACAGCGACGAAAGAGGGCGGGTATATTATGGCCTTAAAGATAAATGGGATAACAAAGAAGTTGACAAATCGAAACTAAGTAAAGACGAACTGTACGAATACGAAATGTTTTTAAAAGCCAAAGCCGAATTAAAAGGCTCGTTTGGCAAGGATGAAGATTTTTCGGCAGTAGATATTGGTGCTTTAAAAGATTTGCATACCAAGTTACTTGAAAGCGACAGCATCTTAAAAAAAGCATTGGCTAAAGATACATTTACCGGAAGGGAACTTGATCAGTATGTTACAAAATCATTTGCCGAACGCAGGGCAAAAAACGATTTCTTAAGCATTATGAAGACCAACAACATGCTTGACCAAACCAATAACGAATTTATTGAAGGCCTTAAAGAATACATTGAATATATTGAAGGAGAAATAAGAAAAGCCGATGCAAAAAATAATCCGCCTAAACCATATCGTAAAGAAATTGTAGGCGATGATGAAAATAATTTAAACGACAGGGATTATGGCAACAACAATTTGATGAACGCCAACCCTATGCATGGAACACATTGCGCCGGCATTATTGCCGCCGCAAGGGATAATGGCAAGGGCATGGATGGTATTGCCGATAATGTACGCATCATGAGCCTGCGTGTGGTGCCCGATGGCGATGAGCATGATAAGGATATTGCATTAGCCATACGCTATGCAGTTGATAATGGCGCAAAAATCATCAGCATGAGTTTTGGAAAAAGTTTTTCGCCACAAAAAAAATGGGTAGATGAAGCATTTGCTTATGCCGATAGCAAAAATGTTTTGCTAGTGCATGCCGCCGGCAACGATGCAAAAGATGTGGATGTTGCTGATAATTTTCCCAATCCTAATTATGTAGAAGGCGGCAGGGCTGCAAATGTAATCACTGTAGGCGCCAGTGGCGATCCTAAATTAAATGGTTTGGTTGCTTCGTTTAGCAATTACGGAAAAAAAGAAGTAGATGTTTTTTCGCCGGGAGTTAGGATATACTCAACCTTACCGGGTGGAAAAAATTATGGCAAACTTGATGGCACCAGTATGGCATGCCCATTGGTGGCGGGTATTGCGGCATTAACGCTTGAATACTTTCCTACCCTATCGGCCAGGCAATTAAAATATGTGATTGAAAAATCAGCACAAAGCCCCGGAGTAAAAGTTGATAAACCCGGCACCGATGAAGAAGTTGATATGAGCGAATTATGCAGAACAGGTGGCATTGTAAACGCCTACGAAGCCGTTAAACTTGCATCTACCTTAACTGGTGATAACAAAAAAACTTTACCAAAACCAAAAATGAAAAAAAATAAAAAAGGATAGTTTTTGTTATTTGATTTTAAAGTTACGAGGTCTCATATAAAACAAACCTGCACTTACAAATGGCACAAGTATTCCGCAGCATCACTTGATGCCTTCTAATGCAATCTCAATTGCATCGGGGAACTAGCATTACAAATACACATCGGAATACAGATTTAGCGTTGGTCTAATTAATCATCTTTTGTTTTTAATTTCCCTGGTACAATCAGGGCAAAACTAAAACGGCTGTAGCGTTGGCCTTATTCATAATGCTTAAAGCCTATTTTATTTCGGGGAGTTGGTTTTGCATCATTTGCTAACAGTTCTTTCAGCACCATAAAAATATTTTCAATGTCCTTGCTGTTTCCTTTTACTTCCTTTTCAAGCTTGGCAAGCTGTAATAATATTTCTTTGTGTGTAAGTGCATATTCTCTCAGTTTTGTAAATACCCTGATTATCCTGATATTTACTTCGATAGCTGTATCGCTGTTCAAAATACTTGATAACATGGCTACACCCTGTTCTGTAAAAGCATAAGGTAACTTTCTTGTACCTCCCCAACTTGATGTCACATTTTGTGATATCAAGTTTTTAAACTCTTTTTCTGATAGCTGGAACATAAAGTCTTTCGGGAAGCGTTTTAGATTCCTTTTGATACTCTGATTTAAAACCCTTGTTTCCACACCATACATCTCTGACAGGTCTTTATCCAACATAACCTTTTCTCCACGGATAACATAAATCCTGTTCAGTATTTTTTGTTCTGCAACTAATGCCTGTAATTCTTTCTTTGCCATTAGTATTGATTTGAGAACTAACCATTTTCTTTTAACAACTTATTGAAATTTAAAAATGACAATATTTATTTTAAAAACCTCTGCCGCCGCCTGGCCTTCGACCAGCGGCGTATTGAGATCTTACCAATTCTTAATTAAATAAAGCCTTAAATAAAAAAGTTCAATAACAGAATCCTTTGAAGCAAAGTACATAATTTATTTTATGCTTCAGAAAGTAACAGCATGCTGTGCCGTTGGTTAAAAACCTTGCCTACCGGCGGGCAGGCAGACAGCGGCACCTACCTACGATGGCAAAAGTAAGCCTCGTAGAGGCGATATTATGGTAAAAAATAAAAAAGAAGATTTAATGGAGCGCCGTAGGTGCGGTATTTATAATTTGAAATTTAGTTACAGCTCAAAGATGCAGCGGTTACTTACAGTAGTAGTATTGGATTTTGTTTTTGTGCCACGAGCTATAGCTAAGGAATACAAATTTAGCTTCGGTAAATATAATCATCTTTTGTTTTTAATTTCCCTGATACAATCAGGGCGAAACTAAACGGTGTTACCTACGGCGGCAGAAAGCTTTATTGTTACTTTAATAATTGATAAATAGTACTTTTAGCAATAAAACTTCGGGGTTAGTACACTTAATATAAATATGAACCATCGATTCTTCATATTGCTTATCATAATTAATTTTTCATCTACCTGTTTATATGCTCAAAAAATATCTTTTAATAATCACTGGCAATTTATAGGAATCGAATTTGCCACAAAAGAAAAAATTGACTCAACCAGGAAATTGGGCAACAAATGGAATGATCAGTTCTTAACCGAAGAAGTAAATATCAGCGATAGCGGAAACAAAATAAATAAAAACATCAGGGAGTTGCTGCAGCCACTTCAGCATCTACACTGGAAAAAAGTGCAACTGCCACATATTGCTTTTCCCGAGCCATTGGTTATTGTAAAACCCAGGGAAGGAATTGCCTGGTATAAAAAATCTTTCCACATCAGCAAATCAAATCGCCATAAAAACATTTCAATTTATTTTGAAGGCGCCATGCAGGTTGCCGACATTTGGTTAAATGGAAAATTTATAAAAAGAAATACCGGTGGTTACCTTCCTTTTGAGCTGGATATAACAAAACTTGTACATTTTGATAAAGTCAATACCATTTATGTGAGGTTAGATAATAGGGCAAATCCATTAGTGCCTCCCGGTAAGCCGGTACAAAAACTCGACTTTATTTATTACTCCGGTATTTACAGGAATACCTGGCTCATTATTAAAAACCCATTACACATCAGCTCCCCCATCGGCACAGAAACAAAAGATGGTGGTGGTATTTTTGTAAGCTATCCCCAGGTTAATACCCATTTTGCAAATATTTCAATACAAACCAAAATTGTAAATCATTTTAATAACCGGCAAAGTTTTCAGCTAAAACAAATATTGCTTGATAAAAATGGAATAAACGTTAGCACTGTTATTAGCGGTGTTAATACAATTGAAGCAGGTATGCAGTTTACAGCTAACCAGGGGATGAATGTGAAAAACCCGGCACTATGGCATCCCAATCATCCTAACTTATATACACTTCAAACTTTTGTTGTTCAAAAAGAAAAAATAGTGGATAGCATGCTAACACAAATAGGCATTAGAAGTTTTGAAATATCAAAAGAAAAAGGATTATTGATTAACGGTATCCCAACAAGAATTACCGGTACTAACAGGCACCAGAATTATCCTTATATAGGCAATGCAATTTCGGAAAATGCAAATTACAGGGATGCATGGCTGATAAAAAATGCCGGCATGAACTGTGTACGTACCGGTCATTATCCTCCCGACCCTTCTTTTTTAAAAGCTGCCGATGAACTGGGCCTGTTGATAGTTAATACAATTCCGGGTTGGCAGTTTTACAATAAAGACAGCAGTTTTCAAAATCATGTTTTTTCTGATATAAGGCAAACCATTCGCAGAGACAGGAATCATGCCAGCATACTGCTTTGGGAAGTAAGTTTAAACGAAGCTTACCCTCCTGCTGAATTCAGGTGCCAGCAAGTAACTGTTGCAAAGGAAGAGTGGGGAAACAGAAAAAATTTTTATACCAGTGGCGATAGTTATTTTAAAAAAGCCTGCTATGATGTACCTTATGATGACTGGAATGACGACCCCGGTGCAAGAAACAATACAACTTATCCCAACAATGCATTTTTAATTAGAGAATATGGCGATTACGAGTTTGGTGGTGGAAACAGCACCACAAGACAATTAAGAGCAAACGGACAGGATGCACTTTTACAACAAGCATGGAACCTGCAATGGGAGCATAATAAAAACCGCAAATCTTATCCCAGGGCCATAGGCGATTTAAACTGGGCATTTTTTGACGGGCTTGCCGGGCTTATGGTTGGCATTGAAGGCTGGGGTGTGGCAGATATTTTTAGGATTCCAAAATTTTCTTATTATTTTTTCCAGAGCCAACGAGATATCTTAATAAATAAATCATCACTTGTACCAACAGGCCCCATGATTTCAATAGCTCATTACTGGCAACAACCCAATAAATGGAATAATGTAGTTGTATATAGTAATTGTGATGAAGTGGCATTGTATGTAAACGATAAATTAATTGGTAAACAAAAACCCGATAGCGGGCCCGAAACCGGATATGGCAACAACCTGGAAACAGGAGGCAACCCATTTGATGCTGGTAATGCCAATCATTTAAATCATCCACCCTTTACTTTTAACGCAATAAAATTTATACCGGGTACACTAAAAGCCGTAGGTTATGCAGGTGAAAAAATAGTATGTACCGATAGCATTACTACCCCCGGCAATGCCGAAAAGATAGAAATACAAATTGCCGAAAATGGAAAAGCATTACAAGCCAATACTGATGATTTGGTATTTGTATATGCCAGCATAATGGATGCAAAAAACAGGTTAGTAAATAATGCATCGCTACCCATTACTTTAAAAATTGATGGAGATGCTTCAATTGTAAGCCCGGCAACTGTAAATGCCGAAGCCGGTATAGCAAGCTTTTTACTTAAAACCAATAAGAAAACAAGTAAGCTTATTCTCACTGCTAATACGCCTCATTTAAAAACCGGGGAATTGGTAATTTCTATCGGTAAAAAAAATCAAGCCAATTAAACTAATTGGCAACAACATAAAGCGGTGGGTGTAATACCAGGGATTAATAAATGATTTAATCGGCTCAATTCTGCCTATCAAATTTATTTAAAAATGAACCGTCTATCATAAATTTAATTTCTATTTTTTATTTGTTTGTAACTTGAAAGCACTACTAAAACAACTCACATTATTATGAAAAAACTTTTTATTTCTTTTTGTTTACTGTTGCTGATTTCGGCAGCAGATGCACAATTTAATTTTGGACCGCCACCACAAAAAAAACTTGATCCCATCGTTCAAAAAATGCTGGATGAAGAAACCAACAATTCGCAACTTAAACAATTGGCTCATGAGTTATTAGACAAAATTGGCCCAAGGCTGGTAGGAACCCCCAAAATGCAACAGGCCAATGAATGGGCAGTTGCTAAATATAAATCTTGGGGTATAGATGCACGCAATGAAAAATGGGGCGAATGGCGTGGCTGGGAACGTGGGATATCACATATCGACATGATTGCCCCATGGGTTAAAACACTTGCCGGTACACAACTGGCATGGTGCCCATCTACTAAAGGCAAAACCATAACTGCAGATGTTGTAATACTACCCGACCTTGTGGATAGTGCAGCTTTTGCAGCCTGGTTTCCTTCTGTAAAAGGAAAGTATGTTATGATAAGTATGGAGCAACCAACCGGCCGGCCCGATGCCGACTGGAAAGAATATGGCACAGAAGAATCTGTAAAAAAAATGAATCATGAACGGGATTCTTTAACCAGTGCCTGGAGAAAAAGAATTTCAAAAACAGGATTTAATACACGTACGCTGCCAGTGGAACTTGAAAAAGCAGGAGCAGCAGGTATAATTACAAATTACTGGAGTAAAGAATACGGCGCCGACAAAATTTTTTCTGCCTATACCAAAACAATACCAACTGTAGATATTTCGTTGGAAGATTACGGATTGGTGTACAGGTTGGTACAAAACGGAACTCCTGTAAAATTAAACATTCGTACCGATAGCAAAGAAACAGGTGTACAGCCTACATGGAATACTATTGGCGAAATTAAAGGTTCGGAGAAAGCAGATGAGTATATATTATTATCGGCACACTTCGATTCATGGGATGGTGGTACAGGTGCCACCGATAATGGAACAGGAACTTTAGTGATGATGGAAGCCATGCGATTATTGAAAAAATTTTACCCAAATCCTAAAAGAACCATCCTGGTAGGACATTGGGGAAGTGAGGAAGAAGGGCTGAACGGTTCAAGAGCTTTTGCTGAAGACCACCCGGAAATTATGAAACAACTACAAGCTTCTTTTAACCAGGATAATGGTACAGGAAGAATAGAAAGTATTTCGGGCCAGGGTTTTATACATGCTTATGAATACCTGCAACGATGGCTGAATGCAGCTCCCAATGAAGTGAAAAAAGATATCAAGACAACTTTTCCGGGTACACCCAGCAGTGGCGGTACAGACAATGCATCTTTTGTAGCCGCAGGTGCACCTGGTTTTTCATTAGGAAGTTTAAGCTGGGGATATTTTAGTAACACCTGGCATACTAATCTTGATACGTACGATAAGCTTGTATTTGATGACCTTTATAAGAATGTAGTTTTAACTGCTGTATTAGCTTATATGGCTAGTGAAGATCCATCAACCTTTAAACGGGATAAAGCTGTGCTACCCGTGAGCCCGTTTACGGGTAAACAGGGTGTGTGGCCCGAGATGAAATCGCCAACAAGAAAAGGCGGATTGGATTGATCATTTTATCATCATTTTTGCCGGCATAGTTATGCAACTTAATACAGGTGCATATCTGTGCCGGTTTAATATTAGTGGCGCAGTTAATTAATTGATATTTTCATTTCAACAACACGCTGTAGTTGTTGGTAAATGTTTTAATCTTAATAGTTAAAACCAGTTTTATTAAGGGTGATGGCTATGTGTTTTTTAAGCTGCCATATGCCGTGCCCTGTCATCAACCAACATATTGAGTTCTTACCAAATCATAATTAAATTAAGTTGCTTTTAGAAATATTTTTTGCGTTGTAACATAGAACACTTTCATAAGCAATAAAATTGAAAATATTTTTTGTACCTGAATGTAGAAATGTTATTTCGTTTTGTGTGCAGCTAAACGAGGCGGATGATTAAGACTCGTAGAGGAGATTTTTTGGTAAAAAATAAAAAAGAAGATTTAATGGAGCGCCGTAGGTGCGGTATTTATAATATGAAATTTAGTTACAGCTCAAAGATGCAGCGGTTATTTACAGTAGTTGTATTGGATTTTGTTTTTTGTGCCACGAGCCATAGCTAAGGAATACAATTTTAGCTTCGGCAAATATAATCAGCTTTTGTTTTTCAATTCCCTGATACAATCAGGGCAAAACTAAACGGCATCAAGTGATCGGCAAAGCCGAACACTTGCGCCAGACGGGGGTCGTAGAGTTCTAATCCACTTCCATCACTAAATTGCTTGCCTGCAGCGGCAGAGACGGCGGCAACATCTCATGGCGGCTGAAGTGTTACCTACGGCGGCAAAAAAAATGATTTTGGATAAGCAGGCTGTAAAACGTTTGGAAGATATTAGCAAGCTGCCCGACGATAACAAAAACTTTGTCCTCAATCTTTTTGATATGGCACTGAGAGATTTTAAAGTTAAAAAAGCTCACGCTTCGTAAAATACAAAAGCCCCTCACGGGGCTTTGTTGTTATGCAGTAGAAAAATTATCTCTTCCTTTAAAATCCTCCGAGACTCTAATAGTTCCACTTGAGTAGTTTTGTAGCTGGTTTAAAAAAATAGCAAATTCGGTTTTATCAAACCAGTAAATTGGAATAGTTACTTCATCTCCGTTATTTTTAAATTTTATTATCAGTTCATCTGACAAACTACTTTTTTGAATTTCTGTTATGTCAGAAATATTTCTCTCCATTAACCTTTCTTTATTTACATAAAGAGAGTTCTCTGTTATTGATAACACCCAAGGCTTTCTTACGTTGTAAACGATGCTATTAATTACCCATAACGACAATAAGGCAATAAAAAGAATAAACAGCGATGTTGCAAATGATGAATCCAACCAATAGTACACCGATACAATAATTATTCCCACAACGTTCAAGTATCTTTCTTTAATAGTAACCTTGGTGCGTTTTAAATAAACCTCTCCTTGCAACTTCCTATTGCAAACAGAGTTTGCCCAAAAAATTTGATTGACTATTAAAAGAACACACAAACTGGAAACAAAATATATTTCCATTTCAACGTTGCTTACAAATATGCCAATTATCATCGTTAGCAGAAAAACAGTTACAATTGCATACCTCATTTGTTTGTTAGGTTTTTAAAATAGCTTGAATGAATTTTAGTTATTTTTTGCCGCCGTAGGTATGCCCCCGACATGCCGCCGCCTGGTCTTCGACCAGCGGCGTATTGAGTTTGTACCAATTCTTAATAAAATAAAGCCTTAAAAAAAAGTTCAACAACAGAATCCTTTGAAGCAAAGTACATAATTTATTTTATTCTTCAGAAAGTAACAGCATGCTGTGCCGTTGGTTAAAAACCAGACGGCGGCATCATCTCATGGCGGCTGAAGTGTTACCTACGGCGGCAGAAAAGGTTCAACTATGGCAACAAAAACAACATTCGGTAAAAAGTTAAGGGAGTGCAGAGAGGACAAAGGATTATCACAACAGGAACTGGCAAAGACTTTAAAAACTTCCCATTCTGTTATCGGTCGCTATGAACGTGATGAGATGAGCCCTTCTATTGATGCAGTAAAAAAAATGGCTGCTATACTTGATACAACCGTGGGTTATTTACTCGGTGAGAGCAACGAAGGAAAAACTTTAAAAGATACCGCCATGCTTAAACGGCTCAATGATATTTCTGCACTGCCTGACAAAGACAGGGAACATATTCTTTACACCATTGACGGACTTATAAAATCTGCAAAGCTGCAAGCTTTGTAAACAACAAAGCCGCATCACTGCGGCTTTGTTGCATTAATCCAAAACTCTTTTCTCCGTAAATACCGTACTGCTCCATATATCAATAGCAATAAAAAAAATACAATAATTGGATCAGCCCAAACAAAACCTTGCTTAATAGAAAGATATACAACTATTCCTAATAGCAGCAGTAGTAAGCACAATGTAAGAGACAGAAACAATTTTGTTATTACATACATCGGTCTCCACTTTACAAAAAGACTACTGCACAAAAAAAGAAAAGATGCAGTTAAAAAGGATATAGAAAACAGAAAGTACTTCAATGATTCATCTTCTTTAAAATTAAAACTATGCCCTGTAGCCCCATATAAAACAAATAGAAATAGTCCAACCCCAACAAGGCAAGAAGCATATAAATAAAACACAAACTTGCTATTCATCATCTTTTGGGTTTATGGTCTGTTAAATAATTCTGAATAGCTGTAAATACTTGCATTATTTGTTGTGTAGACATACCCTCAGTTGAGATAAAACCTAAACTGCCTTTGTTTGCATCCATCATTTTATCTACACTATTATAATCTTTGGTAAGAAGTGCATAAACCGCAACAGCAGAATTTGTAATCCCTTCAGCAGCCGTATTATTTCCAATAACATCATTCCTTAAATGAGAAAAGCCAACATCATCACGCCCATGATGAGCATAAGCATCTTGAAGAGCATGCAAACCTTGACCTACTGATTGAATTTGCCAACTATTCTTTTTAAGGTCCCCCAGCTTTGTACCTGACTTAGCAGCAGAAAATATTTCACCCCACCCAAACTCCATTCCTCTTTGCATCGCTCCTTCTGCTGATATTCCTCCTATAGTTCCGTTTTCAAATCTTTGCTTTTCTTGGGGAGAACGCATGGAATGCCATACATTAAAATTGTAGCCTTGATAATTAGGGTAATCCGTCACCTGTGAGTTTTTTGTGAAAGAGTAATCAATTTCTCTGCGATAAATATCTCCTCTCGTTGGATGAACCAGATTGTTTAACATCAAATGATTTCTAGGGTTATCTGCATACACCGCACTATAGTGAGCAATCCAATATGCTTGGGTACCGCCAATTCCAGCAGAAGATAATGCCATTACAGTCATACTATGATGACGTGATACTGTCCATTTCCCATTTGGGTCGAAGTTTACAATTGGATTGTTCAACGCATAAACAAACGGAGAGCTTGAATAGTATGCTTCACTTTTTGAATCTAACACCATCCATCTCCCAATCTGATTGTCATACATCCTTGCTCCATAGTCTAACCATTCAAGGCCTGAACCATCGGAGAACTCCTGGCGTTGTTCTTCTTTACTTATGTACTTAAGTTTATTAGATGGGGAACCGAAGTTTAAACTCTTTAAGGAGATTCCGCTCATAACTAATCCGAACGGATAATAATGCGTCTCCTCCAAAATCTGCCCTCGTACATGGGTAACCTGTAAATTATCAAAGAACCTGCCTACCGGCAGGCAGGCACATCTATGTTAGGTGTTTCGTTGCTAACATATATATAAAGGTAACCGTTTTTATTTATAGGCATATTATTAAACACATGCAGCTTTGTTATATTGTTGGGCTCATTTTGCCATCGTAGGTAAGCCTCCTACATACCGCCGCCTGGTCTTCGACCAGCGGCGTATTGAGCTAGTACCATTTCTTAATAAAATAAAGCCCGTAATTAAAAAAGTTCAACAACAGAATCCTTTGAAGCAAAGTACATAATTTATTTTATTCTTCAGAAAGTAACAGTAAGCTGTGCCGTTGGTTAAAAACCTTGCCTACCGGCGGGCAGGCAGACAGCAGCAACTACCTACGATGGCAAAAGTAAGCCTCGTAGAGGCGATATTATGGTAAAAAATAAAAAAGAAGATTTAATGGAGCGCCGTAGGTGCGGTAATTATAATTTGAAATTTAGTTACAGCTCAAAGATGCAGTGGTTATTTACAGTAGTTGTATTGGATTTTGTTTTTTGTGCCACCAGCTATAGCTAAGGAATACAAATTTAGCGTTGGTATAATTAATCATCTTTTGTTTTTAATTTCCCTGATTCAATAAGGGCGAAATTAAACAGCATCAAGTGATCGGCAAAGCCGAACACTTGCGCCAGTGGGATTACTTGCAGTAGTAGTATTGGATTTTGTTTTTGTGCCACTTGCCATAGCTAAGGAATACAATTTTAGCTTCAGTAAAATTAATCATCTTTTGCTTTTCAATATTCACCTATAATAAACGAATGCTTTTTTGTAATTTAGTTGCTTTAATAACAAATACAATGGCTAAACCTTTACCAACACAATACCCACCTTATTTTGAAAAATATGTGGCACAGGTACCCGACGATGACCTGCTTACCGCTTTTAACAACCAACTGCCGGTTATTGAAAAATTTTTACGCTCCATCACCCAAGAAAAATCTTTGTTTGCATACGATACCGGCAAATGGACAATCAGGGAACTGTTGCAGCATATTATTGACACCGAAAGGATTTTTAATTACAGGGCTTTGTGTTTTTCAAGAAAGGAAACGGTATCACTGCCCGGCTTTGATGAAAACGACTATGCAGCTAACTCAAACGGCAATGCACGCCAATGGGGCGAACTGGTAGATGAATTCATTGCTCTTAGAAAATCAACCGAAATGCTGTATAAAAGTTTTACTGCAGATATGCTTGAAACCGCCGGCACAGCCAATAACAAACAAGCCACCGTAAAAAGTATGGGTTTTATTACTATTGGCCATGTGTACCATCATAAAAAAATTATGGAAGAAAGGTACCTGAACATATAAGCCCGTTTACAATTAATTTTGGTTTACAAAACAAACAGCATGTAAGTGTTGAACAAAAACGATTATAAACATATTGAAGATACAGAACTGCTGAGCAGGTTTTATGCCGACCACAACAATGAATGGCTGGGCATTTTGCTTGAACGCTACACCATGCTGTTACTGGGCGTAAGCATGAAGTACCTTAAAAATGAAGAAGAGGCAAGGGATGCCGTGCAGCAGGTTTTTTTAAAAGTGATTAACGAACTGCATAAATACAAAGTAGAATATTTCAGGAGCTGGGTGTATATGATTGCCAAAAACCATTGCCTGATGAAGCTGAGGGATAAAGGCAAATACACGGCCGAAATTAATGAACGCATTATGGCCACACCTGCCGATGCAGAAGAAAAAAACAGTTTTATTGAAAAAGACAAAGCATTGGATAACCTGTCGAGGGCCATTGAACAACTTAACAAAGAACAACAGGTTTGCATAACATTATTTTACCTGCAAAAGAAAAGTTACCAGGAAATAACCGGGCTAACCAATTTTGACCTGATGCAGGTGAAAAGCCATATACAAAACGGTAAAAGAAATTTAAAAATACTGATGGAAAAAATGGCTGTTAAAAGCTGAACCGGCATTACACAATTAAAGAAACGCATACATGAGCGATAATTTAAAAGACATACTGGCCAACCTTAATAAAGATATTGAGCAAGACAAGCTGCTTGATTACCTGAATAAGAAATTGCCGGCTGCCGAAGCACACGAAGTGGAGAAGCAGATGGCCGATGATGCTTTTATGAACGATGCGGTGGAAGGACTGGAAAAATTTAAAGACAAAAAAGATGTGCTGTTATTAGTGCAGCAATTAAACGAAGATTTAAAAAAACAAACACAGAAAAAAAAGCTAAAAAAAGAAAAACGAAAATTAAAAGAACAGCCCTGGCTTTATTTCACTATTATACTTATACTGTTGCTTGCTATAATAGGTTATGTCATCATTAAAAAATACTTAACCACCGTGTAGCCGGTAGCAAAGCATTTCCATTCATTCAAAAAAAACGCCCCCGAAAAAAATCAGGGGCGTATATAAGCAATTGGTCCTGGTTAAAATTTAAGGCCAAGTGTGGCCACCACGTTACCCCTGTTTTCTTTTAAGCTGGCATAGGTATTTGCCCGGTCTTGTAACCGGTATGGGAAATTTACATCTTTAGTAATAGCATACACATAAGTGAGGTCAACAAAAAAACCTTTGTTGCGGTAACCGAGGCCGCCACTCAATAACATACGGTTGGCTTTGTAGCCTGCATCTTTATATGGGTTGCCATAATAAGCAAAACCAAGTCTTGCCATAATAATATTAAATTTCAGTTCGCCGCCAACTCTAAAATTAAAATTGCCTTTATAATCTGCCTTCACCACGTTATTCAATGCCTTGTAATAATTTTTTTCGTTATCGGTTACGGTTTCATTATCGCTGCTAAAACGGCTGCCTTTGTGATGCACATATTCTATATCGGCGCTGATGAAACCTTTCTGTTTTGTTACATCCGAAATTTCTCTAAACACATAAGCGCCACTGATGATGGCTTTAAATGGCGTACGCTGTATATACTTTGCTTCGCCGGGCTGGCTGTTGGTAAAGGTTTGCGAACTAACGCTAAAAGTTTGAACCGGGTTTTCAACCTGCGTGGTTAAAGTTGTTGTACGGGTATCGGTTAAAAACATCCAGGTAGGTGTATGTATGGCAAGGCCAAGGCGTATAAAATCTTTTGGTTTATAAATAACACCAAGCTTTGCATTTAAGCCGGTGCCTTTTGTTGTAAAATTATCTGTGTATTCAAACTTATTAAAATGATTAGCATTGTTGGTTGATGTGTCTGACTCGGTAAAAACCGTATTACTTTCATAATTCACCAATGGAATATCAATGCTGGCGCCTATATATAATTTATCGCCGCTGTTGTATGCATAGCCAACTGCAAAATCGTACAGGCCGCCTTTTGTTGTTTTCAGCATCTGCTGGCTTAGCGCCTGCCCGGCATCTAAAATATATTCTGGCGCTGCCTTTACCTGTACAATACCATTTATAGTAACTGTATCTATAAGGTAAGTATATAATGCCGGCGCCGATGTGTATGGATAAGGCGAATTTGTGTTCAACACTTCATTAATGGTTAAACCGCTTTTTGCAAATTCCTCGGCAAACTGCTCGCCAAACGAACTGTAATCATTTAAACCGTTATACTTAGTTATGTTATTAAAGTTTGCCGATTGTACAAATGCAATGCTGAAAGCGCTGCTGTTTCTGGGATTGTTATTATTGGTATGCCCAAAAACCCAACCGGTGGTACCCAGCCCAAAAGCATTTTTTTTATTTTTAGATTCGGTATCCCTGAAATTAGCTTTGTTATTATTAAAAATAAATGAAGGTGTAATTACAAATTCATTTGTTCGGTACAAACCAAGCCCGGCGGGGTTTACAAAGGTAGCGGTAACATCGCCGCCCAGCGAGCCCATGGCGCCGCCAATGGCCATATTACGGGCTGTGCCGTTTTGCGGATAAAAAGAATACCGCAGGGCATCTTCCGGAACCTGTGCATTAACAATGATACTTATGAGTAAAAAGGAAAAGAGTAAATGTGATTTCATAGAAAAGCTTTTGTTTTGCAATCGTACTTCAAACAGGAATCAATTTTTTCCCTGCTTTTAAAAATCAATGTAAATAATTACAAAGAAATAATAGTAGCATTGGCTTATCCTCCCCTGCCCGGCCTGCTTACACTTGAACCCGAACTGCTGCTACCCGATGATGAACTTCCGCTACTGCCTGATGATGATGGCGAATAAGACCTTGAATTGTTTTCGGATGATGAACTGTTGCGGGGCAAAATAATTGTCCTGCCTTCACGCCTTGCGCTGCTACGGTTGCTGTTATTATATTGTGTAGATGGGTTTGCCCATGTTAATGTTCCATTGGTTTTGCCTGCAGCCACCCTTGCATTGTATCCATTGTATGCATTTAAATTAACCATACGGGGTGTAGTGTTTACAGGTGCACTGTAAATAAGTTTGCCGGTATAAATAGCCCAGGGATAATAATACGGGTTGTAATAATATCCATAATTATAAGTATTGCAGGTTACAAAATTATAAGGACTGTAATAGTAATCATAATCATCTCTAAAACTACGCCAGCGCCAGTCCTTGATGCCCATGGTTATTTCATAATCGGTTGCAGGTTGGTAGCGTGCCTGGTTGCGTTCGTTGCTGTAAACAGTTTCATCAACCCTGGCCGGCGAATAATAAACATCATCGGGTGTTTGCCCGGTTTTATATGCAGTGCTGCAACTGCTAAATGCTGCAACGGATAAGGCAATAAGTAAAATTTTTGTTTGCATAGCAATTTGTTTTTAGCATTTAAGGTTGAAGTTACTATTTTTGTGCAGTTTTAAAATTACTTGTGTACCTGCACATGCTTTAATTATCAGACAATAAAGTTAAACAGACTGTTGTTAATGCAGTGCTAAAAGAAATAAGTTAAGTACCCACATATAACCATCAAAAAATAAATGAGTAAAGAACTTACATCAAGAACCGAAGATTATTCGCAGTGGTATAACGATCTTGTAATTAAAGGCGGCCTGGCCGATTATTCGGCTGTACGTGGCTGCATGGTAATAAAACCTTATGGCTTTGCCCTTTGGGAAAACATGCGTGACCAGTTGGATAAAATGTTTAAAGAAACAGGGCATGTAAATGCTTACTTCCCTTTATTTATCCCAAAAAGTTTTTTAAGCAAAGAGGCGGCGCATGTAGAAGGCTTTGCCAAAGAATGTGCAGTGGTAACACATTACAGGCTGATGAACGATACCGAAGGAAAAGGAATTGTTGTGGACCCCGATGCAAAACTGGAAGAAGAATTAATTGTTCGGCCAACATCCGAAACAATTATATGGAACACTTATAAAGACTGGATACAATCTTACCGTGATTTGCCATTATTAATTAACCAATGGGCCAATGTGGTGCGTTGGGAAATGCGTACCCGTTTGTTTTTACGCACTGCCGAATTTCTTTGGCAGGAAGGGCATACTGCACATGCAACAAAAGAAGAAGCGGTGGAAGAAACATTACGCATGCTTGATGTGTATGCAGAATTTGTGGAAGAATATATGGCGGTGCCTGTAATAAAAGGTGTAAAAACACCTAACGAACGTTTTGCCGGTGCAGAAGATACCTATTGCATTGAGGCATTGATGCAGGATGGAAAAGCTTTGCAGGCCGGCACTTCTCATTTCCTGGGACAAAATTTTGCCAGGGCTTTTGAAGTGCAGTTTTTAAATAAAGAAAATAAACAGGAATATGTATGGGCTACATCTTGGGGTGTATCTACAAGATTGATTGGTGCATTAATAATGGCGCACAGCGATGACCAGGGTTTGGTATTGCCTCCAAAAATTGCTCCGCTGCAAGTAGTGATTGTTCCTATTTATAAAGGCGAAGAAAGTAAGGCTGTTATTGATGCAAAAGCAAATGAAATAGCTGCATCATTAAAAGCATTAGGCATACGTGTTAAATACGATAACAGCGATAACAGCCGCCCCGGCTGGAAATTTGCACAGTATGAATTGCAGGGCGTACCGGTAAGGCTTGCTATGGGATTGCGTGATATAGAAAATAAAGTGGTAGAAGTAGCAAGGCGTGATACCAAAGAAAAAAACAGCGTTTCGATGGATGGGCTGGCAAACCATGTTGTAAAACTGTTAGCCGATATACAACAAAGCATGTTTGATAAAGCGCTTGCTTTTCGTACCACAAAAACTACCAATGCCAATAGCTGGGATGAATTTGTAAAACTGCTTGATGAAAAAGGCGGATTTATTGCTGCCCATTGGGATGGCAGTGCAGAAACCGAAGAGCTGATAAAAGAAAAAACCAAGGCAACCATCAGGTGTATTCCGCTTAATAATAAAAAAGAAGAAGGCAAATGTATTTTAACCGGTAAGCCAAGTACACAGCGGGTTTTATTTGCCAGGGCTTATTAATTTGTAGTAAAAATATTTTTTGCTGTACGATTGCAAGATGCCATTGTTAATTTTATTATTGATAACAATACATGTTGTTCATCTTTGTAAATATCATTCGCTGGCTGGAGGCCCATCAACTGCCCTGCCTGTTTAAATCAATAACACATATTGATTGCCCGGGCTGCGGTATGCAAAGGAGCTTCATCTTGCTGATGAAAAAAGATTTTGCAGGCAGCTTCTTCATGTATCCTGCATTAATACCCGTACTGCTTCTTTTTATATTCTTAGTTTTACATGTTTGCTTTACAATAAAAAACGGCGAAACGATTTTAAAATATGCTGCCATTTTTTGTACATGCTTCATTATGGTAAGTTATATTTACAAACTGGTAGTATTAACTCATTAAAAACACTGCTATGACCGAACAACAAAATTACCTTACACCGGGCAACACGCCTGCCAACTTACCCAATGCTACCGGCGTACTGGTATTGGGTATCTTATCAATTTTACTTGCTTTTTGTTATGGATTTTTTGGTGTGGTTTGTGGCATTATAGGCCTGGTGCTTTCTAATAAAGACCGCCGCTTGTACCAGGCTACGCCTGAACTTTACTCTCCGGCCAGCTATGGTACTTTAACTGCCGGAAGAACCTGTTCCATCATCGGTCTAATCATTGGTTCTTTAATCTTATTGATTATAATTTTTTACATGATCTTTTTCGGAGCCTTTATCCTGGAAGGTTTAAGGCAATCAAATTTTTGATTACAGGATGAAAATATCTGCAACAAAAAATATTATACTTTTTGTTTGCTAAGCATCTGTATTGGTATGGCTAATAGCACAACCAGGATTGCGCCAATGGCATTAAGCCAAAGAAAGGAAACTAATTTTTGCTGGTAAATAAAAATCACTAGCAACTCCGATACAATTGCTGCATAAAAAACTGCCCGGCCTTTTATAAACTTGAAGCCCAGTGCCACTAAGAAAATACCAAGTATCACACCATAAAATAATGAGCCGAGGATATTTACCGCTTCAATTAAACTGTTGCCAATGTTTTGTGCAAACATGGCAATGATGATGCAGAAAACACCCCAGCCAAATGTGTACCATTGCGATACATGGTAATCTTTTGTTTCGGTTTCATCCTTTACAAAAAATTTCTTGTGAAAATCAACAACCGTAACAGCCGCCAGCGAATTTAAAGCAGCGGCAATACTGCCCCACGATGCTAAAAATATAATAGCAATGATAAGTCCAATCAAACCCTGCGGTAAATAATCCATCACAAACCTCAAGAAGATATAATTGTTATCGTTGGTATCCTGCCCGGGTAAAGCTTTTTGTAATACTTCTTTATATTGTGCTCTTAATTCTTTCGATTCTTGTATTGCTCCTGCATCTAAAGCAAGTGCATAATTATTTTCTAATGCTGCTAATGAATCTTTATACATTGTTTGTTTTGCAACAGAAACCTTTGCCTGGTCAAAATAAATAGGCGCTTTATTAAACTGGTAAAAAGAAAATATTAAAATACCCAGCAATAAAATGAAGAACTGCATGGGTACTTTCACCAATCCATTCATCAATAACCCAAGCCTGCTTTCTTTTACATCTTTTGCTGTAAGATAGCGCCCCACCTGGCTATGGTCGGTACCAAAATAACTAAGCGCCAGGAAAAAACCGCCAATCAATCCGCTCCAGATATTGTATTTGTCCTGCCAGTTAAAACCCTTATCGGTAAAGCCTGTGGTAATGATGTTCATCTTACCCATTTCGCCGCTTTTACGCAGTGCGCCGGTAAAACCAATAGCATCGGGTAATAATTTTACTGCCAGGTATCCAACAATAAACAAAGCCACAAACACAATTATCATTTGTAATTTTTGTGTATGGGCTACCGCTTTTGCGCCGCCGCTCATAGTGTAAATGATTAGCAGCCCGCCCATTACCAGGTTGGTATAATATATATTCCATCCCATCAAAGAACTTAAAACGATTGATGGCGCAAATATGCTGATACCGGTGCTTAAACCTCTTGACAACAAAAATAAAAATGAAGTGAGTGTACGGGTTTTAAGGTCGAACCTGTTTTCTAAAAACTCGTAAGCGGTATAAACTTTTAACTTGTTAAATACAGGTACAAAAAAAATACTGATAACAATCATGGCCAGGGGCAGTCCAAAATAATATTGTACAAAACGCATCCCATCGCTGTAAGCCTGCCCGGGGCCTGTTAAAAAAGTGATGGCGCTTGCCTGCGTACCCATAATGCTTAATAATACAAGATACCAGGGCATGGAGCGGTTACTTAAAAAATAGCCATCGAGGTTTTTTGTGGTGCGGCTTTTATAAATGCCATACAACACAATGCCTGCCAGTGTTACACACAATATAATCCAATCAATGCTACTCATACATAAAACCCATTGAGCTATTTACAATTTATACCGAAAGAATATTTTCTTAAAAAAAGGAATCATTTTTTAAACTCTACCGTTATCATATAAAAAATAATAATCTGCAGTATCAAAAAAAGCAATACGGCCAGGTACCATTTATTCCAATATGATTTTTCGTTTTGCATCATTTATGATGTTTACAACTGTGATTTTTTTATTTTGCATCATTTTGCCTGTTGTTGGCTATCAGGTTTGCAAACAGCCTGTAGGCGCCCGGTACAGCCGCCGGTAATTCCCTAAAAAAAACAAGGCCTGTATAAATAAACCTGCCTTTACCATAGTTGGCAATAATGAGGCTTCCGTCGTTTTCTTTTTCGCCGGGGTCTTTCATGCTCAATATTTTTTTGAATGCGGTATCCACTTTATCTGCATGATAAATACTGCGTTCCTGTATCCATCCTTCAAAATCTTTTTCGGTAATCTTGTTTGGATAATTTAATGCCGGATGATTGGGTAATAAGAAATTAACTTTTGCATCTTCATCTGTAATCCTGTTGCGACTTATATTAAACGGATAGGGCGAAATTTTTGCTTTAACAGGGCCTATTTGGCTGCTTGTATTATATTGAACTAATAAAACACCGCCATCATTTACATACTTCATTAGTTCATCATACACATCATTCATCCAATCGTTGGTATTGTATGCCCTTACACCGGTTACAATAACATCAAACTGTTTTAAGTTGGCTGCATTAATATCGGCCTGTTTTAAAGTAACTACTTTATAGCCCATCGCCTGTAATGCCTCCGGTATCTTATCGCCTGCACCGGCAATATAGCCTGCTATATTTCCTTCAGTACGTAAATCAATTTTTGAAAGCCTGGCTGTGGCATCGTGAAAATAAACGATAGAAGGTATATGGTCGTACGAAATGGTTTTCCTGTATTGATGATAAGCATACCCGTTGTTTTGTGCCTGCAATTTTATTTCTTCTACATAATCATCATTTACAGCAGTAAAACCAAATGTTGATGTTTCATGATTTACTGATTTTTTAGCACTACTCTTAAATATATATGGGTTATTGCTGTTGCTTATTTTTTGCGATGTTAATTTAGTTACCGTAATATCGGATGGGGTTGAAAGGTTTGATTTTACCTGTGTGCCCACCTGAACGGGTTGGTTGTTGATGCCGAGGTAAACATCTGCATCGTAATTCAATTCAATTTTTGGTAAGATGGTTAATGGCTGGTATAGCTCGCCTTTTACGGGATCGGTATGTTTGTAGCGTACCGGTTTTGTAAATTTAAATTCTGTGCCTTCAATCTGCATACTAAACACAACACTAAATGGGTCGCTTTGCCCCTTGCCTATCTGTTGCTGATCGGTTACATTAAAACTTCCTTTATCCATGGGATTTTGCAGCCAGTATGGTTGTGTAATGGCTGCTGTTGGGCTGATGAACAAGGTATAATCCTTTACAGAATTCTTATTGGTTTCTAAACGGTCTAAAATAACAAAATCATTATTGATAAAAACATCGGCATTTTTTATGTTGGCGCCTAATCGGTTATTTACAACAAAATTAATTTTCAAGCTATCGCCTTGCACAGCAAACTGTGTATTGGTTGTAGCATCTAAAAACAATCCACAGCAGTTTTGTATCAACTCCTTCAGTGCATCAAGCTTTTGTTTTCTCCAGTATTCGTCTTGTACCTGCTCAACTTTTTTATACAGGTTAACCAATGCCGGTACCGATTTTTCGGGATGCTGTACATCAAATTTTTTAATGATATTGTTGATTTGGGCCGATAAGGCTTTATCATTAGCCCGGCCCCATGTTACATCCACATTGTCCATCAAATCATCAGCCGGCGCTGTACCTTTTATGGTTTTAAAATATTCAATTACGCTGCCCCTTTGTGCCGTAGCGCCAAAGCCCTGGCTCTTATGCTGGCTACGGCTTGCAGCGGCTATTTCTCCATAACTTTTACCTAGTATGGGATTATAATCGCCGCAATCAACTGTAAACTGATCGGCCCTTGTAGTATTTGTAGAACCAAAATTGAAAGTGTTCCAAAGCAAACGTTTTGCCTGCCAAACGGTAACGCCCTGTTTTAATTGTTCAGGAAATTTTGTTGGGTCGGCGGCTGCATCAAAAGCTTCGCCGGCAAGTATGGCCGATGCAGTATGATGGCCATGCCCTCCCTCGCCTGTTGTTGGAAACCGGGTAATGATAATATCGGGCCTGAATTTTCTTATCACCCAAACCACATCACTCAAAATTTTATCATGGCCCCAAATACGCATGGCTTCTTCGGGGCTTTTGCTGTAACCAAAATCAAAAGCACGGCTAAAGAATTGCTCTGCTCCATCAATGCGCCTTGCCGAAAGCAATTCCTGTGTGCGTATCAGCCCAAGGTCAACACCCTGTTCATCACCAATTAAATTTTGCCCGCCATCGCCACGAGTTAGGCTTAAGTAACCCGTACGGTACAATTTTCCATTGGCCAGGTATGCAAGCAGCCTTGTGTTTTCATCATCGGGGTGAGCAGCCACATATAATACCGAACCCAGCACATTCAATTTTTTTAACTGCAATAAAATCTCCGATGAAGTGTATGTTTTTGGCGCTTGTGCATTTGCCAACCCGGTACATGCAACAAAAAACAATATTAAAATTTGCTGCAGCAGGCTTCTATTGCTCATTAAATATTTATTATTAAAAGAAAAAAAATTAATCATACTATTATTATAATTGTTTTTGTTTTTGATACATGCATCATGTTGTAAAAATGTTCAGTCCCATTTATTGCCCCACCAAAAAAATGGCGTTGGCAAACATCAGTTTCCCGTTTTCCCAAAAGCTTCTAAAGATGGGGTCATCAGCAAAAAAAACAATGGAGCCATTACCCAATGGCTGCACGCCAATTACAGTTCCGTCTTTAATTTTTTCTTTAACCCTGTTGCCTACAAAGCCCGATACCTGGTTTTCTTTTTTTATTACGCCTACATTCCAGCCATCGTCCATAAATTCATACATATCGCTGTTTAGTTTTAAAGTATAATAACTGTTGCCATAACCAAAAGCCAATGGGTGTGAATCATCCAAATCTACTTTATAAATAGCGCCGGGTATATTGTTTACAATGCCATCCCGTTCACGGTTCTCGTACCTCTTTAAAGCCTCATATTCATCTGTATCTTTTTTATCGTCTTTTTTATCATCATCATCTTTTTTCTGTTTAATTCCCCAGTCGGCTTTTGCAATTTGTGCGGCAGCATTTTCCATTGCAATAATTTTTCCGCCCTGTTGTACCCACATTTTCAATTGGGCAGCAGCTTCCTTATCAGCAAAAAATTTATACCTGCCATCAGCTAATATCAATACATCAATATTTTTTAAACTGTTGCCATCAATCTCGTCAGCATTAAAAAGGCTTATTGGGTAATTTAACTGCCCGTCAAAAAGCTGCCATACTTCGCCCGCTGCATTGGGGCTTACGCCACGGCCTGTAAGCAACGCTACTGCAGGCTTTTTAATAAACCTCACTTTTTCGCTGCCAAAATCAAAACCTGTATCCATAAATCCACCGTTAACTTCGGTAACTGCTGCATGGTTTGCTTTTACAAGGTTTACAAACTCTTGCAACTTTTCTTCGTTGCCTTTCTTTAAAACAATGATAGTTCCTTTTGCAAATGATTTACCATGATAAGTGAATTCTTTCTCGGCATACCTTACTTTAATTCCATTATTTAATAAAGCAGATAAAAATTTTGCATCGGCAAATGAATTATAGTTAATAAGATAACCATAAGCCGATGAAGAAACCGCAACAGCATCATTTGTTTTTACATTGCCCGTTACCGGCAGCTTTTCTTTTACGGCATAAGTTTGCAATCCATAAACAAAGGGCAGGCTCCAGGCCGTAATATCATAAGTTACAGAATCGCTGAGTTTGGACTTTGGTTCAAACAAAACCTTTACCAGCGCCGATTTGGGCTGGTAGGCAGAAACAGCCAGGCTATTGCTTGCATTAAAACTTTCTTCCCTACCGCTAAAATAATTATAACCTCTTAATGCATTGCCTGTTATACTGCCGTACCGGATTTTGTTGCGGTCAAAAAAACTTTTCAGTGCTTCCAGCTTACCGTAATTATCGCCTGTTACCACAAAAGTTTTATACATACCTACGCCATTGGTATTAGCATCATCAAAATATTTTTTGTATTCACTCATTAATTTTTCGGCATTGTTTGAAGCAATTTCTATTGTACTCATGCTTGTTGTGTAATGATGGGCAATCCTGTCGTTTAAGGTAAGCGTATCGCCATCGTTTATTTGCACGGCCAGCCCACCCTGGCTATGGCCTGCCTGCTCGTAGGTCATACCAATGGCGCCATTATACAAAGGATAGGTATCGCCATAAGAAGGATAAAAAAGATCAAAAATTTCTTTGGTAAAATATAACCAGCCATTGGCATCAAAATATTTTGCATGGTTGCGGCCAATGCTTGTTTGAAATTGTCGTTGCCATGGCGTTATCACTTCGTGAAAAGGTTCGGCGGCAGGTGCAAAATAATAAGGATTGTTTATCCCCTGTTCGTGAAAATCGCAATGGATTTGAGGCAGCCATTCATTATATTTTTTCATACGCCCCTGTGTTTCTACCTGTGTTTGCCATGCCCAGTCACGGTTTAAATCAAAATAATAATGGTTTACTCTTCCACCGGGCCATGGTTCGCTGTGTTCTCTTGTATTAACATCTACATTAGCATTTTTACCAACCATTTGATTATACCAGTTTACATATCTTTCCCTTCCATCAGGATTTAAACAGGGGTCAATGATTACAACGGTATTTTTTAACCAGGCTTTTGCTTGCATGTTTGAAGGGTTTAGCAATTCAAACAAAACCTTCATTGAAGTTTCTGATGAACTGGCTTCGTTGCCATGTACATTATAACTTAGCCAAACTATTACCGGTGCATTTACATCAGGTGCTTTATCTTTCAGTAATCCTGTTATCCGTAAATTATTTTTTCTTATCTCATCAAACCTGGCCATGTTCTCGGGCGAGGATACAATTGCAAGTAAAAGCTGCCTGCCCTCGTTGGTTTGTCCGTAAGTTTCCAGTTTCATCATTTGCGGCTCTGCGGTAGCCATCTGCTGAAAATAATTTACAATTTTATAATGTGGTGTAAAATGACTACCTAACCGGTAACCTAAAAATTCGCCAGGCGATTTTATTTGTGCAAATGATTTTACGGTAAAAATTAAAAAGAAAATAAAAAATAGTTTGATTCTCATTGTTTAGTTTTTGAGCGATGGAGGATTGCTGTTACAAAATATTATGTGAAAATAAAGAAAGCAGTTGACTTAGTGCTGCCATTTATCCTTTATGTATACCTCTTTAACTTAAACATTTTTTGATTTTGTTATTAAGAAAAGATATTTGGCTTTATTAAAGTAAATTCGATAAAATTTTAACAATGACCCGTAAGTATTTAATTTATACAACAACAATTTGTTTTTTATTGTTTATACCTTCTTTAATTATTGCACAGGCAATCAATAATAATAATTATACCATTCAAAAATCAATTACCTGTACCAAAGGGGCTGTAGTATGTGCACATCCCCTGGCAAGCCAGGTAGGGCTACACATTTTACAAATGGGCGGCAATGCAGTAGATGCAGCCATTGCTACACAATTAGCGTTGGCTGTTGTTTACCCCGGTGCAGGCAATATTGGTGGAGGTGGTTTTATGGTAGCACATTTAAAAAATGGTAAAAACATAAGCATAGATTACCGTGAAAAAGCGCCCGCTGCGGCAGGCAGGGATATGTACCTTGATAAAGATGGCAACCCATTATTAAACTTATCGCAAAACGGGCACCTGGCTGCAGGTGTACCGGGTACCGTTGCCGGGTTGTTTGCCAGTTTAAAATATGCAAAACTTCCATTTGCAAAATTGATACAACCGGCTATTGACCTTGCCGAAAAAGGTTTTGCCATCACTGCATCGCAGGCTGCATCTTTCAACAGTACAAAAAAAGAATTTCTTGAACTCAACACATCGCCTGTTGCATTTGTAAAAGATGGCGATTGGAAGGAAGGAGATATTTTGGTGCAGAAAGACTTAGCCAATACTTTAAAGCGTATAAGAGACAAAGGGCAAAAAGGATTTTATGAAGGCAAAACCGCTAAACTGATTGTTGCCGAAATGAAAAAAGGCAATGGCATCATTTCATTAAGCGATCTTAAAAATTATAAGGCTAAAGAAAGAGCCGTAGTAGATTTCAATTATAAAGGATACCAAATTTTAACCATGCCTTTGCCAAGCAGCGGCGGCATTATACTGGAGCAGATGATGAAGATGATTGAAGATAAAAATATTGCCCAAATGAAATTTGAAACCTCCGCATCGGTGCAACTGATGACCGAAGTAGAACGCAGGGCTTATGCCGACAGGGCCGAGTTTTTAGGCGACCCCGATTTTGTAAAAGTGCCTGTAAAAACTTTGGTGAGCAATGCTTACCTGCAAGAAAGGATGAAAGATTATGTACCGGACAGGGCAGGCAGCAGTAAAAATATAAAGGCAGGACACATTCATGAAAGTGAGGAAACCACACACATAAGTATTGTAGATGATGATGGCAATGCAGTATCGGTTACCACTACTTTAAATGGCGGATACGGCAGCCGCACGGTTGTATCAGGCGCAGGTTTTTTGCTTAATAATGAAATGGATGATTTTAGTGTAAAGCCCGGCGTACCTAACATGTATGGCGCAGTGGGTAATGATAAAAATGCTATTGCGCCCGGCAAAAGAATGTTGAGCAGTATGACACCCACCATCGTATTAAAAAACGGTTCACCGTACCTGGTAGTAGGCACACCCGGCGGCACTACAATTATTACAAGTGTTTTTCAAACCCTGGTTGATATATTGGAATTTAACATGACGGTTGATGATGCAGTAAACAAACCCAAGTTTCATCATCAATGGCTGCCCGATGTTTTGTTTATTGAAAAAGGGTTTTCGCCCGATGTTAAAAAAGAACTACAAGCCATGGGATATGATATAAAAGAAAGAAGTGCAATTGGCCGCACCGAAGTAATACAAATAAAATGGGATGATACAACAAAAAAGAAAACAATTATTGCAGTTGGCGATCATAGGGGGGATGATGATGCAAGAGGATATTAAAGAATAAAGTAAAACAGATTAAATAAAAATTTACCGTTAAGGTTTGTTCTTAAAAAAAGATCCCGTTTTATAGAAACTGGTTCCAATAAAATTAATTAACCATACTTTAACTCAATCTTACAATATTTTAATAGTTGATGAGTGTTTAGAGGTATGGATAATCATCGCTTGCTGAATCTGTTTCTTTACAGTTTATTTATTTAAAAAATTGCGCAACAAAAACAAACAAATATGTTAATAGGTGAAATTTATATTCAATCGGCCATAAAACGCCTGGCATCCTATAAAGATCTTGGCGATAAAACTTTTGCCCAACTAACCGAACCGGATTTTTTTTACCAGCCTAATGAACAAAGCAACAGCATTGCCATCATTATACAACACATGGCCGGCAATATGCTTAGCCGCTGGACAGATTTTTTAACCACCGATGGCGAAAAAACCTGGCGAAGCAGGGATGCCGAATTTGAGACAAGATTAAATTACCAGCAGTTGCTTGACATTTGGGAAAAAGGCTGGTATTGTTGCCTGCATGCAATTGAGATGCTAACCGAAGATGACCTGGCAAAAACAATTCACATACGTGGCGAGGCCATGCCTGCCATTGATGCCATCAACCGGCAATTGGCACATTATGCAAGCCATGTGGGGCAAATAATTTACATAGCTAAAATTTTGAAAAACGAAAACTGGCAAACCCTTTCTATTGCAAAAGGAAAATCAGATGCTTTTAATAATCAAATGCAACCTCAAAAATGAATTTTATTTTTCAAAAATAACCTGTAAAGAACAAGTAAAGTTTGGCACCTGATTTGCCTTTACTGGGTCGATTAATTATTTTTACACCTAATAGATCATCCTGCGTATTGTACTCAACATATTAAAATGGTTTTTTCTTATCCTGCTTTTTTGGCTGGTACTTGGTTTTTTGTTTTTTAAAGTCCTCCCTGTTTCTAACTGGTTGTTTTGGCTGTTATTATTGGTATGGGCTGCTTTATGGGGTTATGTATTTAAAAAAGCGCTGCACATCACATCATTCTTTTTAGTCTTGTTTTTTTTACTGCTTTCGGGTTGGGGCATCCTGCACTTATCACCTGTACAAAACTGGATGGTGAAAAAAGCAGCATCTGTTTTATCCGAAAAATTAAAAACCGAAGTTTCGGTAAAGCATGTTGATATTGGCTTTTTTAACAAGCTGCTGGTTGAAGGAGTAATGATTAAAGACCTTAAAAAAGATACACTGCTGTATGCAGGTGTTGTAAAACTGAATATCACCGATTGGTTTTTTTTAACACAAAAACCGGTTATTAAATATATTGGCCTTTCGGATGCGGTGATTAATTTAAAAAGAACCGATTCAGTATGGAACTACCAGTTTTTGGCTGATTTTTTTGCTTCCCCAAAATCAACCACAAAAAAAGAAAGTAATACACAAATTGACTTAAAGACTATTGAACTTAATAATGTTACATTCAATAAAATTGATGGTTGGATTGGCCAGGATTTAAGAGCATCAATAAAAAAACTTTTTCTTAAAGCCGATGATTTTGACCTTACAAAAAAACAGGTAAGCATAAACGAAGTAAAACTGGATGAACCTATATTTGGTATTTATGATTATACAGGCAACCGGCCATCGGCACCAAAACGACAGCCGGATACGGCAGTTGCAATCAACCTATCGCAACTGCAATGGAATGCTGCCAACTGGAAGATAACTATAGGAACAATTACCTTACAAGATGGACGCTTCATCAATGAAAGAGAAACCCAACACCTACCATATACCGACCGGTTCGACGGGCAACATATCATTTTCAGTTCTATTAACGGGCAGTTAAATAATGTAATGTTTTATAAAGACACTATCTCTACCCATTTAAAATTATCTACAAAAGAAAAAAGCGGGTTTGAAGTGAAGGAGATTGTTGCAGATATGAAACTTACGCCATCCATCATGGAGTTTAACAACCTGGATATTATAACCGATAAAAGCAGGATAGGAAATTATTATGCCATGCGGTATAATGATTTTAATGACGACATGAGCGATTTTTTACACAAAGTAAAACTGGAGGGCAGGTTTACAAACAGTACTATACACAGCGATGACATTGCTTTTTTTGCACCCGAATTAAAATCATGGAACAGGGTTATACATTTTAACGGGCAGGCAAAAGGTAGTATTGATAATTTAGCTGCCCGTGATTTTACATTAAAAAGCGATAACACCATCATCAATGGCGATATATCTTTGAAGGGCTTGCCCGACATTAATAATACATTCATTGATTTTAAATCGAACAACCTGGTTACAAATTATTACGACCTGGTTAAACTGGTTCCATCATTAAACAGGTTAGGCAAACAGCAAATGCAAAGCCTGGGTAATATCAGGTTTAAAGGAAACTTCACAGGCTTTATAAAAGATTTTGTAGCCTATGGTAATGTAAGTACAAGTATCGGCAACTTAAATGCCGATGTAAACATGAAACTACCCGATGGAAAACTGGCCACATATTCCGGAAAAATATCATCGCAAGGGCTTAATATTGGCAGGCTGTTTAATAACCCCAAAATTGGTATGGTTGCATTGGATGGGAAAGTAAAAGGCACAGGCCTTACCCTACAAAGTCTTAATGCCGATTTTGATGGAAAAGTGTACAGCCTTGAGTTTTCGGGTTATCAATACAAAAACATAACATTAAACGGAACCTTTTTAAAACATCTTTTTACCGGCAAACTTGATATTGACGACCCTAATTTAAAAATAAACAACCTGAACGGATCAGTAAGCTTACTGGGCGATACATCAAAATTTAATTTTAATGCCGACCTGCAATATGCCAACCTGCAAAATCTAAATTTTACAAAAGACAATTTCATTTTATCGGGCCTGCTAAACTTTGATTTTGTGGGCAATAACATTGATAATTTTTTGGGTACTGCAAAAATGTATAATGCAAAATTGATGCACGACAGCAGTCAACTCTCGTTCGATTATTTTTCGCTTAACTCGTACATTGACAGCAATGCCAATAAAGTGTTACAGGTAGCCACTAATGAAATGGAAGGCAATATCACCGGTAAATATAAAATTCTTGAACTGCCCGATGCATTCAGCGTGTTCCTCAACAGGTACTACCCTTCTTATTTTAACAAACCAAATTATGATATTGGCGACCAGGATTTTTCATTTAAAATAAAAACAAAACTGGTTGATGAATATGTTCGTTTGTTTGATAACCGGTTAAAAGGGTTTGATAATGCAGAATTTTCGGGCAGCCTTAGAATGGCGCAAAATTTATTTAATGTACAAGCCGATGTACCGATGTTTAATTACGATGGTAAAGTTTTTGATAACATTTCACTAACTGCCACTGGAAATATGGATAGCCTGGTTACTGATATCTCAGTAAATGAAATTAAAATATCAGACAGTTTAAAATTACCTAACACCAAGTTATTGTTCAGTTCAAAAAATGATATCTCAACTATCAGCCTTACAACAAGCGCCAGTAAAACAATTGGAAATACAGAATTAAATGCAAGGGTACAAACCTATCCCGATGGTTTTAGCATAGATTTTTCGCCATCATCATTTATACTTAATGATAAAAAATGGGAACTTGCCAAAGACGGGCATATCACTTTGCGTAAATCATATATTGAAGCCAATAATGTAAAATTTTTACAGGGCAACCAGGAAATAGTGATATCAACCGAACTTGATGAACTAACAGATCATACCAATCTTGTGGCAAACCTCAGGAAAGTGAACATTAATGATTTTACCCAACTTTTTTTAAAACAACCAAGGCTCGAAGGCATCCTTACAGGTACCTTACGTTTGCGTGACCCATTTGGAAAACAAATTTTAGAATATGATGCCAAAGCTGAAGAATTCAGGTTAGATAATTCGGAGATAGGTACAGTAAAAGTAAAAGGCAGCGTAAATACAAGCACCGGTGAAATTACTGCCAAAGGAGAAGCTGAAGGTGAAAAAAATAAATTTGAAATTGATGGCAGATACAATTACAAAGACACAACTGCCAACCAAAGCTATTTTACATTTAAAGCCTACCGTTTTGATATCAGCATACTAAACAATTACCTTAAAGGTATTTTTAGTAACATGACAGGAAATGTGAACAGCGACCTGAAAATTTTTGGCGGGCCCAATAACCGTTATGTAACCGGCCCGTTAAATATAACTGATGGTTCGTTAAAAGTTGTTTATACACAATGCACATATAAATTTTCAAACGAAACCATTAATTTTTATCCTGATGAAATTGATTTTGGAACTTTACAACTTAAAGACACATTAAACAATACCGGCACAGCCAGCGGCAAACTATACCACCAGTTCTTCAGCAATTTTGGTTTTGAAAATATACGTTTTGAAACCGGCAAAATGTTGTTGTTGAATACAACAAGCCGAGATAACAGCCAGTTTTATGGCAAAGTAACAGGTAAGGCATTGATGACTTTAAACGGGCCTATGAGTGATATGCGTATGAATATAACCGGTGAGCCATCGCCTGTTGACAGTAGCCACATTTATATACCTACAGGTAACAGCCAGGAATATGGGAAGATAGATTACATAGATTTTATACAATATGGTTCCCGGATGGAGGATGAGTTTAAAGGGAAACAGGAAAGCAATTTTTTTGTAACCATGAACCTAACGGCAAACCCTGCCTGCAAAATTGATGTGATACTTGATGAAGCCACCGGTGATGTCATAAAAGGACGAGGTAACGGATTGCTGAACATAACCGTGGGCACCAGGGAACCATTAACCATCAGGGGCAAATACGATATTACTGACGGTGAATACAAATTTAATTTTCAAACTTTTTTACAGAAATATTTTAGCATTGATAACGGCTCTATTACCTGGAACGGCGACCCCTACGAAGCACAGATAAATATTGATGCAGAGTACCAGGCGCACAATGTTGATTTAAGTTCGCTGGCCACAAGCCGGGGAAAATTTCAGCAAAAATCTGATTTAAATATTGTAGCTCATTTAACCAATACTTTAAAAGCGCCCAAAATTGCTTTTGAATTTGTAATTCCCGAAAACAAACAAACCGAATCATCCAGGGATCCTGTATTGCTCGAAAACCTTAAAAAGTTTTCGAAAGATGAAAATGAACAGAACAGGCAGGTAGCTTCATTACTTTTATTTAATACATTTATTAATGATAACAATGGTGGCTTTGGAGCATCTACTGCAAACTTTTTATCGGGTACTGCCGGGCAGGTAATTTCGGGTTTTTTAAATAACCAGTTAACAAAAGTGTTCCAGAAACTTTTTAAAGATCCCACCATCACACCTTACATAACATTCAATTCTAATTACAACCTTACCAGTACCGAACTGATAAATGCGTTAGAAGCTTCAGGAAATTTTGGATTTAAAAAAGCATACCTGAATGGAAGGCTTATCATATCGCTGGGTGGCAATATAGATTATAACAATCCTTATATTTTACAGGCCCGCCAAACCAACGTGTTGCTAACACCTGATATTACTGTAGAATATTTATTAAGTACCGATGGTAAATTAAGAATTGTGGGCTTTAACCGTACGGTGGTTGATGCTACATTGGGCCAGCGCAACAGAACCGGTGTACGGTTATCTTACAGCAGGGATTTTGATAAATACTCAAAAGAAGAAAGAATACAGCGCCGGGAAGAACGCAGGAAGAAAAAAAAGCAATTACCCTGAATCAGCCATTTAATATTTCGTGGCCCAGTTTATCTCTTTTAGTAGTTAAATATTTTTCGTTGTGCGGATTAGCAGGTATTTCAATCTGCACATTTTCCACCACCTCTAACCCATAACCTAACAAACCGGCACGCTTACGTGGATTGTTAGTCATCAGCTTCATTTTACTTATACCAAGTTGACGCAAAATTTGTGCGCCTACACCATAATCCCTTTCATCCATGCCAAAACCAAGTTCAAGATTTGCTTCAACTGTATCCAGGCCCTGTTCCTGTAACTTGTATGCTTTAAGTTTATTCAGCAATCCAATACCACGTCCCTCCTGGTTCATATATAAAACAAGGCCTTTACCGGCCTTCTCCACCATTTGCATAGCATGGTGTAGCTGGTCGCCACAATCGCACCTGAGCGACCCTAAAATATCTCCCGTCATACAACTGCTATGCACTCTCACTAAAACAGGTTCATCTTTCTTCCAGTTGCCTTTTTTTAAAGCCACATGTATTTCACCGGTATTTACCTGTTCAAAAGCTATCAGTTCAAACATGCCATATTTGGTTGGCATTTTTACTCTCACTTCTTCTTTAATCAGGGTTTCTTTTTGCAGGCGGTATTCAATAAGATCTTTTATTGAAATAAGTTTAAGGTTGAATTTTTTTGCAATCTCTTTTAGTTGTGGCAATCTTGCCATACTACCATCTTCATTCATTATTTCAACCAGCACCCCGGCAGGGGCAAATCCGGCCAGGCGAGACATATCAATTGTAGCTTCGGTATGCCCTGCACGGCGCAGTACTCCACCTTTTTTTGCCCTTAATGGAAATATATGCCCCGGCCTTCCAAAATCTTCGGGTTTACTATTGGTATTAACAAGTGCCTTTACAGTTTTAGACCTGTCGTGTGCAGATATGCCTGTTGTACAACCATCGCCCAGTAAATCTATACTTATTGTAAAGGCGGTTTCGTGCAATGATGTGTTATTGTTTACCATTGGTTGCAGGTCAAGCTCCTGGCACCTTTCTTCAGTAATGGGTGTGCATATCAGGCCACGGCCATGCGTACTCATAAAGTTTATCACTTCGGGAGTGGCGTTTTCGGCTGCGGTAATAAAATCGCCTTCGTTTTCCCTGTCCTCATCATCTACCACTATAATTAGTTTTCCTTTTTTGATATCTTCAATGGCACTTTCAATACTATCCAACATATATTAAATTTATTTTGCAAAGTTAGCCACAATTATAGTTTGTAGTTTTCGGGTTAAGTAAATCTTTTAAAGATTGCTTTTACTTCCACAACATTTATTATGGCCTTAATTAATGTTTTTAAATAAACCAAATTCCATATTTACTTATTGTATTTATTTTATCTATGAGTTGCAAATCATTTCATCCATTATTATAAATGAAATTTTCCGAAATACTTTATAAATATGGCTTTACCAGCTAAATAGCCTAATAATTTGTTAATATTAATTTGGCGTATTTCGGCAATAATTCGCTTACTTTGCATGCGTAAAACAAAAAATATGAGTATGAGAAAAATTTTCCCGTTTTTGATTGCCCTATTTGCTTTTCCTGCAATAATTAATGCGCAGGTTACTACAGCTAATATTAGCGGTAATGTAAAAGACGATAAAGGGGCTCCGCTGGCCGGTGCCACAGTAAAAGTTGTTAACACTGATAATGGTGCAACTAAATTTTCACAAACTGATAAGGGTGGCCGGTTTTTAATCGTAAACCTCGATCCCGGTGGGCCTTATACTGTTACAGTAACATTTGTTGGGTTAACCATACCGGAAAGAACAAATGTAATTTTACAGTTAGGTACAACAGAGAATTTAGATTTTACCGCTAAATCATCTGATGCAACTTTAAAAGAAGTTGTAGTTAATACACAAACTGCACGTACGGTTAAAACCGGTACATCTACCAACTTCAATAACAGGGTTATTAACCTGTTACCCAATATCAACCGCAGTATCACCAATATTGCAGCTTTATCTCCACAAGCAGGGGGTGGAAGTTCATTTGCCGGTAGAGACGGAAGGTATAATAACATACAGATTGACGGTTCAAGCTTTAATAACAACTTTGGTTTATCCAGCAATCCATTACCCGGTGGCGCTGTACAACCTATTTCTTTAGAAGCTATTGATGAGATTTCGGTAAACGTTAGCCCATTTGATGTACGCCAGGCTAATTTTACTGGCGCTGGTATTAATGCTACTACTAAAAAAGGTACCAATAAATTCAGGGGAAGTGTTTATGGAAGTTTCCGTAATGAAGGTTTTTTAGGAAGAAAAGCAGTTGGGCAAAAAGTACCTACTGTTACTGAATCTACCTCAAAAACAATTGGTGCATTTGTTGGTGGCCCAATATTAAAAAATAGATTATTCTTCTTTTTAAATGCTGAAAAAATAGATTTTGATGTTCCTGGTATAGTTTGGAAAGCCCGCCGTGGCGCTGCTACAAGCGACCCCAACGAATCAAGAACACAGGCTACAGACTTAGATGCCGTTAGCAATTATTTAAGAACAACTTTTGGTTATGAAACCGGCCCATATGAAAACCTGGGTAACTTTTTTACCAAGAACAGGAAGATACTTGGTCGTTTAGATTGGGTTGTTAGCAGTAAACATACAGCTTCATTCCGCTATAGCTATTCTAAAACTGATGATGACCAGCTTTTAAATGGAAACAGTGCTCCTAACCCAAGAAGCTCAAGTTTCAGGTGGAGCAGCAATAGTATGAGTTACGAAAATTCGAACTATGCAAATACCAATGTGCTATCTTCTTATGCACTTGAATTTAAGAGCAACTTCAGTTACAAACTATCTAACCAGTTTTTGGCTACCTATACAAAAGCCAATGATCCAAAGCGTAGCAGCAAATCGGCCGAGTTTCCGTTTATTGATATATTATCAGGAGGCGATGCTTATATAAGTGCCGGTTACGAACTTTTCTCATATAAGAATGATGTTCAAAACAACACAATCACTATAAACGATAACGTTACTTACAATGCAGGCAAGCATACGCTTACTGCCGGTTTAGCTTACGAAAACATTTATGTAAAAAACCAGTTCATGAGGTACGGCACCAGCTATTACCGTTATGCATCTGTTGCCGATTTCCTTAGCAATGCACCACCAATTGCTTTTGGTTTAACTTATCCTTATGCAGGCCAAAAGCCTTATGTTGAATTAAGTTTTGGCCAGGCAAGTATTTATGCACAGGACGAAATTAAATTTAACGACCGCTTTAAATTAACCGTAGGTTTAAGAGCCGACAGGCCATTGTTCCAGAATAAATTAACAGGCAACCCCGGTATTACAGCCTTAACATTTGCCGATTTAGGAGGTAACCCTATTAACATAGATGTAAGCAAATGGCCAAAAGAAAGAACTTATATCAGCCCACGTATTGGATTTAACTGGGATGTTTATGGTAATAAAAATATGATTATACGTGGTGGCGTGGGTGTATTTACAGGAAGATTCCCGTTTGTATGGTTTACCAACCAACCATCAAACAGTGGTGTAATACAAAACACTGTTGATGTTGTAAATGCTTCAGGTTTACCAGGCTACCTGTTTAACCCTAATCCAATGGCTTATGTTGGTAATTTCCCATCTACTCCGGGAACTTCATCGCCAGGTTCTATTGCTGTAGTAGATCCTAAGTTTAAAATGCCACAGGTATTAAGAGTAAGTGCAGCAGTAGATAAAAAATTAGGTAACGATTGGACCATTACTTTAGAAGGTATTGTAAACAAAGATATCAATGCATTAATGCAATATAATGCCAATCAAAAAGCACCTATTGGTACTACATTTGGCCCAGGCCCACGCCCATTATTTGGTAACAGTAGCGCAACCAGGCGTATTAACCCATCTATATCTGAAGCAATGGTGTTAACCAACACAAGCCGTGGCGGTGCCGGTATCATCACTGCTCAAATTTCAAAAAGGTTTAATAAAAACTGGGACTTCTCTGTGGCTTATACACACACAGAATCATTTGATGTGAGTGGTAACCCCGGTTCACAGGCTGCAAGTGCATGGAGCAATATACAAAGTTCAAGAGGTAATAATGATTTAGATCTTGCATACAGCGATTATGGTACACCTAACCGTGTTGTAGCTTATGCTTCTTACAAAATTAACTGGCTTAAATATTTTAGCACAACCCTTTCATTGGTTTACATGGGTTATGAGCAATCAAGATTCAGTTACAGGTATTCTAACGACTACAACCAGGATGGAATTTCGAGCGACCTGATTTATATTCCAAAAGACCCATCTGAAATTACTTTTGTAACAAATGGTGCCTTTACTCCTGCACAACAAAGCGCTGCTTTCTTTGCTTATATTGACCAGGATAAATATTTAAGGTCTCATAAAGGGCAGATTGCTGAAAGAAACGGCGCTAAAATGCCCTGGTTCAGCAATATTGATTTCAGGTTATTACAGGATATACTTCCTTTAACTAAACACAGGAATTATAGTTTGCAATTCAGTATGGAAATTGAAAACTTCACTAACCTGCTTAATAGCAATTGGGGAGTTACCAAGAGAACAACTTATAATAATGGCGCTATATTAGCTGTAGCTTCGGCTCCAACAACTACTACACCTGCCACTTATAGGATGAACCTGGTAAGCGGTGCATTACCAACTAGCACTTACACAAGTAATGTTACTGTTGGTAATACCTGGAGAATGAACCTTGGATTACGTCTTAATTTCTAAGATTTAATTTATAAAAATAAAAAGGCTGTCAATTTTTTTTGACAGCCTTTTTTTATATCATTAATCTTAGAGCTATTTTTATTCTGCAGTATAATCAGCATTGTACAATTAATTTTACAACAAATCTTGTAATAAGTTGAACACAATACATATTTATACGGATGGCTCATCACGTGGAAACCCAGGCCCCGGTGGCTTTGGTGTTATATTAATGTACAAAGGCCACCGTAAAGAGATATCCAAAGGATACCGGCTTACTACCAATAACCGAATGGAACTGCTTGCTGTTATTACAGGGCTGCAAGCTATTACCAAAAAAGATTTACCCATTATTGTTTATTCAGACAGCCAGTACGTTGTACGTGCCATTGAAGAAGGTTGGCTAAACAATTGGATGAAAACAGGTTTTAAAGGTGGAAAAAAAAACAAAGACCTTTGGATACAATACCATCAGCTTGCTACCATACTGAATGTAAAATTAAAATGGGTAAAAGGCCATGCCAATAACCCATATAACAACCGATGCGATGAATTGGCTACCGCCGCTGCTGATGGAAAAAACCTTGCTGCAGATAATGGTTACGAAGAATCTATTGCAGTAACTTAATAAATCTTTATAAACAAAAAAGCACCCAATAATACTTTGGGTGCTTAATTTTTTTTATTTAAAAAAATTACGCTGCAACTTTTTTTGTGCTGATAATATAGTTTTGAATAAGGTAATAAGCCCCAAACAATACGCCACTGTAAACCAGGTCGGCTACCAGGCTTGTTTTTAAGAATGGAATACCAGCAACTAATGTGGCAATATATCCATTAAAATTTTGAGCATATAAATGATAAATAGGATTATCAATAACAAAAAAAGCAGAATTACTCAGTAAGAAAAACAATAATGAAGAACCAACAGAATAACCGGCAATCTTTAAAACTGATATTTTTTTCAGAGTAAAAGCTATAACTGTAATTAAAGCAAGTATGCTATAACTAACCAACTGCCCCCAACCCCAAAATCCGGGAGCAATATTAAACACCTCAAATAATACATCGCTTAAAAACATGGCCAGTATTGGTAAAGCAAATGCCAGCCTCTTGTCTTTAATAGAGGCGCCTGCAAAAATAGCCATACCAATAATAGGACTAAAATTATGAGGATACAGTAATACCCTTGACATTGCAGCAACAATAATTAAAATTGATGCTATAAGGATTGTTGAAGTAGTTTGTTTATTCATTTGTGTAATCTTTAAAACAAAAGTAAGAAATTGTTAGTAACCAATAATTGTGAATATTTACATATTACCCCGGTGTAATATTTTGTTTAACTTCACCACCAATTTTTTTATTTTAATTATACAAATGAAGAAAGTTTTATTATTAAACATAACTGCTTTATTATTTATAAATATCAGCTTGCAGGCTCAATCCTGCTTTAATGTGGCGGCAGGAAATGACACTACTATATCATGCCTTCAAAACACTATTAATTTAAAAGCAAGAATTCCTGATTTAAGAACAACAGAAACTTATTCGGTAACTCAAATACCATATACACCTTATGCCTATACTACTCCATTTGGTACCGAAGACCCCCTGGTATATGCCGATGATCATTTTTCTGATTCCTTCAACCTACCTTTTCCGTTTTGTTTTTATGGAAATACATACAATAAAATTTGCGTTGGGTCAAACGGTGTAATAACTTTTGATATTGTTACCAATGCCAATAAGCTAGAAGGGTACCAGATTTCAAACGGTAATTCTATACCTTATGCCGGCGGCATACCCGATGAACAATTTACATTTTATGCACCCAGGGCAAGTATTTTTTTAGCTTACTATGATATGGACCCAACTACATCGGTTGCAGGCCGAAAAATTGAATGGCGGGTAGAAGGCAATGCCCCTTGCCGCAGGTTTGTAGTTTCGTATTACAAAATAGGCTATTACAGCCAGGGGGGCGGAAACTGCCCCAATAATACCAACTCCTGTACCATGCAAGCAGTATTGTATGAAGGCTCGGGAATTATTGATGTATTTTATGAATTTAAACCGGCCTGTGTTTTTTCTCAAAATGGACTTTCTATTGCCGGCGTTCAAAACTGGAAACAAGATGCTGCCGTAACACCTCCTGGAAAAAATGGAACAGTATGGACAGCCGTTAATGAAGGATACAGGTACATACCAAGCGGCACAAGCTCGTTATTAAACAGGGTAGAATTATATAAAAACGGAACTCTTATCTCTACAGGAACTACCATGCCTGTTGGTAATGGAGAATTGGAAGCAACTTTTGCAGGCATAGTTCAACCCGAAGACAGTATGAGTTATGTTGTACGAGCCTTTTACCAGCAATGCGATAACAATACAATTGAAACAGAAGGGTCGGATACTATTATAGTTTATAAATCTTTAAACCCCGTATCAACCAATATTATTCCTGCTCCATGCGCTACATCTGCAAACGGGCAAATAACCGTTACTTCGCCAACAGGCGCCAATATTGAATATTCGGCCGATGGCACAACATGGCAAACTTCACCGGTGTTTAATTTACTGCCCGGCACATATACTATACTGGCCAGGGTAATTGGTTCTACCTGTACCGGCGATACTACCGTAACCATTACAGCACCGCAACCATTTTTTGCAAATGCCACAAAAAAAGATCTGCTTTGCAATGGTCAAAATATTGGTGAAGTAACATTTGCACCAACGGGGCCGGTTGCTCCTTTTGAATTTTCTGCAGATGCTGGTGTAACATACCAAACAAGTGGCACATTCAGTAACCTTGCTGCAGGTAGTTATACATTCAGGATTAAAAATGGTAACGGATGCACAAAAGATACTACCATTATTATTACAGAACCTGCATTACTTACTGCCAGTGCTATTGCCTCACAGGCAAGTTGTGCCAATACAGATGGCAGTATAAGTATTACTGCAAATGGTGGTACACCTTTGTACAGCTACTCTATTGATAATGGAAATACATATCAACCTGCAAATATTTTTACTGTAAGCATAGGAAATTATCCCAACATAAAAATAAAAGATGCCAATGGCTGTATTGCAAACAGCAGCGCTATTGTAACTTTAAACGATACCATGCGGCTGCAGCTTGGCGCAGATAGTACCGTTTGTGCAGGTAGCAGCATCACCTTACAGCCACAAACAAATGCAGAAACCAATCAGTTTAAATGGAGCCCTGCTGCAACTTTAAATACCGATACAATTAAAAACCCAACTGCTACACCGGTTGATACAACCAAATATTATCTAACTGCAAAATGGGGCATATGCCAACGTACCGATTCGGTTATAATAAATGTATTGCACAAGCCTGTGGCTAATGCAGGAAATGATACCACTATTTGTTATAAAACAAATGCCACCTTAAATGGAATAGCAATCAATTCATCGGGAGCTGTTAATTATAATTGGTCGCCAGCCAATACACTGGCTACACCAAATTTGTCATCAACATTGGCAACACCAGATACTACACAACAATATTTTTTAACCGTTACAGATAATTATGGATGTAATTTTTCCGATACAGATACTATGTGGGTTATAATGCAGGCGCCGGTAAATGCATTTGCCGGAAATGATACTAATGCAATTATAGCAAGGCCGCACCAGCTAATGGCTACCGGTGGTAAAAATTATTTATGGAGCCCTGCCGCCCCATTAAACAATCCGTTTATACAAAACCCGCTTGCCACTTTATATTATGATACATATTTTACTGTACTTGTAACCGATTCAATTGGGTGTACTGCATCAGATAATGTTTTTATAAAAGTTTACGAAGGCCCCATGTATTATTTGCCCAATTCTTTTACTCCAAATGGCGATGGGTTAAATGACGTTTTCAGGCCCATACCTGTGGGTATACGCAGTACCGATTATTTCCGTGTGTTTAACCGCTATGGCAAGCTTATGTACGAAACAAGGCAATGGATGCAGGGCTGGGATGGTACCATAAAAGGCAAACCCGCCGAGGCCGGTACATATGTGTGGATGATAAAAGGAATTGATAAAAACGGCGCCGTAATTGAAATGAAAGGCACTGTAATATTATTAAGATAACTTTTCTGATTTATTTGTAAATAAACTATCCACAATTCGTTAATAAAAAGCCCATAAGTTGTAAAACAGGTATTTTTAAAAAATTACTAAGTTTGTATATGAACTTATCCGAAAAAAAATCTATCCGTATCGCAATTCTTGATTTATATGAAGGTATGGCCAACCAGGGTATGCGCTGTATCAGGGAAATTCTTAACCAGTTTGGCGAAAACAATCACATTGATTTAACCTGGGATGAATTTGATGTACGTCTTAAAAATGAAGTACCCAATCTTGATTATGATATTTATATATCTAGCGGAGGCCCCGGTAGCCCCTTAGAAAGTGAGGGTAGCGAATGGGAACATGCCTATTTTGGCTGGTTAAACAAAGTTGAAAAATGGAACAATAACCCGGCCCATGTTCAAAAAAAACACGTATTGTTCATTTGCCACTCATTTCAGCTCATTTGCAGGCATTATGGAGTTGCCACAGTAAATAAAAGAAAAAGCACTTCGTTTGGAATTTTTCCAATGCATTTATTAAATGATGGAAAAGATGAAGTAATCTTTAACGGTTTAAAAGATCCTTTTTATGCTGTTGACAGCCGTGATTACCAGGTTATAGAACCTAATCATAATAAACTACAACAAATGGGAGCCTCCATATTAGCTATAGAAAAAAACAGGCCGCATGTTCCTTACGAAAGAGCAATTATGGCTATACGTTTTAATGAAAGTATGATTGGCACTCAATTTCATCCCGAAGCCGATGCCATAGGTATGAGCCTTCACCTTCAAACCGAAGAAAAGAAAAAAACTGTGATAGAAAATCATGGCGAAGCAAAATGGCAATCCATGATTGACCAGTTAAATGATCCCGAAAAAATAATGTGGACTTACTCTCATATACTTCCCAATTTTTTAATGAATGCTATAGAGGCTATGCAGCCTGTAGAAGTGTAGATATACCTGGTTTTTACTGGTATTTGTGATGGATTAACAGCAATTGCTTTTACCAAACTGTTTTGTTTGATAAAAGAGCACTGCTTGCTATTGCTTTCATAAAAATGAAATTTTATGATTATTTTTATTATATACAAATAAAAGTAAAAACACTAGTTATGATAAAAGATATAAGGGAACAATTCAACGCAGCATTTACCAAAGAGAAATACGATGCATACATGCAAAAGATAGAAGCGTTGCACCCGGGTTCGCTTGATTTTCGCAATGCAGAAACACCTGTTTTTATACCTGCTGATTTTACCGCCAAAATGCTTGGCGCTTGCGAAGATATTATTGATGTACTTGTAGATGCCAGGTTTAATAAAATGACTGAAAGAGGTATACCTGGAAATGTAAAGGTACCCGGCGAAACTGCACATCCCGAATTTTTAGTTTTTGATTTTGGTATTTGCGAAGATGGTAAAGGCGGATATGAACCGCAGTTGATAGAGATGCAGGGGTTCCCAACACTATTTGCTTTCCAGGTTTTTCATTCGGCATTAACAGCAGAATATGCTAACCTGCCCGCTAATTTTTCGGCTTACCTTAACGGTTATGATAAGGATAGCTATACAAGTTTATTGAAAGAGATTATTGTGGGTGATATGAATCCGGAAAATGTTATCCTGCTGGAAATTTTTCCTGAAAAACAAAAAACAAGAATTGATTTTTATTGTACCGAGCAATTATTAGGTATAAAAATGGTTTGCCTTACCAAACTAATTGCCGAAGGCAACAAATTATTTTATATGAACAACGGTATTAAAACACCCGTAAAAAGAATTTATAACCGGCTAATATTTGATGACCTGCAAAAGCAGGAAGGCCTGGGCCAAGTGGTTGACCTTACTAAACCTTATGATGTGGAATGGGTACCACACCCCAACTGGTTTTACCGCATTAGCAAATTCACTTTACCCTTCATTAACAACCAATACGTGCCGCAAACATATTTTTTAAACGAGTTGAAACAGATGCCAACCGACTTGGAAAATTATGTTTTAAAACCATTGTTTTCTTTTGCCGGCATGGGTGTGGTAATTGATGTAAGCCTGGCCGATTTGGAAGCAGTAAAAGACCCAGAAAACTGGATACTACAAAAAAAAGTGAAATATGCCGATGTTATTAAAACACCCGACGGGCCTGCTAAAGCCGAAATACGCTTATTCTTTTTCTGGAAGAAAGGCTGGAACAGGCCAATAGCAGTACATAACCTAGCAAGGTTAAGCAAAGGAAAAATGATTGGCACTCGCTATAATAAGGATAAAGAATGGGTTGGTGGCTCTGTAGCTTTTTTTGAAAAGGGATAAATTAATAGAAAATAATTTTACAAAATAAATTAAACAGCAGATGAAAAACGGGCAATTAAGATTTGAGTTTTTTTTAAGCAGGTTAGAAACATTGCTTGCAAAAGCTGCCAGGCAAAAAAACCCGGCATTGTGGTTATACCAGAACGATGCCCGTACCCCCTTGTTTATGCTTGAAGGATTGGCAAAACTTTATAGTGGTATTCACAACAAAAATAAATTTGAAAAACTGAAAGCCCATTTTAAATTACTGGAAGATACATTAGGCGCTATTGATTATTATGATGCATTTGCAAAAGAATTTGCTGCTAATAAAAAGATACCTAAAGAAGTTACTGCATACATGCAGGCTCAAAGCAGGGAAAAAATTCAAAGCCTGAACGAAATATTAAAAGAAAAAAAATGGCTAGGCGAAGAGGGTAAACGAATTAAAAAGACAAGAAAAAAACTAAGCAAAGCCAACTGGCTGGATGAAAAAGAAGAAATTAAATGTATTGAGGAATTTTACATCTCGGCCATTAATAAAATACTGGAATTTATAAACGAAAAGGATTTTACTTTTACAGATGTTGAAAACGATGTACACGAATTTAGGAGAAAGCTGCGCTGGCTTAGCATTTATCCGCAGGCATTAAGGGGTTGCATACAGTTAAGTAAAACAAAAACTGCAATGCCAAAATTTCTTTCAAAATATCTTACAAAAGAAATAACAGGCTCTAAATACAATGTAATGCCCGATGCTGGCGACCAGCAAGTTTTTTTACTACTAGATAAAAACCGTTTTTATGCCCTTAGTTGGATGATTGCAGAACTGGGCAGCTTAAAAGATAACGGCTTACGGGCAGAAGCGATTAAAGAAGCATTACTGCAAACTTCATTAAAAGATGAAAAAACAGCGCTTGCCCGGGCATACAAAATTGCCGGTACTGGCCAATTAACCATCAAACAGGTTATAGAAAAAGCACAGGAACTATGTAGGGTTTACTTTAAAGAAAAAAACCTGGAAACTTTGATAAAAGGCATTGCCGGTATAAAAAAATAATCCTTTTACTTAAAATTATTTTGCACAATGGTAAATAGTTTTACATTTGTTTTTATTTTTAGATATGTCTAATTTTTATTTTAGAATTATGAACAAATTATCATTAGTCATACCTTTCATCCTAATATACAGCGTAGTATTTGCACAGGTAGAAAAAATAGATACAGACAGGCCCGACCAAACAGAAAGTGCGAACACTGTGCCTAAAAAATGGATGCAGTTTGAACTGGGCTTTCTAATGCAAACAGATACTTACAGCAAAAAGGAAAAAGATATCACCTACCAGCACCCTACCCTGCTCACCAGGTACGGGCTTACCAACAATTTTGAACTGAGATTGATTACAACTTACGGAACCAAACTTCATAAAAACAACCATATTAGTAGCAACAGAAAAACCGGTATGCAATCTGTACAGGTTGGCGGTAAACTTAATTTTGTAAAAGAAAAACAATGGCAACCTACTATTACACTAATAGCACACTATGATATAAGAAGGTTTCAAACTCCCCAACACGATTCGGTTGACGGGGCTAATTTCAAGATTTCTTTACAACATACACTCTCAAAAAAAATATCATTGGGCTACAACCTTGGCATGGAATGGGAAAATTTCAGCATCTCGCCTGCCTATACCTATACCATTGCACCCGGCATTGATTTCAACGAAAATTGGTATGGCTATGTAGAACTCTTTGGTTCGATATATAAAAATGAAAAACCACAGCACCGCTTTGATGCAGGCCTGGCCTGGTATGCAAAGCCCGATTTGAAATTTGATATTTCGGCTGGTACAGGCATCAGCAAAGAAGCTGCAGGCTGGTACATAGCTGTTGGTGGCTCGTATCGTTTTAAAACTGGTAAATGATAGCCTTGAAAATTATTCAACCAGTTTTTTCACCATATCAAACATTTCTTTGCCCTCAATATTTATAGCCACTATCTTTCCCTGCCTGTTTAATAAAAAGTTAGTAGGCAACTGATCTACAAAATAACTTTCTGCCACTTTCGACCTCCAACCGTCTTTATCATACACCAAAGTATAGGTAAGTTTATCTTTTTTTACAGCTTTAATCCATGCTTCTTTTTTTACATCCAGCGAAACGGCATATACTTCAAATCCATCTTTGCCATATTTTTTATACAACTTTTGTACAAAAGGATTGGCAGCCCTGCAGGGTGCACACCAGCTTGCCCAAAAATCAACCAATATCACTTTACCCGAAAGCGATGAAAGTTTTATGATACTATCGGCCATACCGGGCAATGCAATTTCGGGTACCCCATCGCCAATTTTCAATTGTGCTTTGCATGCAAAAGTGCTCATCAAAACAAACAATACAAGAAATGCTTTTTTCATTTACAGCAATTTTTCTTTTTAAATAACGACAATATGAATTGCAATATTTTTTTCATCAACCACTTATTTAATTTTAAACCTCAACCCTGCATAAAACATTCTACCACTAATAGGCCCCCAAACCATCGATGCATCAAAATACTGGCTAAATGGCTGTGCGGCAGCTATGATAACATCTTTCTGAAAATAATTAGTAAGATTTTCGGCACCAATATACACATCCACAGCTTTATCTTTTCCAAAGGTTTTTGAAACCTGCGTATTCATCAACACATAGTCAGGCGAATAACCTGCTAACCGGTATGCCGGTATATTTGCCAGTGTATTAGGTATCCTTTTCTTACCATTATAGGTTACTGTATAATCAAATTTAAAACCTTTTACTTCATAAGCAAGATTTACAAATGCCCGGTTTTTTGAAATAAGTTGCCGTTCCATCAGTTTATTATCAAGTGTTGATTTTACATCAAAATACCTGTATGCCAACCTCACTTCAAATTTATCAACCGGCTCAAGCGTTAGCTCTGCCTGCAGGCTGTTTGAAAAAGATTTACCGTTTAAGTTATAAAACTTTACAAACCTTGCATTTTCCATATCCACTACTACCTGGTTGCTGAAATCATTTCTAAAAAAATCTACCACCAACAACGCATCATTATTAAACAACCTAAATTTTTGATCGATGCTGATACCTTTATTCCAGGCTACTTCAGGGTTTAAGCCATAAGCTTTACCTGTACCCGAAGCAATGATATCAACCTGGCGTGCACTAACAAACACACTGGTGTTTTCTGCAAAAATATTTGCTGTACGTTGCCCCCGGCCTACACTCCCCCTGATGATGGTTCCTTTAACAGGCTCGTAGCGCAGGTTTAAACGAGGTGTTACAAAAAATCCAAACAAGCTGTTATTATCGGCACGCAAGCCAACTACAGCGCTAAATTTATCATTTGGCGTAAAAGTATATTCGCCAAAAACACCCGGCACAATTTCTGTTCTTTTGTATTTTGTTGCTTTAAAATCTTCATTGTAGTTATCATAAACAAAACTAAGCCCCGCCCTAAATTTATGTGCAGTAGTTTTTATGATTGACTGATAGATGAGGTTACTGTAAAAAGTTTTTTGCTTGCCGGTGTAGTTGGTAAGCCCAAAATAAGAATCCTGCTCGTGACTGATGGCAGCAAGCTGCAATCCTATGCTTTTATATTTTTTTTCGGGAAACAGGTAACCAATTTTTGCAAAAGCTTCGTAACGGTTAATATCAATACCAAGGCCGTACAGGTTGGTGGTGTTTTTATCTTTGCCGGGGTCAAAATTTATTTCGCCGCTTGTTCTCCTATCGGTTAAAATTTTTATTCCAAATTGAGTCATCAAGCCTTTATTGTTATCAAACTTGTAGCGGTTTACCATGCTAAAAGTATTGCCTGTAGGCTGATCTCTGAATCCATCTTTATTAAAATCAATTTTTTTATTGGTAATAAAATTATCGTGTAATAAAAAACCAGCCGACCATTTTGAATTGATTTTTTGCGACAGGTTTAGGTTAAGATCGGTTTTGCCTAATTCATTTACATACAGGTTTGCCAGTAATTTATCGCTGTTCTCAGGTTTTTTAAGTTCTACATTTATTTGCCCGGCAATACTTTCGTAACCATTGGCAACCGAGCCTGTGCCTTTGGTTAATTCAATCGATTCTATCCATGGCCCTGCAATTGAATTTAACCCTAATGGAGTGGCAAGCCCTCTGGGGCCGGGCAAATTTTCAACCGTAAGCTGCGTATAATTACCGCTTAAACCTAATAACTGAATTTGTTTTGACCCGGTAACAGCATCATTGTAAGAAACATCCACCGAAGGATTTGTTTCAAAACTTTCGCTAAGGTTACAACAAGCTGCTTTCACCAATTCGGCGCCGGTCATATTCATAGTGCGTATGGCAGTAAGGTTATTACTGTACACTGATCGCCGCCTTGATGCAACTACTACTTCTTTCAATTCATTTTTTGAAGCCAGTACTATCTTCAATTCATCATTAGAAATAACAGAAATTGTATCAGCTTTATATCCGGCAAAACTTACCACAAGGCGATGGCTCATTACATCGGGCTTTATATTAAAGATGCCATTCTTATCTGTTTGTACACCATTGCTAGTGCCTAACCAAAAAATACTGGCATTTTGCAATGGTTTAAAATTCCCTTTATTGTCTTCTTCTAAAACCATTCCTTTAATTTGCTGTCCATGCCCGTTTGTTGGCTGACTGTTTATTTTTACCAGTGATGAATCAACCACGGCATTCATTTTCTGTTCAAGTGTAGTATCTCCCGGATTTGTATGGGCAGTTATATTTTCAAGTTCACGATAATGACAGCATTTTGGTAAAGCATCATAAACTTTATCATTAGCTTTCCTGTCTTCCAGGTCGTGGCCTACAGCAATTATTTTATCCTGTATTTTTTTTAGCGATATTTTTTGTGGATTGTATTGTAATGTAAGCTGCATGGTTTCTACATTCCAAACAGCATTTTTTACAGATCTCATCTGCACAGCTTCCTCAATCCTTGTTTTGCATTGTTCGCAGGCGCCAAATACAGTAAATGAAACGGTGGTATCATTAACTGTTAAATTTGTTGATTGCGATTTTGATACATTACCTGCAATTAGCAGGAGAAGTACCCAAAAATATTTTACTTGTTTCACGATTTGTAATTTTTTTGTGGTTGCAGTATTAAGCTGTTACATTCTTGTTGGCCTGCTTAATTCCACATCCAAATGATGTGATACAGTTGCAACCAAAATGCAACTGCATCACTTAAAATATTTCCTGCGGAAATTTTTAATTAACTGAAATACATTACATCCCAAAGTAAACGGAACGAAACCTTTTACGCCTATTAGCCGCAGGTATTTAATTACTGTAGTTGATGGTTATGGTATCAACAAAGTATTACTGGTGATTCTCTGCGTGGTTGTCTTTCTTTTGCTTAAGATCCATTCCACAAACAGGACACTTTCCGGGTTTGTCGTATGTTTTATCTTTTTCGCATTTCATGGGACAAGCATAAACTGCCGCAGTAGCTTCGGTTGCATCTGCCTTACGGTCGTACTTGCAGCAGTTATGTAAATTATCATACGCAGATTGTACGGCTGTAAAATCCTGTGTATCGTAACCGCTGTTAGCAATTGATTGCTGTATTTTTTCTGATGAAGTTTTATTTACAGCGTAAGTAACTTTTAACTCTTTAGTGTCTTCATTCCAATCGGCTTTTTTAGCGCCGGCTTTTTTGGCAGCCTTTTCAATGGTTGATTTGCACATACCACAGTTACCCCACACTTTAATAGTTTCTGTTTTAGATGACTGAGCAAATGCTGTATTGAATGATAAAATGCTGAATATAACAGCAACGAATAATGATAATGTTTTCATTTTATAAATTTTTTTGTGTTGAATAAATAAGTATTGTTTAGCCAATAAAATAGCTAATAATTGAGCAAGGTTATTTATTCTAAATTCTGAAAACACAATTCAATATACAAGCCGGTGGGGCTGTATAATCAGGTGGAGCGTAATTAGTAGGGGATATTAAAGCGGTATTTTCCGGCGATTGCCAATTGTAAACAAAATGATTGTTATTGATGGCAAATACTTTAGCCGAAAAATCTATTTCATTTACAACATTCTTATGAAAATCGTTAAGCTTATAAAATTTAAATTCATCATGGCAGCAGCCTGTTTTATCTTCTTTCATTCCGCACTTGCCGCATTTGTCTGTAGCCGATCCGTACAAATCCATACCAGCCTTATTGCCCATGCAATAATGCAGTTCCATGGCCACACCTGATGAAACTGCCATGTACAATATTGCTAATATACCTAAATAGATTTTTTTCATCTGCCCTGCAAAAGTACAAAACATTAATAAATGTGTGCTTTCAAAATCATTAAAAGGATATATTTAACATCCGGGCTATTTGTATATTATAAATATTCGTTCATTAATTTACAAAGGCCCACTGTATGCCAAATCTGAAAATGAACCCCTGTGTAGGATAATGAGGTGCTGCAAAATTATTATTAGTAAACCCAAAGCCGTTTGAAAAATTTACCGTGTTAAGGTTTTCGGCACGTATATAAGCTGTAAATGATTTGATACGGAAATCTAAAAAAACGCTGATATCGGGCAGGTTCTTCAGTTTAAAAGTATCCTGCGGCATAAACTGTCCCATCAATGGCGAATAGTTATATGCTTCGTATGGCGTAATATACCTTGCTTCTATACCGGTACATAAATTAAGGTTTTTAAAAAATATGCCTTCGTATGCAAGACGGTTACGGGTAAACAGCAATGGAACTTTTATTGGGGCGCTGCCATCAGTTTGCTGAAAAGTGATGTCGGTATATAAGTTCCAGTACCTGGTAATTTTTATTTTTTTTGATGCAGATAATTGCAACAGGTTTATCAGCCTGCTGCTTGTAGCCGTATGATAATAATCGGTAAAATAAGCCAGGTTGCTGATGATATGATTTTTAAAACTAAGTTTTATAAAACGGTTATTTATTTCGGCTCCAAACGAAATAATATTTTCTTTTTTACTGATACCTGCATTTTTAAAATTAAAGCTGGATGCATTGTTGAAAATAAATGAAGGCGACCTGTTTACGTTTTTAAAAAACAATCCTATATCGCCCAGTTTATTATTCAGGTGCCGGGCAATAGTGGCATAAATACTATAATCGCCACCGTTAAGGCCATTTACATAAAACTCTCCTTTGGCCAGCACATCCCATAATTTGTTACGGGTTTTATTGCGGTATTCGCCGTGTATGATAAAATTGTAAAAATGCCTGGTACCGTTTTTAAGTTGAGCTTTTATATTTTCAAATTTTACCCCTGCAGATATAAACTGGCCTGAGTTTTTTGTATCCGGAAACTGGAACAAACTAAGATCGTTGCTCATCACCGACCATTTTTCTTTAACAAAAAAACTATCGGTACCAATCTTTACAATGGTATCGTACCAGTTTTTATAAACGGCCGTATCGGCTTTATCATCTTTATACAGGTAATTATAAGTGCTGTAAGTAAAACTATGCTGTGCCCGTAGTTTTGGATAAAAAAGATATTCGGTGGTTGAATCGTTAATGGCTATTGAATCTTTTTTACCAATATCATAAGATTGCCTTACAAAAACAGTAAAGTCTTTATAAATATTCCCGGTAGATACACTTGATTGAAAAGGATTGGGTTGGTACAAACTTGCATTACCGAGGTTAACGGGTACCGAAAAACGCTTTTTTAAATTCGGATCCTTTAACAAAGAATCGGCAACAATACCACCGTTTTCAGAAGCTTTGATGGTATTGCCCAATAAAATTAAATAGGCTGCATATCTTTTTCTTTTACCCTGGTAATTGCCAAATAAACGATAGCTTTTATGGTTGGTGTTTTGTGTAACAAAAAAACCCGGTGCACTTATCAGTCGGTAATCAAATCCAAAACCAATATTGGGGCGTGGATTTTGGGTATGAAAAGCTTTTATCATTTGCTCCTTACCCGAAGCCAGTTGATAACACAATTGCGAAAAAGGCCTGTTGGTTTTATAAAATTTCGATTCTTCCAGTTTAAACCGGTACACATCATATGCATGAAAACCTGCATCCCAACCGGGCTTGGCATTTGGTTGATAAATGATAGGATAAGCAGCAGCGCCATTATTGCCAAGATATTGATAATAGGATGGTACAGAGAAATATTTATCAAAATCATTGATGCTTGAATCGAAAGGAATGCTTCGGATAGAATCGAGATACTTATAATAAATGCCAATAGAATCTTTTTTATCATCCCTGTGTTCGAAACTGATGGTATCCGACCTGTTGCCACTATTACCAATATTTCGTACACGGTTGCCAATTTTATTAAGTATTTCAGTCTCCTGGGCATGAGCAGCCTGGCAGCAAAAAACAAATATTATCAGCGTAACAATCGGCTTCATTGGTGCCATTAAAGTTGAGCAATCAATTCGCAAAACAGCGCTTTAAAATTTGGCTCGGCATCTTTTGCAGCCTGCAATACTTCTTCGTGCGTAATAGTATTTTCTTCTTCACGTATGCCCACATCAGTTATCACACTCATGGCAAATACCGGTAAGCCCATGTGTACTGCAGTTATCACTTCTTGTACAGTACTCATACCCACTGCATCACCTCCTAATGTAAGTATCATCTTATACTCTGCTCTTGTTTCAAATGTAGGGCCTGTTACCGCCACATAAACTCCTTCACGCAGTTTAATATTTTTATCAGCGGCAATTTTTTTCATTTTGCTGATGAGGTGTTTTTTATAAGGTTCACTCATATCCGGAAACCTTGGGCCCAGTTCCTTATAATTTTTTCCTATCAGCGGATTGGGCGCTAATTGGCTGATATGGTCGGTGATAATCATCAGGTCGCCCACCTGGAACGCAGGGTTAACGCCACCTGCAGCATTACTAATCAATAAAGTTTCTATTCCTAAATATTTCATCACCCTGATGGGGAATACAGTTTGCTCGGGAGAATAGCCTTCATATAAATGAAAACGGCCGGCCATGGCAACAATTTTTTTACCGCCCAGTTCGCCAAAAATAAGTTTACCGCTATGGCCTTCTACTGTGCTTACCGGGAAGTGAGGAATATCGCCATAAGCTATCTCGGCTTCTATCTTAATTTCATTTACAAAACTACCCAGGCCGCTGCCCAGCACTATGCCCACAGCCGGTTGGGTGCTGTATTTGGATTTTATAAAATTTACTGCTTCAGTAATTTTCAACATCATAAACTATCATTTTAAAGTTTCAAAGGTAAGATAAGATACGTTAAAGGAATGTTCACAAAATAGATGAAAAGTTTTTAATTGTAAGTGTTTATCTTAATCAATTTTATTGCCCAAACATTATATAGTTAATATAAAACTCCGTACAGATTGCTTATCTTCGCCAAAATTTTTTATGTTATGAACCTTCACGAATACCAGGCAAAAGAATTACTTAAAAAATACAATGTTCAAGTGCAGGAGGGCATCCCCTGCAGTACACCGGGCGAAGCCGAACAAGCCTACAAACAAATACATACACAATATGGTAGCAATTTTGCAGTAGTAAAAGCTCAAATTCATGCCGGAGGACGTGGAAAAGGAAAAATTAAAGGTACCGAACAACGTGGTGTGGCTGTGGGTAAAACCGCTGAAGATGTAAAACAAATTGCTCAAAATATTTTAGGTGGCACCCTTGTTACCATACAAACAGGCGAAACAGGTAAACTGGTTAATAAAGTTTTGGTGGCACAGGATGTGTATTATGAAGGGCCTAATCCCGTAAAAGAATTTTATCTATCAATTTTGCTTGACAGAAGTAAAGGACAAAACGTAATCATGTACAGTACCGAAGGTGGGATGAACATTGAAGATGTGGCACATGATACCCCTGAAAAAATTTTTAAGGAATGGGTGTACCCCGGTGGTAGCCTTGAGCCTTTCCAAGCCAGGAAAATTGCTTTTAATTTAGGATTAAGTGGTGTGGCATTTAAAAACTGTGTGAAATTTGTAACCAATTTATACAACGCTTATGTGGGCTGCGATTGTGGCATGCTTGAAATAAACCCTTTATTTAAAACCAGCGATGATAAGATTATTGCGGTGGATTGTAAGATGAACATTGATGACAATGCACTGGTACGGCACCAGGATATTGCATCGCTGAGAGATTTTACAGAAGAAGACCCTACCGAAGTAGAAGCCGGACATTATAACTTGAATTTTGTAAAACTAGATGGAAATGTAGGTTGTATGGTGAATGGTGCCGGCCTTGCCATGGCCACTATGGATATGATTAAATTAAGTGGTGGCGAGCCTGCTAACTTTCTTGATGTAGGTGGTACGGCCAATGCTGAAACGGTGGAAGCAGGTTTTCGTATCATTTTAAAAGACCCCAAGGTAAAAGCCATACTCATCAATATATTTGGTGGCATTGTGCGTTGCGACAGGGTGGCCCAGGGTGTTATTGATGCTTATCAATCTATAGGCAATATAAACATACCCATTATTGTAAGATTACAGGGCACAAATGCCGATGTGGCCAAAAAATTAATTGATGAAAGCGGATTAAAAGTACAAAGCGCTATCTTGCTTAGCGAAGCTGCTGCTTTGGTAAATAAAGCAGTTGCCTGATAAAGTTTTTCAACCTTAAAAAATACAGCACCCTATGCAGGGTGTTTTTTTTATTAATTAGCCTTGGTTTGTGGCGCAGGATGAGTCGCACTTTTGTGGTGGCTCTCACTATAAATGTTGTACAAAGAAAAATTGAACCAATTGCCAAATCTTTGTTGCTTGTTAAACTTAGCGGCTTTGCATGCAATAAATTTTTCACGCAATGAGCAAAAGTTTCTTGTGCCACAAATTTGTAGGGGTATAAAAAAAATCCGGCCTTAAAAAAGAACCGGATTATACATAGGGACATAAACCTTTACTCCCTCCCCCTTTTTGAAATTATTTAGTATCGTACATTACATTTTAGGCATCAGTACATGGTCAATCACATGTATCACGCCGTTGCTTTGGTTAACATCTTTTATGGTAACATAAGCCATTCCCCCTGCTTCATCTTTTATTACGATTTTCTTTCCTTCCATCATTAACCAGATATTATTTCCGGAAACTGTTTTTAACTGTGCTTTTCCGCCACCTGCTTTAATCAATTTAGCAATATCAGTTGCATTCAATCGGCCAGGTACTACATGGTAAGTTAATACCGATGTTAAGGTTGGTTTGTTTTTCTCCATCAATAAATTATCAACCGTGCCGGCAGGCAACATGCTAAAAGCGCTGTTGGTTGGAGCAAAAACAGTAAACGGCCCTTCGCCCTGCAAAGTATTAACTAAGCCGGCGGCTTTAACAGCTGCCACCAGGGTAGTATGGTCTTTACTGTTCATGGCATTTTCTACAATGTTTTTAGATGGATACATAAGTGCGCCACCCACCATCACTGTATTGTTGTCTTTTTGTGCAAATGAAGAAGTAGCAATCAATACAGTAAGCGCTACTAACATAATTTTTTTAAACTTTTTCATACAAATGATTTTATTGTTTTTAATTTGTTTGTATTCATGTACGGTATATGGATGCAGGTGGATTTGATTTCTAAAAATTTTTTTCAAATTTTTTAAAGCATATAAAAAACAGCAAAAAAAATACTGCTGTTAGCAGTATTAAAATTTCAAGAGTAATAAGGTGTAAGTTATATCTTGCCCATAACAATTACTTTGCTGGGTACAGGTTTCTCAGGGCCTGCATCTTCGAGCGAAACAGCAAAAGCCTGTGCTCTTCCAAAAGATTTCATTTTTTGTATGTGCACTTTTTTTCCATTCACTTCTATATCGGTATTAATCATACCGCCGCTTTCCGGCACACCGTCAACAATTGCCCAAAACTGGTATTGTTTACCTTTAGGCGGCGCCGGTAAATTTGATGGATCAATATATACTTCTCCCGAATTTTTCATCCAATAAATCCTGGCCGCTGCATCTGCCACATCGGGCATGGCATTTAGTGATACAGGCTGTGCATTCCTGTCTGCCATTACTCCCATATCCTGTTTCATGGCCCCGGTTATTTCTTTTTGTTTTAGTAAATCTGTTTGTGTAGATGCTAATTCTTTACTTAACAACTGGCTCTTATTATAAAAAGTATAATTAAAGAATAGGCTTGCCAACAGTAATATGATACTGGCTGCTGCCACATTTTTCCAAAAAGGAAATACCTGCTTCACCACAGCTTTTGTTGCAGCACTACCGGTTTTACTCATATCTACTACAGGGGCAGTAGTGTTTATTGCTGATAATATTTTTTCTTTTACAGGGGCAGATGGTATTATTGCATTTTGCTGTGCATAATTTTCAAGGCTGGTTTCAATGGCTTTTATTTCTTCAGCCACTTCGGGATATTGAGCAGCCCATTGCCTTACCTCGTTGGTTTCGGTTTCTGATGTAAGCCCCATACAATAAAGCTCCAATATACCTGATGATATGATTTCTTTTACGTTCAAAATTTATTTATTATGTAACATTTTTCTTAATTCTAATATTGCAGTTCGCATCCGGGTTTTAACTGTGCCCAGGGGTATTCCCATTTGTTTTGATATTTCTTCCTGGGTAAAACCATTAAAGTACGCCAGGTCAATTATATCTTTTTGTTCGGGCTTTAAATTAGAAAGTTGATTACGAATATCCATTGCATCAAACCTTTCAACTGCTTTATTATCACCTGTTAAATTACTTACGGAATATTCATCTCCAAAGATTTTTGCCTGCTTCTTATAACCTTTACTTCGCATAGTATCAATAGTAAGGTTTCGGGTAATGTTCATCATCCAGGTAAACAACCTTCCCTTGCCGGTATCGTAGTTATCAAAGTTATTCCAAATCTTAACAAATGCTTCCTGCAAAATATCTTCGGCCAGTTCCCGATTGTTTACCATTCGGTTTATTACCCCGTTTAAGGCGCCAGCATAATTATCGTATAAATATGAAAATGCCTGTTGGTCTTTCTTCTTAAGCAAAAGCACCAATTCCTCTTCGGTGTATTTTATAATTTCTGGCAATTAAACAAGTAGTTAGCTTTACCGAAAGTAAATGATTTTTTTTATCCATAAAAGCCCTGCCCAAATTCTGTCTTCATAATGCTGGTACCAATTTTAACAGGTATAGTTTACAATTCTCTTTTTTGATTGGATACTATTTAAAATTTTCATCTATACAGTACAAATAATTTGTAGGTTTGATGGCATGAAACATTTTCAATTAAAATGCTTGCTAGGATAAGAAAAATACAAAAGGCCGATAATACAATCATAGCTAAAATAATACGGGATACTTTGGCCGAATTTAAAGCCAATAAACCCGGTACTGTTTATTTTGATGAAACAACCGACCATCTCTTTGATGTTTTTAAGAAAGAAAATAGTGTATATTTTATAGCAGAATATGATGGTGAGATAGTTGGAGGCGGAGGTATTTATCCAACCCAAAACCTTGCTGAAGGCACTTGTGAGTTAGTAAAATTTTATTTAGTAAAAAAAGCACGTGGCAAAGGCATTGGAAAAATGCTGATGCAAAAATGTATCAATACAGCAAAAGATATGGGTTATAAAAAAATGTATCTTGAAACAATGCCCGAACTTACCATTGCCATACCCATGTACGAAAAACTTGGGTTTACTTATTTATCACAATCACAGGGCAATAGCGGACATACAGGATGCAATGTTTGGATGATTAAGGATTTATAGTTTGGGTTAAAGTATGTTCACTTCATATACAGGGCTAAACAAAAAATATTTACCTGTCTTCACTTCCACACACTTGTAGCGTTTGCGTATTTTTTTTTCCAGCTTAAAAATGCGGCCGCCTTTTATACTAAATAAAGCACCGTGGGGCAACTGTTCTATCAAATGTGTACCATCTTTGTTTTCATCGTATTTATGCAGCACACGCAATAGTTTTTCATCACCACAACTGCTTGCTGCCGGGTTTTGCAGTGTGGCTAACAATGTTTTTTCAATATCGGCAGGAAAAACTTTATTTAAAATAAACTTAGCCAATATCTTACCAAATTCATCTTTCCATTCACGCCCATGCGGCAATACACGGTGCCCATATCTTTCATAAGTAAAAAGGTGGGCAAGTTCGTGCAGCAATGTGATGAGGAATGCATACTTGTTAAGGTTGCCATTAACGCTTATACGATGGTTTTTACCGGTATGAGCATGGCGGTAATCGCCCAGGATGCTTTGTCTTTTACGGGTAATGGTAAGGTGTACATGATAATGTTGCAGGTAATACAACACTTCATCAAAACAGCCTGCCGGCAAATAATCTTTTAAAGCTGCTAACGGGGCTTCCTGTTTAGGCATCTTTGGTTTTATTCAGCTTCATAATGGTACCTACTTCTACCACCAGGTAAATAATGTAGATAAGTAATGATATATACACAGCCGGTTTATTAAAACTGCTGCCACTTAAAAAATAATATGCTACTACGGCTAAAACGCAAACTAAAAGTTTTATGAGCATACTGCTCATCACCCGCCTGATGAACACACTTGGGTTTTGATGATGCATGGCATCGTACTGCATTTTAAAAACAAAAATGCTCATTAAAAAGAAAAGGCAATTGGCTGCCATCACAATTACAAAATCAATTTTAGCAGTACCCAGTATAAAATTTGCAGTAAGCGTTATTGCGGCAAGAATTATAAAAGTTACAATCAAAGGTATTGCCGTTTTATAACTAAAATCCATCGTAGGTATATATTTTTAAAGGTTAACGGCTGTAGCCAAATCTTTTTTTAGTTCTACTACATTTGTACCCATTATGCAGTTACCGTTAAACACAGCTGTGGGTTCTACTTGTAGTTTTCCTGCACAAATATCACCATTAACCTGTGTGCTGCCATGAAGATAAAGGAGTTCTTTTACTTTAATATTACCGGTTACCTTTCCCATAATATCGGCTTGAAGGCCATTAATATTGCCTTCTACCAACCCATCGGCACCAATAATAATTTTAGCCTTGCCTGTGAGGTTTCCTTTTAAAGTGCCATCAATTCGTATATCGCCATTGCTTTCCAGGTTGCCGGTAATAATGGTACCTGCGCCAACTAATGTGTTGGCATGGTTGGGTGTTTCATCAAAAGATGATTTGGATTTTGAGTTAAACATATCTATTGGTTTTTTGTTCTATAAACTTGTTACTCCACTATATTTTCTGTTTTGGGTAATTTTAATTTGTTGGTATCCAAAACAGGTACTTTACCCTGCAGCACTTTTTGTAAATCGTTATAATATTTTTCCTTGTATTTTAAAGCCTGCTCAACCGAATCGGTTCTTATTTTAAGTTCACGGTATTCCCTTATTTGTTTAACATCGCCATATCCCGAACCGGGCAAATAATATTTTAAAGGAGTAAATACCAGCAAAGCAATTATTAATCCTACCAAAACAACAAACACTGAACTTAAAAAAACGTAAACACTTAACCTGCTTAGTTTAAATTTTACTACTTCTTCATAAGTATCTTCATTCATCACTACCAACCTGTAACGGTTTCGTAGCCGTTTTAGCGTACTGTTGGTATCTAGTTTTACCATACTTTTTTGTTGAGCAATAAAATTAAGCATTGCAAGCGAAAAATCCATTTAAAATGCAACTTATTAGCATCACAGTTTTATAACTCATCAAAGATTATAATATTTATAAAAAACACATGTTCACAAAAAAATATTAAAACAAGCCGGTACATCTTTTTAATAAGTGATTATTAGCAAAAAAATACCGATATTTAGCCCTCTTATACAACATTTTTTGATTCATGCTGAAGAGAACTATAGCCTTGCTGCCTTTATTTTTACTTTTTGGAATTACCCAAAATTTTGTAAAAGCACAACCTACCTGGACCTTTGACCCCTTTGGAAAAGAGAAAAAGCCTGAGAAATTTGAAAACAGGAAGCTTGGATCAGAAAAAACCGCAGAAAAAAAATTTACAGTAGCCCGAAATTTTTACCAGAATACAGTAACTCATTTTAATTACTATTTTAATGCTAACAACCGTGTAAATACAGTAATTGAAAGGGCTAAAAATGTTTTTAAAGATGATTATAGTAACCTGCTGGCATTTTATCCTTATTCATTAGATAAAACCGCATCTCAGAAATTAGAACTTGATTCCGTCATTATCACTTCCACCGCAGGCATTTTATTACACGATTTGCGTAACGATTGGATTGATAATATGTATTTACTAATTGGAAAAGCATATTTCTTACGTAAAGATTTTGACTCGGCAATGATGACATTCCAGTTCATCAATTACAACCTTTTTCCACGTAAAAGAAAAAACGATGATGACGACCGTATTGTAGGCTCGGGAAGTACATCAATTGCCAGTAAAGAAAAACGAAATGTATTACAAAAGCTTACAGCGCTGCCCCCAAGCCGCAACGATGCTATTTTATGGCTGGCACGTACCTTAATTGAAGAAGATGAATTTGCAGAATCGGGTGGTTTGATAAACACATTACATGTAGACCCTAACCTTCCAAAAAGGTTAAAAGACAACCTGGAAGAGATAAACGCATACTGGTTTTACAAACAAGGTATTTACGACAGCGCAGCCGTTCATCTTGAAAATGCTTTAACCAGCGCCGATACCAAACAGGATAAATCACGCTGGGAATTTTTATTGGCTCAGCTTTATGAAATGGGTGGAAAATTTGATAAAGCCTCAGAATATTATGCCAAAGCATCAAAACATACGGTAGACCCATTACTTGATATACATGCCCGCCTCAACGATGCCAAAATGCTTAAAACCACTAATCCTAAAGAACTGGATAAAAGCATCAACAATTTATTGAAAATGGCAAGGCGTGATAAGTACGAAACTTATAAGGATATCGTTTATTTTTCGGCCGGCGAACTTGCCATGAATAAACCTGATACTAATGCCGCTGTTACTTATTTTAATAAGAGCCTTAAATACAATGTTGATAATATCAACTATAAAAATAAGGCTTATTTAAACCTGGGCGATATTGCATACAACCGAAAACAATACAGGCTTGCTGCTGCCATGTACGACAGCCTGCAAACAGGCCATGATTCTATATTAGATAAAAAGATAACCGCCATTCAGGAACGTAAGGAAACGCTTATTAAAATTGCAGATGCCATCAGTAAGATTGAAAGAGAAGACAGTTTACAACGTATTGCATTAATGGCCCCTGCCGAAAGAGAAGATTATGTAAAAAAACTTTTACGTAAACTAAGAAAAGAAAAAGGATACAAGGATGTAAGTGGCGATGATAATAATCAATCTGTACTTCCATTTAATAACAACCAACCCCCAGCCGACCTCTTTGCACAAAACAGTTCAAAAGGCGAATGGTATTTTAATAACAACTCCCTTAAATCGAAAGGCTTTAGTGAATTTAAAAGTAAATGGGGCAAACGGGCAAATATAGATAACTGGCGCACAAAATCATCATTAGATATGCCGGTGGGTGTACCCGGCAGTGGCGGCGATGTAAAAGCCCCCGGTGATAAAACAAAACCCGACAGCGCTTCATCTGCAACGCAACCACAGGTAATTACTTTTGAAACAATGATGGGCGACTTGCCTCTTACCGAAGAAAAATTAAATGCCAGCAATGAAACCATTGCTGCCAATATGATTATACTGGCTAATGCTTATCAAAACGATTTAGAAGAATATCAGCTAGCGGCAGATACGTATGAAGCATATTTAAAACGGTTTCCCAACAGGCTGATGGATGGTGAAGTTTACCTTAATTTATTTTTCTGTTATACAAAACTGGGCGATAAAGAAAAAGCCGGTTACTATAAAGATTTACTGAACAAAAATTTTGCAAAAAGTAAATCGGCGCAAAAATTAAATAATCCTGCTGCTACCAATTCAAAAGCCAAAAACCCCGAAGTAACAAAGCTGTATGATGAAATTTATAATTTATTTATAGAAGGTAATTTTGAAAAAGCCATTGCCGAAAAGAAAAAAGCCGACAGCCTGTATGGCATTAATTACTGGACTCCACAGTTATCGTACATTGAAGCATTGAACAACGTAAAAAACAGGAACGACAGTGCAGCCATAAAAGGCCTGCAAGATATCATAAAAAATAATCCCGAATCGCCATTGAGGCCAAAAGCCGAAACTATGATTGATGTGTTAAGAAGGCGGGCAGAAATAGAAAAATACCTTACCGAGCTGGAGATTACAAGGGCAAGCGAAGATGCACCCATAAATGTAGAAGAGAAAACCAAACCGGCAGCGCCTAAACCGCCTGCAGCAATAGTTCCAAAAGATTCGGTGGTTAAGGTACCACCGCCACTTACTAACGGGGCCTTTACTATGGCAGTTAATGCACCGCACTATGTACTAATGATTCTTAATAAGGTTGACCCTGTATATGTAAATGAAGCAAAAAATGCTATCAACAGGTATAATGCCGAAAATTATTATGGCCAGGCAATCAATATAAATAAAGATGTACTGGACGCTGACAATAATTTACTGGTGATAAGTTCATTTGCAGATGCTGCATCTGCTTTACAGTATTACGATAAACTAAAACGTAATGCTGCTGCAGAAATATCCTGGTTGCCTGCAAGCAAATATTCGTTCCTGATTATAACAGAAGATAACCTGCAATTGTTGAAAACCAATAAAAACCTTGCCGGCTATAAATCATTGTTAAATACTCAGTTTCCAAACAGGTTTTAACTATAACAAGGTATTCAACATGGTTTCTTTCTATAATTTTACGGGATGCCTGGTATATTTATAGATATTATCCCTTCAAAAAATAATACATGAAGCGTTCAGTTAAAATTTTATGGCGTGTTTTCTTTGGCGGTTTTTTATTGGTACTGCTGCTTTTTGTTGGTGCCAATTTTGGTATGTTAGGCAAAATGCCATCACTTAAGCAGTTACAAAATCCCGAAGCAGATTTAGCCAGCGAAATATATTCGGCCGATGGAGTTCTTATGGGCAAGTACTATGCTGAAAACAGGAGCGAAGTAAAATATAATGAAATTTCGCCCAATGTAATAAATGCATTACTGGCAACAGAAGATGAACGCTTTTACGACCACTCCGGTATTGATGTGCAGGCCGTAGGGCGTGCAATATTTACTTTAGGTACACAAGGTGGTGGCAGTACAATTACTCAGCAGGTGGCAAAACTAATGCTTGGGCAGGGTAAAGGAAATAAAATAAAAAGAGCTTTTGATAAAATTAAAGAATGGATAGTGGCAGTTAAACTTGAACGAAATTTTACTAAAGAAGAAATTATTACACTTTATCTTAACCGGGCGCCCTGGGGAAACTTATATGGTATAAGAAATGCATCGCTTACTTATTTTCAAAAAGAACCTAAAGATTTAAAATTAGAAGAAGCCGCCGTATTAGTGGGTATGCTAAAAGGCTTTGTATATAATCCTATTGGTTATCCAAAAGCTTCTATTGACAGGCGAAATACAGTTATAAACCAGATGGTGGTATGCCACCAGCATTTTTTAACAGAGGAAGAAGCCAATAAGCTAAAAGCAAAACCTTTAATTACCAATTACAAAAAAATTGATGAAAATGTTGGTATTGCACCCTATTTTAGAAATGAACTTGCAGGCAAATTAAAAGAATGGTGTAAAACACATACAAACCCCAAAACCGGCGACCCGTACGATTTGTACAGGGATGGCCTTAAAATATATACCACTATTGATTCACGCATGCAGAAGTATGCCGAGCAGGCCGTAGAAGAACATATGCCGGTAATACAAAAAAAATTAGACTGGAACCTGAAAATTTATGGTGCCCGTATGTGGAAAGGGCACGACAATGTAGTTGAAGCAGCATTTAAATATACTGATAGATGGAAAAGTATGAAAGAAGAAGGCATTAGTGAAGAAGATATCAAGAAAACATTTTACACACCTGTAAAAATGAAAGTATTTGCATGGAATGCAAAACATGAGAAAGATACCGTGATGACGCCATTTGATTCGATTAAATATCATAAGCAAATTTTACAAACAAATTTTGCTGCTATGGATCCCCGTACCGGTGAAGTGAAATGCTGGGTGGGTGGTATAGATTATAAATGGTTCAAGTACGACCATGTAACACAGTTAAGGCAGGTAGGCTCTACCATTAAACCTTATCTATATACATTAGCGGTAGATGAAGCCGGCTATACACCTGAAACTGTAATTCCCGGTGGCGCCCTAACCCTCGGTGGCAAAACCATCAGTGGTGGCGCAGGCACGCTTGCCTATTGTTTGGCATGGTCTAAAAACGTGGCGGCATGGCGGTTAATAGGGCAAATTGGTGTTAAAAGATTTATTGAGTTTTTAAGAACCTGCGGTATTGATGCAAAACTACAACCCTATTATTCTATTGGCCTTGGCGCTGCAGAAATTCCTTTGATAGAAATGTTGCAGGGCTATACTATGTTTCCCAACAAAGGATTAAATACCGAGCCCATCATCATGACCCGTATAGAAGACAAAAGCGGCAATATGCTTGAAGAGTTCAGTTCTACATCCAAACAGGTTATATCCGAAGCAGATGCCTATACAATGGTAACATTGATGGAAGGTGTTATAAAATTTGGTACTGCCCGAACGCTTAGCAGGTATCCGTTGCCGGTTGAAAGAGCAGGAAAAACAGGAACCACTAATGATAATGCCGATGGTTGGTTTATTGGTTATACACCTGAGTTGATAGCCGGCACATGGGTGGGCTGCGATGACCCATTTTTACAGATATATCAAAACACTGCCGGTGGTTCCGAAATGTCGGCGCCAAGATGGGGCATTTTTATGAGCAAAGTATATGCCGATAAAAAACTTGATTATGGCAAGCTTAAAACATTTGAAAAACCTATTGAATTAACCAACAATCCCATTTATGCCGATATAAATATGGATAAATATTTTATGGAAGGCGATAGCACTACGCAGGATGAAGGTAACGGCAATGCAGAAGACTTTTTTAAAACCCCCGATACTCCCGATAATAATCCAACAGAAAAAACTGATATCGAAAACAAGAACCCTAAAGCGGTAATGGACAGTAGTAAATCAAAAAAATCTGACAATAAAAAAACAACTGTACCTATAAAAAATCCCGCTGATGATAAATCAAAAAAACAAGTGAAGCAAAAGGAGAATGATTATTAAGATGCTGATTATTTAATTTAGTTTAATAGATGTGAAGTAATTGAAATTAAATAAAGATTTTTAGAAGATGTCTTTTATATGTAACGTCATTTTTTTACATGCATTTTTGCTTTTAATTATTGATTGAAAAAAAATTGCAGGCTACTACCCTATTCACAAATAAAAAAATTGTTCAAATATTTTTAAATATAAATTCACACAGAAATACATTTGTTATAAAACTTCAAGAACAAATACCTTTCATTTGAAAAATTTTTTCACTAATAAAAAACAAAAACCCCGCAAATTGCGGGGTTTTTAAAATCATCTATTTACTATATTAATAATTCCTCAATGTCATTTCCACTCTCCGGTTTTTAGCACGGCCGGCGGCTGTTTTATTATCAGCAATCGGTTTGTCTTGTCCGTAACCTGTAGCTGTTAAGCGGCTTTCATCAATACCTTTACTTACCAGGTAAGCCTTTACAGAAGCGGCACGCTTTTCAGATAATATTTGGTTCTTATCTGCTTTACCGGTATTATCGGTATGCCCGTCAATATTTACTTTATAAGATGGGTTTTCTTTAAGTATACTTACCACATCATTTAGTTTTGAGAAAGACTTAGCAAGAAGTTTTGAACTTCCGGTAGAGAAGAAGATATTTTGTGCTGCCCTGTTTACACGTTTTACAATCTCTTCGCTTATTACCGGGCAACCAAAGTTTGATGCTGGGCCTTTTTCATTGATACATTTATCTTCTTCGTCATTTACGCCATCACCATCTGTGTCTGGTACCGGGCACCCCTGGTAACGGGCTACACCAAATACAGTTGGGCATTTATCTTCTTCATCATTTATACCATCTTTATCAGTATCCGGTATTGGGCATCCCTGGTAACGGGCTACACCAGCTACATCCGGGCACTTATCATCTGCATCTGCAATACCATCACCATCCTTATCGGGGCAACCTTGCAATGAAGCCAAACCGGCCACATCAGGGCATTTATCTGCATCATCTAAAACTCCATCGCCATCCCTGTCTTTTGGAGGTTCTACAACAGGTGTAGGTACTACAACCGGAGCGGCTTTCTTTTTAGTAAGTGCTACCGCTACACCTAGGCTATGGTAAAAATGGTAGGAAGCATTTTCAGTAACAGGTATCCTGTATTGCGAATTGGCAAGAGCAAACACGCCATCAAGTATTTTTACCTGCACACCCACACCTACCGGTATAAATGCTGCATAATATCCTTTGTATTTTGATCCGCCAACACCGGCTGTTACAAATGGAGATACATAATAGTTATCAGGTAATAATTTTAAATTGGCTGTGGCAGCTGCTTCAAGTAATAGTTTTGAACTTACATCGAGTGGCTTACCATTAATAGGATAGCTAAGAAAAGTACCTGTTACAGTTCCGGCAAAATCAAGGTGATTGGTAATGCCCTGTAAATAGCTGATAGCTATGCCCGAGTTCATGTGCTTGGTTTTATGCCATTCTTTTGTGCGTAAAACACTTGCCAGGCCGGTAGCCCTTAGGTCGGTAGCTGTTTTAAAATCGGTTAATCCAAAATGAACAGCCAAAGTTGGCCTTTTTTTGTATTCATTTTGTGCAAATGCAGATACAAAAAGGCCTGCACCTATACATAATAAAATAATCTTCTTCATAATTTATTTTTTTTCTGAATCGCAGCAAAATTAGCTGCTTAGTTCCATATAGTGAAATATTTTTACCCTTATCACAAATAAGTAAAAGGCTTATTTAAAGTTAAACTACTTTTTTGCAACCACTTCAACTTTTACCCTTGTAAGACCCCTGCTGATAAAACCGAGTTGCGTAGCTGCGGCTCTTGACAAATCAACAATCCTTTTCATACGTGGATGAATCCTGTCATTTACTTTTACCACTACTGTTTTACCGTTTTTAAGATTGGTTACTTTTATCCATGTACCCAAGGGCAATACATTACAGGCGCAGGTTAATTTTTTTTGGTTAAAAATTTCGCCACTGGCTGTTCGGCGGCCATGAAATTTATTGCTGTAATAACTGGCCTGGCCATAAAAAACCCTTGTTGTTTTTTTTGTATTTACTTTAGCTGGGGTTTTAGATTGCGCCAAAGTACTAACCGGGGCACATAAAAATATTATGCCAGATAACAATCCAATAATTAAAGTAAATACATGTGATTTATGAAATAAAAGTTTCATGTACATGATTAAAGATAATACAATTTAATACTATCGATAATCAGATTTTGCAATGTATTTATCTATAAGGGCCTTATCATCGCCATATATATCATCATAAAAAGTAATTTTACCTTTTTTACCTTCGCAGGAAAAATACCGTATATACAAAGGAATTTGGTTTTTTACATCAATACGGCGATGTTCTTTTCCGGCAATCCAGTTTTTTATTGAATCGGCATTGTATTTTAATGCAGGCTTATTAGTATTTAATATACTATCGTTTTGAGCAATATAATAAGCCAGCTTATCCCAATCCTGTACTCTTACACAACCATGGCTAAGTGCCCGGGAAGAATTTTTAAAGAGGTAACGCTGGTTGGTATCGTGCAGGTAAACATAATAAGGATTATTAAAATTAAATTTTATTACGCCTAACGAATTATTATCTCCGCTACCCTGCATCACTTTATATGGTATACCTCTTGAATATTTGCTCCAGTTTACAGTAGTAGGGTCAACAATTTCTCCTTTGCTATTAAGCAATTTTAAACCAATGCGTGAAATATAGTTAGGATTGTTTTTTAGTTTGGGCAGGTATTGTTTTACAATGATGCTGTTAGGAACTGTCCAGGTAGGGTAAGTAATCATATCTGTAATTTTTGCAGTAAGTAAAGGAGTTCGGGTATCGGGTTTACCGCAAATCACTTTCGATTCAAAAACAAGTGTATCATCATTAATAACCCTTAAATAATACCCGGGTAAATTAACCCATATATAAGTGTCGGGCATTTTTTCGGGTAACTGCTTATACTTATCCATGGTTACGGCAATACGTTTGAATTTTTCTATATCATTACTGTTTAATGAGTTTACTACATTTTTGCCGTACTTACCATCAACAACAAGGCCATGTTTTAATTGGTATTTTTTTATTGCTTTCGATAGTTGAGATGAATCAGGCATGCTTATACCCGAATCAATACAGGCACTTTCTACCAATCTTTTTCTAAGCATCTTTATAAAAAAGAGAGAATCTTTTGCCACACCTTTTTTAAAAGGATAAGTTAACCGGGTGTATTGTTTACGGTCCATACTATCTACAAAATTTTTGATTCCTTTTTTAAGTTCCCAATAACCTTTGTGCTGAGGCTGCAGCGAATTAAGTAATGCAGTAAAATCTTTTTTTTCTGTTAGCGTATTTAATGTAGCAATAAAAAATTTACCTATCAGCACCGAGTCTTTGTTTAATGATAAACTGTCGGGTTGTAACCTTCCTTGTTTTAAATCTTTAATTATATGCATGAAGGCATCTGTAAAAAGCAAATCGGCTTTTGTCCAGTAAACCGCATTCATTCGGGTAATAGAATCTGCATCAAGCGTATCTTTTAAAAACTTAAGCCTGCTAAAATGATAGTCATTAGGAAATAGCCCTTCATATTCTGCATGTGTAATAAACTTATATAGTGAATCGGTAAGGGGTTTCCATTTTGTTGCTGAACTCCATATTGGCGCATTGTTTTCCTGGCTATAAAATTCTTTTACTACTAAAGGTAAATGAAGACTGATACTATCATAAATTTTTGTTGCCCCTGAAGAAACATTGGATAATACATTGCTTATATTTTCCGTTACATGGCTATCCATACTTACCGGGTTAGTTACAACATCTTTATCCTTTACCGTTTTTTTATTGTTACACGATAATACAAACATAGCTGTAAGAAAAATGAGGCAATAGCTGTAAACGGATTGTAGTTTTTGCATAACTCAGGTTAATTATTAGTAACTTGAAAAAAGATTTCTCAAGCTTTCTTATCAAGGGTAAATATGATAAACAAGATAATACATCGGTTTCAATTGTTACTAATTTACGAAATTGTTTTTATGTTGATTTCGGTTGCAACTTTTGCACAGGACAGCATTTTAAACAAGTATGGATTATGGGTTATTAAAGATATTAATCAATTGCAAAAAACCATTGATAATAATGCAGGTAAAGCTATGATTGATATTAAAAAAGCAATACCCGGTATTCAACTCGATTTACGGTATGCAGGCACCAATAACTTTATGCATGAAAAATTGTACCCACCCATACGTACTACTTACTTACGAAAAGATGCTACTGATAAATTAATACAAGTACAAGCCGAACTGATGAAGAATCATTTGGGCTTAAAGGTTTTTGATGCTTACCGCCCCTATTCAGTTACTGAAAGGTTATGGGAGCCGGTGCAGGACGACCGATATGCTGCAGATCCTAAAAAAGGCAGCGGTCATAACAGAGGTATTGCTGTTGACCTCACTATTATTTCTTTACAAACTAAAAAAGAACTGGATATGGGCACTGGATTTGATAATTTTAGCGATACGGCACATCTTGCTTTTAAAAATTTACCTGATACTGTTTTACAAAACCGGAATTTATTGCAATCTATCATGGAAAAATATGGCTTTATTGCCCTGGAAACAGAATGGTGGCATTACTATTTACCTAATTCAAATTTGTATGAACTACTGGATGTTAGTTTCAAAAAATTAGCAAGATTAAATAAGCAAAAATATGTTAGTACAAAACCTAAGTAACCTTTTTGAAAGAGATTTAAATAAACTGATAGAAGAAATACAACAATATAAAGATGAGTATGATATTTGGAAAACTACACCTGGTATTAATAATTCAGGTGGAAACTTGTGCCTTCACTTAATAGGTAACCTTAATCATTTTATTGGAGCTGTGCTTGGCAATACAGGTTATATAAGGCATAGGGATAACGAGTTTAGCCAGAAGAATATTTTGCGTGATGATTTGATTTTAAATATTAAAAACTGCATTTTAATTATTAAGAGCACTTTTGACAAATTAACTGATGCAGATTTGGAAAAAAATTTTCCTTTAGAAAAACATGGTGAAGTAGTAAGTAACCAACACATGCTGCTGCACCTATTTGGGCATCTTAATTATCACCTTGGGCAAATTAATTACCACCGCAGGATGATTGGTTAGGTACTGATAACCCGTGGAATTTTTTGTTCAATCAACATCAAATCGGCCAGTACAAAGGCAGTTACTGCTTCTAATATCACCGGTACCCGTAAAGCAATACATAAGTCGTGCCGGCCTTTAACTGAAAAATTTTCTATTTCGCCGGTTTCAATATTTAAAGTTTTTTGTTCAATTGGTGTAGATGAGGTTGGCTTTATGGCAATACGAAAAACCAGTTCATTGTTGTTGGTTATGCCGCCCACAATGCCACCTGCATGATTGGTAAAAGTACTGCCGGTTACATCTTTCAAGGCATCGTTATGCTGGCTGCCAAACATTTTTGCGGCTGCAAAGCCTGTTCCAAATTCAATGCCACGTACAGCAGGTATGGCAAACACTGCATGGCTCAACAGCGATTCTGCCGAATCAAAAAAAGGCTCACCTAAGCCAGCGGGTAAGTTTTTAACTGTACATTCTACAATGCCACCCACAGAATCTTTTGCATCAATGGCTTTTTGCAATCCTTTTTCCAAATCCTTTTCACCGCCTATTTCTATTATGGCTGAATTGATTTCGATAGTATGTAAAAGTTTTTTTGCAATAACGCCTGCTGCAACCAGGCATACGGTAAGCCTGCCGCTAAAATGGCCGCTGCCACGGTAATCTTCATATCCACCAAATTTTTTTGAAGCGGTAAAATCGGCATGGCCGGGCCTTGGTACTGCACGTAGCTTTTCATAATCGGCACTACGTGTATTTTTATTTTCGAATAAAATAGTTATTGGTGCGCCGGTAGTTTTTCCATTAAACAAACCCGATTTTATTATCGGTAAATCATCTTCTTTACGGGGAGTGGTACCTTTGGCGCCGGGCTTTCTTCTTTCAATATCGGCAGTAAAATCACCAACAGACAATGCCAGCCCCGCCGGGCATCCATCAATTGTAATACCTACGCATTCGCCATGCGATTCGCCAAAAATATGCACCCTAAAAATCCGTCCAAATGAATTCACTGTTATTTATTTTATTGGCCATACCTGTTCGTTGGCCTGTTTTATATTAAATCAAAGATACTGATGCATGAAGCAATTTCAAATCATCAAAAAAAACGGGGTAAGATTTATTTATTGACTCTGCATCTTCAATCACCGATGGGCCATTCGCTTTTAATGCTGCCACTGCACATGCCATGGCAATCCTGTGGTCGTGGTGCGATTGTAAAACTGCAGCTTTAATTTCTCCTCCTCCATCAATTAACATCAGGTCGTCTTTAATTGTTATCTCCACTCCCATTTTTGCAAATTCCTGTTGCAAGGTTAATGCTCGGTTGCTTTCTTTATGCTGCAAACGATTGGCACCTTTTATCACTGTAGTGCCATTGCAATATGCTGCAAGTGCAACTAATGGAGGAAAGAGATCGGGGCAGTTTGTAGCATCAAACTGAAAAGGCTTTCCGTTTTTACTTAATGCTGTATTGATGGTTATTTGTTTTTCTTCAATTGAAATATTTACGCCACAATCCATCAATGCGCTCAATATAGCTTTATCTGCCTGTGTTGAAAAAACATCAAGGCCGGTAACTTTTATATCACCTGCAATAGCTGCTGCCACCAATAAGAATGCAGCGCCACTCCAATCACCTTCAACGGTATAAGCATGATGAATTTGCTTTTGTGCAGAAGGCTCAATTAAAAATTTTTTGTAGTTATCGTTTTCAACATTGTATCCAAATTTTTTTATCATCTGCAATGTTAGATCGATGTATGGTTTGCTTAAAAGGTTAGTAACTGTGATGGTTACTGGTTTTGTTGTTGCTTTGGCAAATGCTATCAATAAACCTGTTAAAAATTGAGAACTTAAAGAACCATCAATAATTATATTGGCAGGTTTCAATGGCCCTTTGATAGTTATAGGCAAATAACCATTATCAGACTGGATGCTTACACCTAGTTGAGGAAAAATTTCATCAAAAAAATGCATGGGCCTTTTTAACAAGCTACCCGTTCCGTTAATAGAAATTTGGCCTGTTGATAATGCTGTAATGGGAGCAAACATTCTTATTCCCAAACCACTTTCGCCACAATTAATTTCAGTTGTAATATCTTTTAAGGTTCCTCCGGTAATAATTAATTCTTCTTCCTTTAACTCAATAGTAGCACCCAGCTTTTTTATAATTTCAAGTGCAGCAAGATCGTCATTGCTATGGCCGGCATTATAAATTGTTGTTTGCCCATTGGCAAGTAATGCCAACGCACAAGCTCTTTGCATGCTGCTTTTTGAAGCAGGCGCTTTTATTGTTCCGGTTATTGCTGATGGGTTAATTTTTACAATCACTATAATATATCTTTAAAACGGCTTTGCAATTCGGTTAAGGGTACAAATTTAATTTGGGCATGCCCAATGTTTTTTAAAAGGATAAAATGAATACCATCCGATTTGCGTTTCTTATCCATCTTTAAAATTTCAAAAACTTTTTCGTGGTCTGTTTCCACATCTACAGGTAATTGGTATTGATGCAGGAGCTTTACTATTTTTTCTGCCTGAGAAAAATGAAACCCGTTAATTTCTTCGGATAAATTACAAGCTGCCACCATACCAATGCTTATTGCATGCCCATGCGGTATGCCATGCATGTTTTCGATGGCGTGGCCAATGGTATGTCCAAAATTCAAAAGCTTCCTGTCGCCTTTTTCAAATTCATCACTGGCTACTATTGCCGATTTAATAGCTACATTTTTTTCAACCAGGTCGGCAATTAATGTTTTATCATTTTGATAATCGTGCAGTGAGTATCTTTCTAAAACCCCAAACATCACTGCATCTTTAATACATGCATGTTTTATAATTTCGGCAAATCCGTTTATCCATTCTTTTACCGGCAAAGTATCTAAAAAAGCATAGTCGTAAAATATAAATTCCGGTTGCCTTATGGTGCCAACAAGGTTCTTATACAATCCGGCATCAATACCGTTTTTACCGCCAATTGCTGCATCTACCATTGCCAGTATTGATGTAGGTACAAGGCCACACCTGATGCCACGCATGTAAACCGATGCCACATAACCTGCAATATCTGTTACTACACCACCGCCAACAGCTATCAGCATAGTATCTTTATTAGCTTCCAGCTTAATCAGTTCTGCAATAATGAAATCGGCTGTTGCCTGGTTCTTATAGGCCTCGCCGGCATGAATCGTTATAGTTGGGTAATGTTCAAATTTTTCTTTGTGAAAACTATAAACATTTTCATCGGTAACAAAAACAATTGATGAAACGGTTGCAAGTGTATCAATGCATTTAAAATCTGCATTAAAATAACAGCTTACCACATCATTCGAAAAATTGTAATCAACTTTGTTCATAGTTTTTACGAGTTCATTATCTTATTCTGGTGTTGTATACTTTCAAGGTGAACGGCATCAAAATATTTTGTGATGAATTCTTTTGACAAGCCCAGCTTATCCCCTTTTTGAAAGGCTCTTTCTAAAATTTCATTCCACCTGTTTGTTTGTAAAATGGTGATGCCATTATCCCTCTTGTATTCGCCTATCTTATCCGATAGTTTCATACGCTGCCCCAACAATGTCATCAACTCATCATCTAACTGATTTATTTGTTCACGTAAAGTTGTGAGTGCTGTAATAAATTCTTCTACGGTTGAACTTTCCTGGCGCCAAACAAGATTATTCAATAGTTCCAACAAACGTTCGGGTGTTACCTGCTGTTTGGCGTCACTCCATGCTTTATCAGGATCAATATGGCTTTCCAGCATCAGGCCATCAAAATCAAGGTCGATACTTTTTTGAGAAACAGATTGCAGCATAGAACGGTTACCACAAATATGCGATGGATCGCAAATAAGTGGCATGCCCGGAAAACGGCGTTTCATTTCTATTGGCAGGTGCCACATAGGTGCATTGCGGTATTCTGTATTACCATAGGATGAGAAGCCACGGTGAATCATACCAATTTGCTTAACTCCCACTTTTTGCAAACGCTCAATGCCGCCGCTCCATAATTCAAGGTCGGGGTTGATGGGATTTTTTATCAGTACTGGTATGTCAATTCCTTTAAGTGCATCAGCCACTTCCTGTACACTAAAAGGATTAACGGTTGTACGGGCGCCAATCCAAAGCATATCCACATCAAACTTCAGTGCTTCTTCCACATGCTTTGCAGTAGCCACTTCTACTGTTGTTGGCAGTCCGGTTATTTTTTTTGCCTGCAACAGCCAGGGCAAACCCACAATGCCATTACCTTCAAACATTCCTGGTTTAGTTCGTGGTTTCCAAATGCCAGCACGTAACATATCTACCTTACCGGTGCCAGCCAGTTGTGTGGCGGTTTCTATCACCTGCTCTTCGGTTTCGGCGCTGCATGGGCCGCTGATGATTAATGGACGTTTATTCCATTTTTGTTGTACTATTTCTTTCATAGTTTGTACTTCTGTTTGCATGTAAAATTAGTTTTTGTTATCAGTATTTATTGTTTCTGTTTTTTAGCCAGGTTTCTCTATACATTTCAAACTTAGCTTCGCCATTACCATAAGTACCCACTTCTTTCCAACCCTGCTGTTTGTAAAATTCATATGCTCTTGTATAAGGGTCGGTACTAAGCCAAACCTTTTCTTTGCTGTTTTCAAAGTACCAGTCAAGCATAATTCGGTGCAGCGTTTTACCAATGCCCATTGCTTCAAATTGCGGATGCACAAATAGTGCCCAGATATTATCATCCACAAGATCGGCAATGGCAAAACCTGCAATCCTGTTTTTAATTTCACAAACCCAACCTTTACCCTTGTTCAAAATATAATCTTCCACATCTTTATCGGTAACATAAGACGGGTGGGGTAATTGATTTTCCTTCACCGAATTTCGAACCATTTGTATTTGTGGTATATCATTTATCAGGGCTTCACGGTAATGCATAATTGTTATTTTAAAATCCGTTTAATTTTATTAGCATTTTCAATCAGCTCAACCAGGTAATTAATATTTTCTTTTTCGATACTTGCTTTAAATTTTCTTAACTGCGATATATGTTCATTTAATACATCAAGTACATTTTCCTTATTCTGCATAAAAATAGGTACCCACATTGCAGGGCTGCTTTTGGCAAGCCTTACCGTACTCTCAAAACCACCTCCTGCCATTTCAAAAATTGTATCTTCTTCTTTTTCTTTTTCCAAAACTGTATTGGCAAGTGCAAAGGAAGTGATGTGTGATATATGGCTGATATATGCCGCATGAACATCGTGGTTGGCCGCATCCATATAAATAATGTGCATTTGCAGTTGGCGGTAAATTTTTTCGGCTGTTTGCAAGGCGGCTTCACTGCTTTTTTCTTTTTCGCAAATAACACAGGCCCTGCCTGCAAAAGCGCCACTTACAGCGGCTTCGGGGCCGCTAAACTCGGTACCCCACATTGGGTGCGATGCTACGAGTTGACTTCGCATGGGATGGTTTTTAACCGCCTGGCATAAAGCAAATTTTGTAGAGCCTGCATCAATTACCGTTTGTTTGGTTGATATTAAATCCAATACCTGCAAAACCACATCAACAGTTGCATCCACCGGTATAGAAATATAAATCACATCGGCATGCTTCACCGCTTCTTGCAGTGGCAACGCTTCATCAATGATGCCAAGCGTTAATGCTTTTGATAAACTTTCTGTATCCCTGCCAACGCCTATCACTTTTTTAGCAATACCCTGTTCTTTTAAACCGATAGCCATCGATCCACCAATTAAACCAACACCAACAACTGTAATAATCATAATTACTTTTTAAATTTTTATACTGTTGTTTAAATACTCTTTCAATTATTTACTTGTTATATCTCTTCTCTTTTTCTTTAATTCGGTTTATTGCTTCTGTAATTGTTTCTTCATTACAACATAAACTCACCCTTACATATTTTTCGCCTGCCGAACCAAAAATGCCCCCGGGAGTAATAAATACATTTGCTTTATATAAAACCATATCACTAAGCTCAAAGCCATCTTTATATTTGACCGGCACTGCACCCCAAACAAACATACCTGCCTGGCTTTTTGAGTAACTGCATTGCAATAAATCAAGCAGTTCATAAACTTTTTCCCTTCTTGCCTCGTAAATGTTGTTGATGTGTTGGTACCAATCGCTGCCAAGCTCTAAAGCTTTTGCTGCAGCCAGTTGAAGTGGTAAAAACATACCACTGTCCATATTGCTTTTAAAACGCATCACTTCATTTATAAAATTTTTGCCGGCGCAAAGCATACCTATACGCCAGCCAGCCATATTGTGCGATTTACTAAGCGAATTCAATTCCAGTACACAATCTTTAGCGCCTTCAATGGCAAGCAGGCTTTGTGGTTTATCATTTAAGATGAAACTATATGGGTTATCGTGTACCAGCAATATGTTATTACGTTTTGCAAAAGCAATTAATTGGTTAAACATTTCAATGGTTGGCAACTGTCCCGTAGGCATGTGCGGATAATTTACAAACATCAGCTTCACTTTCTGCAAATCATTTTTTTCCAAAGCTGTAAAATCAGGAAACCAGTTTTGTTGTTCGTTTAATTGATAATTGATACAAATACCACCTGCTAATGAAACAGCCGACTTGTATGTTGGATAACCTGGATTAGGTATCAGCACTTCATCGCCTTCATTTAAAAATGTCATACAAATATGCATGATGCCTTCTTTGCTGCCAATTAGCGGCAGTATTTCCGAATCGGCATCCAAATCAACTGCATACCATTTTTTATACCAGTTGGCTATTGCTTTTCGTAATACAGGGCTGCCCTTATAATTCTGGTAGGCATGTGTGGTTGGCTTAGCCGATTCTTCATGTAATAACTTTATCACATCAGCATGTGGTGGCAAATCGGGGCTGCCAATGCCCAGGTTAATGATTTGTTTTCCTATTTTATTCAAATCATCAATCTCTCTCAACTTCTGAGAAAAATAATATTCACCAATACCATCCAGTCGTTTTGATGTATGCATTTTTAATTTAGTTTTCCGTTTTTATAAACACCCAGTACTGTCAATTCTTCTGTACAACTTTTTAAATTATCAATAAGAGCATTAAACTGCCCGGTTGAATCAAATTCCATATCGGCATGAAAAGAATATTTGAAATTGCTTCCGGGTATGGGCATAGATTGTAATTTGGATAGGTTTATATCTGCATCTGCAATTTTACCAAGTACTTTTGCAAGGCTTCCTTTTTGGTGGTTTGTTACAAAATTTACCGAAGCCTTATCAGCCCCGGATATATCATTTGCTATATCCTTATGGGTAAGCACTAAAAAACGGGTGTAATTATTTTTAAGCGTATGAATATTGGGAGCGATAATATGAAGGTTAAACAATTCGGCGGCAAGTTTGCCGGCAATGGCAGCTGCATGTTTGTTTTTATGCTGATGAATATTTTTTGCACTCAGTGCAGTATCTTCTGTTTCTACCAGCTTCCAGTTAAACTTATCTAAAAAACCAAAGCATTGCTGAATAGCCATGTGGTGCGAATGTACTTCCCTGATGTCTTCAAGTTTAACACCGGGATTAACTAACAGGTGCTGTTTGATATCGAGGTAAACTTCGCCAACAATCTTCACCTGGTTTTTTAAAATAAGGTTGTAGTTAGGCAGTATGCTTCCGGCAATTGAATTTTCAATAGCCATTATACCGCCATGCGATTGCTTATCATGAACAGTGTTTTTGATTACTTCTTTAAAAGTAGAACAGCAGGTTACTTCCGTATCTTTTCCATAATACTGGCGGGCAGCTACCTGGTGAAAGCAGCCTTCGAAACCCTGGATGGAGACTTTTCTTTTCATATTAAACAAAAATCCCCCGGCTTTTTATACCGGGGGACACTTTTTATATTAGTTTGTTTTGTTTCAGTTTATAACAAAGGCTCCCGGTCTATTACTAAAATAATAGCTAAAATAAAACCAGGTATTTGCGCTTTTGTTTGTCATTTGAAAATCAAAAATAGGTAAACAATTTAATTCTACAAAAAATGCCCCGCTTAAAAAAGCGGGGCATGTATGATTGCTTGTCTAAAGAATTATATTCTTCTATAGCTTATTCAAACCCAGCTATCAAACAACCGGGTTCTGATTACTTCTTAGTTGAATCAGGAGTTGCAGCTGCTGATGAATCAGTAGTTGCAGGAGCAGTTGCTGTTGAATCAGTAGTTGCAGGAACTGGAGCTTCTACTTTTGTAGAATCAGCTGTTGGTTCAGGTGTTTCACCAGAATTGTTACAAGCAGCAAAAGATACAGACACGATTGCTAAAGCTAAGATTACTTTTTTCATTTTGTGTTTTGTTTAATTTTAAAATTATAATTTGATATTTATACCGGGATTAAAAAAAGGTAACCCAACTTTTTTTAAAACTTTTTTTTTCGTTGTTTTGGGTTACATTAAGTAATTATACGTATTAATAAATAAGGTGTGACAAATTCAGAACAGGACAAACACTTACTGGAAGGAGTGGCATTAAACGACCGAAAGGTTATTGAGGCGATATATAGGGATAACTATCCTATGATTCAATCACTTATACTTAACAATAATGGTAATAGTGATGAAGCCAGGGATATCTTCCAAGAGGCAATGATAGTAGTTTATGAAAAAGCTATTTCAGGCAGTTTTGAGTTGCATTGCCAGTTAAAAACGTATATCTACTCGGTTTGCAGGCGGCTTTGGCTTAAAAGATTACAACAATTGCAACGCTACGGCAGCCTGGCAGAAAATGTGGAAGAAACCGTATCGGTGGAGGAAGACCTGGAAGTACATGAAAAGCATAATGCCGATTTCATTATGATGGAAGAGGCAATGAACAAGATAGGCGAGCCTTGTAAAAGTTTACTGGATGCCTACTATATTCAAAAAAAGAACATGCTGGAAATAGCTGTTGATTTTGGATACACCAATGCCGACAATGCCAAAACCCAGAAATATAAATGCCTGGTAAGGTTAAAAAAGTTGTTTTTTGCTCAATATAAAAAAGGATTGTAACATGGACGAATTATTGCTGATAGAAACTGTAGAGCGTTACCTGAAAGGCGAAATGACGCAAAAGGAAAAAGAGTTTTTCGAGGATATACGAAAAAACAACCCTGCTATTGACCAAATGGTGGTGGAACAAACTTTTTTATTTCACGAACTTGATAAACAGGCCAATATTAAAGCCTTTAAGCATTCCTTATACGAAGTTGAAAATAAACTGGCCGAAGAAGGTATCATCAACAAATCGCAATTAAAAGGAAAAGCAAAAGTTGTTTTCCTGTGGAAGAAATACAAACGCAATATTGCTGTGGCTGCCTCTATAGCCGGTTTAGTATCTATTGTTACTACCGCTTTAATCAGTTCTTATAACAACAACATTGGCAAATCAAATATTACCTACCTGATTGACAAGATGCAGGTAACCGAAAAAAAAGTTGCCCAGCTAGATCATACTATTAAAGAAAAAGCCCGGCTCGAAAGCGCTACCAATCCTAATTACAGGGCTACCGGTTTTTTAATTGACGGCAAAGGGTTTATTGTAACTAATGCACACGTGGTAAGCCGTATGAAAACAATTTATGTTGAAAACAACAAAGGCGATTATTTTACTGCCGAATCAATATATACAGACCCGGTATCGGACCTGGCAGTTTTAAAAATAAATGATACTGCTTATAAAACAGTATATAACCTGCCTTACTCTATCAACAAATCAAATTCAGATTTAGGAGAGCAAATATTTACTATGGGGTACCCCCGTAACGAAATTGTTTATGGCGAAGGTTATGTAAGCGCCAAATCGGGCAACGAAGGAGATTCAACTGCATACCAGGTTTCTGTATCGGTAAACCCCGGCAACAGCGGCGGCCCTGTTCTTAATAAAAATGGTGAAATTATTGGTATCATCACTTCTAAAAATTCATCGGCAGATGGAGTTGTTTTTGCTGCAAAATCAAAAAATATTTACAAGTTAATTGAAGCAGCAAAAAAGAATGGCGATACTTCAAATATAAAATTACCTAACAATACAGGATTAAAAGGTTTAGACAGGGTACAACAAATAAAAAAGATGGAAGATTATGTATTTATGGTTGTAGGAAATTAAAATCCCCGAAAACTTTTAAAAAGCCTTACAGGTATCTGTAAGGCTTTTTTTATTGATGTACAATTATATTTTGAAATTAAACCGGCCAATAACATCATGACCAAAGTGATGCCGGATATTCTTCATCTGCAATTAGTTTATCTACACAGGCTTTTACAAACGGCGCATCCTCTTTATAAGTTACGCCAAACCATTTTGAAGATGTTGGAATAACATTAATATGCCCACCCCTGTTTTTTACAAAATCTTCGGCTATTATTGGTATAAAAAATTCAGCTTTTAAATTCGTCATATTTTCCTTAACAAATTCTAAAAACAAGTTTTCGGTAATATTAAATAAAGAAGGATGAAAACACCAGAAATTCATTGATACACACGCCCCGGGTGATACCAAATGTTTTCCATCTTCTTCTTCATAAATAATATTATTGTTCTCTTTATAAATCTTAGTTCTTTCTTTTATGCTTACAAGATTGTTGTTTTCATCTACCTGGCACACACCACGACTTACCGAACCATGATCACTCAGGGTTTTCTCCAGTTCGTACCCAATAATTGAATAAGTTTTATCATTACACTTATTTTTTAAAAAATCGGCAGCCTTCATAAATGCGTCCCTTCCATAAAAATCATCAGCATTTATTACTGCAAAAGGTTCATTAATGGCATCTTTTGCACAAAGCACCGCATGGCCTGTACCCCAGGGTTTAGTACGATTTGCAGGAGCAGATAATGTACCCAGGTAAGCATTCATTTCCTGGTAAACATAATCGGTTTTTATTTTTCCTTTTAGTTTAGGCTCAAATGTAGCTTTAAAACTTTCAGCAAAATCTTCCCTAATAATGAATACCACTTTATCAAAGCCAGCTCTAATAGCATCGTATATAGAATAATCCATGATGGTTTCGCCACTGGGGCCAAATCCTTCTGTTTGTTTCATACTGCCATATCTACTGGCCATACCTGCTGCTAATATTAATAGAGTGGGCTTCATTTATTTTTTATTTAATTAAGAAAATTTTATTACCGATTTTTGCAATGCTAAATTAGTGCAAACAGATAAATTATACCTTATAAAAATGATTTTTGATATTTCGAAACCCATTGTTGAAAAATTAGAAGATCCATTATTTAAAGAAAAAGAAGTAAATGTTTATGTACTTAGGTTAGATAAAGTACATCCCGTAGTATCGGGCAATAAAATTTACAAGCTGCAATATTTTTTACAAGAAGTTTTAAACGGAGAAAATGCTGAAGAAAAATATAATAGAACCTTATTAACCTTTGGAGGCATCTACTCAAATCATCTTGCTGCCACCGCATATGCCTGTAAAGAACTAAATATTAAAAGTATTGGTATTGTACGTGGGCAAAGACATCCAAAATCAACACACACATTAAAGCAATGTGAAGCCGATGGTATGCATTTACATTTTGTAAACAAACTTAAATACCAGTTTAGAGATTCAAAAGGTTTCCAGGAAGAAATGATAGAATTGTTTGGCAAATGCCTCATCGTACCCGAAGGCGGATACCATCCATTGGGAGCTAAAGGCGCATCACTCATCTTAGACTCGTTTAGTTGTAAAAAATATTCACACATTTGCATGGCTACCGGTACAGCTACCACTCTTGCTGGTATATTGGCTGCTGTTCCTACATCAAAACAAATAATAAGCGTACCCGTATTAAAAAATATGACTGATATAAATGACAGGTTAAAATACCTAATACCGGAAATGGAGTATATTGATAACCTGCAGGTGCTGAACAATTACTATTTTAGTGGTTATGGCAAAAGAGATGATACTCTTTTTGAATTTATGAACCAATGCTGGCAAAAATACAATTTGCCTCTCGACTTTGTTTATACTGGTAAAATGATGTATGCAGTAATAGACAGTATAAAAAATGATTATTTTAAAAGCGGAAGCGAAATTTTATGTTTGCATACCGGCGGCTTGCAGGGAAATATATCCTTACCTTTAAATACTTTATTATATTGATGTGGTGCCGTATGCATAAAATTTATCTTTTAATACTTGTTGGCCTTTATTTTAACTGCGGCAAACTGGCAGCACAGGATGTATTGCCTGATTTTACTGTAAAAAATAATAAATCCAAAATTTCAATTAGCTGGCAAAACAAATACAAACAAAACGTAAAAAGTATCAGCATACAACGCTCTTACGACAGCAGCAAGAATTTTTCAAGCATCTTTACTGTACCCAACCCTGCCGATGCAGTTGTGGGTTATATGGATATACATGCACCCTATACCAAGATGTTTTATAAATTATTCATCGTATTCGATTCGGGCGAATATATTTTTACAACAGTGAAAAAACCTGATATTGACAACAATTTTGATTTAACAAGAGCCGTAAAAAAAATTAATGATGAAAATAACAGGATTAAGGATAGTATTGAAAAAGCTAACCGCCCTATAAAAATACCTGCACTGCCTGCTCCAAAAGAGCCTGGTAAAAAAAATAACAAGCCCAAGCCGGTAACACCGGTAAAGGATGAAGAACCGGCCCCTCAAAAGAAAGATGTAATTCCCTATCCCAGCAAACGCATTTTTACAGATAAGGATAATAATGTAAATATTGTATTACCCGATTTTAAAACTAACCGTTACACTATTAAATTTTTTGATGAAAATTATAAACACCTGTTCGACCTAAATCAAATAAACGAAGGTTTCCTCATTTTAGAGAAAGTAAATTTCAGGCACGCAGGGTGGTTCTTTTTTGAAATATATGAAGACGGGGGACTGTTTGAAAAAAATAAATTTTATATCCCAAAAGATTAAATTAAATAAGATTTGAATTAAAAACGATTTCAAAATTCTTTTTTATTTTTTCCTTTACTTCGTTGTAATCAACATAATATCCTAATTCCTTTTGCAGTGATGTTACTTGTTTACCCTTTATGCCGCAAGGTATTATGTTATTAAAATAATCAAGGTTAGTATTTACATTTAATGCAAAGCCATGCATGGTAATCCATCGGCTGCAGCGTACACCAATGGCGCATATTTTTCTTTCCCTGCCAGTTGTTTCTGCATCAATCCACACGCCGGTTTCGCCTTTGCTGCGTTGGCCTTTTATACCATATTCGCCAATAGATAATATAATCACTTCTTCCAGGTTTCTTAAATATTTACCAATATCTGTTTGATAATTTTCCAGGTCAAGTATTGGATAACCTACTATTTGCTGTAAGCCATGAAAAGTGATATCACCGCCACGGTTGGTATTAAAAAAGGCAATACCATTTGCAGCCAACTCTTCATTACTCATCAGTACATTTTCAATTTTACCACTTTTACCTAATGTGTACACCGGCGGGTGTTCGCACAATAAAAAATAATTTGTTGTATGAGGTATTTGTTGGGTATGTGCGCCGGCATTATTACTGCTTATAGATGCAGCATTACGCAAGGCCGACTTGATGCTTACATTTTGCTGCAACAGGGATTCCTGGTAATCCCAGGCTTTTTTATACTCAATAATCCCTAAATCTTTAAATATCACTTTCTGCTTATCCAACACAATGTTTTAATTTGCAAAGATAAATGAACAATACGAGCAACAAGTATATGAATGAAGAAACAGAATTAAGTGAATCGGAAGAACTGTACGAAAAACTGGCAATCAGTATTGATAAAGGCCAGGAGCCATTGCGTATTGATAAATTCCTGATGAGCCGTATTGAAGGCGCCACCCGTAACAAAATACAGCAGGCTATTGATGATGAAATGGTTTTGGTAAACAACAAACCGGTAAAAAGCAATTACAAGGTGAAAGCTTTTGATAATGTTGTTGTTTTTGATAATCGCTCACCTGAGAGTTCAGAGATTATACCCCAAAACATACCACTTGATATAACATACGAAGATGATGCGGTGCTTGTAATTAATAAACCTGCCGGCATGGTGGTTCATCCAGGCAGTGGCAACCCTGATAGTACACTAGTGAATGCAGTAGCATGGCATTTAAAAAAACAAAACCCGGGTATAGATGAAACTCAATTACCACGTTTTGGCCTGGTACATCGTATTGATAAAAACACAAGTGGCCTGCTGGTAATGGCCAAAACACAAAAAGTGATGAGCGACCTGGCCAAACAATTTTTTAACCACACCGTACACCGCAGGTATATTGCATTGGTATGGGGCGATATGGAAAATGATGAAGGCACTATTGTGGCACATGTGGGCAGGCACCAGCGTTTTAGGAAATTGTTTACCGCTTACCCCGATGGCGATTATGGCAAAGATGCCATTACTCATTATAAAGTATTAGCCCGCTATAATTATGTATCATTGGTAGAATGCCGGCTCGAAACCGGGCGTACACACCAGATAAGAGTGCACATGCAATTGATAGGGCACCCACTATTTAATGATGACTTTTATGGTGGCGACAGAATTGTAAAAGGAACTGTTTTTACAAAATACAAACAGTTTGTTGATAATTGTTTTGCATTGTGCCAGCGCCAGGCGCTGCATGCTAAGGAACTTGGTTTTATACATCCTGTAACTTTACAACCTGTGCATTTTGAAAGCGAACTACCCCAAGACATGAAAGCAGTAATAGAGAAATGGAAAAAATATATAGGCCATAAAGAAAATTAAAATATAAAAAACAATGCCGGATGATAGTATAAAACAGGAAAAAGGAAAATTTGAAGCATTGTTTCAACATGCTTCAATGGGCATTTTGGTATCGGATGCCCATGGCCATATACAGATGGTGAATCATTTTTTGCTTAAGCAATTTGGATATGATAATGAAGATGAATTAATTGGTAAAAGAATAGATGCTCTTATACCAACCCGCTATCATGCCAAACACCAACGTCACCAGCAATATTATAACAAACACCCTAAGCCACGGCCAATGGGAGTTGGCAAAGATTTATTTGCCGTAAAAAAAGATGGTACCGAATTTCCGGTTGAAATAAGTTTAAGCAATTATACTATGGCCGGAGAGAGCTTTACGATTGCATTTATAAGTGATATCAGCATAAGAAAAGAATATGAAAATGCTATACACCAGCACCAGGAAGAACTAAATGAAACCAACAGGAAGATTGAAGAACTAAATAACCAGCTGGAGCAAAAAGTTGAATCCCGTACCCGGGAATTGCAGGAGGCGCTTGATGCACTTGAAGCTTCAAAAGATGAACTTACAAAAGCCTTAAGTAAAGAAAAAGAATTAAGCGATCTAAAGAGCCGGTTTGTTTCGATGGCATCGCATGAGTTTAGAACTCCATTAAGTACTATACTTTCATCTGCCTCGCTGGTTGCAAAATATACCGAGGCAGAACAACAGGAAAACCGTACTAAACATATACTCCGTATCAAATCATCGGTAAATAATCTTACTAACCTGTTAAACGAGTTTTTATCAATTGGCAAAATTGAAGATGGAAAAATTACAGCTAATAATTTTGAATTTAACCTGAAAGAAATGTTAACTGTATTATGCAACGAGATGGAGGCTATTGCAAAAAATGAACAGCAAATTATTTTCACTTATACCGGCGATGAATATATTGTATCAGACCCATCGCTGTTGCGGAATGTTGTTACCAATCTATTATCAAATGCCATCAAGTTTTCGCCTGAAAAAAGTATAATAGAAGTAACCTGTAACATACTGAGCAATGAAATTATTTTATCAATTAAAGATAACGGGATAGGAATATCGGCCGAAGACCAGGTTCATCTTTTTGAAAGATTTTTTAGAGGTACCAATGTTACCAATATACAAGGTACAGGACTGGGTTTGCACATAGTTGGTAAATACATCGAAATTCTGGATGGAAAAATTGAATTTAAAAGTGAGTTGGAAAAAGGTACTGAATTCATCATTACATTAAAAAGGCATTCGTAAATTTGCAACACTTTAGTAAAACAGATGAAACAATTATTACTGATAGAAGACAATGACGAAATAAGAGAAAACACTGCAGAGATTTTAACTTTAGCAGGGTATAAAGTACGCACTGCTCAAAACGGTAAAGTGGGTGTGGAACTGGCTTTGCAACAAAAACCCGATCTTATCATTTGCGATATTATGATGCCTGTATTAGACGGATACGGCGTATTGCATTTACTTAATAAAAATGAAAACTTAACCGGGATACCATTTATTTTTTTAACTGCTAAGGCCGAGCGAAGCGATTTTAGAAGAGGGATGGAAATGGGTGCCGATGATTACATTACCAAACCATTTAGCGATATAGAATTGCTGAATGCTGTTGAAAGCCGTTTAAAAAAAACAGAACTACTATCAAAAAATTACCAGCCCGATGTGGATGGCCTGCAACAGATGATTTCAGATTTTAAAGGCAATAACCCATTACAGCAACTGGCATCAGGCCGAAAAATTAATAACTATAAAAAGAAACAACCCATTTATACCGAAGGTAACCATCCTAACCGTTTATACTATATTCAAAAAGGAAAAGTTAAAACCTGTAAGAGTAACGATGCCGGTAAAGAATTAACTGTAGGGCTTTTTAATGAAGGTGATTTTTTTGGTTACAATGCCCTGCTTGAAGAAACTGTTTATAAAGAAACAGCCGAAGCTATTGAAGATTCAGAGGTAGCTATCATACCAAAAGAAGAGTTTGAAAACCTGTTGTACAGTAACCGTGAAGTGATGCACAAGTTTATTAAACTGCTGGCAAAAAACATAACCGAAAAAGAAAACCAGTTACTGGGCCTTGCATATAATTCATTACGCAAAAGGGTGGCAGATGCCTTGCTCACTTTGCAGGAAAAATACAAATTAGCAACACAAGAAAATTTTTCAATTCATATTTCAAGAGAAGACCTGGCGAATATTGCAGGCACAGCTACCGAATCGCTTATTCGTACACTCAGCGATTTTAAAAGTGAGCACCTAATTGAAATAAAAGACGGAAATATTATTATTTGTAACCACAAAAAACTGGCTGCTATGCTTAACTAGTTTACAATACCGATGAAAGGTATTTGTTAAACTCGTTTTTTAGGTTATTAAATTCTTTTTCAAAATATTCCATTTCGTTACGCAACTTTTCCTGCCTTTTTATCAATTTATTATCGGGTATAGTAGTGGTAGATTTATCCAGTTCCTGTTCTTGTACATTAATATCGTGCCTTAACTCATCAATATATACATCTTTCAACACAAATTTATTTTGAAATTGTTCGGCCAATGCAAGAAACTCTTTGTCGGTACTATGGTCAACAACTTCGGCCAACCTGTTTTTTAAAAACGTATTTTCCTGCTTAAAAAATTCAAGCAGGCGGTTCCATGTTTTATTTTCATGCTGAAACTGATTGGGTTTGGATATTTTTACAGCCGCCATATAATACACGTATGCTTCTTTATTTTTTATCAAATCTATTTTTTATCTGTTCAGTATTTAAGAACAATTATCATTTAATAACCTGAGATTCGTCAGGTTTGGCACAACAGCTTTGAACGACATGTTTTTCTGTATCCATTTTGGGGCTTATATATGGTATTCCTAATCCCATTCCTCTTAATATAAGCATACAAGCCATCAGCGCCATCATATATGGGTATGCCTTTCTAATTTTTTGCCTTATACCAACTCCAATATAATTACCAAAAAATGCAATGCTCCACATTACAGGTACTGTTCCAAATCCAAAAAATGCCATAAACAATACACTATCCAAAACATCTGCTGTAGATACGGCACCTGCAACTGCCATATATACAAGCCCACAGGGCAATAAGCCGTTTAATAAACCAATTGCAAACAATGAACTATTGTTTTTTATACTAAACAACCTGCCCAGGTATGAACGCAGTTTTTCAAAAAAAACAATGGCACCATTTGTCTGCTTAAATAACTGTGTTTTTTTAGGTAGGATGATAAAGAAAAGGATGAGGATACCCATGATTATTGACAGCCATTGCTGAAAACCAAATAAAGCAAAGGATTTACCAATTAACCCAAACAACAATCCAAAAAAAGAATAGGTTACAATGCGGCCTGCATTATATAAAAGCGCCCCCGAAAATTTTGCAAAAAAACCATTATTGCTTAATGGCAGGGATAATGCCAGTGGCCCACACATACCCACGCAGTGAAAACTACCCAACATGCCAATTGAAAAAGCAACCACAACCAACTGCATCATCTATATAAAAAATTTTTTTTCAAAATAATAAGTAACGTCACCATCTTTCCAACTCAGGTGCAACCAATGCAGCCCCCTGTTTTTTGAAGGAATAGCTAATTTCAATGGTTCATCCTGTATAGAAAAATTTTCTTTCACATCTTTATTTTTATCAGCCGGGTAATATAGTACCACCTCACCTGTTAAAAGCTTCCCTGAAAAATCTTTAGGAAACATAATTATCAATTCACTGCCATTTACTTCAAATTTAACCGGTGCAGATAAAGCCTGCACTCTTTTCATTTCGTCTATTTTTTCCTGGTATTGTAACTCTTTGGCATAATAATCAGTAGTAACCAAATCTGTTTTTTGATTGTACGATTTAAATACCATGAAAAGTATTCCGGTAACAAATGCAATAAATACCAATACTATTTTTACGCCCCAGTTCATAATTGTTTTATCATTTATACACTTCCGGCCCAATGAATTTGGCCGTGATGTTTTTTATTTTTTTATTCCCTTCATACATTCCTATTTCTATCAATGTTTTCCAGTTGGTAATATCTTCGGGTTTTAACTTCACAAAAAACTGCAGGTTGGTATAATCTTCTTTTTTAACCGTTAACCCTCCGCTACCAACCAACGTTATTTCGCCGGGCAAATTTTCTAACTTTAATGTAAATGCAATATCCTTATGTGTTTTATTTGCCAGTTTTAAATTATACAGGTTACTAATACGGCCATCGGGCAGTTTAGTGTAGGTCATACCGGCCGTACGCATCAGCGTTACATCCAGGTCGCTACGGCTAACTAATAAAAACACTAGCAACGAAAGCAACAAAAGCAATACAGCCGAATAAGCTTTTATACGGTTATTGAATTTTAATTTTTTTCCTTCGGTGATGCTGTTTTCAGATGCATAACGGATAAGCCCTCTTGGCTTATTAACCTTATCCATGATGTCGTCGCAGGCATCAATACATGCGGTACAGTTAACACATTCTAATTGTGTACCATTTCGTATATCTATACCTGTTGGGCACACCCTTACACAGGCAAAACAATCAATACAATCGCCCTGGTTTGTAAAATGCTCAAACTTTGCAGCTGCACTGTTAGTTTGTAAATCATCTTTATTGGATGAACCTGCATGCTCTTCTTTCTTTTTTATTTTGCCTCTTTTTTCTCCCCTTTTATGATCATAAGCAACCACTATCGAATTTTTATCAAGCAATACACCTTGCAATCTTCCGTAAGGACAAACTACAATGCAGGCCTGCTCCCTAAACCACCAATACACAAAAAAGAAAACGGTAGTAAAAATTAGTAAAGAGATAAGTGTACCAATATGGCCGGCTGGGTGCTTGATATATTCCAGCAACTGATCCATACCGATGATATAAGCAAGGAAAAAGTTGGCTATTAAAAATGAAATGGCATAAAACAATACAAATTTTATAGCTCGTTTCTTTATTTTCTTTTTATTCCATGCCATTGCCCGCAGTTGTTTTTGTTGCTGGGCATCTCCATCAATCCAGTACTCAATTTTACGAAAAACCATTTCCATGAAAATGGTTTGCGGGCAGGCCCATCCGCAAAAAACCCGCCCAAAAACCACTGTAAACAAAATAACAAATACAACAAACGTAAGCATCCCAATTCCAAAAATGAAAAAGTCCTGCGGCCAAAAAATCATGCCAAACAAAATAAACTTACGTTCCAGGATATTGAATAAAAAAAGCGGGGCATCATTCACTTTAATGAATGGAAGCGTAAAAAAAACAACCAGGTACACAATACTAAACCAGGTTCTTAAATTATATAACCTTCCTTTAGGTTTTTTGGGACTAATAAAATTTCTCCTGCCTTCACTGTCAATAGTGGCTACCGAATCTCTGAAAGATTCTTCATGGTATATGTCCGTAATTTCTGTCATTTTTTATTTACTGCTATTTGTTGAATCGGGCTTTGCAGTTGCAGAAGAATCTGTTGCTGTTGCCGCTTTATCAACATAAAAAACACCTTGTTGTTCCTTTCCTGCCGCAGGTTTTGTACCTACAAATGATTTTACATAACTGGCCAGGAAGCTTAATTCTTTAGGGCTAAACTGACCACCCCATGCCTGCATACCCTTATCGGGATAACCATGTTTTATGGATGCATATATATCGTTTAAAGAACCTCCATGCAGCCAGTAATTATCTGTAAAGTTAGGGCCCACGCTTCCACCCCCATCTTTTAAATGACAAGCTACGCAATTAGCTTCATATAAGCCCTGGGCTACTTTTAAACCTGCTGCATCAGCAAATGGCACATTGTTTTCATCAATCTTATCTTTATTATTAGCATCGTAAATTTCTTTTGCAATTTTTGCTTTTTGCATTTCTGCATTATATTCCTGTGTTGGATTCATACCTAAACCAAACACATGATAGTTAAGCAGGTATACAACCGAAACACCTATGGTAATATAAAATCCCCATTTCCACCATGGTGGTAACGAGTTGTCCAATTCCCTGATGCCATCGTAGTCGTGATCGAGTAATATTTCTTCTTCTTTCTCTACCGATACGGCTTTGGTAAATAATTTCGAATCCATTTTTTTCCACCAGGATAAAACTGCCGAACTACTTTTAGCCGGTTTCTTTTTTTCCGGTAATAACTCGCTGTACATCCTGCGTATTGAAAATGCTAAAAATAAAATTACCACAAACTCAACTCCTATTACTGTTAAAAACATGTAATATGCCGCAGCCGAAAGGCCTCCGTAATTAGGTACTGTTTTTACTGTTTCTGTAACTGCATCCTGTGCTGTTGCAAATTGCCATTGTAATGAAAAACCTAAAAGCAGTATAAGTGATAATACTTTTGATCCGTTTTTATTTTTGTCAACCAGTTGTTTTCCTAATGCGGTTAAAACATATCCCATACCCCAAATAACAAAAGCCAGCACTATAATCACAATCATCAATAATATGGCTAATTGATTATAACCTTGTTCAGTTACCGGTGCGGCTACAGGTTTTGTATCTTGTGCAACAAGTATTAAGCTTACAGGCAGTGCCAGTAATGTAAGGAGTATCTTATTTTTTATACATTTAAGAAATTGCATACTACAAAATTTTTAAAGTTGAGTTGTATTTTTAAATTGTTGTACCGGTAATTCTTCATTATCGAATGGCAGGTTTGAAAGTTCATTTACCTTTTCTTTCTTCATTTTTTTAACCATCACCAGCAACACAACAAAAAATATTAAAAAGATAAGCAACGATATCATGGGATAAATATTAACCCCACTGATTGTTTCGGCATATTGTTTTATGAATTTGAACATGGTTTATTTATTTGATGTTGCTGTACTGTTATTAGAAATGTCTTTACCCAGGCGTTGCATGTAAGCAATTAATGCTATCACTTCCCTATCGGCGGGCACCTGTATTCCTTCAATCTTTAAATTGATACGGATACTGTTTGCCTGCGTCATTAAATCTTTATTGGCAAAATTTTCATAACCTTTTTCGTAAGGCACACCCAGTTTACGCATGGCTTTTATTTTTGCTGCTGTGCTGGATGTATCTAATTTTTGTTCAATAAGGAATGGATAGGTAGGCATTACAGAGCCTTCGCTCATAGAAGATGGTTCTCTAAAATGCCTGAAATGCCAGCCATCGGTTTTCTTAAGGTTGCCCGTTCCTTCCCTTGCCAGGTCGGGGCCTGTACGTTTACTACCCCATTGAAATGGTTTATCATAAATAAACTCGCCTGCTTTTGAATACTCGCCATAGCGTTCTGTTTCGCTGCGAAATGGACGTATCATTTGTGAGTGGCATACATAACAACCTTCACGTACATAAATATCACGGCCCTGCAACTCAAGTGGTGTATATGGTTTTACACTGCTAATGGTAGGCACATTTGATTTTATCATAAAAGTGGGAACCATTTCAATAATGCCTCCAATCAAAATCACTACCAGGCTAAGTATCAGCATTTGAATAGGCCTTCTTTCAATTACCCTGTGCCAGTGTTCGCCTTTATGTTTTTCAATAACTGCTGCAAGTGGTGCTGCTTCTGCTTCTTCGTTGCTTACAAGTTTGCCTTTCTTTACAGTTTTATACAAATTATAGAACATAAGAAACACACCTGTGAGGTACAATACCCCACCTAAAGAACGCATGGCGTAAAATGGTTTCATGTATGTTACTGTTTCCAGGAAAGAATATTTTAATTGGCCGGCTTCTGTAAATTCTTTCCACATTAAGCTTTGCTGAATACCCGCCCAGTACATGGGTATAGCATAAAATATGATGCCGAGTGTGGCCAACCAGAAATGATTGCTGGCTAATTTTTTTGAATAGAGGTCTGTTTTAAAAATCTTTGGTATCAGCCAGTATAAAACACCAAAGGTGAGCATACCGTTCCAGCCCAATGCACCCACGTGTACGTGTGCTACAATCCAATCGGTATAATGAGAAATAGAGCTTACGCTTTTTAAAGATAACATAGGGCCTTCAAAAGTTGCCATACCGTAAGCGGTAACAGCCACTACCATAAATTTTAAAATCACATCATCTCTCACCCTGTCCCAAGCGCCACGTAATGTGAGCAAGCCGTTGATCATACCTCCCCAACTTGGAAACAGCAACATTACTGAAAATACGATACCCAACGATTGTGCCCAGTTAGGCAATGCAGTATATAAAAGATGGTGAGGGCCGGCCCATATATATAAAAATATAAGCGACCAGAAATGGATAATGGAAAGTTTATAAGAATAAACAGGACGGTTAGCCGCTTTTGGCAAAAAGTAATACATTAAACCCAGGTATGGCGTGGTTAAAAAGAAAGCCACGGCATTATGGCCATACCACCATTGCACCAATGCATCCTGCACGCCGGAGTACCAGCTATAACTTTGTAACCAACTGTATGGTAATTGCCCCGAGCGTACAATATGTAACACCGCAACAGTTACAAAAGTGGCAATGTAAAACCAAATGGCAACATACAAATGCCTTTGCCTCCTGTTGATGATGGTGCCAAACATATTCCATCCAAATACAACCCAAATAATGGTAATAGCCACATCAATGGGCCAAATAAGTTCGGCATACTCGGCGCCCTGCGTTAAACCAAGTGGCAATGTTATAGCAGCGGCTACAATAATAAGTTGCCATCCCCAAAAATGGATGTAACTAAGTTTATCGCTGTACATCCTTGCTTTACACAGGCGTTGTAAAGAATAGTAAACACCCATAAAAATACCATTGCCTACAAAAGCAAAAATAACTGCATTGGTATGCAATGGACGCAAGCGGCCAAAGGAACCATATTGCGTAATGTTTAATTGAGGAAATACTAATTGCAATGCAGCCCAAAGGCCTACAAGCATACCCACTGCCCCCCAAAAAATGGTGGCATAAGCAAAGTTCCTTACTATCTTATTATCATAATAAAATTTTTCTACCTGCATGTTAATTTTAGGTTTGGGTTATTGATTTATAGTTTTGGTTGAATTTGATTCGGTTTTTTCGGGTTCATCAAAAAGCATCCTGATGGATGGTGTATAATCATCATCGAACTGGCCTTTTTTTACACTCCATAAAAAGGCTGCTAAAAAAACTGCAGCCACAAGAATGCTGAAACCGATAAGTATGAAAAATGCACTCAAAGGGAATTATATTTTATAATTTCAAAAATAGTTATGGGTTAAATTTTTGGGTGTGATGCCTATCAAACCGAAATATGATTTTAATCATGTGTAATTTTATAAACCTTTTTTACGGGCTATGAATGAAGAATATAAACTAACAAATAATACAATACTGATACTACTAGCCGGCATGAGGATGGCAGCTACCATTGGCGAAAGCAAGCCTTGAACGGCAAAAGATAATCCTACAAAATTGTAAAGGATTGACAGGATAAAGCTGGCAGTTACAATTTTTTTTCCGGCTTTGGCAAAACTTAAAAATTTATCCAGTAAATGTACTTTGCTGCTATCCAGGATAGCATCGCTGGCTGGTGTAAATTGTGATGAGTTTTCGCTTACTGCAATACCTATATCACTTTGCATAAGTGCGCCGGCATCGTTTAGCCCATCGCCAATCATTAAAACAGATTTGTTTTTATTTTTTACTGCACTGTTTGGTAAGTGTTGCAAACTTTTAATAAAATCAAGTTTCTGTTGGGGCGATTGATTAAAAATCATGTTAGCATTATTGCCAAATATTAATTGCAGGTTTTCTTTTTCCAAATCATTATCGCCCGAGAGTACATACATTTCAATCCCTTTCCTGTTAAGGTTTTTAATCATTTCTTTTATACCGCTCCTATATTGATTTTGAATGCTGAAAGTTCCCATCAGCACTTCATCCATTACTACATGAACGGCCGATCCGGAGCCATGCATTAGCAAAGGATTTGTTTCTTTTACAAAAGCAGATGACCCCATTTTTACATAAGTGTTACCGGCAACAGCTTCCAACCCATTACCTGTAAACTCCTTAAACTGCTTTAGCGTTACAGTTTCGTTGGTTATATGGGGCATAGATGATGCAATAAGTTTGCTTAACGGGTGCGATGATTGTTTACTGATGGTTTTGATGATGGCCATTTCATTTTGGGAAAGTGGCAAACCTTTGTAGTTAACTTCGGCCGAATGGCTTTGTGTTAATGTGCCGGTTTTATCAAAAATGATAGTATTAATTTTTGCAAGCGATTCTATCACCGATGCATTTTTAAGATATAATTTGTTACGGCCAAAAATCCGCAACATATTTCCATAAGTAAATGTAGCTGAAAGCAGTAATGAACAGGGGCATGCAACAATAAGCACTGCTGTTACTGCCGGAAAAATTTTTGAAACATCAATAAAATACCAAACAATAGCAGTAACAAGGGCTATGCAGAATAATATATAAGTAAAATACCGGCTCCAGGGATGAATAAAAGATTTTTCTGTATTTTTCTTTTTGCCAAAAATATCGTTGTTCCACAGTTGAGTAATATAGCTCTGCGATACTTCTTTTATCACTTCAAGTTCTATGGCGCCGCCAACCTGTTTACCGCCAGCATAAACAAGTTCGCCTTTATTTTTTTCTACCGGTATATTTTCGCCACTTACAAAGCTGTAATCGATATTGGCTGTACCTTTTACCAGTATGGCATCTGCAGGAATCATCTCTTCGTTCCTGATTATGATACGATTTAATTTTTGTAATTGTGTTACCGGGATATTAGTTTCAACCCCGTTTTTTAATATGGTAACACCCAGTGGAAAATAAGACAGGTAATCTCTTTCAAATGAGAATGAATCGTATGTTTTATTTTGAAACCACCTGCCAATAAGCATAAAAAAAACGATACCGCTGCCCGAATCGAGATAACCTGCGCCACTACCGGTAATAATCTCGTAATAACTCCTGGCAAATGTAACTATTATCGCAAGCGCAATGGGTGCATCAATATTGAGGAATTTTTGCCTAAGCCCCTTCCATGCTGAAACAAAAAAATCTGCAGCACTGAAAAATAATACAGGCAATGATAAACCAAAAATAATCCAGCTAAAGGTTTCTTTAAGCCCTGCTTCATTAATGATACCCGACGAAAGATATTCAGGAAAGCTAAGCATCATAATATTTGAAAAACAGAAACCTGCAACACCTATTTTATAAATTTGTTTCCTGTTAAATGCAGGTGTTTTTTTTACATCCATATCTTTTAAACTGATATGGGGTTCGTAACCAATAAAAGCCAGCAACTCCACCACTTTACGTAGTGTTGTTTCTGTAGGGTTATAAATAATGAATATTTCTTTTTTTTGAAAATTAACCTGCGATTGTTTTACACCGGGTTCTATCCTGTGCAGGTTTTCGAGCAGGTAAATGCATGAAGAGCAATGCATTTGCGGAATTGAAAAAGTAATATTTACCTGTTCATCGCTGCTAAATTGAACCAGTTTTTGTTTGGTAGTTTCATCATCAAGATATGCAAACCTGTCCGAAATAAATTTGCCCTTTGCTTTTAGCCCCGGGTTTTTATCAAGATTGTAATAATTACAAAGGTTATTTTCGTTAAGTAACAAATAAACCTGTTTACATCCCAAACAGCAAAAATGATGGTTATCAACAGAGATAGATGTATCAACACAAGCATCGCCGCAGTGATAACAATTTACAGGTATGGGATGGGTATTTTTGATGATGATATAATTTTAAAAAAAAGCCGCCACATAAGAATATGCAGCGGGGTTAATTAAACAGAAACTACTGAACACTCTTGTTAGAAGTACAGGTGCTCAATCCGAAAATCTTATATACTGGGCAAAATAAACTTGCACCGGTTAATAAAGGTGCCAGGGCTAATAAACCCCACCAGCTTTGAAAATACAGGCCTGCTCCTGCAATAAATACTGCCAGCAAAAGCCGTATCATCCTGTCTGTTTTACCAATATTGCAAGTCATAATTATAATTTATTTATACAAATATTGTAAAAGCGCTTTAGGAATTTAATGAGAGCCATCAATAAGAAATATGATATTCATCATGTAAATAAATACCCGCCCAATTGTAGTTTAAATTGAAGTAACCCCGGAAGAATATGTTTTGGCAAACGCTAAAAAATTAATCTTTTTCAAAAAGCCATTTAAACGTCTTTTTCTTTTCTTGTGGTTGCAGGCCATATTTTTCAATAGTATTGTTTTTAATATAAGCTACTGCTTCGTCAACAGAATCGGTAAAGAAAAAGAGATTGGTATCATTAGCCGAAATGGTACCATTAGCTTTCATAGTTTCTATATGGGCAATTATATTTTTATAAAATTCCTTATCCATAATAACCACCGGAAAATCGCTGATTTTTTTTGTTTGAATAAGAGTGATAGATTCAAAATACTCATCCAGTGTACCAAAGCCGCCGGGTAAAACCACAAAAGCATAAGAATATTTTATTAGTAAGGTTTTTCTTACAGAGAAATATTTAATGTTAACCCATTTATCCATGTAAGGATTAGGCGCCTGTTCGTGCGGTAGTTCAATATTACAGCCCACGCTCCTGCCACCCACTTCCCTGGCGCCCCTGTTGGCTGCTTCCATAATACCGGGGCCTCCTCCCGTCATAATTGTAAAGCCAAGCTGTGCTATTTTTCCTGAAATTTCGCATGCCTGTTTATAATATGGATGCCCTTCTTTAAACCTTGCAGAGCCAAACACAGTTACACAAGGGCCTACAAAATGCAATGCCCTAAACCCTTTTATATATTCGAACAAAACACTTGCACTAAACTTAAATTCTTTCCAACGGCTTTGAGGGCCTTCTAAAAATTGTATCTCTCTTTTTGTCATACTCCTGTTTTTCTAATCAAACTTAACTTTTTTTGCTTAGAAATCAGTAGCTGAAAAACTTTCTTAATTATTTATGCGAAATGAAAATGGGCATTTTAATTTCCTGGATGATACCGGCTGCAAAACTTTTTTTAAACAAGTGTGAAAATGAAGTGCGTGAAAACGCTCCCATTACAATAAAACTATCGGGCATATTCATTAACCAGCCAATAAAATCTTTTTTATGCTTAAGGTGTATAGCCTGTAATTTTAAATTAGGATAATGTCTTGATACCAGTTCGGAAATTAAGTTATACTCCGGCAAATCATCTTCGTGGATAAGAATAGATAATAAAACAGTTTCTTTTTGGGTAAGTTCGGGGTACACATATGCAAACTGCTTGATGGCAAATACCGAAGATTCACTGCCATCATACGTTAAAATAATATGCTTGGGTTCGGTATAATTTTCGGGTATCAACATTACCGGGCATTCAGATTTTTTTAAAACTTCTTCCAGGTAAAAATTGGGTTGTTGTTTTGATACATTGTTATAGAATAATTCGCTGCTGATAAGTAGTGCATCTGCAAATCGGCTTTCTTCAATTAAAGATGAAATAGCCATCATATCCACATCTTTATGAATACGGTATTCGATGCCTTCATTTTTACATGCTTCAGAAAAATCATTTACATTTTTACTTACCAATACATCATCATCATTTTTTTTAAGCCATTCGGGCAACATGGGAACAGCTTCCATACCTGTAAATACTAATAGTTTTGAATAATCAACCGGGCTAAGAAATACTCCTGCCAATAATATTCCGGAAGACAAGTTGATTGCTTTTGCAAATTCAAATGCGCCTTTTGGAAAATGCTGCCCATCCAGCGCTATAATTAACTTTTTCATGAATTACTTTTTTTATTTTTTAACCAATTACAATCATACGGAAAGATAACCTTCATCATAAAGTACAAAATTTATACTGCAAACTCATTAAAATAAAAGGGTAAAAATATGTTCTTCGTCATATTTCCTTAATTATGATTTAACGCATAAAACTGCCACAAGCTGCATTTTAGTTTTACTTTATAAAATAAATCCATTATGATATACAGTATTAAAAAAACAATGGCAATTGGTATTTTACTAATTGCCGCAGCATGCAATAACAGCGAAACAACCGATAATGTAGCTACTACAGCATCTGAAAGTACAGCTACCACAGGTCAATCGGGTGTAAAAGATGATGCATCTGAAAAAAATGTAGTACAGATTGCAATAAGCAGCAAAGATCACTCTACACTGGTAACAGCTGTTAAAGCTGCTGAATTAGTTGATGCATTAAGCAATGCAGGGCCATTTACCGTATTTGCACCAACCAATACTGCTTTCGACAAATTACCTGCAGGTACTGTTGATGGTTTGCTTAAACCAGAAAAGAAAGATGAGTTAACTACTATTTTACAATATCATGTTTCGCTGGGTGTTTTTAAACCCGAAATGTTGCAGGATGGACAAACCATTGGCCAGGTTGATGGAGGAGATATTACCATCAGTAAAAAACAAGATGGCATTTATATAAATGGTACATCAAAAATAATTGCATCAATACCTGCAGCAAATGGCATTGTGCATGTAGTAGATGGAGTGTTGTTACCTGCAACTGCCAAATAAAAGTTTGTTGATTAAGATTAAGGAAGAAGGAAAAAGCACAAACGTAATGTTTGTGCTTTTCTTTTTTGTAAAGTTGTACTTACTTATATAAATACAATATCAAAATATCTTATCGGAAGAGGAAGATTCATCAGCAATTTTCATTTGCATTACAGCCGAAATGCTTAATGCCCTTGTTTTTACAAGGCTGGCAGTTTCGCCTTTAAACAATTCATCCACTGTTTTGCCAAACAATTGATTCCATCTTTTGAAATGTACTTCAGTTAATGGATACAGTTTGTTTACATGCTTATGCAGTTCCATTGGGTTTCCTGTGTATGGACCGGTATAAAACAACATGTTTTCAAAAAAATCGTACATAACAGCCAGGTGCTTTTCCCAGTTTACTTTTGCCACATCGGTAAAGATGAAACCTATAAGTTCATCATCTTTTACTTTTTTGTAGAATTCGTTTACAAGCAATTCTATATCTTTTCTGGATGTGATGTCTTTTTTCATGACAACATTTTAATGCAACAGTTCATGTATTTGTTTTAATTGTTCTGCACTGCAATGTTCTTGCAATAATGGAAAAAGCACACGCTCTTCTTTACGTATATGGTGTTGTAACGAGCCTGCAAGACCATCCATGGTGTTTACCAGGTTTTGAGAATTGGTTAGTGATGAAAACAATGCAGAAAGTTGCTCATGTTCAAATTTAATTTCATCGGCCAACACCTTAACTTCGGGGTGGCAATCTTTTACTTTCTCCAAAAGTTTTTCTTCTTTACGAAAATGTTTTGATATATGTGTGTTAAATTGTTCCTGGGCGTATTTTGCCTTATCCCAGGGTTCGGCAGGGAGCTGATGATAAACAGGTGCATCTTTTTTAAGCAACTGTGCCAAAATCAATGTACTGTGGTGTTCCCGTGATAATGGAGCCAATGCTTCTTCTCTCTTCATATTACAAGTCTTTATGTTTAAATTTTCTTAAGGATAACCAAGTTGGTATTATCATCCATATTACCAATACTAAAAATGAAATTATTAATCCCATTTGAGTACCAAAAAAATCTTTAAAGATGGCGCCTGTGTAACCCATCAATGCGGCTACGTCCATTTTTAAAAGTATTAATATCCTGCTAAGGTCAATAGGATTAAAAGCAGTTGCAGCCACCATCATTTTCTCTAACGGGTAATCGGCAAACTGGAAAAGAATAAATAAAATAAGCCCATCAAAAATGACAGAGAAATAAAGCCATAACAAAATCACCACTCCAATTCCTTTGGCCTTGTCTCTTGCAATAACGGCGGCCAGCATGGCAAGTGCCACAAATATTACCGATAATATAAGCCCGGCGCCCAGCATCATAAAACCTGTAGCCGTTGCCTGGAACAATAAAATAGGAATACCGGCACCAACAAAAAAAGCGCATGACATAGATACCGCCAGGCCCCAAAAAAGGCTTAGCCAAATAGTTTTTCTTTTCAATGGCTGGCTCACCAGCAGTTCTAAAAATTCGGAACTATTGTAAACATAAATGGCAGGAAACAACAGGCTTACTAATGGCACTATAATTAAAATGATATTCAATAAACTTAATAATCCTTTTGCCGAATTATCTTCCAGGTTAAAAATGCTGATGGATATCAATAACAGGAATGCTGTATAAGCCAATACAATTTTATTGCGTAGTATATCAATAATCACATATTTAATTATCTTTTTCATACATAGCTTTTTAGTTGTGCACAGCTATTGCGTCATCACTTTTGCAATGGCACGTGATAATTTTTCTTCGCCGGTATCTTCTTTTAAATCGCTGATGCTTTTGTGGAACCATAATTTACCTTCCTGCATATATATTACCTGTGTTACCAGGTCGTCAAGCTCACTTAAAATATGAGAAGTGATTAAAATTAGTTTCCCTTTGTTTTTTTCTGTATTAATTTTTTCTTTAAGAATTTCAGAAGCTACCGGGTCAAGGCCAGCCGTAGGTTCGTCCAGTATCAATACATCGGGGTTAAATAAAAAGGCAAGGGCAGCGCTTACTTTTTGCCGGGTACCGCCCGATAAGGTTCGCATGCGTTTGCCGAGCATTTCATCCAATCCAAATTTGTTTATCAGTTCTTCATCAAGTATAAAATTTTTCTTTCCCCTAATATCCTTCATCATATTTAGTACCTGGCCAATCGTCATGTTATCAGGATAACGGCCTATTTGTGGCATATACCCAATTTTCTCCCTGTATTTCCAATCGTGTTTTATATTTTTTCCGTTAAAGGTTATAAAGCCGCTATCACATACCACCATTCCTAAAATACTTTTTATAAATGTTGTTTTACCACAACCATTGGGGCCAATTAATGCAATACACTCGCCTTTGGTACAATTAACAGTAATATTGTCCAATACTTTTAATTTGCCGAATTTTTTTGAAACATTACTTGCTATTATCATAATGCTAACGGTTTCATTAATGGATGGTTGTCTTTTAAATTCTCAGGAGTTAGCGATGGTAAAACTTTTTCAGTTTTATCCAGTAACGAAGCCATAAGGCTTCTAAACAAAATCATGGCCGGCGGGTTACGTTCTATAATCATGGCGTACATGCTCACCGGCCTGTAAGGCACATCGCCCAGTTTATCTTTGTTAATATCGTATCCTTCGTATTTATCCCAGTAATTGTTGTTAAAATCGTTCAGCACCAGGTTACCATTGGTACCCACATCAAAAGTGTTGCCTTTAAAATTATTATTGTGTACCGTTACTTCCATACAGCTTGCCTGTATCTGCATAGCCCATCCATTATCAATAAACTGGTTTTTTTCCATGTGTATGCGGCTGGCGCCTTCCATAAAAATGCCTGCCGTATTTCTGTCAAACACATTATTTTCTATATACCCATCGCTAATTTCTTTCAGCAATAAACCATAAGCGCCATCGCCCCAGTTTTCTTCAAAATAATTGCGTATCATTTTTAATCCTTTCGAAAACATAACTGCCACCCCGGCACCGTTATCCCTAAAAACATTACATATATATGCATCGTCGTTCGAAAACATAAAATGCAAGCCATACCTAAGGTTGTGTTCCGATACATTGCGCCAGATGATAGAATTTTTTACAAACTCAAAATAAATTCCATCCCTGTGGCCAATAATATTGTTTCCTAAAATACGCAGGCTATCGCTTTTCCAGCAGTGTATGCCATTACCACTTTCCTGTTCAATTTTACTGTAGGCTGTAAGGTTATTATTTTCAATAAGGCAGTTGATACCATATTGGATATAGATACCAAAAAATGTGTTTTCAAGTATATTATTTCGTATTACAATATCCTTTCCGTTGTACACTTTAATACCTGCAAAATCTTCGATGCTTGATACGCCGGAGTTGATGAGTTTAAATCCTTCAACCGTTACTGCATTTGCCTTAATGGAGATAATCTCGTATTTATTATCACCGTCTAAAATGGGGTGGTTGATACCAATTAAAGCAATTGATTTATTGATAAGGATATTTTGTTCATGATATTGCCCGCTACCTACAAGCACAGTATCACCATCAGCAGCTAATAACAATGCCTGCCTGATGGTTTTTATGTTTTGTTCTTTTCCTACATGAATTATTGTAGCAAATACATCCTTGGCAAAAAACAATAACAGTGATATGTATATTAATTTTTTCAAGGCTTATACAAATCGTTCCAGGAAATACTGTTACCATTAAAACGTTTTTGAATAACAGCCAGGCTGTCTTTATTATCAAACGCTGCAATATTGCCGCCCATGGGGCTTCGAAGTTCATCGGCTTTTAACAGTAGTGCATTGTTTACATCAATCAACTGGTGGGTACCGGCATAATTAGTGAAGTAAATATTTTTTATATTTTTTTGTTCTACCGCTTTACTACCAAGGAAATTTAAAATGCAATGAGCATCATCAAATTTAAAAACCTTACCTTTTTTTGTAACCAGTTCGGCACCAAAACGTACATCACTTATTGTCATCTTACAAAAATGGCAATTATCTATACCTGTTTTTATTGGTTGTGGCCCTGCATTACAAGAATTCATAAAAATAAGTAAGCCAATGGCAGTAATTGGTTTTGATAGTGATACTTTCTTTTTACTGCTTCGCCAAGCCATGATGGTAATAAAAAGCAGTACAGCACCAACAGAAACAAATATCCATCCTCCTACATCGGGCATAGAATAGGCAGCAAAGTTCAGCAACTGCTTAAAACCTATCAATGGTGGCTGATAGGCCATACCGGGAACAACGATTGCTGCATCGGGGCTTAAATTATGGCCATAATCATATTCCCATCTCCAAAAGTCGTACATAGACAGGATACCAAAACATATAAATAATACCATCAGCACATAAATAATTTTTTTACGTGCAAGTAAGGCCGCCACTATAAAAAACAATGCAAAAAAACCGATGATATAAGGCAGAATAGTAAACTCGATGAAATCTTCGGTATGCAAAGTTTTCATACCTATGTAATGGTTAAGTCCATTTATGATATCAACATTACCACCCAGTTTACCCGGATAGATGAGCAGGCGCAGGCCTTCGGGATATTGCGGCGCCACCAGGTCGATACGCCAAAGTGGTACAAACAAAACTGCAACCAGTGCCAATCCGCAAATAATTAACAATATCCTTGCCCATGGTTTCAATTTATCTTCTTTCATAATTTTAGTTTTAATCTTCTTAAATTAAATTTCCGGATTCCAGGTTATAAAAGTAAACAGTACAAATTTGGTTTCAAACTTCAACACTCATTTTTGTTCAATAAAAAAGGGAACAGGCAGTTTTTAGCAGCCTGTTCCCTTACCATCTGTACACTATTTGGTTTTCAGAGAATCAGTTGCTGTTTCTTCAATCTTTCCTGTACTAAATTTTAAAGGAACATTACTTCCGGCAGGAGAAACCCTTACATAACCAGACATTTCCTGGTGCAATGCACTACAGAAATCGGTACAATAAAAAGGTGATATTCCTGCTTTTTCGGGTATCCATTTTAAAGTTTGAGTTTCGCCGGGCATAATCAACAACTCACCGGTTAATGCACCTTTAATGGCAAAACCATGCGGTACATCCCAATCCTGTTCAAGGTTAGTAACATGAAAATATACTTCATCCCCAACTCTGATACCTTCAATATTATCAGGTGTTAAGTGAGAGCGTATTGCTGTCATATACACATCTACCCTGTTACCATTCCGCACCACTTTAGTTTCTTTTTCACCATTTGATTTGTATGGGTTTTTATTCTCTTCAAGTTTAAAAAACTTAGTTGAGTTAGGAGAAACAAGGTCTGCAGCAATTATCTGTGCATAGTGCGGTTCGCCAATAGTAGGATAATCCAATATCAATTGCATCTTATCGCCGCTAATATCATACAATTGGGCGCTTTGAGAAAGCTCTGGGCCTGTAGGCAGGAACCTGTCTTTTGTAATTTTATTGTATGCAACCAGGTATTTACCATAAGGTTTTTTAGTATCACCACCGGCAACAGTTAAATGCCCTACTGAATAATAAGTAGGTGCCCTGTCTACCACTTTTAAATCTTTGATATTCCATTTCACCACTTCTGATGAAACGAACATAGAAGTATAAGCATTTCCTTTATCATCAAACTCGGTATGTAAAGGGCCAAGGCCGGGCTTCTTCACTTCGCCATACAATACAGATTCGTATTTTAATATGGGCATTCCTTCAAAATTTCCGATATAATCTTTTGCTTCAATTGCTTTCAACATTTTTTCGAAACTAAATACCGGTATCAGTGCTGCCAGTTTACCACTGCCCACAATGTATTCGCCTGTTGGGCTTACATCGCAACCATGTGGAGATTTTGGACATGGGAAGAAATAAGCTATATCCGGAAAATCTTTCACATCCAACACAGAAACTTCTGTTTTTATCTGCGATGTAGCAGAATGTGTTTTTTCGTCGTACACATTATGTGCATATTTCACCGATTGTTTTCTTGCTTTACCGGCTTTAAAATATTCTTCGGCCTTTTTCCAGTTAATGGCCATGATATAGTCTTTATCTTTTTGAGAAGCATTAACCTCTAATAAAGTATAAGCCTGCTCTGTATTATAAGTAGAGAAGAAGAACCAACCGTTTGACACCCCTTTACCTGCACGGCTTAAATCAAAATTAAAACCGGGGCATTGTAACTGGAATGAGATGTCCATAGCGCCATTATCTTTTTGTACGCTGATGAAACTGATGGTACCTTTAAAATTCTGTTTGTAAGAGCTGATAGGCACATCACCATTTTTATCATCTGGCGGAATACTGAAACGGGTGCCGGCAACCAGGTACTCTGTATTTTCTGTAATGAAAGGTGATGAGTGATTACCACCGCTGTTGGGCAATTCTAAAATTTCTGCAGTGCGGAAAGTTTTTAAATCAATCCTAGCTACACGTGGTGTATTGTTGGCATTGGCAAAAACCCAGCGCCCATCATACATACCATCGGTTTTAGATAGTTGTACGTGGTGCAGGTCGTCCCAGGGTACAAAACCATGCGATGTATTTAACATTGGTTTTGTTTCTTCACTGTAGCCATAGCCCTTTTCGGGGTCAACAGAAAAAACAGGAATTACACGGAGCAACCTGCCTGACGGTAAGCCATAAGCGCTTAATTGCCCGCTAAAACCGCCCGAAACAAAATTGTAATAGGCATCATACTTACCGGGGGCCACATAAGTTTTTGCCGCAGCATCGGCATTTACAGCTGTACCTGCATTTTTGGGTTTACAGGCATTAAAGCCTAACATGCTGAATGCAAAAACAGCTACCGGCAATAGTTTATACTTCTTCATCTTGGTTAATTTATATTGTGTGTTATTATTTTACACCGTCATTTTTTCTCATAAATTCATAAAGCGCTCTTGCATCATCATCACTAAGGTTTTGGTTGGGCATACGTACCAGGCATATTTCAAGTTGAGCCTGTGCCTTAGGATCTTTATCCAGCATAGCATCTGTATTAGTAACAAAATTCATAATCCAATCGGCAGTATGGCGCTCAGTAACACCTAACCAACCCGGACCAACTAATTTTTCGCTGGTTAATTTATGGCAGCTACTACATTTTACACCATATACTTTTTCACCATTGGCAGCCATAGCTGCATCTAAATTTTCGCTAACCTGTACATTTTTAAATTTACCTTCGCCCCTTTCAGGATCGTAAGGAGGATTACCAGATGCATCTTTTGGAACCTCTGTGGCAACCGGTTTATCAGATGATGGAGCCGGGTTATCTTTATTTTCAGAATTACTGCCACCGCAGGCTGCAATGAATGCACCTAAAAACAGAAGGAATGCAAACTTTTTCATGTTGATTAATTTTAAGTTTAAGAAATTATTTTACAAGATTACAGGCATACATTTCATTTTTTTATGCGCTGAGTCATAACTCTAATTTAATGATTTTGCACTTGTAAAAGAACTTTTAATTTGCTCCACAAAGATATTTTGCCATAAAAATATTGAAAAGCAAATCCCTATGATTGTAATCATAAACAATCATGTCATTCATCATAAAAATACCAATACCACCCTCTTAATTTTGTTTTACCTAAGCATGTTTTAGCATGATAGATATAGATACATTACTGGCCTGGGGAGGTGTTTTTAAAAAAATAAAAGCCGGGGAAATTATCTTCCAGGAAGGGGTTCATTCGCCACTTTATTATCAACTGGTAGAAGGAAAAGTAAGATGGGTAAATATTAATGAGCAGGGCAAAGAATTTATACAAATATTGATAGAACCCGGCGAATGTTTTGGTGAATTTGCTTTGTTTGATGACGGGCCCTTTGCCGCCACTGCCATTGCCGACGAAGATTCGGTAATTATACGCCTGCATAAAGATTCTTTTTACGATATATTGAAAGAAAACCCACAACTACATTTTAAATTTTCGAAACTGCTTACACAAAGGCTGCGTTTTAAATTTTTAATTTTAAAAGAACTGGCCAACCATAATCCCGAAAACAGTATTAGTTCTTTACTAAAATATTTTAAAGAACATCAGAAAAATATTTGTACTAAATGCAATAAACTTAAATTAACCCGACAACAAATTGCAGATATGACCGGTTTTAGGGTTGAAACCGTTATACGTACCATGAAAAACATGCAACAAAAAGGTGAATTGATTATTAATAAAGGCAAAGTCTATTGTTGATGATGAAGGTGTTAGCATTTTTAAAAATCAAATATTAGTTTTGCATTAAACAGAAAATATGGTGTCTCCGCTGTATCGCTGGCTTAAATTAGCACTCATCAACTTAATGATTGTTGCCACATTGGGTGTTATTCTCAGGTATAAAATTTTATACCCACTTCCATTCATCAATCAAAAACATTTACTGCACGGCCATTCACATTTTGCATTTGCCGGCTGGGTAACCCAGGCATTGATGACCCTGTTGGTTATTTACCTGGCTCAACAAAGTAAAAAAGATGTGTATAAAAAATACCGCTGGCTTATAATGGCCAACCTGTTTACTGCTTATGGCATGCTGGTTGCTTTCCCTATTCAGGGTTATGGGTTGTTTTCTATTATCTTTTCTACTGCATCCATACTTGTTTCGTATTTTTTTGCATTTATATTTTGGAGAGATTTAAACCGGCTACCAATAAAATCGCCTGCACATAGCTGGTTTAAAGCCGCCGTATTATTTAATGCATTGGCATCGCTGGGAGCATTTGCCTTAACTATAATGATGATTGAAAAAACCATTAACCAGAAATTATACCTGGCGGCCGAATATTTTTACCTGCATTTTCAATACAACGGCTGGTTCTTTTTTGGCTGCATGGGATTATTGAATACCATGCTTAACCGATTTAATGTATCAAATGATTCATTAAAAAGAATATTCTGGTTATTTGCTTATGCAGCAGTACCTGCTTATTTCTTATCAACCTTATGGATGAAAATGCCTTTATGGGTTTACATTATGATTGTAATTGCATCATTTACACAGGTGATAGGTTTTATTTGGCTGGTTAATCTTATAAAATTAAAATGGAGCAATATTAAAAATCAGTTTTCATTTACTGTTAGATATATTATTGGCCTATCATTGCTGGCACTATCTATAAAGTTGTTATTACAACTTGGCTCTACCATACCTTCTTTAAGCGATCTTGCATTTGGTTTCAGGCCTATAGTAATTGGTTACCTGCACCTGGTGTTGCTGGGTGTTATCAGTTTGTTCCTGCTTGGTTATATTTTTTCCGAAATGCATTTTCAGCTTAACAAGATAACTACAATGGGCATTTATATATTTTCGGGCGCAGTTATGCTCAACGAAATTGTATTAATGATTCAGGGTACAGCCGCCATGAGTTACCACATTATACCCTTTGTAAATGAGATGCTGCTGATAGCTGCATTACTTTTATTTACCGGCGCATTTATGATGTCGTTGGCAAAAAGAAATACAGCATAAAATTTAGGCTTGCTGCAATCTATCTTTTTAATTTTGGAATAACTACTAAAATATCTTAACCCATTAAAAGGAAGAGAAAATCATTTGCTTAAAACATGACGAATATCATGTACTGTTTTAATTTGAATGTGATTTAAGTTACAATACAAAACACATTGGGGTTTTAGTTTTGCCTTATTAGTAACAAAAATATTAATAACTATGGCAAATCATGTAATAGAAACTCAATGGATGGGCAAGATGCAGTTTAATGCTTTAATAAACGGTCACACAGTAATAATGGATGCTCCCGAAAGATCGGGAGGAGAAGATACAGCACCTATCCCCAAACCCTATGTATTAGCAGCTTTATCTGGCTGCACAGGAATGGATATTGTTGCGTTGCTTCGTAAATCGGGCAGCCCTGTTGATGATTTAAACATGACGATAACTGGCGAGTTAAGCAAACAAGCGCCCATTCAATATACTTCTATACATATCTGTTACGATTTTAAAGGCGATGAAAATGTAAAAGAAGCAGCTTTAAATGCAGTTACAGATTCGCAGGAAAAATATTGCGGTGTAAGCAGTATGCTTAAAAAAGCTATCCCCGTAACCTGGGAGGTAAATTTTAATGGTAAACTGTTGTTTAGCAATAAACCGGTTGAGCAAGTTACCGGCTTAAAGTAAATTAATTGAATGTTACTATTTTTGTATCTGCCAATTGATAAAAATATTTTGCTTTATGCAACTCTGGAAAAATATCATCAGCCGTCCATCCTGATTACAGCTCTCACACAACTATGGCTGATTTAATTTTTCACTTATTTTTTTATCATTATGAATACGATTATAGAACCGTTTCGGATAAAATCCGTTGAACCCATATATTTCAATACAAAAGAAGAAAGGCAAATCATTTTAGAAAAAGCATTTTTTAATCTTTTTCATGTATATGCCAAAGATGTATTAATTGACCTACTCACCGATAGCGGCACCAGCGCTATGAGCAGCAACCAATGGGCTGGTATTATGCAGGGCGATGAATCATATGCCGGCAGCCCCAGTTTTTTTCGTTTTGAAAAAACAGTACAGGAAATTACAGGTATGCCATTGATTATCCCTACACACCAGGGAAGAGCTGCAGAAAAAATCCTTTTCAGCATACTTGGCGGCAAAGGAAAATATTTTGTAAGCAATACCCTGTTTGATACAACTCGTGCCAATATAGAGTTTACCGGGGCCCAAGGCATTGACCTTCTTTGCCCCGAAGGTAAACTGCCAACTGTACCTGCTCCTTTTAAAGGCAATATGGATACAGAAGCTTTTAAAAAATTCATTGCCGAAAAAGGCGCTGCCAATATTCCACTTTGCATTATTACGGTAACCAATAATTCGGGTGGTGGCCAACCCGTAAGCATGCAAAACATAAAAACAGTGAGTGCTTTATGTAAAGAAAACAACATCCCACTTTTTATTGATGCCTGCCGTTTTGCAGAAAACTGCTGGTTTATAAAACAAAGAGAAAAAGGTTATGCAGGTAAAGCAGTTAAGGAAATAGCGCTTGAACTTTTTTCGTATGCCGATGGATGCACCATGAGCGCCAAAAAAGATGCATTTGCAAATATTGGCGGCTTTCTTGCCATGCAGGATGAAGCGCTTGCTTTACAATGCCGTAACCTGTTAATTATTACAGAAGGTTTTCCAACATATGGAGGCCTTGCCGGCCGAGACCTGGAAGCTATTGCTATAGGCTTGCAGGAAGTACTTGATGAAAATTACTTGCAGTACCGAATAAAGAGTATTGAATACCTTACAAAAAAGTTGATTGAAGCAGGTGTGCCGGTAATGCAACCGGCAGGTGGGCATGCAGTGTATTTGGATGCAAAAGAAATGTTGCCACATATACCTGCCGAACATTACCCGGCTCAATCTTTAGCCGGCGCTTTATATGTTGAAGGCGGAATACGATCTGTGGAAATAGGCTCTTTGATGTTTGGAAAATACAACCACGACAAAAAATTAATTCCAGCACAAATGGAGCTGGTGAGGTTGGCCATCCCCCGGCGTGTATATACACAAAGTCATATCGATTACGTGGCCGAAGTAATTATTGAAGTTTATAAAAACAGGAAACAATTAAAAGGCCTGCAAATAATTGAAGAAGCGCCTGCATTAAGGCATTTCACTGCCAAATTAAAGCCTATCAGTTAAATAAAAATAAAAACCGGTTGACAGAACATCAACCGGTTTTTTTAAAAGTCTGCTAAATAGGATATTGGCAAAGCATCATTCCATCAATGATTAAAAAATCACTCAAAAATATACAACCTGTTTCTCAAAGGATTAATGGGGCTCTCATAAGCAAATATCTTTGTTCATCTTTTTTTTATTATCGTATCATATAAATAAAGCAGGCGCCAATGTGTATGTGTTTTAAAAATTAAATTAAATCGTTGAAAACGACTCAACAACGAAAAACTGTAAAATTCTTTTTTGAAGATAACCCTCTTATTTTGATAGTCGGTAATCACAATCTTTTTTATGCTGCCTTTCATGGAATAAAATTATTGGGCAAAGATAATAATTAAAGATAACTTTGTCTTTAATTATTTTAATTTATTTTTTATGTTTTTAAAGCGACAAAAAAGTGCCACGCTTATTATTCTGTTACTGGGCTTTTTAAGCTATTCGTTTTTCTTATACATGTCGTTACCGGTAAAAAGCAAGCCGGTAAAAAAAGAAGTGGATGCAGGTAAAATGGTTTGGCAGCAGTATAACTGCAATGCCTGCCACCAGGTGTATGGGCTGGGCGGTTTCCTGGGCCCCGATCTTACCAATGTGTATTCAAAAAGAGGGCCTGCATATATCCGGTCGTTTTTAAATGCAGGTGTTGGTGCTATGCCAGTTTTTAATTTATCTGAAGCCGAAACAAAATCGTTATTAACTTATTTAAAAGATATTGATGCATCGGGAACATCAGATCCAAAAACTTTTACAATTAACTATGATGGAACCATCGAACAAAAATAATTTAAGCGCTTCCAAACTTTTTATAATAGCCGGTTTACTGTTGCTGGCCATTGGTATGTTGTTTGGTTTAACAGGCGCCTTACAATACCTGGCTCCTAAATTTTTAAAACAATTCCTGTCGTTTGAAAAAATGAGACCGCTACACGTTTCATCAGTTATATTTTGGATAATATTTGCGGCCATGGGCTCGGTGCTTACTTACCTGCAACAATACAATGGTAAAAAAATTTTCTCTCCCTTGTTGCTTAAAATACAGTTTGGCATATTCTCTATTACTGTTGTGGTTATTCTTATCACTTATGTTTTTGGTGTATTTGGCGGCAGGGAATACTGGGAGTTTCACCCCTTGCTGGCAATGCCGCTGGCTACCGGCTGGATACTTTTCATTATCAACTTCATGGCATCGCTTGAAAGTTTTAAAAACTTACCGGTATATGTTTGGATGTGGCTAACAGGCTTATTCTTTTTCCTGTTTACATTTATTGAATCGTATTTATGGTTGATACCTTATTTTAGAAGTAACGTGGTAAATGATATGACAGTGCAATGGAAATCGTATGGATCTATGGTAGGTTCGTGGAATATGCTTATTTATGGAAGCAGTATCTTCCTGATGGAAAAAATAAGCGGCAGTAAAAAATACAGCCATGCACCCATTGCATTTGTACTTTATTTTACAAGCTTGTTTAACCTTATGTTTAACTGGGGGCACCATATTTACACTTTGCCCACCTACCCTTTTGTAAAGCATATAGGCTATGCCGTTAGTATGACAGAGTTGTTCATATTAGGCCGGATTATCTGGCTTTGGAAGTCATCGGTAGATACTGCACGCAGGCATTATCACCAGGCAGCTTACCGATTTCTGCTGGCTGCAGATGTATGGATTTTTTTAACATTGCTGCTTGCCATCGCCATGTCTATCCCTGCCATTAATGTATATACACATGGCACACATATAACCGTAGCCCACACTATGGGTGCCACCATCGGTATCAACAGTTTTATTTTACTGGCCATTGCTTTTGATGTACTTAAAGACAGTTGCATGCCTTTTGAAAAAAGTATCAAATGGATAAATCGTGGCTATTATACAGCCAATATTTCTTTATTATTTTTTTGGTTAAGCCTTGTAATGGCAGGCATTTTAAAGGCCAAATGGCAAATGGATGATACCAGTATCCCATTCAGCAGCATGATGCTGCAATTAAGGCCATATTTCATTATATTTTTTGTATCAGGTGTTGGCTTAATAACAGGCTTCTATCTTGTTTTGTTTCCCCTGATAAAAAACCAATTCATTTGCCATTATAAAAAGCTATTTATTAAAAGTAAAAAAAATGAAACGGTATTCATCATAGATCAATTTCAATCTGTATAATTCATACAATGCTATCAGTTACAAAAATTTTTCATTTCGAAATGGCTCATGCCATACATGGATATTACGGAGCTTGTAAAAACATTCATGGCCACACATACGAACTGCATGTAACGGTATCTTCAGTATTTAACAGCGATGGTTATATCCCTGAGCCGGGCTTTGTGGTTGATTTTAAAGAAATAAAAAACATTGTAACAGCATTTATAATAGATAAGTTGGACCACCACCTGCTATTATCAAAAAAATTCATAGAAGCAAACAGTACCATTACAGTTGCCAACAACTTATTTGTTTTTGATGCAGAACCTTCTGCTGAAAACCTATTACTATATATAAAAAGAATAATGCAGGAGCAATTACCGGAACATATCCATCTTAGCAGGCTAAAATTATTTGAAACAAAAGATTCGTATGCCGAATGGGTAAGCAATAATTTATTTGTATATTAAATCTTTCGTTTTCATTCTTAACAATAATTATGTTTTCAAAAGCTACAGAATATGCATTAAGGGCCACCATTTACATTGCACAAAAAAGTTCGGTTGATAACAAGCTGAGCATCCATGAAATAGCTAAAGCAATTGACTCACCAGTTTCATTTACTGCAAAAATTTTGCAATTGCTTACACCCGGCAATAAAGTTATCAGCGCAGTGAGAGGGCCTAAAGGAGGTTTTTATATTACTGAACAGTCTAAAAAATTACCTGTAAGGGCCATCCTAATTGCAATGGGCGAAAGTAAAATATTAGACAAGTGTGTATTGGGCCTAAACAAATGTTCGGAGGCCAAGCCCTGCCCCATGCATAGTCAATATAAAAACATTAAACAACAGTTGATAAGTTTGTTTGAAACAAAAACTATACAGCAGCTTGCAGAAGATATTGATGGAGGTATAGCTTTCCTGAATTCAAAAAAAGGTTAAGGTAACTGGTTTAACCTACCAGGTAAGTTAGTCCTGTGTTTACCGAACTGTGCAGATCGCTAATGATTTTTCTTTTACACAGTTGTTCAAAAAGATCTCGTACAGCTTTGTAATCATCATGAATGGGGCATGGATGAGAGGCCGAGCACTTGCTTAAACCTAAACCGCATTGGTTAAATACTTCTTTACCATCAATGGCGTATACTATATTAATTATTGGCTGGGTCCATTGTTTATTATCTATATAAAATCCACCGGTGGGGCCTTTAGAACTGTTGATGATATTTTCCTTCACCAGTGTTTGCAACAATTTGCCAACGGTATGTTCGCTTGCATCAATGTATTCTGCAATTTCTTTTATACCGGCCTTTTCGCCTGCATTGTATTTAGACGCCAGGTAAATGACCGCTTTAATAGCTGTTTTGCAAGTGAGGCTGAGCATGGTTATCTGTTTAAAAATTCTTTTCCTTCGGGTGAAATCAGTTCGTGGTTCCAGGGTGGATCAAAAGTAAGCTCCACCATAATAGTATCGCCAGTAAATACACTTTGTAAAGCATTTTTTACCCCATCGGTAATTGATTCGCCCATGGGGCAAAACTGCGTAGTTAACGTCATACTGCAATACACAATTTTATTTTCCTCATCAAAATCCAACTGGTAAATTAACCCAAGGTCCACCACATTTAGCCCAATTTCGGGGTCCATCACATTTTGTAATGCCCCCAGCGCAATGGTACTTTTGATATTATTGTTGGTAATCACACTCATGCTTGTTTGGGTTTATGTAAAATCACTTTCAATACATTTTGGTTATACAACAGGGCAGTAATTAATAATAATACTGCACCTGACTTTAATAAAATATCCTTACCTGTTAATATACCAATAACAAAAATTATAAACCCTGCTATATATGCTACCGCCATTGATTTAAAGATATTGTTATTGAACAAATCTTTTGGATTGGGAGTTTTACCTAACCCCGAACGTTGATGATACATTTTGTTCCAAACAATAAATGGAAGTGTTTTAAATGTCATACCCAGGATGATGGCTGTTATCCATCCAAAAAAAATTAAGAATCCATAAGTAAGGATGAGATTTAATTTTTCGCCGGTGGTGCTTATTAAAAAAATAATCACAATAATCAAAAGCAAAACCGGTAGCAGTAACATCAATACGCTAAGCAATGATAATTTCACCTGCTCATCCACTTGTTTTCTTATCCGTTGCTTATATGCTTGTAAGCAATAATAAATAAAGAGGTTTAAGGCAGCAAATATCAAAATTACCGGGGCAAATAATAAAACCCGGTTGCCTGGGTACAGGAATAATGCAATGAAAACAAGGATAGCAAGATTTATCAATGTATAAATCCACCATAGCAATTTTGCATTATTGTATTTTGAAATCAGGAACATTGGTATTAAACGTGAAGCAATACCCAGCACTAACAATAAGAACCAGCCAACTATACCGGCATGTGCATGCAGGGTAAGATAATGCAATGAATCGGAAGGCAGGATATTTGCAGTAAAATTATGTACTTGCGCCAATCCTAAAACAACAGTAAAAAACAACCAGGCAGTAGCAGTAAAAACAAATATAGCATGAACATTTTCGCTTTTACTTTTTATAATGCTTACGGCAATATTAATGAGATAAGCAAGTATGGCCAAAGCAACTAAGCATCCGCCCCATTGAGCAGGCCAGCCCATATCAAAAATATAAAAACCATATACCAGTAAAGGAATGCCAATAGCTGCAAGTATAAATGAAATATAAGCAAGTGTATTGCTGTATAGTTTTGATTCTATTAATACCGGTACTAACTGGTGGCTGGCTCCTAAAATTATCATGGTACCCCAGCCCAATGCCATGGTATGGGTGATGGCTAAAATTTTAGGTTGAAAATAATGACCCGAAAAAGTACTGGTTGATATAAATAACAAAACTGCAGCTGCTAAAAAAGAAAAAGCAGCGTACAGGTAAAAAGGAAGTACAACTTTATAAGATGTGTTTTTAACGTTTGTATTGGTAGCAGCAGCTAACATTTTATTTCCTGAAAATTAAAAGATACACTTCCCCATCACCTACTTCTTTTACCCGGTAATCAAATTTACGTTCGGTTAATTCGGGTAAAAGAAAAACAGGTATCCTTTTATGAATCACATACAAAGCTTTATCAGCAGGTAATTTATCCAATGCATCTAAAATAGTAAGCATAGGTAAAGGCATTTCAAGTTGCCGTACATCAACTGTTTCCATCTTGTCATCGAACTGTTGCATCATTTCATCCCATCCCTCACTTGCACCATTTAAATCAGTTTCTTTTACAGGCGCAGCCATGCTTTTATGAAAAAATGTATAAACAAGGTTGTCATCAATTGTTTCGGCATATGATTCAAATCCTTGTTTTTCTAATAACAACATAAGCGGTACAGGTTCAAAACTGTTAATTAATTTAAATAACTGCCCCGGTTTTAATTGTTTCACTGCTTTCATAATAAGGTTAAGCGGATCTTTCCCGGTTTCAATTTGGGCACGTACATCCAACTCTACAATATCGGTTTCCGAAATTTTTTGCATAAATGCCGGAGTTTGTTTTTGAGCGGCACTATCTGTAGTTTTTACATTCCTGTCTATTAAAAAACCCAATGGCTCCAGCTTATTAAAAAAATCGTTTACCGTACAGCCACCTACTTTACTTGCCATACTGATAGAAGTACGGGAAGCCATTAATTTACGTAAAAGTGGATTACGCAGCTTGTTGAATTTGGGAGATATGCTGATGATGGCATCTAACGCTGCCGGATTTTCCTTTAACAGTGTTGCTATTTTTGTATCAGCATTAATTGTTTTTGTCATTGCAATTTTTTTACACAACCGGCTACCTAATAACGGTTATTCAAAATACTCACTGTACTTTTCAATGTGTTTTCTCAACTTACCAAACAACTCTTTCCCATCATCGGCCGATGCAACAAGCGCCATTTTCTTATTCATCTGCATCAAAGGTTCAAGCCAATGATGTAAGTTTTCATGCTCTGCTCCCTTCATCCTGCATTCTTTAACCATCTTATCAATTGTAGATTGTATTGCTTTGCCGGTTTTTATAAAATCTTCCGGTACTACAGGGTTAGCATCTGAAATTACATTATACAAATCGGTTACATTTTTATTGGTGCTTGAATCTGCTTTCCATTTTTCACCGTTATTTAAAGACAGGTTGGACGCAGCTTCCTGCTGCAATTCGGATGTTGTATGTTGGTTGTGCGAATCTGTATCATTATTACCCAGCCGATTACAAGCCATCAAAAAAAATACAGCCATTATATGTACAACTGTATAGAATGTTATTTTCTTAGTGTGTTGCATTTTAATTTTTTTTAGCAAAATAAACCCTGGTTACTAATTTTCCCAAAAATGATCATCCCATTTATCATCTACATCAGATTTTCTTTTGCTATGGCTATCTTCCAATTGCTTTAATGCTTCATTTGATAAAAGCTGTTGAATGTGATTAAACAAAGTCCTTTCTTCAAACCTAATATGGCTATCCAGCACATTGGCAAATTTTAACAGCAAATTTTTATCCGTCTTATTTTCTCTCAGTTCATCAGCCAACCGGTAAATATATGCATGCTCATCAAATGCCTGTTTGCGTAAATTGTCATCAACAGGAAGTTTTACAAACAAGTCTTTTTCTTCTTCTTTAAAATGTTTTGCCAGCTCGTTCTCAAAGAAAAAAATTGTATAAGCATTTATCCTTTCTGTAGAAATATTCTTTTTAATGCCATGCCTTATCTTCCACCCCAATAACAGGCCAAAATGATGCTCCCTTGAAAACTGTATGAGCGCCGGGCTTCTTTTGATGGGTGATGTGGAATCTTTCATGACAGGTTAATTCACTTGTACAATTTTTAAATTCGTTACTAAGCTTTCTCACTTAATTTTTTCTCCAGGTCGAGCGCCTTAGGAAAAAGAATATTGTTTTCGAGATGTATGTGCAAATGAAGATCGTTTTCAAATTCATCAAGCATATTAAACAAAAGGCTGTATGATGCACAACCATCATCGGGTACTGTATAATTTTTAGATAAAACTCTTATCTCTTCCATATTTTTTCCAACAAGCTCATGCTCCATCTCCATCATATTGATGGGATTTTTTACTGTACCAAAATGTGCTGCCTGTGGAACCTGTTCATTTGACTGTGCCGATACCAGGGCCTTGATGTATGGAAATAAAATCTTCTCTTCTTTTATCATGTGTGCAGATAATTCAGCATTTATTTCATCCACCAAAGTTTTAATCTTATATAGCTCGGGATGTTGCTGCCCATGTACACTTGCCACTTTGGTTGCATAACCTGTTAATTCGGGCAAAGTTTTTTTATCGTAACTGTGATGGGTGTTTACAATATAATCTGCTAAAAAATCAAGGCTCCAGTCATTGTATGGTATGGGCCTTGAATGTACTACTTTATCGGCTTGCTGTAATTCCTGTTCAATTTTGGTTACATCTAATCCTTTTTCTGCACAGGCTTCTTTCACTGTTTTTTTACCGCCGCAACAAAAATCAAGTCCGTACTTCTTAAATATTTCGGCTTTGCGTAAATCTTTTGCAGCAATTTGTCCAAGAGTTTCATCGTTTTCGCCGGTAACTTTTTTAGATATTTTCACTTTCCACCATTCGGGCCCTTGTTCCAGGTATTCCCACACAAAAATATTTCCCCTTTCGCCAAGTAACTGGTAGTACAGGGGTTTGGGATCATGATCGTTGTGGATGGTTAAACTCTCTCCTTCGTTCAGTTCATCAAAACGAACAAAAATGGTGGGGTGTTTCTGCTTTGGCTCAAGTAAGGTTACATTGAGGATATTTTCTGTCATAGTACTCATGATCTTTATTTTAATTGTTAATTATAGAGCAAAGATAAACAATACAAACTAATAAAAGTAAATAAATACTTTTATTTACTTTGGTATGACATTTTGAAATATTTGATATGTAATAGAGGATAAAATGGTTTAACCATAAAACCTATATACACAAAAACAAAAAAGCTCCCAAACAGGAGCTTTAACAGTATCGGGGAGCAGACTTGAACTGCCGACCTTCGGGTTATGAATCCGATGCTCTAACCAGCTGAGCTACCCCGACCTATGTGTTTAACGGGGTGCAAATATAGGCGATTTGGATAAAAATTTGACAGCTAATTCCTGAGAAGTTGTTCAATTCTTTGCGAAACCTTGTGTGCATTGGGCAGCATGGCTTTTTCCAGTTCAATATTCATTGGCACTGCTGGCAAATCAAGCGCCCCCAACACTTCTACCGGTGCATCCAGGTAACGGAAACAGGCTTTTGATATACGGCCTGCCAGCGCCTCGGCAAATGAATTATGTTGCTGCTCTTCTGTTACTATCAGGCATTTTCCGTGTTTTTTAACTGTATTAAAAACTAATTTTTCGTCTAATGGAAAAAGGCTGCGTAAGTCAACAATTTCAATTTTGCCGTTATAATTTTTTGCCGCTTCTTTTGCCCAATATACCCCCATGCCATAGGTGATGATGCAGCATGTTTCGCCGTTATCAATATAATCTTCATCGGCATGCAACACAATATTTGCTTTGCCCAGCGGGATGATATAATCTCTTGAAGGTTCAGTATTTTTTGCATCTTCGGTGCCGGGCACTTTACTCCAATATAAACCTTTGTGCTCAAGCATCACCACCGGGTTTGGATCAAGGAAGGCTGCCTTTAGCAACCCTTTCATATCGGCTGCATTTGAAGGATAAACAACTTTTATCCCTTTAATAGTAAGCAAAGTACTTTCAACACAACCGCTGTGATAAGGCCCGCCTCCTCCATAAGCGCCAATGGGCACACGAATTAAAGTTTGCACAGGAAATTTTCCGCAACTTAAATAACAACTCTTTGAAATTTCGGTTACCAATTGGTTAAACCCCGGATAAATATAATCGGCAAACTGTACTTCCACTATTGGTTTTAAACCAACAGCGCTCATGCCAACTGTAGAACCAATGATGTATGCTTCCTGTATGGCTGTATTAAAAACACGATGGTCGCCAAATTGCTCGGCTAATGTGGCTGCTTCTCTAAAAACGCCGCCCAGCCTGCGGCCCACATCCTGCCCGTACAAAAGCGCTTCGGGGTAATCTTCCATTATTTCCCTAATGGCAAACAAAGCTGCATCTACCATTAAAACTTTTTCTTTACCGGCTGGCGCCCTTTCGCCAAATTCTTCGGTAACAGGTGTTGGTACAAAAACAAAGTCACTAACGGTTGATGATTCAGGTTCAGGTGCTGCAACAGCGCCCTGGAAATGACGAGCTATCTCTTTTTCAGCTTCTGTTTCTATTTCCAGCAAGGCATCTTCAGATATACCAAGCTCCAATAATTTATTTCTAAGTTTTGGCCTTGGATCATCTGCTGCATGTAAAGCAAGGTCTTCTTCAGTTCGGTAAAATTCTTTTCGTACACCGCTGGTATGATGCCCCAGCAATGGTACCCTTGCGTGTACAAGAAAAGGATACCTTTCTTTACGCACTTCATCTATCACATTTTTCATTACATCGTAACTCTGTAAAAAATCGCTGCCATCTATACTGATGCGTTTAATTCCTTTAATGCCTTTAATCATTTCGTTGGCATTGGATGTACGGGCTTCGCCGGCTGTAACACTTATACCCCATCCATTATCTTGTATTAAATAAATAACAGGTAATTGGTGTAAGGCCGCAAACTGGAATGCTTCGCTCACCTCACCTTCGGTTACCGACGCATCGCCTAAAGAACATACTACAACGGGCAGTTCGCCATGGGGGCCTTTGTGTAATTTGGGTGATTGTATTTTTTCTAAAAATTTTATGCCTTGTGCAATACCTGTTGTTGGTATCGCCTGCATACCAGTGGCGCTGCTTTGATGAATGATATTTGCCTTATCATCGCCCTTATAATTTGGATGAGCATAATATTCCCTGCCACCGGTAAAAATATCATTGCCTTTGGCAAGCAATTGAAGCATTAACTCATAAGGGGTAAAACCCATTCCCAATAAAATACTTTCATCACGGTAATAAGGGCTAACATAATCGCAGGGAAGCAAATGAAATGCTGTGGCCAATTGTATAGCTTCGTGGCCACGGCTTGTTGAATGAACATATTTACAAATCTGCCTGTTGCTCTCGTATGTTTTAGCCATTGCACCTGCATTACACATCAGGCGATAGGCTTTTAATAAAATTTCCGTTTCAATCATTTATCAATAAATATGCTAGCTGATAAGATAATAGTGCCAAAGGTATAAATAAAAAAAATCGCTGAGTTTTAATCTTCAGCGATAAAAAGAAATATCTTACACAAATCTGTTTATTTCACTTCTACGGTAAACAGGCTCTGTTTATCAATAAAACCTTCCATCACATCGCCCACTACACACTCTCCAACACCGGCAGGTGTGCCGGTAAATATAAGGTCGCCTATATTCAATGAAAAATATTTTGAGATATTTTCAATCACTTTATCAATACTAAAAATCATATCTGCCGAATTAGCTTCCTGCACTTTTTCATTATTTTTCAACAGGTGAAATTGAATATTTTTTTTATTGAAGCCCGGTGCAAGCGGTATAAACTTACCCACCACTGCCGAATTATCAAATGCTTTTGCTTTTTCCCAGGGTAGGCCTTTTGCTTTTAAATCATCCTGCAGGTCTCTTGCTGTAAAATCTATCCCAACCGTAACGGCATCGTAATAATTAGAAGCATGTTTTTCCTGTATATATTTACCATTTTTGCAAACTCTTAATACCAATTCACATTCGTAATGCAGTTCATTGGTAAATTCGGGATAATAAAATGGTGTATGGCTTTGTAATAATGCACTTTTGGGCTTCATAAAAATAACCGGCTCATCTGGAATGGCATTATTTAACTCTTTAACATGGTCCTTATAGTTTCTTCCCACACAAATGATCTTCATATCAGGTTGTTTTTTTAGGTATAATGATTACTGCACGAATATAGATAAATAGCTAAAAAGAACCAATTGTATTTTAATTATTATTGCTATGTTTTAATTGAAATATTATTGTATGCCGACATGGTTTGATCTATACCAATGGTGATGAATGCTTCCATTATTTCAATACAGCACTCAATTTTTTTAAGTACCTGTGGTTCTTCGGCTTTTTGCCATTTGCCTAATACAAAATCGGCTTGCATACCTTTTGGATAATTATTGCCAATTCCAAACCTAAGTTTAGGATAAGCATCGGTACCCAATATCATCTGTATATCTTTAAGGCCGTTATGCCCGGCAGGCGATCCACCGGCCCTTAAACGTATTTTATCAAGCGGCAAAGCCAAATCATCAACAATTGTTAGTGTATTTTCTAAAGGAACTTTTGTTTTATCTAACCAGTATTTAAATGCCCTGCCACTTAAATTCATAAATGTGGTAGGGCAAATGCACACTACCTGCCTGCCTTTATATTTTATTTCGGCTACATAAGCAAGCCTGTCAACCTTAAAGCTGCCGCCATGTTTCATCACAAATGCATTTATCACATCAAAGCCAATATTATGGCGTGTATTTGCATATTCTGCCCCAATATTTCCTAAGCCAATAAAAAGATATTTAGACATGTGATTTAAGTTGTTTAAAGAAAACCAGGCAATACAAGGTTAGTGTATTTTATTTTTGCAGTAACTTATTTCATCTAAAAAGTACTAAGTATTTGTAGAAGGTCGGCTTCGGTTTTTATCAAAACATCACGAGCTTTACTTCCCTGGTTTGCCCCAACAATGCCTGCGGCTTCTAATTGGTCCATAAGCCTGCCGGCACGGTTATAACCAAGTTTCATCCTACGTTGTAATAATGATGTACTACCTACCTGGCTGGCAACAATCAATTTTGCAGCATCTTCAAACAAAGGATCTTTATCGCCCAAATCAAAATCTTTGCCTTCCATATCTTTTTCATCAATATACTCAGGCAAAAGAAAAGGTTGTGGATATCCACGCTGTCCGGCAATAAAATCTACAATCTTATCTACTTCGGGTGTATCTACAAAAGCACATTGTAACCTAACAATGTTTCCATTATAGCTAATAAGCATATCGCCCTTACCAATTAATTGTTCTGCACCGCCTGTATCTAAAATGGTGCGGCTATCAATTTTACTGCTCACTTTAAATGCAATACGTGCCGGAAAGTTGGCTTTAATGGTTCCTGTTATAATATTTACCGATGGCCTTTGCGTAGCAATAATAAGATGTATGCCTATAGCTCTTGCCAACTGTGCCAATCGGGCAATGGGCATTTCCACTTCTTTGCCAGCAGTCATTATCAGGTCGGCAAATTCATCTACAACCAAAACAATAAATGGTAAATACTGGTGCCCTTTTTCGGGATTAAGTTTACGGCTTATAAATTTTTCGTTGTATTCTTTAATGTTGCGGCAGCCGGCTTCTTTCAGCAGGTCGTACCGGTTATCCATCTCAATACACATGGCATTTAGGGTATGCACTACTTTTTTAGTATCGGTAATGATGGCGTCTTCTTCGCCGGGCAATTTTGCCAAAAAATGATTTTCGATGGTTTTATAAATACTCAACTCCACCTTTTTTGGATCAACCAATACAAATTTTAATTGCGATGGATGTTTTTTGTACAGCAATGAAACCAATATAGCATTTAGCCCAACCGATTTTCCCTGCCCTGTGGCCCCCGCCATCAATAAATGCGGCATACTGGCCAGGTCAACAATAAAGTTTTCATTATCAATTTTTTTACCGATGGCAATAGGTAATGAAAAATTATTTTTCTGAAATTTTTCTGATGATAGCAAGGTCTTCATACTCACCATGCTTTTTTTAGCATTGGGTACTTCAATTCCAATTGTTCCTTTACCGGGAATAGGAGCAATAATACGTATGCCAAGCGCTGCAAGGCTCAGTGCAATATCATCTTCCAGGTTTTTAATTCTTGATATACGCACACCCGCTGCAGGTATAATTTCGTATAAAGTAACAGTAGGCCCTACGGTTGCATAAATCTTTTGTATTTGTATATCGTAATTTTTTAGTGTGTTGATGATTTGGTTTTTGTTATTTTCCAGTTCATCTGCATCCTGCACAATCTTATCTATGCCATGGCTTTCTAACAGGTCAAGTTCAGGGTATTTATAATCACGCAAATCAAGTACGGGGTCGTATGGTTTTGTTGATAGTTGTTTTTCGGCAACCACAGGTTCGTCCTCATTTTTTTCGGGAGTTGATTTTATTTCAAGCGGCATATCGCTTGGTGTTATCAGCTTTGCAGTAACTTCTTCTTTTTGTACAACAACTACCGGTTCAACTTTTTCATCTGCTTCTTTTTCAATCAAATTTATATTGTGTAAGGGTGTTGTATTTTCTGCATGCGTGGTTTGTAACATAGTGCTGTTACCTTTTAATGAATTTTTTTTTGATTCATCTTCATTTGCATCCCATGCATGTTTTTCTGATAACTCTTCTGCAGTTGGTACAAAATCTTCGGCAGCAGCAGTTATCGATTTTTTTGCCGGTATTTTAAATGATGGGTTAAATCGCCATATCACATAAGCAAGTATGGCAACCAGCAAAACAGCTACAGTACCTACCTGCCCAATGGTACTGTATAGCCAGTCTCTCATCATATCGCCGGCAGCGCCTCCCCAGGGAAAAGGGTTGCCTTTAAAAATGCTTGCAGCACTTACGCTTACAATAGGCAGCCCCACAATTAAATATTTTATGTTACGAAAAACCTGGAAAACTTTTTTTCCAAAAAAAAGATTAATACCAAATACAAAAAATGTGGTACAAAAAAGATAAGACGCTACCCCAAAACCTTTATAAATAAACAGGTGCGATAAAAAAGCGCCAAGAGTACCTAACAGGTTATCTACTTTAAGGTCGTTAGTTTTTAAAAGGTTCCAGCCGGCATCATTAACCAGGCTTTGGTCTTTTTGCCAGGTAAATAAATACGATGTGAAAGCAATAAAAAGTAAAAATGCTAAAAGCAATAGCCCAATACCTGCAATTTTGTGTGTGCGCTCATCTTTAAGCAACTTTTTAACCTCTACAGTTTCTTCTTTTTCCTGTTTAAACTTATCGGGTTGTTTACTCCCGTTTTTTGCGGATTTTGTTTTGTTTGCCATGGGCAACAAAGATATAGAAAACCCCTGCTTGAAAAAGCATGATTGAAAAATGGTGTTACACGTTTTTAATTCGGCTTTAATTGTGTAGGTTTGGTAAAAGATTCTGCCTTTTGAGACGCATAGCTGCTTTAATCATCTTTTCATTTTTCAGTATATCCGGTAATTCTCAAAATATAACGGATACATTACTTATTAATATAACAACTATAACAGAAGACAGCAGTATTGCAGGAAAAACTTTGTTGTATATCGATAGCAGTTCTGCTTTGCCAGTTTCTGAAGTTATCAACAAACAGTTTTTTCCTTTAATGGAGTTCAAAAAACGTAAGTCTATTCCACCAAAAATGGTTAATTACACTTACTATCTCAAAATATTTGTAGCCAACACAAGCGATAAGCAGGTAAGTTCATTTATATACCCGGGTAACTATTACAATAGGTTTGATATTTATAAATTAAACCCTTCACCCGAACTTATTAATAACGAAAAAAACAAAGAAGGCTATAAACAATTTTCACTGGCTGCCGGCGAGCAAAACTTTTTATTAATAAAACTTGTACCTGCCAGGTACGAATCAAATTCTTTATCCCCCATCATTATCAGGGGAAGCTATATTGAGAACTATATAAACTTTATTATTAGCCATAAAGACATGATGGTAAAATTTGGATTTGTTATCAGCGGTGTATTACTAATGATGATTTTATTTATGCTTACCAATTTTGTAATAAGCCGCAGTACCGAATTTCTGTACAATGCCATGTATTCTTTTTTCATGTTCCTGCTAATATTTTTTAATTCAATTGTTACCCGGTCAACTACGGCATTTGCAAACCTTTACTTAAGTTACCTCGATTTCTTGTTCCTGGTAACCGGTACCATTTTTTATATAGCATTTGCACGCCGATTTCTGAATACGAAAGAACTTTATAAAAAACTGGATATTTTTTTAAAGTTTAGCGAAAGGTTCATTCTGCTGCTTTTATGTATATACACATACATCAATTTTTTTACCAAAGCATTTGTGTACCAATTAAACCTCGAGAATTTGATGAAGATCATCATCTTGTCAATAGGGATAATTTTTATTGTACTTGCTTTTAAAAAACGTAACAGGCTATTTAATTATTTAGCAGCAGGCAATGTTATACTTGTTTTGTTTTCAACTATTTCTTTTTTAATTATTCTATCGGGATTACGTTCATACGCTATATTAAAAAATTCTTTGTTTTATTATTATATCGGTATCGTTCTGGAACTTACTTTTTTCCTGTTGGGACTTAATTATAAAAATAAAAACGAGCTTATAAAACGTATAAAAGAACAGGAAGCTTTAAAACTGGAAGCTGAAAAAGCCGAATACGAAAACCAGATTGCCATTATTAAAGCACAGCAGGAAGTTAGGAACCGTATTAGTGCAGATATGCATGATGACCTGGGCGCAGGGATGACTACTATCAGGCTTTATAGCGAAATGGCAAAAAATAAACTGGCCGATAACCCTATTCCTGAAATCAATAAAATATCATCATCTGCCAACGATCTTTTAAACAAGATGAATGCTATCATCTGGAGCATGAGCAGCAGTAACGACTCTTTACATAACACAATTGCTTATATACGAAGTTATGCACAGGAATATTTTGAAGATACCGGTATTAACTGTAAGATTATTATTCCCGAAAATTTGCCCAATATTGAAGTTATAGGAGAAATAAGGCGAAATTTTTTTATGGTTGTTAAAGAAGCATTGAACAATATATTAAAACATGCAAATGCCACCGAAGTAAAAATTAACCTGGTAAGGGTGCCCGATGGACTTAAATTATATATACATGATAACGGTAAGGGTATAGATTTAGAAAAATTACGGCAGTTTGGCAATGGTTTAAAAAATATGAAGAAAAGAATGAACGACCTGGATATTGAATTTTCAATTGAAAATAAAAATGGAACCCTTATTACACTATATAGAAAGATTGAAAATTTTTAATTGGCCTTGTTTAAACCAGCAAATAAACATAACCATCCTGCTATAAAAGCCGCACCGCCAAATGGTGTAATGGCGCCTATCCAGTTAAATGGCAAAGCCTGCTGTTTTACATAACAAAGCAGGTACAACGAGCCACAGAATAAGATAATACCTGTAATAAAAAAATACCCGGCCCACCTTATAAGCTTGTTTGTAAAATCTTTATACAATATACCGGCAGCAAGCAAAGCAAACACATGAAAAAACTGGTAACGCACTGCCGTTTCAAAAACCTGCAATAAATCGGTATCAAAAATTTTTTTTAACCCATGCGCTGCAAATGCACCAAGCATTACCGATAAAGCGCCTAATAAAGCGGCTGTTTTTAAGAAACTTTTTTGCATTTATTTATTTTGATAATAATCAGCAATAAAACCCGGTACAAAATCCTCTCCCATCTCATCTACCTGCAAAATTACATACGCCTGCCTGTAATACAATTCTCTTTCCTGTAATTTTTCTTCAATAAAAGAAAGCAATTTTGGCCCGGTTAAGTTTTTAACCAATGGCCTTTTATCTTTTTCATTAATCAACTTTTGGTAAATATTTTGAGGCGATGCTTTCAAATACACTGTTTTACCATTTTCATTCATCCATTGCATATTGTCTGCAAAACAGGGTGTGCCTCCGCCGCAGGCAATAATACAATTATCCATCGCTGAAAAAGACTTTAAAGTATGTAACTCCATCTTCCTGAAAAATTCTTCTCCATCTTTTTCAAAAATTTCTGCTATCGTTTTTTTCTCTGCTTTTTCAATCTCTTCATCCAAATCAAAAAATGGCAGTTTGTATTGTTGCGACCATTTACGGCCCCAAAATGTTTTTCCGCTACCCATAAAACCAACAAGAAATATTTTACCAATATGCCCTGAAGGAAATTTTACAGCAGTATTCTGTATCACGATAAATTCTTTTTACAAAGAAAACCAAATAATAAATAAGATGAGATTTTAAAACCGGGCAGCAGATTATTACAATTAAAAATTATTTGCTCTTAAAATCGCCCCGTTTCCATGCCTTAATAAACTCGGCCCATGCAAATGGATTGAAAATATTCATTGGAGGCGCCTGGCCTGAATAGTATGCTTTACCGGCAGTTTGCCTTAAATAATTGCTCGATGCTTCCCTGCCATCAGTTGGCAGGTTGGCAACAAGTAAGCGCCTTGTAGCTTCGCTGTTATTTTTCCTGGCAATAGTAATATAATCATCGGGTACCTGTGCATTTATAAAATCTCTTTCAAACTGTGCCCGGGTAGGCCTTGCTTTAATAATGGTAGCAGCAAGGTAAACTGTATCGGTAACCATTAGTTGTATTACACTTTGCTGGTTACCCTCCAGGTTTTCGGGAATATGAATAGTTTTTGGTTTGTAACCAATGCTGGTAAATTCTACATTATCGCCTTTTAAAACCACAATGCTGAATACGCCTTTGCTATTGGTAATGGTGCCTCGGTTTTGCCCTTTTACAACCACACTTACACTTTCAAGGCCTTTTAAACTGTCGGCTGTCATCACAATTCCATAAAGTTGCACTACCGAATCTTTAAAAGATTCAAACTGGGCCCGTACAGCCACAGGAAAAATTAAAGCAGTAATAATAAAGTATGGTATAAATTTCTTCATCCAAAAATTAAAGATTGAAATGCCCAGTACAAATTATTTAATGAAACAATCTGCAAAAAAAATTGCTTTTATCTACAGGTACTGTTTCAAAAGTAATAACATTCCTTAATTAATAACCAAAGTAAGGGCATCAATGTTTAAATTTGCAGTTTACATATGTATTTTAACAAATAATTGAACGATGACGAACGAGGATATATTAAAAGCGCTGAGTAATGTGCAGGAGCCCGATTTAGGAAAAGACCTGGTTACATTAAATATGGTAAAAGACATTAAAATAGATGGTAATAATGTTTCCTTTACCGTGGTGCTTACAACACCCGCCTGCCCGCTAAAAGATATGATAATGAATGCAAGCATCAATGCGGTAAAGTTATTAGTGAATAAAGATGCAATAGTTAAAGTAAACTTTACCAGCAATACAAGCAGCAACCGTAAAGACGGAAAAACAATATTGGCCGGCGTAAAAAATATTATTGCAGTAGTTAGCGGAAAAGGTGGCGTAGGCAAAAGTACCGTTTCATCAAACCTTGCATTGGCATTAGCCCAGGGTGGTGCCAAAGTAGGCCTCATGGATGCCGATATTTATGGCCCCAGCCAGCACATTATGTTTGGTGTACGTGGCGAGCGGCCTATGATGAGAGAAGTGGATGGTAAAGGAATGATTGTACCGATAGAAAAGTTTGGTATTAAATTGATGAGTATTGGATTGCTTATTGATGAAAAACAAGCTGTAGTTTGGCGTGGCCCCATGGTAAGCAGCGCCATCAGGCAGTTTGTAAGCGAAGTAGATTGGGGCGAACTGGATTACCTTGTAATTGATATGCCGCCCGGAACCGGCGATATACATTTAACTATGGTACAAACCGTACCGGTAACAGGTGTAATTGTGGTTACAACACCACAAACAGTAGCGCTGGCCGATGCTAAAAAAGGTATTGCTATGTTTGGACAGGCACAACTTAAAGTTCCGGTTATTGGATTGGTAGAGAACATGAGTTATTTTACTCCGGCAGAATTGCCCGATAAAAAATATTACATATTTGGAAAAGATGGCGGTAAAAACCTGGCCGAAGATTTTGATATACCATTGCTGGGGCAAATTCCTATTGCTGAAAATATTCGTGAGGGAGGAGATATTGGTGTGCCGGCAATGATTAGTGATGATGCCATCACCAAAAAAGCATTTATGGATTTTGCAGCCAATGCAGTACGGGGTATTGCCATGCGTAATGCCAACATGGAGCCTACACAAATACAGGAGATAGTGGCATAATATCTTATCAAATAAAAATTGAAGCTGAAGATTTTTATCAACTGCTTTTATTATTTTGTTTCTTTGCTCATTCATTTTTTCAATAACAATTAAAGTAGCACTTTATTTATTTTAGCAGTATGCAACAATCCCTTACTAATAAGCAGTTAACCCAAATAGCCAACGAGTTTGGCACTCCCGTTTATGTTTATCATGCCGAGCGAATAACTGAGCAATACAACAAACTGAAAAAAGCTTTTTCAAAAAGCAATGCCCGTTTTTTTTATGCCTGTAAATCGCTTACCAATATAAATGTGTTAAAACATATTCTTTCAATTGGCGCTTCGCTTGATTGTGTAAGTATTTACGAGGTTAAGCTTGGATTAATGGCTGGCTTTGAACCAAAAAATATCCTGTACACACCCAACTGTGTTGACCTTGATGAAATTATTGAAGCCAAAAACCTGGGTGTTAACATCAACATAGATAACATTTCAATACTGGAGCAATTTGGCAACAGGTTTGGTAACACTTACCCCATCTGCATCCGGCTAAATCCTCATATCATGGCCGGAGGCAATTTTAAAATTTCTACAGGCCATGTAGATAGCAAATTTGGTATCTCCATTCACCAGATGCGGCATATTGAAAGAGTTGTAAAAACCACCCGGCTTAATGTAGAAGGCGTACACATGCATACCGGCAGCGAAATAAAAGACATCAATGTTTTTTTACTGGGGCTTGATGTGATGCTGAATACGATTGAGCATTTTCCCAACCTGAAATATATTGACCTGGGCAGCGGCTTTAAAGTTCCCTACCAACAGGGCGATGCCGAAACGGATGTGGACTTGTTAGGCGAAAAAATTGCACAGGCGCTTGTTCAGTTCGAAAACCCAAAAGTAAAAGAACTTGAACTTTGGTTTGAGCCGGGCAAATATTTAGTTAGCCAGGCCGGTTATTTTATTGTAAAGGCAAATGTGATAAAACAAACGCCTGCTGCGCTTTTTGCCGGTGTTAACAGCGGTTTCAATCACCTGATAAGGCCCATGATGTACGAAGCTTATCATCATATAGAAAATATTAGTAACCCTGCCGGCGCCGAAAGAATATACAATGTAGTTGGCAATATCTGCGAAACAGACACATTTGCTTTCGACAGGAAAATAAACGAAATAAGGGAAAACGATTTGTTGGTATTTCATAATGCCGGCGCTTATGGTTTTGAAATGAGCAGTAACTTTAACTCGAGGCTTAAGCCCGCCGAAGTATTGGTAAAAAATGACAAAGCTACCTTGATAAGGCGGCGGGATGAGTTTGAAGACCTGCTGAGAAACCAGGTTATTTAAATTGGATGCTGAAAAAAACTATCATACTTTTTTTATTGCTATCACCTTTGCTGGCTATATGCCAAACACCCGATTGTTATCAATTAAGAGAAGGCAAATTCAGGATTGCCGATACAAGGGCCGGCGTTATTACCATTGCCGACAGAAACAGCATGTACCAAACAGAATCGAGCGAAGCCTTAAAAGCCGTAGTACGTTTTAAAATAAGCTGGCAAAGCAATTGCAGCTACACCCTTACACTTGATAAAGTGCTGCGAAACGAAAACAAAATCAACTTTCCTGCCGGTTTAGAAATAAAAGTGAAAATTATCTCTACCTCCGGCAATACCTACACGCAGGAAATACATTCATCATTAACCAACAGCACATACACAGTTACAGTAACAAAAATCAATTGAAAGCAAGCGGTTTTATTTATAAATTGTTTAACTAAAAAACAGTTTCATGCTATTTGCATGAATCAAAATTTATTTCAACATTTACATAGCAAATAAAAAATGCCGATATTAGTGTAACGCTAGTTTCAACCTAACTTCAACTTTATCCCATGTCATCTCACTTTAGTAACCGTTATCAAAATTTCATTGCAAGCTGTTTGTTCATCTTTATTTCCGCTGCATTTTTTTCGTGCAGCAAAAAAGATAAATGGATAGAAGTGGATCCGGCTTTCAGCAAGTACATTGATGCATATACCACCGGCATCATTTCTAAAACTTCTGCCGTGCGTATAAAACTTGCAGCCGATGCAAACACAACACATTCTGTTGGCGAAGCGGTAAAAGAAAACCTGTTCAGCATCTCACCTTCGGTAAAAGGTAAAGCTTACTGGGTAGATGCCCGTACCATTGAATTTAAACCCGATAACTGGTTAAAACCCGATCAATTGTATGAAGTAAATTTTAAGCTGGGCAAGGTTACCAAAACCGAAAGCAAATTTTCTGATTTTAAATTCAGCATGAAAACGGTTACACCTTCTTTTAAAGTTACAGACGAAGGTTTAAGAGCCACCAATATAAAAAACAAGATGACATTGAGCGGTACGCTTGAAACGGCCGATGTGGAAACAGGAAAGGATATTGAAAAACTTTTAAGTGCATCTTACAATAAGAATGCACTTAAAATTAACTGGCAACACAATGATGCCACAAAAACACATCGCTTTACTATTGATAATATCGACAGGCAAAAGTCGGCTTCAAATATTGAACTAAACTGGGATGGAAAACCAATGAACATGGCAGTAAAAGGCCAAAGCAATATTACCGTGCCGGCACAAGGCGATTTTAAAGTATTAAATATTGTACCAATGAATGATGCACAACAATATGCATCGGTGCAGTTTAGCGATATGATAGAAGTTGGCCAGGACCTTACAGGATTAGTAACCATTAGCGGGCAATCTGATATTTCATATACCATTAATGGCAGCGAAGTAAAACTTTTTACCAACGGTAAATTAGATGGTAACTATACCGTGAACGTAAATACCGGTATTAAAAATATTTGGAACGATGTGCTGAACAAAGGTTTTGTAGCCAATATCAATTTCGAAAACCGGATGCCATCAGTAAAAATTCATGGCAAAGGAAATATTTTACCAACCAGCGGCAGGTTGGTTTTACCTTTTGAATCAATTAACCTGAATGCGGTTGATATCAGTATCATAAAAATTTACGAGCAAAATGTACCACAGTTTTTACAGGAAAACAGTTTGGATGGTAACAATGAATTAAGGCGTGTAGGCAAACCCATTGTTCAAAAAACTTTACGGCTTGATGACGACAAGACTTTAGACCTTCATAAGAAACAGCATTTTTCGTTAGATATTGATAAGTATCTTAAAACAGAACAAGGTGCTATTTATAAAGTAACAATCGGCTTTAGGCCCGAGTACTCATTATATGTTTCTGCCGATACTACATCTGCATCACCGGATGAAGAAGAGGAAGATGGATACTATGGCGATTACAATGAATACAGCAGCAGCGGCGGTGTTGATGAAGATGATGCTTTTTGGGACAGGTACGATTCTTATTATCCGTTTGGCTATAACTGGAACCGCAGAGATGATCCTACCAGTAAATCTTATTATAACAAAGACCGTTGGGCCACAAGAAATATTTTGGCCAGCAATATTGGCCTTACCGCCAAGCGTGGCAACGATAACAGCCTGTTGGTTGCTGTAAGTAATATTCTTACTACCGAGCCAATGGATGCAGTAGATATTGAAGTGATGGATTACCAGCGTACCATCATCAGCAAAGGGAAAAGCGGCAGCGATGGTTTTGCAAATATTGAATTAAAAAGAAAACCATTTTTATTGGTTGCAAAAAAAGGAAATGAACGTGGTTATTTAAAATTAGATGATGGAAGTTCGCTTGCCCTTAGCCGTTTTGATGTTAGTGGCGAAGAAGTGAAGAACGGTATTAAGGGATATATTTTTGGCGAACGTGGCGTATGGCGCCCCGGCGATACCATGTACCTTAATTTTATTGTAGAAGATAAAGAAGGTAAGTTACCCAAAGACCACCCGGTTGAATTTAGTTTATTTACACCGCAGGGGCAATTATTTACACATACTGTACAAACTAATGCACAAGATGGTTTTTATCTTTTTAAAACCAATACCGATGCCCAATCGCCAACGGGCAACTGGCTGGCAAAAATAAAAGTAGGCGGTGCACAGTTCGAAAAAAGAATAAAGGTAGAAACCGTAATGCCCAACAGGCTTAAGATAAATCTTGATTTTGGAAAAGACCCTATGCTTGGCAAAGGCAATACCACTACAGGAACCTTAAATGCTAAATGGCTTTTTGGAGCTGTTGGTAAAAATTTAAAAGCAAAAATTGATGCATCATTATATGCAAAAGGTACAAGGTTTGCAAAGTTTGCAGGTTTTGAATTTGATAACCCAACTTCTAATTATTCCACACAAAGTAAAACCATTTTTGATGGCACATTGGATGAACAGGGCAATGCTGCATTAAATACCGATTTTAAGATAGATGAATCGGCGCCGGGCATGTTAAGCGCCAACATGATGGTAAAAGTTTTTGAACCGGGCGGAAGTTTCAGCATCGATAATGTAAGCATGCCATATAGCCCATACACAAGTTATGCAGGCATAAAATTACCAAGCGGCCAAAAACCTTTTGACTATTTACTGGCAGGTAAAAATCATACGGCACAAATTGTAGATGTAGATAGCAAAGGAAATTTATTAAGCGGAACAACAGATGTGGAAGTGCAGTTTTACCGCATACAATGGCGTTGGTGGTGGGATGATGGCGGCGATAACCTAAGCAATTTTACGCAGGATGAATACAATAAATTATTGAAGAAAGAAACCGTTAAACTCACCAATGGCCGTGGCACTTACAGCTTTGGTACTGCCGAAAATGAATGGGGCCGATACTTAATTTTAGTAAAAGATTTAAAAAGCGGCCATACCACCGGCGTCACATTTTATATTGATGATCCATACTGGCAAACAAGGGCCGGTGGCGAAGATCAGTCAGCCGCAACCATGTTATCATTTACTGCCAATAAAGAAAAATATAATGTAGGCGACGAAGTTTTGTTAACCATACCAAGCAGCGAAGCAGGCAGGGTTTTAGTGAGCATCGAAAATGGGTCAAAAGTTTTAAAATCTTTCTGGCAGGAAACAAAGAAAGGACAAACAACTGTGAAATTTAAAGCCGAAGCAGCAATGGCGCCCAATGTATATGCAACAGTAAGTTTGTTGCAGCCTCATTCGCAAACCATTAACGATCTTCCCATACGCATGTATGGCTCAATTCCAATTTTTGTTGAAGATAAAAACACGGTGTTGAAACCGGTGTTGAACATTGATAACAGCATCCGCCCCGAAAAAAATGTTTCGTTCACTGTAAGTGAACAAAACGGTAAAGCAATGACTTATTGTGTAGCCATTGTTGATGAAGGATTGCTTGACCTTACAAGATTTAAAACGCCTAATCCGCATGATGCATTTTATGCAAGAGAAGCATTGGGTGTTAAAAGTTTTGACCTGTTTGATTATGTGATTGGCGCATGGGGCGGCGATTTGGAAAGAATACTTACCATCGGCGGCGATAATGAAGCCGGGCCCGGAAAACCTATGTCGGCCAACCGTTTTAAACCCGTTGTAAAATACCTGGGGCCATTTCATCTTAATAAAAATCAAACACAAAAACAATCATTCACTCTTCCCTCTTATATTGGTTCGGTTAGAGCAATGGTTATTGCAGCAAGCAACGGCAGTTATGGCGCTACTGAAAAAGCTGTTGCCGTTAAAAAACCATTAATGCTGTTGGCAACACTGCCACGTGTACTTGGCCCCGGCGAAACCTTCAAACTGCCGGTTACTGTTTTTGCAATGGAAAACAATATCAAAAATGTAAATGTTTCGTTGCAATCAAACCCTTACCTTGAAGTAGTTGGCAGCAATGCACAATCAGTTTCGTTTAGCCAAACAGGCGAAGAGATGGTTTATTTTGATGTGAAAGTAAAACCCAATGTAGGTATAGGAAAAGTAAAACTGCTGGCATCATCGGGCGGCGAAAAAGCAGACTATGAAGTGGAGCTTGATATTAGAAACCCCAACCCACCAATAACACAGGTTACCGAAATGGTATTGGCGGCAGGGCAGCAATGGAAAACTACGGCAGCGCCAATTGGTGTAGCATCTACAAGTACAGCCGTGTTGGAAATATCAAGTGTGCCATCTATGAATTTACAAAAGCGATTGAATTATTTAATTGAATATCCGCATGGCTGTATAGAACAAACAACATCAGCAATTTTTCCGCAGCTTGTATTAAACCAACTTACCGACCTTGATGAATTTAAAAAAGCACAGGTTGACCGAAACATAAAAGCAGGCATTTCAAAACTGCAAAACTTTCAGCGGCCCGATGGCGGCTTTAGTTACTGGCCGGGCATTGCACAAAGCGATGAATGGGGCACAAACTATGCCGGCCATTTTTTAATTGAAGCACAAAACAACGGTTACCTCGTTAGCGATTACATGATGCAGCAATGGAAAAATTTTCAGCGTGGCAAAGCAAACAGTTGGGGCCCGTCAACAACAAATTTTTATGGCGGCGATCTTACACAGGCATATCGCCTGTTTACACTTGCACTTGCCAAAGCGCCGGAACTTGGCGCCATGAACAGGTTAAAAGAATTCAAATACCTTTCAACCGAAGCTAAGTGGCGGCTGGCTGCAGCGTATAAATTAGCCGGGCAGGATAATATTGCCTTAGATCTTATCAGTGGCCTGCCTACAAGTTTTGATGAACCCCCATCTCCCGGCTTTACTTATGGCTCTTCATTAAGAGACCAGGCCATGGTTTTTGAAACATTAACATTAATGGGAAAATCAAAAGCAGCAAAAGCTGCCGAATTATTGCCAACTATTGCGGCAAAATTATCGCAGGATAGCTGGTACAGCACACAAACTACAGCTTATGCATTAATTGCTATTGCAAAATATTGCGGCAAAAATCCATCGGGTGCAAAAATTATTGCCACCGGTAATGTAGATGGAAAAAATGTTGAAATTAACGCCACAACGTATATCAGGCAAGTGCCCATTGTATTTAAAACCGGAAGTAGCAATGTAACCATTACCAATAAAGGCAGCAATACTTTATATGTGAGGTTGGTAACACAGGGGCAACCGCTTGCCGGCGATAGCCTTACTATAAACAACAATCCAGCTGTGCTGAACATGAATGTGAGCTACATCAATCAAAATGGCGCTGCTATTGATGTAAGCAAACTTGCACAAGGCACCGACTTTATTGCCAAAGTTACCATCACTAACCCGGGCAAGAGAGGCTATTACACTGATATGGCATTGAGCCAGGTTTTCCCAAGCGGATGGGAAATTTTAAATGCAAGGATGTTTGATGGTGAAGGTGCATTTAAATCATCACCATCAACTTACCAGGATATTAGAGACGACAGGCTGTACACTTATTTCAACATTGGCGCTAATCAATCATACACTTATTATGTACAGTTGAATGCATCGTACCTGGGGCGTTACTTTTTACCAGCCACAACCTGCGAAGCCATGTACGATAACCATATCAGCGCTGCAGTTAATGGTAAATGGGTTGAAGTGGTGAAGCCGTAATATTTTTAAACCCTGGATACTTGATTGTTTTTTAATAAACAAGTATCCGGGTTTATTGTTAAAGGCTGAAAGAAATATTTAAAATATCCTGCTATAAATATTTATAAAAGTGTTCAGTAATTTTAAGCGCATGAAATTTGATTTATAACTCTTGATAATTTTCAAAAAAAACAAACAGGATACTTACGATTTAATTGAAAAGTTTTCTCACCAAATTAAGGCTGCTGTTGGCTTCAACAAAAACAAAGCTGTTGTTGATGGCCGTTGTGTTGATATGGTTTTGGCTTGCCCTGCCATCAAAATTATTTACATCACCAACCTGTTATGTAATTGAAGATAAAGATGGCAACCTGCTCAATGCAAGCATTGCTGCCGACGGGCAATGGCGTTTTCCGTACAACAAAAATGTGCCGCAAAAATTTATTGACTGCATCACTACTTTTGAAGACAAACGCTTTTTTAAACACCCCGGCGTTGACCCGCTTGCTATTGCAAGAGCCATCATAAAAAATATAAAGCACAAAGGCGTGGTGCAGGGCGGCAGCACCATCAGCATGCAGGTGATAAGGCTTTCAAAAAAAGATAACAAACGCAATTTGTGGAACAAGATAAAAGAAAGTATACTGGCCATAAGATTAGAATGTTCTTATTCAAAAAAAAATATCCTTGCCTTGTATGCAAGCCATGCACCTTTTGGCAGCAACATTGTAGGGTTAGATGCGGCAGCCTGGCGCTATTATGGCCGTAGCGCCGATAAATTGAGTTGGGGCGAAATGGCGGCACTGGCTGTGTTGCCCAATGCGCCATCGCTGGTACACCCTGGAAAAAACCGTAACATCTTATTGCTAAAAAGAAATCAGTTAATTGATAAACTATTGGCCGATGGAAAAATTGATAAAGCCACGGCCAAATTGGCTGTACTGGAGCCCTTGCCCGATGCACCTTTGCGGCTGCCGCAAAATGCACCGCACCTGATGCAGCGGTTTATAAAAGATAATAAAACCTGGCAACAGGAAACAAAAATAAAAACCACCATTGATGGCAACCTGCAAAAAAATGTTTCGGTGATTGTGCAGGAACATCAATCGGTATTAAAAGGAAACGGCATTAACAATATTTGTGCCTTGGTGCTTGATGTAGAAACCGGCAATGTACTTGCTTATGTGGGCAATATAAAAGATGCACACAACAAAGAAATGGAAGCCGATGTAGATGTGATAGCAGCGCCACGAAGCCCCGGCAGTGCATTAAAACCCATTTTATATGCAGCCATGCTTAGCGATGGGTTAATTTTGCCCAATACCATCATCCCCGATATACCCACGCAGATTGGAAGTTATGCACCCAAAAATTTCGATCTTAATTATGATGGCGCCGTGCCTGCACACCTGGCGCTTTCAAGAAGTTTAAATGTACCTGCTGTAAAAATGCTGCAGCAATACAAGTATCAGCGTTTTTACGAAACATTACAGCAGTGCGGCATCACTACATTAAATAACAATGCCGATTTTTACGGCCTCAGTTTAATATTGGGTGGTTGCGAAGTAACACCCTGGGACCTTGCAGGCGTGTATGCATCTATGGCACGTACTCTTAATCATCAAACAAAAAATCATGGCAAGGTAAATGCTGCTGATTTCCATCCACCCAATTATATTTTTGGCAACAGCAAAACCAACCATCATCAACCAACTACCAACAACATCCCACTTGATGCAACAAGTATTTATTTTTCTTTTATGGCCATGCAGGATGTGATGCGGCCGGGCGAAGAAGGGCTATGGCAACAATTTGCATCGTCACAAAAAATTGCATGGAAAACCGGCACCAGCTTTGGTTTTAGGGATGGATGGGCGGTAGGTGTAACACCCAAAAACGTAGTGGCGGTATGGGTGGGCAATACCGATGGAGAAGGCAGGCCGGGATTGGTTGGCGTGCAAGCAGCAGCGCCGGTACTGTTTGATATTTTTAGGTTGTTACCCAATAATAAATGGTTTGAAAAACCCAAATACAATTTTTCGTTTGTGCCTGTGTGCAGGCAAAGTGGTTACCGTGCCAATATTGACTGCCCCGATGTGGACACATTATTCTCGCCGCCCAATGGCTTAAAAGTTCCGCTATGCCCGTATCATAAAATGATTCACCTTGATGCTACAGGAAAATACCGTGTAACAGAGTCATGCGAATCTCCATCAAATATGCAGCACAAAAGTTGGTTTGTACTTACACCTGCCATGGAATATTATTATAAACAACGGAATATTGATTATGCACCGCTGCCGCCATTTAAGCCGGGTTGCGAATTTGCCGAAACAGGAAAACTGATAGAGATTATTTATCCGCAGCCCGATGCAAAAATTTATGTACCGCTCGAAATTAATGGCGAACGTGGTAAAACTGTTTTTACAGCGGCTCATCGCCGGGCAGGCGCAAAAATTTATTGGAGCCTCGATGATGAATTTATAGGTACCACGCAAAATTTTCACCAAATGGCATTAAATCCTGCGCCCGGCAAACATATCATCACATTGGTAGATGAAAACGGCATCAGTGTTTCGAGGCAGTTTGAGGTTTTGGAAAAAGAGAGATAAGCTTGCAATTATAAAAAACAAAAACATCCTGTTAGATTGATGGCAACTTTATCGTATAGGTAAATAAAAACCGGGAAGTTATTTATAAAAAACTTCTTACTTTTAAACTTAAAGATTTTAATTATGCCTATACGTATGGAAGATGATCCGCAGGATCAACAAGACTTTGATGACAGTAACACCTCGGGCGGCGGTGGCAGTGGCGGTGGCGGCGGAAGCCTTTTAAATTTTTTGCCCCTGTTGCTTGGCTTGTTCAGGGGTGGCGGCGGTATGAAAAAAATTTTATTGCTGCTGGCTATTGGCGCTGCTGCTTATTTTTTATTTTTTAAAAACAGTTCCTGCGGAGGCTCCAATATCATACAAAGCCTTTTTTCGCAGAGTGGATATAGCTTTAGCCCCGAGCAGTTTAAAAAAGCAAGTGTTTACGAAGGCCTTGCTGATGATAACAGCAAAAACCCATTACCCGAAGCGGTATCATTATTAAAGTTTGCACCCGACCGTCGTAACCAGGGGCAGCAAGGCTCCTGCGTTGCATGGAGCAGCGTATATGCTGCACGTACCATTGTAGAAGCGGCATCAACAGGGCAAAGCGGCAACAGTACGGCCTACAGTCCGGCTTTTGTATATAACCAAATTGGTTTAGATGGATGCCAGGGAGCCTATATCCAAAACGCCATGGAGTTTATGCAAAAAAAAGGTGTGGTTCCTTATGCCGATTTCCCCTATACCGACCAGGATTGCAGCAGGCAGCCAAACTCGGTTCTTGAAAACAAGGCAACGCAAAATCTTATGCACGGTTTTACCCGGCTAACCGATGGCGAAAGCGTGCAAGGTATAAATGTAAGAGCCGTAAAAGAACACCTTGCAAAAGATGCACCGGTGGTAATAGGTATGATGGTTGGCGGCTCGTTCATGCAGGAAATGATGGGAAAAGATTTATGGACACCCACCGATGCAGACCGCAGCCAAATGGGATTTGGCGGGCATGCCATGTGTGTAATAGGTTACGACGACCGCAAGCAGGCATTCCAGATTATGAATAGCTGGGGCCCCGAGTGGGGTAATAACGGTGTGGCATGGGTGCGCTATGCCGATTTTAAAGAGTTTGTACGGGAAGCTTACGGCATTGACCCCATGCCAAAACGTGGCGCTGCCGTAAATGTAAGTTTTGAAGCTGCCATTGGCCTTGTTAAAAACGATAACAAACAATACATTCCATTAAAAGTAAAGTCGGGGAATATTTTTGAAACCGTAAGCACCGTAGCGCCCGGTACAAAGTTTAAGATGGAAATAAAAAATTCAACCGAATGTTATACTTATATTTTTGGACAAGAGACAGATGGAAGCAGTTACACTTTATTTCCCTATCCCAACAAAGATGATGCAACAAAAACTTCTTTCTCGCCTTACTGCGGCATCACGGGCTACCGTTTGTTTCCACGGGGTAAAAGCCTGGTGCCGGATAATATTGGTAAAAAAGATGTGTTTGCCATTGTTGTTACAAAACAGGCGCTTGATTGGTATGCTGTAAATAATGCCATAACAAAAAGTACGGCATCAAATTACGAAGCAAAAGTGGCTGATGCTTTAAAACAAAATGCAGTGGCAGGTGTAAGTTTTTCGGCCGGCGCAGGTGGCACAATAAATTTTAAAGCCAATAACCCACAGCAAAACGCTGTACTTTGCGTGGTGGAAGTAAACAAGTAAAATCATCCCATGAAAAAAATGATGATAATAGGCCTATGCCTGTTGGGTACTGTTTGTTTTGCTCAAACCGGCGAACACAAATTATACAACCCCAATGCCGATGCCGAAAAAGATATAGCAGCAGCTTTAAAAATAGCCAAAGCACAACATAAGTTTGTTTTATTACAAGGTGGAGGTAACTGGTGTAAATGGTGTATTGAGTTTGCAAGGTTTTGTAAAGCCGATCCAAAAATTGATTCGGTCATCAACGCAGGTTTTGTTTGGTATCATTTAAACTGGAGCAAAGAAAACCAAAACAAAAAGATATTTGAAAAATACGGTTATCCCCAACGGTTTGGTTTCCCGGTCTTCATTATCTTAAACGAAAAAGGCGAACGCATTCATACTCAAAACAGCGAATACCTGGAGGATGGAGGAAAAAGTTACAACAGGGAAAAAGTGCAGGCCTTCCTGGAAATGTGGAGCCCCCGTGCATTAAACCCAAAAATGTATGGCGATTAATTTTTACTTACAGTTTAGTGATGTACAATAGAGCAGGAATAGAAAATCTTCAACATGAAATTTAAAATTCCAAGTTAATGAACAACCCGGGGCAATTTTTAAAAACTATACAGCATCCATTTAAATTCAGAATCTATCTTTTATTAAATTTACCAAGTGCATTTTTTTCGGGTGTAAGAGTTGTTTATGCTGATGAATCTCAATGCCGGGTAAAAGTTCCATTTAAATGGTTTAGCAAAAACCCTTTTAATAGCACTTATTTTGCATGCCTTAGTATGGCTGCCGAAATGAGTACAGGTGTGCTGGCGCTTGTACATATATATAAACGCTCGCCTGCTATAAGTATGCTGGTTTCAAATATCGAAGGCCGCTTTTTAAAAAAAGCTACCGGCATAACAATTTTTACCTGTACAGACGGGCAATTGATTAAACAAACAATTGAAGAAGCGGTAAAATCCGGCGAGGGAAAAACAATAACGGCAAACACTTATGGAAAAAATGAAGCCGGTGAAATGATAGCTGAATTTACAGTTACCTGGAGCTTTAAAGTAAAATCTGCCTAATACCGATATACACTATCCCCTTATTTATGTAATTTGCACTTCCCTGGTAAAAAAACCAATAACAGATATGCAACAATAAGCAAATTGTGCATATTAAATATACAATAACTTATGGCAAAAGACCTACGTAAACAGGAAGCTTTAGACTACCATTCAAAAGGCCGCCCCGGTAAGATAGAAGTAATACCAACTAAAGAAGCTAAAACTCAAAGAGACCTTTCATTGGCATATTCGCCCGGTGTGGCCGAGCCATGTTTAGAAATTGCAAATAATACTGAAAATGTTTATAAATACACGGCAAAGGGAAACCTTGTTGGCGTAATAAGTAATGGCACTGCAGTATTAGGCCTTGGTAATATTGGCCCCGAAGCCGGAAAACCGGTAATGGAAGGTAAAGGCGTATTGTTTAAAATATTTGCAGATATAGATGTGTTTGATATTGAAATAAACGAAACCGACCCCGAAAAATTTATACAGATAGTACAGGCGCTGGAGCCAACATTTGGCGGCATCAACCTCGAAGATATAAAAGCGCCTGAATGTTTTTATATTGAACAGGAATTAAAAAAACGCTGCAAGATTCCTATCATGCATGATGATCAGCACGGTACAGCTATCATTAGTGCAGCGGCATTATTAAATGCACTTACTCTTCAAAAAAAGAAAATTGATAAAGTAAAATTTGTGGTTAATGGTGCAGGCGCTGCTGCAATGGCATGTGTAAAGTTGTACGAATCGCTGGGAGCCAAACACAGTAATTTTATCGTGTTTGACCGCAAAGGTGTTTTATATAAAGGCAGGGAAGATATAGAAGAGATGAAAAAAGATTTTTGTGTGGATGCTAAATATAAAGATTACGATTTGGCAAAAGCATTTAAAGATGCTGATGTATTTATTGGGTTAAGCGCTGGCAATACCGTTACACCCGAAATGGTAAAAAGCATGGCAAAAAATCCAATTGTTTTTGCAATGGCTAATCCCGAAGCAGAAATTAATTATGATGTAGCTGTAGCTGCCCGTAAAGATATTATTATGGCTACCGGCCGCAGCGATTATCCCAACCAGGTTAATAATGTACTTGGTTTCCCGTATATTTTTCGTGGAGCGTTGGATGTACAGGCCACAGCCATCAACGAAGCTATGAAACTGGCTGCAGTAAAAGCTTTAGCCGAACTTGCCAAAGCGCCCGTGCCCGATATTGTAAACCTTGCTTACAATGAAAAAACAATCCTTTTTGGGCCTTCGTACATTATTCCAAAACCATTAGACCCACGCCTTTTATCTACAGTAGCACCTGCAGTAGCTAAAGCTGCTATGGAAAGCGGTGTTGCAAAAAAACCAATTACAGATTGGGATGGATATATAGAAACGTTACAAAACCGCCTGGGATTAGATAACCAACTTAGCCGTATCATAAGCACTAAAGCACGTAAAGATCCAAAACGGATTGTTTTTGCCGATGCAGAGAATATTAAAATATTAAAAGTAGCACAACTTGCAATTGAAGAAGGTGTGGCTTACCCGATATTATTGGGTAAAGAAGAAAGGATTAAGAAGATTGCAGAAGACAATGGTATTAACCTTGATGGAATGCCCATCATTAACCCTGCAGAAGACCAGTATGAAGACCTTCGAAAAAAATATGGCGAAATGTTTTTTGCAAAAAGGCACCGCAAGGGCGTAAATAAATACGAAAGCCAAAAAGCCATGAAAGAACGCAACCATTTTGGTTGCATGCTTATCGAAAACGGCGAGGCCGATTGTATGATTAGCGGGCTAAGTCGCAATTATCCCGATACCATAAGGCCGGCATTACAGATTATAGGTACCGAACCGGGTGTTAAAAAAATTGCTGGTATGTATATCATGTTTACTAAAAGAGGGCCCTTATTTTTGGCCGATACCACGGTAAACTTTAACCCCACTGCCGAAGAACTTGCCGAAATAACATTACTTGTTGCCAAAGAAGTAAGGTTATTTAATATTAAGCCACGTATCGCCATGTTGTCGTATTCAAACTTCGGCAGCAGCGATTCGCCGGAGGCTAACCTGGTACGCCGGGCAAGAGAGATAGTTAAAGAAAAATCACCTTCGCTAATTTGTGATGGAGATGTGCAGGGCATACTGGCTTTCAACAAAGAAATTTTAAAAGAGAATTATCCGTTTACCGAACTGTTAGATGGCGAAGTAAATGTTCTCATCTTCCCCAACCTGGCTGCAGGTAATATTGCATACAATTTACTACAGGAAGTTGGTGGCACCGATTCCATCGGCCCCATATTATTAGGTTTAAATAAACCTGTACATGTATTGCAATTAGGCAGTTCTATCCGCTCAATCTTTAACATGGTGCTAATTGCAGTGGTAGATGCACAAACAAAATGCAAGACAGATACAAAAGAAGTGGTAAGAAAAAGTAAATGGTGGAAACGGAAAAAAATTCAATCGGAAGATTAAAAAATTTATTGAATGGTGATTGATGTTATATATACAACCGCTTCATCAATCTAAAATAGCATATATTCGTACAACCGAAAACACTCAACAAGAAGAATTAATAAATGCTTTTTTTCAATCATTTTGGCCGGTATTTAATCATGTTGAAAGGTATGTTTACCAGGCCCGAAAATATGCGTATGTACTGGAAAGAACTCATGCACCAGTGTGTTGAAATAGGCATTGGCTCGCTGGGAATTGTTATTATCATTTCAATATTTATGGGAGCGGTAAGCGCTGTACAAACTTCTTACCAGTTAGTAAGCCCTTTAATTCCATCTACCACTATTGCACAAATTGTACGGGATACAGTGATACTGGAATTTGCACCCACTGTAGTTTGTATTGTACTGGCAGGTGTTATTGGCAGTAAAATTGCCAGTGAACTGGGTAACATGCGTGTGAGTGAACAAATAGATGCATTGGAAATTATGGGTATCAACACCAAGTCGTACCTGATAATGCCAAAAATTATTGCCTGCCTTATAACAATTCCTTTGCTGGTAATACTTTCGATGGTGCTGGGTATATGGGGCGGAAGACTGGCGGGCACTGCAACTGGTATTATATCGCCCGATACCTATGATATGGGCTTGCTGATGAATTTTGTTCCTTACAATGTATTTTTTGCGCTAATAAAAGCTTACACATTTGCCTTTATCATCAGTACCATACCATCTTACTATGGTTACTATGTAAAAGGCGGCGCTTTGGAAATTGGAAGAAGCAGTACAAAAAGCGTTGTTATTAGTTGCATCATGATATTATTTGCAGATTATGTGCTGGCTGCACTATTACTTGATAAAGCAGGATAATTTTTACCACCCTGTGTTATTTTATAATGATAGAATTTAACCATATACGCAAAAGTTTTGGCGAAAAAGTTGTACTGGATGATGTAAGCCATATAATGGAAACCGGCAAATGCAACCTCATTATAGGGCAAAGCGGAAGCGGCAAAACCGTAATGCAAAAATGCCTGGTGGGTTTGTTTGAGCCGGATGAAGGCGAAATCATCTATGACGGTGTGAGCTTTACCGATATGGGTATTGAACAGAGAAAAGAACTACGACAGCAGATAGGTATGCTGTTCCAGGGCTCGGCATTGTTTGATAGTATGACGGTAGAACAAAACATCATGTTCCCCATCGATATGTTTACCAACAAACCTTTTGCCGAAAAACTGAAAAGGGTGAATGAAGTACTGGAAAGGGTAAACCTGGTGGGCATCAATAAAAAATTTCCGGCCGAACTTAGTGGTGGTATGAAAAAAAGGGTTGGCATTGCACGTGCCATTGTATTAAATCCTAAATTTCTTTTTTGTGATGAACCCAACTCCGGCCTCGACCCACAAACTTCGATGGTGATTGATAAACTCATCCTCGACATTACCCGTGAATTTAACATGACTACCGTTATCAATACTCACGATATGAACAGCGTGATGGAGATTGGCGAAAACATCCTGTACCTGTACAAAGGAAAAAAAGAATGGACGGGCAACAAGAAAGACATCATCTTTTCGAAAAATGAAAGGCTTAACGGTTTTATTTTTGCCAGCGAATTTTTACAAGATGCAAAAGATATGCGTATGCTTGAAGCCAAAGGCAAAATTGATGATAACAGGGATATGGATGAATTGCTAAATGGTGATAAGTTAGTGTGATAAAACATCCGCTTTGATAAAAGCCCCGGCATTGCACAAATGTACAACGGAGCGTCGCCACCGAAGCCACATCGGGGTACCAATGCCGGTAACAAAAATCTATCCCAAACAATAACGGCATCTCCCTTATCTTTGCAACAATTTATAAAATTCAGTTTTACCATCATGTCAGTATTAGTTAATAAAGATTCTAAAATTATTGTACAGGGTTTTACAGGTACCGAAGGTACTTTTCATGCTACACAAATGATTGAATATGGCACTAATGTAGTTGGTGGCGTTACTCCCGGTAAAGGAGGCAGTTCACATTTAGATAAACCTGTTTTTAATACTGTAGTTGATGCCGTTAAAACTACCGGCGCCAATGTAAGTATCATTTTTGTACCACCGGCTTTTGCTGCAGATGCCATTATGGAAGCTGCAGATGCTGGTATTGCTTTAGTGGTTTGTATTACCGAAGGCATACCGGTGCAGGATATGGTGAAAGTAAAAAGATATTTACAGAATAAAAATACAAGGCTTGTTGGCCCCAATTGCCCCGGCGTAATTACTGCCGATGAATGTAAAGTGGGTATCATGCCCGGATTTATTTTTAAGAAAGGAAGGGTTGGCATTGTTTCAAAATCGGGAACACTAACCTACGAAGCTGCCGACCAGGTTGCAAAAGCCGGGCTTGGCATTTCTACTGCTATTGGTATTGGCGGCGATCCCATCATTGGCACCACTACCAAAGAAGCGGTTGAATTATTTATGAACGACAGCGAAACAGATGCGATTGTGATGATTGGTGAAATTGGCGGCGGTATGGAAGCAGAAGCGGCTAACTATATTAAATCAATAAATAACAAAAAACCGGTGGTAGGTTTTATTGCCGGGCAAACAGCGCCTCCGGGCCGCCGCATGGGCCATGCCGGCGCTATTGTTGGTGGTGCCGATGATACGGCTGCAGCTAAAATGAAGATAATGGCCGAGTGTGGTATACATGTAGTGGCAAGCCCCGCCGATATAGGCATCACCATGGCAAATGTGCTGAAGAAATAAAACCATTAAAAAATTATTTTTAATTGTATGTAACCGGCGCTTACGCCGGTTTTTTATTTTACCTAATAAAAATATGAGCCTATGCATAAAAAAACCGGAGCAAAAGCTCCGGCTTAAAAGTATAGCCATGTAACAAATTTGAAATTACAATTGCCATGTTTTCAAACTGTCTTATTCAATTAAACCAATTTACATGCCATTGGTTTAAAATCGCTCATTAATCAAATGTTAATGGAATTTTATTAGTTAGGTTTATGCAAATTAAGTGGCAATTCCATCTAAGAAGAGATTATTAATTTTTGTTGGCACTTTAATGGCTGGTCAACAAATTGTATCTTGTAATAGATACCGGGTTTTAAATTTTAACACAGTAAAATAGTATAAACGGTATAAACAGATGATTATGTTTTTAAAAAAAATATCCCTGTTATTGATTATTATCACATGCTTATCATTCATAAGTATGGCGCAAACAAACAACAATTACATTGCTAACTGGAAAAAAGTAGAGGCGCTTGAGAAAAAAGGCCTCACAAAATCTGCCCTGCAGGAAGTGATGGTTATTTATAACCTGGCCAGCAAAGCAGGCAACGATGCACAACAGATTAAAGCCTGCATGTATCAAATTAAATACCGCAACATGGTGGAAGAAGACAGCCGTGAAAACAATATCTTTTACATAGATACATTAATTGAAAAATCAAAATCGCCGGCAAAAAATATTTTACAGAGTATGCAGGCGCAAATGTTTTGGCTATACCTTCAAAATAACCGATGGAAATTTTACGACCGCACAAAACTTGCCGAAGAAAAAAGCAACGATATCACTACCTGGAGCATTGAAAAATTGTACCAAACCATTTCGATGCTGTACATGGCCTCTCTGCACAATGATGCTGTTTTAAAAAATACAAAACTGGATGGGTTAGATGCCATCATCATTAAAGGCGAAAACACCCGGCAACTGCGCCCTACCCTGTACGATTTCCTGGCTTTTAGGGCCCTTGATTTTTTTAAGACCGATGAAAGCGACTTAACAAAACCGGCTTATCAATTTAAAGTTGATGATGAAAAAGCATTTGCAAATGACGGTGAATTTATTAATACATCATTTACCACTAAAGACACTGCATCGTTGCAATACAAAGCCCTGCTGCTTTTCCGGGATATACTAAAATTTCATATCAAAGATGCCAACCCCGATGCACTGATAGATGCCGACCTGGCAAGGCTGAATTTTGTAAACAATGTTTCCGTATCGGCCCAAAAAGAAAAACTATACGAAGCCGCTTTGCTGGATATTGAAAAACAATACCCCGGTAACCCCTCTATTGCACAGGCCATGTACCTGCGGGGCAACATTTATTTAAACCGTGGCAGCGAGTATGAACCATTTACCAAAACTGCCAATCAGTACGAAATAAAAAGAGCCAAAGAATTGTTTGAACAAGTGTATGCAAGGTTCCCAAAATCTGAAGGCGGCATCAATGCAAAAAACGAGTTGATGCAAATTGCCTTACCATCATTAAACTTGCAGACAGAAAAAGTAAACCTACCCAACCTGCCTTTTCGTACACTGGTGAAATATAAAAATGTACAAACGCTGTACCTGCGGGTGATAAAAACAAACAGGGAAGAATTAAAAAAGTTTGACCGCAAAGATTATGAGCAAAACTGGAAAGTATATACCGGTTTAAAACCCGTAAAAAGCTGGAGCATTAACCTGCCCAACCTGCAGGATTACCAACAGCATGCCGCCGAAATAAAAATTGACGGCCTTGAAAAAGGTATGTACATGATACTTGCAAGTATTGATCCCAATTTTTCGCTCAGCAAAAACATCATTGCAAAGCAGGTAACCTATATCAGCAACATCAGTTACATACATACCAACAACGATGATTATTATGTGTTGGACAGGAACAACGGCCAACCGCTTGCAAATGCACAGGTGCAGCTTTGGCAATCGGTGTATGATTACAACAGCAACAGGTACATAGAAAAGAAAATGGAAAAATATACCGCCGATAAGAATGGATATATTAAAATTAAAAAACCGAATGAGAGCAGGAATTATTTATTGCAGGTAACGCATGGCAATGATGAATTGTTTCTTGATGATAATATCTATTCGTATAACTACAACAGTTATGAGCCCGTTTTTAAACCCCGTACCTTTTTATTTACCGACCGGTCAATTTACAGGCCGGGACAAACAATGTACTTTAAAGGCATTGTAATATCTACAAACAAAGATGCGATTAAAAGCGCCGTGCTACCCAATTTTAAAACTAAGCTTATTTTAACAGATGCCAATGGACAAAAAACTGCTGAACTAAATGTTACCACAAATGAGTATGGCAGCTACAATGGTTCTTTTCGTCTGCCCGAAGGCGTTATGAACGGCGAGTTTAGCCTGTACGATTCAATTACCAATGCTTACATTAGTTTTAGCGTGGAAGAATATAAACGGCCGAAGTTTTATACAGAGATACAAAAACCCAAAGGCACTTACCGGGTTAACGACAGCATTGAAATAACCGGTACAGCCAAAGCTTATGCCGGCAATAATATTGATGGCGCCAAAGTAAGTTACCGTGTGGTACGCAAAGTGCAATATCCTATTTGGTGGGGATGGGGCTATTACAGGTATTGGCCATCGGGCAACAGTGATGAGATGGAAATTACAAACGGCAGCACCCAAACTGATGCTAACGGTGAATTTAAAATAAAGTTTAAAGCTATACCCGATGAAACAGCAGATAAAAAAGGGCAGCCTACATTTTATTACGAAGTAAACGCCGATATAACCGATATAAATGGCGAAACCCGTAGCGGCAGTACATCGGTGGCGGTAGCCTATCATGCACTGCAATTAGAAATCAACATGCCCGAAACCATGCCTGCTGATAGTTTGAAGACTTTACACATCAGCAGCACCAACCTGAATGGTATTTTTGATAAGTGTAATGTGCATGTTAATATTACCAAACTTATTGCGCCCACAAAAATTTTCCGCAGCAGGTATTGGGATATGCCCGATCAGTTTACCATGAGCAAGCAGGAATATGAAACCCTGTTTCCTTATGATGTTTATAAAGATGAAGACCTTAAAGTGAACTGGCCGCTTGCAGATAAAGTACTCGATATTACAGATACCACTTCCGAAAATTCAATATTCAATTTTAAACTTACAAATTTTACAACCGGCTGGTACAAGATAGTAGCTACTACAAAAGATAAATATGGTGAGTTGGTAAAGGCCGAACAATTCATTCACTTAACCGATAATAAAGCCAATGAAAAAAATTATGTTGCAGCAGATGTAGATGTAATTAAAGGCAATGCCCAACCCGGCGAACAAATAAGCTATAGAATTAAAACCGGTTTCGAAAAAATATGGCTGATACATGCGCTTAGTAAAATGGATAAGCCTATTGAATTCAGTTATGCAAGCATCAGCAATACACAAGCAGCATCTTTTGTATACCCTATAAATGAGCAGGACCGTGGCGGTATGGCCATGAGTTATGCATTTGTACAACATAACCGTGTATATAACGGCAATGAAAGTTTTTCAGTACCCTGGAGCAACAAAGAACTTACTATCAGTTACCAAACTTTCAGGGATAAGTTATTGCCCGGTGCCAATGAAAAATGGAAGGTAAAGATAACGGGTAACAAAGGCGAAAAGGTAGCCGCCGAGATGCTTGTATCCATGTACGATGCAAGCCTCGATCAGTTTAAACCACATAGCTGGCAACGGCCTTATATATGGCCTGGACTATATGGCTCTGTTAGCTGGAGCGCCAATGGCTTCAGCGATATCAGTTCAGAAGAATATAATAAAACAGATTACGATTACCTGCCGCAGATAAATAAATCATACGACCGGTTGTTGGGATTTGATAACGATTATTCTTCAAGAGACCGCATGACTGTATCAATGGCTGCGCCGCCATCGCCAAAGGCAAGCGAAGGAGTTGCAGAAGAAATGAAAGTTAGCAGGGCATTATCTGGCAAAGTTGCAGGCGTAAAAGTTAAAAAAGATGAAGAAGTAATGTATGATTCCATTGGTTTCAATATGAAAACAAAAAATGCTGCAGCAGAAAAAAATAATGGAAACGCAGATGTTCAGATTCGTAAAAACTTCAACGAAACCGCCTTCTTCTTCCCCGATTTAAAAACCGATGCCGATGGCAATGTTGAGTTTGAGTTCAGCATGCCCGAAGCATTAACCAAATGGAAACTGATGACGCTTGCACATACCAAAGATGTGGCAAGCGGCTATACCGAAAAAACTGTGGTAACACAAAAGCCGTTGATGGTGCAGCCCAATGCTCCACGTTTTATGAGGGAAGGCGATAACATGGAGTTTAGCGCAAAGATTGTAAACCTTAGCGATAAGGAACTTACCGGTGTAGCCACATTGGAATTATTAGATGCTGCCACTAACAAACCGGTTGATGGTTGGTTTAAAAATGTTTTCCCCAACCAGTATTTTACGGTGGCTGCCGGGCAAAGCCAGGCGGTGAAATTCCCCATGGAAATACCTTTTAATTTCAACTCGGCCATGAGTTACCGCATTGTGGCAAATGCCGGCGCCCACAGCGATGGCGAAGAAATGGCCATACCCATTTTAACCAATCGTATGCTGGTAACCGAAAGTATGCCCATCAACCTACGTAATCAAACTGCAAAAACTTTCAGGTTCGATAAGTTGCTAAACAGCGGCAGCAGCACAACCATCAGCAACCATGCGGTAACGGTTGAATATACAAGCAACCCTGCCTGGTATGCAGTGCAAGCCCTACCCTACCTGATGGAATATCCTTACGAATGTGCCGAGCAAACTTTTAACCGGTATTATGCAAATACACTTGCATCATATATCACAAAGGCGTCTCCAAAAATTAAAGCGGTGTTTGAAAAATGGAAAAATGTTGATACCGCTGCGCTGCTTTCTAACCTGCAAAAAAATGAAGAACTGAAATCGGTACTACTGCAGGAAACACCCTGGGTGTTGGATGCACAAAACGAAAACCAGCAAAAGAAAAATATAGCCCTGCTGTTTGATATGCTGCGTATGAGTAAGGAGCAACAAAACGCTTTCAACAAACTGAAAGAAATGCAAAGCAGCAATGGCGGTTTTGTTTGGTTTAAAGGCGGCGCCGACGACAGGTATATGACACAATACATTGCTACTGGCATTGGCCACTTGCGAAAATTAAATGCACTTACCGGCGATCATTATCAAAATATTAAAACCATCATCGATAAAGCCATCCCCTATCTTGATAAAAAAATAAAAGAAGATTACGATAACCTCATCAGGTATAAAGTAAAGCTGAACCAAAATAACCTGAGCAGTTTTCAAATTCAATATTTGTACATGCGGAGTTTCTTTAGCGAGTATAAAATTGCAGCCGCATCAAAAACGGCTTACGATTATTATACTGGCCAGGCAAAAAAATATTGGTTAAGCAACAGCAAATACATGCAGGCAATGATTGCTTTGGCGCTGCATCGCAGCAATGATGCGGTTACACCTAAAGCCATCATCAAATCTTTAAAAGAAAACGCAATCAATAAAGAAGAAATGGGTATGTACTGGAAAGAATGGACCACCGGCGGTTATTACTGGTACCAGGCGCCCATCGAATCGCAAGCCATGATGATAGAAGCTTTTACAGATATTGACAAAGACATTAAGACTGTTGACGATTTAAAAACATGGTTGCTTAAGCAAAAGCAAACTCAAAACTGGAAAACAACCAAGGCCACTGCCGAAGCCTGTTATGCGCTTTTACTGGGTGGCAGTAATTGGCTTGCCGAAGAAAAAGAAGTAACCATACAATTGGGCAATACCATCATTAAAAGTAATGATGATGCCACCGAAGCCGGAACCGGTTATTTTAAAAAAACTATCAATGCCGATAAAGTAAATCCGCAGATGGGCAATATTAGTGTAAGCATCAGCAATACAACAAAAGAAAAAAACAGTTCATCCACAAGTTGGGGCTCAGTGTACTGGCAGTATTTTGAAGACCTTGATAAGATAACGCCATCTGCAACACCGTTAAAGCTGGTGAAGAAACTGTTCATCGAAAAAAATTCTGACAAAGGACCTGTATTGGTTGCTTTAGAAGATGGCGCCCAACTAAAAGTTGGCGATAAGGTAAAAGTGCGTATCGAACTAAAGGTTGACCGTGATATGGAATATGTACACATGAAAGATATGAGGGCAGCCTGTATGGAGCCTGTTAATGTAATAAGCGAATACAAATACCAGGGAGGCCTTGGTTATTACGAAAGCACTAAAGATGCAAGCACCAATTTTTTCTTTGGATGGCTAAACCGTGGCAGTTATGTTTTTGAATATTCTATGTTTGTAACACATGCCGGCAATTTCAGTAATGGCATTACCAGTATTCAATGCATGTACGCACCTGAGTTTACCAGCCATAGCGAAGGGATTAGGGTGAATGTTGAATTTTGAATGATGAATTATGAATTATGAATGGTAAATGGTAAATTTTACCTTTTGATTTTTGACTTTTGAATTTTAAATTATCAATTATCTTTGCCGCCAATTCATAACTCATAATTTATAACTCATAACTCATAATGTACAGAACGCATACCTGTGGAGAATTGCGGCTTTCGGATAAGAACAAAGAAGTTACCCTTGCCGGATGGGTGCAAACCGTAAGAAAATTTGGAAGTATTACATTTATTGATTTGCGAGACCGATATGGCATTACCCAATTGTTATTTTCAGAAAACCTGAATGAACAGTTAGAAACCAACCCTCCGGGCCGTGAATTTGTTTTACAGGCATCAGGAATTGTGAACGAGCGAAGCAATAAAAATGCAAATATTCCAACCGGTGAAATAGAAATTAATATTTCAAAATTTACAATCCTTAATAAATCTGCCTTACCACCTTTTACCATACAGGATGATACCGATGGTGGTGATGACTTGCGCATGAAATACCGTTATCTTGATTTACGTAGGAATGCCGTTAAGAAAAATCTTGAACTGCGTTACCTGGTTAACCGCAGTACAAGAAACTATCTACATGAAAATAATTTCATGGATATTGAAACTCCTTTCTTAATTAAAAGTACACCCGAAGGCGCAAGGGATTTTGTGGTACCTTCAAGAATGAACCCCGGGCAGTTTTATGCATTGCCACAATCGCCGCAAACTTTTAAACAATTACTAATGGTGAGCGGTTACGACCGTTATTACCAGATTGTAAAATGTTTTAGAGATGAAGACTTGCGTGCCGACAGGCAACCTGAGTTTACACAAATAGATTGCGAAATGGCATTTGTAGAACAGGAAGACATCATCAGCATGTTTGAAGGTTTAGTAAAAAGAATTTTTAAAGATGTAAAACAGATTGATTATACCGAAGCAGTACAACGCATGACATGGGAAGATGCCATGTGGACTTATGGTAACGACAAACCAGATATCCGTTTTGGCATGCAACTGTGCAACCTTAAATATCCTTCACATAGTTTTACTGGCAAAACAGATATTTCTTCATTAATAAACGGTGAATTTGCTGTTTTTAATGATGCTGAAACCGTAGTTGCCATTGCCGTGCCCGGTTGCAGCGATTACAGCCGCAAGCAAACCGATGAACTAACGGAGTGGGTGAAACGGCCACAAATAGGCATGAAGGGTTTGGCATTTATTAAATGCAATAAAGATGGCACTTACAAAAGCAGTATTGATAAATTTTTTACAGAAGATAAATTAAAAGCCATTGCCGATGCTGCCGGTGCAAAACCCGGCGACCTTGTTTTGATTGTAGCCGGCACCGAAGAAAGAACCCGTAAAGCCATCAGTGCATTAAGAATGGAATTAGCCGAACGATTAGGTTTACGCAAAGCTGATGAATTTAAATTACTATGGGTGATAGACTTCCCCTTGTTTGAATATGATGAAGAAGGAAACCGCTGGGTAGCACGCCACCACCCGTTTACAGCGCCCAAGCCAAACCATATAGATATAATGATCAGTAATGACCCTGTAATTAAAGATGCTTCAAAATATTTAGAACATCCTTATGCAGGTATAAAAGCCAATGCTTATGATTTGGTATTGAATGGTAATGAAATTGGCGGGGGTTCTATACGCATCTACCAAAGAGAATTGCAGGAAAAAATGTTTGCAGCACTTGGCATGGATGAAGCCGAGCAGCAGCATAAATTCGGTTTCCTGCTTGGTGCATTTGAATATGGCGCTCCGCCACATGGCGGCCTTGCTTTTGGTTTCGACAGGCTTTGCGCCATCATCGGTGGCAGCGAAAGCATTCGTGATTTTATTGCCTTCCCAAAAAACAATTCGGGCAGGGATGTAATGCTTGATGCACCATCAACCATTGATGAAAAACAGTTTGATGAATTGCAGATAAAACTCAACCTGAAAGATTAGTGGCATTTGATAAAATTTTGAATTTTTATTTTGGCTTCTCTTTCTCCTTTAGCCGAACGCCTTCGTCCTAATACATTGGATGAACTTGCCGGGCAGCAGCACCTTACCGGCAAGGGAAGTATTTTACGCACTGCAATCGAAAACGGCAAAGTGCCAAGCATAATTTTATGGGGGCCGCCGGGTGTTGGCAAAACTACTATTGCTAATATTATTGCTAATACACTACATGTTCCGTTTTACCAGTTAAGCGCCATCAGCAGCGGTGTTAAGGAAGTACGTGAAGTGATAGAGATTGCAAAAAAACAACAGCATGTAATATTATTTATTGATGAAATACATCGTTTTAACAAAGGGCAGCAGGATGCCTTGCTGGCTGCAGTTGAAAAAGGTATTATCACATTAATTGGCGCTACTACCGAAAATCCTTCGTTTGAAGTAAACAGTGCATTGCTTAGCCGTACACAAGTTTATATACTTAAACCGCTTGATGAAAAAGAACTTGTTGGCTTATTGAAACATGCCATAAAAAATGATGAAGTATTAAAAACAAAAAATATTACTTTAAAAGAAACCGAAGCACTAATTAATATTTCGGGAGGTGATGCAAGAAAACTTTTTAACCTGTTGGAACTGGTTACCGATGCATTGGGAGCCGATGCCATTATCAGTAACGATGCAGTGATGGAGATAGCACAGCAACGCATTGCCATCTATGATAAAAAAGGCGAACAGCATTATGATATCATCTCAGCATTTATAAAATCAATTCGTGGAAGCGACCCCAATGCGGCAGTGTATTGGCTGGCACGTATGATTGAAGGCGGTGAAGATGTAAAATTTATTGCAAGGCGTATGCTGATACTGGCAAGTGAAGATATAGGCAATGCAAACCCCAATGCGCTGTTGCTTGCCAATGCAACTTTTGAAGCAGTAAATAAAATTGGCTGGCCCGAGTCGCAACTCATTTTAGCGCAATGCGCCATTTATCTTGCATCAAGTGCCAAAAGTAATTCGGCCACTGTTGCTATTGGCGCTGCTATAAGCGCCGTAAAACAACATGGCGATCTACCTGTACCACTGCACATACGCAATGCCCCCACCAAGCTTTTGAAAAAAGAAGGCTATGGAAAGGGTTATGAATATTCACACAATTACCAAAACAATTTCTCGCCGCAGGAATATTTACCAGAAGCAATAAAAGGCAGTTCGTTTTTTAAACCCGGCAAAAATGCCAGGGAAGAAGAGATGCGTAAATTTTTACAGTTGCTTTGGAAGGATAAATACGGTTACTGAATGATTTTTCTGTAACTAAAAAAAGTTTATTTTTTTTTAAGCGTAAGATACAGGTCGATGTGATCATCCAAAGAAATTAACCGGTTGATGTTTTCCTTTTCGTAAAGCACCGCTTGCGACTCTGCATTGATAACATGTACATCAAAAGTATTAAACAGGTATTGGGTAAATTCAAATGGGTTATTATAAATAAACGGGCTGTATTCCATCACTATCTTTATGCCGGGATTATTGGCAAGTGTAGCTTTCATACCTTCAAAAATCATAGGCTCGGCGCCCTCGCAATCCATCTTAATAAAATCTACACGGGGCAATTGCAATTCGTTTACGATATTATCCATACTGTCGGCATCTATCTTTTCTTTTTCAATATGGTCTTCCAGTTTGTTTTTCCTGATGGTGCCGCTTCCCCAAAAATCTGGAGGCACAAATAAAGTAAGATTCGATTTTTTATTTGCCAATGCCTTTTGAACCACTGTAAACTTATGTTGATTTAATTTAGATGTAAAAAACAAAAGTTTGGCGATATGCGAATTGGGTTCAATGGCAATGGTTTTTCCATCTTTGCCGCAAAGCTCGGCCAGCATCAGCGAATAATAACCAAAATTAGCGCCTGCATCTATGCAGATGAATCCGGGTTGTACAATACCGGCAATAAATTTTGTAATCCACGATTCCCAGTAACCGTCTGTTAATATGTTTGGTGTAACACCCACTTCCCTTCCATCAAGATAAATCCTGTATTTGGTAAGTATGCGGCACAGTAATAAACTATTGCCCAGGTAATAATGAGCAGTATGTTCTGTACAGGCTTTTTCAAACTCCTGGCGGCTTAATCCTGTAATTGATGATATGGAACTGAATGGTTCTGACATTTAATTTTATAGTTGATTACAACAAAGATTTATATACTTCAACATATTGCTTTGCTTTGTCTTCCCATTCAAAATCATTTCCTCTTTTTATGATGATATCTGCCATACCGTTGTTGCGGTATTTATTAAGCCCATCGTTAAACACCTGCCGCATGTTGCCGGGTTCAAAATCATTAAAGTAAAAAGCAGCATCGCCCCCAATTTCGGGCAACGATGTAAGATTAGATAAGAAGATAGGTTTACCAAACTTCATCGCCTCTACCACCGGCGCACCAAAACCTTCTGCCAATGAAGGTAGCATAAAGGCCAAACAGTTTTTAAAATACCAGGCTTTATCTTTTTCAGAAACAGGGCCCAGTATATGCAGCCTGTTGGTAACAGCAAGCTTGCCGGCCAGCTTTTGCATGTCTTTTATATAATCAGGTTCATCAAGCCTGCCTGCCACTACCAGTTCAATGCCGGGGTCTTTTAACAAAGGCACCAGCGTATGAAAATTTTTTTTACGGTTAACATAACCCATTGCAAAAATAAAAGGCATAGCAGGCTTGTACCCTTCAGGATTTTCGGGTGGCTCCGTTACATGGTGGGTGCCATTATGTATCACATACAAGGGTTTATTGCCAACTTCCATATTTTCTAAAACATCTTTTTTGCAATGATGAGATATGCAAACAATGGCATCACTGCTATTAATAAGCCTTTGTGTTTTTTGTAAACTTTCCTTTTGCGCTTTTATTGTTTGCCCTTCGTGCAGGCAGTTTAAATCATGAATGGTGAGCAATGTCTTTATCTTTTTGTTAGCAGCAGGCACTACCCTGCCCGATTGAAATGGCGCATGCCAGATATCGCAATCCCATAAAAAAGGTTTGAAAAACTTATCATGCCATTTTTTTTCTACAATACAGTTGGCGCCGGTATCAAAGCTGTGTTTTTCTGCCGGCGGAACATAAAAGGAAATTTTTTCCCGGTTTTCTTTTTCCAGAATCCTTTTTACATAGTTGCCCAGGTTAAGGCAATAATGATACAGGCCCGAGTGCCGGTAACGCATTAAATCACAATCAAGGATTATTTTTTTCATTATTTTTTTCCGTTAATGAACTATCCCATTACTTTTGCTGCCTGTACAAATTTTAGCTTTTTGTTTTAAACATAAATGCTACTTTTCGGATTTAAACAGAATATTTGCATATACGACATCAATTTGTACGATTTTTGAGAAGCAGGGGCAACCTGTTTTTTATTAAACCCGTTAATAAAATATAGCCTTTAAATATCCAAACATTAACCCCTTCACATGACAAAGAACCGTATTATTTTTGATTGCGAACGGATGAAATATGAAAACACCGGTTTATACCATTACTGTTTAAACCTGGGCAACCATCTTCAAAAACAACTTAATACTCAAAATGAAGAACTTACCTATTACATACCCTATAGCAGCAAACATATTTTTGGTGTAAATTATAAATATATTATACAAACGGAGCTTCATAAATGGCGGTTGCCTGCATTGGATGATTATACCGTATGGCATGCCAGCTACCAGGATAGCCACTATGTTCCGGCCAGGAACAAGAAGATAAAAGTAGCATTATCAGTACATGATCTTAATTTTATGTACGACCCATCTAAAACGGCATTAAAGAAAAAACAATATTTAAAAAGGTTGCAAAAACTGGTTACCCGTGCCGATGTGATTATCTGTATGAGTAAATACAGTTGCAACGATGTTCTGTTTTATTGCGATACAAAAAACAAACCTGTACATATCATTCATAACGGAACCAATACATTAACCAAACCGCAGTTGCTGAAAGAATCGTACAGGCCGGCAAAACCATTTATTTTTTCGGTAGGCACTATTTCGCCAAAAAAAAATTTTCATACCCTACTCCCTTTAATACAAGAGCAGCAGCAACTGGAACTTGTTATTGCAGGAAAAATTGAAGACAGTGATTATTACCAAACAATACTCGATAACGCACAAAAATCTGGCGTAATTGATAATATAAAAATACTGGGCCCTGTAAATGAAAATGAAAAATCGTGGTACTTTAATCATTGTTGTGCTTTTGCATTTCCGTCAAATGCCGAAGGCTTTGGTTTATCGGTAGCAGAAGCCATGTCGGTTGGTAAACCATTATTCTTGTCAGATAAAACAGCCCTTCCTGAAATTGGTGGCGAGGTGGCTTTTTATTTCGAAAATTTTTCGGCAGCCCACATGAACGAAACATTTGCCACCGGTATGAAACAATATGTAAAGCTTAACATGCAGCAACAGATAATTAAAAAAGGAAAAGAATACGACTGGGATATTGCTGCTAAAGAATATTGGAAAATTTACCGTTCATTATATTAATCCATAATCAGCAGATGAAAACCTATAGCCGTCTTTTAATGTTTGCAAAACCATATGGGAAATTTGTAATCCCGTTTTTTGTATGCACACTCTTTGCATCTTTTTTCAGCGTATTTCAATTTGCATTAATAATACCGTTGCTTAATTTCCTGTTTGACCACAGTACGGTCGAAAGCCTGCAAAAATATGCAACAGCTCCTTCCTTCTCTTTTTCGGCAGGCTATTTTAAAGATCTTTTTTATTACCAGGTGCATCATCTAAAAATAATGAACCCGGTGTATGCCTTGTATTTTATTGCGGCATTAATTGTGTTAGCTGTTTTACTCACAAACATTTTCCGTTACCTGGCACAGCGCAGTATGGTAAATGCAAGAACCATGCTTGTAAAAAAAATAAGGGAAGCCATCTTTGAAAAAATAAACCGCCTGCACATGGGTTATTTTACAAAAGAAAAAAAAGGCGATTTGCTAAGCAGGATGAATGCTGATGTTTTTGAAATAGAAGCAGTGGCGGGCAATTCGCTGGAAATATTGTTTAAAGAACCTTATTTACTGATTGCTTATTTCATCGGGTTATTTGTTATTTCTGCAAAGCTTACTTTTTTTACATTGCTGATAATACCTGTAAGCGCCATTGGCATTGCTATGGTTACAAAAAAATTGCGGAAAGAGGCAAGCGATATGCAGTCATCTATTGGCAAGCTGCTTACAATTATTGACGAAACCCTGATGGGCATGCGTATCATTCGCTCATTTAATGCAACCGGTTTTGTAATAAACAGGTTCCGCACCGAAAATGATTTTTATCGCAAAGCAAGCTTACAGGGATTTAAAAAAAGAGAGCTGGCCCCGATATTTTCAGAAGTATCGGGTGTGATAGTAGTGGCCTGCATACTGATATATGGCGGCAGTATGATATTAAGAAACAATGGCGCCGGCAACACAGGGTTGCAGGCAAGCGAATTCATCGCCTTTATTGCAATTTTTTCGCAGGTGATACGGCCGGCCAAAGCCATGGTGGTTGCCTTAGCCAATATACAGCGTGGCGAAGCATCGGGGCAAAGGATACTTGATGTGCTTGATACAAAAATTGAAGTAGAAGACCATCCAGGCGCAATTGCATTAAGTGCTTTTAAAAAAAGCATTCAATTTAAAAATGTATGCTTTAGTTATAACGATAAACCTGTTTTAAAACACATCAGTTTTGAAATAGAAAAAGGTAAAACGGTTGCATTGGTGGGACCCTCGGGGGTGGGCAAATCAACCATTGCCGACCTGCTGCCCCGGTTTTATGATGTTACATCGGGCAGTATTTGTATTGATGGAAAAGATATTCGAAGTTATACTATGGATAGCATAAGAAGCCACATGAGTTTTGTAACACAGGACATCATCTTATTTAACGACAGCATTTTTAACAACATTGCCCTGGGCAAGCCCGATGCAAGTATGGAAGAAGTGATAAGAGCGGCAACAATTGCTAATGCACACGAATTTATTATGGATACTGAAGAAGGTTATCAAACCAATATCGGCGATAGGGGCATACGGCTTTCGGGCGGGCAGCGGCAACGGCTTAGCATTGCAAGGGCCGTTTTTAAAAACCCGGCCATACTTATTTTAGATGAAGCCACTTCTTCGCTTGATACCGAATCTGAAAAATTAGTACAGGATGCACTTAACAACCTGATGCAGGGCCGTACAACATTAGTAATTGCTCATCGTTTAAGTACTATAAAAGAAGCAGATGAAATATTAATTTTGCAAGATGGTAAAATTGTAGAGCGGGGTAGTCATTTTGATTTGATTGAATTGGAAGAAAGCATTTACAAAAAGCTTACCCTTATGCAAAAAATTGCATGATTATTATGTATCATTGCCTGCAGTTATTTTTTAACTTAATTCATTAAAATGAAAACCAGTAGATTTTTTTTAATGGCAATTGTTCTGTCAGCATTAAATTTTTCATGTAGTAAATCTGATAATGGCTCCGGCACAGGCACTGGCGGCACCATTGCAGAAAAAAATGAAATCAATGTTGCTTACGGTACCGATCCCCTGCAGAAAATGGATATTTACCTGCCTGCAAACAGGAGTACAGCAACCACCAAAGTTATCATACTTATTCATGGCGGCGGCTGGGTAAGCGGCGATAAAAGCGATTTTACTTCTGCCAACCTGGATACTATTAAAAAACGTATGCTCGGTTATGCAATATTTAATATTAATTACCGCTTAGGTGCATTACCGGCTATCAATACATTTCCTACGCAGGAATTAGATGTAAAAGCTGCCGTTGAATATATTTATGGCAACCGCAATAATTACCTGGTGAGCGATAAATTTGTACTGATGGGCGCAAGTGCAGGCGCTCATCTATCTTTATTGCAGGCATATAAATATACAAGCCCGGTAAAGATAAAAGCTGTGGTAGATTTTTTTGGGCCAACAGATATGGTTGCCATGTATAATGATAACCCCGGCAGCCAGCTTGCTATGGCTGCATTATTAAACGGAACACCGGCAACCAACCTTTCGTTGTACCAGCAGTCGAGCCCATTGTTTTTTGTAAATGCTGCAAACCCGCCAACTATTATTTTACAAGGCGGTGCCGATCCGCTTGTAAATGCAACTACGCAATCGCTTGCTTTAAAAAACAAACTGGTAACGGCAGGTGTTACCAATCAATATGTTTATTATGCAGCCGGCGGCCATGGCGATTGGGATGTGGCAACTTATACAGATGCTTATAATAATATACAGGCATTTTTATCGGCCAATGTGCAATAACTTATTTCATTTTAATTAAGGTACTAAGCATCCTGCAAAAAACAGGATGCTTATTTTTTTATAAATTGCACAAATGCTGAAAAGATTTGCCACACTTGTTTTTTTTACCATCGCTTTTAATACAACGGTGCTAGCCCAAACAGATAATACACCTGTAGCAACATTTACCACAAAACAAAACAGGATAAAGGAATACCGCAACCTGCTAAACAACAGTATTAAAAAAAACTTATCATTACCATTAACCGATTCTACCGAAGAGTATTGGCAGGATGCATTTGCGGCAATGGAACTGCTGCAATACCACTCGCCCTGGATTGATGGCCGGGTGAAGTTTGCATTTGATTCCATTGCGGTAAGAAGTGATGAGTTTAAACGTGCCTTTATTGAGCTTGTTTATTCAAACTATCCACGGCAATTTGTTTGGCAGGTAGCCCATTTATTAAAGCAAACAACCAACAGCAGGTTATTTGCCATGTGCAGCGAATATCTTTTAATGAATGATGAAAAAGGGACTTATAAAGATTCAATTTTAAAAAGAATAGATGAATTATTGCTGCTAAAAAATGATTCTACGGCTAACCCTTTTTTCACTATGTTACAAAATAAAATTTTGCTGTCTTCAAAACCTTTTCCCTTATCAGCTATCACCGAAGCTTCCTTTTTAAAAAACGAAATTGTGCTGTTTAGTTTTCAAAGAAAAAACAGGAACTATCCAGGCCTTGCGATGGTGCGTAAAAAAAACGGTGAATTTCTGCAAGATGCTTCGGGTGTTTATTTTTCGGTACCTCAACTAGCCCGCAGTTTAAGCAATATGCCGGGCTATATCAGCAATGGTAATACACCGCAAGGTATTTTTAAAATGACAGGATTTGGTAAATCATCAGGTAATTTTATTGGCCCTACAGAAAATATACAGATGGTTTTACCTTTTGAAAAATCTGAAGATATTCCTGATTCTGTAACCATGCGTTTTGGAAATGATTACGCATCCCTTGTTCCGGCTGAATGTAAAGATGTTTATGCATTTTACGAAGCTTGGTATGCTGGGCTTGCAGGCCGCACCGAAATAATTGCTCATGGCACAACTGTAAATCCGGCATATTACAATAACCAACCTTACTATCCTTTAACACCTACCCAGGGTTGCCTGTGTACTAAAGAAATATGGAGTGAGGTTAATGGAAAAAGATTAATAAGTGATCAGCAAAAACTGGTGAATGCTTTAAAAAATGCTGGTGGCGCTAAAGGCTATTGTGTAGTAATTGAAATTGATGATGCACAAAAGCCGGTAAGCCTGCAGGATATTTTACCTTTCCTGCAAAAATAAAAATTATGAAACCTGATATTGAAAAAAGAACGGATATTGAAGAATTTGTAACTCTTTTTTACGATTATGTAAGAGTTGATAAAACGATTGGTTTTATTTTTAATGATGTAGTTAAAATTAACTGGGAAAAGCATATAGCTCTTATTGCTGATTTTTGGGAGGCGATATTACTTGATAACCCTGTATATAAAAATAATGCAATGGAAGTACATTATGAAATTAACAAAATTCTTCCCCTGCAACCTGTTCATTTCGAAAGCTGGTTACATTTATTCAATAAAGCCATTGATGAATTGTTTGAAGGCAAAACAGCCACATTGACCAAAACAAGAGCCAAATCTATATCTGATGTAATGCAGTATAAAATGCAACAGGCAAAAAATAAATCTTCGTTGATATAACCGTTTTCCGGCTCACGTAAATTTTCTTAGTGAATTTACTATTCCTTAGTATTAAATTGATGTAGATTAGTCAATCATTCACTCTAATAGTTTTGATTTAATTGATTATCTACACTTGATTACATCTACATTTTAAAAATGGTAATACAGTGTTGAAAATATTTTGTAAACCAAATAACAATAAGTTTAGCATAATATCGTTTAAAAAAAGTAGCCTTTATACTGTCTTTTACAAAACGATTTAAAAGATTAAAATAAAAGCCACCCAATAATCCAAATTCTGTAGAAATACCAAACCTGATTTCTGATGAAACCATATCTACGCAAAACTGTTACCAAAGCTGCACTTCTTACCCTGTTAAGCGTTAGCATTTGTACAATTTCATATTCTCAGGCTTTCTTGTTTGGTGAAAAAGTAAAATGGGAAGTAGGCTTAAATTTTGGTCCCAGCTTTTTTTTAGGCGACCTGGGAGGCCATACCGGAAAAGGCACCAATAACCTTAAAGACCTCAATCTTAATTTTACAAAATTGATGAAAGGGGCATTCGTAACCATGTATCCTAAAAAATGGTTTGGTTTAAGATTGGCTGCCGATGTTACCTATCTTGAAGGAGATGATGCTACTATCAATACATCGGGCATACATGAGTTATGGCGCAAACAACGAAATCTTGATTTTAAAACAACTGTTTTAGAAGGATACGCTGCCTTGGAATTTTTTCCTACCATGCTTTTTAATACAAATTCGGAGTACGAACCAAGGCTAAGGCCATATGTAATGGCAGGTGTTGGTGTGTTCCATTTTAATCCAAAAGGATCTTTAACTGATGCCGCCGGAAATAAATCGTGGTACTATCTTCATCCCTTGAGGCTCGAAGGACAAGGAATGCCTGAGTATCCCTATAGCAAACCTTATAAATTAACTCAAATAAATATCCCATTTGGTGGTGGTATAAAATATTATATTTCAGACCGTATTAACCTTAGTGCAGAATTCCTGTACAGGAAAACTTTCACTGATTATATTGATGATGTAAGTAAGAAATATATTGACCCAACTAATTACACAAAATACCTCTCTGCATCTGAAGCTTCGCTTGCATATCAATTATCGGATAAGGCAGTAGGTATTATTTACCCCGGCATGACGAGGTACCCTGCAGGCACACAACGTGGCGATACTAAAGATGGCGATACCTATTTTTCAATAGTAATGAAAGTTGGTGTAAGGCTGGGTGAAATTTATGAAAGTTCTTTTGCCAGGAGGGCTGCCAAACAAACAAGATGCCCTGCTGTTTATTAATAATAAAATAACTGTTATGAGTAATAATTTACAAATTAATCCGGGTTCAATTAAAGCACTAATAGCCTTTACAGTTTGCCTTGTAGTTATAATTGAATTCTTTAAATAAACAATTAAGTGCATTGTGATACAACTGAAGTTTAACCCCCGAGGATAGCTATGGATATGTTAATATCCGAAGATTACCCCTGAAACCACAATTTTAAAATTTCGTTGATATCCCTTTCACTTAATTAATAAAAATCCATGTTAACAATACATGGTTTTTTTATTTTAACTCGGTTTCCAGGTATTTTGCAGTAAAACTTTCTTTTACTTTTATCAAATCTTCAGGTACGCCTTCAAACAAAATTTGTCCGCCGCCATCTCCCCCTTCGGGGCCAATATCAATTATATGATCGGCCACTTTTATCACATCCATATTATGTTCAATAACTAAAACAGTATTACCCCGGTCAACCAGTTTATTAATAACATCCAGCAAGTGCTGTATATCCTGAAAGTGAAGGCCGGTTGTGGGTTCATCTAAAATATAAAATGTTTTGCCGGTATCTTTTTTTCCTAATTCGGTAGATAACTTCACCCGTTGTGCTTCGCCGCCACTAAGCGTTACAGCGCTTTGGCCAAGGGTAATATAACCAAGCCCCACATCCTGCAATACTTTTATCTTGCGATAAATATATGGTACCGGTTGAAAAAATTCCACAGCTTCATCCACCGTCATATCCAGCACATCGCTTATCGATTTGCCCTTGTAACGTATCTCCAAAGTTTCACGGTTATATCTTTTGCCATTGCATTTTTCGCAATGCACATGCACATCGGGCAAAAAATTCATTTCAATCACACGCATGCCGCCTCCTTCGCAAACATCGCAACGGCCGCTTTTAACATTGAATGAAAAACGGCCGGGTTTATATCCCCTAATTTTTGCTTCGGGTACCGATGCAAACAAGGTTCTTATTTCGGTAAAAAAACCGCAGTAAGTAGCAGGGTTGCTGCGGGGCGTACGGCCAATTGGGCTTTGGTCTATCTCTATCACTTTATCAATATGCTCCAAACCTTTAATTGACTTATAGGCCAATGGTACTGCTTTTGAGTTGTAACAATATTTACTCAGTAATGGGTACAGCGTTTCGTTTATCAATGTAGATTTACCACTGCCACTAACACCTGTTATCAATATCAGTTTACCCAATGGAAATTTTACATCAATATCACGCAGGTTGTTTCCCCTCACTCCTTTTAGTTCAATAAATTTTCCATTACCCTTCCTTCTTTCTTTTGGTATTGTAATTGTTTTTTTACCCAATAGGTAGTGTGCTGTTTCAGAATTGGAATGTAAAATATTTTTGGGCGGGCCTTTAGCAACTATTTCGCCACCATGTTTGCCTGCCCTGGGGCCTATATCAACAAGATAATCGGATGCCAGCATAATATCCTTATCATGTTCTACAACAATTACGCTGTTACCAATATCACGCAGGTGTTGTAATGCGGCAATCAACCTTTGGTTATCTCTTTGATGCAAACCAATACTCGGTTCATCCAACACGTAAGTAATGCCCTGCAATTGCGAGCCTATCTGTGTTGCCAGCCTTATACGCTGCGATTCGCCACCACTAAGGCTTTTAGATGGCCTGTTGAGCGAAAGGTATGTTAGCCCAACATTAAGTAGAAATTGTAACCGCTCCCTAATTTCTTTAAGAATATCTTTAGCTATTGTATTCTGTTTGTCGCTCATCCGCAGTTCAAGCCCATCAAACCAGGCAGCCAGGTTATCTAAATTAAGGTTTCCCAAATCTGCTATATTCCATTTATCAATCTTAAACCAAAGGCTTTCTTTTTTTAATCTTGTACCGTTACATGTGCTGCAGGTTGACAGCACCATAAATTTTTCTACCCAACTCCTAAGCATATCCGAACTATTGGTTGATGAGAACCATCTTTTAAGCATAGGAACAATACCTTCGTAACTACCGGTATAAAAATTAGGGATAGATTCATCGCTCATATCAAGTTCCAGGGCAGGGCTAATATCTTTATCGCCATATAAAAGTAAATTCAGTTGTTGGGCTGTAAGTTCTTTAACAGGTTTATTTAAATTGATTTTGTTTTTGCGTGCAAAATCTTCCACCTGTTTAAACACACTTGCATCTCTTTCTTCGCCCAAAGGCACAATAGCACCTTCGTTAACACTTATCGATGTATCAGGCAATACCGTATCCATATCAATAGTATAAACATTGCCCAACCCTTTGCAAGTGGGGCATGCACCATAAGGCGAGTTAAACGAAAATGCATTGGGCGAAGGCTCTTCGTAACTGATACCTGTTTCTTCGCACATCAACTGCTTGCTGTATTGTACCAGCTTGCCATCATCCTGTATTAATAAAAACATAAGGCCCTTGCCAAGCTGCAAAGTTTTTTGAACACTTTGGCTTAAGCGTAGCTTCATATCATCGGTAACAGTAAGCCTGTCAACCACCAATTCAATATCATGTATTTTGTAGCGGTCAAGCTGCATCTTTGGTTTCAAATCCATCACATCGCCATCAACCCTTACTTTTAAATAACCTTTCTTGCGTACATCTTCAAACAACTCCCTGTAGTGCCCTTTTCTTCCTCTTACCAATGGCGATAATACCGAAATTTTTTTACCATCATATTTTTCAAAAATGTTCTGTACAATTTCTTCTTCACTAAACTTCACCATTTTTTTACCGGTGTTGTAGCTGTAAGCTTCTGCCACCCTAGCATACAGCAATCGCAAAAAATCATAGATTTCTGTAACTGTACCTACGGTGCTTCTTGGGTTTTTGTTGGTTGTTTTTTGTTCGATGGAAATTACAGGCGACAGCCCGGTTATTTTATCTACATCAGGGCGCTCCATATCACCAATAAACTGCCGGGCATAAGCGCTAAAACTTTCCATATAGCGGCGTTGCCCTTCGTTATAAATGGTATCAAATGCAAGTGATGATTTACCGCTGCCGCTAACACCGGTAAACACCACCAACTGGTTTTTGGGTATCCTTATATCAATATCTTTCAGGTTATGTTCCCGGGCTCCCAATACCTCAATAAAATCATTTTGAAAAGGTTCTTCTGCTGAAGCCTTTGTTACTTTGGCCATGTGTACTTACTTGCCATAAAGGTACAAACAAATGGCTGTTGATTTGTAGATGGTGGCTTTCTTATTTAAATTTGCTGCTTAATAACAACTATGCTTTTTAATTTATTTGGGAAAAAGGATGCCGGCGATGATACGCATGTTTTTACAGACAGGGCTTATATATCCACAGCAGCAAAAATGAATGCCTGTGCAGCATTAGCAAAAAATGATGACAATTATATTTTTATTTGTTGGTTTGCCGATACTGCCTCAGCATTAAAAAACTTTTTTAAACAACTGGCGCTTGATGAAAACTTAGTAATAGAAACCCACCACCTGCATGGTTCAAAATTACAAGGTAAAACACCGGTGTTTGCCGAGCATTATCCCTTGCATGAAAAGGAGATAGAACTGGTAAAAAACTGGGGACCCGAAAAAATAATTGTAATGAGTGCATTAGACGAGCCTATTTTTAAATATTTTGGCAGCGATAAAATATTACCCTTACTGAAAATGATGGGAATGAAAGAAGATGAACCTATAGAACACAGCATGGTTTCAAAATCCATCATCAACGGGCAAAAAAAAATCAGCCAAATGATAGTAACTGAACATTTGGCCGATTCGCAATCTAAATGGATGCAAAAAAATTTAAAAGGCTGATTATTTTTTACCCCAAACAGCAACCCTTGCCTTTCCTTTTCGCTTACCAATAGTTTCGTAAAGAAATGTAATTTTCTTTATCTGCCTTACGCCTCCATCAAGATCAATCACCCGGCTTTCGCCACCCTGCCTGAAAGTGTTTTTTAATGGCACATTCATCTTATCGCCATTTTCAAAATACACATCCATATCAATGATACGGAGCGGTGCACTGGTTACCCTGATTTTTATTTGCCTGAAAGCATCGTTCCCGGTAACCATCAGCACATCCCTGTCCACACCAAAATTGGCAATCTTATCACCAATAAACCGCCACTCCTGAAATGTATTTGTGGGTTTAATAAAACTGAATAAAGCCGTAAGGCCGGCAAGCAGCAAAAAAGATTTAATGTAACGCATAGTTTAAAAATTTAAGTTTAATGATATGTCAGACTCAAAAAATTAAAGAAAGTTAAAACCCGGGTTTATTTTATGCAAACCTAATATCACCCTAATAAAAACAGTATTGTCATCGCTTAATCCGCAGCAAAGGATGCAAATATTTTTCAAAATTTTAAAAATAAATTTGGTAGTTAAAATATTCTCCCATTATCTTTGTGTCAGTTCTTTAAAATTCTCTTATCAAGAAAGGCAGAGGGTAATGGCCCGATGAAGCCTTGACAACCTATCATGATTCACTTCATGAAAAGGTGCCAATTCCATCTCCGACATTTCAGTCAGAGAAAGATAAGTCAGATTACATGCTTACTAGATATTGCAACATATTAAAAGCCCATCTGATTTACCGGATGGGTTTTTTGTTTTACAGCCAATGCAAACCGGCTTACAGCAATTACCCGTCTAATCTTTAAGCAGCCACCTGCTTAATAAGTTGGTTACTCACTTGATAAGGGATTGAAAAAAACAAAACAATCACTTTAAAAAATTAAAAAACAAGTAACATGAGTAACGCAACACAACTAATCCACAGCATCCCGGTAGATGCATTAACAGGAGCCATCAGTGTTCCCATTTATCAAACAAGCACTTTTGTGCAGGAAGCGCCGGGTGTAAACAAAGGCTACGATTATGCACGCAGCAACAACCCCACAAGGGCCACATTAGAAACCATCATTGCACAATTAGAAAAAGGAAGCGTAGGCGTTGCTTTCGGCAGCGGGCTTGCAGCCATTGATGCAGTGGTAAAACTTTTAAAAGCAGGCGATGAAATACTGGCTGTAGATGATATTTACGGCGGCGCCTTTAGGCTGTTCACCCATATTTATGAAAAATTCGGCATCAAAATAAATTATGTGGATACCACCAATGCCGAAAATGTTTTTAACGCCATTACACCAAACACAAAACTTATCTGGCTCGAAACACCCACCAACCCAACTTTAAAAGTAAGCGATATTGAAGCCATTGCAAAAATAGCCAAGGCCAATTCCTGTTTACTTTGCGTGGATAATACTTTTGCATCACCCGCCTTACAACAGCCTCTTTCGCTGGGAGCTGATATTGTAATACACAGTGCTACCAAATACCTGGGTGGCCATAGCGACCTTATTGCAGGCCTTGTGGTAACAAAAGAAAAAGAACTGGGCGAAAAAATAAAATTTATACAAAATGCAAGCGGCGCCATACTTGCTCCCTTCGATAGCTGGCTGGTGATACGTGGCATTGAAACCCTTCACCTGCGTGTGCAGCAGCATTGCCGCAATGCACAAGCCGTTGCCGAATTTTTAGAAACGCATCCTGCAGTTGACAAAGTTTATTATCCAGGTTTAAAAACACATCTTAACCACAACATTGCAAAAAAACAAAGCAAAGGTTTTGGCGGCATTGTATCGTTTACTTTAAAAAACAATACCGAAGCGGCAGCCACTGCATTTGTTACATCAACCAATTATTTTAAACTGGCCGAAAGCCTTGGCGGTGTAAAAAGCCTTTTATGCCACCCGGCGCAAATGACACACAAAAGCATCCCTGCCGAAAAAAGAAGGGCATCGGGTGTTGCTGATAGCTTAATCCGTTTAAGTGTTGGCTTAGAAGATGTACAGGATTTAATTACCGATCTTGAACAGGCTTTTAAAAAACAACAAAAAGAAAAGCAGGTTTTTGAGCCCAGCATCAGTGCATAACCCGGCTTCATTGGCGTCGCACTCTTGTACGGCATCAATAAACGGGGCAAAATTTTTAAAAAATTGTAACAGGTAAAATAAAATGGCAAACAAACAATTAAATATAGGTTTATTTGGTTTTGGTGTGGTAGGCAAAGGGCTGTACGATGTATTACACAGCACTCCTACCCTGCAGGCATCAATAAAAAAAATTGTAATAAAAGATGCAAATAAAAAAAGAAGCATTGCGGCCGAAAACTTCAGCACCAACCCATTGCATATACTGGAAGATGAAAGCATCAACGTAGTAGTAGAACTGATTAACGACCCCGATGCTGCTTATATCATTGTAAAAACAGCCTTGCAAAAAGGCAAATCGGTGGTTAGCGCCAACAAAAAAATGATTGCCGAACATTTTGAAGAATTGCTGCAACTGCAAGTAGAAAACAATGTAGCGTTCTTGTACGAAGCCGCATGCTGCGCTAGTATGCCAATAGTTCGCAACCTGGAAGAATATTACGACAATGACTTATTAAAGTCTATCAGGGGCATCATCAACGGCAGCACCAACTTCATCCTCACTAAAATATTTGAAGAACAGTTGGAGTTTAAAGCGGCCTTAACGCTTGCACAGCAGTTGGGCTTTGCCGAAACTAATCCTAAACTTGATATTGGTGGTTTTGATGCAGCCAACAAGCTAAGCATTTTATTGGCGCATTCTTTTGGAGTAATTGCAAAACCCGGTGAATTTATTTTTAACGGTATCGAAAATATTTCGCTGCCCGATGCCAATGTGGCCAAAGAAAAAAAGTATAGCATTAAATTAGTAGCCAATGCCAAAAGGTTAGCCAATGGTAAGCTGTCAGCATTTGTATTGCCACAGTTTGTTACGGCACAGGATGATTTGTACCATGTGCAAAACGAATTTAATGCCTTAACCACCGAAAGCACTTTTGCCGATGAACATTTCTTTAAAGGCAAGGGTGCAGGTGCTTTTCCAACAGCATCAGCAGTACTGAGCGATATTTCGGCGCTGGGTTACAATTACAAATACGAATACAAAAAAATTCATCACCAAACAGATACCGAGCTCAGCAATGATTATTACCTTAAGGTTTTCATAAGCACCGATGAAATTAATAAAATTAATAAAGATGAATTTGAGTGGATAGAAGAATGGCACAATGAGCTTAAACATAGCTGGCTTATTGCAGTTATACATGCCGAAAAATTATTTAATTCCGATTGGTGGAAACAACACGGCGTATCATTGGTGCTTTGCCCCAATGCTGTAATTGAAACGGTGGAATATAAAAAAATTAGCAGGAGAAGTTTAGAACTGGCCGGCGTAGTGTAAAAAGATACCAAATAAAAAAGCATCAGGTTTGCCGCTTACTACATAATTTCTTACTTGTATTCTTGCAAACCCGATGCTAACTTTTGTACTATTCCTACAGGGCTTAGTACTTCTCAATTATGGTTTAAAGATAATTTTTGCATTTGTTACTTGCAAGTATTCCCCTTAGGGGTTATGCACCTGTTTAGCACATTTTAATGCACATCAATGATCGTTAAGTGGCAGCCCTCTTTTTTGAAACTCAATCCAGTTAAGGTATTCAGGTGCCACCCTATGTTCTTCCATGGTAATACAGCCGTTAACCGGGCATACAAGCTGGCAAAGGTTGCAACCTACACATTCATCTTCTTTAATGGTATATGTATTGTATGGTTTACCGTATTCAATATTGATAGATTGATGCGATGTGTCTTCGCAGGCAATATAACACAAACCGCAGTGAATGCATTTATCCTGGTTAATATGGGCAATATGGTGATAGTTGATATCAAGGTCTTCCCAATGAGTAATTTTATCAACCGACTTGCCAATAAAATCATCAAGGGTTTTAAATCCTTTTTCATCCATCCAGTTATTCATTCCTTCAATCATATCTTCCACAATCCTAAACCCATGGTTCATTGCGGCGGTGCATACCTGCACATTGCTTGCACCCAATAGCATAAATTCCACTGCATCTTTCCATGTACTAACACCCCCAATACCCGAAACCGGAACTTTTGATGTAACAGGATTTTGAGCAATAGTGGTTAGCATTTTTAATGCAATTGGTTTTACGGCAGGGCCGCAGTATCCGCCAAAAACCGATTTACCGGCAACATAGGGGTTAGGTACCAGCGTATCAAGGTTAATGCCTGTTACCGATTGAATGGTATTGATTAATGATAACGCATTAGTGCCAGCTTCCACCACAGCTTTACCGGTTGGCACTACAGAATGTACATTTGGTGTAAGCTTTGTTATTACAGGTATGGTAGCAGCTTCCATCACCCATTCCACAACCATCTTTGCAATTTCCGGGTCTTGCCCAACAGCAGCGCCCATGCCCCTTTCGGTCATACCATGCGGACAACCAAAATTCAATTCCAGCCCATGAGCGCCGGTGTCTTCTACTTTTTTAATCAGTTCGTGCCAGCTTTTTTTATCATTATCGGCCATTAGCGAAACTACCATCGCCCTGTCGGGAAAAAGTTTAAGGCTTTCTTTTATCTCTTTTAAATTTAAATCCAACGGCCGGTCGCTGATGAGTTCAATATTATTAAAGCCCATCATTTTTTTTGCACCAAAATTTACTGCCGAATATCTAGAAGAAACATTTTTTACCTGGCTGCCCAGTGTTTTCCAAACAACACCGCCCCAGCCTGCTTCAAAAGCACGGAGCACATTTATTTTTTTATCGGTGGGTGGTGCACTCGCCAACCAAAATGGATTAGGAGATTTTATACCCAGGAAGTTTGAACTGATATCTGCCATAAGTATTATGTTGAATGTTGAATGATGAATGTTGTATGTTAGATGTTTGATTGTTTATTTACTAAAGATTCCTGTGATGTTTTCACAATTTTAGTAAGAATGTTTAATATTTGTTCAATGCATTTCAGGTAATTACAATAATCGTATTTCATTATCTGGCTCTTATCTAACAACCTTAACCAATATTTTGTTTCCCTAGCTTCTTTTGATGCAATAGACATCTTTGCAATAAAATCCTTTTATGTTTGTGCAGCATTTGCTTCTTCTGCATTTGCACCAATGCTTGTTGATGATCGTAACAATTGCTTTGAAATTACATACTCATTATGCTGAATAAGGTTTTTATACAATGAAATCACCTGTAACGAAAAATTAAAAGTTAAATCAAGTATTTTATTCTCTGTTTTCATTCAACATACAACATTTAACATTTATCATAATTTAAGAAACTTCATTATCGCAGCAGCGCCATCTTTTCCGGCTTGTACTGCATCTACCACTTCTTTTCCTCCATTCACAGCATCACCGCCTGCAAATACTCCTTTTATATTTGTTGCACAATTTTCGTTGATAGAAATTTTTCCTTTTGAGTTTTGAATTTTTAATTTGCCCACCAGTTTTTCATAAGGCACCTGCCCTGCAGCTTTTATAACCATATCTACATCCAATGTAAAAGTTTCGCCTGTATCAACAGGGCTTCTTCTTCCACTTGCATCCGGTTGGCCAAGTTGCATCACACTACAAACTAGTTGTTTCACCTTACCTCCGGCTCCTTTTATTTTTTGTGGTGCAGCCAGCCATATTACTTCCACACCATCAAGCCTTGCAATATCAAGTTCCACATCGGTACATGGCTTTTCGGCTTCTGTACGTCGATAAACAAGTGTTACTTCTTTTGCGCCTAATCTTTTAGCCTGTGTGGCTGCATCAATGGCTGTCATGCCCATACCAATCACTGCTACTTTATCACCAACCGGTACTGTAGAAAAACCATTGGCACGTATTTCATAAATAAATTTAATGGCATCTACCACGCCTTCCAATTTTTCGCCAGGTATATCCAATTGCCTTGCCACACCTACGCCAATGCCTAAATACACGGCATCAAATTCTTTTTTAAGTTGAGCCAACGTAATATCTTTTCCCAGTTCCATATTGTACTTTACATCAATACCGCCAATGCCTAAAATATATTCCACTTCATCATTGCAAAAACCAGGTGTTACTTTATAAGCAGCAATGCCGTAAGTCATCAATCCCCCACCTTTACTTTCTTTTTCAAAAATGGTTACATCAATTCCATTTCTTGATAACACATGGGCACAGCTTAAACCTGCAGGCCCTGCACCAACAATGGCTACTTTTTTTCCTGCTGATGGTTTTCTTTGAAACAACTGCCATTTTTTTTGCATGGCTATTTCGGTGGCATAGCGCTGCAATTTTGCAATATGAATGGGAGTTTCTTCCATCAGGTTATACACACAGGCGCCTTCGCATAATTTTTCTACCGGGCAAACCTTGCTGCAGCCTGCACCCATAATATTGGATGAAAAAATAGTGTGCGCCGAGCCTTTTGTGTTTTCTGTTGCTATCTGTTTGATGAATTTAGGTACATCAATACCGGTGGGGCAACTTTTTGTACAAGGTGCATCATAACAAAACAGGCAGCGATTTGCTTCTACCAGTGCTGCATCCTTTGTTTCAAACGGTGGATGTATATCGCTGAAGTTTGCAGTGTATTGTTCGTTTGATAATCTGTTATTTTTAATCATTTATTTCAATTTGGAATTTTGAATTATGAATGTTGAATGCATATACATTCTTAATTCATAATTCAGCATTCATCATTAAAGTTCTACGAGTTTGCCATAGGTTTCAGGTCTCCTGTCTCTGAAAAATTGCCAGATGCTTCTAACCTCTTCAATCATATCCAAATCAAAATCTGCAACCAGCAATTCATCTTTGTCTTCGCTTGCCTGTGCAAATATTTGTCCACGTGGGTCAACAAAATAACTACTTCCATAAAACTTGCCCAGGTTCCAGGGCCTTTCTTCACCCACCCTGTTGATGCAACCCATGAAATAGCCATTAGCAGCGGCATGTGCAGGCTGTTCTAACTTCCATAAATATTGCGATAAGCCGGCAACCGTTGCCGATGGGTTGTACACAATCTCGGCGCCATTTAAACCAAGGCACCTTGCACCATCAGGAAAATGGCGATCGTAGCAGATGTACACACCCACTTTAGCATACTTTGTTTGAAAAACCGGGTAACCAAGATTGCCGGGTTTAAAGAAAAATTTTTCCCAAAAGCCGCTTGTATGTGGAATATGATTTTTCCTGTACTTGCCAAGATAAGTTCCATCGGCATCAATCACTGCAGCTGTATTATACAACACACCAGCCTGTTCTTTTTCATAAATAGGAACAATGATGACCATGTTGTATTTTTTTGCATAGGTTGCCATCAGCTCTGTTGTAGGGCCTGGTACCGACTCTGCACTTTCGTACCAGGCTTTATCCTGCCCCGGGCAGAAATACGGTGTATTAAAAATTTCCTGTAGGCAAAGTATTTGAACGCCTTTTTTACCGGCCTCTTCAATATACGGGATATGTTTCTGCACCATAGCATTTACAATTTCCGGAATGGTTCCTTCGCCTTCTGTTTTTGGAAGGCTCATTTGTATTAATCCTGATTTAATGATTCGTGGCATTTGTTTGAATTATGAATTATGAATTATGAATTATGAATGTTGAAGTTTATTTCTTGAATTAATTATACAGTTTTAAAATATCTCTCTTTAGTAGTAAGTATGTTACTGTTTAATATCCGGGCAAGTTCTTCACAATCTTTGTTCAATTAATTAAAATTTTCTTCAGTAATATATTCACTATCCTTTAAAAGATTAAGCCAATAACCTGTTTCACGTACTTCTTTAACGGCAATACTTAACTTATGAATAAAGTCTTTCTTCGATTCACTTGTAACAGCTTCGTTTATATTAGCGCCTATTGAAGTACCGCTTCTTAACATTTGTTTTGATAGAACAAATTCTTTTTTGTTTTCTACCAATGTTTTATACAAGCCAATTATACCCAAAGCAAAAGAATATGATTTCTTAACTATAATATTGTCTTTGCCCACATTCATAATTCATAATTCAACATTCTAAATTAATTGCGAAACCTTGCTTCTTTTAATAAACCTCCCATTCCCTTTCTCTGCTAAACAATTTCCATCTTCTATTACAACCTTACCTCTTAATAAAACCGTTTTTGTTTTACCAGTCAGTTGCCAGCCTTCGTATGCAGAGTAATCTGTATTCATGTGATGCGTAGTTGCACTAATAGTATGTTCCTTATTGGGGTCAAACAACACAATATCGGCATCGCTGCCCGGCGCTATGCAACCTTTTTGTGGAAACATGCCAAAAATTTTTGCAGGGTTGGTAGAAAGTACTTCAACAAATTTATTCATCGTAATCCTTCCTTTTCTTACTCCTTCGCTGTATAACAATTCTACCCTATGTTCTATAGCAGGATGGCCGTTGGGTATTTTTGAAAAATTATCTTTCCCTAAAAGTTTTTGTTCCCATTTAAAAGGGCAATGATCGGTAGCTACTACTTGTACAAGACCCTGGTTAATGCCTGCCCATAAAGCTTCCTGGTCTTTCTTCTCCCGCAATGGCGGACTCATCACCCATTTGGCGCCATCAAAGTCTTTTTCATAAAGCGAAGCATCTAACAATAAATATTGAATACAGGTTTCGGCAAAAACTTTTTGATTAAGCCTGTTGTTTTCACGCACAGCATGTAAAGCACCTTCGCAGGTCATGTGTACAATATAACCGGGGCAGCCGGTGTAGCCAGCTATTGATGCAAACCTTTCTGATGCTTCGGCCTCTGTAATTTCGGGTTGAGATAAATAGTGATACAAAGGAGCTGTGTTTCCTTCGCTTAAATTTTTTGCAACCAGGAAATCAATCATATCACCATTGGTGGCATGTACCGTAACCATACCGCCACGTTTTTTTACTTCGTTCATCAGGCCCACCATTTGCTTATCATCTATCATCAGTGCGCCTTTGTAAGCCATAAACATCTTAAACGAAGTGATGCCTTCTTTTTCAATAAGGTCAACAATTTCTTTGCAGGTATTTTCATTAAAATCGGTAACGGCCATGTGAAAACTATAATCGCCCACTGCATTTCCATTAGCCCTGCTGCTCCATGCTTTATAAGCATCGTATAAAGAATGGCCCTGCGATTGTAAAATAAAATCAATAACAGTTGTAGTGCCGCCATGCAATGCAGCACGGGTACCCGTTTCATAATTATCGCTGCTAAACGTACCCATAAAAGGCATTTCGAGATGCACATGCGGATCAATACAACCCGGAAATGCCAGCAAACCTGTTGCATCAATCACTCTATCGGCCTGTATATCCAGGTTTTTACCAATTACAGTAATGCTTTCGCCTTGTATAAAAATATCGCCTGTATAATTTTCTGCAGCGCCAACAATATTTACATTCTTAATTAATATTGACATAGCCTTCATTTTCTATTTCTCTAAATTTACAATTTCTCTTTTATAATTCCTCATCAGCCATATATATACTATGCCACTAACAATAAAACCTACAAACCATGCATAATTATATAGCCCCGATATCCAGGTTGGAAAAGCTGTAGGTGAAACAAGTTTAACCTGCAATAAAAACCCCGGGATATTTGGAAAAACACCTGCCATCAATGCAATGATAGCTGATGAATTAAATCCGTTTCCAAATCCATACTGCCCGTTGTGCTTATATAAATCATCAACATGCAGCAATTGTTTTCTTATAAAATAATAATCGGCAATCATAATACCGCCAATAGGGCCTAATAAACTTGAATAAGCAATGAGCCATGTAAAAATATAACCGTTAGGATCAGCAATCAGTTTCCACGGAAAAATTAAAATGCCTAATATACCGGTTATTAATCCTCCCGTTCTGAAATTTATTTTTTTAGGAGATAGGTTGGCAAAATCATTTGCAGGACTAACAATATTGGCTGCAATATTGGTTGCCAACGTAGATATAGCAACAGCAATCATGGCAATACTTACCAGCAATTTATTCTGAAATTTACCTGCCAGCACAACCGGGTCCCAAATAGTTTCGCCATAAATAATAAATGTGGCTGATGTTACCACTACGCCAATAAAAGCAAACAATGTCATGGAAGGAGGCAGGCCAATTATCTGCCCGTTAATTTGTGCTTTTTGGCTTTTAGCATATCGTGTAAAATCGGGAATGTTTAAAGAAAGTGTTGCCCAAAAACCAACCATGCCGGTAAGTGCAGGAAAAAAGAAAGTCCAGAATGCCGACCCCTGCAATTTTGATGGCTGTGATAAGATGGGCCCCAGGCCATGGCCTGCATTAATTGCCCATATTAACAGCGCCAATGCAGCAAGTGGTAAAAAGAAAGCTTTAAATACAAGTAACTTTCGAATGCTTTCAACACCAAGGTAAACCACCCACATATTGAGCAGCCAAAAAAGAAAAAAACATATGGCAGGCCCGGTTTCTAATCCAATAGATGATGGAAAAACCTGTGGCATTGTGGCAAGAGAAGGGAACCAAAGTTTCATCATTTGATAAACAGAAAAACCACCAATCCATGTTTGAATACCAAACCATCCGCATGCAACAATGGCCCTTAAAATGGCAGGGATATTTGCTCCACGGGTTCCAAAACTTGCCCTTGCAAAAACAGGAAAAGGAATACCATATTTTGCACCGGCATGCCCGTTCAATATCATCGGTATTAAAACAACAGTATTGCCAATGAATATGGTTAAAATAGATTGCCACCAATTCATCCCGCCCTCTATCAACGAACTTGCCAGCATGTAAGTGGGAATACAAAGGCTCATGCTAATCCACAAAGCAGCATAATTCCAGGTTCCCCAGGTGCGTTTGCTCTGCGAAATAGGAGCAAGATCTTCATTGTACAATGATGTGTTGGTTTCTGGCATTTTTTTGAATGATGAATTTTGAATGTTGAATGATAAATAGTAAATAGTAAATTTTGACTTTTGATTTTTTACTTTTGATTTTTTACTTTTGATTTTTTACTTTTGATTTTTTACTTTTGATTTTTTACTTTTTACTTTTTATTACAGTCTTCATCTTACTACTAACTACTTGCTACTAACTACTTACTACCTACCCCTCACTTCACAAACTCATCCGCAATTTTAATAGCTTCGCTCACAATGGCAAGACCTTCATCAATCTGCTCCTTATTTATACAAAGCGGTGGCGCTACAAAAACATAACTCCATCTTACAAAAGTATAAAGGCCCAGTTCTTTTAATTTGGCAGCCACCTTATTCATCACTTCCATTTCATCGGGTTTTGCATTAAAGGGGGCCATCGGCTCTTTAGTGGTACGGTTTTTCACCAACTCAAAGCAACCTAATAAACCTGTGTTTCTAAAATTTCCAATTGATTGATGTTTCTTCATCATTTCAGCAGCCTGCTGTTCCATATATTTTCCCATGGCAACAGTGTTTTCAATCAAACCATCTTCTTCATAAATATTTATAGTTGCTAAAGCGGCGGCACAGCTAACCGGGTGTGCCGAATATGTTAAACCAATTGCCAACACATTATCATCGTATTTAGAAGCAATCTTATCCGACACCATCAAACAACCAAAGGGAAGATAACCACATGTTAATCCTTTGGCCATACAAATCATATCAGGAACAATATCGTGGTTTTGAAAACCAAACCATTTACCGGTTCGTCCAAAGCCACTCATCACTTCATCCATTATCAATAATATGCCGTGGCGGTTACAAATTTCCCTTACAGCTTTTAAAAACCCTTTTGGGTATTGCAAACAACCCGATGAGCCCGACTCACCTTCCAGCAAAATAGCAGCAATGCTGCCGGGGCCTTCGTAAGCAATTATCCTTTCTAATTGTGCTACCGATTCTTTTAATAAATTTTCTTCACCGTATTCCCAGCGGTATAAATACGGAAGATCAAAATGAACAAAATTGGGCGCTTGTTGAGCATCTACCGGTAACCGGCGGGGATCGCCACTTGCAGAAATAGCGCCCATGGTAGAACCATGATAAGATTGATAGCGGGTGATGATTTTATGCCGGCCGGTATAAAGCCTTGCAAGTTTTATTGCATTTTCAATTGAAGTAGCGCCACATAATGTATAAAATGCTTTGTTTAAATCACCTGGGCAAATTTCGGCAAGCTTTTTACCTAACTCACCACGTACTTTAGTAACACAGCTTGGTGTAACATACGCCACTTCCTGCATTTGTTTAACTACAGCATCTGTTATTCGTTGGTCGCCATGGCCAATGTTTACGTTCATCAGCCCTGATGAAAAATCTAAAATTCTTTTATCGTCGTAATCGTATAGGTACACCCCCTGTGCATGTTTTACGGCAATAGGTGTTGAACCTTTTTGTTTGCTCCAGCTAAACAAAGTATAGTCCTGGTTATTTTTTATTATCTCCTGTGTTTCTGAAATTTCTTTTATGGTTGACATTATTGTAAGATTTTAAAATTTTTATTTTTTAACTCATCCAGTTTATACCAGCTTCGGCATTCCACTTGGTAGTACTTTTTTTCAACTTCGTCCAAAATTCTATCGAACTCTTTCCTGTGATATCGCCCACACCAAATTTACTTTCGTTCCATCCGCCAAAGCTAAAAGGTTCCCGTGGCACCGGTACACCCACATTTACACCAATCATTCCGGCACTTGCATGATCAATAATATAACGTGCCATGCCGCCGTTTTGCGTAAACACACTGGCAGCATTTCCATAAGGGTTTGCATTTTCAATTGCCAAAGCTTCATCCACCGTTTTGGTACGCATTATAGATATCACCGGGCCAAATATTTCTTCTTTTGCCACACTCATTTCGGGCTTAACAAAATCTATCACCGTGGGCCCCACATAAGTACCGTTTTCTTTTCCTTTTACTTTTGTATTGCGGCCATCTACTAAAATTTTTGCACCGTCTTTTTCCGCTTCGTTGATATAGCGTTCAATACGTTCCTTACTTTCTTTGTTGATAACGGCTCCTAAATTTTCGCCGGGTATAATCTTTCTTGCTTCTTCGCAAATCTTATCAATGATAGCATCAACATTGCCCACACCAATCATGGCCGATGCTGCCATGCATCGCTGCCCTGCACATCCGCTCATGCTTGCCGCCACATTTTGCGCCGTCATAGCCGGTATTGCATCGGGTAAAACCATCAAATGATTTTTTGCGCCACCTAATGCAAGGCATCGTTTAAAATTTGATGTGGCACGCTTATAAACAATTTTTGCAACTTTTGTAGAACCTACAAAAGACACGGCTTCAATATTTGGATGATCACATATAGCTTCAACAATTTCCACATCGCCATGTACAATATTAAAAACACCATCCGGTAAACCGGCTTCTTTCAGCAACTCTGCAAGTTTGCCACAGCTCAATGGCACTTTTTCTGATGGTTTCATAATCATACAATTTCCTAAAGCAATTGCGTTAGGAATAGTCCAGTTAGGAACCATGCTCGGGAAATTAAATGGTACAATAGATGCAACCACGCCAAGCGGTGCATGTTCGGTACGGCATTCAACACCCCTGCTTACTTCAAGAATTTCGCCGGTAATCAATTGAGGTAATGATGTGGCAAACTCGGTTAACTCAACGCATTTTTCAATTTCAGCTACCGATTCACCGTATGTTTTGCCATTTTCTTCACTGCACAGTTCAGCAAGTTCTTTTAAGTGTTTTTCAAGCAATGTTTTATATTTAAAAAAAACCTGCACCCTTTCTTTGATGGGTGTTTTGCTCCATGCCGGAAATGCAGCCTGTGCAGCTTTTACAGCTTTATCTAAATCAGCGTTAGTCGACATTGGAACGGTTGATAAAAGGTTTCCATCGATAGGAGAAATAACATCCATTGTTTTATCGGTACCGGCATTTACAAACCGGCCGTTAATAAAGTTTTGTATTGCTTTGTATTTCATAATTATTATTAAACTAAAATTTTTGCAGAAATTAGCAAGTAAATTAAAATTATTTCAGTTAATAAAAAAATTATTGCTATATTTTTATTTTTTAGTTAGATATTTGTCTTTATGGATAAAACCAGCCCCATCATCTTAGACGAACTTGATTTTGCCATCCTCAGTTATTTACAACAGGATGGTCGTATGTCGTTTACGGTAATGGCCCAAAAACTGAAAGTATCTATCGGCACTATCAGAACAAGATTTAATAAGATGATTGAAGACGGCACGGTAAATATCATTGGGCGTGTAGATCCGGAGAAAGTTGGCTTCAGGTCGTATGCTCATATAGCAGTGTATGTAAGGCCGGCTACATTAAAAGAAAAAGTTGCCTTAAAAATTTCTAAGTTATCTGAAGTAAGTTTTTTAGCCCTTACATCGGGCGATTATGACCTGGAAGTTGATGTGATGTGCAGGGATAACGATCACCTGGTGCAGTTTGTAAACGAGCTTTCAAAAATAGAAGGTGTTTACCAAACCAAAACTACCATTTATTTTAAAGTGTATAAATATGCACAACCCGATTTAAAATTATTGAAATAACTATTGAGATAAAAATTGAAGCTTAAGGCATTTAAAATTTACAATACTGTTCAATTAATTTTTTATCTATCCCTTTTTTACGGGCTTTTTTTGCCTGGATACGTAAAATAAATTCAAAAATACTTCTCCACCCGGGCAGGTTACTTTCGCTTATATCAAACAGCCAGGCCAATGCTAATTTATCTTTAGGAAACCCGTTTTTATAACACAGGCCGTCGTTAGCAAGTCCATAACCTATTTGTAACGATTGTTCAAAACCACGGCTTGCCGGCCTAAGCTCTACTTTAAATTTACAAGGTTTACCACTCCTGTTCCTGAAAAGATGGTTCACCATTTTTTCGGCCGTAGCCGTTTGCCCCACATTTAAAGTAGTAATCTTTTTATCAAGTTGCACTTGCACTTCTCCTTCCATGCATTCAAACTTTTCGCTGTAGGTTTTATGGTAGTGAAGCCCCACACCGCCGCCATCTGCCAATTCTACTTCCACTAATGTATATGCACCGTTAGTTTCAGTTGATGTTTTTATAAAATTTACATAGTCTTTTTGAATGGGGTTATAAATTCTTCGTTCCATGTTGTTTTTTTTAATTGCTTCATGTACGCAAAAAATATTTCAATGGATTTAAACTATCACAAACTTATCTTATGTTGTATTTTTCACTGTACAAATCATGTTATAAATTTTAATACAGGATATAAATAAAATATTAATTTTAGAATTCACAAAGAAAAAACGGATTATGAAAAGAATATTTGTTTTTACCTTTTTCATTTTTGCATTTGTTAATACACAAGCACAAAAAAGGGTTACGGGCTGTGGTTATATCATCCCACCCAAAAGCATGGTTGCTAATTTCCAATCGGTATACGAAGCCAAGGAAATTGTAGATGAAATGCTGCAGAAAATAAACTGGAACGAAAATTTCAGGCTGCAGGAAAGAAACGGTATTCAAAATGCTTATGCTACCATCATCAACAATATGCGATGGATTGTTTACGACAATGATTTTTTAGAAGATGTGGACAGCTATACACATACTAAATGGTCAAGCATCAGCATTATGGCGCACGAGATGGGGCATCATTATTACAATCATGTGGTAAGCCGTACCGGCAGTACACCTCCCAAAGAATTAGAAGCTGATGCATTTAGCGGGTATTTAATGGCATTAATGGGTGCAAGTAAAGACGAAGCGGTAGCTGCCATTAAAGCTATTGCTTCTGAAAGAGCCAGCAGTACCCATCCCGGAAAGAGCGATAGGGTGGCAGCCATTTCAAACGGATGGGACCAGGGTGCTGTTGCCGGTAATAAACCTACACCACCTACCAAACCAACAACACCTGTTCCAACATCACCAGCACCCAACCCTAATACCGGAAGTAGCGGGCAAACTGACCCAAACACCGACCCTAGCTGGATATTTCTTACACTTCAAGGCACTAACAACCAAACCATTCAGTTAAGCGACGATGGAAAAACTTTCCAGGATGTAACATTAGAAGCAGGCAAGCCATTTGTTTTTAAATTTGAAATTTATAATTACGGGTGGTTAAGGATGAAATATTATAATGGTTACCGTACTTATAAATTATATCACGGTACAGATTATTCAATTTTATGGAACCGACGAACAAATAACTGGACATTGGTTGCCATTAAAGATTAATATCAAACACTTGCATTAAATTTTATTAGAAACAGCATTATAATAAAAAAAATCTCAGAAGATATTAAACCTGGCAGAAGGCTTCGATTTTATAAATTGAAGCCTTTTATTTATATATTAAAAACAAAAAATCGGGCAGACTGGATTCGAACCAGCGACCCCAACGTCCCGAACGTTGTACGCTACCTGACTGCGCTACTGCCCGTAAAGATTTATTATTTGGGTAAAATTAAAAAATTAAAATTGCCTGCCAATGAAACAGCCTGGTTTTAATTAGCAATAGCAAAGTAAATTATTGATATAAGAATTTTAAATGTACCATATAATAAATAGTTTACTTTTTACAAAACTGTTATTGAAAAATATTATTTAAAAAAGCAAAGATGGAAGTTTAAAATAACTTTACCTGCTTTTTAACTTTGCGGCTTAGCGTGAAAAAATTACTTTTTACAAGAGATTGGGTTGTTGGTGTCGGGATGGCAAGATTCGAACTTGCGACCTTCCCGACGCTCAAGTCGGGACGCTGATTACCGACTTCGCTTTTATATCATCTCAAAATAAAAATCCCTCCGATAAAAAATCGAAGGGATTGGGTTGTTGGTGTCGGGATGGCAAGATTCGAACTTGCGACCTTCCCGACGCTCAAGTCGGGACGCTGATTACCGACTTCGCTTTTCTATCTTTTCAAAATAAAAATCCCTCCGATAAAAAATCGAAGGGATTGGGTTGTTGGTGTCGGGATGGCAAGATTCGAACTTGCGACCTCCTGGTCCCAAACCAGGCGCGATAACCGGGCTACGCTACATCCCGAACTATTGGTTACCGATTTTAATTTTTTTTCTGCGGAGAGGGTGGGATTCGAACCCACGGTACAGTTTAACCCGTACGACGATTTAGCAAACCGTTCCTTTCGGCCTCTCAGGCACCTCTCCTAATCTTCCCTTATTTTGTAAGGGGTGGCAAAAATACAATTCATACTGTTATAACCCAAAACTAAATGGTAAAAACAGGCATATTTTATTTAACTATTTAACAATATCCAATGCAGGTAGTTTTTTTAAAAAAAAATCCAAATTCTTTAAGAATCCGGATCAAATATAAGTGCCTGGTTAAAATTTTTACATAGCTGCCAAATGTACTTTTTGCTGTAGTTCCAAAACGCTTTCTTTAAATAAACTATCTGTATCCATCAGGTCTTTTACGGTTTGGCAACTGTGTATTACAGTAGTATGGTCTCTGCCGCCAAAATGCTCTCCAATAGTTTTTAGCGAATTTTTTGTAAATGCTTTTGCCAGGTACATGGTAATTTGCCTTGCCTGTACAATTTCTCTTTTACGGGTTTTTTGAAGCAGTTTATCGTATGGCACATCAAAGTACTCACATACCATTTTTTGAATGGTATCGATGGTAATTTCCTTACTGGAGGATTTTACAAAATTGCGAAGTACTTTTTTTGTCAATTCTAAATCAATTTCTCTTTTATTAAGCGAAGATTGTGCCAACAATGATATTAAAGCTCCTTCCAGTTCACGAACATTGCTATTCATATTATAAGCAATATATTTCACTACTTCCTGTGGCATTTCCAAACCATCGTTCTTCATCTTTAACTTAAGTATCTCAATCTTTGTTTCGTAATCGGGTACCTGTAAATCGGCGCTTAAACCCCAACGAAAACGGCTTAGCAATCGTTCCTGTACACCTTCCAGGTCTTTAGGCGCTTTATCACTGGTTAATATCAGTTGTTTACCACTTTGGTGCAGGTGATTAAAAATAGAGAAAAATGCATCCTGCGATTTTTCGGCACGGTTAAAAAACTGTACGTCATCAATTATTAACACATCTATCAACTGGTAAAAATGTATAAAATCATTGATAGCGCCGTTACGGCCATGGTCAATAAACTGGTTGATGAATTTTTCGGAACTAACATATAATACCACTTTATTGGGGTGAAGCCGTTTAACTTCGTTGCCTATGGCCTGTGCCAGGTGTGTTTTACCCAAACCCACACTACTATATATCACCAATGGATTAAATGATGTGGTGCCGGGTTTTTCGGCTACTGTTTTTCCGGCACGGCGTGCCACCCTGTTACAATCACCTTCTACAAATGCATCAAAAGTATATGCCTGGTTCAATTGCGGATCAATCTGCATTTTTTTGAGCCCGGGAATTACAAATGGGTTCTTAACAGGATTATTTATAACAAGTGGAAAATCCATTTCATTATTTGAGTAAGATTTGTAACCCTGCCCCGGCATATCAACCGTTTGAGGTTTGTTTTTACTGTTACCGCTGTCAACCATTATCCTGTATTCAAGCCTTGCCTCTTTACCAAGTTCTCTCTTTAATGTTTTTGCAAGCAGTGATACATAATGCTCTTCAAGGTACTCATAAAAAAATTGACTGGGAACCTGGATGGTTAAAATTTTTTCTTTTAATGCCACCGGTTTTATTGGCTCGAACCATGTTTTAAAATGCTGCCATTCTACAATGTCTTTTATAATCTCTAAACAGTTAGTCCATACTTTTTCAAAAGCTTTCTCCATTAGTTCCTTAGCAATTTATATATCGAGTTATGAATTGTATCTTCTTTGGTTGCCGGTTTAATTTTTTACAAACAAAATTTATTCATAAAAAATCTTCGCAGGACAGCGAATATCGAATAAAATGTTGAAAAAAAAATTTTTTATTCACTTGTTTTTTCCCAATCAACAACAGTATGCAATTTTAGCTATCCTTCTTCCCAAAAATCACTTCATTATTTACCGCTCAAAAAAAAATTATACACAGTACAATATAGCTGATTTACAGGTATATTACAAGAATTTGTTTATAGCTATTTTTTTATTTCTTCTCCAAAAACTACCCCATGTACAGTAAAAAAATTTTTTAAAACTTTAAATATTTAACCAAATTTCTTATATAAATCTCACCCTGTTTACCGTGTTTTGTTTTAAGCAGCTTTTATGTAAATGAACAAAGAGTAAGATAGCCCTTTTTATCTTAAAGAAAGAAAGGTTTTAAAAAAATTATTTTGATAAAAATTAGGTTTACTTTTGAATACTAAATTACTTATATGAGTTATGAACTTACAGGCAAATTAGTTGCCAAATATGATACCGTACAACGTACCGAAACTTTTAAAACAAGGGAATTTGCAGTTGAAAAAACTGAAGATATTAATGGCCGTACTATAACTAACTATGTTAAGTTTCAATGCGTACAAGATAAAACAACTATTATAGACCGGGTTAATATTGGCGATGAAATAAAAGTGTACTTTAATATAAAAGGAAGTAAATGGGAAAAAGACGGCAAAGTAAATTATATTACCAACCTGGATGCATGGCGTATTGAACAGATTTTACAGCCCGGTACCCCTAAAACTGACAATGAATATCTTGAACCCCTGGATACATTTTCGTCAACACCACCCGATGCTGTTGACGACTTACCCTTTTAAAAATGCTAATACAAGCAGCATATAAAAAAGGGTATAATTTTTAAAAAATAGATTACGCTTTTTGGATAAAAACCAAACGCAATGCAACAAAAGATTTCCCTAAAACTTCTGCCATCAGAAGCAGCCGATGATTTAGCTGTAAAAAATCTTATTTCAAAAACTACAGGCCTTAAAAACGCCTCTGTTACCGGTTATCATATCATCAAACAATCTATTGATGCCCGTTCCAAAACAATTTGGGTAAATCTTACCCTAAATGCTTTTATAAACGAACCATTTTTTCAAAGAAAAATACAGTCATTTTATTTTAAAGACGTAAAAAATGCAAACAAAAAAGTAATAATAATTGGCGCCGGCCCGGCAGGATTATTTGCCGCCCTGCACCTGCTTGAAAAGGGTATTAAACCCATCATCCTGGAAAGAGGAAAAGATGTACGTACCCGCCGGCGAGACCTGGCATTACTTAATAAAATAGGTATCATTAACCCCGAAAGTAATTATTGCTTTGGCGAAGGTGGCGCAGGTACTTACAGCGATGGAAAATTATATACCCGTAGCTCAAAACGTGGTGATATAGACAGGATTTTGAACCTGTTTGTAAATTTTGGAGCCGATGAAAAGATTTTGTATCAAAGTCATCCACATATTGGCACCAATAAATTACCGCATATAATAACTGCTATACGCAAGCAGGTTATTGATTGTGGCGGCGAATTTTTATTTGATAAAAAAGTAGTTGACTTTAGCATTAGAGATCAACAAATACAATCTGTTACAACTGCTGATGGAAACAAATTTGAAGCCGATGCATTTATGCTGGCTACCGGCCATAGTGCAAGGGATATTTTTGAACTGCTGCATAAAAAACAAATTCATATTGAAGCAAAAGAATTTGCACTAGGTGTTCGTATTGAACATCCTCAAGCCCTTATTGACAAAATACAATATGGCAGCCCTGATGCAACAACCAATTTAAATACAACAACACGAAGTGAGTTTTTACCTCCTGCATCATACAGCCTGGTGCAACAGGTAAATGGACGGGGTGTATTTTCATTTTGTATGTGCCCGGGTGGTATTATTGCACCCGCTGCTACTGCAGCCGGTGAGATTGTGGTAAATGGTTGGAGCCCATCAAAAAGAAACAACCCCTATGCCAACAGCGGTATTGTAGTGCAGGTAACAAAAGCAGATGCTGCCAATGAATTAAAAAAGGCAGGCAAAAAATTATCTGATGCAGGCAACCCTTTATTGCTGATGCATCTTCAACAGTTGGTGGAGCAACAATGTTTTACTGCTGGCGGTGGTAAGTTTGTGGCCCCGGCACAACGCATGGCCGATTTTTGCAGTAATAAACTATCAGCCACTTTGCCTTCTAATTCGTACCTGCCGGGTTTACAAAGCGCCACATTACAAAAAGTTTTACCGGATTTCATTCATCAATCATTAGCAAATGCTTTTTTACAATTTGGAAAAAAACTTAAAGGATATTATACAAATGATGCCGTAATTGTAGCTACAGAAAGCCGCACCTCATCGCCGGTTCGTATTCCACGCAATATGGATAGTTTATCGCATCCCCAATTAAAAAATTTATACCCCTGCGGCGAAGGCGCAGGCTTTGCAGGTGGTATAGTAAGTGCAGCTATGGATGGAGAAAAAATTGCCCGCCAATTAGCAAATATTCTATTATAAATAGTTTACCGTTTATAAATACACAACCTATAATAAGTTTTGGATACGTACATTTGAAGCGAAAAAATATATACAATGAATGTTTTAGAAGTACATAACCTTAAAAAATATTTTGCTACCCAAAAAGCAGTTGACGGTATTAGCATGAATATTGAAGAAGGAGGCATTTTTGGGTTGCTTGGCCCTAATGGAGCAGGCAAAACAACATTGCTTCGAATGATAACGGGTATATTTTACCAGGATAGCGGCGAAATTATTTTTAATGGGAAAAAATTTAACCCGGAAAAAGATGTAGCAAATATTGGATACATGCCCGAAGAACGAGGCTTGTATAAAAAAATGAAAATTGGTGAGCAGGCTGTTTACCTGGCACGCTTAAAAGGATTAAGCAAGGCCGATGCCAATGCTAAAATAAAAACATGGTTTCAAAAGCTGGAAATGGAAAGCTGGTGGAACAAAAAAGTGGAAGACCTTAGTAAAGGTATGAGCCAAAAACTGCAGTTTGTAACTACTGTACTGCATAACCCAAAACTAATCATATTAGATGAACCATTTAGCGGGCTTGACCCCGTTAATGCCAATTTAATAAAAGATGAAATTTTTAGCCTGGCTAAAAACGGCAGCACAGTCATCTTTAGCACACACCGTATGGAACAGGTTGAAGAAATATGCAACCATATTGTGTTAGTTAATAAAGGAAAAAATATTTTAGACGGTAAGATTGCCGAAATAAAAAACAGTTATAAAGAAAATATCTATAGCCTTACGGCTGATAACCTGCCTGCACAGGGAAATTCAAATTTATTTGATGTGGTGAATGAAAAACAGGGAAAGTTGCTTTTAAAATTAAAAGCAAACAGCAGCCCCAATGATATACTGCAGTATTTTATAAATGAAAAAGCTGCTATTCATTCATTTAATGAAGTGTTGCCATCATTAAATGAAATTTTTATAAAGCTGGTAGAAGGAACAGCAACTGCCAGGCAGTTTCAAAACGTAAACTGAAATTTTAAAACAATTAATTTATCATGAACAAGATATTATTGATATTAAAAAGAGAATATTTAACCAGGGTAAAAAAGAAATCATTTGTATTTACCACCATCTTATTCCCTGCTTTGTATATGGCCCTCATTTTTGGTACGGGTTATTTAAGCAGTTCGGTTCAAAAAATGAATATTGCCATCGTTGACAGTTCGGGCTATTTTGGCGATAGCCTTTTAGCAAAAATAAATGCTAACGACAGTACAATATTATTTACCCCTGTAAAAGACACATCTATAAAAAGCCATTTTAGAAAAGCCGGGTATGATGGCTACATCATTATACCACCCATTGACTGGCAAACAGGAAGAAAAAATATAAAATTTATTACAGATAAAACACATGGCGCCGGCACCGAAAGTATGATTGAAAACAAGCTTAATATTATTTGGAGTGAAGTGGTGAATGAAAAACTGGGTATAGATAATGAAAAGAAAACTGTACTTAATACAAGTAACATAAGCATAAAAGAAGAAAACCAGGAAAACAAGAATGCAAATTCAGCCGTTTCTTCAACTATTGGCTATGTATGTGGATTTTTAATTTATTTCATCTTGCTAATTTATGGCTCGCAGGTGATGATGGGTGTGATGGAAGAAAAAACAAATCGTATTGCAGAGGTTGTTGTATCATCGGTAAAGCCATTTCAACTAATGCTTGGTAAAATTATTGGCATCAGTTTAGTGGCACTTACACAATTTTTTATCTGGATTGCATGCATCTTCCTGGTATATACGGTTGGTAAAATGATGGGTTCTGAAAGCGCTGTGGCAAGCGCAATTGTAGCTGGCATACAAAAATCATTTGCCAGTGTAAATCTTCCCTTAATACTGGGTTGCTTTGCATTTTATTTCATGGGAGGGTTTTTCTTTTATTCTTCATTATATGCAGCCATTGGCAGTGCCATCAATGAAGATGTAAGAGAAGCACAATCATTAAGTTTCCCAATCACTTTACTCATCATCTTCGCTATATTTATGATGTCGGTTGCTATCAGGGACCCTAACGGACCTATCGCAGTATGGGGCAGCATTATTCCATTTACTTCACCCATTGTAATGATGGCCCGGCTTCCGTTTGGTGTACCGGGTACCGTTCCTGCTTGGCAACTCATTTTATCGATGGCATTACTGGTGATTGGTTTTTTATGCACTACCTGGCTGGCAGCCAAAATATACCGTACCGGTATTTTAATGTATGGCAAAAAACCCACCTGGAAAGAGATGCTGAAATGGGCGCTTAGGAAATAAACAGTTTACTACATTTATTACAAATTAAAAACGCTCCAATACCCGGAGCGTTTTTAATAAATTATTTTACCGGCCCTGCTTGCTGTACAGCCGTTGTTGATTTAGGTTTTGAAGCTTTTTCAATAGCCTTGTTCAGTTCATCTGCAAGGTATTTATTAATCACTTTCCAACTAATAATAAGCAAGGCAATAATAGAGCCCAGCATCAAACCAAGAATACTGTATATAATTCTTGATTTTTTTGTTTTATCAAAGGGTGGCTCAGGTTTATCAAGCGGTTCTATCAATGGTGTTTCTTTTTGTAAACGGTATGCAGCAGATTCTCTGTTATTAACAGCATAATAGTATTGCGATTGCACAGTAGCTTTATCCTGTGCCAGGTTTGCCTTTGGCAGGCTGTAACGCTGCAGGCCCTCATTGGTAAAGAAAGTGCTTTCGTCCAGTTTAATAGCACGTTTATCAAGTTGGTTCAATACATTTTGCAGCGAGTCAACCTTCTTAATGGCAAACTCATAATCAATTTGTGCTTTTTTCTTTTTTAGGTCAATATAAAATTCCGAAATCTTATCAATGTATATATAACTTATTTCCCTCACCAACTCGGGATTACTGTTTGTAAAATATAATTCAAGTATCCCGTTCTTATTTATCTTGGCTACAAATGAAAGTTGAAGCAGGTTGCTGGCAATATTTATTTTTGCCAGGCTGTCTTTGGGCCTGTTTATTTTTTCATTTTGCATAAAACCTGTATGTTTATTGTTTTCTTCAATAATCAAATCTGAAACGGTTTTATTTTGCATTGATGGTATTCTAGCCATAGCCACGGCTTCCCTGGTACGCCGGCTGGTAGCAAGCTCTACTATATTTATAGATGCATCGCCTGTAAATGATTTGGTAGCATCGCCCAGGCCTAACAAACTACTGATGGTAGAACCGGGATTGGTTTCGGGAGTGCCGTTTAATGGAAACACTGTTGACTTTGATGTATATAACAACAGGCTTTGGTTTGCCATATAAAAGAATAAAGCGCCAAAAACCAATGCTAAAACGGCTATTAACCAACTGTATTTTTTAATACGTTGCAATAGTAGTTTTATAAGTTCTAAATTGTTCATACAAAAAAATTAGGCTCGTTTAATTAAAAGCTTTTATAAGAACTGCTGCCAGTACAACCGGTATGGTTGATATCACCACTTGTACCAACGAGTCGGTAACTTCCGAACCTTTAGGCCTTAAAGGCACAGTAATAGTAGAGCCTGCTTTTACCTTTGGATAAAAATGTATAAAAAACAGGTTCTTTGTTCTTCGGCTTTTGCCATTAGCATAAGTTACATAAACCCTGTTTCGCCATGGCTTAATACCATAACCACCTGCTTTATCTATATAATAACCAACATTAGTATGCTCTTTATCAAAAGTTAATTTAAGAGGCGATTGTACCACACCTTTTACACTTACAAATGGATTTACTTCCGGAATAAATACAACATCGCCTTCCTGCAATATTATATCATACTTAGAATTTTTATATTTTAATGCCTTGTATAAATCAATACTAATGGGTTCTGTAATGGCTTCGGCTATTGATGATTTAGCAGAGTCTAAATTTAAATTTCCCAATGAATCAACAGATGAAGCAACTTTTTTAGTAATGTTTTCACTGAAAAATTGTGTTTTTCGGCGATACAGTATGGCGCCGCTTAAATCTGCATTTTCTTTAAGGCCCCCGGCTCTTTGTATATATGAAGATAATCTTTCGGATTTGCTAAGCCTTGGATAAGGGCCTTCATACTGAACAAGGCCATTTAAAGTAATCAACTGCTGCAATTCAAAAGTTGGGTTTTTACGTACATAAACCTGGTCAAAAGGTTTTAATAATATACCCGCCGAAACACTGTCAAGCTCTAATGTTGGCGCTATCTTTATCGTTTTCACAATTGTACGGGTAGGCATTTGCATACCTTTGGCCGAATCAATATCAACCACACTCGATATTTCTATACGGCCATACTCTGCAGATTGTTTTAATCCGCCAGAAAGGTATAAAAGGTCTTGCAACGTCATTCCACCGTATTTATTAACTTTACCTTGCTGCCTTACTTCGCCAAAAATTTCTACATATTGTTTATCGGCAAATTGATTTGAATTAAAAAGCAATACCTGGTCGTTGGCATATAATTCTACATTGTACTTACTGGCTGTATCATTAGTAGTAATATCTGTTAAGTTTACTTCTACTTTGCTGGCTTTAATATTGGTACTATCGCCGCCGCCTCTAAAAATATATGCTCTTGGCAAATAAGTGTTACGGGTTATACCTCCCGCCCTGTTTATCAAATCAAAAAGTTTATCGCCTTTTCTTGCTTCGTACTGGCCGGGATATGATATTTCGCCTTTCATCTCAATCTTATTTACCAGGCCGGGGTTTACGGCAATTACTCTTACTATATCTCCATCCACCAACGGAAAATCTGTATTAACAAACCTGGGATCGTGTGTTGGGTTAATGATGGCGGTTGCATTAACATCTTCAATTACTTGTTTCTCCAGTTCGGTGCGGTAAACTTTTACACCACTCGAAAATGCATCCCTCTCTAACCCGCCTGAATATTGTAATAAAGCTTTCATTCCTTCATTATTTTTTAGCTGGTAATACATGGGGCGCTTAAATTTACCTTCGGCCTTCACTCTTTTTGCAACAGGCGATAAGATAACAAAATCATTATTTTCGAGATAGATATGTTTACCAAAATCGCCAGTGGTAAGATATTTATATACATCCAGTTCATCTATCACCCTGCCGTTACGCTTTATTTGTATGTTACGCAAATTAGCAAGATTGGTAGGGCCGCCTGCCAAAGCAATTACATTAAAGGCATTGGTAAAGGCAGATACAGTAACAGGTCCCTGCTTTCTTACTTCACCTGCTACATTTACAGATATAGTACGTGGCTGGCCAATAGAAACTGAAATGTTTGTGGATGGAGGCACAAAAGATTTAAAACGTTGTGTAAGCAATGAACGCACCTGTTCAAAAGTGAGGCCCTGTAAATATATTTTACCAATACTTGCCGGAAAAATTGACCCATCCCTGGCTACAGTATAATCCAATGTGGCTTCGGCGCCATTCCAAAGCGAAACAATGATTTGATCGTACACACCAATCGGGTAATCTAATGGCGGTGTGGATAGTTCTGTAATAGATGCTACCACACCCGACCTGAAAAGGCTCATACCATAAGTATCTTCGGTAGGGTTTATTGATTGCGGTGTAATTTCTTTTACCAGGCTGTCTTTTTCAATTTTGTCTTTAAGAGAAAAATTATTGTCATCGCCTGTTTTCTTTTTATCCGTGTTTTTATCTTTTAAAATATCATAAAACTGGCCGGGAGATATTTGAGTTGGTAAGATGGGTACATCAGGATTATTAGGGTCTTTAATTGGATTTTGTGCAACTGCATTCAACACAAACAAATAGAATGTTATGAAAACACAAATTTCTTTTTTAAAACGGGAATAAAATTTTCTTGTGTATTGTAACATATATTGGGGGTTGATTTTCAAATTTTTAATTGCCGGCAAATATAATAATTTATTTAACTGGCTGCCGTAAAGCTTCTTCATACGATGTGTATATCTCCTTTACAATTTCAGCTGCAGGTTGTATGCGATTGATAAGTGCGCTAACCTGTCCTATTTCCAATTCACCATCATCAATTATTCCTTCAAACATTCCTTTTTTAGCCCGGCCCCTGCCTAATAATTTTTGTAACTCTTCTTCCGTTGCTCCTTTTTTTTCTGCTTCGTTTACCTGGTTATAAAATTTATTTTTTAAAAGCCTAACCGGCGTTAATTTTTTTAAAGCAAGTTGTGTATCACCTTCCTTTGCATTCACTACAAGGTTTTTAAAATCCTGGTGCGATGATGCTTCGTAGCTTGCAACAAATCGGCTACCTACCTGTACGCCATCGGCGCCCAATACCATAGCTGCCAGCATTTGCCTGCCGGTGGCAATACCGCCTGCTGCTATCACCGGTATACTAACCGATTCACAAACTGCAGGTATCAAAACCATGGAAGTTGTTTCCTCTCTCCCATTGTGGCCACCGGCTTCAAATCCTTCGGCCACTACTGCATCGCAACCTGCCTCCTGTGCCTTTACGGCAAATTTGCTGCTGCTAACTACATGCACTACTGTAATATTATGTTGTTTTAAAATGCTCGTCCAGGTTTTTGGGTTGCCGGCCGATGTAAATACAATTGGCACTTTTTCTTTGATGATGATTTCGATATGCTTATCAATATCCGGATATAGCAACGGCACATTAACACCAAATGGTTTATCGGTGGCTGCTTTACATTTTTGTATATGTTCTTTCAGTACATCGGGATACATACTTCCGCTACCTATCAAACCCAGGGCGCCGGCATTGCTTACAGCACTTGCCAGCCGCCAACCACTTGCCCATATCATGCCTGCCTGCACAATAGGATAGCTGATATTAAATAAACTAGTTACCCGGTTTTGCATTTTTATATACAGTTTTTTCAAATATCGTTAAAATTGATTAACGAATAGAAAGTACTTTGAAACGCAAAGTAAAAGAATTTATTTTAATCAGCAGCATTTTTTTTTGCTGTTTTGTGGTAAAGAAGAAATACATGAAAAGTAGTAATCAGCTTTAAAAATCCTAGTCCAACGATTTCATACCACTTAAATCTATAGCAGTATTATCGCCAATATTAAGGCTGCGGTTTACGCCTTTAACCTCGGCATCGCTGCCAATGAGCGAATGGCTGAGTACAATCTCAAAAAGGTTTGAGTAAGCGCCAATGATAGAATTTTTAATAATTGCGTGGTTTATTTTTGTATGCTCGCCTATAGCCACATTGGGGCCTATAACAGAATTTTTTATTTCGCAGCCTACTGCAATGGAAACCGGTGGAATTATGATAGTATTCTCAAATGATTTCCCGTCGAAAACATTGCCACCAAATTTTTTTAATAAAGTAGCGTTCGATTCAAGCAGGGTTTCTTTTTTCCCACAGTCGAACCAGTTATTTACTTTAAATGATTTAAACTTTGCCCCGTTCTGCATCATACATTCCAAAGCATCGGTTAGGCTAAACTCTTCGTAACCATTATCGTTAGTTACAATTAGTTTTTGAAGGCACGAAAACATGATGGCTGTTTCTTTTATCTTATACACACCCACCAATGCCATATTGCTTTTTGGTATTGCAGGCTTTTCAACCACACGGCTAATGTATCCATCTTCTTCAATTTCGGCCACACCAAAATTTCGTGGGTCATCTACCCTTTTCACGCCCAGCATCGAAACCGGCGAATCCATTATCTCCTTAACATCATAATCGGCAATAGTATCGCCTAAAATGATCATCACTTCATCATCACCCACCAACTCACGGGTAAGGTTTACCGCATGGCCGGTACCATAGCGTTCGTTTTGCTGTACAAAAGAACAATTAAGCCCCGGGTATTCGGTTTTTACATAATCCTGTATTTTTTCGCCCAGGTACCCGATGATGAAAATAAAATCTTTTATTCCTGCTTCATGCAATTGATCGATGATGATGCTAAGTATTGTTTTACCGGCAAGCGGGATAAGCGCCTTAGGTTGTGTATATGTATGCGGACGAAGTTTTGTACCTGCTCCTGCAACTGGAATGATTGCCTTCATTGTTGAAAACTAACCTGCCAACGGCAGTATTTTTAGTTTATACTCAAATTTTCTTATACCTGAAACGGGTGTGAAAGTAGTGAATTTTATGTAATTAAAACACATTAGGTTTTGTTGGTAAATCTGCCGTTAAAATAAGCCTCCCTTCTTATATTTGCGTTTCTAATGACACTATATGCAAAATGATACAAAAGTTTTTGATTTAATAAAGAAAGAACTTGAAAGGCAACGTAACGGAATTGAGCTTATAGCTTCTGAAAATTTTACAAGCCTGCAAGTGATGCAGGCCATGGGTACCGTGCCTACCAATAAATATGCTGAGGGCTATCCCGGCAAAAGATATTATGGCGGCTGCGAAGTGGTGGACGAAATTGAACAATTAGCCATTGACCGGTTGAAAAAAATATTTAATTGCAGTTGGGCCAATGTGCAGCCACATAGTGGTGCACAGGCCAATGGCGCCGTTTACCTGGCCGTAATGAAACCCGGTGAAAAATTTCTTGGCCTCGATTTAAGTATGGGCGGGCATCTTACGCATGGCAGCCCGGCCAACTTTAGCGGTAAAACATACGAAGCCATTCATTACGGCGTTACCAAAGACGGCATTGTTGATTATGAACAATTAGAAACAAAAGCAAGAGCCCAAAAACCAAAAATGATTATTTGTGGTGCATCGGCATACAGCCGAGATTGGGATTATAAACGCATACGTGCCATTGCCGATGAAGTGGGCGCCATTGTATTTGCAGATATTGCACACCCTGCCGGATTAATTGCCACCGGTTTATTGAACGACCCTTTTGATCATTGCCATATTGTATCATCTACCACCCATAAAACTTTGCGTGGGCCAAGGGGCGGCATCATTATGTTGCGCCACGATTTTGAAAACCCCTGGGGCATTAAAGACCCTAAAGGAAACCTTAGGATGATGAGTTCGCTGTTAGACCTTGCTGTTTTTCCCGGCACACAGGGCGGCCCGCTTGAACATGTGATAGCAGCCAAGGCCGTAGCATTTGGCGAAATACTTACCAATGATTTTAAAGTTTATGGCAAACAGGTAATCAGCAATGCACAAGCCATGGCCGCCGCTTTTGTAAAGCGTGGTTATAACTTAATAAGCAATGGTACCGATAACCATCTTATGCTGATAGACCTGCGGAACAAAAACATCACCGGTAAAAAAGCACAGGAAACTTTAGACAAGGCACACATTACTTTAAATAAAAATGCAGTGCCCTTTGATGATAAAAGCCCCTTTGTTACATCGGGCATACGGGTAGGTGTGCCGGCCGTAACAACAAGAGGTATGCAGGAATCACACATGGAAACACTGGTTGGTTTTATTGATAAAGTTTTGATGCATATTGATGATGAAAAAACCATTGCAAGTGTAGCTGCCGATGTAAAAACTTTTATGAAAGATTTTCCATTGTACCCCCAATTGGGATAAGAAGATTTAATCTTTACAGCGTATTAAATTTATATGCCTGCTAATTTTTTGTGAGGATGTGGGATGAAAATTTTTTGGGGTGAGCAAACCTTGTAAAAAATCTACTGGAAAATTAAAAAATATTTTCTTGTACTTCTTACTGACATACATATTGGTGAAAGTTTATCCTTTTATTAACGGTTTCATTCATCATCATTCAATTAATTTTTCTATATGAATTAGTTTACCGTTCTCATTAAAGCCTTCAAGGATTAGCTTAAACTTTGTGCTTATATCATTGTTATAAAATGTAATTGTATTTTTTTTATTTTCCTTATTGGTTATAATATATGGTTGCCACAATAAAGTTGTTCGTAAATCGGCACGGTTATACTTAATGTTTGGTACACTATAATCAGGCGAATAAAATTCTTTTATAGGAGAGTAACCAACAAACTTACTTTTCGTTAATTTACCCGGAATGTTTTTAAAATTCACTTCATAATCATTTCCCTTTTTTAAATATATTGACAATGCAGGTGGTAAGCCTGGTTTTGCACCATATATCTCTATTACTTTAACGTAAGCAATATCATCAATCGACAATGTTCGTAAAAACTCATTGTCTTGTTCATTCTCATCCACAAAAATCAATAAGGGGTCTGGCCCGTAATGTATCGTTTTTCCCATGTTTGAATAGGTGATACTAAGCCCCGGTACTTTACCATTTAAATAATTATAGATATCGAGTTTATCACCTGCATTATCATCATGCAACAAGTCAAAAGCATACACTAAACCACCACCTCTAAAACTTCCTGTTGCATATTTTTCATCCATCTTCACCAAAGGATCGTTTTTCCAGTTTTTTCTACTATTGGTTTTTACAATCACTTCACTCATCAACTTACCTTGGTTTTCAAAGCCGGGGTTTTTGTTTTTTATTTCGGTGATGAAGCTTTGTGTGTAGGTGTTGGCGGCTGTAGCTTCTTCTTCTTTTACGGCTGGCATGCCGGGCAAATTCTTTTGCGGCAGCGCAATGGCCGAGAGGCCGTTAAAATCTTTAGCCATACCAATGTTTAGGTCTTTTTCTGTATCAAGTGGTTTGTAATACACAAATGCTGTATCATAAAATATTAACCCGGCCTGTGTAAACAAGCCTTCTTTATTGGTGGTGGGTGTGTACCATTGTTTGGCACTGTCCTGCGTTTGCAACATAAGGCTTACCGGTTTGTTGGCAACAGGCTGTTGGTTTTGGTTGGTGGCTTTGCCGTAAATATTAAGGTAGCTGTCTCTTGTAAAATTAATGGCGGGCATTTGATTGGCTATTATCTTATCCCAATTGTAGCGGCGCCATCCATTGGTTTGCATCACCAGGTCGAGGTACTCGGCGGCATGGGTGGCTGTATCGCTAAAATACCAGTTGGCATTATATACATAACCTTTTAAATCGCCCTGCAGCAACAGGTCGGTATAAATATTACGGCCGGTTTGTTGCTGTTCAAGGCTTGCATCGTACACTGCCAGCGATAAATTGCTACCCAGTGTATCGGGCACCGTTATTTCAATTTTATTTTTGCCACGTTTTTTGGTACTGCTTTGGGTTACGTTTAGGTTGGTAGTAAAACTGTAATTTTTATTGTTGATGAATACTACTCTTTCGGCAAGGGGTTGGTTATTTTTATCAAACACCGTTAATTGTAATATGCCCGACGGGAATGTTTTGGTATCGAATTTTTGGTTTACCTGCGGCTGCATGTTGGTTTGTATGGTTGCTTTGTAAACTGGCCGTTGGTTAATGGTGGCCAATACAGTTAGTGTTTGCAGGTTATCGGTGTTTTGAGGTTTGTTTATTAAATAATACAGTTGGCCATTAAGTTGCTCGGCATGCAGCAGTATGCCCTGTTGCTGTGCCTGTGGTAATGCTGTACGGCGGTAATCGCCTTTATTGTCTTTCCACTCGGCCACATAAGTTTCGCCTGCCTGCGGGGTAAATTTTAACAGGCCCATGCCATTGTGTACGCTTGCTATGCTGTCAACAAATTCGTTTTTGTTGTTTTTTATTACGGCTTTTATATCATAAGGCAAGCCATTGCTTTGTGTGGCTTTAAATGCTATATAATTATATTGGCCTTGCAGCATGTTGCCGCCTTCGGCAAAAAACCTGAGGCTTACTTCGGGTTTTTCGTTGGCTATATTGGTTTCTTTACTGTTTATTACGTTGATTGTTTTGTAATAGATAAAGGCGGTATCAAAGTTCAGCATCCAGGTGGTGTAAGCCCGTATGCCATAAATGTTTTGGGCGCTGTCGGGTAGGGTAAAATAACTGTCGGCGCTCGATGCAAGTATGGGCATGGTTTTATGCTGCAATATTTTGCCATCTTTATCCAACAAATCGGCATACAGGTTGGTGCTGATGTTGGTGGGTATATCGCCGGCAAGTATATAGGCTTTAAACCAAATTGTTTCGCCGGTAAAATAGGTTTCTTTATCGGTTTGTATATGTATTTTTTCCTGCGGAAAGTTATCGGCATACAGGTTTAAGGTGGTTTCTACCTGCTGTGCTTGTACGGTTAATAATAAAAATAAAGCAAACAGGGTGCAGTTAAAATGTTTCATCGGGCCAATTTAAATGCGTTACTAGTTTGTATAAGAAGAATTTCAATTTACACTATTGGTTGCTTTAAAAAAAATAAATAGTGTAAAAAATAAACAACTCTTGTAATAAAATGAATTTGCTTATACATCTGAGATAAATAATTGTATCACCTAATTGGGTAGCCCACTTCGGGGAAATGAAGTGTTATTTATTTTTTTTGATATAGTTAGCTATCTCCACTAAACCAGGTTCTCCTGTCTTTCTCATCAACACTTCTCCCGAACTGTAACATAATATATAAGTTGGAAACAAGTTAATCTTAAAATCATGATATATTTTGTCAGTATTTTCTTTGCCTGCCACAAAAGCTGTTGGCCAATTTATTGAATGGCTCTTAATTAATTTATCAATTTTTTCTTTTTTGCTGTTCAGGGCAATACTTAAAACAGCAGTGTTTTGTGAATTTTCCGCAGCAACTTGTTTCAAAAGTGGTATTGATTGAATACATGGCACACACCAATCAGCCATAAAATCAAGGATCAAATATTTCTTTTCAATTGTATTCAATGTAATTGCACTGCCAGTTGTTGACTGCAATATGATGGAGGTGTCTATTAAATCCAATTTAGACAAATATCTTTCCCTGATAACACCATCAAATACAGGATAATCTTTTAAAAAAAGTTCATAGCCTGAATATCTTTTAAGTAATTCATCCAAACATTTTCCCAACAATTTATTATTGTCTTGTTGTAACCTGGCAATTGCTAAATAAAATTCATTGAGATAATTTGACCGTGATTGTAAAATACTTTTCAAAACCAGGCTGTTGATACACTCTTGTACTGAATCAATCTTTACCTTATTCTTTTTTGCATCTTCTTCAGCAAGATTATATTTCGTGACAGAAAACTCATGAATCTTTACAAGGAATTCTGAATATGCTGTAGTATTCACAGTACCCTTACATACATATTTACTTAATGCATTAGTTGCATAAGTTCCCGTAACAGATATTTCAGATGTATCAATAAAAACAAGTAAGGTTCCACCCTTTTCAAATGATAGCTGGTAAACATTTGGCCGAGATAGATAAACCTTTAAACTTCCAGTATCGTTTTTTAAAACACATGAGTCTAAATTTTGGAATAAATCTGAAATTTTAACTACTTGTGTTCCTATATTTTTTATGCGGAGATGTATTTGTGAATACCCGGAATAATCTCTTTGAGAAAAACTATTTAAAAAAAATAGCAGGAGTCCTAAAAATATAAAATATCTTTTCATTGTGAAATTAGTAAGTAACATGGTTTTGCTAATTCAATTCACTTTATCTATGCTAAAACTTGATTATATTTTTAGAACAAATTCCTTATTAAAAGTAGTTCATTAAATGAAACAAAGATTTGCAAATAATTTACTTTATAATATTTAACGGGGCGGTTTAATTTGCATGTATTCTTTTTAAGGAGGGAGCCATCCTATGTAAAATACAATTTACAGTTTTGTTTAAACGGCATTATAGTTTTCTAAAGCGGTTCTTTTATAATAATCCCAATTTTTTAACAATACCTATTAGCTTATTTAAATCATAATCTTTATCGTCAGTTCGGGAGTAAATAATTTTACCTGTTTTGTCAATCAAATATACTTGTGGTAATGCAGGGTTATTACCGTAAGCATTATTTACCATTGGGTCATTAAAAATATTCATCCAGTTCATTTGGTATTTCTGAATCGCTTTTAAACAGTTTTCTTTATTTTGATCTTGCGATACAGATATAATTGCAATTTTATTTTTTGAGCAATATTTATAAATAGAATCAAGAGCAGGCATTTCAGCTACACAAGGTTTACACCATGATGCCCAAAAATTTAATATCACATATTTATTTCTAAATTTTTTTAATTCAATAACATTCCCTTTTATATCATTAGCTGTAAACAAAGGCGCCATTCTGCCTTTAACAGAATTAATCCTGCCTTGCAAAATCTTAAGCACCAATTTACCTTCAAATGTATTTTTACGTTGGTTTGAAAAGTATTTACCATAAATATTTAATAAACGCTTTGCATTGTAATCGGTATTAGATACAAATTCGTTTTTAAAAACCCAAAAAGAGTAATATAAGTTGCTGTAACTTTTAATAAACATTAGCTTTTTTGCCTTTACTACAGCGTCTAATTTCAGATATTTTTCATACAGCGATAAGCTATCATTTAAATAATTAACATTTTTCAATAAGAATTCATTAAACGCTTTTAATTCCTTTTTTGCAAATTCATCAAATTGCCTTTCGCCGGCATCTTTAAAGTCAATTGCATTGATAAGCTTTTCATTAACCAAATCCCCGCTTGAGTTAATATTAAAAACGATTTTAGATTTTTCTTTTAATAAATACCTATTGGGATAATTTACTAAACGTTCATCTTTTATATATGATATCATTAAAATCGGGTTATCGGTATAATACATATCATGTATAAGCACCTGCCTGTTTATAGAATCACTTTTTACTAAGATTGTTTCTTTTCCATTATAATATTCAATACTTATCTTATTGAGATTAATTGAAGCAGGAAATGAAATAGCAACTTCAAATTTATTTTGCGCTTCATTTATTTTATACAAAATTGAAAATAAAATAACCAGGTATATTTTATATACATTCATTAATCTTCTTTTTTCTGTACACAATTCTAAATAACCAATATTTTATCAGATAAATAAACATAGCTTCCTATGTATTTAGAAAGCTATGTTTTAAAAATAAAATTATTAATCCTTTTTACAATCAACCGCATTATTGCAATTTGCCGGTTTAATGCAAAAATCATTCTTCAATATACATGAAAGCTTGACTCCACCTCCTGATGATGATGGGCATGTTCCACAAGTTTCTACAAGTTCTGGTTCATTGCCTCCCATAATTTGCTTCATGTCATCTATTGACAACATCTTAAAATCCTTATATTTCATTAACATAGTATTGCGTTGCTTTTATGCATCAAAAAACAACAAAAACTTTATTAGCCCCACCCGGCTTCCAAAAGGAAGGAGAATAAGGCTGTGGTTAAATAAAATTACCTACTCTTTTATACCAATATTAAAAAATACCGGCAGGGTTTTCGGTTTGGCCCTTTGCAGTAACTGTATGTTGTACACCATACAATTAACCGCCTTGTTTGCAAACTATGTTTTTTAAAAAATAAAGGCTCTTTGTAAAAGTGAAGCAATAATTTTAAAAATACAAGAAACATAGGGTGTAAAATACAACCTTTACAAAATTTAGCAAGGTGGTTTCATTTGTTTGAAATAAGTAACACGAGAGCGAAGCACCAATTTAGGTTATTTCTTCCAAGTATTAATAATCTATAATTTCTCTTTCTCAAAATTTTGATTAATTATAACACCATCCTTAATTAAAAATAATCTTGGAATAGCTGTTATCTGAAATGATTTATAAAAAGAATAACTTGTTAAATCAGTAAGCCTGAAACTATTCCCCGAATTAAAGACAGGAAATATTTTATTTAACCAGTCCTGTTGTTTTTTATCAGTAGATATAAATATGATCTTATATTTCTCGCCTTTATAAGTTATTTCATCTGTTTTTAATTTCTTAATAGTAGTGATACATGGGCCACACCACGAAGCCCAATAATCTAAAATGATATTTCCTTTATTAAGAAGCAAGTTGTTTTTTTGATTCACGCTTAAAGCCTCCCCTTTATAGTTAACCAAAGCTTGCTTACTGAACAAAGAAACAATATTGCTACCCGACATAAATAATGCTGCCTTTAACTTATTTAAAGTTTTTTGCTCAGCCACATTAAATTTATTTTCCTTTTCAAATTTTGCAAATTCTTTCTTTATTACTGTAAGTTTTTTCAGCGTGGAATCGTTACTTAAGCAATTTTTAAAATAATTAAAAGTAAGATAGTTAGTAACCAACTTAGAATGAAACAATGGGCTTGATGCAAGTGATTTCTGTAAATCATGGTTATACTTCTCTAATACTATTTTTGTAAAATAAGTACGTAAAAAGATTCTTCCAGCCTGAACCTGTAGCCAGTAGTTTTCATTTATATTTTTAAAATTATTTTCTATCAAATTTGTTAACCATTCATTGTATTCACCTTTTAATAATATAGGCAATACAGAAAACCAGGCTAGCCTTGCCTTGCAATATTGATTTAATGCAGCTACTGTTTTAATATCGATGGAATAGCGTTTTTGTGAATAAGAAGAAGCAAAATACGAAATCATTTTGTTTATATATTGATTTACAGAATCAAATAAAATTAAAAATTTTTTAAAAGAAGTACTACGGGAATATGGTGATATCAATTTGTTTATAGAATCATTAATATCCCTGAAAAGCCTGTTAATATTATTTGTATCATTTATAATAAATTCGTCGCCATAGTTTGTTAAATAGCCATTAACCTTTTTATTGGGTATAGCAAGCAATAATGTATTGGCTATATATACAAAAGTTGGACGCTGTAAAACTAAAGAACCATGAAATTTTTTATTTTTTACCTGTAATAAAATTGGGTTAGTAAAAAATTCATCATCATCAAAAGTAGTTTTGATAATAAATATTTTGGGTACAAATTCGGATTTACAATTTATAGTATCGCAAGTAACAGAAAATTCTTGTGCTTGCAAATAGCTTTTTGAATAGAACAAAAAAAACAAAAGGCACAAAATCGATTTTTTGTACAAATACATTTTATATTTCTTTAAAAAAGGCGACCTATACGCTTAAGGCCGCCTTCCAGAGTTAACATTTTTTATGAATAATAACTACCTTCACAATAGTCAAAACCGCCATGGGCATTACATACTCCTACGCTATTACTACATTCATTTGTTGAAGGTATTTTTGCACCATCATTGCAGTAAACCATCGCCGGATGAAATGTTTCATACCCCCCTTTTACAGATTTCATTTCATCCTGTGTCATTTCTTTAAAATCCTTATATTTCATAAACATAGTATTGTGTTGCTTTTATGCATCAAAAAACAACAAAAATTTTATTGGCCCCACACGGCCTCCCAAAAAAAGATTATAACGCTTTTTAATTTTTTATTTTAAAAAAATGATACTATTCTAAAATTTATTAAACTAATATCCCAGTTTTTCATTTAGCAGTTCAGCTATTTGTTCTGTACCCTTATAACCAATAATCCTCATGATAATCCTGCCTTCTGCATTTATCATTAAAAAACTTGGATAGGCATTTATCCTGAATTTGTATAAAAGTGAATTGGGATTTTCTGAATCTGAGTTTTTAACGAGTAACTGCTGCCAGGACATTTTATATTTTTTAATTGCTTCCAATACCAATGATGTATCAATATTCTTTTCACTTGCCACACTTATCAGTTCAATATCATTTTTATATTTATCATACACTTTAATAAGGCCCGGGATACCTGCAATGCATGGCTGGCACCAGGTGCCCCAAAAATCTATAAGGAGGAACTTTTTTTTCTTTAATACCGTATCGGTATTGTAGGGTTTGCCGGTAACAAGCTCAACATAATCAAACGCAGGATATTTATACCCTTTATTGAACCCTACAATATCTGCTTTTGATTTACCAAGGTTAGTATATTTTATTTTTTTACCGTCGAAAGAAATTTCAGTAAAAATAATATCATGGCCATTGATATGAATGGTATCGCCAATCTTATAATTCTGCCTTTTAGAATTGTTGCTTTCCTTGCCAAATATTTTTATCATTGTCGTTTTCTTGTTGAAATAATTAGCTGAATAATCTGGCTGTATAGCAAACCTTGTCTTTAGCCCGTTGATATTTAAATAACCATAAGTATAATAGCTATGGAATACTTGTAAACCCAGGAATTTATTATCGTAAGTTGTATCAACAAACAGCGTTAAAAATGCAGGCCTTTTTATCAGTGTACGGTTTTCAAATAATTCTACCGGGTTAAATGTAAAATAATGGCTTGTTGTTGTATTGATTTTGGTGAAGTTCCTGTTGATTGAGTTGAAGAGTACTTTCTTCCATACTTTAAAATCAGCAGATGGATTATTGTTTAAAGCAAATACCGTATCATTTTTTATTTTATCATAAAGCAATAACAGGTAGAAGGTAGAATGTAAAGGCTGTGCAGTAAATGCTGTTGTATCAACCGAAGGCCAATACATTTTCTCTTTAAGGGTATCAAAGGATAATTTTCCGGCCTTATAATTTTGCCACAGGTATTGATTTCGTTGAAAATGACAGGTTCCCTTTATGATAATTAAATACCTGTTGTTATCAATAAATGCTGTATTAAAATTTGAAGAATAAATACTCATATTAGTTAACCCAAACGGGTTTTGCCTATACCCTTCCTGCAGGTTAATCACAATATTTTTTTGTGCTTTTGTTTCCTTCTCGTTTATAAAAACAATAATTAATGTTTGCAGGCAAGCTATGGTAAACGTGTTAATTTTCATTTTTATTTTTTTATAAAATAAAGGGGCACAAAGCCCCTTTACAATTCTTAATTAGGATGCTTGACACAGGCGATCAATGCAAGAACTTTCACTAGTGCCTGGACAAACTCTTAATCCTATTACATTACCATTCGAATCTTTAATATCGCTGCAATGGTCACATCCAGTACAACCTTGTGCAGATTGCCCAGCCGGGCAACTATGGCTACAATTCAGTGGCGGCTCATAACCACCTATTACATTTTTCATCTCATTTTGAGTCATCACTTTAAAATCCTTATATTTCATTAACATAGTATTGTGTTGCTTTTATGCATCAAAAAACAACAAAAACTTTATTGGCCCCACCCGGCCTCGCCAAAGGAAGGAGAATAAGGCTGTGGTTAAATAAAATTACCTACTCTTTTATACCAATATTAAAAAATACCGGCAGGGTTTTCGGTTTGGCCCTTTTGGCCTTGGAAATGTTGTACACCATTACTTTGGCCTGTTTTGCAAAACATCTTTGTAACCCGTTTGCTCCTGCTGTTAATTACCAGGAGTGGTTATAAAATATTCTTTAGTTCATTTATACTATAGGTTTCAGGTAACCGCCTGCCATTAATAAAAATAGTAGGGGTAAATGTTATTTCGGCTTCATCGCACCAGGCTTTCATTAAATCCATTTTACTTTCCTGCTCAAGCAATTCACCATTTAAGGGGTACTTGGCTGCAAATACGTCATAGTCTTTTTTCAATGGCAGGTACCAGTCGTCCATTGCCTGCTTAGTTAACTTTGGGTTATTTTTTGAAGCAATGGCCAATAAATGTTTTACAGGCTTAGCGCCTGGATTGTTATCATTATTTGCAGTAGTAAAAATCACTTTTACTTTTATGTTCTTGCTATGTTTCACTAATTCTTCCAATACAGGATGTGCTTTGGCACAAGGGCCACAGTATGGATTACAAACCTTAATTATAGTTCCGGTTGCTTTTGGGTTGCCAATATCAATACCTAGATTTTGCCAACCATCAGGCGCAGCAGGCTGTTGTAGCAGTAAACTATTAAATGTTTCGGGGTTATACAAAAGCCTTTTATATGCCGCATTATATTGGGGCGCTAATTTAGCTGCAAGAAACAGGGGTTTTAAAAGATACCACAACACCAATGGTAACAGCAGGCTAATTACTAAGTAGAATAAAATGCTCAAATTCACATCAGGTATCATAATATTGGCTGACCAATAATTAAAAATAACCCAACTTAATTCCAAAAATAATACTGCCTGCACTGCCAGGCATAAAGGGCACCACTGCTTTACCACCCGCCATTGATAGTAAATACTGAAAATTATATAAGTTGCTGCTAAAATACTTGCAATTGCCAACAAAGGCAATTTAATGACAAAAGAAAGGCCCGGGAATAATAGAAATAAAGTAGTAGAAGAAAAATAGAAGAACCCTGCTTCGGCCCAGGTAACACCCAAAATTTTGCCTGCCTTGCTGTTTATAACAGCATCGCAATTGGTTTGCTTACCTGCACTGCAAATATTTTTTACAAAACTGTTAGATTTATCAATTTCGTAAATCAATAATAATACAGTAATAGCAACACCCAATAACTTAATAGCAGTAATTACAGAGGCAGCTATATAATTGCCGGCGCCTGCATGGGTAATTGTTAGGCATATCATTAATCCAACCAATAATGCAACTCCTGCATATAACAAAGATTGTTTCCTGTTTTTAAAATTTTGAATTTTTAATTTTTCTTCGTAACCAGGCTCGCCACTATCAACATTTGCTTCGGCAACGAAAACTATTTTTTGCCATTGCTTTAAAAATTCATCCATACTAAGATGTTTTGATGTATTACCACCAGCTATATACCATACTGACGTATCAGTAATTTTTGTTACCAAAACAAAATCTTTACCTGTATTTTGTGCACTGCAATAAGTAACAAACGGAGGCTCAATTTTTGTTAAACTTTCTTCATCAACAGTATAAGACATGTTGCCGATAGAATATTTTTCAAAAACCTTACTGAGGCTGTAGAGGCTTGGGTAGTAAGGATTTTGCTGCAATTGTTCTTTTAAGTTGGCCAGTGTATGCGGTACCTTTAATTGCTTTAAATAAACCTTTGCTACATTTAACAGGTTGGTATTATAGGATTGTGACATTAAAATAAATTGATTTTATAAAATTTTATTTCATTAAAATCTACTTTTGTAAAAATGAAGCAAAAAATAATATAATGCAAGAAAAGGAGGGTTGTAAAATACAACCTTTGCAAAAATTAACAGGGTGGTATTGGTATGTGAATTAAAAACAGGCGTTTGATATAATTTTTTTTATGCCGCAATTAAATTAATTTCGGCTTTAAATAAACAACATGATACAACGCATACAATCGCTATGGCTATTGCTGGCTGCGGCCTGTGCATTTGCAAGTTTTAAATTTCCTTATTACAGCGGCACCAATGCAAAAGGCATTACAGCATACGAACTAAACGCCACCGAAAATTTTTTATTAATGCTTACCACAACCGCTATTGGCGTGCTGGCATTGTTTACCATCTTTCTTTTTAAAAACCGCACTTTGCAGTTAAGGCTTTGTGTGTTGGGTATTGTACTGGAAGCTCTGCTTATTTATTTATACTACCGGCAGGTGCAGCTTTTTGTGCCGGGGCAAGGCACTTATTCGCTTACCGCCATCTTACATAGCATTATTGTACTGGCATTTGTTTTGGCTGCAAGGGGCATTAATAAAGACAGTAAGATTGTTAAAGACAGCGACCGCCTTCGCTAACAATTTTTCAACTCTTAGTATTTATAAAAAATGGGATTGCGTTGCAATCCCATTTTTTTTCTTATAGATTTTTATCAGGCTTCCGATTTTTTCTCTTTCTTCTTCTCGTCTTTCTTTAAAATAAATTTTATCTTCTCTCCCGTATCATCTAACTCGGCCACCATTATATCGCCGTTTTTGATATTCATATTCAAAATCTCTTCGGCCAGCGGGTCTTCCAGGTATTTTTGAATGGCACGGTGCAAAGGCCTTGCGCCAAACTGTGCGTCGTAACCTTTATCTGCAATAAAACTTTTTGCCTTATCGGTAAGTTCCATAGCAAGGCCCAGGTTGGTAAGGCGCTTAACAACTCCCTGCATCACTATGTCAATTATTTCAAAGATATTTTCTTTGCTCAGCGAATTAAACACCACCACATCATCAATACGGTTCAAAAACTCGGGGCTAAATGTACGCTTCAGCGCTTTTTCTATCACCGCTTTGTTGTTTTCTTCTGCATTTTCCAAACGGTTGGCTGTTGCAAATCCTACACCATCACCAAAATCTTTTAATTGCCTTGCACCAATATTAGATGTCATGATGATGAGTGTATTCTTAAAATCAACCTTACGGCCCATGCCATCGGTTAACATACCATCATCCAACACCTGCAACAGAATATTATAAATATCCGGATGTGCTTTTTCAATTTCATCAAGCAATATTACACAATAAGGCTTGCGGCGCACTTTCTCCGTTAACTGCCCGCCTTCTTCGTAACCCACATAGCCCGGAGGTGCGCCAATTAAACGGCTTACGGTAAACTTCTCCATGTATTCGCTCATGTCAATCCTTATCAATGCATCATCACTATCAAACATGTGGCGTGCCAGTGAGCGGGCCAATTCTGTTTTACCCACACCCGTTGGCCCAAGAAAAATAAATGTACCAATCGGTTTCTTTGGGTCTTTCAATCCAACCCTGTTGCGTTGTATGGCTTTTACCACTTTCGATATGGCTTCATCTTGCCCTACAACAGCGCCTTGTAAATCGTTGGCCATACGGCGCAGTTTTTCTGTTTCGGCCTGCACCATCCTTTTTACTGGTATGCCGGTCATCATGCAAACCACTTCGGCTATATCTTCTTCTTCTATCGGGTAACGCTTATGTTTACTCTCTTCTTCCCATGCATTTTTTGCAGCTTCTAATTCTTCCTGCAAACGTTTTTCGGTATCACGCAACGAAGCCGCTTCTTCAAAACGCTGGCTCTTTACCACTTTATTTTTTTCAAGCTTTATATCTTCAATCTTTTTTTCCAGTTCAATAATTTCAGGTGGCACATTTATGTTCTTGATGTGTTTCCTGGCACCCACTTCATCCAACACATCAATCGCTTTATCAGGCAATAGGCGGTCGGTCATGTACCGGTCGCTGAGTTTTACACATGCTTCAATTGCGTCTTTGCTGTAAGTTACATTGTGATAGTCTTCGTATTTGTTTTTAATGTTGTTGAGTATCTCAATTGTTTCTTCAACCGATGGCTGCTCTACAATCACTTTTTGAAAACGGCGATCAAGGGCGCCGTCTTTTTCTATGTGCATGCGATACTCATCTAAAGTAGATGCACCAATGCATTGCAGTTCGCCCCTTGCAAGGGCAGGTTTAAAAATATTTGAAGCATCTAACGAGCCGCTTGCGCCACCGGCGCCAACAATGGTATGTATTTCATCAATAAATAAAATTACATCCCTGTTTTTTTCAAGCTCGTTCATGATGGCTTTCATGCGTTCTTCAAACTGGCCACGGTATTTTGTTCCGGCCACAAGCGCTGCCAGGTCCAGGCTTACCACTCTCTTATCAAATAATACACGGGATACTTTACGCTGCACAATCCTTAATGCCAAACCTTCTACTATGGCGGTTTTGCCCACACCGGGCTCACCAATTAAAATTGGGTTATTCTTTTTGCGGCGTGATAATATTTGCGATACTCTTTCTATCTCATTCTCTCTTCCTACTATCGGATCTAATGAGCCATTCTCGGCAAGCCTTGTAATATCACGCCCAAAATTATCAAGTACGGGAGTTTTTGTTTTGGGTTGATTGCCTGCACCTGAGCGTTGCGATTTTTGGCTGCCGCTGTATTTTCTTTCTTCGTCAAAATCTTCTTCGCCTTCATCGCTGAATTCGGCTGCCGGCGGATTGCTCGTTACAAAACCAAGTTCGTTTTTAAAAACATCATAATCCACATCAAACTGGTTTAAAATTTGAGTGGCAATATTTTCTTTATTTTTTAAGATGGAAAGCATCAGGTGTTCGCTCTCAACCAAAGCACTTTTTTGCGCCTTGGCTTCCAACACGGTTATGCGTATCACTTTTTCGGCTTGCTTGGTTAGGGGCAACGAATTAATGTTAGCAATATTTTTTCCTGTCTTGTCTTTAACGGCAATCTCAATTTCTTTGCGTAACTCAAACAAGTCGATATTGAGCGACTTTAAAATTTTAACAGCGGTGTTTTCCCCATCCCTTATCAAACCCAAAACAAGGTGCTCGGTGCCGATGAAATCATTACCTAACCTTAATGCTTCCTCACGGCTATAGGAGATAATTTCTTTTACCTGTGCTGAAAAATTATTATCCATTTTATATTGAATTTTGCTTGTACAATAATAACGATTATTTCAAAGATATAGTTTGAATGGCTTTGTAAATGTTAATATGTTAAAAAGTTGAAAATTGTTAATTGCCTTGTTTTAAAATTTTAACTACAAAAGATTTATTTTTAAAAACAGTTTTAAATAAATCAACATAACAAAATTTCATTTACTTTACAATGAGCCATGTGCTATAAACTGAACTTACTATGTTAAATGTCAAAATAGATACCAAAGAGAAATTTACTGTTATTACGCCGCAAGATGCCCACTTACCGGCAATAATGACAGATGAACTTACCCAAATGTTGCTTGGCTGCCTGCAAAAAGACATACCGCATGTAATTGTAAACATGCAAGCTGTGCAATCTGTTGATATACCTGTGGCAAAAGCAATTGCAAAAACTCAACAACAGTTTTACGAAAATAACTGCTCATTTGTTGTTTGCAACCTTACTAAAGAAGTAGAAGCGGTTTTTAATAATGCCGATATTTTAGACACGATGAATGTAACGCCATCAGAAAGTGAAGCATGGGATATAGTACAAATGGAAGAAATTGAAAGAGAGTTGCTGGGAGATTGAAATTTGTTTTGAATTTTTGTTTATTAATTTACATGTACTAAAAAATAAATCTTGTTTGCCCTAACCATACTTGGAAACAATTCGGCCATACCTGCTTTTGACAGGAACCCAACCGCACAGGTTTTACAAACCATGGATGAAAGTTTTTTAATTGATTGTGGCGAAGGCACACAAATGCAATTAAGTAAATACAAAATAAAACGCAGCAGGATAAACCACATCTTTATTTCGCATTTGCATGGCGACCATTATTTTGGCTTAATTGGCCTGCTTACCAGCATGAGCCTTTTAAACCGCAACCAGCCCTTGCATATTCATGCTCCTGCACCGTTGCAGGAACTCATCAACATGCAACTTGATTTTGCATCTACACAACTATGTTTTCCCTTGCATTTTCATTCCTTGCAGGATGAGGGTGCCATTGTAAGCAATGATAAAATAACAATTACTTGTTTTAAAGTGCAGCATCGTATTGATTGTTGGGGTTTTTTGTTTAAAGAGAAAAAAAATTCCAGGAAACTTGATCCGGAAAGGGCAAAAATTTATGAGATACCTGCAGCCTTTTATGAAAAGCTGCAGCAGGGCCATGATTATGTAAACAAGAAAGGTACCATTGTACCCAATGAAGAAGTTACAACTGCAGGCCCTATCCCAAAATCGTATGCATATTGCGCCGATACTATTTATGATGAAAGCCTGGCAGAAAAAGTGAAGGGAGTTGATTTACTGTACCACGAAACCACCTATCTAAAAAACTTGCAACAACGGGCTACCGACCGTTACCACAGCACAACCATACAGGCCGGCTCTATTGCAAAAAAAGCCGGCGTTAAAAAATTACTGATTGGCCATTTCTCTTCCAAATACGAAAGCCTTGATGAATTTTTAAGTGAAACAAAAGAAATTTTTGAGAACACTGAACTTGCCTTACAAGGTTGCTGTTACATAGTTTAATCTTTTAGTTTTATCACTGTGTTGAAACCATTTGCCATCATCCATACATAAAATTCGGGAAACCACTGCCGCCATGCTTTTTCATTATGTGCAGCATTGGGGTCAATAATTGAATAAATCATAGCGCCAGATTTTTCGCCCAGCATCTCCTGCACATCTTTCATATCGTTTACAAAGTCTTCTCCCTCTTTTCCGCCTGCATAAAAGAAAAATTTACCGCTTGTATTTTGTGCCAGCGAATCGGTGAGCAATTTTATATCAGGCGCTGTCCAAAATGCTGGAGAAAAAATACCTGCTTTGCCAAAAACATTTGGCTTAACCAACATAGCATAATATGAAATAAGCCCACCCATTGAACTGCCGGCAATAAGTGTATTGTTCTTATCAGCAAGGGTGCGGTATTTTTTATCAATGTAAGGTTTTAATGTTTCGGTTATAAAGTTGATGTATTCTTTTCCTTCGGGTAAAAAAACCTGGCCACTATCCTGCTGCTGCCTTTTTAAAATAAACTTGTATGGATTGTATTCATTCAATCTTTTTTCGCCACCGTTATCAATTCCTACAACAATGCATGCCTGTACCCCTTTTTTTATCAAACTATCAAGACATTCATCCACCCCCCATTCTCCAAAGCCCGAAGTGTAAGCATCAAAGAGGTTTTGCCCATCGTGCATATACAATACCGGGTAATGTTTTTTTGTGTTAGCATATCCTTCGGGTAAATAAATCCATATTCGCCTGTAACGGTTAAGCTGAGGAATATAAAATGCCGAATCCATTATGTGAACATGGCTGCTTGCGGTATGTTTTTTTTCTTCAGTTTTAAAATCATCTTTCCAGGCGGCAATTATTAATTCAATGGTAGTATCAGAGTTTATGGTAAGCTCATGATTAGCTACATCTGCCCCACTGATGGCGCATTCTGTTTTTTGCCAACTGCCTCTTGTGCATTTATACTGATAGTTACCTGCTGCTAAATGTACACTTATACTATCGGCATTTTCACCGGTAGTTGATAATCCAAAAATTTTATTGTACGGATTCCATCCGTTAAAATCGCCGGCTATAAATATGCTATCGTTTTTGTGCTGCTGCGGATAGTCTTTCAGTTTAAAAACAACCCTGTATTGTGCCTGACTTATAAGGCATATAAAAATAAATCCGGCAGTACACAAAAAGTTTTTAATCATTATTCTTTAAGGTAATCTTTTATTTGTTGGTGAATACTATTGCTTAAAGGTACCAGAGGAAACCTTAATACATTTTCAATTAAACCCATTTCAAATAAAAATGCTTTTACACCTGCAGGGTTGTTTTCGGCAAACAACAGGTTGTTTCCCTGCAGGCATTTATAATGCAATGGCCTTGCCGCATTAAAGTTGTTGTTTAAACAAAGACGTACCATTTCAGAAAAACTGGCCGGGAAACAATTTGCTGCAACACTTATTACACCATCCATTCCGCAGGCTATTAAAGGAAGTGTAAGATGATCGTCGCCGCTAACTACTAAAAAATTTTCGGGCCTGTCTTTTAAAACCTGCATACACTGTATCATATTGCCGCTTGCTTCTTTTATTCCTGCAATGTTCTCCACTTCATATGCAAGGCGCAATGTGGTATCGGCAGTAATATTGCTGCCTGTACGCCCCGGCACATTATACAATATCAATGGTTTGGGACTTGCTTCGGCAAGGTATTTATAATGTTGAAAAATGCCTTCCTGCGAAGGTTTATTATAGTAAGGACTTGCACTTAAAATAGCAGTTGCTTTTTCTAAAGGCAAACTTTGAAGGCTTTCCATCACTTCTTTGGTATTGTTGCCGCCAACTCCTACAACTATGGGCACCCTGCCATTTACTTTTTCGAAAGTGTAATTAATGATATCTTCTTTTTCTACAGCATCCAGTACGGGTGTTTCGCCGGTGGTACCAAGGGTTACAATATATTCTACCTTGTTATTTATAATAAAATCAATCAGCTTGCCCAGGGCATCAAAATCAACCAGCATATTTTTTTTAAAAGGGGTTACAATAGCTACGCCTGTACCCTTCAATTGTGTACGCAAATTCATAAAATAATTTTTGTGAAGTTATTGATAACCCGGGATTATCTATTCATAAAATCCTGCTTTTTTATCTACGGTAATTCAGCCTGTATTTTAAATCATTTAATTTTTTCATTTTTAATAATTGAAAATCAAAGCCAGTAGATATGGTAAAAAAATCCCGGATACTAATGCATCCGGGAATATTGTATTGAACCTGGTAATAATTACTCTTCTTCGTCGAAGCTCATTGCTTCTTTAGTAGTCATCAACAGTTCATATTCTTCTTTGCTGCCAACAATCATATTTTCAAACTCACGCAAACCTGTTCCGGCAGGTATATGATGGCCGGTGATTACGTTCTCTTTCAGGCCAAGCATTTCGTCTGTTTTACCCTGTATGGCAGCAGAACTTAATACTTTGGTTGTTTCCTGGAACGATGCGGCAGATATCCAGCTATGCGTACCAAGCGATGCTTTTGTGATACCAAGCAACAATGGAGATGATGTAGCAGGTGATGCATCACGGTACTCGGCCAGCTTTTTATCGGCACGGCGCAACAGTGAATTTTCTTCACGTACTTCACGAAGTGTTACAATTTGTCCTGATCTTAATTTAGTACTCTCACCAGCATCTGTGATTACTTTTTTATCAAAGATGTAGTCATTTTCCATATTAAAATCTAAACGGTCTTCTGTATCTCCTTCCAGGAATTTAGTATCACCTGCATCTTCAATTTTCACTTTCCTCATCATCTGCCTAACTATAACTTCAATGTGCTTGTCATTTATCTTCACACCTTGCAATCGGTAAACTTCCTGTATTTCATTAACCACATATTCTTGTACAGCAAACGGGCCTTTAATAGCAAGAATATCAATCGGTGCAATCTGCCCATCGCTTAATGCAGTACCGGCCTTCACAAAGTCACCATCCTGTACAAGTATCTGGCGACTTAATGGTACAAGGTATTTTTTAACCACACCATCTTTAGCTTCTACAACTATTTCCCTGTTACCACGCTTAATGGCACCAAATGTAACTACACCATCAATTTCGCAAACAACAGCAGGGCTGCTTGGATTACGGGCTTCAAACAATTCGGTTACACGAGGCAAACCACCGGTGATATCCTTTAGCTTGCTAAGTACCCTTGGTATTTTAACAAGAACCTGTCCGCTTCTTACATCTTCACCTTCATCTACCACTATATGAGAACCAACCGGTAAGTTATATGTTTTTTTATCTTTTCCTTCTATGATGATAGATGGTAATTTGGTTTTATCTTTTGTTTCGATAACCACTTTTTCACGGTGGCCTGTTTGTTCATCCGCTTCATCACGGTAAGTAATACCTTCTAAAAGGCTTTCGAAAGTTACACGGCCATTTGCTTCAGCAACAATTACGTTATTGAACGGATCCCATGTGCAAATTATATCACCCTTTGAAACTTTTTGCCCGTCTTTTACATTCAATATGGCTCCATAAGGGATATGAGATGTATTTAACAAGCGGTCGCTCTTTACATCAATGTTCCTTATCTCGCCGGTACGGCCTATTACCACATTTATTTTTTTACCACTTGCATCTTCGGTATGTACTGTACGCAATCCGTCAAATTGCAAAGTACCATCAAACTTAGCAGGTAATGAAGATTCAACTGATGCAGAACCAGCCACACCACCCACGTGGAAAGTACGTAATGTTAACTGTGTACCCGGCTCACCAATTGATTGCGCAGCAATAATACCAACCGCATCGCCTCGCTGTGCTATCATGCCCGATGCCAGGTTTTTACCATAACATTTAACACAAACACCACGTTTACTTTCGCAGGTTAATACCGAGCGTATATCAACGGTTTCAATGCCACTCTCTTCAATTTTCTTAGCTATATCTGCACTTATCATTTCGCCTCCGGCAATCAATAACTCTTCGGTTACCGGGTGAAAAACATCATGCAACGACATACGACCTTCAATCCTATCGCTCAATGCTTCAATAATATCTTCATTATCTTTTAATGCTGAAGTAGCAATGCCACGCAATGTTCCGCAATCTTCTTCATTAATTACCACATCCTGGCTTACATCCACCAAACGACGGGTAAGGTAACCGGCATCGGCTGTTTTAAGCGCCGTATCGGCAAGACCTTTACGGGCGCCATGTGTAGAGATAAAGTATTCCAATACGCTTAAGCCATCTTTAAAGTTGGCAAGAATTGGGTTTTCAATAATCTCGCTGCCCGATGAACCTGATTTACGTGGCTTAGCCATTAATCCTCTTAAACCGGCAAGCTGTTTAATTTGCTGCTTACTACCCCGGGCGCCACTATCAAGCATCATATACACCGAGTTAAAGCCTTGTTTGTTGGCTGCCAGTTCCTGTATTAATGTTTCTGTTACTTTAGTATCTACACGGCTCCATATATCAATAATCTGGTTGTAACGTTCGTTATTGGTAATTAAACCCATATTGTAATTATCCCATACTTCATCTACTTCGCTCTGTGCATTTTCAACCAGCATGGCTTTAATTTCGGGTATGATAAGATCGTTGATATTAAACGACAATCCACCACGGAATGCCATCCTGTATCCCAATGTTTTAATATCATCCAAAAACTTAGCAGTAACGGGTACGCTTGTCCATTTAATGATATCGCCAATTATTTCACGCAACGCTTTTTTAGTAAGCAATGCATTGATGAAGCCAACTGATTTTGGAACATGCTGGTTAAATATTACACGACCAACAGTTGTATCAATAAGTTTATTAGTTAAAGTTCCATCATTGTTACGAACATCAACTTTTACTTTTATGTTGGCGTGCAGGTCAATTTGCTTTTCGTTGTATGCAATAATTACTTCTTCGGGAGAATAAAATGCTTTGCCTTCGCCTTTTACAACTTCTTCTTTGGTTGTTTTTTTACCCTTGGTAATGTAATACAGCCCAAGCACCATGTCTTGCGAAGGAAGAGTGATAGGTGTTCCGTTCTGCGGGTTCAAAATGTTATGAGAAGACAGCATCAGTAACTGTGCTTCTAAAATTGCTGCACTGCTTAAAGGTACGTGTACCGCCATTTGGTCACCGTCGAAGTCGGCGTTGAAGGCAGTGGTTACCAACGGGTGTAATTGAATGGCCTTACCTTCTATCAACTTAGGTTGAAATGCCTGTATTGATAAACGGTGTAGGGTTGGAGCCCTGTTGAGTAAAACAGGATGGCCTTTTAAAATATTTTCAAGAATATCCCAAATGATGGCTTCTTTTTTATCAACCAGTTTACGGGCACTCTTTACAGTTTTTACAATACCTCTTTCAATAAGTTTACGAATGATGAATGGCTTAAACAGTTCTGCAGCCATATCTTTTGGTAATCCGCACTCATGCATTTTTAATTCGGGGCCTACCACGATAACTGAACGGCCAGAGTAGTCAACACGTTTACCCAACAGGTTTTGACGGAAACGGCCTTGTTTACCTTTCAACACATCGCTTAATGATTTTAATGCACGGCCACCTTCTGCTTTTACGGCATTTGATTTACGGCTGTTATCAAACAATGAATCAATTGCTTCCTGCAGCATCCTTTTTTCGTTACGCAGAATTACTTCAGGGGCTTTAATTTCCAATAATCTTTTTAAACGATTATTGCGTATAATAACACGGCGGTACAAATCATTTAAATCACTCGACGCAAAACGGCCGCCATCCAAAGGAACAAGTGGACGTAATTCAGGTGGTATTACCGGTATATATTGCATTACCATCCACTCAGGGCGATTGTTGATACGTGTGTTAGCATCACGAAAGCTTTCAACTACACTCAGCCTTTTTAAAGCATCTGCCTTACGCTGCTGCGATGTTTCGTTGGCAGCGGCATTACGTAAATCAAAACTTAACTCATCAAGGTCTATACGTTGCAACATGTCGTGCACTGCTTCGGCACCCATTTTTGCTATAAACTTATTTGGATCTTCATCGGGCAAATGTTGGTTATCTTTTGGAAGTGTATCCAAAATATCCAAATATTCTTCTTCAGTTAATAAATCGCCATAGTTTTGGCCTTTATCGGCACGTATACCCGATTGAATAACCACGAAACGTTCGTAGTAAACAATGCTCTCCAATTTTTTTGAGCTCATGCCTAAGAGGTAACCAATTTTATTAGGCAGCGATTTAAAATACCAGATATGAACAACAGGTACCACTAATTTGATATGCCCCATACGTTCACGACGAACTTTTTTCTCTGTTACTTCTACACCGCAACGGTCGCACACAATACCTTTGTAACGGATACGCTTGTATTTACCACAGGCACATTCGTAATCTTTTACCGGCCCAAAAATTCTTTCGCAAAACAAACCGTCACGTTCGGGTTTGTAAGTACGGTAATTAATAGTTTCGGGCTTTAAAACTTCCCCATAGCTTTTTTCCAAAATACTGTCGGGAGAAGCCAAACCAATTGTGATTTGTGAAAATGTTGGCCTTGGACGGTTTTCTTTTTTGAATGCCATATTTTAGTAGATAAATTTTTAAAATAGTTTTTCGAAGTCAAAATTCAAAAGTTAAAATTCAAAAACTGAGCCTGATGTTTTTACTTTTGAATTTTGATTTTTGATTTTTTAGTCAAACTTCAAATCAAGTCCTAACCCTCTCAACTCATGCACCAATACATTGAATGATTCAGGTATACCTGCTCTTGGAATATTATCGCCTTTTACAATTGCTTCGTATGTTTTAGCCCTTCCGATTATATCGTCAGATTTTAACGTTAGCAATTCCTGTAAAATATTTGATGCGCCATAAGCTTCCAAAGCCCATACCTCCATCTCACCAAATCTTTGTCCACCAAACTGCGCTTTACCACCCAACGGTTGCTGTGTTATTAAAGAGTATGGTCCAATTGAACGGGCATGCATCTTATCATCAACCATGTGATGCAGTTTAATGATATAAATAATACCAACGGTTGCTTTCTGATCGAATCGTTCGCCGGTTTCTCCATCATATAAATAAGTATGCCCAAATTTTGGAAGGCCTGCTTTAGTAATTTGTTCATCAATTTCCGATACACTTGCCCCGTCAAAAATTGGAGTGGCATAACGCATACCAAGTTTTTCGCCGGCCCAGCCAAGTACGGTTTCATAAATCTGGCCAAGGTTCATACGGCTTGGTACACCTAATGGATTTAATACTATATCTACAGGTGTTCCGTCTTCTAAGAACGGCATATCTTCCTGGCGAACAATTTTGGCTACAATACCTTTGTTTCCGTGGCGACCGGCCATTTTATCACCTACTTTTAATTTACGTTTAACAGCCATGTACACTTTTGCAAGTTTTAATACGCCGGCTGGCAATTCATCACCTATAGAGATGTTGAATTTTTCACGCTTATAACGGCCTAACTCTTCATTGAACTTGATATTGTAGTTGTGCAACAACACGTTTATCAACTGGTCGGTTGTTTCATCGCCACACCATCCCAATGGGTTTACATTTTGATAATCGATATTGGCCAAATTTTTAGCATTGAATTTTGCGCCTTTACCAATCAATACTTCGCCAAAATTATTACTTACACCTGCACTTGTTTTATCTTTCAACAGGGTTTGCAATTTGTTTATCAGCAATTCAAGCAGGTCGGCTTCGTTTTTCTCATGAACTTTTTCAATCTTTTCCATCTGGGCTTTTTCACGCACTTTAGCATTCTTATCTTTTTTAGCCCTTTGGAATAATTTTTTATCAATGATAACACCTTCGGTTCCGCTGGAAGCTTTTAATGAAGCATCTTTAGCATCGCCGGCTTTATCGCCAAATATGGCACGTAACAGTTTTTCTTCCGGTGTTGGATCGCTCTCGCCTTTTGGTGTTATTTTACCAATGATGATATCGCCTTCTTTTACATGAGCGCCAATACGGATGATACCGTTTTGATCGAGGTCCTTAGTGGCTTCTTCGCTTACGTTTGGAATATCAGGCGTTAATTCTTCTTCACCAAGTTTAGTATCACGCACTTCAATTTCGTATTCAGAAATATGCAGCGAAGTAAACAGGTCTTCCTTAACAACTTTCTCACTAATCACTATTGCATCTTCAAAGTTGTAACCTTTCCATGGCATAAATGCCACTTTCATATTTCTTCCTAAAGCAATTTCGCCTGCTTTGGTTGCATAACCTTCGGTTAAGAAATCGCCTTCGCTAACTTTTTGCCCTTTAACCACTGCAGGGCGCAGGTTTATACAGGTTTCCTGGTTAGTGCGTACAAATTTGGTGAGTTTATAAACCACCAGGTCTTCATCAAAACTTACCAGTTGCTGTGTTTCGTTACGTTTATAACGAACATGAATTTCATTAGCATCAACATATTCTACCACACCTTCACCATCAGCATGTATCTGGATTCTTGCATCACGTGCTGCTTTACCTTCTAACCCGGTACCAACAATGGGCACTTCTGGTTTAATTAATGGTACTGCCTGGCGCTGCATGTTTGAACCCATCAGGGCACGGTTAGCATCATCATGCTCTAAGAATGGAATTAGTGAAGCACTTAAACCAACAATCTGGTTGGGTGCCACATCCATATATTCTACTTCTGTTTTATCAAGAATAGGGAAATCGCCTGTTTGACGGCTTTTAATCCTGTCGTTTACAAAATTCCCTTTTGCATCCATTTCAATATTTGCCTGTGCTATTTTAGCTGTATCTTCTTCTTCGGCACTCAGGAAGGTAATCTTCTTCATATCTGCCCTGCCATCAGTAACTTTATGATATGGGGTTTCTATAAAGCCCATCTCATTTATTTTAGCATGCACGCAAAGAGTTGATATTAAACCGATATTTGGACCCTCGGGAGTTTCAATAGTACATAAACGGCCGTAGTGCGAATAGTGAACGTCACGTACCTCAAAACCTGCACGCTCACGGCTTAAACCGCCGGGGCCAAGTGCTGATATACGGCGCTTATGCGTTATCTCACTTAGTGGATTTGTTTGATCAAGGAACTGAGATAATTGCGATGTACCAAAGAAAGAGTTGATAACGGAAGATAAAGTTCTTGCATTAATCAAGTCAACCGGAGTAAACACTTCATTATCTCTTACGTTCATCCTTTCACGAATGGTACGGGCCATACGGGCCAAACCAACACCAAATTGTGCATACAACTGTTCGCCTACGGTACGTACACGACGGTTGCTTAGGTGATCAATATCATCTACCTCGCTCTTTCCGTTGGTTAAAAGCACCAATGTTTTTATAATGGCAATGATATCGTCTTTAGTTAAAACTTTTTTAGTGATTGGGAAATCGAGGCCAAGGCGGCGGTTAATTTTGTAACGGCCTACTTCGCCTAAATCGTAACGCTTATCACTAAAAAATAATTTATCAATAATACCACGGGCTGTTTCATCATCCGGTGCATCGGCGCCACGCAATTGCTTGTATATATGCTGTACCGCTTCCAACTCACTGTTAGAAGTATCTTTGTTTAATGTATTATAGATGATGGCATAATCACCACTCACTTCTTCTTTTTGAATGAAAACGCTTTTAGCTTCATTTTCTAATATCAGTTCAATATTCGATTCATCTAAAATAACATCTCTTTCCAGGATGATTTCATTTCTTTCGATAGATACTACTTCGCCGGTATCTTCATCCACAAAATCCTCCACCCATGTACGTAATACACGAGCAGCTAAACGTTTACCAATACATTTCTCCAGGCTCTTTTTATCGGCTTTAACTTCATCGGCCATGCCAAAGAGCTCCAAAATATCCTTATCGGTTTCATAACCAATAGAACGTAATAAAGTAGTTACCGGGAATTTTTTCTTACGGTCGATATATGCAAACATTACATTGTTGATGTCAGTTGCAAATTCCATCCAGGCACCTTTAAAAGGAATTACCCTTGCAGAGTATATTTTGGTTCCATTAGGATGAATTGACTGGCCAAAGAAAACACCTGGCGAACGATGCAACTGGCTAACCACCACACGTTCGGCACCATTGATAACAAAAGTACCACGAGGTGTCATATATGGGATATTGCCTAAAAACACATCCTGCACGATAGTTTGGAAGTCAACATGCTCTTCATCGTTACAGCTTAAACGCAATTTTGCTTTTAAGGGAACAGCATAGGTTAAGCCTCTTTCTATACACTCTTCAATGGTGTAACGTGGAGGGTCAACAAAATAGTCAAGAAATTCCAGCACAAAAATGTTACGAGTATCGGTGATAGGAAAATTTTCCTTGAACACACGGAACAAGCCCTCCACATTACGCTTATCGGGAGTGGTTTGTAACTGAAAGAAATCTTTAAATGATTGGATCTGGATTCCCAGCAAATCGGGTGTTTCTGCTAAAAATTCAACTTTACCGAAATTGAAACGTTTAGCAGCGGGTGTTTTTGTTGCAGACATATTGTAATTCAGACTTTTTTTATGTAGAGAAGGCCCTTTTATTTATTGAGTAGATACAGCTTGCGCCACTAACCCATAAATTAAAGGACGGCAAAGGTAGGGATTATTTTCCGTTTAAATGATTACGATTTACGATTTTTTAGTTTTTTGGAAGGATTTTTGTAGATATCATAAATATTTTATTTTTTTCTAATATTTATCATTGAAAATCAAGTTGTTAAAAAAAAATAGAAATATTGTTGAAATAAAAAATATTTCAATGAATTTGTTTTAAAACCAACCCTTTTAAAATTTAAAAGACCGGTAGTAAAATCCCGGTCATTAAACTTTATTTAAAAGAGTATTTTACCAAACATGCAGCCTGTCTTGTGGTTTGATATACATCTTATCGCCTTCTTTTACATTAAAGGCTGCATAAAATGGGTCAAAATTATAAACAGGCCCATCAACCCTGTACATTTCTGGTGAATGTGGATCAACATTAAGCCTTAACCTGGCTGTTGCTTCCCTGTTCTTAATCCTCCATGACTGTGCAAAACCAAGAAAGAACCTTTGATCGGGTGTAAAGCCGTCAATCTTTTCGTTACCCTGTCCTTGTTTAGTCATCTTAAATGCATCGTAAGCTATTGCAAGGCCGCCAATGTCGGCAATATTTTCTCCCAATGTAAGTTCACCGTTTACATGTACACTATCAAAAAGTGTAAATGAATTATACAGTTTTGCTACGCCGGATGTTTTAGCTTTAAATTTAGTATTGTCTTCTTTGCTCCACCAATTTTTTAAATTGCCATTTGCATCATACTGGCTTCCCTGGTCATCAAAACCATGGGTCATTTCATGGCCAATCACCATGCCTATGGCTCCATAGTTAATGGCATCATCGGCATTAGCATCAAAAAATGGCGGTTGCAATATCCCAGCCGGAAATACAATCTCATTATTGGTAGGATTATAATAAGCATTTACGGTAGGCGCCGTCATCATCCATTCGTTGCGGTCAACAGGTTTGCCAATCTTATCAAGCATCTCTTTTTGGTTATGCATCCTAACATTCATAGCGTTGGCAAAAAAATTGTTTTTATCAATAGTTACATCGTCATAATTTTTCCATTTAGTTGGGTAGCCAATTTTTTTCAGGAATGCATTCAATTTATTTTTAGCCATAAGTTTAGTACTGTCGCTCATCCAATCCAGCTTTGCTATCCTGGCTTCAAAGGCTTTTTGTAAATTGTTTACCAACTCATCCATCCTTTTTTTAGCAGCTTCGTTAAAATATTTTTTTACATATAGCTGCCCAAGTAATTCTCCTAAGCCTCCATCAACCCTTTGTACCATTTTTTTCCATCGTTCATTATCTTTTTTAGTGCCTCTAAAAACCTGCTGAAATTTAAATTGTGCATCATTAAAAGCTTTTGTAAGTAAAGATGCATTGTGGTTAATGTAGTCGTACTTCAATTTTGTTTTCCAAAGTTCAATAGGTTTTGATGCCAATAAACCGTTAAGCGCTTTAAAATAATCTGGTTGTGCTATGTTTACACTATCTACTTTTTTATTTAATTTATTAAAAAGGTTTACCCATCCAATATTAGGTTCTTGTTTATCAATTTCGGCAACACTAATTTTATTATAATTTTTTTGAGGGTCTCTTAGTTCTACCTGCGACCGGTGCGATTTGGCAATTTCTGTTTCGAGCAACAAAATATCATTTGCATTTTTTAATGCATCCGTGCTGTTGGCACCTGTTAATTCAAATAATTTGGCAGCATAAGTAACCAGGGCATTCCTTGCTGCTTTGGTTGAACTGTCTTGCCTGGTATAATAACCTTTTTCAGGAAGGCTTAATCCCGATTGTGTAAACACAACAATATTTTCTCTACTGTTTTTATCATCGGCAGTTACATACATGCCTAATAAATCTCCTTCACCTTTTATATACCCATCATCAATATAATCCATTAGTTGTTTATAATCTTTTATGGCATCAATTGCTAAAAGTGCAGGTTTTAATGGTTCACTTCCAACTTTTTCAATAGCAACGGTATCCATACCACTTGCATAATAATCGCCTACCTTTTGTTCGAGGCTACCCTTGGGATAATTTCCTTTTGCTGCATCCTGCAACAAAGTATCAAGGTTTTTAAGATTGTTTTCATTAATGATATAGAAAGATCCCCAGCCGGTTTGGTCATCTGGTATGGCTGTGTTTTTTACCCAATTGCCATTAACGTATTCAAAAAAATTATCGCCGGGTTTAATGGTTGTATCCATACCCGATTTATCAAAAAAAGCTTTGTGGCCATTTGAATTATTGGTTGCAGGAGTATTACATGCAAATAAGGTTACAAAAAACAATGCAAGTAAAATAATTGGTGCAGGTTTCATACATAATCTGTTTAATTGAAGAAATAGCATATAATTTATGCAAAAATCATGGAGGTTAAAAATATATTTTATAAACGGAAAAAGCCGCCCGGTAACCCGAACGGCTTTTAAAGCTTCTTTTAAAAAAAGAATTAAGCTATTTCTACTTCAGCACCTGCTTCAGTTAATTTTGCTTTTATTTCTTCGGCAGTAGCTTTATCTGCACCTTCTTTAACTGGTTTTGGAGCGCCGTCAACTAAATCTTTAGCTTCTTTCAATCCTAAGCCTGTTAATTCTTTAACTACTTTTACAATAGCTAATTTATTTGCACCTGCAGATTTTAAGATTACATTGAAAGATGTTTTCTCTTCTGCAGCAGCGCCACCGCCTTCGCCACCACCAGCACTTACTACAACTGCAGCAGCAGCTGGTTCAATACCATACTCGGTTTTTAAGAATTCTGCTAATTCTTGTACTTCTTTTACTGTTAAGCCTACTAAATTTTCAGCTAATGCTTTTACGTCTGCCATAATGTTTGTTTTTTTTCCGGCTTCTTATCCGCTTCTTGCGAATCCGTCGGAGAGTTTTAAAAAAAATTGTTTTGTTTTATAAATATGCAAATTGGCTATAAACAAATTCGCAAAATTTAAATTGTTACTGCCTAATGGCTTTAAGCCTGTGGCGCATCATCTCCTGCTTTCTGGTCCTCTGCTGCAGAGGCTTGGGTCGCTGGCGCTTCTGCAACAGGTGCTTCTGCTACTTCTGCTTTACCGGTTGCAGCTTCTTTATTTTGTAACGCACCTAATACACGCTGTATAGGAGATTGCAATAATCCAATTACTTCGCCAATTAATTCATTCTTGGTTTTTATTTGAGTTAATGCCTTCAGTTGGTCGTTACCAATAAAAATATCACCATTAATAAAAGCCGCTTTAAGCAAAGGCTTTTCTTGGTTGTTATCTTTCCTGAAACTGCTTATGATAATAGCTGGTTCTTTTGGATTTTCGCAGAACATGAGTGCTGTTACCTGGTGTAGTGAATCAAAAACACCATTGTATTTTTCAGCATCAATACTTTCAAGCGCTTTCCTGATTAATGTGTTTTTAGCTACTTTCATTTCAACCTGCTTGTTAAAGCAATGGTTGCGTAACTTATTAACCTGTGCCACCGTTAAGCTTTCTGTATCGGTTATATAGAAGTTGCTGTACTGGGTAAATTTTCCTTTCAGTACCTCAATCACTTCATTTTTTTCCTGTTTTGTCATATAAATTATTTTTTAGATCCTGAGCTTAGCTAAGGATTAATTTTGAACAGATTTTGTGTCAATTGCAATACCCGGGCTCATTGTGCTGGCCATGCTAACTCCTCTCAGGTAAGTTCCTTTACTTGATGATGGTTTTAGCTTAACAATAGCATTGATAAGTTCCTGGCTGTTTTCGGCGATTTTTTCAGGGGCAAAGCTTACCCTTCCGATAGATGCATGGATGATTCCCACTTTATCTACTTTAAATGCAATTTTTCCACCTTTTAAATCCGTAACTGCTGCTGCCACATCATTGGTAACAGTTCCTGTTTTTGGATTTGGCATAAGGTTACGAGGGCCTAATACTTTACCCAACCTACCAATTTTAGGCATTACTGCCGGGGTAGCTACAATTACATCAATATCTGTCCAACCACCATCTATTTTGGTGATATATTCATCTAAACCAACATGATCGGCACCGGCAGCTTTGGCTTCTGCTTCCTTATCAGGTGTGCATAAAACTAAAACCCGTTTTGTTTTTCCTGTGCCATGAGGAAGCGATACAGTTCCACGAATAGCCTGGTCGGCTTTCTTTGGATCTACTCCCAATTTAATATGCAGATCAACAGAACTATCAAATTTTGTTGTGTTTACTTCTTTTACTAAAGCTGAAGCCTCCTTAAGGGTATATGCTTTATTAATATCAACCTTAGCGTTTGCTATTTTTCTTTTTTTCGTAATCATTTTTTACAGTTTTAAGGTTGATGATTAATTTTCCCATGGGGCTTTACCTTCTACAGTTAAACCCATACTGCGTGCAGTACCGGCAACCATGCTCATAGCACTTTTAACTGTAAAAGCGTTAAGGTCTTCCATTTTGTCTTTAGCTATTTCTTCTACCTGTGCCCAGGTAACTTTTCCAACCTTTACACGATTAGGCTCTTTACTTCCGCTGGTAATTTTAGCGGCTTCCATTAACTGAACTGCTGCAGGAGGAGTTTTAATGATAAAGTCGAACGACTTATCGGCATAAACGGTAATTAATACAGGTAGCACTTTTCCCTGTTTGTCCTGGGTTCTGCCATTGAAAGCTTTACAGAACTCCATGATGTTGATACCTTTAGAACCTAATGCAGGCCCTATTGGCGGTGCCGGATTGGCTTGCCCTCCTTTACACTGGAGCTTGACATAGCCGGTAATCTCTTTTGCCATTTTTTTACATTTTTTGGTGATAGCGCCTGGCATTTAAACCAGGCTCCCAATACAATAAATTCCTAAAAAGAACTATTTGGGGCGGCAAAGGTAAGGGAAAACACTGATAAATATTGTATTTATAGGATAAATTTTTAATTTTCTACAAAAGCTGTAACGGTAAATAAAAAACCACCTGTATAATTACCGGTGGTTCATATTTTTGCCAGCAATTTTGAATTTTATAAAACCAAAATTCCTTTAGCCTGCATTGTAATTTCTTTTTTAGGCTCGGTAATAGCGGCTATTTCTTCTTTTGACTTTCCGGCATCTTCAGCATAATGACGCAGCATTTCTACCGAAGTTTCTTTAAAAGTTGCCACTCCGCTTACTACTACTGTTTTACCATTTAATGATAACGGAACCAGGAATGCATGGTCTTTCATCTTAATAAGCATGGTACCTTTATCGGTCTTCATGCGTATCCAGCATCCTTCCATTTTACAAACTTCAGTTACCTCACCGGTTACCTTCACTTCTTTTGGTTCTTTTGTAGTTATAGTTGTAGCCAGTTCAGATGCTGTTATAGAACCATCAGCTGTAATTTTTTCACCAAATGTCATTCCGCTTTTTGCATCAATTTTTGGTGGTTGTGCGATTATGGTAAAAGCAAATAACATTGCAGGAACCATTGTTAATATTTTTTTCATCGTTTTAATTTTAATTTATTAAAAAAGCCACTTTCGTGGCATGGTACATTAAACAATTTTTTCAACCTGCATATAGCTGAGTTCTACAGGGGTGGCACGCCCAAATATTTTTACCTGTACTTTAAGTTTCTTTTTTTCATCATTAACCTCTTCAATAACCCCGTTAAAGTCATTAAATGGCCCGTCGATTATTTTAATTGTTTCGCCAATGATAAATGGTTCACTCATCGTCATTCCGCCAACATCACTCATTTCATCTACCTTACCCAACATTTTATTAACCTCGGCTTTGCGTAATGAAATAATATTACCCTTTGAGCCCTTACCATCTGTTAAAAAGTGCATTACATTGCTGATGTTACTCATACTCTGAATCATATCATCATTAAGTTTGCCATCAGCCACTTCAATCATAATATACCCGGGATAAAAGTTACGTTCTCTCATTACTTTTTTACCGTTAACAACCTTATACACTTTTTCAACAGGTAAAAAAACCTGTTTTACAATATTTGCCCAGCCATTACGCACAACGTCTTTATCAAGGTATTCTTTAATCTTGCGCTCTTTGCCACTTACCACACGCAGCACATACCATTTCGATTCTTTTTCTGGTTTTCCTGCATGTTCAACATTTTCAGTTATCGGTGTTGTTGCTTCCATAATTAATTATTGAAATAACGAGTAAATAAATTTCAATGCGTTATTGGCTACAAAATCCATTATTCCCACAATTGCTGTTAACAGTAATGTTGCACCCAATACAATCATTGTTGCCTGTTGTAACTGATCCCAATTAGGCCAGGTTACCTTATGTATTAATTCTTTGTAAGAATCTTTAACGTATGCAGTGAGTTTATTCATATTTATTTGTTTAAATCATTTAAGGGTTTAACATTGAAACATTATATGTTAAACCTTACAACCTTTTATTAGCACGGGCACTAGGATTCGAACCCAGATCAAAGGTTTTGGAGACCCGTATGCTACCGTTGCACCATGCCCGTATATTTTATACTATTTATACCTTTTAATGTGGTACAAAAAATAATCTTACCTAAAGAACTTAATTGTGTTTTTGATTTAACTTCAAAAACAGTACCCCTTTAAAAAAGCAAAGTACCTAAGCTTTTGGCCTAAGTACTCTGCAAAGATATTAAAAAGCTTCAAAAAATCCCTATTAAAAACAAAGGATTAGTCGTTACTCTTATTTTACAATTTCAGTTACCTGACCGGCACCAACTGTGCGGCCACCTTCACGAATCGCAAATTTTAAACCTTTTTCCATAGCGATTGGCTGAATTAACGCAACACTTAAAGAAGTGTTATCGCCAGGCATCACCATTTCTGTACCCGGAGCTAAAGTAACTTCGCCAGTAACGTCGGTTGTACGGAAATAGAATTGAGGACGGTATTTGTTGAAGAACGGAGTATGACGTCCACCTTCTTCTTTGCTTAATACGTAAACTTCACCTTTAAACTCAGTATGAGGTGTAATAGAACCCGGTTTGCAAAGTACCATACCACGGCGGATTTGATTTTTTTCAATACCACGTAATAATAAACCTGCGTTATCACCAGCTTCACCTTCGTCTAATAATTTTTTGAACATTTCAACACCTGTACAAGTAGTTGATAATGGTTTTTCCATTAAACCAACTATTTCCATTGGATCGCCTACTTTAATTTTACCCCTTTCGATACGACCGGTAGCTACTGTACCACGACCAGTGATTGAGAATACGTCCTCAACACTCATCAGGAAAGGCTGGTCAACTAACCGTGGAGGTAATGGAATATAGGTATCAACAGCATCCATTAATTCACCAATTTTAGCTACCCATTTCTCTTCTCCGGCTAAAGCACCAGTGGCAGAACCCTGGATGATTGGTGTGTTATCACCATCAAAACCATAAGAAGTTAATAATTCACGAATTTCCATTTCAACCAGTTCAAGTAATTCGGGATCATCAACTAAATCAACCTTATTCATAAATACAACAATCCTTGGTACACCTACCTGGCGAGCCAAAAGAATGTGCTCTTTTGTTTGAGGCATAGGGCCATCAGTAGCAGCAACCACTAAAATTGCACCATCCATCTGTGCAGCACCAGTAATCATGTTTTTAACATAGTCGGCGTGACCCGGACAGTCTACGTGTGCATAGTGGCGAGTTGCAGTTGCATACTCCACGTGTGCTGTATTAATTGTGATACCCCTTTCTTTTTCTTCAGGAGCGCCATCAATATCATCATAATTTTTTTTCTCCGCCAAACCTTTCTTTGACAAAACATCGGTTATAGCGGCTGTAAGTGTTGTTTTACCATGATCCACGTGACCGATAGTTCCAACGTTTAAATGGGGTTTATCCCTTTTGAATGATTCTTTTGCCATTGTTTATATTTTAATATTTGTTTTGAATAATTGGTTATCATTTTAAGTCTGTACACCATCGACTTTTTTTTTTATTTTCTATATCCCAAATGAGATAATCATTTAATTTTTTATGTACCCGGCCTTTGTACTACTATTAAGCTTCATTGGCGTCGCACACTTGTACTTTACATCTTTATTGAGCCATAGGTGAGAATCGAACTCACGACCCCTTCCCTACCAAGGAAGTGCTCTACCCCTGAGCTACCACGGCTTGAAATCAAGTCATTGGGTCAGAAGAGCCATTAAGTTAATAAAACCATTGAGCCAACAACTTAATAACTAATGACTTCCTATTTTGAGCGGAAGACCGGGCTCGAACCGGCCACCTGAAGCTTGGAAGGCTACCGCTCTACCAAATGAGCTACTTCCGCATTAAAATTGAGTATTGTTCATTGAGCATTGATGAATGTATATTTAATCATCAATTTTAAATGAACAAAATTAAAAGAACTGTGGGCAGAGTAGGGTTCGAACCTACGTACACTTACGTGAACAGATTTACAGTCTGTCGCCTTTAACCGCTCGGCCATCTGCCCTACTTTGAGCCGAAAACTGGAGTCGGACCAGCGACCTTCCCGACTTACTTGTCGGGATGCACTACCTTTCTCCTTTTCTCAACTTATTTTAAGAACTTGTTTGAGCCGAAAACTGGAGTCGAACCAGCGATCTTCCCGACTTACTTGTCGGGATGCACTACCTTTCTCCTTTTCTCAACTTATTTTAAGAACTTGTTTGAGCCGAAAACTGGAGTCGAACCAGCGACCTACTGATTACAAATCAGTTGCTCTACCAACTGAGCTATTTCGGCATATTTATAAGAACTTAATATCAAAAAATAAAGGCCACACAAAAACACCCCTATTTTTTGGGAAGGCAAAGGTAAGAGAAAATGATTAATAGCAAAACTTTGAAATGGTTTTTTTTGCCGTTACATTTTTAAATGTGAATAACCGCAAAAAAAATCCCCGGATACAACAATAACCGGGGAGAAATATATGCATTGCCTGTAATTTTAGGCAGCCTGTTTTTCTTTCTTTCTTTTAATTTGGTTAATTAGTGAATCCAGTGCCAGGTCAAAGCTTTCTTCAAATGATTTAGACGATTGTTTTACAAAAAATTCGTGACGTGGTATAAGCACTTTAATTTCAGCCACCTTATCTTTTATTTTGTGCACTATGTTATCAAGCTTTAAATACACATCAATCTTAATAAGGTTATCATGAAACTGGTTAAGTTTTGAAACTTTTTTTTCGATATACGAAACCAATTTTGAGTCTGCATCAAAGTGTACAGTCTGAATGTTTAAGTTCATAACTTCTGTTTTAATCTGTGAAAAAAATAATGTGAATTAATCGGGTAAAAACAAATTCATAGGCAAAACTGGGGGTGAATTTTTTGGTATTATTTTAAATTGAAGATAACAAGATAAAATTATCTTTCAAAAAAATTAAACCATGTATTTTTAAAGAATTAACGCTTATAAAAGGGTTATATTACTTAACCCGAAAATTTAATTTATTAGGCTTTAGGATGGGCTTTTTTATGTATATCTTTCAGCTTTTCGATGGTATTATGGGTATAAATTTGAGTAGCTGCCAGGCTGCTATGGCCCAGTAATTCTTTAACTGCATTTAAGTCGGCCCCTCCTTCCATTAAATGGGTGGCAAATGTATGCCTAAGTACATGGGGGCTTTTTTTATCAATTGTAGTTATAATATTCAAATACTTGTTTACTACATTATACACATACCTGGGATATAGCTTTTTGCCATTTTTTAATACAAGTAAAACCCCATCTCCTGTTTCAATTGATTTCTTCTTAGCAGCAATATAATCCTGTATACAATTCATCAGATAATTACTTACCGGTAAAATCCTCTCCTTATTACCTTTTCCTATAACTTTTATACTGTTATTATTTTTTGAAACATGCATTTCTTTTAATCCAATAAGTTCTGCCTGCCTAATGCCGGTATTATACAAAAGCTCAATAATCAATCTTTCATTTTGGCCATCCCAAGTATCCGGAAATTCAACATGTTGTAAAAGCACATGCATATCTTTTTCATTTACAAATTGAGGCAGGCGCTTGCTAATTTTTAAAGATATAATTGCATCCATTGGGCTTACAGTAATATGTTGTTGCCTCAAATTATATTTAAAAAAAGATTTTAAGGATGAAATTTTCCGGTTGATGCTTTTTGCTTCAAGCCCCTGCTGTTTTAACTCTGCAAGCCACGAGCGTATATAAACAGTTTTTATATCCTTAAGTTCTAAAACTTCAAATTGTTGCTGCAGAAAGCTGAAAAAAGCACTAAGGTCGGTTTGATACGAGACAATAGTATGCTGTGAATACCTTTTTTGAAATTTAAGGTAATTGATAAACGGTTGTATTGGATATTGATCACTTTGAAGCATAAAAAAACTGATATCCAAAGTTATGATAACCGGATATCAGTTTAATATATTGCTGATTTAAATATCTTATTCAAATTTGCCAGAAGAAACCTGCTCTTTATATATAGCTCTCAGTATTTCCTGCCTGCGGCGAACAGAAGGTTTGGTAAATGTTTGCCTGTCTCTTAACTCCAATAACACTTTACTTTTCTCAAATTTCTTTTTATACTTTTTGAGCGCCTTGTCAATGTTTTCGCAGTCTTTTGAATCAATTATTAACATAAAATATATACCTCCTTTAAGTGAATTAAGGGCGCAAAGATAGCCGAAAAAATTAAATAATGAAATACTTTACAACAAAATCCGAAATTTGAAGCATGTTTACAGGCATTATTGAAAATACAGGTAAAGTTGCCGAAGTGATACCTGGAGGTGGCAATAAAACTTTTTGGGTGGCATCGGCTATATCTAATGAACTAAAGGTTGACCAAAGTTTAAGCCACAACGGGGTTTGCTTAACCGTAGAAGAAATTAAAGATGGTTTACACAGGGTTACCGCTATAAAGGAAACTTTGCTTAAAACCAATTTAAACACCTGGCAAGCCGGTTCTGTTATTAATCTTGAACGTTGTATGCAGTTAAACGGAAGGCTTGACGGGCATTTAGTACAGGGGCATGTGGACTGTACCGGCCAATGCTTAAATATTGAGGAAAAAGAAGGTAGTTGGCAATTTATTTTTCAATTTCCCGAAGAATTTGCAGGTTATATCATAGAAAAAGGCTCTATTACCATAAATGGCGTAAGCCTTACTGTGTTTAATGTAGGTAAAAACAACTTTACTGTTGCCATTATACCGTACACCTATAATAATACAAACATGAACGTTTTAAAAACCGGCGATACTGTAAACCTGGAGTTTGATGTTATTGGCAAATATGTAAACCGGATACAAATGCTTAAATAAATTATACCCTGCGTACTTTATTTTTTAACCGTAAAAATGGTTTTTCGATAAAACTGTAGCTTATGGCCGAAACAAGATAATTAATTATTAAAAAAATTACTCCACGTAAAACTATTGGCATTTCAATTTCAAGTTTTTGCAAAATTATTATTCCAAAAGTGAGCACAATACCATGAAAACAATACAGGCCGTATGAAATTTTGCCTGTATAAATCAAAAACTTTTGCGTTTTTAATCTTAGCAAACTGTTTTCATTAACCATTTGTTCAATAATAAGCAAGCCTGTAAAGATGATGAACAGGTATCGCCCCAGCAGGTCAATCCATGGTGAAAAAGATGTTGGAGCAAAATAATAAAAACAAAAAATTAAGATAAAAAACAGCGGCAGCGATAAAAAAAATGCCAGGTTTTTCCTCCTGCTTATATTTTTAAAAAAAGCCGTTACACGGTTTTGCTTATGCATCAGTATGGCAGCCCAAATACCAACAGCAAAATCAAACAGGTAAGTAAGTGTATTAAAATCGTGATGCACATTATTGTATATGGCATATACGGTATAACAAAAACTTAGCGCTGCTAACAGGGCAACGCAAACCATCAATCTTTTTTGAAATAATAATAAACAGATGCCCCAAAGCAGGTAAAACTGTTCTTCAACCGAGAGTGTCCACAGGAACCTTAAAAAATAAACATGGCCTTCCAGGTAAAAATTTGAAATAAAAAATAAATAGTAATAGGCAGGAGGTAAAGATACCGGTACATTAAAATAAGAAGACGCAAACGGTACAATCACAAAAGCAAACAACATCAGCAAAAAATATAAAGGCCATATACGAAGTGCACGTCTTATAAAATAATTTACAAATGAAAAATTGCCTTTTACCTTATATTCATTAATGCCCAACCAGGTAAGCAGGAAGGCCGAAAGGATAAAAAACACATCTATTGAAAGTACCAGGTTTTGATAAAAATAATTAACCATGCCGCCCAAAAAGCTACTGCCAAACTGTGGATGAAAAGCATGAAAACAATAAACTGCTAAAAAAGACAAGCCTCTTATAGAATCCAGTTGTGGAAAATAATATTTATGCCTGTTGCTCATTAAGCCGGGCCTATTTTACTACCCTGCATCGATTTTTGAATAGCCTCATCCATAATCCTCTCTGCATACGGCTTTGATATTTCATTTAGTTCCTGGGTTTTAGCCTGCACCAGGTTTTTATCATCCATATCCAAAGCCAACTGTAATGCTTGCATGGCAAGCGATGTAGCGGTAAGTTCTTCTTTACTTATAGAATTGAAATTTTTTTGTATAAATTTTTCTGTTGTAGTTAAAAGTTGCTCTGCTTCTGTTTTTGCTTCTGTTAAGGCACGTATGTCCATATCTTCTTTTGCATGTTGCATCGAATCGAGCAGCATCTTTTCAACTTCCTCATCTGTTAATCCGTATTGTGGTTTTACTTCCACCGATTGCTCAATGCCACTGCGTAATTCTTTTGCATTAACCACTAAAATTCCATCAGCATTTATCAGGAAACTTATTTCAACCTTGGGTAATCCCGCAGGCATACCCGGTATTCCGGTTAAGTTAAACTCGGCAAGGCGCCGGTTGTCTTTCACCAAATCCCGTTCACCCTGGTAAACGGCAATTTTCATTCCGCTTTGCCCGTCTTTATATGTTGTGTATTGCCTGCTTGCTTTTGTTGGTATTTTAGAATTACGTGGTAATAATACATCCATCAATCCTCCCATTGTTTCCAATCCCAGCGAAAGTGGTGTTATATCCAGTAATAATAAACCTGTAGTATTACCAGCAAGTATATCGGCTTGTATAGCTGCACCCAATGCCACTACTTCATCGGGATGCACACTGTCATTTAATTGTTTTCCAAAAAAATCTCTTACCATTTGTTTTATCAATGGTACTCTTGTACTTCCGCCAACCATCACTACTTCATCAATATCCTGTTTATTTAAACCGGCATCTATTAGGGCATGTTTGCATGCTATGATGGTTTTATCGGCAATAGGTTTTATTAATTTATTGAAGGTTGCAAGGTTTAAGTTTAATTTATAACCCTTGTATTCTTTCTCAAATATTTCATTAGCCGATAAATATTTTTTGGCTTCTTCTGCAATTAACCGCAGGGCTTGCCTGTGTTTAATTTCATCACCCTCAAATTTATTTTCTGACATCCAGTAATTCACAATGGCAGTATCAAAATCATCACCACCCAGTAAAGTATTTCCATGGGTTGATAGCACTTCAAAAATGCCATTGGCTATATTTAAGATAGATATATCGAATGTACCGCCACCAAGATCGTACACAGCAATTGTTTTACCATCTGCATTGGCATCGTGTTCTTTATCAGATACCCCAAAGCCATAAGCCAGGCTGGCTGCAGTAGGTTCATTAATAATTCGAAGTACATCAAGCCCGGCCAGTTTACCTGCATCCCTGGTTGCCTGCCGCTGAGCATCGTTGAAATAAGCAGGTACAGTAATTACAGCTTTATTAACAGGTGTTTTTAAAATATGCTCTGCTTGTTTTTTAAGTTCTTTTAAAATAAGTGACGATAAATCTACCGGCGAATAAAATTTATTGCCAACCTGCACTTTTACCAGTTTATTATCATCATCATCAATTATTTTATAAGCCAGTTCGCCGGCTTCTTTTACATCTTTGTATGTTTTGCCCATGAGGCGTTTAGCCGAAAAAATAGTATTTGCAGCATCGGTTTGCAGGTATGGTTTAGCATCCTCTCCTACCACCACATTTCCTGATTCATCAAAATGTATTACAGATGGCACTAACGACATACCATTATGCTCTTTAAGTGCAACCGGTTTTTTACTATCGGGATGTATTACTGCAATAAGGCTGTTAGTTGTACCTAAATCAATCCCTACTATAATTTCATCTTTTTGTAAACTTCCGGTGGCTATATTGATGGGTATTTTAGCCATATTTTTTTAGCAAATGTACAAATAAAAAAAGCTGATATAAATTAACAAAGCATGTAAAAGAATTGAATAAATGAATACACTTATTCAAATCTATTGCTTTTGATATTACCGTTAACCCTTTCCTAAAAAAATTATTATCTCATTGCCCTGTGTAGGTTTGTGAGTATATTGCCGCAAAATTTGTTTACGCATGATGAAAAATTTATCACTGGCATTAAATATCATTTTAGCTTTAGCAGTTGGTTATTTATATTACTATGATTTTTCGGGCAAAAAAGTTGCAGATACTGCCGAAAAGCTAAACATGAATGCTGCTGCTTTACAAAATAACGGGCACCAGCCATTGTTGGCTTACGTTGATCTTGATTCATTAAATGAAAACATTACTTATATAAAAGACAGGCGTAAAGAACTGGAAGCCGAAATGAAAGCAATTGAAACCGAACAGGAAAATGCTTACCGGGGGTTACAGGCACAAAAAGATAATTTTTTAAAACGTGGTGCAGCCATAACAGAAGAAGAAGCACAGGTATTCCAGGGAAAACTTATCGAACAGCAACAGGCCATTGATCAAAAAAAACAAAACCAAAGCCAAAAGCTAAACGAAAAAAGTTTTAACATTATGGATGGCATTCAAAAAAAATTAAAAGAATTTTTAGCCGATTATAATAAGGACAAAAAATACATGTACATATTTACCACCGGTAATGGGCTCGATTACATGGTTTATAAAGATTCGGCATTAAACATTACCAAAGATGTTATTAAAGGAATGAATGCAAAACTAAAAGCCGAAGAAAAAAAATAAGCCTGCTGCAAAAAGTTTATATTGGCCTTCTTAAATTATTTCATACAATTTCTATATCTTGTTCCGATAAACCGGAATAACAATGGCTGAACAAACTGCTTCTTTTAAACCAACAATTGGTTTGTTGGATTCTACTATGATTGTTGCCGGATCCATGATTGGTTCCGGTATTTTTATTGTAAGCGCCGATATTACCCGTAATGTAGGCAGTGCAGGCTGGTTAATTGCCGTATGGGTCATTACGGGTTTTATGACTTTAACTGCTGCCTTAAGTTATGGCGAGTTGAGTGCTATGTTTCCTAAAGCAGGCGGGCAGTATATTTTTTTAAAAGAAGCTTTTAATCCACTAGCCGGTTTTTTATATGGCTGGAGTTTTTTTACCGTAATACAAACTGCAACTATTGCAGCTGTTGGTGTGGCATTTAGTAAGTTTACCGCTTATATCATTCCGGCAGTAAGCGAAAAAAACATTTTGTTCAACCTGGGCTTTATTCAAATATCGGCTGCACAAATAGTAGCCATCGTGTTAATAGGCCTACTTACTTTTATTAATTCAAAAGGTATTAAAAGCGGTACCATCATTCAAACTATTTTCACTTCTACAAAACTACTGGCATTGCTGGGCCTTACCATATTTGGATTTTTACTGGTAAAACACAGTTATTGGGACGAAAACTGGCAAACAGGAATGAATGCCCTGCATTATACAAAAAGCGATACCGGCGATAGTTGGTTACCCATTAGCGGCGCTGCACTGGTGGGTGCAATTGCCGCCTCAATGGTAGGTTCTATTTTTAGCAGCGATGCATGGAACAATATAACTTTTATTGCTGGAGAGGTAAAAAACCCAAAACGCAATATTGGCCTTGCATTGTTTTTAGGAACACTTATAGTAACAGTAATTTATATTGCTACCAACCTGATGTATGTATCGGTATTACCTATGAAAGAGATTGCTTTTGCTGAAAACGACCGGGTGGCAGTAACTGCATCGCACGCCATTTTTGGTAATGCCGGTACTATTGTTATTGCAGTGATGATTATGATATCAACCTTTGGATGTAATAATGGATTGATTTTAGCAGGAGCCAGGGTTTATAATGCAATGGCAATTGATAAATTATTTTTTAAAAAAGCTGCTGTTCTTAATAAATATGCAGTGCCCGAATATGCTTTATGGGCGCAATTTATAATGGCATCAATTCTTTGCCTGAGTGGCAAATACGGCGACCTGCTTGATATGATTTCATTTGTAGTGGTATTGTTTTATGCTATCACCATCATAGGCATATTTAAATTACGCAAAACAAGGCCCAATGCCGAGCGGCCATACAAAGCTTTTGGCTACCCGGTATTGCCAATCATTTATATTATAATGGCATTGGTGTTTTGTGTTTTTCTTATCATCTTTAAACCTGTTTATGCAGGCATTGGTTTGGGAATAGTATTATTAGGCATTCCTGTTTACTATCTTTCAATAGCCAATCAAAAAAAGAATGATTAATTATGGCAATGCAGGATTTTGATAAATTATTTCACCAGTTTACTCAATTAAAAGTTGCAGTAGTTGGCGATATAATGCTGGATACTTACTGGCTGGGCAATGTTGATCGTATTTCGCCCGAAGCGCCTGTGCCTGTGGTAGCGCTAAACAAAAAAGAACAGCGCATTGGCGGTGCAGCCAATGTAGCACTAAATGTAGCTGCACTTGGTGCAAACATTAGTATGATAAGCATACTGGGTAATGATGATGAAGGCGAGCAGCTGACAAAGTTATTAGCAACCAATCGTATCAATACAAAATACCTGGTGTATAGCGAACACAGGATAACTACAAACAAAATTCGCATCATAAGCCGTAACCAGCATATGATGAGGCTTGATGCAGAAATGGCTGATGATATTAAAACAGCCGATGAAGAAAGGTTGTTATATGCTTTTGAAAACTATCTTGCTGCTGAAAGCCCACATATTGTTATACTGGAAGATTATAACAAAGGTGTGCTTACCGAAAACGTAATTAAAAAAATTATAAACCTGTGTAAAAAACAAAATATTATAACCACAGTAGATCCTAAAAGAAAAAACTTTTTTGCTTACACAGGTGTAGACATATTTAAACCAAACCTTAAAGAAGTAAAAGACGGGCTGAATATCTTACAACAGAATATAACTTTAAGTTTCTTAAAAGATGTGCATCTTTTATTGCAGGAAAAACTTGACCATAAAATATCACTTATCACTTTATCAGAAAAAGGGGTTTTTTACCAGGATGATAAAAATGCCGCCATTATACCTACTCATATACGCAGCATTGCCGATGTAAGCGGCGCAGGTGATACGGTGATAGCTGTTGCATCGCTTGTATATGCAGCAACTAAAGATGCCAGGCTTATGTCGGAAATGTCAAATATTGCAGGTGGCCTTGTTTGTGAAGAAGTGGGCACAGTAGCCATTGATAAAATGAAACTGCTACAGGAATGTAAACATCTTTTACTATGACTTTTTATTTTCAGCTGCCATTTTTCTCTTTGCATCTGCTTCGGCCTTATCGATAAACCTTTCAAAATTTACAAACAATTCAAAACCTGTTTTAACCAGTGCCAGTATCAATATAAATACATTAGAAAAACCAACAGCTAAAAACATACTTCCAATAATTACTACAAACTGCTGCACAACTATTCTTCCATAAGGTTGAAACATCAGTTTTATCATGGTTACTTGTTTATATTTCCCCGACAAGAAAAAATCAAACAGTGTTTGTAAAGTATAATAGGCAATGAATATAAGCAATAATAAAAGCCCATCGTGCCCCAACACAGCCGGTATTTTGCTGTACGATCTTATGATGGAACTATCGTCGATAATACCGCTTACTCCAAAAAAAATCTGTGTTTGTACAAACACAAAAAAACCATAATGAAAAATAAAAAATACAATAAAGAAAAATCCACTCACCCTGGTAATACCCGTTTTGTAATCCCAAACATCTGTTGGTTTTACAAACAATGTAACACAAGCCATCTTTATTACATTGATTACACCAATGATTACTGTTTCCAGGCAATACACTAAAAATACCTGTGCAGCATTCCATCCTTCGAACCAAACACCATATACCGGAACCAGGTTTACCAGAATAAGAAAATAGTCGCTTACTGTTAGTTTTCTTAGTTTCATTACAAAAATCAGTCAGGTTAATGTGTGGAAAATAGATATTTTTGAGCAAATATTAATACCCACTAACACGTATGAATCAATTTTCAATAGCCATACACGGCGGAGCCGGTACTATTTTAAAAGAAGATATGACTGCCGAACTGGAACAAGCTTATATAAAAGGATTGCAGGAAGCCGTAACTGCAGGATATGCAGTACTGGAAGAAGGAGGTTCGGCAGTAAATGCCGTTAAAGCATCCATCGTAGTACTTGAAGATAACCTGCTCTTTAATGCAGGGCGTGGTTCGGTATTTACAAAAAAAGGCTTGCAGGAAATGGATGCCGCCATCATGGATGGTAAAGATTTATCGGCAGGCTCTGTAGCCGGTATCAGAAACGTACGCAACCCCATTGAACTGGCAACTGAAGTGATGCTGCACAGCAACCATGTTTTTTTAAGCGGAAAAGGTGCCAATGATTTTGCCATTAAACAAGGGATAAAATTAGAGCCTGATGAATATTTTTTCTCTCAGTTCAGGTACGACCAATGGAAAGAAATAAGAGACAGCGATAATTATTCATTAGACCATACCCATAAAGGTGTAGAAGAATTAATGAAAGATAAAAAGTTTGGCACGGTGGGCGCCGTAGCATGCGATATGCACGGCAATATAGCGGGAGCTACAAGCACAGGTGGTATGACCAACAAAAAATATGGCCGCATTGGCGATAGCCCTTTAATTGGCGCCGGCACTTATGCCAATAATAAAACCTGTGCCATCAGTTGCACCGGCCATGGCGAACCTTTTATTTGTGCAGTGGCAGCGCACGATGTTAGCTGCCTGATGGAATATAAAGGCATGAGCCTACAGGATGCAATGTATGAAGTGGTGAAAGTAAAATTGGTAAAAATGGATGGCGAAGGCGGTATGATTGGAGTAGATGCAAAAGGAAATGTTTCTATGATTTTTAACAGCGCAGGTATGTACAGGGGCATGCGTAACAGTAAAGGCGAAAATAAGATTGGAATTTATAACGACTAACCAAATGATGTTATGAAGTAAAAAATAACATCTTTTCACACTATGAAAAAAATTGCTGTAATTGTTGCCGGAGGTACAGGTAGCAGGATGAACACCAATATTCCCAAACAATTTTTATTACTTAATGGTAAACCTGTTATGTATTATACTATTAATACTTTTTTACAGGCTTATGATGATCTCTCTGTTATTTTAGTATTGCCCGAAGAACATGTGGCTGCAGGGCAGGAAATTATTGATGCTTTTTTTGATTACAACCGAATACAAATTACCATTGGTGGCCGTACTAGGTTTCACTCAGTACAAAACGGTTTACAATTGGTACATGATGAATGCATCATATTTGTACATGATGCTGTGCGATGCCTTGTGAGCATTGATTTAATAAAACGATGTTATGAATCGGCTATGGATAGCGGCTCGGCCATACCTGTTGTAGATAGTAAAGACAGTGTACGCTTTATAAATGGCGATACAAATATGGCACTGGAAAGGGAAAATATAAAACAGGTACAAACTCCTCAAACTTTTCACAGTAAAATATTATTGCCCGCCTACCAGATTGATTATAAAGATAAATTTACTGATGAAGCAGCCGTAGTAGAAGCTTTTGGATTAAAAGTAAATTTGGTTAAAGGCGATGAAAATAATTTAAAAATAACCAGGCCAACCGATTTGATAATTGCCGAACATTTACTTGCTGTAAATTAATTGATTTACCCTATTCCTCATTTTTCATATTCAAATTAAATTTTAATAAAAAGCAAATACATTTTATGCTTATTTAAGTACAGCATACTAAATGAAAGTAATTACAAGATTGATTGCTTGTTTTAAAAATATTTCAATCTTAAAAATTAATTACAAACAAATTGAAATTATATTGCTGCCAGGCAACTACGTAAACCATCCTTCCAGTTCCTGATACTAACACTTTGGTAAGCTTCTAAAATTTTTGTGCAGTCTAATACAGAATATGCCGGACGCTTGGCAGTTGTTGGGTAGTCCGATGTTTTTATTGGGTTAATTATACAATTGTTATTGCTTAATTCTTTTATCGCCTTAGCAAACTGGTACCAGGTGGTAGCATCAGAATTTGTGTAATTAAAAATGCCTGTATATATCCTGCTTTTACCAGATTTTATGATACGCATAATTGCAAGTGCAAGATCGCCAGCATACGTGGGGCAGCCCCATTGATCATCTACCACATTAATACTTTCTTTTTCGTTCATTAACCGTAACATGGTTAATAAAAAATTATTTCCAAATGGAGAATATAACCAGGATGTACGGATGATAATAGCAGATGGAGCATTTTGCAAAACCAGTTTTTCGCCTTTTAGTTTTGATTGCCCATATACATTGATGGGGTCGGTATCATCAAGTTCTGTATATGCCTTCTTTAATTTACCGCTAAAAACATAATCGGTAGAAATATGAATAAGTTGTGTATTCCTTTTTTCGCACACGGCAGCTAATGTTGCCACAGCATCGGCATTTAATAAAAATGCTTCATCTTTATTTTTTTCGGCTAAATCAACAGCTGTATAGGCAGCACAGTTAATGCAATAATCAATGGAGTGGCCCGAGAAATAATTTTTAACCGAGTGAGCATTAGTAATATCTAATTCTTTTTTTGTTGCAAATAAAAACTGGCAATAGGGAAATTTAGGTGCAAGCAGTTTTAATTGTTTGCCCAGTTGGCCTTCGGCACCTGTAACCAATATTGTTAGCAGTTTGTCGGTCAAAAGTTGAAATTATTTTTACAATCTTTAAACAATGGATTTATTTTGTCTTTATCGGATATGATAGCCAGTTGCGCCGGTATTTGCCAGTTTATTTCCAGCTCTTTATCATTATATGCAATGCCTGCTTCAGATGCTTTATTATAAAAAGCATCACATTTATACAAAACTTCTGCCGTATCGCTTAAAACAGAAAAGCCATGAGCAAAACCTTTAGGTATAAACAACTGTTTATTGTTTTGTGCCGATAGTTCTAACGAAAATGATTTACCAAAAGTTGGCGAGCCTTTTCTTAAGTCAACAACTACATCTAATATTACACCACTTAATACACGTATAAGTTTTGTTTGTGCATAAGGCGCTAACTGGTAATGAAGCCCTCTTATTACTCCGTAAGAAGATTTTGACTGGTTGTCCTGTACAAATTTTATATCAATTCCCTCTGCTTTAAAATTATTTTCATTGTAGCTTTCAAAAAAATATCCCCGGCTGTCGGTAAAAACAGTTGGTTCAATTATTAAAAGCCCGGGAAATTCAGTTTTAAAAAATGCCATCGTAACATTAAATATTTCTAATTGCTATATAGTTTTTTAAAAAACTCAATGGTTAATTCTAATCCTTCTTCAAATTTTTTTACCGGTTTATAGTTCAGTAAATTTTTGGCAAGTGTAATATCAGCCAGTGAGTTCCTTATATCTCCTGCCCTTGGTTCACGGTAAGTAGCTGCAAAATCACTTTTTAAATAATTAGTACATGCCTGGTAAAGATAATTTACACTATAACTTTCGCCTACGGCAACATTATAAACTTTATTTAAAGCTTCTGTGTTATTAGTAAGCATGCCTTTAATATTCACCTGTACCGCATTTTCTACAAAAGTAAAATCCCTTGTTTGTGCACCGTCACCATTAATAAATACGGGGATGCGTTTAATAATATGTTTTACAAACAATGGTATCACTGCTGCATAAGCACCATCGGGGTCCTGCCTTGGTCCAAAAATATTAAAATACCTGAACCCCATTAATTTTAAGCCATACACATCTGAAAATATTTGTGCATATAGTTCATTAGTTTTTTTTGTGGCAGCATAGGGCGAAAGGCAATTACCAATTTTATTTTCCTGCTTGGGCAATGTTGGCTCGTCGCCATAAACAGATGATGAAGAAGCGTACACAAATTGTTTTATATTATTATCTACAGCAGCTTTTAGCATGTTTACAAAACCACCCACATTAACATCGTTAAAATAAACCGGTTCTTTAATACTGCGTGGTACTGAACCAAGCGCTGCCTGGTGGCTTACATAATCAATCCCGGTGCATGCTTGTGCACAGGTATCAAAATCTCTTATATCGCCTTCATAAAATTCAAATGCCGGGTAATGTTTTAAAATATCAAGATTGCTGGTAAAACCATTGGCCATATTATCAAGCACCCTAACTTTTTTGGCGCCATTGGCAAGCAGGTATTCAGCAATATGGCTGCCAATAAAACCTGCGCCACCTGTAACTAAAAATGTTGCCTGGCTTATATCCTGTGAATGAAAAATATTACTCATTTTTATTTACAATTATTTTTAGCAAAAACGTTAACAGCTTTTGCTTTACAACTATCATTTAAAGTAACAAAATAAAATGGTTTATAAACTCCAGTATTTCCTGCTTTGGATCTTTCCACGATAAATACCTTTAATATCGGCAACCAAAGCATGTTCTTTTGTGATAGATGCAAAATATGCATCATCAAGTTTTTTATAATCATCATGAGGCACAGTAATTAACACTGCATCGTAATTGTTGGCAAGTGTTTCAGTAAGTTCAAAACCATATTCATGTTTTAGTTCTTCACTTTCTGCATGCGGATCGGTAACATCTACATTTAATGAATATGCTTTTAGTTCTTTTATCACATCAGCTACTTTGCTGTTTCTTATATCGCTAACGTTTTCTTTAAAGGTGGCGCCCATCACCAGCACTTTTGCTTTTTTTATATCACTATTGTACAGGATTATATTCTGCAAAATTTTTCTGGCTACATAACCGGCCATAGCATCATTAATAAACCTGCCGGCTAAAATTACCTGTGAGTTGTAACCCAGTTTTTTTGATTTATAAGTAAGATAGTATGGATCTACTCCAATGCAATGCCCTCCAACAAGCCCCGGTTGAAACTTTAAAAAATTCCATTTGGTACCGGCAGCTTCCAGCACTTCGTAAGTATTAATATCCATCTTATCAAAAATGATGGATAGTTCATTCATCAATGCAATGTTAAGATCACGCTGTGTGTTTTCAATTATTTTTGCAGCCTCGGCCACTTTTATTGATGAAGCTTTGTGTACGCCTGCTTTTACAACCAGCTCATACACTTTTGCAATAGTATCTAAACTTTCTTTGCAGCAACCACTTACAACTTTTACGATGGTGCTGATGGTATGTTGTTTATCGCCGGGGTTAATTCTTTCGGGAGAGTAACCAATTTTATAATCCTGTGTCATTTTTAATCCCGAATTTTTTTCGATGATGGGTACACAATCTTCTTCGGTACAACCCGGGTATACGGTACTTTCGTACACTACATAATCTCCTTTTTTTATTACTTTTCCAATTGTTTCGCTGGCACGTTGCACAGGTACCAGGTCGGGTACATTATGTTCATCAACCGGTGTAGGCACAGCCACAATAAAAAAGTTTGCTTTTCTTAACACATCCAGGTCGTTAGTAAATTCAATATCGCAGCCTTCAAAATCTTTCGATTCAAGTTCCTGGCTGGGATCGATATTATTACGCATCATTTCAATACGGCCTGCATTGATATCAAAGCCTATCACTTTTATTTTTTTTGCAAACTCTAATGCAATGGGCAGGCCCACATAACCCAAGCCAATAACAGCAAGTGTTTTCTTTTTATCTAACAAATCCTGGTACATAATTATTATTTCTGCTTTTACCTGTTTATACATTTTTATATAATAACAGGATATAAGTTTTTTTTAGATTATTACAATGTTATTTATTGCTGTAAAACTGTTTTGGCAATTTATTTAATTCTTCTTTTGGTAAACTTTTAAAATACTCATACGTTATTTTAAGCCCTTCGGCTCTTGAAACTTTTGGTTCCCATCCTAACAATTCTTTTGCTTTACTAATATCCGGTTTTCTTTGTTTTGGATCGTCGGTTGGTAAATCTTTAAATACAATTTTTTGTTTGGTACCGGTAAGTTTTATTATTTCGTTGGCAAAGTCAAGCAACGAAATTTCATCGGGGTTGCCCACATTAACCGGTTGTGCATAATCGCTCATCAGCAAGCGGTAAATACCTTCAACCAAATCATCTACATAACAAAAACTACGTGTTTGGCTGCCATCGCCAAAAACAGTTAGGTCTTCGCCACGCAGTGCCTGCCCAATAAATGCAGGTAAGGCCCGGCCATCATTCAAACGCATTCGTGGGCCATACGTGTTAAATATCCTTACAATTCTTGTTTCTACATGATGAAAAGTATGATATGCCATGGTGATGGCTTCCATAAACCGTTTGGCTTCGTCATACACTCCTCTTGGGCCAACTGGGTTTACATTACCCCAGTAATCTTCTGTTTGCGGATGAACCAATGGATCGCCATATACTTCGCTGGTGGATGCTACAAGAATCCTTGCATTTTTTGCTTTAGCCAAACCAAGGCAATTATGTGTACCTAATGAACTTACTTTTAAAGTTTGGATGGGTATTTTTAAATAATCAATGGGGCTGGCAGGCGATGCAAAATGTAAAATATAATCAAGCTGCCCTGTTACGTGTATGAATTTTGAAACATCGTGATGGTAAAATTCAAACTCTTTTAATTTAAAAAGGTGCTCAATATTTTTTAAATCGCCGGTGATGAGGTTATCCATGCCAATTACCCGGTTGCCTTCATTTATAAAACGGTCGCAAAGGTGCGATCCCAGGAAACCTGCAGCGCCGGTAATTAAAATTTTTTTTGTTGCCACAGAAAAAATTTAAAAGTTTAAGGTTTAATAGCTCTTCTTCCCACGCTTATATAATGAAAACCCATTTCTTCCATTTTTTGTAAATCAAATAAATTCCTGCCGTCAAAAATCACTTTGTTTTTAAGCAGGCTGATGATTCTATTGAAATCGGGTGTCCTAAATTCGCTCCATTCTGTTGCAATCAGCAAAGCATCGGCATCCTGCAATGCTTCGTATTGATGATCGGTAAATTGTATTGCATTGCCAAGTAATGCTTTTACATTACTCATCGCCTCGGGGTCGTATGCGCTAATAATAGCCTCTGCTGCCAGCAATTCATCAATGATTGTAAGAGCCGGGGCTTCACGTATATCATCTGTATTAGGTTTAAAAGCCAACCCCCATACTGCTATTTTTTTATTCTTTAAATCGTTATTAAAATATGATTTTATTTTTGGAATAAGATGCATTTTTTGTTTTGCATTAATCTCCATTACAGCTTCCAGAATTTTAAAATCGTAATCAACATCTTTGGCCGATTTAGCCAATGCCTGTACATCCTTTGGAAAACAACTGCCACCATATCCTATTCCCGGAAAAAGAAATCTTCTTCCGATACGTTCATCGCTGCCAATACCTTTACGCACCATATCCACATCGGCACCAAATTTTTCGCACAGGTTGGCAATCTCGTTCATAAAAGTAATTTTGGTGGCTAAAAACGAATTGGCAGCATATTTGGTTAACTCGGCACTTTTTTCATCCATGTAAATGATGGGGTTGCCCTGTCGTACAAAGGGTTGGTATAATTCGTTAAGTATTTTTTTAGCCTTTTCCGATGTGGTGCCTATCACCACCCTATCCGGCTTCATAAAATCATCTACGGCTACGCCTTCCCGTAAAAACTCGGGGTTAGATACGATATCAAAATCAACAGTTGCATTTTTTGCTACTGCAGCATGCACTTTATCGGCTGTACCAACCGGCACTGTACTTTTATCGATGATGATAACATAATCTTTTATAATCTTACCCAAATCATCAGCCACTTTTAATATGTATTTCAAATCGGCGCTGCCATCTTCGCCAGGTGGCGTAGGCAATGCCAGGAAAATAACCTGTGCACCGTTAATACCTTCTGTAAGTGATGTGGTAAAATGCAGGCGGTTTTCTTTTTGGTTACGAATAAATATTTTCTCCAGCCCGGGCTCATAAATGGTAAGCTTACCCGAAGTAAGTTTCTCAATCTTGCTTACATCAATATCCACACAAGTAACCGTATTGCCGGTTTCAGCAAAGCAGGTGCCTGTTACCAATCCTACATATCCTGTTCCTATTACTGCAATTTTCATACTCTAACCTTTTGGAAAAAATTTTTTAAATATTAATCACCTGTTTACAAATTCCAAAACTTTGCCTGCAATGAATGTTTGCTGTTCATCATCAAGTTCGGTGTGAATGGGCAACGATATCACCCTTTCCGTTAACCAGTCGGTTACAGGCAGGTTATAATTGCTGCCACCAAATGCATCAAACATTTTTTGGCGATGTGCCGGAACGGGGTAATAAATCATGTTAGGTATTCCCTGCTCAGTTAAAAAACTGCTTAATGCATCCCTGTTTACATCATTTAACTGCAAAGTGTATTGATGAAAAACATGCGTATTATTGCCTGCTCTAAACGGAATAGTGATATGTTTATTATCTGCAAAAGCTTTATCGTAAAAATCTGCAGCTTTTCTTCTTGCGGCAATATAATTATCCAGGTGTTTTAATTTTATATCAAGTATGGCTGCCTGCATGGCATCAAGCCTGCTGTTGCAACCAACCACATCGTGGTAATATCTTTTGCTTTGCCCGTGCGATGCTATCATACGCAGCTTGCTGGCGATGTCATCGTCATCGGTAAACATGGCGCCGCCATCGCCAAAAGCGCCCAGGTTTTTTGATGGATAAAAAGATGTGCAGCCTATATGTCCAATTGTTCCTGTTTTTTTCACTCGTCCATCGCTAAAAGTATAATTACAACCTATGGCCTGTGCGTTATCTTCTATCACATACAAATGATGCCTGTTGGCAATATCCATTATCTTTTCCATATCGGCAGCCTGCCCATAAAGATGTACCGGCACTATAGCTTTTGTTTTTGGAGTAATAGCTTTTTCAATTGCTGCCGTATCAATACAAAAAGTTTTGGGGTTTACCTCTACAAATATGGGTTTAATATTTAGCAGGGCGGCTACTTCCACCGTTGCTATATATGTAAAAGAAGGAGTAATTACTTCATCGCCCGGTTGTAATCCAAGCGCCATCATGGCAATTTGTAAGGCATCGGTACCGTTTGCACATGGTATGCAATGTTTGCTGCCATGGTATTTTGCCAGGTTATCTGCAAAACCGTTCACCACTTTACCGCCAATGAACATAGAGCTTTCCATTACCTCTATCACAGCCGCATCTATCTCTTTTTTTATAGCTTGGTATTGTGTTTTGGTATCTACCATTTGTAAAGGCCTCATATATTAATTTTTTGCGTGGCAAAGATAAGATTCGGCAGTCAGTTCACAAAAGTGAGGTTTAGGCAGGTATTACATAAAGTATTTTAATTGAATTGTATTCTTCCTTTTATGTAAGCACAAAATCTGCTACGCTTTTTTATATAGATTTGTTACAAATTAATGATGAGTAAAATTCTATACAATATATTCCTGCAGTTGTATGCTTCGGGTGTGCAGGTTGCTTCGTTGTGGAACAGCAAAGCTGCAAAGTGGGTAAAGGGGCGTAAAAATATTTTTTCAGAAATAAACAGTAAAATAAAAGAAATACAAGGCCGTCCGGTATGGATGCATTGTGCCAGCCTTGGCGAATTTGAACAAGGCAGGCCATTGCTGGAAGAGATAAAAAAAAATTATCCGAAGCAAAGCATTATTCTTAGTTTTTTTTCCCCGTCGGGTTACGAAGTAATGAAAGATTATAAAGGTGCAGATTATGTTTTTTATCTGCCTATGGATTCAGCACTACATGCAAAAAAATTTTTAGATGCGGTAAACCCTTGCCTGGCACTTTGGGTTAAATACGAATATTGGTTTTATTATTTGCATGAACTTAAAAAAAGAAACATCCCCACCGTATTGGTATCAGGTATATTTAGAGATAGCCAACCCTTCTTTAAATGGTATGGCCATATTTGGCGAATTATGCTATCATCATTTACACATTTTTTTGTACAAAATGAAGATTCGAAAGAATTATTAAAACAGCTTGGTTATGATGATAACGTAAGTATCAATGGCGATACCCGTTTTGATCGTGTACTGGAAATATCTGAAAAGTATGTTCCTGTACCATTCATAGAAGAATTTTGCGGCACAGATAAAGTGGTTGTTGCCGGCAGCACCTGGGAAGAAGATGAAATAGAACTGTTGCATTTTATCAATACCAACCCAGGTATTAAATTTATCATAGTACCGCACGAAATTGATAAAGAAAATATCAGCAATGTAAAAGACGAATTCCCAAAATCAATTTTATATTCTCAATTACAGTTGGCATCATTTAATGCAACTTTACCGCATGTACTTATAATAGATAATGTTGGTATGCTTTCACGCATTTATAAATATGCTACTGTAACTTATGTGGGTGGCGGCTTTGGCGCCGATGGTGTACACAATGTACTGGAAGCGGCAGTGTATGGCAAACCAGTGGTTTTTGGCCCCGTGTACGAAAAATTTGATGAAGCGCTGGGGCTATTACAAGCCGGAGGCGGCATTAGTATTGATGGCCCGGTAAAACTGGATGCTGTTTTAAAAAATTTATTGGATGATGAAACTGCCTGCCGGCAAAAAGGAGAAGCTGCAAAAAAATATGTGACAGAACATGCAGGGGCGTCAAAAAAAATATTACAGTTTATTTATGAAAACCGCCTCTTAACAAGTTGATAAAACTGCTTTACCATTTCATCATTATCGTTCCAGCCGTTTTTTACTTTTAATTCTCTTTGAATCCAATACTCAGCCTCGGCAAAAATTGAAAAATTATTGATGGTTTTAATGCTTCTTTCATAAACAGCTTCGTCGCCCCTGAATAATTCATTGATGAATAAAAAACGGTCGTTTACACCAATAGCTTTTTTTAAATCCCTGATGGGTGCTTCTGTAAGTGTATCGCCTAAATCAATTTTAGATTGTTTAAGCCTTTCGTTTAATGAAGTATGGTGGTTTTCATTAATGGTATCGTTTATTTCTTTTCTCTCGGTAGCCGGTATAGTTTTTACAAATGGCTTTTGCTGGTGGGTAAGGGTAGGTATATCATCTCCCGTATCAAAAATAATATGAGGTTTATTTTGCACACTTATCTTTTGTATTGCTTCGGCATTTCTTTTTATCTCTTCCAGTTCGGCTTCTACCTCTGCTTCGTTCACCTGAAGCACTTCTACTATTCTTTCTTCATCTTTATTTTGCGTTGCAGGTTCGGCCAAAGTATGATTTGCAGGCATAGCCGAAATAGTTACAGCCACAGCAGCATCATTATCAACTACAGATGTATTACCTGCCTGCAGATGCTGTAGCTCTGCCTGTAACATTTGAACAGTAAGCAGTAGCTGCCCTGGAGAAGCTTTTTCTGAAAACTGGTCTAGTAATTTTTTAAGGAGTGTCTCCACTCTTTCCATGATATTATTATACTTTTGATGCCCGTACCAAATGGGGCATGTTTAAAACAACCATGCCTGAAACTCTAAGTTACTAACAGATTCTTAAAAAAAATACTTAAATGTTTATAGAACCAAATTTAAAAGGAGAAAGGCGTGGATGGATTGAAGTGATTTGCGGCAGTATGTTCAGTGGCAAAACCGAGGAATTGATACGCAGGTTAAAAAGGGTAAAAATTGCTAATTTAAAAGTAGAGATTTTTAAACCGGCTATTGATGTACGTTATGATGAAGTAAAAATAGTAAGCCACGATACCAATGCTATCGCATCAACCCCGGTTGAAAGTTCACAAACAATTTTATTGCTGGCGCAGGATGTAGATGTGGTAGGTATTGACGAAGCACAGTTTTTCGACAGCGAGATAAGCAATGTATGTGAGCAGCTTGCACTACGTGGCATACGGGTGATTGTGGCCGGGCTTGATATGGATTACCTGGGTAATGCATTTGGACAAATGCCCAATTTACTTGCAAAAGCCGATTATATTACTAAACTGCACGCCATTTGTGTTAAGTGTGGCAATATTGCAAATATCAGTTACAGAAAAATTGCCGAAGGCCCGCAGGTATTATTGGGCGAAAAAGACATTTACGAACCCAGGTGCAGGCATTGTGCCCAGGAAAAGAATTAAAACGATACATCCTGTTATTATGTACAAAAGAATAATAGCATTACTTAAAAAAGATATTTTGCTTGAGCTTAGGCAAAAGCATACTTTTTATGGTATCTTATTGTACATAGCTGCTACCATTTTTGTATTATACCTTTCTATCGACAAACCCGATGCAAATATTTGGAACGGATTATTCTGGGTAATACTTTTATTTGTGTGTGTAAATGCTGTAGCAAAAAGTTTTTTGCAGGAAAACAAGGGGCGTATGCTATATTTTTATTCAATTACTTCGCCGGTTGAGTTCATCATATCAAAAATGATATACAATATATTGTTGATGACAATGATGAGCCTGCTTACATTAATGCTCTTCTCTGCATTTTTAACCAACCCGTTAAACAATTTTTTATTATTTACCGGTATTGTACTGTTAGGTGGCAGTAGCATCAGCATTGTATTTACTTTAATGAGCGCCATTGCAGCTAAGGCACAGCAAAATGCTGCCTTGATAGCCATATTGGGTTTCCCGGTAATACTTCCGCAGTTATTATTATTAATACGATTAAGCAAAACTGCATTTGCAGAAATATTTAAACAGGGCGCTGTAATGCAGTTAATGGCTTTAATTATTGGTTTAGATATTTTAGTTATTGCTATGTCGGTAATCCTTTTTCCCTATTTATGGAAAGAATGATGATATAAAAAGCAATATTTTTTTATTCTTTGATAGTGATTACCCTAACTTTGCTGCTCAATTAAACCCTTTTTTTGATTGCAGAAAAACTGGTGGAAAATATTATCCTTTCTTTTACTGGTTTATACCATTGTGGGCGGTTTTTTATTAGATGTACCTCGTTTATTTATTCTTAACGAAACAATTAGAAATTTATATTTTCATGTGTGCATGTGGTTTGGTATGATGATTTTATTTAGTACCAGTTTTGTATACAGCATAAAATACCTGCGTGGTTTTAATTTACGCAACGATATTTATGCTCATCAATATGCTGCTGTTGGTTCATTTTTTGGAATATTGGGTTACGCCACCGGTACTATTTGGGCCAATTATACCTGGGTTACCGACCAAAGCCAGTCGCTGGGAAATATTTTAAGAGAGCCCAAACTTATTGGCGCAGCTATTGCCTTATTAATATATGGCGCCTACTTTGTTTTACGTGGCTCTTTCACCGATATGGATAAAAAGGCAAGGGTTAGCGCTGTATATAATATTTTTGCTTTTGCCATGCTGTTTCCAAGTATATGGATAATACCCAGGCTGGTAGGTAGTTTACATCCGGGCTCACCGGGCAGCGAAAGCGGCAACCCGGCTTTAAATTTTAAAGATATTGATAGCAGGTTACGCATGGTTTTTTATCCTGCCATTATAGGGTGGACTTTATTAGGCGTATGGATAACCACTTTACGGATAAGATTACAATTGATTAAAGATAAAACGCTGTTACATGATTAAGATAGTACGTAAGTTATTGTTGCTTGCAACCTGTTTATGCAGCACTGCTATTTGTTTTGCACAAGATACACAACCGGATATGGCAGATGTGATGCGGAGTAACGGAAAAATTTACGTGGTGGTGGCTGTTTGCCTCACTATTTTGATTGGCTTGTTCATCTATGTATTTTTATTAGACAGGAAGATAAGCCGCCTGGAAAAAAACAAAGAATAGTTTTTAATATTGCTATATAAATTCTCAACTAACGATTGTAAAAAATTAAAAACAATTTTATGAGTGAAAAACAAGAATTCACCTTCTTCGAAAACGTAGAAAGAAGTTTTGACAAGGCTGCCAAGTTTACCAAATGGGATCTAGGTGTACTGGAGCAAATAAAAGCCTGTAACAGTGTTTACCGTATGCGTTTCCCCATTAAAAGAGATAATGGTACCATTGAAGTAATTGAAGCATACAGGGTGCAACACAGTCATCACAAATCTCCCTGCAAAGGCGGTATCAGGTTTAGTGATGAAGTAAACCAGGATGAAGTGATGGCACTTGCAAGCCTTATGACCTATAAATGTGCTATTGTAAATGTTCCATTTGGTGGAGGTAAAGGTGGTATTAAAATTAATCCCAGGAACTACAGCCCTTATGAACTTGAAAAAATTACCCGTCGTTATACATCAGAACTGGTAAAGAAAAATTTTATAGGCCCGGGTATTGATGTTCCTGCACCTGATTATGGCACCGGCGAAAGAGAAATGGCATGGATTGTAGATACCTACACATCTTTAAAACCTGGCGAAATTGATGCTGCCGGTTGTGTTACCGGAAAGCCGGTTACCCAGGGTGGTGTACGTGGCCGTAAAGAAGCCACCGGCCTTGGCGTATTTTACGGTATAAGAGAAGTTTGTAACATGCCCGAAGTGATGAAAAAACTTGGCCTTAGTACCGGTATCGAAGGAAAATCCGTAATTGTACAGGGGCTTGGTAATGTGGGCTATCATAGTGCAAAATTTTTTAGAGAACATGGCGCTAAAGTAATTGCATTGGCAGAATATGAAGGCGCTATATTTAATGCTGCAGGTTTAAATGAACATGAAGTGTTTTTACACAGGCAAAAAACAGGTTCTATCCTTGATTTTCCGGGCGCCACAAACCTTGCAAAAAATACCGACGCACTGGAGATGGAATGCGACATATTAATACCTGCCGCCCTTGAAAGTGTGATAACTAAAGAAAATGCCGACAGGGTAAAAGCAAAAATAATTGGCGAAGCCGCTAACGGCCCCTGCACACCCGATGCCGATGAAATTTTCCTGAAGAAAAATATTTTATGCGTACCCGATATGTACCTGAATGCAGGTGGTGTTACCGTAAGTTATTTTGAGTGGCTAAAAAACCTTAGCCATGTGCGTTATGGCCGCATGGAAAAAAGATTTACCGAAAACCTTAATGGCAAAATCATAAACGAAATTGAAAGCCTTACCGGTAAAAAAGTTGGCGCCGAAGAAAAAGCCATCATACTGCATGGCGCCGATGAAGTGGACCTAGTACACAGCGGATTAGAAGAAACAATGATTGCAGCCACCCGTGAAATAATGGATATATGGCTTAACAACGATGACATACCCGATATGCGTACAGCAGCATATGTAAGCGCCATCAACAAAGTGGCTACCAGCTATGCCGAGTTGGGTATTTTCCCATAAAAATAATCTATCAAAAAAATATAGGCTGCTCATTTACAGGGCAGCCTTTTTTATAGGGTATATTTGATACAATTGAAAGTTTACAGTTATAATTTTACAACGTTCAACTTTTGAGTTACTTGTTGCTGCCTGTTTAGTTTATACACAGTTTTATTTCCCGATTTTTTACCTGTAATCTCAAAATACAAAACAGCATCTCCCAAATCATCAGTATCTAATAAAAACTGTTTTGAAAAAACAGTACCCTTTACTTCGTTGTTATACAGTTCCACACCGGCTTCATCAGTAATCAATATCTTAAATACATTGTCTTGTTCATTAGCTGTAAAGTTCAGTTGCACCAATGGCTGGCTTTTAAAAGTACCTGCAATGGTTAGTTCTACAGGTAATGTATTTGTATTTTCTACAGTATTGGCTACTGCAACCTGCGTGAAATAAAAAATTGAAAAAATTGCTACTGCTAAAAATGTTTTAACCTGTTTCATAAAGTTTAATTTAATAGTTAATAAAAAATCCACACAAAAGCAATCATTAAACTTTACATACAGCATTTAAAAGTTAAAAAAGAGCAGGTAAATAATTTGTTTGTTCCTGATGATGTAAAATTAAAAACAACCTGTAAATGCCCGAAACCAACCTCAGCACTAAAAACAAATACCCAACCTTTACAAAAAAACAACAAATCCTTACCAGTAAAAGGTTTAAGCACTGCGTGCTTATGATAACCAACACAACATTTAGTAGCTATATTGATTTAAAGTGTGTAACATTTATAGATACATGAAAAGAGGAAGTTCGTTTTTCCTTTTTTGAACCACTATATTCAGCAACACCAGTTTTTCTTTTTTAGTAAAAGAAATATTCATTGTATCAAGAGTTATGATGAACTTCTTTAACTGCTCTGGCAGGTAGTTTAAAAGGTTTTGCGGAATTTTTGAAATAACCATATTTAAAAAGAAAATCGCTTTGGTAGTTTTATCAGTTGCCATTTCACTATAATTGGCCGATGTAATATTTAACCGGTGGTTACTGTTAATACAATATGCCTTTACAAATGGCATGGGTAAAAAAAGTTTCCCAGCACTTGTGGTTTCAAGTTTACCGGCATGCAGCAGGTACGCATCAAAAGCTTGTGCACGGTTACCTGTAATTATAAAATCAAACGAAGGTTCCTGTATATAATTAACGGTTGTTTTTTCTACCTTGTTAAATTCATCATCGTAAGTATAAGTTACAGCGCTATCAACCCTGGTTTTTATTTCATTAATGTTAATGCTATAGCGGTTGTTGCCCTGTTGCATCAGCGAATCAATATTAAAATTTAATGCCGTAGAAATTTTTTCTTTACTTGCAGAATCTACAAGGTTCCAAAATTTTACAGGTGGTTGGGTAAAAGCTGTTGCACATAAGGAACCGGAAGCATATTTAAAATTATAATCTGCAAAATCGTATTGGGCGCCGGGTTCAAAGTTTCCGTTTATTTCAATTTTATCTTTGTTAAAATTTGCCGTAACCACTGTTTCTTTTTGTAAAACCCCGCCAGGTCTTAAATAAGCAGCAAGGTGGCTTTTAGCATGTATAGCTTTTTTTAAGTTTGCTTCGGGCATATATGCTTTTTTAGCAAACAGTTCGTTAGCCGTTGCAAGCACTTCGTTTTTCCTTTCGGCAGAAGCTGTTGCAACCAACAGCTTTTCATCCTGTACAAATATATAAATGCTGTTTGTTTTGTTTACATATTCATGACTGTTCAATTTTTCAAATTGAAATTGTCGCATCCCTTTTTCAAAATCGGCTTTGTCCTTTATATCAAACAAAGCATACCATATAGATGCAGGTTGGTTGTGTACATGAAATGCCAGGATATAATCGGGTAGTTTCACCATATCATCCCAGCTTATCTCTTTAGTTTTTTTTGACGAAAGGCTGAAATCTTTCCACAACGCCGGTGTGGTTATATAATTCCATATCAAGGAATTGGTAATTCTTTTCACATCGGCAGCCACCACATAATCGGCGCTTAAAGGCACGGCTTTATGACTGTAAGTTTTATAAAACAGTTTTACATATCCAAAAAGCAAAAGGGCTGCTAACAGAAGCAGCCCCCATTTTTTCTTACTCATTTAATTCATTTTTTTTTCTTTGTCCTGGCGGTCTTTTTCAACAATGGAATTCACACCGTCAATAATGTTGAAGAAAAACTCGAGGCTATTGCTGTGCTTACCTTTAATATTCATTGTGGCAGTACCTTGTATCATCCCGTCTTTAATACGGCTTTCCATTTTCACATCGCCCAGGTTTTGTTTCAGGTAATCGCTTACTTTCTTGTTTACATCTGTATTAAATTGTGTTTGCAATTTTTCGATAAGTTTTGTACTATTTAACTGCAACGAGTAATTATTATCAAGTATCTCTTTTTTTGTTTCATCATCGGTTGTAAAACCGGTATTGTTTTTCACCATATCAACAATGTTTTTAGAAGTGGTGATAATCGCTTTGCCATCTTTAACCATAAAATATAAACTGTTGATAGGATATTTACCAGTATCAAAAGTAAGAACATAATAGCCGTCTTTCTGTTTATAATCAAAATGCTCTTTCTCGGCATACTTCAATGGCAAATGTGCCACTCTTTCTAAAAAATCGCTCCTGTTGGTTTCAAAAGCAAATGTAAAATCGGGCGATAGTTCCTTCTTTGTTTTTCTAACTTCCTTACGGTTGTATTCTTCATCGTATTCATAATCGGTGTAATCAACCATCCTTGCTTTCATATCATGCATTACAAACATATAGTTGCCCGGCAGTAGTTCTGCAATACCTTTTTCATCAATGATAATCTGCAACAGGTCTATATACACATCTATAAGGTCGGTATAATCGTTCATATACGATGCATTGCCCAAATAACTTTTAAGCAAAGGATAATAATAATTAGCCATTGCCTCGGTATTAATGCTCATAGACAGGTAACCGATATTTCCGGGGTTTACAAATTTGATGAGGCCGTTACTTTGCTTATTGTTCATTACTGCCAGCGAAAGTTTATTAAGGCTATCATTAGCCGAAAAAGTTTTTTGCTCCATACGCAGTTTGTCTTTATCAAAATAAACGTTCACTGCCGAGTTAAAGCCATCTGACTTGCTATAATACGGTGTTGTAATGCTGCTAACAACACCATAAGTGCCCTTGTTAAAATAATTCATGTATTGGTTAAAGATACTTTCGGTATTAAACCAGGCACTTACATGAGCCGCCGGTTCAACTATCTTTTGATAGCCTGCTTCGTTGGCAATAGATTTAACAGAACCAGTAAAAGTATTTTGCATAATTGCTTCGGCGGTTGCCTGTTGCTGTTTTTTTGCAATCATATCCTGTTGCTGTTGCCACAAATCCCATTTATAATTATAAATACTATCCCGAATACGTTGTTCTTCCTGTTCTTTGGCTTCTTTTTCTTCTTCAGTAAGCGTTGTGTCGGGTTCCATAGTAATTGCAGTATCTACTTTTAATTCTACAAGGCCAGTATCCGAACCATAATTGTCATCAAAATAATATTTACGGTTTTGGTAAGTACTGTTAACTATAACGGCCATATTGCTGTTCCATCCAATAAAGGTTGTGTTTGATACCGGGATGTAACTAAACCCGTTTTTATTTACCGGTTCGGAAGCATCGCTGTAATTATCTTTTATTAGTTTTAGAAACTGTGCCTGGTTTTTAATGTTCAACAACGATACAAAGTTGATACAGGTGTCTTGTATAATAACGTATTGATAACTATCCTGCTCAAAATTGATACCGGTGTTTTTTAATGAAGAGCGCTTATCAAGATGTAGTTTCTTAAAAAAATCTTCTTTAATAAAATTATAACTGTCAATTTTTTTTATTGAAATATTTTTGGTGAAATTTTCTCCGGCATATTTAATCACAAAAGTTGCAGATGCCGGTACTAATGACAGGTTATTTTGCGCCAGGCTTACTGTGCTAAAAGTAAAACAACACACAAGAGCGGTAATGAATGTTTTCATAAATGTTAGTTAGTTAAGGTTATTTTATTTTCGATAGATTTTTTTTCTGTAGCCACATCAAGTGCATTCAGTTTAAGCATAGTTGCTTTATTACTGGGAGCTATTTTTGTACTCTTGTTTGAAGCACCCGTAACAGATGCTTCAAATTTAAAGATAGCAGTATAATTGGCTGTGGCAAATATCTCTTTATCGGCATTACTCAGTTTTTTATATTCATCTTTAAACGAATAAGGATTCATCCTTTTAAAAGTTTTACTGCCGGGGGTATAATCGTAAATTTTTTCGGGCACTTTACCTTTGCCTCCTTCTTTTATATATACATTCTTAACTACATCGTTAATACGGTTAACCTGTGTAAAATTAAAATTGATAGTGGCAATATAATTATTAAAATCAACCGTGGCTTTTACATTACTGATACCGGGAGTTTTGGCAGCCGTTTTTTCAATACTTGCAATCTTTTCCTTAATTTCTTCCTTTGAGGGTACATTGTGCCCGTTTATTGTTTTCATTTTAATAATGGAGTTGAGCTTTGTTTTGCTTTTGCTTAGGTTCAACACCAGTTGAAAATTTCCTGATCCGTCTGTATTCAGGAAAACCGTTTCAACAATTTCAAAACAACTTTGAAAAAGTAACAGGCACGAAAATAAAATAATGTAAGCGTATGTCTTCATAGTTGCAAATTAAGAGCAAATCTACATATTAAATGTATTCAATCTTTGTTTTAAGTTTGATTATTTATTGTTAATAAAACATTGTATTTAATTGATTACATAATGCATGATAATGCATTAAAAATATTAGTTTTAAAAAAAATAAACGATGAAGACATTAACAGAACTCAGTACCGATAAATCAACTTTCTCTATAGGCAGGGCATTATCTGATGGATGGGCATTGGTTTCAAAACATTTGGGCTATTATATTTTAGGCGGTATTGTATCGGTGGTGATAAGTTTTGCAGCAGGATTGATTCCTTTTGTTGGTAGTTTAGCTAACCAGGTGATATTGTCGCCCTGCCTTATGGCAGGCGCTATTTATGTTACATGGCGCATTTCAAAAGGTTTTGGCTGGGCCGATTTAGGAGACATGTTCAAAGGTTTTAAATTCCTGGGGCCCATTGCCATCAGCGCATGCATTCAGTTTGTAGTAATTATTATTCTCTCTGTACTTTTCTTGTTAAATTACCTGGGTATCATCATTAAATTTTTTGAATCACTACAAAGCGCCGGTGCACTTAATAACCAGGATGAATTGAAGGCATTAGCAATGCAAATGTTTACACCCGAATCGGCAGTGCTTTTTTTATTGCTTATGTTCTTTATCATGCTTATTTCAATTATTTGGGTATTTAAAAACCATTTTATTGTTATTTATAAGATGCAAGCTTGGCCGGCAATGGAAATGTCTCGTAAAATAGCAACCCGTAACCTGTTACCACTGATTGGTTATTTTATATTGATAGGGCTTATCATCTTCATCAGCGCCATACCCTGCGGCATAGGATTGCTGTTTAGTTTACCCTTGATGATTGGCTCTACCTTCAGCGCCTTTGCACAAATAACCCATTGCGATGAACCGGATGAAATAAATGAAGACATGTTTGATTTTATGGTAGATAATAAAACAGAATAAGCAAAAATCTTTCATTCAATTATCACTTATTTTCAAATCCAAATTTAATTGCCGATGCAAGCACATCCATATTGATATCTTTCAGCGTTTTGAATTTGATACAATATCCGGTTACACTTGCCTTGCCTATTTTTTTACCATAATTATTTAACAGGTATGCCTTATCTGCAATGCCCATGATATATACCGAGATGCCGGTTGTATTTGCACTCAATCCAATTTGATAAAATTCTCTTGTTGAACCATCCTTGTATTTAATATTAATAGAACCATACCCAATATTAGGATTGGAAATCACTTTCCCATTCTCGTCTTTTCCATTAAGAAACCAAAGTTTACTGGCTGGTTTTATTTGCATGATATGTTTATGCAGTGTTTGTAACTCATTAGCTTTGGTTACCTGCAATGATGATATATATTGCTTGATTTGTTCTTTTACCGTCATTATAAAATAATTTTTAAAGATAAAAATCAACGAAAATAAATTGCTTAATTCTTTGCCAAAAAACCTACGATTTCACTTAGTTCTTTTCGCACGGGGTTTTTTGAATTTGTAATTGCGGCTAATTGTTTGTAATAGTAAATGGTTTTTTCTTTGTCATTTATTTTTTCTGCAGATTTTCCTGCGCCATATAAACTATTAAACCGGTTAGGGCTTTTCTTTAACACATCTTCATAAGTTTTCAAGGCGTTTTTATAATCATTCAATTTAAAATACATATCTCCTAACAATTCTCTTGCCGGCAATACCTCGCCCGGTGTTACGGGATGCTTGCCGGTACTATCTTCCATATCAGCAGCCATGTTCATTAATTTAAGTGCAGAGGCGTTATCGCCTTTTGCAAATTGTATCCATGCATCTCCTGCATTCATTTGTATGGTTACCTCTGTTGCTTTATAAATATCTTTTTGTTTTTGCAGCCTGCCTTGCAGTTTTTTAAGATTCTCCATTTCAAGTTCTGCTGCTTGTAAATTATGGGTGTGTACGGCGCCTAATAAACGGGCAAAATGGATGATGGATTCCTGCCAGGGGTAATCATCCCAGTTTATTTTTACAGCATGCGATTCCAAATTTGCCGCATCTTTCCAATTTTTATTTTCAAGCACATAACGGCTGGGAATAGCTGCAAGTGCATAAGCAACCTTAAAATTAACCGGTGAAATTATTTTGAATGAATTTAGATAGTCTATTTGTTTTTGAGCCTGTATATTATCCCCCTTTTGTAAATAAGCGTACACAAGATAATCAAGGCCATGCAGTTCTTCATCCCAATGCCCCGGGTTGCCTGATGATTCTGCATAGCATCTTGCAGCTTCTACCGATCGCAAATTTGTTTGGATACTTTTATCCCATAACCCTAATCTTGTAAAAATATGCGAAGGCATGTGCAGTGCATGAGCCGATGAAGGAGCCACACCTGCATATCGTTCTGCAGCGGGCAACGCAAGGGATGCTAATTCGGGATAATCATACGTATGGATAATGTAATGAATTACACCTGGATGGTTTGGTTCTGTTTTGTACATAGCTTCTAAAATGGCCCCGGCTTTTTTTTGTTTTGCATATGTTTTGTCTTTTGGATTGGCAGCAGCAACTAATGATAAGGCATAAAATATTGCAACTTCGTTATCGTTGGGGAAAGCTTGCTGTAAATTTTCCATTGCTTTTTCAAAATCCAAACATCGTGCAAGATGGCTTGTTTTATTCCAGTCTTTATAAAATAAACTTAGCGCATTAATGAAACCCGTTTCTTTTGCTATTTTATTTTTAATTGATTTAGCTATCTCAATGGCCTGTGCCCCTTTTTTCAATTCTGCTTCTGTTGGGGGTGTCCACAATGCATGAAAATTACACATAGCAATACCCCAGTAAGCCATTGCACAACCAGGTGCTTCATCAATAATTTTTGCAAAAACTTTTTCGCTTTCATCATATTCAAAAGAATGTAAAAGCTCAACCGCAAGGTTAAAATCTTTTTTTACATCATCACCTCCTGTTACTTCAAAATTCACCAAACCGAATTGGGCTGCTACGGGGCTGCAACTTATTATGTTGCCTCTTTTAAGATTTAACTGTTTAATGATTGCCTGTGACGGTGTTGATTGATTGTTATTACATGAAAATTCTGAGATTGTGAATACCATAAAAATCAACAGGCTGAAAAAACGTTTAAATTGTTTCATGTTTTCAAAGTTGATGTTAAGATTGCCAGGCAGGTAATTTTGCTGAAGGTTACCTGTTATACATTCAATGCTAATATTTACAAATCCATTTTAATAGCATAATAAAATCACAACCCAAAGTAAATATAAATAAACGGGTATTCCATTATTAACCGCTACAGCTTTTGCGTTTTAAAGCGTTAGTTTTATAGGGCTATGCACATGACATTGATACACATTTTGTTTGGCTGAAAAAATTTTACAAAATGTCAATAAACAAAAAAGCAAACACTGATGTATTTGCCTGATAAAAATATTTGTTGATATCAATTACGCTTTGCCCTTGTATCTCGGGTCATAATCCACCATCCACTCAATTCCATATTTATCTCTAAACATGCCAAAGTAAGAACCCCAGGGGCTGTCGGCAATGGGCATTTCGATAGCGCCGCCGGCAGAGAGTCCGTTAAATAACCTGTCGGCTTCTTCTTTACTTTGTGCGCTGATAGAAATTTTTGACCTGTTTTCATTTTCATTTACACGGCCCATCATTTCGGGTACATCGCTACCCATTAATATATTGCCGCCAATGGGGAATGCTATGTGTATGATTTTATTTGCTTCTTTTTCCGATACCGGAAATTGAGGACTTTCAAATTCTTTAAAGCGTATTATATTGGCAAACTCGCCGCCAAATACCGACTTGTAAAAATTAAATGCTTCTTCGGCATTGCCGTTAAAATTGATGTAAGGATTGATAAGTGCCATGATTTTGTTTTTTTAATTTGTAAAATATTATTGTTAATAAAAAGGAACTCATTTTTTTGATAATTTTTCCAAAAGTGTTTCCAGGTTTGTTAATGACATTCTCATGCCAATGGTAAAGCCTTCGAGAATCATTTCTAACCTTTCCATCGATTCGTTATAAATAACGATGCTCACTTTGGTAATGCCGTTATCTTCACTGAAAGTATGGTCCCACTCTGAACCAAACGGCTCAGGGTTTTCATCTTTATCAGCAAAAACATTAAACATTTTAAAGTTGGTTTTTGGTGTAATGGAAGTGTACTGCTGTAATGCCCAACGCTCCTGCCCATCAGGACTTATCATTGCATAAAACCTTTTGCCGCCCACTTTAAAATCCTGGTACTTTGTTTTTGCTACCATGGGCGCAGGCGCAATCCATTGGTCTATCAATTCAGCTTTGGTGAATGCATCCCAAACAAGCGATTGTTCTGCATCAAACTCACGTGTTATGTAAACTGTTTTGGCCGGTTTATCAACCGTAAAATCAAACAACAAATCGTTTTTCATTTTTTTTGTTTTTTTATTGTGGATAATACTTTGTCTAATTGATTGAACCTTGTTTCCCAAATTTTTCGGTACTGCTCCAGCCATTTGTCAATCTCTTTCATCTTTTCAATTTGCAATGAGTAATAAATTTCCCTACCCTGTTGCTGCTGCTTCACCAATTTGCATTCGGTTAAAATACGCAGGTGCTTGGATACTGCCTGCCGGGTACTGTTAAAATTTTCGGCAATGGCATTGGGTGTCATGGCCTGTAAAGCAATCAAAGCTATAATGGCCCGCCTTGTGGGGTCGGCTATTGCCTGAAAAATATCTCTTCTCATATTTCATACATATATTTTGTGAAACCATCTGGTTGCAAATATATGTGCAACTTTTCGGTTTCGCAAATTTTTCTTCAATATTTTTTAAAGAAATTAAAATGAGAGTTAAAACAAACAAGAATATTTTTATAAAAAAATTCCGCCTGTTACCATCACAGGCGGAACCAATCTTTATTATTCCTGTAGTTTACTTATTCTTTAGTTTGCTGGTCATATAATCAAAGCGCTTGCCACTTACTTCGGCCATATCAGGTATGGCTTCTACCCTGTACTCGCCTGCATCCAGTTTTTTCTTTGTGGCTTCAAATGCCTGCAGTGTTAATTCAATATCCTCGCTTGTATGCACCGCCGATGGTATAAGCCTATATATTATATGCCCTTTTGGTATTACTGGATACACTACAATTGATGCAAAGATGTTGTAGTTTTCCCTCAGGTCCATCACCATAGCGGTAGCTTCTTCTACACCGCCTTTCATATACACAGGCGTAACCACGCTATCGGTTTTGCCAATATCAAAACCTCTTTGCTTTAAGCCGTTTTGTAATTGTAAGGCGTTTTTCCAAAGCCTTTCTTTTAGTTCTGGATTATTGCGCAACAATTCCAGCCTTTTTAAATTACCTACCACAATGGGCATGGGCAAACTCTTTGCAAATATCTGGCTGCGTATATTGTAGCGTATGTAATCAATTATTTGCCTGTTGCCAGCAATAAAGGCGCCTATAGAAGCCATTGATTTTGCAAAGGTTGAAAAGTACAGGTCTATCTTATCCTGGCAACCTTGTTCTTCGCCGGCACCTGCGCCTGTTTTACCCAGGGTTCCAAAGCCATGTGCGTCATCTACCAATAGGCGAAACGAATAGGTATCTTTCATGGCAGCAATCTCTTTCAGTTTTCCCTGGTCGCCAGCCATACCAAAAACACCTTCGGTAATAACAAGTATGCCGCCTGCGCCTTGTTTTTCAATTAATGCGGTGGAGCGCTGTAATTGTTTTTCCAGGTCTTCCAAATCGTTATGTTTAAACACATACCTGTGCCCGGGATGCAAACGCAGGCCATCAATAATACATGCATGGCTTTCGGCATCATATACAATTATATCGTGCCTGCTGCAGATTACATCTATAAGGCTTACCATGCCCTGGTAACCATAGTTAACCAGTATGGCATCTTCTTTATTTACAAAACTAGCCAGTTCGTTTTCTAATTGTTCGTGCAGGGTTGTGTTGCCACTCATCATTCGTGCACCCATGGGCGATGCCAACCCGTATTGAGCGGTACCCTCAGTATCTGCTTTGCGTACTTCGGGATGATTGGCCAGGCCCAAATAATTATTCAGGCTCCAGGTTATAACTTCTTTGCCACGAAATTTCATGCGGCTGCTTATTTCACCTTCAAGTTTTGGAAATGCAAAATAGCCATGGGCTCTTTCCCTATGCTGTCCAATAGGCCCGTAGTTCTTTATCAGGCGTTCAAAAATATCTGCCATAAATGTTTGGAATTATAAATTAGTGATAGATGCCGGTTGAGCATTGTGTGATTTTTCATTTGCAAAATTAAGGCTTTGCAGCTAAACATCATAACATAAGCATAACATGAAGTAATGAATCTTTAAAAGCTGTTAATATATATCTTTGAAAAAAACCGATTAACATGCTTCTAAAAAAAATTTGTGTTTCTTTTTTCCTGTTGATTTTATCTTTTTCTGTTACAGCACAAATAAACAGGCCTAAACTTGTAGTTGGCCTTGTGGTTGACCAAATGCGCTGGGACTACCTGTACCGCTATAATGACCAGTATGGTAATGGTGGTTTTAAACGCTTGCTGAAACAGGGTTTTAGCAATGAAAACACGTTTATACCATATTTACCTACCTATACTGCAGTGGGGCATACTTGTGTATATACAGGCAGCCTTCCTTCTATAACTGGTATTGTAGGCAATAACTGGTTTGATAAATCGCTAAACCGAAGTGTTTATTGCACCGAAGATTCTACCGTACAAACTGTAGGCAGCAATAGTAATGCAGGTAAGATGAGCCCCGATAATTTATGGGTTACTACAATAACTGATGAGCTTAGGCTGGGCACTAATTTTAAAAGCAAAGTAATTGGTATTGCATTAAAAGACCGTGGGGCTATTTTACCTGCTGGCCATGCAGCCAATGCCGCTTACTGGTACGATGAAGGTAAATGGATAACCAGCTCATATTATATGAATAATTTACCCGGCTGGGTAAACCAGTTTAATGCAAAAGACCTTGCAACTGCCTATATGAATAAAGATTGGAACACTCTTTTGCCAATAAACAAATACAGCCAAAGTACTGATGATGATAAGCCTTATGAAAGTAATATAAAAGGCGAAAAATCGGTAGTGTTTCCTCATAATCTTGCAGCTATACCGGCATCATCAAAATTTGACGCATTTAAAACCACACCTTTTGCAGCCACTTTTACTTTTGATTTTGCAAAAGCTGCCATAGAAAACGAAAAGCTGGGAAAAAATACTGTAACGGATTTTTTAGCGGTTAGCATTTCATCAACTGATTATATAGGCCATGCCTTTGGCCCCAATTCGATAGAAGCCGAAGATGCCTATTTAAGACTTGATAAAGATATTGCTGATTTCTTATCGTACCTTGATAAGACGGTGGGCATGGGCAACTATCTATTTTTCCTCACTGCCGATCATGGCGCTGCACATGTACCTGCTTTTTTAAATGAACACAAAATACCTGCCGGTATTTTTGATAATAAAGACCTTGCAAAAGAATTAGATGAAGCCATCGTTTCAAAATTTGGTATCAATAAAGCAATTAGTACAGTAATGAATTACCAGGTGTATTTAAATGATGAAAACCTTACCGAACAAAATGCAAGTGAAGTAAAAAAACTAATCATAAAAACACTTTCACAAAAGCCTTATATCTTAAATGTTTTTACTAACAGGGAAATTGAAGCTGTTACTATGCCCGAACCCCAAAAGCAAATGACAATAAACGGTTTTAACCCCAAACGCAGCGGCGATATTCAATTTTCAATAAAACCGGGTTATTTTGCCGGTGGTAAAAAAGGAACCACACATGGTTTATGGAACCCTTACGACTCACACATTCCTTTGTTATGGTTTGGCTGGAAAGTAAAACCAGGTAAAAGCAACAGGCAGGTGTTTATGACAGACATTTCGCCTACCATAGCTGCTATGTTGCATATACAAATGCCCAACGGAAATGTTGGCAAGGTGATTGAAGAAGTTTTTAAATGATTTGGGTTACCTGCAACTAACTAATTATTGTTTAACAAACTTTGTTTCGGCAACCCTATCATTTTTGTTGATGATTACAATAAAATAATTGCCATTAGGTAAATTTGAAACATTGGTATGTACATTGTTGATTCCTGCTGATACAGAAGTTGTAAACGCCTTTACTTCCCTGCCTGCTGCATTGTATATTTTACAAAGCAAGGTGCTGTTTTGTAAAACAGTTAATTCCAAATTCAGGTTATTAAATACGGGGTTAGGATAAATTTTTATTTTTTGAACAATGGAATAATTAAACTGCACCGGTATTATTTCTGAGTAACTGTATTTACCATCCAGGTCAAATTGTTTTAACCTGTAAAAGTTTATTCCTTTAACCGGTGCATCGTGAACCATATTATAGCCGGTAGGCAAAGCACTGTTATGATATTTGCTTGCAACCGTAGCAATTTTTGTAAAATTATTTCCATCTGCACTATGCTCCACTTCAAAATAATCAACATTGGTTTCGGTGGCTGTCTCCCAGTTTAAATCAATCACAGCGTCTTGCTGTATGCCGGTAAATTTTGTTAAAACAATTGGCAGCACCACTGCATCCCTGTATACCCAAATGGGTGCCGTCCAAATAACATCGCCATCAACCTGTGTAATTTTTGCAAAATAATAATTAGACGTATGCAGGGTTGTGGTATGAGAAAAATAAAGTGTATTCATCCCACTGTTTGATGTAAGTATGGTTGCATTAATGCCGCTACCGGTAATGCCATTGTAAATTTCAATTTTACTTACATTATCGTTGGGATTGGTAGAAGCATCCGGATCATTTACCGAAACAGAAATAGAAGAATTAGATGTACTGGAAAAATCGCTACCCATAAATTTTCCGTTGATGGTGAAATTCACTTCTGTATTCCAGTCGTCGGATGCATAAAAACGGTTTGCCTTATAGGCAGCCATGATGCTATCACGGTTTAATGAGGTTGCTAACACAACCGTTCTTGAATCGTTGGTACGGCCAAAAGTGGTGTAATGGTTATCATGGTCGATGGATGGAGCAAGGTGGTAACCTTTTGCAAGCGCTTTTAAAAATTTTTGTTCGTACAAAGTTGCATGCGGATCGGAATAATTAGTAGTGGTTGACATTGCATTTCCACTTCTTATTGCAATACCTACTATTACACTATCAGTATTAGCATCGTACACGCCAGCAGCATCCAATAAAGATTGGTAGTCGTTTGTTTGCGGATGTGCAAGTGTACAAAATGCCCCGGGATACGATTTTATGATTGGCCAAAAACTGGCATAATCGCCTTTGGCGCAAAAAATATTATAATTATTTGATGGCCCCCATGCGCCACTGCCGGTTTCCCATCCTACAAGGCCGGGCATGCCATAGGTTACCACGTGGCCACCGGTGCTAATGGTGCCCCATTCAAAACCATACATGGCTACAAAACTTCCATTTTTTGTTGCCGTATCAGCTTCGTATAATCCCCTGTTATAATCAGCAACATGCATACCGGGGTTATTAGCCGAGCTGTAATGATTATGTTCTGATATACCTAAAAAATCCATGTGGTAACTGCCTTTGGCATAGTTATAATCATCGCCGGGTGTATAATATCCTGTAGTGCCGGCATCTTTATTACCGTCTGAGTAAGATGAATGGCTATGTATATTGCCAAAGTAAAAATTATACTGGCACTTTGAATAAAAAGCGAAACAAATCAAAAACAGTGTAAAAAATATTTTCATCTATTGGTTTACAGGGATATTGTATTGTATGATATAGACAGTTTAAACGGGAAAAACTTTCATATAGTGTGTACCCAAAATATCAATTAATTCAAATAAAAAAGAACTGAAATATTCCAGTTCTCATTTGTTGGGTTACTAGGATTCGAACCTAGACAGACAGAATCAAAATCTGTAGTGCTGCCGTTACACCATAACCCAATAATCCACCTCTAAAAATTTATCGGGAGTGCAAATTTAGGGTAACAGGCCATATTTCCCAAAAGGATTTTATGAGCCTCAACTATCTATATCTCTTACTACATTTACAACTTATTTATTCTGTATCTTCTTTTTCTTTTAATCCCTTTATCAAATCCAACGCTTCTGCTACCACATCGCACATGATGGTGATTAACGAACCCGGTTTAGCATTTTCATATGCATGCATAATGGCTTCTTTTTCGTTGTAGATGATTTGGATGGGTATTTCTTTTGGTTGTGTTTCTTTAATTCCGGCCACCAATAGGTTTACAATTTCTTCTGCTGTACGGCCACGTAAGTTTTTATCCTGCCTGATGATGATTTCATCAAAATGTTTACCCGAAATTTTTCCCAGTTCTTTTATGTCTTCATCCCTCCTGTCGCCGGTTCCGCTAATAATTCCAACCTTGGGTTCGCCATCAAGTTTGCTAACAAAATCGCATAGCAGTTCAAGCCCGGCCGGGTTATGTGCAAAGTCAACCAAAAACTGGAAATTTTTAAACTGAAACAGGTTTAACCTTCCGGGAGTTTGCGTGGTTGACGGTACAAATGTTTGCAGCGCCAGTCTTATATCTTCAATTTGGATATTGCGCCAGAAGTAAGTGCTTAATACTGCCGGTAAACAGTTCATAATGTTATGAACCGCCTTACCACCATAGGTTACAGGTATATCAGTAACTTTTAACACCCTAATTTTCCAGGTACCTTTCATAATAGTGATATAACCATTTTCAAACACCGATGCATAGCCGCCTTCTTTAGTATGTTCTATTATCCGTGGATTTTTTTCATCCATGCTAAATAAACCCACATTACAACTCAGCCCGTCTTTCATGGCATACACCAAATCATCATCGGCATTTAAAATGGCATAGCCATGTTTAAAAGTTGTTTCGGGCACAACGGCTTTTACTTTTGCCATCTGTTCCATCGAATCGATACCACCAAGCCCGATATGATCGGCGCTTATATTTGTAACGATTGATACATCGCAATTCTGAAAAGCCAATCCGCTTTTTAATATACCGCCTCGTGCACATTCTAATACTGCAAAATCAACGGTAGGGTCTTTTAATACAAATTTTGATGAAACAGGCCCTGTGCAATCTCCTTTCATCATCATTTGATTTTGAATATATACACCATCGCTGGTTGTATAACCCACTTTATAACCGGCAGTTTTGGCAATATGTGCCGTAAGCCTTGTTGTGGTTGTTTTACCATTGGTGCCTGTTATGGCAATGATGGGAATGGTGCCTGCACTGCCTTTTGGAAAAAGCATATCCACCACCGGTTCGGCTACATTGCGTGGCAGGCCTACTGATGGATCTATATGCATACGGAAACCCGGCGCTGCATTCACTTCAAGGATGGCGCCACCACTTTCTCTTACGGGGCTGCGTAAGTCTTTTGCCATAATATCTATTCCACAAATATCAAGTCCTATGATTCGGGCAATTCGTTCGCACATGATAATATTGGCAGGATGCACTTCGTCGGTAACATCGGTGCTTGTGCCGCCGGTTGACAGGTTGGCTGTTGGTTTTAATAAAACCTGTTCGCCTTTTTTAGGAATAGTATCAAGCGTATAATTTTTTTCGTCCAGCATTTTTTGTGTAAACTGGTCGATAGTGATTTGGGTTAAAACTTTTTCGTGCCCGTAACCACGGCGTGGGTCTTTGTTTACTTCATCAATTAAATATTGAATTGTATTTTTTCCATCGCCCACTACTGCAGCCGGCGTACGCAATGCTGCACAAATAAATTTATAATTGATAACAAGTATCCTGAAATCGAAACCGGTGATGTACTTTTCTACAATAACGCTGCGGCCATATTCTTTAGCGGCTGCAAGCGCTTTAGTGGCCTGCTCCCAGTTGATGATGTTTGTGGTATTTCCTTTGCCATGATTGCCATCGATAGGTTTTATTACAATGGGGTAACCAATGCGGTCAATCACATCTTTTAATCCTGCTTCGGTCCTTATCACATCGCCCTTGGGTACAGGTATCTCTGCTGCATCCAGCAAATTTTTTGTTTCTTCTTTATCGCAGGCGATATCTACTGCAATATTACTGGTGGTGCTGGCAATAGTTGCCCTTATTCTTTTTTGATGCACACCATAACCTAACTGAACAAGCGAATGTTTGTTCAACCGTATGTACGGAATACCTCTTTTAGCCGCTTCATCTACAATACAACCTGTGCTTGGGCCAAGCCTGGTATCTTCCCTTATTTCACGCAGCTTCATAATATCGGCTGCCAAATCATACTCTACATTATCGGTTAATGCCTGTGCCACACGTACGGCAGCCTTAGCTGCATAAACACCTGCATCTTCTTCCATATAACTAATGCAAACATAATATTCGCCTTCTTTGCCGGTACCACGGGTACGGCCAAAACCTGTATCCATGCCGGCAAGTGTTTGCATTTCTAAAGCAATGTGTTCAATCACATGCCCCATCCAGGTGCCTTCATCTACCCGTTCAAAAAAACCACCACGGGTGCCTACGCTGCATCGGTGTTCAATCATAGAAGGAAACATGGCTTCCAGCCTTTCTCTAAAACCTTCAATCTTATTGGTAGGCCGCTGCTCCATCTCTTCCAGGTCAAGCTTCATCTGTATCAGTTTAGTTCTGCGAACACTCCAGTAATTAGGGCCTCTTAAAACTTTAATTTCTACAATCTTCATAAATAAAACAGTTTGGTGTTTTTGATAAGTAAAAAGTCAAAAATCAAAAGTAAAACCCAAAAAGTATCTGCAGTTTTTTAAGGTTTTGATTTTTTTGCTTTTGAATTGCCGTAAAACGGAAATTACCAAATTCATCTTGCTTTACAAAAAACAAAATTTGTACATTGTATAACTAAAACTACAGTAATGAAAGACCGCCGTTCGTTTATACAAAAAGTTGGTTTATTATCTGCCGCAGCCGCCACAGGCATTTTACAACCGGCCTGGAGCCGAAACCTGCAGGCTGCCATTAAAAACAATGAATGGGTTTCTCCTTCACAACTGGCAACCGATGAAGACTTTTGGTATTATGTGCAGCAATCTTATACCATTATGCCCAATTTCATCAACCTTAATAATGGTGGCGTATCGCCGGCGCCAAAAACCGTGGCCGATGCCATGAAACGCAATTATGATTTAAGCAATGCAGCGCCCAGTTATTTTATGTGGCGCATACTAGACCAGGGCAGAGAGCCGCTGCGTAAAAACCTTGCCCAACTTGCCGGCTGCGATGCCGAAGAAATTGCCCTACACCGCAATGCATCCGAAGCATTGGAGACAGCTATTTTTGGAATTGAACTAAAAGCAGGCGACGAAGTGGTGCTTGCCAAACAAGATTATCCAAATATGATTGGCGCCTGGCAACAGAGAGAAAGAAGGGAAGGCATTAAACTGGTTTGGATAAATTTGGAACTGCCCAGCGAAGATGAAAATTACCTGGTAAAAAAATATACCGATGCCTTTACCAGTAAAACAAAAGTAGTGCAGGTTACACACATGATAAACTGGATAGGGCAAAAAATGCCTGTGCGTAAGATTGCCGATGAAGCAAAAAAGAAAAACATAACGGTACTGGTTGATGGCGCCCACACATTTGCCCATTTCGAATTTTTAATACCCGACCTAAACTGCGATTATTTTGGTACCAGCCTGCACAAATGGCTGGGAGCGCCTATTGGTACAGGTTTTTTGTATGTGCGAAAAGAAAAAATAAAAAATACCTGGCCATTGTTTGGAGCCGGTAATAAGGAAGAAGATAACATTCGCAAGTTTGAACATTTAGGCACAAGGCCTTTTTATATTGAAGAAGCCATTGACAAAGCCATCGACTTTCACGACATGATTGGCAGCAAACGAAAAGAAGAGCGCCTGCTCTATTTAAAAAACTACTGGATGCAAAAAGTAAAAGATGTGCCAAAAGTAAAACTGCATACTTCTTTTAAAAAAGAGTTTGGTTGTGCTATTGGCATGGTGAGTGTTGATGGTAAGGAGCCCGGCGAATTAGACAGTTACCTGTGGAGCAATTACAAGATACACACCGTAGGCATCAACTGGGAAAACATACATGGCGTACGCATTACACCCAATGTGTACACAAGTACAAAAAATTTAGACCGGCTGGTGGAAGGAATTACAAAATTTGCTGCTACATAATTAACAGGTCTTAATAACTTAAAAGCAATTATGAAACACGATTTCCCTTATTTTTGCGTTAATCATAAAAAGATTAAATGCTGTTTGCAAAAGGAAAACTGATAGCGATTGGCGGAGCAGAAGATAAAGGCACAGACCTGGAGAGCGGAAAGATACAACGCAATAACCTGAATTTTTTTGAGCTGGGAATACTTACCCGTGTGGTGGAAGAAGCCGGCGGCCCTTTGTGCCGCATTGAAGTGATAACCACCGCCAGCATGATACCTTACGAAGTTGGCGATAATTACCTGAATGCTTTTGGAAAAATTGGCTGCACCAATATTGGTGTAATGCATATACGCAACCGGGCCGATGCTGCTAATGCCGATTATGCAGAGCGTATAAGTAAGTGCGATGTTGTGATGTTTAGCGGTGGCAACCAATTGCGCCTGAGCAGTACATTTGGCGGCACAGATTTTTTTAAAAAGATAATGGACCGGTATATAAATGAAGAAAATTTTATTGTAGCCGGCACATCGGCAGGCGCTATGGCCATGAGCAATACCATGATTTACGAAGGCAATGCTACCCGTGCACATTTAAAAGGCGAAGTAAAAATAACCACCGGTCTTGGTTTTATGAATGATGTAATCTTTGATTCGCATTTTGAAAAACGTGGCCGCTTTGGCCGTCTGGCACAGGCTGTTGCCGCCAACCCATCCTGCATTGGTATTGGCCTGGGAGAAGATACCGGTATGATTGTAACCGGCGGTAATATGATGGAAGCCATTGGCAGCGGACTGGTAATGATAATTGACGGGCACGATATACTACACTCAAATATTGCAGATATACCCGATGGCAACCCCATTAGCCTGCAAAACCTTAAAGTGCATTTTTGCGAACACGGCAATGGCTACCTGGTAAAAGAAAGAAAATTTTTACTAAACGCAAGAGAAGGTTCGGTGATAAAAAAACAGGTGGATGTGGAGTGATGGGCTATCTCTCTCCTATTTTTATTTTTCACTAACATATTTTTCAAGTTATAGAAATATCATATCAATTATTATATTAGTAGTAATAAATCTTTACTAATGGAAATAAGTATTCACAGAATTCTTAGAAATTTGAATACGATGTATTTGTATTTTTTTTTGTTTTGTTTTATTTCGTGTAAAGAAACATCAAAATCAAAAATTATACCAGGCGCCTATTCTCCTAAAGTAACAGAAGCGAAATTTAATGTCATTGCATACGACAGTATCAAATATACAAATCCAATAAATAACCTAAGGAAAAAACGGGCTGGTAGCCCATTGATTGTGTTATCTAAAAACAACATTCAAAAAGCCGGTAAATCCAAAAATGTTAAAGTAGGAAATCCAAAAGTTATTGTGCCGGGCACCGATTCATTTATAACACCAAAGAAAATAGCAGTTACTGAGCATCCCGAATATGCCGGGCTGCCTGAAGTTTTTCCTGTTTCAGAAATGACTTATAAAATCCCCAACCCTTATTCATTTGCTTCATTTGGAAAATTACAAGGATTGAAGCACTCTATTGTTACTGCCCTTTTGGAAGATAATATTGGCAATATATGGATTTGTACTGCTTCAGGAGTTACAAAGTATGATGGAAAATCATTTACAAACTATACAACAGTACAAGGGCTGGTTAATAATGATGTACGAAGTGTATTGCAGGATAAATCAGGGAATATTTGGTTTGGTACTTTGGGTGGAGGCGTTTCAAAGTACGATGGATATTCATTTACAAATTTCACTGACAGAGATGGATTATGCAATAACTGGGTTGTAAGTATTACAGAAGATAAATCGGGCAATATCTGGTTTGGAACCTGGAATGGTATAACTAAATATGATGGGAAAATATTTACAAACTTTAGCCGGCGTGAAGGGTTGATTAATAACTACGTTCAAACTATAATAACAGATCAAACAGGTAATATTTGGATTGGTACCAGGGGAGGCATAGCAAAATATGACGGAAAATCATTTACAAATTTTACAGAAAATGAAGGGTTAAAAAAAAATTATACGTACACTATTTTGGAGGATAAATCAGGTGCTCTTTGGTTTGGCTCTGAAGGGGGGGGTATATCAATTTATAAAGATTCAACTTTTACTTATTTAACCGAAAATGAAGGCTTAATTAACAATGAGGTTTATGCACTTACTCAAGACAGAGAAGGTAATATTTGGATTGGTACTCATCATGGACTATCAAAATATGATGGAAATAATTTTACAAACTTTACTGAAAAACAGGGTTTATCCAGTGATAATATTTATTGTTTGTTTCAAGACAAGGCGAATAATCTTTGGATTGGTACAGCCGGAGGCGGAGTATTAAAATTAAATCACGAATCATTTTCGCATATTACTGAAACTGAAGGCCTGGCAAAAAGATATGTTTTTAGCGTTTATGAAGACAAAGAAGCTAACCTTTGGATTGGAACCTGGCGAGGCGGTGTGTATGTTTACAACGGGCACACTTTTAAAATTTACACTACTAAACAAGGCCTTCCAAACAATGATATAAGAAAAATTTGTAGAGACAGGTATGGAAACCTTTGGTTTGCTACTTATCGTGGAGTTGCAAAATTTGATGGGAATTATTTTGCTTACTTGGATAAAAGTAATGGTCTTGCCGACGATGATGTAAATACTATTGTAGAAGACGTTTCGGGTAATATCTGGATTGGTACCGAAAATGGTGTTTCAAAATATGATGGCAAAACGCTTATTAACTATTTTTCGAATAGAATTGATTTTAAGGTTTATTGTATAACACAAGATAGGACTGGTAATATTTGGTTTGGCTCCAATGTTGGAATATACAAATATGATGGGAAAATTTTCAGTCAACTTACTAACACAGATGTATCATTAACTATTTCACAATGTAGTATTGAAGAAGATAAAGAAGGAAATATTTGGATTGGTACAGAAAAGGGTGCTTTTAGATATGACGGCCATTTTATCATACATTTCACTCAACAAGAAGGATTAATTTATAATGAAATAACAAGTATTTACGTAGACAGTAACGGGAATATCTGGTTTGGTACATCTTTCGGGTTAAGTAAATTGCCTGCCAAAAAGTTAACACATTTATCCAAGCGAATACATTTGAAGAGATTTTATAAAGGTGAAGTATTTTTTCGAAACTATGGTTATACAGATAATTTCTTAGGTATTGGATGTTCCAGGAATGCAATTATAGAATCACATGATCATAGAATCTGGGTTGGGACCAATGGCGGCATTACATCATTTAACCCTTTAAAACATACAGATGATTTTAATGCTCCTTCAGTTCAAATTAAAGCAATCAAAGTTGCAAATAAAAATATTGACTGGTTAAACCTTCTTCAAAAAACTGATACTAGTATAAGACTTGATGATGTAACAAATCTTGTAAATTTTAAGTTTGATAAAGTAAGCCGATGGTATGGTTTACCAGAAAATTTAAGTTTAAAACATAATAACAATTATATCAGTTTTGATTATGTTGGCATATCAATGAACCAGCCTCAAAATGTAAAATACAAATATGAATTAGTGGGATTAGCCGGAAGCCAAAGTGATATAACCAATCATACAACAGCAACTTTTGGCAACCTATCGCCTGGCAATTATACATTTAAAGTTAAAGCTATGAATAGTAGCGGGTATTGGAGCAACGAAGTGAAATACAACTTTAATATAAGGTCACCCTGGTGGAAAACCTGGTGGTTTAATACATTAGTTGTTCTTCTAGCTGTTTGTCTTATATTTTTTATTACCCGTTTTTTTTACCTGTATAAGTTACACCAGCAAAAAGCAATTATTGAAACACAGCTTGCCATCCAATACGAAAGGCAACGCATTTCATCCGACCTGCACGATGAAATAGGTTCTACTTTAAGTAGCATTAATATTTATTCGGGGCTTGCCAAAAAGGAACCAAACAATCCATTTTATATCGATTCAATAAACCAGAATGTAAATGAAGTGATGAATAAACTGGATGATTTGGTATGGAGTATCAAGCCCACAGGAGACTCGTTAGGTAAAATAACAGAAAGGTTAAATGGGTATGCCCAAGCTACTGCTCACTTAAAAGGTATTGAATTTACCTTTAGCATGAATCATCAATTGTATGAACGGCAACTTAATACCGATACCAAACATCATTTATATATGGTAACTAAAGAATTGATTAATAATGCCATAAAACACTCCGGCTGTAATCAAATTTTAGTTGAAGTTAGCAGCAAAAACAATAATTTGACAGTTACGGTTAATGATAATGGGAATGGGTTTGATATAGAAACTGCACAAAAAGAACGTAATGGTTTAAAAAATATCCGTGAACGGGTAAAGCAAATGAAAGCAAAACTTGAAATTAAATCCAAGATAAATAAAGGCACCGAAATTAAGATTGAAATTCCAACCTGATATTATAAATCTGGTAGTTGTAGAATATGATAAATAGTCTATCTTTCGCAACTATGATACATGCAGCCATTATAGAAGACAATATTTCTTTTTTAAAAGCCATGCAGGTATTGATAAGCAATCAACCAGATATGTTGCTTGTATATACTTCTAATAACCTTTTAGATATTGATGCATTATATCATTCATCACCCGATGTAGTGATTATGGATATTGACCTTCCTTACAAATCGGGTATAGAAGGTGTAAAGTTATTGAAAGAAAAATTACCAAACACAGGTGTATTCATGCTTACTGTATTTGAAGATGAAGAAAAGATTTTTAATTCGGTAAAAGCGGGAGCGCTGGGGTATTTGCTTAAAAAAGACCCTCCCGAAAAAATTATTGAAGCTATTCATTCGGTTTACAATGGAGAAAGCATCATCAATGGAAAGATTGCACGTAAAATGCTTGAATATTTTTCATTTAAAGAAAAAAACATAAACGATCAATTGAATGAATACAAACTTACCAAAAGGGAAAGAGAAATTTTACAATTACTTATTGAGGGTAAATCTTATAAAATCATAGCAGATACATGCAATATCAGCATGCATACTCTTTTTACACACACAAAGAATATTTACAATAAATTAAATATTCACTCTCGTGCCGAGATTGCAGCTAAATTCCACAGCTAACAATTTCATATTACTCCCTTATCTAAATCAAATAAATCTGGGATTGCATAACATCATAAGCAAACTTTTTTTACTTATCTGTTCTCAGTTTAAGATTCATAAAGTAAATATTCAAAAATTTATTTACAGGGTTAGGAAATAAAAATCAAAAATAATTTTTATGATTATAAAAAACGATTAAAGTATTTTTTTATTCTTACTTGTATAGTGTTTTTAATGTTGGGTTGTACAAAATGAAATTGACGAAGATATAAAAAGAGGTGGTGGAAATGGGGTAGTGGTGGCATAAACACTGGTCAGGCCATTTTTTGTAAATCAACAGATTTTGGATGTGGTTTTATCACAGTAAATTGTAATGGTTTTAGTAAACAAATAACTGGATACTACTCTAATGTGTAACAGTTAATACCCACAAGTAACATACAAATAATTTAAAAATTTAGCATTTTCTCCCCCTCATCCAACCCTTACCAAAAAATAATTCTTCTTACCTTTTTGTACCAATACATATTTGCTGTGCAGCAATAAGCTGTTGTCAACTTTTAAATCAATGCCTTCTACCTTCTTACGGTTGATGCTTACACCGCCGCCCTGCAGCATTTTTCGGGCTTCGCCCTTGCTGCTGAAAATATTGGTTTCGGCTAAAAAACTTACAACATCTACACCGGCTTGTAATTTATCAACCGGGTAATTAACTTTTACAATTCCTTCCATACCATTCAGGTCATCTTCACTTAAATCTTCGGCTGCAGCATGTTGGTTGGCAAATAATTTTTCGGTTGTTTCAATGGCTTTTTTATATTCCGTTTCGCCATGTACAAAAATGGTAACCTCTTTGGCAAGGGCTTTTTGCAGCACTCTTTTTGATGCATCTTTTTTCTGTTCTTCAATCAAACTAATGATGGCAGGCTCATCTAAAAAAGTAAAAATCTTTATCCATGTTGCTGCATCATTATCCGATGCATTTAACCAAAACTGGTAAAACTGGTAGGGAGTTGTTTTTGCAGCATCTAACCATATATTTCCTTTTTCGGTTTTGCCAAACTTGCCGCCATCTGCTTTTTTTATTAATGGGCAGGTAAATGCAAATGCTTCGCCGGCATCTTTTCTTCGTATCAGCTCGGTGCCGGTAACTATGTTTCCCCATTGGTCGCTACCGCCCATTTGCAGTTTGCAGTTTTTGTTTTTGTACAGCCAGTAAAAATCATAACCCTGTATTAACTGGTAAGTAAATTCGGTAAAGCTCATCCCTGTTTCGCTGTCAAGCCTTTTTTTTACACTGTCTTTGGCCATCATGTAATTAACCGTTATCAGCTTGCCGGTATCCCTAATAAAATCAAGGAAAGAAATATTTTTAAACCAATCGTAATTGTTCACCATTTCGGCGGCATTGGGTTTTTGAGAATCAAAGTCGAGAAATTTTTCAAGTTGTGCTTTAATACCTGCCGAGTTTTTATTTAAAACATCTTCGCTTAATAAAATCCTTTCTTCGCTTTTACCGGTGGGGTCGCCAACCATGCCGGTGGCGCCGCCTACCAATGCAATAGGTTTATGCCCTGCTTTTTGAAAATGCACCAGCAAGATTATGGGCACAAGGCTGCCAATATGCAAACTATCGGCTGTAGGGTCAAAACCAATATAGGCAGTAGTTAATTCTTTATCTAATTGTTCTTTGGTGCCGGGCATTATATCCTGTATCATCCCTCTCCACTGTAATTCTTCTATTAATGATTTCATGTAGATAACCTGTTATTTTATTAAAAAAGCAAGGATTGCAAAATTGCTTAATAAAATTGAGAAAAAAGTATGTTAGAAGCCTAAAATTATGATTAGGGAATAAAACAACGCTGTTTATGCCATTATAAAATACTCAGCAAAAATACTTTAATGAAAAACAAAATTAATTAAGTTATAGCGATGCCTATTTTTCAATTGCAGTTGGAGAAGATCTGTAAATGCCATCATTACTTAGAATTAACTTTTTTTCATTACCATTTGCGCTGCAACTATATAAGCTAAAAGGTGGCGGACCATTAAGGCCCAGTACATGAAATATTAAACGCTTTCCATCGGGTATCCAGGTTGGTACTCCATTTACTTTACCATCATGCAATACCAATACATCTTCCGAGCCATCGGGCCTGCATTTATATATATCATGATTTTCTTTCCATATAAGGTTTATAAAAGCACCTTTACTGTATGCTATCCAATTGCCATCAGGCGACCAGGCGGGGTCGTAACAATAAAGATTATCAAAAGTTAAACGAATAGGATTTTCCAGGCTCATGTTAGTTTGATTTAATGTGGCCTGGTATATTTCTGCTTTTTCAGGATTGCTTTCATCGGCTATATCTGATGGCCCCACATACACTACTTTATTTCCATCAGGCGACCAGGCGGGATCAGCTACTTCGTGTTTGAATTTAGAGATAATAACAGGGTTTGTTCCATCAGTATTAAAAACAACAATTCTTCCTCTTGGCACCAGGTCGTTTATTGATGGATCGGTGCATTTTGCAATACCTAATATTTTTGTACCATCGGGCGACCATTTTGCATGTGCCTGGATTTGCCAACCATAAGCATGAAGTGGAATAATTACATGGCCATTACTACCATCAACATTAAACATCATCAGTTCGCAGGTAGTATAAGAGTTAACACCTGCATGTTTAGGAGATCGATAGCATAAAAATCTTTTTTTATCGGGGCTAACTTTTATCCACCAGTAATCATAGTTATTATCATTACTTAAATTGGTTTCGGTATTACCATCATATTTATAAACCTGCAAATTTCCATTCTCAGTTCTTTCATAAAAAAACAGCAGGTTATTTGTATTATCTGTTGGCAGGGGATCTTCTTTAATACAAGAAAAAAATATTACAGGTACTAAAATGAATAAGATAGTTTTTTTCATGTTTATCCTTGTTTATGAATTATACTGAAATATATTTTATTAGCTATACGTTTATATGATAATTTATATTTTTTAAACAGGTATTATTATTTGTTAAAAAAAAATTATAACGATTTAAAACATAATCATCCTTGTTCAATAATTGGATAATAAACTTATTACACACTTTGGCAACAAAATTGTGCTTATATTAAATGTTTAAAGAGGGTTTAATGAATACTAATTAAGATAAAATTTCATTTCTTTGGTTTATACAAATTAGCTTAATTTTAAATTCATATATGAACACAATTTACTACGTATTATTACGTTTTAAATTATTCCTCTTTTAGATTCAATAACTAACCAAATGTTATTATGAGATTGTATGCCAAAATAAGCTTTGTATTATTTATGCTTGCGCCTTTGTTTTCACTTGCACAATTCCGTAAATATTCAAATGAATTTTTAAATATAGGTGCCGGCGCCCGGGGGCTTGCTATGGGAGGCGCCCAAATAGCATCTGCTAAAGACGAAACCGCAGGTTACTGGAATCCTGCCGGTTTATCTGGCATTAATGATTACCCATCTATTGGCCTCATGCATGCCGATTATTTTGGTGGTATTGCCAAATACGATTACCTGGCCGGAGCCATGCCCATACAAGATAACAAACGGGCTTTAGGTATTTCGATATTGCGATTTGCAGTTGATGATATCCCCAACACTTTGTTTTTAGTGGAACCCGATGGCAGCATTAACTATAATAACATTCAAACATTTTCATCGGCCGATTATGCTTTTCTTTTATCCTTTGCACAAAAGATAAAAGAAACAGAAACACAAAAAATAAGTTTTGGTATTAATGCAAAAGTAATTTACCGTAAAGTAGGCAAATTTGCCACCGCCTGGGGTTTTGGGCTTGATGCAGGCTTGCAGATGCATGGCGAAAAATGGCACGCAGGTATTGTGGCAAGAGATATCACAACTACTTTCAATGCCTGGACATTTCATTTTACCGAAAGAGAAAAAGAAGTATTTTATCTTACAAAAAATGATATACCTGTAAAATCAAATGAGCTTACTGCGCCCCGGCTTGTTATAGGCGGCGCTTACGATTTTAGGCTTGGCAATTCGGTAAACTTATCTGCCGAAGTAAATGCCGACCTTACTTTTGACGGGCAGCGCAATACCATTGTAAGCGGTAAAACCATCAGTATTGATCCGCATGTAGGTTTGGAAGCCAGTATTAAAAATGTATTTTTTATAAGAGCCGGTATCACTAATTTTCAACGTGCACTGGCCGATAAGGATACCCTTAACCAAAAAAGAGTTTGGATTTACCAGCCAAGCGCCGGTGCAGGTTTTAAAATAAAAAATGTGATGATAGATTATGCCTTTACAAACCTTGCCAACCAGTCAAATCCATTATATACCCATATATTTTCTTTACGCCTGAACTTAGCCGGTAAGAAAGAATCTGAATAAAACAACAACTCGTATGAAAAAAATTTTATTAATCTCCATGGTTGTGCTATTGTCGTTAACTGGTTATGCCCAGTTAAACAATAGCTGGATTGATTATAATAAGACTTACTATAAATTCAAACTGGCCAAAGATACACTTACCCGTATTCCACAATCTGTACTGGCCGCAGCCGGACTGGGCAATGTGCCTGCCGAAAATTTTCAATTATGGCGTAATGGAAAAGAAGTGCGCATGTACACATCTGTACCAACAGGTATTTTGGGGCCAAATGATTACCTGGAGTTTTGGGGATTAATGAATGATGGTAAACCCGATCGTGACCTTTACCGAATTCCGGAAAGCCAGATGAATGACAGGTATAGTTTAGAGACAGATACGGTTACATATTATTTAACAGAGAATAGTGCTGGTGGTAATTTAAGATATACTTCTGCCATAAATAATACCGGCGGTAATAGTTTGCCTGCCGATACTTATTTTTTAAACAGGTTCGAAATATTTTATCACAACGTTATAAACAGGGGCTCTGCTGCCGTGTTGGGTGGTATAGGCACTTCTGTTTATGTTTATTCTGCTTCTTATGATATTGGCGAAGGCTGGATGAGTGGAGACATTGCTCCATGTTGCGCCTTATCATATACAATTACAGACCTAAATTATTATTCTGGCGCCCCGGCTAACAGCCTTACATTAACTTATTCTGTAGTTGGTGGCGCTTTAAACCCCAGGGATATAATTGCAAAGGTTTCAAATGTTTTGGTAAGCCAAAGAACCATGCCTTTTTTTAATTACATAAAAGATACCATTCGAAACTTACCTAATACTTTAATTGTAAATCCTAATGCTGTAAATATAAGTATTACCAACACTTCGCCCGAAGCAACAGACAGGATACAAGTAGCATCACTATCACTTACCTATCCTTCTACTTTTAATTTCAACAACAAAAAGAATTTTTATTTTGAACTAAAGGCAAATGCTGCCGGTAATTTTTTAGTGATTACTAATTTTAATACCAATAACATTGCACCAATATTATACGATTACAATAATTCAAAAAGGATTATCGGCGATATAAGCACACCAGGCCAGGTAAAATTTGCATTAGACCCATCATTAGACTCGGTACGTAAATTTAACCTGATGAGCGGCGACGTATCTAATATTAACCAGGTAACATCTCTTAGCAGCAAAACATTTATCAATTTTGCCAACACTGCTAACCAGGGTGATTACATCATCATCAGTAACCCGGTTTTATATAACAATGGTTCGGGAGTTAATTATGTTGATTTATATAAACAATACCGCAGTTCGGCTGTGGGGGGTGGCTTTAATGCAAAAATTTATGATGTTGCTGAATTAAACGAGCAGTTTGGATTTGGTATAAAAAAACATCCTGCCGGTATTCGTGATTTTATTCGCTATGCAAAACAAAATTTTAGTGTAACTCCAAAATTTGTATTTCTAATTGGCCGAAGTTTATCTTACCTGGATTACACCACCAATCAAAGCAATCCTGTGGCAAACGAATTAGACCTTGTGCCAACATTTGGATGGCCAGCTTCTGATATATTACTTGCAAGCAATCCCGGCAGCGTGGTTCCATTAGTGCCAATTGGAAGGTTAGGTGCTATAAATGGAAATGAAGTAGGTGTTTATCTTGATAAAGTAAAAGAATATGAACAAACCCAGCAAACAAATAGTCCTACAATTGAAGATAAAGGCTGGATGAAAAATATGCTGCACACTATTGGTGGTTCCAATGAATCTGAGAACAACGAGTTCCTGGGCCACATGAATAGTTATAAAACCATTGTGCAGGATACATTAGTGGGCGCACATGTTGATACCTATGTTAAAACATCGGTATCAACAATTGAGCAGGAACAAAGCCAGAAAATAACCGAGTTGTTTCACGAAGGGCTTAGTTATGTAAAATATTTTGGGCACTCATCAGCCAACGAACTGGCTATTAATTTAAACTACCCCGAGAATTATCAAAATGCAGGTAAATACCCGTTCATGCATGTAAGCGGATGTACAGTAGGAAACTTTTTCACCTTTAACCCTAACCGGGTATTGGGGTACACCGGCATGTCGCTATCAGAAAAATATATTTTCTTAGATCATAAAGGAAGTATTGGGTTTTTAGGAAGTACACATTATGGTGTAGCGCCTTTCCTGAATATGTATAATACCACATATTATAATGAGTTTGCAAAAAAAATGTATGGAGCTCCTGTGGGTAATATAATTCAAAAAACAATTACCGATTTAGGAGGTGGACCGGGCGCTTTAGATATTTTGCTTAGGCTTCACCTGGAAGAAATAACATTGCATGGTGATCCTGCAATCAAACTCAACTCTTTTGCCAAACCAGATTATGTTATAGAAGACCAGCTTATAAAATTCACTCCCAATCCTATCTCTGTTGCCGATAATCATTTTGATATTGATATTAAGATGATGAATATTGGTAAAGCTATCAGGGATTCAATGAAAGTAATAGTTAAACAAAAACTACCCAACGATAGTATAAGGATTTTATATAACCAGCTGATACCTGCTACACTTTATATGGATTCTATTCATTTAACTGTTCCTATTAATCCAATTACTGATAAAGGGCTTAATAAATTAACCGTAACATTAGACGATGGTAACCGTATTGATGAATTGTATGAAACAAACAATGAGATAACAAAAGAGTTTTATATTTTTGAAGATGAGCTTCGTCCCATATCGCCTTATAATTATTCGATAGTAAACCAACCCAATTTTAAGTTTTATGCCAGCACGGCAAACCCCTTAAGCCCAAGCAGGCAATATGTAATGGAGCTTGATACCACCGAACTTTTTAACTCTCCATTAAAAAGAACATATAATGCAACCGGCGTTGGTGGTGTAATAGAATTTAACCCATCAAACTTTACATTTATTGATAGCACCGTGTATTACTGGCGTACATCCACTGTGCCTGTTAATGGTAATACAGTTATATGGAACGACTTTTCATTTATTTATTTACCAAACAGCACAACAGGTTTTAACCAATCGCATTATTACCAGTTTAAAAAGAATACCTATAACTTAATTAACCTTGATGATAGCCGGAAATTTAATTTTGATAAACGCAATGTGGTGTACAATGTGCGTACAACCATTTATCCTGCATCGAGCGATGGGCCCGATTATTCAATAAGTAACGACGGGGTGATGGTGATGGAAGGTTTTTATGGCCCCGGCCTTGCTGCTAATACCGAAGTGTTGAAATTTTACGTTATTGATACAACCACACAAAAAATTTGGGTAAATACCGATAACGGTACCTCCGGCCAATACGGAAGCATGCGCCCCATCCCTATTAACCCTACAGCAAAACCCGGATGGTTTCAATTTAAAATTACAAATACGGCACAAAGAAAAACCGTAATGGACTTTTTAGACACTATTCCGGTTGGCCATTATGTAGTGATGACCAATTGCCCTGCCAATCCTTTCACTTATTTCCCCGATAGCTGGGAAGCTGATACTGCTACTTTAGGATCGGGCAATTCGTTGTATCATAAATTAAAAGCAAATGGTTTCAGCAAACTCGATTCGCTCAATACCATCAACAGGCCATTTGTATTTGTTTATAAAAAAGGTACACCGGGCGCCATATTACAAACATTTGCTGCATTGCCGGTAGATAAACTAAATGTTGATTTTTACACATTAGGTAATTACCTAAGCGGCAATATCACTTCAGATAAATTTGGCCCTGCATTAAGCTGGAACTCGCTGCACTGGCGTGGTTCATCTGTTGAAAACCCATCTACCGATTCGGTATCGGTACAGGTGTATGGTGTTAATAATGCAGGAAACGAAACACTGCTTGCCACTGTAAGGCCGGCTGTAGATACTTCTTTAAGCTGGGTAAATGCACAAACTTATCCTTACATTAAATTAAAGTTGCTGAGTACCGATTCGGTTAATGCTTCTCCCAACCAGTTAAGGTACTGGCGTGTTAATGGCGATTATATTCCCGAAGGCGCCGTAGCACCAAACATTCTTTTCTCAATGAAAGATACGGCCGACCAGGGAGAGATAGTTGACTTTAAACTGGCATTTAAAAATATAAGTCAAACCAGTTTTGCCGATAGTTTGAAATTCAATTTCATCATCACCGATAGGAATAATGTACCACATGCCATTGCCCTGCCTAAAGGAAAAGTGCTGGTATCTGGCGATACGCTGGTAATTAATTTTAAGATTGATACAAAAAACTACCCGGGCGCCAATACTTTATTTGTAGAAGTGAACCCTAATGATGATCAGCCCGAACAATATCATTTCAATAATATATTGTTTAAAGATTTGTATGTAAGGGCCGATGAATTTAATCCTTTGCTTGATGTTACATTCGATGGTGTACATATTCTCAATAATGATATCGTATCGGGCAAACCACATATTTTGATTAGCCTTAAAGACGAGAGCCATTTTCTTGCCCTTGCCGATACATCTTTAATTAAAGTGCAGGTGCGTTTCCCCGAGCCTGATGGCAGCCTGCACGATTATCATTTTGGCGATACCATGCGGTTTACACCGGCCAACCTTTCTACCGGCAACAATACAGCCACCATTGATTTTACACCCGATTTTCCGTTGGAAGGAAATTACGAACTGATTGTTTCGGGCAGGGATGTGGTTGGCAATACTGCAGGCGCAATAGATTATCACGCAAACTTCCAGGTGATAAACAAAGCAATGATATCAAACCTGCTCAACTATCCAAACCCGTTCAGTACATCCACTGCGTTTGTGTTTTATATTACCGGCAACCAGGTTCCGCAAAATATACGCATACAAATTTTAACCATAACCGGTAAAGTGGTGAGGGAAATTACCAAAGATGAACTTGGTCCCTTGCATGTGGGCAGAAACATTACCGAGTTTAAATGGGATGGTACTGATACCTATGGTGCCAAACTGGCCAACGGCGTTTATTTGTACAGGGTACTTACCAACCTGAATGGTAAATCGCTTGATAAATACAAAGCCGAAGATGATAACACAGATAAGTTTTTCACCAAAGGTTATGGTAAGATGGTGATATTAAGGTGATGAAATAAATTATACTTGAAAAGGCAGCCAATTGTGAGCTGCCTTTTTTTATTACAATATATTTGGCTTTAAAATTTCAATTATTTTTTTAGCCACCTGATGGCAGCAGGCAGCCTGTTTAGTTTAATAGCGCTGTATTTTTCTTCGGCTGCTGCAAAGCTATTGTAGAAATAAGCAAGGCTTGGTATATCGCTACCTTCAAAATCTAGTAACAAATTTTGGCCTGCATGGTCTTTAATAAAAGCATTGATGAGTGCATGTGAAGCGCCAAGTGTTTTTCCATCGGGATGGTTACCTACCAGTATATAATATGCCCGGTTGTGCGAAAAGAAAAATACCGCTGCTGCCAACAATTTATTTTCTTTATTGCTTACCGCATATATTTTGGCTTTTTCTTTACTGTACAATAATTTGTACAACAGTTTAAAATTTTCGTAATCATCCTGGCCGGGCAATGCAAATGCAAGTGCCTGTTCTTTTGCCAGCGTAATTACGGCATCAATATTACAATTAGTGTTAGTTAATAAACCAAATTTTTCGCTCTTGCGGATATTGCGTTTTATATTATCCTTAAAGTTGGCAAACAATTCTGTATAACTGTTGCGCAGGTTTAGCACAAAATTTTTTCTTTCGTATAAATTAAAATCGGGTAGGGCAAACATGTTACCGGGGTTAAAATAAATATCCCAGTATTTAAATTTACCGGGTATGGCATGCAAGAACCGGTTTAATATTTCGGCAGATATATTATTGCCAAATACGCCCAGGCAGGCTGTAAATGCAGGCTGGTACAGGTAGTACACTGCATATTTCCTGTTAAATGTAATCGGCATCACAGCTTCATAATCATCCAGCACCAAGGCATCCCAGTTTTTTGCCATGGCATCTAAGTAAAAAGAATAACCATAAACCAAGCCGTTTGATGCATTGTTAATACAAGCATCCCATTTCAACTTATCAATTTGTTGGTATGTAAGATAAATTATTGCCACGTTATAAAGGTATTTGCGGCACCAGTTTTTTTAAACTTATATTTTGCAAATCGATGCTAAATGCAATATTCTTTAAAAATCTTTTTTCGGGTATGGTTGATTTAAAGTAGTCTTTATACACTTTACTGTATATAATAGGAACATAAATATTCACCACATCTTTAAACAAAGAAAGTTGCAGCCCTGCATCATAAACAAAACGGCCGGTGGTGGCATTTTTTTTCCATGCATCGGCATAAGTGCCTATATCAAAAAACACTTTTACCGGTAACCTGAATGGCAATACTGCTAAAGGATTTATTTTATCAGGAATGGTACTGGTGAAATTTAAAGCTGCCAGCCATTCATCCGTTTTACCAATCTTATTGCTTAAATAATCGGTACGCACTTTAAAACCACCATCCCTCATCATAATTTGCTGATTGGAGAAACCTTCAAACTCATTGCGACCTATAAAATAGTTACTGTAAGTGTAATCTTCGTATCCTTTAGGGCCAGTCATATTTAAATGATAACGGTCGGTTTCAAATTGCTTAATAAAAGTTTTATCGCCCAAGTAAAAAAACTTGCCGGCAAACAATCGCACATTCATACCTCCACTTTTAGCATAATTGAAAAAATAATTTCCTGTAAATGCTAAACGGGCAAAACCTTCGCCCTGTTCAATTTGTAAAGCGCCCTTGTAAGGGTATAGCACCCTGTTGTTTTCAATTACAAACTGCAGTTGATTTACGTAACGTGAAGCCGTGGGATATGTGATGATATCAACATTATTGATGGTATCTCTCGTAAAAAGCAAACCCTGTTCTTTTATAAAAAAAGTTTTCCATTGAATGTACCTGGTAATATTGCTTCTGGGGTTTTTATTGGCAAAAACATATTTTACCGAAGGCACAATTTTTGAAAATCTTTGTGAGTGGGTGGTATTGGTAGAGTCGGTAAAATTATCGCCTGAAAAAGTTGCAGCAGCAAGTGCAAATTCAATTTTTTGTCCATTGCTGCCGGGGTACACACTATAACCCACACGCCCCAATCCATTAAACTGTTTGCTTTTTGTAGCATAAAGCGGTACTGCTACAAACTGCAATCTTGTTGGGGGCAATGTGTAATTATGAAATAAAGCACCCAACATAATCTTATCATAAAAATTATAACCAATTGCAGGAGATACAAAAATATAGTTGTGTTTATCAGTTTGTTTAAAGCTGAAGAAAGATGCAATGCGTATATCTTTTTTGGCTGTTGTTTTTTTAAGGCTGCCTTTCTTATTCAACAATAAAAAAATACTATCAAGATTTTTGCCGCTTACATCTTCCATTATTTTTTTAAAATCCTGTGGATATGGATGTTTAAATTGCCAGCGTTGATAATAAGCCTGCATACATTTATCAAACAATGGTTGCCCCAGTTCATCTTCCAGCAGTTTCATCCAGTTGCCGGTTTTTACATACGCAATCATATTGTAATTAAAGTTGGAGAATTTTTCGCTGCTTGTTTCAATAGGTTGATCTTTCTTAACTGCTATTGCTGTTTGCAATAGTGTTTGCTGCACATCATCCGGCAACCTGTTTTTTATGAATGCAGAATTTGTATGTAATATATCAAGATTTGTATTACCGTATTGTTGCAATGCATACCTGTTATCGTAATAAGTATTCATACCTTCATCCATCCAGGGATGCACCCGTTCATTACTTCCCAAAATACCCTGGAACCAGTTGTGCCCCACTTCGTGGTTAATAACAAAATCAAGCATTTTTTCCGATCCGCCGTCATCAAGCAAAGTAATGGTTGGATATTCCATACCACCTCCATTGCCGCCATCAACAACACTTACAACATTATAAGGATATTCGCCCAGCCACTTACTTTTTGTAAGTACTGCCCGCTTTATCATTGACAGGCAATTTTTCCAATGCTCGCTGTTTTCGGAATAATAAAATGCATTAACCTGTATTATTTTTCCTGAAAGTAATTGAAGCGTATCGGATTTTACTGTATAAGTTTTATCGGCAAACCAGGCAAAGTCGTGAACATTATTTTGAATATACCTGATAGTTTTTGTTTTTCTTGATGATGGGAAATTATCTTCAGGTTCTTCATTCTTTTTTAAAGTTGATTTAGAACGTTTAGGTGCAGGCTCCCTGTAAACAGGTTTGCGTTTTTTTAACCATTGTTTTTCAGATTCATTTTGCAAATCGCCGGTAGCAGCTACCACATAATTCTCAGGCAAAGTTACCTGTACATCATAATTGCCAAATTCAGCATAAAATTCTCCCTGGTTTAAATAAGGAAAAGGATGCCATCCCCTGCTATCGTACACCGCAGGTTTGGGGTACCATTGCGTAATTTGATATGCTTGCCCCATGTGCCCGCCTCTCGAAAAATTAAAAGGTAGTTTTACATGAAATGGTGTTTCGATTTTTATTTTTGAAGATGGCGACAAAGGTTTTGGCAATACAAGTTTAATGATATCCTGGTGCTGTGGATGGTCTTCGGTTTCTGCCAGTTCTCCATCCACTTTAAAATTTAACCTGTTGATATAACCCCGTTTATCGGCATTGCTGAAATAAAATGCTGTGCTTCCGTTTTGTAATTCCTGGTCGGTAAATGCTGTTTTATCATTTTTAAATGCATTGGGCCATACATGAAACCAGATGAAAAAAAGTGTATCGGGCGAATTGTTGAAATATTCCATCTTCTCATAACCATCAAGTGTATTATCCACATCATTAAGGGTAACATCAATAGTATAATTCACCTGCTGCTGCCAGTATGCAGTAGTTTGGCAATTAGAAGTTGGCAGATAGCAATAAAAAAAAATAAATGCAACAGCTATTTTCTTCAAGACGAATCAGTTTATTCAAAAATAACAAAATCGATACAATCAAAACATAAACCTGTTTATTTACCTTTTCCCAGTAAAATAATCTTTATGGTATGAAGCATAATTTTAAAATCAAGCGCCAGCGAAACGTTTTCAACATACATCAGGTCGTAAGGCATGCGTTCAATCATTTCTTCCACCGATTCGGCATAGCCAAATTTTACCATCCCCCAACTGCTAAGGCCGGGTTTCACTTTAAGCAGGTAACTGTATTCGGGATGTTGTTGCACAATCTGGTCTATATAAAATTTTCTTTCGGGCCTTGGCCCCACCAAACTCATTTCGCCTTTAATGATATTCCATAACTGCGGCAGTTCATCAAGCCTCCATTTACGCATTACTTTACCCCAGTTGGTTATGCGTGGGTCGTTTTCGCTGCTTAACTCGGGCCCGTTTTTTTCGGCGCCGGGTATCATGCTTCTGAATTTATACATTATGAATGGCTTGCCCTTATATCCAATCCTCTCCTGCCTGTAAAACAAATTACCTTTTGATGATAGTTTAACACGTAGCGCTGTATAAACAAACAATGGAAAAAGCAGGATGATGCCAAATATACCTGTTGCTAAATCCAGCAATCGTTTTATGTTTTGTTGCCAGGCTGGCATTAGTCCCGATGGTAAATCAATTAGCGGCACACCCAGTACATTATTTGTTTTTACCGAACCGCTGATGATATCTACATTGTCGGCATTTATTTTTATGTTCACTTCTTTATTGCCAAGTTGCTGTAATATTTTTTCCAGCTTATGCCTTTCTTCTTTTTCAACTGCTATAATCACTTCTTCAATCCTGTTATGGTTAATCATTGCATCTAAATTTGCCACATTGCCCAGGTTTTTTATATCAGCAGGCCAAAGGCTTTTGTTATCGCCATTGGCATAACCGCAAATACGGTAACCGGTATTTTCAGTATTGTTTACAATTGAATGATACAGGTTGATGGCATTTTTGCCAGAGCCGATTATGATTGTGTTAAAAAAGACAGTTTTTTTATTCAATTGCGATTTTGCCTTTAGTAAAAATAAAAGCCGTATTAAAAAAGTAAAAAAACTATGTATGCCCCATAGCGATATAAATTCCTTGTAATAGATATTATAATCACCAGTAGCATCATACAGCAGGAAAGTGAAAAAGATAAACAGGCATCCGAAAAAAGTGTACACCATCGTGTTTAAAAATTCATTCAGCCTCGATTTATGATATAGTGCATTGTAAGTGCCTACAAGGTAATAATAAACCAACCATGTAAATGGATAAAGAAACAGTCCTATATAAAATTTGGAGCCTGCAATTGGCATTTCGCCAATTATTTGCTTTCGAACAAAATAAAAACATATCCACGAAATGATGGCTGCTACACAATCTCCTAAAGCATACCAACTGATATGTATCCTGTTTTGTTTCAAAAGAAAGAAAGCTTTAAGGTTTGTAAAACAATTATATTATTGGTGAGTAGTGTTGGCAATTTTATCCAGTATTTGATGAGCTACTTCCATAGCCCTAAAGCCATCCACCACGCTTACCGGTGTTTCGGTATTGTTTAATATAGCATTTTTAAATTGCTCAAGTTCCATTTTAATAGCATTTACTTCCATCACCGGTGGATTAGCAATAGCAATCGTTTTTTTACCACTATTGGTTTCAATATCAAAAGTAAACACATTACTGTCGCCGGGTGTATTCAACCGTATTATCTCTGTTTTCTTTTCAAGAAAATCTATACCTATATAAGCATCTTTTTGAAACAGGCGCATTTTACGCATCTTCTTCATCGAAATACGGCTGCTGGTAAGGTTGGCCACACAGCCATTATCAAATTCAATTCTTACGTTAGCAATATCGGGTGTATCGCTCATTACGGCCACACCATTAGCACTTATATGGTTTACATTGCTTTTCACCAGGCTAAGTATGATATCTATATCATGAATCATCAGGTCAAGTATCACACTTACATCGGTGCCACGTGGATTAAATTGGGCCAGCCTGTGCACTTCAATAAACATAGGCTGCAACACCTGGTTTTTCAATGCCAGGTAAGCAGGATTAAACCTTTCAACATGCCCCACCTGAAATTTTATATTAGCTTCCCTGGCAAGTTTAACCAGTGTTTTAGCTTCATCCATGGTATTGGCCAATGGTTTTTCAACAAAAACATGTTTACCTTTTTTAATGGCCTGTTCACAAAGTTCAAAATGAAAAGAAGTGGGGGCAACAATATCCACAGCATCACAAGCGTCTATTAGTTCCTGTATATTTTCAAACCTGGGTAGCTGGTATTTTTGTGCTACCTGTTCGGCATTGGCATCATCCGTATCAGCAAAACCAATTAGCTTAACGTCATCAATTTGGGCCCAGTTATTTAAATGAAATTTTCCTAAATGGCCGGCACCTATAACACCTATTTTGAGCATCGTTTATTGCTATTATTTTTAAAAGTAAAAATGAGAAATGTAAAAAAATGAATTCTTAATATCAAGCTATAAGTTTTCTACTTTTTACTTTTTGAATTATTAATTCTAAATTTCATTCTTCCCAAAAACCCATCTTGCCGAATTTTTCAATTCTCTGTTCAACTCTTTTATCCGGGTTAATAGTTTTTAACTCTTGTAATACCGGTACCAGGTATTCTTTTAAAGAATCGGCAGCAGCCTGGTAATCCCAATGGGCGCCACCCAATGGTTCGGGAATAACGCCGTCAACCAGCCCAAATTCAAGCATATCTTTTCCGGTAAGTTTTAATTGTTCGGCAGCAATTTCTTTTTGTGCCCAGCTACGCCATAAAATGGTGCTGCAGTTTTCGGGAGAGATTACGGTGTACCAGGTGTTTTCCATCATAAAAACTTTATCGCCCACACCAATTCCCAGCGCCCCACCGCTTGCGCCCTCGCCAATAATAACGCAAATCACGGGCACTTTTAAACGTATCATTTCATAAATATTACGAGCAATGGCTTCGCCCTGCCCTCTTTCTTCTGCTTCCATACCCGGGAAAGCGCCCGGTGTATCAATCAAAGTAATGATAGGTTTATTAAATTTTTCGGCCAGTTTCATCAGGCGTAGTGCTTTTCTATACCCTTCGGGGTTTGCCATACCAAAATTGCGAAGCTGCCGGGTTTTAGTGTTAGAGCCTTTTTGCTGCCCGATAATCATAACTGTTTCATCGCCCAGTTTTGCAAAACCGCCAACCATGGCCTTATCATCTTTCACATTTCGGTCGCCATGCAGTTCAATAAAATTGGTACACATATTTTCGATGTACTTAAGCGTATATGGCCTGTCGGGGTGCCTGCTAAGCTGAACTTTTTGCCAGGGAGTTAAATTTGCTGTAAGGTGTTTCTTGGTTTCAATTACCCTTTCTTCCAGCATGGCAATGGCCCCACTCATGTTGGTTTTTGATTTTTCAGAAGTGATTTTTAACTGTTCTATCTGGTCGTACAATTCCTTTATGGGTTTTTCAAAATCAAGAAACTGCCGTTTTTTTAAATCAATCATGTACTATGTTTTGTATTTAAATTTACAAATTATTAGTATGTAATGTATTTGGAGGCGTAAGATAGTTTGTAAAATCAGTGCGTACAATTTTTTTATAAAAGTTTTGGCATCAAATGCTAAGAAACCTATCTTTGCCCTCCCTAAAAAAGGGCAACTTTACTTTTGTAAAACTGCAGGTGTTTGGATCGGTAGTTCAGTTGGTTAGAATGCTGCCCTGTCACGGCAGAGGTCGCGGGTTCGAGTCCCGTCCGGTCCGCTCAAAAAAAGCTTCCTAACTGGAAGTTTTTTTTTATTTATGGCTTATTATGTTTACATTTTGCAAAGTGAAAAGGATGGCACTTTCTACAAAGGCTCCACTGAGAATCCTTTTACCAGGCTGCAACAACATAATGAAGGGCACAGCAAGTACACTTCTGGTAAAAGACCATGGAAGATGGTTTATCTCGAAGAAATGCCCGATAAAAGGTTAATGCTTTTTCGGGAAAAAAAATTAAAACGAGGTAACAAAGATTATTTTCTAAAACTTATTGACGGAGATAAAAATATTATTAGCAAGTTCTTTTAGCCGACCTGGCATCTCTACATTCGTAGAGACGGGTTCGAGTCTCTCTACGACCGTAGAGATCCGCTCAAAAAAAGCTTCCTAACTGGAAGTTTTTTTTATTTATGGCTTATTATGTTTACATATTGCAAAGTGAAAAGGATGGCACTTTCTACAAAGGCTCCACTGAGAATCCTTTTACCAGGCTGCAACAACATAATGAAGGGCACAGCAAGTACACTTCTGGCAAAAGACCATGGAAGATGGTTTATCTCGAAGAAATGCCCGATAAAAGGTTAATGCTTATTCGGGAAAAAAAATTAAACCGAGGTAACAAAGATTAAATACCAAAACTTCAAAAATACTTAAATACCTAAGTTAAGATGTTTATTATGCCCTGTGTTAAATAGTAAACTAAAAAATAAGTAACTTAAAGCATGGGCTTTAATTCACTTCAACAATTAATTTACTAAAATTTACAGGCACTGATGGTTTCAAATAAAATAACAACTTTATTCCTCGATATTGGCGGTGTTTTATTAACCAATGGGTGGGACAGGGCATCGAGAAAGCTGGCAGCCGAAAAATTTAACCTCAACCTTGATGAACTGAATGAAAGCCATCACCTTGTTTTTAATGATTTTGAAACTGGCAAACTTACCATGGATGAATATTTAACACGACTAAACTTGCATAAAAACCTGGTATTTTCTAAAAAAGAACTTAAAGCATTCATCTTTGAACAATCAAAACCTTTCAACAGCAGCATCAGTTATTTTAAAGCATTAAAGCAGCAGCACAAACTGAAAGTTTTTGCAGTGAACAACGAAGGAAGGGAACTGAACGAATACAGGATAAATAAATTTGCATTGGATGAACTTTTTGATGCTTTTGTTTCTTCCTGCTATGTAAAAATAAGAAAACCCGACCCTGACATTTTTAGGATTGCCTGCGATATTGCACATTGCCTACCACAGCAAACCATCATGATCGACGACAGGAGCATGTTTACAGAAGTGGCCAAAACCGTTGGTATTACAGGTTTACAATACGATGGGCTTGATAAGATAAAAGAGAAGATAATGTTGGTGGATTTTAAATTTAATTAAGTATTTTCTTACAGGTTTAAGCTAACAATTGATTGACGTACACAATAGTTAAAAAATTATTGCAGCTTTAAAAACATTCTGATTATTATATTGTTTTATTAAAACCAGAATTATTATACATTGAATAAAACAAGTAAAGCATAATGAAACTTAAAATAAAAAGGGTTTATGAAAAACCCGGTAAAGAAGATGGCACCCGTATACTTGTAGACAGGCTTTGGCCACGGGGGCTTACAAAAGAAAAAGCTGCTGTTGATGTATGGCTTAAAGAAATTGCACCAAGTACCGAATTAAGGAAATGGTTTGGCCACGACCCTAAAAAATGGAAAGCATTCATTAAGCGATATACCCATGAACTTAAACAACATGAAGAACAGGTTTCTGTTTTAAAAGAATACCTGGGAAAAGGTGTAGTAACAATGGTATATGCAGCTAAAGACGAAGACCACAACGAAGCGCTTGTTCTTAAAGATTGGCTTATCGGTAATTAGTTGATAACAAGCATTTATATTTTAAACTCAATTCTCAATGATTTTAGAAAAAGTTTTTTCTTTTTCTAAAAGCCTTTGTAACAACACTGCCTGGTTACCTGCCCTTACAAGGTTATGGCCGGGGTATTTGGCTCCATAATAAATATCATTATTTAAATAATCGGTAAGAAACCGTATAGCCTGCATGTAAATCATGAAAGTGCCGGCATAGAAAAAATATTTTTTTTCTGTTTGTGTAAGTTCATCTTTCATTTGCCGGTAATACCCTTTTACAATGGCTTCATAAAAATCATCCCTGATGTTTATTTTTCTAAAATCTTTTTCTTCTTCGCTAACCGGCGATAGGTAAGTACGCATCATATCGCCCACATCACTTATGAAATAGCCCGGCATCACCGTATCAAGGTCAATAACACATAAGCCTTTGCCGGCTTCATCAAACAATACATTGCTTATCTTGGTATCATGATGTGTAACCCGTAATTTAAAATTGCTATTGCCGGTTATGTTTTCGTATTCGTTAACAATTGCAGCATGGCCTGCCAATTCATCTGAAAGAGCCTTCGTCTCTTTAATACGTTGGATGTTTCCGTTTTTTAAAGCATCTAAAAATTGGCGGTAACGCAGGGATAGGTTATGAAAATCCGGTATAGAAATTTTTAATTGCTTGATATTGATGCCTGCCAGTAATCTGGTAAATTTTCCAAATTGCGATGCTGCTTCAAATGCTTCTTCGGCAGTTTTTAAAACATCTTTTGAATGGGAGCCGGCTACAAAAGGAAACATCCTGAAATAACCTTCATCCTTTAAAAAAAACATCTCATCTCCATGAATAGTTTTAACGGGGGCTACAAAAAAATAACCGGGATGATATTGCTTTAAATATGCTGCCAATAAACTGATATTGCTTGTTATATCTGCCGGTTGTTTGAATACATTATCGTTAATGCGCTGTAGTATATAATCTTTACCCATGTAGCTAACCTTCCAGGTATGATTAATAAGGCCGGTACCAAAAGCAGTTACAACAGGGGTAGCATTTATAAATCCGTATTGCCTTAAAATATCGCTATGCATAAAGCATGTATTTATATTTATTGTTTTAAATAGGATTGTGATATTTACACATAAAGGTATGGGCAGCAAAAGAGTTTTACTCTTTAATACTAAAACTTACATTATAACCTAATATACGCCAATTCACCTAACATTTTCTGCACAATCGGTTGCACAGTTGTATATTTTATTTTTGATGTAGGCACTAATAGCCTTTAACCAAAAATCAAATCATATAATTTTAAAGTAAACCCGGTATTAGTGTACAACTAATACAGGCGCTATTTCTTCTGTATAAAAACTGTCATTTGAAGAATTTCCCAAAGATTTTTGTTGCAACACTTTCATCATCATTTCCATTGCCTTCTCACCCTGCCGGTAAGGATATTGTTCAATAGATATCACCGGGGGGTATATTGTATAACTGGTAATGGGCAGGTTGGCATAACTGGCAAATATAATTTGCTTATTTACTTTAATCTTCATCAACTTTGCAAACTGAACAGCATCCATATGTACATAATCATTGAAAGAAATAATTACTTCGGGTTTATTTTTTAACGCCAATAGTTTTTTTAAAGCTGCTATTGTACTTTCTTTCGAAAAATCTGTAGCCTCCACCAACTGCATATCCACTTTTAATTTTCGGTTGCTTACAGCATCTTTATACCCATTCAATCGATCGTTGCTTGCTGCAAGGGTTGCCGGGCCATTTATCAATGCAATTCGCTGATATCCTTTATTAAAAAACCAGGTTACCATTTCAATAGTGCCTTTATATAAATTACAATATACTTTATGTACATTTTTTATAGAAGGTACCCTATCAAAACAAACTATAGGAATATCAAATTTTTCAAATAATTCTAAATGTTTGTAATTATTTGTTTCTTTTGATAATGAGATAATCAATCCATCCACCCGTTGTTTACGCATTGCATCCACTACCCTTTTCTCGGTTTCTAAATTATCGTGGCTTTGTGCAAATAGCATGGTATAATGATGCTGTGTGGCTGCATCTTCAATACCGTTTATCGCCTGCGAAAAAAAATCTTCTTTTATTGTTGGCAACACTACACCAATGATGAAAGTTTTTTTTTGCTTGAAAGAGATAGCTTGTATGTTTGGCTCGTAACCTAATTGCTTTGCCAGTTCCTGTATTCTTTCTCTTGTGCCGGCGCCAATACGTGGATGGTTGTTTAAAGCCCTTGATACGGTAGATACTGAAACATTTAATTGCCGGGCAATTTGTTTTATTGTAGGTGGGCTATATGATGCATTTTTTTCCACCTTTAAATATACAATAATTACGGCCGCTTTACATATAGAAATTAAATAAGAAAGCTATCACCGGAAATTGGGGGGATTACATAACCGGCGATAGCAGTTGGTGCCGTAAATGATTGTATTTTTTTGAGTTGCTGTATGAATCAATTATTCAAACACAAGCCTTCCAAAATACTCCGGCAAATGAAAATTTGGTTTTTCAGAAATTATATTCGACCAGGTAATGAAATGCGGCTCCGGCAAAAGGTCGCCACATTTGTAAAAATTAGCCCGGCATTTTTTTTCTTTTAGTTTGTCATTAGCAGTATATATAAATATGCTAAAAGGTATCCGCAATGTTAGTTGCCAATTAGCATCATTGCCAGTTTCGGTAACAATTACCGATTTTTTTCGCAGGCCATTCACCTGGTCTTCATCAAGCAACTGCTTTGTACCGTTTACCGACTTGTAAGCAACATAACCGGTACCAATGCAATTGAATTCGAAATTATAATATGAGGCCCCTTCATCAAAACTCACAAAAAATTCAACACAACTATCCTGGTATACGGCACTATTAGCAATATTATATTGGGCACGTAAGTATTTTTCCTGCACATAAAATTTTAAAAAAATATTTTCATGGTTATGTGCTATAGAAAATGATACTGATGGTTTTAACGGATATTGGGGCCAGGGAACAAAATCGAGCTTATGTTTGGTGAATGTATCAAGCAATCCAGAAACGTCTTCAATGGAAAAATCATCCATTTTGCTTTCAACATATTTCACTTTCAGTTCTTTCATCATGACTGTTCTTAAATAAGCATTGTCATAACAACAATTTTGTTAACTGCAGTTTATTTTAGGACTTGGTTTTTAAAAAAGGAAGTTTCTGTATGGAAATACTGAAATCTCCCTTTTTAACGACTGCTTGCATGATGACCGGCAAAATGCATCGGTCATTACCGGCTAATTTATTTCAAAATCACTTCTTTTTGTTGCGCAATCGGTTGTGCAAATTTGAGTTTGATTTACAGGTAGTACAGGCTTTACCAAAAAATTCCCCTATTTTTAAGACTTAAAAAACACGATATGCTGCAAAACCAAAACAACAAAAATGCAATCATTCTTATTGGTGCTTTATTTTTCATTTTCGGATTTGTAACCTGGCTAAACGGCCCATTAATTACTTATGTAAAACTTGCATTTGGGCTTGATACCGACTCCAAGGCTTTTATGGTTACCACAGCTTTTTACATGGCATATTTTTTCCTGGCACTACCCTCATCGTGGATATTGGAAAAAACAGGTATGAAAAAGGGTATGGGGCTTGGTTTGCTGATAATGGCTGTTGGTACATTTATTTTTGGGCAATTTGCAACACACCGTAACTACTCCATGTGCTTACTTGGCTTATTCATCATAGGCTCAGGCCTATCATTACTTCAAACAGCATCTAACCCTTATATCAGCATCATTGGCCCAATTGAAACAGCCGCTAAGCGGATAAGTATTGTAGGTCTTTGCAACAAAGCTGCCGGTATCATCAGCCCCATAATATTAAGCGCTTTTGTACTTAAAGGTATTGGCGGCCTTGAGCAAAAAGTAAATAGTACCCCCGATCCGGTTGCTAAAGAAACTATCCTGAACGAATTTGCTAAAAGCATTTATGTTCCATATATTATTATGGCTGTTATACTGTTGGTTGTTGCCTTTTTGGTGATGCGTTCATCTTTGCCCGAAATAAAATCATCCGAATCTAACAAACAGATTGAAACAGCAGAAGGTGCAAAACAAAAAAACAGTCTCTTTAATTTTCCTCATTTATGGCTGGGGGCGCTTTGTATTTTTGTATATGTAGGTGTAGAGGTGATGGCAGGTGATGCTATTGGTACATACGGTAAAGGGTTTAACATACCTACCGACGAAACAAAATATTTTACTTCTTATACATTAGCTGCCATGCTGCTTGGTTATGTAATTGGGTTGATAACCATTCCAAAATACATGACACAGGAAGCCGCATTAAAATATTCAGCCGTTTTAGGTATAGTGTTTACCCTTGGCGCATTTTTTACACATGGATATGCATCGGTTGCTTTTGTAGCTGCATTAGGCCTTGCTAATGCTTTGATGTGGCCTGCAATTTTTCCATTGGCCATTAAAGGATTGGGAAAGTTCACCGAAAAAGGGTCGGCCATATTGATTATGGGTATCGCCGGCGGCGCCATCATCCCTAAAATATTTGCAAGCCTTAAAGATGAACATGATTTTCAGTTGATATTTTGTTTACTGATGATACCCTGCTACCTGTACATACTTTATTATGCAATAAAGGGATATAAAGCCGGCCAATAAAATTTAATTGATTAGAAGAATTGATTTCATCTTCTACAAAAAAAGCCGAAGCAAAAATGCTTCGGCTTTTCAATTTACATTACGGCCACCTGCTTCCTGTTAACCTTTCTCTTGTATTTTTCATCATGCTGTTGTAATATTTTTACCGAACCTACTTTTATGTTTTCAATATCACTAGCGCCATGTGCAATTAGCGGAAGTATATCAAGCTGCCTGAATAGTTTTTCAAGGGTGATATCTTTAGGGCTTTTGAAACCACAAGCTTGCATAATACCCATCATAGTCTGCAGGGTGTTATTGCAATAATTTACAGATTGGCCGGCCCTATGCTTATCAATTTTATGAGCCGGCAAAAAAGCATAAACAGTATCGGCACCTAATGCAATCAACTTAATCAGTTCAAAGCCTGATATTTTTTTTGTTATGGCTATTATTTTTATTTCTTTATGCAGGTTGTATTGATTTAAGGTTTTTGATACAAACTGCAGCGTTTCATACAACGGCATATATTTGTTAGTAGTATTTATTTTTTTACCGGAATCAACAAGTTCTTCCACCGAAATGAAATCAGGAAAAATATTTGTTTTACGGATGGCAAAACAAATTTCATAGAACTTCCTTTTATTACAGGTTGGGAGCCTGATACCTACGGGTTTACCACCTGAAAGTTTTTGTAATGAGCCAATAAAAATCATCATCGATTCTGCACAATTGAATGCCGTATGCCCCGCAACAGGGATACCATTATTTAATAATGAACTATTTCCTGCTTGTACAAACCTATTGTTTGTAAGGATTGTATTATCGTTTGTACCAGGATAATCAGTCAATGCCAGTTCAATCATTTTAATGGAAGGAAGCATTGCATTTCGTTTAAATAATGTTGAGTTGAAATTTCCACATGTGCTTCTGCAGCCTTTATACAATGGCCCAATTTGCCAAACAAGGCCCTCTTCATTAATACAATAAGTATCCAACTTGTTATTATAGCTGGTATTTTCTTCTTTAAAAAAATTAAAACTAAGGTTCGGCAATTGACTTGCAGCATTACTACTTAAATCATTATCACTGAAAGCAGCAGTATTTAAAACAGCAGCTTTGAAAGGTTGTTTACTTCTTTGGCCACCTACAGATACCAGCAGGCTTTGTTCATCAATTACAACTTCGTTTAACTGGTTGGGCAATAATTTTATTACCGGCACTTTTGAAAGCATTTCATTTTTACGAATAAAAGAACCAAGTATGGAAAGGACTTTTTTGGGGCGGATAATATAAATCATCCAGGCAAAAAATATTATTGCTGATAATAACCCAAAGAATACTTTTTCAACATTAGTGCCGGCAATTTTAAAGAAAGCTACATTAAGCAGTATAAAAAAAAGTAGAATGCCACTGCATACCCAAATCATATTTCTCTTCGTCTTCTTCATATCGGAATTGTATTAATGCCATCAATTTCTTCTTCATCATATTTGCAGTTTAGGTTCCGGTTGCTGTGTTATCAATGAAACATGACAAAACTATCAAACCAAAATCAATTCTTCATCACAAAACTGTCATATCATTTTGTTCTTTTGTTTTTCATTGTCAAATTCTATGCCGCATGCATTCAGCATGGCTTTTATGATACTGCTCATAATATCATGAAAGGATTTGTCAATTATGCATTGATTTGTTACGCATATATGGCAGTAACAGCAGTAATGGCATAATAAATGTACATCTACATACAGCATCAATACTGCATTAGAAGATGCAGTTAAATAAATTCACTCTTAAAAATTTATATTTATGGAAAAACATACAGTTAAAGTAAGGTTGATAAAAAAAGTAACTCATGATGTTTTGCAAATAGTAACAAACAAACCCAAAGGTTATGATTTTGTTCCCGGTCAAGCCACAGAAATTTCAATAAACAAGCCCGCATGGGAAGATGAAAGAAGGCCTTTTACATTCACCAGCCTTCCGCAGGATAATTACCTTGAGTTTACCATTAAAACATATCCCACACACAATGCTGTAACCAATGAACTGCTGCAATTGAAAGCAGGCGACGAATTGATTGTGCATGATGTTTTTGGCACAATTGGTTATAAGGGCGAAGGTATTTTTATTGCCGGTGGCGCAGGGGTAACACCTTTTATTTCCATTTTCAGGTTGCTTCAATCGCAAAACAAAATTGGTAACAACAAGCTCATCTTTGCAAATAAAACAAAAGCCGACATCATCTTAAAACCCGAATTTGAAAAATTATTGGGTAACAATTTCATCAATGTATTATCAGATGAAGAAGCAGAAGGTTTTGAACATGGATATATAAACGAGGAGCTATTGAAAAAACATATTCATGGTATTGGAATTAAATTTTATTTATGCGGCCCCGAGCCCATGATGGATGCTATTGAAAAGCAATTGAAGCATCTACAGGTTGACAATGAATCGATAATAAAAGAACAATTTTAAGTAAAAAAGTTGTGGTAAATTAGTAAACGTATTTTAGTTACCGGCAGGTGCAATTATTTAACACATAAAATTTACACAACATGGAACATAACAGGCTTTCGAAAAATATGACCGCCGAACTTAACCGGCAGCTTACAAAAGAAGCATCGGCTTCACAAACCTATCTTTCTTTTGGTGCATGGGCATCAAACGAGGGATATGCAGGCATTGCAAATTTTTTGTTTAGCCATGCCAATGAAGAACGTAACCACATGATGAAAATTTTGAATTACATTTTACAGCGAGGTGCAAAAGTTAAGATTGAAGCCGTACCGGCTCCACCAAAACATCCTACAAGCATACAACATTGTTTTGAAGAAATATTTAACCAGGAAGTGGACAACACCAAAGGTATCTATAAACTTGTAAAACTTAGTTTTGAAGAAGAAGACTGGGCTACCTGGCATTTTATGCAGTGGTTTGTAAAAGAACAAACCGAAGAAGAAGCACTTGCTTTAAGCCTTTTGGATAAGATAAAAATTGCTGGTGGCGTTAATGCAAGCGAAGAAGCTTTATTTACGCTCGACAGGGATTTTTTAAACAACCCTCATGATGCGGTACTTGCAGAAGATAAGACTACTTAAATAAAACAATAAATAAGTTTTTATAAAAAAAGCCAAAACAAATAATGTTTTGGCTTTTTACTATTTATAATTTGCAAATTAAAAATCATCATCAAAAGCAAACACGGGCTTACGGTACATCCATTGGCCCCCGGTAAAATCCGGGAAGTCAACCGTTTCATTACCCAACTCAACCGATTGTTCGCTTAATGGTGTGATGGCGCTCCAGGTGGCCGCATCATATACATCAAGGGCTGTAGGTAGTTTTCTTTTAGCCGATTCAACAAATGAATGTATCACAAAAAAATCCATGCCGCCATGCCCGGCGCCTTTTGCATCTTCGCCATATTTTTTCCATAACGGATGATCGTATTTATCCAACCAACTCTTCTGGTCATCCCAAACATCATGCTTTGCCGATTTTCCTTCTACATAAATTGTTTTACTTACATCCATCCACAAGCCTCCGGTACCCTGTACCCTAAAGCCAAGCGAATAAGGCCTTGGCAGGCTTGTATCGTGTTGCAATAAAATAGTTTCGCCATTAACACACTTTATTGATGTGGTAACCACATCGCCTAACTTAAACTGCACTTTTGCATTTGGGCTATCGGGGCCACATGTTTTTACAATATAATCGTGCAAGCCTCTTGTTTTGCTTGAAAAAGAGCATAAATTAATAAACCGGTTTCCCCTGTTGATGTTGATGTAATTTGCTATGGGGCCAATACCATGCGTTGGATAAAGATCGCCATTACGGTTTACTGAATGTAATGTGCGCCAGTGTGCTTCTGAAAATCCTTTTTCGCCAAATTCGCAGCCGCCCCCGTAAGGCTGCACGCCATTGTTTAATTTTACTCCACGCAAGTCGTGCTGATAACCGCCCTGCAGGTGAATCAACTCTCCAAATAATCCCTGCCGTACCATATTCAAAACAGCCATCACATCCCTGCGGTAACAAACATTTTCAAGCATCATCACATGTGCGTTGTATTTTTCTGCTGCCTTCACCACATCCCAATGGTCTTGTAAAGTAATGCCCAGCATTACCTCGGTGCCAACATATTTTATTCCTGCATCCAGCGAACCTATAATCATAGGTTTGTGCCATTCCCATGGCGTAGCAATTACAACTGCATCAATTTTTTTTTCTTTTAGCATTTTTTCCCAGGCATAATCGTTTCCGGTATAAACCTGTGGCATTTTTTTCCCGCTTTTATCAATTATTTCTTTTGCCATACCCAACATTCGGTCGCTTATATCGCAAATGGCCACCAGGTCCACATCATCCCTCCGTAGCAAGAGGTCTAAATGGTTTTGCCCACGAAGCCCGGTACCAATAATAGCCATCTTCACTTTGTTATCATAAGCTGTATTGCTTGCTGCCAGGCTACTTGCAGGGTTTAGGGCCACTGCTGCCACAGTAATGCCGGTGGCTTTCAAAAAAGTTTTTCTTTTCATTGTGTTTGTATTGATGATTTAAAAAAGTTAGTTTTTTAATACTCTTATTATTAACCTGCATAGTGCCGGTTATATGATATTATCGTTTAAACATGTTTGCCATACATTTTTTAAAATTGAAAATAAAGTTAAGCTACTTCATTTTGTTACTGATATTTTTTTTAAAAGTTATACTATTGGATTTATATCTAAATTTCAAAAGGCTTGTCATTATAATAATTATACTATATAGTTTTATAAAGTATAAAAATTTCAACACAGTAATAATGATTACAAATTACAAAAAACGTTTTAGTAAATACCTGTTTATTTAACCAATATGCAGAAATAAAAAAGGATGATAAATTAATTATCACCCTTTAAAAAACAGCAAGCAGCAGAGAACTTTTAAAGCTGTTTTTATATAATTAAAATGCTGTGCCTTTATAATAATCTAAAACCTTAGTACGGAAACTGTATTCATATTTTGCCTGTGCCAGGTTGGTGCTGGCCCTGTCGAAATTATTTTTACTGATAAGGTATTCAGTGGAGTTGATTACACCAGCATTAAACCGCACTTCTGCCGCCCTGAATGATTCTTTAAAATCGGCCACCTGGCCGGTTAATACCTTATACTTTTCAAATGACGAGTTCATATCAAGCCAGGCCTGCTCTATGTTTTGGCGTAATTGCAATTTTGTGTTTTCCAATTCCAGTTTTGCATTAGTTAGACTGATATTTGACAGCTTAATATTGTTTTTAGTTTGAAATCCGTTAAATAGCGGAATTCGTATGTTAATTCCGGCAAAAGTTCCCAGGTTATTATTTAACTGGCGCAAATAACCTGTTTTAGTTGATGAATAATTTTGCTGTTGCTGTAAAACCGGGCTTTGGTTGCCATTTATTATTACATAATCGCCGGTGGCTGTTTCTACCATATTGGTAGGTGTAAGTGTTTGCGCCAGGCTAGAGTAATCACTACCAAGATTTGCATTAAAACTTATAGTTGGATAGAAACCAGACCTGGCTACTTTAACAGCTTTATCTGAACTTTTAATTTTTAACTCATTTGATTTAACCAATGCAAAATTTTTTAATGCTGATTGGTAAACATCTTCTGTACTATCGGCATATTTAGTTGTTGGCATTTCCACACTTGTTTTATCCAGCATAAGTTCACTATTGTATTTAATATTCATTAACTGGCACAAAGCAAGTTTTGATTGCTGCAGGTTATTTTCTGCATTGATGTTGGCAATCTCTTCATTGGCAAGTTGCCCTTTTAAATCGGATAGCTGATAGTTGCCAACTGCCCCTTCTTTAGCAAGTATTGCCATTCGCTCAACCTGTTTTTTTGTTACCTCCACCTGCTCTTTACCAATTGCCAGCACATCTTCATTACTTAACACCTGCAGGTACGCAAGTATTACATTTAAGCGCAGGTTGTCTTTCTCCTGCTGTTCATCCATTTTTGATGCATCGTATGCAAACCTGTTTTGTTTAATAATATTTTGCAGGCGCATACCATTAAATAAAGTAATACTGCCATTGAGCCCCACATTAGAAGAATTTAATTGTTGGTTAATATAACTGTTTGTTATTGGGTTAACCGAGCGCCCTTGTTGAAACCCATAATTAAAACTTCCGTTAACTGCAGGCAGCAGGTTATTTTTTGCCTGCTTAAGGTTTACGCCGGCAGCATCGGCACGCAGGCCGGCTTGTTTTACCAGTGTATTATTGTGCAAAGCTGTTTCAATACATTGGTTTAATGTAAATTTATTTTCCTGCGAAAAAGCATTCGATGTAAAAAACAAAAAAGCAAAAGCTATTTTAATGATACGCATGTTTCTTTTTTTTATTCTCAAAATTTTTACCATTTCTGTACTTTATTTTTCAATCCTACCATCCAGCAGGTTGATGATTCTTGAACCGTAAGCTGCATTTTTTTCGGAATGAGTTACCTGTATAATGGTTACTCCATCTTTATTAAGTTGAATAAACAAGTTCATAATCTCTTCTCCCTGTTTCGAATTCAGGTTACCGGTTGGTTCATCGGCTAATAACAATTTGGGGTTGGCAATAAGCGCTCTTGCTATGCCCACCAACTGTTGTTGACCACCCGAAAGCTGAGTAGGAAACAAATCTTTTTTACCCACTATATTAAACCTGTCCAGGATATCGGCTACCATGGCTTTTCTTTCAGATGATTTTATATCCTGGTAAATCAACGGTGTTTCAATATTTTCATACACTGTTAATTCATCAATAAGGTGGTAAGCCTGGAATACAAAGCCGATGTATTGCTTGTACAATGCGGCCCTTTGCTTTTCTTTTAACTTATGAACCGGTTCGTTCATAAAAATATATTCGCCTTCATCAAATTCATCCAGCATACCTATCACATTCAGCAAAGTTGATTTGCCCGAACCCGAAGGCCCCATGATGGAAATAAATTCTCCTTGTTTTACTGTAAGGTTTATATCCTTTAATAAAAATGTACGGTTATTACCCGTGTTTACCCATTTGTAAATTCCTTTTAATTCTATCATAACTTTTTTGATTTTGAATGTTGAATGAAATTCAAGCTTCCTAACTTTCATAACTTATAACTCATAATTCATAACTTAACTTTTTACTTTTTGTTTTTGATTTTTTACTTTTGACTTTACCCAAACAACCCTACATTCATCATAAACCACACTTCTTACTCCGTTCTCAAACTTTTAACCGGGTTGGCAACTGCAGCTTTAATAGCCTGGAAGCTTACCGTAATTAATGCAATTAATATTACCAATAAAGCACCTAATGCAAATAATGACCAGCTGAGAGAAATACGATATGGATAATTTTCAAGCCATTTATTTGATGCCAGCCAGGCAGCAGGTATTGCGATAACAAGGGAAATGAAAACTAATTTTAAAAAGTCTTTCGATAATATTGTTACTACTCCATTTACCGAAGCACCCAAAACTTTCCGTATTCCTATTTCCTTAGTTCGCTTTTCAGCAGAAAGTACCGATAAACCAAACAAACCAATACATGAAATAAAAATAGTTAGTAATGCCCCAAAAAGCATAATCTGTTTCCATTTTGCTTCTGCTTCATAAGCCTTCCTATTTTTTTCATTCATAAAAACATAACTATATGGGTTAAGCGGAAATAATTGTTTAAATGATTTTTGAATTGCCATTAAACTAACAGAAGCTGTGTTTGGTTTTATTTTGATAAAAACCATTCCATACGGGTTTTCGGGTTTCATGGTAAATAGTTGTGGGCCTATTTTTTTATTCAAAGACTCAAAGTGGTAATCCTTAACCACACCTATTACAGTATAAATTTTATTATTGTTATACCAGAAGTTTACCGTTTGGCCGATAGGATTTTTCCATCCGGCTTTTTTTACAAAAGTTTCGTTCACCAAAATTGAATTAGCAGAATCAGCAGGAAATTCTGAAGAAAAATTTCTACCCAGCGCCAAGGGAATTTTCAATACAGGCAGGAAAGAATCATCTATTGTTTCATAGTCAAAATTTATGGTTGAATCGTTGCCAAGTTTTGCAATAGTAGACCAGGAACCTCCATTGCGGGGAGCCACAGAAACAATACCAGGATTTTTCAATAATTCGTTTTTAAAAAGCCAGGCTTCTTCATGTGTTTTAAAATCTTTTTGAATGGTTACAATATCCGTATCATCATATCCTAATTTTTCGTTTGTAAGGAAATTGAATTGTTTATAAATGGTTAGCGTAGCTATTATTAGGAAAGCGGCAAGTGTAAATTGTAACACTACAAGCGATTTTTGTAAATAGTTTTTTCCAACATTGTTAAACCGGTTGTACAAAGATTTTACCGGTTTATAACCGGATAATACAATTGCCGGATAAAAGCCTGCCAGTAAAGTAGTGAAAACAAAGAGCAGTATGTATCCGGCTACCAGTTTAATATCAAATAAATAAGAAAGCGCCAGCGCCTTATTTGAAAGCATGTTAAATATAGGAAGGCTGAGTTGTACCAACGCTATTGCTAATACAAAAGCAATTAAGCAAAGCAGAAAAGACTCTCCCAGAAACTGGAAAATAAGTTGTTTCCTGTCACTTCCTACCACTTTTCTTATTCCTATTTCTTTAGCACGTTTTACAGAACGGGCAACAGTAAGGTTTACAAAATTGATGCAGGCAATCAATAATACAAACAATGCAATTCCCGAAAGAATATAAGAATACATCGGATTGCTTGCACCTGAAAGACCATTTTGAGAAGGAAGTTCTGTACTTAAGTGCATGGCAAGAAATGGTTGTAAATGGTATTCACTTTTCCAGCTTTCCACTACATCTCCAAACTGTTTTTTTAATGATATAATTGCATCTTTTGTATCGGTAACATAAAATTTTTGCATTTTCGATTCAACAGACTGTATATCCGAATGAGGATTGAGAACTACAAAAGTGTTAAGAAAAGAATTAAACCAGTTTTTGCTATTCGTTGCATCTGCCTGAGATTCCCGTATTGGCAAAAGCATATCAAATTTAATAGAAGAGTTTTGAGGGCAGTTTTTTACCACTGCAGTTACTTTATGAGGAACAAAGACACTATCATCCTTCATCATTACTATTCTTCCGATAACATTGGTTGTACCAAACTGCGTTCTGGCGGCATCTTCAGTCATAACAACTGATAGTGGTTCATTCAAACAATTATTGACATTACCACTAACAAGTGGAAAAGAAAATATTTTAAAAAATGAAGAATCAACATATAACAGTTCCTGGTTTTTTACTTCATCACCGAGTTTAATATTTTCATTACCCTGCTGAATACGTACAAAATTTTTTATCTCAGGAATATTTTGCATAAAACGGGGACCCTGTAAATACCCCGTATTTGGATCCTTATGAATTTTACCCCCGTTTTTATCAACGTTATGCGTTACGATGCGGTAAATATTATCTGCTTTTAACTGAAAACGGTCGTAGCTAATCTCATCTTTTACATACAAAATAATCAGCATGGCGCAGGCCAGGCCTATTGCTAATCCTGCTATATTTATCAAAGAATAAATTTTATTCCTAGCAAGATTCCTAAATGCGATTTTGAAATAATTTTTAAACACTTTATTTGAATTTTGATTTTTGCTTTTTTACTTTTTACTTAAACCAATCAACCTAACACTCATAACTTATAACTCATAATTCATAACTTAACTTTTTACTTTTAGTTTTTGACTTTTTACTTTTGATTTTACCCAAACAACCCTACATTCATCATTAACCACACTTCTTACTCTGTTCTCAAACTTTTAACCGGGTTTGCCAGCGCTGCTTTAATAGCCTGGTAACTTACTGTTAACAACGCTATCAACAATGCAGCTATACCTGCAATTACAAAAACCCACACATTGATATGAATACGATATTCAAAGTCTTGCAGCCATTTATGCATGCCCCACCAGGCCAAAGGAAATGCCAAAACAGCCGCAATGGCAACCAACAACAAAAAATCTTTTGAAAGCAGTAATACTACATTACTTACAGATGCACCAAGCACTTTTCGTACACCTATCTCTTTGTGTCTTTGTTCGGCCATATAGGTAACCAGTCCAAACAAACCAAGACATGCAATCACTATAGCAAGGATGGCAAATACAACAGCAAGATTTCCCACTCTTTGTTCGCTACGGTACATTTCATTGAACGAATCGCTCATGAACCGGTAACTGAAAGGCATACCGGGCGCCAACTGCTTCCATTTTTTTTCAATTTGTGCAATTAGGTTTTTTGTATTGGTTGAAGAAACTTTAAAAGAAGCAAGCCCATTACTATTACCTAAATGCATACATAATGGCCCCAGTTTACGTCGAAGCGATTCAAAATTAAAATCCTTAACAACTCCAATTATTTGTACCGGCACCAGTGCACCTGCACCCGGAATCCCAGTTGGTGAATAGATTGTTTTACCAACAGGGTCATCAAAACCAAGCATACGGGCTGTGGTTTCGGTGATAAGGATAGCCGATGAATCGGAACCATAATCTTTTGAAAAATTTCTTCCTTTCACTATTTCCATTCCCATTGTTTTTATGTAGTCATAATCTACAATCCATGTTTGCATATCTATTCCGCTTTGTGTATTCATCACCGCTTCTTTTGAATAAGAGTTATCACTCCTGGATGAGTTAGATACCGGTAAATATGCACTAAGTGTACCCGAACTAACAGATTCCATTGCCAATACATCATTTTTAAATGCCTGAGCATTTTTGCCCAATGCATTTGCTCCGTCAATAATTAATACCTGGTCTTTATTAAAACCTAACTGTTTTGTTTGAATATAATGAAGCTGGCTATAAACTATAATGGTTCCAATAATAATCATGATAGAAATAGCAAATTGAAATACCACCAACACATTGCGGAGGCTGCTTTTTTTAAACCCGGTATGAAGATTATTTTTTAACACGGTAATGGGTTTAAACTTTGACAGGTATAAAGCAGGGTAACTACCTGCCAGTAAACCTACAATAAAAGGCAGCAATATTAAAAACAGGATTAATTGTTTATTAAAGAGATCTGTTAATGAAAGAGTTTTAGCAGCAATATCATTAAACAGTGGCAACACTAAATAGGCAATAAGCAATGCTAATGCCAACGCTATTAAAGCTGTAATGGCAGATTCGGTTAAAAACTGTGTAATAAGTGTTTTTCTTTGGGTGCCAAGCACTTTACGTATGCCAACTTCTTTGGCCCGTTTGGCACTGCGTGCCGTACTTAAATTCATAAAGTTTATACAGGCTAGAATTAAGATAAAAATTGCAACAACAGAAAAAATATAAACATACTGTATATTTCCGGAGGGTGTAATTTCAAAATTAAAATTGCTTTTTAGGTGGATATCTGTTAAAGGTATTAAGCTATATTCAAGTTTATTACCTGCTTTTCTAAATTCATCCATGCTATTAATTTTGATAAATTGCTGTGCATAAGGAAGCACATATTTATCGGTAAATTGGTCAAAATATTTTTCAAATGCCTTATAATCGGTACCGGGTTTTAATAACAGGTAAGTATGAAAGTTATGGCTGGTGAGCTGGCCCCATTGATAGTTGGCATTTTTCATTGAGAGGAAAACCTCAAAATTAAAATGCGATTCTTTGGGCACATCTTTAATTACTGCAGTAACTTTAAACGGGATTGTAGTTGCATCATTCTTTATCTCCAGAATCTTACCAATTGCATGTACATCATTAAAATATTTTAAAGCAGCTGTTTGCGTAAGTACAACTGTATTGGGTTCAAATAAAGCTTTGTGAGGGTTACCTTCAATTGCTGGTAGTGTAAAAACATCAAAGAATGTTGAATCAACATAAGCTATCCGGGGTTCATCAATAAATTCATCGCCTTTCTTAATTAATTTATCGCCTTCGTTATTATAAATACGGGTGTATTCTTCCACTTGCGGATAATCTTTTTTCAACAGTTCGCCCATCATATCCGAAGTTTCGGTTATATGCAAATCGGCGCCTCCAAAGCGTATGTCAGAATTTATCCTATAAATGCGGTCAGCCTTTTTATTATAGCGGTCGTAACTAAGTTCATCAGTTACATATAGTGTAATGAGTAAACAACTTGCCAGGCCAACTGCAAGGCCAAAAATATTAATGGCGCTGTAACCTTTATTTTTCCAAAGGTTTCGTAATGCTATTTTAAAATAATTTTTTATCATGGCGGTAATATTAATTGGTTGTTGGTTGTTTGATTGTTATTCGTTACTCGTTATTCGTTACTCGTTTTTTCGTTATGTTACAAATTCACTTTATTTAATAATACATTCAACATCTAACATCCAACATTCATAATTCAACATTCATCATTCATAATTCTTAATTCATAACACATAATTAAAACTACTCAGTTCTTAAAGATTTAACAGGGTTTGTCAACGCCGCTTTAAATGCCTGGAAACTGATAGTTAATAATGCAATTAAAAAAGTAATAATTCCTGTAGCAGCAAAAATCCACCAGGTAATATTTATCCTATATGCAAAATCCTGTAGCCAGCTATTCATTGCCCACCAGGTAACCGGTACCGAAAAAATAAATGCAATTGCTACCAGCAATAAAAATTCTTTTGAAACTAAAAGGAATACATTTTGAACAGAGGCGCCCAGTACTTTGCGAATGCCAATTTCCTTTGACCGTTGTTCAATAACAAAAGCTGAAAGAGCAAATAAACCAAGGCTGGCAATTATGATTGCTATTATTGCAAAAGCAGTAAAAATTTGTTGAGTTTTCTGTTCACTGGAATATAATTTGGCAAAATTATCATCCAAAAAATTATAGCTAAGTGGCCCGGCAGGATTAAATGACGACCATTTTGTTTTTAAATCATTAAGAAATCCATTTACATCATCCGATTTAATTTTAACAAGCATACCACCGTAATTTCTACCAAGCATTAACATAATTGGTGCAATTTTTTGTTTTAGGGATGCATAATTAAAATCGGCAACAACCCCTACAACTGTAAGCTCTTGCTGCCCTGAACGAACTATTGATTTACCAATTGGATTTGTGCCTGTCCATCCCAGTTCACGCACTGCAGCTTCATTAATAACAATACCTGATGAATCTGTTGGAAAGTCTTTGGAAAAATTTCTTCCCTGTACCACCTGTATTCCTAATGTTTTGAGGTAATCATAATCTACATTAAAAATATGTGCATGAATAGTGGCGCCATTTCCATTATTGTTCTTAGGAAATATTTCTGTTCCGTTCCGGATAGGGCCACCCGGTACTGCCCAACTGATACTTGCTGAAGACACACGGCTATCCTGCAAAAGTTGTTGTTTAAAGGCATCCTGGTCTTTACCCAATAACCTTGTATCAGGTAAAATCAAAACCTGCTCTTTATCATAACCCAGTTTTTTGTTTTGCATATATGATAACTGTTGGTAAACCACTATAGTGGCAATAATTAAAGCTGCAGAAACAAAAAACTGGAAAACTATTAAACTGCTTCGTAGCAGGCTTTTTTGATTACCTGAAGTGGAGGATCCTTTTAATACCCTGATTGTATTAAACGATGAAAGGAAAAAAGCCGGATAGATACCTGCTAATATGCCTGCTACACAACTTACAAGTAGCATTACTATTATTGACTGGTATCCCAGGAAAAAACCAAAGCTGATATTTTTATCAGCTAACTGATTGAAATAGGGAAGCAAAAAGTATATCAACACATAAGCACAAAGCATTGCAAAAAAAGTTAACAACACTGATTCGATAAGGAACTGAAATATCAATTGTTTTTTAACCGAGCCCAATACTTTACGTATACCTACTTCCCTGGCTCTTTTTAAAGCACGTGCAGTTGATAAGTTAGTGAAATTTACACAAGCAAGCAGTAATATAAATATTGCTAATGCCGAAAAAATATAAATATATTGAATATCACTGTTAGGTTCAAGCTCGTATTTTGTATTGCCACGCAGGTGAATATCAGTTAGAGGCTGCAATGTGAACACAAAATTATTTACCGACTTCTGTGCTTCGGCAAGGCTTACTCCCATGTCGTGTTGTACTTCGGGTACTACATATTTAGCAACCAATTGAGGAAATTTGGTTTCCAGTTTTTTAGGATCAACATCCTTGTTAAGTAAAAGGTAAGTGTAAAAACCAATATTGCTCCAAGTTGTTCTTTTAATTTGCCGGGATGTAAGGCTTAAAAAAGCATCAAAGTGAAAATGAGAATTGTCTGGTACTTTATCAATAACCCCGGTTACTTTAAAAATGTCAGCATTGGTACCAACCATTAAAGATTTACCGATTGCAGGTTGGTTTCCAAAATATTTTTTAGCAAAAGCTTTAGAAATCACTATACAATTAGGTTCAGCCAATGCTTTATTCCCATCACCTTCTATAAAAGGAATTGAAAACATTTGCAGGAAATTTGAATCTACATAAGCAAGATGTTCCTCTTTAAACTGTTTGTCTTCGTATTTTACAAAATCATTTGCCTGTGTAAGCCTTGTTGTTGCTTTTATTTCTGGAAACGCATTTTTCATTCCTTCGCCTACAGCCACATCTACATTGGGATACACAGCAACCTCTCCGTTTCCGGTAGTATTCAAATTAACACGGTAGATATTTTTTGCATCAGCAGGATACTTGTCGTAGCTTAATTCATTTAACACATATACTGCAATCAGCATAAAACAGGTTAGCCCAATTGCAAAGCCTGTAATATTGATAAAAGAAAATCCTTTAGTTTTTACCAGGTTTCGTAATGCTATTTTAAAATAATTTTTTATCATGGCGGTAATATTATTTGGTTGTTGGTTGTTCGTTTCTCGTTACTCGTTTTTCGTTACTCGTTTTTTCGTTATGTAACAAATTCACTTTATTTAATAATACTTTCAACATCCAACATTCAACATTCATAACTCATAATTCATAACTCAACATTCATAATTCTTAATTCATAACTCATAATTAAAACTACTCTGTTCGCAAAGATTTCACAGGGTTTGCAAGCGCTGCTTTTACCGAATGAAAACTAACGGTTATAAAGGCTATTAGCATTGTTACTATTGCTGCAATTAAAAAAACAAATAATTGCACCGGTATCCTAAAAGCAAAATCCTGCAACCAGTTGTTGGCTGCCCACCAGGCAAGTGGCGCTGCAATTATAATTGCTACAGCAACCAACTTTAAAAAATTTGATGATACCAGCATGGCAATACCGCTTACTGTTGCACCCAATACTCTTCTTATACCAATTTCTTTGGTGCGTTGCACGGTTGTAAAAGCTGCAAGGCCAAACAATCCAAGGCAGGCAAGTATAATGGCAAGGCCCGCAGCCACACTAAACAAAACAGATGTTCTTTGTTCGGCCTGGTAAAGATTATTATAATCATCATCTAAAAAATGAAAATTAAATGGCCGTTCAGGCACCCGTTGTTTCCAAACATTTTCAAGATTACTTAAAGTGGTTTTTGTATTATTCCCCGCAATACGAACCATAAAATTATTTGCAAAATCCCTGCTTAGGAACATTACCAATGGGCCAATAGGGTTATGCAGGCTACTGAAATTAAAATCCTTAACAACACCTACTACAGGCCCCGGCGAGCCTTTATCTATAATTTTTCCAATTGCCTGTTCGGGTGTCCAGCCAAGTTTTTTTGCTAAAGTTTCATTAATTATAAATGGCTGCCGGTAATTTGCATAGTCATTACTGGTATCCATAATGGCAAAATCAGATTGCTGAAAATCACGTCCTGCTGCCAGTTGCATTTTAAGTGTACCAATAAAATCAAGGTCAACAGGCATTGCATTTAACGAAATTTCGTGTTTACCTTTTTCATCAATGGCTGTTATCCCATCTCCCCATTCCACAAATTCAGGTGTTTCATAAGATGCTGTAACCCCCTCTACACCCGGAACTTTTTCAATTGCTTCTTTTATATTCTGAAAATCTTTTTTCATTTTTCCACCAATGGGTAATACCACAACATGATTTTTATTGTACCCCAGGTTTTTGGTTTGCATAAAATTCATTTGCTGCAAAATGACAACGGTATATATGATTAGAAAAATTGAAATTGAAAACTGTACAACAATCAAACCTTTTCGTAGCAGGTTATTTCCCCCGGTAAAAGTGAATCCTTTTTTTAGCACACCAATTATTTGTGTACCAGAAAGTACCAGTGCAGGATACAAACCTGCAAAAAAACTAACCAGGATGCAAAACACAAAAAGAGAAACCACAGGAACCGGCTGAAACAAAACTTTCACAACAAATTGTGTTCCGGTAATATTATTGAAATAGGGTATTAATAACATACTCAATAAAAATGCCAGCAGCGCAGCAATGAAAGTGATAACAAACGACTCGCCGATGAACTGTGTAAATACTTGTTTTTTTGTTGCCCCCATCACTTTACGCATGCCAATTTCGCCGCTGCGGCCGGTTGATTGTGCAGTAGCAAGATTGGTATAGTTAGCACACGCTATAATGAGAATGAGTAATGCAATCATTAAAAACAAATACACATAAGTGATACTGCCATTAGGTTCAAAACCGGCAAGAGAAGAATGTAAATGAACGCTGGTTAATGGTTCCAGGTGATAAGAGAGATAATTGCTCCCATCTAAACGGGCTTCTGCCCTCACTGCGGGGGTTTGCATATAATTATTTACCTGCTGCTCAAGTTGTGGTATGCTGTTTTTATCTCGCAATAATAAATAAGTAACCCAGTTGGCTGTCCACCAGTTTTCTTCTTTTACATTATTTAAGTTTAGAAATTGGGTAACAAAATCAAATTTCAATTGTGAGTTTTGAGGGGCATCCTGGCAAACCGCAGATACAATCATATCCTTACCGCTTACATTTAGTGTTTTATTTAATGCATCCTCTTTACCAAAATATTTTTCAGCCATTGATTTGGTAAGTACTACTTTACCCGGCGCATCCAACGCTGTTGCAGCATCTCCTTCTATTATTTTAAATGAAAATATTTTAAAGAATGGGTCATCTGCATATAATACCCTTGGTTCATCAAAAATCTTAGTCTCATATTTTACAATACTGCTACCTATGTAAGTACGAACATAATCTTCAATAACCGGAAAGGTTCTTTTAAACTGTGGACCCACTTTTGTTCCTGTGGTAGCTACTTTATTTACCGTTTCGGCTTGTTTAAATTCCATGGTCACCCTCACAATTCTATCGGCATTTGAATTAAACTTATCATAGTTTAATTCATTGTTGATATAAATACCAATCAACAGGCATGCAGCAAGCCCCACCGTTAATCCAAAAATATTAATGATGGAGTATAATTTATTTTTACGAAGATTACGTAATGCCGTTTTAAAATAATTTTTAAACATTTTATTTGAATTTTGAATTTTGAATGCTATATGTTGAATGTTGGATGTTGGATGTTGAATAAAATCCAAGCATCCAAACACTCATAACTTATAACTCATAACTCTATTTTTTTTACTTTTGATTTTTTACTTTTTACTTAAAACTTTCATTCATTATTTAACATATTTCTTACTCCGTTCTTAAACTTTTAACCGGGTTAGCAATAGCCGCTTTTACTGCCTTATATCCAACTGTTAACCATGCAATAACCACCGAGCAAGTTATTGCCAGCAAAAAGATAGTAGCGCCAATAGGAATACGGTAACTATAATTTTGCAACCATTTGTTCATTATATAATAGGCAATGGGAGAAGCAATTGCAAAAGCGATGACAATTAGTAATGTAAATTCTTTTGAAAGCAGGAATACAATATTACGAACAGATGCACCTAACACTTTACGGATGCCCATTTCTTTTGTACGTTGCACTGCCATAAAAGATACCAATCCATACAAACCAAGACAACTAATAAAAATAGCCAGTACGGCAAAAATTTTATATAGTTGAGATAACTTGCTTTCTTGTTTATAAAAGTTAGCAATCTTATCATCAAGGAATTTGTAATCGTAAACATTCTCAGGATATGTGGCCGACCATAATTTTTCTATATATGGCAAAACTGTTTTTTCTGATCCAGCCCTTATTTTAATATTAATTGTACGATAAACTTCTTTCCTTGTTGTTAACACAACAGGTACTATTGGCTCGCTTAATGAATAAGAATTAAAATCTTTAATAACACCTACAATATTGGCTATATCTTCATCCCAAAAGTTAATTTGTTTACCAATAGCCTTTTGCGGATTGGTGATTCCTAGTTTTAAAAGTAATGTTTCGTTTACTACATATTCCCTTACTGTATCACTATTGCTATAAGCATGCCCGGCAACAAATTGAAGGTTATAAGTTTTAAAATATTCGGGGTCGGCAAATTTAAGATTAGCATTAAAATTGGTAGCTTTTGCAGCATGGTCAAATTTAAAATCACTAGTCCAGTTGCCATTATCAGAAGGGCTGCCATAACTGAAACTTACGTTTTTAATATCAGGGTTACTCAACAATTGGTTACGCAGGTAATCAGTTTTTGTAAGGTTTATACTATCATTGAATAATGGCACATTAATAATATTATCTTTAGTAAAACCAAGGTAAGTATTCTTAAACAAATTCATTTGGCTTACCACAATAAACATTCCTATTATGAGGATTTGAGCAATTACAAATTGCAACACCACTAAAGCCCGCCTTAATGTGATGCCCCCCACCATTTTAGCAGTTATTTTACTTTTTAATGCAGTTATTGGATTAAAACCTGATAATATGATAGCAGGGTAAATACCGGCTAAAAAAGTAACTAATAAAGCAGCAGATACTATAAAAAAGATTGTTGATGGATTTTTAAAAACCTGTATGCCGATATGAGTACCTAAAAAGTTATTTAAAAAAGGCAATAGTGAAATTGATAAGGCAATTGCCAATATAACAGCAACAATTACTATCAATGCTGTTTCGCTTAAAAATTGCCATGCAAGCTGTTTACGGCCACTGCCTAAAACTTTTCTTACACCTACTTCTTTTGACCTGTTAACTGATTGTGCCGTAGCAAGATTAATAAAATTTACACAAGCAATTACAATTAGAAATATCCCTATAAGCCATAAAACATTAATAAGCGAATGACTAAAAGTACGGTGGTTATAATTACCAAATCTTTCATCAAAGTGTACTTCTGATAAAGGTTGTGCTATATAACTATCATTGGCATAATCTGCAGGTTTGTGTTTTTTTGCAAACACTTTTAATTGTTTGTTGAATTTTTCAACACTAAGTGTGGCAGGTAACACAACAAAAGTATTGGTATTACCATATATACTCACCCAGTCTTCAAGCAAGGATTTTCTACTTGTATGTTGTAAAGCCGAATAGGGCACTACAACAGCTAATGGAAAATCGGTATTTTGAGGTGGGTTTTTTAAAATTCCTGTAACAGTATACAGGTCTTTATTTTTATATTTTATTGTTTTTCCAACAGCATTTTTCCAGTTACCAAAATATCTTTCAGCAGTAGCTTGCGTAAGAACTACATTATTAGGATTATTTAAGGAAGTCTTTGCATTTCCAACTATCCATCCAAAATTAAACATTTCAAAAAATTCGGAATCAGCATAATAAAAATTATCTTCCTGCATTTTCTTTAGGTGCCCGGTTTCTTCTTCAACAGTTACCTGTCCTTCTTCTTTAACTATAGAAGCCACTTCTTTTATCTCCGGAAAATCATTACGAATTCCATTAGCAACCGGAAAGTTAACGCCATCATTATAATCAAAACCATTTTCGTTATAATTTTGTGTACCAATGCGATATATACTATTTTTCTTTGGATGAAAATTATCGAAGCTACTTTCGAACTGTATAATTAAAAAAATTAAGAAACAGGCGCCAATACCTACCGTTAATCCCATTGTATTTAAAAGAGTATAACTTTTATTACGCTTAAAATTTCTAAATGCAGTTATAAAATAGTTTTTAATCATAATAATACTTTTATTCTGTTCTTAAACTTTTAACCGGGTTAGACATGGCAGCCTTTACAGCCTGGTAACTTACGGTAATAAAGGCAATGAGTACCGACAAAATACCAGCTGAAACAAATACCCACCATTGTATATCTATCCGATAAGTGTAACCCTGCAACCATTTGTTCATAGCAAACCATGCAATGGGAGAAGCAATAATAAATGCAATTAAAACCAGCTTTAAAAAATCTTTTGATAACAATGAAGCAATACCTGTAACACTTGCACCCAATACTTTACGTACTCCTATCTCTTTTATACGGCTTTCGGCTATATATATGGCAAGGCCAAACAAGCCCAGGCACGAAATAAAAATTGACAAGCCTGCAAACAATGCCGATAAGTTACCTGTTCGTTGCTGTGATTTGAATTTTTTGGCATACGATTCATCTACAAAAAAATACTCAAAAGGCATTTGTGGATTATATTTTTTAAATATCGATTCGGCCATGGCAATATTCTTTGATGCACTTTGCAAAGGGTTTAGTTTATAATGTATCACCTGTAAAAAATCAACCGAAGGGCCAAAGACTATGATAGGGTTTACCTTTTTTTCAAATGGCGATTCCAATATAAAATCCTTCACTACACCTACCACATGAAACTGCATATCGCCAAAATTTTTAACTATCATACCCAATGGTTTTTTTACATGCATGGCTTTTACTGCCGATTCGTTTAACAGTATCGCTGTGCTGTCGGTTGGATAATTGTAAATGTCAATATCCCTGCCCTGCAACAATTCAACTCCCATTGTTTTTACAAAACCAGCATCGGTGCCCATTCTTACAAAATCAGTTTTTTTATCTGCTTCTGTACTTCCATCCCACGAAAACCCCCAACTGTCGCCTCTTCTTTGTGTAATAGGGTTTGAAGACCTTGAAACAGATACCGCTGAACCACTGCTTAAAAGTTCTTGCCTGATAAGCGGATAGTTTTTATCTGCATCGCCCTGTACAAATGTGTAAACAAGGCTGTTTTTGTTGTAGCCGGTATCACGGTCTTGTGCAAATTTTATTTGTTGACTTACAATGATGGTACTGATGATAAGTATAATAGCAATTGAAAACTGCAGTACCACTAACACTTTTCGTGGTGTAACCAATGCATTTGTTTTTTTGAAACTGCCTTTTAATACTTTTACAGGGGTAAAAGAAGAAAGGTAAAATGCCGGGTAGCATCCTGCAGTTAATCCTGTAATAAAAATGAATACTAACGAAAACAGCCAAAATAAGGGGTTAGCATAATCAATAAAAAGTTGCTTACCAGTAAGCTGGTTAAAGCCCTGCAGGCTTAGCTGTACAATAAACAGCCCGATAATGAAAGCGATAAAAGCGATGAGGATGCTTTCACCGAAGAATTGAAATATCAAACCCCTGCGCCCGGCTCCTGCTGTTTTTCTTATACCTACTTCTTTTGCACGCTTTTCACTTTGTGCAGTTGAAAGGTTCATAAAATTGATGCAGGCAATAAGCAAAATAAGAATAGCGATGATAGTAAACAACCTTACTGTTTCAATTTGCCCGCCCACCAATTTTCCATTGTCGTCTTTTGAATAAAGATGTAACCTACTAAGTGGGTGCGAAAAAACCAATGTTGTTTCTTTAGAATGGTTCCTGGTAATGTTTTCAATCTTTTTATCAAATACAGCTTGTGATGCACCGGGTTTAAGTAACACAAATGTGCTTACTTCATTACTTGCCCAGTTGTCATTATCCCAACCAAGTTTTTTTCTAAATGACCAGGGCAGCAGGTATTCAAAGTCAAAGGAAGTGTTGTTAGGTAAATCTTTAAGCACGGCCGATACAGTGAAATTTTCAACACTATCAATCAATACTGTTTCACCGATGGCATTTTCGTTACCAAATAATTTAACGGCCAGCTTTTGAGTAAGTACGATATTATAATTCGAATTCAAACTATTTGCAGCATTGCCATGCAAGAGCGGCAAACTAAACATTTGCAGGAAACTGCTGTCGGCAAAAGCGCCACGCAGGTTAAAACGTTTATCAGCATTGCTAACCAGGAATGTGATATTGCTGTACCTGGTCACATCCTCCACTTCGGGATAATCTTTTTTTAATGCCGTTGCCATAGGTACAGGTGTGACACCCCAGGAATGCATTTCGCCTTCAAACTTATCCCGGTTGTACATTTGATAAAGCCTGCTTGTGTTTGTATAAAACCTATCAAAGCCCAATTCATTATGCACCCATAATAAAATAAGTAATGCGCTTGCCATACCAATACTTAACCCAAGTATATTGATGGAAGAAAATACTTTTTTACGTACCAGGTTACGAAATGCTATTTTGAAAAAATTTTTTATCATCACTTTTTGAATATTGAATGTTGAACACTGAATTTTGAATGTTGAATGAAATCCAAGTAACCAAACACTCATAACTTATAACTCATTATTCATAACTCAACTTTTTGTTTTTGACTTTTTACTTTTGATTTTTAACTTAACCCCTTCATTCATCACAGCCCTCACTCCGTTCTCAAACTCTTAACAGGGTTGGCTATGGATGCTTTTATTGCCTTATACCCAACCGTTAACCATGCGATACAAACAGAAATTAATACCGCTATTACAAAAATGCCTGCTCCAATTTTTATTCGATATGCAAAATCCTGCAACCAATTGTTCATCATAAAATAAGCTAATGGCGCTGCTATCAAAAATGCAATTGTAATCAGTATGGTAAATTCTTTTGAAAAAAGGAATACAATATTGGCAGATGAAGCTCCTAATACTTTTCTAATTCCAACTTCCTTTGTTTTTTGCACAGCCATAAAAGATACCAGTCCATATAAACCAAGACTAGAAATAAGTATTGCCAAAGCTGCAAATATTTTATATAGTAGTGATAACTGATTTTCCTGCTGATAAAACCTATTGATATTCTCATCAAGAAAGACGCTTGAATAGGCAAATGCCGGGTTAAATTCATTCCATGCAGCCTGTATATCAGTTTGTGCTTTTGAAATATTTGAAGTGCGAAGTTTTATAGCTGTAACAGAATAATATTTACTGGATTCTGCAATTATTAATGGTGGCACACTTTGTTTTAAAGAACTTGCTTTAAAATCTTTTACCACACCAACCACCTGTTTCCATGCACTTCGGCCGGTACGTATATCTTTACCTATAGCATCTTGTGGATTTTTTAAGCCTAGTTTGTTTACCAGCGTTTCATTAATTACCAATTCTTTTGCCGTATCGCTTTTATCATACCCTCTGCCCGCAATTAATGTAAGGCCAAATGTTTTAAAATAATCTTCATCTGCAAATTTCAACTGCACCTGAAATTTTTCATCATCACGATGATCGAAAGCAAAATTGGTGCTCCATATATTTTCTGATGATGGCGCATCTGTATTAAAACTTACCGATACTACACCCGGTGTTTGCAGCAACTTTTGTTTAAATACACTATGTTTTGCCTGCACGCTGCTATCGGCAGTTGCCGACAGCAAAAGCACTGCATCCTTATTATAGCCAAGGTCGGCATTCTTTACAAAACTCATTTGGCTAACAGCTACTATTGTGCCAATGATGAGTACCTGCGAAATGGCAAACTGTGTAACCACCAATCCCCTTCTTAAAGATATACCGCCAACTTTTGCTGAAGTAATCTTGTTCTTAAGCGCAAGCGCAGGTTTAAATCCCGAAAGTATCAGCGAAGGATATAAACCTGAAAATAATGTTACTAATACTATTACAGTAAGTAGGAATAAGATTGTTTGCACATTCAGCAAACTTAATGGTTCGTTTATTAATGCCACATTTTTTATAAACGGAAGGCAGGCCAAGGCAATGATGATGGCTGCAATAGCTGCAGTACTTACTACCAAACCTGTTTCGCCCATTACCTGCATGAACAATTGTTTGCGGTTACTTCCTAAAACTTTTCTTATCCCCACTTCCTTGCTTCTGCCTACAGCCTGTGCAGTTGATAAGTTTATAAAATTGATACAAGCCATAATGATGATGAAGATGCCGATAAGCGATAGTGTCCATAAAGTAGATTTGCTTGTTTGATGATCGCCAAATGTATTAAACCGGCTATCGAAATGCAGGTTACTTAATGGCTCCAGGAAATGTGTTTTAACTGATGAGCCTGCCCCCCTTTGTGGGTAATGTTCTTTACAAAAACTTATTAACTGATTGTTTATACCGGCAACAGCGTTCTTATCTTGCAGCAGGGCAAATACCTGGTAGTTGCTTGAAGTGGTATTCCAGTTATCGGCATAAAAATTATAAGGCGCCCCGTTTTTCTTAAGCGTTGCATAAGAGATTACCACGCCCAAGGGGAAATCGGTATGCTCTTTTATATCATCCATAATACCTGCCACTTTCAAAGTGATTGCATTATCCAACCTGATAAATCTTCCAATAGCATCTTTCCAGTTATCAAAATATTTTTCAGCCATTTTTTTTGTAAGAACTACCATATTGGGGTCTTTTAAAACAGCAGCATTGCCGGCAAGCCATTTGTAGCTGAACAATTGAAAAAACTGCGGCTCACAAAAAAACATCCCTGTGGGTTCTATAAATTTTTTATTGGCAGTATTTTCTTTCCCTGCTTCTTCTACTGTTACCTGGCTGCCATAAACAGAGCTGATACCTGCAAACTGAACATTGGGAAACGTCAATCGCAATGCATCCAGTGCAGGTACAGGAACACCGCTGTTATAAGTTATGCCTGCATCATACTTATCCTGCGTTACCACATGATATATTTTATTGTAATTGGGTTGAAATTTATCGTAACCAAGTTCGTAACGGATTACAAGAAACAATAACAGGCAGGCAGCCATGCCTACAGCCAGCCCCGTAATATTAATGGCGGTATATCCTTTATGCCTTGTTAGGTTTCTTAATGCAATTTTGAAATAATTTTTAAACATATTTACGATTTTGGATTTTATTCTGATTTTAAATTTTTAGCAGGATTATTTAAGCCGGCTTTTATTGCCTGGTAGCTTATAGAAAATAATGTAATTACTCCTATATATAAAGCTGCCATTATAAAAACTGTCCATTCAATATGGATACGATAAGCAAAATCCTCAAGCCATTTAGTCATTATCCACCAGGCTATAGGAAAAGCTATAATGACAGCAAGAATGGTGAGCTTCAAAAAATCTTTAGAGATTAGCGAAACTACACTTTCGACGGTAGCCCCTAATACCTTGCGAATACCAATTTCCTTTTTTCTGCGTTCTACCACGTACGTACATAATCCAAATAATCCCAGGCATGCAATAAAAATGGATAGTGCAGCAAATAAACCGAAAATGCTTCCGAATCTTTGCTCTGTACGATATTGTGAATCTACCTGGGCATCGAGAAAATTAAAATCATAAGGCTCACTACTTGAAAATTCTTTCCACTTATTTTTTATTTGAGTCAGTGTTGCAGCAGGATTGTCAGGTTTGATCTTTACCACAATATCCGAATTGCCAAGATCATAAGTTTTGGAAGAAGTATGGAACAGAGCAAAGGCTGACATCTCTGAACGGAGCGATTCTACATTGAAGTTTTTAACAACACCCACTACTTTAAATCTTGTCATATTACCTCCTGGGTAGTCGAGCCATTTTCCAATAGGATGTTTCCATCCTATTTGCTTTACTGCTTCTTCATTCAGAATTACAGAAGCAGAATCGTTGAAATCTTTTGAAAAATTTCTTCCCTCAAGCAGTTTTATACCAAGCGTGGGAATGAAATCATCACTTACCATGTAGGAAAATAAATTAAGTTCTTTTGTTGTATTCACAGATTCGGGTTGCGGCTGATAGCTGTCTCCGAAATAAGATCCTGAAGGTATCCCTGTTGTAATTCCTGCATTGATAACTCCGGGAATTTGAATTACCGTTTGCCTGAAACTCTCTTCACTCTTTCCCAGCCTGTTTGAGCCGGAAATGACAATCACATTTTCTTTATTGAATCCGAGATCTGTGTCCCGGAAAAATTTTAATTGCTTTAATACTACCAGGGTTCCAATTATCATTATGGTAGAAATAACAAACTGAAAAACTACAAGGCTATTCCGCAATAACAAAGTTTTCCCCCAGGATGAAAAGGAATGATTTCCTTTTAAAACTAATACTGGTTTGAAAGAGGTGAGATAAAGAGCAGGATAAATACCTGCAAGCAACCCTACAATTAAAGTCAAACCAATTAATGCGAAACAAATGTTGGGCGTAAAGGCTGACTGAAAACTAACCGGCTCATCTATGATTACTGAAAATGGTTTTAGTAAAAGAGTAACTAATACAACTGCAAATATTGATGAAATGATACTATATAAAAATGACTCGGAAAGAAACTGCCGGACTAATTGTGCCCGGGTAGAACCTGCAACTTTGCGGATACCAACTTCTTTTCCCCTGTTTGCCGCCCTGGCTGTAGAAAGATTCATAAAGTTGACACATGCCAAAAAGATAATGAATAATGCAATGCTGCCGAAAATGTAAATGTATTTGATATTGCTGATGTGGCTGATCCAGGGGATACTTACTTTTGATGACCGGAGATGAACATCAGTGAATGGCATCAAATGAAAGTTCCATTTGCCTCCATTTTTAATAAACTCATCAAATGGGTTACCGATACGTTTGAAGGCGCTTGCTGCCTGCACCCTGACTACGGCAGGAAATTTTGATTCAATTGCTCTAATATTTGCTGCATCAGTAGAAATATTGTTCTTTAGTTTTACATAACAGATCATTTGTTGCCAAACCCAGCTCCAACTGAATTGTTTTATGACAGGGTAATCAGCAACCGGTGTCAGTATATCGAATTGAATGGATGATTGAGGAGGTACATTTCTTGTTACAGCTGTAACGACAAATGGTTTATTGTTTTGACCTATTAACAATGTTTGTCCAATAGCTTTTATATTACCAAAATATTTTTTAGCAATATTTTCAGTAATTACAACAGATCCGTTTTTCATCAATGCCGTATTGCCATTACCTTCTAATATTCCGAAATCAAACACTTGCAGGAAATTTGAATCAACGGCAAGTACATTTTTTTCTGTAAATGTTTTAATGGTTCCATTCTCTTCATTTCGGACAACAACGTCATTCGGTTTATATAACCGGGTGTAGGTTTCAATTTCAGGGATAGCCTGTGTTAAAGCGAAGCCGACCGGGGGTGGCGTATTACCGGCCCAGAATTCCTGCCCGTTAATATTTCCATTTAGTATAACCTGGAATATCCGGTCTGCATTTTTATGAAATTTATCATAGCTCCATTCGTTTTGAATGAAAATAGCGATGAATAATGCACAGGCTATTCCAATAGTCAATCCGGACAGGTTAATAAAACTGTTTGCCTTATTTCGAAGCATATTGCGCCATGCCGTGATGAAATAATTTTTTAACATTTTATTAATTACTAATTATTAATTTTTAATTGATAATTTCTCACTCTGTTCGTAAAGATTTAACCGGATTCGCCATCGCCGCTTTTATAGCCTGGAAACTCACTGTTATCAGTGTTATAAACAATGCACCTAATCCTGATGCAATGAAAATCCAAAAAGAAATTGTGGTCCTGTAATCATATTGATTAAGCCATTGATTTAAATAATGCCATGCTAAGGGAATGGCAATAAAACATGATATGATTACAAGCAATGCAAATTCCTTTGACAACATCTGCCATAGATTATATATTGATGCACCCAACACTTTGCGTACACCTATTTCTTTCTTTCTCTGCTCTGCTACAAATGATGCAAGACCAAACAAACCAAGACAGGAAATAAATATGGCGAGGACGGTGAAGAATGATGCCAGGCTGCCGATGCGTTGTTCATCAGCAAATTTTTTAGCGTAAGTTTCATTATTGAAAGTATATGTAAACGGTGATGAAGGATTGTATTTCTTGAATACTGCTTCAATTTTTTCCAGGGCAGTTGTTACCGGCATATTTTGTTTTATTGCTATTGTGATGATGCCACCCCAGGTTGGATCATTAAAAAATACAGTCGGTGTTACAGGTTTGTATGGTGACTCCATCACCATGTCTTTGATGACACCAATCACCTTATAATCTTTATCATTGAAATTGATAGTCTGGCCAACAATATCCTGTTTCATTCCGACTTGTTTCACTGCTGCTTCGTTCAATATCATTGCAGAGCTATCCGTTGCAAAATCTTTTGAAAAGTCCCTGCCTTCTTTAATTTCCCATCCGATTGTTTTACCAAAGTCGGTTGTAACTGCAACAGTACCGAATGATGGAATAGTATTCGGATCTTTACCCTGCCAGTTAAACCCTATCTGGTTTGCAAAAATATTGGTGGTGGGGCTTGATGATTCTGCCATATCAGCTACAGCGCCTGATGAAAGCATATCATTCCTGAAAGCATCATAATGACCATTTAAATCAGATGTGGTCAGGAAAATAGTTATCAATCCATCTTTCTTATAATTAACAGGCCTGTCTTTTGCATACTGAATTTGTTTAAACACGATGATGGTGCCAATGATTAATGCAATTGAAAAAGTAAACTGTACTACTACCAATACTTTTCTTGGAAGCGAAGCAAACCTGCCAACACGGAATGTACCTTTTAAAACTTTTATCGGCTTAAACCTTGATAAATACAATGCAGGATAGCTGCCGGAAATTAATCCTGTGAAGAATGTAAACGCAATTGCTATTAACCAGAAATATATATTGCTCCAGGGAATGCTGATATGTTTATCAGCCAAAGTATTAAAAAGTGGTAATAGTAAAAATACCAGCAGAATTGAAAACACAAATGATATAAATGCCACTACAATTGATTCGCTTAAAAACTGGTTGATTAATTGTGAGCGCAATGAACCCACAGTTTTACGGATACCAACTTCCTTTGCTCGTTTTTCGCTTCGTGCAGTGGACAGGTTCATGAAGTTGATGCATGCAAGCAACAATACAAACACACCTAAGATTGTAAACAACCAGATAAATTGTATTCGTCCACCGGCAGGTATGCCGTTTTTAAAATCACTGTACAAACGCCATTTATTCATCGGGAAAATATATGCCTGCTCCACTCCTTCAGTCTTTGCATCTTTATGTGCCATCACTATGTTCTTTATTTTCCCGGAAACTTTTTCCATATCAATATTATCAGCCATCTGCACATAACATTGCCATGAATGATTGTTCCATTCTGTCGCTGATTCTTTTAACCAGTTTTCAGTAGTGATATACTTTTTCCAGGGGAGAAAGTATTTCGAGTCATTTATTGTAGTGTTATCAGGGAAATCTTCAAACACACCGGCTACTTTATAATTGTCCCTGTTATCCAACCTTATCATTTTATTGAGTGGGTCAGCATTACCAAAAAATGTTTCAGCCAGTGATGAACTTATCAAAATAGAAGAAGGGTCATTCAATGCATTGATGTTGCCTTTTATCATCTTTAGCGAAAACATTGAGGGGAAAGATGCCTCCACCCACATACCTTTTTCGCTGATTTTTTTTTCACCTACACCCAGCACATGGCTAAAATTCCATGACGACATTGAAATGTTTTTAAAATCACTTCCATATTTCTGTTGCAACTCTTTACCAATGGGCATACAAACCGCCCTGCTAGTTGCCATTTTGCCATCATTATCCACAACGGTTGTCATAACCTGTGCCAGTTGGTTGTGGTTATCAAAATACCTGTCGTAGGTAACTTCATCCCATATCCACAAAGCAATCAACATTGCCACAGCCATCCCCGCAGCAAGTCCCATTATATTAATACCCGAATACACTTTATTTTTTACAAGATTTCGCCATGCTATTTTGAAATAATTTTTAAACATCTTTTTAATTGTTAATTGATAATGATTAATTGTTAATTCTTCACTCTGTCCTCAAACTCTTCACCGGGTTAGCCAATGCTGCTTTGATTGCCTGGTAACTTATTGTAATGATTGCAATAACCACCGCTATAATACCGGCCAGTACAAATTCCCACCAGTTAATATTAACACGATAAGCAAAATCCTGTAGCCAACGATACATAACATACCATGCAATTGGAGTAGCCACCACAATGGCAATAATTACAAGCTTTAAAAAATCTTTCGATAAAAGCGCAACAATGCCGGCAACACTTGCACCCAAAACTTTGCGTACACCTATTTCTTTTATTCGTTGTTCGGCACTAAAGGTTGCAAGGGCAAATAAACCCAGGCAGGAAATAATTATAGCAATTAATGTAAAGTATGCAACTATTGATGAAAGCCTGCTATCAGCTTCATAATTTCTTTGAAAATCTTCATCTAAAAAACTATATTCAAATGGCTCGTTTGGATTTAATGCATGCCATTTTGTTTCAATTGTTTTTAATAATGATGCTATATTACCCGGTTTAGAATGCACTAACAGGTAATTAAAATCATTGCCCATACTTAAATTATAGCCATAAGGAGTTATTGGCAGATGCATATCTTCAAAATGAAAATCCTTAAGCACACCAATAATTTCAAACGCATAATTTTTCCCCTGGAAATCGAAATAAACATTTTTGCCAATAGCATCCTGTGCATTTTTAAAACCAATTTGCTTTATAGCTGTTTCATTCAGTATAACCCTAAATCCTGTATCAGCCGGGTACTCTTCAGAAAACAAACGGCCGGCAAGCGGTTGAACACCTAATGTACGCAGGTAACTTACATCTACTGTGTTAGCACGAGTACGTTTTGCATCATTCATAGTTTGCCCGTCTTTATAATACAAATTATCGCTTGGATTAAAAATGCCGGGATTGTAGTTAGATGCTCCCACATTTTCAACCTGTGATAATTTTGCGATCTCGGTTTTTAAAGATGGATAAATCTTTTTGGCTGTTTCACTTCTTAAAGGGATAATTAGCTGTTGGTCTTTTGTAAAACCAAGATCGGCCGAACGCAAAAAAGACATTTGCTTTGATATAACAATTGAAGCAATGATGAGGACTACAGAAATGATAAACTGGAATACAACCAACCCTTTCCTAAGTGATACTACCGCAAGTGAATTAGTGAGTTTTCCTTTTAACACCTTTACGGGTTTAAACGAAGACAAATAAAAAGCAGGATAACTGCCAGCCAGTAAACCTGCAACAATAGCCACTGCAATGAAGATGATGATTGTTAATCCGTCATCGTAAATAGAAAGGCTAAGGTTTTTACCCGATACAGAATTAAATGCCGGCAACATAAACATAGTAATAGCAAGTGCAAAAACAAATGCCACCAGGCTAATTAATACAGATTCTCCCAGGAACTGGCTGATGAGTGAACTTCGTTCTGCACCCAACACTTTTCTTATACCCACCTCGGCGCTACGCTTTGATGAACGTGCTGTTGACAGGTTCATGAAATTGATACAGGCTATCAATAAAGTAAACAATGCAATACTGGCAAGTATATATAAATAAGTAAGACTGCCCGGCGGGGTTACATTATTATTCATACCCGAGCGTAAATGAATATCTTTTAAAGCAGTTAAAAACATCTTCTTTCCTACTCCCATTGCTTTCAAATCGTTGCCTGCATATTTTTCAATAAATGCAGGAAACTGTGCCTGTAGTATTTTCTTATCACTGCCTGGCTTTAATTGCAGGTAGGTATAAAACATGTTGTTGTTAACAAAATTGGTTCCCCTTTCTGCAATATATGCATCCATTGCACCACCTCTTAAAGAAAGAAAAAACCTGCAATTGATATGTGATGGTTTACGAATTGGCCTGAACACACCTGTAACTAAATAATCGTTTTCGCCATTTGTATTACTGCTTATATGTATAACTTTATTTAATGCAGGCTGGTTGCCAAATATTTTTTTTGCAATTTCTTCGCTTAAAACAACAGTTTTAGGATTATCAAGAGCTGTTGCCTGTGTTCCTTCTATAAAATCATAAGTAAACATTTTAAAAAAAGTAGAATCGGCAATGCAGCCACCCGTTTCGTAAAATGATGCCGGGGTTTGATTATTACTTTTATATTGAATTAAAGTTTTATCATCTGCAAAAAGTGGCAACAGCCTAGCTGATTGTACAACCTGTGCATATTCCATCTGCATGGTTTTACCCATTGGCGCCGGTGTACTCGGCATCTTAGTTTCTTTTCCCTGTTGTACAAAGATGGTTCCCAACTGGTAGATATCATCTGCATTGCGCTGGTATTTATCGTAACTAATTTCATTTACGATGTAAAGCGAAATGAGCATACAGCAGGCAAGCCCGGCGCTAAGGCCAAAAATATTGATGAAGGTGAAGAATTTATTCTTCTTCATATTCATCCAGGCAATCTTAATATAATTACGTATCATGGCTATACTTTTACTGGTTGTTTTCATGGCGGCGATTAAACCAATATTTTACATACTTATGTCATCATCATAGCATCAGGTTTTCAATTACGGCCTGCCCATCAAGCATGCGAATGATGCGGTGGCTGTACCGGGCATCATGCTCAGAGTGTGTTACCATTACCACGGTGGTTCCTTTTTCATTCAGGTCGGTAAGCAATTGCATTACATCATTACCGTTCGATGAATCGAGGTTACCGGTAGGCTCATCGGCAAGAATAAGTTTTGGGTTATTTACCACGGCCCTTGCCACAGCCACCCTTTGTTGCTGCCCACCCGAAAGCTGCTGTGGGTAATGGTTTCGCCGGTGCATAATCTGCATCTTATCCAGCACTTCTTCCACTCTTTTTTTCCTGTCGCCGGCTTTTACGCCGGTATAAATCAAAGGCAGTTCTACATTTTCAAACACTGTTAATTCATCAATGAGGTTAAAGCTTTGAAAAACAAAACCAATATTGTGTTTACGCAGGTCGGCTCTTTTTCTTTCATTAAAATGCGCCACTTCGGTGCCGTTAAAAATAAAACTGCCTGCATCAGGGTCATCCAGCAAGCCCAATATGTTTAGCAAGGTAGATTTACCACAGCCCGATGGCCCCATAATGGCAACAAACTCTCCCTCCTTTACTTCAATTGATAATTTATTTAAGGCAACAGTTTCTACTTCTTCTGTGCGATAGATTTTTTCCAGTTCAGTAATTTTTATCATGGTTAACTTTTATGTTTTAAAAAAATAATGATTACATAGGTATAAATGGGTTCATCAATGCATTTAGCGGCATATCAATTTCACTTGTATATTCAACTTGAATTTTATTAACGTTTGTTTTCACTTCAGTTGTTGATGTATTTAAAACGCCGCATACAGCCATATTTGCATCACAAGCCTGTAGCTTATTTTCATTAAGCAAACTAATGCACAGTATAAAAATCATCATCAATAAAAGAATTAGTTTTCTCATAACTTTAATTTTTACGAATGGTTTAATCTTATTCTTTCTTTAATACCAGCTCCTGCATATTGCCATAATTTTCATAGCTGGATGTAATTACTTTATCACCCGGTTTAAGGCCTTGCATTACTTCAAAATAATCGGGGTTTTGGCGACCCAGTTGAATATCCACTTTATAGGCAACCTTACCATTATCAGCCAATTTAAAAATCCAGTTACCGCCTGTTTGTTGATAAAAACCTCCTTTAGGCAAAAGCAAAGCTGTTGTTTCGTCGCTCAATGCAAGCCTTATCTGTAATGTTTGTCCACGGCGTATGCCCTGCGGCACGGTATCGTTAAACTGCATATCCACCTGGAAACGGCCATTGGTTACCTGCGTAAAAACTTTTTTTATACTAAGCTTGTATTCTTTTCCTGCAATATTACATTCTCCTATCAGCCCGTTAAATATCCTGGATATATAATGTTCATCAATATCTACCCGCACTTTAAATCCGCTCATCACATCTATTTGTCCTAAACGTTCGCCTTTATTTTTCGACTGGCCAATTTCTGCATCCAGCGATGTAAGCTGCCCGTCAACCGGCGCCCTTACAATCAGGTCGCCCACTTTTTTACGCATCACCTGCAAAGCATTTTGTGTACGTGCAAACGATTCACTGGCCTGGTTCTGTTCCTGCCTTGTAGATACTGAGTCTTTTCTTAGCACTTCATCAGCAAGTTTTTTCTTTTCAAGTTGATATTTATAATTATTTTCTGATTGTTTAAATTCCTGGCTGCCTATTACTTTTTCATCGTACAATTTTTTATTTAGTTTATAAATTCGTTCGGCTTCTTTTAATGCATTATCCACATCGGTGCGCTGGTTTAATTTACCAATAGTATTTTGCTGTGCAGCATTGCGTGATATCTGCATTTGGGTAAGTAGGTTAAAAACTGATGTCTCCTGGTTTACCAGGCTCAGCTCAAGGTCGGTATTACTTAACCTAAGTATGGGCTGGCCTTTTTTCATGATAGCGCCGTCTTCCACATATTTTTCTTCAACCCTTCCTCCTTCTAACGCATCAAGGTATATAGTTGTTACAGGTAGTACCACACCATTTACAGGTATAAACTCCTGGAAAGTTCCTTGTTTAATTTCGCTGATAGTAATTCTATCGGTATTAACATTAAGTTTTGATTTGCCCGATGTAAAATACCAACTGGCTATTATTAATGCCAGTAAAGCAATAATGCCAATTACAAGCGTTATTCTTTTTTTGTTCCAACCTTTTTTTTCAATTACTCTGTCCATAAAACTTTATTAAAGAAACCTGTTTTAGTGCTTTTATTGATACATATATATATGTATTGTGCAAATAACAATATTCAAAGTTGTGCCACAAGCTAAAACACTGGTTTACAAATTTTTAAAAATAAGCAGTTATTAAAACTGTTCGGTTTTGATACAGAAACTGTTCGGTTTTGATACAGTTTTATGGTTTTCTTAAAAATACCACCTGTTGCGCTTCACTCTTTTATTACGTTGAATATTCCACAATTCGGCTGCGCTAAAATTATGGTTGCCGGCTTTTTTAAAATCGGGCAGTATTATTTTTTTTAATTCTGCTGGCAAATTGTTTACCCCTTCGTTATTTACGAGTGATAAGTTTTTTGATGATTGAAAGTTCATGGCTTTAGTTTTTAAATTTTAATAAATTTATTTTCACTTTAAGCATATTAAATGCCATGCCAAAACTTAATAGCTTGTTTTTCAGCAAGATTAAAATAAGCAAAAAATAAACCTGTTCGGTTTTGATACAACTGTTATACGTTTTTGATACAAAAATTTTCCGCTTATACTTTTTTACTCAAAATCATTAACAGAATAACTTTAAAAACGCTATACTTGCACAGCACTTGAATATTTTTTTTATGATTTTAAAAAATGCACGGATATTGGTTATTGATGATGATACAGATGTACTCACTGCTGTAAAGCTTTTATTAAAAACCGAAGCAAAAGAAGTAGTTACAGAAGTAAATCCCGAAATGATACAGTCGCTGTTATCATCATCAAAGTTTGATATTGTATTGCTTGATATGAACTTTAAAAGCAGCATCAACACAGGCAATGAAGGTATTTTTTGGTTAAAGAAAATAAAATCGCTGGATGAAAATATTTCTGTAATCATGATAACTGCTTATGGAGATATTGACCTGGCTGTTCGTTCGTTAAAAGAAGGTGCTACTGATTTTATTGTAAAGCCCTGGCACAATGAAAAATTATTAAATGCCATAACTGGTATTTTAAAAGGGAAAGGAAAAGTAATATCCGATATACCGGTAAGCAATGCATTTAATATTGGTAAAGAAATCATCGGCAAATCGGAAGTGATGAGCGATATTTTTTTTAAGATTGAAAAAATTGCACCCACCGATGCCAATATTTTTATACTGGGCGAAAATGGAACCGGTAAAGACCTCATCGCCAAAGCTATTCATGATAATTCGTTAAGGGCCGATAAACCTTTTGTAAAAGTTGATGTAGGCGCATTAACAGAAACACTTTTTGAAAGTGAGCTGTTTGGCCATAAGAAAGGCTCGTTTACCGGCGCCGGCGAAGACCGTGCAGGAAGATTTGAAACAGCCAACGGCGGTACATTGTTTCTGGATGAAATAGGCAATATTTCGATGCAGCAACAGGCAAAGCTGTTAAGTGTTTTACAAAACAGGCAAGTGGCCCGTGTTGGTAGCAATGTTCCCATCAATATTGATATACGCCTGGTATGCGCCACCAACCTGCCTATTGCCGAACTGGCCGATGAAAACCGGTTTAGAAAAGATCTTATTTACCGTATCAACACTGTTGAAATATTGGTACCACCACTTCGTAAAAGAGGCGCCGATATCATGTTACTGGCAAATCATTTTGCACAACTATATGCGGCAAAATATTTAAAGCCGGTTCCGGGTTTTGATGCAAAAGCTATTGATAAGCTGAACCATTATCATTTTCCGGGCAATGTACGTGAACTGCAGTACACTATGGAGAGAGCCATCATTATGTTGGATGGTGAAACACTAACAGCCGATGACCTGATTTTTTCACCAATTGAAAATGCAGTGCATGAAACTGCAGAAACAAAAGATATGAATTTAGGAGTGGTTGAAAAAAATACAATACTTAGGGTGATAGAAAAACATGGTGGTAATATTTCAAAAGCAGCAAAAGAATTAGGTATAACCCGTACAGCTTTATACCGCAGATTAAGTAAGTATGATATTTAAAAAATACGACTGGAACCTGGTAATACGTATAGTGTTGTTGTTTGTAACACTAAGTGCCACTGCATGGTTATTGGTAAATGGGTATATACTTTTTATGATGCTGCTGGTTGTTGTAATAATAATACAGGTTATTGATTTATATCGTTTCAGTAACAGAAGCCGCATGGAGCTTGAGCAGTTTGTAGAGTCGGTACACTACCGTGATTTTTCGAGGCATTTTGATGAAAAGAACGCACCGGTGGCTATACAGCCCATGCGTAAAGGTTTTAATGAAATAAACAGCACACTTAAACTTATAAGTAAAGAAAGGGAAACACAATATCAATACCTGCAAAAAATTTTGGAGTTGGTTGATACAGGTATTTTATCATACAATCATCAAGATGGTGAAGTAATGTGGATGAACGAATCGCTGAAACAATTATTAAACATACCTTACCTTAAAACCATCCAATCGCTCCAAAAAAGAGATGAAACATTGTACAACGAAATCTTAGGCTTAAAACCCGGCGATCATAAAGTGGTGCCCATTGTTTCGGATAAAAACAATTTAAAAATATTGTTGTCTGCCACGGCTTTTCAAACGGATGGCAAAGTGTATAAGTTAGTGGCTTTTCAAAACATTAATGAAGCGCTTGATGAAACCGAATCAAAAGCATGGCAAAAACTGCTAAGTGTGATGACGCATGAAATTATGAATTCGGTGGCTCCTATTTCATCGCTTGCCGATACTTTAAAAAACCGTTTACAGCTTTCCTTAAAAGAGCTTAACAATAATGCCGGCTCGCTTGATGACTTGGAGCTTGGTATTGAAACCATAAAAAAAAGAAGTGAAGGCCTTTTAAGATTTGCTGAAACCTATCGCAACCTTAATAAAATTACCACCCCCAATGTAAAAAAGATTTTTGTGAGGGATATGTTTGAAAACATGCACCGCCTGATGCAGCCCACACTTGAACAAAAAAATATTGAACTGGATATTATTTTAAAAGACCCCGGTTTAGAGTTGGAGGTTGACCCAAGTTTGATTGAACAGGTTTTAATTAACCTGATACTGAATGCTACAGAAGCTGTAAAAGAAGTAGCAGCGCCACGTATCCATTTATCGGGTTACAATACCGGCAATAATAAAACAGTCATCAAAGTATCAGATAATGGTGTAGGCATCTCTGCCGAACTGATGGAAAAAATATTCGTACCATTTTTCAGTACCCGTAAAACCGGCAGCGGCATCGGTTTAAGCCTTTGCAAACAAATAATGATGCTGCACAAAGGCACCATTCAGGTAAACAGTGTACCGGGCGAAGGCACAGCATTTTCACTTTGGTTTGATATGGTTGATGGGGCGTAAATTATTTTTAGCTCCGCAGGCCCGGCATGTTAAAAACAATCCCAAAGCAGGCATTTGTTTCAAAAAAAAACTTTGCATCATTACACGAAATGAAAATCATCTAAAAAAAATCTTCATCCAGGTTTTCAACAACCGTAAATATTACGGGTTATTTAATTTGAAAACTTTCCATAAACTTGGTGGTGAAATTACCGCTACGGAAATTTTCATCCTGCAACAGTTGCAGATGCAGCGGAATGGTTGTTTTAATGCCTTCAATCACATATTCGCTTAATGCCCGGCTCATGGTATTGATGGCTTCTTCACGGGTTTGGGCAATAGCAATTAGTTTACCAATCATGCTATCGTAAAACGGCGGAATTACATAACCGGCATACACATGGCTATCAACCCTTACACCATGCCCGCCGGGTTGGTGCAATACGGTTATCTTTCCGGGCGATGGACGAAAATCGTTGTACGGGTCTTCGGCATTAATGCGGCACTCAATGGCATGCATTTGCGGATAATAGGCCTTGCCTACAATCTTTTCGCCGGCAGCTATTTTTATCTGTTCTTTTATGAGGTCGTAATTAATCACTTCTTCGGTAACGCAATGCTCCACCTGTATCCTGGTGTTCATCTCCATAAAATAAAAATTACGGTGCTTATCAACCAAAAACTCAATGGTGCCCACGCTTTCGTAATTAATAGCCTGTGCGGCTTTAATGGCAGCAGTACCCATACGCTCACGCAGTTCTTCGGTCATAAACGGCGATGGTGATTCTTCAATCAGTTTTTGATGGCGGCGTTGTATAGAGCAATCCCTTTCGCTTAAATGGCACACATTGCCGTACTGGTCTCCTGCCACCTGTATTTCTATATGGCGTGGTTCTTCCACAAATTTTTCCATATAAATGCCATCGTTTTTAAAAGAAGCAGCGGCTTCTGTTTTGGCATTTTCAAAAGATTTTTCAATGTCTTCTTCTTTCCAAACCACACGCATGCCTTTGCCACCGCCGCCGGCAGTAGCTTTTAAAATAATTGGGTATCCAATTTCTTTTGCCGATTTTTTGGCATGTTCCACGCTTTCCAACAAGCCTTCTACGCCGGGCACCACAGGTACACCTGCAGCTATCATGGTGTTTTTGGCTGTAATCTTATCACCCATGGCATTAATCATTTCGGGTGTGGGGCCAATAAATTTAATGTTGTGGTCGGTACAAATTTTTGCAAACTTGCTGTTTTCGGCTAAAAAGCCATAACCAGGGTGAATAGCATCGGCATTGGTTATTTCGGCGGCTGCCATAATATGTGCCATGTTTAAATAACTGTCGGCGCTGGCTGGCTTTCCAATACAAACCGCTTCATCGGCAAATTTCACATGCAGGCTGTCTTTATCGGCGGTTGAATAAACAGCCACCGTTTTAATACCCATCTCACGGCATGTACGTATGATGCGTAATGCAATTTCGCCACGGTTTGCAATTAATATTTTTTTAAACACAAGTAATTAAATTAAAAATTAAAAATTAAAAACTAAAAAACCTGCCAGGTAAAAGGCATCCTATTCATTTGGTTTTTTAATTTTTACTTATGAAGGTTCAACTAAAAACAGGGGTTGGTCATATTCTACCGGGCTTGCATCTTCTACAAGTACTTTTACAATTTTACCCTTCACTTCGCTTTCTATTTCATTAAAAAGTTTCATGGCTTCAATAATGCATACCACTTTACCGGGAGTTACTTCATCGCCAACATTTACAAAAATGGGTTTGCCCGGGCCGGCTTGCCTGTAAAAAGTACCAATCATGGGGCTTTTTATAGTAACCAGGTTTTCGGCTTTGGGTTCGGCTGCTGGCTTTGGTGATGGAGGAGGCGCCGATATAGCAGGCGCTGCTGCAGGTTGGGCAACCGGGGCCTGTGCCGGGGCTGCTACGCCTGCTATAATATTTTGAACGGGGTCTTTTTTTTGTTTAACGGTGATTTTTATTCCTTCTTCTTCGATTGTTATTTCGCCGATATTGGTTTTGTTAATGAGCTTAACCAGCTCCTGGATTTGCTTGATGTCCATGTGGATTGTTTAAGTGGTTAATTAGAAATGAAACCGGCTGCTAAGATAGGGTAAGATTTTCCATAACTGCAACGAAATTTTTAAAAAATAAGGAAAAAACTGGCATTTTCGGGCAAATTTGGGGCAAAAAAGGCCAAAAATGCGGCAAATTGCCAATTTTTATAAAATTAAAAAAGGGTAATTGTTTAATCAATTACCCCATTTTTATTCAATTCTTTTTTTAAGATAGTTATTCTTTCACCCTCTCCACGTAATCGCCGGTTTTTGTGTTGATTCTTATCAGTTCGCCCTCATTTACAAATAAGGGCACGTTAACTGTGGCGCCGGTTTCAACAGTTGCAGGTTTTAATGTACGGGTGGCAGTATCGCCTTTCATGCCGGGCTCACTGTAAGTAACCAATAATACAATTTTATCTGGTAGTTCTACTCCCATCGGTTGGTCGGTTTCGCCATTGATTAATACAGAAACTTCCTGGCCGTCTTTTAAAAAGTGTGGTGCATCAATCATGGTTTCGGGAACAGTAATCTGTTCGAAGGTTTCATTATCCATAAAGCTGTAGCCTGTATCATCCTTGTATAAATACTGGTATGCTTTTTTTTCAACCCTTACCGGGTATATGGTTTCGCCACTGTTCCAGGTAACTTCAATAGTACGGTTATTATCAACACCTTTTAGTTTTGCCCAAACCTTTGCCGCAGCACGGGCAGTTTTATTTTGTCCAAATTCTATTACTGTATAAAGGCTGCCATCAATTTTGATGATTAAGCCCGAACGCATATCTGCTGTTGTTGCCATGTATAAATTATTTTAAAGTGGCTGCAAAAGTAGGGATAGATTGCCTAAAAATGAAATTGGTTATTCAATAGCCGGCAGTTTACCGCATAGTTATTCATCCTTTTAAAAAAATTAATGCCACAGATTACAACATTTGCCACAAAGGTTTTATTGAATACAACTGTTTTACATTTTAAGCTTATTCATAACAATATGTTATGAAACAAAAAAATTACTTTTATCAAAATTTAAAATGGATGAAAAAATTTGTTGCCCTGTTATTGATTTCCTGTTTTTATAATGTATCCTTTGCCCAAAGGGATAGCTTGCCCGTTTACCTGCGGTTTCCCACTGTACCTCCTTTTAATATCATAAAACTGCCCGACAGCAGCAGGTTTACCAAAGAAGACCTTGTAAAGAAAAAAGCCACACTCATTTTCATCTTTAGCCCCGATTGCGACCACTGCCAAAACGAAACAAAATCGCTTACAGCTAACATAGAACTTTTTAAAAAAGCCCAAATCGTAATGGCATCACCATTAGACTATGGGCAGATAAAGCAATTTTATGATGACTATAAAATTGCTGATTACCCCAATATCATCATGGGTCGGGATCCCTCTTATTTTTTAGGCAGTTTTTTTAATATCCGCTCTTTTCCCGCCATGTTCTTATACGATAAAAAAGGAAAACTTATTAAAGCATTTGATGGCAGTGTACCTGTAACAATCATTGCCTCGAACTTGTAAAGCATTGCTGCACAATAATAGTTGTTTTTTTATTTTGTCTTTTTTATGCAGGTGGTAATTAATTACCTTTGCGGAGCAAAATAATTTTTCAATTTTAAATTTATATACATGAAAGTAACTGTAGTTGGAGCAGGCGCTGTTGGCGCTACCTGTGCCGATAATATTGCCCGTAAAGAACTTTGTGATGAACTTGTTTTAGTGGATATTAAAGAAGGCGTGGCCGAAGGTAAGGCCATGGACCTGATGCAAACAGCAGCCCTGCTTGGTTTTGATACCAGGATAACCGGCAGCACAAATGATTATTCAAAAACTGCAGGAACGGATGTAGCCGTTATCACTTCGGGTATTCCCCGTAAACCTGGTATGACACGTGAAGAATTGATTGGCATTAATGCAGGTATTGTAAAAACTGTTACTGAAAATATTTTAAAACATTCGCCCAATGCCATCATTGTAATCATCAGCAACCCAATGGATACAATGACATACCTGGCATTAAAGTCGAGCGGCTTACCCAAAAACAGGATTATTGGTATGGGTGGTATTTTAGACAGCAGCCGATTTAAATATTACCTGTCAAAAGCAATGGGTTGCACTTCTACCGATTTGCAAGGCGTAGTTATTGGCGGCCACGGCGATACCACCATGATACCTTTAACAAGATTGGCCACATACCAGGGTACACCGGTTGCTAATTATTTAGATGCAGATACATTAAAAAAGGTGGCTGCCGATACCATGGTTGGCGGCGCTACACTTACCGGTTTACTGGGCACATCGGCCTGGTATGCTCCCGGCGCTGCAGGCGCTGCATTGGTTGAAAGCATTGTAAGGGATGAGAAAAAATTATTTCCCTGTTGTGTTTATTTAGATGGAGAGTATGCACAAAAAGATATATGTATTGGTGTACCGGTTATCATTGGTCGCAATGGTATCGAAAAAATTATTGACTATAAACTAAACGACGAAGAGCAGGCTTTATTTAATAAAAGTGCCGATGCTGTTAGAAATATGAATAACGCATTGGGTTCGCTATGATAAGATTATTTTAAAAATAAAAAGGCCAGGATTTTACCTGGCTTTTTTATTTAATTAAAATTTTTTAATTCACCCCGTCACAAATCATTTCCTTGTTAATCTTTTGCACTAAGCCCTGCAATACTTTTCCGGGGCCTGCTTCGGTAAAGTTTGTGGCTCCATCGGCAATCATGGCTTCTACACTTTGTGTCCAGCGTACGGCGCCGGTGAGTTGGTCTATCAGGTTTCTTTTTATTTCAGCTGCATTTGTAACCGCCTTTGCCACCACATTTTGATACACCGGGCAAACAGGGTCGTTAAAATGAGTAGCATCAATGGCTGCTGCCAATTCTTCTTTTGCTGGCATCATCAATGGTGAATGAAAAGCGCCGCCAACCGGTAAAACCAATGCACGCCTTGCTCCTGCTGCTTTCATTTTTTCGCAGGCAATATCAATTCCTTTTATAGTGCCGCTAATCACCAATTGGCCCGGGCAATTATAATTTGCAGCTACTACCACTTCTCCGGTTTCAGATGTTACAGCTGCACATATCTCTTCAACCTTTTCATCGGGTAAAGCCAAAACGGCCGCCATGGTAGATGGATTCATTTCGCAGGCACGTTGCATAGCCTGTGCCCTTATGGAAACCAGCATCAAGGCATTTTCAAAACTTAAAACATTATTGGCAACAAGTGCCGAAAATTCGCCAAGCGAATGGCCTGCCACCATATCGGGCCTTATGTTTTGCAAAGTTTTAAACGCTATTACCGAATGCAAAAAAACTGCCGGTTGTGTTACATTGGTTTGTTTCAAGTCTTCTTCGCTGCCGCCAAACATGATATCCGAAATACGGAACCCAAGAATTTCGTTTGCCTGTTCAAACATTTCTTTTGAAACAGAGTTTGTATCATACAGGTTTTTTCCCATGCCACTAAACTGCGATCCCTGGCCGGGAAATATAAATGCATGTGCCATCAGTAAATTTTTAGATTACAAATAAAACAAAAAAATCTCTTTAAAAGAGATTAATTAACAGGATACTTATTATCAATTAATGCAACTGTGCAGAAATAAGTTTTACAAATTCGCTTCTTGTTTCATTTTTTTCAAACTCTCCCCAAAAAGCAGAAGTGGTTGTTACCGAATTTTGTTTTTCCACACCCCTCATCATCATACAAAGATGCGATGCTTCAATAACCACAGCAACGCCTAATGGGCTTAAAGTTTCTTTTATCGAATTCAATATCTCGTGTGTTAATCTTTCCTGTACCTGCAACCTTCGGCTATATGCATCTACCACCCTTGCTATCTTACTTAGGCCTGTTATAAATCCGTTTGGAATATAAGCCACATGTGCTTTGCCGTAAAATGGCAACATGTGATGTTCGCACAAACTATACAATTCAATATCTTTTACAATAATCATCTCACTTACATCTTCGTGAAACTTAGCCGAGTTGAGTATGGCATGAGCATCAATATTGTATCCCTGTGTTAGAAACTGCATCGCTTTAGCAACCCTTTCAGGGGTTTTTTGCAGGCCTTCCCTTTCGGGGTTTTCGCCAATCAATTGCAGTGTATTGCGGTAGTTTTCTATAAGCCCCGATGTAACTTCATCATCGTATTGCTCAATTTTTTTATAGCCCATTCAGTAGTTTTTTTATTTTAAAATCAGTTGGCCGGGTAGTCAACAAAATTTCTTTCGGTTTCGTATAGCCGTACCTGCAGGTCGAACTTCTGTTCTATCTTTTCCCTTAAAATTTTGTATATAACAATTGCAATGTTTTCGGCTGTAGGGTTAAGATTTTTAAACTCAACCGTATCATCATTTAAGTTTTTATGATCAAACCGTTCAATCACATTTTCCTGAACAATGTCGCTCAATAATTTCATATCCATCACATAACCAGTAGCTGCATCAGGCTCGCCTGTTACTTTAATAACCAATTCGTAATTATGGCCGTGAAAATGCGGGTTATTGCATTTACCAAAAACTTTCTGATTGGTTGTTTCATCCCATGCAGGATTGTTAAGCCGATGGGCTGCATTAAAATGCTCTTTACGGTAAACGGCTACTCTGTTGCTCATATTAAATAGATAACATTTTATAAAGCTGATTGTTTATTAACAAGGAGATTTTATTGATGCAAAAATAAATGCATAGTCCCGTTTCAAAAAAAGTGTATCTAACACTTGCACTCATACAAGTTATTTTTTTTTGAAGTGGTAATTATCAATCGCCATAATACTCTACAAAAATCCTGGGTGTTTCAGATAATTTAAGGCAATGCAACTTTACTTCGGCAGGCAAGTGTGGTGTAAGTTCGTTCCAAATTCCAATCACAAGGTTTTCAATAGAACAAAGTTTTCCTTTCATGAAATCAACATCCACATTCAGGTTTTTATGATCAAGCTTATCAATCACATGTTCTTTAACTATTACACTCAGTTTTTTTACATCATAAACAAAGCCGGTATCTGCATCCGGTTCGCCTTTAAGGGTAACAAATAGCTCAAAATTATGGCCATGCCAGTTTTCATTGGCACATTTACCAAACACTTCCTCATTTTTTTCCCTGCTCCATGCCGGGTTAAATAATTTATGAGCCGCATTAAAATGTTCTATCCTGGTAATGTAAACCATCAATAATTTAAAAATTTCGGCAAAGGTAACTTCTAAAACCTGAAATATGAAGCGTAAATACGAAATTTGTAAAATGCAAATCCTGGTTATTGCCGCAACCGAATTGGAAATTAAGCCGTTCATAGAAACAGCTTCAGCAACCGATATACTCATAACAGGCGTTGGGGTTCCGGCGGTTTTATATCACCTCCAAAAAAGGATGCAGCAGATAGATTACGACCTAATAATACAAGCCGGTATTGCCGGCACATTCAACAACGTTGCTAAACCGGGCGAGGTGGTTTTTGTAAAGCAGGATACGTTTGGTGATATTGGCATGGAAGAAAAAGAAAATTTTGTTTCTATTTTTGAAAGCGGCCTTGCTGATAAAAATGAATTTCCTTTTAATGCTGGCTGGCTTATGAACACCCAGGGAATAAAAATGCAATTGAACATGCAGGCTGTTAAAGCAATAACAGTAAATAAAGTAAGCGATAGTGAATTACAAAAACAACAATTCATAAACCAATTTAATGCCGATATAGAATCGATGGAAGGCGCCGCCCTGCATTATGTATGCCTGCAGGAAAATATGCCTTTCATACAGTTACGATCCATATCTAACATCGTGGGCGAAAGAAACCGAGATAAATGGATAATGAAAGAAGCTATTGAAAATTTAAATATACAATTACAGCAACTAATTAAAAATTTAAACGGTTAACAATAATCAATGAAACTAAGTTTAGGTTTCTCGCCCTGTCCGAACGACACTTTTATTTTTGAAGCCCTGGTAAATAATAAAATTGATACAGGTGGCTTACTGTTTGATGTAGTTTTAGAAGATGTGCAAACGCTTAATAATTGGGCGATAGAAGGCAGGCTGGACATTACAAAATTAAGTTATGGAGTACTGCCATTGGTTTTGAATGAATATATTGTTCTTAATAGTGGCAGCGCATTGGGTAAAGGGGCAGGACCGCTGCTAATTGCTAACAATAACCAAAAGATAAATGTAGAGGCAAATACAATTGCAATACCTGGCAAAAACACAACCGCCCATTTACTTTTTTCTTTGGCATATCCAAATGCAAAAAATAAAGTCTATTTAAGATATGATGAAATAGAAAATTTTGTTTTGCAGGATAAAGGATTGGGCGTTATCATTCATGAAAACCGATTTACCTATGCTGAGAAAGGATTACATAAGATTACCGACCTTGGTGATTACTGGGAGAAGGAAACAAATAACCCTATTCCATTGGGAGGCATTGTAATTAAACGTACTATCAACAGTGCTATTAGCGTACAGGTAGATGCCTTAATAAAACAAAGTGTAGAATATGCATACCATAACCACTACAAGGAGTTGGCTGCTTATGTTAAAAAATATTCACAGGAGATGAGCGAAGCTGTAATGCGTAACCATATTGATTTATATGTAAACCAATACTCTATTGATTTAGGGAATGAGGGAAGAAATGCTATTTGTAAATTATTGGAAGTTTATGGTACAATTAATGGTAAAGCAGTAATGATGGAAAATATATTTTCTAATAAACTGGCAGTGCTGTAAAAGATTCGTAAATAGACCTTGTAAGATTATTTGTATATTTTTTACCGGCAATATTTTGTACCCATTGTATATTATGGATTGAGTTAGTTACAAACAATTCGTCTGCCTGCATCAGATCCTCAATGGTTAATTCTTTTTCAATAACCTCAATATTGTTATTTATAAGGTGCCCAATAAGATTTTTACGAATTACACCTGCAACACAGCCTTCTTGTAAAGCCGGGGTATAAACCATTTTATTTTTTATAAGAAAGATATTAGCAATTGTTGTATCGCACACCCTGCCATAGCAATTTAGCATCACAGCATCATTCCAATTATTTCTTTTTGCAAGATTAGCACCCATTACGTAGGGCAGAAAATTATTGTGCTTTAAATTACAAAGACTGTCGCAGCTTTTTTTAATGTAGGTGCATATTCCCAACACTAATCCCTTTTCGTTCCATTTGCCAATACTATCCTGCAATGCCCAGGTTTGTATAATAAAATTTGGTATTTCATTTGTTTCATCGTACAAACTTCCTTCATCTCTAAATGCAGTTAATCTTATTCTTGCTGTTTTATTATGTTCGTTTTCTTTAAGTAAATCATTTATTTGCCCGGTAAAATATGCAGTTGTATAATTAGTTGGTACTGCAAAATCAAGAACTGTTAGTCCATTAATCAAACGGTTAATATGGTCATCAGCAAAATGAATTAAGTTTTCCCTGCAAATCATTGTTTCAAAAACGCCATCACCATACCTAAAGCCACGGCTATTAGGCGATATTAGCCCGGATGTTGTACTAACTATTTTTCCGTTTAAATTTAATAACTCCATATTCCAAATATACAACTGCATTAAGCTGTTACTATATAAAAATGCCCCCCGAAAATTCGGGAGGCATTCTTCATCATAGTTTTAGAGAACAAAGGTTACAGTAACTAAATTTATATTTCTTCGTCTAAAATATTATGTTTAACTGCATATAAAATAAGGCCTGCAGTACTTTTTGCACCGGTTTTCACTTTAAGTTTATCCCTAATTGCTTCCACCGTACGGGGGCTTAAATCAACAAGACTTGCAATTTCTTTAGTACTTTTTTCTTCGCACATCAGTTTTAATATCAGTATTTCCTTATCATTCAGGTTTGCTTCTTGTTGCATTAGCTTTTGAGGGGTAACCTCGTTTCTATGCTTTAAGTTAGTAAGCAAAGCTTTGTTAGTTAGCGAATTAAAATAATATTCTTGTTCAAAACATGTTTTAATAGCTTCGTAAATTATTTCGCTGTCGCTGGTTTTGGTAAGGTAACTATTGGCACCAATTTCCATCAGTTTGGTAATCATGCTATGGTCGTCAACCATGGTTAGCATAATAATCTTTACATTAGGTTTTATTTTCCTAATTTCTGGCAGGGCTGCAATTCCATCCATTATTGGCATTTGGATGTCTAACAAAATAACATCCACATCAACCATTTTTAGTATGTTTAGTAAATGCATGCCGTTATCAGCTTCTGCAATAACTTTTACATCTTTTTTGGCGCTTAATGCGGTTTTTACGCCAGCCCTGTATAAAACATGGTCATCAGCAATAATTACTTTTATCGTTTCATCAGTATTTTCATTCCCCATCATAGTTACATTTTGGTTTTTCTCGTAGTAAGGATTTCAGTCTTTATAACGAAGGCTGCAAGTTCAAATTATATCCAAAAACAATAAAGCGTGTAAATACCCTTTATAACAGATGGGATTTTTACGTATTGGAGTGGAGTTAATTCGCTAACCCTTACATGTGGTTTTTATTAATATGGATGATTTATTTTATTCAATAAGTTTATTTCGCATACCGTACATGATTAACCCTCCAATAGTTTTAGCATCAACTTTGTTTTTCATGTTTTGCCTTATAGTTTCTATTGTACGTGGGCTTAAAAAAATAATTTTAGATATTTCTTCTGTTGTTTTATCATCTGCTAACAACCGTAAAATCTTAATTTCTTTTTCATTAAACTGAACCGGCATATTGCTGCCATAATGCTGCCGTACATTCTTTTTTTGCATCAACTTACCCATAACTGCCTTATTTACCAGGTCATTAAAGTAAAAATCATCATTCATGCAGGTAAGTATCGCTTCGTAAATTTCCTCGGGATCGGTGTTTTTGGTAAGATAGGCATTAGCTCCCATTTCCATCATTTTACTAATCATCTGCTGATCATCATACATAGTAAGTACTATAATTTTAATATCCTCATATTCTTTACGAATTAGCTGTATGGCATTAATTCCATCTACTTCTGGCATCCTTATATCCATTAAAAGCACTTCGGGCTTTTTTATTTCTATCTTATGCATCATATCCTTACCATCTTCGGCTTCCCAAAGCATTTTAAGGTTTTCTTTACCCGATAAAGCCATTTTTATACCATCCCTGAAAATTTTATGGTCATCGGCAATTGCAATTTTGATAAAAGCATTGGTATTCATAGAAAGCAATAATGGGGGTTAGTAAAATAACTTGCCTAAGTTACAAATTTTAGTTTCATTATGATTATTTTAACAAGAATTTTATCTTGGAATTTTTTTTAGCTTATTGATTTTCAAATAAATCGGTTTTTTTACTTAGTAAATATACCTGCTAAATTATACGGTAAACTACGTATGTCTATTGCACTTGTACTTTAAATTAAAGTAATTGCAACAAGATTAAAATAGGGCGATTATCCTCTTTTTTTAGCTATGTATACACAATACTTTTGTACTAGTTGATTGACATAGGTAGAGTAAATATTTATATCCAACTATCCAATTAAACGTAAGGAACAAATCCAATTATCCGGTTAAAAACCTTGTTTGTGCTTATGATACCTATTGTCAATCAACCTTTTTAAGTTCCCGCTTTATCTCCAATAAATCACCAGGAAAATTTTTTGTTGCTGTTTGTAAAATTTACAAACAGCTTTTTTTGCTTATTTTTGAACCACCAGTTTAAATTTGCAGGCAAGTAAATCTCCCACCCAATTAACAGGATTTCCCAATTTAAAGGTTATTAACATTCGTAAAAATACTGTGGATAACTACTGTATTAGTAAATAGTAAATTTACGGTAAAGTAATCGTAAATTTACCTTAAAATAACAGGTTATTTTACGTTTTTTTAGCCTAAAACCCTTATCTGTACTGCATTTTGAGGGATATTAACGACTGCTTACCAGGATTAGGGGTTTTTAAAGGAAAGCTTTTAATGGAAGTTTACATTACACATACACAATATTTACTTTAGAAACCTTAAAACTTATTGAATTATGCTTTCAGGTGTTTTTGATGTTATTGAAGAATGCTTTGCAATCTTTTTTAGAGACTAATTATATTTTTGATTGTAAAAAGCAATGGTTATTTTTGATGAAATAACCATTTTCCTATTTTACAGAATCTTAAATATATAACTTACGTTTCTGAACTTTTACCCTTTTTTCTTTGCCTTATCTTTTATAAACGATTGGTAAGCAGAGAAAAGAGGGTATTTTTTGTATATACTATTTTAATAACAATCTTAGTTATTGTAGGTTTTAGTCTTTTATATGTATTTAATTCAGAACAATCATATTACTTAGCAGTAAGAATATATACGATAATTGAATATTCAACATTAGCTTATTTTTTCTCACTATATATTAAAAGAAAGATAATAAACAACTTATTGCTTTTTTCAATAGGAGTTTATATAGTTTTTTGTATTTATAGTTATGCTAAACAAAAAACACCTGAAATGCCTTTCATGCTAATTAGTGTAGAACATGTACTATTATTGATTTTTATTTTATACTATTTTTTCGAAACCATACAAAATATCACTTCGGAGCCTATTTATCAAAAAGCAATTTTTTGGATAAGTGTAGCCTTTATCATAAACTCTGCCGGAAACTTTTTCTTATTCTTATATTCAAAAAACAGTTTTAAAGATGATACTTTTAAAATGCAATACACAATAATTTATACTACTGTTACTATTCTTAAAAACATTTTCCTTTGTATTTCAATTCCTATTAAAGAAAGCCCCAGTAAATCAATTTCTGAACAAACACTTAACATTGATTTAGATCCCTTTAAACCCATAGAACAAAAACCTTAACAGCAAATCTTTTATGTTTTTTTTACAGGCTAACGGATCGGGAATAACTACAACCTTATTTGCAGGCACCATGGGCATGTTAACGCTTGCTATTACCATTGTAGTTTTTGTAATTTTTCACCAGCGAAAAGTGCTGCGATATAATAATCTTTTAAAAAAAGCAGAAGAAGAAAAACAAAAGATTCTTTTAAATGCTTCTATCCGTTTCCAGGAAGAAGAACGCAACCGCATTGCTGCCGACCTGCATGACGATGCAGGCCCATTACTTGCTACGGCAAGGCTTTACCTAAACGAAAACCTGGTTAACCAGGATAAAGTACAACAATTGCAAAGCATTTATAGTGCTAAACAAATTTTAGACGATGCTATTTTGCTGATACGCAACATTAGTCATAGCCTTATGCCCCCAACACTTAAAAATTTTGGCCTGGAGAGTGCAGTAGTAGATGTTTTTCAAAAAATGAATGCAAGCGGAAAAGTACATGCCAGTGCACGTTTTCACGATTACCGCACCAGGCTTAAAACCGAACAGGAATTACTTGTTTTTAGGGTGATACAGGAAATTGTAAGTAATATTCTTAAACACAGTAACCCTGGTTTTATACATTTAACACAAAATGTAAATGCAAATAAAATGTATTTTAGGGTGCATCATGACGGCATAGGAATAGTACAGGATGAATATGAAAAATTAAGCCATAATGCCCCGGGATTAGGATTAAAAAACATTGCAAGCCGCATAAAAGTGCTTAGGGGCGATATCCTGTACGAAATAGATGCCAGCAAAACCTATTATAAGGTAACCATTGAAGTACCTATGTTACCGTTGATATAGCATTTTGTAAAAAACAAAATCAATGTAGTACCTTTCACAGTACTGTACCCCATTTTAATTACAGAAAATTATAATTTTTAAGATACATACGGTAAAAGAATTATTAAGCTTGTAAAACATATTTTCAGTAATTTTACGGTACCCCCATAAGATATGAACGAGATTAAAGTAGCCATTGCCGATGACCACAAACTCTTCAGGAAAGGTGTTATTCTTTCGCTGAGGAGTTATAGCAATATAAAATTTGTATTGGAAGCAGATGATGGAGACGAACTGATTGAAAAAATTCCAGAATTTGAGCCGGATGTAATTCTTTGCGACCTGAAAATGCCAAAAAAAGATGGAATTGATACTACCAAAATCATTTCTAAAAAATTTCCAAACATTAGGGTTATTATTTTAACCATGTTCGAAGATGAACGCTTTGTAGGCCACCTGATGGACTGTGGTGCAGCAGGGTATCTTTTAAAAAATACAGACCCCTCAGAAATAAAAAAAGCTATTACAGATGTAATTAGAACAGGTTTTTACCTGAACCCATTTGTAAATAAAGTATTAATCAAAAAGAAATATTCAAAACAAAAGTTTAATCCTACGTTAACTTCTGAAATTGTTTTAAGCGAAAGAGAAAAAGAAGTACTTACTTTAGTTTGTATGGAATTTACCGCATCTGAAATTGCAGGTAAAATGGATATAAGTGCCCGTACAGTTGAGGCTATTAAAGACAGGCTAATGGAGCGCTTTGGAGTAAAAAACTCTGTTGGCCTTGTATTTTATGCAATGAAGAACTCTTTAATTGATTAAGCAATTGATACTTCTGAATTAAAAAAGACCAAATAACTTACTATCAATACTTGTAATAATTTGCCCCAGGTGTTCTTCGTTTTCGGCAAATTTATTTTTATCAGCATCAATTATTAAAAGCGGACCTTCTTTGTAATTATCAATCCAGTTGTTATAAAACTCATTCAACTTTTTTAAATAATCCAGTCTTATATTTTCTTCATATTCCCTGCCTCTTTTTTGAATTTGTGCTACCAGTGTAGGTACCGATGCTTTTAAATAAATAACCAAATCGGGTGGCTGCACCATCAGTTTAAGGGTTTCAAAAAAACGATAGTAATTATCAAAATCACGCTTTGTCATAAGGCCCATATCGTGCAGGTTGGGTGCAAAAATATTGGCATCTTCATAAATAGTGCGGTCTTGTATCACAGTTTCGGTACCGTTATGAATTTCGAGCAGTTGTTTTAACCTGCTGTTTAAAAAGAAAATCTGCAGGTTAAAGCTCCAGCGGGGCATATCTTCATAAAAGTCGTTTAAATAAGGGTTGTGATCTACATCTTCAAATTGTGGTATCCATTTATAATGCTTACTAAGCATTTCTGTTAAAGTAGTTTTGCCTGCACCAATATTTCCTGCTACAGCTATATGTTTTGGTTTTTTAATTTTTGCCATAATTCAATGGTAGATTTATGATTGCTGTTTTTACATTACCTGTAACCGCAACATCTAAAGTAATCAAATTCTTATTTCAAAAGCCTTAAATCAAAAATAATTTAATCCGATAGCTTTTCTTACCAGTTTCATTGTTGCTTCGGCACTTACAATAGCCTTTTCAGCCCCTCTCTGCATTATCTTTTTAAGTCCCTCTTTATCTTCCAGTATAGCATCCACTTTATTACGTATGGGACTAATAAAATTAATCATATCCTCTGCCAGTTGTTTTTTTAAATCGCCATAACGAATAGAGCAATTGTTATAATCTTCCTCAAATTTATTTACAGTATCTGGCGTGCAAACCAATTTCATCAGCAGGAAAATGTTTTCAATATAATCGGGCTTAGGAGCATTTTTTATTGTTGGGCCGCTATCGGTTTTAGTCTTCATTACTTTTTTTCTAATCATATCATCTGTATCGGCCAGGTATAATGTTGCCATCTGGTTTTCACTCTTACTCATTTTTCCTGCTCCATCCAGGCTGGGTACTTTTATCAATTGTTGATGATAATTAAAAGCTTCGGCTTCGGGAAACACATTGCCATAGCGATGATTAAACCTATTAGCAAAATTGCGAGTCATTTCAAGGTGCTGCTCCTGGTCTTTTCCTACGGGTACATATTTAGCCCGGTGTAATAAAATATCTGCTGCCATTAAAACCGGGTAAGTAAGCAGTCCTGCATTAACATTTTCGGGATTTTGACGTACTTTATCTTTAAAAGTAGTTGTTTTTTCCAGTTCTCCTTTATAAGCCAGCATATTTAAATATAAATACAACTCTGCTGTTTGCGGTACCTGGCTTTGGCAGTATAAAGCAACTTTTTCAGGATCAAGCCCACAGGCTATATTTTCGGCCAACACCCTTAATACATTTCCTTTAAGCTCTTTTGTATCCGGATGAGTAGTTAAAGAATGAAGGTCGGCAACCATAAAATAACATTCAAACTCATCCTGCATCCGTACATAATTACGCATAGCACCAAAATAATTGCCCAGGTGTAAAAAACCTGTGGGCCTTATCCCACTCATTACTATTTGCCTGCCGGCAGGCACATTTTCTTTTTTCATAATCATCAGGCGGCGAAGATAGTAAAAGTTGACAGTTGTAAAATGCTTTCCTCCATTCATAAGTAATAAATACCACTTGCCTATACTCAAATTCATCATGAGGTAACAATCGGTTATATTTGTACAATGGAAGTAAATGATGCATTAATTGATAAACTTGCTAACCTGGCCCGGTTAAAGATTGAAGACAGTGAACGGGAATCGGTAAAAACCGACTTGCAAAAGATGATACAGTTTGTTGAAAAACTTAATGAACTGGATACAACAGGTGTAGAACCTTTGTTACATGTTAGTAGTAATGTAAACATCTTAAGAGCCGATGTAGTAAAAGGTAATATTAGCCGTAATGAAGGCCTTAAAAATGCACCTTTACATGATGAGCAATTTTTTAAAGTACCCAAAGTGATAAAAAAATAGTTTAGTACTTCACAAAAGTTGTTAGCTAAACCAAAAACAAAAATTTATGCAGGGGATTATTCATCTTGAAAATATAAAGAAAAGTTATTACCTAGGTAAAAATGAACTACCCGTTTTAAAAGGTATATCGCTTGACATTTATAAAAACGAATATGTAGCCCTTATGGGGCCAAGCGGATCGGGAAAATCTACTTTGATGAACCTGTTGGGGTGCCTTGATACTCCTACTGGTGGTAAATATATTTTGAATGGAAATGATGTAAGCAGAATGCCTGATAATGACCTTGCAGAAGTAAGAAATAAAGAAATTGGTTTTGTGTTTCAGCAATTCAACCTGCTACCACGATTAACAGCAGCCGAAAATGTAGCCTTACCACTTGTATACTGTGGCGTTAGTAAAAAAGAAAGAACCGAAAGAGCTATGCAAGCTTTAAAAACAGTAAAACTTGATGACAGGAGCCACCACAAACCTAATGAATTAAGTGGCGGGCAGGCACAACGGGTAGCAATTGCAAGGGCATTAATAAATAATCCTTCAATCATCTTAGCCGATGAACCCACTGGTAACCTTGATACAAAAACTTCTTATGAAATTATGGATATAATGGGTAAAATACATGCATCGGGTAACACGGTAATTTTAGTAACGCATGAAGAAGATATCTCTATGTATGCACACAGGGTTATCAGGTTACGAGATGGTATAATTGAAACTGATGCAAAAAATGCTAACCCAGCACAGGTTTCGATACCTGCATAATTGTTCTTTATAATAATATGCCATAAAAAATAAAAATCATGGCTTTAAAAATTTATACCAAAACCGGCGATAAAGGCAAAACAAGTTTAATAGGCGGCACCAAAGTGCCCAAAAGCAATATCAGAATTGAAGCCTATGGCACTATTGATGAGCTTAATTCGTTTATAGGTTTAACTGCCGATTATATTAGCCGGCAAGATGTAAAAACAATTTTAAAAGAAATACAAGACCGTTTATTCACTATTGGTTCATCGCTTGCTTGCGACCCCGATAAAGAACCTTTGTTAAAAATTCCGGATTTAAAAGAAAGTGATATAGAGTTTTTAGAAAAGAACATTGATGCAATGAATACAGAATTGAAGCCAATGAAATCATTCATTTTACCGGGTGGCCATGTAGCTATTTCAACTGCACATGTTACCCGCTGTGTATGCAGGCGGGCCGAACGGATTTGCGTGAATATGCAGGAACAACATCTTGAAATAGACCCACTGATAATAAAATATTTAAACCGCCTAAGCGATTACCTTTTTGTTTTGGCAAGATATGCAGGGCATTTATTGGGTGTGGAAGATATTCCCTGGAAAGCAAGGATTAATTGATATAAAAAATTTCAGCACATTAACCCATCTTTCATCATCAAAACTCTGTTGCTCATTTTTGCTAATTCTTCATTATGTGTTACAATCAGGAAAGTTTGATTAAAGCGTTTACATAAATCAATAAATAACTGGTGTAGTTCCCTTGCATTTGCACTATCCAAATTGCCCGTTGGTTCATCGGCCATCACTATAGATGGGCTGTTTATAAGTGCTCTTGCTACTGCTACCCTTTGCTGCTCGCCACCCGAAAGTTGCTGTGGCTTATTCTGCAACCTTTCTTCAAGGCCCAGTGTTTTCAACAAATCAGTTGCTTTTTCTATCACATCCCTTTTTTTAAAGCCGGCAATCCAGCCAGGTATGCAAACATTTTCCAAAGCAGTAAATTCGGGTAAAAGATGATGAAACTGAAAAACAAATCCAATATGTTTATTCCTAAAGGCCGATAATTTGTTTCCTTTTAACATATGTATTGGCTGGTTGTTTAAAATAATTTCACCCGAATCAGGTTTGTCTAAAGTACCCAATATATGTAGCAATGTACTTTTACCAGCCCCCGACGACCCAACAATACTAACAATTTCGCCTTTACTAACCATTACATCTACCCCTTTTAAAACACTAAGCCGGCCGTATTGTTTTTTTATATTTTTTGCTGATAACATGCATCGAAAATAGTTAATAATTACAATTTTGATGCTAATAAAACCAAACAGCAGCATATTGTTAATTTAAGTAAAATAAATATGAAAATTATCCGTTAAAAAAACACTTTTGGTTATTCCAAATGAACTTATACATTTGCAAAAAATTAAACCCCTATCAAAAATGTTTTGGACACTTGAATTAGCCTCTCATTTAGAAGATGCACCATGGCCGGCCACTAAAGATGAACTGATTGATTATTCAATTAGAAGTGGTGCGCCTATTGAGGTTGTAGAAAACCTGCAGGAGTTGGAAGACGAAGGCGAAATTTATGAAGGCCTTGATGATATCTGGCCCGATTATCCCAGCCAGGAAGATTTCTTTTTTAATGAAGATGAATATTAAACCAACAACTGCTTTTTTCTACCTGAAGCAAGTATTAAATTTGCAAGTTTAAAAACTTTTAAAAACTAAGCCTCTCATTTATTTGAGAGGCTTTTTAATATCCTGCAGATAATGTTATTACCTGAAAGTAGATTTTGTTTACATTTTATTTATTACTGCTTCGGTAACACCGGTAAATGAAAAACCTCCGTCATGAAACAGGTTTTGCATGGTTACCATCCTGGTCATGTCGCTAAACATCATCACAATATAATTAGCACAATCATCAGCGCTAGCATTACCCAAAGGGCTCATCTTTTCTGCATAGTCAATAAAACCGTCAAATCCTTTTACGCCGCTGCCGGCTGTGGTACGCACCGGCGATTGTGATATGGTATTTACCCGTACATGTTTTTTTACACCGTAGTGATATCCAAAACTGCGGCTTACACTTTCCAGTAATGCTTTTGCATCTGCCATTTCATTATAATCGGGAAATACACGCTGTGCTGCAATATAAGTTAATGCCACCACGCTGCCCCATTCATTAATTGCATCCATCTTCATGGCTGTTGCCAATACACGATGCAGGCTTATGGCAGATATATCAAGCGATTTTGAATTAAACCCGTAATCTATCTCTGTATAATGTTTTCCTTTACGTACATTAATACTCATTCCTATAGAGTGTAAGATAAAATCAACGCCGCCGCCAAAATGCTCCATAGTTTTTGTAATGAGATTGGTCACATCTTCATTGTTGCTAACATCGCAGGGTATCACCGGCGCATTCACCAATTCGGCCAGTTTATTAATTTCTCCCATACGCATGGCTACCGGCGCATTGGTTAAAACTAATGCTGCACCTTCTTCGTGGCAACGCAATGCCGTTCTCCAGGCAATTGACCTTTCATCTAAAGCGCCAAATATGATTCCTTTTTTTCCTTTTAGCAGATTGTACGACATGGTAAACTTGTTTTAAAGATGAGGGTGTAAAAATAGTATCTTATCATTTAAAGAAAAACTCTTTGTAAGGCTTTATTATAAAAACTTCATCATCCATTCAATCAAAATCAATACAAAATATTAAGCCCGGTTCAATTCCCCACCATCTCCCTTGCATTCTGTAATGCAGCGGCTGTAGGCTTTTCGCCGCTGAGCATTTGGGCAATGTTTGTAATCCTTTCATCATTACTGAGCAATCGTACCGAAGTAATAATTTTGTCATTATCAATTGCCTTGTACACAAAATAATGTGCATCTGCCTTTGCAGCTATCTGTGGCTGATGGGTAATTGATATCAACTGGTGTGCAACCGAAAGCTCTTTCATAATATTGCCAACCTGTTTAGCCGCTTCGCCGCTAATGCCGGTATCTATTTCATCAAATATCAACGTTGGCAACTGTAGTTTTTTTGCTACCAGCGATTTTATACAAAGCATCAGCCTGCTTAACTCGCCACCGCTTGCTACTTTTCGCAATGGCTCAAAGCGGCCGCTTTTATTGGCATCAAATAAAAATTCTATGGTATCAATTCCTGTTTCGCCCAACATATCCTGGGTTTGTAATTCGGCTATAAATTTTGCATTGGGCATACCCACACGGCCCAGTAATTTGTTTACACTGTCGGCAAATGGTTTGATGGCTTTTTTTCGATTGGCCGAAATTGTTTTTGCAGCATGCTCACATTGCTGCAATAATTCATTTACTTCTTTTTCTTTTTGCTTTATAGCATCGGTTATGTTTAGTATATCATTTAATTTCTCTTCCAATTCTTTTTTAATCACTAAAAGTTCATTGGTGGTTGTTACATTGTGTTTCTTTTGTAATTTATAACCCATCGATATCCTGTCGCTTACAAATTGTATACGCTCGGCATCATAATGAACACTGTTGTTTATACTTTCCAGTTCATCGGCAATATCATCCAGTTCCAGTTGGGCGCTGTGTAATCTCTTACTCAACTCGGCTATGCCTGTATGATATTGGTTTAATGCATGTAACTTTCCAAACAAAACTTTTAATTGCTGCACTACCGGTTCTTCATTTTCCTTTAAACCGTAATAAATTCCTGCTAATTCCTGCTTTACATTTTCGGCATTGCTCAATAATTTTAATTCAGCATCCAGCTCTTCCAGTTCATTTTCTGTAAAGCCGGCTTCTTCCAATTCATCAAACAAATACCTGTTATAATCCAGGCTGGTATTTGCTGCTACCTGTTCGGTTTCTAATGCAATAAGTTCCTTTTTTGCTTTTTTATATTGCTGATAATATTTTTGATACTGATCTAATAACCCGTCATTTTCTGCCAGTGCATCCAACACTTCCTGTTGAAAACCGGAAGAACCCAATTCCTGGGTATCAAACTGCTGATGCAGATCAACCAATAAAGCGCCTAACTCTTTAAGCTGGTTAAGATTTACTGGTGTATCATTTACAAATGCTCTTGATTTTCCATTTGATGTTATCTCCCTTCTAATCATTAACTCATCTTCATTATCCAGGTCGTGCTCTTTTAAAAAATTAATCACTGCTTTTTTCTTACCGGTTTTAAATGTGGCTTCTACCACAGTTTTTCTATCTTTTTGCTGAAGCACACTACTGTCGGCCCTTTCGCCAAGCACAAGATTTAATGCTCCCATCAAAATACTTTTTCCTGCGCCTGTTTCGCCGGTAATAATATTTAGCTTTGCCAAAAATTCAATCTCCAGTTCATTTATTATAGCATAATTCTGTATTTGTAATTTATTTAGCATTCTTTGTATTTATCTGCAGGCAAATTAAGAAAATTAGCACCACTCTTTTTCTATTTTAAAAAGTAATGGCTAAGTTAAGTTTGAAAATCCACAGGTCAAACTAACCTGTATAATTTTCAAAAAAAACTATTCATTAATAAACGTTCCATTAAATTCGCAAAAAAGTTAAATATGGATGTAAAGTCAAAATTTGATGAGGCTGTAGCCAATAGTAAATTGCTGAGCCAAAAACCGGGCAACGATGTTTTACTTCAGTTATATTCTTTGTATAAACAATCAACCGAAGGCGATGTAAGTGGCGAAGCGCCATCTAACCCATTTGATTTTGTTAACAAGGCAAAATACGATGCCTGGGCATCATTAAAAGGGAAACCAAAAGAAGAAGCGATGCAAGAATATGTTGAATTGGTGAATAAGCTGAAAGGCTGATTAAAACTGCTCCATGTGCAGTACTTTAGGGTCGGTAGTACCCCATGGAGCCAGCTCCATTATAGGTAAAGATTTTTTTGTAAAGCGCCAATCCCTGTTTAAAAAAACAAATTCGGGTGGTGCCGATGGAAAATTGATTGAAAGTTTACTGTAATCATCATTACAACTCCAGGTTCCATTATATGTAACGCCGTTTTTTACCGCTGTCATTGGCCCATTATAATAAGTTGACTTGTATAATACATATGTATAACCTGTGTATTGACTGGTAAGATCAACTCCATTATCGGTTGCTAAATGTACCCTGAAATTTTTATTGAGAATATTTGCCTCAAACTGCTGTTGTAAATACGTAGCTTGCACTTCTTCAATGGCTTTTTTACTACAGCCCGGCACCGTTAGTAATAGGATTGTTACTATAAAAAAGAAAAACATTATCCCTGATAACCGTTTTTTCATAATCCAAAAATAAAATTTTTATATGGCTTTTACTTGTTTAAAAACGAAGTTTTGGCGTGCATGTTGTTTTAAATGGTATAAAACTGCCGGGCTTATTTCAAATTGAAAGTTTAATTTAGTAAGATGAAAATACAGGAAATCATCAGTTTTTTAGAATCTGTTGCTTCGCCATCATTGCAAGAAAGTTATGACAATGCCGGTTTACTTACCGGTAATAGCAACTGGCAATGTACAGGTATAATTACTACTTTGGATGCTACTGAAGCAGTAGTATTGGAAGCAATTGAAAAAAAATGCAACCTTATTATAGCGCATCACCCAATAATTTTTGGCGGATTAAGAAAGATTACCGGCAAAAACTATGTAGAACAAACGATAATAACTGCTTTAAAAAATGATATTGCCATTTATGCCATACATACTAATCTTGATAATGTTTTACATGGTGTAAATACTGCCATAGCAGATAAACTGGGTTTGATAAACCGTAAAGTGCTGCTAGCTAAAAATGATACGCTTAAAAAGCTGTTCACTTTTGTGCCGGTAAATTATGCTGAAAAAGTACGTTCGGCTATTTTTGATGCAGGTGGTGGCCATATCAGCAATTACAGCGAATGCAGTTTTAATGTAACCGGGCAGGGTACATTTAAACCGGGCGAAGGAACAAATCCTTTTACAGGTACACAGGGTAAAAGGCATACCGAAGATGAAATTAAAATGGAGATGATTTTCCCGGCTTGGAAGGAAGCTGAAGTTATAAATGCCATGCTGGCAGCACATCCTTATGAAGAAGTGGCATACGATATAATTTCACTTAATAATAAGAACCAACTGGTTGGCAGTGGCTTAACCGGCGATTTAGCCCAGGCCATGAGCGAAATTGAATTTTTAAAGTTACTGAAACAAAAATTCAACCTTTCGGTTATCAGGCACACACTTTTACAAAACGCACAGGTAACCAAAATTGCCCTTTGTGGTGGTGCCGGCAGCTTTTTAATTGGCGCTGCAATAGCCTCTGGTGCACAGTTTTACATAACGGGAGATATAAAATATCATGAGTTTTTTGATGCCAATAACAGGCTGGTTATAGCCGATATTGGCCATTATGAAAGCGAACAGTACACAATAGACCTGTTATTTGATATTTTGAGACGGAAATTCCTTAACTTTGCCGTCCTAAAAACAGGGGTAAAAACCAACCCGGTACATTACTTCCTGTAATTTTAACTATCAAATTTTAAAAAATAAAATGGCTGCAGTTAAGGAATTCTCTATCGAAGAAAAATTAAGCGCACTGGTACTGTTACAAAAAGTAGATTGTAAACTGGATGAAATTCAGATACTAAAAGGTGAATTACCAATGGAAGTAAAAGACCTGGAAGATGAAATTGAAGGATTACATGCCAGGCAAACCCGTATAGAAGAAGAGATAAACGGTATCCAGGAATTTATAGCTCAAAAGAAAGAAGGAATTAAAGAAGCAGAAGCATTGGTAAAAAAATACGAAAAACAAAGCGAGAATGTAAAAAACAATCGTGAGTTTGAAGCTATTAATAAGGAAATTGAAATGCAAACTTTGGAAATAAAGCTTTGTGAAAAACATATCAAGGATGCTACTGAAGAGATAGCAGAAAAAGCAAAGCAACTGGAAACAGCCAAAAAAGCCGTTGCTAACAAAGAGTCTCACCTTGTAGGTAAAAAAGGTGAGTTGGAAAAAATTATCAACGAAACCGAAAAAGAAGAAAAACATTACAATAAAGAAGCTGAAAAAGCAAGGGCACAAGCAGATGACCGCCTTTTAACAAGTTACGACCGTATTCGCAAAAATTACCGAAATGGGCTGGCTGTAGTAGCAATTGAAAGAGATAGCTGTGGTGGCTGTTTTCATGCCATACCACCGCAAAAACAAAGCGAAATTAAATTGCGTAAAAAAATTATGGTTTGCGAAAACTGTGGACGTATTTTAGTAGATGCTGATTTAAACGATTCTGTTGTTGTAAAATAACATCGAGAGATAAAAAATATATTTGCATACTGCCTTAAAAGAAAATTTAAGGCAGTTTTATTTTGCCCAATATCATCCTTTTAGGTTAGATGCATAGATAAAAAAGGAAATTTTATTTTTCACGCATAGAAACAAAGTGGACAAAGAAAAAAAGAAACCAATTTTAAAACCTTTGCTTCTTAATTTTCTTAGCGACTTAGCGTGAAATAATCAATTATCAAAACTAAAAAGGGCCTATCAATAAATGATAAGCCCGTAGGTAGAGAGTATCGGGGTCGAACCGACGACCTTCCCGATTGCTATCGGGACGCTCTAGACGACTGAGCTAAAATAAAAAAAACGAAAAGAAAAATTCTTTTCGTTTACATAGTGGAGAGTATCGGGGTCGAACCGACGACCTCTTGCATGCCATGCAAGCGCTCTAGCCAACTGAGCTAACCCCCCAAAAAGGTTTGCAAATATAAATGCAGCAATGCTGGATACAAAATGATTTTTTATTCGCCCCAAATTTCATCTTTTCCTTCCAGCCATGCTTTAACAAGCCTTGTACTAACAGATTTTGGCCTTTCCAGCGGAAAGCCCAGCGCCCTGTCCCAGCAAAGGCTTGCTAACACACCAAGCGAGCGTGAAACACCAAACAAAACTGTATAAAATTCGTACTCAACCATTCCGTAATGCACCAGCAAAGCACCGCTATGTGCATCTACATTGGGCCATGGGTTTTTAATCTTTGCAATTGAACCCAGTACCGGTGGTACCGCTTCATAAATATTCCATACGGTTTGTACCAACGGGTCATCAGGCATGTGTTTTTTCCCAAATTCCATCTGTGCTGTAAAGCGGGGGTCTGTTTCTCTTAATACAGCATGGCCATATCCGGGCACCACTTTACCCTGGCTTAAAGTTTTCTTTACATAATCTTCTATTTGTTCTTTTGTTGGTGCATCATTGCCTATGCTTTCTCTCATTTCGTATATCCACTTAATCACTTCCTGGTTTGCAAGGCCATGTAAAGGACCGGCAAGGCCGTTCATACCAGCTGCAAAACTCAGGTAAGGATCACTTAATGCAGAGCCAACAAGGTGTACGGTATGGGCCGATACGTTACCACCTTCATGATCGGCATGAATCGTCATATACAATCGCATCAATTCATGAAAACTTTCGTCTTCATAACCCATCATATGGGCAAAGTTTCCTGCCCAGTCTAACAAACCATTAGGTTGTATATGTTCACCACCTTTATATTTACGGCGATAGATATATGCTGCAATACGTGGCAGGCGTGCAATCAGGTCCATCGAGTCATCAAAAACAGCATCCCAATATTCGGCCTTACTCATGCCTTTGGCATAGCGTTTAGAAAAATTACTTTCGGTTTGCAGCGCCATTATAGCAACCACAAACTGCGTCATAGGGTGTGTGTTGATAGGTAAAGCTTCAATGGTATCAAAAACATGGTTGGGTACATGGCTGCGGCGTTGCCAGGTACTGCTTAAATGCTGCACTTCATCATCATTTGGCAAAGAGCCTATCAGCATCAGGTAAAATAACCCTTCAGGTAATGGTTCGGTACCACCGGGCGCTTTGGGTAATTGTTTTCTTAACTCCGGAATTGAATAACCACGAAAACGGATTCCATCCTGTGCATCTAATAATGAAGTTTCTGAAACCAATGCCGTAATACCACGCATGCCTGCATATATCTGGCCAAGTGTAACTTCACCAATCACTTTATTGCCATGTTCTTTAAGCATATTTTTTATGTCGGCTGCAACAATATCTGCTTTTTCCTTAAACCTGTCTTTTACGATACCCATAGAATTTATTATTATGAATTATTGAAATTATCCCTGTAATTTTTTTCAAAAAAGATGTTTTTGCAACGATGATAGGAGCCGCATTACATTGAATTTTGAAAACGCTTAAAATTACGATGGATGCAACTTTAAAACAAAAGTTTTAAAAGAAAGTTTATATAAAACTCACAAGTTTTTTGATAATTATTTTGGAGCTTTTTTATACAGGTAAAAAGCAAGTAACCCGAAAATAATATTGGGGGTCCATGCGGCGATGAAGGGTGTAAAATTTCCTTTGGTGGCGAATACTATTGAAAAACGGCTAAACAGGATATACAAAACACTTATGATTACTCCAATGGCAAGATGTAAGCCACTGCCACCTCTTATTTTACGAGATGCCAGCACTGCACCTATGATGGTTAATACAAAAACCGAAACAGGAATTGCATCCCGGTTATATCTTTCTACCAATAACATACTCAACATTTCAGAGCCTCGTAACCTTTCCTGTTTTATAAATTCATCTAACTCCGGCGTAGGCAATTGGTCTTTAAGAAATTCATCTTTACGTAAATCTCGTGGTTTAAAATTATAACTGATAAGCATTTCTTTATGCAGGCTTACCCTTTCAGAAATACTGTCCAGCGTGCGTTCTACAGCATTGTATAATTTCCATTTATTGGTTGTAGAATCCCAACTAAACTGGTTGCTGCGTAAATTATACAGCAGTTTGTTGTTATGAAAACGCTGCACAAAAATACCGTTGCCTGTTTTTAAAATAGTATCATAACTGCTTATACCCACATAAGTATTTGAATCAGTCTTAAAATATAGTTTTTGCTTAAAATTACTGTTGTTACTTTCAGGGGCTGCCGGCCCGTCAATATATTTTGCTTCAAAATTGGCCCATTTTAAATTGGCTTTAGGCACCAGGTACTGGTATCCGGTCCATAATAATACCGATAAAAATATACCACCTACCATATATGGTAATAAAAACCTTTTAAACGAAACACCACTGCTAAGTATGGCAATAATTTCGGAGCGGCCGGCCATTTTAGAAGTAAAAAATATCACCGAAATAAAAACAAAGAGTGGAAACAGCATGGCATCAATACGGGGTATGAAGCCTACATAATAATCAGTAAAAATCCTGTATGCCGATAAATTTGATTTGGCAAAGTCATTGGTTTTTTCACTGATATCAACCACCACAACAATAACTGTAAATAAAATAAGGCAAAAGAAAAAAGTAGTGAGGTATTTTGAAAGTATATAGCGGTCAATTTTTTTCATACACTTAAGTAGAAGCAAAAGTAATTGAATTGGTATTGGAAACGAAAAACAGTAGTGAAGATTTTGTGAAGATTGGTTGTGTTATTTTATGGCATTGGCCGCAATATAGCCTGTTGTCCAAGCATTTTGAAAATTATATCCTCCTGTAATGCCATCAACATTTATTATTTCACCTGCAAAAAATAATCCTTTATGTTTTTTACTTTGCATAGTATTATAATCAATTTCGTTTAACTGTATGCCCCCTGCTGTTACAAATTCTTCTTTAAAAGTTGTTTTACCTTTTACTTCATACTCATCTGCACATAAATACCTTATTAATAAGTTTTGTTCTTTGGCCGGTAAGTTGGCCCAGCGTAATTCGTTTTTTATACCTGATTTTGTTAGTAAAAATTCCCATAAACGTGCCGGAAGTGCAAATGGATTACGGTTTATAATCTTTTGCGAAGCCAGGTTGAAACGAAGTTGCTGGAATTTTTCCCGTAAACTGTTTTCATTAAAGCCGGGGAGCCAGTTAACTGAAATTTTAAAGTGATAATTTAACGCTGCCAATTCTTTTGCAGCCCAGGCTGATAGTTTTAAAATAGCAGGGCCGCTCATTCCCCAATGTGTAATCAATAATGGGCCTTGTTCAAAAATTTTTGTTCCCATAATTTTTACCTGCACATTTTGAGCTACAATACCCATTAAAGAAGTGATAGAATTGCCGGGCATATTAAAGGTAAACAAAGAGGGTACAGGTTTTTCAATATCATGCGTAGTATTTTGTAACCATTCATATTGTATTAATTTAGGATAGCCGCCGCTGGCAACACAAACAAAATCTGTTTTAATTAATTCTCCATCCTTACAAACTACATACCAGCTATTGTTTTCATTAGCCAGTTCTTTCACTTCCTTGTACTTCTTAATAACAATATGGTATTTAGCTGCCTCTTTCAGCAGGCAATCAATAATGCTTTGCGAATTGTTTGTTACCGGAAAAATCCTTCCATCATCTTCAGCTACCAATCTTACCCCTCTTTCTTCAAACCAGGCAATAGTATCGTTTGTAAAAAAATGATGAAAAGCTTTTTTTAAAAACGAACCACCTCTTGGATATTTTTTCACCATCTCTGCAATGCTGTAACAGGCGTGGGTTACATTACATCGGCCACCGCCACTTACTTTTACCTTGCTTAATAATTTACCTGTTTTCTCCAGGATAATTATATCTAATGTCGGGTGTAACCGTGCTGCATTTACGGCACAAAAAAAGCCTGCAGCCCCGCCTCCAATAACTACTAACCTTTTTTTATGCATTTCTTTTATTTCGTAACTTCAAAAATAAGCTAAATACTCACTGCTTAAGATTTATCGCATGGCACAACCCATTACTAAAAAATCGCTAAAGGAAATACCACATTACCGCTACGAAAAAATAAGGGATTATTTAAAAACAGGCCAACTAATCTTTTGTAGTGGCAGTTATCTTTTTTCGGGTATTATTCAAAAACTTACAAGAAGTACCTGGAGCCATGTGGCTGTAATTTACAAAGATGAATCGTTAGGAAGAGTGTTGGTTTTAGAAGCAGAGCCAAGATATGGTATTCGTTTAATCCCTTTATCAAAATATTTACATGATTATAAAGGAACAAAGCGACCTTATAAAGGACAAATTGTAATAGCTAACTTAAATATCCCTTTAAAAAAAGAAGATTTAGATTCGGGAATTAGTTTTGGATTGGATGAACTTACCAGGCCATATGATAATTACGAAATTGTAAGAATTATGATGAGGATTTTATTTCATGTAACAAAAAGAGAAAAAAATAGGGCATATATATGCAGCGAACTGGTAAGAGATATTTTTGTAAAAGCGGGTATTATTTTCCGGTACCAGGATACATATATTAGTCCAGATAATATTTGGAACGACAGCAGGGTTGAAATGAAATTCAGGATACTTTAATCAATAATCGGAACAAAGGTTGGTATTGGCTTTTTCAGCAGCTTCAATTGCTGTAAAAGACGATAAAATATCTGCTTTGCCTTTTTGAATACAAACATCATGTTCATAATGTGCCGATGGTTTACCATCTGCTGTGCGAATAGTCCATCCGTCTTTATCATAAAAAACATCTTTGGTACCCAGGTTTATCATGGGTTCAATGGCGATAGTCATATTTTCTTTAAGCTTAGCGCCTGTTCCTCTTTTTCCAAAATTAGGCACTTGTGGTTCTTCATGTAGGCTTCGGCCAAGGCCATGCCCCACCAAATCCCTCACAACACCGTAACCGTGTTTTTTTTCGGTATGTTCCTGTATGGCAAAAGCAATATCGCCAATACGGTTGCCATGAACTGCTTTTTCAATTCCTTTGTATAAAGATTCTTTAGTAACTCTAAGCAATTGTTTTATTTCATCGCTTATTTCGCCAACAGCAAATGTATATGCACTATCACCATGAAAACCATTTTTAAAAACACCCACATCAACCGATACCACATCGCCGTTTTTTAATTCGTTGTTGGTAGGAAACCCATGTACCACTGCATCGTTTACAGAAATGCAACAGGTATATGGAAATCCATGATATCCTTTAAAAGATGCAGTAGCCTTATTATCCATTATAAATTCTTCAGCAATCTTATCAAGCTGCATAGTGGTAATGCCCGGCTTAATGGCAGCAGCTACCAGGGCAAGTGTATCGCTTACCAGTAAACTGCTTTCTCTCATCAGTTCTATTTCTGCCTTGCTTTTATAATGTATCATAAGATTGTTGTATCATCTTAGAACAAAGGTTATGAATTTTTTATAAAACAAACCCCGACATTTTCAGTCGGGGCTTTGTGTAATATTAATTTATAACCCGGCCGGGTGCTTTGTTGATTAATAACCTGCAGATACTCCCTGCCTACCCTGTATCCTTCCACTGCTCATTAATCCGTCGTACTGGCGCATTAATAATTGTGTTTCCACTTGTTGCAAAGTATCTAAAATTACAGCTACATTAATCAATAATGAGGTACCGCCAAAAAAGGTTGCAAAACCTTGTTGCATACCAAATAATATTTGGATGATACCTGGTAATATACCAACAAATGCAAGTAACAAGGCGCCGGGCAAAGTTATTCTATCCATGATAGTACCAATATAATCTGCAGTTGGTTGTCCCGGTTTTACACCCGGTATAAATCCATTGTTACGTTTTAATTCATCTGCCATTTGCTTTGGATTAAATATCAAAGCAGTGTAAAGAAATGTAAAAGCAATAACCGCAACCGAATAAACTATCATGTAACCAAGGTTAGTATGGTCGGTGAAATATTTTGTCCATGAAGCGGTGCCACCAAATGAAAATAATGTAGGTAAAAATAAAATTGCCTGAGCAAAGATGATAGGCATTACACCGGAAGCATTCACCTTTAATGGCAGAAAGTTTCGGGCGCCACCAAATTGACGATTGCCAACAATTTGTTTTGCATAGTTTACAGGCACTTTACGGGTACCTTGTACCAAAAGTACAACACCAAGTATAACTGCAACCAAAAGTAAAATCTCAATTAAAATTATCAGTATACCACCTGCACCTCTTGTAATTCTTGCTGCCCATTCCTGTCCAAACGATTGTGGTAAACGGGCAAGAATACCAATCATGATGATGATGGATGTACCGTTACCTAAACCTTTATCTGTTATTTTTTCGCCAAGCCACATTACGAATAATGTACCAACCGTAAGAATGATAACAGTTGAAGCCCAAAAATATGCACTAAATGCAGGAATGATTGCCTCAGCATTACCGGGGCTCTTAAGATAGCCGATGTAGGCTGCTGCCTGGAAAGCAGTAACGATAACAGTAAGATATCTTGTCCATTGGTTTATTTTCTTTCTTCCGCTTTCGCCTTCTTTTTGAATTTTTGCCATTTGTGGAACAAGTATAGTCATCAACTGCATAAAAATTGATGCAGAGATATAAGGCATGATACCCAAAGCAAAAATAGACGCTTTTGAAAAGGCACCACCAACAAAGGTATCTAATAAACCAAGCATGCCCGATTTAGAACTATCGGCAAGACTTGATAATTTATTTGGATCGATACCCGGTAAAACAATAAATGAACCTAAGCGATAAATAAAAATCAAAATCAACGAATAGGTGATTTTATTACGCAGTTCTTCTATGCTCCAGATATTCTTAAGTGTTGTAATGAATTTCTTCACAGAATGTAATCGATTTAAATGTTTTGTGCCAAATTACAGCGTTGTTATATGTAGTTGGCAAATATCGGTGAAATTATTTTATTATCTCGATAGATCCGCCTGCAGCTTCAATAGCAGCTTTTGCTTTTTCACTGGCAGCATTCACTTTAAAAGAATATTTTCCTTTTACTTCACCATTGCCTAACAGTTTTACACTATCAAACTGGCTTATTAAGCCATTGATGTATAAATTTTGCAGGTTAAATTCAGTAATGTTGTATTTATCAGCCAGCATATCAATCTGGCCTAAATTAAATACTTTAAACTCTATACGGTTATTATTTTTAAAACCACGTTTTGGTAAACGACGTTGTATTGGCATTTGTCCGCCCTCGTGAGCTTTCTTACTTTTGTAACCGGTACGGCTTTGGCCACCTTTATTACCTTTAGTAGATGTACCACCTTTACCACTTGCCTCACCACGGCCAATTCTTTTTTCTTTGTGTGTAGAACCTTTTGCAGGTTTTAATGTGTGTAATTTCATTTTTTTTGATTTTGTACTTACGGGGAATCGCCCCTCGCTATTTTTAATTTTGATTTTTTAACTTTTGACTTAGAATTAAAAATTCAAAAGTCAAAAATCAAAAACTATTAACCTAATTCTTCAACCTTTACCAGGTGTTGTACTTTATTTACCATTCCCAGTATTTGTGGTGTAGCCTCTACTTCAACAGTTGCATTCATTTTCTTTAAGCCTAATGCCTGCATAGTTCTTTTCTGACGCTCAGGACGGTCAATAATACTTTTAACCTGCGTTACTTTTATTTTTTTCATTGTTAATAAGTTTAAGGGGTTCAAGAGGTTTAAGGCGTTTAAGAGGTTTAATTGCTTAATAACTTAAAACTTTTTAAACCTTTTAAACTTTTTAAACTTTATTTATCCGTTAAATACTTTCTTTAAAGAAACAGTACGTGTTTTTGCAACTGTAATTGGCTCACGCAAAGTTGCCAACGCTTTAAATGTTGCTTTAACCACGTTAGTTGGATTTGCAGATCCTAAATTTTTTGCCAATACGTCTGTAATACCTGCAGCTTCCAAAACTGCTCTCATACTGCCTCCGGCAATTACACCAGTACCATGTGCCGCAGGTTTAATATACACCTTAGCTGCACCATCTTTCGAAAACTGGTCGTGTGGTATAGTGCCATGCATTATTGGAATTTTTATCAAATTCTTTTTAGCATCCTCAATACCTTTTGTAATTGCTTCCTGCACTTCTTTGGCTTTTCCCATTCCGTGACCAACTACACCGGCTTCATTACCTACTACCACAAGGGCAGAAAAACTGAAGGCACGGCCGCCCTTGGTTGTTTTTACTACACGGTTAATGGCAACCACTTTATCTTTCAGTTCAAGGTCACCGGCTTTTATTCTATTTAAAATTAAATTTGACATCTATGCTTATTTTCTTTTTTTTAGATTTTTGTTTCAGAATCATTATGCGGTTTGATGGTTTTGCAAACCGGCAATTAATAATCTAAAATAACAGTCCTCCTTCTCTTGCACCTTCAGCAACAGCTTTTACACGGCCATGATAAATATATCCACCACGATCAAATACCACTTTTTCAATACCCAGTTCTTTGGCTTTATTTGCAATGGCTGCGCCAACTAATTTACTTTTTTCTGTTTTGGCTGCTTTTTGTGCCTGGATATCTTTTTGTCTTGATGATGCAGAGGCTAAAGTAATGCCTTTGTTATCATCAATTAACTGAGCATAAATATCACTATTGCTCCTAAAAACACTTAACCTTGGTTTAGCTGCTGTACCGCTAACTTTTTTGCGGATGCGATATTTAATCTTAACCCTTGCTTTTGTCTTGTTGTTCATTTTATTTTGTTTTTATCCCTGATGCTGCCAGGGAATTTTTATTTTATATTTTGAAGTTTGTTGTAAGTTTTTAACCCTTAATTACAAACAATATCAAACTTTAAAACTTTTTATTTTCCTGCAGATTTACCTGCTTTTCTTCTTAACACTTCATTTTCGAACTTAACGCCCTTGCCCTTGTATGGTTCCGGTTTACGTAAGCTCCTTATTTTTGCACAAACCTGGCCCAACAACTGTTTATCAGTACTTTCAAGGCTAATCATGGGGTTTTTACCTTTTTCTTGAGATGTTGTTACTTTCAATTCTTTTGGAATTTCAAAAACTATATTGTGGCTATAACCTAAGGCAAGGTCTAACAGGTTTCCCTGGTTTGTTGCTTTATAACCAACACCAACTAATTCTAAAGTTTTAGTGTATCCTTCAGTTACGCCTTTTACCATATTAGCAATTAACGAACGGTATAAACCGTGCATGGCACGATGACGGATTTGATCGGTTGGGCGTACAACATTTGCTACACCATCGCCAATTTCAAGTTTAATATCCCTGTCAAGAGTTTCTTTCAGTTCGCCTTTAGGCCCTTTTACTGTTACTACATTATCCTTACTAACAGTAATTGTTACACCTGCCGGCACTGTTATTGTCTTTCTGCCTATTCTACTCATGGTCGGTTTTTTTATTTAGTTTTTATTCGATTTGTGTTCAGCCCACGACAAAGGCTTAATTATCAAATCACCAATTAATTAATAAATATTACAAAGAATTTCGCCACCTACATTCTGAGCTTTTGCTTCCTTATCTGTCATTACACCTTTTGATGTAGAAACAATTGCAACGCCTAAACCATTTTTAACACGCTTTATTTCGCCGGGCTTTGCATATGTACGTAAGCCAGGGCGACTAACCCTTTCTAAACTTTGTATAGCTGGTAGTTTAGAAGCCGGGTCATATTTTAATGCAATTTTTATTACACCTTGCTTATTATCATCTTCAAATTTGTATTTCAAGATGTATCCTTTATCGTACAGGATTTCAGTAATACGCTTTTTTAAATTGCTAGCCGGTATTTCTACAATACGGTGATTAGCCATTTGTGCGTTACGAATTCTAGTTAAATAATCTGCTATTGGATCAGTAACCATTGTTATTTTAGTTAATTGATTAAATAATTTTATTACAATGCGATATCCGGTCTTAGTACTAAGTTTCCAGTACTAAGCACTATGATTACCAGCTTGCTTTTGTTACACCGGGAATTTTACCTTCAAGTGCCATATCCCGGAACATGTTACGAGAAATACCAAAATGCCTCATATAACCTCTTGGGCGGCCAGTAAGCTGACAACGGTTTTTTAAACGAACCGGAGAAGCATTTTTGGGTAAAAGGTCTAATGCGGCATAATCGCCGGCGGCTTTTAAAGCTGCTCTTTTTTCGGCATATTTTGCTACCATTTTTTCACGCTTACGCTGCCTGGCTTCAATTGATTTTTTTGCCATAATATTTTATAATTATTTCTTTATGTTTTTAAATGGCATACCTAACTCTTTAAGCAATTCATATGCTTCTTCGTTGGTATTGGCTGTTGTTACAAAAGTGATATCGAGGCCTGTAATTTTATTTACCTTATCAATATCAATTTCGGGAAAAATGATTTGTTCGGTAACACCCAACGTGTAATTTCCACGTCCATCAAATGATTTATCGTTGATACCTTTAAAATCACGCACACGTGGTAAAGACACTGATACCAGCCTGTCGAGAAATTCGTACATTTTAACTCCACGTAAAGTAACACGAGCTCCTATGGGCATGTGCTTACGTAATTTGAAGTTTGATATGTCTTTCTTAGACATGGTTGCCACCGCCTTTTGGCCGGTTATATTAGTTAACTCTTCAATAGCGATGTCAATCAGTTTTTTATCTGTAACTGCACCGTTTACACCACGATTTAAACAAATCTTGGTTAATTTAGGTGCCTGCATAACAGTTTTGTAACTGAATTTTTTCATTAAAGCAGGTACAACTTCAGCTTTGTACTTTTCTGCTAACCGTGGGTTGTGTGTTTTTGTGCTCATTATTTAATTATCCCCCCTGATTTTTTTGCAATTCTTACTAATTTTCCGTTTTCCCTGGTACGCTTAACTTTAGTTGGTGCGCCGGCTTTGGCATCCCAAAGCATCACATTGCTAATGGCAATTGGGGCTTCTACTTTTACAATACCACCTTTAGTGTTTTGCGATGTTGGTTTGGTGTGTTTGGTTACAATGTTTACACCTTCTACCAATACCCGGCCTTTGTCTAAAATTATTTCCAACACTTTACGAGGTTTCTTCAAATCTTTATCTTCTCCGGTTATAACTACTACCGAATCACCTTTTTTAATGTTGAACTTTGGTTTAAATCTTGTACTCATTTTATGATGCTTTGTAAAGTCAAAAATCAAAAATCAAAAGTCAAAATCTTAATGATGCCTTTGTTTCTTGTTTTTTACTTTTTAATTTTTACTTTTTAATTATAACACTTCAGGAGCCAATGAAATAATCTTCATATATCCTTTATCTCTTAATTCACGAGCAACCGGCCCAAAAATACGTGTACCTCTTGGCTCATCAGAGGCATTTAATAATACAACAGCATTATCATCAAAGCGTATATATGATCCGTCTTTACGGCGTAATTTGTTTGTTGTTCTTACAATTACTGCTTTGCTCACTGTTCCTTTTTTAATACCGCCTGCAGGCATTGCATCTTTAACGGTTACAACAATTTTATCGCCAATTTTAGCATAATCCTGGCCACTGTTTCCTAATACACGAATACATAGTACTTCTTTTGCACCGCTATTGTCAGCTACGTTTAATCTGCTTTCTTGCTGTATCATTTTTTCTTATTTTGAATTTTCACTGTTAAATGTTGATAATAGAATTTTCATCACTTACTCAACATTCAGTATTCATCATTTTATTGTTATTACTTCACTTTTTCAACTATCTCAACCAACCTCCAGCGTTTTGTTTTGCTTAACGGACGGCTTTCCATAATTTTTACTGTATCACCAATGCTGCACTCATTTTTTTCATCATGAGCATGAAATTTGGTAGATTTTTTTACGAACTTACCATAAAGCGGGTGCTTTACTTTACGTTCTACACTTACGGTGATAGTTTTATCCATCTTATTGCTGGATACCACACCTAATTTTGTTTTTCTTAAATTTCTTTCCACTGTTATTACGTTTTATGGATGTACTATAATCCTGCTTGTACTTTTTTTAATACTGTTTTTAACCTGGCTATATCCCTTCTTAAAGAACGTATGCTTTGTGGATTCTCTAATGGAGAAATAGCATGAGCAAATGAAAGTTTTTTCAATCGCAACTCATCTTCAGCAATTTTTGCTTTAAGATCTGCCTCACTTAAACCTTTCAGGCTATTTAAAAAATCAACTTTCTTTAACATCGTATTTAATTTGGTGATTTGATGATTTGATGATGGATTGATTATTTATTCATTACCAAATTTCAAATCGGTTAATATTCAATTCAACTAAGCTTTGTAATCGTGACGAACTACAAACTTTGTTTGTATTGGCAATTTTTGAGCTGCTAATGCAAATGCTTCTTTTGCAACCTGCTCAGGCACACCATCGCATTCAAATAAAATTCTTCCCGGTTGTACCACTGCTGCCCAACCTTCGGGGTTACCTTTACCTTTACCCATCCTAACCTCTGCAGGTTTTGCAGTTATAGGTTTATCAGGAAAAATGCGTATCCAAACATTACCTTCACGTTTCATGTGGCGGGTTAATGCCTGGCGGGCACTTTCTATCTGGCGGCTGGTCATCCACACTTCATCTAATGCTTTTAATCCAAAGGTTCCAAATGCCAGGGTTGCACCACGTTTGGTATTACCCTTCATCATTCCTCTTTGCGCCTTTCTGTGTTTTGTTCTTTTTGGTGATAACATCTTATTTCAATTTTGAGTTCTGTTTTCAGAATTCAGATTTTAATGTTTTGAGATTGTGGTTACTGTTTTTACAATCCTCGCTCTCTACATTTATTTTTAATTTTTATTTCTTCTTCCGCCACCACGATTACCGGCACCGCCTCTTCTTTCTCCTCCACGCCTATCATCTCTCCTGTCGAAACCGCCACCTGGCCTATCGCCTATTTCTTTACCGCCGCCTGCAACAACATTTGGGTTAAGATCTCGCTTTCCTAAAACCTCACCTTTACAAATCCAAACCTTTATTCCAATTTTACCATAAACTGTAAAGGCAAATACATTTGCATAGTCAATATCCATACGTAATGTATGCAATGGTGTACGGCCTTGTTTAATCTCTTCGCTTCGTGCAATTTCTGCACCACCTAGCCGGCCACCCACTTTTACTTTAATACCTTCGGCACCCATACGTAAGGCTGATGCTATAGACATTTTAATTGCTCTCTTATAGTTGATACGATTTTCTAACTGGCGGGCAATAGTATCAGCTACAATTGCTGCATCAAGCTCAGGCCTGCGTATTTCTAAAATATTTATTTGCACATCATCTTTACCACATAATTTTTTCAACTCTTCTTTAATCCTGTCAACTTCTCCTCCACCTTTACCAATGATAATACCCGGTTTTGAGGTATGAATAGTAACTATTAACTTATTAAGTGTACGCTCAATAACGATTTTTGAAATACCGCCTTTATTGATACGTGCATTCAGGTAATTCCTGATTTTGTTATCCTCAATCAACTTCTTTGGATATTCCGTTTTACTTGCAAACCAGTTACTATCCCATCCACGGATGATACCTAATCTTAAGCCTGTTGGATTTGTTTTTTGACCCATGTTATTGGTTAATTCTTTTGATGATTAATTTTTATTTGCTTTTGTATCTACAATTACAGTAACGTGGTTGCTACGCTTACGAACCCTGTAACCACGGCCTTGTGGTGCAGGACGCATACGTTTAATTACCCTGGCGCCATCAACCATAATGGTTTTTACTATCAACCCGGTTTCATCACCACCTTCATTTTTTTGTTTCCAGTTATTAATAGCGCTCATCACCAGTTTACGTAATGGCACTGCCGGGTGTTTTGGGTTGTGTTCCAAAATGGCTAATGCTTTTTCAACTTCCATGCCCCTAATCAAATCAACCAACAAACGCATTTTGCGTGGCGATGTGGGATAATTGTTCAATTTTGCTACTGCTTCCATTTTTATAAGTTTAATGGTTTAAGTCGTTTAATACAGTTAAAGGTTCGGGTTTGAGCCTTTAAATATTAAAACTCTTAAACGTTTATACTATCTTTTTACTTGAGTGTCCTTTAAAGTTTCTTGTTGGCGCAAATTCACCTAATTTATGTCCTACCATAAATTCTGTTACATAAACCGGGATAAATTTGTTTCCGTTATGTACAGCAAATGTTTGTCCTACAAAATCAGGTGTTATAGTACTTCTCCTGCTCCAGGTTTTAATTACACCTTTTTTACTTTTTCCTTCTACCATTGCAGAAACTTTTGCATCTAGCTTTGTATCTACATAAGGACCTTTTTTTAACGAACGAGCCATTGTTTATTTTTTTTGTTGATTTTTTCCCGGCAAGCCGGAAAACATTTTAACATTTATTAATTACTAATTATTAATTAGGTAATTTTTTACCGTTTCTCCTGGTGATGATTAATTTATCTGATCCTTTACCTTTTGTACGGGTAATTTCACCTTTTGCATATTTACCTTTACGGCTACGAGGATGGCCACCAGATGCCCTTCCTTCGCCACCACCCATTGGGTGATCAACCGGGTTCATTGCTACAGCTCTTGTACGTGGGCGAATACCTTTCCACCTGTTACGTCCGGCTTTTCCCATACTCTCCAAACTATGATCGCTATTGCTAACAACGCCAACAGTTGCATAACAGTTTATCAACACTTTCCTCAACTCTCCACTTGGCATTTTTAAAACTGCGTATTTGTCTTCTTTGTTGCTTAACTGTGCCGATGTACCTGCACTGCGTACCAATATACCTCCCTGCCCTGGTTGCATTTCAATATTGTGAACGTTTGTACCTAAAGGCATATTCTTAAACATCAAAGCATTTCCCAATTCCGGTGCAACTGCATCGCCACTGATAACGGTTTGCCCTACCTGTAAACCTTGCGGTGCAATGATGTAACGCTTTTCGCCATCGGCATAAGCCAACAGGGCTATAAAAGCGGTACGGTTTGGATCGTACTCTATTGTTTTTACAATAGCAGGAATATCTTTTTTATTTCTTTTAAAATCAATAATGCGAAACATGTTTTTGTTTCCACCACCCATATAACGCATCGACCTGCGGCCAGAAGAGTTTCGTCCGGCAGTATTCTTTTGCTTTTCAAGCAAAGATTTTTCCGGAACATTAGTGGTAACTTCTGCATATGCATTACCAATTCTCCACCTGGTTCCTGCTGTTGTTGGTTTGTATTTTCTTAATGCCATTTTATTTTCATTTCCGGTTTCTTAATATCGTTTAGCTGTTTGCTGTAGCCCGGTTTTTAAGAAACTCTTTATTAATAATCTCTGCATTTTGCGGTAGCAGATTTACCATTCTTTGTTTTATAATTTTAATGCCTACCCTTATCCGGGATACAGGCTTAAATGCTACTGTACAAATCTATTGTTTCGCCTTCGGCAACAGTTACAATCGCTTTCTTTTTAGAAGGTTTGCGGCCAACTATAAATCCGGCTTTTGTGTACTTTGCTTTTGCTTTTGAAGGCACAACAATGGTATTTACACTGTTAACAGTTACACCATAAAAACTTTCTACCGCTTTTTTTATCTCCAGCTTATTAGCTTTTTTATCCACTACAAAAGAGTAACGGTTCATTTTTTCTGATTGCTTGTTAGCTTTTTCAGATAAAATCGGTTTTATTAATACATCAGACGGTTTCATGTCTTTTAGTTTTTGTCCCTTTTTCCTGTAGGAAACCGGGAAGATTATTTTTTATTGTGGCAATGGCTTTACGCCAGTTGTCAATTTTATTTTTATGCTTCAGCTTCTAAATTCTCCTCGCTGAAAATTTTAGCAGCACCCTCAGTTAACACTAAAACATTTGCGTTTAAAATATCGTAAGTATTTAAATCGCTTAATAAAGTACCGCAAACAGTTGGTACATTACGTAAGCTTAAATACAGGTTTTCGTTATATTCAGGTATTACAAACAATGATTTTTTACCTGCAATATTTAGATTTCTTAAAATACCTGCGAAAGTTGATGTTTTAGGTGCGTCCATTTTCACATCTTCTAAAACAATGATTGCATTATCTTTAGCTTTATATGCTAATGCACTCATTTTAGCCAGGTCTTTAACCTTACGGTTTAATTTGATATCATATTTGTGTGGCTTAGGACCAAAAACAGTACCACCACCTTTATATAAAGGATTACGCAGGTTACCTTTACGGGCACCGCCTGTTCCTTTTTGTTTGTGCAATTTCTTAGAAGAGCCTTTTACTTCGGCACGGGTTTTTACTTTGTGTGTACCCTGGCGTTGAGCGCCCTGGAATTGTTTAACAGCCAGGTAAATAACATGGTCGTTTGGTTCAATACCAAATATTTCTTCTGGCAATTCAACTTTTCTACCGGTTTGTTTTCCTTCTATATTTAAAACGTCTACTTGCATTGTACTTATTTTTATTGGCCAGTGGCCGGTTGCTTATTTTTGAATTAAGACAATTGAACCATTATGGCCCGGAACTGAACCACTAACTAATATGTAATTCTTTTCTGCGAAAATTTTTACCACTTTTAATCCTTTCATGGTTACCCTATCCTGACCCATACGGCCTGCCATACGCATACCTTTAAATACACGGCTGGCATCTGATGAGTTACCTATTGAACCTGGGGCTCTCTGACGGTCGTGCTGACCATGTGATTGTTCGCCCACACCACTAAAACCATGGCGCCTTACTACACCTTGGAAACCTTTTCCCTTAGTGGTACCAACCACTTCCACGCTTTCACCTTCGGTAAAGATGTCGCAAGTGATGGTTTCGCCAACATTCTTGTCAATTTCGCTATTGCGTATTTCCTTTACGAATTTTTTAGGAGCTGTTTGAGCTTTTGAGAAGTGATTAAGCTCAGCTTTATTGGCGTGCTTTTCTTTTTTATCGCCAAATGCTATCTGAAGTGCATTGTAACCGTCGGTTTCAACAGTTTTCTTTTGTGTAACCACGCATGGGCCTGCTTCAATAATTGTAACAGCAGTTTGCTTGCCACTTGCATCGAAGATACTGGTCATGCCGATCTTTTTTCCAATAATACTTTTCATTGTATCTTGTTTATATCCAGCGCTACTCTTAATTTGAGCAGATGAATGTTCATTATTTTTTTTCTTTTAAGAACTTACCTAATGCTAACCAAAACCAAGCTTTTAAGCCTTGGTTTGGCAGTTCATCAGGCTTTGATCTCAACATCAACACCACTTGGTAAGTCTAACTTACTTAAAGCATCTACCGTACGGCTGCTGCTGGTGTAAATGTCTAATAAACGTTTGTGCGTGCACAATTGAAATTGTTCACGTGCTTTTTTGTTTACGTGCGGAGAACGCAAAACGGTAAATATTTTCTTGTGTGTAGGTAAGGGAATTGGCCCGGTTACCACAGCTCCAGTACTACGTACCGTTTTTACAATCTTTTCAGCTGATTTATCAACCAAATTATGGTCGTAAGACTGCAATTTTATTCTGATTCTCTGTGACATATAAAAAGAACTTTTTAAATCCGTTTTTTAATTTGGAGTGCAAAGGTAAGGGGTTGAAAGTAAATAGCAAAGGAAAGAGTAAAGTTTTTTGCAAATAGTTTTTAATGAGCAAATAAGGTTTTTTTGCCTGGATTAAATATGTAAATCAAGTAAAATACAGTTCGATTAAAGAAGTTTAGTCTCTTTTTTCAACGGAGCCGCTGCTGCTAACCGATTTATTAACCGTAGCAGCTCCATGGTATATAATTTCAGCACTGCTATTGGCATGTGCATTTAAATTTACACTTGCGTGCAACTTTATGGTAGCACTACTGCTTGCCTTAGCCGTTGCATTTTCGCTTAAAAGGTTCCAGGAATCAATATCACTACTGCTGGAAGCTTCGGCATAATAAGTTTTTGTTTTGCCACTTAAATCAATAGATGCACTGCTGCTGGCTCCGGCTTCTACTTCGGGGGCATTAACCTTAACCTTTATATCAGAACTGCTACTGGCTTTAAAACTTAGCTTTCCATCACTGGTTAATACATCTAGCACATCAACACTTGCCGAACCTGAAGTTTTAATTGCCTTTAAAGATGGTGTAGTTATATAAACTTTTAGGTGAGCATCTGAAAACGAGTAATTATCTTCCAGGTAAATCTTTAAAGTTTCGTTAGTAACAGAGGTTTCTATATGTTTAATAACATTATCATCAGCTTCTACCCTTACAGAGGTATTAGGGCCAATTTTTACTTCTACATCAAAACTATTGCCTACCGATAAAGCTGTAAAATTATCTACCGTGCGGTTTTCGCTTACTATTTTACCACTGCCATTAGTAATATTGCAAGAAGCTAATATTAAGATTACTAAAATTGATGATACTATTTTTTTCATGGCTGTTAATTTAGGCAAATATAAAAATTCCTGAAATGAATCTGTTTCAAAAGCAAATTATAACATCAAGTTATTATTTAACTTCGCAGCAATATGACAGAAAAAATTCTCATCCTCGATTTTGGTTCTCAATATACTCAACTAATAGCACGAACTGTAAGGGAGGCAAATGTTTATTGTGAAATTGTACCTTATAATAAAGAAATAGTTTATAACCAAAGCTTAAAAGGTATAATACTGGGAGGATCGCCTTTTTCGGTTAATGAAGAAAAAGCTTTACAGGTGGATGTAAAGTCAATGATTAAAAACGTACCTGTACTTGGTATTTGTTACGGAGCACAACTTACAGCTAAATTATATGGTGGCCGGGTAGATAAAAGTGAAAAAAGAGAATATGGACGTGCCATATTTAATAAAGAAAAAGAAGATACTTTACTGAAAAATGTTTCAAAAACATCGCAGGTGTGGATGAGCCATAGCGATACCATTAAGGAATTACCAAATGATTTTGAATTGTTGGGAACTACGGAAAGTATTCCGGTAGCTGCATTTAAACGTACAACTAATAACGAGCAACCACTCTATGGTTTACAGTTTCACCCCGAAGTTTATCATTCTGCCGAAGGCAAAACTATTATTAAAAACTTTTTGATAAATATTTGTGGTTGCTCACAGGATTGGACGCCTGCACATTTTATTACTGATACTGTAGCATCATTAAAAAAACAGATTGGTGATAAAAAAGTAATCATGGGACTCAGCGGCGGGGTTGACAGCACCGTAGCTGCCACTTTAATAAACAAAGCAATTGGCCAAAACCTTTATGGCATTTTTGTAGATAATGGAGTTTTACGTAAAAATGAATTTGAACAGGTTTTAGAAACCTATAAAAAACTTGGGCTGCATGTTATAGGAGTTGATGCTAAAAAACATTTTTATAAAAAACTTGCCGGCAAAACAGATCCGGAAGAAAAAAGAAAAGCAATAGGCAACGGGTTTATTGAAATTTTTGATGAAGAAGCACATAAAATTGATGGAGTAGAATTATTGGGGCAGGGCACTATTTATCCTGATGTAATTGAATCACTATCTGTACATGGCCCATCTGCTACCATTAAATCGCATCATAATGTAGGTGGCTTACCCGATTATATGAAACTTGGATTAGTAGAACCTTTGCGTTTGCTTTTTAAAGATGAAGTAAGGCGGGTTGGAGTTGAATTAGGCATACCCAAAGAAATGCTGTTTCGCCATCCGTTTCCGGGGCCAGGCTTGGGTATTAGAATTTTAGGAGAAGTTACTGAAGAAAAGGTACGGTTATTGCAAGATGCAGATGCTATATATATGAATGGATTAAAAAAACATAATCTTTACGAAAAAATATGGCAGGCAGGCACTATTTTACTACCGGTAAAAAGTGTAGGTGTAATGGGCGATGAAAGAACATATGAATTTACCATTGCATTAAGGGCTGTAACTTCTGTAGATGGTATGACCGCAGACTGGGCGCATTTACCGTATGATTTCCTGGCCGAAATAAGTAATGAAATAATTAATAATGTACCCGGTATAAACCGTGTGGTGTATGATATAAGCAGTAAACCACCTGCTACTATTGAGTGGGAATAAATAGGTATTGGAATAAAGATTTTGATATTTAACTAAAGGAAATAATTAGACGATAAATTGATTTAATAAACCGGATTTTTATCATGAATAAAAAAATTGCAGTAGCATTAGTTATATTAATAACTTTTTTTTGTGCCGGTAACTTATTATATGCACAGGATGATACAATTAAGCAACAACCGCACTATAAAATAGGCATTTTTGCCCCACTTTATCTTGATTCGGTTTTTACAAAAAATATTTTTAGATACAGGCAGGGTATACCAAGGTTTATTGCGCCAGCCGTTGATTTCATTAATGGCGCACAGCTTGCGCTGGATAGCCTGGGATATGGAGATGATTATATTGATGCATCTATTTATGATACAAAATCGTACACCGAAACTGTTGCCGACCTGATTAGAAAAAAGAAATTAGACAGCCTGCAATTAATCATTGGCAGTGTAAAGGATGCTGAATATTTACAATTGGCCGATTTTGCTCTTCAAAAAAATATACCATTTATATCTGTAACTTATCCTAATAATGCCGGTATTACCGGTAACCCTTTTTTAGTTATTATGAACTCTACGCTAAAAACACATTGTGCTGCTATATACAGTTATATACTTCAAAACCACAGTACCGATAAAATTTACCTCATCAGGCAAAAAGGTGTACAGGAAGATATGGTAGCATCTTATTTTAAAGAAAAAAACGAGCAGGATAACGGGCATCCATTATTACAAATAGAAACTATTAATGTTAACTCTAACCTTAATGCTGCCTTTTTAAAATCGAAGCTTGATAGTAATAGCAAAAACATCATTATAGGAGGTAGCCTTGATGAAACTTTTGCCAACAACCTTGCAAAAGCCGCCTTTGATATCAGCAAAACTTATCCAATTACATTAATTGGTATGCCTAATTGGGATAATTTTTCAATGTTGTATGATAAGAAAAAACTGGCCGATTTTCCGGTATATTATACTACACCATATTACAACGAAAAAAATGATGCTTTCAGCAAATCACTTTTAGCAAATTACTATGATAAGTACAAGGGAAAAGCAAGCGATATGGCTTTTAAAGGTTTTGAGTCGGTGTTTATGTTTACTAAACTGCTTATTAAAGATTCAACAGGTTTTATGAATCATATAAACGATGCCGGCATTAAAGTTTTTTGCGAATATAATTTTAAACCTGTTTGGTTAAAAGACAAAGCTTCAATACCCGATTATTTCGAAAACAAACATCTTTATCTGGTTAAAATACTCAATGGCATTACTTCAAAAGCATGGTAACTACTAAATAAAATATAGAATAAAAAAAGAGCAGGCATTTATAGCTTGCTCTTTTTTTATAAAATTATTACCGGTAAATTAATATACAAGGTTTTTGCGTTGCATACTGTATAATAATATAAAAAGCAATGCTAAACCAATACCTACATACATGGAAACCCCTGTAAATGCAAAAGCTCCAATAAACAGGAACTGGGTTAAGAAAGGCAATACTTCACCAATGGTATAAAGTAAAAAACCCTGTTTTTTTAATTTACGCATTTGTAATGCTCCATAAAAGCAAAGTGCTATTGCCACTAAAGAAAGTAAAACAATTGGTATTCTGTTTTCATAGGTTTTCTTAATCATTGCTATCATGGTTTCAGGGTCTCCCATCATTCTTTTTGCCCAACCTGGCATATTGCCAGAATTCATTTGTTCTGTAAGTTTATCAATACCATCATATGATTTTTTGGCATTAAAAAAAGTCCATAATGATCCCAATAATTGAATAGCACATCCAATAAATGTTAAAATGGTTAGTACATTTAAACCTGATGAAAGTGTTGGTGCATTGTTATTATCATATTGTAAAACATCTGCGTTGTTGTCTTGTGTCATGATTTTTTTTATTTACAATATAATCAGTTTAAATATTATTTCAAAACTCCAATTAATTATAAACGTTTGTATCTTTTAAATACTGCCTATTTTTTTCTTTTAAGATTAAGATAATCTATGTAATAAACAAGTTTTAAAGTTATTTCATTACTGTGTGAATTAGTTAATACTTTTTCAAGATTTCGGCCATACGATGTGTTTTGATAAGCATTAATATTAACGTTGCTCCCCAGTGCATTTTTCCATCCTAACGTAAGGCGGCTGCCGGGTAAAAAATCCCAGGTATAAAACATATCGATATTAAATGTATTGAAGTTAACATTTTCATTATTGAAGAATGTAGTATCACGCCAGTAGCCATCGGCATTTAAATTATAAAAATTGGTGTTTTTTAACAACGACCAATAATGCCGCATTCTTATATTTATATTCATGCGTGATGTAAAATTATATTGTGCACTTGCAATAAATGTGTTGGTGTTTACATTACGACGTGATATTAAAGGCGAACCATCGGGATTTAATTTAAAAGCATAGCCCCAATTACCTTTATCCTGTTCAATTTCCATACTTGCACTTGCCTGCAGTTTGTTACTAAAACGGTACCGCAATCCAAGTTGGCCAGTCCAGTATGGGTCGTGTGGTAATGGCGATTCTGCACCTCCAATCTCGTAGCTTACAAATAATTTTTTACGGCTATCGGTACTACCACTGATTTCAAAATAATAAAAAGGTGCGGTACGTAAAAAATAACCGGTATATACATTTGAATGTACAAAATAATCTTTGGTCCATATTGGCTTGGTAACAAAGGTTAAACCAACATCCCAAAAATTTTTAAACAGGAAAAAAGCTTTAGTATTTATCTCAAAATCGGACCAAACAAATGGTTTGTATAAATAGGTATTTGTAAAATTGATATTAAAACTGTGTATAAGAAACCTGCGTGTGGGCCTGTTTATATTATAACTGATACTTCCGGAATATTTAAAGGAATTATTATTAATTAAAAACCCTAAATCATTGGGGTCATATTTATCGCTTTCAACCGTAAGATCGGCCCGGTATTGTATTGTACCACTAACTTTTCCAAAACCTGTATTTGTAGAAAAACCATTTTTATTTTCTTGTTTGCCCCAAATATTGCTATAACTTCCGGTGAAAGTATAGTTATACTTGTTGTGCTTATCAAACATAGATAAACTTAAATTACTTACATTGGCATTGCGGCTATTGCCTTTACGCAAAACGTTTGTATTGGTAAAACTAACTGAAGAACGGTTTTTTAAAGCCTGGTCTAAAACAATGATATTATAGTTAGTAAGTGGTTCGGTTAAAATACTTGAATCTTTACCATTTCTTAAATCACGTATTTTGGCATACATAGGTACCGATACTGCATTTAAAATACCAATACCCAAGTTACTTTTAGTACGGCCCGAAAACTTTGTGGCATTGTAAAGTTTTGTTATGCCCGGATTTTTAATAATCTGGTAATTACTATCACTGCCATAAGTATTTAATATTTCTGAAACTTTTCCAGGTTGTGCACCAATACGCCTGCTGTAAAATAATCCGGCTTTATTAAATAATTCTGTGCCTTCGGTAAAAAATGGGCGGTAATCATCAAATTTTACCTGGAAAGGTGATAAGTTAAGGTACACATTATCACTTTGTACCTGTGCAAAATCAGGTATTAGGGTCATATCCAGCGTAAAGCTTTCGCTCACACCATATTTCACATCCATACCACCACTTTTTAAATACTCTGTAACATCACCTTTAGCTGTTGGCGATACTTTAATACCACCAGATAAATAAGGTAAAAAAGAAAGACGTACGGGAGGTTTTATATCAGCCAATCCACTCCAAACACCCCATTGGTTAAGTTCGCCGCTTATGTTTGGGTCAATGGGGCTCCAAACACTGTTTTCATTTTCAAACCTTGTAAAACGTCCAAAATTAATACCCCAATCCTGAATATTTTTTTTTGAAAACCTGATAGCACTAAGAGGTATTTTTATTTCTGCAACCCATCCATCTTCTTTTATGCTTGTTTTACTTTCCCAAACCGCATCCCAGGTGTTATCATAAACAACACCTCCATTACTTGTTCCGCTTTGCGATATTTTTAAATCGGCCTGCACATTGGCACTTGTTACTTTAAATACAAATGCATTTTGCTTATCCTTATAGGTATCAAATCCAACTGTAAAAACATCAGCATCCTGCCGGTCGGTAATATCTCTTGCTGTAATTTGCTTACGTATATTTTTAGGATTATCGTACATGTATGCACACACATAAATGGCAGAATTATCGTAAGCTATTTTTACAATGGTTTTACGTTTTGAAGGCAATCCAAAAACTGGGCTAACTGTTATAAAATCGCTTACAGGATTAATAGTTTTCCAGGTTTCATCATCCAAATTACCGTCTGTTTTTATAGCTGTAGTAATTTTTACGGCAGATAAACTGCGTACCTGTGCATTAGAAACATAGGGTGTAAAAAAGAAAATAAATGGTATTAAAAGGCGAATTAGCATTTTTGGAAATGCGAAGGTATTGTTTTATAAGACAATTTAATCAGGAATTTAAATTGTTTAATAAACGTATATATAAATATCTTATTTTATTCTACGTTGTAATTCTTTCTTTATTAAAATTAATTCCCTGCCGGTTTGCCCCGATACTGAACTATTTTCCTGAGCACGACGCATTAAATAAGGTATTACATCTTTAATTGGACCAAATGGTAAATATTTACTAACTAAAAAACCCGACTTTGCAAGATTGAAAGTGATGTTATCGCTCATACCATACAACTGCGAAAAATGTATATGAGGGTGATTATGCGGTAAACCCAATTTATCAAGCAATTGTGTGGCGTATAAATTACTGTATTCATTGTGAGATGCCACTATTACCGCAATCTTTTGCAGGTTGTTAATACAAAATTCTACTGCTGCATTATAATCTCTGTCGCTTGATTCTTTATCAGGTTGTATGGGTGAAGGGTAATTCATTTCAATAGCCCTGCTCCTTTCTTTTTCCATATAGGCACCTCTAACTAATTTTACACCCAGTATAAAATTACGTTCAGCTGCTGCTTTATATGAGTCTTTTAAAAATTGTAACCTATCGTGACGATATAATTGTATAGTGTTATAAATAACTACTTTTTGTTTGTTGAAAATATCCATCATTAAAATGGTAAGTGCATCAACCGGATCTTGTATCCAGGTTTCTTCAGCATCTATCAATACACCAATATTTTTTTTATCTCCTTCTTCGCATAATTGCTGCATGCGTAATCTAACCCTATGCCATTCTTCTTTTTCGGCCTCTGGTAGTTCATCTACGGCAGTTAAATAACGTTTCATCAAAGTACCTTCAGCAGCATTCATGGCTGTATCCAATTTTTCAAGTAAGGCAAACCTGGCAAAACCAGTAACCTTTACACTCATAAAAGGTATATTAGGTTGTGTGGCTGCATAATCAATCACTTTTTTAAACTCGTCACGTGCATGTTCAAAATTTTCTTCGCCTTCTTTTCCTTCTACACCATAATCTAAAATAACCTGCACATTATATTTTTCAAGCTTGTTAACTACTTTTGCTGTTTGCTCAAGAGTTTCGCCACCTACAAACTGTTTAAATATAGTAGCCCTGATGAGCGATTTTGTAAAAGGTAAATTCCATTTTATAGCAACAGGCGTTATTTTCAATGCCAGGTTTACCAACCAGTTTTTATCCATAATTCCAAAAAGAAATTTGGCCTGTTTTAGTTCTGCATCTGATTTTGCAGCAAAAGCGCATTCGGTATTATCAAAAGAAATTTTGGTTTGTTCATTCATTGTTTATAATTCTTAATACCCGAAATTGATAAAACAAATACGAACTGCCAAATAAATTGAGACTTGGGTTATATCCTGTTATTATATTTGCAAAAAAAATTATGCAGGATAAGAAAGTTAAAGAATCGCTGGTGGTGATGACTGAATTGGTTTTACCTAACGATACCAATACATTTGGTAATTTAATGGGGGGCCGCCTCATGTACTGGATGGATATTGCTGCGGCATTGGCTGCCATGAAGCATTGCGGCTCGCCTGTGGTAACAGCATCTGTTGACAATATTTCTTTTGAAAGCCCTATAAAACTTGGTAATGTGGTGCATATTGAAGCCAGCCTTACAAGAGTATTTAATACCAGTATGGAAGTTCACCTGGTTGTACATGGAGAAGATGCCTTACATCAGTATAAATATAAAAGCAATGAGGCATATTATACATTTGTATCGCTTGACCCTAATGGTAAACCAAGAAAAGTTAATCAACTTATACCAGAAAATGAGGATGAAAAAAAGTTGTACGATGGCGCTTTAAGAAGAAGGCAACTAAGGCTTATACTAGGTGGTAAAATGAAACCCCAGGATGCAGTTGAACTAAAAGCATTATTTATGAAGGATTAACTGATTGTGGCTTAAACTGCACACTTTGTTCAATAGCATTCATCACATCATCCAGTATTTTTTCAGTACTGTCATCAGCATTATATTGCATAGGATCTTTAAAGGTTACAGTTAGTTTTGTTCCTTTATTTTTTAGTTTTAAACCTTTCTTATCAAAAGCTGTACTAAAACCGGTAATTACTACCGGAATTACAACCGGCTTATTGTGTTTAATTAAAAAAGCGGTTCCTTTACGGCCTTTTGCATATGGTGTAGTGGTACCTTGCGGAAAAGTGATTACCCAGTTTTTATAAAGTGCCCTTGAAATTTTACGGGTATCACTAGGGTCTAATCCTTTCCTGGTTTCTTTAGAATCATCTACCCACACCCGCTTAACCAATACAGCTCCAGCCAAAGCAAAAACTTTACTAAGCCAGTTTTTTTTCATGGTTTCTTCTGCAGATACAAAGTTAACTCTTGTATAAGGCCATAACAGGTAATAAGGTATACCAAGTTTATTTTTTTTGCGCCAGCTTACTGCACAAAAAATATGTAAAAAGGTAATCACTTCGGCAAAATATGTTTGATGGTTACTAACAAACAGTACATTGTTTTTAGGCAGTTTTCTCAAATTATGCATGCCGTTTATTTGAAGTTTATTTACAATTGCCAAACCGGGGTACGATATTGCCCCAATAACCATATAAACTAGTTTTTTAATAAACACCGTATGTTTTAAACCATTTAACCAACTACCCATTCTTATTTTTTTATTACATGTACTTATTGCAATTTATATAATATGCTTAAATAACAAATCAATAAAACATACATACAACTCTAATCTGATACACACATATATTTGCATGCATGAAATATAATACCGTGATTTTTGATATGGATGGGTTGCTTATAGACTCTGAACCATTATGGAAAGAAGCTGCAGATGAGCTACTGCTAAATTATGGGTTTAGGTTAACCAAACAACAGTATTCATTAACTACCGGCCTGCGTACAAAAGAATTTCTTGAATTTTGGTTTACACATTTTAATATACCATTAACCCAAATTATTACCGATGAAGATATAGTTGTAAAAAGGGTAATTGAACTTGTAAAATTAAAAGGCAGGATAATGCCGGGGGTACCTTATATATTTAATTTCTTTAAACAATTAAATTTTAAAATTGGATTAGCATCATCTTCTCCTTCAAAATTAATTGATGTAGTGGTTGAAAAATTAAATATAGGAGCTTATTTACAGGTAACTACATCTGCTTCTAGTTTGGCATTTGGAAAACCTCATCCCGAAGTATATTTGAATTGTGCAAAAGAATTAGGCGCATTGCCAGCGCAATGTATTTGTTTTGAAGATTCGTATAATGGCATGATAGCGGTTAAAGCAGCAAAGATGAAATGTATTATTATCCCCAATTTTGAAGATTATAAAAAAACTGTTTGGGATGCTGCTGATTTAAAAATATCAACTTTACATAATTTTAATGAGCTTTTGCTGGCAGGTTTATAACAATAACTTATGAATTATTTTACAGCTTTAACAAAAAAAATCCCAAATACTTGGATGTTCTAAATAAAAAAGTATATTTGACTTTGGAAATTTTTTTTAAACCCCTATCAATTTTATAATAAAAACATATTAAACTATATTTTTTAATTTACTCAAAAACTAAAACTAAAAAAATGAAAAAGTTATTACTATCTACAATAATCATGTTTGCAGTGTGCAGTTTTGCAACAGCTCAAAATTCCGACTTAAGATCAGCAAAAACAGCAAAGAAGACTACAACACCTGCAATTACCAATGCAGCAGCTGCCAAACCTGAAAAAGCAGCAGTAAATAAGTCTGATGAGGCAGTAGTTAAAACAAATGAAGATGGTACAGCTTCAGCAAAAACGAATGACCTTGGTTCAAAACCAAATGCAGCAAGTACCGATGTAAAGGCTGCAAAACAAAATGAGGCAGCCAAAAAAGCTCCTGTAAAAAAAGATAATTAATAAATTATTTATATATCTAAAAAGGCTTCAAAAAATTTTGAAGCCTTTTTTAATTTAAATCTTTTGGTAACTAAACAAAAACGACTAATTTTATTACCTGTTAGAGAGAATTTAACATTTTTTTTAATTTAACTAAATCAAAACAAACATGAAAAAACTTTTACTCGGAGCTATCTTATTGTTAGGTAGTGTGGGGATTGTTTCTGCACAGTCAGAAGATCGAGACCCCAGGGCCCCCAAGGCCGAAAAAGCGGCGCCCGCCGCAACCGTAGTTTCTGCTAAACAAGATGATATTTATTCATCAAAAAAAAGAGTTTCGCAGCCATCACTTAGGGCACAGTCAAAAACCAAAGATGCAGCTGCTACTGAAAAAGCCGTAACAGCTACACCTCAAAAATCTGCATCTGCGGGTACTGCTGCTGCCAAAAGCAAAAAAACAAACGCTGCATCACCAACAACTTTAAGATCAAAAAATGTTGCAAAGGAAGCAAAAGTTGAAGCAAAGAGTGCCGATGTTTTAAACCAGGCAGAAGTTTCAAAACCAGCCGCAACAAAGAAGAATTAATGAAAAGAAAACAAATAAGGATGTAATTATCTTGTTATGGTTTTACATCAATATTGTTTTATGTTTTCAAATTTTATTCAAGTTGATTAAATATCAAAATTTTTAAACTGCAAATTATAAGGTCTTACACATGCCTTATAAATCTTTATTAACATCAAACAATTAACATGCAAAAGACAACTACACTACTCAAAATGAAGCTGTTTTTTCGGACGATGTTACCCTTTATTATTTTGCTGGCCACAATAAGCGGTAAAATAAATGCCCAACCATACATAAATGGTAATTTGAGCACTGGGACAACAGCAACCGGGGGAGCTACAGCACCTACAGGTTATACCTGGAGTGAAGTTCAGGCAGGTAATAATTCGGCCGGGTTTGGCGCCAATATTGCTGCCAATTTTTCGCTGGCCGATGATTTCATTGTGCCTGCCGGACAAGGATGGGATATTACAAAAATAACATTCTATGCGTACTCAACCGGGTACAATGGAACTACATCACCATTTAATGATGTACGGCTTAAGATTTACAATACAAACCCATCTACCGGATCACCAACTCCAATATTTGGTGATTTTACAACCAATATTTTTTCTGCTTCTTCAGATGCATTAATGTATCGTATTTTTAATGCATCTCCTGCTACTAACAGGAAAATTTGGAAAGTAGAAGCTAACGTCACAAAATCTCTTGGCCCAGGCCATTATTGGATTGAGTGGATGCTTGGCAATGGAGGTTTAAGCAATTTTTCACCATCAAGTACAGTTGTAGGTACAACTACACAGCCTGGTAATAATGCAATGCAACATGAATTAACTGCAAACACCTGGACTAATCCATTAGTAGATGGTGCAAATCCGCAGGATATGCCTTTTCAAATTGATTACATTTTAACTACACCTCCTGCATGTACACCAATAACAGCATCTGTATTGCGTGCAAACAATATTTTGTTTACCGAAGGATTTAATGGCACCATTCCTACTGCAGGATGGCCAACTCAGAATAACAGTAGTCCTTTAGGTGCAACATCATGGTTTCAAGGAGGATCCGGCGTGTTTACTCCTCACAGCGGCGCTGGATTTGCAGCTGCAAACTTTAATAATACTGGAACGAACGGAACTATCAGTAACTGGATGTTCTCTCCGGTTATTAATTTAAACAATGGCGATCAGTTCTCATTCTATACCCGTGTACCAACCGGCGGCGGAGCCTTCCCCGACAGGTTACAAGTTAGGATGAGTACAAGTGGTGCAAGTACCAACGTAGGTTCAACAGCAACATCAACAGGAGATTTCTCAACTTTATTATTGGATATTAACCCTACTTATTCAACAACTGGGTATCCCGAAGTTTGGACTAAATTTACTGTTACAGTTTCTGGTGTTCCATCTGGAGGTGTTTCAGGTAGGATGGCTTTCAGGTATTTTGTTGAAGATGCCGGTTTGTTAGGTAACAACTCAAACTATATAGGTATAGATGATGTAGAGTATGTAGGTTCTGGTTCACCATCAATTTGTGCCGGTGCTACTGCTAATTTAGCTGTTAACATTACCGGTGGTGTTGGCCCTTATACTGTTGTATACAATGCAAACCCAGGTGGTAATACAACAGTTAATAACTACAATAATGGAGCCAACATACCTGTTTCTCCAACTGTTCCTACTACCTATACTTTAGTATCAGTAACCGGTTTTGATGGTTGTGTTGGAACTAATAACAGTGGTACCGCAACAGTAAATATTAATGGAGCTTCTACTGCGGCTGTTTTAAGCCAGGTGCCAAGTACAGTATGTTTAGGCTCAACTGCAAATTTAAAAGTTGATATTACTGGAACCGGTGCACCTTATACAGTTGTAATAAATGCAACACCGGCAACTCCCGGTTATCCTCGAACAATAACTAACTATAACAGTGGCGACTATATACCCATTACACCTACAGTTACTACCACATATAACCTGGTTTCTGTAACAAGTTCTGCAGGATGTGCCGGTACCGGAAACAGCGGAACTCCTACTGTTACTGTATCTGCTTCACCAGTTACACCTATAGTAATTACTGCAGATCCTGATGGCCCACTTTGTGCAGGCGACCCTACATTGCTAACGGTATATAGTGCAGGTGGAGCTACTGGACCAGGTACATTATATCAACAAACAGGTACAGCAGGTAATGGTTCACCTTCTCAGGTGTTTGAACCTGCAAATACTGCTTTCAACTGCCAAAGTGCTGATGACTTTACAGTTCCTGCAAATACTACATGGACTATTAGCCGTGTAACTGCAGATGGTATTGGTACAGGTAATCCTACATCAATAAACGTTTTTGTTTATGCAAATTCGGGTAGTAACCTACCTGGTGCTGTTGTTGCCAGCTTACCAAATATTACAACCTTTACAAGAACTGGAGGTAACTATGTAATAAACCTACCATCAAACATAATATTAACGGCAGGTACTTATTGGGTTTCTGTTCAGGTTAATATGAGTTTTGCTACTGGCGGCCAATGGTTCTGGGGCAATACCGGAACTACAAATATTGGTAACGAATATGCATGGCAAAACCCAGGTGGTGGATTTGGAACACCTTGTACCGGATGGGGATATGGATCTACCGGCTGTAATGTAGGTGGTGGAGTTAACCGTAATAATATATTCTCAGTTTATGGTACTTCAGTTACAACAGGCGCACCTCCAGTTGGATGGACATTTGTATGGACTCCTGCTGCAGGATTAAGTTCTACTACCGGAAGCCCTGTAGCAGCCTCTCCAATGGTAACTACAACATACACAGTTGTTGGTACAGCTCCGGGTGGTTGTCAAACTTCTGCTGCCAAAACAGTAGTTGTTTATCAAAGGCCTGCTGTTACTGCTAATCCAACAGATGCAGTTGCATGCGTAGGCGCTAATGCTTCATTTACTGTTGGAGCATCAGGCCAGGGTGTAACATATCAATGGCAGGAAAGCACCGATGGTGGTACTACTTATAACAATATCACTAATGGTGGTATATATGGTGGTGCAACAACAGCTACATTAACACTTACAGGTGTTACCTTATCTATGAATGATTATAAATACCGTGCAGTAATTGGTGGAAGTTGTCCTCCATCAGTTAATTCAACAGGTGCAACTTTAACAGTTAATGCATTACCTGTTGTAGCCATTACTCCGCCTGTATCTTGCGGTGGTGTTGCTGGTGTTTATGGTACATTGTTAAGTGTTGGCTCTGCTCCTCCACCTGTTCCGGGTTCAGCTACAGCCAGCTCAGGAACAATTAACCTGGCAGTACCTGATAATACTGCAAATGGTGTAAACAATACTTTAAACATTTCCGGTGTACCGGCTAATGCTACTATCACCAATGTTACTGTAACATTAAATATGTCGCATACATATCCTGGTGATATGATCTTTAATTTAAAAGCTCCTAATGGCCAAATATTAAACTTGTATAAGTATGGTAGTGGCTTGTTCACCGGTTCTTCATCAGGTGTACCTACCTGGGGTTGGTATGGTGCTAAGGTTAGTCAAACCGGTACTGTGGCATGGAGTACAGTAGCTGCAGCACCTTATATTTATAACAGTAGTACTGCATGGAAAGCTGATGCTATTAACACTGTAGTAGCAGGACCTACTGTTCAAAACCCTGCAGGTTATGTTTCTAATGCTTCTGGCTTTGGTGATTTATATACCAATGGACCATCTGCAAATGGAGCCTGGACATTAGCTATGGCTGATGGTGGGCCTGGTGATTTAGGCACATTGGCATCATGGGCAATTACCATTGATTACACAATACCTGGAGGTGGTGGCGGACCAGTACTTTCTTATGTATGGTCTCCATTACAGGGATTATTCATCGATTCTTTAGCAACAATTCCATATACTGGTACAAACACTTCACAAGTATATGCTGCACCAGCAGCACAAACTGTTTACACAGTAACAGCTACTAATGAAGCTACAGGATGTACCAATACAGCTACTGCTTTGGTAAACTACACACCACCTGCACCAACAGTAACACCGGCTTCAGTTACTATGTGCTTAGGTGATAGTGCTGTAAGGTTAACCAGTGCATCTTCATCAACTACCAAGGTTTCCTTTAGCTCGGGTACTATAAGTGTAGCAATACCGGAGGGTACATTCCCTAATCCACCAGCAGGTGCCGGTGCTTCTACCATACCTGTATCTGGTATTCCTTCGGGAGCTACTATTTCAAGGGTTGATGTTAAACTCAATATCACCCATGCTTATGTGGGTGATGTGATAGCTGTACTTAAAGCACCTAATGGACAGGTATTTAACCTGGATGCGTTGCTGTCAGCAACCAATAACCCGGGCGCTAACTTTGTGAACACAGTTATCAGTTCAGCAGGCACAACACCATTATCAAGTGGTACAGGGCCATTTACCGGTACCTTTAAGGCCGATGCTGTAGGTGCAACATTCACAGCCTTTGGCTTTAACTTACAAGGTGGACCTAATGGCTATGTACCAACCACGCAAAGCTGGAATGACCTGTACAGCACACCAAACGGTAACTGGACAATTGCCATGTATGATGCAGGTGCACCAGACCAGGGAACTTTAACCAACTGGTCTATTGATATCACCTACGTAGAAGGTGTACCATCAACAGCAACAACCTGGACTCCGATTGCAGGCTTGTACAACGATGCTAATGCAACAAGCCCGTATGCTGGTAATCCACAGGATACTGTTTATACTAAGCCAACACCAAGCGGCGTGTACAATTATTATGCAACAGTTAATAACCTGATAACTGCCAATGCAACACCTACCACACCAATGGCAGGTGGCAACGGTAACTACCTGGTAGCATTTAATGTGAGAAACAATAATGCTATACCGGTAACATTCAGCAGTATTTCAAGTAATACATGGGGATCCGGAACTGTTACTGCAAGAGTGTTCTACAGCACTACTCCTATTGCAGGTAACCCTGGCCCAATAAGCACTGCTAACGGATGGAACCAGTTTGGTACTGCTTCTAATGTAACTGTAACAGCAGGTACACTAAATCCATTAATAAGCGGTTTAACACTTGTTATTCCTCCGGGTGCTACTTACGGTATTGCTCTGGATATGACTGGTGCTACTTATCCTGCCTACACCAATGGCTCTGGTATTGTAACCTACTCAAATGGTGGTTGCGATATCATTACAGGTGGTAATGTAGGATGGGGCGGTCCTAATGCGCCGGGTACTCCTGTTAACAACCCAAGAAACTTCAATGGAAGTATCACTTTCAGCGGTACTGCTGCAGGTACATGTACCTCGCCTGCTCGTAAAGTGGTGGTAACAGTTAACGACCCAACAACTGTAACAACACAACCTGAAAATCAAACCATTTGTACCGATAAGGTGGCTACCTTTACAGTTAAAGCTGCCGGTACAGGTCCATTCAGTTATCAATGGCAGGAAAGTACCGATAACGGTAATACTTTCAATGACATCAACGATGGTGGTGTTTATAGTGGTACAACAACTGCTACCTTAACCATTACTGCTCCACCGGTAACTATGAGTGGTTATTTATACCGTGTTATTATTACAGGAGCAGCACCTTGTAAAGAAGCAACATCATTTGTAGCTTCATTAACAGTGAATCCATTACCGGTAGTTGTTATAGCTGCCAACCCTTATACAAGGTTGTTGCCGGGCTTAACCACTACTATCACCTCTACCGTAACTCCTAATGCTGTTGCAGCAGGTGGTTATGTATGGACAAGAAATGGTGCAACTGTGGGTGGTTCTACACCTAGCTTAACTGTTGATGTGGATGGATTGGGAGATTATCAACTAACCGTAACAGATGTAAACGGATGTACAAGTTCATCAAACATTGTATCTATCCTTGATTCTGTAAGTGGTAAATGTTATATCTATCCAAACCCAACCAGTGGCCAGTTCCAGGTTAGGTACTACAGCGTTGCCAACAACGTACTGCCAAGAACATTGACAGTGTACGATGCCAAAGGCGACCGTGTACTTACACAGGTTTACAATATTGGAAGGCCATACGACAGGATGGATGTTGACATGCGTAAGTATGGAAAAGGCCTCTACTGGGTTGAAATTGGTGACCGCAACGGTAACCGTTTAACCATGTGTAGAGTGGTGATTCAATAATAACAATCACTTACTAATATTAAATCCCCCGGCCTAAAGCCGGGGGATTTTTTTATATCAACAATTACTATTCAAATACAAAATGAAATAAATTATGCTTTAAAATTTGAAAATCAGATAAAAACCATTCCTGTATTAGATATTAAGTCAAAATCATTCAAATTTAATAGTAAAAATCAACCCTAATTTACTACCTTTGCCCTCCCGTTAAAAAACCACGGGATATTTTATGTTAATCAATATTATTAAACACTTAAACGCAGATGCACAAGAAGGCTCTTCGGGTAATACCGGCGAACCTGCTGCGACACCAAATGTGCCTGAAAAAATTATGGAAACAAATGAAACAAACCCGGTTACAGAACTTGTAGTTGAAAATGCAAAGGTTGAAGAAAAGGTTGTAACCGCTCATGATGATTTTGACTGGAGTGTTGACAAACGTAATGTAACCAGTTACTCGGCTGATGAAACAGCAAAGTATAATACAGTTTACGACAACACCTTCAAACAAATTAACGATGGTGAGATGATTATGGCTACCATTGAATCTTTAACTAAAACCGATGCAGTAGTTAATATTGGTTTTAAAAGTGATGGACTTATATCCTTAAACGAATTCAGGGATGTGCCAGGTGGTGTAAAAGTTGGAGATGTTGTGGAAGTAATGGTTGTAGAAAAAGAAGACAGGATGGGCAACTTACACCTGAGTCGTAAAAGTGCACGCACTACAAGGGCCTGGGAAAAAATTGTGGAAGTACACAAAACCGGCGAAATTGTTACCGGTTTGGTTACCAGCAAAACAAAAGGTGGCTTAATAGTGGATGTATTTGGTATGGAAACATTCTTACCGGGTTCTCAAATTGATGTGAAGCCCGTAACAGATTACGATCAGTTTGTTGGAAAAACCATGGAGTTTAAAGTGGTTAAGATAAACGAAGCTATCAAGAATGCAGTTGTATCTCACAAAGCACTTATTGAAAGTGATATTGAAGCTCAAAGGGCCGAAATTATGGGTAAACTGGAAAAAGGACAGGTGCTTGAAGGAACAATAAAAAACATTACCGACTTTGGTGCCTTCCTTGACCTTGGTGGCTTAGACGGTTTATTATACATCACCGATATTTCATGGGGACGTATTAACCATCCAACTGAAGTATTAAAGATGGACCAGAAACTAAACGTAGTGGTATTAGATTTTGATGATGACAAAAAACGTATCAGCCTTGGTTTAAAACAACTAACACCACATCCTTGGGATACACTAACAGAAAACCTGAAAGAAGGTGAAATTGTAAAAGGTAAAGTGGTAAATATTGAAGACTATGGCGCTTTTCTTGAAATTATGCCGGGAGTAGAAGGCCTTGTTCACGTAAGTGAAATTACCTGGGCCAATACACCTATTAATGCTAAAGAATTCTTTACATTAAACGATGAGTATGAAGCCAAAGTGGTAACCCTTGATAAGGAAACCCGTAAGATGAGCCTTTCTATTAAGCAGATGACTGAAGACCCATGGAGCAATATTGAGGCTACCTTCCCCGAAGGAAGTAAACATACCGGTATTGTAAAAAACATTACTCCTTACGGAGTGTTTGTAGAACTTACAACCGGCATTGGCGGTATGATTCATGTAAGCGACCTAAGCTGGTTGAAGCGTTTTAATAACCCCAATGAATATACAAAAGTGGGCAACGAGATTGAAGTGGTGATTATGAACATTGATAAAGAAAGCCGCAAATTGCAGTTGGGTCATAAACAAATTGAAGAAGATCCATGGAACACTTTGGAAACAACATTCCCTGTAGGAAGTGTACATGAAGGTACCGTAGTTAAAAAAGATGATAAAGGTGCCATTGTACAATTACCTTATGGGTTAGAAGGTTTTGCACCCGCAAGGCATTTAGCTAAGGAAGACGGTAAATCGGTTGGTATTGATGAAACTGCAAATTTTATGGTAATTGAATTTGACCGTAACGATAAGCGGATTGTATTAAGCCATGCCCGCCTTTGGGAACAAGCAATTGAAGAAGAGAAACAGGCTGTGATGAAAGAGAAAAAGGCAGAATTTGAACAAACCAAAAAAGCTGTAAAAAATCTTCAAAGCAAGGTAGAAAAATCTACCCTGGGCGATATAAGCGCTTTGGCAGATATAAAAGCTAAGCTTGATAGCGATGCAGCTGATGATGCAGCCGCAGCACCTAAAGCAGAATAAACAATTTTGTTCATAAAAATAAAAACACCCTCTAAAAATTTTAGAGGGTGTTTTTTTATGTTGATTCATTTAAGAAAAACTTAATCAAATCCTGTAATGCTGAATGTTCAATTTTTAATAATCGAAATTGTTTTATCTTTTAATTAGTATCATTTTCTAAAATTGTAACCTCGGTTCTCCGGTTTGTTGCCCTTCCCTCTTCTGTTTTATTGGTATCAATAGGTTTGGTTAATCCATAACCTTTAGCGGTTACCCGGTTGGGGTCAATACCTTTGGCAATTAAATAATTTCTTACAGTATTAGCTCTTGCTTCAGAAAGTATCATATTGCTCTTTGCAGATCCTACATTATCTGTATGTCCGCCAAGCTCAATTTTTACATCTTCTTTCCTGTTAAGAAATGCTACCAGTTCATCCAGTACAGCGTAAGAATCTTCTTCAAGGTCGGCCTTGCCTGTTTCAAAATTACAATCCTCCAGGATAAAACTTTTAGAAGGCATAAATTGTATATCTACTTTAAATGGGTCTTTATAATATGCCTTACCTGTTGTAGCCGGAATATCTAACACAATATAACTTGTAGAATCTTTAAAGCCCAGGATAAATATTTCGTATTTATCACCGGCTGGTAGCCGTATAGAAAAACGGCCCGTGGTATCAGTTAAGCCCTGGTATTCCCTTCCATTTAAATTACTACGAAAAATTACAATTTCATGTGGCAGTATCCTTCCTTTAAAATCCGTCATAAATACATCAACAGGGGCATCTTTGGGAATGTTTGCATCCTGCATATTTCCGGTTTGGCAAATTGCCAATAGCGGTAAAAATAAAATAACCAGGCTGCTGAAAAATTTTTTCTTCATTACAATCTGTTTTTGTTTGATTTTAAAGATAATTATAAAAAAACAAAACCGTTTTTTTCAATTATTGTGCCGCCAGTAAATTTTTTTGTTAATCGTTTGTAAATCGGTTACAACTTTTGCTGTAATTTAATAACCATTTCATCTTTCCAGCATTTAAAATCGCCGGCAATAATATGTGTCCTTGCCTGCCCTACCAACCATAAATAAAATGATAAGTTATGTACACTTGCAATGGTTAAAGCTAAAAATTCTTTCGACTTCATTAAATGCCGCAGGTAAGCTTTACTATAGTAATTGCTCATTACACAATCAATACCGTCATCTATTACCGAAAAATCTTTTTCCCATTTCTTGTTATCAATATTAATAATCCCCTTGCTGGTAAACAACATGGCATTTCTACCGTTACGGGTAGGCATCACACAATCAAACATATCAACCCCTAAAGCAATTGATTCAAGAATATTCCAAGGCGTACCAACTCCCATCAAATAACGGGGTTTATGTACAGGTAAAATATCGCAACACAGTTCGGTAAATTCATACATCATGCCGGTTGGCTCGCCAACACTAAGCCCACCGATTGCATTACCGGGGGCATTTTTATCTGCTACAAATTCTGCCGAAGCCCTGCGTAAATCTTTGTATGTGCTGCCCTGTACAATGGGAAATAAATTTTGTGTGTATCCATATTTATCGGGTGTATTTTGAAACCTGTTAAAACATCTGTTTAACCAGCGATGCGTAAGCTCCATACTTTTTTTTGCGTATTCATAATCACTTGGATAAGGTGGACATTCATCAAAAGCCATTACAATATCGCCGCCAATGATTCGCTGTATGTCCATAACTTTTTCGGGGCTAAATAAATGTTTACCGCCATCAATATGGCTTTGAAATACAGCGCCCTCTTCTGTAAGTTTTCGGTTTCCGGCCAGGGAAAAAACCTGGTAGCCGCCACTGTCGGTTAATATCGGTTTATTCCAACCATTAAATTGATGAAGGCCTCCTGCTTGTTCCAAAACCTCTAACCCGGGGCGCAGGTATAAATGGTATGTATTACCCAGGATGATTTGAGCATTAACCTCTGTACTTAATTGCTGTTGTGTAACAGCTTTTACACTTCCTACAGTGCCTACCGGCATAAAAATAGGTGTAAGAATTTCTCCATGATCGGTTAATATTTTTCCTGCTCTTGCTTTACTTGCCTTATCGGTATGTTGTAAATCAAATTGTAGTGCTGCCATAAAATAAATCTTTGTACTTAACGGGTATTTTTAAATACGAATGCTGATTACTGTTATTTTTGCCACATGAATTTTACCCAGATATGGCAAATAGTTTTTTACGCATTTTGCCTGGTAACCCTTATACAGCTTTTTTATTACCTTTTCTTTTTTATAAGATTGGCAGTATATAAGCCAAAACCCAGGAGAACTTCGCAAACTCACCCGGTTTCAGTAATCATTTGTGCCCGTGATGAAGCCGCAAATTTAGCAAAAAATCTGCCGGGTGCATTGGTACAACAATACCGTACCACGCATGAAGTAATAGTGGTTGATGATAATTCTTATGATGACAGCAAATACCTGCTGGAAGAATACCAAAAAATATATAAACAACTTCATTTTGTACAACTTAAGCAGGAAGCTAAACTAATACCCGGAAAAAAATTTCCTTTAAGTGTTGGCATCAAAACAGCTAAGTACGAAATTGTTTTACTCACCGATGCCGATTGTGTACCTGCCAGCGAATTTTGGATTGATAAGATGCAGCAAGTATACGATGATGATACCGAAATTGTTTTGGGCTATGGTGCTTTTCATAAAAAAAAGGGATTGTTAAATAAACTTATTCGCTGGGAAACTTTTCATACAGCGATGCAATATTTCTCTTATGCCTTAGCTGGAAAGCCATACATGGGTGTGGGACGTAACCTTAGTTATAAAAAAACAATTTTTTACAGGCATAAAGGTTTTTCGGCACATAATAATATACCCAGCGGCGATGATGACCTGTTTATAAATATGGCGGCAACTAAAACAAATACCAAAATAAATATTGATAAAGATGCTTTTACTTTAAGCGATGCACCTAAAACCTGGAAAAGTTGGATACGTCAAAAAAACAGGCATTACAGCACCGGGAAATATTATAAACCCTTACATAAATTTTTACTGGGGCTTTATACCTTATCGCATTTTTTATTTTACCCCTTACTGGCAGTTTCATTAATTTTTTTTAACTGGCAAATGGTATTAATAGTTTTTGGCACCCGGTTTTTAGTACAGGCAATAATCTTATATCCTTGTATGAAAAAATTGGATGAGCAAAAAATGTATCCCTGGTTTTTAATTATTGATATATGGATGTTTTTTTATTACCTGATATTTGCTGCAGCAGTTTTTAAAAAACCAAAAAAAGTATGGAAATAATTAAAAAGTATTTCGATGATTTTAGCCAACAACAATTGGCGCAGTTTGCAGCATTGTATGAATTATATGCCGATTGGAATACTAAAATTAATGTGATATCGAGAAAAGACATGGATAATTTTTATGAACACCATGTATTACATTCTCTTGCTATTGCTGCTAAATTTGAATTTAATATAGGGATGCAGGTAATGGATCTTGGTTGTGGAGGTGGTTTCCCCGGAATTCCTTTGGCTATCATGTATCCTGATACAAATTTTCACCTGGTTGATAGTATTAATAAGAAATTGAAAGTAGTTACAGAAATTTCTTCGGCCATCGGCTTAAAAAATATCAGTACCCAACATGCACGTGCCGAAGAAATTAAAAACAGGAAATTTGATGTAGTTGTTTCACGTGCCGTAGCTCCGTTGAAAGATCTTTGGCGATGGAGCAAACCGCTTATAACAAAAAATAAAGTGGCCCAAAAAGAGGTACCCAACGGCTTAATATGCCTTAAAGGCGGTGATTTAACCGCTGAGATATTTGAAAGCGGCTGCAGGCCAAAGGTTTGGGAGATAGAAAAAATGTTTTCACGCCCGTTTTTTTCCGAAAAATATCTTTTATATATACCGGTAAAATAGTATTTATATTACCAGTTTGTGGTATTGGCATACTGCAATTAATTGCGCACATTTGCAGTAATTATGAATACAGTTGCAATTGTTGAAGATAATAATGATTTAAGGCTTGCGCTTGAAGATATCATCCAAAGTTCTGGGGAATATACATTGGCAGGTTCTTGTACTACCGGCGAAGAAGCCCTTGTGAAATTACCTTTATTAAATCCTAAAGTGGTTTTGATGGATATTGGGCTTGGCGATGGTATCGACGGAATTGAAGTGGTACGTGAACTTAAAGAAACAAATCCAAACATATTGTTTATGATGTGTACTGTTTACGAAGATGATGAAAAAATTTTTGAAGCCTTGCGTGCTGGGGCTAATGGATATATCCTGAAAAAAACTCAACCTGCAAAATTATTAGAAGGTATTAAAGAACTTATTGAAGGCGGCGCCCCTATGAGCAGCCAGATTGCCAGTAAAGTAGTGGCTGCTTTTCAAAACAAAACAGTTACCACCAATACAGAAGCCAACAGGATAGAAATATTAACCAAGAGAGAGAATGAAATACTTGAAATGCTGGCTACAGGACTTTTATACAAGGAAATTTCGGGGAAATTATTCATAAGTACCGAAACCGTACGCAAGCATGTATACCATATTTACGAAAAACTGCATGTTACCAACCGTATTGAAGCAATCAATAAATATTTTGGTCGCTAATATTGTTATCCAGGATTAAGCACATATAGTAAACCTCCGTATTAACGGGGGTTTACTGTTTTAAAAATTTCCAAATCCAAATATCAGTTTGAGGTGTATTACCAATGGGAAAATTATGTGAATAGCCGGTATTTACAAACCCGTATTTTTCATAAAACTTTTGAGCCCGTAAATTATGCTCCCACACACTTAACCATACTACTTCGTAATTGTTATGGGTTGCATACTCTAAAAAATAATCCATTAGTTTTTGCGCTATGCCTTTGCCATGAAATTCTTTTAAAACATAAATCCGTTTTAACTCAAGTGCTTTCCATTTTTTCATTAATGGTAAACTATTATAGTCTTCCATAAAATACAGGTAGGCCACCGGTTTATCATCCACTTCTGCAAAAAAACAATAAGTAAGCGGATTGTTAAGTTCGGTACTTAACTGACCTGTATTATAATACTGTTGCAAAAACATTTCCATATCCTCAGCAGTACAGGTATCTTTAAAAGTATCAAAAAATGTTTGCCTGGCAAGGGCAGATAATTGCTCTACATCAGCTACACTTATTTTGCGGATGTTTATTTCCATTGTATATTTTTCGTCAAATACAGTATTATGCACTGGCATCTTGCATAAAATATTATACACCTTAAAATTTAATTTACCAGTTCAATTCAAGTTTATTATTTTTTCTGTCCACATCGGCCATTCGTTTCGACGGGTCTATTTCCACCACTTTAATATCAGTTAGTTTATGTTTAGTTTCAACAGTATAAACAGGATCGGCCCATTTCCATTCATCTTCTATAATTCTTTTTTGGGTGGGGTTTTCGTTTGGTTTAGTACCATACATCAGGTTAAGCGGCACATAATACATTTCGGTACTGCCATCATTATATGTTAACTGCAAATCAACAGGCATGGGCATTTTACCAACTCTTCTTAAACGTATTTTTGTAACAGCACCATCTTCCCATAAACTATCAATTTTATAATCGATGGTTTTGATTGTACTTACCCAATACTCTTTGTACCAGTCTAATTGCAAACCACTAACTTGTTCTGACACTCTCATAAAATCTGTTGCATTAGGATGTTTAAACCGCCATTGTTTATAATATTCCAGTAAAATTTTATCTCTTACCTCTGCTCCTACTATATAACCCAACTGTTCTAAAAAAACTTCGCCTTTTGAATAAGCAGCAGCGCTGTATGCAAAATTTGTTTCATAATGATCGCTATGTGTTGTCATAGGTTCTTCAAAACCACTCTTTGCCAGGCTAAAATAACTCAAGTAAGCACCACTGTGGTCTTCAGGCAGTGTCTCTATGGCAGCTTCCAGGTTTTTATTACCAGGTGTACGTACCAATGCTTCCTTCATTTGTTCTAAGGAAGATTTTTTATTATAAAATTTTGATACCAGGTTTTCTGCATAGCTGGTAAAACCTTCATCCATCCAGGGATACATACTTTCATTAGTACCCAACATCATTTGGTACCAACTGTGCATCCATTCATGAAAAACCGTACCTAACCCGTAACCAATCAATAAAGTTGCCATAGGATACTCCATACCACCATCGCCGCCCTGTATAAAAGAATATTGCGGATAAGGGTATTTGCCAAAATGTTTTTCCATAAAAGGCAAGGCTGTTGCAGCTGCTGAAAGCACTTTAGCCCATGCAGAATCGTTTTTTGAATTATTCTCTTTGTATTTATAAACCACATGCAAAACAGGTCCCCCGTTTGGCATTTTATAACTCAGGTGTTTATACTCAGGATCGGCACACCAAACAAAATCGTGAACATTTTCGCCCACAAAATGCCAGGTTCGTTTTTCTTTATTTGTTGGTTTTAAATCTGTATCGGGCTTATCGTAACCCCAACCAATTTCACCGGCATTCATTAAAACACCGGTACCAGCAAGTTTATAATTTTTATCAATATTGATGGTAACATCATAATTACCCCAAACACCATAAAATTCACGGGCAATATATGGAGTGGGATGCCAACCTTCATAATCGTACTCACACATTTTTGGGTACCACTGGCTCATACTATAACGCACTTTAGTAGTTGGATTATCCCTCCCGCTACGGCGTACCTGTAAAGGTACCTGGGCTTCAAATTCCATATCAAAAACTACTTTGCTATGTGCTGCAATAGGTTTGGTAAGCATCACTTCCAATATTGTTTCGTGGTATTTAAATGGTTGGGGTACGCCATTCATTTTTAATGAAATTATTTTTTGGTACCCTATCTCTTCAGGAGTAAGTTTTTCAATACGGTCTTTAACCCTACCATCCCAATCGGGCCTGCCATTTATTAAAATTTTACCTAGTTCACGACTACGTAAATCCATACTGCTGTTTGGTTGAAATGCATTCCAGTATAAATGATAAAACACTTTATCCAATGAATAAGGAGAGTTATTACTGTACTCCAGTTTTTGTTTACCTGTAAAACGGTTAGTCTGTACATTTACATCAACTGTCATTTTGTATTTAACTGCCTGTTGCCAACGATCGGGTTGGGCGCTTACTGTAAGTTGTAAGCAAAATCCCGTCATCAATAAAAAAAGTATCCGCTTCATGTATTAATATTTAAATGCCGGTAAATTTCGGTAAAATAAGTTTATGAAAAAGATAAAACTGATAAGTGGTTATTCAAACTAAATAAAAATAAAACATTATAACATAACGATATGAACCGGCTAATTCAAAGCATACTATAGATCTAATAAGAATTAGATGCCTACTCTTTTCCTGCAACCACAATTACAATTTCGCCTTTTACAGTTTTAGTATTAAAATAATCATATACCTCCTGTAAACTGCCTCTTGCATTTTCTTCAAATTTTTTTGTGAGTTCACGACTTACACAACATTGCCTTTGGGGGCCAAAATAATTAATAAAATCGTTTAAGGTTTTTACAAGGCGCATAGGGCTTTCATAAAAAACCATGGTCCTTTCTTCATCAGCCAGTTTTTTTAAAATTGTTTGCCTTCCTTTTTTTAAAGGCAAAAAACCTTCAAAACAAAAACTATTGATGGGTAAACCGCTATTTACCAAAGCAGGTACAAAGGCTGTGGCGCCGGGCAAACATTCTACTTTGATATTGTTTTTTATGCATTCCCTCACAAGTAAAAAAGCAGGGTCGCTAATGCCGGGTGTACCGGCATCTGTAAGCAATGCCATTGTTTTACCAGCTGCCAACTGCCCGGTTAAATGTGCAAGTATCTTATGCTCGTTATGTTGATGGTATGCTGTGATAGGTTTTTGAACCTGGTAATGATTAAGCAGTATTGAAGAAGTACGGGTATCTTCTGCAAGTATCAAATCAACTGCTTTTAATGTTTCTATAGCCCTGAAAGTGATATCTGCAAGATTACCAATGGGAGAAGGAATGAGATAAAGCACTTTTATATTTTTTTATTGATGGCAGCAGATGCACACATTTACAATAAGTAACTGTATCACTCTAACTCACTGATATTTCATATACCTCCATTACAGGGTTGGCTAGTAATTTTTTAGCTGCTTCAGTTGAGGTAGCAATGGCTGCATCTTTATTTTCAGCTTCTATCTGCAAATCAATGTGCTTACCTATGCGTACATCTGTTACATTATTTATACCGAGGTTTTCTAAACCGCCCAGCACTGCTTTACCCTGTGGGTCTAACAAATCTTTTAAAGGCATAACTTTTATCTGTACAGTAAATATCATGGTTGTTTTTGTTTGAACAGCAAAGATAAAATAATGTAAATGATAAACACTAGCGGCACAGCCAGCCATTGTAAAAACAAAGCTGCTATAATAGCTACGGCCAGTAAAATAAATTTAGGCAGGTTATTTTTTACTGTAAAGTCTTTAAACTTTAAAGCCATCATGGGTAAATTGCTTACCATTAACCAACTAAGCAAAATTATCAGCCCGTATAAAAGCCATTTATTAAAAAGTATATCTACAATTAACTGGCTGTTGTTGTTCCAGTAAATTAGCGGTAACGATGCTACCATTAATCCCACTGCCGGAATGGGCACACCTTTAAAACCATAAGACTGTGAGTTATCGAGGTTAAATTTAGCCAGGCGCCAGGCACCAGCTGCTGCCAAAATAAATGCAGGCAAAAGCCAAATGATAGAAGCATTTAAACCATCTTCTTCCTGTGCAATACTCATTCTTAAAAACTGGTACAATATCATTGCGGGTGCCACACCAAAGCTTACCACATCGGCCAACGAATCTAGTTGTTTACCCATAGCAGAACTAGCATTGAACAAGCGGGCTACAAATCCATCAAGAAAATCTACAAGCGCTGCCAGGCCAATGAATAGCGATGCCATCCATATTTTTTCGGGTATGCCAATAAGCTGTGTGCCATCGGTATTGTATTGTATAACGATACCGTTTTGTAAAGTAGCCACAATGGCTAAGCATCCAAAAATTAAATTAAGAAGGGTAAATAAATTAGGAATATGCCTGGTCATCAATTTATTTTTTCATGTAAGCTTCAATTTCTTCCACCGTTATTGGGATGTTTTTCATCAAATCTTTGTTCCCGTTCCTGGTTATCCAAAAATTATTTTCAATTCGTACACCCATCTTTTCCTCTTCAATATAAATACCCGGTTCTACAGTAAATACCATGCCTGCTTTTATCGGTTCTGTTCTTGTACCAAGGTCGTGAACATCTATACCCAGGTGGTGAGAAATACCATGGTACAGGTATTTTCTGTAAGCCCTGTTATCAGGGTCTTCGTTTTTAATATCCGATTTTTTTAACAGCCCAATCTTTTGAAAAACAACGGTAGCTTCATCACCAACTTTTTCGGTATAATCTACAATACTGATACCGGGTTTTAAAATACTGGCAGCATAATGATGCAAATGTAAACAAGCGTTGTACACGGTTTTTTGCCTACGGCTAAACTTACCATTAACAGGTACTGTACGGCTTAAATCTGCATTATAACCGCCATATTCTGCTCCAAAATCCATCAAAATTAATTCCCCATCCTTGCATTCCTGGTTATTATCAATATAATGAAGTATTCTTGCCCTGTCGCCACTTGCTATAATGGAGCTATAACCCGGCCCTGTTGCTCTTTGCGACAGAAAAGAATGGTAAATCTCTGCTTCAATTTCGTATTCCATAATACCGGGTTTTATAAGCTGCATCACTCTTCTAAAAGTGATATCGGTTATGTCGATGGCTTTTTGCATTACCTCAACTTCAAGGGCAGTTTTAATGGCACGCAGTTCTTTTAAAATTTTTGCACTTCGCCTGTAATTATGTAATGGAAAGCGTTGTTGCATTAATGTTGCATAGCGATAATCTCTTACCTGAACATTGTTTGACTTACGGTCGTTTTCATTTGTATTAAGATAAATGGTATCTGCTGCATGAATCCAAGGCTGCAGGGTTGCATCAACAGTATCTAACCAAATAACGGTTTTAATACCCGAAATGGATGTTCCTTCATTAGCCCTCAACCTGTGTCCATCCCATTTTTCTTTTAACTCATTAGGCCTCACCAAAACCAAAACCTCCCTGTATTTAGGATCAGGATTATCAGGAAATAATATCAACATGGTATCTTCCTGTTCAATACCCGTTAACCAATATAAATCGCTGTTTTGTTTAAAACGATGCAGTTGGTCGCCATTGGTAGGTAATTCATCATTACTATTAAAAATAGCAATACTATTTTTTTCCATTTTTTGAATAAACCGATTCCTGTTTTGAACAAATAATTCGGGATTGAGTGGCAAATATTTCATGTGTATTATATTTTGCTATTAATAATAGTATGTACTGCAATATACATTTAAATCATGTTTTTCTTTTGATACAAAATACCCAAGAGGAGAATAAAATAAGTATATGCCCTGGTAATAAAACCGGCCATTTCAATAAACATATTTAAAATAGAATAGAAAATGGCTTAATCAATAATTTCAAAATTAATTCTATTTTATTTAATTTTTATTAAAACAGAATTCAATTGTTTAATATTTTTTAATATTTACACAATTTTATCTTACTTATTTTAAATATACGTTTATCAAAATAGTTTTATAAATACACAATTACATAACTTTGCGGCAACGATTGCATAAACTTAAAATTTTAACTTGCTATGTCAGTTCAAACGATGATTGCCGCTCCAAAAAACGCCTTATTAAAACTTGGATTTTCAAATGTTGAAAACGTTCATTACCAATTAGACCCCACCACCTTAACCGAACAATCTGTTAAGCGTGGAGATGGGGTTTTAAACGATACCGGCGCTTTATTAGTAAACACAGGGAAATTTACAGGCAGAAGCCCTAAAGATAAATTTACCGTTAAAGATGCTATAACAGAAAACACGGTTAACTGGAATGATTTTAACTTACCTATTGAGGAAAAATATTTTTTTCAGCTTAAAGAAAAAATGCTTGCCCATTTAAGCCAAAAGGAAATTTGGGTACGAGATTGTTTTGCCTGTGCCGAAGAAGCGTACAGGCTTAGGCTACGTGTTATAAATGAAAACCCATGGAGCAATTTATTTTGCTATAACATGTTTATTCGTCCCGAAGAAAAAGACCTTGAAAATTTTGAACCACACTGGCATGTAATTCAAGCACCAAGCTTTAAGGCCAACCCTGCAGTGGATGGCACCCGTGCCGATAATTTTGCCATTATAAGTTTTACACATAAAACAATATTGATTGGTGGCACCGGCTATACCGGCGAAATAAAAAAAGGTATATTTGGTATGCTAAACTTTGTATTGCCAACAAAAGCAAATGTACTTAGTATGCATTGCAGCGCTAATATGGGCGAAGCCGGCGATACAGCAATATTTTTTGGTTTAAGTGGTACCGGAAAAACCACTTTAAGCGCCGACCCTAAACGCAAACTTATTGGTGATGATGAACATGGCTGGACAGATAACAGTGTGTTTAATTTTGAAGGCGGGTGTTATGCAAAATGTATTGACCTAAGCGCTGAGAAAGAACCCGAAATTTATAATGCCATTAGGCCCGGAGCACTGGTTGAGAACGTAACATTTATTGAAGGCACTAATAAGATTGATTTTGCCAGTAAAAAAATAACTGAAAATACAAGGGTAAGCTACCCATTAACATTTATCAGTAATGCACTGCATCCATCTATTGGTAAAACACCAAAAAATATTTTTCTGTTAACCTGCGATGCTTATGGAGTTTTGCCCCCTATAAGCAAACTTACAGCCGGGCAGGCCATGTACCAGTTTATAAGCGGATATACTGCAAAAGTTGCCGGTACTGAAGCAGGAGTTACAGAACCTAAAGCAACATTCAGCGCATGTTTTGGTGCACCTTTTTTACCATTACACCCTGCGCAATATGCCGAAATGCTTGGTAAAAAAATGACACAACATAATGTAAATGTGTGGATGGTAAATACCGGCTGGAGCGGCGGCCCTTATGGTGTTGGCAGCCGTACAAAACTCAGCTACACCAGGGCTATGATAACTGCTGCGCTTGAAGGTAAATTAGATAATGTAACCTATGAAGCACATCCAATATTTGGTATGCTGATGCCAACCGAATGCCCGAATGTGCCTCATGAAATATTAAGACCACGCAATGCCTGGACCGATAAAGATGCTTATGATGCCATGGCTAAAAACCTGGCTGCCCAATTTGTAAAGAATTTTGAGAAATATGCAAGTGGCGCTAATGAAGAAATACTGGCAGCCGCTCCAAAAGTTTAATACCGGTTTTTAAACTAACAGCCTATTAAAAAGCCTCCAGTAATTGGAGGTTTTTTATTTTAAAATATTTTAAGCACTATAATTATCCCTGTATATTTTAACCGGATAAATACCTGGCTATTGATTTAAAATTGCATTTCAGGTATCTCGCCTTCTACTATTAATTTACCGGCAGTTTTTGAAATTATTTCTTCTGTAGTTACACCCGGTGCTCTTTCTAATAATTTAAACCCATTTACTGTTACTTCCAAAACAGCCAGTTCGGTTACAATCTTTTTTATGCACTTAATGCCTGTTAATGGAAGTGTGCAGGCTGGTAAAAGTTTACTTTCGCCCTGGCGATTTGTATGCATCATAGCCACAATTATATTTTTTGCACTTGCTACCAGGTCCATAGCGCCCCCCATGCCTTTAACCATCTTACCCGGTATTTTCCAGCTTGCTATATCACCTTTTTCGCTAACCTCCATTGCACCCAAAACAGTTAGGTTAACCTTGCCGGCACGAATCATTCCAAAGCTCATGGCGCTATCAAAAATAGATGAACCCGGCAATGTAGTGATGGTTTGCTTACCGGCATTAATCAAATCGGCACTCTCTTTACCTGCCACCGGAAAAGGCCCCATGCCCAGTAAACCGTTTTCGCTTTGCAGTATCACTTTTATTCCTTCAGGAATATAATTTGCTACCAGGGTAGGTATTCCAATTCCAAGATTTACATAGTAGCCATCTTTTAATTCTTTTGCTATGCGTTGTGCTATTTGTTCTTTTGTTAAAGCCATGATTAAAAAGATAATTTTTATTTGCTTTTTTAACTGAACTTTTTTTTCTTTAAAAATTCACAGCAGGTTTTAAAATATTTTTGTTAATACAAAACAGGCTTACTGATTTGCTTACTTGGTCAATGTAAGTTGTTCAATCCTTTTTTCATAATTTTTTCCCTGGAAGATACGGTGAACATAAATTCCCGGCGTATGCACCTGGTTGGGGTCAATCTCCCCAGAGGGAACAAGTTCTTCTACTTCTGCAATAGTTATTTTGCCTGCCATAGCCATCAAGGGATTAAAATTTCTTGCTGTATCCTTATACACAAGATTACCATCAGCATCGCCTCGCCATGCTTTTACAATAGCAAAATCTGCATCAAAAGCATATTCAAGTAAATATTCTTTATCATTAAAGATGCGGCTTTCTTTGCCAACTGCTACCTCGGTTCCAACTCCGGCAGGAGTGTAAATTGCCGGCATACCATAACCGCTTGCCATACATCTTGTGGCAAGTGTACCTTGTGGTATTAACTCTACCTCCAACTCTCCACTTAATAACTGTCGTTCAAATTCTGCATTCTCACCAACGTAAGATGCAATCATTTTCTTAAGTTGCTTTTGCTGTAGTAATAATCCAATTCCAAAATCATCTACCCCCGCATTATTAGAAATACAGGTAAGATTTTTAGGGCCGCTTTTTACCAATGCAGCAATACAGTTTTCCGGAATACCGCATAACCCAAAACCACCAAGCATTAAAACCGCTCCATCCTTAATATCGGCTACAGCTTCATCAGCATTTTTGTAAATCTTATTCATAAATTACTCTGCCATAAAAGGCTTTATTTTTATTTGTTTATTGCGTTCATTTTGTGCAATGATACTATCTAACACCCGGTTTAATAATTCAGCGTTATTTTTATAATAATCATAACTTTTATAAAATTCATCTTTAGTCACATGGTGTAAATCAAAAATTTCCTGCTGAAGCTCCAGGTTTTTTATAGCTGCATTTTTTGAGGTATCTTTTTTAACAAATTGGTCTGTAAAAGCCTGTGCTTTTATAACATCCCATAACACAGCCTGCATTTTGCTGGGCTTTAAAATTGTGGCGGGTATCTCATCTTTACTGTTGCATGAGAATAAAGATATTGCAACAAAGAGTAAAATACAAATCCTTATCATTTCAATTCATCTTTATACCTTGATGCATTGGTAATATCAAGTTTTTGCAAAAGTTCAGATGCTCTTAGCTTATCTTGCGGTGGTGCTTTTGCAAATATTTTTATAAGCTCGGTTGATTTACCCTGGAAAAAAAATTGGTTAATCATCTTATTAGGATTCTCGGTATTAAAATTATTTAACAGGTTCAATACATTCATTATTTCGGCCCTGGCGGCATTTTCATCATCGTATAATTTATCCATGCCGTGGCGGTAATAATTATAATATACATCATGCATAATGGTGTACCGGCTGTTAAGCATATTTTCTACAAGCCAATACCTGTTCCTTATTCCATCAAAAGCTTTCCAGCCCGAAATATTACGGCCATCGGGGGCATTGTTTACAATATTTTGTGCTTTTTGAAAATAAGGATCGCCGCCACGAGGTGAAAAAGAATCATAATCGAACCCTAATATCATATATGCATAATAGGCCATGATGGCTGTAAGATTAGAAACCAATGCATCTGAGCCTGTAACCCTGTTTTCATTAAAATCCAGTTGCTGAAACTCTACATATTTAAACGTTACATTATCATCTTTATAATTAATAATGGGCGAAAGGTAGGATGTATTAAAAACCGGTCGTGCAGCCTGTACTGTTATAGAAGCATTATATACATTCAGTTCGCTGGTAGATGACAGGTTTAATAAAAAATTACATTCTATACGTTCATTTGGTTTAAAATTATCGTTAGTCCATTTACGAGTATTAATAAATGTATTTAATGCAGATTGCAGGGTTCTGAAAACATTTTGGTTAACATTATTGGCAACCTGGCTGGAAACAACAGTAATATTAGCTTTAAGTTCTTGTGCTGTTGCAAGTTTGCCTACAACTATAAATACCAGTAATATTTTAAGCTTTAGCATGTAATTGTTTAATAATAATATTTACAATATCGGCAGCCACTTCACTTTTTGATTTCATTTCAAAGGCATATTCATTTCCGGCTTTATCAAAAATAGTAATTTTGTTAGTATCAAATCCAAACCCGGCGCCTGCATCCTGTAAAGAATTCAAAATTATCAGATCGGCATTTTTAGATGATAGTTTTTTAAGTGCATTTTCTTTTTCGTTATTGGTTTCTAATGCAAACCCTGCCAGTATTTGGCCATTTTTTTTGAGGCTGCCCAATGCTTTTAATATATCTTTTGTTTTTGTTAATTCAATAGTGATAGTATCTTCAGTTTTCTTAATTTTTTCCTTGGCTGTATTAACAGCTTTATAATCTGCAACAGCAGCACTCATTACAGCAATATCTGTTTTAGGAAAAACTTCCAGGCAGGCATTAAACATTTCGTCTGCAGTTTTAACCCTTACCAGTTTTATCCCGTTATTTACGTCAATATTTGAAGGCCCCAATACCAGTGTAACCAATGCTCCCCTGTTTTGCATTTCGGCAGCAATTGCAATACCCATTTTTCCGCTTGAGAAGTTGCCAATAAAGCGAACCGGATCAATTTGTTCGTAAGTTGGTCCTGCGGTGATTAAAACTTTTTTTCCTGCCAGTTCTTTACTAGTTAAAAAAAAACTATGCAGCCATTGTACAATTTTTTCGGGTTCTGCCATTCTACCTTCACCTATAAGCCCGCTTGCCAGTTCCCCATTTTCTACAGGTATTACATAATTATTGTACGACTTAATTATTTCTATATTTTTTTTTGTAGAACTATGATGCCACATATCTTCGTCCATTGCAGGAGCTGTTACCACCGGACAGGTAGCAGATAAGTAAACGGCCATTAATAAATTATCGCATAAACCGGTGGCCATTTTTGCCAGTGTATTACAGCTTAAGGGAGCAATAAGCATCACATCGGCCCAGCGGCCGAGCATTACATGATTGGCCCATGAATCATTTTCGCTAAGGCTATGTAATACCTGGTTTTTTGAAAGTGTAGATAAGGAAAGAGGTGTTACAAAATCTTTTGCTGCTTCGGTCATAATTATCTTTACTTCTGCACCTTCTTTAATTAAAAGCCGGGTTAACAGGGTGGTTTTATAGGCAGCAATGCTTCCGCTAACGGCTAATAAAATTTTTTTTCCTTTTAACATAAAAACCCGTGCGGTAATTGGCCACACGGGTTAAAATTATAACATCTTAATTAAATAAGATGATAAATTACTTCTTGTTTTAGCTAAATAGGTCTTCATCATTTTTACGGAAGTAAACTTTATCTTCCATAAACTCGGTAGTAGCTAGTAATGCCGGGTTGGGCATACGTTCATAAGCTTTGGATATTTCAATCTGTTCTTTATTTTCATGTATTTCTTCCAGGCTGTCGGTATGGCTAGCAAATTCCTCAAGTTTATTATGCAACTCTTCTTTTAAAGTAATATTAATCTGGTTTGCCCTTTTAGCAATAACAGCTATTGATTCATATAAATTACCTGTTTTATCTCTTAAATCGGATAATTTTTTAGGTTCAACAACGCTGGTTGTATTAGCGCTTAGCTGACGTCTGAGTTTGCTCATTTTTTATAACTTTTATTTGATTTATACTTAGTTTGCTGTATTCTTCAGCTTCTTTTAATAATTTACTTTCGGGGTACCTGTCAACAAAATCTTCATATTCTTGTGTTACCTGTTCAAATCTTTCCACTTGTTTATCTAAAATACTCTGCTTGGCAAACTTATAATACGATTTTACAATCTTCAATTTATATTGTTCGCCTTTAACCGATTCTGGATAATTGTTAGTTAAATTGGTAAAAGCTATAGCTGCAGCCCTGTACTGGCCCATATTGTAATACAGTTCTGCTGCTCTATATTCTTTCTGTTCCAGTTTAGCCCTGCATTTATCTATAATATCAGATGCTTCTTTATTTCTTTCAGAGCCTGGGTGAGTATTGATGAATGTTTGCATCATACCCATTGCTTTAACTGTATTTACCTGCTCTAATTCCAGTTTAGGAGATTGCATATAAAAACAATAGGAACGCATATAATCAACCTCCTCGGCCTTTGTACTATTTGGAAAAACTTCCAGGAAACCTTTAAAAAGGTTTTCGGCATCAGCATATTGTTTCATATAAAAAAAACAATAAGCATCTTTATAATACAACTCTTCAAATTTTACTGTTCCTTTAAATACAGGAAACGACTCTTCATATAGCTGCTGAGCTACTTTAAACTTCTTTTTTGCAAAATACTCATCAGCCATTTTTAATTTATACTCATAATCTTTGCTTTTAAACACTTTACTGTATTTATTGCATGATGAAGTAGCGATAAGTATAAAAGCCGATACTGTAAACAGTTTTATTAATTTCATAAAGGACTGCAAAATTAGTGTAAATATCCCAAATGTGGCTTGTAATTAATAAATAGCCAAAATTACACAGTTAATGATTTGGTAAAGGGTTATAAATACTAATCCCCCAAATAGTGGGGGATTAGTATTATTTAAATGAATTATATATTATTGGTTACACTTAACATCTATGGTGTTTTTATCACCACCGCCAACTTCGCAATTAGTAGTTATTCTGTCGGCACTGATACCTTCTTTTTCAATCAGGTATATCTTAATTGCTTCTACACGTTTTTGGCAATTAGCCTGGGCAGCTTTTGATGCTTCAGGATAACCTTGAATAGAAATGGTGCAATTAGGATTTGCTTTAAGTTTTGACGCTACAGTTGCAAGCATTGCTTTATTATCGGCACTTAATACTGTTGTTTTTCCTTTGAATAATAAGCTAGGATAATCACAAGGGCATGCAACTGGTGCTGGTGGTGGGTTTTTGCAACACTCAGGATCCGGGCATTTACCAACACCATCAGCATCTACAGGCTGGCATTCGGTAGGAGTAATTAATTGCTTATCCTTACAATCAGGTACACCATCACCATCTGTATCCCTGGTTACACCATGTGTATCAACAGGACAACCTGCCGGTGTATTTGGCTCTCTGTCTAAATGATCGCATACGCCATCACCATCAGCATCATTACACTCGTTCTTAGGTATTTTTACATTGCGGTGATTCCTTAACTCGTCATATGCATAATCCAATGGGTTAACCCACCATAATGGCTCAACAGCTTTAGCACCAATATTTACATTAATGCCAATAGATGCATAGTTGTAAGAGTCAAAATCACGAGTTAAAGCAGCATCGCCCCAGGCATGTTCTTGCCAACGTTGTCCATCAAGTAAATCTGTTTTTACAAAAGTCCACCTGTCTTCAATAGCCAGGTTAATACGTTTACCCAGTTTAATGGCAATACCTGCTAATACTGTTCCTGATGGTTTCAAGGTTTTATTACCCAGTACCGGCCTGCGTATATTCTCATTATCGGCATCGGTTTCATAAGTTTTATCCATACCCGCCCTCAAATCTTTTAAAATATCTTTTCTTTGTTTGTACGAACCTGCGCCATACTTAGCATAAACACTGTTAAACAATGGAGTATAATTTCTTCCATTGGCATCTAAAGCATTAATTTTTGTTTCAAATGCTGTTACACCAATACCACCGCCACCATAAATAACTATACCGGTTTTATTTTTATGAAAGCGAATATTATTTAAAGTTACAATACCTTGTAAGCCTAAGTCTTGTAACCTTGTTTGATAGTTATAATAAACAACATTATTTCCATTACCAATGTGCCCATCATTATCAGTAGGTACAGTTAAGCCTGTTGTAGATGCATTCATTAATGCATCAGGTGCAAAATAACGATCGGCTAAATCAAGATTTAAATTCCAGGCGGGGTTTTTTAAGAAGTTTTGAGCTATATTATAATTTAACCCCTGGCCTTTTGCATTAAGGTATTGTAAGCGAAGAGAAAATACATATCCGAATGCTTTGCGAACATGTACGGCAAAATTTGGAAATGTAAACGGCCTAACTGATACATCGCTACTTATGGTAAACATTCCAAGCGATGCTCCTACTTCCCACATATTTCGTGGTTTTGCAGGAAAGTTATATGTGCCATTCCAAAATTCATTTTGCTGAGGCATTCTTTTGGCAGGTATAACTGACGAATCATAAACACTTCCGGCTCCTCCAACTTGTGCACTTACACTTGCAGACAGGAAAAGAAATAGTACCCCTAATAAAAATTTGTACTTTTTGCTTACCATAACTTAATAATTAAAAAAATTTTTAAATGCGTAATTGTTAAAATTAAGGCAAAAATATTACATGAAGCCCAATAAACAAACTTTTTTTATCATTTAATATTGGTGGTGGGGGAAATATTCTTGCAGTTTACCAAAGGATTAGACACAGATTTATTAGCTTTCGCTGCGCCAAAATTAATACTTTAATCCAAATAATAAAGAATTTTTAAAAATAAGTTTCTAAAAGTTTTATTTGCCCAATTTTCATAGTAAGTTAAATTGCTTTCATTTTAAATGAACTTTATCAATGACATCATAGGAAGTGAATTAAAACTTTTTGAAAAAAAGTTTGCCGAATCGGTTAAATCAGACACCCGCCTGCTGGATGCTATTATGAAATACATCATTAAGCGAAAAGGTAAGCAACTGAGGCCTATGTTTGTTATTTTAAGCGCCAAATTACATGGCCCAATTAACGAAAGTACGTACCGGGCAGCTGCGTTAGTTGAACTTTTACATACAGCTACTTTAGTACATGATGATGTTGTTGATGATTCTTACGAAAGAAGAGGTTTTTTTTCGATTAATGCTTTATGGAATAAAAAGATTGCTGTGCTGGTGGGTGATTATCTGCTTTCAAAAGGGCTGCTTTTAGCCACATCAAATAATGATTTTAAACACCTGCATATACTTTCCGAAGCGGTTAAACAAATGAGTGAGGGTGAATTGCTGCAGCTACAAAAAACAAGAAAGCTTAACTTGGATGAAAGTATTTATTTTGAAATAATTCGTTGTAAAACCGCCTCCCTACTGGCATCGGCATGCGCCATTGGTGCAAATAGTACCTGTAATAACGATGCCATTACAGAAAAAATGAAAACTTTTGGCGAAAAAGTTGGCATTGCTTTCCAGTTAAAAGATGATTTGTTTGATTATGGTAAAGCAGATATTGGTAAACCCACAGGCAACGATATCAAAGAAAAAAAACTTACCCTGCCATTAATTTATACTTTAAATCATGTTGATGAGCATACAAAAAGAAAACTGGTTTATATCATTAAAAATGAAAATAAGGATAAAGAAAAAGTAAAATTTATCATTGAAACAGTAATAAAAACCGGGGGCATACAATATGCCGCCGATAAGATGAACAGGTACAGGGATGAAGCTATTGAAATATTAAAATCATTTGAACAAAGCCCGGTAAGGGATGCACTAGAAAAGCTGGTAATATTTACAACAGACAGGAAGTACTGATATGGATAAACGATGGAAAATATTGCAGGCAGATGAAAATTTGGTTAATGATTTACAGGAATCATTAAATATAAACCATGCCCTCTGCCGCATATTGGTACAAAGAGGGTTTGACACATTTGAAAAAGCAAAAGATTTTTTCAGGCCGCAATTACAATCGTTGCACAATCCTTTTTTGATGAAGGATATGGACAAGGCTGTACAAAGGGTATTAACGGCCATTGAAAAAAAAGAGAAGGTATTGGTATTTGGCGATTATGATGTGGATGGCACAACGGCAGTTGCCTGCATGTATGATTTTTTATGTAAAATTTATGATGTAGCTTATTTAGATTTTTATATTCCGCACCGGTACCGGGAAGGGTATGGTGTAAGCAAAATGGGGATTGAGTTTGCCAAAGAAAATGATTTTTCATTAATCATTTCTTTAGACTGCGGTATAAAATCAGTTGACCTGGTTGCATATGCAAAAACTTTAGGTATAGATTTTATTGTTTGTGACCATCACCTACCGGACGCCGTATTACCGGAAGCAGTTGCCATCCTTAACGCAAAACAAACCGATTGTAATTATCCTTATAAAGAATTATGCGGTTGCGGTGTAGGTTTTAAACTTATAACCGCCCTGGCTCGGCATTTGAATATTGATGAAGAACATTATCATTGTTATTTAGATTTACTGGCAGTGGCCATTGCCGCCGACATTGTGCCTATTACAGGCGAAAACCGAATAATGGCATATTATGGTTTGCAAAAAATAAACAGCCATCCCAATGCAGGATTAAAAGCATTGATTTTTTTAGGTGGTATTCAAAAAAAATTGTCCATAAATAATGTTGTATTTGTAATTGCTCCCAGGGTAAATGCTGCAGGCAGGATGGATGATGCAAGAAAAGCAGTTCAATTATTTATTGAGCCCGATTATGAAAAAGCACTTGTATTTGCCAATATGCTGCACAATGATAACAGCGATAGAAAGGAAGCTGATAGCAATATAACAATAGAAGCTTTAGAAATATTAAATACAAATGTTGAATTACAAAAAAAGAAAACAACAGTTGTATTTAGTAACCACTGGCACAAAGGCGTGGTGGGTATTGTAGCCAGCCGTTTAATTGAAACTTATTACCGACCAACGGTAGTGCTTACCCGAAGTGGTGATGTGGCTACCGGCAGCGCCAGGAGTGTGCCCGGCTTTAATTTATACGAAGCCATACATGCCTGCCGTGAACACCTGTTAGGTTATGGAGGCCATTTTGCCGCCGCTGGCCTAACCTTATTGCCACAAAATGTTAAAAAATTTTCTGACAAATTTGAAGAAGTAGTTAACGCTACCATACCCGAACAGCTGCTTATTCCCGAAATTATCATTGATACTGAAATATCATTTGAAGACATAACTCAAAGTTTATATAGTATTATTTGCCAAATGGAACCTTTTGGCCCCGATAATATGCGGCCAGTTTTTATAGCCAAAAATGTACAGGACACCGGATACTCAAAAATTGTAAAGGAACAGCATATACGTTTTGTGGTTAAGCAGGATAAATTTTCTTTTACAGGTATAGGCTTTAACCTTGCCGGCAAATTTAACCTGTTACAAAAACCTTTCGACCTTGTTTTTACTCTTGATGAAAACGAATGGAATGGCAATACCAATTTACAACTAAAAGTTATTGACCTCCGCAGTTGTACCGATGAAAATAATTGAGTACATACGATATTTTTATTTCCTTTTCTTAAACTGGAATTTTAAAATTGCCTGGTATATGATATGGCAGGAAATTAACGGCGAAAAAAAATATGGAATACATACAACAGGCGCCGATGAATTAAAACAACTTGAAAAACTTGGTATCGACACATCTCATGCCACCCTTTACATGCCGGTGAGCTATTCTTTACTGGAAGAAATTTTTGAACAATTGCCTGCATTGCCCCGTACGCATTTTGTAGATATAGGATGCGGTAAAGGTAGAGCGCTTTGTGTGGCTGCATACTATGGTTTTAAAAATGTTACCGGTATAGATTTTTCAAAAAAACTCTGTGAAGATGCAACAAGTAATCTTGCACTTACCCAAATAAAAATACCATCGCTGCAATACCAGGTAATTAATAACGATGCATTTTATTTTGAAATTCCTGGTAATGCAGATTGCATATTTTTATTTAATCCATTTGATGAAATCATCATGAGTGCAGTGGTGAAAAATATCAAGAAGAGTTTACAAAGAAATCATAAAACTGTAAATATTGTTTATGTAAACCCATTACATAAAACATATTTTTTAAATGCTGGCTTTGCAGAGGTATGGCATAGCAAAAAACTAAAGTATATCGAAGCTGTTATCCTCAGCAATTAATTGAAAGTGCCAAATAAATTCTTAAAAAAATAAAAGCATCCCTTATATAGAAATGCTTTTAAAATCCAGCTAAGAACATTTACTTCTTTAGCTCATCAGTTCCACACTCCTGTTAATAAAACTTGTTAAACTGTTTCCTTTAAGTAACCCCTGCGAAAGCAGGGCCAGGTCTGCAAGGTTATGTACCAGTTTTTCCTGTTTTTCTTTTTTGGTTTCGGCTAACAGTGTTTTATAAATAGAGTGATTACCATTTACTGTTAGCGTAACTTCATCGGGCATATTTGCATAAAAAGCACCCATACCACCTTGCAAGGCAGCCATATCTTTCATGCGGCGCATAAACTCGGGCCTTGTAGCAACAACAGGCGGTGCATCGGCACTTAAACCTTTCACCTCAACCGATACGTTTATATCAGGGTTCTTTACTTCAAAAAGGCCCTTCAGTTTTTCTTCTTCTTCTTTACTCAACACACTATCTCCTCCCTCTTGTTTATCAACCAGGTTTTCAACAATATCGCTGTCAACCCGTACAAATTGTACATTTTCCCATTTCATTTCCATCTGGTTTATAAAACCATTATCGATGATGGTTTCCAGCTTTACAACAATGTATCCTTTTGCGTTTGCCTGTTGTATGTAAGCATCCTGTTGCACCGGGTTTGTTGTATATAAAATAACCAGCTTATTATCCTTGTTCTTTTGTAAAGTTTCGGCAGCCATCCTGTATTCATCCAGCGTATAAAATTTACCTTCTTTGGTATCCTGAAAAATATGGAACTTATTTGCTTTCTCTAAAAATTTGTCATCGGTCATCATACCATACTTAACAAACAATCCCAGGCTCTCCCATTTTTCTTCAAACTGCTTACGGTCGTTTTTAAATATCTCTTCCAGTTTATCGGCCACTTTTTTTGTGATATGGGAGTTTATCTTCCGCACATTGGGGTCGCCTTGTAAATAACTGCGGCTAACATTCAACGGTATATCTGGGCTGTCAATTACGCCATGCATCAGCATTAAAAATTCAGGTACAATATCTTTCACTTCATCAGTTACAAATACCTGGTTGCAGTATAACTGAATCTTGTCTTTTTGCACTTCGTAACTCTGTTTTATTTTTGGGAAGTATAAAATACCTGTAAGATTAAACGGGTAATCAACGTTTAAATGAATCCAAAACAAAGGTGGTTCGCCAAATGGATATAATTCCCTGTAAAAATTCTTATAATCTTCGTCGGTTAATTCAGATGGCTTTTTTGTCCAGGCAGGGCTTGTATTATTTACTGGTTTTTCAACTTCTTCTTTACCATCTTTGTCTTTTTCTTTTGCTTCACCATCATTAAAATAGATGGGTATTGGTAAAAAACGGCAAAACTTTTCAAGTATACTTTTAACTTTGTAGGTATCTAAAAATTCTTCGCTTTCGGCATTTAGGTGTAAAATAATATCGGTACCCCTGTTTTCTTTCTCTGCATTTTCTAAAATAAACTCAGGGCTGCCATCACATTCCCATCTAACAGCTTTGCTGCCTTCCTTATAACTTTTTGATATTACTTCTACCTTATCACTTACCATAAATGAACTGTAAAAGCCCAGCCCAAAATGACCAATTATATTGGCTTCGTTTTGTCCTTTATATTTTTCTAAAAACTCTTCGGCACCACTAAAAGCAACCTGGTTAAGGTATTTATCTATCTCTTCTTCCGTCATACCAACTCCGGTATCAGAAACGGTTAATGTTTTTTTCTTTTTATCAATTTTAATATCAATCCTCAAATCACCCAGTTCGCCCTTTGCTTCGCCAATAGATGATAATGTTTTTAATTTCTGGCTGGCATCCACTGCATTACTGACCAGTTCCCGTATAAAAATGTCATGTTCGCTGTATAAAAATTTTTTGATGATAGGGAAAATATTCTCAGTTTGTACCCTAATACTGCCTTTTTGCATAGTTCTGTATTTTTTTTGATTAGATGGCAAACTTAATACCAATAAGCGCTTGCTGCCAGCATGTCACTACAATATAAAAATAATGGCTCCCAATTGAGAGCCATTATCATTGCCAGTTTAAAATTAATTACCTGATCATAAAAATTTTCTTATCCCTGAAACCGGGACTAACAATATGCATACTATATACCCCCGGGGCAATGTTGCCAGGCAGTATGAAATTATCATCTATAAAATTAACCTGTGTAATCACGGGCCTTTCAAAAACCAATTGGCCAATAGAGTTAAAGATTTGTATTTGGTAATGGCCTGGCGCTATACCCTTATAGCTATAGTGCAGGTTTTCGCCTTTTTTAACAGGAATAGAATAGATGACAAAACCGTTAGGTATACTTGTGGTGGTGAATGATTTTTCTACACCATACGTTGTACCGCCGCTGTTTACAGCATAAGCCTTGTAATAATAAGTGCCGGCTTGTACCAACCCGTTTAGTGTAACAGAAAAACTATTTGAATTCAAATTATTAGCTGCCACTTTTGTGCCTAAACCATTTGCCAATCCGCTAATACCACTGTATTCAATGCCATAAGCAGTAACCTGGCTACAACCGGCAGTGGCAATGTCGCCATTAAGTGTTACTGCATTGGGCGATAGTATGGTTGCATTGCCGGTATTTACTGTAGCACCTGAGTTTATACCGCTACCACTTGCAACTACATTTATTGCAGCTGCACCTCCACCGCTAACAGGTATATTACCACTGTACGATTGAACAGCTGTTGGTGCAAACTGTACATAAATAGTTTGTGTGTAAGGGCCTGCAGCATGTACAAGGCTTAGTGATGCAGTATATGTTCCTCCCGATGTGGTAGCAAAGCTATAACCAGCAAGCGGGCCTACATTTATATTGGCAGCAGTAACAAATGTGCTGTTTATAACAAACGACATTGGGCCGGCAGTAGTATTAACACAAACAGGGCCAAAAGCTGTAAGCGGCGTTGCTGTCAATACCGGGGCTGCTGTTGTAAACGAAAGCTGGCTGCCATAAGTGGTACCTCCTGCATTGGTTGCATAAGCCCTGTAATAATAAACTGTGCTTGCACTTAAGCCGTTAAGCGCCGAAGAAAAATTAATACCACTTAAATTGGTTGATGCAGCTTGTGTACCGGTGCCTGTTGGGAAATTATTGGTAGTGCTATACTCAATACCATACGCTGTTACTGCAGAACAACCTGTTGCTGGTATAGAGCCTGCAACCGTAGCTGTTGTTTGTGTAATAGCGCTAGAAGCTCCGCTGGTAACCGAAGCTGCTGTATTAACACCTGCTCCAGTTGCTGCTACATTAACTGAAGTTGCACCTCCGCCTGTTACTGCTATATTTCCATTGTACGATTGTACAGCCACCGGGTTGAATTGAACAAACACTTGTTGGGTGTAAGTACCACCGGGCTGTGTTAGTGTTAATGTATTTGTGTATGTACCACCCGATGTAGTTGAAAAACTAAATCCGCTTAAAGGTCCAACATTTATATCAGCAGCAGTAAGATTAGCTCCGTTTATCGTAAAGCTATTAGGCCCTGCAACAGTATTTAAACAAACATTACCAAAACCTGCTAATGATGTTGCTGTTAAAACAGGTGTTGTACTTATTGTGGTTAATGATTGCTGTGTACCATAGGTTGTACCTTGTGCATTGGTAGCATAAGCTTTATAATAATAAGTAGTTGCAGCTGTTAAACCGGTTACATCTGATGTATAGTTTCCTGAACCATTTATATTGGTTGATGGCACCTGTGTACCGCTTCCGTTTGGAAAGTTGTTGGTAGTGCTGTATTCAATACCATATGCTGTGATGGCTGCACAGGTTGTAGTAGCCGTTCCGGCTAGTGTTGCACTATTTGATGTAACGGCACTTGATGCACCGGTTGTTACTGATATATTTATTCCGGCGCCTGCTGCTGCCACATTTATTGATGTGGCGCCACCACCACCTACTGCAATATCTCCATTGTATGATTGAACTGCTGTTGGTGTAAATTTCACAAATACTTCCTGTGTAAATGAACCTCCAGGTTGGGTTATGTTTAATGTGGTTGTATATGTTCCGCCACTTGTTGTTGAATATGTAAAGCCTGCCAATGCAGCTACGGTTACATCTGCGGCTGTAAGATTGGTACCTGTTATGGTAAATGAATTAGGCCCCGCTGTTGTATTGATACATACATTTCCAAATGCAGTTAAAGCAGTAGCTGTTAATACAGGTGAGGCTGCACCGCAAACATTGGCTGCTGATGCACTGTTCCGTGGCGATACTGCAAGTATCTCAAAATCGGTACTGTTGTTATTATCATCGGTGCAACCATTCATTTTCCTGAATATTGATTTTGTATTATCAATTCCTGTAGTAATGAAGGGAGATGTTTCCGAACAGGTAGCTGTGCTTCCATATCCTATCACATCTACAACCGTTGCTGAGCTACATGCTGTTGTTCCATTTAATGCTACTGCATTATTTACAAGGGCCACTTTTCCTGCTGAACCACTCATGTTTACAGCTGTATTGGTTAAATCCGGTGTAGGTAATGCTCCGCCGGTTGCCCCGGTTGCCAATGCTATTAAAAAGTATTTTCCGGGTGCTACTGTTGTTGATGCAGGTATTGTAGTTACCGCCCAATCTCCAGCCCCACCAGGGCCCGTAGCAGATGCATATTGAACACTCCATCCGCTGATATCAATTGTTGCTGTACTGCGGTTAAATAACTCAACAAAATCCTGGTTGTAGGTGGCCGATGAATTTCCGCCACCGCCGTATACCTGGCTAATAACCATGTCAGGTGTTGAAGCTGTACCTGTAGTGAAGGATTCCTGTACACCATAGGTTGTACCTTGTGCATTGGTAGCATAGGCTTTATAATAATAAGTAGTTGCAGCTGTTAAACCGGTTACATCTGATGTATAGTTTCCTGAACCATTTATATTGGTTGATGGCACCTGTGTACCGCTTCCGTTTGGAAAGTTGTTGGTAGTGCTGTATTCAATACCATATGCTGTGATGGCTGCACAGGTTGTAGTAGCCGTTCCGGCTAGTGTTGCACTATTTGATGTAACGGCACTTGATGCACCGGTTGTTACTGATATATTTATTCCGGCGCCTGCTGCTGCCACATTTATTGATGTGGCGCCACCACCACCTACTGCAATATCTCCATTGTATGATTGAACTGCTGTTGGTGTAAATTTCACAAATACTTCCTGTGTAAATGAACCTCCAGGTTGGGTTATGTTTAATGTGGTTGTATATGTTCCGCCACTTGTTGTTGAATATGTAAAGCCTGCCAATGCAGCTACGGTTACATCTGCGGCTGTAAGATTGGTACCTGTTATGGTAAATGAATTAGGCCCCGCTGTTGTATTGATACATACATTTCCAAATGCAGTTAAAGCAGTAGCTGTTAATACAGGTGAGGCTGCACCGCAAACATTGGCTGCTGATGCACTGTTCCGTGGCGATACTGCAAGTATCTCAAAATCGGTACTGTTGTTATTATCATCGGTGCAACCATTCATTTTCCTGAATATTGATTTTGTATTATCAATTCCTGTAGTAATGAAGGGAGATGTTTCCGAACAGGTAGCTGTGCTTCCATATCCTATCACATCTACAACCGTTGCTGAGCTACATGCTGTTGTTCCATTTAATGCTACTGCATTATTTACAAGGGCCACTTTTCCTGCTGAACCACTCATGTTTACAGCTGTATTGGTTAAATCCGGTGTAGGTAATGCTCCGCCGGTTGCCCCGGTTGCCAATGCTATTAAAAAGTATTTTCCGGGTGCTACTGTTGTTGATGCAGGTATTGTAGTTACCGCCCAATCTCCAGCCCCACCAGGGCCCGTAGCAGATGCATACTGAACACTCCATCCGCTGATATCAATTGTTGCTGTACTGCGGTTAAATAACTCAACAAAATCCTGGTTGTAGGTGGCCGATGAATTTCCGCCACCGCCGTATACCTGGCTAATGACCATGCCCGGTGTAGAAGCAGTGCTTGTAGTAAAAGATTTTTCTGTACCATAACCAGTACCTTGAGTATTGGTAGCATAAGCATGGTAGTAATAAGTAGTTGCAGCTATTAAACCTGTAATATTGGAAGAAAAATTACCCCCACTAATATTGGTTGATGCAACGGGGGTTCCGGTACCATTGGGGAATCCTACAGTTGTACTATATTCTATTCCATACGCAGTAACAGCAGAACATCCCTCTGAAGTAATTGTACCTGCAAGTGTAGCAGAAACCTGGGTAATATTTGAAGCTGCGCCAGTGGTTAATGCCGGGGCATTTATTCCCGAACCCGAAGCTGCCACATTAATTGATGTGGCGCCACCACCACCAACTGCAATATCTCCATCATATGTTTGTACAGCAGTGGGTGTAAATTTTACAAATATTTCTTGTGTAAAAGAACCTCCCGGTTGTGTTAAACTTAAAGAAGTAGTATAAGTTCCGGCTGCAGAAGTAGAATATGTAAACCCATTTAATGCACCTACCGTTACATTTGTTGTATTTAACGATGTACCAGTAATGGTAAATGAATTAGGCCCGGCAGTAGTATTGATACATACACCACCAAATGCTGTTAATGCAGTGGCAGATAATGTAGGTGAAGATGCACCACAAACTGATGCTGTAGAACTGCTGTTACGAGGTGCAGGGGCAGCAACCGTAAAATCGGAGCTGTTATTATCGGTATCGGTACAACCATTATTATTCCTGAGCGCCGCTGTTGTATTACTTAATGCCGGTGTGGCTGCAGTTTCAAAACAAACTGAAGAACCAAACCCTACCAGGTCAATTACATTTGTTGTTGGGCAACCCGATAAAGCAGTAACTCCATTAACCAATGCCACTCTTCCGTTAGTAGAAGACATGGCAATTTCATTTCCTGCAGATGGTTCTGCATCTGGTGTTGGTAATGCCACCCCGTTTGTACCAATGGTACTCATGCGTATAAGAAAATATCCGCCTGCAGGAATATTTGCTGTTGGTAAAGCAAACACGCCTGTCCAGGTGCCGGTAGCGCTTGATGAAGCATATTGAACTGATAAGCCCGAAGTACTTTGCGATACGGAAGATACATTATGTAATTCCACAAAATCTGCATTATACGGAGCTCCGGAATTACCACCACCACCATAAACCTGGCTTATGACAAGTGTTGTTGATTGCGAAAATGAAATCAACGAAACAAGGGTAAATAAGATTGTAAATATTTTTTTCATCATAATTTTTTTAAAGTTCGGTTCCATAATAAGAATCATGTGTTGACAAAAACAACACATGATTCTATGGAAATTTATGTTTATTGAGCTGTAACTTTTACATCATCAAATTCATAAGTAGTGGTTTTTGAAGGATCGCCACCACTGTATTTAAATGCGATATAAACATTTTGCCCTATAAAAGCCGACAGATTAATATTTCCAACACTTGCTAATGTACCAAACCCTGTAGTAGGTGAAGTAGCAGTACGGCTCCAAACCTGGGTCCAGGTTGAAGATGATGGTGTATTGCTTCCATTATAATTTGTTGAAACCAGCACTTCTAATACTGTTGGTCCTGATGCAAAACCTGCAGTTTCTAAAAAAGTAAGTTTAGGTGCAGTGGCTCCGGTTAAACTAATTACCGGCGAAATAAACCAACTGGTAACTGTTGATGCACCTGTATTAAATGCAGATATCTTAGCACATTTAACAGGACCAAAAACTGCATTTTGATATGATACACCGCCTACTTCGCCAATATTTTTCCATCCCGGTATGTTAAGCACCGCATTATTTGATCCTATCGATTCAAAATTCTCAAAGAATAAAGTTCCCGGAGGTAATGGGCAAGCATAAGGATCAGTAAATGCCACATCTGAAGTATCCCTTATAATGAATTGCTTTGTATTACCAAAAACGGTATAAATGGCTGTAAGTTTACCACGGCCTTGTGCTACACGCTGGCCTGCAAAATTTGCATAAGCGCTGGTGCGTACAATAATAGCATCGCCAGAGCAATTTTTTAAATCGAGGTTTTGTGTAGTTTTATAAACAGAAGTGTCAGAATAAGTGGCATTTATATTATTAAATGCAAAATTATCCAATTGTACAAGCATACCAATGTATGGGTCCTGCATATTGGTGCTGCTTGTGCCGCCCAATTGTGCAAGGGTTACTGGTGTAGGTGTTACAGGATTATTTAACGAGCCCCCCATTACGTATTTACTTATAAGGTTTGCCGGAATGCCTTCTAATGAAGGTAAACCACCCACAGTAGCTTTAATGCCCAACTCCATAGTTTTATTATAATCACTTATGCATAAATCTTTACACTTAATAAAAATTTTACGGCCCACAGGATATGTACCATACAAGCTGTTTGCATCTAATAAAATTTGTAGACCACCGGTTGCATCCTGTATATAAAGTTGTTTATAAAGGTTGCCGCTTTTATCATTTGCTACTACAACACCAGAAATAATGATATCAGAAGTAATAACATCATAAGCGCCAGCTGTTGTGTGCATGGCTTTTAAAGCCTGTATGGTTGTATTGGCAACAATTGCCGGATCGGCAGCGCCGGGAGGATTATCAAAATTCTTTTTACAGGCACTGAAAGTGATAGCTGTTACAGCCATCAATACCACTGTCGTTAATCTAAAAAGTTTGTTCATAATTTTTATTTTAAAAAGTTTATTAGTGTTTTTATTTATTAAAACCTGATACCTACGCTGGCAAAAAAGTTGATGCCATAAGCATAAAATCTTTTAGCAGGAAACTTATCGGCGTTCTTTTCAGCAAAATCAAAACGAAGTTGCTCATATCCGCCCGATACAATATTCTTATTATTAAGAATATTATTTACACCTACATTAAAAACCAGGTAGGTTCTTTTTTTCAACTGAGTAAATTTCCTGTTCATCATCCAGCTATAACCTGCAAAAGCATCTAATGTATATTGGTCTTCTAATTTAGTCTGGTCAATTATCTGGTGCCATTTATCCGATCCTTGTTCTATACCATTTACAGCAGATGCCGTACGGCGGATAGGGTTATAATTCAAATACATTTTATCAAAGTAATTGAAATTTACATTGATGAACCAGAATTTTGGTGAACGGTAATCGAATCCTATTGTATATGCCTGTTGTGGAGTGGGCACATAAAAATCTTTTGCATACACGGTAACATCTTTATCTAAAATAGCTGCGCTGTTATCGGCTGTTACAGTTGCGCTTTGGCGTGTGTTATACGTGTATTGCCCTATAGCTGCTGCAGCTGTTAAACTTAAGCCTTTATATATTTTAGCCTCGGCACCAAACTCAATACCTGTATGAATTTTGCCAATATTACTAATAGCATAGTTTACAAAGTTCTGGTACTCGTCGTTATAAAAACTTAACACATCCAGTTGATTTTTGAATTGTGTATAGTAGCCATTGAGCCTTATTTTTAATTTAGGTGCATTCATCACATATCCAACTTCGGTTGAAAGCACTTCTTCCGATTTCAGGTTATCCTGTACAAAATCCCTTGTACGTGGAGCAATAAAAGCATTTTCGAAATAAGGCGCCCTTGAACCATAAGATCCGTTTGCAAAAACATAATTACGGCCATTTATTTTATAAGTTACTCCTCCTTTTATACTTGAATTATAAAAATTATAGGTAGCCGATTTGCCATAAGAATCATTGGGAAATAACCCTGATCTAACATTACCGTATCTAAAAAAGCTGGTGTACGAATGTTCGGTTGCTACAAATACATCAACCTTGCGGAATTTAAATACACCCTGCATCCAAACAGAGCCTTTTGAAATACTGAGGTTGTAATTATAACCCAGTTTATCGCCAACTTTTACTATACGGTTAGGGTTGTTAAGGTCGTTTTGGCCGGCATCGGGGTTAGTAGGAAAATCTCTTTCGCCAAACTGGTTTATATCCACATAAAAATCACCTCCAAGTAAATCATCTAATTTTTTATAGTAATGATTTTTTTGTGACTGGTATGTTAAGCCCGCAGTAAAAATTATGTTTTCGGTTATAGTAGAGTTTAAAGTACTGTTGAAATTATATTTAGTAGTATTAATAATCCTTTCTTCAACCACATAATGCGACCTAAGGCCTGCCACATCGTTACCGGCAATACCGTTAGCATTGTGAATTACATCATAAGAACCGTAATTGGTTTGGTATAAAGCATCCCAGTTAATCTGGCGCTTATTTATATTATTCAATAATTCTTCTCTAACCTGTTCAGCAAGTGCCGGGTCTTTTTGATAGCTTGGCAGGTATCGGTAATAATCAGGCCGGGGGTCGGCGGCATTATACCAATCCAATCCGGTTACACTCCTGTTTCCAAATGTTACTGATGCAGAAGATAACAGGGAAGTTTTATCTGTAATTTTCCAGTCGTGTGTTAAAATTCCAATTGGTTGAAACGATTTAGCAATGCTTGCATTTCTTTTTTTTCCGTTTTGATATCCCCAGTTAGGATTGTAATAAACATCACCGGCAATATCGGTCATTTCTTTTACCGATGCCCCCTGGCGGCCATTTTCGGTAGGAGTGGCAAAGGCTGCAAAAGACAGCAGGTGCCTGTCGTTAAAGCGTTTATCAACTGCTGCAAAAAACGACCATCCATCATAATAAGTTCCATCGGTATAACCTTCGGTTGCCCATCGGCGTGATGCAGAAAAACTAAATGCCCATCCTTTCATATTTAACCCGGTAGAATGGGTAAGCATAATACGGTTTGAGTAATTACGGTTAGATGCTGCATAATTAATACTGGTTTGTTTACGCTGGTGCGATGCCCTTGTATCAATATTGGTAAGTCCTCCCAGGTCGCCATAAGCAAAAGTAGATGATTTTAAACCCAGGGTAGACTCACGGTTGCGTAATACATCATTTAATCCGCCCCATTGACCAAAAGGAGTAAAACCATTATCAAGGTTTTCCATGGGAGCACCATTGATGTAAGTATTAAACTCATTGGCATCGTAACCCCTTATACGAAAACGTACAGCGCCAAATTTAAAAGAAGCAGCATTTAAAAAAGGGTCTCTGCCTGCGCCCAGTTGCGATGAAATATTTTGAGTACTTACATCTTGTTCCTGGCTTTCATCCAGGGATATAGTTGGAATATTATCATCCTGGTTTTCTCCTAATGTTTCTGTAATTGTTGTATCCGGGTTTATTTTAGGTGCCGGAGGTTTTACTTCCTGCGAAAAAGCAGATGGTAAAATAGCGACATAAAATAAAACCAAGAGGAGACAATGTTTAATTTTTGTCATATAATTGTTTTGTTAAAAAAGATAACAAATGTAGCTTTTTATAGCGTTTTTAAGGAATAAAAGTTTTGGAGTTAACATATTAATCTTATTAATATCCCTTTAATACAAATGAGTTAAATAACTTTGCCCACACTTATATAAAATCATATGCAAAAAATTATAACGACTGTTGCAATAACATTCTTTTTATTTTCTACAGTAAATGCTCAAAAAGCTCAATATCGCCCTGCTATTGTTGCGTTTTACAATTGCGAAAATTTTTATGACACAGTAAATAACCCCATAGTGGATGATGAAGAATTTTTACCAAACAGTGAAAGGCATTATGATTCGCATATATTTTTAGACAAAGTTGAAAGGCTTTCGTCGGTAATATCGCAGTTAGGCACTGATATTAACCCTGATGGTTTTGCTATACTTGGTGTTGCAGAAATTGAAAATGACACAGTACTAAACATATTAACACACAGTAAAAAATTAAAAAACCGAAATTTAAAAATAGTACACTATGATTCTCCAGATAAGAGAGGTATAGATGTAGGGTTGCTTTATAATCCAAAATATTTTACACCCATTTTTAGTGAACCACTTTTTGTGAAACTTCCGGGAGGCACAAAGGATGCATATTTTACCCGTGATGTATTATATGTAAAAGGAGTGTTAGATGGAGATACTATACATGTAATGGTAAACCACTGGCCCTCAAGGTCGGGTGGCGAGGAAAGGTCGATGCCTGCCAGGGCCGCCGCTGCAGGAGTTTGTAAAAGAATTGTTGACTCGCTAATGGCTATAAGTTTGCAAACTAAAATACTTATCATGGGCGATTTAAATGATGACCCCGTAAGCCCAAGTATGACTAAAGTTATTGAAGCTAAAAGTTCGGAAAAAGGTTTAAAAGATGGTGGAATTTATAACCCCTGGGTTGATTTTTATAAAAAAGGTATTGGCACAATAGCATACCAAGATGCCTGGGGTTTGTTTGACCAGATTGTTCTTTCAAAAGCATGGTTGGATAAGGAGCAACCCGGTTATCATTTTTATAAAGCCACCATTTTTAATAAAGAATTTTTAGTGCAGCAAACAGGCAAGTACAAGGGTTACCCAAAAAGAACATGGGATGGTACTACGTATAATTATGGTTACAGCGATCACTTCCCTGTATTTATTACTTTATTAAAAAAAGTGAAAGGTTAAAAGCATTTTTTTATTTTACAATTATTATTTGACTGGCCGATAAGATAGGCAGGTTTTTAAAACGCATAATGATGTTTCCTGTGGTGGCCACGTCTTTTTGGCAATAGGTTACAATACGTTTTAAACCACTGTCATTATTAACCCTTATAGAAGACCAATACACTTCACCAACCATACTGCCATCTATATCATCTTTTGGCGATGGTATGTTTAATGCTGCCGCCAAAAGTTTCAAAGAGGTATAATGTTTGTAATCGCCAAAGCGCCAGTATTGAAATGTATCAATCATATTGGTCTCCCAGGGTTTCATGTTTTGAAAATCAAGAAAAGGCGGTACCTGTAATCCATTAATTAGTAAACGGCGGCATATAAAAGGTATATCAAACTCTTTAATATTGTGGCCTGTAAAACTCCATTTGTTATTATTCATCTCCATCTTCTGCAAGGCAGCTATAAAATCCTGCAATAATATTTTTTCATCGTGGCCGTAAAATGATTTAATCCGCAGTTGATACTCATTTCCTTCTTTTTTAAAATGGCCTAGGCTTATACAAATTACTTTTGCAAACTCTGCCATCACCCCTGCCCGCTGCGGATAAAATTCTGCAGCGCTAATGCCTTCGGGTAATTGCCTTTGCACTTTTTCCTGCCATAATACCTGCCATTCTTGTGTAAGCCCGGCAAATGTTGCTTTTTCCGAAACAGTTTCTATATCAATTAGCAGGAGGTTTTCTAAACGAATGTTTTGCATTGCTACAAGTTATACTTGTAAAATACAAATAGGTTTTTATAAATACAAAAGAAGAGAGTGAAAGCCTGTAAAAGTTAACAGTAAGTTAGTTAACCATTAAAATGTAAGTCCTATAAAAACCTGTATACTTTGGCTTTTCCAGCTTTGTCGGTTATCAATGGCATTTAAATCGGTAAGGCCAAGTTTATATCTTGCTCCCAGGTTTACCAACGGAAGTTGAATCCATACACCACCAATTGCCGCCCACTCGCCATTTTTATAAATGTTGCCATTATTTTTAAGGCTGTCAACAGTTTGTTTTAGCAATCCTCCATATGCAGGCCCTACCTGTAATTTTATTCTTTTGCTGGGCCCCACATTTATGTTAAGCAGCAAAGGAACTTCCAAGTAGTTTAATTTTGATTTTTTTTGGCTGCCCCCCTGAAATAAATCATAATAAATATCATTGGGGTCGTTAGTGAATTCAGATGATGTTTGTACAAAATTTACTTCGGGCTGAAGACCAACCCTGTTACTGAAATTTAATTGTACAAATGCACCTGCCTGGAAATTGAAATTAAACCCTTCTTTATATGATTTACCCGAAATTTTATTAATATTTACACCACCTTTAACACCAAATCGAAATAAATTTTCATGATCGCCACCAAGTTTGTTTCGCTGCGCAATTGCATTACTGCTTACCAGGATGAGTATGATTAAAAATGTTTTTTGCATAGTATTAATTTTGTTTGGGACTATCTTTTACAACCAAGATTATGCCAAAGAAAAAATTCAGTTCTGCTGTATTAATAAATAAACAAATAGCCTGTACAATAAATACAGGCTAATAAAATCTTTATGAATACAAACGAGTTAAGGCTATATTTATTTTATTAAATCTTATCCAGCACTGCATCCACAATACCATATTTCACCGATTCTTCGGCATTCATCCAGTAATCACGGTCAAAATCCTTTATCACTTTTTCTACAGTTTGCCCGCAGTTTTTTGCCAGTATTTCGGCGCCCAATAACTTGGTTTTCTTTATTTGCTCGGCCATAATTTCAAGATCGGCACTAGTGCCTTGCCCTCCACCACTGGGCTGGTGAATCATCACTTCGCCGTTAGGAAAGATAAACCGTTTCCCTTTTTTACCTCCACTTAATAAAATACTTCCCATACTGGCTGCCATACCCATACAAACAGTACTTACCGGCGAGCTAATCATTTGCATGGTATCGTAAATAACCATACCACTGGTAACAATACCACCGGGGCTATTAATATAAAATGTTATTTCTTTTCCCGGTTCAATGGCCTCAAGGTACATCAGCCTGTTGGTGATATCTTTAGCGCTTTTATCATCAACCACACCCCATAAAAAAACTTTTCGTTGTTCAATAAATTTTTTATCAAATTGCCAGCTACTCATCATTTTTTCCATGGGGTTTTCAGGCGATGTTTCGGGTTTATCATCATCATCAAAACGGGTAATATTGTTCTTATAAAAACTCATGACTGGTTTATTTTTGTTTTTAGTCTTTCTTTTGTTTACGTTGGTTCATTATTAATACTTCATCAATAAGGCCATATTCTTTTGCTTCAAACGAAGTGAGCCATTTATCCCTGTCGCAATCCAGGGCAACTTTTTCAACCGGCTGGCCTGTATGAAAGGAGATGATGTTATAAAGTTCTTGCTTTACTTTTTTTACTTCGTTTACAGTAATTTCTATATCGCTTGCCTGGCCGCCTGCACCTGCGCTGGGTTGGTGCATCATAATGCGGCTGTGCTTTAATGCCGTACGTTTTCCTTTTGCACCGGCACACATTAATACTTGCCCCATGCTGGCAGCCATACCGGTGCAAATGGTTGCAATATCGGGTGTGATGAACTGCATAGTATCGTACATACCCAGGCCTGCGTATACGCCGCCACCGGGGCAGTTGATATACATTTGTATATCACGCATACGGTCGGTACTTTCTAAAAATAATAGTTGTGCTGTTACAATGTTAGCCACTTCGTCATTAATGGGATAACCTAAAAAAATAATTCTATCCATCATCAACCTGCTGTAAACATCCATAACGGCAATATTCATGGGGCGTTCTTCAATAATGTTAGGTGTAAGGTTGGTTACATTATGTTTTACATAAGCATCAAGAGTGTTACTGCTAATGCCTTTATGTTTTATGGCGTATTTTTCAAATTCTTTTCCAAAGTTCATAAAATAAATTGCTTTTAAAATGATAGCTTTTGTAAGCAAATATAGTTGATTGTAATACCCTAAAAAAAGTAACCATAAATTTTAATCCCTGCTACGGCCCTGGTAAATAAGTATATATTGCACCAGCATAGCAATAGATGCAAGTGCAGCTACAACATAAGTTAATGCGGCCCATTTAAGAGCATCTTTAGCTTTATCGTACTCGGCACCTGTGGCCATATGTGTATTATCCAGCCATTTTAAAGCCCTGGCAGATGCATCAAACTCTACCGGTAATGTAATGATGGTAAATAATGTTGTTATTGCAAATAAAATAATACCAACCAATAAAACTGTAGGGTTTCCACCCCCAAACCCCAGGAAACCAAGACCAATAATTATTATCCATTGCGATAGTTGGCTGCTTATGTTAACTACCGGAACTAGTTTACTCCTTAGCGTTAACATTGAATAAGCAGTAGCATGCTGCACAGCATGGCCACATTCATGCGCTGCCACAGCGGCAGCAGATACATTGGCGCCTGAATACACATCGGGGCTAAGGTTTACAGTTTTATTTACCGGGTTATAGTGGTCTGATAAGAAACCATCAACAGAAATAACTTTTACATCATAAATACCATTATCCCTTAGCATTTTCTCGGCTACCTCTCTTCCGCTAAGGCCACTGCTAACAGGCACTTTACTGTATTCGGCAAATTTGCTTTTTAACCTAAACTGCACCAACATGCCAAGACCCATAAAAAGTAAGGATACTACAATGATTCCAAATGTCATTTTTTAAAGATTTTATTTTATTTGATTTTACAAACAACAAGCCAATTATTTTTTATGCCATTTCGGCAATCTTACTAAAGATATATTTTGATTTTTATCTAAAGGCTATTCAATATCATAGTATATAAGTATTTATTAATAACAGCACTTGTAGCCAGCATAAAAAAAGGAGAGAATAATTTCTCTCCTTTTTAAACTAAAAATATTATATAATTAAGCTTTATACTGGGCAGTTAAGCCAGCAGCCAGTTCTGTCATTTTCTTCAAACTCTCCTCATTCAATACACCTTTCTTAAACTCGGCTAATATATCTGGATGCTTGTTTTCCATTTCCATCAGGAAGTGATCTTCAAATGCTTTTACATTTTTAACAGCCACATCTTTTAATAACCCTTGTGTACCCAAGTAAATGATTGCTACCTGTCTTTCAACAGTATATGGTGTATATTGAGGCTGTTTAAGAACTTCCACATTTCTTGCACCTTTATCAATAACATTTTTTGTAGCCGCATCTAAATCGCCACCAAACTTACTAAAAGCTTCCAGCTCACGGTAAAGCGCCTGGTCTAATTTAAGTGTACCGGCCACTTTTTTCATTGATTTAATTTGTGCGTTACCACCCACACGGCTTACCGATATACCTACGTTAATAGCAGGACGAATACCGGCATTAAACAGGTTACCTTCAAGGAAAATCTGCCCGTCGGTAATTGAAATTACGTTAGTGGGGATATAGGCTGATACGTCGCTAGCCTGTGTTTCAATAATTGGTAAAGCAGTTAATGAGCCACCTCCTTTTACCAGGTGTTTAATTGATTCGGGCAGGTCGTTCATTTGTGCTGCAATTTCATCCTTTGAAACCACTTTAGCAGCCCTTTCCAGTAAACGACTATGCAGGTAAAACACATCACCCGGGTAAGCTTCACGGCCCGGCGGACGACGTAATAAAAGAGATACCTCACGATATGCAACAGCCTGCTTACTTAAATCATCATAAATAATTAAAGCAGGACGACCTGTATCACGGAAATATTCGCCAATTGCAGCTCCGGCAAATGGTGCATAGAACTGTAATGGTGCCGGGTCTGATGCAGATGCTGCAACTATAGTGGTATATTCCATTGCTCCATACTCTTCCAATGTTTTCATGATACCTGCAATGGTAGAGGCTTTTTGGCCTATAGCCACATAAATACAATAAACCGGTTTGCCGGCTGTAAAAAATTCTTTTTGGTTGATGATGGTATCAACAGCAATAGCTGTTTTACCTGTTTGGCGATCGCCGATTATCAATTCACGCTGACCACGACCGATGGGAATCATAGCATCAATGGCTTTAATACCTGTTTGTAATGGTTCTTTTACCGGCTCACGAAAAATTACACCTGGCGCTTTACGCTCTAAAGGCATTTCGTATAACTCGCCGGTAATGGGGCCTTTACCATCAATAGGCTCGCCCAAAGCATTAATAACACGGCCGCTCATACCTTCACCTACTTTTATTGATGCAATTTGCCCGGTACGTTTTACTTTATCACCTTCTTTTATTTCGCTGCTGTCGCCCATCAAAACCACACCTACATTATCCTCTTCCAGGTTAAGAGCAATAGCTTTAACACCATTTTCAAACTCCACCAATTCGCCCGAGCGAACATTGTTAAGACCATAAACACGGGCAATACCGTCGCCCACCTGTAAAACAGTACCTACTTCTTCCAGGCTGGCGCTTGCATTAAAATTGCTTAATTGCTGGCGAAGGATTGCTGAAATTTCATCTGGCTTAATTTCTACCATAATTATAAATTGATATTTTTATTTAAAGGCCTTTTTTGAGGCTGCAAAGGTAGGGTTTGAAGTGCGGAATGGCAAAAAAATCAACCGGATTTTATAAAATTAAATATCTGTTTCTCTGTCCTTTATTTTAAGCCTTGGAGGAAGTACCAAAATACAGGAAATGCAATTTATAAACCGGGTTAATTGGGTACAGTAATATTTTGTAAATTATTTAATATAATAAGCCATTGGCAATACATTACAATATTGAATGTATTAATTTCTCACATCGAGCCCCCAGCTTAATTTATTACGAAGCGTTTGCAAAAAATTATTTTCATTAAGCCTGATAAGGTTAATGCAAAATGCTTCTTTTTTAACGGCCAGTTGAATTTCTTTTGGTACAATTTCACGGCGGCTGTCTAAGGTGCAAAGAAACCCATCGGTACGGCCTTCTACTTCAAACGAAATAATAGTGTTATCGGGCACAACTATAGGGCGTATATTAAGGTTATGCGGCGATACAGGTGTTATAACAAAACTTCCGCTATCGGGAAAAACAACAGGGCCATTACAACTTAAAGAGTATCCTGTAGAGCCCGTGGGTGTGGCCACAATTAACCCATCGGCCCAGTAAGTATTTAAAAATTCGCCATTTAGATACGTATGAATCTTAATCATGGGCGACGAATCTTTTTTATGTAATGTAAATTCATTGAGTGCATAAGATACGCCTTCAAATAATGGGATATCTGCATCCAGGTGAATGAGTGTTCTTTTATCTAACACATAAGTGCGGTTAAGCAATGCTGCAACTGCCGAATGAAAATCTTCTTTACCAATATTAGCTAAAAACCCAAGACGGCCGTAATTAATACCTGCAACCGGTATACCGCTGTCTTTTACAAGAGTTACCGTATCAAGCAGTGTTCCATCGCCGCCAAGGCTTATCATAAAATCAATATTCTCATCCAGGTCATCAGAAGAATTGAAAGTGGAGTATTTTGCTTTTGAATTGATGGCTGAGTAAAACTGGTTAAAAAAATCCTGGTAAAAAACCAATTCTACCCCGCTTACAGCCAGTTCATCTAGTAAACTAAGTACATCCTGGTGCTGGTTATTTTCTATGCCCCTGCTGTATATTGCTATTTTCATTCCTGTATCAGCCGCCCGGCCGATTATCCATTTTAATATTAAAAACCTGATTGGTTATGTAAAAATAAACCGTTTTCGCCTAACTGGTTAAAACTATATTCAAACCGCAGGTTAATATCATACAAGGTAAGTATATCTATCCCAAACCCTCCGGAACATAGCAAACGGTTATTAAGCCGGGTTGTATAAATATCTTTTGTATAAACATATCCCAGGTCGCCATAAGTTTTTGCAAAAAATGTAAATGGTATTTTTGTAAATAGTTTTGGAAAAAGCCTGAACGGCACTTCAAAAGAAACGATTTTTTTCTTCAATGTATATTTTGTTAATGCAGTAGCTACACCATCAATAACATAATACTCCAGGCCACGCAGGTAGTTTTCGCCATAGCCAAGCCCACGCTGATTGATGTATGCTTGCGTAAATGGTAATTTAATTTTTGCATACAACTGAAAACTTCCATACCAGTTTTTACCCATTGCATAGTATTTATTATATCCTGCTTCTACAGATAACATATTAATTCCGCCTGTAAACCCAAGTCCTCGTTTTTGTATTTGCAAAAACCCCGTTTTACCGGTTAATGGATAAGAATTGTTATTTACTTTAGAATATTGTAAAGTATATACAAAATCAAAAAAACCTTTTGAAGTAACAGAGTCGTTAAAATAATTAGGGTTATACTGCTTATCAATAACAGAATCGGCAATAGAGAGATGGCTGTAACTTATTGAAAAAAGTTGTTTTTTAAACAAGCCTTTTCTTATTGAATAACCTGCGTTTAAATACCAGCTTTTGTAAACAAAATCTGCTTTTTCTTTTATTACCGGGTTGGAAGGATAGAACAACAAAGAATCGTTGTAATTTGTTTTGTATGGAAGTTCTCGGCGTTGGTTATAACCACCGCCAACAATAAACCCTTCGGTAAGCGCCCTGTTGCTGTACGGCGCATTGTAACTAAATGAAATATTTCTTGTATAACCGTTTATAAGATAAATTCGTAACTGGTCTCGCCTGCCACTAAGGTTATAATGAACAAATTTAATCCCATAATCAACCCTCGAAAGGCTGTGATTGTAAGTTTTCCACCATTCATTAAAATTGCGGTCAACTAATTTAAATTGCGGAATTGGATAAATATACCATCGCTCTGATACTCTTACTGCAATACTAATATTAACAGAATCTAAGGCTACCAGTTCAAACTTAACTTCATTAAACAGCGATGTATTATAAACCTGTGTACGGGCTTGTTCCAGCTCTTTTTGCAAATGGCTTACCAGCAGAGAGTCGCCTTTTTTAAAATGAATTTCACGATGAACAATATATACTTTGGTTTTTTTTGTACCTGTAACTTCCAGTTCTTTAATGCAAACTTTGTAGTTATTACGTGTAAGTAATGCAGTATCGGTAAAAATAAAATCGGGTGTTTTTGTTTTTTGAGAATGTACCTGCGCAACTACAAAAAGAAAAATAATTAGGCAGAAGATTTTTTTAATACTACTTACTGGGTTAACTGCCCGGTATTGCATGCAATATGGCCAATGATAAGCCGGCATTAAATATCAAGGTAATTCATTAGGTGGCGGTAGTTAACATGTATTTCGTTCTCGAATTTTTCGTTGCCGAAAAAATAGATAACATCATATTCGTACCTTTCAAATGTAGAAGTTATGGCTGCTATTTCTTTCTTATTAATGTGAAGAGTAACAGTTAGCATACCGGTTTGGGGGTGTACAGTTGTGTTTAAATGAAGAATGGTAGCATCGTTACTTTCTACAATCCTGCTTATTTCTGAAATACTAAACTGGCTGCGTTCCATTTCTAAAACGATAATGCCTCCTATTTCGTTGGTGCCGGCAAAATTACCAAGTGTTTTTAAAAGTGTATCAGTGGTAATCACTCCCATCAGTTCATTTTCGTCGTTAACTACCGGAACCACAGTTGTTTCAAACTGGTTACTGCAGGTAACTGCATTTAAAAAATGTTCGTTATCATGTACTGCAGCTTTTATAAAAGTTTCCTGCATTAACTCAATAGGCATCTTAGGTTGTTCCTGGTCAAGTAAATCATCTTCGCTAATAAGCCCCAGGAATTTATCATCATCCACCACAGGCAGGTGTGTAACCCTAAAATCGGTTATTAGCCCCAAAGCCTTACTCACCGAATCTTTAAGTTGTAAACGAGGTATGCCGGTATTAATTAAATCAACTGTTAACATATAACTGGTTTAGGTTAGCAAATCAATCATAATAACGATGTTGAAAGTATAAAAAGTATATACAGACAATTTATAGTATTAAACTGTTGCAGCTGTCTTTTTTAATTTTGTTAAAAATCCGTCCAGTAAAATATTAAACTCTCCCGGTACTTCCATCATAGGGGCATGGCCGCATTTATCAATAAAATGAAGTTCGCTGGAAGGAATAAGCCTGTTAAATTCTTTGGCTACAAATGGTGGAGTAATGGTATCATTATTTCCCCAAATAAGGCAGGTAGGTTGTTTTATCTGGCTTAGTTCTTCACCTAAATTATTTCTGATAGCGCTTTTAGCTAATGCAATAATTTTAATCACTTTCATACGGTTGTTAGTGATTTCAAATACTTCATTCACCAGTTCATCGGTAGCCATGGCCGGATCGTAAAAAGTAAGCTCAGTTTTTTTACGGATGTATTCCTTATCGCCCCGCTTGGGATAAGTGTCTCCCATTCCGTTTTCAAACAAACCCGAACTACCGGTTAAGATGATAGATTTAATTCTTTCGGGTTGTTTTAAAACATGTACCAATGCCACATGTCCACCTAAGGAATTGCCAAGCAGGTGTATGTTATTATAATTGCGATGTTCAATAAAACGATGTACAAATTTTTGCAAGCCCCCAACCGATGTATGTAACAGGTCAAGTTCCAGCAATGGAAGCATGGGCACAATAACCTTGTTGGTTTTGCTAAAATGACTAATGAGATCCTGGAAATTACTAAGTGCACCAAATAAACCATGCAATAATACCAAGGGTTCACCATCACCTTCTTCAATAAATTTAAATTTTCCGTCTTGTTTAAGTTCGTAAGCCATCCAATAATACAAATTGATTTTTATAAAATCACTTACCGTTTTTATATTAGTAAACCTCTGATTGAGGCTAAAATTACGGCTAAATAAGATAATGGTTGCAATTAATACTAAATTTTGTTTGAAAGCCCTTTAAAAAATTCGTCTAGTTGTATAAACATATCTTTAAACCAGGGGATGACTTTACCCATATTGTCCATCAGTTTTGGCCCCCATGGCTGTAAATATTCATACGTGGCAGAAGACTGTATGGTGGCTGGTTGTAACAGTTGCAACCTTTCGCAATAAAAAAGCAATATGCTTAAAATGATTGTATATAAAATTACATATAAAATGATGCCGCATATGCGGTTTACCCAACCAAGCAATAATGCTTTAAATGTGTTTTCGATAAACCTGGCACCAATCCTTACCAAAATAACCACTACAAAAAATACAAGTGCAAATGCAATAAATGGCAGCCATTTAGCCGATACGTTAATACTTTGTTGCAGAAAACCTGCCACCGCTGTTGATAATTTTAAAGCAGCAGCCAACCCTACAATAAATGCAAGTATTGAAAAAACGGCTATTATAAAGCCTTTGCGATAACCCTTAATAATTGCCAGTATCATACTTACAAAAAAAAACAGGTCAATTATCATAAGCTCTTTTTATAGCTGTTTTGTATGGGCTGATAAAATTTTTTATTTAGCTGATAGAATTTCCTTTACAATATTACTGATGGTTTTACCATCTGCTTTACCGGCCAATTGTTTACTTACAACCCCCATTACTTTACCCATATCTGCTGCTGATGTAGCTCCGGTTTTATTAATAATCTCATTGATAATTTCTTTTAACTCTGCTTCGCTTAACTGTTTTGGCAAAAACTTTTCTATTACTGCCATCTCTTCTTTTTCTTTAGCAGCCAGGTCGGCACGGCCCTGCTTTTCAAAAATTTCCAAAGAATCCCTGCGTTGCTTCATCATTTTTTGCAAAAATTTTAACTCGGTAGCTTCATCAATTACACCGCCTGCCCCGGGGTCGGTTTTTGCTTTTATAATTTCGGCTTTTATTGCACGTAAAGCCCGTAAAACGCCTTCATCTTTAGCTTTCATGGCGTTTTTCATTTCATTCATTACCTGGTTTTCTAAACTCATGATAGTAGTATTAATTTATGATTTTGATGTTTGGCTATTTTGTTCTTTCATTTGTATAACTCTAAATTTTTCAAAAAATTCCCTGGCAAATTTTTTCATATCATCACTCATCTCTTGCTGCTTGGTGGCCCTTTTAAAACTATCAGCCATACCCATCAGCATCTGGTAATAAAAATCAGCCATCTCATCCACCATCATATCTTTTGTCCACAGGTCAATTCTTAATGCTGTTTTATCTGTGCCATCCCAAAATGCAAGACACATGGCTTTAGCTTTTTGTACCATATCGGCTGTACTGTCGGTAGCATACCAGTTTATTTGTTCAGGAACTTTATTTGGATCGAGCAGTACATCTATTTTTATTGTTGATTGGTTCATTTTTTACTGTTTATGGGTAACGATTATTTAAAGTTGCAAATTTAGCTTAATTTAACTATTGGCAGCATTTTGCAAACATTGCATCAATGTTTGAACAGTATTATACCAATTATGTTTTTTAATTAACCGGTTAGCAGCTTCCACTAATGCTTTTGCTTTTTCTTCATCTTTATAAATCAGCATCATTTTATTGGCTATATCTTCAACCTGTGCAGGATTGCAATACACTACTGCTTGTTCATAAGCAGATTGCATAGCATCTGTATCTGCCACTATAACCGGCACATGGCATTGCATGGCTTGTAAAATTGGATTTATTAAACCAGTAAGCCGAGTTGGGTTTACCATAGCATAAGCAGCAGCGGTAACATGGGCTGTTTCCTTAACCGATAATCCTTGTAACAATTTTACTTCGTTTTTTAATTTATATGTTTTAAGGTCTTGTAAAAATTGTTCATCGGGGTTGCCGGCAAAAAGCAGTAACATATTACTCTTCTGCCTTTTTTTAAAAAAAGTGAATGCTTTTAGTAAATTGATATAGTTACTGTGTTTATTGATATTACCACTAAATAAAAAATAGGATTTGCCATCGGTATACTTATCTCTTATGGCTTCGGCCTGTTCCCAATCTAATGGTTTAAAATTTTCATCAATGCCCGGGTACAGCAGTTCAATTTTTTTTGATGCAACACTGTATTTTTCTTCTAATTCTTTTTTTATAAAATCTGAAACCGCTACTATACTTTTCGCTTTTGTTAGAAATACTGGCATGAATTTTCTGTAAAATGAATGCACCCATTTTTTTTGCATCTGAAATGATTGTTGCCAGGCTGTATGGCTAACCAACAGGCATTGTGGCTTTTTTGTACGAATACTACAAATACCTTCAAAACTTAGAAACACATCAGCCCTGTGCTGGCGTAATAATTTTGGCACTTTAAAATTAAACCAGTATTGCAATCTTAAATTACCGGTGGTTTGTGGTATGGTTACAACAGGCAACACATTTTTTGCAAAAACACGGTTACCTGTATAGGGTTTATCAAATATGTATATGAATTGGTGCTGTTGATATTTTTCAGTTAATTTTTCAAGCAGGTCGAAAATAAAATCTTCAAAACCATCTGGCTGTTGACTTTTTTGCAACCTTGTGTTTACAGCTATAATCATCTGCGTAAAAAATAAGGGAAGTATCAACCCCATTACTTCATTTCAGCAATTTAAGCTTTACTAATTCAATACGGGTATCGCTTACATTTAAAATATCAATTTCAAAATTGCCAATGATGATATGGTCTTTAAGTTTGGGTATTTCTTCATTTATTTTAATAATGTAGCCCGATAGTGTTTCTGTATCGGCATCATTTGGAAAAACCAGGCCATATTTTTCAGTGATATGGTCCAGTTCTGTTCTCCCGCTAAAAATAAATTCATGCGGGCCAAGCTGTTTCTCTACTATCTCTTCGGTATCGTATTCGTCTTTTATTTCGCCAAATATCTCTTCCAGCAAATCTTCCATGGTAACAATACCTGCTGTACCTCCAAACTCATCAATTACCCAGGCAATTGATTTTCTTTCTTTGCTGAATTTATTCATCAGGTCGGTAGCGCTCATGCTTTCGGGTACAGTTGGTATAGGCAGTAAAATATCTTTAACGGTTGCCGGTTGTTTAAACAGGTCTAGTTGGTGAATGTATCCGTTTATATTGTCAATATCCGTATCATATACAACCAGTTTGCTTAATTGCGTTTCAATAAACTTAGCCTTTACTTCATTCATCGTCATATTAATACTAACAGCTTCTATTTCTTTACGTGGTATCAGGCATTCACGTAGTTTTGTTTCGCTGAGCGATAAGGCATTTTCAAATAATTCTTTGTTTATTTCGCTACTCACTTCTTCTTCATGATGCTTGTTTTGTTGCATAAAAGTTTCCAGGTCAACTTTTACAAACACTTCTTTTTTAGAATTAATCTTAACATCCAGCAAGTGCTTTAATATCCAGTTCGAAAAATTCACTAGCTGCTCAGCAATATATGCGAACATCCAATAAAACAACTGTACTGTACTGCTGATAAAACCCGAACTTAATATACTGCTGTTTCTGGCCCTGAATACCGACTTAAAAAAAAGTTCGGCAAAAAGAACAATCAATCCCGATAAAACTATTTCTACAAAAAGTTTTATGTAATCAACATAAACAATCAGCACATTGGGTAGGTTATGCTGTATCCATAGCCATATGGGTGAAAGCATCTTTACTACCAGCAATCCATACACAACAAAAAAAAGGTTAAGCCCAACAAGCGTGGTACCAATAAGTTTCGACGGCTGATCGGAATAGAAACCCCAAACTTTACCACTTTTTGTGCCTTGCTTACGATTAAGTTCAATAGAAAGTTTGTTTGCAGAAATAAACGCAATTTCTACCCCGGCAAAAAAGCCGATGAGTACCAGCGAGGCTATAATGGCAATAAATGAAAACCAATCCATACCTAAAAATAAGAAAGAGATTTTAAATGTGCTTTACCTGCTGATAAATGCAGCTACAATACTTTCTGCTTCGGTACAAGCACGCTGTAACTGGTCGTTAATAATTATTTTATTAAAGTGGTTTTTAAAAGAAAGTTCGTATGAAGCTTTATTTACCCTTGCTGCCAGCGATTGGGCGGTTTCGGTGCCACGGCTTTGCAGCCTTTTTTGTAATTCATCAATTGAAGGGGCTTGAATAAATATACTGAGTGAGCTTTCTGGAAATTGTTGCTGCACATGTATGGCTCCTTTTACATCAATATCCAATACCGGAATTTTTCCCTGGCTCCATATCTTTTCCATTTCCGATTTTAAGGTGCCGTAATATTTTCCTTCGTACACCATTTCCCATTCTATAAACTCGTTGTGCCTTATTTTTTCCTGGAATTCTTCTGTACTTATAAAATGATAGTCAACACCGTTTTGTTCGTTGCCTCTTGGGCTACGGGTGGCTGCCGAAACAGAAAAAGCCAGTTTCGGAAAAACTTTCATCAGGTGCCTGGTGATAGAAGTTTTACCGGCACCCGATGGAGCAGTGATGATGATGATTTTATTATTGAGGTTAGCCATGTGCAAAGAAACTATTTAATTTTCAATTTATTGGTTTGCCCTAAAATGCATTACCAGGTTTGTATTTGCCGCATGGCCGCTTAATACCAGTTCGTTTTCGGTTAATCTGTTAATTTGGTACCGGTTTATATTGTTGCCCGATTGTGATGTAAGGATAAGTGTTTTACCATCATCGCCTGTTAGTTGGTAACTGCCTTGCACTGTAATCCTGCTGCCTATTGAACAGGCGTATTGCCAATTATCTTTAAATGTCCAGCTTAGTGTATGCAGCATAGTTTGTAACTGTATGGCATTAGTAGAATCCTGTGCAGACAGGAATTTAGTACCCGGTGAAACAATATTATCAACCTGTACACAATCCCATTTTTTATTAAGCAGTTGCACGGTTTTGTTTTGGCACGATAACAAAGCCAGGCAGCAAAGAATTAAAATGAGGCTAAAGAAATTTTTCATTTAAACCCTTTTTATATCGGCACCCAAATGTTGTAACCTTGTATCTATATATTGATAACCACGGTCAATTTGTTCAATATTTTGAATGGTGCTTTTTCCCTGTGCGCTTAATGCTGCAATCAGCAAAGCTACGCCGGCACGTATATCGGGACTGCTCATGGTAATGCCACGTAAATGCTGTTCTCTTTCAAGGCCAATAACCACTGCCCGGTGAGGATCGCAAAGTATGATTTGTGCACCCATGTCAATCAGCTTATCTACAAAAAACAAACGGCTTTCAAACATTTTTTGATGAATAAGTACACTGCCCCTTGCCTGTATGGCTGTTACCAGTACAATGCTTAACAGGTCGGGTGTAAAGCCCGGCCATGGATGATCGTAAATGGTAAGCACGCCGCCATCCATATATTTTTGCACTTCATAATTCTCTTGTTCAGGTACATGTATATCATCGCCAATAAATTCCATTTGTATGCCCAGTTGCCTGAACCTTTCGGGTATTACGCCTAAGTGTGCTATCCCTGCATTTTTAATGGTGATATCGCTTTGTGTCATGGCTGCAAGCCCAATAAACGAGCCCACTTCTATCATATCGGGCAGCATGGTATGTTGTGTGCCATTTAATTCACTTACACCTGTAATGGATAACAGGTTGCTGCCAATACCGTTTATTTTTGCGCCCATGCTGTTAAGCATACGGCAAAGCTGTTGTATATAAGGCTCGCAGGCTGCATTGTAAATGGTAGTGGTGCCTTTTGCCAGCGATGCAGCCATCAGCAGGTTTGCAGTACCGGTTACACTTGGTTCATCAAGTAAAATTGAAGCAGCAGTTAACCCTTTTGATGTAAGATGAAAAAAACCATCATCATTATTATATTCAAACGCAGCGCCCAGTTTTTCAAAACCAAGTATGTGGGTATCTAACCGGCGGCGGCCAATCTTATCGCCGCCTGGTTTTGGAATGAATGCCTTTTTAAACCTTGCAAGCATAGGCCCGGCAAGCATTACAGAGCCACGCAGTTTGCCACTTTTTTTATAAAAGGCTTCGCTGTGCAGGTAATCAACATCCACTTCATCGGCATTAAAAATGCAGGTATCGCTGCTAACCCTGTTTATCTTCACCTTCATTTCTCCCAGCAGTTCTATCAGCAGGTTTACATCAACAATATCCGGTATATTTTTTACGGTAACTTCCTGTGCAGTTAATAATGTTGCAGATATTATCTGTAATGCTTCATTTTTTGCACCTTGTGGTGTAATAGAACCTGATAATTTTTTTCCGCCCCTTACTTCAAAAGTTTGCATGCTATGGTTATTTTAAACTAACTAAATAGAATTAAACAATAAACATAACTCAAAATGAAAATACCTGACTCTTCACATCAGGTATTTGTAATTCTATTCAATCTTGATGGATATTAATAACGTTTTTTAAAATTCCTGTTATTGTTCCTGTTATCGTTGCCATTATTACGGTTTCGGTTTCCGCCCCGGTTGTCCCTGTTGCCCTGGTTATTATTGCCACGGCCGCCAAAATTTTTGCGATAATTATTGTTACCGCCCCTCTTACCATAATCATCTCGGTCTTCACGGTTATCGGTACGGTGTTTTACAAAAGGCCTGTTATTAAACTCCAGTTCTCCATGTGTAATAGCCGATAGTTCGCTTTGTATATTATCATCATGCACCAGTTCTTTATGCCAGTTGCTGTAGGTAAGCTTCATGTAATAAGCAATAGCGTTGGCAAAACCCTGCTTTTTTTCGGGATTTTCTTCTTTTAGTGCCTTATCAATAACCACTTCAATATTTTTACCCAGGTGATTGAATTTAGGATATTTTTTGGGATATGATAAACGATCGGGACGGGCTTTTAAAGTTTCTCTTGTGGGTATGGGATAAGGGCTTTCTACATCAAGGGCAAAATCGCTTATAAGAAAAAGATGATCCCATAATTTATGGCGAAAATCTTCTACATTTTTTAAATGCGGATTTAAAAAACCCATCAGTTCAATTACTGCATAGGCATTTCGTTGCCTTTCTTCTTTATCTTCAATTGTAAGGAGATACTCCACCATTTTTTGAATATGCCTGCCATATTCCCTCATTATTAAATGGTTCCTGGTAGTATTGTATTCCATGTTTTAGGTATTTTGAGTTAATACAAATGTAAGTTGTAAATATGTTCCAATCAAGGTAATTAAGGTTTTGTTGCTTTATTGTAAGCGTCATACTTTTTAAAAAATATCAACTTTACAAATACAAGTGCTACAATAGCGCCCAACCCATCGGCCAGCCAGTCGCTTAGGCTATAGCTGCGGCCCGGTATAAAAAATTTTTGAATCAGCTCGGTACAAAAGCCCCAAATTATACAAGCAATAGTAATGATAAAAACATAACGCCATTTATGTTTTGCCGCCAAGCTTGATTTTAATACCGGGCGCATAAATAAAAATGCAAGAACGGCAAACAGGCCTACATGAATCAGTTTATCGTAATTAATTTCAATAAGCCAGTTATCTACTTCGGGCAAATCGTAGCCGGGTATGCTGATGGCCGTAAGCGTAAGTAAAAACCAAATTATACCGGGAATAAATTTTTTAAGGTTAAGCCCGTTGTTTGAAACAAGATTATTATCCATCATTCATTGGCTGACTATGCAACGGTAGCAGCATAAGCTTCAGCAGTCATTAAATTTTCAATATCGGCCGGGTTTTCCACGGTCATCTTCACCATCCAGCCATCGCCATAGGGGTCGGTATTTACCAATTCAGGAGCAGAATCCAGTTTAGGGTTTATTTCAGTAATGGTTCCTGACAAGGGTAAAAAAAGGTCGCTAACGGTTTTAACTGCTTCAACTGTTCCAAAAATTTCTTCGGCTGCCAGTAATTTGTCTTTGGTATTTATATCAATGTAAACAATATCGCCCAGTTCACGCTGTGCAAAATCGGTAATGCCAATGGTAGCAATATTACCATCTAAAGATACCCATTCGTGGTCTTTAGTATATCGCAGATTTTCCGGAAAATTCATTTTATAAAATTTGATGTTGAATGAATGCTGTGCAAATTAATGATTTAGCCTGATAGTTGTTAACCTTTGATTTATTTTACCAGTTCCATATACATGTGTACATCGCCAATTGGCCTGTCGCCCGGGGCTTTTGGCACCGATGCTATCTTATCCACTACATCTAACCCGCTTTCTACTTCGCCAAAAACAGTGTAATTCATATCCAGGAATGGCGTACCTCCTATGGTTTTATATATTTCTCTTTTAGCAGGAGAAAAATATATTCCATTTTGCATACTTATCATATCCAAATCCTGGTCGGTCCATTTTTTACCTTGTACAATATAAAACTGGCATCCGCTACTTGCTTTTAAAGGGTTTACCTGGTCGCCTTGCCGGGCTGCAGCAAGAGCACCTTTTTTATGAAAAAGGGTAGTATCAAATTCGGCCGGAATGGTATAACCCACATCACCACTGCCTAATTGCTGGCCGGGTTGTGCATGCTTGCTATCGGGGTCTCCGCCCTGTATCATAAACGATTGTATAACACGGTGAAATAAAAGGCTATCATAAAAATGATCTTTAACCAGTTTTATAAAATTATCACGGTGCAAAGGGGTTTTATCATAAAGGCGAACTATTATAACTCCCGAATCGGTTGTTATTTTTATCCTTGTACCGGGTACTTTTATAAGTTTGGGAGCATTGGCTACAGGTTTATTTTTTTTAACTGTACTGGTTTTTTTAGTTGTAGTTTTTTGTGTAACCGTTTTTTTAACTGCAGGTTTTTTCACCTGTGCATGGGTATGGGTTACAAAAAAGCAAAACAGCACAAGCGTTATTAAAGTTTTCATCTTGTTCATAAAATAATCAGTCTATAAAATTTTGATTTTGAAAATAGAGTAAGATATGGTCTTTTAAAAAATTTTCCTGTTCGGTTAAATAAAATTCGGGCAAGGGTTTTAACTGTTTAAAATGCGGCCATCCATCTTCATCATTTCCTTCCAGTACATAATAACCGCTCGGCGAAAGTACGGTACAAACGGCAATATGCATCAGGTCTTGTTTTTCTTCTTTACTAAAATCCTGCTTACCGCTACCTAATTCCTGTATGCCTATTAAAAAAAGAATGCCGTCTAACTCGGGTTTAATACCAAAACGCTCTTTTAATTTAATTCTAAGCTTTAGCCATCGTACCTGTAAATCATCTTGCATTAGTTGCATGTTGCAAATATAAATTAAATAGGTGTTTAGCAGCCCGGCACCAGGCATCATTTATGTGCACTGCTTTTTTTCAAATTTTTAAATAAGTATCAAAATTATTAACCAAATGCCTAAATTGTATCTTTGCCAAAATTTTTTAACACACATGTTACAGATCAGTTATATAAGGCAACACACTGCATTGGTAAAAGAAAGATTAGCTGTAAAGAATTTCCCTGACTTACAACTTATAGATAAATTACTTGATACAGATGAACAGGTACGTAAATTAAAAACCCAAAAAGAAACACTGCAAGCCAATATCAATACAGCCAGTAAAGAAATAGGCATGCTGATGGGCAAAGGCGAAAAAGATGCAGCTGAAAAAAAGAAACAGGAAGTAGCTGCCAATAAAACTGCACAAAAAGAACTTGAACAAAAACTTAACGATGCTGAAAAAGCATTATTTGATGGATTGGTATTATTGCCTAACCTGCCACATACATCGGTACCAAAAGGAAAAACACCCGAAGACAATGAAACAGTGAGAGAAGGTGGTACCAAACCTGTTTTACCTGCAACTGCAACACCACATTGGGAGCTGATAAAAAAATATGATCTTGTTGATTTTGAAACCGGCGCCAAAATCACCGGCAGCGGATTTCCATTGTTTAAAGGTAAGGGAGCCAAACTGCAAAGAGCGTTAATACAATATTTTTTGGATTACAATATCGCCGCAGGCTATATTGAATATTTGCCGCCATTGATGGTGAACGAAGCAACAGCTTACGGAACCGGCCAGTTGCCCGATAAGGAAGGGCAGATGTATCATATAACTGCCGATGCTTTTTATATGATACCCACTTCAGAAGTGCCTGTTACCAATATTTATCGTGATGAAATAATAAAAGAAAACGAACTGCCGGTTAAAATGACGGCATACTCTCCATGCTTTAGAAGAGAAGCCGGAAGCTTTGGTGCTGATGTACGTGGGCTGAACCGTGTTCACCAGTTTGATAAGGTTGAAATTGTTCAGCTTGTTCATCCAGCTAAAAGCTACGATGCTCATGAAGAAATGGTTAACCACATTGAAAATTTACTTAAGTCGCTTCAGCTTCCGTACCGCATATTAAGGTTGTGCGGCGGCGATATGAGTTTTACATCGGCACTTACTTACGATTTTGAAGTGTACAGTGCGGCGCAGCAGAAATGGTTAGAGGTAAGTTCGGTAAGTAACTTCGAAAATTTTCAAAGCAACCGTATGAAAATACGTTTTAAAGATGCTGATAACAAAGCGCAATTAGTGCATACGTTAAACGGCTCATCGCTTGCCTTACCAAGGATAATGGCCTGCCTGCTTGAAAACAACCAAACAGAAAAAGGGATTGAATTACCCGAAGTATTGCATACATATTTTGGTAATTCAAAAATCACTGAATAAAATAAACCTTTCCGGTTAAAGGCTCCCGCTTTTTCATTCAATTAATTTGCCTGGGCCTACCGGTATGTAATTTTTTTTGTTGATAGCTTTGCATCAACATGGTAATATTTTCCTGTAAAAAACTTCCTTTGTGTTTATGCCAATGCAAACCCCATTATTTACCGGGAGCTGATTAACATCATAATTTTGTTTACAAACCTATAACAACGATAGTGCAGTTATTATTTTAGATTTGGTGATTAAACCAATTGCTTGTTAAGCTGTCATAAAACAGACTTTTATTAATTAATAATTGCAATATGCCCGTTTCTAATCGTACAAAAAACCAACACCTATTGTGGCGTAGCGCTTTTGGCCCTATGGCCGAAAACGCCGCTTCACTTGATTCCATCTCTACAAAAAACCTTTGGTCGTTATTGGTTAAAACATCGGCCAAACCGGTAGCAAAGATTGAGGTTACCCAAAACCCCGTTGATGATTATATGATGGGGGCGGCCAACCAAAAAGAAATGCAAAAGAAAATGCAAAGCCCCGAAATGCGAAAAAAGCTTAGGGAGAAATCGAGGGATGATATTAAAGAAATGAATATACGCTGGCTTGAAACCATGGTTAATAGCGAAGCACAGTTGAGAGAGAAGATGAGTCTTTTTTGGCATGGCCATTTTGCCTGCCGGTCGCTAAACAGTTATCATGCACAGGAACTGCTACATACTATACGCACCAATGCATTGGGAAGTTTTGCAGATATGCTGAAAGCTGTAAGCAAAACACCGGCCATGCTGGCATTTTTAAATAACCAGCAAAATAAAAAGCAACACCCCAACGAAAATTTTGCCCGTGAAGTGATGGAACTGTTCACCATGGGGCGTGGCAATTATACAGAAGATGATGTAAAAGAAGGCGCCCGGGCTTTTACCGGCTGGAGCTTTAATGCCAGGGGCGAATTTGTATTTAGAAAAAACCAGCACGATGATGGTATTAAAACATTTTTAGGTAAAACGGGAAATTTTGATGGTGATGATATCCTGGATATACTTTTAGAAAACAAGCAAACTGCCAACTACATCACAAAAAAAATTTACCGCTATTTTGTAAATGAAAATATTGATGAACAAAACCAACAATGGTTAAGCTACAGGTTTCATAAAAGCAATTACAACATTTCAAAATTGCTGGATGATATTTATACCAGCGATTGGTTTTATGATGAAAAAAATATTGGCAACCGTATTAAATCGCCGGTAGAGTTGCTGGCCGGTATTCGCAGGTTTTTGCCTATGCAGTTAGAGAACGATCAATCTCAATTAATTTTTCAGCGGGCGCTTAGCCAGGTATTATTTTACCCGCCAAATGTTGCAGGCTGGCCCGGCGGAAAAAATTGGATAGATAGCAGCACACTCATGCTGCGCCTTCGCATTCCACAAATATATGCTGCCAACGATGCCATAAACGTAAAGCCAAAAGAAGATGATGATGTGCAAATGGGCATGAAGGAAATTGGCCAAAAAAGGACAAAGGATAATGTTAAAGGCGCCACTGCAATCATAAATTGGCAGGCGGTGAACAGCGTTTTTGAAAAAACAAGCAGGGATAAATTGCTGCAGGTTATTACAACTACTGTTTTACAAACAAAAAACCATGTTAGTAACACGGTGCTGGAAAAATATATCAATAACAGCAGCCGTGAAGACTATATCAAAAGTGCCACCATTAATTTGATGGCAACACCAGAATACCAATTGTGCTAAAATAAAAGCAACAGGTTTCAGGTTGATTCATTTTTAAAAACACAGAATTCAAAATTTGTTTTATGCTGATAAAAAGAAAAGAATTTTTGCAACTTGGCACATTGGCCACCGCTTCTATGATGATGCCTAAATTTTTAAAGGCATTTGAAAAACCAATGATGGTACCGCCGGGAAATAAAGTGGTGGTGGTGATACAATTCAGTGGCGGCAATGACGGGTTAAACACGGTGATACCTGTGCGAAATGATATTTATTACCGTGAAAGGCCTGTACTTGGTATCAGCAAAGACAAATCACTATTGCTTACCGAAGAAGTTGGCCTAAACCCGGCACTGGAAGCTTTTAAAACTTTGTATGATGACGGAAGCCTGGCCATATTAAATAATGTAGGATACCCCAACCCCGACAGATCGCATTTTAGAAGTATGGATATTTGGCAAAGCGCCAGCGAAAGCAATGTATATATACAAACCGGCTGGCTGGGCCGCTACTTAGATGCACAGTGCAAAGGCTGCGATAAACCTACACAAGCCGTGGAGCTGGATGATATACTAAGCATGGCATTAAAAGGAGAAGATAACAAAGGCCTTGCATTTAAAGACCCTAAAAAATTATACAACATCAGCAACGGACGATTTATAAAAGATGTAAATGCCAACCATACAAGCAGTGAAGAAACAATTGATTATTTATACAAGACCATGAGTGCCACCCTTAGCAGTGCTAAATATATTTATGAGCAAAGCAGGGTACACCCAACATCGCAAACTTATCCAAATACTGAATTGGGTAAAGATTTAAAAACAATTGCCTCCCTGATATTTTCGGATATAAACACAAAAGTTTATTATGTAAGCCTGGGAAGTTTTGATACACATGTAAACCAGGAGAACCAGCAAAAGCGATTATTTACCGAACTAAGTGATGCTGTTAAAGCCTTTACTACCGACCTTAAAAATAACGGCCGTTTTGATGATGTACTGATGATGACCTTTAGCGAATTTGGCCGCAGGGTTTCGCAAAATGCAAGCAATGGCACCGATCATGGAACCGCTAATAACATGTTTTTTATAAGCAGTGGCCTTAAAGAAAAAGGCATTTTAAATGCCATGCCCAACCTGGCCGATTTAAACCAGGGCGATCTTAAGCACAATGTAGATTTTAAAGCTGTGTATGCCACTGTATTAAATAAATGGCTGGCTGCAGATGATAAACTGATATTGGGAAACAGTTACAGCCATTTAAATTTTATCTGAGAATATCTGAATTAAAAAGGGTGTAATACCATTAATTTACTCCCTTTTCTTTCATAATCCTGTTCAACCATTTTAACATAGCAAAAATGATAAAGGTTGCAAACATTAACAATACAAAATTCACCCAATAAAAATTTGCTTTATTCTCGTAACTATCCCACAAGGTGGCCAATATGCCCGATAATTTATTACCAATAGATGTTGCCAAAAACCAACCACCCATCATTAACGAGGTTAACCTAACCGGGCTTAATTTTGAAACTAATGATAACCCCATTGGACTTAATAATAATTCGCCAACAGTAACAACACCATAAGTTCCTACTAACCACCAAGCGCTTGCTTTTTCGGTGCCATTACCACTTACATAAACAGCTGCCACCATTACTAACACAGATAAAGCTGAAATAAATAAACCAAATGCAATTTTTGTAGCAGTTGAAGGTTCTTTATTTTTTTTACGTAAATAAGCAAAAAAAGCAAGTACCAATGGAGTTAATAAAATAACCCAACCCGGGTTAATAGATTGGCTGATGGGTGTTGACCACAAAGTAGCATTGCCACCATCGGGTGGTAAATTTTGTGGTTTTACATTTTTAAAATATACAGGATAATTGAATTCTTTAATCACTTTACCATCCTTCTTTTGAATCCTAAATAAATTATCATGTAAATTAACCGAGTCTTTAGTATATACAATATCTTCTGCCTGTTTTAAATCACGCAACAGGGTAGCTGTTGTTCCATGCACCTGCCGGTCAGTAAAATTATCGGCCCAAATGGTAAGTGTTGTACCATTCTGCTTAAATACTGCCCAAAACAAAATAACAGCGGCAAAAATTGCCAGTAATGCGGCAATTGGCCTTTTCTCTGCCGAGGATGCCCGGATATAAAGAGAGGCATAAAAACCAATAACCGGTAAACAGGCAAAAATGAATGCATCGGTACTATCAGAACCAAAAATATTATTTGGAATCATCCATCCTAAAATACCGGCAATAATGGCTGGTATAAATATGGTGATTATTATTTTTGAAAAAGGCAAGTCTTCTTTATTCATCGGTTTACGAACATCACCCGATTTATAATGAGTAGCGCCCATTATAAAAATAATAACACCTAAAAACATTCCAATTCCTGCTGCTATAAAGGCATATTTCCACCCCCAAACAATAATAATAGCTGCACTAAAAAAATTACAAATAAAAGCTCCCACATTAATACCCATATAAAATATATTGTAGCCATCATCTTTACGCTTAATGTATTCGGGAGAATTATATAAATTACCTAACAGGGTAGAAATATTGGGCTTAAAAAATCCATTTCCTAAAATTACAAGCGTCATGCTTATATATAATACAGGCAAGCTGTGTACAGCCATGAGGCAATAGCCAAGCCCCATCATCAATCCACCAATAATAATTGATTTACGATAACCCCAGTACCTGTCGGCAATAAGGCCACCAACAAATGGTGTAAGAAAAACCAGGGCAATAAAAGTTCCATAAAGATCGGATGCTTCGGTATTTGTCATGGCAAAACCATGCTCTACATTTTTTAAATACAATAAAAAAATTCCAATCATTAAGTAATATCCAAATCGTTCCCACATTTCACTTAAAAATAAATATGGTAATGCTTTAGGATGTTTGGAAGTACTGCCCATGTTATTAATTTTTTAAACTATTACTAAAATGAAAAGCCCCGATTAATATAATTACGGGGCTATATTTTTATCAAGGTTTTATTTTTCTAAGTGCATCATTGATTGTAATTTTTTTGAAAGTAGGAACAATATAAGAGATGCTACGCCTGCCATTACAACAAACAACATAAAGAAATCGTAATTGTTACTCATTTGGTATCCTATAAAATTTGTTGTTTTACCATCGGGATATAATGCACTTAATACACCTGCCAGCTTGTTTGCTGCTGCATTTGCTAAAAACCACACAGCCATTAATAATGATGCATATTTAAAAGGAGCTAACTTATTTACCAACGATAAACCAATAGGTGATAAACTAAGTTCGCCCCAAGTATGTAATGCATACATACCAATAAGCCATATCATGCTTACTTTTACTCCTGTACCTACATTATTTACACCAAAAGCAATCCATAAATATCCTAACGCAAGTAAAAATAAACCAATAGCCATTTTGGTTGGAGAGGAGGGTTCGTACTTACCTAATTTAAGCCATAACCAGGCAAAAATAGGTGCAAATACCACAACAAAAACAGAGTTTAGTGATTGAAACCAACTGGTTGGTACAGTAAAAAATCCTAAGTCTCGTTGGGTTTGTTCTTCTGCAAAAAATGTAAGTGAAGCACCTGCCTGTTCAAAAGCACTCCAAAAGAATATCACAAAAAAGGCTGTAATAAAAATAACTCCTATTCTTTGTTTTTCTATTGATGTTAAAGCCTTATCCGAAAAAATTATAAAAGCTATAAATATGGTGGCTGCTATTAACAAATAAGTAAGGTAAGGCACAACCTTTACATCAAGATAAAGTAACCCTATAGTTAATGCCGAAAATGCTGCTAACCCTAATACAATAAATAATGGATTAAGCCATGCTTTTGGCGAATTGGTTGGCGTTAAACCCAAAATATTTTTATCAGGATCTAACACATATTTTTTATGAAATAGCAATTGTATAATTACACTTAGAACCATACCCATACCTGCTAATAAAAATGCCCATTTAAAATCCATTGGGTTGCCTGTATCGCCTACCAAACCACAAAGAAACGGGCCTAACATACCTCCCACATTTATACCCATATAAAAAATAGTATAGGCCGAGTCTATTCGCCTATCGCCTTTAGGATACATTTGGCCAACAAGTGAAGAAATATTAGGTTTAAAAAATCCATTTCCGGCAATCATCAAACCTAAACCAGTAAAAAATAATAGTGTTGAAATATCGGGTGTTGAATGATAAATAGAAGCACAAAAAAATAGAACAAATTCGCCCAAAGCCATTACTAATCCTCCTACTATAATAGAACGCTGATTACCCCAATACTTATCTGCAACAAAGCCTCCTATTAACGGTGTTAAATATACAAGGCTTGTATAACTACCATAAAGATTTGATGCAAAAACTTTATCAAATAAAAGTGCTTTTGTCATAAAAAGTACCAATATGGCTCTCATGCCATAATAGTTAAACCGCTCCCACATTTCTGTTCCAAATAATACCCATAACCCCTTGGGATGGCCGGTTTGTTTTGTTGCTTGTTCCGTCATGTTAATTGATTTTATATGCTTGATAGTTGGTTTAGTGCCTCAAAATAGTAAAAATCTGCTAAGCACAATCAAAATAAAAACATCAATTTATAAAACATAGGTTAATAAAATGGCATATACCCTGCTTTTTTCTTAAAATAAATTATTGAAATAATGTAATAGCATTTTAAATTCGCACGCATTGCAAATAGCTTACTTAACTAATTTTAAATGAATATTCTATTAATTGGCAGCGGCGGCAGGGAGCATGCCCTGGCATGGAAACTTACACAAAGCCCCTTATGCAATAAACTTTTTATTGCACCCGGCAATGCAGGCACCGCTTTGTGTGGCACCAACCTGCCCATTGCCGTAACCGATTTTGAGGCCTTGGCTGTTGCATGTGCAAATCACGGCATACAAATGATAGTAGTGGGCCCCGAAGAGCCATTGGTAAAAGGCATCACCGATTTTTTTAAGGATAAGAAGGGGTTCGAAAACTTAAAAATCATTGGCCCATCCAAAGCAGCATCTCAACTGGAAGGTAGTAAGGCTTTTGCCAAAGCTTTTATGAAAAAGCACGGGGTACCCACGGCAGCATATGCCCAATTTGATGCAGCCTCGTATTTAGAAGGTGTTGAATACATAAAACAACAACCATTACCCGTTGTATTAAAAGCCGATGGGCTGGCTGCTGGCAAAGGTGTATTAATTTGCCAAACACATATTGAAGCCATTGCCGAATTCGACCTGATGCTGAACCAATCTAAATTTGGTGATGCCGGTAAAAAAGTTGTGATAGAAGAATTTTTAACGGGTATTGAATTGAGCATTTTTGTACTAACTGATGGAATAAATTATGTAGTGCTGCCAGAGGCAAAAGATTATAAACGGGTGGGGCTGGCCGATACAGGCCTTAACACAGGCGGCATGGGAGCCGTAAGTCCTTTGCCTTTTGTAGATATAGCATTTTTACAAAAAGTAAAAGAAAAGGTTATAGAACCAACCATTGCAGGTTTGCAAAAAGATAATTTGGAATATAAAGGCTTTATATTTTTTGGTTTGATGAATGATGATGGAGAGCCTAAAGTAATTGAATACAACTGCCGTCTTGGCGACCCCGAAACCGAAGTAGTAATTCCCCGTATTAAAAACGACCTGGTAGAGTTATTACTAGCTACAGTTGATAAAAAACTGCAGGGCATAAGCATACAAACAGATGAACGTGCAGTAGCCACTGTGGTTACAGTTAGTGGCGGTTACCCCGGCAATTATGAAAAAGGTAAACCGGTAAAAGGCCTGGATGCAATGGAATTACAGGGAAAAATGATATTTCACAGCGGTACAAAAAATTCAGAAGCAGGAATTGTAACCAATGGTGGCAGGGTGTTGGCTGTAACAGCTTATGGCAATAATATAACTGATGCTGTTAATCAATCAAACAACTTGTTATCGTTTATTAACTTTGAAAAAATGTACTACCGGCCCGATATTGGTTATGAATTTACAGGATTGTAAAAACGGTTTATAAAAAAAACTGCTGCAAAGAAATTTTTACAATAAATCATCGCAAAAAAAATTCTTGTAAAAGTTTAGGTAAAATGTTGAAAAATAAAATAATTGCGGTTGTTAATTCAATTATTTTCCACCAACTTTGCTGGCATTGATTAAAATCCTTATTTCACATACTTTATATGGGCCTTTTTAACTTTTTTACACAGGAAATAGCAATTGATTTAGGTACTGCAAATACACTTATCATCCATAACGATGAGATAGTGGTAAACGAACCTTCTATTGTTGCATTAGACAGGAATAATCCAAAAAATATTTTAGCTGTGGGTAAAAAGGCATTGATGATGCACGAAAAAACCCATGAAAGCATTAGAACGGTTCGCCCGCTAAAAGACGGTGTGATAGCCGATTTTAACGCCGCCGAGCTGATGATAAGGGAAATGATTAAGCTCATCTATCCTAAAAAGCCATTATTTGCACCAAGTTGGCGCATGATGATTTGTATACCAAGCAGTATTACCGAAGTAGAAAAACGTGCTGTACGAGACAGTGCCGAACAAGCCGGCGCCAAAGAAGTTTACCTGATACATGAACCCATGGCCGCTGCGCTGGGTATAGGTATTGATGTGGAAGAGCCGGTTGGAAATATGATTATAGATATTGGCGGCGGTACCACAGGTATTACCGTAATTGCACTGGCCGGTATTGTTTGCGACCAAAGTATAAGGATTGCAGGCGATGAATTTACGGCAGATATAATGGAAGCATTACGCCGCTATCATAGTTTATTAATTGGTGAACGTACAGCCGAACAAATAAAAATTCAGGTTGGCGCAGCCATGAAAGATTTGGACAACCCACCTGATGATATACCTGTAAATGGCCGGGATCTTGTAACAGGTATCCCCAAACAGGTGATGGTTAGTTACCAGGAAGTTGCCGAAGCATTAGACAAAAGTATTTTTAAAATAGAAGAAGCTATACTTAAAGCATTAGAAACAACTCCACCCGAGCTGGCTTCTGACATTTACCGCAGGGGATTGTATATAACAGGTGGCGGCGCTTTGTTGCGTGGGCTTGATAAGCGGTTGAATGCAAAAATAAAATTACCTGTACATGTGGCCGATGATCCGTTAAAAAGTGTGGTACGTGGTACAGGTATTGCTTTAAAACATTATGACAGGTACCCTTTTGTAATGAGATAGTATTTCAATTTTGAATGTTTAATTATGAATCTTTAATGCAGCGAAGAAGTTTTAACGGTATCAAAAAAACATAAAGTTTTAATTCAACATTCAAAATTCAACCGTTAAAAATATCCATTCCCCGGTGCGTAATATTTTTCTTTTCATCCGTCGTTATTTTAATTTTATCCTGTTTCTTTTGTTACAGGGTTTCAGCATCTATCTCATCGTTCATTACAGTCGTTACCACAATGCAGTGTTTAGCAAAACTACCAACCAGCTTACCGGCAAAATAAATGAGCAATATAATAAAGTGCAATATTATTTTCAACTTAAAAAAACAAACGATTCGCTGGTTACAGCCAATAAAAAACTGTACGATAAACTTAAAGCCGATTTTGCATTACCCGATACCAGCAGCAATATACTGGTAGATTCAATAAAGGTTGATTCGATGGAGCGGTACAGGAAGTATGAATATTACCCGGCTAAAGTGGTTTACAATTCTGTTGCCGCACAAAATAATTTTATAGTAATTAACCGTGGTGCTGCACAAAATATAAAAGATGGCATGGGCATCATAGACCCTAACATGGGCGTGGTAGGCATTGTTACAGATGTAAGCAAAGATTTTGCAGTGGTGATGAGCCTGTTGCATAAAGACAGTCATATTAGCGGCAAATTGTTAAAAACAGGCGAAACAGGCACCCTATCCTGGGATGGAAAAACTCCCGGCATTATTTCTCTTACAGGCATCCCTAAAAATGTAAAAGTGGCCAAAGGCGATACCATCATATCGAGCGGTTTTAGTACAAGCATACCAAAAGGAATGCTAATAGGCGTTATTGAAGAAGTAGCAGCAGATAAAAGCAGTGGAAATTTTTTAATTAAGTTTAAAGCTGCCGCTAATTTTTATAACCTGGAATATGTTTATGCCATAGAAAATAAACAAGCAGATAACATAAAAACAATATTGGAAAAAGTAAAACAAAAAACACAATAATTGTTTAAATTGAGAGATGAGCTCACTGATTAAATATTTCATACGCTTTGCATTGTTTATACTGGTACAGGTTTTTGTACTTGATAGGATACACCTGCATCAAATGGTAACGCCATATATCTATTTTCTATTCCTCATTTGGCTGCCATTTAATATGGGGCGTACACAACAAATGCTTATTGCATTCCTGTTGGGTTTTACACTCGATAGCTTTCATCACCAACCGGGCTTTCATTCAGCAGCCTGTGTGCTAATAGCGTATGTACGACCTTTTTTAATTAATATACTTATACCACAAGAAGGCGCCGATACAAATTATAACGAACCTTCATTTACCAGCATGGGAGGTATTTTACCTTACATGGTCTTCATCAGTGTACTTACATTTATACATCATGCCTGGCTGTTTTTTTTAGAAGCATGGCAGTTTGGCAACATCTGGTATTTCCTGGTAAAAACATTATTATCTACTGTATTAAGTTTACTTTTAATTATCATTACCGAATTGCTTTTTGTACGTAAACAAAAATTTCGTACCAATACCGTGTAAGTGAAAATTAACAATGCCGCTATAATAAAAAATCTATAAATTCCGTATCATAAAAAAGCAAATAATAAAATAAAAATCAACCTTGCCTGTCTTTAATCAATCAAGAAAAAATGTTATCATACTGGTTTTTGCCGGCATGTTTGCAGTTATTCTTTTGCAATTAATAAACCTGCAATTGTTTTCTACAAAATATAAACTGATGGCCGAAGGGCAAGGCACTTTTCGTAAAGTTATTTATCCCGACAGGGGTATTGTGTTCGACAGGAAAGGAAGATCTATACTGCAAAACACAGTTATTTACGATTTGATGGTGATACCCGGAAAAATAAAAAATACCGATACCGCTACCCTTTGCAGGATATTGAATATAGACTCAGCCGAATTTCATAAACGCATCATTTCGGCAATCATAAAAAATAAAAGTTACCGGGCTTCGGTTTTCGAATCGTTGTTAAGCAACGAAAAAATGGCCATGCTTAACGAAATCATGTACAAACTGGCACCCGGGTATTTTTTGCAAGAACGTTCCGTGAGGGATTATCCTTATGATGCAGGAGGAAATATTTTTGGTTACCTGGGCGAAGTAGATTCAAATATTTTAAAAAATCCACAGTACGAAGGATATGTAATGGGAGATTATATTGGCCGTGCCGGGCTTGAACGTACTTACGAAAAAGTATTGATGGGGCAGCGTGGTATAGAGTTTTGGAAACGGGATAATAAAAACCGATTAACAGAGCCCCTGGAAAACGGCAGGTTTGATACTGCAGCCATAGCCGGGCAAAACCTATACACTTCCATTGATATAGAATTGCAGGAGTTTGGTGAAAAATTAATGGAAAATAAATTGGGGTCTATTGTTGCAGTTGATCCTAAAACCGGGGGGATTTTAGCAATGGTAAGTAGCCCAACATATAAACCCAGGTTATTAACCGGTGCCGAAAGAAGAAAACATTATGCTGATTTATTACTAAGCCCTGCTTTGCCATTATTTAACCGTTCGGTAAGTGCTACCTACTCGCCGGGTTCTACTTTTAAAACACTGCAAGCGCTTGTAGGCCTGCACGAAGGTGTGATAGATACCAAATTCCAGGTTGCATGCTCAGGTGCATTTTATGGTTGCGGCAGTGGTAAACCTATGAGATGTTTAGACAGGGGTGTGTTTGATTTGCAACATGCAATAACTGTATCAGACAATACTTATTTTGCTACAGTAATGCAACGGGTGATAAACAATCCCAAATACCCAAGCCAGGATAGTAGCCTTGCTGTTTGGGATAAATATATGTATGCTTTTGGATTAGGACATAAACTAGGTATTGATGTTCCCTGGGAAAAACCGGGTCATATTCCAACACCTGCTTATTTCAATAAAGTATATGGAAAAGGTGCCTGGAATTATTGTAATTACCGTTCGGTAAGTATTGGGCAGGGCGAAGTAGATGTAACACCTATACAGGTTGCCAATGAAATGGCTTACATAGCAAACAAAGGCTGGTATATCATTCCGCATTTAGTAGATTCTATTGAAGATGGCGACAAGTATGATATGCTATCGAAATATAAAGTAAAGCATAAGGCAATTGATATACCCGACAGTATTTTTGATGTGGTGCAAAACGGAATGCAGGGAGTTGTTGAAAGAGGAACAGGTGGCGGTGCAAAAGTTCCCGGTATTACTATTTGCGGAAAAACAGGTACCGTTGAAAACTACTATCGTGGCGTAAAACAACCCAACCATGCTTTCTTTTGCGGTTTTGCACCAAGAGAAAATCCAAAAATTGCCATTATGTGTGTGGTTGAAAACAGTGGCCGCTTTGGAGGTACTTATGCAGCACCAATTGTAGGGCTTATGATTGAAAAATATTTAAATGATACAATTGCAAAAAACAGGCTACCGCTTGCAGAGAAATTTTATAAGATGAACCTGATACCACCACGTATTTACAGTGCTATCAAAACAAGAGATTCGTTAACCCATGCAAAAGATACAGCTTACCTGCTGGCAAAAGGATATATAAAAATACTTAGAGATACCATGCAGGTTGATATATCTGATGAACAAGAAGCTTTAGATGCTATCAAAAAAGATAAAGATGATTCAAAAAAAGATTCACAAAAGAAAGAAGAAAACAATAAACAACAATTAAAACCCCAGGCTATTTTGCCTAATGAAAAGAAAAAACCCGAGCTTAAAGATTCGGTAATGTAAACTTGAGCAAAAAGTAATTGCTTATTAATTTTTTCAATAAAAATCATGAACCAAAGTAACCCCACCATATCAAAAGGAATTGACTGGATAATGGTTTGGTTGTATGTAATGCTCGTAATCTTTGGCATCATTTGTATTTATTCGGTTGAATATAAAAGCACCGATCATTTCTTACAAACACTTACTGGTTTCAAAAAAAATTACAGTAAGCAACTTTTCTTTTTTGCAGGATGCAGTGTATTGGCAATATTTATTTTATTAACCGATAGCAAGCTGTTTACAGCCACTGCCAACATATCGTACCTGGTTGGTATTGTTTTAATACTGGCCACATTTGTGGTAGGCAAAGAAATTAAAGGCTCAAAAAGCTGGATTCCGCTGGGCTTTATGAACCTGCAACCGGTTGAGCTATGCAAAATATTCACCGCATTGGCATTGTCAAAATACCTGTCGATGCCCGAAACAGATTTCAGGAAACCAAAATCGCAGTTGATAGCAGCTGCCATTGCTTTTGCTCCACTGTTATTATCCATACTTCAAGGCGAAACAGGTTTGGCATTAGTGTATTTTTCGTTTTTAATTCCTATGTACCGTGAAGGCTTACCGCCGGGTTATTTAATAGCAGGTGTATCAATGGCTGTATTGCTTGTAGTTTCTCTTTTGTTCAGAACAAATACATTACTGATAGCTTTTGCTATAATAGCCATACTTGTATTTTATTTTAACCGAAGACAGGTAAGGCGTAATAACCGTTTATTGTTCATCATCATTGGTGCATGGGCATTTAGTTCGTTATTTGTAGGTATTGTGGTGCCATTCACTTTCAAGCATGTATTTAAAAAATACCAGGCCGACAGGATTTTTAGCATGGTAGGTGTTGATAATCCCTTTACTGAGAAATCAACGGCCAATTTAAACAGCGATGAAGAAATTAAAGCCAAACAAAGAAAAAACGACCAGCAGAATTACAATGTAAAACAATCAAAAATTGCAATAGGCTCCGGCGGGTTAACAGGCAAAGGCTTTTTAAAAGGTACACAAACCCGTGGCGATTTTGTACCCGAGCAACATACCGATTTCATCTTTACATCGGTAGGCGAAAACTTTGGGTTTATTGGCACCAGTATTTTAATGCTGGTGTATCTTGGCTTTCTTTTACGTATTGTTAGGATTGCCGAAAGGCAGCGAAGTGTTTTTAGCCGTGTATATGCTTATTCTGTTGCAGGCATCATGTTTTTTCATGTGGCAGTAAATATTTGTGTAACTATTGGATTAGCGCCGGTTATTGGAATAACCCTGCCTTTGATGAGTTATGGTGGTTCATCATTGTTAACTTTTACCATACTTATCTTTATATTGATAAAACTTGATGCCGACAGGCAAATGGTGTTAAGATAATCTTTCGCTTTAGTTTTTACTGAAAGATTTGAATAAACATTTTTTAAAAAATAATTCCGGGTAGTTTATACGCCAACTATATTTAAAGTAAAATACTATCTATCATAACCATTTGTAATTAATTTTAATAAATGAACCAGCAGGTATGAAAATAATTCCGCTTAGCGAAGGAGCTTTTACCATAGATGCTACAAAAAAATTTGTACCCTTTAATATTGAAACCGACGACCTGCAACAGAGGCCCGTGGGAAGTTTATTGGTAGAGATACAACCATTTGCCATCATCACATCAAAAGATATTATTGTAATTGATACCGGTCTTGGTTTTAATATGCCCGATGGTACTTTACAAATTCATCAAAATTTATTGAACAACGGTATTGGTCCATTGGAAGTTACCAAAGTACTGCTCAGCCACCTGCATAAAGATCATGCAGGCGGTATTTTTAAACATGATGAAATACTAAAACAAAAATTTTTAAGTTTTCCTAATGCCACCTATTATGTGCATAGCAATGAAGTAAAATATGCTGTTGAAAAAGGCGCTCCCTCGTACCATATTTCAGATTTTGACGGATTGCAAAACTCCGACCAGGTTGTACTGCTACAGGGCGATGGTAAAATTGATACAACCATTACCTACCGGGTAACAGGCGCTCATAGCAAATACCACCAGGTTTTTTGGATAGAGGAAGAGGGGCAAAAGGTATTCTTTGGCGGTGATGTAGCTCCGCAATTGCAACAAATGAAAAACAAATTTATTGCTAAGTACGATTTAGATGGCCGTAAATGTATGCAACTACGCCAGCAGTGGTGGCAGCAAGGTGAAAAAGAAAAGTGGACTTTTTTATTTTATCATGATATTAAAACACCAGTATTTACATTTTGAAATCATGAGTTACTAAAATTTTATAATACAGATGAACAATTGTTTCATCTATCAATTATCTTTTACAAATTTTATTATTTCGGTAACCAATTTATTGTTTAATGGCAATGATGGGTCTTTATAAGTTTTCATGTCTTTATCATCGCAGCCTGTACGGGCATCTTTCAAAGTATGCGTCATTCCATCAATAATAAGGTATGTAGCCTGCTTATTGGCTTCATGCAAAAAATTGGCATCAGTAGTTTTTACCTGCACGTCACAGGTTCCCTGGAGTATTAATACCGGTACCAGTAGTTTTTTTATTTCAATAGTTGGGTCGTACTTCATCCACGATAACATATAAGGTTGTACGCTTGGTCTGAAAACATTTAATAAGTAAGGGGGCACAGTATCAATTTTACCTTTTTCTTTTAATACATTGAAAAGAGAATCTGTTTGTTTTCCTATTACCGGGTTGTTTGCCGTAATTTGCTCTGTAAGAATATTGTTAATAGGGCGACCAGCACCTGCCATAGATATAAATCCTTTTACCGGAATACGCTGTGCGGCTATCATCCCTACCAAAGAACCTTCGCTATGACCGGCAATGTAAAAATCTTTATACCCAAGAGTATCTCTCAGATAATAGAAAATTTTCTGCACATCATCTACATAATCTTCAAAAGACAGTTTTGATTCATCCATCTGTTTATAACTGCTTGCGGCAATTCCCCTTTTATCGTACCGGAAACTTGCCATTCCACTTTGTTGTAAATCTGATGCTAAAATGCGGTAAGTGTTGCATTTAATGCCAAGTGGGCTGTTACCATCACGGTCGGTAGGCCCCGAACCTGCAATGATGATTACGATTTTTTCTTTTGTAAAGGCCGGGAGTAATGTTCCATGAATTTTTAAATCCTTAACTGAAATAGTAAGTTCTTCTGCAGAAGTATCAACAGGCTGAGCATGTATGAAATTACATGAGTATAAAAATATTACAACGAATATTATTTTTTTAAGCATCAGATTTTTTTTTGTTTTTTATAATAACGATATGAAAATATAACAGGTATTAGTGCTATAACAAATACAATGCACATAAACACAATAAATCCAATTTTAAATGGAAGTAATAATGTAACTATAGTTATAAGCAAACCACCGGCCAGCCAAAGTTTACCAGCCAATTGATGTGTAGCCCGCCAGGTACTTTCGTTTTCTAAAGTCCAGGGAGTTCTTATTCCAAAAAAATAATTTGGTTTAACGCTGTACATTAAATTACCAAGATAAATGAAGAACAACCCGATTATGGGCAGCAATAATTTACTTACGGCCACATTGCCAGAAACAGATGCTTTAATAACAAACAACTGCAGAGCCGAAAAAAACACTATCAATGCAAAAGAAAGTTTTTTAAAAGTACCGGCAGAATAGCGGGCTGTTTTTTTAGGATCTATCCTGGGTAAAAATCTTATTAACAAATAAATACCGGCAGCTACTGCGCTCAATGCTATAACTGTCCATACTAATTCTTGTTTGCTACCAAATCTGTCTGCCTTACCATCAATGCCAAAATGCATAGGTACTGTTTGCGGAATAGTGTTGTAAATTGAAATAAGATACACTACCGGGAGCAGCCAAATAATAATGGTAACAATACCAGATAATTTTTTTTGTATCATTTTTCCTTTTTTGATAATTGCATAAGCCATTTAAGCATTTCGTCCATTACTGTGGTGTTAATAGAATAAAAAATAAACTGCCCTTCTTTTTCAGAAACCACCAGCCCGGCCTGTTTCAACAAATCTAAATGATGCGATATGCTGGGTTTTGAAATATTAAATTGGTCAGCTATTTCCCCGGCCGTCATATCTTTTTTTTTCAACAGGTCCAGTATCTCTCTGCGTGTAGGGTCATTTAACGCTTTAAAAAGACTATTCAAAAATTTTTCGTTTAAATATTTAGACAAATATCTAAATAAATATTTTATTCTCAAAATATTTTTTAGTTTCTTGAATACAATAATTAAAAAAGCTGTTACTTGTTAGTAACAGCTTTTATCTTTCGAAAAAAAATTAGGTTATCGTATCTTATGCAAATAATCATTATTCATAAACTGCTTTTGAATATCTTTCAAGTCTCTTAAGATACTGGCATCAACTAATATGCCGCCGGTTTCTAATAAAAACCCGCCAATAAGTTCATTGTTCACTTCTGTTTCAACTTCAAAAGTTTGGCCTGGTGCAGCTGCAGCTTTTACATTTGCCATGATGGCATTTTGCATTTCTGGTGTAATAGGGTCGGCAGTTGTAATTTTTACTTTATGAATATTACGCAGTTCATTAAACTGGTCGATATAAGTAGTGGCAATTTCGGGCAGGTTTGTTTCCCTTGCTTTTATTACCAATAGTTTTATAAATGCACCGGTTAAAGCACAAACCCTGTTATTTGTGATAGACTGCAATATGTTTTGTTTGGCCGATGGTTTTATCACCGGGCTACGCAATACATTAACAAAATCGGGATTACTTTTGCAGATTTTATTAATCCATTTCATATCTGCACATACTGCATCTACCTGGTTTTGTTCGGCGGCCAGGGTAATTAAGCTTTTGGCATAACGGCTTGCTAAACGTGGATTATTCATGATAATTTTTGAGTTACTATTTATGAGTTATAAATGTGTAACATGTTTAACTCATAATTCTTAATTTTTAATTTAGCTTCACTTCGGCTGCCAGGGTTTTAATATAATTTTCCTGCTCGGCTTTATTGCTTAATTCTTTACGCAATACTTTTTCACTTACTTCTAAAACTAAACTTCCAACCTGGTTTTTAATTTCGGTAAGTGCAGCCATTTTTTGGTTGTGGATAGAAGCATTTGCATCAGCAATAATTTTTGCAGCTGCAGCTTTTGCTTCTTCTTTTGCATCGTTAATCATCTTATCCCTGGTATCTTTAGCTTCTTTAAGCATGGTAGCCCTTTCTTCACGGGCCTTTACAAGGATGGCTTCGTTATCGTTTTTCAACTGAGCCATTTCCAGCTTAATTTTTTCGGCAGTTGCCAAAGAATCGGCAATGTTTTTTTCACGCTCTGCCAGCCCGTTAATAATCATTGGCCAGGCATATTTTTTTAACAGGAAAAATACAACGAGGAACGCAAGCAGCGTCCAGATGATGAGGCCAAAGGCCGGTGTTAATAATTGCATTTTATATTATTTATACAATAAAAAATTCTGAAACTTTTAATACCAATACAGTTGTTAAGTTTGTTGCATTGTAAAAATTACTGCATCCTCCGTCCTGTACTTTGGATGCAGTAAAAGTTTTAAAGCACCATTGCCAGGAAACCGATGATAACCGCAAACAACGCTACCCCTTCTACCAAAGCGGCAGTAAGGATCATGTTACTACGGATGTCATTGATTGCTTCGGGCTGGCGTGCAATTGATTCCAATGCACCTTTACCAATTTGGCCAATACCGATACCTGCACCAATAGCGCCTAATCCGGCACCAATAGCACCACCTGCATTACCAATTGGGCTGCTTAACATTACATTCAATAAATCCATGATTCTGATTTTATATTGGTTAAAAAAAACTTTTATTAAAAATGATATAGTTCATCGCCTTCGTGTACATGATCGGTATGCCCTGTTTCAAATGCCTGCCCAACAAATACCGCTGTTAATATTGTAAAAATAAAGGCCTGTAAAAATGCAACCAGTATCTCAATAAAATAAATAAAAATGGTAAACGCAACAGATAATGGCGAAAAGCCCCAGCCAATATACTGGTTAATGGATGCCATAATAAATATTAAAGAGATAAGGCAGATGATAAGTATATGCCCGGCCAGCATATTTGCAAACAACCTTATCATCAGCGCAAATGGTTTGGTGAATATACCCAGTATCTCTACCGGCACCAAAATAACTTTAACCCAACCCGGCACACCCGGCGGATTAATAATATGCCCCCAATAATGCTTGTTGCTGCTGAACAATATTACCACAAACGAAATGATGGACAATATGAAAGTGAATGCAATATTTCCTGATACATTGGCCGAGCCTGGAATTAAACCAAAAAGGTTATTGATTAATACAAACAGGAATACAGTTAATATGTACGGAAGATATTTATTGCTTTTAGCGCCCAGGTTGGGTTTGCAAATTTCATCATTAATGAAATTAACCACCGTTTCCATGGTATTTTGCCAGCCGGTTGGCGCTGTTTTAATACCCTCGCCTTTTTTATATCGGCCTGCAATTTTAATTAACAGGAAACAAAGTACCGTTAATGCCAAAATCATTTGTACCACATTACGTGTTGGCGATAAGTCGAGTACAGAAACCGAAGCATCAAGCTTACCATTTTCATCAACCGCAACTATATTGCCGGCCGAATATTTGTTACGGTCAATTCCCTCATTGTCTATTTTCTCATTGGTCAATAATGCATATCCATTCACCACATGCTCGCCATGATGAAATTTTGAAGACATGAAAATTGAAAAACCTTTTTCTTTTGAGTAAACTATTACAGGTAATGGAATACTTACATGATGTTCCTTTCCATCGGAGCCCTTATAATTTAAAAAATGAAATTCATGGGCATCCATAATATGTCCAAATATGATCTCGTTAGCATCAAAAACCTTCTTCTCCTTTGCAGGTGTTTCAGTAGGTTCATGTTGTGCAAAACTTACATTAGAAAAAAACACGAAGCTTACGCTGAAAACCGCTACCAGTAATGATTTGATGCTATTTGATGTCATAGATTGCCTGTAATTTGGCGCAAAGATAAGGGTGAAGGGCTGAATTTAAAAATTGAGGGTGAAGATTTTAAAACTAAACGTTATATAATAATTTTATATCAAGTTTGCCTGCTTTTCAAATTGCATTTTATGAAGCTGGTAATAAAACCCGTGTTTTTGTAATAATTCCTGGTGGCTACCCATTTCTTTTATTTCGCCTTTATCCAATACTATTATTTTATCGGCTTTGCGTATGGTAGATAACCGGTGGGCTATTACAATAGATGTTCTATTGGCAATTAATTTTTCAATAGCTTGTTGTATTAATGCTTCACTTTCGGTATCAACCGATGAAGTAGCTTCATCTAAAATCAAAATTGCAGGGTTATATAATAAAGCCCTTACAAAAGATAATAACTGCCGCTGACCAAGTGAAAGTGTAGCCCCCCGTTCCATCACATTATAATTATAACCGCCGGGTAGTTGCATTATAAATTCATGTATGCCTATCATTTTTGAAGCTCTTATCACCTCTTCATCACTTATGCCCGGGTTACGAAGGGTTACATTATCTTTTACTGAGCCATTAAACAGAAATACATCCTGCAGCACAACGGCAATTTTAGCTCTTAAATCATCCAGGTTAAAATCTTCAATCTTTATATCATCTACTTTAATGTTGCCTTTATTTATTTGGTATAACCTGTTTAACAAACTTATGATGGATGTTTTACCACTTCCGGTATGGCCCACAATAGCTAAAGTTTGGCCGGCTTCCAATACAAAGTTTATATTTTTTAAAACATACTGCTCTCCTTCATAAGCAAACCAAACTTTTTCAAATTCAACTTTTCCATTCAGGTGTTCTTTTTTTATGTTACCCTCGTTTATGGTGGTATCATTATTATCCAAAACTTTAAAAACCCTTTCGCTAGCTATCATCCCCATTTGCAGTACATTAAACTTATCTGCAATAACCCTTAATGGCCTGAACAATAAATTAAGGCAAAGGATGAAAGCTGTTATTACGCCTGCCACTTGTTCGGCTTGTGCCGCACTTACCACATCTTTTGCAGCCCACCAAACCAGCAGGCCTATAGATAATGCCATCACCAGTTCTACTATTGGAAAAAACACCGAATACGCAAAAATGGCTTTTATGTTTGCATTGCGGTGCTCTTTATTTATACGGTTAAATTTTTCAAATTCTTTTTTTTCTGCTGCAAAAGCCTGCACCACGGCCATACCCGTTATATGTTCTTGTACAAATGCATTAAGGTTTGCAACGGCATTGCGTACACGTATAAAAGATTTGTTTACACTTTCTTTAAAATAATATGTAGCCACAATTAAAAAAGGAAACGGAGCCAGGCACACAAGTGTCAGTTTCCAGTCAACATAAAACATATAAGTAAGCACCGAAAAAATGGCAAGCAAATCGGCTATAATCGGTATCAACCCGTCGCTAAAAATATCGTTTATCGATTCTATGTCGTTAATTGTTCTAGTTGTAAGCGTACCTATGGGGGTTTTATCGTACTGCGATAGATTAAGGTGCAATATTTTATTGTATGTACTGATACGCATATCCTTTACTACACTTTGGCCAAGCGATGCAGTTGAATAGGTGAACAGGAAACGAAATCCCGTTTCAAGCAACAGCAGTATTATTTGTATAATGGTAATTTCAATAATAAAGCCGCCGGGGCCACTTATTATATGCGATGCTGTATTGTTTTTTATGCCATCATTAATAGTAAGCTGTATTAAAAACGGACGAACAGGAGCAATTACAGCCAGCACAACTGCCAATAATAATGAACCGTAAAATTTATTTTTATATGGCGCTGCAAAATGAAACACCCTTCGCAGTAATGAAAAATCAAATATTTTTCTTTTTGCTTTAACAGTTGCAGTCATACGGCAAAGGTAAGTGGGTTTGCAATTATGATATTACTTCTTCTTTATACACCGGTGCGCTACTCTTCCTGTATCATATTATTATAACCTTTTAAAAAAATTGCTCCCAGGTTTTTATATGGAGGTATATAATCTTCCCAGCTTTCTCTTACAGCCCGGCTGGGGTCGTTGGCAAAAAGTTTGGTTAATGATGCCCACATATCTTTCCAAACCAGCGTACTGCCCGATTCAAATGCCTGGTTCATATAATTAAGGATGGGCCTGTTTATATCGCCGGTTCCTATTTCTTTGGTAGATATAATATGTGCTTCGGGATTTTTTTCGATGATGTCGTTTAAATTTTTATACCCACCGCACGAACCCAGCATTACTATTTTAGCATTACCACTCATACGCCTGATGGTGCGTATTAGCCAGTAACTATGCCCCCGATGCACTACTACCGATGGATGAATATCATTATCTTCCAAATACCTGTTCAGGTGAACCTGTGCGCTGTCGTCAAGGTTAGCATCATTATCAAGCGGGCGATTAGCATACACCCATACATTTCCTTTTCTCGATCTTATTTCGTACCATTCTTTACTGGGGTTTATAATCCAGTCTTTTGATGAAAAAGAATTAATAAACTGCGGAAAAAAAGTTTTTCCATCTTCATCGCCATACCAGTACACCTGTTGCACAATACGGCCTTTCTCATCCTGCATATCTTTATTTGCAATTTCATAAATAGATGGTATGCCCAATACACTGGTAAGATTGATATTGTTTTTTTCATCGGCCGATAAAAATATTGTTTTTAATAAACCGTAAATAGTTTTACCCCTTGTGTTATTGTTTTGGATGGCATTGTTTTCGTTTTCGCTTATATATTGTAAGATGGTTTGTTTAAGTTTATCATCGGTAATACTGCTGTACGAATCTGCCACATCTATAGCATCTTCAAGGCTGCCCGTTTTATCAAGATTGGCAATAAAGCCACGCATTAAAACCTGCGATGAAGTTTTAGGCATAAATTTTAAAAAAGTATCCAGCTTATTAAAATTTGCTGCCATCTTGATAAATTTTTTAAAATAATCAAAATGAACATCCAGTAATAATGAATCGGTTCGGGGCTGCTTGCCCAGCCGCTGCAGTAACCTGAAGAAACTGTGTTTATAGCTTGATGTATAAATTTCATTTTCGCTCATCACCATCATAAAATAAATATCAATGGCCGATAAAGAATCAATGGCTTTCATCCGGGTATTGATATTACTTAATTCGTGCAATGCATTAATGGGTGTTACAAAATGTTGTATCGCTTTATTTTTTAGTGTTTCTCTTAAGCCATTGGGACCAAACATGGCAATAGGCGTATCTTTTGCCGGCGATACCATCCTCTTAAAATATTCTATTTCGGTTCGTACAAGCAACTTGTAATATCCTACACTATCATAACCTTTTCCATTTTCACCGATATATTTTTTTATACTCTCTACCGTTTGTTTTCCTTTCATGATATCATCTAAAAAAGGAAAATACAACAGTGCATTAGGTGTTTTACTTAAAGCCACCACTGCTTTTACTACCGGGTTTGTATTACGGTGTACCAGCAAACCAATTTTTGAATCTACAGCCTGTGCTGCTGTGTAAATACCGGTGGGATTGTACAGGCAGCTCTCTACAATCAGCGAATCGGCAAAAGGCTCGTTGCTATATGGGCCAATGGTTTGTAATATTTTATCGGGGTTAAGTTTACAAAACTGTAAGTACAATATTTTTTTACTATCGGCATAGCCCTTGTTTTCTACAAATATTTCGGTAATAATTTTATTTACCTGGTAAGGCGCCTCGTTAATGATGGGAACCATGCTTTTACCCAATACATTGTTTGCTAAAACTTTTTCAAAAGTTTCTACAAGCAAAGGAGCGTACAATGGGTTAAACTCTTTTGTTTTCCAGCTGCTGCGAAAACCTTTTACCAGGTTTTCTATATAACCCAGGTTTCTTACCTTTTCATTATTGGTTTTAATAAGAGTATCTCTTTCTACCTGGTTTTGTAATGCATCAATTTTTCTTATGAGTGCATCGCTAACCGCCAGGTTAATATCCGGCTTCAACGAAACTTTTATAACTCCATCTGCTTTACCATCCATTTTATCTAACTGAAGTTGCTCTTCATTAATCTTATCATGAAACAATTGCCTGTAAATAGGCACTATTACAGAGTCCTGTATGGCCAATGCCTGTACAGATGTAAATAAAAATAGGATGAAGATTACCTGTTTTTTCATCGGTGTATGCAATAACAAAGATGCTAAAATTATACCATTGTACTTACAATTGCCATCTTTGATAATAAAAAAGCTTAATAAAAACCTTGTTCTTGCAGTTTTATACTAACATGTTCTTATTAAATTCAAATAATTTCTTTACAATTTAATAATACAAAACTACCAGTAAAATCGGGTAGTTCATTAAGGTAAAGGCTATTTTTGCAGGATATGAGTATTGCAAATAATGTTAAAAAAATTTTAATTGCTGATGACGAACCGGATATACTGGAAATCATCAGCTACAACCTGCAACAGGAAGGCTATGAAATTGTAACCGCCAAAAATGGTAACGAGGCATTGGATAAAGCCATAAAGTTAAAACCCGACCTCATCATACTTGATATTATGATGCCCGGAAAAAACGGGATGGAAGTTTGTAATATTCTTAGGATGCAACCTGCCTTTAATGAAACACTAATAATTTTTTTAACCGCATTAAGTGATGAAGGCTCCGAAATAAAAGGCTTAGAATTGGGCGCCGATGATTACATTACAAAACCCGTAAGCACAAAAGTATTAGTGAGCAAAGTGAATGCACTTTTCAGGCGTGTTATTAAAGATGAAAAAACTTTATTGCAATTAGGCGATTTGAAGATTGACCGTGAAAAATTTATCGTCAATCACCTGGGCAATGATATTATACTTGCCCGCAAAGAATTTGAACTGCTGGCTTTGCTTGCCGGCAAGCCCGGTAAGGTTTTTTTACGCAACGAAATTTTACAACAGGTTTGGGGCACCGATGTAATTGTGGGCGACCGCACCATTGATGTGCACATAAGAAAAATACGCCAAAAGCTAAATCTCGATTGCATCACCACAGTAAAAGGCGTAGGTTATAAGTTTGAATTTTTACAATAGCGTAACTATTATCAAACACCTGTTAAGTACTTTTGTTTAGTGATTTAAAATTTAAAGTAAAATCATGCTCTCCAAAAAAAATATTTCGCCCCAGCAATTATCGGCGCTAACAGCCCTGGGCCTTTCGGTACCCATTGCCATCGGTATCTTTATCTTTAAGCCTGTATGGTGGATTGCATTATTGTCATTTGCAGTAATCTTCTTAGGCTCGTTTGCACTTATATTATATACACTGCAAACATTCATTTACAGGAAAATAAAACTCATTTATAAATTCATTTACCATACCAAAGCAAGCAAAAAAGAAGAATTTTATTATAAAAATATTTTACCCCAAAAAAGTATTGATGAAGTTAGGGAAGATGTAGAAAAATGGGCCCAGCAACGCAAGGCCGAAATTGAACAACTACAGCAAAACGAAGCCTACCGAAAAGATTTTTTACAAAACCTAAGCCACGAGTTAAAGACACCCATCTTTGCCATACAGGGATATGTTGATACACTGCTAAACGGCGCTTTAAACAATGCCGAAGTGAATACCAAATTCCTGCAAAGTGCTTCGCATAATATTGACCGTTTGGTAACCCTGGTTGCCGATCTTGATGCTATCTCTAAACTTGAAAGTGGCGAACAACACCTGGTAATGGACAACTTCATCATTCAAGACCTGGTAAAAGAAGTGTTCTATTCACTGGCCATAAAAGCCGATGAGAAACATATAAAATGCGAAATTAAAAAGGGGTGCGAACTACCTCTTACCGTGTATGCCGATAAAGAAAAAATAAGGCAGGTGTTTATAAACCTTATCGATAATGCTATTAAATACGGCAAAATAAACAGCATCATTGAAGCAAGTTTTTACAAATTAGACGGCGCAAATGTTTTAATAGAAATAAGTGATGAAGGCGCCGGCATTGCCGAAGAACACCTGCCACGGATATTTGAACGCTTTTACCGTACCGATCTTGCACGCAGCCGTAAAATAGGCGGCAGCGGCCTTGGCCTATCCATTTGCAAACATATTGTTGAAGCACACGGACAAACCATTCATGTACGCAGTAAAATAGATGTGGGAAGCACTTTTGGTTTTACGCTGCAAAGCAAAAAGCCATAATACAATAGCTCTTATGCAATATTTTCTATAATACCTGCAATACCCTGCCCACCGCCAACACAGGCGGTTACAATACCATATTTTTTATTAAGCCTTTTCATATCGTTTATAATTTGAATGGTAAGCTTGCAGCCGGTGCAACCAAGCGGATGACCCAGTGCAATGGCCCCGCCGTTTATGTTTACAATATCGTTATTTAAATTCAAAGTACGTATTACTGCTAATGACTGCGAGGCAAATGCTTCGTTCAGTTCAATTAAATCAATTTGCTGCATATTCATGCCCGCCTGTTTTAAAACCTTTGGTACCGCCTCTACAGGGCCCACTCCCATAATTCGTGGATGCACACCGGCGCTAACACAGTTAACCAAACGGGCAATGGGTTTAAGGCCCAGTTCATTAATCATCTTCTCTCCCATCACAATTACAAAAGCAGCTCCATCGCTTGTTTGCGAAGAATTGCCTGCAGTAACGCAACCGCCGGCAGCAAATGCCGGCTTAAGTTTTGCAAGCCCTTCCAGCGATGTATCGGCACGTACGCCTTCATCAGTATCTACTACAAAACTTCTTTTTTGTTTTTTACCTTTTTCATCTACATACACTTCATTTACCGTTACCGGCAAAATGCCCGATTTAAAATACCCTTCTTTAATAGCATTGCCTGCCTTTACATGGCTTTTATAACTAAAAGCATCCTGGTCTTCCCTGCTTATATTATATTCTTTAGCTACCGCTTCGGCAGTAAGACCCATGCCTAAATAATAATCGGGCTCTGTTTCTGCAATAGCATATGATGGAACCGTTTTCCATCCGGCAGTAGGCACCATCGTCATACTTTCGGTACCGCCGGCAATAATACATTCGGCCATACCGCTGCGTATTTTGGCAGTGGCCATAGCAATACTTTCTAAGCCGCTGGCACAATAACGGTTAATGGTAATGCCAGGCGCATGTATGCCCACAGCTTTTACCGAAATCATTCTGCCTACCTGCAACCCTTGCTCAGCCTCAGGTACAGCATTTCCCACAATTACATCATCTACCCTTTTTACATCAAGCTGTGGCACACTTGCCAGCAAACCTTTAATCACTTCCACCGCCAAATCATCGGGCCGGGTAAACCTAAAGCCTCCCTTTTTACTTTTTGTAATGGCTGTTCTAAATCCCGCAACAATATATGCTTCCTGCATGTTTATTTTTTTTATGTACCGGGCTGCAAACCGCTAATCAGCTTCATTGGCGTCGCACCCTTGTACGTTAGTAATTTTATTGAACTTTATTTTAGTTGTTTATGCAACTTTATATACCAAAGTTATAGTTTCTGTATCAAAACAAAAAACTGATTACAGTATTGTACTTTTGCGCCCATGTATAAGCTGCTACGCTCTTTATTATTCTGTTTTGATCCTGAAAAGGTTCATTATTTTTCAATGAATACATTAAAGTTGTTGTGCGGCATCCCTGGCATACAAAACCTGGTAACAGTAATATTTAAACCAAAAGGGAACCATCAATTTTCGGTTTTTAATATTCAATTTTTAAACCGAGTTGGCCTGGGCGCCGGTTTTGATAAGAATGCAAAATATTTAAACCAACTGCAGGCGCTTGGTTTTGGATTTGTAGAGATTGGTACGGTAACACCACTACCACAGGCCGGCAATGATAAGCCAAGATTATTTCGCCTGCCAAAAGATAAAGCGCTTATAAACCGTATGGGTTTTAATAATGATGGAGTTGATGCTATTGCAAAAAGATTGCAGCAATGGAAAGAAAAAAATCAACATAAAAAATCAGCAAAAGAGCGCCTGGTAGTTGGAGGCAATATCGGTAAAAACAAAATTACCCCCAACGAAGATGCCTGGAAAGATTACGAGATATGCTTTAAAGCCCTGCATGATTATGTAGATTATTTTGTGGTAAACGTAAGTTCTCCAAACACACCGGGCTTAAGGGAACTACAGGAAAAAGATTCGCTAAGAAAAATTCTTGGCAACCTGCAAAGCATTAATAAAACACTTGCCAACCCCAAACCAATTCTTTTAAAAATAGCGCCCGACCTTTCAAATGAACAGGTAGATGATGTTATTGACCTGGCTTTTGAAATAAAACTGGATGGCCTTGTAGCTGCTAATACAACCATCAGCAGAAACAACCTTACAACCAACCCATCAATCATCAGTAAAATTGGTGCAGGTGGGCTAAGTGGCTTACCTGTAAAAGATAGAAGCACCGCTATGGTACAATACATTCATCAAAAAACCAGCAGCCGCAGCGCTGAAACAAACTGGCAAATACCTATTATTGCAAGTGGTGGCATTTTTACCGGCGCTCATGCAAAAGAAAAAGCAGATGCAGGTGCATCGCTGGTACAGGTATGGACGGGTTTTATTTACGAAGGCCCCGGCATTGTAAAAAAAATTTGCGCCCAACTTTAAAAATTTAATTTTTAAACATTTAAAATATTTATGGAACATTTATTTACATCTGAAAGTATCATCAGCTTTTTAATATTGGTTGTGTTGGAGGTTGTGCTGGGCATTGATAATGTAATTTTTGTAAGCATCATCCTAAACCGTCTTGAAAAAATTAAAGATCAAAAAAGAGCCCGCCGTATTTGGATGATTACAGGCATCATATCAAGAAGCCTGCTATTGCTTGCTTTAAGCTGGCTGCTTACACAAAAAGGCAAAGCTGTTTTTACAGTGATGGGCAAGGGGTTTGACCTGGCAAGTATTGTAATGCTGGCTGGCGGTATATTTCTTATTTATAAATCGGTGATGGAAATACACCATAAGCTTGAAGGTGAAGACCCCAATGCGGCCAAACAAAAAAATAATAAAATTTCGCTGGGCAATGCCATTGGCCAAATTATGCTTATTGATGCTGTATTTTCTTTTGATAGCATCATCACTGCCGGCGGTACGGCCAAGCATGTTGAAATTATGATTGCCGCCGTAGTAATTGCTATGGTTGTTATGTTCCTGTTCAGCCCGGCCATATCTGCATTCATACACAAACATCCTACTTTAAAAATGCTGGCGCTTTCTTTCCTGGTAATGATTGGCCTTAGCCTCATCATTGAAGGTTGGGATAGCGAAGCGGCACACCAACTGCATCTTAAAAATTATATCTACTTTGGTATGGCATTTTCTTTTGTGGTAGAGATGCTGAATATGCTGATGCGTAAAAGAATGGCTACAAACAGGGTGGTACAATTGAATGAACCTGTTTTAAAAGATGAAGATCAAAAAAACTCAGGCCAGGCAAAGTAAAGTGGCGGCAACCATGCCGGCTGTTTCGGTTCTTAACCTTGTATTACCGAGCGATACAGCGCTAAAATGATGCTGCATAGCTAAATCAATTTCTTCTTTTGTAAAATCGCCTTCGGGGCCAATCAATATGATTTTTGAATTAAGCGACCGGTTATTCAGTTCGGTTAATTCACGCTTGGTTTCGTTAATGCAATGAGCAATAAATTTTTGCTGCTGTTGCGATGTTGTTACCAGTGCTTTAAATTTTGTTGGTGCATGCAAAACCGGCAACCATGTTTGTTGCGATTGCAGCATAGCGCTTACTAATATGCTTTTTAACCTATCCTGCCTAAAGGTTATTTTTTCTGTTCGTTCGCAAATTAGTGGTATAATTTCCCTCACACCAATCTCAGTTGCTTTTTCTAAAAACCATTCAAAACGGCTGCTGTTTTTTATTAATGAAATGGCAATACTTATATTGGCAGCAGGGTGATATATGTTGCCTGATTGTATAATTTTTGCTGAACATTTTTTCCTGTTATCATCTATCAATTCGGCGGTACATAACAGGCCCTGGCCATTTGTTATTTGTATTTGTTGGCCTTTTTGCATACGCAGCACTTGTATAATATGCTTGCTGGTATTTTCATCAAATACAATATGCCCTGTTACGGTATATAAATCTTCTTTATAAAAAAAAGGTAACAACATAAAAAATAATGGAGAACAAATTTATCATTCATTCTCCACTCATAATTAATAATTAATAATTCAATAATTAAAACGGTGCTTCTTCATCAAACTTATCATCATTCATTTTGCTGCCCTTTTGTATATACAGTTTTGCGCCATCGCCATCATCGGTTTTAACGGGTTTCCAATTACCTTCCGGCAGGCTTCCTGCAATATTGCCATCGTCTTGCTCTTCAATAAATTTTTGAATATGCAGCAAAGCTTTTAGTTTAACATTATCAAGGCTACCATTACGGTGTTTGGCTATCTTTACATAAGTTTCGCCTTTATTATTATCGCCATGTTCATTAGAGGTAATTTCATAATACTCGGGCCTATACAGGAACATTACCATATCGGCATCCTGTTCAATAGCGCCCGATTCCCTTAAATCGCTAAGCTGGGGAATTTTTGCACCCTCTTTTCTTTTTTCAACTTCACGGCTTAACTGCGATAAAGCAATAATAGGAATCTGCAATTCTTTGGCAAGGCTTTTAAGGTCTCGTGATATGCGGCTTATCTCCTGTTCTCTGTTGACATTACGGTTATCGCCGGCGCCACTCATTAGCTGCAAATAGTCAATAATAATAAGCCCAACATTGTGTTTGTTTTTAAGGCGGCGGCACTTAGCTCTTAATTCAAAAATATTCAACGCTGCTGTATCATCAATAAAAATGGGGGCTTTTGATAATTTTTCAATACCATTTTTATACAACTGCGTCATTTCATGTTCTTCCAGTTTACCCCTGGCTATTTTCTCCAGCCTTATTTCACTTTCGGCGCTTAATATACGTTGTACCAACTGGCTACTGCTCATCTCCAAACTAAAAAAGCCAACCGCTGTAGGTTTGGTTGCATGAAGTGCAGCACTGCGTGCAAGATTTAATGCAAAAGCAGTTTTACCAACCGATGGCCTTGCAGCCAGTACAATTAAATCGGTTGATTGCCATCCGTAAGTAATCCTGTCTAACGATGCAAAACCCGATGGTACACCGGTAATGTCTTCCTGCCGGTTACGCATGTCTTCAATACGTTGTATGGTTTTTACCAATACCGTATCAATGGTATCAAAGTTTTTACGCAGGTGGTTATTGGTTATTTCAAATAATTTTCCTTCGGCTTCATCAAGCATATCAAATACATCGGTGCTGTCTTCATAAGCATCACCAATAATTTCGCCACTAATTCGTATTAACTCACGCTGAATAAATTTTTGTAAAATAATTCTTGAGTGTGCTTCTATATTGGCAGATGATACAACAGAATTTGTGAGCTTGGTAACATAAAATGGGCCACCAACAATATCAAGTTCTTCACGATATTTTAGTTCTTCAACAACTGTAAGTAAATCTATAGGCAGGTTTTTAGTAGCTAAACCCTGCATGGCTCTGTAAATGCGCTGGTTGGCATCTACATAAAAACATTCGGGTTTTAAAATTTCAACTACTGTATCAAAAGCTCCTTTTTCCAGCATGATGGCGCCCAATACGGCTTCCTCCAAATCTTTTGCTTGTGGGGGAACCTTGCCAAACATCATGTTTCCAAGGTCAACCGGCGCTTTACGCCGCAGTTTTTTGTCTTTATTAAAGTTAGTAAGTTCCATGTTCTAATTTTCCTTGCTTGTTAGGGTTGCAATGTGTAGGGCGGCTAAGGTAAAGGCAAAAGAACGATCAGTATCAATTGATTTTTATCCACATTATGCCTGTAGCTATTTTTACATAGTTTTTCCACATCTGTATCCACAGCAAATATAACTTATTAAGGTTTACCGAAAATTACCCACATGCAATTAACAGCCAAAAAATCAATAAAATTGGCATTCCTATAAGTTTTATTAACAATTGAAAAAACAGAATTTTTCTTTTTTGCACTTTGCATTTTACATAAGCATTTGCTTTATCTCGTTTCAATGCTTAGTTTAAGAGTTTTTGCATTTATTTTCTTTAGCATGCAAAAAACTATCTTTGCCAATCAATAATAAATTTAGTTGTTAAGATGATTATTAGTTATAACTGGCTTTGCGATTACCTGCCTATTGGCGAAGCAGGCATGCCTGAAATTATTGAGCCGGAGAAACTCAGTAAAATACTTACATCGATTGGCCTTGAAGTAGAAAGCCTTGAAAAAAAAGAAGCCGTTAAAGGCGGCTTGCAGGGATTGGTAATTGGCGAAGTGATAACCTGCGAAAAACACCCCGATGCAGACAAACTAAAACTTACAACAGTAAATACAGGCGATAAAGAAAAATTACAAATAGTATGTGGTGCAGCCAATGTAGCGGTTGGCCAAAAAGTAGTTGTTGCTAATATTGGCGCTACCATTTACCCGGTAAACGGGCAACCACTTACCATGAAGAAAGCAAAGATACGTGGCGTTGAAAGCCATGGTATGATTTGCGCCGAAGACGAAATAGGACTGGGCCAAAGCCACGATGGTATTATGGTTTTACCTGCTAATGCAGTAGTTGGCACACCAGCATCGGAATATTTTAAACTAACCGATGATTATATTTTTGAAATTGGATTAACACCCAACCGCAGCGATGCCATGAGCCATATAGGTGTGGCTAAAGATGTTTGTGCTTATTTATCGCATCATTATAAAAAAGACATAGTTGTAAAATCGCCTTTTAAAAATAATTTTAAACCCGATAACCAGGGGCTGCAAATAAAAGTAGTGGTAGAGAACACCGTAGCCTGCCAACGCTATGCAGGCGTAAGCATCGAAGGAGTAACAATTGCCGAAAGCCCCGAATGGTTACAACAAAAATTAAAAAGTATTGGTTTAAAACCCATCAGCAATATTGTTGACATCACTAATTTTATATTGCACGAAACCGGGCAACCCCTGCATGCTTTTGATGCGGCAGCCATAACTGGCAATAAGGTAGTTGTAAAAAATTTACCTGCAGGCACACCCTTTGTTACACTTGATGAAAAGGAAAGGAAATTAACAGCACAAGATTTGATGATTTGTAATGAAGAAGCGCCTATGTGTATGGCGGGTGTATATGGAGGCATACAAAGCGGTGTAACTAACACTACAAAAAATATTTTTTTAGAAAGCGCCTGGTTTAATCCTAATGATATACGCAAAACATCATTGCATCATGGATTGCGTACCGATGCAGCTACCCGTTTTGAAAAAGGAGTTGATATCAACAACACGGTAAACGTTTTAAAAAGAGCTGCTTTATTAATAAAAGAAATTGCCGGCGGCGAAATAGCTAGCGATATTATAGATGTATATCCTGTACCACGCCTAAAAACAGAAATATCTCTTAAATATCATTACCTGAAAAAACTGAGCGGAAAAAATTATCACAGCGATACCATCAAAAACATTTTGCACAGCCTGGGTTTTGAACTGATAAAAGAAGGAGTTGATGAAATGCGATTTGCCGTTCCTTTCAGCAAACCCGATATAAAACTTGCTGCAGATATTGTGGAAGAAATTATGCGTATTGATGGATTGGATAATGTTGACATTCCTTCAATGATAAGCATAGCACCTGCCATGGAAACCATGGCACACGAAAATGCATACACCGAAAAGATTGCCGAATACCTTGCCGGCTCGGGCTTTAGAGAAATTTTTACCAACTCTATCAGCAACAGCGCTTATTACAGCGATGCCGTACTTAAACATACGGTTAAGATGATAAATAATTTAAGTGAAGAACTTAACATACTGAGGCCGGCCATGCTGGAATCAGGACTTACTTCAATTGCCTATAACCTGAACAGGAAAAACAGCGACCTAAAATTTTTTGAGTTTGGAAAAACATATTTGGTAAACGAAGCCGGCAAATATATCGAGAGCAACCACCTCGTTATTTACATCACCGGCAATAAAACAGCTGATGGCTGGAAACAAAAAGCCGAAAAAACCGATTTGTATTTTATTAAAGCTGTATTTGAAAAAATAATACACGTTTTGGGTTTACAAATTGACGGTTACAATATTTCTGAAAACGATAACCTGGAAAACTGTTTGCAGGCAAGCATTAAAAAAGAAACCATTGCCGAAATTGGCATAGTGAGTAAAACAAAGGCTGCACAGTTTGATATTAAGCAACCTGTATTGTATGCTGATTTAAACTGGGACCGCTTACTGGCGCTGAACAAAAAAATAAACCTGCAATACAGGGAAGTTTCAAAATACCCGTTGGTGAACCGTGACCTTGCCATTATTGTAAACAAAGCCCTGCCTTTTGATGCTGTTGAAAAAGCTACGAAGGCAGCAGGCATCAGTAAATTACAATCCATTGGTTTGTTTGATATTTTTGAAAGCGAAAAGATAGGCGCCGGAAAAAAATCAATGGCCATCAGCTTTACTTTTCTAGATGAAGAAAAAACAATGACCGATAAAGAAATTGATAGTATGATGAGTAGGATTATAAGCACCTACGAAAAAGAATTAGGCGCCGAAGTAAGAAGATAAATATTTTTTATGTTGTGATTGTGCTTTAACAAAGAAAGTACTTGATTTACAAAAAAAGCACATGTTAAAAGCAATTTTTTAGTTTTGTAATATGAGTGATTTGGATCAACATATAAAACGTATTAATGAAAAGCTTCAGCAATTGCTAAAACGCCATCAGCAATTACAAAAAGAAAATCAACAGCAACTTGAACTGATTGCAACATTAAAAGCTGCCAAAGAAAAAGATGCAGCACTTATTGCGGGCATGCAGGAAAAGATTGGCATTTTGCAGGCAGCAGCCGGAAAGATGGATGAAGCCGATAGAAAAGTTTTTGAAAAAAACATCAACCGCTATTTGCGTGAAATTGATAAATGCATCAGCCTATTAAGCGAATAAAAATGGCACAACTGATACCTGTAAATATTGTAATTGGCGACCGCACTTATCGCATTAAGACAAGCCCGGCCGATGAGGAAACTATACGCCGCACATTAAAAACCATCAACGATAAAATAATAGAATTTAAAACGCAGTTTGCCGGCAAGGATATGCAGGATTATATAGCCATGGTGATGATATGGTATGCCACGCAATCAACCGGCAGCAACAATGCGGCTTTTGAAAAAGAAATGGCCGAAGCCCTGCAGAAAATTGAAGAGCAGTTGGATAAGCACTCCAACATATAAATGCACTACTACATTTTTTTATCCGAATTTTATTTCAGCAAAGATTTAGTTTACTGGTAATGGTTACCAACTAAACAGCACGATTGCAACGTAGAATAGCGATACAAATGCTTTTCAGAATACAAATTTAGCTTCAGTAAATAAATTCAGATTTTGTTTTTCAATCCCCTGATACAATCAGGACAAAACTAAACGGCATCAAGTGATTGGTAATGTCGAACACTGTCGCCAGGCGGTTTTATAAGTAAGCCTTGTAGAGGCGATATTTTGGTTGAAAATGAATGAGGTTTTAACGAAGCGCCGTAGGTGCGGTACTTATAATTTGAAATTTAGTAACAGCTCAAAGATGCAACAGTTACTTGCAGTAGTTGTATTGGATTTTGTTTTGTGTGTCACGAACTATGACTTAGGAATACAAATTTAGCTTCGGTAAATAAATTCATCTTTTGTTTTTCAATTCCCTGATACAATCAGGGCAAAATTAAACGGCATCAAGTGATCGGCAAAGCCGAACACTGTCGACAGGCGGTTTTATAAGTAAGCCTTGTAGAGGCGATATTTTGGTTGAAAATGAAAGAGGTTTTAACGAAGCGCCGTAGGTGCGGTATTTATAATTTGAAATTTAGTAACAGCTCAAAGATGCAACAGTTACTTGCAGTAGTTGTATTGGATTTTGTTTTATGTGTCACGAACTATGACTTAGGAATACAAATTTAGCTTCGGTAAATAAATTCATCTTTTGTTTTTCAATTCCCTGATACAATCAGGGCAAAATTAAACGGCATTAAGTGATCGGCAAAGCCGAACACTTGCGCCAGACGATTACATGGGCTGAGACAGGCTAATATATCTAAAGATGAACAACTCCAACATCGTTTTTAAAATTTTTGCATTCACAAAAAAAGCTATGCGAAACGACTTTCACATAGCTTTTTTCAAAATCAATACAGTATTAGCTTTTTGCAAATTTTACCAATCATTTTTAAGTACATTACCTTAATACTTTACAAAACTTCCATTCCAGTGATTATCGCCTGAGCTTACAAAAACTTTGTATGTTCCTGCCGCCATATTTGGCAATAAAAGCCATTGTGATTGATAATTCAATTCGTTGTTATACATCAGCCTTCCATTCATATCAAATATCTGCACGTGCATCTTTGAAAGATCCATTCGCCCTGTTTGCAGATATACCTGGCCATTCACTCCCAATGTGGGGAATAAATTTTGAATAAACACCACAGCTCCTTCGGGTTTCACAGATATGATATTGGAATAAGATTTTTTTCCATCTCTGTCTTCCTGTTCTATCCTGTATAATACTGTACCTCTATTACTTTTTACACCGGCATCTTCCCAATGATAAATAGTTGGCGTTTGAGAATTGCCGTCTATGTGGCTAGAGTATTTTATACCAATTGTATTAAACTGTAAGTCGCTGTTGTATTTTCTTTCAATATTGAAATGGCTGTTATTGTTTTCTGTCTGTGTCAACCATTCCAGGTAAGCCGCATTATTCTTCCATTGCCCACTAAGATGTAAACCGGTTACCGGTAATGCCGAAGCCGGTGTACTCAGTGTCCATCTTGAAAAACTATTAATTCCGTTTTTACTAACATAGTTTGTCCCCACATTTCTTGAATCATGCCCTACATTCAACCAGTGCAAGTTATCCTCGCTTTTAAAAACTTCAAAGTCATTTTCATCCAAACTATTTTTTTCTGCATCAAAATAGTAAATACTCAACGTGGCATTCAGCGCTGTGTTATTAGTGGGTATAATATCAAAATACCTGTGAATGCTGCTACCGGTATTGTTGCTGTTTACCTGCGACTTATGGCCTCGCCGGATGATGGTGTTTCCTAAGTTTTGAGATGAGGTAATGACTGCACCGAGGTAGCCGGGACTCTCACCAACTGGAGCATTGAGTACGGCGGTACGCACTACTTCTCCGCCATTGATACCGGTGATGCGGCTTTCTTCGCTCTCATCTTCCAAATATCCTGTTGATCCTAAATCTATGGTGTGATTGTTCAGTTCTATCAGGTTGGATGTAAATATAATTTTGTTGGAAACATTTATATCATTGTTAAGCGTAAGTAATCCGGTGCTTGTTTTGGCAATTTCCATTTCTGCAAAGTTGGGGGCTGATGTTCCCGATATTTGATTGTTGCCATTGCCATTGAAGACAAATCTGCCTGTTGTAAGTGCGGAAATAGTACCGTTATTTACAAGATCAGTATTGGGCAGGCATACTATTGCATTGTCATTCAGGAAAAGGGTGGCGTTAGCAGAAACGTACAATTGAGCATGAGTGACACTTGCAAAGCATAGCAGGTTAATGAAAAGGAATACTCTTTTCATGACTTTTGATTTATGGTAAAGAAAATATTAATAATCATTTTATTTTTTCCTTCAGCAACTGAATTTCTTTTTGCATCTCCTCAATTATTTTCTGTTGATTCAAATTTGTTTGTTTTTGTTCCTCTATCATTTTCTGTTGCTGTTGTACTGCTTTTACCAACGGCATGATGAACTGGCTGTAGGACAGGCTGTAATGATCATGGTCATTGGCAGGTTTATGAATACCATCAAAATCATAGCCTAATGAATTGGCAACTTTTTCTACATCCTGCGCTAAAAAGCCGGTATGCAACTGAGGTGTGCCGGTAAAGGATGCAGTGTGTGCATCACTGTTAGCCAAAATACCTGTCTTTGTATAATTGGCTAATTTGTCTGCATCAAAATAGTAGGTAACCGGTTTAAGTTGTTTGATAAAATCTAACCCCGGTACATCTGCTTTTATATTGTATTTAAACCTTGCATCGGAAGGAAATGACCAGGCTACCTGGCCCTCTATAACCGTAACAGCCGTATTGCCGATACGTACCTTATTGCTGGCATTTACAGTTGCATTGGCACCAATGGCTGTTGAATTGGTTTGGTTTTCAATGTTAGTATTCGCTCCATATCCAATAACGGTATTATTATTTCCCGTTTGATTTTGACTAAGCGAATTATATCCAATAGCGGTATTATTACTCCCAGTAGTATTAGTTGGCAGGGCATTATAACCAACAGCGATATTATTATTGCCAGGGCCATTACTTCCTAGTGCACCAGTTCCACAAGCGGTATTAGAGGTTCCAGTATTACCTATAAGTGCATTATATCCAACAGCAACATTATAATCTCCGGTATTATCACGTAATGCTTGATAACCATTAGCGGTATTAGATTGTCCTGCATTATTGGCCAATGCAGCATATCCAGTAGCAGTATTGTTACTTCCGGTAATGTTACCCTTTAGCGATAAAACACCGTAAGCAGTATTATAACTACCGGTAGTATTGAGATATAGCGCTTGGTTTCCATTGGCGGTATTAGATACTCCGGTAGTATTACTACTTAGGGCATCTTTACCAGTGGCGGTATTAAAACTTCCGTTAGTATTATATCTTAGGGTATTTACACCAATGGCAGTATTCTCAGAACCTCCATCATCGCTATAAAGAGCCATTGTTCCAATTGCAATATTATTACTACCTCCGTGGTTATAAAGCGACTTAAATCCGACAGCGGTATTATCCACTCCATTGCTATGATACATTGCAAAAGCTCCGACAGCGGTATTTTCATTTCCGCCAGTATTACTTTTTAGCGCATTATACCCGGTGGCAGTATTAGAAATTCCATTAGTATTGCTATAAAGTGCACTGTCTCCACTGGCAGTATTATAAGCTCCTATAGTATTGCTATAAAGAGAATAATGTCCTATGGCAGTATTTTTATTACCTTGTGAAACAAGAGAATAAAGAGCATGATCGCCCACACCCGTATTATTTACTCCATCGTAACTTAAACCGGCTCCTGTACCCAAAAAAGTACTTCCATTTATTGAACCAAGTATACCGGCTCGAATATTATTTACCTTAAATACCAATGCTTGGTTGTCAGTAGTACCTAAAAAATTAGAGCTATTTGTACCACTATTGCCAGTTAAAGACCAACCTGCTGAACCGGTAGGAGTAATAGGCGTCCAGGCTGAACCATTATAGTAATAAAAACCAGGCGTGAAATCGGTTTGATAAATCAACAAGCCTGTTGCAGGCGAAGGGATAGCGTCTCGGTTAGTCATCGTCATTCTGGGTATCAGCAATCCTTTGCTGGTACTGATAATGTCTAATTGTGCCGAAGCATTGGGTGTGGTGGTACCAATGCCTACGTTTTGTGCAAAGGCTCCGCCTAATAAAACATAAAAGAGGGAAATTAGCGCTAACTTTTTCATATCTGTGTTTTTTATTCAACAACAAATTTGACAAATAGATGTACACTAACCTATACCCAAATGATGTGATATTTTTAAAAGAAGTACTGCAAATCTGAGAATCATACACAGGTTGCCAACTTCAGCAATAAAATCAGATAAAACACCTGTAAGTTGTAGTAAATATTCTTATTTATATAAAAACTTTGTTAACTCATTTGTTTGGGAACTATTAAAAAATTTATATTGAACAATTATAAATAAAAAATTCCCCGAAGACCCATCCACATTGCAATTGGGAGTTCGTATTACAAATGCTATTCAGAATACAGATATAGCTTCGGTAAATTAAATCATCTTTTCAATTTCAAGGCACAATCAAATTGAAACTAAATGGCATAAAAGGATGAGATAGTAAATCAATTTTCTATTTTTTCCATCAGTACTTTATCTCAACTATCGTTTCTAAAATATTACAATAACTGCTGTACCTGTCTATATGTATATTACCTGCTTTAACAGCAGCTTTTACAGCACAGCCAGGTTCGTTAATATGCATACAGTTGTTAAACTGGCAGTCATTTATCAATACCCTCATCTCAGGAAAATAATGCGACAGTTCTTTTTTTGAAATATCTACCAGCCCCAATTCCCTTATGCCCGGCGTATCAATAATTTTTCCGCCGCCGGCTATATCATACATTTCGGCAAAGGTGGTGGTATGCAAACCTTTGCCACTCCATCCGCTCACATCCTGCGTTTTTAAATTCAGTTCCGGTAAAACCGCATTGATGAAGGTTGATTTACCAACACCTGAATGCCCGCTCAACAAAGTAACTTTATCGTTTAGCAATGCTTTTACCGCTTGTACCCCATCGCCTTTTTCAATACTCATTGCTAAAACCTTATAGCCAATGGTTTCATATATATTTTTTATGGCGGTAAATTTTTCTATTTCTTTTTTACCATACAGGTCGTTTTTATTAAAGACGATGATGGCGGGAATATGATAGGCTTCGCAGGTGATTAAAAAACGGTCGATGAAACCCAGCGATGTTTTAGGATCTTTTAATGTAGCAAATAACAACGACTGATCTATATTAGATGCAATGATATGATGCTGGTGTTTATTGGCAGGCGAAATACGGGTAACATAATTTTTTCGTTTTTTTATTTCTTTAATTACAAACGAAACCTCCGAATTGTTCTCCCTGCTTTCGGTATCGGAGCCGATAACCACCTGGTCGCCTACGGCAATGGGATTGGTGCTGGTTAAACCATCAATTTTAAACTTACCCAATATACGGGCATTGCAGGGTTTGCCGTTTTCATCTTTTACCTGGTACCAACTGCCGGTGCTTTTATATACAAGTGCGTTCATCGTGGGCAAATTTCATAAAATAAAACCAAATACCTGCATTTGCACTATGCGCACACAACAAAATTGTATTTCTATTTTAAAAATAATGGAGGTTATATTTTATTAACGTGCAGCAATTGAATTGTTGTAAAAAGAATAATAAGTTATCAATGAGTACCTACGGAAATTTCCTGAACACGGTAAATTTTAAAATCAACTCCAATAAAATCAATCCAAGCGCTGCAAGTACAAAAGGGAAAAATTTTTCGGTAAAACGGGTTCTTGCAGTTACCTCTACTTTTGATTTTTCGAGTTTGTTTATTTCGTCGTAAATGCCGGTAAGCCCTGCATTATCTTTTGCCCTAAAATATTTGCCGCCTGTTTCTGTGGCAATTTCTTTAAGCAGTTTTTCATCGATAGATACTTTGCTTTGCTGCATTACAATGCCCATGGGTGTGTTAACGGGTGTGGGTGCATAGCCATCGGTGCCCACGCCAATAGTATATACTTTCACTTTAAATGCCTTGGCAATTTCTTTGGCAGTTTCGGGGTCAATCAATCCGCCGTTGTTTTCTCCGTCTGTTAATAATATCACCACTTTACTTTTCGATTTGCTTTCACGCAGCCTGTCAACACTGGTGCCAAGCCCCGATCCTATGGCGGTGCCGTCTTCAAGCAAACCATTCCTTATATTTTCGATGGCCGATTTTACCACGCTGTAATCTGTTGTGAGCGGGCATTGTGTAAAACTCTCGCCCGAAAAAATTACAACTGCTATGCGGTCGGTTTGCCTTTTATCTACAAAATCAACAGCCACTTTTTTTGCTGCTTCAAGCCGGTTAGGTGTAAGGTCCTGCGCCGTCATGCTGCCGCTTACATCAATGCACAAAACAATATCCACGCCTTCACCATCTACATGCTGTTCTTCGTACATGGTTTGCGGCCTTGCCATTGCAGCAATGATGAATACAATTGCCATCAGCCTAATAACAAACAACAAATGCCTTAAACCTGTCTTCCACGAACCAAGGCCTTTTGCCGAAATATCCGAAATGGTTACTGCACCCTGCACCTTATTGTTTTTTACCGCATACCAGTAAATGAGTAACGGCACAATTAGCAGCAATGCAAAAAACCAGGGTTGGCTAAAACTTATATTTTTAAAATAACTGTAGAGCAATGTTTGTGCAGCGGTTTAATTTTTTAAAGCTTTTAAATTTTCTACCTGTAGTATTACCTGCTTAATCTTTTGCAGGCAGTCCTTACTTTCATCGGGCAGCGGTATGTATTTGGCAAATTTTACGGCATCGGTACAACGCAGCGCTGTAGCCAGTTTTACAATGTCTTCCTGCTGCATGTTGCTACTTTTTATATTAACCAATATATCGCCGGTGGTTTCGCCTGTTAGCTGTTTGTGTTGTTTACGGCCCAGGTAATTTTTAAAGATGGCTGCCAGCCTTGTATGAAACTGCTTAATGGTTGCCGCATCCTGTACATCCAATTTCAATAACTTATCTAATTCCTGCATGGCTTCATCAACAGGCGAAAGTTTTGATACGGAAATTTTTGAACTTGTTTCTTTTTTATCTTTTTTAAAATACTTGTATAAAAATATTGCAAGCAACAAAAGCAAAATAATACCACCAATAATATAGTACCATAAATAACTGTTTACCGAAACTTTTATGATGGGTTTAATATCCCTTAATTGGTTGGTACTATCGGGCGGCGAGTAAGAAACATTTACAAAAAACGAATCGGTATTAATTGTAACCGGCGCCTGCCCTGCCTTACCGGCAAACTGCACCGGCAGCGAAGGAAATTGCCACCTGCCCGAATCGAAACTGGTAAAGGTTATCACCTGTTGAATACTTTTTGTGTTGTTGTTAAAACTTACCGTATCTATTTTTCCTTTTTGTACTACATCAAAATGCGAAATAGAATCGGGCCAGGTAACCCACTTAACCACACCTGTTGATTGTAACGGCAGGTTTGCTTTTATTGTAAGTTCAATTTGCTGGCCAATTAAAATGTCTTTACGGTTGGTAATGGTTTGCAGCGATTGGGCAAATCCGTTTTGCATACAAAAACAAAAACAGGTTATTATACCTACTGCTAATGATTTTAAAAACTTGTTCCCTATCGTAAACTTCATCATGCTCTTCAGGTTCTTTTAATGAAAAACTGCTGCAATATTTTTACAAAATCATCATCGGTACGCACATGCAATAATTCGGCGCCGGCTTTCCTGAAAAAATTTTTGCTCATTTCGCTCTGCTGCATAAAATGTTGCTGGTAGTTATAGCGTACCATTTCATCGCTGCTGTCAATCCAGCGGCTCTTGCCTGTTTCGGCATCCTGTACATGCAGTAAGCCGGCGGCAGGCAATTGCAAATCCATCTTATCATATACCCTTATACCAATCACATCATGCTTGTTGCCTATCACTTTCAGGTCGTCGTCGTATCCAGTGGTTAAAAAATCGCTCAGTATAAATGCAATGCTTCTTTGTTTTGTAGCCCTGGTGAAAAACTTTATTGCTTCATCAAGGTCGGTGCCTTTTTTTGTTGCCTGCACAGTTAATAATTCCCTTACAATATATAACGCATGTTTTCTACCTTTTTTGGGAGCAATGTATTTATCAATTTTATCGCTGAAGAAAATTACTCCCACCTTATCATTGTTATTGATGGCGCTAAAAGTTAGTACAGCAGCTATTTCTGTAATCAATTCTTTTTTTTGTTTGGCTACTGTGCCAAAAAGGTTGCTGGCACTTGTATCTATCAGCAGCATCACTGTTAGCTCCCGTTCTTCTTCAAAAACTTTTGTAAACGGGTGACTGAACCTGGCACTTACATTCCAATCTATAAACCGTACATCATCGCCTGCATAATATTCCCTTACTTCCCTAAAGCTCATGCCCTTGCCTTTAAATGCAGAATGGTATTCGCCTGTAAACAGGTGTGTTGTTATCTTCTTGCTTTTAATTTCAAGCTCCCGTACTTTTTTTGATATCTCTTCTGTTGTAAGCATTTTATTAAAACATGTTACTCGTTCTTTACGTTACTCGTTCTTTACGTTATTCGTTTTTGCGTTATTCGTTTTTGCATTTAAAATGTTTATAAAAGTATAGATACATCATATTCGCAAACAAACAACCAACAACGGGAAACAAACAACAATCTGCCTTCTTACGGCACATTCACCTCTCTTAATATTTCATTAATCACCTGCTCTACACTAACGTTTTCAGCTTCGGCTTCGTAGGTTAATCCAATGCGGTGGCGCAGCACATCTTTACATACGCCTCTTACATCTTCGGGTATTACATAAGCCCTGTTATTTAAAAATGCATAAGCTTTTGCCGCCAATGCAAGGTTAATACTAGCCCGTGGCGAGCCGCCAAAACCAATCAGCGGTTTCAATTTTTGAAGGTTATATTTTTCGGGATAACGAGTTGCAAAAACAATATCCAAAATATAATTCTCAACTTTTTCATCAAGGTACACCTGCCGCACAAGTTCTTTTGCCGTTAATATCTCGCTGGTAGATGCTACCGGGTTTATTGGCGGGGCGCTAAGGCCCAAAGTATTTTGTCTAATAATTAACTGCTCCTCAGCCTTGGCCGGGTAATCAACTACTACTTTAAGCATAAACCTGTCCACCTGTGCTTCGGGCAAAGGATATGTTCCCTCCTGTTCAATAGGATTTTGTGTGGCAAGAACTAAAAAAGGTTCGGATAATTTATACGTAGTATCGCCAATGGTTACTTGCCGCTCCTGCATAGCTTCAAGCAAAGCGCTCTGCACTTTTGCCGGTGCCCGGTTTATTTCATCGGCCAAAACAAAATTAGAAAAGATGGGCCCCTTGCGAACATAAAATTCGTTCTTGCTTTGGTTATAAATCATGGTGCCAATAACATCGGCAGGCAACAGGTCAGGTGTAAACTGTATGCGGTTAAAACCAGCATTTACCGACTGCGACAGCGATTTAATGGCAAGCGTTTTTGCCAGGCCCGGCACGCCTTCAAGCAAAACATGGCCATTGCTCAGCAGCCCAATCAGCAATCTTTCAATCATTGCCTGCTGCCCAACAATCACTTTACTTAATTCATCATTAATACGTGTAACAAATCCGGATGCATGAGAAATTTTTTCGTTTAGCAAACGGATGTCTTCAGAAGTTTGAACCATAAGTTTTTAATTTTTTTTGAGCCGGGCTGTAAATCTTTAATCAGCTTCACAGGCGTCGCACTCTTGTACATTATTCCTTTATTGAGCATTTATTGTTTTATTCTTTTAACCGGTAACTGCTATCCACAGTTTCTGTTTGTAGAAGAGTTTGCAATTTACGAACTATGTATCAACAATAATTTTGCCGTTTTTATGTACGGGGCAAAACTTTGTTAAAATGATATTAACTTCATACAAACTTTTTTTTATGATAGACATGAACCTGATTACAACCGCTAATAACCTGGAAGGTTACAGAATTACCAAACACATTGGCATAATAAGGGGCATTACTGTACGCAGCCGCAGCATCTTTGGCAATATTGCCGGTGGTTTTCAAACTTTGGTGGGTGGCAAGCTTAGCATTTATGTAGAGCTTTGCGAAAAAACAAGAGAAGAAGCTTACCAGCTAATGATACAACATGCCAACGAACGTGGCGCCAATGCCATCATCAATATGCGTTACGATGCTAACGATGTGATGAATGGCGTAACCGAAGTACTTGCTTACGGTACGGCAGTGGTGGTTGAAAAAATATAATGTTAGCTAAGGTATCTTCCTACAATTGGAATACGCCTGCCCACACCAAATGCTTTTGGCGAAATACGGATGATGGGACAAAACTGGTTGCGTTTATATTCGTTTATGTTCACCATCTTCAGTACACGGTCAACAAGCGTTGCATCAAAACCCTTTGCTTTAATTTCGTTGGGCCCCTGCCTTTGTTCAATATACTGGTATAAAATCTTATCAAGTTTTTCATAATCGGGCAGCGAGTCGGAATCTTTTTGTCCAGGCCTTAGTTCGGCGCTTGGCGGTTTGGTAATAATATTGCCGGGTATAATTTCTTTATTGCGGTTTATATATTTTGCCAGTGCATACACCTGCAGTTTATAACAATCGCCCAAAACACCCAGCCCGCCGGCCATATCACCATATAATGTTCCGTAGCCGGTTGCCAGTTCGCTTTTGTTAGATGTGTTTAATAAAATATATCCAAACTTATTGGCAATAGCCATTAATAAATTACCACGGCTGCGGCTTTGTATGTTTTCTTCTGCAATACTAAATGGCATGTCTTTAAAAACCGGTTTCAGCTCTTCTAAAAAACTTTTATAAATATTTTCTATTGGAATAATGTCGTAAGGGTTCTTTAAATTCAAACTCAACTGCTCGGCATCATTTACCGAATGCGAAGTAGAAAACTGCGATGGCATTAATACAGCCCGTACATTATTATTTCCCAAAGCTGTGCAGGCTAAGGCAAGTGTTACAGCGCTGTCAATTCCGCCGCTGCTGCCCAGGATAGCCTTGCTAAAGCCCATCTTTGCAAAATAATCTTTAATACCCAGTACAATGGCATCATGCACCTGTTTAATGTTCAGGTTTTCATCAAGCCCCGATGGTTCCAGTTCTTTATCCGGCACCCTGCTTGCAGGTTCAATCACCGGCGCATCAATACTGCCATCATCATTTAAAATAAAACCTTGTAGCGCTTCTTCAAACATAGGCATGTGGCCACACAGGTTGGCATCTTTATCAAACACAAGCGATGCACCGTCAAAAACAATTTCGGTTTGACTGCCAACGGCGTTGCAATAAAACAAAGGCAATTTATATTTTGTTACATTGGCTTTAATGGTGGCTTTCCTGTCTTCGTCATGCGTATAATCAAATGGCGAAGCCGATAAATTTATCATCACATCAGGTTGCTGTTTCATCAGTTCATCCATGGGGCAAATGCGGTATAATGGATTATCACCCAGGTTCCAAATATCTTCACAAATAGTTACAGCCAGTCTCTTTCCTTTAAATGGTATAATGTGCCAATCATAAGCCGGTTCAAAATAACGGTATTCGTCAAACACATCGTAGTTGGGCAGGCATGTTTTATGTACAATAGATTTTATTTCTTTTTCGTGCAGCAGGTAAGCTGCATTAAATAAATCTTTTCCTTCTTTAATGGGGTTGCGGTCAGGTGCGCCAATTAATACAGCAATTGTATCTGCATGTTCTTTTATGATATCAATAGCTGCATAACTTTTATTGATAAAATCATCAAACTCTAAAAAATCACGTGGGGCATAGCCACACACAGATAGTTCGCTAAACACAATCAAATCGCCACCCTGTGCTTTTGCTGATGTAATCGCATCGATAATCTTTTTTGTATTGCTTTCAAAATTGCCGATGTGATAGTTTTGTTGTGCAAGAAATATTTTCATACCTCAAACCCTTAAAGGGGCTTAACTTTATGTTTTAAAATGATTGTTTTTATTTGTAAAGTTAATTTAAGAATATGAAAATATTTTTTGGATTTATCTTATGTGCTTCATTGTTTTGGTCGTGCAGCAATAATGGACCCGATGTTTCAAATATTAAGGTACAATTAAAAACCATGCGTTTTGAAAAAGGCCTTTTTAATTTAGATACTGCTAACTTCTCTCAAAACTTAGACAAGCTGATTGCAGCCTATCCTACATTTGGCGAAAATTTTCTTTCAACCATTTTAAATGCAGATCCCCATTGGAGTGCCGATAGCACAGCTTCTTATGTGCATGGCTTTATTATGGCATACAAACCTGTGTACGATTCTGCTGCTGTTGTTTTTAAAGATTTCAGCAAATACGAAGATGAAATAATACAGGCAGTGAAATATGTAAAATATTATTTCCCCAACTTTAAAGACCGCAGCAAGATTATCACTTACATTGGCCCTCTTGATGGCTATGGCGATATACTAAGCGATGATGCTTTCATCATTGGCCTGCATCATCATCTTGGTAAAAATTTTTCGTTGTACAAATCTGCATTGGTGCAGGAAACCTATCCTGATTATATAAGCAACCGCTTTACACCTGGTTACATTGTAGTTAATTGCATGAAAAATGTGATGAATGACCTTTACCCCGAAAAGATGGACGACAAACCATTGGTACAACAGATGGTTGAAAAAGGTAAAAGGCTATATGTGCTTTCAAAACTATTGCCAAAAACTGAAGAGTATATGCTAATTGGATATACCAAAGAACAGTTAAAAGCCGTGTACGAACATGAACAGGCAGTTTGGGCTTTGTTTGTACAAAATAATTTTTTACAAACCATCGATGCTAATATCATTAAGAATTATATTGGCGAAAGCCCCAAAACACAGGAACTGGGTGAAGCATCGCCGGGTAACATTGGCAGCTTTGCCGGCTGGCAGATTGTAAAAAAATATATGCAGAAAAATCCAAAAACTACTTTGCAGCAATTAATGGATGCCGATGATGAAACCATTTTTGCCAATGCAAGATACAAACCCTGATACCAGGCAATTTATATTTTCTGTAAAACCACTGCCGGTTTTTTTCCTAAAAACTTCATAACCTTAAAATGCGAAACCAATGCGCCGGTCATTGTTTCATATTTATTATATGGCAATTTAAATTCGGCACATTTAGCCATTACTATTTTGCTGATAGCCGGGTAGTGAATATGGCTAACACGGGGGAAAAGATGATGCTCAATCTGGAAATTTAATCCGCCTACAAACCATGATACTAACCGGTTGCTCATGGCAAAGTTTGATGTTGTTTTTACCTGGTGCTCGGCCCAGGCGGTTTCAAAATGTTTATTGGTATCTAATGGTACATGTTCAAACTCGGTGTTCTCTACCACATGTGCCAGTTGAAACACAAGCGATAAAGTTATTCCCATTATTGCATTTAAAACCATATAACCTGCCAGCCAGGGTAAGAAACCCCAAACCATAATTGGCAATACCATATAAAAAAATATATACAGGATTTTTGTAGCCCAAAAGATGATATGGTTTTTAGCAGTCATCTTCCAGGCATCGGTTGTATAAATTTTGCGTGAAAAATATTTTGTAAAATCCATGATAAAAATCCAGAAAATAGTTGACAGGGAATAAATAGGCAGCATGTATAAATATTGTATCTTATGTGCAGGCACCCATTTTTGCGATTCACATTGCCGTATGATAGGGCTTTTGGCAATATCATCATCCATACCATCTACATTGGTATAAGTATGATGGATGATATTATGTTTCTGTTTCCAGAAATACGAACTACCACCCAATGCATTTAAACTTAAGCCTAAAAAATCGTTGAGTTTTTGTTTTGATGAAAAACTGCCATGGTTGGCATCGTGCATGGTACAAAAACCAATTGATGCCAGGTTAAAACCCAAAAAGCCACTTAACAATAAAGCCAGCCAGCCCGGCATAGGCGCAAAAAGCAACAAACAATAAAGGGTAATGGCGGTTGTAACCAAAATGATTGTTTTAATAAACAACCTCCAATCGCCGGTTTTTTTTATTTTGTTATAAGTAAAATATTGTTCAACAGAAGCTTTTAAGCTAAGGTAAAATTCATTGTTACTGTTCGAAAAAGTAATTTTTGCCATAATGTTTATACTGTATTAAAGGGATATGAGCGAAAAAAATATCCCGGTTTTTTGTAAGGTACAGGAATTGGATTTTTAAATATTGTTTAAGAAAAATTATTAAATACCTGTTGAAGGATATTTAAAAGTAAATTAAAAATACATAATTAAAGGTTAATTCAATTTAGTTTAAAAGGGGCACACATATCAAATGACGGAATGATAACTTTAAATTCTTTATTTGAGTTGATGTTCTCCATAAGATAAGTGCCATACATTTTACCTATTTCTGACCGAAGGTTGCACCCGCTTATATATTGATACGATTGGCCGGGGTTAATTTGCGGTTGCAGGCCTACCACGCCTTCGCCTTCTACTTCACGCAGGCTGCCGTTGCTATCGTAAATATGCCAGTGCCTGCGTAAAAGTTTTACCGCAAATGCATTGCTGTTTAAAATAGTGATGCGGTATGCAAACATAAACTCACTATTTACAGGGTTACTGTATTCAGGTTGATAATATGTTTCAACGCTAATGGTAATCCCTTCAGATATTTTAGAAACCATGCCTGATGTTTGAAGTAAATTTACATACAAAATACACTACTATTCTTATAATAGTGCAAAGCTTTAACTTTTATACTTTTTTTACCAGTTTATACCCGTTTTTTAATAACCATTGTAACACTTTATCACGGTTATCTCCCTGCACTATTATTATACCTTCTTTTACCGAGCCGCCGGTACCGCAAAAAGATTTTAATTGCTTACCCAGGTTTTCAAGATCATTGTTTGTGCCTACAAAACCTTCAACTAATGTAACAGCTTTACCTGCCCTGTGTTTTGTATCTAGCTTTATCTTTAAAGGTTGTTGTGCAGGCGCAATGGTTTCCTGTTCATCATTTGTTTCATCGGGCAATTTAAAACCAGGGTCGGTTGAATAAACTAAACCACCAAAAGGATTTATTTTTTTCTTTGCCATAATGAAACACTTTTATAATTGATGTTGCTAACTCAAAGAAGTTTTGCTTTTAAACTCATATCTAAGCTCCTGGCCTGGTGAATAATGGCGCCACTCGAAATATAATCTACACAGGTGGCGGCATAAGCTTCTAAATTATTAATGTTGATACCGCCGCTTGCTTCGGTTTCACACCTGCCGTCAATAATTTTTAATGCCTCTGTAATTTTTTCAGGTGTAAAATTATCCAGCATAATACGGTTTACTTTGCCTGTGGCAACAGCTTTTTTTACATCATCAATATTTCTTGTTTCCACTTCAATTTTTAAACCGGGTTTTTTCTGCTGTACATAGTTGTAAGCATTATTAATGGCTTTTTCAATTCCTCCGCAATAATCAATATGGTTGTCTTTCAGCATTATCATATCGTATAATCCAAACCGGTGATTAACGGCGCCGCCAATTCTAACCGCTTCTTTTTCCAGCAGTCGAAAATTTGGTGTTGTTTTCCTTGTATCAAGTAACCTTGTTTTATAAGGTTGTAATTTTTTTGTGTATTCATTTGTTAGCGTGGCAATACCGCTCATGCGCTGCATACAATTAAGCACTAGCCTTTCGCATTGTAAAATGGTATGCACTTTTGCTTTCAATTCAAAAGCCGTTTCGCCATATTGCATAGTATCACCATCTTTTTTAAAAGCATTAAAAATAATATCCTGCTGCATATAGCGGAAAATAGTTTCGGCAACCGCCACACCTGCAAGAATCCCATTTTCTTTAATTTTTAATACTGCTTCTCCTTCTGCATCACTGTTTATTGATGAAAGTGTTGAGTGATCGCCATCACCAATATCTTCGGCAAGTGCATTTTTAATTAGCTGTTGTAATTGCTGGTTAAAATCCATAATGGCAAAGCTACATACAAACTGGTACAGAAAAAGTGATTGGGTTTAATATTAATTCTTATCGTGTTATGCTATTTTATATTTTACTTTTTTGTTTCCCCAAAAAAATAACAAAAAATGAGCCTCGAAAACGATTACAGCCCGTTTTCGGGAATGAGCCCTGATTAAACTTTTATACTACTGTAGCTTCAGCATAAGTTCCCTTACAACAATTCAACCCTTTTCAATACCACAACAGTAAATTTTTAAGCTGTATAAAAAAATACCCCGGAAAAATTTCCGGGGCCGATTTTGTATAACTAAAAATATTTTTTATTCAAACGTTATTTCCTGTAATACTTGTTTATTGCCTTTTTGTTTCATATATATTGTAGTACGGTAAGTACCGTTTTTGGTAACCAATGTACCAATACAATATTGCGAACCTGAGTTTTCTCCTTTGTGTATCACTTCAAAACTTTTAACCACGTTGGTAGTAAAAAAATCTTTCAGCACCAGTTCTGCCTGGCTTTTACTGTAATTATTACTTTTGGTTGGCATATTCAGCTCTACCGTATTATCAAAATACTTTGCAATATCTGTAGCATTACCTGCTTTCATGGCGTTAATCACTTCATCTATACTTGAAAATAAAGTGAATGAACTCATTAATGCACCAATAGTAATTAAAGTAAAAAAATGTTTCATATCCTTTAAATTTACAGCAATTAAATATCTAAAAACGTGCCAACGCCCAATAAATTACTACCAACTGCCATTTTTTATATCCTTTAAGTAAATATCATTTATTATTAGCTGTAAATATTTTAGTTTTATAAAATGGAAAATAAGAAAGTTATTTTGATAATTATGGATGGCTGGGGCCTGGGTAAGGATAAAAAAAGTGATGCTATTCAAAATGCTGATACCCCGTTTGTAAGTAGCTTATATGCAAAATATCCTAATACTACATTAAAAACCTGTGGAGAAAATGTAGGCCTGCCAGATGGGCAGATGGGTAATAGTGAAGTTGGGCATTTAAACCTGGGCGCCGGTCGTATTGTGTACCAGGAACTACAACGGATAAATGTTGCCATAAGAAACGGTGAAATGGCAAATAACAAAACTTTAATGGATGCTGTTAATTATGCAAAAGAAAATAAAAAGCCAATTCATTTAATTGGTTTGGTAAGTGATGGTGGTGTACACTCACATATTAATCATTTAAAAGCATTAACAGATATATGTAAGCATAATGAACTGAGCAAAGTTTTTATCCATGCTTTTACTGATGGCAGGGATACTGACCCAAAAAGTGGCTTACAATTTTTAAGCGAATTACAAAAACATCTTGACGGTTCTGTAGGCGCAATTGCCAGCATTACCGGCCGTTACTATGCTATGGACAGGGATAAACGATGGGAACGGGTTAAACTTGCTTATGATGCTTTGGTAAATGGTATTGGATATAAAACCAATGATGTGCTTGCAGCTATAAGCAAATCGTATGAAGAAGGAGTTACTGATGAATTTATTAAACCAATAATAAATGAAACGCTTAGCGATGCAAACATCAAAGAGGGTGATGCAGTGATTTGCTTTAATTTTAGAACCGACCGCTGCCGTGAAATAACAGAAGTACTTTCACAAACCGATATGCCTGATTTTGGGATGAAGAAACTTCAGTTGCATTACACTACAATGACGCAGTACGATCATAAATTTAAAAATGTACATGTAATTTTTGAAAACGATGATTTAAGAAATACTCTTGGCGAAATACTGGAGCAAAATAAAAAAACACAAATACGCATTGCCGAAACAGAAAAATATCCGCATGTAAGTTTCTTTTTCAGTGGTGGCAGAGAAGTTCCTTTTGAAGGAGAAAAAAGAATTATGATTCCATCGCCTAAAGTTGCCACTTATGATTTGCAACCCCAAATGAGCGCTTATGAAGTTACCGATGCAATTGTTACAGAAATAAATAAAAAATCGGCCGACTTTATTTGCCTTAACTATGCAAATGCAGATATGGTAGGCCATACCGGTGTTTGGAATGCAATTATAAAAGCGGTAGAAACGGTTGACCAATGTGTAAACAAAGTAGTAACTGCAGCATTAGAAAATAATTATACGGTTTTATTAACAGCCGATCATGGCAATGCAGATTATGCTATTAATGAAGATGGCACACCCAACACGGCACATACCTTAAACCTGGTGCCCCTTTTTTTAATAAGTAATAATGGCAAAGGAAAAATTAAGCCTGGCAAACTTGGAGATGTGGCGCCAACCATCTTAACATTGATGAATTTACCAATACCAAAAGAGATGACAGGAGATATTTTAATTTGATAACAACATTAACCTTAACGTATGTTTAAAAAAATCCTGAAAAGAGTTTTCCAAATTTTATTAGTGCTATTTATTATCATCCAATTCTTCAGGCCTCAAAAAAACCAGGCTGAAGGTATAAGCCCCAATGATATCACCAAACTTTATGCAGTGCCGCAAGATGTGCAATTGATTTTAAAAACCAGTTGTTACGATTGTCATAGCAACAATACCATCTATCCCTGGTACAGCAATGTGCAACCCTTTGCATGGTGGTTAAAAAAACATATTGATGATGGGAAAAAACATCTTAATTTTTCGGAGTTTGCCAGTTATCCCATCCGCAGGCAATATAAAAAAATGGAAGAAACAAATGAAGAAGTTAAAGAAGGGAAAATGCCACTAAACAGCTACTTATGGGTACATAAAGATGCCATATTAAATGATCAGCAAAAACTTGCAATTGCAAATTGGGTAACCGCTGTAAGAGATACCATAAAAGCAAATTATCCTCCCGACAGCCTCATCAGAAAAAAATATTAACTACCTTAGTACCCTTAATTCTTACATGTCTATCGTTAAAAAACAGACTATTTCACTGGGCTTATTATTGTTAACTGCATTGCCGCTATTATTTGCTGCCGGTGTATTTATAACTCAATCTGTATTACAACAACAACGAAGAATGCGTTTTAGAACCGAAACAATGGTAACCATCCAGCTTCCGGATAGTGAAATTGTTTGGGTAAAACAGGGAAAAGAAATTTTGCATGATGGAAAACTGTTTGATGTAAAATCTATTAATACTTCAGGTAAACTGATAGCGCTTACAGGATTTTATGATCATAAAGAAGACAAATTAGTAAAAGCATTAAAAGAAATTGTTGAGCAAAATGAAGATGGTAACAGCCCGGTGAATCATTTCCTGGTAAAATTTTTATTTTATCCAAAAAGCAATGACGTTAACATATTTTCAATTCAAAATTATTGGGCAATCAAAAAACACCGGTTCAGGGTATATTCCGACGTAATTACCAGGCTTGCATACCCGGCACCTGCCCCTCCTCCAAAGTTTAGTTTGTTATAAAAAATTACTGTAAAAGTAAACAGTTGCAGCTCTCTTTAATTCTTTTAATAGCTAAAGATTAATTAGAGCAAACTTATTTTATTTAAACTAAACATGTTAATATGAAACATTTCATCATACTAATACTATGCCTGGTTTCATTTACAGCTTTTTCACAAAAAAAAGTTTCGGGCAAAGTAGTAGATGCAGGCAATAACAATCCGTTAATGGGAGCCACCATTTCGCAAAGTGGTGGAGCGGTAACAACTTCTGATAAAAACGGGCAATTTACAGTTGATTGCAGTAAATCTTCTGTAATTACCATTTCGTTTGTAGGTTATGAAACCGTTAGTTACTTTATAAAAAACTGTAACGACAATATTAAAATTTCTCTTGTACAGGTTGCATCAAATTTAAACGAGGTTGAAATAACAGCTACATCAAATCCCAATAAATCACTTTTATACCAACCTGTATCCATCTCAAAACTTTCAACTACCGAATTAAAAAGAAGTACCGGTTTGTTTTTAGATGATGCTATTAATACAAATGTGCCCGGTGTAACTATGAACAGGAGAGCTGTGTCTTCTGGCCAGCAATTCAACATCAGGGGCTATGGTAATGGCGCAAGAGGTACAAGAGGCGTTAGCAGTAATTTTGACGGGCAGGGATATAAAGTATACCTGAATGGTTTTCCGGTTACAGATGCCGAAGGCATTACAACTATGGATGATATTGATTTTGGATCAATAGGAAACACCGAGATTGTAAAAGGCCCGGCGGGTACTTTATTTGGTTTAGCCATTGCCGGTGTTGTAAACTTAAATACCATTAAACCCGAAGCCGGTAAAACATCTGTTGGCCAGGATATACTTGTAGGTAATTATGGATTACAACGTTACACCACACATTTTCAAATGGGTACCGATCATGCATCCATCTTAGTAAATTATGGGCATCAAAAATCTGACGGGTTCACCATCCACAATAAATCACATAAAGACTTTGTAAATCTTGCAGGCAGTTTTCAACCTAATACAAAACAAAGTATAAATGTGTATGGTGGCTACAGTAACAGCTACGATCAAAGAAGCGGTGAATTAACTTACACTCAATTTGAAAACGAAGATTATACAGGTAATATCAGGTATATCAGGAACAATGCACACAGCCAGGTTTATACTGTGCGTGCAGGCATTGGACATACATATATGTTCAACAACAAAATCAGTAACAACACTTCTGTTTTTGCAACAGCTTTCAACAGCAATGTAAGTTCGGCCGGTGGGTGGACAGATAAAGCCTCTACCAACTTTGGCTTACGTTCAACTTTCGACACAAAATTCTCTGTTGGAAAAAACATGAGTCTTAACGGAATTACAGGCGTGGAAACTCAAAGGCAAAATTCAACAACACTTGGTTATACAATGATAAAAAACCCGTTGGATACTGCATCCGTATGGGTTTACGGCAATCCGTATTATTATGTAATTGGCGCCAATACATCTAATGTGTACAGTACATCGGCCACCACTTCTTTATTTACCGAGTGGACATTAGCCTTACCAAGTGATTTTTCTATTACGGCAGGTATTGGTATAAGCAATATGAAAATAACACTCGACGACAGGTTTTACTCTTCATCAACACCAAACAAACCTACGCATTACGATACCACATACAAGTTCAGGGCATCGCCACACATTGCTATCAACAAGGTGTTCAACAAAAATATCTCTGCATATATTTCATATAGCAAAGGATACAAAGACCCGGTAAGTGCTTTGTTCTATATACCCTACAGTTCATCGCTGGGCCCCAATTCGGGAATTGTAAATAACCACCTTAAACCCGAAGTTGGCAATCAAATTGAAATAGGCTCAAAAGGTACTTTGCTTAATAATAAATTAAACTATCAGCTTGCTTTATTTAATGCAGTTTTTTCTGATAAGCTAACAACGGTAGCAGTTCCAAACCCAAACAATACTGCTGTTTTATATAATTATGTTGTTAGTGGAGGCAAACAGGTTGATAATGGAATTGAAGCCCTTGTAAAATATAATGTGTACGAATCAGCCAATGGTTTCTTTTCATCGGTATCACCATTTGCTAATTTCACGTATGCCGATTATACCTACAAAAATTTCAGTTTTCAAACCATTGGTAAAACTGTAACCATGCCGCAAAAAGATTCGGCTTTAACCAAAGATTACAGCGGGCACAGGGTACCGGGTGTATCAAAAGTTACTGTAAACTTTGGACTGGATGTTATTACAAAACCGGGCATATATGCAAACTTCACTTATTCATATAAAGATGGCCAGGAAGTAACATCAATTGGTACACAAACCGGCGAACCGGTTGGTGTAGTTGTAAGTGGTGTTACCAGCATCCCTTACCATGCAGGAAGTTACAGTTTATTAAATGCTAAAGTGGGTTACAAACATTCATTCGGCCGAATTGGCCTGGATGCTTATTTTGCAGTAAATAATATTACTGATACAAAATACCCAATCATGATTTTTGTAAACCAATATACCGATACTTACATAGCAGGCCCAAGGCATGCAAATGTTTTTGGTGGTTTAAGTTTAAAATATGATATAAGATAAAATAAATAAAAGAGGCAGTTTTAAAGCTGCCTCTTTTTTAAAAAAATTTACAATGAAAAAACTAACATTAATAGCACTTGCCTTTTCGTTTATTTTTATTTCCTGCGGAAGGTTTGGCAACAAAGAAATGGACGGCACAAAAGATATGCGTATAGTTTGTTTATCTAAACATTTAACCGAATATGTTTTTGCATTGGGTAAAGGCCATAATATTGTGGCTGTAGATTTAACCAGCACTTATCCCGATAGTGCAATGCTATTAAAAACAGTGGGATACCATCGTGCATTAAACCCCGAGGGTATTATTGCAATGAACCCCGACCTGGTTATTCATAGCAACGATATTGGCCCCGAAAATGTACTGCCTCAAATAATAAAAGCCGGGTTAAATGTTAAAGCTTTTGGTGGTGCCAATACAATAGATAGTGCAAGAATATTATTAAAACAACTGGGTAAATTTTTTGGAGTAGAGAAAGTTGCAGATTCATTAATTAAAAAGATGGACGATGGTATAGCAAAAGCAGCCGATACATTAAAGGCTTTACAATTAACCGATTCTTTAAAAGTGATGATTATTCATTTTGGACAGCGTAATAATACCTATTTTGTAATGAGTGGCAGAAATGGTGTTGGCGATAAAATGATACGCCTTGCAGGATGCACACCTGCTACATACAATGGCAAAGGCGCCAGGGGCATGAGCGCCGAAGCAGTTGCAATGGCTAATCCGGATATAATTATAGCCACCGACTTTGGTTACGACCGTATGGGTAGCATGGATAAATTTATCAGCACAGTGCCCGGCGTAGCATTAACCAATGCAGGTAAAAACAAACGAATTGTACGTTTTGAAGAACATGACCTGATTTATTTTGGTCCTCGTACAGGCGATAATGTTATTAAATTAATTAACCTGCTTCATCCATCAGCAAGTGCTCAAAAAAAATAAATTTTTTATCCCGGTTTTAATTATCCTGCTGGTAGCAGTTTTAATTTGTGCCATAGCTTTTGGCGCTGTATCAATATTGCCATCCGAAATGTTTTCGTCATTAAAACATTTTTTCCAGGGAAAAAATCCGGCAAATATTTATGAAGGTGTTTTCATCCAATTAAGATTACCCAGGGTTTTATTATGTGCTGTTACCGGCGCCATACTTGCGGTTAGCGGTGTGTTAATGCAGGGCTTATTCCGCAACCCTATAGTTGAGCCGGGTCTTGTAGGAACCAGTGCCGGCGCTGCTCTTGGCGCTTCTTTTGTTTTTGTAATGGCGCCAACATTTAGCCCTGCCATTAAAAGTATTACCGGCCCATTGCTGGTACCTATTGTTGCCTTTATTGGTGCATTGCTGGCAACTTATATTGTGTATGCCCTGGCAAAAAATGCAAAAAGAGTTTCAATTATGTCGTTGCTGCTGATAGGTATTGCTATTAATGCTGTTTGTTTAAGCGGCACCGGTTTTTTAAGTTATATAGCAAGAGACCCCCAAGCAAGAAGTATTACCTTTTGGAACCTGGGAACTTTTTCAGGAGCATCCTGGCAACAGGTTTTTATTGTAGGTACTGTTGCTGCCATCATTTTTACTTTTTCGCTTAGGTATTCAAAACAACTGAACACTTTATTACTGGGCGAAGAAGAAGCAGGTTACCTGGGTGTAGATGCCGATAAATTAAAAATGAGGGTGATGTTGCTGAATACAGCAATGGTTTCGGTGGCTACTGCATTTGTGGGTGTAATAAGTTTTATGGGTTTAATAGTACCGCATGTATTACGATTACTTATTGACAGCGATAATAAAAAACTTCTGCCGGCCTCTATGCTCCTGGGTGCAATGCTACTTGTATTGGCCGATATGTGTGCAAGACTTTTGCTTGCCCCGGCCGAAGTGCCCATAGGCATCATTACATCGTTGGTGGGCGCACCTGTTTTTATTGTGTTACTTAAACGTTTTAATGTGTTAAACGATAAAGGAGGTTATAATGCTTAAAACAGAAAACATAAGTTACCGGGTTAACGATAAATTGATATTAAATGGTATCAGTACAGTTTTTAAACCCGGCGAATTTAATATGATACTGGGGCCAAATGGTTCGGGCAAATCTACCTTCTTAAAAGTATTCAGCGGCGAATTACAAAAATATAATGGTAATGTTTTTTACAATGACAAAAAAATTGCCCTTTCTAAAAAAGAAGAGTTAGCAAAATACAGGGCAGTAATGAGCCAGCAACCAGAACTAAGTTTTCCATTGATGGTAGAGGAAGTAGTGATGATGGGACGATATCCTCATTTTATTTTTAATCCAAACAAAAAAGACATCAGCATTTGTAACCAGGTAATAGAACGAATGAACCTCACTTCATTTAAAGAAAGAAATTATCTTACACTTAGCGGTGGCGAAAAACAACGGGTACAATATGCCCGGGTATTGGCACAAATTTGGGAAAAACCTACTACCGGTTATCGATACCTTTTTTTAGATGAACCACTAAACAGCCTTGATATAAATTACCAACATGAATTTTTACAAATAGCAAAAGAATTTACAAATAACGATACCGTTTTAGTTGCTGTAATGCACGATATTAACCTTGCCATACAATATGCTGATAACTTACTCTTCTTAAAACAAGGCCAATTAATTGCTCATGGTAAACCCAATGAGGTACTAAGTTCTGCAATTATAAAAGATGTTTTTAACGTAAACGCTACACTTATAAATAACCCGATATCGGGTAACCCATTGGTAATTTTCGGCTGATGTATTCATGAAGGATTTCTTATTTTTGATATCATAAATATTCATACCGTTTGCATGAACCGGCTGCACAAGCAAATAATCGCTTTATTATTCATACTAATAGCAGCTGTGCCTTTATTTTTTTCAATGAAGTTTATTGTACAGGAGGGTTTGCTGCACCAGGCTGTTGAGAAAAAAATGAAATTGGTAAAACTGCAAACAATAACTATTGCAAAAAAAGATATTGTGTGGGTAAAAGCCGGCAAAGAAATATTGCTTGAGAATAAATTTTTTGATGTAAAGCACTATCATACAATTGACGGTATGGTTGCACTTACAGGATATTTTGATACAGAGGAAGATGAACTTATTTCATCATATAAAAAACAAACAGAAAAAAATAACCGGAACAATCCTTTCAATAATTCGGTTGTAAAATTTTTATTTTCTACAGATTACACCTGTTATAAAGAATTGCTGCTTGAAAAAAACTGGCATCTTGTTTCCACAGCCTGGCCTGTGTTTGAGGAAAAATTACTACAGCATACTAAGCAGCCTTTAATACATCCACCTAATATATAAATCCTGCATTTTTTAAATATCAGCGCATTTATAAACAGGTGCGCTAATACTGCTTTGCATACAAAGCGTCTTTCAATTTTTTATTTAAACTACTATGTATGAAAAAATTATTCATAACTGTCGGGTTTTTATTGGCAGCCTGTAATTTGATTGCTCAAAAAAAAGAAAACCCCGGCGATACATTAATTAAACATTCCGATCTTTCAGAAGTGATTGTTTCGGTAAACAAATGGGAACAAAAACTAAATGAAGTACCTAATAAAATAACAAAAATTAACAAGGCCGAGATACTGCGTAATAACCCTCAAACCTCTGCCGACTTGTTAAACCAAACCGGTACTGTATTTATACAAAAAAGCCAGTTAGGCGGCGGAAGCCCCATGATACGTGGCTTTGCTACTAATCGTGTTTTGTTAGTGGTTGATGGTGTACGAATGAACAATGCTATTTACCGTAGCGGTAACCTTCAAAACATCATCAGCATTGATGCACTAAGTACACAAACCGCCGAAGTGATATTTGGCCCGGGCTCTTTAATATATGGCAGCGATGCTATTGGTGGCGTGATGGATTTTCACACATTGAATGCCCGTTTTTCAAAAGACAAAAAAATATCACTAAACGGAAGTGCTGTGGCAAGGTATTCAACAGCCAATAATGAAAAAACTTTTCATGCCGATATTAATGCAGGATGGAAAAAGTTATCATTACTGTCATCTTTCAGCTACAGCAAGTTTGGCGATTTAAAAATGGGCAAACATGGCGGGCAGGATAGTTACCTGAGGCCCGAATATGTTGAAAGGATTGCCGGTATCGATAGCATAGTAAAAAATGATAACCCAAGGATACAGCGATTTAGTGGTTACGACCAAATTAATTTTTTACAAAAAGTTCGTTACGCCCCAACTGAAAATTTTGATATACAATATAGTTTCATCTATGCAGGCACCGGCAATGCACCACGATACGACAGGCTGATACAATACAGAAATGGTAAGTTAAGATTTGCCGAATGGTACTATGGGCCTATGTTGTGGCGTATGCACAACCTGCAATTGTTGCACAGCAAAAAAAATGTGTTGTATGACGATGCAAGGGTAACCATCGCTTACCAGGATTATGAAGAGAGCAGAATAGACAGGAGAAGGGCATCATCGACACGAAACACACAGATAGAAAAAGTAGATGCTATAAGTATCAATATTGATGCAACAAAAAAATTAAGAAAGGGCGAATTATTTTACGGAGCAGAGTATGTGTATAATAAAGTTGGGTCTACCGGTAGTGAAACAAATATTAATACAAATGTAACAACGCCGGCCGTAAGCCGTTATCCCGATGGAAGCACATGGAGCACCACTGGTATTTATGGAAGTTACAAAGTAAATATATTGCCCGTGTTTACCCTCACCGGAGGTTTGCGATATAGTTATAATACACTTAATGCCAGTTTTGATACCAGCTTTATTAAATTCCCTTACCAGGAGGCCAAAATTAAAGACGGTGCTTTTACCGGCAACCTGGGCCTTGTTTACAGGCCGCATGAAACCTGGCAGATTAACGGAAATATTTCAACAGGATACCGCATGCCTAATGTAGATGATATAGGTAAACTTTTTGAAAGCTCTCCCGGCAATATTACTGTACCCAATCCCAATCTTAAACCTGAATATGCCTGGAACTTTGAAGTTGGAATTGTAAAAAACATTCAACAAAAATTGAGGGTTGAACTAAACGGTTTTCATACCATACTTACAGATGCCATTGTAAAAAGGCCTACCACTTTTAATGGGCAGGATAGTATAATTTTTGATGGCGTAAACAGCCGGGTTGAAGCTTTACAAAATGTGGCCAAAGCAACTGTTTGGGGGTTTCAGGCCAGTGCCGAATATTATTTTATAAAAAACTTATCTATACAAACACATGCTAACTGGATAAAAGGAAAAGAAACGGATGAAAACAATAATGAACAAGTAGCGTTAAGGCATGCACCACCTTTTTATGGAAGTACATTATTAAAATACCGTTTCAAAAACCTGGTGGTTGAAGCCTCGGCAGTATACAACAGTAAAATTAAAAATGAAGACCTGGCACCATCCGAACAATCAAAAACTGATATTTACGCAAAGGATGAAAATGGTAAACCATATTCGCCCAATTGGTACACATTAAACCTAAAAGCATCGTACCAGATAACAAAAAACCTGCTTGTAACAACCGGTTGGGAAAATATCACTAACCAAAGATACCGGCCATATTCATCGGGAATTGTGGCTGCAGGCAGTAATTTTATTATTGCACTAAGGGCAAGCCTTAATTAAAAAATTGATAAATTGATTTAGAAACATTTAAAATTTTAACCCCTATAATATAAAAAACAATATATTAAACTATATTAAATAAGATAATGTTTTACTCATCATGTTAAAATAATGGGGGTAAACCAGTCGTACTCAAATGCAGCTTAAATACAAAGTAAATTGTCTATATTTAGGGTAAACAAAGCACAAATATGACTGAAGAGCTCATGCTATCAGGATGCAGGAGGAATAATGCTGCCGCCCAGGAAGCATTATATAATCGTTTTAGCCCACGAATGTTGGGTGTGTGCTATCGTTTTGCTAAAAACCGGGAAGATGCAGAAGATATGTTACAGGAAGGATTTATAAAAGTATTTACACAAATACATCAATATCGCAACGAAGGTGCTTTAGAAGGCTGGATAAGAAGGATTGTAGTACATACCTGTATTAATATTCTTAAAAAGAACAAAAAATTTTCGGATAGTGTTGATATAACTCATGCCAATAAAATACATGTGAGAGAAGAAATGATTCCATCAATCATGCAGGCAAAACAAGTGGTAGAATGTATAAGAGCTTTGCCTTTGGGATATAAAACTGTTTTAAACCTGTATGCTATTGAAGGTTATTCGCACAAAGAAATTGCTTTTTTATTGGATATTGAAGAAAGTACAAGCCGCAGCCAATATACAAGGGCTAAAGCTATGCTGGAAGAAATTTTAGTGAAAAAGAAAATAATACAACAGTCAACCAGGAAATCAAATTTTTGGAGAGCTGTTTCACCGGGCTAATAATTTTAAACCCGGCATTACCAATAACTACTATGAAATTTAAAAATGGAGAACGAATACTATACTGATGATTTTGAACAACTGCTGAAAGAAAAAGCAGACCAGTTCAGGATGTACCCATCAAAAAGGGTATGGCATAGCATTTATAATAACCTGCACCCCGGCCGCAGGTGGCCATCAATAGTAATGAGCCTGCTTCTGGTTTCTTCTCTCATTTTGATTGGCTATTTAAATACCGGCGAAAACAATTTAGCAAAACGGATAAACACATCTTATACTGAAACACCTGGTAAACCTGAAAACACATCTTATGTAAATGTAAATGAAACCAAACCGGCCTCCATAGTAAAAATAAAAGAAACTGGTGGTGTTTATACAAATGCGTTTGATGATGTTTTAAATAATGAAACCGACTTTTATACTTACACCGTAGTTAGAAACAACAGGCCGGAAGGTTTCTTCAATACAACCAAAGCCGGTGGTGAAACCATATCTACCGAAGTAACAAAAAATAACGATAAAGGCCTGGTACAACGTATGGATGACTATATTAAAAACAACCAGTTGTTTGCAGATGTTTCATTGGTAGCAGGCAAAAAAAATAAACCCTCATCAACAAAATTAAAAACTCAGGATGCTGTAGTAAATAAAAAACAAGTTGAAAGTGAAATTGATAATACCGAAGCTATAGCATTTACAGATAACATCAACGCACAAAACGATGCCGATAAATTAAAACCAGTTGAACAAACTGCAGAACAAAATGCAAAACCTGAATACAACAGCAATAAAACATTAACTCCCGAAGACAAGGCCTGGATAGAAGCATTTGCATTACAAAATAAAAAAAGGCATAATAAATTAAAGGGAAAACTTGCTTTTCAATTTTATGTTACGCCTGCTGTTAATTATCGCAAGCTAACAACAAAATCAAAAGGCTCTACAGCACCAATGGTTACCGGCGATTTAAATAATGCTATCAGCCAAAAACCTGGCTTTGGTATTGAAACAGGCATAAGCCTGCACTATTCGTTTGCAAAAAATTTATTGGTAAAGGCAGGGCTACAATTTAATTACACAAATTTCAATATAGATGCAGACCAGTCGTACCACCCGGTAATAACAACCATTTTGCTAAACGATCCTGTAACCGGTTATTCATACCTGTCGCCAAGAAGCAGTTCTACCTTTAACCCTGTTAGCAGCACTCCGCTTAAGCCAATCACTTTGCATAACCGAACTTATCAAATTTCGTTACCTGTAGGTTTTGCATATAAGTTAAGCAGCAAAGAAAAAGTAGATTGGTATGCTGGTGCTACTTTGCAACCAACTTATATTTTTGGTGGTAATGCACATATTGTATCGGCCGACCTTAAAAATTATGTTTCATATCCTTCTTCCATCAGTAGTTGGAACCTGAACCTGGGATTTGAAACTTATATGAACTTTAAACTGGGTTCTTATAATTTACAGGTGGGGCCACAGGTACGCACCCAGGTTTTTTCTACCTATAAAAGAAATGTAGTGCTTATTGAAAAGCCCTATGCTGTTGGACTTAAATTAGGGCTTACTAAAGGTTTTTAAATTTTATAAAAAAGATATTTAACGCAGCAAATAACTTTGCTGCGTTTTTTTATATTCAGTACATCAACAGTGGTTTTGCAATACGGGCCTTTACTTTTAATTTTGAATAATGAAAAATATAGTAATCACCTTACTTTCCTTATCCGTTATCGTATCCTGTAACCAGGGCAAAAAAGAAACAAAAGACAACAAAGCAGTGGTGGCTGATACTGTTCAGCAAAAATTTTTCCCTGTAACTGCGTATATAAAAGGAGAAATATTTGAAATTAAAAGCAAGGGCATCAATCCATTGTTATATACTACTCAAAACAATCATACCGATTCTGTATGGGTTAAAATTGAAAATATAGATTCGGCAGTTAGTGAATTTTTACACCCGGTAATAGATTCGGTTAACCTTACAAATCTATTCACCGAAAAAAGTTTTTTAGACCAAACCATCAATGCTATAACGTTTACATACGAAGCCAAAGGCCCCTTACCCGATAGTTTGAAACTTAGGCATTGGGATGTGTATCTTAATCCGGAAACACAAAAAGTAAAACGAGTATACCTGGTTAAAGAATTGGATGGAGGAAAGATGTTACAACTTACCTGGCTAAGTAATCAATGGTGCAAAATTGTAAGTATTAGTACTAATAAAGAAGGTGTATCAAAAGTAGATAAAGAAACAAAACTTACCTGGGATTTTTAAAAAAATGACACAAAAGGAATTTTCTGCTATTGCTCATACCATTCCCACGCAACCTGGTATTTATAAATATTTCGACCAGGCAAACGAATTGTTGTATGTAGGCAAAGCAAAACACCTGCGCAAAAGGGTAAGTTCGTATTTTTCTAAAACGCTAACCAACTTTAAAACACACGAACTTGTTCATCGCATCCATCACATAGAGTTTACCATTGTTAATAACGAACAGGATGCTTTTTTGCTGGAGAATACACTTATCAAAGAGTTTCAGCCTCGGTTTAACATCAGCCTTAAAGATGATAAGACCTATCCATACATTGTAATAAAAAATGAGCCTTTTCCCCGTGTGTTTTTTACCAGGCGGAAAATAAATGATGGCTCGCAATATTTAGGCCCATACACATCTGTGGAAAAAGTAAGGGAGTTACTTGAAGTGATAAAACGCAATATACATTTACGCAACTGTAAATTAAACCTCACCGAAAACAATATCAAAAAAGGCAAGTTCAAAGTTTGCTTAGAGTATCATCTGGGCAATTGCAAAGGCCCTTGCGAAGGGTTACAAACTCCCGAAGATTATAATGAAGAATTATCGCAACTGGTAAACCTGCTAAAAGGTAATCTTAGGCCGGTAATACAGTATTTTAAAAAAGAGATGAAAGCTTGTGTAGCTGCTATGAAATTTGAAGAAGCAGCACATTATAAAACAAAAATTGAACACTTAAAAAATTACCAGGTACGCTCGGCTGTAGTAAACACCCGTATGGGCTCGGTAGATGTTTTTTCCATTTTAGAAGAAGGTAATATGGCTTATGTAAATTACCTGGCTGTAAATGCAGGCACCATTGTGCAAACCAAAACAATCATGCTTGAAAAAAAGATGGAAGAAACAGCACCCGAAGTACTGGCATTTGCAATAGCACAATTAAGAGACAGCTTTAACAGTAAAACCAGTGAAATTATTGTACCATTTACTATTGATTACCCACAGGAAGCGATAAAAATAACTGTACCTAAAGCCGGCGATAAGAAAAAGCTTTTGGAACTTTCATTAAAAAATGTAAACTACTTTAGGAACGATCTTAAAAAAAGGAAAATGCTGAATCTTGAAGAAAAATCGGCTAAAGAAAAAACTGATGTGCTAAAACAATTACAAAAAGACCTGCAACTTTCATCGCTGCCCCTGCATATTGAATGTTTCGATAACTCTAACCTACATGGCAGTTACCCAGTATCGGCCATGGTATGCTTTATAAACGGCCAACCCAACCGAAAAGAATACAGGCGCTATAAAGTTAAAACAGTAGTTGGCATTAACGATTTTGCTTCTATGGAAGAAGTTGTTTACAGGCGATATAAACGGCTTACCGAAGAGAAAACCCCTTTACCCCAACTTGTAATTATTGATGGTGGCAAGGGGCAATTGAGCGCTGCCATGAAAAGTATTATTGCATTAAAACTACAAAGCAGCATTACCGTAATAGGCCTGGCAAAAAATGAAGAAGAGATATTTTTTACGGGAGATACCCAATCTGTAAAACTACCCTGGGATAGCGAAAGCCTAAAGTTAATAAGAAGAATTAGGGATGAAGTGCATAAGCATGGTATTACCTATCACCGAAATTTACGCAGTAAAGGAACCTTTGTAAACGAGATTGAACAAATAAAAGGCATTGGAAAAACTACAGCTAATTTGCTGCTTAAAAAATTTAAATCGGTAAAGAATATTAAAAGTAAAACAGCCGAAGAGTTAGAAACGGTAATTGATAAATCAAAAGCTGCCCTTGTTTTCAATTACTTTAAAGGCCATTAAAAAAATAGGGGCCGGAATAGAAATTCAGCCCCGTTTAAAATCCAATATCCTATGAAAAACCAAGGCGAAGATATACATAAGATAGGTTACCGCATATACCCTAAAAGGGGTATTTTTTGTTTATTTTGATAATGTTGATAACTTATTAGGGTTATGTATTACTTGTTACCTAAAATATTTTTGTCTTTTTTATTTAAAAAAATTGAAATAAAAAACCCCCGTTTTTCGGGGGCTTTTGTAAATTAAGTATTTATTAATACGACCAAAGGTCTTGTTCGTAGTTAAATATTTTTTCTTTAATATTCTCGCCTTCAAGCAATTGAAGGATAGGCTTATCTTTTAAGCCGGGATACTGGTCAATAAACCTGTCGTAAGGGTTATCAAGCGAACTTTTAATAATACGGCCATAAAACATACGGCTTTCAAACAAGTCTTCCCAACTCATACGGGCGCCATAATTTTTACCATTATACACATCGTATTTAGAGAAGATGGGACGCATATCAGGATAATATACCCAGAATAATTCTGTAGTACCTACAAATTGGTTTGTTTGTGCAGTGTACACATTCATTACCGGTGCAATACCCAAAATTCTCCAAAATAAACGAGAGCTTTCCTTATCAAAAATCACTTCTTCTTTTATCCTGAATTTATAAAAAGAGTCCAACACTATATCCCTGGATTCTGATTTATACCCTGTAACGTTTCCAAGCGAATCATAAATTGGAATTTGTATTGGTTCTCCAGCTAATTTTTGTACAACTTCTAATTTGGTCATTGGTGTAGTAAACCTATCATCTACATTGCTGAAAACAGTAACAGCGCTATCCTGTATAGCTTTAAATAAAATGGAAATAAAACGTTGGTTTCCGTTATTTTCATCAGCTGCATACCTGAAAGGAAGGTTTATTTTTTCCCTGGTATCAATCTCACGCCAAATTTTATGACGGTAAAGTGCATCATCGGCCCTAAGGTTTTCGTAAGGCAGAGGTGTCCTGTCTTTAAGCATGGTTGTTTCCACTGCTTCATCGGGCCTTAATGATTTTTTTACCGTTGGTATTGGCAAGCTATCATTTGGCGGCGGTGGAGGTGGTGGTGCTGCAACAATAGCAACAGTATCAACCTGCGGTACAGTAGGCTGTATCTTAGCCTTTGTTTTAGAAGATGCCGTTTTACGGGTACTGGTACGTTTTTTTGAAGTACGTTTTTTCTGAGCTTCGGCAATATTTACAAACAAGCCTAAGCAAACAGCCAGTAAAAAATATTTAAAATACTGCTTTTTCATAGCGTTTATTTTTAAATCTCCTAGTATAATGAGAATCCAGGAGGGTTTTGAATTGTTCTTGTTACACCATCTGGCCCTACCACTCGTATGTTATCAAAAATTACTGATGAACCAGGAGCCAGTGTTTTCATATATTCAGCAGCAGGAGCCAAGCTACCACTGTTTATGGTTATTTGTTTTACATTCCTGTCGCCGGGATTGTTAAAGTAAATAGTTGCGCCTGTTACACTAAATCGTGCATCAAAATCAAAATTTTCTAATTCAGCTCTTACAAATTGCTGGCCTCTGAATATATTTGAAAGCATTTTACCACCTCCACTTGGACCAACCTTAATTATCGGGTCAGGAATACGTTTAACCCTGAAATCAAATTTACTTGATTTACCATCTGCTGTTACTGTAATGCTTGCTGCGCCTACCTGTGTTACTCTTACAATCCTGTTAGATCCTGATCCTGATATAGTACCACCTGACATTGATACAGAAGTCTTATCCCAACCTGATCCGGAAGAAATTGTAACAGGGTTATCAACACCTATATAAAATACATTCATCTTATCTAGCATTACTGCTGCTCCACCCGGAATACCTACAGTATATTCAATGGTTTTGCTTATGGCTACCGGTTTTCCGTCTTCACCAATAAAGCTACCGCTTACCTGTATAGTATGTTTACCGGCTCCGCTTACAGTTGTTTTATACTCGCCCTGGCCTGCTACAAGGTTAATTGGGCTGCCATTAACGGTAATATTTGATTTAACCGTAGAACTATAAGCGCCAACGCCGGCTGTTACAACCAATTCCTGGCCTGGCATTAAATAATTTGAATTTTGGCCTACCAATACACCTACCTGGTCCATATGCACTTCTACAGCGCCAACCTGGCTATGGCAATAACTAACTATTTGGTTTTCTACCGTGCGGATATTATTTTGAAATTTGCTCAAAATGGTTAATGCTGCTACGGTTGGCGTCATATGAAAATAACCAGTAACAAAATCTTTTTTCCCTTCTTTGCCTTCCACTCCATCTGTACTTACAGGGAAATTATTTTCAAACTGTGCTTTAATTTTCGGATCAATATTCAGCATATCAGTTTTAAATTTTTCCAGTTTTGCTTTAAGTTTAGCGCCTTCTCCATTGGTTTCAAATAAACGGGTAGATGCGTCAAGGTTATCCTCTTTAAAATCCTCTTTTCCGTCTGATTTTATAGTAAGTCCTGCGCCTTTTTTAAGTTCTTGTTTCAGGTTATCTATATAAGTAACCAATTCTGCAGCATAATTTTTTGCTTTCTCGGCATTGGGTTGCCATACAGCAGCTTGTAATTTGGTCTTATCATCGCTTAACTTATCTGTTAAGGATTTATACAGCACTTCGTTTGATGCTTTAATATTTGCGCTTGATGATTGCAAACTTTTATCCACCGTTTTAAAAGCCTCAATAACTTCCGCTGATACGTTCAGCGCCAGAATAGCTGTTAACACTAAATACATAATGTTAATCATCTTTTGCCGGGGCTCTCTAGGTAAAGCCATAATATTTTGATTTTACGATTGTTAGTTTAAAATGGTTTTCTTTGTTTATTGGGTTGATACTTTTATGTATTAACGGCCACCCTGCATAGCACTAAGCATGTTACCATACACTGCATTTAATTTACCCAGGTTATTAGCCAATACACTAATTTGTTCCTTAGCCTTTCCTGCATCATCTACTGTGCTCATCATAGTTTGGCTGGCTTCGGCAAGTTTACCATAAAACGTATTTAATGATTTTAAATGATTGTTGCTTTCTTTAAGCTCTAGTTCATAAATAGTATTTAACGAACCCAGGTTTTTAGTTAACACCTGTACCTGCTCATGAAATCCTTTAGCACTATCGGCTGCGTTGTTAAAACTGCTCATAGTAGCAGCGCTGTTTGAAAATGCAGTTGACATGCTACCTAATGCTGCTGTAGCTTCTTTTGTTTTATTGCTGAAATCGCCTGTGTTTTTAACCACATCGCCAATTTCGTGCATGTTACCTACAGTGTTGGATAGTTTTTGAAACCCTTCGCCAAGTCTTTTAAGGTTGGTAGGTGTAATATCTGCACTTTGGAGCATCTTATCCATTGATTCCAAAGATGGATTTTGAGCAACAATATCATCTGGCTGGTCGTCTTCCTCGTGATGTTTTGGTTTTACCCATTCCACAATTGCATACACAAGAAATATGGCTGTTTCGCACCACATACCAATTGTTAACATCAAATCAGCAAAAGGCTGGTGTGTAAGTTTTGCCCAAGCTGCAAATATTACTACGGCAGCGCCGGCACTTACCAAAACGTCGATTAAGGTTAAAAAAGTTCTTTTGTTGTGAGCCATGGTTTTAAAAATTTAGAGTTTTAATTTGGAGGTTTTTTTATGTTTGAATATATATATGTTGTATAGTACCTGAACAATCATCCAGGTACTTAAAACAACAGTAAATAGTTAATTAAAAAATGATTTATTTTTTACCTTTTTTTTGAGCTGGTGGTAAATCAATTACACAACGGAAACCTATATAAGATTTGGATGTATCCTGGTATTCGTAAGTACGAGTACCGGTTCTCAAGAAATAACCAACATCTTTCCAGCTTCCGCCCCTAATTACTTTACGCTTATCACGGGGTTTATCTGTTTCTTTGGCATTGTACCTTATATCGGGGTTCATATCATGTTGAAAATTGTAGGCACCTTCATAATACAATGAAGAAGTCCATTCGGCTACGTTACCTGCCATATTGTACAAACCAAAATCGTTTGGCCAGTAAGCATCTGCACGAACGGTGTAAAATCCCCCATCTTCAGGATAATTACCACGGCCCGGTTTAAAGTTTGCAAGCAGGCATCCTTTTTTATTACGCAGGTAATAACCGCCCCAGGGATAATCAGCTTGTGAACGGCCGCCTCTTGCAGCGTATTCCCATTCGGCCTCAGTAGGTAACCTAAAGTCAGATTCTGTATTTCTTTTTTTCGATTCCAGGTATGCATTTAAATAATGAGTCCTCCATTCGCAAAAAGCAGTTGCCTGTTTCCAGTTTACACCTACTACAGGGTAATTTCCAAATGCAGGGTGGCTAAAATATTTTTTTGCCATTGGCTCATTATATGAATATGCAAAATCTCTTACCCAGCAAAGTGAATCTGGATAAACCGGTATTGCTTTTTTAACAATGAATTTAGAACGTGGAATAGTTGCATCCCTGTTTTGGGCTGCTGCCTTATAATCAAAAACTTCTGACTGATAAACAATTTTTGTAGCATCAAGTTCTTTTTTTCCAAAAATTCTATTATCGGGAGTAACAATCATGGCATCTACTTTTTCTAAAGTTGCCTTATCGTTCCATTTAATTTTATAAGCTTTATCCCAGTCAATATATTCATTACCATCGGGCCCTTGCTTTACAAAGCCCATCAATTTTGCACCAATTGAATCTCTTACCCAGTTGGTAAACTGGCGGTATTCATTATTGGTTATTTCAGTTGCATCCATCCAAAAGCCACTAATTGACACAGCTTTGTTACGAGCTGTTAATGCATAGCTCATATCTTCATCACTGGATCCCATGTGAAATGTTCCTGGTGGAATGTAAACCATGCCCGGAGGCTTTGGCAGGCTCCATTTTGATGATGGTGCAACCCCTATGAGTTGCCCTTTGTCGGCTTTGTAACCGGCACTGGATTTACTACCAGATTTTTTACAACTGACAGATAATGTTGTGATAGCTGTGAATGCTACCATGTAAAAGAGCCTGTACTTCATTGTTTTTAACTTTGAGGGTATTGGGCAAATGTAATGATTATTTTGAATTATCATCGTTTTCTAGTTGATATTGAAATAATTTTTTAAACAAAAATTTGAACCCGAAATTTGTAAACGGACTAAAATTGCAAATATTGTGTTTAAAAGCCTTTTTTTAGGGTTTTTTAAATTGAGGTTTTGCAGGTAAACAAGTTAGTTAAGGTTGATTTTGCTGTATAGGAAACTAAGATTTTATACACCTCATCACAAAAAATAAAGTTTTGTGTTCGTTCTTTTGTGCATATTCACAGAAACGATAAATCCTCGTTTTACTATGTTAGAAAAATCATAAAATTTTCAGGCAACAGCTAAACAGCTTAATTGATGGCTACTTTTTCTTTAGGGCAGTAAGGTATAACTCAAGGGCACTAATCATACTGGGGGCCTGTGGTTGTGGTGCTTTAATATCAAGAACCAGCCCGGCATCTTCAACAGCTTTAAATGTATTGGCGCCAAAAGCCCCTATCCTGGTACCGTTTTGCTTAAATTTTGGAAAATTTTCTATCAGGCTTTTTACGCCACCGGGTGTAAACAAACATATAATGTCGTATTCCCTGGCTATTACTTCTTTTAAATCGTTGCTTATTATCCTGTATAGAACAGGTGTAGCATAACCGCAATTGTTTTGTATCAGCCAGTTTGTTATTTCACTATCAAACGATTCTGAACAAGGGTACAAAAACTTTTCATTGTCTTTGTGTTTATTAATAACATCAAACAGGCTTTTATTGGTACCATCTGCACCATAAAATACCTTTCGCTTACGGTATAGTATAAATTTTTGAAGATAAAGCGCCACTGCTTCGGTAATACAAAAATATTTCGTGTCTTGCGATACACTCACTTTCAATTCGTCACAAATCCTAAAAAAGTGATCTATTGTATTACGACTGGTAAAAATTACTGCGCTATAATTTGCAAAATCAATCTTTTGTTTTCTAAATTCTTTTGCAGTAATACCTTCCACAATGATAAAAGGGTGAAAATCAAGCTTTATGCCATGTTTTTTTGCTAAATCAAAATAAGGCGATTTTTCACCTTCGGGCTTAGGCTGAGAAATAAGTATTTTCTTTACCGGTTTTACAGAAGCAACAGTTTTTGATGAGCCGTTTTTTATCATATATATACTGTAGGGTGCTTTTGCAAAATTAAAGATTTTTAGATAAATAAACCATCACCCCTTTGTAAATGAGTAAAAGCGGTAATATCTCTATCCCAACCAGGTATAAGAAAAAATGAAACCTGCTTATACGTAACTGGTGTTGCAATAACCCATAAGACCTGAAAAAGCGAAGAAAAAGAAGCAGCACAATGCAAAGGCCCGATATAATTAAACTTATATGTATAATTTCTTTTGATGAAAAAGCAAACACAATTATTACTGGCACTAAAAAAATTCCAATTATTTTATTAATAAGAAAAATTATAAACAGATAAGTATCTGTAATTGCCGATAAGCCAGTTACCCACCCCGTAAATTTAAGTGTACAAAATTTTATAAGATACACAACACCTGTTAATACAATGGCCGAAAGCAATAAAATCCAGTTATGATCTTCATCGGCATAGCCAATGTTTGCTAATAACAGGTAAACATAAAAACCGCAACTTAGTATAAAGAATATATTAAAAAGTAAGGAAGTTAATTTTGCTTGTATTAACTGGTCGGTTAACTGGCTTTGCCTTAATGAAGTATTAAAAAATACCCTGAAAAGATTATTAAAATAGCGGCTGTTAAAATACTTTAATATAGCCAAACACAATACTAACAAGGCTACTAAATAAAATAAACTGTCTTTATCATTTGTTTTTTTTATATCAATAGCAAACGAAACCGGGGTTTCATCGCTGTTTAATATTTTGTTTTTATAGTGATAGGGCAGAGATGGAGCTTTGTTAATGGCAACTACCGAATCAATACTTAACCTGTTTTTTGAAGTATCAACTTTTTTACCGGTAGTATCGGTAAGTTGTGCCTGTATAGCAACAGAAAATAGCAGGATACACAATATAAAGAATACAAGCTGCTTCACTTATAATTATTTAGCTGCAAAAATAATTGCTGCCGATGAGAATGTTAAAAGTAATTGATATACCCAAAATGTATTTTTGATGCTTCCCTGATATTAAACTTAACATCGTTTCGTTTGCCTGCTGCATAACTTATATTAAGCAACCCAAATTTTGTTTCAAAAGCAAGACCCAGGCCTGCCCCAAAAAAGTTATTGTTTACATCAATATTTTGATATTTGTTTTTTGTCCATCCAATATCAGTAAATCCAAAGAAGTAAGAATTTAAAGCCAACCTGAAACGATATTCTGCTGTAAGTACGGCATATTGCGTAGCATAAATACTCTCTTCACTAAACCCACGCATTATCTTATATCCACCTATCTGGAACAGTTCGTTACGAAATGTACCCGGGCTTGAGTAAAGCCCGCCGTTGAATGCTGTTTTTAATGTTGCCTGTTTGCCCAGCGGAAAATAATGTGCCCCGTTAAGTTTTATCCTTAATTGATACGAACGGTTTTTTACCGAATCGTAAAGGCTTGCATAATTAAAAGATGTATCCTTTATACTTAAAATGTCGGAATTGGGTTTAATATTTTTTATACCTATGGCCGCAGTTATATTCACTTCATTGCCGCTACGTGGGTTAAGCCGGTAATCGGTGTTGTGCCAGTTGTAGTCAAGGCCTATGTTTACAGCTTTTACATCAATATTGGGCGGAAGCATTTTAGTAGCTTTTACCAGGTTGGTATCAACACCCGAGCCTTGTAAAAAATTATTTTGCCATTGCACAAATATTTTCCCCGACTGGTTAGCGGCTAACAGGTACTGCAAACCAAGTTGTGCATTTACTTGTAAAAAAGAAGAGTCTTTTTTAAACAGATCAAACAAAAAATCAACTCCAAAATTTGAATTAAAGATATATGGATATTGAAATCCAACATTTAACCTGGGCGATTTTGGTTGCAACTGCTGCCATTTTAATAAAATGGTTTCGCCGTTATTTAATGCATTTTTAAGGTTTAGGTTAACATCGGCAGTAATTTGAAGTTTTGATTGCTGGCCCGATGCAGGTAAAAATCCTATTAAAAAATCGGCCTGGCTGCTGCGTTTGGGAGCCAGGTATAAATTAAGAATAGCACCTGTACCCAACATACCAATATTAGCAGGTTGTTGCTCTTGCAGGTATGGCAGTTCCTGCAGGCGTTTACTTACCTGGTCAATTTTTTGTTGGTTATATAAACTTCCATTGGGTATATTTAAATAATGCTGCAGAAATTTTTTTGAAATCTTTCCCTTTCCAATTATCCTGATACTGTCTAAATAATAAACCTGCCCTTTATCAGCTTTTAATCTTGCTTCCATTTTATCATCGTAAAGCCGAATACTGTCTAAATAAACTTTTGCAAAAGGGTAACCATTATTGGTATAATAAGTTAATATTTTTTGTTGCAGGCTGGTGAGTTGCTGCATGTTTAGCAACTTACCTTCATAATCTATTTTTTGAAACCTGCTGTAGGCCAATGCTGCTTTCTCCAAACTATCGGTGTGCAGGTTAATCCAATAATATTGTTTGCCTAAAAATAAATGGATTAGTGTGTAGTTTTCTTTATCCAAAATACTATCTACCGATGCTGTTGGATAACCTTTTGAGCTTAACAAAGAAATTAAACTGCTGATATAATTGTAACAAGAAGATTTACCTGAAAAGCTTGTTTGTAATTTTAATGCCTGCAGGTTAAAGACGCTATCTTTGTCAACCAGTTTAATTTGTAACAGGTAAGCAGGGCTTTTATTTACCTGTGCAATTACCGATGCAGAAAAAAAAATACCTGTACAAAGCAATACAGGAATCAATATTTTGCAGCGTATAAATTTAACTGGAGCCATCAATAATCAAATCTAAAATATTATCCCGATACTTTTGGGCTAAAAAAACAAAAACCTTGCCCGGCATTTATATCCATATTCCATTTTGCAAACAGGCTTGTCATTATTGTAATTTTCATTTTTCTACTTCAATGGGGCAAAAAGCAAAAATGATTGATGCAATATGTAAAGAGATATCCTTATCTACACCACATCAATACAAAGAAAAAATTGCAACACTTTATTTTGGTGGCGGTACACCAAGTATTTTACACGAAGATGAATTGAAACTGGTATTCGATTCTTTACATCAGCAATTTAATTTTGCAGATGATATTGAAATTACATTAGAAGCAAACCCCGATGATATCACTGATGAAAAACTACATCAATGGAAATTATTTGGCATCAACCGCCTAAGCGTTGGCATACAAAGTTTTTTGGATGAAGAACTGTTGTGGATGAATAGGGTGCATACTGCTGCTGATTCTTTAGTTTGTATTGATAAAATACAAGCCGCAGGTTTTACCAATTTTTCTGTTGATCTTATTTATGGTTCTCCTATTTTAAACGATGATGGTTGGAAAAAAAATGTAGCGATGGTAATTGAAAAAAACATTCCGCATGTATCCTGTTATGCATTAACGGTAGAACCCAAAACAGCCTTATATAAGATGATTGCACAAAATAAAAAGCAGGATGTAGATGCCGAAAAACAATCCCGCCAGTTTTTATTGCTTATGAAATGGATGAAAGAAGCCGGGTATGAACATTACGAGATAAGCAATTTTGCAAAGCCCGGTTATAGAAGCAGGCACAACAGCAGTTACTGGGCCGGAGACAGCTACTATGCTTTTGGCCCTGCCGCACATGGCTTTGACGGGAAAAAACGATGGTGGAACATTGCCAACAACAGCTTGTACATACAATCGCTACAAAATAATATCATCCCGTTTGAACAGGAAACGCTTTCTAAAACACAACAGCTTAACGAATATATTATGACGAAGCTTAGAACAATGGAAGGCCTTGATCTAAATTATATTGTGCATCATTTTGGAGAAGAAAAAAGTTTTAAACTTATAGATGAAAGCCATAAATATGAAAATACCGGCAAATTAAAAATTAACAACAACCGGATTGTACTTACTGATGAAGGAAAATTATTTGCCGATGGAATTGCAGCGGCTTTGTTTTTTTAAATGATAATGTTTTTTATTCAGCTATACTTACAATTGATAATGAACAAAAAATTCTTTTTACACTAATGATTGCTCAATGATTTTAAATCCATCTGCAGCAGGCAGGTTTTCCCAAAGTATATTATAAATGGTACCGGCAATGGGCATATCGGCATTTATTTTTTTATTGATGATGTGCATACACTTGCTGGCATTATACCCTTCGGCCACCATACTCATTTCAAGCTGTGCGGCTTTTACTGTATAGCCCTTACCAATCATATTGCCAAATGCACGGTTACGACTGTGCAATGAGTAACAGGTAACCAACAGATCTCCAAGGTAAACGGATGCAGCATAATTATTTTTCTTTTGCTCAACAGATGCCTGGCTGGTATAGGTATGCCCCACTTCAATATTTTTAATGCCGGCCTTTTTTAAAAATCCAGCCATTTCATCGGCTGCATTGGCAATAAATACACTTAAAAAATTATCACCATAATCAAGCCCATGAGCCATGCCCGCCCCTACAGCATAAATGTTTTTTAACACAGCTGCATACTGCACACCAAAAATATCATCGTTAACAATAGTATTAATGTATTGAGTTTTAAAACAAGTTGCAATGGCAGTTGTTGTTTTTACATCAATACCGCTAAAGGTTAGGTACGATAATTTTTCGGCAGCCACTTCTTCGGCATGGCAGGGGCCAAGTACCGCAAAATAATCGTTTAGTGTTACAGCAAACTCAATTGAAAGGTATTCATTTAGTAAAATGTTTTGCCCTGGCAAGATGCCTTTAATGGCAGAAATAATTTTCTTCCCTTTAAAAATATCCCTGTCAAGGTCTTTTAATGCATCTTCTGCAAATGCTGATGGGATAACAATTACAACGAAATCGCTATTGGCAATTACTTCGGCCGGGTTGGTGGTTAAATGAAGTTTTGTAATATCAAAATGTGCTGCAGATAAATATTGTGGGTTGTGCCGGCGGTTCAGCAGGTATTGTATATCTGCTTTGCTCCTGTTCCACCAATATATTGAGTTACCATTATCGGTTAAAATTTTTGCTATGGCTGTTCCCCAACTTCCACTTCCTAAAATTCCAAAACGCATGGTTAGTTTTTTCTTTTTAAATAAATACAGGAACAATTTTTTTATAACCCCAATTTAGCTACCGCAAGCTGTGCGGCCACCTGGCTGGCATCTTTTTTATTGTATCCTTTTGCTTCGGCTATCAGTTCGCCATCAACAGTGGCGCCAATGGTAAACAAACGGCGGCCATTTTCAAATTTTTCATCCAGTGTTTCAAACTCAAGCGCCTTCCCGTTTTTATTAGCCCAGCCATACAGCCTGTTCTTGATGTTTATTTCCACATCTTCCAGGTCGTCCATAAACATATGCGGCATAATAATGTATTTCTCCACCCATTTTAGTGTACCGATATACCCTTTATCAAGATAAACAGCACCTATCAAAGCTTCTAAAGTATTTCCAAAAATTTGTGATATCTTCAGCGCATTATCGTACTTATTATAAAAAGTAATTTTCTTAAGCCCCATCTTTAATGCAATATCATTTAGCTTTTGGCGGTTTACCATCTTACTTCGCATTTCGGTTAAAAAACCTTCGCCTTTGTATGGATATTTTTTAAAAAGATAATGTGCCACAATAGAACTTAGTACCGCATCACCCAAAAACTCAAGCCTTTCATTATTTTCATCAGCGCCTTCCCTTACACTTCGGTGGCTTAATGCCGTTTTGTACAAGGCAATATCGCCCGGCATAAAACCAAGCACATTGCTAAGTTGTTTTTTAAAATCCCTGTTATTTGCCTGGCTCTTGAAAAAAACTTTTATGAATTGCAAAGTGTAGTAATTGTTTTTATGAAATTGATTTATTTCAATAAAATAAAATTAAGAAATTTTAAAGTTCCTGTAAAAAAGGAATGTTTTTTTAACTTTTAAATTTTTTAAATAAGCTAATATGTGTTGGTCATATCTTCATCAACACATATTATATAATCGGCTTTAAGCTTATTTTCCTGTAATAATGTTTGTATATTTTTTTGCGATACCGTTGTAATAGTTGCATAATGTAAACCCGGTTGTTTTCTTTTAAGATACCAATTTATGCCATCATAGTTATCCGAATGGTAAGAACCATTGTAATGAATAAAAAGCGAGCCCTGCTTATAATTTTGTAATATAAAATAAGCCATGGTAGCATCTTTGCTTGCCTGTGCTTTTGGCATATTAGCACCGCCATGGCCACCCATCATTTCCAGCATTTTTACATAACCGGGTAAAGTAGAATCATAATCCATCGGTAATGGCGCCATCCAGCTTTTTTCTAATGCCGATAAACTATCCAAAGCAGCAAACCCTTTTTTTGAAACAAGCGATGCATATCGCCTGGGAATATTGGTAGCAATAAAAGGCGCTTTAATTTCTTTAGCAAAATTTACAATGGGTGCATAATCGGTTTTATAATTATTCCACAGCCTTGCAGTAGTGTCAAATCCTTTGGCTGTAATTTTGCCGGCCATATAATCACTCAATGCCTGTTGGTTATCTGCCTCAAACATTTCGGCGCCAAAAATTAAACTTCGTTTTTTACTTAAGTCTTTTGCCACTGAAAGCTCCATCCAGTGTGCAATAGCATTGTTATGGTATTCGCCAAAAAGAACAATATCTTTTTTTGCAAGACGGCGTATCATCTTATCGTAAGAAACTTTTTTACCTTTTGCATCATAAAGTATATAGGCAGGTTTTTGCTGTGCATACGCTAATGATGCACTAATTAAAATAAAAATGAAGAGTAAGTATTTTTTCATGCTTGTAAACTTATCCCTGAAAGGTAATCTTAATTACCGGGTTGTAAATATGAAAAATTTATTTCAATACCGCCTGTATAAAATTAAGCCTTATCTAAATGATATGTTCATTTATCATAAACTTATCTCTAAACTGCAGGCCAAATTACCCTTTGTATAAGTTTAAACTGTTACATGCAAATTAAGATGTAACTTTCGCTACCACATTCTTTTTATGAGCTTCAAAAAAACTATTCCTTTACTGCTGGTTATTTTTTTAAGTAACAGTTGTAGTAAGTATGCTGCCACTAACCGCAGTTATAAAAAACAGGCACGTGCATTGGCAAGAGAATTAAAAAAACAACCTGCCAATACCGACAGTACTATTGCTCCTGCAGCCTGGGTGGGCACTACAAATTTTGGTATACGCAGGCCCAACTTTGTAATTATACACCATACGGCACAAAACAGTTGCGAACAAACGCTACATACGTTTACTCTTACCCGTACGCAGGTGAGCGCTCATTATGTTATTTGCAGAGATGGCACTGTACATCACATGCTAAATGATTACCTGCGTGCCTGGCATGCCGGCGCCGCCAATTGGGGCAATGTTACAGATGTAAACTCTGTATCTATTGGTATAGAACTGGATAATAACGGGTATGAACCATTTACCGAAACCCAAATAAACAGCCTGTTGATGGTTTTAAAAAATTTGAAGAAAAAATACAATATACCTACTGCAAATTTTATTGGTCACTCAGATATTGCCCCTTCCAGGAAAGTTGACCCAAGCAGGTTTTTCCCCTGGCAGCTACTTGCGCAAAACGGATTTGGCAACTGGTACGATACAACAAATGTATCGTTGCCTAATAATTTTAATGCCATGGATGCATTACGCATTATAGGATACAAAACCAAAGACAGCATTGCCGCTATTAAAGCATTTAAACTGCATTTTGTGCAGCAGGATACTTTGCCAATAATTAACAAGGCTGATGAAAAAATCATTTACAGCCTGTATAAAAAATATTAATTGGTATGTTTTTGATGTTAAACTTCGCTAATTAAAAAAAAATAGAATTACCATGTATAAAATAAAAACACTTATTTTTTTTATCCTGCTTGCATCCTTACATGCCATGGGCCAGCAAACCATAACGCTGCCTAACGGTTGGTCGTTATCGCCTGCCGGCAGCAGTTTGCCATTGGGCGATTTGCCATTGAATATTGCCGTAAGCAAATCAAAAAAACTTATAGCCGTTACCAACAACGGGCAGGGAAAACAAAGCATTCAGTTAATTAATACAAAAACAAAAAAAATACTGGATAATATTGAAGTGGCCAAAAGCTGGCTGGGACTTTGCTTTGGCGGCAACGACCAATACCTGTTTGCCAGCGGTGGCAACGATAACCTGGTTTTACAATATGCCATTATTAAAAACAAACTTGTACTTAAAGACAGCATCATACTTGGTAAAAAATGGCCTACTAAAATTTCACCGGCAGGCATTGATATTGATGACAAAAAAAAATTGTTGTATGTAGTTACAAAAGACAATAACTCTTTATACATCATAAACCTGCTTAACAAAGAAATTATACAAAAGCTAAAGCTTGATGGGGAAGCTTATACCTGTTTATTATCAAACAGTAAAAATGAGCTTTACATCAGTTGCTGGGGTTGCGATAAACTTATTGTGTTTAACACCCAAACAAAAAATATAATAGCACAAATTGCAGTGGGCGATAACCCCAATGACATCTGCATCACTAAGAATGATAAATTTGTTTTTGTTGCCAATGCTAACGACAATTCTGTTTCGGTCATTAACACAAAACAACAAAGAGTTGTTGAAACCCTCACCGCATCACTTTATCCCGATGCACCGCCGGGCAGCACCAGCAATGCAGTGGCGCTAAGCCAAAACGAAAAAACATTGTTTATTGCCAATGCCGATAATAATTGTTTAACGCTATTTGATGTAAGTAAACCGGGGTTCAGTTTTTCAAAAGGATTTATCCCTGTGGGCTGGTACCCCACCTGCGTAAGGGTTGTAGGAAAACAAATTTGGGTTAGCAATGGCAAAGGTTTTTCATCTTTTGCAAACCCACATGGGCCAAACCCGGCACAAAAAAAACCAACGGCTGTTTACCAGGAAGGAGACAAGGAAAAAGAAGTACAATACATTGGTGCATTAATGAAAGGAACAATGAGCATCATTAACATGCCAGATGAAAAACAACTAAGCATTTACTCCCGGCAGGTTTATCAAAACACACCATATACAAAAGATAAAGAGATGCATAGCCAGGTAGAACCGGGCAATCCTATACCGGCAAAGGTTGGCGGCCCCTCTCCTATAAAACATGTGTTTTATATCATTAAAGAAAACCGCACTTACGACCAGGTGCTTGGCGATGTAAAAGCCGGCAATGGCGATAGCAGCCTTGTGTTATTTGGCAGGCACATAACACCCAATCAGCATAAACTGGTAGATGAATTTGTGTTGCTTGATAATTTTTATGTTGATGGCGAAGTAAGTGCCGACGGGCATAACTGGACCATGGGCGCTTATGCAACCGATTATCTTGAAAAAACATGGGTAACCAGTTATGGCCGCCGCGGTGGCTCTTATGATGCCGAAGGGCACAGGAAAATTGCCAATAACAAAGGAGATTTTTTATGGGGCGCCTGCAAGCGGGCAGGTGTAAGCTACCGGTCGTACGGAGAATTTGTAGATGATTATAAAGCAAACCTTCCGGTACTTGAAAATCATTTTTGTACTTATTTTACCGGTTGGGATTTAAATGTAAGTGATACGGTACGCTACCGTCAATGGGCACATGAATTTGATTCGTTGGTGGCAGCCGGTGCATTGCCTCAGTTTATGGCAATACGTTTTCCTAATGATCATACTGCCGGTTTATCAAAAGGCAAACCCACACCCTTTGCCTATGCCGCACAAAACGATCTTGCTGTTGGTATGTTTGTACAGCATGTAAGCGAAAGCCCCGTGTGGAAACAATCGGTGATTTTTATTGTGGAAGATGATGCACAAAACGGGCCCGACCATGTGGATGCACATCGCAGCACTGCATATATTGCCGGTCCGTATGTAAAAAGAAATTTTACCGACCATACCGCATACAGCACAAGCGGTATCTTACGCAGCATAGAACTTATCCTTGGCCTTGCTCCCATGAGCCAGTATGATGCAGCCGCCACACCGCTATGGTGCTGCTTTACAGCCACACCCAATTACGCAACCTTTACGGCGCTGCCATCCAATATCGATTTAAATGATAAGAACCTTGCCTGGAATGAACTTGCCGAACGATCATCTACTTTCGACTTTACAAAAGAAGACAGGATACCTGACCTTGAATTTAGCGAAGTGATATGGAAAAGTGTAAAAGGCATACATGCTACCATGCCTGCACCTAAAAGAGCCGCTTTTATAAAATTAAATCCAAAAGATGATGATGATGATTGATACAATCAGCGGTTAAAATATTTGCCCACCACCGGCAACTTTGCAAATTCTTTTGCCTCTATTTTTGATACAAATAATACAAACAGCAGCAATAGTATGGATGCAGTGATAAAACTAACGGCAAAGCCGCTCCATAAATTTGTGATGCCAAAATGAATGAAATAAATGATGACGGCAATTACCATGTAGGCAAGTAATTTTTTCCATGCATACGGTATGCGGTATTCTTTTTGCCCCCATAAATAAGAGATAACCATCATGGCGCCATAACAGGTAAAGGTTGCCCATGCACAGGCTGTATAACTGTAATGCGGAATAAAAAAATAATTAACAGCAAATGTAATGGCTGCTCCTATCAATGTAATCCATGCACCCGACATGGTTTTATGCGAAAGTTTATACCAAATGGAAAGGTTATAATAAATACCCAGGAACATATTTGCCAGCAACAGGATGGGTACCACTGAAAGGCCGCCCCAGTATTTTGGGCCAATAAAATTTTTCCAGATAGGTATATACAAGCTAACGAGTAAGAACATTACAGAAACAATAATGACAAAAAACTTCATCACCCTTGCATAAACTTTTTGCGGATTTTGCCCTTCGGCTTGTTTAAAGAAAAATGGTTCGGCGCCAAACCTAAAAGCCTGTATAAATAACGTGATGAGTATGGATAACTTGTAACAAGCATTGTAAATACCTACCTGCTGTTCTTTAAAAACCGAAGTGCCGGGCAACCACCATGCAAGCATCAGCCTGTCAAAAGTTTCATTTATCATACCACCCATACCCACAATAATCAGCGGCATAGAATATAGCATCATTTTTTTCCAAAGGCTAACGTTGAACCGGAAACGAACTTTTGAGAACTCTCCAGACAACAATAAAAGCGTTGCAACCGATTGGATAAGGTTTGCAATTAACACATAAACAATAGGGTTGGTAGCAGGATTATAAAAAGTACTTACCCAGCTACCGGGGTTTTGCTGTAAATGATTAGGACAATAACCAATAAAGAACCAGGTAAAGAAAACATTGATTAATACGCTTAATATATTGATGAAAGCAAATTTTCGGGGGCGCTCCTGTTCACGCAGACTGGCAAAGGGTATGCGGTTAAGTGCATCCAGTGCGATGATGAAAATGCTAAGCTGTACAATTTGGGGAAAATCCTGCAGGCTTACTATCCGGGCAAAAGTATCCTGGTAAACCCAAAGTATGGCAGTGAAGATGATGGTAGAAAAAAATATAGACAACACCGAAGTGCTGTAGATGGTTTTTTTATATTCTTCTTTAGCCGAAAAACGGAAATAAGCGGTTTCAAAACCATAGGTAAAAATTACATTCAGTATTGGGATGGCTGCATAAATAAGGCCCATCTTACCATAATCTGCCGTGTTGGCAAGGCTATAAGTAAGAAACGGCGTTAGCAGTAAATTAATAAATCTTGCAGCAATAGAACTGGCCCCATACCATATAGTTTGCCCTGCTAATTTTTTAATGCCGCTCAATGAATGATAAATTTGGTTTCAAATTTACCTTTATAATTTTAATTTTTGGTAATGAATAGTTGAGTGGGTTGCCAAAGGAAAACTTTGGGTTGAATTTTTGAAAAATGGTATAGTTGACGTATAAACTCTTCTACTTTTTTAATTATTTCATCATCTGTTTTTATTCCTGCATTTTTCATCAAAAAAAGATTGTTTTTAGTTAGTGTAGCAAGTTGACCAACTGTATTAACTTTCAAATCTGCCAATAAATTTTTAGCTCTTACTATGAAAGAGATATTAGTAATCGGCAAATCAATTTCTTCAAACAAAATTGTCAATTGCTTTTCACTAGCTAACTCTTTCTTAAATTTTAGTTTTATATCTTTTAATTCATTTTGTAATTGATCTTTCTCTTTCAATGTCTTTTGCAACCAGAAACTTTTAGCAATAAGATTATTTGTATTTAATAATATTTTACCAATGGCGTTTTTAATAATTTGTCTTGCCCTTTCATCACTTGTTTCAATCTCTTTTCCAATTTGAGCTAAAGTTTTATTATCTAATAAAAATGACTTTAAAGAGTATCTCTCCGTTTCTGATAAATATGAATGGTCAATAAGTTCTGTGTCAAAAATAATATTGTTTAACCATCTTTTTTTTTTCAAATTACAAACTCAATAATGAAAGGTATAAATTAAATTCTTGCTGCTAACTACATAAAATACAAAACTCTACAATAAAATCTAAGGCAATTTCCAGCTTTGTAAATCATAATTCCATCAAATACAAATCTGCATATAAACAATTGCATATCCCTCCCTCACTCCCTCTTCATCACAATCTTTTCATTGATATCGGCCATCACTTGTTTTTTAAAATCAACAAGTTTTTGGTAATCGGCAGCTTTTACAATGCGCTCTTTTATTTGTAATACTGCAATTGTAGTTAAGGTATGGCCTGCTGCACTCCAGGTATAGGTGCATGTATATTCACAAAAAGGAAATTTTACCGAAATATTCTTTGGCACCGACTCAAGGGTAAAACCCGCTGGAAATTTATAAACCGTAGTATCTACCAACTGGTAAGGATTGGTAAAATAATAATCACGCTGCCGGTTTTCATTTTCCTGTATGTCTTCATCAAAAACGGGGTATAGCCTGCTGTCGAAAAAAAGTTTACTGCCTGCATTAAAGGCATAAATTTTTTCGTAGCTCATGTTAGCGTTTATCATGTATGGGTTGTCTTTGTCTTTTGAATTGCTGATAGTAAATTCATCGGGGTGTTTCCACTCCATATACGAAATAAAGAACTTGCGTTTTTCATCTTCTTTTAAATCGTGGTAGCGCATTAAAAATATATCCCTTTCGTCTCCATACAAACTGTAATTCATTTTCAATTTTGCTCCGCCATCTTCATCAACATCAATGATAGTTTTCATGTACTGTGTATTACTTTGATATTGGCTTTGTGGTGTGTTTACCAAAACCCCTCCATCGGCAGTTACCAGCATGGCTTTCCTGTTTTCGGTAAATGGGCCAAGCTGGCCAAAGGGTAGTGTAGTGCTGGTACACTCAAGCCATATACTATCTTTTGGCTGCGGTATGCAAAGTATTACATGGTTAAAATAATTGGCCGGAAAATCTTCATACACTTGCCGGGGTGTAGTACTGCCCTGTATAATTACAATATTTGATTTTACATTTACCGCATCCAACGCCGATTTTAAATAATTGCTCAGCGCCTTGCAGTCACCATACTTTTTATCATCAACAAAACTTGCCGGAAAAGGCCTTAAGCCTCCAATGCCCAACTGAATACTTACATAACGCATATTTTGCTGCATGTATTTATATAAAATCATGGCTTTCTCCCTGTCGGTACTTGCATTTTTTACCATCTCCCGGTAAAATGCTTTTTTATCATCGGGTAGCCCGGTTGTTTTTGCATACAGGTTATCTATCCATGCGCCTAAATTTTTCCAACTTGTCATATCGCCTTCATAACCATCTAACTCAAATTTATTAGGCGCAAGCAATATAGTAGGTTCATAAGAATATGCCGAGCCACTGTGTTTTTCAAGCCGGTAGGCTTTCAGGTTTTTTAATTCCCAGGTATAAATATCTTTACTGCTTGTATTATTAACCTTCGGTTTATGATTAGTGTTTACAAGTTTATATCGCACTCCTAAAGCAGCAGGTACTTCTACATTATATACCGAATGCTGTACAGATTGCCAGGGCGATTGCATATCGTAACCGGGTAAACTAAAAATACCTTTAAACTTAATGGTATAATTATACTCAATTGTTACAGGGTAAGATGCCGCAATAACATTGTAATAAGTAACCTTGCCTTCGGGCACAAGACCATCGCCATAGTTTAAAGAAGTCATGTCTTTTTTAGTATAGGTTTTGGTTGCCTTTCCCATTTGGTCGTACAACTTTATTTCTGCATCGTCAAGCACATGAAACTTATCAGAAAACTGTACAAAGTTGAGGTTTTCTTTAGCCTGCTCGTTCATTATTGTAAATACACGGTGCACTTCATAAAAAGCGGTGTTCTTATCTTTTATGCTAACATTAATCCGTTCATCCCTTATCACCAAATCGGCATCTTTTAATAACGAATCGGGAATTGTAAATACAGCATAGTTTGGCGTTTGTGCAGTTATAATTAGTGATACCAACAGGCATAAGAATAGGACAAATGATTTTTTCATATTTGAAATTATGTTTTTCAAAAAAGGATTAATTAAATATAGGAAATTTGAATTTTTAAGTACCAATAAGGATAATAAAAAAGCCGCCTCGTAAATTATTGAGGCGGCAACTAAGTAATGTAAATGGTAAGTATTTACCAGGCTTTTTTAGCCACGCCGTTTTTAACAGCTTCAAGTGCTGCAGCTTCGCTAAGCATGGTAGTCATCTTGTTTCCTTTTCCATCGTGTCCCTGGGCCATATAACCTCCACGGGAAGTTTTAGTTATTACTGCATCCTGCATAGGAACATTTTTTTCCTTTGTTTTCATGCAATAGGCTGTTAACATTTTTGACATTTTTGATAAATTTATGGTTAGTAATTGCGTACAAGCTACTTAAAATATCGCTTTTAGCAAAAACACAGGGCCTGAACCTACGTATAAAATAAATGAGTTACCCACATTTTAAGCCTTAGTTTTAATACAATTTAATACGTAAATCCGGCTATTATTAAAGAAATCACCGTTTTTTTAAAAATATGATATGGCTGCAAAGCCTTTATCCATATAGTTTTATATGTAATGTATCTTTCTTTTTAAAATATCATTGGTAAAGGGCCACATAAAAAAATCCGGGTGCCCCAGCCCCGGATTTAATGTTAATATATATATAACTAATTTTTAAAAAAACTATTGGTTTTATACTTAAAATGGTATTTTTTAAGCTGTTTTCAAAAGTTCATTCATTAAAAAGTTACACATCAATTTTTGCATATTTAGCATGTGTTTCTATAAACTCACGGCGTGGCGGTACTTCATCACCCATCAGCATGCTAAAAACCCTGTCGGCTTCTGCCGAGCTTTCGAGCGTAACCTGTTTTAAAGTACGGGTTGCCGGATTCATGGTAGTTTCCCAAAGTTGTTCGGCATTCATCTCACCCAAACCTTTATAGCGTTGTGTATTTACACTGTCGTCTTTTCCCTGGCCAAATTGCTTAATCAATGCTTTGCGCTCTTCATCATTCCATGCATAAGCCTGGTCTTTTCCTTTTTTAACAAGATAAAGTGGCGGTTGTGCAATATAAACAAACCCTTGCTCTACCAATTCTTTCATATAACGGAAGATAAAAGTTAAAATAAGTGTTGCAATATGGCTTCCATCCACATCGGCATCCGTCATTATGATTAACTTATGATAACGCAGTTTTGATAAGTCAAGCGCTTTAGGATCTTCGGGAGTACCAATTTTTACACCTAATGCAGTAAAAATATTCCTTATCTCTTCGTTATCGTAAATCTTATGCTCCATTGCTTTCTCTACATTCAAAATCTTACCACGCAATGGAAGTATGGCCTGGAAAGCCCTATCCCTGCCCTGCTTGGCAGTACCACCGGCCGAGTCTCCCTCTACCAGGTATAACTCACATCGGTTAGGATCTTTATCGCTACAATCGGCCAATTTGCCCGGCAGGCCGCCACCCGTAAGTACACTTTTACGCTGTACCATTTCACGAGCTTTTTTTGCTGCTGCTCTTGCCTGCGCTGCAAGTATCACTTTTTGTATGATGGTTTTGGCATCTTTGGGATTTTCTTCCAGGTAAGCTGTTAATACCCTGCTTAAAGTAGAATCAACCACACCCATCACTTCATTATTACCCAGTTTAGTTTTTGTTTGCCCTTCAAACTGTGGCTCCGGAACTTTTACAGATACAATGGCGCTCAGCCCTTCTCTAAAATCATCGCCTTCAATCTCTACCTTGGCTTTTTCAAACATACCTTCTTTTTCGCCGTAGCTCTTAAACACCCTTGTTATTGACCTGCGAAAACCCGATACATGTGTACCGCCTTCGATGGTATTGATATTATTTACATAGCTGAATAGATGCTCCTGGTAGCCGGTGTTGTATATCATGGCCACTTCTACCATTACATTACTTGCTTCATCGTGCCCATCACAATAAATAACGGTAGGCAGTAATGGATTACGGTTTGCATTCTTATCCAGCATCTCCACAAACTCTACAATACCGCCCTCGCTGTAAAATGTTTTTGAGTATGTGCTGCCATCCTCTTCCTTCTCCCTTAAATCATGTATATGTATGGTGATTTTTTTATTGAGGAATGATAGCTCTCTTAAACGGGCTTCCAGTATTTCACGGTTGTATGTGGTAGTGATAAAGATTGATGGATCGGGCCAAAACTGGGTTTTGGTGCCATGCTTATCTGATTTACCTATTTCACGTACCGAATATTTAGGTATGCCCGTTGCATACTCCTGTTCAAATCTTTTTCCATCACGGTTTACTTCTACATGCAGCTTTGTGCTTAATGCATTTACGCAACTTACACCCACTCCATGCAAACCGCCTGATACCTTGTACGAATCTTTATCAAACTTTCCTCCTGCATGTAATACCGTCATCACCACTTCCAATGCACTGCGGTTTTCTTTGGTATGCATGCCAGTAGGTATACCACGGCCATCATCTTCTACAGTAATAGAATTATCTTCGTTTATAGTAACCGAAATATTTTTACAATGCCCTGCAAGCGCTTCATCAATGGAGTTGTCAACCACTTCATATACCAAATGATGTAAACCCTTAATGCCCACATCACCAATGTACATGGCGGGGCGCTTACGTACCGCTTCTAAACCTTCTAAAACCTGTATACTGTCTGCACCGTAACCTGTATTGGCGGGAGCCGTAACTACTGCTTCTTCTGTACTCATATTATCGTTCAAAATCTCTTTTAATTAGTAAAATTCGGATTGGAGCAAATGTACGAAAAAACAGGCGTTTGAGGCAAAAACAAGCTGTTTATTTTACTGTGATTTTATACATGGATATCCACAATTTTTATTGCCTGTTTTTATACTTGCCCAACTTATATTTAAATGCTAAATGGTTTAAATTTTTTAGACATACAGGTGCTTATTTTTTGCCAAAGCTTTTCAAATACCTATAATAGTGCCCTTTATTAAACCTTTTACAATGTTTAAACGTTAATTCTTTATGCTTATCTTTGCAAATAATAAATACATGAGCCAATTAACCGACATATTAGCAATAGCACACCGGCAACCTCTTTTGCAGGAAGATTTGGATGTGTTGCTTCATGTTGAGCGTACGGTTCCGGGATCGGTACAATATTCTATTAAGCGCTACCGCAAACTGCCACAATGGAGTATTGAAGATACCGGCATTTTAATTTATCATGTTGAAAAAAACAACCCCGATGCCAATCACCTGGAGCTTAAGTTTTGCGTAAGCGGAAATGTATATTGCCGGCAAAAACAAACCGAATGTGATTACTGTAAAGCAAATAACAGTAAAGGCTGTATTGAAAAAGTAGATAGTGTAGATGTGGTAAGCTTTAGTTTTAAACCTAATTATCTTACACAGTTTACCAACAACACTACAGATACCGGCTTAACCGAAGAGGTGCTTTCTTTCAGGCATACATCATCTTTTAGTAAGCAACTGCCTTTATGCGGTAAAACCCGTACAGCTATTGAAGCTTTACTGAACCATACCTATACCGATACCAGGGAAAATATTTTCATTAATGCACAAACACAGATTTTATTATTGTATAGCATGGATTGCATGCTTGGCGATGATAAGGAAACTGAGTTCAATTGCAAATTTCTGCAAAACACACAAGACAGGGAAAAAATTATTAAAGCACGTGAAGTGCTATTACAGCATATAGGCGAGCCAATCACCATCAAAGCCTTAAGCCGTAAAGTGGCTATTAACGAATGTTATCTTAAAAAAGGGTTTAAAGAAATTTTCGGTACCACTATTTTTGATTTTTATCAAGGCCAGCGTATGGAGCACGCCAAATATCTTTTGTACGAAAAAGGTTTAAGTGTTACCGAAGTATCAATGATGCTGGGCTATTCTTCCATATCGCATTTTTCAACTGCTTTTAAAAAACATACCGGCATAAAGCCCTGTGAACTGTTGTTGCATTAATTAGTATAACTATTTCATTTGATTTCATTACTGCGCTATGTCATTTTTTGGTAAAACAATATGATTTTAATCAGATTGATAACAACATGACAATTTCATGATAAAATTAAAACGCTGCTGTTTCACCTTTGCATTTCAATTGTATGAGCGCATTGGTAAAAAGTATATTATTCTCTTTTGTTTTAATTAGTATATTATTCACAGGCATCAATGCCTATTCGCAATACGTTGCTAAAGATACCGGCTTTAATAAAGTATATACCATTGATGAAATAACAGTTTCCACTACACGAACCATAAAATCTATTGGCGATATACCTGTTCCCATACAGGTGATAAGTAAGAAATTTATTCAGCAATCGGGTTCTCAAAAGTTGATTGATATTTTACAACAGCAAACCGGCCTTATATTGTCTGATAACCCATTGGGGCAATCTTTACAAGGTTATCCTAACCCTTTTGGCAGCGGAATTCAAATGCAGGGATTAGACCCGGCCTATACATTGATACTGGTAGATGGAGAACCATTAACAGGAAGAAATGCCGGTATTCTTAATTTAGGAAGGATTGCTGTAGGAAATATTAAACAGGTAGAAATTATAAAAGGCCCTGCTACAAGCTTGTATGGCTCCGATGCATTGGCAGGTGTTATCAATATCATTACCGAAAAACCAACCGGCAATAACAGTTTGTTGCAGGTTCACCAGTCAAGCAACAAAACCTGGGATTTTAGTGCCAGCCAATCCTTTAAAAAAGATAAAACTGCTATACAAATTTTTGCAAACCGGTATAGCAGCAGCGGTTACGATCTTGATAAAACTATCTATGGTCAAACTACCGACCCGTTCAGGAATTATTCTTTTGCCGGCAATATTCAGTACAATTTAAATGCAACTACACAACTGCAAACTTCGGCCAGGCTGTTCACTCAAAAGCAGTTTAATAATTACCTGGTGTACACAGCCAATCAGCCGCAGGCGGTTGAAGGCAGTAGCATAGAAACCGATTGGAGTTTCAACAACCAATTGCATTACAAGATTTCAAAAAAATTAAAACTGATTTCACGGCTTTATATAACAGGGTATAAAGACAATGCAGAAGTGTTTATGATGAGCAATAAACAGCTTTTTGATAAAAGCTATATGCAGCAGTTTTTATTAAAGCCCGAAATACAAGTTGAAATTGGCGACAAAAGAAACCAAAAACTAATAGCCGGTGCCGGTTATAATTTTGAAACCGTAGAAGCTAACAGGTATCCCGATAAAAAAAGGTTCAATGCATTTTATATTTTTTCGCAAAAAGAATGGATGCTTTATAATAAACTGAATATTACAATTGGTGGCAGGCTTGATAAGCATTCGCTGTATAAATTGCAGTTTAATCCCAAACTGGCATTGGCTTATAAAGCAGCGCCGCATTTAACCATCAATGCCTCAATTGGCACCGGGTTTAAGGCTCCAGATTTCAGGCAGCAATTTTTATTTTTTACCAATTCGCTGGTAGGCTATACGTTGTTGGGTGCCAATGAACTTGCCAATGGACTTATACAATTACAGCAACAGGGACAAATTGACCCCTCTGTTAACATAACACCATACCTGGGCAATAATACACTATCGCCAGAAAAATCGATAGGCATAAATATTGGTGGCAGGTATTTGCTGCACAACAAAACTACTTTTACACTTAATATTTTCCGAAACGATATAAACAACCTTATTGACCGCTATAACCTGCCTTTCTCAAAAACAAACGGGCAAGCCATCTTCAGTTATATTAATATCAATAATGTTTTTACGCAGGGATTGGATATTAACATTAATCACCGGTTAAATAATTTATTCAGCATTAATGCCGGTTATCAATACCTTGAAGCAAAAGACAAGGATGTAATAAAAAAGATTAAAGATGGCAAAATGGTGAAAAGAGACCCCGTAACTTTTGTTAGCAGTTATGTAACCAGTAAAGAATATGGCGGTCTTTTTAATCGTAGTAAACACACTGCTAACCTGCAGTTATTTTATAACAGCAACAATAAAAAATGGGGCGCCAATATAAGGGCTAATTACAGGGGACGGTTTGGATACAGCGATATCAACGGTAATAATATACTTGATGATGGCCGGGAATATGTAAAAGCTTATGTATTGCTAAACGCTGCCATTAGTAAATCATTTAAACAGGGTTTTGAAATACAGGCAGGCGCTGAAAACATTTTAAACCATAAGGATAAAAACAAACTACCCAACTTGCCGGGTATTACATACCTGGTAAATCTCAATATTAATTTAAACCAATTATTTACTAAACAACTTTAACCCACCTTACGAAAATACAATGTACGGTTAAAGATAAAAACTACACAAAAATGAAGAAGATGATCCAGGCTGGTATGATAGCCGCCACAGCAATTGTAATCACATTAAGCTCATGCTCAAAAGACCCTGTTAACGAAATCACCACTGTAGAAAAAACAGATTCATTGGTTGTTAATTTCAGTAATAGCAGCAGTTTTGCTTTTTTTAATTTTAAAAATGGTGCTGTTGTTGCTAATACAGACAGTGCTACCACAAAATGGGATTTTGGTTTGCGCTTAACAACATTCATCCTCAACAGCGGCGCTTATGGCCCCGGAAATGCAGGTGCCATTTTACAAAATAATATTTATAGCAGTGTTACAGCAGCACCTACTACAGGTTATGCATATGATACCACAACTTCTCAAAAAGCAATTAAAGATGGTAGCTGGTACGATTATAATCCAACAACACATTCATTTGCACCAAAAGCCGGGCAAACATTTATTTTCCGTACGGCAGATAACCATTTTGTAAAAATGGAATTGCTGGCTGTAGATTATGCACCATTTGTAGGCCCTGTGCCATCACAATTAATTTACAGGTTTAGATATACTTACCAGGCAAATGGTTCGGTAAGTTTCTAAATTAAAAATAACATGAACCAAAAAAGCCGCTGAAATTCAGCGGCTTTTTTTTCATTGGGTGTTAATCTTTGTGCTTAAATTCTGTTTTCCCAAGGTTGATGCAACACATATTGAATATTTAAAACGGGGGCCTTTTAGCTGTATTTATGTGATATTAAAAGTAAGACGGGAATAAGACTATTCCCGTCTTTTACCCTAATAAAACCCTAAACCAGCAAAACTCTTCATATATTAATTTTAAAAAATTATAGTCTTTCTTATAATTCAGAAATAAAGCCAATTTTATGCCAAAGGATAGAAATGTGGATAAGTAGACTCAAATTGAGTATAGTTAAGGGTTTAACCTTAATTTAGTAGTATTTTTTTGTAGTAAAAATTCTATAAAATATACCTGTTAGTTTTAAATATTACTCTTTTAGTACATAAAACCATCATTTCAATTTTAAATCCTTTACCCTGCAGTTAAAATAGCTATTGTAAGATTTAAAACTCAAAACGTTAAAAAGCCCTTATTTAATTAACTTTGCACACTTATTTAAATCCCCACCCCTTTTTAAGGGTAAAAATCAAAATAGAAATTATTTTCAACGATTATGAGTGGCAAATACACCGAATATCAGCAACTTAACCTTCCATCAATAAGCGAAGAAATACTTGCTAAATGGAAACAGGAAGATACTTTTGAAAAAAGTATCGCCCTTAGAGAAGGTTGCCCACCATTTGTTTTTTATGAAGGCCCGCCAAGTGCTAATGGAATGCCTGGTATTCATCATGTTATAAGCCGAACTTTAAAAGATTTGGTATGCCGCTATAAAACCATGCAGGGTTTCCAGGTAAAGCGCAAAGGAGGATGGGATACACATGGGCTTCCTGTAGAACTTGGTGTTGAAAAAGAACTGGGTATTACAAAAGAAGATATAGGCACAAAAATTTCGATTGAGGAGTATAACAAGAAGTGCCGTGAAGTGGTGATGCGTTTTAAAGATAAATGGGACGAAATAACCCAAAAAATGGGCTATTGGGTTGATTTGAAAAACCCTTATGTAACTTTTGAAAACAATTATATAGAAACACTTTGGTGGTGCCTGAGTGAATTGTATAAAAAGGGTTATTTGTATGAAAGTGTAAGTATTCAACCTTATTCGCCTGCAGCAGGTACAGGATTAAGCAGTCACGAACTGAATCAGCCCGGCACTTATAAAGATGTGAAAGATACAAGTGCGGTGGCTATGTTTAAAATAAGTGAAAAATCAAAAATAAAAATTAAAAATTTTGATGGTGAAGCATTTTTAATGGCGTGGACAACAACTCCATGGACACTTCCATCAAACCTGGGTTTAACGGTTGGGCCTAATATTGAATATTGTTTGGTACAAACATTTAACCCTTACACTCATTTACCAATAAATGTAATTTTAGCCAAGGCATTATTAAGTAAATATTTTAAAGCAGAAGCCGAAAACGGCGATTTTGAAAGTTACAATGCCGAAGTAAAAATCATACCATGGAAAATAATTACATCATTTATTGGAAGCGAACTGGCAGATTTAGAATATGAGCAATTACTTCCTTTTGAAGCAAACACTATCGAAAAAATCAGGGAAATAACACCCGATGCACAACCATTTAGGGTTATTCTTGGCGATTTTGTAACCACAGAAGATGGTACCGGTATTGTACATACAGCCCCGGCATTTGGCGCCGATGACTTTAAAGTAGGTAAAAAAAATAACCTTGGCATATTAACCCTGGTTGATAAGCAGGGAAAATTTATTGAAGGTGTTGGTGAATTCAGTAACCGTTATGTAAAGAATTATAAGGACGATCCCACCTATGTTGATGTAAATGTAGATATAGCCGTAAAGTTAAAACTGCAAAACAGGGCTTTTAAAATTGAAAAGTACGAACACAATTATCCGCATTGCTGGCGCACCGATAAACCAATCATTTATTACCCGTTAGATGCATGGTTTATTAAAACCACTGCAGTAAAAGACAGGATGGTGGAGCTTAATAAAACCATCAACTGGAAACCTGCAAGTACCGGCACCGGCCGCTTTGGAAACTGGCTTGAGAATATGGTGGATTGGAACCTGAGCCGTAGCCGTTTTTGGGGTACACCTTTGCCCATTTGGAAAACAAAAGAAGATGCAGATGGCAACCGTGAAGAAAAATGTATAGGCTCGGTAGAAGAACTTAACAAAGAAATTAAAAAAGCTGCAGAAGTTTTAGGTGGCCAAACCAACAAAAATTACCTGCACCAGGGTATCTTAGATTTGCATAAACCCTATGTAGATGAGATTACATTGGTTAGTGATTCGGGCAAACCCATGAAGAGAGTGTCCGATCTTATTGATGTTTGGTTCGACAGTGGCGCCATGCCTTATGCACAATGGCATTTCCCTTTTGAAAATAAAGAAACATTTCAAAAAAACTTCCCGGCCGATTTTATTGCCGAAGGTGTTGATCAAACCCGTGGCTGGTTTTACACGTTACATGCACTGGGTGTATTGTTGTTTGATAGTGTAGCATATAAAACCGTTGTTAGCAATGGCCTGGTGTTAGATAAGGCCGGCAACAAAATGAGCAAGCGCCTGGGTAATGTGGTTGATCCATTTGTAACTATTGATAGTTTTGGTGCCGATGCTACCCGGTGGTATTTAATCACCAATGCATCGCCCTGGGATAGTTTAAAATTTGATGTGGAAGGCATTAAAGAAGTGCAGCGTAAATTTTTTGGTACCCTTTATAATACTTACCAGTTTTTTGCTTTATATGCCAATGTAGATGGATTTAGTTTTAAAGAAAATTATATTCCGGTAAATGAAAGGCCCGAGATAGACCAATGGATCTTGTCATCGCTAAACTCGTTAATAAAAAATGTGCAGTATAATTTTGATGCCTACGAACCTACACAAGCCGGGCGTGCTATTGAAGAATTTGTAGATGCCCATTTGAGCAACTGGTATGTAAGGCTTTGCCGCCGCAGGTTTTGGAAAGGTGAGTATGAACATGATAAAATTTGTGCTTATCAAACATTATACGAGTGCCTTGAAACACTTTGCAAACTGATGGCGCCGGTAGCACCATTTTTTGCCGATTGGTTATTCAATAACCTCAACAAAGTATCCGGCAGGTTTAATAACAATTCGGTACACCATACAGATTTTCCAACAATAAATGAAGCTGTTATTGATATTGACCTTGAAAAAAGGATGCAACTGGCGCAAGATATTTCATCGTTGATATTATCACTTCGCAAAAAAGTAAATCTAAAAGTAAGGCAGCCTTTACAAAAAGTATTTATTCCTGCTTTAGATGCATCAATGGCCGGGCGTATAAAAAAAGTAGAAAATATCATTAAAGCAGAAACAAATATTAAAGAAGTGGATGTTTTAAGTGTGGAGAATGATTTTATAAAAAAGAAAGCCAAAGCCAATTTTAAAACGCTGGGTAAAAAACTGGGTACAAAAATGAAATGGGCTGCAGGGCAAATTGCATCCTTAGATAATGCAGCAATTGATAAAATTTTAGAGGAAGGGGTTATTTTAAACCCCGAATATAAAAATAATGGTGAGGAACCAATTATAATACATTCGGAAGACATTGAAGTAACTACCGATGAAATTCCGGGTTATGAAATTGCCGTAAATGGACAGCTAACAGTGGCATTAGATATAACTATTTCCGGCGATTTGAAAAAAGAAGGCGATGCCAGGGAATTTGTAAACAGGGTTCAAAACCTGCGAAAAGACAGCGGTTTTAACCTTACCGACCGTATAGATGTAACAGTTAGCGAAAATGCAGGGCTACAAGCATCTTTGATACAATATAAAGATTATATTTGCGCCGAAATTCTGGCAGATTCGCTTGTTTTTTTACCTGAAATAAAAGAGGGTTTTGATATAGAAGTGAATGATGCCTTATTAACAGTGAACGTACTTAAAAAAGGATAATAGTATGGCAACAAAGAAAAAAGCAGCTAAACCTGCAGCTAAAAAAACAGTAAAACCAGTTAAAAAAGCAGCCCCTAAAAAGCCGGCAGCCAAAAAAACGGTGGCCCAAAAACCTGCTGCAAAACCTGTAGCTAAAAAATCAGCAAAACAAGTTAAAAAAGCACCTAAAAAGGCCGTTGTTGTAAAAAAAGCTGTAAAGCCCGTAGCAAAGGCTGCTTCTAAAAAACCTGTAGCAAAACCTATGAAAAAGAAAGTTGAAGTGAAAAAAACAGCTACAAAACCTGTAGCCGTAAAAAAAGAATCGGTAAAAACTGCAATACCGGTAAAATCTAAATCTCCCGAAAAGGCAAAGGATATTAAAATTACACCAGCCAAGGCTGTGGTATTACCAAAAATTAGTACTAAAACATCACGTAAATATCAACCCGAGTTTACAAAATCAATTTTAGATCAGCCAAAACACGATTTAGGTGCACCTATTGTTAGGTATAGCGATGCTGAATTAGCTGAATTTAGGGATATTATTCTTCGAAAATTAGAATCTGCTAAAAAAGAACTTGCCTATTTACAAGGATTAATTACCCGTAAAGATGAAATGGGTGGTGATAATGATGATGCCCGTTATATGACCATGGAAGATGGAAGTATGAGCATGGAAAGGGAGCAGCTAAGTCAAATGGCAAGCCGCCAAATTACGTTTATTGATCATCTTGAAAAAGCCATCATGCGAATTGAAAATAAAACTTATGGTATTTGCAGAGTTACCGGCCAGTTGATTGATAAAGCCCGTTTACGTGCCGTACCGCATGCTACCCTTAGCATGGAAGCTAAAATGGGAGCTATGAAGTAAAATAAATTCTTAACTTTTATTAATAAAAAAAGAGGTTGGTTTTAATACCAGCCTCTTTTTATTTGATAGATTTACAAAATTAATTTATCCTTCTAAAAATGCCTCTAGGCAAAAATTATCATGTTTAAAAAATTAAGAACTGTAATTTATCATGTAAGCGACCTGCAAAAAGCAAAAGAATGGTACACAGCATTAACCGGCATACAGCCATATTTTGATGAACCGTTTTATGTTGGGTTTGATATAAATGGATTTGAACTTGGCCTTGATCCTGATTTTGATGAAGTACATGAAAGAGGCACACAGGCAGTAGCTTATTGGAAAGTTGATGATATTAGTAATACAGTAAAAAAATTTAAAAAGGCAGGAGCCGCCATCAGTAGCAAGGTTAAAGAAGTAGGTGGTGGTATAAAAGTAGCCACCCTCGTAGATCCCTGGGGAAATGCTATAGGGCTGATTGAAGAAAACTAATTTCAGTTTCTGTTTTAAAAATTCAAAAAACTTAAGTACAAAAAAGAGGCTGTTCTTATGAGACAGCCTCTTTATATTTTTTCCTGCTTATTACTTTTAGCTTAACAGGGTTTATTATTACTCTTCGGTAATTTTTACTTTACCTTTTTGCTTAGCAATCACTTCTTCTGCAATATTGTTTGGTGCAGGGTTGTAATGGCTAAACTCCATGGTAGAAGTAGCACGGCCACTTGATAAAGAGCGCAATTGAGTTACATAACCAAACATTTCGCTCATAGGTACTTTGGCTTTAATAACCTGTACACCATGCTTACTATCCATTCCTTCTAACATACCACGGCGGCGGTTCAGGTCTCCTGTAACATCACCCATGTATTGATCCGGAGTTAAAACTTCAACTTTCATGATAGGCTCCAGCAATACCGGTTTTGCTTTACGACCAGCTTCACGAAAGCCTTGTTTAGCACACAGTTCAAACGACATGGCATCTGAGTCCACCTGGTGAAATGATCCATCCTTTACAGTAATCTTCATGTTCTCCATGGGGTAACCTGCAAGCACACCTGTTGTCATTGCTGTTTCAAAACCTTTTTGAATAGCCGGTACAAATTCTTTTGGAATACTACCTCCAAACAATTTATTTTCAAACTGGAAGTTTGTTTTACCATTATTTTCTTTCAAAAATTCCTCATCGGCAGGACCTAAATCAAAAATGATATCAGCAAATTTACCACGGCCACCAGTTTGTTTTTTCAAAATTTCCCTGTGCTCAATGGTGTTTTGGAAAGCTTCTTTATAAGCTACTTGTGGTGCACCCTGGTTAATTTCCACTTTAAATTCCCTCTTCATCCTGTCTATAATAATTTCCAGGTGCAATTCGCCCATTCCACTTAAAATGGTTTGGCCTGTATCTTCATCGGTTTTAACTTTTAATGTAGGGTCTTCTTCTACCAGTTTAGCAATTGCTATACTCATCTTATCAACGTCAGCTTGTGTTTTAGGTTCTACAGCAATGGCAATAACCGGTTCAGGAAACGTCATAGCCTCCAGTATAATCGGATCCTTTTCGTTACATAATGTATCACCTGTTTTTATATCTTTAAAACCTACGGCCGCACCAATATCACCTGCTTCAATAAAATCAACAGGATTTTGTTTGTTGGCATGCATCTGCATGATACGGCTTATACGTTCATTTTTACCAGTACGGGTATTTAAAACATAAGAACCTGAATCTAAGTGTCCACTATAAGCCCTAAAGAACGCAAGGCGGCCTACAAATGGGTCTGTCATAATCTTAAATGCCAATGCACTGAAGGGTTCTTTTGGATCGCAATGACGTACTATTTCTTCTCCGGTATCAGGATTTGTACCTTTTATCGCTTCAATATCCATCGGACCAGGCAGATAACGTACAATTGCATCCAATGCTGTTTGTACACCTTTGTTTTTAAAAGATGAACCGCACATCATTGGTATAATAGAAATATCGATGGTTGCCTTACGGATGGCTTCATGTATTTCATCTTCGGTAATAGTGTTAGGATCATCAAAGAATTTCTCCAGTAATTTATCATCATAATCAGCTACCGCTTCAATCAGGTGCTGCCTCCATTCATCCACATCAGCTTTCATATCTTCCGGTATGGGCACTTCATTGAATGTCATTCCCTGTGTAGCATCATCCCAAACCATCGCTTTCATGGTAATCAAATCAACTACACCTTTAAAACTATCTTCTGCACCAATGGGCAATTGTAACGGAACGGCTTTAGCGCCAAGCATTTCTTTAATTTGTTTTACCACATTTAAGAAATCTGCACCGGCACGGTCCATTTTATTTACAAAGCCAATTCGAGGTACTTTGTAACGGTTAGCCTGGCGCCATACAGTTTCAGATTGTGGCTCTACACCACTTACTGCACAAAAAAGTGCAAGTAAGCCATCCAGTACACGTAAAGAACGTTCTACCTCTACGGTAAAATCAACGTGGCCCGGGGTGTCAATAATGTTGAATTTGTATTGCTTGGTAGCTGGTGTTTTTTTACCCTGTTCCATCGGAAAATTCCAAAAGCATGTTGTTGCTGCCGATGTAATGGTAATACCCCGTTCCTGCTCCTGTGCCATCCAGTCCATAGTAGCGGCTCCATCATGCACCTCACCAATTTTATGGTTAACACCAGTATAGTATAATATACGCTCGGTGGTAGTGGTTTTACCGGCATCAATATGAGCGGCAATACCAAAGTTTCGTTGATAACGTAAATCTGCCATTTTTAAATGTTTATTTTTATATTTTATAATTATGAGCCCGGCTTTTGAATCTTAATCAAGCTTCATTGGCGTCGCACTCTTGTACTGTATTTCTTTGCTGATCTTGTTCGCTTTTTAAAAGCATACCCCGTTGCAGGTGTTTTGCCATTTAGCAAAACCCGGGGCGATATGTATGATTAAACTCTCATAGTATGCTAAATAAGTACAGCTCATCCAAACATTGCTGTATCTTTTAGCGGCGCAAATGTACGCATTATTTTGATATTTTCATCATCATTTTGCATAAATATTAATGAAAATGCCCGGCAATAAAACCGGGCACTAGTTAGTTTAAACCTGCATAATCAATCACTTAATAAAATTAACTACTGGTTTATTAATCATCCTTTTATCACACCTGGTTAACTATAGCTTTTTTATCGTTTTTAAAAGTTATAAAAAACAGCAGGGCTACACCGGCCGCAAACAGGCAGGGCATTATCCAAATATTTTGCCAATGGTGGTTAACTATTTTTCCTGCAGCATCAACAATAGCATTGCTATCGGTGTACTTGCCGGCTAACCAAAAACCAATGTACATACCCACACCATAAGTGGCAAGGGTAATCAATCCCTGGGCTGCCGAACGTATTTTCCCGCCTGCTTTCCTATCTGTATAAATCTGCCCTGTTACAAAAAAGAAATCATAACAAACGCCATGTAAAATAATCCCTGTATAAAGCATCCAAATACCTGCACCTGTATTACCATAAGCAAACAAAAGATAACGCAGCACCCAGGCAATCATGCCAATCAATAACATTTGTTTTACTCCATAACGTTTAAAAAATACAGGCATTAAAAATAAAAACAAGGCTTCGCTCATTTGCCCCATCGTCATTTTTGCAGCAGCTTGCTCCATACCACTTTCATTTAAAAACTGGTTGGCGCTACCATAATAAAATGACAGTGGAATGCATATCATTACAGAAGCAATGAAAAAAATAAGGTAATTTTTGTCTTTCAGCAGTTTTATGGCATCCAGCCCAATTACTTCTGCAAAAGAAACATTTTGGCCTGCTTTAGGTGGTGGGGTGTTAGGTAAAAAGAAACTATATATACCAAAAGCTGTAGAAATGATTGCTGCAAGTAGGAAAGTGATATTAAGTTTTGAAGCCGCTGCCTGCAAAGCTGCCTTTGCTTCTGCAGTGGCATTCTCTGCCGTACCTGCTTTCACTAATTCTGATGCAGGCTCCCAGGCCATCCATCCTATTATTAATCCTGCCACAATCCAACCAATAGTACCCCAAAGCCTCAAGCCGGCAAATTGTTTTTCTGCATCAGTTACCTGTTTTAATGCAACTGCATTTACCAATGCTAATGTGGGCATATAAATAATCATATACAGCAATAAAAAGCTATAAAATGATCCAAAACTAGTTTGTGTAGAAATATAATAAAGCAAGGCAGCACCAACCAAATGTAAAATGCCCAATATTTTTTGTGCAGCAAAAAAACGGTCAGCAATCATACCAATAATAAAAGGCGCAATGATGGCGCCCAGGCATTGTGTACCATAAGCTAATCCTGTTTGACCACCATCGGCGCCTATTTTGCCCATGGTTAAATAAGTACCCATGGTAACAAACCAAATGCCCCAAACAAAAAAATTAAGGAACATCATCAGCGATAGCTTGAATCTTATAACTGGTTTCATGCAATTAGTATTTATCTGGTAATGTAAAAATGGTTTTCAGTTAATATTATTTTTTCTGCAGCATACATTGATATGATTTGAAAAATACAATATTAATTTTGACTGGAACATAAATATACTTAACAGGTTCTACAATGAATTACTTTTGGTTAAATAAAATAATTAACTTCAACTACATTTAGCCGGTATATTATTTATAATAGCAATTAATAAGCTGCAATGCTATCAAAAATAAAAATGGGAATGGTTGGCGGTGGTAAAGATGCTTTTATAGGCGCAGTACACCGCATGGCTGCATATTTAGATGGCCAAATAGAGTTGGTTTGCGGTGCATTCAGCAGCGATGCTAAAAAAAGTAAAGAAAGTGGTGAGGGGCTTTATCTTCCTGCAAACAGGGTTTATGGCAGCTATGCCGAAATGTTTGAAAAGGAAAATTTACTACCGCCCGGCCAGAGGATGGATTTTGTAAGTATTGTAACCCCTAATCACCTGCATTTTGAACCTGCAAAAATGGCTTTAGAAAAAGGATTTAATGTAGTATTGGATAAGCCCATGACCTTAACCCTTGCTGAGGCAAAAGAACTAAAAACAATTGTTGATAAAACAGGAAAGTTGTTTTGCCTTACACATACCTATACCGGTTACCCGATGATTAAAGAAGCAAAAGAACTGGTAAGGCAAAACAAATTAGGCGCCATAAGAAAAATTTATGTAAGCTATCCGCAGGGATGGTTGAGCACTTTTTTAGAAGCATCTAATAATAAACAAGCTGTATGGCGTACCGATCCAAATAAAAGTGGCATTGCCGGTAGCATGGGTGATATAGGTGTACATGCATTTAACCTGGCCGAATATGTATCGGGATTAAGTGTAACCGAAGTTTGTGCACACATAAATATTGTAGTACCCAACCGTAAACTGGATGATGATGGTACAGTACTTTTGAAATTTAATAATGGCGCTACAGGTATGCTGTATGCTACACAAATAGCAGCCGGCGAAGAAAATAATATTTGCATAAACATTTATGGAGAAAAAGGCGGGCTTGAATGGAAACAGCAGGATAATAATACTCTGTTGGTTAAATGGCTTGATAAGCCTGCAGAAATTTACCGGGCTGGTAATGATTATTTAAGCCCGCTTGCAAAATTCAATTGCAGGGTTCCGCCCGGGCATCCCGAAGGGTACCTGGAAGCTTTTGCAAACCTGTACAGGAATTTTGCATTAACAGTAAGGGCAAAAAACAGCGGTGCAACAGCATTAGAAGAATGGAAAGATTTTCCGGGTATTGAGGATGGTATTAGAGGTATGGCATTTATTGAAAATGTAATTGCAAGCGGTAAAGACAACAACAAATGGAAAACATTTGATGTTTAAAATGGTTACACTTAAATTGAGGATAGAAATTATTGGTCATGCAAACGATTAAAGGTCCGGGGATTTTTTTAGCACAGTTTATGGGTGATAAAGAACCATTCAATTCGCTTGATGGTATTTGCAAATGGGCTGCTTCCATTGGGTTTAAAGCAGTACAAATACCCACCTGGGAAAAAAGGCTGATTGACCTTAAGCTAGCAGCAGAAAGTAAAACATATTGTGATGAACTGAAAGGAAAAATAAATTCTTATGGTTTACAAATCTCCGAATTAAGCACACACTTACAGGGGCAACTTGTAGCTGTACATCCTGCATACGATAGCATGTTTGATGCTTTTGCACCTGCAGAAATGCATGGTAATTCAAAAGCAAGAACAGGTTGGGCAATTGAGCAGGTGAAATATGCAGCAAAAGCATCGCAACACTTACAGCTTAATGCACATGCCACTTTCAGTGGATCGTTATTGTGGCACACTTTTCACCCCTGGCCACAAAGACCGCCTGGCCTGGTTGATGAAGGTTTTACAGAACTGGCTAAGCGTTGGATGCCCATACTTAATTATTTTGATGAATGTGGTGTGGATATTTGTTATGAAATACACCCTGGAGAAGATTTATTTGATGGTATTACTTATGAAATGTTTTTAGATAAAGTAAATAATCATTCAAGAGCCTGTTTGCTTTACGATCCATCACATTTTGTTTTGCAACAATTAAATTATCTCGATTATATTGATATTTACCACCAACGCATAAAAGCTTTTCATGTAAAAGATGCAGAGTTTAATGCTACCGGTAGGCAAGGTACATTTGGGGGATATCAGAACTGGCTAAACAGGGCAGGCCGTTATCGCAGCCCGGGCGATGGACAGGTTGACTTTAAATCTATCTTTAGCAAATTAACACAGTATGCATTTAATGGATGGGCAGTAATGGAATGGGAATGCTGCATTAAACATCCCGAAGACGGTGCCAGGGAAGGTGCAAAATTTATAAACGATCATATCATACGTGTTACCGACAAAGCATTTGATGATTTTGCCGGCATAAAAACTGATACTGATTTAAATAAAAAAATTCTTGGAATTCAATAAACTTAAATCAACTTTTATTATGAAAAAAATTACAGCTTGTGCATTCCTAGTATTTATTCTTTTGGCCTGCAACAGTTCAAACGAAAAAAAGGACAACAGCACAGAAAAAAAAGACAACAACGCAGCAATGAACAACCCCGATTATGATGCAGGGTTAAACCTGGTAGCCAAGTCGGATTGCTTTACCTGCCATAAACTTAGGGAACCATTAGTTGGGCCTGCTTATGGTGATATTGCAAAAAAGTATGAAAACACGCCTGAAAATATAAGCATGCTGGCCGACAGGGTAATCAACGGCAGTTCTGGCCAATGGGGCGAAGTACAAATGCTGCCCCACCGTGATTTAAAAAAAGAAGATGCTGAAAAAATGGTGAAATACATCTTATTGCTTAAAAACTAAATAAAAATTATAATGAAAAATATAAAACTGTTGCTGCTATTTACAATAGTTGTATCCGGTTGCAATACCCAATCAAAAAAAGCTATGAGTTCTTCTAACGAATGGATTTCCTTGTTTGATGGTAAGACATTAAAGGGCTGGCATACTTACGGAAAAAAAACCATTGGTGAAGCCTGGAAAGTAAAGGATGGTGTTCTATATCTGGATACAGAAAAACAAGATGGATGGCAAACAAAAGCCGGAGGTGATATTGTTACAGATGAAGAATTTGAAAATTTTGATCTGCAATTAGAATGGAAAATATCCAAAAACGGTAACAGTGGAATTATTTTTTATGTACATGAAGATACTTCTAAATATGAGTATTGCTGGAATACCGGCCCCGAAATGCAAGTGTTGGATAACGATGGCCACCCCGATGGAAAAATAATTAAACACCGTGCAGGCGATTTATACGACCTTATATCGTGCAGTAAAGAAACAGTAAAACCGGTTGGAGAATGGAACCAGGTAGAGATTATTGCAAACAATGGCAAACTTGATTTTTTCTTGAATGGAACAAATGTAGTTAGTACAACTTTATGGAATGATGATTGGAAAAATCTTATTGCCGGAAGTAAATTTAAAAACTACCCGGGGTTTGGTACCTATAAAAAAGGGCGCATTGCATTACAGGATCATGGAAACACAGTTTGGTACAGAAATATAAAAATAAAAAGGTTATAAATTATTACCGCTTTGTTTAGATATGCCGTAATAATTTTTTTACAGCTTTATTGCTTGATGTAATGCTTCCATAAAAATCAGGATGGTAATTATTTTCCTGTTCTATAATGTAATGCTTTACCCCTGCTAACTCAGAGGCAGCAAAAATCTTTTTAAAATCAATCAGGCCGTTACCAATTTCTGTATTTTTGGTATTGTTAATTTTATCCATATCTTTTACATGCCATAAGGGAAACCTACCTGGGTGAGCCTTAAATATCGTTATAGGATCGTAACCAGATTTAACAACCCAATACAGGTCCAACTCCATTTTTACCAGGTTACTGTCGGTATTGTTAAGTAATATATCATAACCATGTTGCCCGTTCATATCTTCAAATTCGTAACTATGATTATGATACGCTAACTGCAGGTTTGCTTTTTTACATATTTCGCTTGCCAGGTTTATTCTTTCGGCCAGTTTCTTATACTTATCAATTGTATCTCTTTGTGCCTCATCGAGCCAGGCTATAATAATATAAGAATGGCCAAGCTTATGTGCCACATCACACAAGTTTTTTACATCGTCTCCATTTCCGTTATTATATAAAAAATCTTCGGGTGTATAATGCCCGCCTGAGCTACTAAGGCCCGAAGTTTTAAGAAACCCTGCAATTTGCTTAACAGTATGCCCAAAAAACTTATTATCCTTATCAAGCCCATACATTTCCACTTCGGTATAACCCGCACTTTTTATCTTTTTAAAAGTACTTAAAACATCAGTAGCAATTATATCTCTTAATGTATACAATTGTAAGCCTATTTTATAATTTCTTTTAAATGCCAGCTCGGGCATGGCCATCATACCTGCAGAAAGTATTGCCGACTGTTTAATAAAATTTCTTCTTTGCATATTTACTTTGAAATGATAATTACCTTATGCTATAAAGATATAGTAATAAAAAAGCCATCCCAAATATTGAGATGGCTATAAATAATTATAAGGATAAATTAAATTCTGAAATGAGCAAATGCCTTATTAGCTTCTGCCATACGGTGTGTATCTTCTTTCTTTTTAAATGCAGCGCCTTCACCTTTACTGGCAGCAACAATTTCATTAGCTAATTTATCAGCCATGCTGCGACCGTTTCTTTCCCTGCTGTATTTTATCATCCATTTAATACTTAATGAAATCTTCCTGTCCTGGCGAACTTCAGATGGAATCTGAAAAGTAGCTCCACCAATACGGCGGCTACGAACTTCAACACCAGGAGTAATATTAGCCAAAGCTTTTTTCCAAACTTCATATCCATCTTCACCTGTTTGTTTTGATACTTTTTCCAAAGCATTATAAAAAATGATGTATGCACCACTTTTTTTACCGGCCCACATAAGGTTATTTACAAAACGGGTAACCAGTTTATCATTAAACTTTGGATCTGGCGCTAAAGGTATTTTTTTCGGTTGTGACTTCCTCATTGTTGTTATTTTATTAAACCTTTCTCAGTATTAATTTTACTGGGTTTGATGTTTTATTATTTTTTTGCTCTTTTAGTTCCGTATTTACTGCGGCTTTGTTTACGGTCTTTAACCCCGGCAGTATCTAAGCTACCACGCACTATATGATACCTTACACCCGGTAAATCTTTTACCCTTCCGCCACGTATCAATACAATACTATGTTCCTGTAAATTGTGTCCTTCGCCCGGTATATAGGCAATAACTTCAATTTTATTGGTTAAACGCACTTTAGCAACTTTACGCAAGGCAGAGTTTGGTTTTTTAGGTGTGGTGGTATATACCCTGGTACATACACCCCTGCGCTGCGGACAGCTATCCAAAGCCCTAGATTTGCTTTTTGCTTTAATTACTTCTCTTCCTTTTCTTACTAATTGTTGTATTGTAGGCATTTTATCCTTTTATTTTTCGGACGGCAAAGGTAGGATTTACAATTTGATTTTAGAAACTAAAAATCAAAAAAATTGAATTTTTTTGCCCTACAATATAAAACCGCCCATTAAAGGCGGTTTTAAGCTGTATATTATTAGTTTCTTTATCAAACTTTCAACATCCAATCGTGTACATCGGGTATTTGACCATAACGTATTTTATTTAAATGGCTCTTTACCGCAGGTGCTGTTTTCCAGCTATTTACGTCAAATTCCATCACATAATCCTTATACCTTAATTCTTTAATTAGCGAAATTGTGGCTGCGGTACCGGTGCCAAATACTTCTTTTAAATGGCCGGCCTTATGTGCTTCAATGATTTCGTCAATATTTAACTGCCTTTCCTCTACTTCAAAATTCATTTCCTTTAAAACGGTAATAACACTATCTCTTGTAATGCCTGATAAAATAGTTCCTGTTTCCAGGCCCGGCGTAATAGCTTTATTGCCAATTATAAAAAAAACATTCATAGTGCCACATTCCTGTACATATTTATGTTCAAAGGCATCGGTCCATAATACTTGGTCGTACCCTTTGCTTTTTGCCAGGGCAGTTGCATACATAGCAGCGCCATAATTTCCGGCAGTCTTAGCATACCCAACTCCTCCGGGTACAGCACGTACATATTGTTCCTCTACATAAATACGCATAGGAGCACTGTAATATGGCCCGGTTGGGCTTAAAATAATCATAAATTTATATTTGTCGCTCGACCGTACGCCAATCATTGCATCACTGCTAAACATAAAAGGACGAATATATAATGAATGATCTGCCTGGTTTGGAATCCAGTTTCTGTCCAATTCAATCAATTGACGCATGCCTTCCATAAATAATTCTTCGGGAACTTGTGGCATCTGCATTCTTTCGGCCGAAATATTAAATCGTTTAAAATTGTCTAAAGGCCTGAAAATAAAAGCTTCGCCTTTATTGTTTTTGTATGCTTTTATACCTTCAAAAATTGCCTGACCATAATGTAAGGCTGCAGTTGAGGGGTCTAATAATAATGGTTGATAGGGTTTTATTTCTGCATTTTTCCATTCGCCGTCTTCAAAATCCACTTCCAGCATATGATCGGTAAAATATTTTCCGAATGGGATGTTTTCTAGGTTAATGTCTTTTAATTTGCTACTTTCTACCTTTGTAATATTAATGTTTTCTGCTGCAATCATATCGTTAATTTTACAACAAAGAAACGAAAAAATCAAGAGTTAAAAATACCTTTAGATGAGTTTAGACAATATTCAACTGCCTGCCAGCATAATTGCAGGTTTATATAACAAATCATTGTATGATTTAAAACCTTATAAACCCGTACAAGTAAATGATAATGATGAAAAACTTTTGTATTTGGGAGAAAATTTAAAACATGTAACAATAATTGTTGATAATAATGAAGCTATTTATTTACCCGACGAACAATTGAGTTTTTTACTTGACATTTTAACCGCTTGTAAATTAACGATGGCAGATGTTTCGGTTATTAACCTTTCTAAAAACCTGCATTGTACTTATAAAGAAATTTCAAACATTCTAAAATCAGAAATAGTTTTATTATTTGGCTTGCATCCGGATGCAATAAACTTACCCTTGCAAATACCACATTACCAGGTTCAAAAATTTAACAACCAGGTATTTTTATCATCAGAAAGTTTATCGCAATTACAAAAAGATAAGTCTGAAAAATTGAAACTTTGGAACTGTCTTAAAAAAATTTTTTCAATTTGATATCAAACTAAGATGGATACTATCATATTTGCCACTAACAATCAAAATAAGGTTAATGAGGTACGTGCTGTTTTATCAAACCGGTTTACCGTCATTAGTCTTAAAGAAGCCGGGATAGATATTGATATTCCTGAACCTCACAATACACTGGAAGCAAATGCAAGTGAAAAATCCAAAACAATATTTAAACTTACAGGAAACAACTGTTTTAGTGAAGATACCGGCCTTGAAGTGGAAGCTTTAGATGGAGAACCGGGAGTTAAAAGTGCCCGGTATGCAGGTAATAATAAAAATTTTGATTCAAATATTGATAAGCTGCTATTGAACATAAAACCTCAAAAAAATAAAACAGCCCGATTTAGAACAGTGATTTCTCTTATTAAAGATGGAAAAGAATTTCTCTTTGAAGGTATATGCAATGGTAAAATTACAGATGAACGAAAAGGTGCTAATGGATTTGGATATGATCCTGTTTTTATTCCTGATGGAAGTACAAACACTTTTGCCGAAATGGATATAAATGAAAAAAATAAGTTCAGCCATCGAAAAAAAGCAATGGAAAAATTAATACTTTTTTTGAATAAATAATATGGCAAGAGCAAAAATTGATATGCCGGGAAATGCTATCGCATCTTTTAAAATACCTGTACGTATAACAGATATAAATTACGGCAATCACGTAGGTAATGATGCTTTTGTTAGCATTATTCACGAAAGCAGGGTGCAATGGCTTAAACAGCATAATTATACCGAACTGGATATAGAATCTGTTGGGTTAATTATGAGCGACCTAGCTATTGATTTTAAAAACGAATCGTTTTACGGAGATATAATTGATATAGAAATGTATGCTACCGAAATTGCCCGTGTAAGTTTTGAATTGTATTACAAATTATGTACAACAAGGAACTACAAATCCATTTTGCTTGCTCATGCAAAAACCGGAATGGTGTGTTATGATTATACTGCAAAAAAAATTGCAGAAATACCAGCCAAACTGAGAAATATTTTAGATATAAAATAATATTTGATGCTGTGTAAATTAACGGCCTTATCAATACTATTCCTCATTCCAAATACGCCAGTTTTCTTCAGCTTGCAATATCAGCATTTCAAACCCATTGCAGGTAACCGCATTTTTATTTTCGCCTTTTTGTAAAAAAAGAGTTTTTTGGGGTTTATATACAAGATCAAATAAATAATGATTGGCTGTTAACAGTTCATAAGGTATATCGGGGCAACTATGTTCATTGGGCGACATGCCAACGGGAGTGCAATTAATGATTATTTTGTACTCATCCATTACCGGTGCAGTAATTTCTTTGTATTGAATAATACCATTTTCATTATTCGCATTTCTCGAAACAACTAAATAGTCAATATGCAGTTTTTGCAAAACATATTGTACTGCTTTTGAAGAGCCGCCTGTACCTAAAACCAATGCTTTTTTATGTATGGGTTGTAATAGTTTAACAAAAGAATTTTCAAAACCAATAATATCGGTATTAAAAGCAGCTAGATGGTTTTCTTTAATTTTAATACAGTTTGCTGCACCAATTTTTTTCACTTCATCTGAAAAATCGTTGATGAATTGCAGGACAGATTCTTTATATGGTATGGTAACACTTAAACCCTTAAGTTCTGGATTTGCTTTTAATAAACGGGGAAATTCATCAATAGTTAGTAACGGATAATTCTCATACACGGCATCTTCAATATCGTCTTTTTCAATTTTGTTATTAAAATATTGCCTGGAAAAAGAATGTGTTAACGGATAGCCTATAATGCCATATTTTATCATTATACCGTTTCTTTATTCAAATACAAATGAAAAGTATCGCCCCGTAAACCAATACGCATGGCTTCCAGTGGAATTACTTCGTTTGGTGCTATATTACCCAGGTTTACATTACAACCAATAAGCTGTAAAAAGTAAAGTTGTTGTGCTTTTTGAGGTGCTTCCCAAATAATTTTCTCTTCCGGTATCTGTGTTAATATTTCCTGAACAAGGCCTTCCCTAACCTCGCCGGTGCCTCTGTAAATACCTACATTACCGGCTTCCCTTGCTTCGGCAATTACATAAGTTGATCCGGCTTCCAACTCATTTCGCATTAATTCAATCCATTTATACGGTGGTATAATGTGTGTGGCATCTTTACTACCCACTTCGCTTAATACCACTCCATGCTTTGCCAGTTTTTCAATATACCCACATTTTTCGGCATGGGGTATATTGATAGAGCCATCGCTTACTTCCATATAGCTAACCCCAAATTCCTTGCAAACATTTATATAATCATCAAATTGGTTTCTTATTAAAAATGCTTCAAACAAAGTGCCTCCAAGATAGATAGGCATATTAAATGAGCGGTAAACTTCCAGTTTTTCTTTTAAGTTAGGCGTTACAAATGATGTTCCAAACCCCAGTTTAACCACATCTACATGCGGATGTGTTGCATGCATAAAATTACGGGCTTCCTCTACACTAAGCCCTTTATCCATAACCATGGTTATGCCAGCGTTTCTTGGCTTTACATTCCTATCCGGTATTTGAGAAAGATTAAAGTTCATCCGTGTAATTTTTGGCTGTCAAAGATAACTTAAGCTTAGCAAAATAAATTGTAATTACTATTATAGAGATTTTCGTTTTTTAAACCTGGCAATCACATCAACTACCTGTTGTATTTGTAATAATGCCGGATTAATTTCAATAAATTTTTTTACCAGTTTGGGATTTCGGTTCATACCAGTTTCTAAATTCAATAGTGCTTCTTTAGATTTACCCAAAGCATACAAGATTGCGCTTTTGTAAAAAAGAAAAATTGGTTTACCATCTGTTTGTTCAAATGCAAAGCTGGCATATTCATTTGCTTCTTCCAGCATATCCGCTGCATACAGGCATTTTAATAATTCTGTCCACCCTGTAATGTTTTTGGGCCTTACCCTTACCACATTACCAAAGCATGAAATGGCATCCTCTAATTTGCCTAATTGCATATAACATTGGCCCATAGCAAGATTATATTCAGGTTGTAAGCGATGTACCTGCAAGGCAATTTCTAATTTCTTTATAGCCATTTCCCAATTGGCTTCATTCATATAAGTACAGGCTATCTTATAATTTAAATGGCTATCGTCGGTATTTAGATGCGATGCTTTTTTATAATTGAACCTGGCTAAGGCATAATTTTTCATCTTATCATAACAATGCCCTATAGCTTCATATATTACATCTTCGGGCCTGGCCAGTTCTAGCACTTTTTCTAAAACTTCTGCAGCTTCTTTATAACGCCTTAATCGTATATATGCATCCCCCATATTACGGTAAGCATAATCAAATTTTTCATCAATAGCAATTGCATATTGATAAGCATCGATAGATTTTTCGTAAAGTTTTAATCCCTGGTATGCAGCAGCCAGGTTAAACCAGGCAAGTTCATTATAGGGGTAGTCTTCAATAATTTTCTGGTGCAGTCTTATTCCTTCTTCATTTCGGCCGGTAAAATCGGTCCAAAAACAAATCTTATACAGCGCTTCTTCATTATTGGGTTCCAGTTCCAGAATCATTTTAAGACAGTCAAAAACCTTGTCAAAATTTTCATAATCATCATATACATCACTAAGTTCAAACAGAAGGTCAAGTTTTTCTTCTCCATCAAAATCGTCAATAGCAGCTTCCAGTATTTCCGCAGCTTTCTGTTGCATATCCAAGGCTAAATATGCATCTGTTTTTAATATGTACAGGTTGGTGTCTTTATTATCAAGTAATTCCGCTTCGTCTAAAATACGTAAGGCTTCCTTATATTGTTTTAAAGAAAGTAAGATATCAGCTTTTTTAATTAGTAACATGGAAGAATATGGATACTGAACAATACCGTATTCGGCGGCTTCCAGGGCTAAATTTAACTGGTCTTCTTCATCATAATAATCAATAATAAGTTCAAATGAATCTTCTTCAATAAATGAATTAGGTTTACCCGTTTTTAGGTTGTTAAACTGTTGTAACAAAGCCTTTAATTCTTCACGGTCTTGGCGGTAAGGATATTTACTCATGGGCTATAGGTTATTGTAAATTAAGAAGTTTTATAGAAATTATCAATTATTTGTAACTTTTTTTCCAGATTAGCGTTAAAACAATGTAAAAAGATTTGATGAATGGTAATGATTTAACAAAATAAAAGCAATATATTTGTAGCAAATAAGATTATACCAATGATGAAAACATCCAAAATGATACTGTTAATTGTAATGCTTGCTGGCATTGCTTTCAGTGCATGGGCTGATAAAGGCATTGGTAAAAAAAGCAAGGTAAAGGTTGATTTAAATATTAAAACAACAAATTCTTTACGAAACTCAATTTCCCTTAATTTAAAAACAGGTTTAAAATATACCGGCAGTTTGTTGGTAGATAGTAAGGTAGATGGCAAGGCATTAATAAATAATACCCTGCTTACATATCAAAAGGGTAATACAGTTTATATTATACCTCACAAGCAAATAATTGTAACTCCGGATATGGCCCAGGGCTATAGCGGAATGAAATTAATTATTAAAACACACTAAAGTACTTTACTGCTTTAGTTGAGTATCAATCACTCTTATTTATTTCAATTTCCTCTTTTTAGTTTTTGGTTTTCTTCATAAGTCATAACTCTGTATCCTGATGTTGGAAAATCGAACATAGAAACAGGAACAGGATCGTAACTGATTTTAGCCAATGTGTATTTAAATTTCATTTTGCCCGATTCAATCTCATATTGTATGGCAAGCCCGGGCAGGTTGCTAAAAGTAGCATCGTAATCTTTATTAGCCGGTATTATGTCAGGTGCATAATATACTTCAAAAGTTCTTCCATTGGCCATTTTTGCAATAGCTTTTTGGGTATTATATCCTTCTATCTTTTTCGATTCGCCTGTAAGTTCAAACCTGATATCACTGTACATTTTATTTTTTGCTTTCCAGTTTTCTTTGTTTAAAGTTATCATCAGCTTCTGGCCACTAAATTCTTTTAATATTACAGCATTATCCTGTTTTGAATTGAAAATGGTTATCTCTTTACCTAAGGGGCTAACCATATCGGTACGGGTATTTTTACCTTTTAAATAAACAATGGTTGAAGCGTCATTAATTTGAGAATTATTACCGGTATAAATAACAGTATTATATGTAAGTGTTGCTTCTGCAATTGTTCTTTGAGCAATTACAGTATTGCTTATAAAAAATGTGAGTATCAATGTTGGTATAAATAATATTCTTTTCATTTTACCATGTTAATGTTTAAAGTTAATAAAATCCCGTGCCAAGATTACTAATTGCGTAAAAATAAAAACCTGTATGCTATAAAACAACATACAGGTTAAGAAACCTTTAACATTAAGGCTTCTATTTATTATTTTTCTTCTTTAATTCCTGCAGTTTTTTATTACTCTCCTGCATTGCCTGTAACCGCTCCTGGAACTTACTTTGTTTAACGGGTTTTTTCCGGTTTTCTGCAATTTGCGCCAGTATTTTTTCGTGGTTGATGATATACTTCTGAATTACTATTTGCAGGATTAGTGTAATAGTATTAGAAACAGTATAATACCAGGTTAAAGCCGAAGGAAGGTTATTAAACACCCCAAGCAACAAAACCGGGAAAATATATGGCATGTACTTCATTACAGGATTACTGTTATCCTGCATGGTACTCATACTGTAAATGGAAATGATTAAACTTGTAAGAGTTGCTGTAATTGTAAATAAACTTACATGATCGCCGTAAAAAGGGATTGAGAAGGGCAATTGTGCAATTGAGTCATATGCTGCCAGGTCTTTAGCCCAAAGAAAACTTTGCCCACGCAGTGAAATGTTTGACTGGAAGAAATAATACAACGACATAAATATCGGTATTTGCAGCAGAGCCGGTAAACACCCACCCAACGGGTTTACACCTGCCGATTTCCACAACTTCATTTGTTCCATGCTAAACGCCTGTTTATCGTCTCCAAACTTTTCTTTTAGCCTGTCTATTTCCGGTTTTAAGGCTTTCATTTTGGCGCCACTTAGGTAACTTTTATAAAGTATAGGTGAAGTTATCAGGCGTATTAAAAGTGTTAATAAAAACACAACCATTCCCATGCTGGCAATATTTTTTCTTAAAAAATCAAATGCCGGCAATAAAAAATGGCGGTTAATATATTTTACAAAAGCAAAAACACCACTACCATAAGGAACAATGTTTTCCATTTTATTATCCAACTTACTAAGTACATTGTAATCGCTTGGGCCATAATAAAGTTGCAAAGGAATATCAGCGTTTGCACCACCCTGTAATGCAATACTACAGTTAGCGGTAGTTTGTGCTATAATATGTTGTACCGTATCATGCGGAACCACCCATTTAACAAATGCATGTTGAAACTTATTTTTTGCAGTTAATGCGGCAATAAAGAATTGTTGTTTTACAGCCAACCAGTCAACCGGTTTATTAAACTCTTTATCACTACCATTGCCCAGGTATTCAAAATCATAACTACCGTCTTTTAAGTAACAAATATGGGTTTGCTGCCGTTCATATTTTATATCCTTTTCTGCTTCGGGGGTTTCTGTTTGCCATAACAGGTTAATAGTATTATTTGTAACTAGTTTATCGGCGCCTTTTAATACTATATTAAAATCAACAACATAACTATCTGACTTAAGAGTGTATTGATGAATTATTTCTTTACCCGAAGAATCTTTTAAAACAAAGGCTAAAGTTTGAGACTTATCAGGATTGGTAATTAATTTTCCGGGTAAAAAACCAACATCGCCTGTTTGTATAGTAGTATTATGCCCTGCATTAATTGTATAAGACAGTTTATTAAAATTACCATTAACTGAGTATATCGGTTGCCCATCAAAAGTTTTAAAATTTTTAAGCTGTACTGTTTTGGGTTGGCCACCTTTATTAGTAAAAACTACTTTTATTAAATTATTTTCAAGGGTATCAAAAAGTTCTTTTTTTGATGTATCGCTTATAAATGAAGTTGGTAATTGAGATTGAATTTTTTTTATTGAATCAGTAACTAACGAATCCTTAAGTGCAGTTAAAGAATCTACTTTTGGTTTTGTGGCTGCAATAGAATCCTCAATTCTTTTTTTCTCGGTTAAAAATGCCTGGTTACTTCGGCTGTTAATGATAAACATACCAATCAGTAGTATTCCTATCAAAATAAAACCAATAACCGTGTTTTTATCCATTCCCATTATATACAATTTTAAGGTGGCAAAGGTAATTAAAGTTTAACGCAACAGGTTGCCTGTTACAAAAAAGCCTCCCGGTATTTGGAGAGGCTTAAAATTAAGTTTTCCTTAATATTATTTTTTTGTTTCACCTGCAGCAGGGGCCGGGGCAGCAGCAGCTGTAGCATCGGCAGCTTTGGGTGCAGCAGATTCTTCCTGTTTCAATTGCCTTGTCATGGTAACAGAAGCAATAGGAATACGTGGAGAATTTAAAATTTCCATATTATCTGCTTTAATATCCTGAACCCTTATATTTTCATTTAGTTCAAGGTTTTCAATATTCACCTCAATATGTTCTTTTAGGTATTTTGGTAAAGTTTTTACTTTAATAGTCTTCATTTTAGTAACCAGTTTACCACCTGCTTTAACACCTGCCGGTGTACCTGTGTAATGCAATGGTAAAGTTGCAATCACTTTTTTATCTTCAACAAGTTCCAAAAAATCTACATGTTGTAACTGATCGGTAACTTTATGAAACTGTAGGTCTTTTAAAATACAGCGATATGTTTTTCCTTCGATGGCAATATTTGCCAAAATAAATTCTGATGTGTAAACGATGTCTTTAAAAGCAGTTGCAGGAGCTGAGAAATTAATCTCTGAAGAACCACCATAAATTACACCGGGCACCATTTTCTGAGAGCGAAGTTGGCGGGTGGCTTTTTTTCCGCTTTCGGTCCTCAGTTGTCCTTCGATTGTAATTGATTTCATTGTTTATAATTTTTTATGAGGCGCAAAGGTAGGGAATTAATGGATAATTTTATAAAGTAAAATGTTTAATGTATAATTTTTACTTATACTTATGTCCATAAAGCAGCTATTTGTATTATTTTTTATTGGCCATTCGACTTCTTAAAAAAAGACTATTAATACTCTTATTTTCAAAAGCATTACGTATAGTAACTGCAAACAATTCGTCGGTTGATAGCACTTTTATCTTGCTGCATTCGCCTCGCAATGGAATCGTATCGCACACCACCAATTCTTCTAAAACACTATTTTCAATATTTTTATAAGCATTGCCGCTTAGTACCGGATGGGTACACAATGCCCTAACGCTCCTGGCCCCGTTATCTTTCATTAAAGCAGCACTCTTAGCAAGAGTTCCTCCTGTATCGCACATATCATCAATTAATACAACGTCCCTGTCAGTAACATCGCCTATTACTACCATGCTGGCTATTTCATTGGCCCTTTTCCTGTGTTTATCACATATAACCATTTCGCATTCAAAATATGTAGCAACCTCCCTGATGCGATTTGCACTTCCTACGTCGGGTGCGGCAAAAATAAGGTTGGGTAATTTTAAATTTTCAATATAAGGAATGAATATTGCTGAAGAATCCAAATGATCAACAGGTATATCAAAATAACCTTGTATTTGTGGTGCATGTAAATCCATAGTAATCACCCTATCGGCACCGGCAGCCGTTAGCATGTTTGCTACCAGTTTAGATCCAATGGCAACCCTTGGCCTGTCTTTCCTGTCCTGCCTTGCCAATCCATAGTAAGGTATTACAGCAATCACTTTATAGGCCGATGCTCTTTTAGCTGCATCAATCATCAATAATAATTCCATCAGGTTATCGGCAGGCGCATAAGTGCTTTGTATTAAAAAAACAAACCGACCCCTGATACTCTCTTTAAACTCTACATAAATTTCGCCATCGCTAAAACGCTGGATGTTTACTTTGCCAAGTGGTTCTCCAAATTTCCTGGCAATTTTTTCGGCAAGGTATTGCGAACCGGTACCTGAAAAAATTTTTGCATTTGATTCCATATATAGATTATATTGAGGTAGGTAATATAAATATCCTGCGAAATTATCATTTAGTTTACATGATTTATCAGGCATTTTATGGAAAATACCAACAAGACTTCCACATCTATAAAAACCTGGGCAACAGACGACCGGCCCAGGGAGAAATTACTCACTAAAGGAGCTACTGCATTAAGTAATTCGGAATTACTTGCTATTTTAATTAATAATGGAAGTAAAAATAAAAGCGCTGTTGATTTGGCAAAAGAAATATTAAAGCTTGGGCGTGATAATCTTAATGAACTGGGGAAGTTAACACTAAATGATTTTAAGAAGATAAATGGTATTGGTGATGCAAAGTCTATTATTATTGCTGCGGCCTTGGAATTAGGAAGAAGAAGGCATACAGGTGACAATTTAGATAAAATAGTAATAAAGGAAAGCAAGGATGTAGCTAAATACCTGCAAACTCAATTAAAAGATTATACTTATGAAGTTTTTGCTGTTTTGTTCTTAAACCAGGCCAATAAGATTAATCATTTTGAAATAGTAAGTAAAGGAGGAATTACAGGTACGGTAGCCGACCCCCGTATTATTCTTAAAAAAGCCCTGGATAATAATGCTACTTCGCTAGTGTTATGCCATAATCATCCTTCGGGTAATTTGCGACCAAGCAAGGCTGATGAAGAACTAACAAAGAAAATTGCCGAAGCTGCAAGGTATTTAGACATTAAAGTGATAGACCATATCATTGTAAGTGAAGAAGGTTTTTACAGCTTTGCTGATGATGGTTTAATTTAAGCTACCTGTTTTTACTTTTTCGTTTCAATACAAATATCCTTACAATGATTATGCCTGAGCTGTAGGACCGCCAAAATTAAAAGGTATTTCAACTGCATCTATATCCTGTATAGTACCGTTGGCTGTTTCAAATTTCTTAATGTTTTCAACTATAGCTTTCATAAATCGCTTGGCATGAAATGGGGTAAGTATGATACGGCTTTTAACCTTGCTCTTGGGGGTACCGGGCATTACGTTTACAAAGTCAATTACAAATTCGGCATGGCTATGTGTAATAATGGCAAGGTTGGCATATTGCCCTTCCGAAACATCTTCAGAAATTTCTATATTAATTTGGTTTGGTTGTTCAGTATTGTTATTCATCTTCAATTTTTTTTACAAATATAAAATTTAAAAACAAAGGGCTTCACATGGTGAAGCCCTTTGTAAAATAATTATATTATTTTACTTAAGTTATAATTTTACCTTGGCCCGGTATATTTAAGGGTTTGTGTCCATTCCCTTGTTGCGGCCGGATCAAATACACCACCCGGGTTATTATAACCATATTTTACATAAAATGTTTTTGATGGTGGGTCGTAATGAGAATTATACCCGGCAGACATTGTATAAAAAGTTGTAGCGCCTACATAAGCATTTTGTACAGTAACAGCAAATGTACTTGGGTTTACTGTATACTCTGGTTCCTGAGCGCCAAAATAGCTAAAGCCACCACCTAAAATACTAGGTTGAGCAAATGCACCTGCTAAAGGCCAATATATTTTACATGCATTAGCGCCTGTTGTTATTAATTCTACTTCTGTAGAGGCGCAGGTATA
>JAHBTO010000029.1 GCA_019638525.1 Ferruginibacter sp. | reverse complement strand
TTACCTTCTTTTTGCTTCTCTAAAAGTTTGCGTTTACGGCTAATATCGCCTCCATAACATTTAGCAGTAACATCTTTACGCATGGCGCTAATATTTTCACGGGCCACCACTTTGGCGCCAATAGCGGCTTGTATGGCAATCTGAAACTGCTGCCTTGGCAACAGTTCTTTTAATTTTTCGCAAAGCTTGCGGCCAAAATCCTGGGCACGGCTGCGGTGTATGAGGGCGCTTAAAGCATCTACCTTATCGCCATTAAGTAAAATATCCATTTTTACAATATCGCTTGGCCTGTACTCCAGCGGGTGATAATCAAAAGAAGCATAACCACGGGTCATGCTTTTAAGTTTATCGTAAAAGTCAAACACAATTTCGGTAAGGGGCATTTCAAAACTAAGCTCCACACGGGTAGGCGTTAAATAATGCTGGTGCGTAAGAATGCCACGCTTGGTGATGCAAAGCGTCATAATATTGCCAATGTACTCAGGCTTGGTAATAATTTGCGCCTTAATAAAAGGTTCATCAATATGGTCAATCCTGGTGGGGTCGGGCATTTCGGTGGGGTTATTAATTTTTTTAACCTCGCCTTTGTGAGTGGTAGCAGTAAAACTTACGTTTGGTACGGTGGTAATAACAGTTTGGTTAAACTCCCGCTCAAGCCGCTCTTGTATTATCTCCATGTGCAGCATACCCAAAAAACCGCAGCGGAAACCAAAGCCCAAAGCCTGCGATGTTTCCAACTCAAAAGTAAGCGATGCATCATTTAGTTGAAGCTTATCCATGCAATCACGCAGTTCTTCAAAAGCATCTGTCTCTACCGGGAAGATGCCTGCAAACACCATCGGCTTCACATCTTCAAAACCCTTTATCGCCTCTTTGCTACCATTAACAACAGTGGTGATGGTATCGCCCACTTTTACTTCACGGGCATTTTTAATACCGGTAATGATATAGCCCACATCGCCTGCCCTTACTTCCTGGCGTGGACTCATTCCAAATTTTAAAATGCCCACTTCATCGGCGCCATATTGAACACCGGTATTGCTGAATTTAATCTGGTCGTTCTTTTTAATAGTGCCATTAAACACACGGTAATACACAATTATTCCTCTAAAGCTGTTGTACACGCTGTCGAAAATAAGCGCCTGCAGCGGAGCATTGGGGTCGCCCTTGGGGGCAGGTATGCGTTCTATGATGGCGGTAAGAATCTCTTCAATACCAATACCGCTTTTGCCGCTTGCAAGTAAAATATCTTCGGGCTTGCAGCCAATAAGTTCCACAATCTGGTCGGTAACTTCGGGCACCATGGCCCCGTCCATATCAATTTTATTAATAACCGGAATTATCTCAAGGTTATTTTCAATAGCCAGGTATAAGTTACTGATTGTCTGTGCCTGAATGCCCTGGCTGGCATCCACCAAAAGCAGGGCGCCCTCGCAGGCTGCAAGGGCCCGGCTCACCTCGTAACTAAAATCTACGTGGCCCGGCGTATCAATCAAATTAAGCACATATTCCTCCCCCTTCCAATGATAATTAATCTGTATAGCATGGCTTTTAATGGTAATGCCCTTCTCCCTTTCAAGATCCATATCATCCAATACCTGCGCCTGCATTTCCCTTTCGCTGATGGTTTTGGTAAACTCAAGCAGCCTGTCGGCAAGGGTACTTTTACCATGATCAATATGTGCAATGATGCAAAAATTCCTGATGTTCTTCATGTACGTTCGCTCTCTTTTTAAGTGGGCAAAAGTAGTTTAAAATGCTGGCATTTGAACAGCCATTGCGGCAAGCCGCAGGTTAATGATTTACCCGGCGGCAGTATTGCTATGTAGCTGCGGTGGCGTCGCACTCTTGTACTGTAAATAAATACTGGGCAATATTGCATATATAAACTGTATGTATTTTAAAAAAGTTATTCTTACCGGGTTTGCACAAAACCAATACGCATATTTTGTTGAAAATTATTATCACATAAATAATTTGATTTATCAAAAAATTTATTAATTTCCAAATCACTAATAAACTCCTAATACCCTGTAATTGAGGAAGGCGAAGCCATACAAAAATTATAAATTATGGAAACAATAAATTTAGCAATTGAACATCATAAACAATCTCCCTGTATTGCCCTGCATTTTAAATATAACCCTACTATAAATAATTGTGTACGTAAAGTGCCCGGCATACGGTGGAGCAATACCTTAAAAGCCTGGTATATGCCATGCCGGCATGATGCAGTACAGCAGCTTGAAAAAGAAACAAGGGGTATTGCCCTGCTGCAGACAAATATTTTGCATGAACAGCTTAGCCAAATAAAACTGCAGCAACAAAATAATTATTTACAAACAGCTCAACAGCATGTTGCCAACAATATACACGGAATTAAAAAAGAGTATGCCATACTGCCGCAGATAACAGGAGAAAACAGGGAAGCGCTGCAACAACTTATAGACCTTTTAAAATTAAAAGCCTATAGCCCCAATACCATTCGTACTTATAAAAACGAATTCGGTATTTTTTTACAGGCCATAAAAAGCAGGACAGCCCAAAGCATTAGCCCCGGTGAACTAAAGCGCTATCTTTTGTACTGCCTCGATAAACTTAAGCTAACCGAAAATACCGTAAACAGCCGGCTAAATGCATTAAAGTTTTATTACGAACAGGTACTTGGCCGTGAAAAATTCTTTTTTGAAATACCAAGGCCCCAAAAACCCTTAAAGCTGCCCAAAGTAATTAGCGAAGAAAAAATACTGGAAGCGCTTTTTGAAATAAAGAACCTTAAACATAAGGCCATTTTATTGCTTGCATACAGTGCCGGACTTAGGGTAAGCGAAGTGATAAACATAAAACCAACCGATATAGACAGCCAACGCATGCAAATACGCATACTACAGGCAAAGGGCAAAAAAGACAGGATGGTAACATTAAGCACACACCTGCTGCCGCTTTTGAGAGAATATTATTTAAAATACAAACCTACAACCTGGCTGTTTGAAGGGCAGTACGGTGCTCAATACACGGCACGCAGCGCCCAGCAACTATTTAGGCAAACATTTAAAAAACTTCATTTACCGGCACAATTTAGTTTTCACAGTTTGCGGCATAGCTATGCCACACATTTACTCGACAACGGCACCGACATAAGTTATATACAAAAACTATTAGGCCACAACGATATTAAGACCACCCTGCGGTATGCCAATGTGAGCATAAAAGATGTAGGAAAAATTGAAAGTCCGCTCGACCGTGCCTTACGTAAACGAGGCATATAAAACTTCGTTTTTACAATTGTTGTACATTAAACAATAAAAAATACGAAAAACCCCAAAAGAAATGTTGATTAAAGAGATTATATATAAATTTATAAATCAAAAATGTACGGGCTACAGAATTTGGAGTTT
>JAHBTO010000028.1 GCA_019638525.1 Ferruginibacter sp. | reverse complement strand
AATTTCTCGCCTGCTTAAACAATTGGAAAACGAAAAAAAGGTTATTTTATACCGTAATGAAATTAAACTCCTTCCTGCATTTTAAGCAATTAGTTATAATATACAAGGCTGAATTTTTTTAATATTTTAAAACAAAAAATTTACTAAAAAATAAGCTTAAATGAAGTTACATTTGTTGCTACCGAAAGATTTAAGTTAATAAATAACTTATATCTGCTAAGTATGAACATATGCCAATAACCTCATCATCCAATTTCAAAAACCCACCTGTTGCCGGTAATAGCAGCCAACAGTATAGCCTGCAAGCTGTTTGGAATATAGTGTTTAAAAAAACACTGCTAATTTGTTTATCTCTTTCTTTATTACTTGCTTTATTTGTATACTGGTTATTTAACCCCTTAATTGCGCTGCTTGTTTTTTTTCTGTGCATTTTAATGTTTATAGCAGGCATCATTACATTTCATTTTACTGCAGGTAAAAAAAATACTAATCAGCCCCATGCACTTTCTTATGGCGCTACCTTAAATAGTGATGGTAATAATTATCGTTCACTGGTAGAAAGGGTTTCTGATGCTTTTGTAGCCATAGATAAAGACTGGAACTATACTTACCTGAATAAAAAAGCGGCGGAAGTTTTTAACAGGAGCGTAGAAAGCCTGGTAGGTAAAAATATTTGGGAAGAATTTCCCGAAAGCGTGGATGGGCTGTTTTACCATGCATGCCATAAAGCCATTAACACACAGGAATTACAATGGCTAGAAGCCTACTATCAGCCCATGGATAAATGGTTCGAAAACCGTATTTATCCTTCTAAAGACGGAGTTACCATTTTCTTTAAAGATATAACCGAAATAAAAAAAGTATCGCTTGCACTACAGCAAAACGATGAAAAATACCGTTCGCTAATTGAACAGGCATCAGACGGGATTGTAATAACCAACCTGGAAGGCATTATTCAGGAAGTGAACCAGGGTGTAACAAATATGATTGGTTTTGAAAAATCCGAACTTATAGGAAAACATATTGGCCAGTTCCTGCACCATGAAGAAGCTGATGCCATACCACTGCGTATTAATGAACTCATGCGAGGTAAAAGCCTTTTATACGAAAGAAGAATTTTAAGAAAAGATGGGTCGTATTTGCAGGTAGAGATTAATTCTAAAATGGCAAGTACACATACGTTGATAGGTTTTATAAGAGATATTACCGAAAGAAAAAAAGCCGAAGAAGAAATAATTAAATCAACAGAGCGGTTCGAACTTATAGCAGAAGCAGCCAATGATATTATTTGGGACCATGATTTTGTTAGCAATATTACCTGGGGCAATAAAAAATTATACAACCTGTATGGTATTCAGCCTGGCGATTTGGTTCTCAATTTCGAAATGTTTATCAACCGTATTCATCCATCGGAAAGGGAAGGTGTAAGATACCGTATGAACAAAGCTATTGAAAAAAGGGAGTCATTAATTACAGAACAGTTTCATTTTAAAATGCCAAATGGTGAATACAGGATTTTTTATGACCGGGCAAATATCAGGTACGATAAAGATGGAAGGCCACTGAGAATGTTGGGCGCCATGCAGGATGTTACAGATACTGAAAAATTTAAAAAGCAGCTTATAAAAGAAAAAGAACTCTCTGATTCCATCATCAACAGCCTGCCGGGAGTTTTTTATTTATTTAACTCACAGGGAAAATATTTAAGGTGGAACAAAAACCTTGAAACCATTACCGGTTACTCATTTGAAGAAATAAAAAATATGCACCCTATTAATTTTTTTGATGATGATGAAAAAGAATTAGTAGCAAAAAAAATTGCCAATGTATTTATAGCCGGCGAAGATTCTGTAGAAGCCCGGTTTGTATCAAAAAACGGAACCAAAACACCTTATTATTTTACCGGCCGAGCCATTATGTACGAAGGAGAAACCTGCCTGATGGGCCTTGGCCTTGATTTTTCGGATAAACAAAAAGCTGAAAAAGCAATTTTAGAAAGCGAAGAAAAATACCGCATGATTATAGAACATGCAATGGATGGTATTTTTATGGCAGGGCCCGATACAGGGTTTCTTGATGTTAATACAGCAGGCTGCCGTATGCTAGGTTATTCGCTTGATGAATTAAAAGGATTAAAATTTATCGATCTCATTCCGGAAGAAGATAAAATTACTAACCCGGTAAAGTTTGAGGAATTAAAGAAAGGGTTATCTGTAATAAATGAACGCAGGCTTTTACGAAAAGATGGTTCTTTGATTGATGTTGAAATAAGCGCCAAAATGCTTCCCGATGGCAGGTACCAATCGTTCCTGCGAGATATTACCGAACGTAAAAGAGCCGATGAAAAATTATTACAATCGGAACAGAAGTATAAACTGATGTTTGATAATAACCCGTTACCCATGTGGATGACCTCGTTGCCGGGGCTTGATATTATTGATGTAAACGAAGCTGCCATCAGGCAATATGGGTATAGCCGGGAAGAATTTTTACAACTTAATACAAGGCAGTTGCGGCCGGCTGAAGATGTTGAAAATTTTTTGAAAGAAGTAGAGAAAATGGAACCTGATAAAATTAACTTAAGGGTTTGGCGGCATAAGAGAAAAGATGGCTCTATCATACATGTAGAAACATATAGTCACCAGATAATTTATGAAGGACGCCGTGCATGGCTTGGCTTATCGCACGATATTACCGAAAAACATGAAGCCAAAGAACTGTTGCAGAAATCGTATGATGAAATAAGGGAACTGGCTTCCAGCCTGCAAACTATAAGAGAAGATGAACGTACCATTATTGCCAGGGAAATTCATGATGAACTGGGCCAGCAACTTACCGGCCTTAAAATGGACCTGCACTGGCTCTCAAAAAAAATCAACAACCACGATGAAAAAGTTATAAAAAAAATGAACGAAAGCAAACTGTTGATAAATGCCACCATCGATTCGGTTAGGAAGATAGCAACAGACCTGCGGCCAAGTATTTTGGATGATTTGGGATTACTGGCTGCATTAGAATGGCAGGGAGAAGAATTTGAAAAAAGATCGGGCACAAAAGTTTCGTTTGTAAATAAAGCCGGCGATATCACCGTAAAACCCGAAATAGCAACTGCCATGTTTAGAATTTACCAGGAGTTGCTTACCAATATAAACAGGCATGCAGGCGCCAGCGAAATAAGTGTAGAACTTAAGATTGATAAAGAGCAGCTTATATTTTGTTTACAGGATAATGGTGTTGGGTTTGATACAGAAGTAATAAAAAATAAAAAAACTCTTGGCTTATTAGGCATTAAAGAACGTACTTTGCTGTTGGGAGGTACCTACGATTTTAAAAGCGCTTTAGGCAAAGGTTCGGTAACATGTATCTCTATCCCGCTGAGAAATAAAGTAAGCTCATAATAAAAACATTTTTATGTTACGCATATTGATTGCCGATGACCATTCAATTGTACGTAAAGGTTTAAAGCAAATATTGCTGGATGAATTTCCTGCGGCACAAATTGATGAAGTGTCAGATGCAGAGGGGTTAATTAAAAAAGTGATGGCTGAGAATTGGGATGTGGTGGTAAGCGACCTCTCTATGCCTGGCCGCAGTGGTTTAGATGCATTACAACAAATAAAAGTAAGCCATCCTAACCTGCCGGTATTAATATTAAGCATTCACCCCGAAGAGCAATATGCACTAAGGGCATTAAAATCGGGGGCAAGCGGATACTTGAGCAAGGATACCGCACCCGATGAATTGGTAAAAGCAGTGCAAAAAATTTTGCTGGGTAAAAAATATATCTCTCAATCCATTGCCGAAAAATTAGCCAACACCTATACATCAGGTTCGGGAAAAAGCCTGCACGAAACACTTAGCGACCGTGAGTTTGATGTGATGAAACTTTTAGCCAACGGAAAATCGGTATCAGAAATAGCCGAAATGTTTTCATTAAGCGTTACCACGGTAAGTACTTACAGGGCAAGGGTAATGGCTAAGATGGATATGAAATCGAACTCCGACCTTACACGCTATGCCATTGAAAACAACCTGATTTGAAATAAGGGAATACAATTATTTTCAAAAAATATTACCTGCCCAAATTAAGCATCAGCATTTTTATTGCGGATGATAAATGCGTTCTGCATTTTTATAAACGGTTGCCTTATCAAGCGTCATGGTTTTTGTTTGATGATGCAGGTACATTTCTACCTGGTCGTCAAAGTGCTTGCTGCCCGGCTTTGCGCTTGCGCCATACATGTTGATGGTTTCAATTTTTGGCAATTGGTTTTTTGCAAAACGCACAAACATGATGAGGCCATCGCCGCCAACCGATTTTAGCTTCCCGTTTTCAATGGGCTCGGTCCACTGCGGCGATAACATATCAGGTAATCCGCCAAGCGGCCATTCTTTTTTGCCACGCACTAATTTTTGAATATCGCCAAGCTTTACATCGGTTGTGCCAAAATATTGCAACATATAATTTTGTACGTACTCAAAAGTTTCCACCGCTTCGGCCTTTGTTATTTTACGGGGTGGCTGCCCGTTTAATTTATTTTTTAAATGCTCGTAGGTTAATAAAAAGATGGCGGCGCCTTTATTATCGGCATCGCCACGCCTGTTCCAGTTTTTAAATGTGGTTATAATATTTGATAAGGATGGATAATTGGAGGCATTTAATAAAAACATGGTATCTGCCTGGTAAGGATACTGCATATCGGCAGGCAATTGCATATCAAACTTTATTTGTTTGAATTTTTGGTAACTGAGTTTTTCATTTTGCGGAAACAGTTCCAAAAAACGTACACTGCGGTTAAGATGATAAGTTTCCCAACCATCGGTTTTGGCAAAAGATGATGCTTTTAAATTATCGGCTGCTGCTGTTGCTAAAAATGGCGAATGATTGGTGTTGAATAAAAAACCGCTTTTAGGGTTGATGTATTGCGGCAGGTCTTTCTCGGGCCTGAACTGTGTCCACAATGTTTTAGAAGTATTGCCCGGCACAGTCATCTTCCAGTGGTAGGCAGCAGATGTATCCCTGATGGGCATAAGTGCATTGTTAATAAAAAATATGGTATCATTCCTGTCGGCATACATAATGTTAAACATGCTTAGTTCCTGCCTGCTAAGTGCGGCATAAAACTCC
>JAHBTO010000027.1 GCA_019638525.1 Ferruginibacter sp. | reverse complement strand
TGAGTTTTATGCCGCACTCAGCAGGCAGGAACTAAGCATGTTTAACATCATGTATGCCGATAGGAATGATACCATATTTTTTATTAACAATGCCCTGATGCCGGTAAGGGATACATCTGCTGCCTACCACTGGAAGATGACCGTGCCGGGCAATACATCCAAAACATTGTGGACACAGTTCAGGCCCGAGAAAGACCTGCCGCAATACATCAATCCAAAAAGCGGTTTTTTATTTAACACCAATCATTCGCCATTTTTAGCAACGGCTGCGGCTGATAATTTAAAAGCATCTTCCTTTTCCAAAACCGATGGCTGGGAAACTTATCACCTTAACCGTAGTGTACGATTCCTGGAACTGTTTCCGCAATATGAAAAACTGAGTTACGAAAAATTTAAACAGATAAAATTTGATATGCAGTTGCCTGCCGATATGCAGTATCCTTATCAAATTGATTCGATGTTTTTATTAGATGCAAATAAGTATCCGGCTTTTTCTACACTGGTAACCACCTTTAAAAACTGGAACAGGCGTGGCGATGCCGATAACAAAGGGGCTGCCATTTTTTTATTAACCTACGAGCATTTGAAAAAAATATTAAACGGCCAGCCACCCCGCAAGATAACTACCGCAGAAGCGGTTGAAACCTTTGAATATGTACAAAATTATATGCAGCATTATTTTGGCACTACCGATGTAAAGCTTGGCGACATTCAAAAATTAGTACGAGGCAAAAAAGAATGGCCCCTTGGCGGATTGCCCGATATGCTATCGCCACAGTGGACCGAGCCTATTGAAAACGGCAGGCTAAAATCGGTTGGCGGCGATGGGCTGATTATGTTTGTACGGTTTGCAAAAAATCAATTACCAAAAATTGAAACAGTAAATATGTACGGCGCCAGTGCAAAGCCCGGCAACAAACATTTTGACGACCAGGTGGAAATGTACCTGCATCACCAAACAAAAACCATGACATTGGATAAATCAACCGTTTATAAAAATGCCGAGTGCATTTATCATCCGCAATAAAAATACTGATGCTAAATTTTGGCAGATGATGTTTATTAAAAAAATTGATAAGTGTTTTTATGAAATGAATTGTATTCCCTCATTTCAAATCAGGTTGTTTTCAATGGCATAGCGTGTAAGGTCGGAGTTAGATTTCATATCCATCTTAGCCATTACCCTTGCCCTGTAAGTGCTTACGGTGGTAACACTTAGCGAAAACATTTCGGCAATTTCCGACACTGATTTTCCGTTGGCTAAAAGTTTCATCACATCAAACTCACGGTCGCTGAGGGTTTCATGAGGGCTTTTGCCCGATGCAGAAGAGAATGTATTGGCCAGTTTTTCGGCAATGGATTGCGAAATATATTTTTTACCCAACAAAACTTTTTGCACCGCTTTCACTAATTCATCGGGTGCGGTATCTTTACTCAAGTAACCACTGGCTCCCGATTTTAATGCCCTTAATGCATATTGTTCTTCGGGATGAATACTCAGTATCAACACCGGTAAGTTGGGGTGGCTGGCCTTTATCTGTTGCAACGCATCTAAACCGCTGCGGCCCGGCATAGAGAGGTCGCTCACTACTACATCCCATTTTTCTGCCATCACTTTTTTAATAAGCTCCTCCGCATCGGGCACTTCATCAATTTGTGCTGCAGGAAATTCATCCAGCAATATCTGCTTTAAACCTTTACGTACAATAGAATGGTCGTCGGCAATTAATATGCGTAACATAAAATTGTTTTTATTTTAAGCTTTCCTTAAAGCCCAATGGGATAGAGATACATGTTACCGATCCTTTGCCTATGGCGCTTTTAAAATCGTAAGCACCACCCAATAGCAAGGTACGTTCTTTAATGCCCAATAAGCCAAGTGTTTTCTTATTTTTTATTTCTTCTGTATCAAAACCAACCCCGTTATCTTGCAAACTAAATACAAGCCGCTCTTTTTCAATCTTAAGTTCTACTTTTATTTCGCTTGCACGGGCATGCCTGTTAATATTGGTAAGCAGTTCCTGGTATATCCTGAAAATGGTGGTGGCAATTTCGGGCTTTACAGTAATATCGCCAGCCTTATTTACAAATGAAACTTTTGTGCCCGATCTTTTTTCAAATTCTTCGCCCTGCCATTCCAATGCAGCCAGCAATCCCAAATCATCCAGAATGCTTGGCCGCAGGTCGGTTGCTATCTTCCTCACCGAATCGATGGTGGCATTAATCAACAGCTTACTTTCATTCATTTTTTTTAATATCGCTTCATCGTGGCTGTTTATTTTTTTTGAGAGCCAGTGCAGGTCCATCTTAAGGCCGGTAAGTTGCTGGCCAAGTTCATCATGTATTTCACGGGCAATGATGGTGCGTTCATCTTCCCTGATGGTTTGCAGGCTGGAGGCCAGTTCCCGTATATCGTCATACGATTTCTGCAACAGCTCTTTGGCAACATGTTTATCTGTTATATCGTGCGATAAGCCAAGCCATGCATGGCGGCCTTCATAAAATATCTGGTGGCTAAATGTTTCTACATGAATGATGGAACCATCTTTTCTTTTATGCCGCCAAACCCTTAAGTTAATTTTATTGGGTTCCATTTTCTCCACTTCATTCAAAAAATATTCAACATCTTCAACAGGCCGCAACTGCCTTGTATTAAGCTGTAAAAATTCTTCCCGGCTGTATCCATATTGCCTGATGGCCGCTTCGTTTACATCAATAATATCAAGCCCAGGCAACGAAGTCATCCACATGGGTAAAGGGTTGTTATCAAACATCAGTTTATACTTCTGTTCCGATTGCAATAATTTATCTTCGGCCCTTTTACGCTCGGTTATATCCCTTATGAATGACTGATACCTTCCATCGGGAAGTAATTTGGCACTAATTTCAACATCAATTAAAGAGCCGTTTTTTCGCAAAAGCCTGCGCTCGTTAATTATAGAATGCCCTTGTTGCATCGCTTTAAACTGCACGGGGTTGGTAACCTTATCTTCTTCGGGAATAAGGTTGGTGAATTTTAAGCCTATTAATTCATCAAGCTGATAGCCAAGCATGCGGCAGCCAGCTGTATTCACATCAAGAAAAACCGTATCGGCATCGGCCATGAAAATACCATCTGTGGCATGTTCAATTATCATGCGGTATTTTTCTTCGCTCTCCAAAATCGCTTTTTCCGCTTTTTGTTTGTCCGAAAAATCAAGGCCCACTCCTACCAGGCAGTTTTCCCCTTCATATATAATTGCACGGCCTGTAAAATAATAGGGCAACTGCTCACCGTTTTTTGTAATAAACCGGGTTTCCACTGTATCTTCACCGGTAATAAATACATTAGTAATTTTTTTTGCTATCAGTTCTTTTTCATCATCGTCAAAAAAAATCAGGGGGTGTATATTTTTTATTTCTTCAGATGAATAACCGGAAATGTTTTCGAGGTTCTTGTTCCACCTTAAATATTTTCCTTCTGCATTAAACAGGTAAAAAATACCGGGCAGGCTGTTGATGATAGTATCGGAAAGTTCTTTCTCTTTTATCAGTTGCTGTTTAAATTTTTCGGTATCGGTGATATCCTGCATGGCGCCTAAAATACGTACGGGCTTACCTTCTTTATTATACCTAACATTTGCCCTGTCGTAAAAAATCCTGTATTCGCCGGTGGATGTCCTAAAATGAAACTGTTCGGCAATCAATGATTCCCTTCTTTCAAAAGCCTTACCCATGCGGTACCGAATGCCTTCTCTTTCTGAAGGATGAATATGGTTGATAAACATTTCGAAGTTGATAACCATATCGCCGGGTTTAACGCCATACAGGCTGTAAAGTTTTTTATTGCCCCAGGTTATATTATTTATAAAATCATGGTCCCAAATAATATCATTGGCTGCTTCTGCAATAAGTTCGAACCGCTCGGTTGATTTGTTTATTTCTTCTTCGGCTTTTTTTCTTTCGGTAATATCTCTTATAAAACCAATCAGCGTATGCGTACTTGCCATTTTAGAATTAATCTCTACCGGCAAATACGACCCGTTTTTTTTCAGCAGCCTCCTTTCGTACAAAAGGCTTTTACCCTGCAGGAGTTCATTGATACGTAGTGGGATACTGTTAGCTTCATCGTGGTGCAAAAACTCGCCGATATGCCTTCCTTCTAATTCCGTTTTTTCAAACCCTATCATGTTGGCAATGCTGCGGTTTACTTCCTGTATAATTCCTTCCAGGTCGGTAATCACAATTCCATCTGATGCCTGCTCAATCAATGAACGGTATTTTTCATCATTTTGCTGTAGTGCCTGTGAAACTTTTTTTATATCGGTGATGTCTTTAAAAAAAATGGTGATACCTTCTTTGGAAGGATAGATACGGTTTTCGAACCATTTATCCATGGGTTGATAATAGGCTTCCAACCATTGCAATTCCTGAGTGTTAATGGCTTTATGGCATGCATGGTAAAAGAGTCCATCTACACTTTCAGGAAATTCATCCCAGATATTTTTACCTACCAGGCTTTCGGCACTCCTGTTAAATATTTCAGAAGCTTTCTTATTCAGGTAGGTATAGTTCCAATCTTTATCAATGGCAACAAAAGCATCAGAAACTCTTTCTACCAGCGAGCGGTAGTTATTAGCATCACTATTAAAGGTGGCGCCATAAGAAAGTGCGAGGGATTGATTAGTATTTTTTTTACCGGCAGTAAAATGAAACGTAATGATGCCTGCAACAAACATTGCTATGCACAGGAAAAAAACAAGCAATGCAAAACCCGGGTTAAAAAACCAGTTAACAATTAAAGCAAGCACTAAAGAAAGAAAGATACATATAAGCAGTGCGTTAATAAAAGCTTTGTTCCATACGCTATGCAGGTTGTACTGCTCACCATCATTACCGGCAACAGTAGGCTTTTTGATATTGGATGAAGTAACTGGCATATATAGAAACTTAGCGGATAAAAGAAGGTTTATCTTTTAATCGTATCCGGTTGTAACAAATGTAACTTCATTTATGCTTATTTTATCGGCAAATTTTTCGTATTAATATATTTGAAAAACCGTTACCAGTCAAAATATGGCGATTGTTTAAAATGCCGTGAGCAGTTTTATCTCGTTACGGTATAAGATAACCTTGTTTTCGTTTTCTAATTGTTTAAGCAGGCGAGATATA
>JAHBTO010000026.1 GCA_019638525.1 Ferruginibacter sp. | reverse complement strand
GCATCGCTTATATATAAATCGCCCTTTGAATCAAAAACAAGCCCATGCGGATAATAAATTTTTGCAAGTGAAACATCGCCATCCACATCACCTTTGCCGGCATCGCCGAGTATGGTTTTAACATTCCCGTCTTTTAAATATTTAATTTTTCCGTTAAAGGCATCTGCTATGTAAAGGCCGCCATCTTTATCTAACAACAGGTTACTTAAAAGCTTAAACCCTACACTCAGCGCCGGGCCATTGCCATCACTCAACGATGAATTGCCTGCAATTGTGGTTATACTATTGTTGTAAAGCATCTTTACCTTGTTGCCTGCATTTGCTCCATGCGAAAAATCGGTTACATATATTTTGGTTTCATCGGCGCTTACTTCTAATCCATCATACAAATTAAACTTAGCCGTACCAACCGGGCCATCCACATCACCTACACCTGCCGATGTAGCAAGCCAGGTAAGATTACCGGCTGCTGTAATTTTACCAATAGCAGAGGATGAAGTAGACGTTAAATAAGCAGTTACATATACATTGCCGCTTGGCATTACTTTAACAGCAAAAGGTTGAATGCCGGATGAAAAAGTGTAAAAATCGGTAACGTTTTTATTTACGTCAACCTTCCTGATATAGCCACCCAGGTCTGCTACATAAATATTACCGGCTGCATCGCTCGATACAATATCATGTTGCCCTAACTTTGCATTGGTGCCATTTGCATTTACATGGCCAATAGTGCCATCTCCTGCCATTGTACTTACATCGCCTGATGGGCTTATTTTTCTTACTCGTGGTTTATTATATTGTGCATTATAAATATTGTCGTTACCGTCGATGGTAATTCCTACAAATTCTTCAAACTTTGCTGTAGCCACCGGCCCGTCCTGGTAACCAATCTGCCCATTTGTAACAGAAGATAAGGTATAAGAATAGATATACGTAAAAGCCGGCCCATTGTAAGATTTACCATTTATTATTAGCACAAGGTTGCCCGAGCCACATTTAGGAGGAACTTTGGCTGTAATTTTTGTTTCGGTTGCTGTTAGTACCGTACATGAATGGCCGTTAATCAGCACCTGTATCTTACTAGTATCAGTAATAAAACCGGTGCCGGTAATAGTGATAATACTGTTTTTAGCGCCCGATGCCGTACCTCCCGGCCCGGCAACAGTAGATATTACCGCATTGGCTGGTGGCGGAGTAATATCATCGCTACTTTTTTTGCAAGAATAAAAAATGAATGCAGCAGCTAACAAAATGTTCAGTTGCCTGTTTAAAAAGTTTTTCATTTTAATAATTTTAAAAGGTTAAAAAACTTTGTGCAAATTATTATGGGCTTTTGTTAACTGAAATGATGAAACACCCTTAATCAGATGTAAAAACACCCAAACTTTAATTGTGTTTTTCACTGTGTTTTAACAAACAGAATTAAACCAGGATACCAACCGGGGGGTCGAAGACAAACAAAAAATAAAACATACAACCATGAAAAAAGTATTTATCCCGATGATTGCATTGTTTGCTTTGGCACTTAATGCAGATGCACAACAGGCAATAGTTAAAAAACGCCATCACCAAAAACGTCATATGATGGAAATGGCAAAACAATTACAGTTTACCGATGCACAAAAAGCACAGGCAAAAACTATCAATACAGATGCCCGTAAAAAAATGCAGGAATTAAACAAGCAGGACAATATTACTGTAAAAGAAATGCGTAGCCGTAAGGCAGCCATTGAAAAAGAAAGAAAAACAAAAATGGATGGTATATTAACTGCAGATCAAAAAAACAAACTGCAACAATTAAAGGCCGACAGGAAGGCGAAAAGGGAAGGACAATATGTAAAACATCTTGATAAAATGAAAACCAATCTTAACTTATCAGATGAGCAGGTAGCACAATTAAAAGAGCAGCACAAAGCAAACCAGGCAAAGGCCCAAAAAATTAAAAACAATGAATCGCTAAGCAGGGAACAAAAAAGAATGCAGCTGATGGCATTAAAATCAGCATCTAAAGAACAACACAAAAAGATTTTCACTGCCGAACAGTTGAAGAAAATGCAAGACTTAAAGAAGAACAGGGGAAACAAACAGCAGGCTAAATAATAAAACAAAAAATAGAGATTGAGCCACTCGTTTAGAGTGGCTCAATCTCTATTTTATAATGCTATATAAATTGATAAAAAAAATCCACATCAATTCAACATAAAATAGCAATAATTGGGTAAATGAACATTAACAACGAACTACTGATGAAGATTTTGATAAAGCCTGCAACAGTTTGATAATATATTGAAACAACACCCAGGAATATATGACTGTACCTGAATACGAAAATTTAGGAGGATTAATATTACTTGATGAATTATAGCAGATAATAGCCATACTTCAAAAACACTCCGCTTAAAAAAGCGGAGTGAAATGTAAAACAAAAAACTAAGCGTATGAGAAGCTTATTTTACAAACGTATATACAGCCGATGTTCTGTTTGAGCTGGAAAGGGTTCCTGTATAAGTTGCAATTACATTACTGTTTTGCATTACCCTTAGTGTATAGGTAGATGTTGCTGAACTACTGCCACAGTCATCAAAGTAATACACCCATACTTTATAGGTTCCGCTTGGTGCTGTACCATCTGTCCAAAAAATATTTTCATTACCTGTATTACCACAACTGCCACAAATACAATCAACATCTAAACTACCATTCTGTGCAGAGGTATTTCCGTAATAAATTTCAGTATTATTTGGAGTACGCACATGTAAATCTAGATCTACATTGTTTCCGTTTGTAAACTGAAGATTAAACCTTGGATTACCCGGGTTGCCGGAAAGTGTTCCATCATCATCGTCGTTAAGGTCTTCAACCGCTTTCTTACAATTAGATGTAGTAAGTACAATAGATGCTAGCAGGAATGTTGCCAGGAGTTTTCTTAATTTCATAATGTTAGTTTTATTTGGTTATAAAATATGTTAGTCCTTTTTTGAAATCTTATAACAAATATCTAAAACGGTGATAGCCCCGTCAGGAGTGAAATCACCCAAATTCTATTGAGGTTTTCACCCTGTTTCTGTTTTTTTATCAAATTTTTAATCTGTTACTATTCATAAGAAATGAATCGAATTCAAGAGAGATAAAAGAGTGCTGTAGAAAGTTTAGAAGTCAGGATAGAAAAAAAATAAATCGGGCTGAGTCAACCACATGTGTATTTTTCATAAGCGTACTTTAAAGTAATGATATATCTAAACCAACCCGGAAACTGATAAGATTTTTAAATTACATTTCTTTATTAATCAAACGGCTAATAACCTATCTTTGCCACTCACTACTGTTGTAATAACAGCAAAACACTACAATCATGAGCCAATCGCCGTTTCAAAAATTCCAGAACAAAAAGAAAAACAGTGTAATTAAAGAAGAGTTTCGCCAGGAAAAGAAAAAGTACCGCAAAGAGCGTAATGCTTTTTTTGAACAAAAAAAGAAAGAAGAATATGAAGCCAGGCAGGCAAAAAAAGCAGGTATGGCCTTAAAAGCAGCAAGCACTTTAAAAAGCAAGCCAAATGTAAAAGATAATAGTGCTGCAAAAAAAGGAAATGACAGGACTGAGCAACAAAACCCTGCTTTAAACAAAGAATCAAAAAGCAAAATAGCAACAGGCAAAATGCCATTAAATAAATTTATGGCGCATTGCGGTATATGTTCAAGAAGAGAGGCGGTTGAACTGATAAATTCGGGAAAAGTGAAAGTGAATGGAAATATTGTAACAGAACCGGGCTATAAGGTTGAAGAAAAAGATGAAGTTTTTTTTAACGGCAAAAAGTTATTTGTTACCAAAAACCTGGTGTACATCTTACTAAACAAGCCAAAAGATTATATCACCACAACCGACGATCCACAGGGAAGGAAAACAGTTTTGCAACTGATAAAAAATGCTACTACAGAAAGGGTTTATCCTATCGGCCGTTTAGACAGGAACACATCAGGCGTTTTACTTTTAACCAATGATGGAGATCTTACCCAAAAACTATCGCACCCGAGTTACGAAATAAAAAAGATTTACGAAGTAAGATTAGACAAACCGCTTACCAAAAACGATTTCGATAAAATTTTAAAAGGGCTTACGCTTGAAGACGGAGAAATATTAATTGACAGCCTTGCTTATGCCGATAGCAAAGACAAATCCATCATCGGCATTGAGCTACACAGCGGCCGCAACCGCATTGTACGCCGTATTTTTGAACACCTGGGCTACGATGTAAAAGGCCTTGACCGTGTGATGTATGCCAACCTTACGAAAAAAAATGTAGAACGCAGCAAGTGGCGTTACCTGAGCGAAAAAGAAGTGCGCCTGTTGAAATACATGAATTCTTCAAAAAAGAAATAAAACTTGAAAAAACTTTTATTTGATATTGTTTATGAAAACAAGGAGTTTGTTGCCATCAACAAGCCTGCAGGCTTATTATCCATCCCCGATAGGGAGCAATCGCAGGTTTCTTTAAAAGAAATGCTAACAGAAAAATACGGAACCATTTTTACTGTACATCGCCTTGATAAGGATACAAGCGGCCTCATCATTTTTGCAAAAACAGAAGCGGCACATAAATTTTTATCCAACTTATTTGAAGGCAGGCAGATTGAAAAGTATTACCAGGGGTTGGTGCATGGCATTCCCTCAGCTAAAAAAGGTGTTATTGATGCTCCCATTGCCGAACATAGTTTACAAAAAGGTTTGTATATAGTACACAGGCGTGGCAAACCATCAGTTACCGGTTATGAAGTGATACAGGAACATAAATATTTTTCGTTGCTGCAATTTCAATTGCATACCGGCCGCACTCACCAAATAAGGGTGCATTGTAAAAATATTGGCCACCCGCTTGCCTGTGATGAACTGTATGGCGATGGTAAACCGGTGCTGCTTTCATCCATCAAAAAAAAATATAAGCTTGGCAAATATGAAGAAGAAGAACGGCCTATGTTGAACAGGCTTGCCTTACATTCATTCTGTTTAAAATTTACCGACGAAAGAGGCAAACAAATTAACCTGGAAGCCGCATTGCCAAAAGATATTAGGGCATTGCTAAAGCAACTTGAAAAAAATGTTTAAAAAAGGGCTGCAATTTTTTAGCAGCCCCTTTTATATAAATCAATCAAGGTTTGGCTGTGCAGTATAACGCAGGTATGGTTTTATCACTTCAACCCCTTTAGGAAATTTTTTGATTGCATCTTCGGTGCTGATGGAAGGCACGACTATCACCTTTTCGCCTGCTTGCCAGTTTGCCGGAGTAGCCACGCTGTAATTGGCTGTTAGTTGCAACGAATCCACTACCCTTAACACTTCCACAAAATTTCTTCCGGTAGATGCCGGGTATGTAATGATTAATTTAACAGATTTATCTGGAGCAATAATTAACAGCGAGCGTACCGTTGCCGTTGCCGATGCATTGGGATGAATAAAACCATACAATTCAGAAACCTTCCTGTCGTTATCGGCAATGATGGGAAAATCAACATTACATTGCTGGGTTTCATTTATATCATGTATCCAGCCAAGATGCTTATCAATAGGATCAACACTTAGTGCCAGCACTTTTACATTGCGTTTTGCAAATTCATCTTTTAAGGCGGCAGTACGGCCAAGCTCAGTGGTACAAACCGGTGTATAATCTGCAGGATGTGAAAATAATATACCCCATGCATCGCCCAGGTATTCATAAAAATCTATTTGGCCCAATGATGTATTGGCTTTAAAGTTGGGCGCTTTGTCCCCAAGTTGTAAACTCATAAAATGTATTTAGAAAATTAAAAAACTGAAAATAAGTTTTTTATTTCTTTGAAGAGGAAGCCCGGCTGATTGAATTTTTACCGAAACGATTTTTAACATTATCTATAGCTTTATATAAACCTGTTTTTCGCTCCAGGTCATTAAACAGGTTTGTTTGTATGGCTTCGTTGGTAAGTTCGCTCAGGCGTACGCCCAGCAGCCGCACCGGCTCACCTTTGATGTATAATTTATCAAACAACTCTTTTACCACCGGTATCATTTCATCATCGGCGCAGGTGTAAGCAATTGTGGTTTGCCTTGATACGGTTTCAAAATTTGAATAACGGATTTTTACTGCAATGCAGCCTGCTACTTTACCATCTTCACGCAATTCAAAAGCAATTTTTTCGGTTAACCGCACCAGTTCGCTGTGTAAAAAATCTATATTGGTTTTGTTTTCATCAAATGTGTGTTCCGATGAAATTGATTTTGCTTCGTGGTAGGGAGATACTTCGCCATGATGAATGCCCTGGCTTTTAAACCAAAGATCTGTACCCCATTTACCAAGCCTTTCTTCCAGTTCTT
>JAHBTO010000025.1 GCA_019638525.1 Ferruginibacter sp. | reverse complement strand
GCCACTATCATAATGGCAACACTGATAGCGGTAGCAGTTATGGCCAGCCTGATGATAAACCTGGAAAATGCCCGGTGCCCGTCCTTCCTGTTAAAGGCAATACGCTTTGCTATAAATACTGAAACATTCAAATGGCATTTTTTGTTATCTTACAAATGTATTTTATTTACACAACATGAACAGGCATGATATGAAAAATGATGCACTACCCTATGATGAAAAAAGAGTGAATAAATTTTATAAAAAAATATTGCTGCTGGCGCTCTCATGCCTTTCGTTCATTATTACAAATGCACAATATGCCGATGCGGTTTATAAAGAAAATGTAAAAGCCGTACGTTTTCATGTTTATGGCGACCAGTTATCGCTGCCGGTTTATAAACTAAACAGCAGCGACCAACTGGAACTTAATTTTGACGACCTTGATGCCAATGTAAAAAGTTATTACTACTGTTTTCAGCTTTGCGATTATAACTGGAACCCTGTTGACATAAGCCCTTTTTTATACATCAAAGGTTTTACCCAACAGCGCATTTCTACCTACAGGTATTCGTCTATTGCATTAACCAGGTACACCCATTACCAGGCCATAGTGCCCGACAGGAGTACCACTTTAACCATGTCGGGTAATTATATTTTAAAAGTGTATTTAGATGGCGATACCTCCAAACTGGTTTTTACCAAACGTATGCTGGTGCTTGAGCAAAAAGCATCCATCAGCGGGCAGGTGGTACAGCCGTTTACGCCGCAACTTTTTAGAACGCATCAAAAAATTCAGTTTAATGCCAATATAAACGGGCTAAACACATTTAGCGCCGCACAGCAAATAAAAGTGGTGGTATTACAAAACAACCGATGGGATAATGCAATAAAAGATATAAGGCCAACCTTTGTAAGAGGCAATACACTTGAGTACAGTACCGAAAACAGTTGTGTTTTTCCGGGTGGTAAAGAATGGCGCTGGCTCGATTTAAGAAGTTTTCGTTTACAAAGCGATCGTGTACAAAAAGCCGATTACAATAAAACATCAACCAACATTTATTTGTTTACAGATGCAGACCGCAGCGGGCAGCGCTATGTTTATTTTAAAGACCTTAATGGTATGTACCTTATTGAAACCTACGAAACCATTAACCCTTACTGGCAGGGCGATTTTGCTACCGTATATTTTAGCCTTGCAACGCCTGATGGAAAACCCTATGCCGATAAAGACATTTACCTGGCAGGCCAGTTAACCAATTACGAGTTTAACGATAAAACCAAAATGACTTTTAATGAGGCAAAGGGCGTGTACGAAGTAACAGCATTTTTAAAACAAGGGTATTACAACTATACTTATATAGCAGTAGATAAAAACAACCCTGCACAAAAGCGTGACCTGGAAGGCGATTACTGGGAAACGGAAAATGATTATACCATTCTTATGTATTATAAATCATTTACCGACCGCACCGACCAATTGATTGGTGTTGGAAAAATTGCATCAAGAACCGATAAACCCGGCATTAGTTTTTAATGATTTAGTGTAAGTAAAAAAATACTGCACACAAATTCCTTATCTTTGCGCCGGCAAGTCTTATACGACCAGCTCCTGTTGAACTCCCCCAGGACCGGAAGGTAGCAAGGGTAGATGGTTGAGCGGTGCGATGTAAGTAACTTGCCTTTTTTTATACCCTCTTCTTACCTAAGGCTGCATTTTAATAATGCTTTTTATTCCTTTACCGGTTGTTATTAAAGCTGTATAAATATTTACGGTATAAACCTTTCATTTAATTTAATTTTGCAGTACAATTAAGTAAACAATCATAAAAATACATTCATGAAATTTTTTATCGACACAGCCAACCTTGCACAAATAAAAGAAGCAAACGACCTTGGTATTTTAGATGGTGTTACCACCAACCCATCGTTGATGGCAAAAGAAGGAGTAAAAGGCCAGGAAGCCATTACCCTGCATTATAAAACCATTTGCGAAATGGTTAATGGCGATATTAGCGCCGAAGTAATTTCAACAGATTTTAACGGTATTATAGCCGAAGGCAAAAAACTTGCTGCCATACATCCCAACATTGTTGTAAAAGTACCCATGATAAAAGAAGGTGTAAAAGCAATGAAATGGTTTACCGATAACGGCATAAGAACAAACTGCACACTGGTATTTAGCAGCGGGCAGGCCATTTTAGCTGCAAAAGCAGGCGCTAAATATGTATCGCCGTTTATTGGCCGTATTGATGATAGCGGTTGGGATGGGATGGAACTTATTCACCAAATAAGGCAGATATATTCTGTACAGGGTTTTAAAACAGAGATACTGGCTGCATCAATACGCAACCCCAATCATATTATTAAATGTGCCGAGGCGGGGGCCGATGTTTGCACCGCACCGCTCGATTCTATCCTGGGCTTATTAAAACATCCTTTAACCGATATTGGCCTTGCTAAATTTTTAGAAGACGCAAAAAAGTTTGTATAAAACATCAGCGATTAAACAAAGTGCCCGGCAAAACTTTTACATTGCCGGGCACTTTGTTTGCAGTTAAGTATGATATGTCTTCTTAAGGTTTATTTTTCGATTTCATTACTTCATCAAGCGTTTTTAACGGGGGGTCGGGCTGCTTTTTTATATACATGGTAAAAGTTTTTACCATACCCGGGTTGCTGCGTAAAGTAACTTTTATATCAATCTTTTCTTCTTTAATATTTTTATCTATCCAAAGGCTGTTGCCGCTAAACTTACCTGCCGATGCCCAAAAGATTAGTTGTGTACTGTCTAATGGAAGATAGCGCCCATTGGGCATCTTACCATCAATATTAATATAATTGTATGTGCCTTTTTTAAGGCTGTCGGTATATAAGTTTACATATATACTTTCAATCTTTTGAGCACTTGCAAACTGAAATGAAACTATAAATAAAAAAAGTAAAAAATATTTCACCGGCTTTGTTTTGTACAAAGATGGAAAAAATTATGCCAACGATGCCGTTGAGCATACTTGATTAATGTTAAAATTTAGAAAGCAGTAAAATTGTGTTGCTGAAATTAAAAAACTGTTGGCTCTACCATTAATTTAATTCCTGCATTTGCATAAACACATAAGGGTTTAAAGAATACCTTTTTTCTTTAACCGGGCGGTTGTTTGTAAACTGCAGGTCAATAAAAAGATTGGCATCATTTATTTTTTGTAGCGGGGCAGTGTGTTCATCATTGCTAAAACATTCAGGTAAGATTTCAGAGGCAAGCCCATTCCAACAGGCATCTTTCAATTGCTCTTTTTGCGAAAACCAACCATCGGTTTGCGTGCAACTAAGCTTCACTAATTGATTTGAAAAAAAGTTAGAATGTACCATGAGCAGTAGCTCATTTTGAGAGGCTGTGCTTTTCATAAAAAATCGTTTTTATTGTTTTATATAGGATGTATTGGGTAATGAAATTCAACAACCGCAATGTATCTACATATCAATTATAATTTTGTAGATATATTTTCAATAGCAAGTAGTACAAATTCTACAAAATTACCTGGTATGCGATAAAATTATACCTGTTGCCACTGCTGCATTTAACGATTCGGCCAGGCCCGCCTTAGGTATTGTAATCTTTTCAGTTGCCAGGGCAAGTACTTGTTCGCTTATGCCGGCAGCTTCATTACCAATTACAATTATACCTTCAATTAATATGCCAATAGTTCTCACATCCTGCCCCTGTAATGTTGCAGCATATATTTTTACTGTATTATTACGCTTTAGCCAGGCAGGTAAATTGGTATAAACAATATTTACCCTGCCCAGGCTGCCCATAGTGCTTTGCACCACTTTGGGGTTATACATATCGGCCGTGCCGCCGGCGCATACAATATTGGCTATGCCATACCAATCGGCTATACGTATAATGGTGCCCATATTACCGGGGTCTTGCACCCCATCCAATGCTAATGTAATTTTACCGGCTGCATCAAACCGTTCATCGGGCTTTTGTTTTTCAAAAACCGCCAACACTTCGTGTGGGGTAGATAGTGCCGAAATTTTTTCCAGTTCAAAATCTTTTATAGCTGTAATGCTTGTACCGCTTAAGTTAGCAAGCATGGCTGCATGTTCATCCATCCATTGTGGCAACGCAAAAATTTCTTTACAGGTAAATGAACCACTGCCCAGCAAATCCATTACAAGCTTGGGCCCTTCGGCAAAAAACAAACCCGTTTCATCCCTGAATTTTTTGTGCCGTAAACTTTGGATATATTTGGTATGTGCTTTGCTAATCATAGTAGCTTTTATTATTTATGAACTTTAACCCATTACTTTTTTATAAACTTACCGGGCAATTAAAATATTTGTTATTCGCCTGCCTCTTCATCGGCTCTTGTACCATCCCCAAAAAATACCAAAAAGGCAAACCCTTCATCACTAAAAACAGTATCGAAGTTAAGGGAGGCAAATTTAGTAAAGAAGAAAGGGCCAGTTTAAAACAACGGTTAAATGCCCAGTTAGACGACAGCAGCAGGATAACCACCGTAACCAAATATTTTATACGCCATGTAATTATTAGCCCGCCGGCTTTTGATACGGCATCGGCAGCAAAATCGGCCCGTAATATGGAAACCTCAATGCTACACCTTGGTTACTATAAAGCACATGCAAGCTATACGGCCGATACCTTACAGGTTGGCGATCAGCAAAGGGTACAGGTAAATTATGTGGTAGAGGTTAACAAGCCTACCCTTATTGATACAATGATGTATATTTTACGCAGGCCCGATCTGCAACAACTGGCTGTTAAAAATATGGAAAACAGCCTTATACAAAAAGGCAAACCTGTTACCAAGGCCGCTGTTTTGGGTGAGCTAAACAGGCTTGTAGATTTATACCGCAACAATGGCTATTATAAATTTAGCCTGGAAGAACTGGTAATGCGTGGCGATACCACAGTGGCTGCATTAACCACCATTACCGACGATATTTTTGAACAACTGCAATTACTGGCCGAAGCGCAAAGGGCCCGAGACTCTCCCACCATTAAACTGGCCGTAGTGTTAAACCCACCTGCCGATAGTAGCCGGTTAAAACAATATTACATTAACAATATTTATATTTTACCCGATTACCGTACCGGCGATAATATCAACGACAGCAGCTTAACCACCAGGTACCTCTCTCGTAAACGATGCGATACCTGCAAGGCCGACACTAATTTTATTTTAAAGTACCATAAAAACCTTTTCAGGCCCAGGTTCCTGGTAAGGAAAATGTATTTGCGAAAAGGCGACCTGTACAATCAAACCAATTTTTACAAATCGCTAAACAGTTTTGCAAGGGCAGGCGTATGGCAAAACACCAACCTCGAAATTAAAGAAGTAAAGAGTAATGATAGCCTGCAAAAAATTGACCTTATTGCACTACTTACGCCGGGCAAGCAATACGGCTACGAAGCCGGTATTGAAGCCAGTTATTCGGCATCAAGCAATACTAACAGCGTTACGGCTGCTAATGCAGGCAACCTGCTTGGCCTATCGGGCAATTTTTCGTTCATCAACCGCAACCTGCGTAAAGAAGGCATCAAGATGACCAACTCCATTTCGGCAGGGGTAGAGTTTAATTTCAGGCCCGACAGCAATAACACAAAAAACATCATCAACTCAAATGAATTAAGTTACTCTAACAATATTGCTTTTCCCCGCCTGGTATTTCCTTTTGGCAGGTTCGACAGGCGCAGGAATTTTGTAAGTACCGAATCGTTTATCAACACAAGGTTATCGTATATAAACCGCATCAACCTGTTCAACCTGCAGTCGTTTAATTTTGCTGTGGGCTACAGCGCCACCACCCGTAAAAATCACCAGTATATTTTTAAGCCGCTGAATTTTGAGTTTGCCAGGTTGTATAACGAAACGGATAGTTTTAAAAAAACACTTGCCGAAAACCCTTTTCTGCGTTACTCGTTCAACACCGCATTGGTGGCGGGCAGCAGTATTGGTTACCGGTATAATAAAATAAACACAAAGCATAATAACCGGCAGCATATTGTAAAATTAAATTTTGAGGAGTCGGGCTTATTGTGGGGCAGGCTGGGCATTTTTAAAAAATACATGCGTGAATATGTAAAGTTTGATGCAGAATATGTTTTCTCTACAAGCAGGCCCAAATCGGCATTTGTATTTAGGCTATTTGGCGGTGTGGGTATTGCAATAAATAAAGATACCACCCTGCCGTTTTTTAAACAGTATTACGGCGGTGGCAGCAATAGCATGAGGGGCTGGCCCGTAAGAGGCATTGGGCGTGGCTCGCAGGCACTTGCACCCTATGGCTCTACCACTTTTAACGACCGTACCGGCGATGTGCAGCTTGAAACAAATATCGAATACCGCTACACCATTGCACAAATTATCCCTAATTCGCTGGTATTAAGAGGCGCTTTGTTTGCCGATATTGGCAATGTGTGGAATTTAAGAAATACTAATCCCGGTGGCGGTACCGATAGTACACAGTTTAAATTTAGTACGCTGTATAAACAATTGGGTGTTGCCATTGGCACCGGTTTCAGGCTCGATTTTAATTATTTTATTTTACGGTTCGATTTTGGCTTTAGGTTTAAACGCCCCGATATTGCCAAAAACGATGGCTGGCAAATACCCGACATTAACTTTAATAATTTATTTAAACGTGGCGAACGGGTACCCGACCCTAATAATCCCGGCAGCACCTATAATGATAACCG
>JAHBTO010000024.1 GCA_019638525.1 Ferruginibacter sp. | reverse complement strand
ACGGAAAACTTTTTGGCCTGGGCAGCAATGATGCAGGCGGTTGCCTTGTGAGTTTGATTGCTGCTTTTTTATATTTCTATGATAAAAAAGATTTGCATTACAATATACTATTAGCAGCTACTGCCGAAGAAGAGATTAGCGGCACTAACGGTATTGAAAAATTATTAAACATGCAGCAGCAGGGATCGCCATTTAATAAAATCATTGTTGCCATAGTAGGTGAACCAACACTAATGAATCTTGCCATAGCAGAGAAAGGTTTACTTGTTTTGGATGCCGAAGCACATGGCAAAGCCGGGCATGCAGCAAGAGAAGAAGGTGAAAATGCTATCTATAAAGCCATGAAAGATATAGAATGGTTTAGCAATTACCGGTTTCCAAAGATTTCTGAAACACTTGGCCCGGTTAAAATGTCGGTAACAAGTATCTATACCCAAAACAAAGCGCACAATGTGGTACCTGCTGTTTGTAATTTTGTTGTTGATATCAGGATTACAGATGAATACACACACGAAGAAATAATACAAACAATTTCACAACATGTTCAGTCAACCATAAAGCCACGCAGTATGCGTTTGCGTTCATCTAAAATTGATAAAGCTCATCCGCTTGTGCAGGCCGGTATCAGCCTTGGCAAAAAAACTTATGGCTCACCAACAACATCCGATGCTGCATTGATACATGCGCCTGTTTTAAAATGCGGCCCCGGCAATAGTGCAAGAAGCCACATCGCCGATGAATTCATTTATCTTGATGAAATTAAAAACGGGATTGAAACTTACATTAAAATATTGAAGCAAATTGTATAACCATCAAACCATCACAAAATGAAACTATGGCAAAAAGATAAGGTTTCGCTTGACGCAGTTGAAAAATTTACTGTTGGTAATGATAGGGAATTGGATATTTTATTAGCGCCATTTGATGTACTGGGTTCGTTGGCACATATAAAAATGCTGGCTACAGTTAATTTGATTTCAAATGATGAATTGCATTTACTGGAAAAAGAGTTGAAGAAGATTTACCGGGAAACAATTGCCGATAATTTTAAATTAGATAATGACGTAGAAGATATCCATTCGCAAGTTGAGTTGATGCTAACCCAACGGTTGGGCGATATGGGTAAAAAAATACACAGTGCCCGCAGCCGTAACGACCAGGTTTTGGTTGATTTAAAATTGTACCTGCGGTCCCAAATTGAAAATACCGTCAACAACACAAAAACTTTTTTCGACCTGTTAATTTCGCTTAGCGAAAAACATAAGCAAGACCTGTTACCCGGCTATACACATTTGCAATTGGCCATGCCTTCATCATTTGGGCTTTGGTTTGGCGCCTATGCCGAAAGCCTTGTTGACGACCTTATCACATTACAAGCCGCCTATTCAGTGGTAAACAAAAATCCACTTGGCTCAGCTGCAGGTTATGGATCTTCATTTCCTATCAACCGAAAATTAACAACCGATTTATTAGGTTTTGATGATTTAAATTATAATGTAGTGTATGCTCAAATGGGCAGGGGAAAAACTGAACAGGTTGTTGCATCGGCATTGGCAAATATTGCTTCCACCTTATCTAAACTTTCAATGGATGCCTGCTTATTCCTGAACCAGAATTTTTCTTTCATATCATTTCCCGATGAACTTACCACGGGCAGCAGCATCATGCCGCACAAAAAAAATCCCGATGTTTTCGAACTCATCCGTTCGCACTGTAACCGTATAAAAGCATTGCCAAACGAAATTATACTTATCACAACAAACCTTCCATCGGGTTATCACAGAGATTTGCAGTTGATAAAAGAACATATCATCCCTGCATTTAAAAACATAAATGATTGCTTGCAAATGGCCGTGCTAATGCTAAGTAATATCCAGGTAAAAAAAGATTTACTCAGCGACGAAAAATATAAATACCTGTTTAGTGTAGAAGAAGTGAACAAACTTGTTTTACAGGGTATCCCATTCAGGGATGCATATAAAATGGTTGGCACAAGCATACAGGATCAAACATTCTCTTTCTCGGGCACACCTGTGCATACACACCAGGGTTCGATAGGTAACCTTTGCAATGCAGATATACAAAGGATGATGACAGATATTATGCAAAAATTCAATTTTAATAAAGTGAAAATTGCGTTGCAACAATTATTAAGTTAGATTTGCCTGAATAATCACTAAATGCTAATGCAGGATAAACCAACAAAAAAACGTATTGCAATTTTTGGTTCCACTGGCTCTATTGGTACACAGGCGCTCGATGTCATAAGGGCAAATCCCGGTTTGTTTGAAGTTGAAATTCTTACGGCACAAACCAATGATGAACTGCTCATCACCCAGGCCATGGAGTTTAGGCCCAATGCAGTTGTTATTGGCGATGAAACCCGTTATCAAAAATTAAAAGATGCCTTATCATCAACCGATATAAAAGTTTTTGCAGGCGAAACTGCATTAGAAGAAGCAGCCGATTTTGATACTTATGATATGATGCTTGCTGCCATTGTAGGTTTTGCAGGGCTTAAGCCCACATTAAAAGCAGTAGAAAAAGGGAAAGCCATAGCACTTGCCAATAAAGAAACCCTTGTGGTTGCTGGCGATATTGTGATGCAAAAGGCAGTTGAAAAAAGAGTGCCAATTATTCCTGTTGATAGCGAACATTCAGCCATCTTTCAATGCCTTGTTGGCGAAGTACGCAACCCCATCGAAAAAGTGATACTAACGGCAAGCGGTGGCCCCTTTTTAGGAAAGAAACCAAATTTTCTTGTAAATGTAAAACGAGACCATGCCTTGCAACATCCCAATTGGAGCATGGGCGCAAAAATTTCTATCGACTCTGCAACACTTATGAATAAAGGGCTTGAGATGATTGAAGCACGATGGCTTTTTAACTTACAACCCAACCAGGTAGAAGTTGTAATACATCCTCAAAGCATCATACACAGCATGGTGCAGTTTGAAGATGGAAGCATAAAAGCACAAATGGGATTACCCGATATGAAATTACCCATTCAATATGCACTGGCATTCCCCGGAAGGGTGAAGAACGATTTTCCCCGGCTTAATTTTCGCAAAAATCCAAACCTTACTTTTGAAGAACCCGATGTTAAAACTTTCAGAAATTTATCGCTGGCAACTGAGGCCCTCCACAAAGCAGGCAACATGCCCTGTGTATTAAATGCAGCAAATGAAATTGCTGTGTGGGCCTTTCTCCGCAATCGTATTGGCTTTCTTGATATGACAGCCATGGTTGAAAAAACTATGCAATATGTTACATTTATTGAAAAACCAACACTGCAGGAATATTTTGAAAGCGACGGCGAAGCCCGTAATTTTGCGGCTTCGTTGATAAACTTATAAAAGTATTTTTTGTACCGGGCTTTTGAATATCTATATAGCTTCATTGGCGTCGCACTCTTGTACTTTATCAGCAATATTCAACATTAAATACAAAACTTAAATGGAATTATTAGTAATTAACTGGAGTAGTGTAGGTCTTAAAGTGGCGCAGTTACTTTTATCATTATCTATCCTTGTAATATTGCACGAGTTTGGTCATTACATAACAGCAAAATGGTTTAAATGCCGTGTAGAAAAATTTTATCTTTTTTTCGATCCCTGGTTTTCAATCGTAAAAAAGAAAGTAGGCGAAACCGTTTACGGTATCGGATGGTTACCATTGGGAGGCTATGTTAAAATAGCCGGTATGGTAGATGAAAGTATGGACAAAGAAGCATTAAAACAACCACCACAGTCATGGGAGTTCAGGAGCAAACCGGCCTGGCAGCGCCTCATCATTATGCTGGGCGGTGTTACCGTAAATATTATACTGGCTTTTATTATTTATGCTGGTATTCTTATGGTTTGGGGCGAAAAAAAGATTTACAACAACTCTCTTAAATATGGTATTGCTGTTGAAGATAGCCTGATGCAAAGTTTTGGTTTTAAAGATGGAGATAAAATTATCTCAGTTAATGGTAAAACTATTGACAACTTTTACAGTGTTATTCCAAACCTTATTGTAAGCGACAGTGTAACTGTTGAAAGGGATGGCAAAACCGAAAATATACTATTACCAAAAAGTTTGATAGGTAAATTGGTTGAGAAAAAACGGAGCGATGCTCCATTACTGGGTATAAGGTTTCCTTTGTGGTTTGGTGGCGCCGAAAAATCTTCTGTTGCATCTACACTTGGTATGCAAAGATGGGATAAGATTATAAAAGTTGACAGCGTACTTACTCCTTATTTAGCCGATGTAGCCCGTGAGTTAGAGAAAAAAAAGAACAGTACCGTTACCATTACTTTTACAAGAGGCCAACAAGAGTTAACAAGCCAATGGGCTATTGACAGTGTTGGCAGCCTTCCCGCGGGTATGAAGATTATAGGCAAACCAGAATCGTTAGATACGGCAGGTGTATTAAAATACGATGTAAAAAAATATGGTTTCTTTGAAGCGCTACCTGCAGGTGTGTTACTTGCCGGCGAAAAATTAGGCTGGTATGTTGATCAGTTTAAAAAAATATTAAACCCATCAACCGGCGCATATAAAGGCGTTGGTGGTTTTAAAGCAATGGGTTCTGTTTTCTCAGGCGATGGCTGGGATTGGGAACATTTTTGGAACATAACAGCATTCTTTTCAATCATACTTGCATTTATGAACCTGTTACCTATACCTGCATTGGATGGCGGGCATGTATTATTTACATTAGGCGAAATGGTTACCGGCCGCAAACCAAGCGAAAAATTTTTAGAGTATGCACAAATAGCCGGTATGGTTATTTTGCTTGCATTAATGTTATACGCAAATGGAAACGATTGGTTTGGTTGGGGCAGGGGAAAATAAAAATCCAGCAGTATTACAACATTAAATATCGATGCCAATTTTTTTCATCAGTATAGATGCATTCATACTGTTGCAAATTCCGTCTTTTAGCTTGTAATCAAAATACAATTCATCATTGCTAACCTGTACATCAAAATGATAGTTCAGGATATTTTCAGGAAACTCATTTTTTAAAGCGGCAAGTTCAATATCATGAGTGGCAATAATACCAACTGCCTGGTGCTTTATTAATTGTTTTATTAATGCAGCCGAGCCGGTATGCCTGTCAAAAGAATTGGTACCTCTCAAAATTTCATCCAATAAAATAAATACCTTTTCATTGTCATTCACTTTATCAATCACTGTTTTCAGTTTTTTAAGTTCGGCATAAAAGGTAGATGTACTTTCTTCCAGGTTATCAGTAATACGCATGCTGCTTATTACCTGTACAGGCGATATGCTGAAGGATGATGCACAAACAGGTGCACCTGCCATAGCCAGCACGGTATTAATTCCAATACTTCGCAGGTAAGTGCTTTTACCGGCCATGTTGCTGCCTGTAACCAGCATCAGTTTACCAGTCTTATTTATATGTATTTGATTAGTTACACATTTTACATTTTCAATTAACGGGTGTCCTATGTTTTTACCTTCAATATAAAAATGTTCATCTTTAATCTCGGGGAAACACCAGCCCGGATGATTAAATGACAGGATAGCCAGGCTGTTTAGTGCTTCAAATTCTCCTAGGGAGTTAAACCAGTTTAATACATCTGTATGATATTTATTTTTCCATTTTTCTAATGCAATTGCCTGCTGAAGGTCCCACTGCATAATGATAGCAAGCGGGATAAAAACTACCGGGTTGTATCTTAGGTCAAACCGCTCCAGTATTTTTTTTAATTGTTCAAGTTTTAATGAAGCCTTGCTATTTTGAAATTTGAATTTATTTTGCAGTTGTTTAAGATAATCGGATTTAAAATTTGTTTCTTCAATTAATTGAATACTTGCCGATAAAATTTCCAGCTCATCTGTAATTTTTGAAACCTGCTGGTGAATAGGCGTAACTTTTTTATAAATATAAAAAGATACAACTGCAGCTATCAATAAACAGTAGTTTCTGAAATAATTGCTAATGGTATCTGATATATTTAATGATATTATTGTAATAATAAAAACAGGTAACAAGTATTGCAGTATCAGCCATACTTTATTATTTATAAATTGATTTTTTTCGGTAAACCAATTTTGTAACCTCAATAGAGTGTCTTTTTTTATTTTTTTTGCAGTACCTAGTGCTTGTAATTGTTGCCGCCATTGGTGTAATCCTTTTAATTCCTTTACGGCTACCTGTTTTTGTAAAATATTTTCTTTACCTGCAGGGTTTAGCAGCCAGTTGGCTAATATGGTATTACCCATTTCGGAATTTGTACGGTTTAGGTATTGATATAGCGAAGCATGCCCAAAAATGTCAAGGTCGTTGGCATATAAATGATCTTTCTTTATAAATTCATTTCCAGCGGGGAAGTTTAAATAATCATGTACCAGGGCTTTTAATTCTGCTTCATTAATGGTTATTAAAAAACCTGTATGCTCAATATGTGATTTGTTTTTAAGATCAATATAGATAAGTCTTGTGAACAGGATGGCAAGCAGCAACACTGGTATTAGTATGTACAACCAGCCAAATGGTTGTAAAAAATACCAACATAAACCCATGCTAATGATGGTTGCAAGTCGAAGCCATGCAAGTAATGATTTTCTTTTATTTAGTTTAATGAAGCCGGCTTTTAAGTCAATTATCCTTTGTGTATAAAATTCCTGAGGTAGCATAGTATGTTTAATAAATGAAGATATTACAAATTGAGAGCTTCGTAACTTTTGTACCAATGTTTTTTAATGCAGGTTGGATTGAACTTTATTTTTTTTGGAATCTTAGTATTTATATAAAATAAATTTATAAAAAAATCCCCCGGCCTAAAGCCGGGGGATTTAATATTAGTAAGTGATTGTGTTATTGGATCACCACTCTACACATGGTTAAACGGTTACCGTTGCGGTCACCAATTTCAACCCAGTAGAGGCCTTTTCCATACTTACGCATGTCAACATCCATTCTGTCGTATGGCCT
>JAHBTO010000023.1 GCA_019638525.1 Ferruginibacter sp. | reverse complement strand
ACTTTTGGGTTTTAACTTTTGAATTTTGAATTTACAATCTTATTCCGTTTCGTGTGTTACCAACCGGGGGTAGAGTGGTAAAAAACAGCCCCGCAATTGCAGGGCTATTTTATTTTTTAAAAATTATTATCCTATTTTATCACTGTTTTACAAATGCAATGGGTTTAGATTTATTGCCATTTACATAACCATAAATATAGTATGTACCGGCAGCCAGTTTGCCAATATTAATGGGTGTACTGTTGTAGCCGGCTGCCAGGTTTATATTTTGTTTTTGAAGTACCCTGCCGCCGGCATCGCTAATGGCCAGTTGTAAGTTAATTGCCTGCGAGCTGGCAATACGCAGGTTAATGGTATTACCCTTTACGGGGTTAGGCGATACCGTTAGTATTTCGTATCCTTTAATGGTATTCATCAAAGGCACAACTGCGCTGTATTTAACTTTACCATCTACATCTGTTATCTTAAGGCGGTAGTAATTCATACCCACCAACGGGTTGGCATCTGTATAAGTAAATGGCTGGTTGCAACGGGCGGCATCGGCCGTAATAGCATATAACTGGCTAAAGTTGGCGGCATCTTTACTGCGCTGCAAAACCATAGTAGCCCGTGGCGATGCATTACAATTCACTTTCCAGTTAAGAATATGGGCCAGGCCTTGTTTGTTTCCGTTAAAATAACTGATATCAATAGGCAATGGCTGACCCGAAATACCAACACCAAAACCTGAGAAACCGGTTGATGCAAAATTACCGGTGATGGTATAATTGGAGCCCAATGTACCCGCCGTACCATTAGTAATTATAACATCGCCCACATGCGGTGCAGCAGGTGTTACATCGGGTATATAAAACCCATTGGATACTTTACCAACCTGTGCATTACCCCAACTATTGCCCGTAGCGCTTTGCCAATTGGTTACTTCGGAATTGGTATAATACAAAGTGATTTGATAATCGCCGCTGCTGGTATTATTAGTTGGAATTACTTTAAATGATTTTGACAGGAAATAATTATTTACATTATTATTCCAGAATGGAACAGCACTGCTGCCGGCCCTGTCAATAATAACCTGCGTACAACCATAGTCAAAAGCGCCCAGGTTTTTAATGCGTGCCATAATATTTCCCGACCCGTCGTAAAAATATACATCGTCGTAAGGACCCAGGTAAGCAGTTTTAGAACTGTTTAGAGCGGTAGATACCGGGGTGCCGGGCAGGCTATAGCCAAATACCATATTGGGCCTGTAAGTTGATATATATGCAGCCGGTAAACTGCAGCCGGCAGTACTGCCCGAAGTATAATTTGCATATACGGCATAATTTGCTGTTAATGCAGGCAGGTCGCATTCCAATATATCATCCAGTGCATCGGCTGTTGCATTTTGATAGCAAAGGTTTATCACTACATTGCTTGTACCATCCCAGGCAAAGTTGGTGCTGAAATTAATTGTATTATTACCTAACTGTGTTGTATAATTTCCTGAATACACCTGCGTAAATGTTGGGCTGATAAAATTACTGAACGATGTGATGCTGGTATTTGCCATCGATACTGTAAAACCGGTAAAAGCTTTTGTACTGTTTTTTGTATATACCCTAAAGGTTAGGCTGGTAAGGTTACCGGCACTGGTAATGCCTGCTGTATTTAACTCATCTTTGGTAACCAGGTATTGTATTTTATGCCTGTTTTTTGAACTGTAAAAACAACTGAGCCCGCCATTGGTAATATAATTAAGGCTACCAATACTACTGCTGGTGCCTGTTGATGCGGCCAATGGTGCAGCATCATTATCATTAATAGTATAAGTATATGTTTGGTTTGTTGTGCCGGGTTGTGCATTTGAACTGCCCGAAATGGTATAATTAAGTGTAAAGCTTTCGGGGCTTTCAAGTGCAGCATCATCATACACACGAATAGTAAAAGGCTGTAATGCGGTGGAACCATTGGGGAAATTTAAAACCATACTTGGCGAAGCAAAATTCCCATTGGTAGTAATATCGTAATCAACTCCCTGTCGTGCAGATCCGCCTGCTACCACGTTTAATGTTACTATAGCATTACCTGTGGGCGCATTAAGAATACGCATATTGGCAGTGTAGTCGGTATATCCACGGCATCCGCTTGTAGCAGCTGTAGCTTCGGTTGAGCTGCCGGAAGGATTTTCAAATTGAATATCGGGTGTAGTTGCTACAGATAAAATAGCCGTCCACAAACCACGTCCATAAGATGAAGCAGCAATCAGCCCATCGCTGCTGCGGTATTTAAGCATGGTTGCTCTTGCTGTAGGAAAGCTGGTGCTTGGTGTCCAGATTGTAGAAGCTCCGTTAATAGCATCTGTTTCCCAAACGCCTGTTTCGGTGGCAATAATCATTTTACTGTTGTCGTTAGGATTATACATTGCCCAGTACACCGGTATATCAGGAAGATTTCCATCAATATTCGTCCAGCTTGTACCGCCGTTAGAACTTACCCAAATATTATTGGTACCGTAATTTGAATAACAGGCTACCAGAATTTGATCGCTGCTGCCAGTATTAATGCAGTTCATATATTGAGTACCTGTAGGCATTCCCGATCCGGTTATATCTGTAGCAGTAGGAGAAGCGCCATTAGCGCCATCTACACGTATAATTTTACCACCCGATGCCATACCAAAATAAACCCTGTTGGCAGTATATGGCGATACGCAAACTGCGCCTATCATTTGCCCTCCAAAGGCCGTAATTGGCACTGTTGTATAAGTAAATCCCGATTGAGGGTTTTCCCATCTTAAATAATTACCGGCAGTGTAGCAGGCATATACTTTATTGCCCAGGTTATCGTAATCGTAAGGATTAATGAATTGCCCGTTATTATTGCTGGAACCAAAGCTCCAGGTGGCACCGCTATTTGAACTGCGCCGGTAGTTTGAATATACATAAGCGCCGGTTTGATATTGTGGCTGATCCTGGTCAATAGCAACATTAGCGCCATCGCCACCAAAAACTTCAATACTGCTACTAAGGCCGGGATTAGTAAACTGGTGTGTACCATTATCCTGAGCGCCTGCTAAAAAATAATCGGTAGTTGACGGATGAACAGCCACCGAATAAAATTGTTTAAGCCTAAGCCCCACATTCCTGTCCCGTATAGTAGTGCCGCCGTTGGAAGAATAAAAGATTCCACCATCGCAACCAAACAATAATTTATTCCCGTTATCGTACCAAATGCTGGCATGCTGGTCGGCATGTACATACTGGCCCGTGGTGCCAACCCAATTTGAAATACGGGTCCAGGTGGTGCCACCATTGGTAGTTTTAGCATTATCAATACCACCAATAATACATTCATTACTATTAGCTGGGTTGATGGCAACTGTTAAATCGTACCAACCCTGCCCGTTTGCAAAAGGGCCGCCTGATGCAGTTGTGGGTGGTGTACCGGGAGTTGTAGCCCAGGTAGCGCCACCATCGGTAGATTTATAAACGGCAGTAACCTGGTATGCTGCAGTACATGGAATACAATATAAAGTATTGCCACTTACACCAATCTCTGCACGCTGGCTGCCGGTTGGGAAACCACTTGTTGGGCTTGTCCAGGTACCGGCTGCAACAGTTGAAGGTATATCGGTAAAAAAATATGTACGTGTAGAAAAAACCCCAAAAACCACGTGCAGCCTTCCTGCCGATGAGGTTGAGGAAATATCTAGGTCGCAAACCCTTGGTGAAGTAGCTCCCGAAGGTGTAATATTTGTCCAGGCAGCGCCGCCGCTTGCCTTGGTACTTCGGTATAAACCGGTCCTGGTGCCCACGTAAATATTACCCTGGTAATCGCATAAAATACGGGGACAATAATAAAAACTACTGTTATTGGTACTGGCTAATTGAGTCCAGGTAACACCATGATCGGTACTTTTAAATACGCCATTGCCCCTCAAATCGTTGGCTTCGCCATAAGATTCACCAGTACAGAAGTACATAATATCGGGATTGGTAGGGTCTTGAGTTATTCCACTTATTGAGAGGTTGCTTAGGAAATCGTTAACCAGTACCCAGGTGGCAGGTGATGCAGTGATATCTGTTGTTTTCCATAATCCACCACCACGGCCGCCAACCCAAACTGTTTTCCCGGTTGCATCGCCGGCATCAACCAGTATGGCATCAATACGGCCCGATGTAACACCATTATTAGCACGTGAATTTCCGTTAGATGGCCCTAAAGCATCAGAATTAGAGCCTCGTTCCTGCCAGGTGAGGGCCGATATAAAATTAGAATTGCTCCTTAACCGGTTTTTAATTTCTTCTGTTTGTAAAATAGCCTGCCACATTTTATCCTGTGGTACTTCGCCGGTTAATGGGTCATGCGTTCTTAATTTTTGAAACATGGCCGCTTTTGCAGGTTCATCATATTCCTCATCTTCCCCGGGCTCATTCTCAAATTTTTGGTTGCACCCAACAGATTGAATGATTATTAATAATACAAAAAGTACAGTTGAAGGGTAGGTAATTTTAAATTTCATAATTTTTCTTTGATATTGAATAATAAAACAATTAGTATAATCTAAAATATAAAACCGTAAATCTAACCTAATTTTCAGTATAACGCATAAAATAGCATTATATTTATAACCATCGTATAAAAAATGTTTTATTAAAAATTAACTAAATTGCTTTTAAAAGCAAACATTTCATTTTAGGTTACCAATGTTGAACATTGAACATTGAATATTGATTATTGAATATTTATTTTAAAGTCGCAGCTTAGTTTAACCAACGTCCAAAGGACTTTGCACCTTTGCCTGTTTTACTTCTTTGCGTGAAACTCAAATTTTTCTTATTTACTTTTTTGCTTCTCCAAAAAAGTAACAAAAAAGGAGCCCCGAAAACGATTACAGCCCGTTTTCGGGTTTGTTCCCTGATTTAGCTTTGGTACTACTGTGGCTTCAACTGTTGTTCCCTGATGAATGTTGAATGTTAATGGTGAATTGTAAACGGTAAATTTTGACTTTTGCGCCTTTGCTCACTTTGCTTCGAGAATGTTGTTGGTAAGGCGACCAACAGCGTCGGCGATTTGATGTTTTCAATTGCCCTTTAATAACCTACTTCCTGAAAAGTTTGTGATGGAATCTTCAATATATAATCATCGTCATAAAATTGTTTTATTAAAAATTAACTAAATTGCTTTTAAAAGCAAACATTTCATTTTAGGTTACCAATGTTACAGATTACCAGTATCATAAATGGAAATTATACTAACACAAGCCAAATACCGTTTTTACCAAATTAACACATAGCGGCAATTATTTATGGAAAACAACTATCAATTAAAAGAATTAAAGAAAGCTATTTTATTCTTAAAACGAAAAGAGATTATACGCAATAACACTGATGTAGCCAGGGAATTAAAAATATCTTCGTCGTATTTATCGCAAATGCTGCATGGCAACAAACCTTTTACCGAAGCTTTTTTTAAAAAATTTGAAAATAGTTTCAATATAAGCCTCAGCGACCCTTTTTCATATACCGACCTGGATTGGGTAGTTGCCGAACCCGGCAAAGCTACACCTGCCCCCGACAACAACAAAGAGTTGTTTAGCAGCATGAAAAAATTATTGAGGCTTAAAGACCAGGAAACAGAAAGCCAGAAAAAAATAATTGCCTGCCAGCAACAACTGATAACAAACCTGCAAAAAGAAATTGAGTTGCTTAGGCCCCTGGTAAAACAAATGGAATAAGGTTTTTAATTGGCGGTTTTTATTTCTTCCTGAAAAACAGCCTTACCGGTACGCCGCTAAAATTAAAATACTCTCTCAATTTGTTTTCGAGGTAATTTTTATAAGATGTTTTCACATCATCGGGATAGTTACAGAAAAATGCAAAACTGGGTGTATGTGTTGGTAACTGTGTTATATATTTAATTTTAAGCTGGTTGCCCCTTACCACCGGCGGCCTGTATGCCTCTACTGCTTTTAGCATTACTTCATTAAGCTCAGAAGTAGGGATTTTTCGTTGCCGGCTTTCATAAACTTCAAGCGCTTTTTCTATACTTTTAAAAATACGTTGCTTTTCTGTAACCGATATAAATATAATAGGTACATCGTTCAATGGCGCCAATCGTTTTTTTAATTCTTTTTCATAATCTTTTATGGTGTTTGTTTTTTTATCCGGCACCAGGTCCCATTTATTTACCAGTACCACAATGCCTTTTCCTTTTTTTGCAGCCAACGCAAAAATAGAAAGGTCCTGCGCCGTAATTCCTTTGCCGGCGTCCAGCATTAATAAACAAACATCGGCTTCGTCAACAGCTTTTATGGCACGTATTACCGAATAAAATTCAAGGTCTTCATGCACCTTGGTTTTACGCCTGATACCGGCTGTATCAATCAGCATAAATTCTTTGTTGTAGAGGTTGTAATGTGTGTGTATAGTATCTCTTGTAGTGCCTGCAATATCGCTTACAATAGTACGCTCCTGCCCTATCAGCGCATTTAATAAAGATGATTTGCCCACATTGGGTTGGCCAATAATGGCAAATTTTGGCAATGCATTTTCTGTTAATAATTTATTGGAATTATTTTCGGATATCAAGGCAGTAACAGCATCTAATACTTCGCCGGTGCCGCTGCCGCTTACAGATGAAATAAAAAATATTTCATCAAAACCAAGTGCATAAAATTCGCTTGCTTCCATCAGCCTGTCGTGGTTATCAACTTTGTTCACCACCAAAAAAACTGGTTTGGTACTTCGGCGCAACAGGTCGGTCATAGCATTATCCAGCTCGGTAATGCCGGTTGATGCATCAACCATAAAAATAATGGCATTAGCTTCTTCAATGGCAATCATCACCTGTTTGCGAATCTCTCTTTCAAAAACATCGTCGCTGCCGCTTACAAATCCGCCGGTATCAATAACATTGAAAGTTTTTCCGGCCCATTCGGCTACACCATACTGCCTGTCACGTGTAACACCGCTTATATCGTCTACAATGGCTTTCCTTTGTTCAAGCAAACGGTTAAAGAAAGTGCTTTTGCCTACATTGGGCCTGCCTGTTATTGCTAATGTAAAACTCATTTTATTATTGTTGAAAAATCAATATTTAAAGTCAAAAGTTAAAAATCAAAAGTTAATATTTCCGTTTACTATTCACCATTAAAAATTCAAAAATCAAAATTCATAATTCAACATTCTAATACCCATACTCCTTCAACTGCATTTCATTATCCCTCCACTTAGGCCTTACTTTTACAAATAATTCCAAAAATACTTTTCTTCCTAAAAAAGCTTCTATTTCTTTACGGGCATCGGTGCCAATTTTTTTAATCATAGCCCCGCCGCTACCAAGTATGATGGCCTTTTGCGTTTCCCGCTGTACAATTATTTCGGCACGTATCTTGGTGAGTGTTGTTTTTTCTTTAAATTCCTGTACCAACACGGTTGAATGGTAAGGTATCTCATCGCCGTACAATAAAAATATTTTTTCCCTGATGATTTCACCAACAAAAAATTTTGTAGGCAAGTCGCTTAATTCATCGGTAGCATAAAATGGTTCTCCCTGTGGCAGGTATTCAAGTATGGCTTTCAGCAAATCATCAATACCTGTTTTTTTAAGCGCCGATATAGCAACTGTTTTTTTGCAGTAAGGCTGTGCGGTAAAAAATGCAGCGGTTGATTTTAATTGTTCTGCATTAACCGTATCGGCTTTGTTTAAAACTACAATGGCAGGTACTTTAAGTTTTAAAGATGAAAAAATAATATGGCTTTCTTCTGCATTTTCACGCACATCAGTAATCAGTAAAGCCACATCGGCATCTTCCAGGCTGCTTTTTACGGCCAGCATCATTTTTTCGTGTAGTTTATATTTTGGTTCGATGATGCCCGGTGTATCGGAAAAAATAACCTGGTAATCTTTTTCGGTGAGGATGGCTTTGATACGATGCCTTGTTGTTTGCACTTTGTGTGATACGATGGCCATCTTTTCGCCAATGAGGGCATTTAGCAAAGTACTTTTGCCTGCGTTGGGTTTACCAAATATGTTTACAAAACCAGATTTCATTATTTGTGACAATTTTATAAAAATTGATTATCACAAACATGCTAATAGATGAGGAGATAATCAAATTCATTAGTGGCAGTTGCTGCTAAGAATAAAATTTTTTTAATTAAAAAAGGCTCTATTGAGCCTTCTTAATTTTTTAGTTGCGAAGACTGGGATCGAACCAGTG
>JAHBTO010000022.1 GCA_019638525.1 Ferruginibacter sp. | reverse complement strand
AAAAAAGATTTGTTTTGGCTGGCTGAATCGGAGGAGATAAATTATCACAAAGTATTTGATGCAACCTTTACCTGGGAATGGATGCACAGTACAGAAAATTTTTACAAAAATAATCTTGCTCTCAGCAGTTTATATGATGTGCTGTATAAGTACAACAGTAATTTTCCTAAAGATGCTTACCGCATGTTTTTCACCAGCAACCACGATGAAAATAGCTGGAACGGCACCGAGTATGAAAAATATGGCGATATGGCTTTAGCGCTTGCTGTTTTCAGTTGCACCTATAATGGCATACCCATGTTGTACAGCGGCCAGGAATTACCTAATATTAAACGATTAAAGTTTTTTGATAAGGATGCTATTAACTGGACAGGCCCGTGTAAACTGCATGAATTTTATAAAACTTTGCTGGCATTGCATAAAAATAATCCTGCATTAAGCGCCTGCAATCCTGCAGTATCAACATTCTTTATTAGCCATGATGCAACAGGAAAAGTGATGGCTTATTTACGAAAAACAGAAAATAATGAAGTGCTGGTTTTGCTAAACCTTTGCAATACCGAAACAGCATTTACTATACAGGATAATTTGATAGATGGAGAATACAGGGATGTGTTTGCAAATACGACACAAAAATTGTTGCCCGGTAGTTCTATCACAATCAAGTGTTGGGGCTACTTGGTTTTTGAAAAATGTAAATAAAAAAAATACCGTAGTATTGCTGTGCTACGGTATTTTTTTATAAGTAAGTTAATATTTTAATTACTCGTTGTCTAAAGTAATGGGATATTCATATACGCCATCGTATCCCGGGTAAAAACCACTAATGGTAATATTTTTATTGGTGCCGATGGTTGATTTCATTTCATCAACAGATTTAACAGACGAATCGTTTATTTTTAAAATAATAAACCCGTCTTTCATACGTGTTTGGTCGTTTAATGCACCGCTATTTATTTTTTTAACGATAACCCCACCTGATACGCCATACTCTTTTGCTTTTTTAGCATCAAGTGTTACAAAATCGGCGCCCAGCATATCAATCATGGCATCTGCTTTTACAATATCGTAATTACCTGCACTGTTTCTGAGCGTTACGGTTACAGTATTTTCTTTGTTATTTCTTAAATAAGATACCTGTATTTTATCGCCAGGTTTTTGCCTGCTGATGAAGCCCTGCATTTCGGCGCCATTGATAATGGCATTGTTATTTATTTTGGTTAAAATATCACCTTTGCGAATACCGGCTGCATAAGCGGCGCCATCTGTTGGTACATCCGATACATAAATACCTTCGGTACCTGCTGGTATGCCGGCACGTTTTTTATCATCTTCAGTTAAATCGCTGGCATTTAAAAAACGTACGCCTAAATAACCCCTTTGTACTGTTCCAAATTTAATAAGGTCATCAATTACCTTTTTAACAATGTTAACAGGTATGGCATACGAATAACCTGAGTAATATCCTGTAGGTGATGCAATGGCCGAGTTGATACCAATTAGTTTGCCATCGGTATTTATTAAAGCGCCACCACTGTTGCCCATATTTACTGCAGCATCGGTTTGTATAAACGATTCCACACCGCCGCTTTGGTCACCGTTTTTATCTTTATTTAATCCTAACGATCTAGCTTTGGCGCTAACAATACCAGCTGTAACGGTTGTTTCTAAATTTAATGGATAACCAATAGCCAACACCCATTGTCCAATTTTCACATCATCCGAATTTCCGTATAATAAAAATGGCAAAGCTTTCGCATCTATCTTTATAACTGCTAAATCATACGAGGGGTCGGTACCAATTACTTTGGCTTTATAGGTTTTTTTATTGTTGAGTGTTACATCTATTTCATCGGCATTTTCTACCACGTGGTTGTTGGTAACAATATAACCATCATCGCTAATGATAACACCCGAACCACTTGCCCTTTGTTCGGGAATATAATTACGGCCACGGCCGCCAAAAAGTTGGCTAAGCATATCGTCATCAAACAAATCGCTGAACGGGTTATTGGGATATCGCTTTGGTAAATTATTATTTACCTGCTTTGCATTTGTTTTTGTTTTGATATGCACAACTGCCGGAGTAGCCGATTCGGCAGGAATAGTAAAATCAATAGCATTGGGTGCAGTTTTACCATCACCAAAACCTGTATATGTATAATTGGAAGGTATAACACCCGGTTGCTGCCCGGCATAAGTATTGCTTTCTTTTATATACTTTCCATATCCCCACATTACCGCAAAGGCAGTAACAGCACTTATAATTACCGTAAAAAAAATCTGTTTCAATTTCATTTTTCTATTATTTTATTAGGTCAATAATTACAATTTTAATAAAGACATATTTGTACATCAACTCCTGTGCCTTTGTGTACAAAATAACGAAGCAATGACAAAATGTTATTTACCAACTGCCATGTTTAACAATAAATTAGGAAGGGTTTCGTAGATAACTGATTGGTTAAAATAAATTCTATCATTTCCCTAATTTTCGGCGCTGTTGTTTATTATTAAAGTTATAGCGTTAATAAAAATTGCATACTATCTACAGCATCTGCATAATCCATCAGTGAAGGTGTTTGTGATTTACCAAACGAGGTTTCGCCGGCTCCGCAAACACATTGTATATCTTCATTATTTTGTAAACCTTCTTTTATTTTTTTTGCCGATGAATAAAAACTGTAATGCAGTACTGCAATAGCAGAAAAAACAGAATCACTTTCCATTAACAAGATGCTGCCGTTGGTCATGTAAAAAACATTATTCAATAAGGCAAGCGAAAGCTGGTAATCGTAATTGTTTTTGTATTTGTGATGATCGGCAAAGTAACCATACTTTTCAAATGATTTTAATAATGGTACAAAATCATACCCTTCAGGAACAAATATTTTTGTTACGTTTCTGCAACCCAGCCCAAAATACAGGTGTACATCATCAGCCAGTTTCAATAATTCTTCTTCTGTTTCGTTGCCGGTTAAAATAGCAACTGAGCTCCTGTTTCGACGGATAATATTAGGATATTTTGAAAAATAATAGTCAAAATACCGGGCCGAGTTATTACTGCCCGTTGCAATGTATGCATCGCAACCTTTTAAAGTATCGGCAAATTGTATATGTTGTTTTAACGCAGGCTCCCATTCAGTTATTTTATTTACCAGGTGTTTTAATAATACATCATCTTTTGATGAAAGTTTTATAGTTTGTTTATGCCCGCTTATGAACACACATAAAAAATCATGAAAGCCTACCATTGGTATATTGCCGGCCATAACAATACCAATATTTTTTCCGCCTACATTATCATCAAGGTGGTAATGAATAGCCCATTCGTGAAGTTTTGATGCTTGTAAAAATTGTGTACAGATATTTTCAACTGCTAAGTCTATAAATTCAGGCGTAAACCAACCGTTTTGTGCTGCAGCTTTTTGTTTTATAAGTTGCCATTCATCATCAGCCGTTGATAAATATTTTTGTAAGCGTTGTAATATGTCAATTCGATTTTGTAAATTCATGCTGTTATTATTAAATTGCATTAGCTTCTGTTTTTGGAAGCATTAAAAACAAAATTACGAAGGATGGCTATAAAGATTACAGACGAATGTATAAACTGTGGCGCTTGCGAGCCCGAATGCCCTAATAACGCTATTTACGAAGGCGGTGTAGAATGGGCAATGGCTGATGGCACTACGGTAAAAGGTATGTTTACTTTGATGGATGGAACACAGGTAGATGCCGATGCACGGCAGGCGCCTATTAGTACCGACATCTATTACATTACACCAAATAAGTGTACAGAGTGCCAGGGCTTTCATGAAGAACCACAATGTGCTGCAGTTTGCCCGGTTGATTGTTGCGTACCCGATGAAATGTATGTTGAAACAGTAGAACAGTTATTAGCAAAGAAAGACAGCATGCACATATAATTTGTGTGCAGATGCAGAGTTTTGTTTCATTATGCTGCAATAAAATTTTTAAGGCTTAAAAGGCCTATAACAGGCAGGTGATATTTCCTGCAACATGGCGAGGGTATTTGTAAGAATACTTTCGCCTTTTTTCTTTGCGTTAATTATGTTAAATTGTTGCATGAACAGGATTTTATTTTTTTTCTTTTTTGTAATGTTGAGTACATCATGCAAAAACAAAGAACCCAAAAAGGCCAAAACAGATGCTTTTGATAAGCTTGATATGATGAATGCCGACAGGGAATTTTCCAGGATGTGCGAAGAAAAAGGTATGAAGGCTGCGTTTATAGAATATATCGACAGCAATGGAGTATTATTGCGGCCCGACCACCTGCCCATTGCCGGTGCCGATGCCATTGACTTTTTAATACAACAAAACGATACCGGTTATACATTAAGTTGGGAACCCCGTAATGGCTCGGTAGCAAGGTCGGGCGACCTTGGCTATACCTATGGCATTTACGCTTTAAAACCATCCCAAAAAGATACTGTAATTTACGGCACTTATGTAAGTATCTGGAAAAAAGAAAAAAACGGAAAGTGGAAATTTGTTTTAGATACCGGTAACGAAGGAATTGGATCGGTTGAAAATGAGTGAAAACAATTTTGTATTCCAGTATATTTTTTTTGCAGACATGGTTATTTAAAACTTGTTTCACTATACAGGTTGCAAAAATGTTAAATCATATCAAATTAAAGTTTTGTTTAAAAAATCCTGTTCACCCTTAATGATATTTTGTTTCTTTGTAAAATAACTTACTCAACCGAATGAAGAAAAAAATTGCATTGATAACCGGTGGCTATTCCGGCGAATCAGTCATATCATATCTTAGCGCTTCTACCATTGAAAAAAATCTCGACCCCGAAAAATGGGATTATTTTAAGATCGATATCAACCCTGCCGGTTGGAATTACCTGGCGCCTGGCGGCAACAAATTCCCGGTTGATAAAAATGATTTCAGCATTACGGTTGATGGCAAAAAAATAAATTTTGATGCTGTATTGGTAAGTTTACATGGCACACCCGGCGAAGATGGCAAACTGCAGGGATATTTTGATACACTTGGTTTGCCTTATTCTTCCTGCGATACAGCAACATCGGCTTTAACTTTCAACAAACGTTATACAGTGGCAGTTGCTGCTTTTGCGGGAATTAATGTTGCTAAGTCGGTACATCTTTTTAAAGATAATCCCTTAACACCGGCACAGGTATTACAGGCATTAAAACTCCCGGTTTTTGTAAAACCAAATAATGGCGGCAGCAGTATTGGTATGAGTAAGGTAAAAAATGCTGAAGACCTGCAGGCGGCATTGGATAAGGCTTTTAAAGAAGACGACCAGGTGCTGGTGGAAGAGTTTATTAAAGGCAGGGAACTTACTATTGGTGTTTTTAAACATAAAGGTAAAGTGATAACATTACCTATAACAGAAATCATTGCCAAAAACGAGTTTTTTGATTATGAAGCCAAGTATGAAGGAGCCAGCGATGAAATTACACCTGCACAGGTAGATGAAATTGTTGCAGAAAAGATAAGGGATGTAGCAAGTAAAGCTTATTCGATATTTAATTGCAAAGGCATAGTAAGGATAGATTTTATTTATGATACGAATACCGATACACCTTATATGCTGGAGATAAACACAGTGCCCGGGCAAAGTGCTGCCAGCCTTGTGCCACAACAGGTGCAGGCAATGGGCTGGTCGTTACAACAATTTTATACAGCTTTAATAGAAGAATGTTTTTATAAAAAATAAGGTTGAATAATTTATTAATAAAATCAACAGCGTGTTTAAATTTATAACAAACAAACCATTTTGGGTAAACCTGTTAGCAGCTATCATATTGGCTGTACTGTTCGTTTTCCTGGTGTTAAAAACATTAAGTTGGATAACCAAACATGGCGAATATTTAAAAGTACCCGCCATTACAGGTATGAAAACCGATGAAGCTATTGCATTACTGAAAAAACAGGGTTTTGATGTGTACATACAGGATTCTGTTTTTACCGATACAGCCAAAAGAGGCATCGTATTAAAACAACTGCCCGACCCCAATGCTACAGTTAAAATTAACCGTACGGTTTTTATAACCGTAAACCGTTATACGCCGCCATTAGTAAGCATGCCAAAGCTGGAAGGGCAAAATCTTTCATTTGCACTAACCATGTTAGAACGTAATCATTTAAAACTGGGCGATACTATTTATAAACCCGATTTTATGATGGGTTCGGTATTGGAGCAGCAATATAACGGTGTACGGATACCCGAAAAAACCAAGATACAGTGGGGCAGCCATATTACGTTGATTATTGGCGCAGGCCTGCAAGATAAGCAGATGCTGGTGCCGTCGTTAGTAGGATTAACCTATACCGAAGCAAAAGCCATGCTTGAATCAAGCGGTATTGGACTTGGCGCCGTTGTACCCGATGGGCCGATAACAGATACAGCCGCTGCTTATGTAATTCAGCAAAGGCCCGATCGCTTTGATGAAAACCAGGCGCCCATTTATATACAATCGGGTCAGTTAATGGATATTTGGATTTCGCAGGTGATGAAAGTTGCTAAAGATTCCACTTCAACTAAAAAAAATGAGTTACCATGACAAATATTAATGCAGAAGAAATAAAAGCACGATTGGATGCAGGTGAAAAACTAAATCTTATTGATGTAAGAGAACCGGATGAACATGCTGAATATAGTATTGGTGGTATTTTATTGCCCCTGGGTAATATACTTTCTATGCAGGTAGATGATATAGAAGATTTAAAAACCGAAGAAGTGATTTGTTATTGCCGCAGCGGTAACAGGAGCATGCAGGCTGCCATGATGCTGGAAACATTTGGCTTTGCCAATGTTAAAAACCTGGCCGGTGGGATGAACGGCTGGAGAGAAAAATTTCCCGGTTGAAAAATTAAAATTTTAAACTCACACCAAACATAAAATTAAATCCTGCCATAGGAAAATAGAAATTTTCTGTTGTTAAAGCTCCGCCATAAATATAGCTGAAACTATAACCGTTAGGTTCATACTTCTTATTAAAAACATTGTTCAGTTGCAATACCAGGTTTGTTTCTTTAAAAATCTTGTGTGTTACTTTATAGCTAAGCCTTATATCTTGCAGGTAATAAGGGTTTAAACTCCTTGATTTTTGAGAACTGTTATCAAGGTATTGCCTGCTCACATATTTACTTATCAAACTTATTTCGGCATTTTTAACCGGAACAATATCTACACTGCCACCAGCAATTACCGAAGGCGAAAATGAAATGTTTGTTTTACGGTAGAAATTTGCCTGCTGCCCACCGTTATCATAATCATCAATGTACTCGGTAAAATCTTTAATCTTATTCTTACTAAAACTGATATTGGCATTTATATGTAACCCCGTTGTTATTTTTACTTTACCCTGCAGTTCAATTCCGGTACGGTAACTATTGCTGATGTTTGTTCGGGTATATGCGCCCACATCATTTATTTTACCGGTAAGTACAAGTTGGTTTTTGTAAAGCATATAATACAAGTTGGCTCCCAAAAAATATATGTTGCCTTTTTTTTCTACCCCAATTTCAAAATCATGCAGGCGCTCGGGTTTCGGTAATTGGGTATTGCCAGCTTCAAAGTCATCACGGTTAGGCTCTTTGCCGGCTAAGGCATAGGATGCATAAAGCAGCCAGTTTTTATAGCTATAAGTAATTCCCATCTTGGGATTCATAAATGTATATTTTTTTGAAACCTGCAATTGCGGATTTTTTCTAAAACCATGAATCTTGTAATTTATATTTCTTAATTGTACATCTACAAAACTTTGCCAGTGGTTATTCCATTGCTGTATCCATTTATTATATACCGAAAAATCATTTTTATATGCAGTATTATCATACCAGTGGTAATTGCTTGGTATGGCAGCTTGTACGGCAGCCCATTTTATTTCACCAAAATGTTTTCCATCATAAGCATTATAGCCGCCACCAACAATTATTTGTGTTTGGTGTTTTTTGTATTGAAGCGAAAATATGCTGCCATAAAAATCATTATCAAGCCATAATCTTCTTACCAAATCGGTTTTTTTAATGGTGCTTGTTCCGTTAAAATAATCTGGCAGGTAATACGCCGAAAATTTTTCATCGGCTTTGTATTGTTCGTAATAACCTTTGCCGGTAGTTAAAAAAACGGCGGCATTGGCTGTAAAGTAATTGTTGAACTTATGGTTAAAAAAAAGTTGGTAATGTGTTTGTGTATAATTATCTGTTTCGTTTTTGTAAGGCTCGCCGGGCTTTTCGGTTCCGCTGCTGTTATATGTTCTGTTTGTTTCCAGTAAATATTCAGGCACCCCGTTCCATGCCTGGTAGGTTTTTTCTTTGCCCGAAAAAATATTCAGCCGCAGCGAATTTTTACCGGTAATATAAGCAGTGCTCAGGTAAAACGATTTCAGGTTAGATGTTGCCCTGTCGATATAGCCATTGCTCCTGATACTGCTAAGCCTGCCATCAATGGTAAAATGTTTGTCAATAATACCACTGCCAAATTGTAAATTATTTTTCCAGGTGTTAAACGACCCCACGCTGTTATTGGTAGCTACATAAAAATCTTTATTGATTTCGTTGGTAGAGATGTTGATGCTGGCACCAAATGCACCAGCTCCGTTTGATGAAGTGCCGGCGCCTCTTTGTATTTGTATGCTGTTGGCCGATGATAAAAAATCGGGCAAATCAACAAAAAAAGTACCCTGGCTCTCGGCATCATTGTAAGGTATTCCATTAAGTGTAACATTTATGCGGCTTGCATCGGTACCACGTATACGAATGCCGGTATAACCTACACCATTGCCTGCATCGGAATTAACCACCACAGATGGGGTTTGGTTTAGCAGGAAAGGGATATCCTGCCCCAGGTTATTTTTTTCAATATCTTTTTTTACCAGGTTGGTTTTGGCAAAAGGGGCTTTGTAGCCGGCACGTATGGCCTGCACTTCTACCGGTTGCAGAAGTGTAGTATCATTAAATTTTTTTTCGGTTTGTGCAAAGGCTGTTATGCTGCAGCAATAGCAAAGCACTATTACAAATAATTTTTTCATCATTAAATAAAACTGAAAATCCGGGGTGGGAGCAGCACTAATAACCTAAAATAGAAATCAGGTGGTATTTCTCCCTTCGCAGGCATTATCCTGTGCAGGTTATCGGGTATTATCTCAGCTTGCCTTTTGGCATAAGCACCCCGGAAATTCAAACGGTTATAAGAACTTTAAAATGCAAATGTAATGGAGTTTTTAATATTTTTTTAAAACGGTGTAACAAAATCATTGGTTGTGCGTAAAATAAAATGTATAGCCACGAAATTATCTTACCAAAGCGCCTGTGTAAATTGCACCGGCTGCTTTGGGGATGATGTTTCGTCTTTTAACCATAAAAAATAATAAGATGAAAAAACTATTTCTTTCAATTGCATGTATGTTGTCATTAACAGTTTTTGCACAGGATGCTAAAGTTTTTAATGATGCCAATGCAGTAAAGCGAAACCTTAATGGCAGTTTTAATGCTATCAGTGTTTCAAGTGGTATCGACCTATATTTAACACAGGGTAATGAAGAATCTTTAGCTGTTAGTGCCAACGAACAGCAATACCTCGACAGGATGATAACCGAAGTTGTAAATGGTACATTAAAAATTTATTTTAACAACAAAGGTTTTACCTGGAAACATGGCAACAGGCGGTTAAGGGCTTATGTATCGTGTAAAACACTTGAAAACTTAAGCGCTTCTGCAGGTTCTGATGTGCAGGTAAGTGGAAACATCAATACATCAAAACTGGATGTGGAAGTAAGCAGTGGCGCCGTTTTTACGGGAGCCATTACAGCTTCTGAAATGAATGCCACAATAAGCAGCGGTGCTGCAATGAAAGTAACGGGCAGCGCTGCAAATCTTACCGTAGATGTAAGCAGTGGCGCCAATTTTAAAGGATTTGATTTTGCAGTTGACTATTGCAATGCCAAAGCAAGCAGCGGCGCTGGCGTACATATAACCATTAATAAAGAACTAAGCGCCAAAGCAAGCAGTGGCGGCGATATACTTTATAAAGGAACAGGCCTTATAAGGGATATTAAAACAAGCGGCGGCGGCTCGGTTAAAAAAGTTTAACTTTCTTACA
>JAHBTO010000021.1 GCA_019638525.1 Ferruginibacter sp. | reverse complement strand
TTATTACAAACCAAGCGATACAAAAAATGATATGTACATTGGTATGGCTAAAGATTTTAACGGCCTCTCGGCCATAGCGCTGTCGAAAAAAAATTTGCCCGGTATGCCTGCCGTAAAAGAAGAAGAAGCTACAGCCGCCAACACCTACACACAAAGCTTTATTACCGAAATAAAAAACAAAAACCCCGGTTTTGAAAACCAAGGTAAGTTGATGAGTGAAGTGATTGTAAAAACCAATAGTAGAAAAAACTGGAAAAACGATCCCATGCTGAAGATGGATGAGAAATATGCAACAGGAAGTTTTAGAGGTGGCGCTACATCAAATAGTTTCGACCTGCTGAACGATGCAACTGCTGTAAACGCACAGGATATTTTTAATTATTTATCTGGCAGGATACCGGGGATGAAAATTCAGTTTTCAAATATGGGGAAAACCATTCTTGTTCCCGACCCGGAAGTATCAGGAACCTATATACCGCCTTTGATTTATGTAGATGAGAACGAACAGGATAATGAGTATTTACGAACATTATCGATTGAAGATATTGCTTATGTAAAATACTTTGAACATTCTTATGGCAGGGTAGCGGCAGAACAGCAAAAAATTCCAACATTAGCCATCTATTTAAAAAAAGGAAAGGATTATGCAACTGCTGCAAGATTAAAACCCGGCAGTTTATCAAAAATTCCGGTAACAGGTTATTCGCCTATAAAAGAATTTTATTCGCCCGATTATAGCGCTGCAGATGCCAACAATGCCCGTGCCGATTTACGCACTACCTTACTTTGGAAACCATATATCATCACCAATAAAGAAAATAATAAAACTACCATTAGCTTTTACAACAATGATATTAGCAACCGGTTAAAGATGGTACTGGAAGGCATGAACGAAGATGGTAAACTAATACACATTGAAAAAATAATTGAATAAGGTAAGCGGTTTTTAAAATGGCTTTACAAAACCTTATACATCTGTCTTATTATTCTTTTTTTGAAAAATAAAATACAATGCAATAAATGCAGCTAATACAGCAGCGCCGGTTAAAGCTGCTGTGGGGTCGGCAATAATAATGCTGCAGGCTACAAACAAATATGCAACAATGAAAACTATCGGCATTAAAGGGTACAATTTCATTTTATAAATGCCGGAACCATCAAGCTCTTTAGTTTTTTTACGAAACCAGAAAATGGTGGCAGCACTTAAAATCATGCCAAAGCTATCAAGAAAGATGGTGAAGGTTAATAGTTTTTCAAACTCCTGCGAAAAATAAAGTATGATGATGCACAATGCAGTAAAAACTGTAAGTGAAAACCCAACTACGTTCGACCGTTCATTGTGTTTTGCAAATATCCTGGGCAAACTCCCGTCTTCGCCCATGGCAAACATTACCCTGGGGTTACTTAATAAAGAACCGTTAACATAAGCAAGTACGCCTAAAAAAAGCAATGCAGAAAATGCTGCAGCCCCTTCTTTGCCAAATATGCGGTCGATAACAACATATGCAATTTCTCTTTCGCCTTTCATTTGGTTAAAGCCAACCACCTTAAAATAACTAAGGTTTACCAGCATGTATAATCCTATGATGATTAGTATGCCTATAAAAATTCCACGTGGTATATTCTTTAATGGGTTTTGTACATCGTTACCCAGGTTAATGGTTTGCTGGTAACCGCCATAAGTGAATGATACGGCTATTAAACTTATGCCCAGGCTTTTAACCCAATCTGTCCAGGCGAAAGATGCACCGGGTGCAACTGCTACATTAACTGCATTGCCGGTTGCATATTTATCGGGAAAAAACAAAGCAGATATCAGGATTACAACCATCCCTATTTTTATCAGCATTAAAATATTTTGAGCGGTTGAACTTGTTTTTAATCCTTTTAAATTAACCAGGTAAAAAACCAGTATGGCTGCAGAGCTTAAAAGTGCTTTATCAATATCGGTCCAGTTGCCGGGGAATAATTTTAATAAATAACCACTGCCTATTAATGCCACGCCACTAAGGCTTGCCGCATTGCTAACCAGTATAAGGCAGTTCATGGCAAAGGCAATGCTGGGATGATATGCTTTTGCAAAAACCCTGTAATAGCCGCCGGTAACGGGATAGCGGCTGCCTATTTCGGCATACGTTAAGGCGCCGCACAAAGCCACCAGCCCACCAATGGCCCAGGCGCTGAAATAAACGGCCGGTGATATTGCATCTTTTGCGCTGGTAGCAGCAGTTCTGAAAATACCCATACCAATCACAAACCCAATGATGATCATGGTGAGCGAAAAAAGATTTATCCTGGCAGTTTTTGAAATCATCGTTTGAAGATAATGATAATTTATATGCCTGCCTTACAGTAATAAAATATTTGGATAAGGCATTTCAATAAAACCCATCACCACAAGGTGTTTCAACGTTTCTCCACAATAAATTGAAAAAGTTTTTTAAAAAATCTATCCTGTGTGCTTTACATTTGCAGCAGATTTGGTTTTCGATGTCATAGTCGGAATTAAAAGGGAATCCCGTTAAAATCGGGAGCTATCCCCGTAGCTGTAAGCTCTGTACACTGTTTGTTCATCAAGCCACTGTTTTTAAAAACAACGGGAAGGCCATAAACAGGGAGCAAGCCAGAAGACCTGCCAGGTTCATCAACATCATTTAAAGCTTTCGGGTGAAAGGCAGGAAATGTAACAGCTAAACAGCTTTTATATCTCTACATTTTTCCAGGAAGCAGTCACAACAAAAAACTTTTTTACAATGAAAAAGAGAATTTTTATTGCGGCTGCAGTTTTATTCAGCAGCCAGGCAATAGCACAGGAACAGGTTCAAAAAAAAGAGGCCGACAGTACAAAAAATTTAGATGAAGTAGTAGTTACTGCTACTAAATTTCCCATCAAACAATCGCTTACCGGGAAAGTGCTAACTGTTATCGATCAAAAAATGTTAGAGCGCAACAGCGGTAAATCGGTACCGGAAATTTTAAACACACAAGCCGGCATCATCATAAATGGCAGCAGCAATAACCCCGGCACCAACCAGGATGTGTACATGCGTGGCGCTGCCGCAGGCAAAACTTTGATTTTACTTGATGGTGTACCGCTTTACGATGCATCTGGCATTAGCGGCGCTTATGATTTAAATCTTATCAGCGCCAACCAGGTGGAAAGAATTGAAATTTTAAAGGGCAGCCAATCAACTTTATATGGCAGCGATGCCATTGCCGGTGTTATAAACATCATCACAAAAAAAGGCGGCACTAAAAAAATAAATACCAATGTTAACCTTGCCGCCGGAAGTTATAATACATATAAAGGCGCCATTGATTTAAACGGTACCATAAAAAACACAAACTACAATGTTGGCTTTACAAAGCTTTACAGTAAAGGGTTTTCATCGGCAGAAGATATTACCGGTACAAATGATTTTGATAAAGACGGCATTGATGAAAATGTTTTCAGTGCATCTGTTATTCAAAAAATAAACAACAACTTATCATTAAAAGCCAATACACATATCAGCAATTATAAAACCGATACAGATAACGGCCCATTTACCGACGATGCCGATTTTACCATTAAAAATAAAAACTCAATCATTAATGCAGGGGCAAATTATACAATTGGCAAAACGGTGTTGCATCTAAATTATAGTTACAATAAAATTAACAGGCGATACCTTGATGACTCGGCAAGTCGTGGAAGTTTTGCCTATTACAGCTTTGGTAATTATACCGGTACATCGCATTTTGCAGAATTATACAGTAATGTGGCTGTAACAAAACATATAGATGTACTTGCCGGCGCCGACTATCGAAGGCAATCGAGCAATCAAAGTTATTTTTCGCTGAGTGCGTTTGGCCCATATACTTCGCCAACTTTAGATGCAGATAGTGTAAAGGTGAACCAGTTTGGCGCTTATGCATCGGTGGTATTAAAAGATGTAAAAGGTTTTAATGCCGAGCTTGGCGGCAGGTACAACAGCTTCAATAAATATGGCAATGTGTTTACATTTTCATTTAACCCGTCGTTTGTGATAAAAAATTCAATAAAGATTTTCGGTAACATCAGTTCAGGATTTAAAACACCATCATTGTACCAGGTGTATTCCGAGTATAATAATACAGGAGTGGAACTGAAGCCTGAGAAATCTTTGAGTATTGAAGGAGGCATACAATATAATAAAGACAAGGTAAACCTGCGGGCAGTTTATTTTAGCAGGGATATAACCGATAACATTGTATTTATAAATACATTCACACCTCCATATGGTTATTATACAAATGCCGATAAGCAAAAAGATAAAGGGTTTGAATTTGAGGCCAGTGTTGACTTTGGCAAAGTGGTTCTTTATGCCAACTATGTAAACCTTGATGGAAAGATTGAAACAAAGACAGGTGCAAAAGACACTTCATTCTTTAACCTTTACCGCAGGCCAAGGCAAACCGTTAACTTAAATGTTGGCATCAGCCTAACTAAAAACTGGAATATGAACATTGCCCTGCAAAGTATAGGTAAACGCTACGAAGCTGTTTATTTATCGGCGCCTGATGTAATGCCGGCATATTATATTTGGAACATGTATAGCACATACAACATTACAAAAAACATAAAAGTTTATGCCGATTTTAAAAACATAACCGACGAAAAATATGCCGAGGTAAAAGGATACAACAGTCGCCGGTTTAATGTTATGGCAGGAGTTAACTTCTATTTTTAATGGAGGCAAAACTTAAGTACCATGCAAAGCAAACACGAACAAAAAAATTGCCCAAGATGCGGTATTATATTTGAATGTAAAACAGGCAACATTGGCCAATGCCAATGCAGCGCCATACAATTAACGGTGGAAGAAACGGTGTACATTCAATCTAAATACGAAGACTGCCTTTGTATAAACTGTTTGCAAAATCTGCAGAAGGAGTATGAGATATTTAAAGCTAAGCATATTTTTAACAAGTAAAGGCCTGTTAATGTTAAGCTGATTATCTTTGCAGCCTAAAACCGGTTCGATGTCATTTGGTAACCTTTCGTTTAAAGAAATTCTTACAGTAACATTCACTTTGTTTGCAGTAATAGATATGGTAGGCAATATCCCAGTGCTGGCATCAATGAGGCAAAAGATGGGTGGCGAGATACGTTCGTTGCAGGCAACACTTGCATCGGGTGCTTTAATGATTTTGTTTTTACTAATTGGCCAACAGTTTTTAAACATACTAGGTTTAGATGTGCAATCATTTGCCGTTGCAGGTAGTATTGTAATTTTCATCATCGGGCTAGAAATGGTACTGGGCCACGAATTTTTTAAAGCCGATGGCAACCCTAAAAGCGGCAGTGTGGTGCCCATTGCCTTTCCGCTGATAGCTGGTTCGGGAACATTAACTACGGTGATGAGTTTAAAAGCCAACTATGCCGATGTAAATATTTTTATCGGTATCCTCATCAATTGCATTGTAATATTTTTAGTGCTTACATCTTTAAAATGGATTGAGCGTGTGTTAGGCCCCAATGGTATGGTGGTAATCAGAAAATTTTTTGGTGTAATATTGCTGGCCATTGCAGTAAAAATATTTGGCAGTAATTTTTCGCACCTGGGTTCATAACAAACGGCCTCGTAGTACAATGGATAGTATAAGAGTTTCCGAAGCTCCAGATCCAGGTTCGATTCCTGGCGAGGCCACTATCCTGCACAAGAAAATTTAAAATTATTACACAACAGGTTTACATCTAATCATTAAAAATTGCCTGTAAATTCAGTGAATTTTTTTACTGATTATTTTTTATAATCCTGCCCTCAACCCACCTTATTTCCATTGTATCTTTGCACAAAACAAAAACCGGGCATTGCTTAATAAATACATGGATAATACTAAATCAGAAAAATGTTGTGTTGTAAACTGCAACCTTCCATTAGGCCAAACTTATTGGAACAGTCAATACGATGCACAGCAAACCGGCTGGGACCTGGGAGAAGTATCCCCACCATTGAAATCATATATCAATCAGCTAACAGATAAACATATACGGATACTGATACCGGGTTGCGGCAATAGTTACGAAGCATCTTATTTGTTGCAACAGGGCTTTACTAATATCACTGTAATTGATATAGCGCCAACCCTGGTTAACAAACTAAAAGAAAAATTTCACTCAAATAAAAATATAAAAATTATACTGGGCGATTTTTTTGAACACAAAGGCAGCTATGACCTCATTTTTGAACAAACATTTTTTTGTGCACTTGATCCTGCTTTACGGCCACAATATGTTTCTAAAATGAAAGAGTTACTGGTGGCCGGTGGTAAATTAGTGGGCCTTTTGTTCGATAGGGAATTTGATAAACAAGGCCCGCCATTTGGCGGCTGTAAATGCCAATACGAGGCATTGTTTAAAGATAGTTTTAAACTGGATATTTTTGAACCATGTTATAATTCATTTGTTAAAAGACAGGCAACAGAATTGTTTATTAAACTGGTAAAACAAAACTGATAAACATCATGCCCCAATGTTACTAATGTTACCTTAAATGATAAATGTATATCCGAACTTTACAATTCAAAATAATAAGTTATGAAAATAGAACAGATTTATACCGGATGCCTGGCACAGGGCGCTTATTATATCACTTCTGCCGGCGAAGCGGCAATAATAGATCCCTTGCGTGAAACAGCGCCTTATATGCAGCGCCTGCAAAAAGATAATGTAAAACTAAAGTACATTTTTGAAACACATTTTCATGCCGATTTTGTTAGCGGGCATGTAGACCTAAGTAAGAAAACCGGGGCGCCAATTATTTACGGCCCCAATGCAGCATGTGAGTTTGATTGCATTTCGGCAAAAGATGGCCAGGAATTTACATTGGGTAATGTAATCATTAAAGTTTTGCATACACCCGGCCATACTTTGGAAAGTACCACGTATTTATTAAAAGACGAAAACGGTAAAGATCATTGTATTTTCAGCGGCGATACTTTGTTTTTGGGTGATGTTGGCCGCCCCGACCTGGCACAAAAAGCAGCAAACATGACGATGGAAGAACTTGCAGGCATGTTATACGATAGCCTAAACAATAAAATTATACCACTGGCAGATGATGTAATTGTTTATCCTGCACATGGCGCCGGAAGCGCTTGCGGAAAAAACATGATGAAAGAAACGGTTGATACTTTGGGCAATCAAAAAAAGATGAACTATGCATTAAACCAACCCGATAAAGAATCATTTATAAAAGCAGTAACAGAAGGGCTGCAACCGCCACCGGGTTATTTTGGTTTAAATGTAGCCATGAATAAAAAAGGATACGAAAGTTTTGATTCCGTTTTAAACAATGGTATGAAAGCGCTATCGGCCGATGAGTTTGAAGCCGCTGCAGAAAATACAGAAGCATTGATACTTGATACAAGAAGTAACGCAGATTTTTATAAAGGCTTTATTCCGCAGTCGATAAATATTGGATTGAATGGCGACTTTGCACCCTGGGTTGGTGCCATGATTGTGGATGTTAAACAACCGATTTTATTGGTAACAGATAATGGTAAAGAAGAAGAATCGGTTACACGCCTTAGCCGGGTGGGTTTCGATAATGTACTTGGCCATTTAAAAGGCGGCTTTACAAGCTGGCTGGAAGCAGGTAAAGAAGCCGATACAATCAACCGTATTACGGCAGACGAATTTGCCGGTATGGTAAATATTGAGAAAGATAAAGTGATTGATATAAGAAAAGAGACTGAATATGCTGCCGAACATGTAAGCGAAGCATATAATAAACCATTGGCACAAATTAATGAATGGGTAAAGGATATAAATCCCGATGAACATTTCTTTATTCACTGCGCTGGCGGTTACCGCAGCATGATTGCAGCATCTATCTTACAGGCTCGTGGATACAGGAACTTTACAGAGATAGGAGGAGGCTTTAATGCTATCAGCAAAACCAATTTGCCTAAAACTGATTTTGTTTGCCAGTCAAAACAAATGCAGTCATAATTGAAGAATAGGAGTTTTTGAAGTATAGCATTAATAAAATTTTTTAAAAATACTATAATGAAAACAACAAACGCAATAGGATTAGATAAGGCGAAGTCTGAAAAACTTGCCCAAAAGTTGAACGAATTGCTGGCCAACTATTCGGTGTTTTATCAAAACACAAGAGGATATCACTGGAACATTAAAGGCGAAAAGTTTTTTGAACTGCACCTTAAATTTGAAGAACTGTATAACGACCTTTTATTAAAGATTGATGAAGTAGCCGAAAGGATTCTCACTTTGGGATATTCGCCCGAGCATAATTTTACACAGTATCATAAAACATCCTCAATAAAAGAAAGCGAAAAAGTTACTGATGGCTTAAAAGCTGTAGGGCAAATACTGGATGCCTTTAAAACAGTAATTACTATGCAACGTGAATTATTAAATCTTTCGGCCGATGCAAACGATGAAGGTACCAATGCATTGATGAGCGATTATATTCGGGCACAGGAAAAATTGGTATGGATGTACTCGGCTTATATTAAGTAAAAGGTTATGGCATGAGGAAAGAAAAAAGCATCTGCCACCGGCAGGTGCTTTTTTTACGATTGTAACCTTTGTTACGTTGGATAATTCATCCAAAATTTAAATTTGCGTTATCAAAATAAAAAAATGAAACAATTGATATTTTCAAACTGGAACCTGGTGCGATTGGTAAGGCTGCTGATGGGTATTGCCATTCTGGTACAAGCTGTGCTGCTGGCCGATGTGCTGTTTATTTTATTGGGGATATTGTTTACTGCATTGCCGGTTTTTAACATCGGCTGCGGATGCAATAACAGTTGTTATACTGCACCGCAAAAAAAACAAACAAACCATAAAGAAATCACTTATGAAGAGGTGGGTTAATAAAAACAAGTTGTACTTAATTGGCGCATTGGTTGGCGCAGTGGGCGGTTTTATTTATTGGCAGCAGATAGGCTGTGTTTCGGGCACATGCATGATTACATCAAAACCTGTTAACAGTACTTTATACGGTGCATTAATGGGAACGCTTTTATTAGGCCTGTTTAAAAAAGAAGATGCAAAAGATAACATAAAAAAAGAAGATGCAAAAGACGTTTAACGAAATGATACATTCTGGCAAACCCGTGCTGGTAGATTTTTTTGCCGAATGGTGCGGCCCCTGTAAAACCATGTCGCCCATTTTAGCCGAGGTAAAAAAAGAAATGGGAGATGCCGTAACTATTATAAAAGTTGATGTGGACAAAAGCCCGCAGGCAGCACATGCTTACCAGGTGCAGGGTGTGCCCACACTGATACTATTTAAAAACGGCGAAACACTTTGGAGGCAAAGCGGAGTTGTAAATAAATGGGGCCTTGTAGGTGTAATAAAAAAATTTGTAAACCAGTAAAGATGAAAATAATGAACTTGATAAACCAGTTATTTGGCGGCGCTGTAAAAAACAACCTGGCGCAGCTTATTGAAGAAGGCGCTTTTTTAGTTGATGTTAGAACCCCGGGAGAATTTGCAGGAGGCCATGTAAAAGGCTCGGTTAATATTCCGCTGGATAAAGTATCATCGCAAATAGCAAAATTCAAAAACAAAAAAAATATTATTGTGTTTTGCCAAAGCGGAGGCCGCAGTGCACAGGCAAAAAATATTTTACAGCAATATGGCATTACAGATGTTACAAATGGCGGTTCTTGGAATAATGTGAATAGGTTTGTGAAATAATATTTTACAAAATATTAATCAGCTTCTTAATAGATAAGGTACAGCGCTGAAATTGTATAATAAAATGCAGCCACATTTATTTTTAAGTACCTTTAGATATATGGATTCATTGCAAAACCTTGCTGCAGTTTTTGAACCGGAATTGTTAAAAGAGATTAAGCAGTTTGGCACCCTTCAGCAATTTAAAGAAGGTGATATCATCATGGATTATGGTAAATATATACGCATGATGCCCATCATCTTAAAAGGAGCTATCAAAGTGTCGAGGCTGGATGATGACGGTAATGAAATTCTTTTATATTACCTGTCGAGCAGCGAAAGCTGCAGCATGGCCTACAGTTGTTGCATAGAGGCCAAAAAAAGCGAAGTAAAAGCCATTGCAGAAGAAGACGGAGAATTAATAGCCATTCCGCATCTTAAGCTCGACGAATGGCTTTGTAAATACCCTTCCTGGAAAAACTATATCATGCGTAGTTTTAATGAACGATTTATTGAACTGCTAAAATCAATAGAAAGTATTGCCTTTCATAAATTGGATGAAAGGCTGGTGAATTACCTTAAGGAAAAGCAACGGGTTACCGGTTCATCGGTCATTAGTGCATCGCACAACCTTATTGCCGATGAACTGGCCACTTCACGTGTGGT
>JAHBTO010000020.1 GCA_019638525.1 Ferruginibacter sp. | reverse complement strand
GTGAACAATTAAAATCAAAACATAAAACACAGCCATCTTATCCCGCTGTGGAAAACGTAAAAAAGAGTCAACTAAAATCAGGACGAGACAAAATACGCAACGACAATCCTCAATAAAATAAAATTTCCCATTTTGGTAACTTTTGCGTATTTTTGACAAAACAAAAAGGTTGAGAGTAATTGCAAAAAAGATACTTAGAGAATTTTGGGAAAGACACAACGATTGTGAGCAACAATTAAAATCCTGGTTTCAGGAAGCCTCAAAAGCCGAGTGGACAAATCCCAATGAAATAAAGACTGAGTATCCGAGTGCAAGCATTATTGGCAACGACAGAATTGTGTTCAATATAAAAGGGAATTCATATCGCTTAATAGTGAAAATTAATTTTGACTATCAAATGGTTTGGATACGTTTTATTGGAACACATTCCGATTATGATAAAGTAAACGCAAAAACTATTTAATATGAATATCAAGCCCATCAAGACAAAGAAAGACTACGAGCAAGCAATGCTTCGGCTTGAAAAACTATTTGATGCAAAAAAAGGAACACCCAAAGGTGACGAATTAGAAGTATTAAGTTTGTTAATTGAAAAATACGAGGACGAACATTTCCCAATAGATTTGCCAGACCCTGTTGAAGCTATAAAATTTAGAATGGAGCAAATGGGTATGACACAAACAGACTTAGCCAATATTGTTGGACAAAAAAGCCGTGCAAGTGAAATATTAAATCGGAAACGAAAACTCACATTAGACATGATTAGACAATTGCATCAACAATGGCATATACCGACGGAAGTTTTGGTGCAAGCATACTAATAACGATGTACTTCTGCCAACATTGGGTTATATACAAGGTTGGGCTGGACCAGCAAACATCAGCCATTTGCAAATCCCAGCTTCCCTGCCTGCCGGCTGGCAGGAGTTCGGGCTGGACGAATAAATCTCAACTTTAGTGCTTAATTTCAACAATAGAATAAATCCGGGCAACGGTTCGGGTCTGATGACTCTGACGAGTATCAGACTCCGTCAGAGCAGACGGAATACAAATTCCCAACCTGCATAAAGCCCTGTCCGTTCGTTATGTGCCATATGGCAGACGCATCAAACAGTTATGTTAGCAGTACATTGGACACCTGTCAGTAAGACAAAAAACATATTGAATAACGGAATTACAAAGTCTAAGAAAGGTCTTTATTGTTTCCCTTTGACAGGACACAAATCATTAGACAGGTGGTGGCTTTATTTCTTCAATCAATGTGGAGTTAGACAAAGAAAGAAATACAATGGTATTGTTTTCAGAATTAAACAACAAGATTTGCCAGCTTACTTTGGACATTGGATTGGTGCAACTAACCGAGACACGTTTAAAAAGGAAATTACAACCGTTAAACAGCTTGGAAAAGAATTTAAGGAAACAATCATCTGGCGACTTGGTGAAATGATTGCACAGCAAGCTAACTTAGGCACTGACATCTATGACTATGAAAAACGAAATGAGCTATATTTTAAATTAGCAGAACAAGAAATAAATAAATCACCGAGGGCATTAGCCGACAAATTGAATGACCTTGACTTCATGACGTTTGCTTTAAAAGACTACCAAGTCGTTTTGACACATTCAATCCCCGCAGACAGAATAGTAAAACTTATTCCACAAGGTGACGAGTTTGGACGAGTGCAGCGACTAAAAAAGAAATACGGCACATAACAGGAGGTTCCTATGTACCTTACCACCGAGGAGTTAATATCGTAGATTGATTATTTAACTTCTTTTGAAAGAAAAAGATTCAATGGAAGTTGAACCTTTCCCCTTCACTAGATTTTTTTCCTTACTTCAAATTTAAAAGTTTTATCAACATACTTCAGCACCCTATGAGTAGTCTTTTCCAGCCCGGAGGGTGGAGCGCTACATTTCTTCTTTATTGGTTGTTGAGCGTGGCCTGGCTTAGTCCCGCCCTGGGTGGGAGTGGCACAGACCGGCAGCTGCTACAGTCTTGGCATAGTTTCCTTTCCGCTTTTTGATTTGCATAGTCCTGAAACAGGTTGACTCCAAAAATGTGGATCAGTCAACTTAAAACAGGACAAGAAATGCGACAAAGCAAAGCCCCGCCAACCGGCAGGGCCTTATCGCTGTAAGCATATTCTTTTTTAGTGTATAATTATCTTCTGCACCAAATCTCTGTTTTCGGCAAGACTTAATAAATAGGTTCCCCGTGCCAGGCCGCTTAGTTGAACCTGCATATTATTTTGCATAGTAAGTTTTTTCACCAGTTTACCACTCATGTCAAGCACCATCAATACATCAGGTTTGGTTAAGCCGTTTACAGCTACATTTACCGGGCCCGTACTTGGCACAGGCCATACCTGCATAGCCAGTTGCTTACCGGCAGCTCCTTTTACCATGCGTACCACCGAGTAGGTGCTACGGCCATCCATATCTTCCTGCTTTAACCTGTAATAAGTGTTACCCGTAAAATTATTGGCATCGGTTTTTACATAATTCAAAGGAGAACTGCTGTTGCCACCGGGAGCATTGCTGGTTATAAAATCTACAGGCACAAAACTGCTTTCATTTTCCTTTCTGCGTTCAATATGAAAACCCTTGTTGTTTATTTCCTGTATGGTTTTCCAGTCAAGTTGTACGGTGCTGTTGTTAAGACGCCTGGCATAAAACTCCAGGCCGGTAACGGGCAATGTACCATCTGTAGCGAAAGGTTGCAGTATGCCTTGTGTAAGCATATTGTTTGCGCTGTTTAAGGTAATGCTGGCAAACTCTCCTACAGTAAACTCCAGCATAGTGCCTCCATTCATAAAGGTTGTACCTGCATTGTCTAAACCACTTCCGTTGCTCAGTGTAACATCGTTTATATAAGGCACCGTGTTGGTAGAGCCTGCATCGGGTTGTAAAAAGCCCTGTGTGTACATAAAGGTTGGTGTGCCAACTGTTTCTACAACCAAACCGCCAACAGACGACTCCAGCATGATGCTGCCATTTGTATTACTGCCGCCCCCGTTGCTTAGTGTTGTAGGATATAGTTGCTGGGCAAAGCTGCCCAAATAACCGGCCAACAGTAATATCATAACTATGCAAAACGCTTTTTTCATTTTTTACAATTGTTATGTGATTAATATTTTACTTCTACAAAACCGTTTTGGAACTGGTTATTATTGAGGGTTTGACTTGCATGTTTATTTTTTATTCCAAAACCAATCTTGTAAGTACCGGCTGGTAAGGTTATCGCTCCGCTGGCGGTTAGTATTGTACTATTGTATGATAAATTAGCTCCTGTTGACGAAATGTAGGTATCTGAATAGTTTGAAGGATCAAACGGTGTTACGGATCCACCAGCAGTATTCTGATAACAAACGGATACACTCACAGGTACTAAAACTCCTGAACTAGAATGACCAAATGAAGCAGTCAGAGCAGCCACAATAGTTTCATTACCTGTAACAGTTACTGTTGCCACTCCGGATGGGTTTGCAAATACCCAGGGGCCATTTGGACCTCCGGCTACTGTTGATAACACAGAGCCTGATATAGGAATAACCATATCTTTTTTCACCGGCGTCCAGTTGGTGCCATTCCAGCTAAGCCTGCTGCCTGCTGCCGGTACGGTAACAACATCCAAGGGTCTTCCCGCAATATTTACTGTTTCAGTAGCCTGGTCTGCCTTTTTAGTGGCAAAAGAATAGGGTACTGTAACCAGCGTTTGGCTACCCATATCGGTAAAAACATTGATGTTGTTAATATCCAGCTCCACTTTTAAAACATAGCCCGGCGCAGCATTATCTTGCCAGTTGATGCCGCTAAAACTTCCGGTAGTACTAAGCGCACCGGAGCTGCCTATCTGTACATTAAATAAGCCAAGGGCATTGGTAGTAACCTGCCTTGTTTCGCTGTATTGCAATACAGCATTTTTGTTAATGGTAAGTCTTACTTTAATCGTTTGGTTAGCCAATGCCACACCGGCATTATTACGGGCTACGGCCTGGTAGTTCATTACATCGGGCACCTGTGCCGATACAGCTAATACAATAATTAAACTGCAGATGGTAGAAATAATCTTTTTCATTTTGTTTTAAGTATTAATTGATTAAATATTTTTTTTGATAACACAAAAATGCTTTGGCAAAATCTGCCCTCCTATTTTTATCGCACCATCAGGTACATGTTTATAATGAAGTGCGTCAAAATGAAAACGAGGTGTTCTGCTTAAAACAGGTTGAGCGAAACGATTGATATAAAACCTAACCTGCTGAACTATTTGCCCTGATTTGAAACTGCTGTTTAAAAAACACTTTAATTGTAAATAAATACGCCTAATTACAAAAGAAGCACAGTAAGCCGGATAATATTTTTTATGACATGTATATAATAAGATGTTTGCATCATGAAACAGATGCTCCCATTTTACTGGCTCAAAAAATTTTTTACAACAGACGGCAAATCCAAAAAACTGCAACTGCTACGGGAGCAAAGGCAGATATTGTGCAACGGGGTAGAAACTACTGCAGAAGTAATAGATGCCGGCTTGCAAAACGATATAGTAGGAAATATGATAGCGATAAGGCTTATGCTAAAGCTAAAAAAAACCGATGGCTCCTATTTATATACCAGCACCGCCAGCCTGGTAACGCTGCGGCACTTACCCGGCAAAGGAGATTTGCTGCATATTAAATATATACCCGACAGTTTAGATATGGTAGTTATTCTGTAATAATCTATTTACCATTACGCCTATCCTCAACCACAGCCTGTAAGCTGTGGTTTTATTTTGTAAAATACCTAATCATAAGGACTAGATCCCCTAACGCTTTATTCATGCCTGGGTACGCTTTATTAAAAAGTGGTTACAGGTAGTTGCATTAAGTTTTTTTTACGGACAGTTGGGTTGCAGTTTTACACTATTAAAAAAAAACAAAAAATGAAAAATTTATTTATCGCATTAGCAGCTATTATTGCTTTGGCAAGTTGTAAAAAAGAAAATGTTTCTAATCCTGCTACGGGTAGTAAAACACTTTCAAAAACGTCTTATGTATATAACGGTAATACACCGGAAACAGAAGAGTTTACATTTGGCGCCAATGGAAAAATTGTATCTATAAAAGAGAATGACCGTACACACACGTTCAATTTTGTGTCTGCTACATCTTTAGAAGTAACCGAGAGATCCAATTCCAACAACTCCATACTTAATACCAGGCACTGTGTTTTGAACGACAAAGGTTTTGTAACACAAATAGTGGTTAAAAATGCCAGTGGTACAATTTCAGGAACCTACGATTATACGTACAATGCTGAAGGTTATCAAACCGGCAGACAACTTACATTCCCCAATGGCGATATATATAATAATGAGTACAGTTATGCAGACGGAAACCTGATTTCCAGTAAGACGTATAAAAATAATGTTTTAAATTCTTATACTAATATTACTTACGATAATACTAAAGCCAATAAAACCCGGTTAAATTTTTGGTCATCTTATTGGAATGTGCCCGGTCTATTTGGTAAAGAAACAAAGTACCTGATGAGTGAGACAAAAGGGTACAACAATTCCAACACGCTAACTTCCCACGATCAATATACATATGAGCTTGATGCTGATGGCTATCCCTTAAAGGAAACACGCAATTATGTATTAACGGGCAAGCTGGGAGTAAAAAGTTACACTTTCATACAGTAACCCGTTCATAAAGCGGTGCTGTATTTTATCCTGAAATGACAGCACAGTTTTGCCCCAATAACCAATAAATTTTAAGGTAAAGTAAACGCCTCATTATATTTTGGGTACGCTTCATTTTACAAAAGCTCCGTTTCATTAGCGGGGCTTTTTTGCATTGGGCAATGGTTTGTATCTTCAAAGCCTAAAGAAAATGAGAAGATTATTAATGCATACAAATAAATGGTTGCTGCCCGCCTTGTTACTTTTTTCAGGCATGGCTTTTTCACAACCTGCTGCCATTAATTTTCATAAACTGGGCTTTGCCGAAGGTCTGCATGATGGAATTATCAAATGTATTGCACAAGACCGGTTTGGGTACACATGGATAGGAACAGTAGGCGCCATCAACCGGTTTGATGGAAAAAAAATAACACAGTTTACCTATATACCCGGTGATACTTCAACACCTTACAGTTCGCAACCACGCTGTATGCATGCTGATATGGCTGGCCGCTTTTGGATAGGCTTCCAAACGGGTATAACAGAATACAACTTCACCACAAACAAATTTATACGGGTGCCTTCGTTTAAGAATATGATTATTTCCTCCATGGAAAGCATCAATGACAGCATTTTACTGGTTGGTACCCGAGGTAGTTATTTCAGGTATAATACCAAGAGTGGTAAGGCGTTTAATTATGCAACATCGCAAAAACAAATACATGCAGCCATTAAACAAAAAACGGTAAATAGTATTTTTAAAAAGAATAACTTATTGTACCTGGCCACCACCAGGGGCCTGCTTATTCATGATGTAGTAAAGGATGAGATAAAGGAAGTTGAACTTCCGGAATTAAAAAACCTGCATATATTATCGGTATGCAACGACCGTGAAGGCATTACCTGGATTTGTGCATCGGGTGCGGTAAGACTTGCAAAAATTTCTCCCGACCTCAAAAAGCTTACTAAACTGGATAATTATTTTACCAGCGGATTAAATGTGAAAATTCCTGCAGTAGTAAGTTTGCTGCTTGATAAAAAAGAAAGATTATGGCTGATTACTGCTGATGATGGTTTAATGCAGTTTCACCCATCTACCAATACATTTACCCGGTACCTTCATAATGTACATTATGCATCAGGCCCTTCTTCTAACAGTTATAAATGTATTTATGGCGATAAGTCGGGCATCATCTGGCTTGGTTGCCACGGGGAAGGCGTAAATTATTTTGAACCCGACCAAAACCCGTTCTCCACCATTTTCCCATTCCCATTAGAATTGAGCGACCGGCTAAAAAAAATGGGACGGGGGATTGCAGTAGATAAAACCGGCAATATCTGGATGGGTAATCATGATGGCTTAAGCCGCTACAATCCGGTCAATAATCAATATACCGTATGGAGAAATGAAGAAGGCCGTAACAATGTGCTTTACAATAATATTATTCGTACCCTACTTTGTGATAACGACAATAATATATGGATAGGTACCGGTAGCGGTGTAAACAGGTATAATGCCGCAACAGGAAAAATTGAATTTATTGACAAGTTGCCCTTAAGTTTTTATAATTCTATTAATGCCGACCGCAGCGGCAATATATGGTTTTGTACCAACGATGCAGTAGCATTATATTGGTATTCCGTTGCCGATAAAACGTATCACAGCATCAGCCAACACCCGCAACTGAAAAAGTATGCAGGATTTACATCTACCTCCTATCTTATGGAAGATAGCAAGCAACGCTTATGGATTTCATTTTCCCACAAGGGAATGCTGATGCTGGATAAAAAAACAGGCGCTACAAAATTATATGCCGCATCAGACAGCACAACAATAGGGCTTATTGGCAATCAGGTTATAGATATTAAGGAAGATAAAAACGGTTGGATTTGGGCCACCACATTTAATGGCATTACGGGTATAGATGCAGATAATGACCGGTTTCTTTCCTTTAATAACAAAAACGGGTTGCCCGGCAATATGGCCGGCCCGCTTGCCATTGATAGCAGTAATAGAATTTGGATAGGGGTAAATGGCGGGCTTACTATGTTGAGTGCCGACCGAAAAAAACTCTCTGTTTTCACGGAAAACGAAGGGCTGCCTTCTGTAGGTTTTAATGAGCATGCCGGTATTACCGCACCCGGCGGCGACATTATTATGCCTACAAACAACGGCTATTTCCGCTTTAATCCAGATGCATACAAAGAACGAAAAGAGGTTCTCAACTTTTATGTTTCAGGATATACCGTTTTTAATAAAGATTTTTACAGAATAAATGTAGCAGATGAACATCCGTCAATGTTGCTAAAGCCCTCACAAAGCTCCTTTACTTTTCACCTGGATGCACTCAACTACAGCAATCCAACACAAACATGGTTTGCATATAAGTTAGAAGGCTTTGAAAAAGAGTGGCATTATACACAAGATCCTAAGGCTGTTTATACCAATGTACCCGGTGGCAATTACCAATTTTTATATAAGGCCACAGTTAACAACAATAATTGGGATGCTGTAGTGGCCAAACAAATCAGCGTACATCTTCGTTCCTGGTTTTATAATACCATTTGGTTTAAAATAATGATTGGTCTGCTGATTGCTGCTTTATTATTTGTCCTTTACCGCTATCGCACCCGGCAGCAAAAACAGGTGTATCAGCTTAAAGAAAAAGCACAGGCCCTTGAAAAAGAAAAAGCACAGATAAATTATGAAACCCTGAAGCAACAGCTAAACCCCCATTTTCTGTTTAACTCACTTACATCACTCAATAGCCTGATAGATGCTGACCCCAAAGCAGCCAGTGAGTTTTTGGGCAGCCTGAGCAAAACATACAGGTATATTTTAAAAAACCGGGATACCGAAACAGTTTCCCTGGCCGATGAAATACGGTTTGCAGAAAACTATGTAAAGCTGCAACAAACCCGATTTGAAAAAGGATTTGATGTGCACATCAATATTCCGGAAGAATACCATCACCGTAAAATTGTGCCCGTAACCCTGCAAAACCTTATTGAAAATGCGATTAAACACAATATTATTGATGAAGAAAGCCCATTGGTTGTAAATATTTTTGTAGAAGAAGATATGCTGGTTGTAAAAAACAATTTGCAGAAAAAGAAATTTGTTGAAACCAGCAACAGGCAGGGTTTGGCAAATATGCAGTCGCTGTACCGGTATTTAAGCAACCGGTCTGTGGACATTACAGAAACGAATAACTCTTTTACCATACATATTCCCCTATTATAAACAGATAAATATGAAAGCAATTATTATAGAAGATGAAAGCCTGATAGCCAGGGAGCTAAAAAATAAAATTGCAAGCGTTGCGCCGGATGTTATGATAACTGAAACGCTGCCCAGTGTAAAAACAGCAAGCCGTTGGCTGATGGAAAATGCCGAACCGGATTTGGTGTTTGCAGATATTCAGCTGAGCGATGGGGTAAGTTTTGAAATATTTGAACGCTATGAATTAAAATGCCCTATCATTTTTACTACCGCTTATGATGAGTATGCATTAAGGGCATTTAAAGTAAATGGTATTGATTATTTACTAAAGCCGGTTGATGTAAATGAGTTGAGCAAAGCTATTGACAAATGCAGAACGATTACCGAAAACAAAACAAAGCTTCCGGGCAACCTGCAGGAGCTGATGCAGGTATTGCAAAACCCTGCTGCAAACACAAAGCTGTATAAAGAAAAATTTGTGATCAAGGTACGAAACAACTGGCTGCCGATTATGACAAAGGATATAGCCTGTTTTATACGAGACAATCTCAATTACATCTATACCTTCAGCGGAGAAAAATACATTACGGACTTTGTTACATTGGAGGAAATAGAAGAGCTGCTTGATCCCGCCTTGTTTTTCAGAACAAACAGGCAAAGTATTGTTCATATTGATGCTATCCAAAGTATAAAACCCGGCGACACCAAAAAACTTTTTATTACGCTAAAATCACCGCTGAAGATGGAGCTGGATATAAGCCGGGAAAAAGCCCCGGGATTTAAAAAATGGTTTGAACGGTAAAAGTATTTCCGTTGGAACAAAATATTCAAAGTTAACCTGAGGGAATAATGGTGGCATCCTGGGTTTTTTACCTTGCATATTCAAACAACATCAGGATCAATGCACGATATTGGGCAATTGACAGGAGGTGTATATCTTAGTTGTGTAACATGAACAAGGTATTGCCAATACTTATTCCGATTTTTGGGGAAGCGGAGCTGAACGACTTCCCTGCCAGACGGCAGATAGGGATTGGGCATTTGTGCTATGTGGTCTGACGTTTTTCAAATGCCCGACCGGCCGCTAAGCCGAAACCATTGTGAGCAGCTAATGAACAACAGCTATATAATTCAAAAAGTATAACGCATAGGCTATGTACTACAAATTATTACTAGTGTTACTGATTTTTTCTTCTTTTTTTTGTGACGCACAAAATGCCGTGAAGAAAAAGACTATTCTTTTCATTGGAGCACACCCTGACGATGAAACCGCTATAAGTGAAGTACTCACCAAATATGGAAGACTTGGAAATAAAGTTTTTATAATTGTTGCAACAGATGGAAAGGGAGGAACAAGGGTTACAAAAATTCCTGATGGAGATTCATTGGGAGTTTTAAGAAGGACAGAATCTATCTGTGGTTGTAAGACATTGGGAATAGAGCCACCGATTTTTTTTGGAATAGAAAGGCTAGACACAAAAATTGGAACCGGTAATTATTTTAAAGAACATCAGAGATTCATGGATTCATTAAGAGTAAGAATACCATTAATAAATCCTGACATAATAATTACGGCTGGACCTGACGGTGATACTCATCACTCCGAGCACATTGTTGTTGGCGCAACAGTTACTGAATTACTTCTGGCAGAAGGGTGGGTTGAAAGGTATCCGTTATATCATTTTGCATGGAAAAAAGGAGTTGAATCTGTAGATCCTGGAAGTTATATGGATGAACAATACTTCAATGTAAAAATCAGCTATACGGATGAAGATGAAAGGAAAGCAATAGAAGCATTACATTGTTATGTAACACAATATACCCAGGAAGAATTCAAAGAAGAGGAAGACAGAAAACTAAAAGACACAACCAATACAATTTATTTTAGAAAGTTTGTCGTAATGAAAGGATTGAAAAATGATTTTGAATAAAACTTAGCTGCACTCAACAGGCAGTTTTGCGTCCACAATTGGCGAAGAATAAATCTACATCTGAAGTACTACTATCAGCTACAGTCCGGATTTGACTTTTACGATTGAGATTTTGTACATAACTTCATCATCGGTTTTTCAAATGAGCTTTTGTACCGGACTGCCTGAACATAGAATACAAGCAGAGCAGAAAGCTTTGGCCCTTGCAGGCAATTCCTCCTATCGTCACCGATTGGCCTTATTGAAAGTTTTCAACCTTAAAAAATCTTGATATGAAACACACTATTTTAACCGCATTTCTTGTTTCAATCTTCATTTGGGGATGTACAGAGCATACACCAAAATCAAAAGATGCCCCAATTTCAGACCTAGGGCATATTGACGTAATTCTGGATTCGGTAACATGGTATGCCATCAAAAATGATTCCTTTATTCAAAATGAATTTGGAGTATT
>JAHBTO010000002.1 GCA_019638525.1 Ferruginibacter sp. | reverse complement strand
AGAAACTGCACCTGTAGTTACTGATGTTCCATAAACAGAGAATATATTGTTCCTGTTTACTCCACCACCTACACCACAACCGGTAGATCCATATCCCCATCCGGTGCAAGGTGTTCCAAATCCACCACCGGGGTTTTGCCATGCATATTCACTGCCAATATTTGTAGTTCCGGTATTGCCCCAGAACCATTGGCCGCCAGCGGCAAAACTCATATTTACTTGTACTGAGAGCCAGTAAGTGCCTGTGCTTAATGCTAAAGTTGAAGGCAGGTTAATTACATAGTTACCTCCTGTTTGAGTAAATGTAGTAAGGTTTGGATAGCTGGCAACTACTGAACCCGGCAGGTTACTTCCTGAATTTTCATACACAAAAACATTTATAGATGTAGGTGCTCCAGATCCAATACCATTTGCAGTAACACGGGTTATATTCCATGATGTATTTGCAGGAACTGTAAAGTCATCTGCACTTTGGCTTGAGTAAGCTGCATTTGCTGGTTCAAACACCTGTGATGGTGAACCATTGCTTGCAGTACCTGTTTGTTGATACAATGTACCCGGAGGAGTAGATCCGCCGGCATCGTAAACAGTAAGTAATGCAGGGTCTCCTTCACAAAGTGTAGTACCTGGTATTGCTGATATAATTAAACTAGCATTTGGATTTACTGTTATGGTAAATGTTATTGCTGTACCAGGACAAGAAGTTCCACCTGCAGCGTATGATATTTCAATTTTTCCATTTCCACTATTAACTCCTTGGGTAGTTGTACCTGCAATTACACCACCAATATATGATGAACCGCCTGCTCCGCTTTGGCCTGTCCAGTTGGCTGAGTAAGCACCGTCGGCACCAATCAATCCGCCACCAACTCCACCAGCTAATGCAGTTGCATTAGCAGTTTGAGTACTTGAAATTTCATTACCTCCTTTTCCACCAATACCTAAAACCCCTGGTGAACCATTATTTCCCGGAGCGCTTCCATAGGTTGATGTTCCACCAATACCACCGGATGTTTGTGTACCACCTGTAGGTAAAACAGTAGAAGCAAAAGGCCAAGCTGCAGCACCGCCACCGCCATAATAACCGCCACCGCCACCGCCACCGGTACCACGGCCACAACCTGCAGAACGGTTTCCACCTGCACCACCACCGCCGGCAGCCACAATTACACGGGCGGCTAATGTATTTGCACCTACTCTTACATCTGATGCACCACCACCACCACCACCTTGGGCTGTACTACATGGGCTGGTACCTGCATTTCCACCACCATTAAATCCACCTGTAATTGATTGTGTTCCACCGCCACCAACTGTAATATATAAAGTGCTGCCGGGAGTAACTGCAAGTGTTCCATCCGCATAACCTCCTAATCCTCCAACTACCGAAACTGCATTTGTATTACCCTGGGCACCCCATGCTTTAATATTAATTGATGTAACACCAGCAGGAACTACCCAAGTTTGTACTGAGCCTGTGTAATTAAATGTTTGAGTCATTTGAACTCCACCTGTACCAAATGTTGGTGTTACCGTAATGTTTGCTACCTGGGGAACTGAAGTATTATTTTGTGCAATAAATGAAGGTATATTACCAATACCTGCTGCCGCTAAACCTATATTGGTATTATCATTTACCCAACTGAAAACTGTACCCGGAACTGTACTGGTAAAGTTTACCGGAGCAGTGGCAGCACCTTTACATAAAGTTTGGTTAGGTACTGCATCTACCTGGCCTGATGGGTTAACAGTTATATCAAATGACCTTGATGGACCGGTACAAACAAGTCCATCTATTGTCATAGTAAATGAAGGGCATACTTGTGAAGGTTGCGGCTCTTCTACAACAAAAACAATAGTTGCATTTGCAGGAGCAGTAAATGAGAAAGAAACTGCAGGGCCTGTTGTGCTTGTACCATTATCTGCTATATAATTTGCAGCCTGGTTAGAAGGATCAAAACTTCCATTGTAAACCACTACATGTGCCTGGTTGGATGTTGTGGAACTTATAGAAACTGTAACACAAACCGGGGTAGCCGAATTGTTTACATAAGTATGTGTTTCATAATAATAAGGCCCTGCACCAAAACCACCCGGATATGTTTTAGGTGTAGCACAACTTGATGCAACCCCATCCCTGAATATACGACTTGATAATGTTGCATCAGCAGCATCTAAAGCGCCGGTTACAACAATAGTTGATATTGAAGGTGTAACTGTAACTGTACCTGTTATTGGTGCATTAGTAGCATTAGTAGCTGTAAATGCAGGGATATTACCGGTGCCACTGGCTGCTAAACCAATAGCAGTATTATTATTTACCCAGCTAAAAGTAGTTCCTGCAACAGGACTTGTAAAATTATATGGACCTGCACTAGCAGTATTACAAACAGTGTCATTTGCAATAGAATCTACACTTGTACAACTTCCGGCAACTAAATTAAATGTAACTGTATTATCTGTGCTGGTAGATGCATTATTTGGATCGCCACCTGCATTTGTACAAACACCTGCTGCAATTGATGCTAAAACTGTTCCACTCGATGTCATACCAGATACTGCTACATTATATGTAGTACCACTACCGGTAACTGTAGCAGTTGTAGCACCTGCTGTACCACTTAAAGTAACATCACCTGTAGCAAAGCCTGTTACTACCTGGTCGAATACAACTGTATAATTAATAGGTGTTGCCGAAGTAGGATCTGGTTGTGCCGCCGCCTGGTTGATGGTAACGTTTGGCGGGTTTGGCGGTAAGTTATAAGTTACCGTATTATCTGTACTGGTAGATGCATTATTAGGATCTCCGCTACCATTTACGCAAACGCCTGCGGCAATTGTTGCAATAACTGTTCCGCTTGATGTCATGCCGGAAACAGCAACATTGTATGTTGTACCACTACCTGTTACAACTGCAGTTGTAGCGCCAGCTGTACCGCTTAAAGTAACATCACCTGTTGCAAAACCTGTAACCACCTGGTCGAATACAACTGTATAATTAATTGGTGAAACAGATGTAGGATCTGGTTGTGCAGCAGCCTGGTTGATGGTAACATTTGGTGAACCTGCAGGCAGATTATAAGTTACCGTATTATCAGTACTGGTAGATGCGTTATTAGGATCTCCGCTACCATTTACGCAAACGCCTGCGGCAATTGTTGCAATAACTGTTCCGCTTGATGTCATGCCGGAAACAGCAACATTGTATGTTGTACCACTACCTGTTACAACTGCAGTTGTAGCGCCAGCTGTACCGCTTAAAGTAACATCACCTGTTGCAAAACCGGTAACTACCTGGTCGAAAACAACTGTGAAATTAATTGGAGAAGCAGAAGTGGGATCGGGTTGTGCAGCAGCCTGGTTAATTGTAACCTCTGGGTTTGCTGTTGTAGTAGGTATAATAGCTGTCCAAATACCTCTGCCATGAGTTCCTGCCGCAATAGTTCTATCGCTTGCCCGATATTTAATCATATCGGTTCTTACAGTTGGGAAAGTACTATTAGCATTCCAAACAGTAGAAGCGCCATTTATTAAATCGGTTTCCCAAACGCCGGTTTCGGTAGCTATATATGCTTTAGTGTCGGTATCGGGATGAAACATAGCCCATCTTACAGGCATGTCTGGTAAGTTACCATCAATGGCTGTCCAGGTAGTTCCACCATTTGTGGTAACCCAAACATTTTGTACACCATAGTTAGTAAAGCATGCAATTAAATGTTGGTCATCCGATCCGGCTACAATACAGTTTACATAACCAGCAGGCATTCCGGAACTTCCATTAATTAATGTACCTGCAATAGACGTACCTACATCAGCATTATCAACCTGCACAATACGCCCATTACCCGTACCAAAATACACCCTGTTGGCTGTATAGGGCGATACATACACTGCTGATACATTTTGCCCCGAGAAAGAACTTACCGATACAACATTAGTTGATGTCCCGGTTCGTGGATCATTCCAGCGAAGAAAGGTTCCTCCATTATTACATGCATAAATTTTAAAATTAGTATTATCATAATCCCATGGGTTAACAAACCTTCCGGTACTTTGATTATTTATTGGTGTTGTCCAGGTTAATCCTCCGTTGGTACTTCTGCGATATACATTATATACATAAGAGCCAAACTGGTAATTTCCATTATTTTGATCTATGGCCGAATAACATCCGTCTCCGCCTACAACTTCTGCTGAACTATCTAATCCAGGGTGGTCTAAACGGTGCATTCCATTATCCTGTGTACCGCCAATAAAATAATTTGGTTTGGTTGGGTGAATAGCTACAGAGTAAAATTGTTTTATCCTTAAACCTTTATTCCTGTCATTATTTGTAGTTCCCCCGTTTGTTGAAAAATGCACACCACCATCACAGTTGAACATTAATTTAGTACCACCATCCCACCATTGTATATTATGTTGGTCGGCATGAACATAAAACCCGGTAGTGCTTGTTGCCCAACTTGTAAGATGCGTCCAGGAAGCTCCGCTATTGGTAGATTTCCAAAGGTCTAATCCACCTACAATAACTTCGTTCGAATTTGCCGGGTTAATAGCGCATGATAAAGAATACCAACCCTGGCCGCTTGCCCATGTAGATGATGGTTGGGTAGGGGTAGCAGCCCAGTTTGCACCTCCATCGGTACTTTTCCATATTGTTGGTACCTGGTGGCTTCCGTTATCGGGGCATGCATATAAAACATTGCCGCTAATACCCAGTTCGGTTCTTTGGTTAAAAGTTGTAAAAGCTGTTGTAGCTGCTGTCCAGCCCGTAGAAGATGTTGCGGTTTCGGGATTATCAGTAAATCTGTAACCTGACTGGCTAAAGATACCTGTTACTACGTGTAACCTTCCGGGCCCTGAAGTAGAACTTATTTCAAGATCGCAAACATTAGATCCAATACCCGATGGAGTAATGGTTGTCCATGTTGTACCACCGTCGGTTGAACGTAATAACCCTGTATTTCTGGTTCCCAGATAAACATTACCTAAATAATCGCATAATATTCTTGTACCGTCACGATAAGATGTAGTACTTGGAAGCAATGTCCAGGTAGCACCAGCATCAATACTTTTAAAAACTCCAATTCCTCTTACTGCATCTGCATTTGAAAAAGATTCTCCCGTACAGAAATACATTATATTTTGAAAGCCGGGCCTGGGGTCCTGGCAAATTGCAGCTATAGCCAGGTTTTCAAGGTAATCATTCACCAAGGTCCAGTTGGCCGGGTTATTATTAATGTTTGTTGTTTTCCATAAGCCGCCATCAACACCACCAACCCATACTGTGTTGTGTGATGGATCAAGCGAATCAATCATAGATGCTCTTATCCTGCCTGATGTTTGCTGCCCGGTAGGGCGGGGGTTTCCACCTATGGTGAAATCACCGTCAGGCCCTCTTTCAATCCATGATAATGCCGTTGTTAAATTTGTTGCTGAACTTTTTGCCTGTTTAGTGCCCTGAATGGCGTCCCAAAGTTTTACCCAGGGAACTTTTCCTGTAGATAGGTCTTTAGTACGCTCTAATTCAAATTCTACACGCATGTCTTTATTACTTTTTCTTTGTTGAGAAAAAGTGTTAAGACTTGTAAACAATAAACATAATGATAACGAGAGTAATAATAACTTTCTCATAATTGTAATTTTCAGTGCTTGTAATGTTTGGAATTGCTTAACAAAGTAGTAAATATTTCTTAAAAAAATTATAATTTTTTGGTGCTGTTAACAATTAATTCAAATTCAATAGTTATATTTTAATTTGTAATAATTGAATTAGCTCTTTTTAAGGGGCCTGTAAATTTTGTAATTTTGCATTGTTTAAAGTTTAATGGGGCTGACCGGTTTTGACAGCATAGTTCTTTGTAAGTGTAAGCATGTACTGCGTTGCGTAATTAGCAGTTTAATATGAATACGAAAATTTTAAATGGCAATACACAGTATGCCATGGCTGCTTAATCGATAGATTAGTAACCATTAGGGCCGCCGAACAGGTTTTCCTGTTACCAGGTTCCGCCGCCGACTCAAAAACAATACAGGATGCTGCATTGGAATGATGTGACCAAGGCTTAAGATTATTCATCTAAGGATACAGTTGGTTTGTTTTGCTCCTGCTGTTTCCCTACAAACAATGCAAAAATAAACATGTAGAAAGCTTACGGCGAATGTGTTTGGACCAGGGTTCGATTCCCTGCAGCTCCACTAACCGTAAATGGCCGAAAGGTTGTTTACGGTTTTTTATTTCTTTTTCGGTTTCTTCTTTGCTGAAGATTCCCTTTCAAAAACTTCAGTTTGTAAAACTATTTTTTCAAATTCGGTTACAGGCCTTTTACTTTCTATTAATTTAATGAGCAGTTCTGTGGCAGTTTGCCCCATTTCAAATGCCGGTTGTTTAACTACGGTTAAGCCCGGCTTCATCAACTCAACAAGTGGCGAGTTTGAAAAGCCTGCCAACGCTACTTCATCCGGAACTTTTACTTTTAATTCATTTAATACTGCCAGGCAGCTAACAGTTAATTTATCACCACCGCTAAAAATGGCATCTGGTTTATCTTTTAAATTCAACAGGCTTTTTATTGCATCTTCCTGTTCATTATAAATCATACCGCCATGGTTGCAGTTTTTAACATACTTATCATTAAATGGTATTTTATTATCCCTTAAAGCGGCTTTGTACCCTTCAAGCCTTTCAATCGAAATAGACAAATGTGCTGCACTGGTAAGATGAGCAATTTTTTTATAACCTGCATTAATTAAATGTTTGGTTACATTGTATGCACCCTGGTAATTATCGGCAACAACTTTATGCGTTTCTATTTCATCGGTTATCCTGTCAAAAAAAACAATGGGAAAACCTTTTTCGTGTAAGTTTTTATAGTGGTCAAACTGGTTTGTTTCTGCTGATAGCGAAACCAATAAGCCATCTACCGACCTTGATGCAAGATGCTCCACATTTACAATTTCCCGTTCATAAGATTCATGGCTTTGCGATATAATAACATGATAGCCCCTGTTATATGCTACCGACTCAATACCATTGATGGCCTGCGAAAAATAATTATTTGCAATTTCACAAACTACAACAGCAATTGAGCGGCTTCGGCGCTCTTTTAAACTAAGGGCAATAGGGTTGGGGCGATAATTAAATTGTTCGGCATATTCTACTACCAGTTTTTTTGTTTCGGCACTTATTTCGTAGCTGCCCCTTAATGCACGAGAAACGGTTGAAGTTGATAATCCAAGCGCCTTTGCTATATCTTTAATGGTGATGGGTTCGTACATTTTTTTTCTTAAAAATTGTAGTCAATTATTTTAATGAGCATCCCTGTTTCTTTAATTTTTATTTCAAAAATTCCATCTTTCTTCATATCCCGGTGTTGCTGCAATCGATGTCGGCATCGTTTGCGTAAAAAAATCAATTCAGGTTTAAGAAATTATTAAATAAACTGTGTAGTCTTGTTACCTGTTCTTGCTGAAAATACGAATAAGTTTTTAACACAAAACTAAAAAGGGCTGCTGTTTTTCTTTTAAAAATTTTAAATATTGCTATATGAACAAACTTTTGCTTTTATTAACCATTTTATTTTTTATGCCTTTTTCAATGATGGCACAGGATAAAACCATCACCGGAAAGGTAACAGATGAATCGGGTGTTGCTGTTGCTGGTGTAAATGTAACTGTAAAAGGAGCTAAAAAAGCAACGCAAACTGATAAAGATGGAAACTTTTCAATAACCGTTTCCGGTAAAGCCGAATTAATTTTTACATCAGTGGGTTTTGCTGCAAAAACAGTTGCAGTTGGTAATGCTGCTGTTGTAAGTGTAACATTACAAAAGGCTGTTAATACACTGGATGATGTAGTTGTAATCGGTTATCAAACGGTAAAAAGAAAAGACCTGCTTGCTTCTGTTTCATCAGTTGGCGCAAAAGATTTAAAAGATATTCCCATTAATTCTGCTGCAGAAGCTTTAAACGGAAGGTTGGCCGGCGTAACTGCTACCACTGCCGAAGGATCGCCGGATGCACAAATTAACATCAGGGTACGTGGGGGCATGTCAATTACAGGTGATAATACACCATTATATATTGTAGATGGGATACAGGTTGAAAATGGGCTTTCGGATATATCTCCCCAGGATATACAAAGTATTGATGTATTAAAAGATGCTGCGGCTACAGCCATTTATGGCGCAAGGGGCGGTAATGGTGTAATCATCATCACCACAAAATCAGGAAAAGCCGGTAGGTTAAAACTTAATTATAATGGTTATGTAGGAGTAAAATTTCTTGCAAAAAAACTAAAAGTGATGAGCCCCTATGATTTTATTTACTACCAGTCAGAAAGATCAAGAGGCAGCGGTACTGATAGTACATCGTTTACAAATAATTATGGCACCACCTGGGATACTTTATCAGTTTATAAAGATGTAGATGTGGTTGACTGGCAGAAAGAAGTTTTTGGTAACACTGGATTTATGCAAACACATAACTTATCGGCCAGTGGCGGCAGCAGGAAAATTACGTATGATTTTGGATATACTTATAATGATGATAAAGCAGTTGTTTTAAATTCAAGGTATAAAAGGCATTTACTGAATTTAAAAGCCGATTATAAAATAACCAACAATATTAAATTAGCTGTTGGAACAAGGTTTACGCATACCGATGTGTATGGTGCTGGTGTTTCATCCGACCAGGGAACATCTTATAACAGGCTTAGAAATGCTGTAAAATACAAACCCTTTCTTTCTCCCGATCAAACCATCGATGACCAGGATCCTTATGCCGACCCATCGGCAGGTAACGGTTTAATACTGGTAAATCCTATTTTGCTGGTAAACTCCGAATACCGTAAAAAATCATCTAATGTATTTAATGTATATGCCAATGTAAGCTGGAAAATTTTAAATAACCTAACTTTTAAAACCACTGTTGGTTACAATTATTCAAAAAGAATTGACAGGCAGTTCAGCGATTCGCTGGCGCCTTATGCTGTTACACAAGGTGGAGCAGAACCAATTGTACGTTTAGATTCTGTTGAAGCTAAAACTTTCACCAATTCAAACGTGTTAACTTATTCATTAAAAGGTATCAGGAAAAACCACGACATAGATATTATGCTTGGAGAAGAAACCTATGATTTGCGTACCGAAAGCCAATCAAGCCTGTATGGCCATTTTCCAACATTCACTTCGTATAAAACAGCCTTTAAAAACCTGGATATGGGAACCGCCTTTAATGGATATCCACGGCTGGGAAAAACTAGATATACCAGTTTGTCTTTCTTTGGAAGGATAAACTATTCTTTTAAAGATAAGTACCTTTTATCTGTTAATGTAAGAGAAGACGGAGCTTCAAAATTTGGGCCCGGTAATAAATGGGGAACCTTTCCATCGGTATCTGCTGCATGGCGTATTTCAAAAGAAAAATTTATGGAGCATGTTACGTTTATCAACGACCTTAAACTGCGTGCAGGTTTTGGAAAAATTGGTAACAACCGCATCCAGGATTATTTATACTTAACAACATACAGCAACAATGGAAATGTTTATTATGGGCTTAACAATAATTCTATTAACGGTTATTACCCTACATCACTTGTAAATTCTCAATTAAAATGGGAAGCTACCGTTAACAGGAATTTTGGTTTGGATATCACAATGCTGAACAGGCGTATTGATTTAAGTGTAGATTACTATTATAACACATCCAGCGATTTATTGCTGAATGTACCGGTGGCATCTACATATGGTTACTCTTCTCAATTGCAAAATGTTGGTAAAACATCTAATAAAGGAGTTGACCTGCAACTAAGTGCAGTAATACTTAGAAAGCCGGATAATTTCACCTGGTCGGCAAATTTTAATATGTCGTTTAATAAAAACAAAATAGAACAACTGGGTATTAACCAGCAATATTTTTATCCTGCTGCAAGTTGGGGTGTATCTGGCCAGCCTACCGATTATATTGAACAAATAGGCTACCCTGTTGGCTCTATGTACGGATTGGTAAACGATGGTTTTTATACGCTTGATGATTTTGATTACAACAGTACTACCGGCGCTTATACACTTAAAGCCGGCGTAGTAAATGATGCCGCCATTATCACCGTTGTTCAACCGGGCTCTATTAAATTTAAAGACCTTAATGGCGATGGATTTGTTGATTTAAACAACGACAGGAAAATTATAGGAAACCCCACACCAAAGTTTACAGGTGGTTTAAACCAACAGTTTACTTATAAAAACTGGGATATGAGTTTGTTTGTGAATTTTTCTTATGGCAACGATATATACAATGCTAACAAGATTGAATTATCAAATGCTTATACCAATAATGCCAATATGCTTGATATTATGGCTGGCCGTTGGAAAATTGTTGATGCCAATGGGCAAACCACTCAATGGGTATCCGGTTCAACGGCCTATGGTGTTTCGCCTGATAGGATTGCAGCATTAAATGCCAATGCTACTATTTGGCAACCCATAAAAAGTGCAGGTGCATTTTATCCTTCATCATGGGCAATTGAAGATGGATCATTCCTTAGGTTAAATAATATTACAGTAGGCTATTCATTTCCTGTAAGTAAATTAACCAGGTTACACATGAGCAAATTGCGTTTGTATGTAACCGCCAATAACCTTGCGGTACTTACAAGCTATTCAGGATACGATCCAGAAGTTAGCGTAAGAAACAGCGGCCTTACTCCCGGCCTCGATTATTCGGCATATCCCAAAAGCCGCAGTTTTATTTTTGGAATCAATGCATCATTTTAATTAATACAATTTAAATTCAGCTATATGAACACAAAAATTTTTAACCGCTTTGCAGTAATGATGATAATTACAGGATTACTGTTTTTATTAGCGGGCTGTAAAAAATATCTTGATCAAAAACCAATTACCGAAGTTGGCTCTGATATGGTATTCAGCGATGTTGCCAGTACCTACCAGGCCATTGCCGGTGTGTATAGCCGCCTTGTAGGCGACCAGGGTTTTGGCATACGCCTAAGTTTATATTATACGGTTGATAATGACGAAACACAAGGGCCTACCGGTGGCGCCGATAACGACCGCAGGGATATTGCACGCTATACTGCAACTTCAGGCAATGCTCAGCTTGAAAAACCATTTAACCAACTTTTCCAGGGTATTGAATATGCAAATATTTGCATTGACAATATCCCCAAAATGAATTTATACACTAACGGTACAGAACAACAGAAAAAACAATTGCAGCGCATGTATGGCGAAGCGCTTACTTTAAGGGCTCAGTTTTACCTTGAAGCTATTATGATTTGGGGAGATTTACCACAACATTTTCAGCCGGCTTATGCACAGGCAGCAGGAAACCCTTTCCCATCAAGGGTTGACAGGGATACTTTATATAGCCAGTTATTAGCCGATTTAAAAACTGCCGAAGATTTAGTGCCCTGGCGAAATGAAGTAGGTGCCATTGGTGATCAAACAGATGAACGAATTACCAAAGGTGCCGTAAAAGGTTTGCGTGCAAGAATTGCTTTGTTTAGAGGCGGTTATTCTTTAAGGCAGGATGGAACTATTAAAAGAGGATCGGATTATTTAACTTATTACAAAATTGCAAGGGACGAATGTAATGACATTATAACATCGGGCCAGCATAATTTAAACCCCAGCTATAAATCATTATGGAAAGACCAGGTATGTGGGCATGCAGTAAGTGATCCTGATGGTGAACTTATGTTCCAGGCAAGTGCCATTGGTTTAACAGGTGCCGAAGATACCAAGCTTGGGTATTATAACGGGCCTACAGTTAACGGTAAGGGTAATAAGAGTATTAATATTTTACCAAATTATTTTTATCTCTTTGATTCTACCGATTTAAGAAGAGATGTAACCTGTGCAGCTTATAGTGTTGGCGCCGATGGTTCAATAAAAATTGGTACAGCAATAGTTGCCATTTGCGATGGAAAGTACAGGAGGGATTGGGTAACAAATCCAATCATCGACCCAACAAGTTCAGTGCAATATCTTGGATTAAAATGGCAGATACTTCGCTACTCGGATGTGTTGTTGATGTTTGCCGAAGCCGAAAATGAAATTAACGGCCCTACGGCAGCAGCCTATAATGCCATCAATATGGTTAGAAGAAGAGGTTTTGGAAAACCCATCAATTCGCCCGATGCAACTGTTGACCTGGCAGGTTTAAGTAAAACAACTTTCTTTTTAGCATTGGTACGGGAACGATCGCTTGAACTGGGCGGAGAAGGAGTTAGAAAATTTGATTTGTTAAGGTGGAACTTATTAGGCACTGCAATTGCAGAAACAAAAGCCAACCTGGCAAAAATGTCAACACTTACCGCTATGTCCGATCCTACTTATATGGCTGGTTTCCCAACTTATAGTAAATCAGCAACCTTACCCATTGCCATGTATTATTTTAGCAATACAACTTCTGATGATAATAATATTAACGGGCTTTGGTATAATTCTTTGTATAAAACTGCGCCTACATCAACTCCATCCGGTACTAAAAAAGTTGTATGGCTTAGCAGCGCTATTGCGGCTTCGGGTACTTCATCGCCGTTGGGCAGGTATGCTACGGGTTTCACAACCGGTAAATCAGAACTAATGCCCATACCACAACCTGCACGGGATGCTAATTTTAATTTATCGCAAAATCCTAATTACTAAAATTTTCTCATAGCGTTAGTTTTTAAAAGGGCTGTTGCAAATTGCTGCAGCCTTTTTTCATCAAAAAAAAGAAATTGAATGAAAAAAACAGTGGCCGTTTTAATAATAATAATTTTCAGTTTGCAATATTCATTTGCGCAATTAAAAAAAATTATTGTGGCTAAAGATGGCAGTGGAGATTACACAACCGTACAGGCAGCATTAGATGCGGTACCATCCGGTAATGTAAACCCTGTTTTAATCTTTATAAAAAAAGGAAAATATAAAGAAGTGATAGTGGTTGATGCCCGTAAAAATTTTATAACACTTACCGGCGAAGATAAAGACAGTACCATTTTAAGTTATGATAACCATGCCGGCACCAAACTGCCTGATGGCGATACATTAAATACCTGGACCTGTGCATCGTTTTTTGTTTTTGGCAATAACTTTCATGCTCAAAACCTAACTTTTGAAAACAATGCAGGCTTTACCGCCGGGCAGGCTGTAGCAGTGCGTATTGAAGGCAATAGGGTTTCTTTTAAAAACTGCCGTATTGTTGGTTTCCAGGATGTGTTATTTTTAAGCGGCTCGGGTGTAAAACAATATTTTGAAGATTGTTATATTGAAGGCACCACCGATTTTATTTTTGGTGCAGCTACTGCTGTATTTAAAAACTGTACCATCCACAGTAAAAAGAATTCACATGTTACGGCTGCATCTACTAACAGTATTATTCCTTTTGGTTTTGTTTTTTTTAATTGTAAACTAACGGCCGATAGTAATGTTAATAAAGTATCATTGGGCAGGCCATGGAGCCCTGCTGCAAGTGTAACTTATATCAATTGCTGGTTAGGTAAACATATTATTGCCGGAGGATGGAATAACTGGAAAAACCCTGCCAATGAAGCCACTGCAAGGTTTTCCGAATTTAATAGTACAGGTCCGGGTGCAAATGCTGCGGCAAGGTTTGCATGGAGCAAACAATTAACAGTTGATGAAGTAAAAAAGTTTAGCCTCAAAAATATCCTGGGAGAATGGGATATTTACAACAAATAATTTGGCAATGCAACAAATAAAAACAGCTTTATGTTCATTTGGAATGAGTGGCAGGGTTTTTCATGCACCCTTCATTCATAAAAACCCGGGGTTTGAATTGTATGCTGTTACAGAAAGAACAAAAAACCTGGCAGCAGAAAAATATCCCAACATAAAAACATTTCGCTCGGTACAAGATATGCTGGCCGATGAAACAATTGAACTGGTAATTGTAAACACACCCATCAACACACATTACCAGTTTGCAAAACTTGCATTGCTGGCCGGTAAACATGTAGTGGTAGAAAAAGCATTTACCACCACCGTAGCCGAAGCCGCTGAATTGATTGCATTGGCCGAAAAACAAAACAAAAAATTATCGGTATATCAAAACCGCCGGTGGGACAGTGATTTTAAAACTGTAAAAAAAATTGTTCAACAAAACCTGTTGGGTAATATTGTTGAAGCTGAAATTCATTTTGACCGGTATAATGAAAACTTAAGCTCTAAGTTGCATAAAGAAACGCCGGGCCCAGGCGCAGGTATTATACCCGATTTATGCCCACATTTAATTGACCAGGCTTTGCAGTTATTTGGAATGCCCCATGCAGTATTTGCCGATGCTGCAATGCTTAGGCCTTTATCTAAAGTAGAAGATTATGTAGAGATGATTTTGTTTTACAAAAATTTAAGGGTGCGTTTAAAAGCCGGTTATTTGGTAAGGGAAATTTTGCCTGCCTATATTATTAATGGTAGCAAAGGAAGTTTTATTAAGCCACGTGCTGATGTGCAGGAAACAGATTTGCAAAATGAAAAAGATGTTTCATCGCCCGATTGGGGAACAGAACCCGTTACGGCAAAAGGATTATTGCATACCGGGATAGATGGAAAAATTATCAGGGAGTATGTTGATTCTGGAAAAGGGAATTACATGGATTTTTATGATGGTATATATGCTGCAATTAGAAACGGTAAACCATTACCGGTTACTGCACAGGAAGGGCTGAATGTTATAAGTATTATTGAAGCTGCATTTAAAAGTATTGAAAAGAAAAAGCTGTATAGTATTTAACCATCTGTATTAAAATCATAAAATAGAAAAATGAAAAAAATATTTTGTGTAATCATTGTAGTTGTTTGTGCAATGCCAACAAATGCACAATCAAAAACTGAAAAACAAGTAGCCGAAGTTGTTGAACAATTACGTATTGCCATGCTCAATGCAGATTCTGCCACACTGCACAACCTTACATTGCCATCACTTAGTTATGGCCACTCAAGCGGGCATATCGATAACCAGGAATCATTTGTTCAAAAAATTGTTTCAGGTAAAAGTGATTTTGTAACATTGGAGTTTGCCAATCAAACAATATCCATCAGCAAAAATGTGGCAATGGTAAGGCACCAGTTACATGCAAAAACAAATGATAGTGGCATGCCCGGCGAAGTGCATTTAGGTGTTTTATTAATATGGCAAAAGCTGCACGGGCATTGGAAATTACTGGCAAGGCAGGCTTTTAAAATTAACAAAACATAAAATAAAAAAATCGGTATCGTTATCGGGAACGATTGCATAAATAAACCCCATTAATTAGTCTTTTACCAGCCGATAATTAACTAAACTTGATGTACGAAAATGATTGATTGCAATGAAAAAAAACCTGGTTTTGCTTTTTCTTATTTTTAGTTGTTTTGCCTTTTTAACACCCAATAAAAAGCCAACCATTTTTTTAGTGGGCGATAGCACAATGGCCAATAAACCGGTTGATGATAATCCTGAAAGAGGTTGGGGGCAATTGTTTCCTAATTACATGAATGACGAAGTAGAAATTCAAAACCATGCAGTAAACGGGCGCAGCACAAAAAGTTTTATTAATGAACACCGATGGGATACGGTAATGAGTCGCTTAAAAGCTGGCGACTTTGTTATGATACAGTTTGGGCACAATGATAGCAAAGTTAATGATAGCCTTCGCTCGGCCCCGGCACATACTTTATACAAACAAAACCTGGTTCGCTTTGTTAATGATGTTCGCAGTAAAGGCGCAACACCCATTTTAATAACACCGGTAATGCGTAGAAAATTTGATTCGGCAGGCAGGTTTGTTGATCAGCATGGCGATTATCCTGCAGTGGTAAAAGAAGTGGCTGCTTCCATGCATGTAATGCTTATCGACCTGCATAAAAGCAGCGAAGCATTAATTGTAAAAGAAGGTGTAGAAAACAGCAGGCGATTGTTTTTAAATATTCCTCCGCATCATTTTAAAAATTATAAAGGCAAGGAAGAAGACAATACTCATTTCAGCGAATATGGTGCATCTTCTGTGGCATCGCTTGTTTGCGAAAGTATAAAAGAACAAAACCTGCCATTGGCCAAATATTTAAAACCATCGGCCTTTAAAGAAAAATATGCTTTTGAATTACCTAAAATTTATAAACCACATTTTAAACTTGATACTTTTAATATAAAAAATTACGGCGCCATTGCAGATGGGATGACATTGAATACAACAGCCATCAATAATGCAATTAATGATTGTGCCAGGCAGGGTGGTGGTACCGTTTTAATTCCCAATGGCTCATTTGTTACGGGTCCAATTATCTTAAAAAGCAATATCAACCTGCATCTTGCTAAAGGTGCGTTGGTAATTTTTAGTTCCCACTTTAACCAATATCCCCTTGTAGAATCTTCTTTTGAAGGTGTAGCCACAGCAAGATGCCAGAGCCCGGTTGTTGCAGAAAATTTACAAAATATTGCTATCACCGGGCCTGGTATTATGAATGGAAACGGGTATTACTGGCGCCCGCTAAAAAAAGATAAACTAAGCGAAAGCCAGTGGAAAAAACACCAGGCACAATATGGCGGCGTTTTATCGGCCGATAAAAAAATATGGTACCCTTCCGAAAAAGCTTTGAAAGGGTCTCTTACCAATAACATTGGTAAACTTACCGAAGGCAAAACGCTCAATGATTTTGAAGAGGTAAAAGATTTTCTTCGCCCCAATATGATTCGCATTTATCAATGCAAAAATATTTTGATTGAAGATGTAACTTTTGAAAATGCGCCTGCATGGACCACACACCTGGTGATGAGTGAACATATCAGCATTAAAAATCTTACAGTAAAAAATCCCTGGTATGGCGCCAATACAGATGCATTGGATTTGGAAAGTTGTAAAAACGCACTAATTGAAGATTGCAATTTTGATACCGGCGATGATGGCATTTGTATTAAAAGCGGCCGTGATGCCGAAGGACGGAAAAGAGGTATGCCCACGCAGGATATTATTATCAACAATTGTACAGTCTATCGTTCGCATGGTGGTTTTGTAATAGGCAGCGAAATGAGTGGCGGCGCTAAAAATATATTTGTAAGCAACTGCACTTTTATTGGCAGCGATATTGGGCTTAGGTTTAAAACAACAAGGGGGCGTGGAGGCATTGTTGAAAATATTTTTGTTAACAACATTAATATGAAAGATATAGCTGCCGAAGCTATCCTGTTTGATATGTATTACATGGCTAAAGACCCTGTTGTACTGGCTGGCGAGAAAAGAGAACCACCCAAAGTTGAATTTCTAAAAGTAGATGAAACCACACCGCAGTTTAGAAATTTTTATTTTCATGATATCACCTGCAACGGAGCAGCAAAAGGAATTTTTGTGAGGGGTATTCCCGAAATGCATGTTAAAAACATTTTGATTAACCATGCAGTTTTACAGGCCGATGAAGGAATAGATATACAGGAAGCAAGCGATATTACATTGAATGATATCACCATGATTTCTAAAAATACAAACCCTGTAAACTATATTTTAAACAGCGATAACATCAGCATTAATAATTTAAAATATAAAGAAGGCGCTGCATTGCTGGCACAAGTACAAGGCGGCAGAACAAAAGATATTTTTATCTTAAACACCGATTTGTCTAAAGCAAAACAACAACTTGATTGTGGTTTTGGCGCTACTAATGCAGTAGTTAATTGGGTAAGCCCAAATGTTGCTCAACCTGCAAAAACAAATAATCCCGGTAAGAAAAATTAGAATGAGGAAGATTGTCATCATATTATTTTTTTGCGGAGCTGCTGTTATTGCACAGGCGCAACAACCACTTTTGTATGCACAGCAAATGGCACAAACTGCTATGAATTTATGGCCCGATTCGTTTAAGATAAAACCGGGTAATGCCAGGTGGAGTTACGACCAGGGTGTTATTTTAAAAGGTATTGAAGCTGTTTGGAAATTAAACGGGCAGGGAGAGTATTTTAAGTACATACAGCATAGTATGGATTTTTATGTGAATGATGATGGCTCAATTAAAGATTATAAGAAAGAGGATTTTAATATTGATAATATCAACAATGGTAAAGTGCTGATGATGTTATACAATGTAACCCGAAAAGGAAAATATAAAAAAGCAATTGATTTTATTTTTAGCCAGTTAAAAGAACAGCCACGAACAAAAGAAGGCAGTTTTTGGCATAAGAAAGTGTATCCCTGGCAGGTTTGGTTAGATGGTTTGTATATGGGGCAACCATTTTATGCTGAGTACGCAAAAATGACCCATCAGCAAAACTTGTTTGATGATATAGCCAACCAAATCATCAATATCGAAAAACATACAAGAGATACAAAAACGGGTTTGCTTTATCATGGCTGGGATGAAAGCAAAACGCAGCAATGGGCCAATAAAGAAACGGGTAATTCGGCAAATTTTTGGGGTAGGGCGCTTGGTTGGTATGGCATGGCAATAGTTGATGTGTTGGATTATTTTCCGAACGATAATCCCAAAAGGGATTCAATCATCAGCATACTAAACCGCTTTGCTGTTGCAATAACAAAAGTGCAGGATAAAAAATCGGGCTTGTGGTACGATGTGGTAAATATACCAAACAATACCAAAAACTATAAAGAGGCATCGGCTTCCTGCATGTTGGTATATACATTGGCAAAAGCTGTTCGCAATGGTTATATACCTAAATACTATTTAAAAAATGCAAAGAAAGGTTACGATGGCATCATAAAAGAGTTTATTGAAGTGGATGCAAATGGGCAAACAAATTTAAAAGGTACAGTTAGTGTTTCGGGGCTTGGCGGTAAACCATACCGTGATGGCAGTTTTGAATATTATATGAGTGAACCTGTTGTGGTAAACGATCCTAAAGGAATTGGTGCATTTATACTGGCAAGCACCGAAATGGAAATAGCTGCATTTGCAAAACCGGGCAAAGGAAAAAACGTGGTGCTTGATAATTATTTTAATAACGAGTGGCACAAAGATGGATTTGGTATAAATAAACGCTGGCATTACACCTGGGATGAAATGGACAATGGTGGTTTTAGTTTTTTTGGAAATATTTGGCAGCATTATGGAGCAAACCTCTGTAATCTTGATGCAGCGCCAACTGCCGAGAATTTAAAAAACGCTGCAGTGTATATTATTGTTGACCCCGATGGATATAAAGATTCAAAAGCACCCAATTTTATGAACGGGCAATACGCAGCTGTAATTGCCGGTTGGGTTAAAGCCGGCGGTGTTTTATTATTAATGGCAAACGATTCATCTAACTGCGACCTGCAGCATTTTAATATCCTCAGTAATAAATTTGGAATTGATTTTACAAATAACAGCCTTAACATGGTAAAAAACGATGCATTTGAAACCGGCGCTGTTTATAACAATACCAACCCCGTTTTTACAAATACAAAAAAAATGTTTTTGAAAGAGATTAGTGCAATTGAAGTGAAACATCCTGCCACTACTTTAATAGCAAAAAACAGTGAAACAGTTTTTGCTACTGCTAACTATGGCAAAGGTGTTGTGATGGCTGTTGGTGATCCCTGGATATATAATGAATATATAGATGGAAGGAAGCTGCCAGCCGAATTTCAAAATTTTACGGCAGCAAACGAACTGGTTAAATGGTTATTAAAACAGGTTAAAAAAAGATGAGTACCCGGTTTTATAAAATATTCTTTTTAATTACTGCATTTGTTTTTGCTGGTGGTTGGGCATTGGCGCAAAAACAAATAATAGTATCGCAGGATGGACATGCCAATTTTAAAAGTATACAGGAAGCAATAAACAGCCTGCCTGCTGATGCAAACGAACAAAGGATAATTCTTATAAAAAAAGGGGTTTATAATGAGAAGATATTTATTGATAAAAATTTTATTACACTAAAAGGAGAAGATGAAAAAAATACCATTATCAGCATCAGCCTTGCAAGAGAAGAATGGCGCTGTAATCATGCAGATGATTATGGTACCGCTACTATCAACCTAAAAGGAAATGATATTGTGCTGGAGAATTTAACTGTTATCAACAGCTATGGAAACGATTATGCAAAAGATAAAACAATTACCTGCGCCAACGATTCGGCAAAAATAAAAACCATTAGCCCCAAAGGGCACCAGATGGCTCTTCGCTCTTTTGAAACCACCAGGTTAATTGTTATCAATTGCATCTTTCGTGCTTATGGCGGCGATACCGTTAGTCCCTGGAATACAACTGACGGTATGTTTTATTTTAAAGATTGTGTGATGGAAGGTGGTGTTGATTTTTATTGCCCTCGTGGATGGGCACTGGCAGAGGGTTGTACATTCATCTGCCACAGCAAAGAAGCTGCAATATGGCACGATGGAAGTTTACATGAAAGTTCAAAATCTGTTTTTCTTAATTGCAGGTTTATTGGCGATGCCGGTTATAAATTAGGGCGCTATCACAGGGATGCACAATTTTATTTGCTTACATGCAGCTTTGATAAAAACATGGCAGATGCAGATATTTATCAACGAGTGGCAAATCCACCCAACAAAATACAATGGGGCAAGCGGGTGTATTATTTCAATTGTAAAAAAGATGATGGTAATTATGTGTGGTTAAAAAATAATTTACCGCCCGGGTTTAGTATCAATGATTATTCAACTGCATGGGTGTACGATTATAAATGGAACCCATCTGTAACTATAGCAAAGAGTGAAATTAAAAAGCAAGAAAAAAACGGCGCTACTTCTAATTCTCCTGTAAGCGATACTCAAAAAAATAGTTCAACTGACCCCATTGCCGAAAACATGTTGCTGTACCAGCGAAGCAATGGTGGTTGGCCAAAACATTTCCAGGGCGATAAAAAAGTTGATTACAACCGTGTACTTACCGATGCAGAAAAAGTGGAATTGATAAGTGGTTATGCTGAAGGTAAGGATGCAACCATCGACAACGGCGCCACTACAAAAGAGATAAGGTACCTGGCAAAAGCATATACAGCAACAAAAAACGAAAATTATTTAAGAGCTGCCAACAGGGGTGTTGAATATTTATTGAAAGCCCAATATGCCAATGGCGGCTGGCCACAGTTTTACCCCGATTTTAGCAGTTACAGAAGCCAGGTAACATACAACGATAATGCAATGATTAATGCTTTGGAAGTTTTGTATGATGTGGTACACAAAAAAAACGGGCTTGATGTGATTAATGGCATCAATGTAAACCGCTGTATTGATGCCATTGACAGGGGCATTCAATGTATTTTAAAAACACAGTTAAAACAAAACGGCAAATTAACTGCCTGGTGTGCCCAGTATAATGCTAAAACATTACAACCCGAAATGGCACGCAAGTTTGAGTTGGTTTCATTAAGCGGAATGGAAACTGTGGGCATTGTTAAGTTCTTAATGAAGATTGATAAACCATCACCCGCCATCATTAAATCAATTACGGCTGCAATGGAATGGTTTGAAAAAGTAAAAATAACCGGTTACAAGTTTGTTGAAGTGGCAGCACCCAATGAAAAAAGTGGCAAGGATAATGTTTTAGTGCCCGATAGTAATTCGGTGATTTGGGCAAGGTTTTATGATATAGATACCAACGAACCTTTTTTTACCGGGCGAGACAGTGAACGGCATAAAACAATTGCTGAGGTAGAAAATGAAAGACGTATTGGTTATGCCTGGTACGGCACTTGGCCGGCTAAATTAATTGAAAAAGATTACCCCCGCTGGAAATTAAAATGGGGAATAAATTAAAACTGCTTTGGTTAACATTATTAATGAGTGATTATGTGGTTATCAAAATTTAATATAAAAAATATTCAGCCGGGTAAAGTAATGCTTCCAAATGAACAGTTGCTGGAGCTTACCGAAAAGGTTTTACAATTTGGTACCGGAGTTTTGCTGCGTGGGTTACCCGATTATTTTATTGATAAAGCAAACAGGCAGGGAATTTTTAATGGCCGCATTGTTGTAGTTAAATCAACCGATGGAGGCGATACCACTGCATTTGAAAAACAAGATGGATTATATACAATATGTGTACGGGGAGTTGAAGATGGGAAAAAAATACAGCAAAATATTGTGTGTTCGGCAATAAGCAGGGTACTTTCTGCAAAAAGCGAATGGAACAAAGTGTTGCAATGTGCACATAACCCACAAATGAAAATAATTATTTCAAATACCACCGAAGTGGGTATTCAATTGGTGCAGGATGATATAATGAGACACCCGCCGGTTTCTTTTCCCGGTAAGCTACTGGCTTTTTTATACGAACGATACAAAGCTTTTGCAGGCAGCAGCCAGTCGGGTATGGTGATAGTGCCAACCGAGCTGATAGTTGACAATGGGAAAAAACTGGAAAGTATTGTTACCGAACTTGCTCATTTAAACGGCCTGGAAGAAAATTTTATTGACTGGCTCGAAAAGTCAAACACTTTCTGTAATTCGCTTGTAGACAGGATTGTGCCCGGTAAACCCGATCAAGAAATAAAAACAGCAATTGAAAAAGATTTAGGTTATACCGATGACCTGATGTTGATGACCGAAGTGTACAGGCTTTGGGCCATTGAGGCAAATGAAAAAATTGCATCGGTATTATCATTTGCTAAAGCAGACAATGCTGTGGTAATAACTCCTGGTATAAATTTATTCAGGGAACTAAAACTTAGGTTGTTAAACGGTACACATACTTTAAGTTGTGGCGCAGCATTTTTATCAGGTTTTTCTACCGTTAAAGATGCAATGGATAATCAACCCATGTTTAAATTTATCAAATCAATTATGCAGGATGAAATTGCAATGTCTATACCTTATACCACCACCGCATCGCAAACAAACGAATTTTCAAAAAATTGTTTAGACAGGTTTCGTAACCCGTTTATCGAGCATCACTGGCTCAGCATCACCGTTCAATACAGTTCTAAAATGAAAATGAGGGTGGTGCCGGTTTTAATTCAATTTTATACTTTATATAATAAAGTGCCATCACATATAGCTACGGGTTTTGCTTCGTATATTTATTTTATGAAAGCAGTTAAGTTTGAAAAAGGCATGTATTATGGAAACTTTAATGGCAATGATTATTCTATTATTGATGATAAGGCTTCTTTTTTTTATGAAAAATGGAAACAGGTACCCATCGCCTTAATGGCAACAACAGTTTTAAAAGATGTGGCTCTTTGGGGATACGATCTTAGTTCCTTAACCGGGTTTGCAGATGCAGTACAGGAAAAATTGAACTATATTGAAGATAATGGTATGGCGTCTGTTATTGATATGCAGTATAACAAAAAAAGCATTTCCCAATGAAAAATAAATTACTAAAAGTTCATCCAGGCGATAATGTAATAGTTGCATTAACAAACTTATCCAAAGGAGAAGTGGTGAACTATAATGGCGAAGATTTTGTTTTACAAAATGATATCCCGGCCAAACATAAATTTGTAACTACCGATTTAAAAACAGGTGATATCGTTTACATGTACGGTGTAATGGTTGGTAAGGCTCAAACCGATATACCTAAAGCAGGCATTATTTCTACTGCAAATTTAAAACATGCAGCCGAACCATTTTTTTACCGTAAAGTAGATTATAAGTGGCAGGTACCCGATGTTTCGAAATTTAAAGACAGAACTTTTAATGGCTATCATCGTAGCAATGGTGAAGTAGGCACAGCTAATTACTGGCTATTTATCCCAACTGTATTTTGCGAAAACAGGAATCTTGATGTGATTAGGGAAGCCTTACACAACGAATTAGGATATGCAGTAACAGGAAAATATAAACAATATGCTCACCAGTTGGTACAGGCATTTAAAAACGGTGGCGATATTACTGCAGTTGATTTATCAGCAAATAATAACAATAAATCCCAACGTGTTTTTGAAAATATAGATGGCATAAAATTTTTAAATCACCAGGGAGGCTGTGGTGGCATCAGGCAGGATGCAGCCATATTGGGTAAACTGCTTGCTGCTTATGCAAATCACCCAAATGTAGCCGGCGTTACTGTGCTAAGCCTGGGTTGCCAGCATTTGCAGGTGCAGGATTTTAAACAAGACCTGCAGCAACTTAATCCTAATTTTGATAAGCCTTTATACATTTTTGAACAACAACAATCGCAAAGTGAAGAACAGTTAATTACTGAAGCCATAAAAAAAACATTTACAGGTTTAGTTGAAATAAATAAGTTGCAACGAAAACCTGCGCCACTTAGTAAATTGTGCATTGGCGTAAAATGCGGTGGTAGCGATGGTTTCAGCGGCATATCTGCTAATCCTGCTGTGGGTTATTGCAGCGATTTAGTAGTTGCTCTTGGTGGAAAAATATTATTAGCCGAATTTCCTGAGTTATGCGGTGTAGAACAAAATTTAATTGACCGTACCATTGATGAAGCTGCTGCAAAAAAATTCATCAGCCTTATGACGAACTATAATGATTCGGCAATGAGTGTAGGCTCGGGTTTTCACATGAACCCATCTCCGGGAAATATCAGGGACGGATTAATAACGGATGCAATTAAAAGTGCCGGCGCTGCAAAAAAAGGCGGTACATCGCCGGTGGTAGATGTGTTGGATTATACCGAGCCTGCCACAAAACCCGGGCTGAGCCTTGTTTGTACACCCGGCAATGATGTGGAAGCTACAACAGGAAAAGCGGCAAGTGGCGCTACATTAATATTATTTACAACAGGCCTGGGAACACCAACCGGCAACCCCGTTTGCCCAACCATAAAAGTATCTACCAACAGCAAGCTTACAAAAAAGATGAGCGATATTATTGATATTGATTGCGGGCCAATTATTGAAGGAGATAAAACCATTGAACAGGTAGGTGAAGAAATTCTGGAGTATTGTATAAAAGCAGCCAGCGGCGAAATAATCCCTAAAGCAGTTAGCTTAAACCAGGATGATTTTATTCCATGGAAAAGAGGGGTAAGTTTATAAGATGAATGAAGAAAAGTATTTAATGCAACAAACAATGCGCTGGTATGGGCCCGGCGACCCCGTAAGCCTGGCCGATATTAAACAGGCTGGCTGTACCGCTGTGGTTAGTGCCTTGCACCAGGTACCCAATGGCGCTGTTTGGGAGAGGGATGAAATACAAAAAAGAAAAAATGAAATTGAAGCTTATGGTATGAGTTGGAGGGTGGTTGAAAGTGTTCCGGTGCATGAAGCAATTAAAACACAAACAACAGGATTTGAAAAGTATATCGAAAATTATAAACAAACCTTACACAACCTGTCTGCATGCGGTGTAAAAACTGTAACCTACAATTTTATGCCGGTGCTGGATTGGACAAGAACTGATTTAGGTTTTACCCTTGATGATGGCAGTAAAGCTTTGCGGTTTGAAAAAGCAGCATTAACAGCATTTGACCTTTTTATCCTCAAAAGAAAAAATGCAGAATTAGCATATTCATCAATTGAAATACAATCAGCAAGATTATGGTTTGAGGCTGCTGATGACGAACAAAAAAAACAACTGCAGCAAAATATAATTGCAGGATTGCCCGGTAGCGAAGAAAGTTTTTCGTTGAATGAGTTTAAAGAAGCTTTAAATGCTTATGCTTTTATTAATGCCCAAAAGCTTAGGCAAAACCTGTTATATTTTTTAAAGCAGGTAATACCCGTTGCAGAAGAAACAGGTGTGATGATGGTGATACATCCCGATGATCCGCCATTTTCAATACTTGGTTTACCACGGGTGCTAAGCACTGCGGCCGATATGGAGTTTTTAGTAAAAGCTGTTCCTTCTTTACATAACGGGTTGTGTTTTTGTACAGGTTCATTTGGGGTTAGGCCCGATAACAACCTGCTGCAAATGATAAAACAGTTTGCAGAAAGAATAAATTTTATTCATCTGCGAAGCACAAAACGTAACCAAACCGGCGATTTTTACGAAGCTAACCATTTGCAGGGCGATGTGGATATGTATGGCGTAGTAAAAGAATTACTGGCAGTAATGCAAAAAAGAAAAAAGGCCATACCCATGCGTCCCGATCATGGGCACCAAATGCTGGATGATTTGCATAAAACAACCAACCCGGGCTACAGTGCTATCGGGAGGTTGAAAGGACTGGCAGAATTAAGAGGGCTGGAGATGGGTATTTATAAATCGCTTTATAACTGATGATGATGAAAAAATTCTTAGACGAAAATTTTTTGTTACAAAACAAAACTGCTCAGCATTTGTACCACGATATTGCTAAGCAATTACCCATTATTGATTATCACAATCATCTTCCCCCCGAACAAATTGCCAATGATATAAATTTCCAAAACCTTACACAGGTATGGTTGTATGGCGATCATTATAAATGGCGTGCTATGCGTACCAATGGCGTTAATGAAAAATATATTACAGGCAATACAACCGACTATGAAAAATTTCAACAATGGGCTGCCACCGTGCCTTATACCATGCGTAACCCTTTATATCATTGGACACACCTGGAACTGCAACGCTACTTCAACATCAGCAAAATATTAAATACCGATACTGCAAAAGAGATTTATGACGAGGCTTCTGCAAAATTGCAAACAGCAGATTACTCGGTTCGCAACCTGCTAAGGAAAATGAATGTACAAGTGCTTTGCACAACCGACGATCCTGCCGATACGCTGGAACATCATCAAAAAATTAAAAACAATCAGTTTGAAATAAAAATATTGCCCGCCTTTAGGCCCGATAAAGCAATGAATGCAGATGATGCCGCAGCATTTAATGCTTATGTATCAAAGCTGGAAGAAGTAACGGGTGATAGTGTTTCATCGTACAATGATTATTTAAAGGTATTAAAGAAACGGCACGATTATTTTGCAACTCTCGGATGTAAAGTTTCCGACCATGGGTTAGAACAAATATATGCTGAGGATTATACCGAACAGGAAATAAAAAATGCTTTTAATAAAATAAGGAGCGGTAAAGATTTGAATTACCAGGAAAAATTAAAATTTCAATCGGCAATGTTGGTTCATTTTGCCAAATGGGATTGTGAAAAAGGCTGGGTGCAGCAATATCACTTAGGCGCTTTACGAAATAATAATAGCAGGATGCTGAAGCAATTGGGCGCTGATACAGGATGGGATTCAATTGGCGATTTTTCGCAGGGCAGAGCATTATCAAAATTTTTAAACAGGCTTGATGAAACAAATCAGTTAGCAAAAACAATTTTATACAACCTTAACCCTGCCGATAATGAGTTAATGGCAACCATGATTGGTAATTTTAATGATGGCTCGGTGGCAGGTAAAATACAATTTGGTTCGGCATGGTGGTTTTTAGATCAGAAAGACGGGATGATAAAACAAATGAATGCATTAAGCAATATGGGTTTGCTAAGCAGGTTTGTGGGCATGCTAACCGATAGCCGAAGTTTTATGAGTTATCCCCGTCATGAATATTTCAGGCGTATATTATGTAACTTGTTTGGCAGTGAAATAGAAAGCGGCGAATTGCCGGATGATATACCTCTGATAGGGAAAATTATTGAAGACATCTGTTATAACAACGCAAAAAACTATTTCAATTTCTGATGAGTAAAACTTTATGTTTTGGTGAGTTATTGCTTAGGTTTTCTCCATCTGCCGATGGAGAATGGTTGCAACACAACATGATGCCGGCTTTTGTTGGCGGCGCCGAAGCCAATGTGGCAACGGCTTTGGCTTTATGGGGGCAGCAGGTTGGCTATTGTACAGCCCTGCCCGATAATTTTTTATCTAAGCAGCTTGCAAATTATTTAAGCAAAAAAAATATAGATACTTCTGCCATACATTACAGCGGCAGCAGGGTGGGATTGTATTACCTGCAGCAAGGCACAGATGTAAAAAACAGTGGCGTAATTTTTGACCGTGCAGGTTCATCCTTTGCCCAACTTAAAAAAGGAATGATTAACTGGGATGAAGTTTTTGAAGGCATCACGTGGTTTCATTTTAGTGCTATTGCAGCAGCATTATCGCAATCTGCTGCCGAAGTTTGTGAAGAAGCTTTGCAGGCAGCATCATCAAAAGGTATAACCATATCTGTAGATCTAAATTACCGAAACAAATTATGGCAATATGGTAAGCAACCTATAGAAGTGATGCCCGGCCTGGTAAAATATTGCAACCTGGTAATGGGCAATTTGTGGGCGGCAAATGTTATGTTAGGAATTCCATTAGACGAAACATTAATTAAAAAAGATGAACAGCAATCTTATCTTCAGCAAGCAACTATTACATCCAAAACTATTCAGCAACAATTTCCAAATGTAAATACTGTAGCCAATACTTTCCGGTTCAGCATAAACGAAGGCATACAATATTATACCACACTTTTTACTGATAAGCTTTTTGTTTCGGCCAAATATACGTCTGATAAAGTGCTGGATAAAGTTGGCAGCGGCGATTGTTTTATGGGTGGATTAATTTATGGATTAAGCAATGGCCATGAAGCACAGCAGGCATTAAATTTTGCAACAGCAGCAGCTTATAATAAATTATTTATAAAAGGCGATACCACCAACCAAACTGTTAACCAAATAACCGCAACCATAAAAAATGTATAAACCCCAGCAGATAATAAATCAAATAACAGGGCAGGGTGTGCTTCCATTATATTTTCATGCTGATGAAAAAATTAGTGTAGATGTGATGAAAGCATTATACGCCGCCGGCATACGCAGTATAGAATATACCAACAGGGGGCAAACGGCTTTGTCAAATTTTAAAGCATTAAAAAAAAATTGCGAAACTGAATTACCCGGTATGATACTGGGTGTAGGCACCATTAAAAATGCTGAAGTGGCGCAGGCATTTATTGATGCCGGCACTGATTATATCATTTGCCCCGGCCTTGTAGAAGCTGTTGCAAAAGTGGCCGATAAAAATAATATGCTTTGGATACCGGGCTGTATGACGGCTACCGAAATAATTACGGCTGAAAACCTGGGAGCCAGGCTTATAAAGCTTTTCCCCGGTAATGTGTTGGGCAGCGATTTTATGGCTGCCATAAAAGATTTGTTCCCCGGGATATTGTTTATGCCAACGGGCGGGGTAGATACCACCAAAGAAAATTTGCAGGGCTGGTTTAATGCAGGCGTATGTGCGGTAGGTATGGGTAGCAAACTGGTAAGTAAAAAAATAATGGAGGAAAAAAATTATAGTTTACTAACTGCCGAAACAAAAAAAGTGATAGCGCTTATAAATGATTGCAGAAAATAATAAAACCCAATATATATGAATATGCAAAAAATTGGCAAATACCGATGGACAATTTGTGCATTGTTGTTTTTTGCTACCACAGTAAATTATCTCGACAGGCAGGTATTAAGTTTACTGGCGCCCGATTTATCAAAAGAGTTTAACTGGTCAAATACCGATTATGCAAATATCACAGCAGTGTTTCAATTTGCTTATGCCATATCCATGTTATTTGCCGGCCGTTTTATTGATAAGCTTGGTACTAAAAAAGGTTTTACATGGGCAATTGTAATTTGGTCGGTGGCTGCAATTATGCATGCTTATTCAATTGAGATAGGAGGCTTATTTACAGGCATCTTATCTTCTATGGGATGGGTTATCCCTGCATCAGTGCTGGGTTTTATGATATCAAGAGCCATACTTGCCGTTGGTGAATCAGGTAACTTCCCTGCAGCCATTAAAGCAACTGCCGAATACTTTCCTAAAAAAGAAAGATCGTTTGCCACCGGTATCTTTAATTCGGGTGCCAATATTGGGGCATTGCTTGCACCACTCACCGTTCCCTGGATTGCATTTCATTTAGGATGGCAATGGGCTTTTATCATGATTGGTGCCATTGGGTTTTTATGGATTATTGCATGGTGGATTTATTATGATAAGCCCGAAAAGCAAAAAAGATTGTCACAGGCAGAGTTGGATTATATCAACTCCGACACGGAAGATGAAGTGAAAGCAATTGATAAAAATGAAAAAGTTGCCTGGTTTAAATTGCTTGGCTATAAACAAACCTGGTCTTTTGTTTTTGGAAAATTTATGACCGATGGTGTTTGGTGGTTCTTCCTTTTTTGGTTACCAAAATATTTGTATGCACAATATGGTATGGAAGGTACGGCCATCTCTATACCGCTTTTTGTTTTATATAGTATGACTATGTTTGGAAGTATTGGTGGTGGCTGGTTTCCGGCATATTTTATCAAGCGGGGATACAGCGCTTATAATGGCCGTATGAAAGCCATGTTGCTGATTGCTTTGTTTCCATTAGTGGTACTAGCTGCTCAACCGATGGGCCATATAAGCTTTTGGATACCGGTGATACTGATTGGTATTGGCGCATCGGCACACCAGGCATGGTCGGCAAATTTATTTACAACTGTGTCTGACATGTTTCCTAAAAAATCTGTGGCCTCAGTTGTAGGCATTGGTGGTATGGCAGGCGGCATTGGTGGCGTACTCATTTCAAAGTTAGGCGGCGCATTATTCGATTATTATCAAAAGCTTGGTCATATCGAAACAGGCTATACCATTATGTTTGCTATTTGTGCCGTAGCCTATCTCGTAGCATGGGCTGTTATGAAAATGCTGATTCCAAAATATAAACCCATCACCGATTTATAATTGTATTAGTTAATGCAGGAGCGTATCAAACTATATCATATAGTTCATCTTAAATAAAAACCTATATTTTTTGGGTTTTAATTTTTGTGATGTGTTTGATTAAATAATACTGTAAACTGTTTTCTTTTTGTAAATTAAATCAATGGTTCACCGGGATAAATGCTTTTATGTTAACTTAGGCAACGATTAAGTTTTATTGTAGATGGAACCTGCACCCCGATATTTTGTAAATGAAAATTCTATTGTAAGAAAAATTTGGAGTAAATCAGATACCATTCTTTTTATTTTTGCCGGCGCATCGGCCGAGTTTGCATTAAACAAAGCAGTTGACTGGCTGTATTTTACCGGCAAACTCCCCGGCGACCCAATTGGCCGATTGTTTTCTACAGTTGGTTATGCATGGCAGATTGTTTTTTCTGAAACTGCAGTGGCTAATGCAGCCATCGATAAAATAACAGCCATCCATTCGGCCGTTGAAAATAAAAGAAACGCAAAAATCCCCGACTGGTCGTACCGGGATGTGTTATACATGCTCATCCATTATTCCATCGCTTCTTACGAACTGCTCGAAAGAAAATTATCAGCAGATGAAAAAGAAGAACTGTATGATGTTTTTTTACGCATGGGTACAAGGATGAACCTGCAAAAACTTCCAACCAATTATAATGAATGGCTGATTAGCCACAAACAACATTTACAAACCGACCTGGTAAAAAGTGATTTAACGGTTGACCTTTTTAAACAATACCGCAAACACCTGGGTGGTTTCAGGTATATGCTTTTGCTGGAAACACAAAAACTTGTTGTACCCACAAGGGTGAAGCAGTTGCTTGGATATAAAAATAGTTTATGGTTAAAACCTGTTTTAAGTGTGTACAAATTTAGCCGGCTTTTAAAAATGGATGGATTGATTAAAAATATTGTGCTGCCGCCAAAGTATAAAGCACAAATTAAAGCGCTCGACAGGAGCATTTAATTAAACAGTTTTTATCAGCTATATTTGATGATGTACGATTGAAAAAAGTATAAAATTTTGCACGATTATTAAACAACTGTATTATGAGTAAAACCATTAGTGAATTATCTCCCGCTGAACTATGGCAAAACTTTACAGCGCTTAATGCAATACCACGGGCTTCAAAAAAAGAAACAGCCGTTATTAATTTTATAATGGATTATGGAAAAAGCCTAAACCTGCAAACTCAAAAAGACGAAGTGGGCAATGTTATTATAAAAAAACCGGCCACAGCAGGCATGGAAGACCGGCAAGTGGTTTGCCTGCAAAGCCATTTGGATATGGTACATCAAAAAAATGCCGATACAGATTTTGACTTTGCAACGCAAGGCATAAATATGTTTATTGAAGATGACTGGGTGAAAGCAAAAGGCACCACACTGGGCGCCGATAACGGCATTGGCGTGGCAGCAATTATGGCAATACTTGCTGCTGATAATATACCACACCCGGCTATAGAAGCTTTATTTACCATAGATGAAGAAACAGGTATGACAGGCGCTTTGGGATTAAAAGGCGGTTTGCTGGATGCAGCAATATTATTGAATCTGGATACGGAAGATGATGATGAACTTACTATTGGCTGTGCCGGTGGCATTGATGTAAGTGCCGAAGGAAAATATGAATTGGAAAATACGCCGCAAGATTTTGATGGGTTTACTTTAACGGTTAGCGGTTTAACCGGCGGCCATTCGGGGATGGATATTTATAAAGGCAGGGCCAATGCAAACAAAGTGATGAATCGTATTTTATTAAATGCTTCTGTTAAGTTTGATTTACGGGTAAGCGCTATTGACGGCGGTGGTTTAAGAAATGCAATACCAAGAGAATCTGTGGCCACCATTGCTTTGCCAAAAAATAAAACCGGTGAATTGCTTTTGTTTATAAAAGATCAGGAGCAGTTGATTAAAAATGAAAACCGCAGTACCGATCCAGGCTTAAAAATAGGAATTGAAAAAACAACAACTCCTGTATTGCTGATGAACACTGCTGCACAATATGCTTTATTAAGAACAATTGCAGCTTGTCCCAATGGAATATACCGTATGAGTCCCGAAATTGAAGGGTTGGTACAAACATCAAACAACATTGCCAGGGTAATTGTAAAAGATGGAGCATTTACAATAATGTGTTTAACCCGTGGCTCGGTTGATAGCGAGAAGATGGAACTGGCAAATACCATCTGTTATAATTTTGAGCTGGCAGGGGCAAAGCCATCTTATGGCGGCAGTTACCCGGGCTGGGCGCCCAATCCGGCAGCGCCAATTGTAAAACTGATGAGTAACTTGTACAAGGAAATGTTTGCTGCAGAAGCACATGTAAACGCTGTGCATGCCGGTTTGGAATGTGGTATCCTGGGGAAAAATTATCCTGCCATGCAAATGATTTCATTTGGCCCAAATATCAGGGGCGCACATTCGCCCGATGAAAAAGTGCAGGTAAGTTCGGTACAAAAATTTTGGAAGTATTTATTAGAAACGCTGAAAAGAATTCCTTCAAAAAATTAATTGGCTAAAGCCTGCTCAACAATTTCATCAATGGTTATGCCGCTATGGCTTTCATCATAGATACATTCGGTATCTTTTATAAGAAGTACCTGCGGCGATTCGTGGTAAACTTTAAAGTCTTCGGCAATTTTATTAGAGAGTGAGCGATGTTTAAGAAGGTCTAAAAAATGAAAATCGATACCTGTTACTGTAGTGGCTTTATCTAACCGACTTTTGGCCATAATGCTTATACTGCACCGGGTGCTGTGTTTAAAAATAACCTGTGGCCTTTTTTTTGAAGATTCTTTTAAATGCTCAAGTTGAGTTTCATCCTGCAAAACTATCCAGTTCATAATAACGGAGGCCTATTAATGAATGATACCCTGGTTATTGGGGCAACCCAACTTCTGGCTTGGGCGGCAACTGCTGATGATGGCTGCAGTTGAAACCAATAATACTAAAACAAAAAATATTTTTTTCATCATAATAATTTTGAATTAAAAAAACCTATTATTGCAGTAATTGACTGCGGCAAAGATAATTCACCCACAGTAAACGGCGAAATGCTATTTATATTATCTTGCCTTTCAAATTTGTACTTCTTTATCTTGATTTTGTAAATCTTAAAAATATAAATCCTATAATGCTTAAGTTAAACCGTCCTATCGCTTTTTTTGATCTTGAAACTACAGGTGTAAGCCTCTCTGCCGACAGAATAGTAGAAATAGCAATCATAAAAATTTTACCTGATGGAAACCGCCAATTAAAAAGAAAATTGATAAATCCGCAAATACCCATTCCAAAAGAAGCAAGTGATGTACATGGTATTACTGATGAGATGGTTAAAGATGCACCCACTTTTAAGCAGGCTGCTAACGAAATAAAGATGTTTATCGAAAACTGCGATTTGGGTGGATACAACAGTAATCGTTTTGATGTACCTATTTTAATGGAAGAGTTTTTAAGGGCTGGTATGGATGTGGATTTAAGTACAAGGAAAATGATAGATGTACAGCATATTTTTTATACCATGGAGCCTCGTACTTTAACGGCAGCTTACAAATTCTTTTGTAATAAAGAATTAACAGATGCCCACAGCGCCGAAGCAGATGTTGAAGCTACCATTGATGTGTTTATGGCACAGGTAGATAAATATACCAACCTTGGTAATTCGGTTGATTCTATCTTACAGGTGATAGGAGAGGAAAAAATTGTAGATTATGCCCGTAGGTTTAGTTATAATGAAAAAGGCCAGGAAATTTTCAACTTTGGCAAGCATAAAGGGAAATCGGTTACCGATGTATTGAAGGCAGAACCGCAGTATTATGATTGGATGATGAGAGGCGATTTTCCATTACATACCAAGCAAAAGCTCACAGAAATACTAAACCGTACCTTGTTAAAAAATAACTAAAGGGGTTTTGTAGAGAAGATGTTAATATGGCATACCTTTATTTATTGTAAATTTGAAGTCAAGTAATTGTTCAGGCACTTGGAAAAACTCGTCATCATACCTACTTTTAATGAAAAGGAAAACATCGAAAAAATCATCGATGCGGTTTTTTCTTTGCAGCTAAATTTTCATATACTTATTGTTGATGATAATTCGCCCGATGGTACAGCCGCCATCATTAAAACACTGTTACCTAAATACAATGGCCAGCTTTTTTTAGAAGAACGTACCGGTAAATTAGGCTTAGGCACTGCATATATTTATGGATTTAAATGGGCCATTGATAAAGGCTACCAGTATATTTTTGAAATGGATGCCGATTTTTCGCACAACCCTGCCGATTTAGAAAGATTATACCAGGCCTGTAAACAAGGCGCCGGAGTTGCTGTAGGCTCCCGTTATGTAAATGGCGGCGCTGTAGCCAACTGGCCTGCTAACCGCATCATACTTTCAAAAGGCGCATCGCTTTATACCCGTATCATTACCTGGATGCCGGTAAAAGACCCTACCGCCGGTTTTGTTTGTTATAAAAAAGAAGTACTTGAAGCCATTAACCTTGATGAAATTGCTTTTGTAGGTTATGCTTTCCAGATAGAGATGAAATTTGCCGCCTGGAAACTTGGTTTTAAAATAGCCGAAGTACCCATCACTTTTATTGACCGTGAACTGGGCGCCAGCAAAATGAATAAAGGTATCGTTAAAGAAGGCATACTGGGTGTGTTAAAACTTCGCTGGCAAAGCATGTTTAAAAATTACCGTAAAAAAGTTACCAATACGGTGTACGACAAGATTAATTACCAGCAACAGGATGTAGTACTGGAAGGCAAATAACTTCTCTTCATTTTTTATTTCCACTTTTCTTATTTTTTTTTGAGTTGATTATGTAATCATTTTTTAAAGTGCATCTGTATAACAAAGCAAATTGTTATGCAAAAACTGCAAATCTCCATTCCCAAACCATGCCACGAGAACTGGCAAAATATGACTGCAACAGAACAAGGCCGTTTTTGCAAGGCCTGTGCTAAAGAAGTAGTTGATTTTAGTACAATGACAGATACTGAAGTGTTGAATTATTTTACAACCATTACTCACAATAATGTTTGTGGCCGTGTACTTACTTCGCAGTTAAACAGGCCCATTACTTACCCAATGCAAATAAAAAAGAAGATGTATTGGTACTGGAACTATATTGTTATGTTCTTTATGTTTTTTGCCAAATCCAATGCTGTTAAGGCTCAGGGAAAATTACAAGAAGTGCCCGTAGCACAAAACCCTGTAAAGCGCAGCAGCTTACCCAATGGCGAAGTATTGGTTACAAGGGTTGGAGGTATAAAGCAGGTTAGTTCAAAAATTATTGATGGTATAGTAACAGACGAAAACCGCCACCCAATACCCAATGCCACCATTTTAATAAAAGGAACAAAGAATGGCGTTGTTACCAACGCAAAAGGATTGTTTTCAATAAGGGTATTAAAAGATGCTGTGTTAATGGTATCTGCAATGGGTTATCAAAATTCAAGCATTACTGTAAACGAAGAAGATTATTTAACAATACAGTTGAATACCGATTTTTCGAATGTGGTTTTAGGTGGCATAAGTTTTACAGGTTTAAAAAATGAAGATGATAAAATAGTTAACAATGAAAACACCGATACCACAGGGCTTAAAAAAGTAAAACAGCTTGACACGGTAACAGTAAAGGCAGCTTACCCAACAACAAGAGGAGAAATTACTGTTGGTTTGATGGGAGCTGTTTTAAAAAAAAGGGAAAAAATCAGTAATAAAAATGAAACGAAGTTGAAAACAATTAAAACAACAAATACCATGAAAGTTTATCCTAACCCTGCCATACATGGCAACAACATACAACTTAATATGAACCTTAAAGAAACAGGTTTATACCAGTTACAGGTTACCGATGCAGTTTATCGCACCGTATTTTACAAACGTATTAATGCAGTTAACAAACAGCAAAATGAACAAATAGTTTGCGACAGCAAATGGGCATCAGGCATTTATTTCATTAGGATATTCGACTCAAAAAACAGTTTGGTTAATGAAAGCAGTTTCATAGTTCAGTAGTGTAATGGTTGTTTTATGCCGGCCATGATTGTAGCCTGAAAAGTTTAATAAAAAACAGGCACAACTGGCCGGTTTTCTTTTTATTATATTCTAAAATACTTAAGTGTTTATTTAAATGCAGGATGATATTGGTGTAAAGTTGTTCTTAAATACTCCCTGTCTAAATGCGTATAAATTTCGGTGGTGGTAATGCTTTCGTGGCCAAGCATTTCCTGTACGGCTCTTAAATCGGCGCCGCCTTCAACAAGGTGTGTGGCAAATGAATGCCTGAAAGTATGTGGCGAGATATTTTTTTTGATACCAGCCTTTACAGCCAGTTCTTTCAGCATCAAAAAAATCATAACCCGGCTAAGCTTACTGCCTCTTCGGTTTAAAAAAAGAATATCTTCCTGGCCGGGCTTTATTTTAAGATGTACCCTAATCTGGTTTTTATAAATATTAATGTATTTAATTGCAGCGCTTCCAATAGGAACCAGCCTTTCCTTATCTCCTTTACCAATCACCCGTATAAAACCAATATCTAAAAAAAGACAACTTAACCTCAGGTTTATCAATTCAGATACCCGTAAGCCACAACTATAGAGTGTTTCCAAGATGGCTTTATTACGACCGGCTTCGGGTTTGCTTAGGTCTATCTGTGCAATGATGTTTTCAATTTCTTCAAAACTCAGCGTATCGGGCAGTGCTCTTTTTTGTTTTGGTGTTTCTAATAAAGCAGTGGGGTTGGTTGATACAATTTGTTCAATTTGACAATAGGTATAAAAACTCCTCAAACCCGATACAATCCTCGATTGCGATGCGGCTGTCATACCCAGTTCACTAATCCATTGAATAAAATTTTCAAGGTCGTTTAGTTGAAGTTCACCTGGGGTTACTAACAAATTTTTTGCCTGTAAATAATCTGTCAGTTTATCAATATCACGTAGGTATGCATCCACTGAATTTTCTGCAAGTGATTTTTCCAGTTGAAGCCATGCTTTGTATCCTTTTTTATAAGGTGCCCACATAAAGTTTAAAAGGTTTTTTCAATTACATGCAAATGAAACCATTAATAACTTATTTTAGCAACCTGAATTTCGTTAATAGTTATTAAAAAACAATATGCAGGCAGTAAATCTTCGTTCGTTTAAACAAAAAGTTCGTTTTAATAAAGTACGGTTAAAAAAATTTCTAACAAAGGTCTTAAAAGAACAGCCACGAGGGTTAGATAAACTTGCTGCTGATACAGAAAAAGAAGTGTGGAAAGAAGTTGATTGCCTTACCTGTGCTAATTGCTGCAAAACCATGAGTCCTACTTTTAATGCAACTGATATTAAACGTATTTCGAAACATTTTAACCAAAGCCCCGAAGAATTTAAAAAGAAATGGTTATATAAAGACAGGATAGGAGATATGCTTAATAAAACCGAACCCTGCCAGTTTTTAAACCTGCAGGATAACAAATGCTCCATCTACGAAATACGTCCTGCCGACTGTTCAGGCTTTCCGCACCTTTCAAAAAAGCGCATGGTAGATTATATACATGTGCATAAACAAAATATTGAGTATTGCCCCGCCACATACAAACTGGTAGAAAAAATGCAGGCGCTAAGTAAAAATTAAGCCTGCTGTTATAAATAAACATCTTCAATAAAAAAATATTCAACCGGTTTATCTTTTAAAATAGAGACGGAGAGAATATCGAATTGTATCCTTTTCCATTGCGGGTGCAGGTAAAGGTATTCTTCTGAAGCGTTGATAAGGTTTTGAATTTTTTTATCGTTTACTGCATCTTCGGGATGACCATATTTTTTAGTACGTCTTGTTTTTACTTCAATAAAATGCAGTACACCGGTTTTATGTGCAATGATATCAACTTCCCAATTTGAGTGCCGCCAGTTTTTATGCATGATGGTAAACCCCTGCTTCAACAGGTACGTTTCGGCCATCGATTCGCCGGTACTGCCTGTTGTATTATGCCTTGCCATATTTATTTGTTGGCTAAATTAAAAATGCCATCTTACAAATGCTTCCATAGCGGCGTATTGGGTAAGTCCTAGGCGGGCATAAAGCTGGGCTGTATTTGCATTGCGTTCTTCGGCACGTTGCCAAAATTCACGGTCATCGCTGCCCTGGAAAGGCACACTGTCTTTTTGCGATTGATGAATAAAAATGCCATGTCTTTTTTTCACTACCTGGTCGGGGCTCATGGGAATGGCCATTTCAATTTCGGTGATATCCCATTCCTGCCAGGCGCCTTTATACAACCAAAGCCAGCAGTCTTCTATCCATTTGGCTTTACTGGCTTTAATAGTTTTTAAGGCTTCAATTACCACATCAAAACAAACTTTATGTGTTCCATGCGGATCGGCAAAATCGCCAGCACAGTAAATCTGCTGCGGTTGCAATTTGTTAAGAAGGTCAACAGTTAATTGTACATCTGCTTCACCCATCGGGCTTTTTTCAATGGTGCCTGTTTCATAAAAAGGCAGGTTCATAAAATGTACCTGTTCATCTGTAAGGCCAACATACTTGCAGGTAGCTTTGGCTTCGCACCTTCTAATCAGTCCTTTTATTTCACGTATGGAGTTTGTGTCTTTATCGGTAGATTTTTTTACTTTTAAAAAAGCTGTGGCTTCTTCCAGAATTTTTTTACTCTTGGTTTCATCAATATCAAACATACTTTCAAAACCTACGGTAAAATCAATAAACCTTGTAACAAACTCATCTGTTACGGCAATATTGCCGCTTGTTTGATAAGCTACATGCACTTGGTGCCCTTGGTCGTGCAGGCGCATGAATGTACCGCCCATGCTAATGATATCATCATCGGGATGCGGAGAAAAGATAACAGCCTTTTTAGGAAAAGGCTCAGTTCTTTCGGGGTGATTGGTACGTTGAGTAGGTTTACCACCGGGCCAACCGGTAATGCTGTCTCTTAATAAATAAAACACCTGCATATTTATTTCATAAGCATCGCCTTTTTCTACAAGCAGGTCGCTAAGGCCATTATCATTGTAATCAAAATTGGTAAGGCTTAGTACTGGTTTGTTAAGTTTAAGCGCCAGGTTTATAACGGCACGTTTCATCATGTTGCTTGTCCATTCGCACTCACCGGTAAGCCAGGGGCTTTTAAAACGGGTGAGTTCGCCGGCTGCCACTTCATCAATCACAAATGTACAATCATCGTGGTTTTGTAAGAGCGATGCAGGTACATCTTCTGTATCGTCATCTTCTACTGCTTTTTTTATTACAGGGGCCTTGGCTTGCCCCCATGCCATCAGTATTATTTTTTTACTTTTTAAAATAGTGCTTATGCCCATGGTTATGGCCATACGTGGCACTTCGCTCATGTTGCCAAATTCGTATGCATTGGCAATACGGGTGCTGTTATCTAAAGTAGTGAGCCTTGTTTTGGTGTACATGCCGCTGCCCGGTTCATTAAAGCCTATGTGCCCATTTACACCAATGCCCAAAATCTGCAAATCTAAACCGCCGGCCTCTTCAATCTGTTTTTCGTAATTAAGGCAATGCTCTTTTACTTTATCCTTGGGTATCATACCATCGGGCAGGTGATAATTATTGGGGTCAATATCGGTTTGTTCAAAAAGATTTTTCCGCATAAAATAATGATAACTCTGCAGGGCATCCTTATCCATAGGGTAATACTGGTCGAGGTTAAAGGTGATTACGTTTTTAAAACTTAGCCCTTCATTTTTGTGCATACGCACCAACTCGGCATATAACGATTTGGGTGATGAGCCGGTAGCAAGGCCAATTACTGTTTTTTTTCCGGCAGCTTCTTTTTCTTTAATCAGGTTGGCAATTTGCTTAGCCACAAATGCAGAGCCTGTTTTTGAATCGGCAAAAATTTTAACCGGTATTTTCTCTAATGAGTCGGTCAGGTCAATCTTGGTCATAGTAGTTTTGTGTTGATTAAAATTACCGCTTTATTTATTACATTCTAAAATTTCTAACTAAAAAAAGGAAGCGTTCGTTTCCCGGCAACGGGTTGTAAGGCAAACCTACTGCACTTCTATCTCATCAGTAAAAAGCCATGCTGGATTACCACCGCCGGGTTTACCCGTTGGTATAATACCATAGTTGAATGCTTTTACCTGTATATACCTGCAGGTTTTTTCTTTTTTTATTTCAATCTTATCCATGTCATCATCAGGGTTTATATCAATACTAACAGATTCAAGCGGTGGATGCCGGGTTACCACAGTTGTATCTATATATGGTATATAAGTTACCTCCACTTTTTTGGGCAGGTAAATCCAACTGCCAGTTTGTTTTAATACATGCAGGGTTACTTTTGAAACTTCGGTTTCTTTGCCAAGGTCAATCGTAACATCAAGATTGGTTCCGTTAAAACCTAAAAATTCGGAAGACTTGCTCATGCCTTTTTCATTTTGCACGCCATCAACCAATGTAAAAGCGCCGTTGCCCGAATATGATTTTGATGGAGGGTTTACAATACTTATTTTTTTGCCGGTGGCTTTGTTAAAATAAAACTTTTGCGACACTTTCATTTCTTTGGTAGATGCATTTGCTAAAAAGATACCATTGGAAATTAGTTGCGGTTTTGTATAAGCCCATACCGAATCACTATTGTTATAATTGATGGTTATGGGCATATTATTTTTTGATTCTAATTTCCAAAGTACACCGTTATAATCAGGCGTAGGTAATACTGTTGCTTTTAAATCATAATATGCTTTACTGTAATTAATTTTTTGTTTGGTAAGCCTTTCAAATACTGTTGGAAGCCTTCTTTCAAAATCGCTCCAGTTACGTTTTTCTTTGGGGCTCCATAATACTTCACTTAAAGCAGTCATGCGTGGAAACATCATGTATTCAACCTTGCTTGGGTATTCCATATATTCGGTCCACATATTTGCCTGTGCGCCTAACACATATTTTCCATCTTGAGCCGAAAGTTCTTTGGGTATAGGGTCGTAGGCATATACATTTTCTATGGGGTTGTAGCCACCAATAGTTACACTGTCTTCATTTTTACTTTGCGAATAATCGAAATATACAGGATTACCGGGTGTCATTATCACCTGGTGTTTTTGCTTTGCCGCTTCTATACCGCCGGTTTCGCCACGCCAGCTCATTACTACGGCATTGGGGGCAAGGCCACCTTCCAGTATTTCATCCCACCCAATCATTATTTTTCCTTTGCTGTTAAGGTATTTTTCAATACGCTGTACAAACCAGCTTTGCAGTTCGTGTTCATCTATAAGGTTATTGTCTTTCATTCTTTTTTGGCAATAAGGGCAAAGCTTCCAGTGTGTTTTGGGGCATTCATCGGCACCGATATGAAAATATTTTGAAGGAAAAAGTTTTATCACTTCATCAATTACATTTTCTAAAAACATAAATGTAGAATCTTTGCCTGCACAAAAAACATCATCAAAAACACCCCAGGTTTCCTGCACTAATTTTATACGGCCATTCTTTTGTTCTTCTGCACTTTTTTTCGAAATCATATTGGCTGGTATTTCGGTTGGTTTTTGTGGAAAACAGCTTAGCCAGGGATAAGCAGCAATAGCGGCGCTTCCGTGGCCGGGCATTTCTATTTCTGGTATCACTTCTATATACCGGCTTTTTGCATATTGCACTACTTCTTTAATTTGCTGCTGTGTATAAAAGCCACCATAAAATTTATTATCGCTTCCTTTGCCGGGATAGCGGCCAATGATACTGCCGTTTCTCCATGCACCAATTTTGGTAAGTGCGGGATATTTTTTTATTTCAATGCGCCAGCCCTGGTCTTCGGTAAGGTGCCAGTGAAAAGTATTGTATTTGTATGCAGCCAGGTAATCGATATATCTTTTTACAAATGAAACCGGAAAAAAATGCCGGCCCACATCAAGGTGCATGCCACGGTATGCAAACCGGGGATAATCATTAATGGTAAGTTGTGGTATGGTTAATTTGTTTTTTGTAAAAGGTATCAGCTGCAATAAAGATTGAATACCATAAAAAACACCTGCTTCATTATCGCCGGCAATGTAAACACCATTTTTATCAATCGTAAGTGTATATGCACCCGGAATCTCATAATCCAATCTTTCGTAATTAAGGCGAATAGCATTAGAATTTGCAGCCTGCTTTTTAACCTTTAATGAAAAACCAAATTGCTTTTGCAGGTAATTGTTTAAAACAACGGCAGATTTTTCAAGGCCACTCCCTTCAAGTATCAGCGCCGTGTTTTTGGTTAAAGTAAATGTGCCGCTGCCCATCTTTACCTCGGCAGGCATGGGTACAATGTTTACCTGTGCGTAAGAAATTAATGTGATGGCGAAGCTTAAAATGGTTGCAAATAATTTCATCGTGTATATTTAATTATAATTGTTATAGCAATATTACTTTAAAACAGGCAATACTATACTGCTTGCATTAACTGCATCATGGTAAATACAGATGGTTGCTTTTTGAAAGTCTTTTTCATTACTGGTTATTTAATATTGGCAGTATGATGCTGCTGTTATGATATATCCTGATGGTAGCTTTTTGAAAGTCGCTGTCATCGCAATGATAAATGTCAACAAATTTTTGTGGGTTCCTGTCGGATAATGGGAACCAACTGCTTTGTACCTGCACCATTATTTTATGTCCTTTTTTAAAAGTGTGTGCCACATCGGGCAATGTATATTTTACTTCGGTGATGTTGCCGGGTGTAAAGGGTTCGGGTACTGCAAAACTGTTGCGGAATTTGCCACGCATTATTTCGCCACGAACAAGCATTTGGTAACCACCCATGGGATAGTTTTGGCCATTGCCTTTACCAAATTCATTTTCATCATAAATATATTCATTAGGAAAAACATCTATCAGTTTAACCACAAAATCAGCATCGGTTGTTGAGATGCTGGTAAATAAATCGGCTACCAACGGGCCAGCCAGTGTAATATCACTTGTTAATACAGGTGTACTAAAACTAAGCACATCGGGCCTGCGGCTGGCAAAACGCTGGTCATCGGTCATGTATTCTCTTGTGCGGCCGGGGTGTACATCTTCGGTATATGGCACCGGGTGTGCAGGATCGCTGATGTATTCGCTGTAAGTGGTTGCCGCATTTTTTGTTTCAATAAATGATAAGCCATTACCATTTGCAGTATACAATTTTTTATATGATACGCCTTCGGGTGGCCATGACTTTAAATTTTTCCATTCATTTTCGCCACTGAAGAAAACGGTGGCTTCTGCAATATCCCGTACGGTGCCTTTTAGTTTTAAATAAAAATTAAAGAATGGTATTTCTATATTCTGTTGATAATATTCACTTGTTTTTTTACCAAACCTGATATTGCCTAAATATGTCCCATCGCTGCGGCCGCCCCATCCGCCATGAAACCAGGGGCCCATCACCAACCTGTTTTCGGTTAGCGGACTTTTTTGTTCAATGGCTTTGTACAGGTTCCAGGCGCCAAAACAATCTTCGGCATCAAACAAACCACCCACTACAAGTATGGCAGGTTTAATATTGGTTACAAAATTGCGAGGGTTACGGGCCTGCCACCATTCATCATAATTAGGATGGTTCACCAGGTCGTTCCAAAACTTTATACTATCGCCCATTATTTTTGTAAAGTTTTTGATGGCGCCTGTTCTTAAATAAAAATCATAATAGTCTTGTGTTGGTATTCTAAATCCAGGCGATGCAACTTGCGTTGGTACAGGCCTTGGTTTTCCAAAACCGGTATAAAAATTAAACCCATCTAAAAAAAAGAAAGCGCCGTTGTGGTGAAAGTCGTCGCCCATGAACCAGTCTGTTACCGGCGCCTGCGGGCTTACAGCTTTTAAAGCCGGGTGGCCGCTAAGCGCTGCCATGGTTGAATAAAAGCCCGGATACGAAATACCAAAAACACCTACACGCTGGTTGTTACCAGGCAGGTTTTTAATCATCCAATCAATAGCATCATAGGTATCGCTTGCTTCGTCAATTTCTTTTCCTTTTTTATTGGGATTGAAAGGGCGCACATCTACAAAATCTCCTTCACTCATCCACCGGCCTCGTACATCTTGTATGGCAATGATGTAACCTTCTTTAAGGTAATTAATCCAGTAGGTAGAGTATAAACGAGGATTAAAATTATCCTCACCATAAGGCCTGCAGCTATATGGCGTACGGTTCAGCAGAATGGGGTGTTTTTCTGTATTGTTTTTAGGGATATAAAATGCAGTAAACAGGCTGATGCCGTCACGCATGGGAACCATCTTTTCTATTTTATAATAGTTATCTCTTACCCAGGCCGAATCGGCATCCTGTGCCCACAGGTTTGTTAATGAAAACAGGGTAGTAATAAGCAGCAGAAAATATTTTTTCATTTCATATTTTTTAGAGTGTTAAATTTAACGAAACTAAATTGTATATGGCCGGTATTAATGAAGAACTCATCAACAAATTTTATTCATCTTTTCAAAAGCTGGATTATAATGGCATGAATGCCTGTTACAGTGATGATATAGTTTTTTTTGACCCTGTTTTTGGGTTATTAAGAGGCGATGAAGTGAGGGCAATGTGGGAAATGCTTTGTACCAATGCAAAAGATTTTTCATTAACTTATTCCAATATCACACATCTTGATGAAGAATACAGTACCTGCGAATGGGTGGCCAGTTATACTTTTTCTAAAACGGGAAAAAAAGTAGTGAACAAGATAAAGGCCAATATGCGTTTTGCTGATGGAAAAATTGCAGAACACAGCGATGCATTTAGTTTACATAAATGGAGCAAGCAGGCAATGGGTTTTATGGGTTGGCTATTAGGCTGGAACCGTTTTTTTCAAAAGAAAATACAGAATGGTGCCAGGAAGAATTTGAAAAAATTTATTGAGAGAAAAATGGGATGAAGCATAATATATTGTTGTTGAGACGACCAACAACGGCGGCGACCAATACGATATTCTATTGGGTTTTACTTTATCCTTTACGCAACTTACCTGGCTTACACGCTATGCTCTTAAAAAGACATTGCAGGGAGCAATACGATAATTTCATTTTAAAAACAATTATCCATTTGGATTATTTGCCAATATATCCATTTCTATTAATTTGACACATATTAAAAAGAATTTAACCTGCATCACCGGTTAACTAAAGCTCATTTTTCATCTATTAAAACACCCATTATGAAAAATTATTCTGTTAAGTGGCATACTAAGCTGCTCTTGTTGGTTACCATGTTATTGCCTTTTCATTTCAATAGTAGTGCCCAGTTTGTTCATGAAAATATGCCTATTACCAATGGGCATGTGTATTCGGTGGTTCATAGTGGAAACACTATTTACATGGGCGGTAATTTTTTGGGACTTGGCCCTAATGTTCCAAATGGCTCAGCCATTAATACAAGTTCAGGGCTGCCCGATTTAAATTTTGTAAAACCGAATGACATGGTAAATGCTGTTGTATCGGATGGTGCTGGCGGTTGGTATATTGGAGGTGAATTTACACAAGTAGGTGGTTTTGCAAGAAACCATATAGCCCGTATTAATGCAGATGGGAGTGTGAACAGCTGGAATCCCGGGGCCGATAACTATGTAAGAACGCTTACCATCAATGGAAATGTTTTGTATGTAGGGGGAGATTTTGGAAATATTGGCGGGCAGCCGAGAGATTATTTAGCAGCATTTGATTTAACAACCGGAAATGTGAATTCATGGATTGCTAATACTGATGGGGCAGTAAATACAATAGCAGTAAGCGCAGGAATCGTATATGTGGGGGGCGATTTTAGTGATATTAATTCGCAAACCAGGTATAATGTTGCAGCACTTGATGCAACTACAGGCAATGTTACTTCATGGCTTCCGGATGCTGATGGTGTTGTAAGTACAATTCTTGTAAATGGTATAACTATCTATATTGGAGGCAACTTTACCCTGCTGGGCGGGCAATCAAGGGATTATATTGGTGCGGTAAATTCAACCAATGGAAATGCATTAACCTGGAACCCGGGTGCAGATGGTATGGTGCTCGACATGGCGCTATCAGGGAATACGCTTTATGTTGCAGGAGAGTTTACTACACTTGGAGGAGAATCAAGAAATTATCTTGGTGCTGTGAATACTTCTACTGGAAACGCAGAAAACTGGTTTGCCGGCAGTGATAATATAGTAGAAACTATAGCTATTGATAATGGGCTATTATATGCAGGAGGATATTTTTCTATAATTGGAGGCGAAAACCGCAACGCCATTGCTGCGCTTGATATTAATACCGCTTTAGCTACTTCCTGGGACCCCAGTATATACGAGGGTGTATTAGCAATAGCGGTAAATGGTAGTAATGTTTATGCAGGTGGTAGTTTTATTTCGGTGGGATGGAAAGAAAGAAGATTTGTAGCTGCAGTAGATGCAACAACCGGGAGTGTAACATCATGGGCACCAAATGCAAATGGCACAGTAACCGATTTAGTAATAAAGGAAACCACTATATATGCAGCAGGCAATTTTTCTACTATTGGCGGGCAAAACAGGAGATACATTGCAGGATTAAACAACACAAATGGTAATGCAACTTCATTTAACCCTAACCCCAATAATAATACCGGTGTTTTTGCAATTGCTGCCGGTACCAATTATATTTATGCAGGAGGCAGCTTTACAAGTATTGGTGGCCAGGCAAGAAACAGTCTTGCACAATTGGATCCTACTACAGGGAATGCTACGTCTTGGAATCCGAATGTAAATGTGCAGGTGGATGCAATCACAGAGGGTGATAATGCCGTTTATATCAGTGGATACTTTACAACCATTTCCGGACAATCAAGATATCATATTGGAGCAGTGGACCTGGCAACCGGACTTGCCAATAGTTGGAACCCCGGATTAAATACGAATGGAAATATTTATAGCCTTGTTTATAAAGATAACACGGTATATGTTGGAGGACACTTCAATACAACCGGTGGACAAACACGAAATAATATTGCCGCTATAAATGCTACCACCGGATTGGCCACTACATGGGATCCCAATGCCAGTAATACGGTGTACTCACTTTTTATTAATGGAAATCAAATTTATGCCGGTGGGCAATTTCTATCAATTGGCGGCGCTTCCCGTGCTTACTTGGCAAGTTTAAATCTTGCCACAGGGAATGCTACTCAATGGAATCCGGTTTTGAATGATCTTGTTTGGAGTGTAGATATGGATGGAAGTAATAAAGTGTATGCCGGCGGACTGTTTACGACCGTATTTGGACAATCACGAAATTATTTTGCTTTTATTGAAGACAATTATGTTGTACCGATAACCATGAATCATATGGATGCGTATGTTCGAAACAAACAGTTGTTTGTTTCGTGGATAACAAATACCGAAAGTAATAATGATTATTTCGACATCCAGGTATCTGCCGACGGTAAGGAATTTAAAAGTGTTGGAATTGTAAAGTCTAAAGCAATAAATGGAAATTCTGATAAACCTTTGCAGTATTCATTTAATACATCACTGGAAAAAATACTGATGCTCGGCTTTGCAGGTTCACTTTCACTTTTGTTTTTGCCGTGGTTCAAAAACAAAAAACGCAATTATTTATTTGGATTGGCAGCAATTTTTTTAGCCTTAATATTATTGAATGCAGGTTGCAAGAAAGAAGATACTTTGAGTTATGATGAAGGGAAAAAAGTATTTGTGCGTATTGTACAGGTAGATAAAGATGGAAGCAAATCGGTTTCAAAAGTAGTAGCAGTAAGCGTGAAGGAATAATAATAAATCAAAACCATTCTATTCTTATTAAGAAGTGAGTGAAATAAAATTGAATCATATTTTTTCTTAGCGAAGTTCTCCTCCGGGATTTGTATATGGTGAGGACGTTTCGCTAAATGAAATTAAATTAGCAAACAAGTTGTTGGCCAGGCAACCAACAATGGCTGCAGACGTTGCAGGGAAGAAGAAGCAACCAGTAACATAAGTTGCAATAAAAATTATTTTATTCAGCAGTTGTAGGATCAATTATTGTAGCAACTGTACTAACTGAATTTGCAGGAAACCCACCTTGTTTTGCATGTTCACGAACCATCTCTTCATTTGGTGCAATGTAAACACAATAAATTTTATTGTCTGTTACATAGCTGTGTACCCATTGAATTTGAGGCCCCATGTTACTTAAAACTCCACAAGAAGTTTGAGATATACCTTTTAATTGATCTGAAGTGAGATTACCTGCTCCGGGTATTTCACGTTCAATTACATACTTTGGCATGATGATAGTTTTGTGTTTTTCCTACTCATATGGCTTTTCGGAATCGCCCCGGGTTTAAGATGGTTACCGGTTTCTATTTTAATTAAGAAGCGAAAAGTAGAAAATATTTGTAATTATTTATAATTAATTAACTTTTTTCATCCTGGCAACACCAGCTCTGGGTAATTTTACGCTTTGTGAGAGCCTATCGCCAAATGAGTTTACCCCAACAATAAAAAAGAAAATTTTAGATTGTTAGCCTGATGACTTTCCTTTTAGCACTTTGGTTTACATATTTGCAAACGATGAGATGTTGCTAAGAGGGAATTGATATTGCTTAATTTTTTGATGATGACTTAGCAAGCCACTCCATGTACTTTTGTTCAAGAAATTGATAGCCATCATTCAAGTACTCAGGTGTGTATACAGTAAAATGGTCGCCCGGGTAATAGGCAAACTTAAATTTTGAATTTAATTTTTTCATCTCTGTTTCAAGCATGTTTACAGCATGGTTCAAAAGAAAATTATCACCCGTACCAACCGATACCCGAACTTTTCCATCCAAATCTGATTTTATCTGTTCCCAATTGTTCCTTAAGTATAAGGAGATGTCGTATTTTTTCCAATGCGAAACAACCGCAGTGTCAATTACTCCTGTACTGCTATTGCAAATACTTTGTGGCAAACCGTTAATACCTTTTTTACTAAATACTGCATTAAAGGAATGCATTTGCTCGCCACGATACACAACATTTTCCATCTGGTAAATAGTTTTTTGTGTTGCCCATGGAATAACACCAGCCACCGTTGCCACTAATCTTAGCGAACTATCTTTATCATAAAACATATTTTTATCCTCGTATAAATTTATTTTCTGAAAATTCCTGAAATCAACCGGGTCGGGCGAACTTGACCAGCATCCATCAAATACTTTTGGATATTGCGTTTGAAGCCACAACACTGTCCATCCTCCGGAGCTATGGCCAGTTAATAATCTTGCACCGTTGCACCTATATTCCTTTTCCAGCAAAGGAATAAACTCCGTTGTAAGGGCATCACCCCAGGGGCCATTATTATCACTGTTGGCATACACACAATGCCCCAACGAACAACTGCCATCAAGGAAAACCCTTATAACGGGAATGGTATCAAGAGCTGTAGCAGGATTTGAATTGCCTGAATAACGATGATAATCGCCTCCGTATCCTGAAACCACAAACAGCACAGGAAATTTCTTTTCTGGTTCTTTGTAATATTCTTTTGGAAGAATGATTGCCGCATCAACAGTCATTGTTTTATTATGAAACGTACTTAGGAGAGCAGAAGGAGCTTTCAGTTCTTTCACAAATTCAGTTTCTTTAAATGCAGTAGATGGAATGGTTTTATCAGCCACAATTTTGAAAATCGTTTTTGTGTTTTTAGTAATGTGAATTCTTTGTGTGGAGCTGTATAAATTACCGGCACTGTTGGCAATTGTACGGCCTCCGAGGTTTCTGTCCCACACAATTTGAAGATAATAATCACCCCGCTCTATATCAGACAGGGGGCATGGATAAGAAATGGCATTGTCATCAAAAGTAATATCTTCACCGGGGTTTATATTTTTCACATAAACAGAAAAGCAAGGAAAAATATCTAACCCTACAGCAGCATTCTTTGGTACTTTATTTTCTTTTGATAAATATGCAACAACATTTCCTGTAAATGGCCCATTAAAAACAGCAGAGGAATAACTTACTTTTATTTTTTGGCTAAATCCATTGTAGCAAAAAAGTGCTACGAATAATGTTAGTTGGAAAATTATTTTTTTCATGGCTTTTATTTTTTGATGCTTACTTTAATCGGTTTTCGGTTATCTTTTATTTATTGTCATTTTTTATCTTAGCAACACCTCACCATAGGGATTTGTGTTTACCGAGATTGTTACAACAATCTTTTACTTTGATAAAGTAAGGCTTTATTCAAAATATTATCAAACAAAATTTCGAATTTTTAATTTGCTTTTTAAATATATAGCATGATATTATTTTGGAATTTAACATTATCCTATACACAAAGTACAAGGCTTACACACTTTGTATAAGAGGAAACATTGCTGAAAAAAAATAAGGACATTGCTTATTGTAATCAACTCCTCCGGGATAACTCCTTTTCATGGCTTACACACTAAAAAAAGCCACTATTAAAGAATAACGGCTTTTTAATGAAAGATCAACTGTTTGAGATGTTTAATGTTTTTCGAATTTTATAACTGCTGTTTGAACATCATCCCTGTATTGCAAAATATAAAATCCTTTTGCCAATGAAGTTACATTCAACTGTTGCTGACCTGGAGTTAGATGAAATTGTTTTACCAATTTTCCCTGCATATTGAAAATGTTAATTGTAGCATTGTTTCCTCTTACTATATTTTGGTTAATTGTAAGTACATCTTTTACAGGGTTAGGAAAAACTGTTAGCATAGATGTAGCTTGTGAATTGTTTACTCTTACAATATTGCTGTATTCAGATTTCCCCTGTGTGTCATTTAATTTAATCCGGTAATAATTATATTCCTGTAATGGATGATTATCCCAGAAAACATATTTGGCAGATACACTCATACCCTTAGCAGGAATAGTGGTTAAAGAAGTAAAATTGATGCTATTGTTGCTGCGCTCCACTTCATAGGTGCTCCCGGTATTTTCATTATATGATTCCCAGGCGAGTTTATGGCTGCTACCAATTTTTTGAACACTCAAACTGCTTGTTTTAATTGAGAGCACCCTCCCCATCATACAAATATTGGCACCAAAAATTTTACTATCTGCAGATGTCCAAAATATGGTATTGCAGGTTGTAGAGCTATCCAGCAGTACATAATCAGTATAGTCAATCCAATGCAAGTAGGAATCAGATAAAATAACCGGCTCCCAAAACATCTTTGCATTATCAGGCTTAATGCCCTGGGCAACGATACCCAAAGAACTTAGTGTCTTAGTGTAAAAAGCCATCGCTGTATCACCTCCAAAAGCAAGTTTTGGATAGCTATAATAATCGTTGGTCAAATCAATGGTTGCTCCCCCATTAGGTAGGTATATATTGCCTGCATCATCTACTTTTTGGAGCATAGTATAAGACAAGCCATTCAATGTTTCTATCCAGGTAATATATGATGTATCGTTTTTTACCCTGGCCGAACTGCGTTTAGCACTGGTAAGTAAAGAAAGGGCTATACGCTGGGAACCCCATCCAAATGTACCGTTCTTTAAAACTTTGGAATGTAAGATATTGCCACCATAAGAATCCCAGGTTACATATAAATCATTGTTGGAATCTATATTCATGTTTATATTACCACCATGGCCTAAAGTGCCCCCACCACCTGTAACATCCAATCCGCTTGACCATACCTTAACACCCTGGTCATTGATCCGGTCAATGGTTATGGTGGACCCTGCCCCGTTGCCCTTAGATAACGCATAAAACCCATTCTCTCCATCACTGGTGGCTTTGTAATCATACCCACTCAACTGATAGTAGTGTTCATTATTTCCCCAGCTGACATTCCCGTTAAAATCAATTTTATTATATCCCAACGCATCTCCCCCGAATCCTAAAAAGGTAATATAATAGGTAATGGAAGCTCCTGTAGTAGTAGGAAAAACATCGAAACAACCAGCTGCTGAAACTTGTAAAACAGAACTTGAAGTATAAGCAACGTCTACCCGATTAGGCCATATATTAGCGCCATCTTCATCTATATACATGCAACAAACGGTGTCAGATTTTACGATATAGCTAAGTAGGAACCCGTTCTGCCATCGCTTAATTGAAAAAGCATTAATATCAGTTCCGGTTGTTTGAATAAGCCGTCCTTCGCTTTCCCATAATAGGTTACCATCTCTATCAAGGTGTTGCCCATAAATTCGTGTATAGCTTGGCGTCAGTCGTTCATCCAGCCAGAATGCATAATAACCTCCTGTCGGAGACAAATCATCATTTAAAGCTTGTACATTACCTTTATTTCCTGAAGCAGTGCAAATTAATAATGGGTTAGCCGGATCAGGTGAAAATTGTGCCTGGGTGCCTAACGAAATGAAGCAAACAAAAATGAAAAGGTAGATCCGTTTCATGATCAAAATATTTGTGTTACAAAAGTTATCATTTGTGCATAGCTGAGCAACCCCAAAATGGGGGTATCTACACCTGGCAGGTAAAATTAATTTTATGCTAATGAACAACGATAAAAGCTATCATGTGGGTATTGGTTACAGTATTTTTTCATGAAGGGCTTTACTTACTGCTTCGGTAGCAGAATGTACTTGAAGTTTTTCATAGATTTTTTTGATATAGGAGCGAATTGTTTCAAACGCAAGACCTGTTTCGGCAGCAATCATTTTATAGCTATTGCCTTTGCAAAGAAGATGCAGGATCTCGGTTTCTTTTTTTGTGAAACCATAGCTGTCATTGGTTTTTTTGTGCATGGCGCTGATAACCATTTTTGCAATGGCTCCACTCATGGGAGCACCACCTGAAAAGACTTCCCGGATGGATTCTGATAATTTCTCTGAAACATCCTTTTTTAAAAGGTATCCGGAAGCGCCTGCACATATAGCATCTAACACATGTTCTCCATCTTCAAAAACTGTTAGCATGATGATAGGAAGTTGATTATTGGCAAGCCTGATTTTTCTTACAGCTTCAATACCTGTCATACCGGGAAGGTCAATATCCATTAATATCACATCAGGTTGATGTTGAATCAACTGGTTTTCTACATCAGTGCAGGCATCAAAAGCGCCAACTACCGTATATTCATCATTGAGCTGCAGCAATTCTATCAGGCTGGTTCGTAGCGCTGTATTATCTTCAAATAAAAGAATCTTTTTAACATGCATTTTCAAAAATAAAAATTTTCCTTTTTTTCAACATACCCCAAAAAGGGGGTTATATAGGGCAGCTTACCCGTATTACAGTACCTTGCCCTTCACCGGAAGAAAGCGAAAAATCTCCATGTAACTGAGTGGCTCTTTCTTTCATATTGCGCAGGCCATTTCCCTGTTTGACGGAGGATGCCTGAAAGCCCCGTCCATTATCTTCAATTTTTAACTCCAGGGTATGTTCAACTTGTAAAATGGAAATAATCAATTTAGTGCAATCACTATATTTTACTGCATTATTAATGGCTTCTTTAAAAATTAAGAAAATGTTTTTTCTTTTTTCAGAGTCAATGGCTTTATTAGTACTATCTGTCATCTTAAATTGCAAAAGAATTTGACGAGGCTCGGCCATTTCGGCGGCATATTCTTTCATCCGGGCCAGCATACTTTCCAGGTTATCATTTTGCGGATTTACACTCCATACTATATCCTGCATCCCTTCCAGGGATTGACGTGCCTGTTGTCTTATTTTTATGAGTTGTTTTTCAATGGTCGGAATATCTGCTTTTTGGGATAAGGCAATTCTACTGTTAATATCTATACTGGAAAGAGCAGAACCAATATCATCATGCAAATCACGTGCTATTTGGTTTCGTACCAGTTGATCCTGCAATTTGCGTTTTATTTTTAGCCGGTTATACAATAACAAACCTATGCTTATAGAAGCAAGGAGTAATATAACAAACAGGTATTGCAGGAGCCTTGCTTTTTTATAGTTCATCGTCGTCAACTGGTTTTGTGTTTTTAATAAGGTAATCTCCTGCGCTTTTTTATCTGATTCGAAAGCCTCTTTCAATTTATTGGTTGTATTAATTTGGTCTGTCAAATTCAGGCTATCCTGCAAAGCAGTAGCAATTTCCAGGTAGCTAAATGCCTGTTTCCATTTTCCCTGTTGTTCATACAAGTCAGCTAATTCATTGGCAGCATCCAGTTTATAATTCAGCATATTCAGTGAATCATTGATGACATAGGATAGCATCAAATACTTTTCTGCTTGGGGCCAGTTTTTTAGCCGGGAATATGTTTTCCCCAGGCAATATGCCTCGAAAGCCAAATCGGCTTTCAAGTTGAGTCGTTGAAATATTTGGTATGCCCGGGTATAATGAGTAAGGGCATTGGTGTAATTATTTTGGACAAAATATGTTTCCGCAAAATTTTCATCCAACATAGCCAGGTCATACTGTGTACTGCCTTTTTGATTGGTGATGTCCCGGCATTGCCGGAGAATAAGCATGCTGCTGTCATACTGCTTATTATCCCTGTATAAAATGCCTAAGCTCATAGCTGTCCGGACATAGCGGCTGTAATCTTCCATTTTTAGAAAGCCGGCCATCGCCTGTTTAAAATATTCGGTGGCTTTAACAAAATCACGGGACTCTCTGTAAACAATGGCTAATTGTCGTTTAATATCTATCTGCAAAGGGGTGTCTTTCGCAATGATGCTTAATGAATCCGCTTCTATTAAATGCCGGATAGCGCTTGCAATATTATTTTGCCGGGTATATACTTCTGCCATGTTTATACTGACTTTAATCACATCAATTCTATTACCCGTACTATTGAAAAGTTGATAAGCCTGTTGGAGAAAATATTGCGCAGAATCATGGAAGCCTTTATGCATATAAGACCAGCCAATAGCATTATAGGCATTGGCCTGCGCATCTGCATTCCCTATTGTTTTTGCCTGCTGCAATGCTTCTGTGGCCAGTTGCATAGCAGAATCCGGGTACGTTGCGGCAAGATAAAACGCATTTGTAGCTTTCTTAAATATACTGCTGTCACCGGTAGCAATGGTAGTCTTTTGTGCAGCCACAAACAAACAACCCATACAAATAATAGAAAGGATGTAAGTTTTGGTTAGCATACATAAAAATATATTTTTTCTTTTTATTATGCTTTTAAAACTATATTTTTTTTTGAAGTAATGAGGTTAAAAATTATGGATAGATAATTGTTAATTGAAATTAATTAAACAAACATGTTGTTGGATAGGTAACCAACAATGGCTGTATCCAACAAATATGCAGAATACACAGTTGCGAATGCACAACTATAAGATTAATGATTGTATTTCACTTTTACAATGATTGTATAAACTTAAGCAGTTTTAAGCGGTTGGTTTTGCTTAATTGCATAAACTTTTGTTTTGATTGTTGGGCTTCGCCAGCATGCCAAAGGATGGCTTCTTCAATTGTTCTTGCCCTTCCATCGTGTAAATAAAAAGGTGTGCCATTGGTTTTTGCAAATAAACCAATTCCCCAAAGTGGAGCTGTTCGCCATTCTTTACCGGTGGCTAAAAAGTCGGGGCGGTTATCTGCCAAATCATCTCCCATATCGTGCAAAAGCAAATCGGTAAAGGGTTGTATGCGCTGGTTATTGATGGCGCTTATGTTTAAGTCTATACCCGTTTGTATAACAGGTTTATGACAGCCACTGCAATTAAGTTGCGTAAACAATTGTTTGCCTGCTTGTACATCGGCATCGGTGGTATTGCGCCTTGCAGGCACAGCCAATGTTTTTATATAAAACACTACATGGTTTAATAAGCTGTCGGCTAATTCAGGATCATCATTTAAAGCGTCTGATTGAGATTGCCCGTAACTGCTTTCTACAGGAAAAACATAATTAGTTATACCCATATCCTGGTGGTAGGCGCCTGCTACCTGCATTAATAAATTAGGAACATTTGCTTTTAAGCCAAACCTGCCTAATTCCATTTGATGTGTATAAGAATTAAATACATAATTTGGTTTTCCACTAATACCATCTCCATTGGTATCAAATTCATCAGCAAAAGAAAGAATGGTTGCTTCGGGTATGTTTTGTAATAATCCTAAACCAAATACAGGCGGTGCAAGGCGTGGCGATATAAGATAATTTGATGGTAAGGATTGATAAGCATTAGTTACAGTATATGTTGGTTTACGAAGTGTAACTATTTCTCCATCGGGATAAGTAACATTAATATTATTATAACTGATATTTACATTTGCTTCGGGTTGTTTTCCAAAAATGGCAACATCCTGTAACTGTCCGCCAAAACCGGGTATTGGTAAGGGGCCTCCATTTGCATCGGTACCCGGAATACTTAACCTGAACAATAAAGATGAATTTACAAAACCTGCTGTTGGTGTACCTTTTCCATCATTATGATGGCAACTGATGCAGCTTACATTATTAAAAATGGGCCCCAGCCCACTGTTAACAGGGGCCGGCGCCGATACAAATGTTTGTTCAAAAGCTGCATCGCCTATTTCATGTACAGCCAAATCCCTTTCATTTAAAAAAGGAATTTCGTGGCCAAATGATTTTGATGTTTCATCAAATACGGTTGCCATGCCGCCACTTAATCTTTCATCGTAACCCGATTCGTTAAAGATGCCGGCTTTATTGCACATTGTAAACAATAATACAACTGATACAATTAAGGAGATAACATAAAGTTTTTTCAAAGTAACTTATAAAATTTAATCTTGTATGTTTTGAATGATGAAAGGCTTTAATTCATCTTCCAAAGTTGTTTTTAATGTAGCCAGCGCTGCCATGGTTTGCTGGCATTGTATTCTTTGAGAAATGATAGCCTCTTCATAAAAAACTGTAATGTTGTTAAATGAATTGATGGCAGCAGAAATTTGGTTTTGTATTTTGTTATCAAGAGAAATATTTTTTGCGGCTACTAAATCGTTTATTCCTTTTCCGTTTGCTGTACCTAAATTTCCCAGGTAAACATTTTGTAACCCAATGATATTGTCTCTAAAATCGCTAACAGAATTTCCGCTATATGGCGATTCTACTATTGCAGGATCCATCGCTACATACGGCTCTTTCATTTTACCTTCACCCACTTCATCGCAAATGCCAATCATTGCTTCTACAATTGCCAGGTAGGCTTCTTGTTTTTTTGCATATACTGCACTGCCATTTCCGGCATTAATAACCTGTTGTGCAAAATTGGTTGGTGCGGCTGTCCAGCTTAAATATAATTCGTGGCAGGTATTTTTTAAATCGGTTGACAAACTAACCATATATGCTTTTTGCCTGGCAGTAATGCTGGCTGCGGTTCTGCTTCCGTGGTCGCCAAATATGATATATTCAATAGGGTGATATCCACGCAGAGATAAAGTAATATTTTGAATATCGGCTACCGTAAGCGGATTACTGCTTGCAAGTAAAGAGTCCATCTGTACATAATCTGTTGGCCATGTATCCATATTTGGGTCGAAGTCATTATCTTCTACAGGGCCAAATAAATAGCCTTCACATTTTTCCCAAATACTACGCATGTTTTTCCAGGCATTTTTTGCTTCGGTTAAATTTGCTTCAGTAGCATTTGTATTTAAATTTTGAATGGCAGTATTTAATGCAGAGGCAGCATTATCTAAATCGGCATATCCCTTTACTGCTACCACATTGGTAAAATCTGCAAGAACTTCAGTTTTTAAGGTTTCAAAATTATCCGTAACAGTATCATCGTTTTTATTACAGGCGCCAAGGCTTATCGATGCAATAGTAATTGCTAATAATGTGATTTTTTTCATTGAGTAATTTTTAAATTGAGATGATTAAGTTGTGGTTGTTTATTGTAGTTGTATATTTTTTTAAATTGGTTTCTGCAGGGCCTTTTAATACTTCGCCCTGGCTATTAAAGCGGCTGCCATGCAAACTGCATAAGTATCCATTTTGTGAAGGGGTAAGTTGGTTATCCATATGGGTGCATTGCAGTAGTAATGCCAGGTAATGGCCATCTTCATTTTTATGTACGGCTATATCATATTGCCATCCTTTGGGCCTTACAAACAGGGTATTTGTTTTTTCAAACATGTTTAACGGAACATTAAGTTGGTTATCATGTGCCTCAGTTTTAAACACCGGGTAAGCAGGGCTGCAGCCGGGTAAAGCCGGAACCAGCATTGCCATTGCTCCCATCAAACAAGTATTGCATCCGTATTTTAAAAATTCTTTCCTGTTCATAACTAAAATGAATACCCAATACCAATATTTAAAAACGAATTATTTTGTTTGTAAGGCAGTGCATTGGGAGGAGGGTTGATGATGAGATTTGGATTTTGCTTACCAGTGTGCAACAACCGTACATCTGATTTTATAACAACATTTTTTATTGGTAAATAACTAATGCCTGCAATGATATGATGCTGTTTTAATGTGCCATCATAAATAGCTTTTGGCGGAGCCGGTATGGATGCATTAAGGTCCAGCATTTCATAACGGGCAAAAGTTGTGAGGTTGGATTGTTTTTGTTTATTATATAACCAGTCATAAGCTAACTCTATATAACCACCATACATATCTGTTGCTATATTTTTTGCATAGGCTGTATTTATTTTAGCAGCCTCAGGATAACTGATATTTACAAAAAGCCCTTTTGCAGAGAATGCATTTTTATTGTACTGTACATTAGCTTCTGCCAGGTAAACAGGAGTGCCAAATGCACCGCTGCTTAAATGCAGGCTGTCGGCACCACGTTTGTTTAGGCCAACCGTACCGCCTGTATAGCCCGATACCTGGAATTTAAAATCTTTCCAATTGTATTGTAAAGAAGCGGTAACAGCCAAATTATTTGCAAATGCATTGCTTCCTTCGGCCCTGCCTTCTTTTATACCGCTGCCATGTTCAAAATCTGCACTATTTAATCCATTAAGCAGGGCAATGCTGTAGTTTAATGGCAGGTTGTTAGTTCTGCCATAAAAACCAATACCCAATTCACGCCAGGTGGCAGGAATTACAAATTGCTCAACCATGGGCCTTTCAACACCATTAAAATTTACCGGTAAATGATTTTCATTTAAGATCCCTATCCTTGGTACAAATAACCCTGCAATAAGGTATTGCCTGGGATTAAAGTTGAACTTTAAAAAAGCCTGCTCCATTGCTATCTCACCTTTTTCTTTACCACCAACTACAACAGCATTTTCCAGTTCCATTTCTGTAAACAACGAAATCTTAGAATTAAACTGATGCCCTACAAACAAAACAATCCTTTCTAAAGTGGCTTTAGATTGTTGGGCTACAAAATCTCTTTGGTAAAAAGCAGACCCATAACCCGAAATAACCGTTTTTTGTTTGGATAGGCCCTGGTGTAATGAATCTTCGTTAGTAAATATTAATTGTTGAGCGTTGGTTCTTGTTTGTGCTTGCGAAGATAAAGCAGTTAATATTATAGCCACATTAACTATGGCATATTTAATTTTCATCATAAATAAATTATCGGCAAAAGTATTTTTATATGGCAGTTATCTATTTCCGCAATAAGAAAAAATGTTTTCATAAAAGGGAAATGAATGATTTTAAGGATAAAAATGAAATTAATGCCGGGGCATGCTTTACGAAGAATAAATAATATGATATCTTTTCTTAAATATGTAGGCAAAGCAGCCCCGGACTTATTCTTTTTGAAAATTGAACAAATTAATGAGCGATTGAGTTTTTTCCTCTACATCTGCTTCCTCTAACATTGAATTAAGTTGCTTTAACTCTTGCCGAGTAAGTAAAATTTTAATACCATAGTATGGAGTTGCAAGTACTACGCTTTTACTATTTTCATTTTCACAGTAATTATCTTCTGTCATTTTATGTGCTACTATATCACTTAAACTGATAAAATCATTTCTTTGTAATGTAAGCATGATACTAGCAAACCCAAGTTGGTAATGGCCACAAATATTACATTTAACTACATATCCATCACTACCATAATAAAGCGACTGAAATTCACACATAAAAAAATTTTTGCAAACATCAGTGTGGATATTTTTAATCCAATACATAATTGGGAATTCCATTTTCGCAATAAGGAAACTGACTGAATAATGACAAATTCAGGAATGAATATATTCTTCTTCCCAGCAACGTTCCTGGCTTGCACACAAAATAAATTAGGAGATGTTGCTGGGAAGAAATTTTATTTTCAACCAATCTGTTTATGTATTAAGAAATGATGATTTATCGTACATTAGTTAAGTTAATTAACCTGAATGATTGAACATTTCTCATTTTTTCTCGTACTTGTTATTGCTATGATTTTGTTGATTATCCTGGCCAACAAAATAAAAGTTGCATATCCTATCCTGCTTGTAGTAGCCGGTTTGCTTATCAGTTTTCTGCCGGGCATCCCGGTTATGCATATTAATCCCGAATTGATATTGATTATATTTCTTCCGCCACTGTTATATGAAGCTGCATGGGCTATCTCCTGGAAGGAACTTTGGTTTTGGCGACGTGTAATCAGTAGCTTTGCTTTCCCTGTTGTATTTCTTACCGCTTTATCTGTTGCATTTGTTGCCAATGCGTTTATTCCGGGCTTTTCACTGGCATTGGGATTTTTACTGGGAGGCATTGTTTCTCCACCGGATGCGGTAAGTGCCGGCGCTATTCTGAAATTTGTTAAGCTTCCTAAGTCAATGGCATCAATGCTGGAAGGCGAAAGCTTATTAAACGATGCTTCTTCATTAATAATATTTCGCTTTGCGGTGCTTGCCGTAACAACCGGTCAGTTTATTTGGTACCAGGCGGCTCTCAGTTTTGGTTGGATGGTTTTGGGAGGAATTGCTGTAGGGTTAATTGTTGGATGGCTGTTTATGAAAGCACATAAGTTTCTCCCAACCGATTCCAGGATGGATGTAGTGCTCACTTTTGTTACACCTTATGTAATGTACCTGGCAGCAGAAGAAGTGCATAGCTCAGGTATTATGGCAGTAGTGAGCGGTGGGCTATTACTCTCTGCTAAACGAAATGTGTTTTTGAGCAGTTCATCCAGGCTACGGGGATTTTCAGTTTGGGAAAGCCTGGTATTTGTATTAAATGGGTTGATTTTTTTGATGATTGGTTTAGACCTTCCGGAGATAACTTCCGGTTTACATGGAGTTAGCCTTTCATCAGCGATTGGTTATGGCCTCTTAATCTCTGCAGTTTTAATTGTTGGCAGAATATTGACGGCTTATGGCGCCGTTATTTTTACCATGATTGCAAAAAATTTTATAACAGTAGCAGATACCCGAAACCCCGGATTAAAACCTCCTTTTATTTTGGGATGGGCCGGCATGAGAGGTGTGGTGTCGTTAGCAGCCGCTTTTTCTATTCCTTTATATATGGATGACGGAACCGCATTTCCACAGCGCAATCTTATTTTATTCATCACTTTTATTGTTATACTTACTACTCTTTTGGTACAGGGGTTAACCTTACCTTATATCATTAAAGCATTCAATATTACAGATCGGCATCAATCAATGAGTGAGGAAGAAATAAATAATATGATAAAGAAAGAATTGGCAAGCTATACTTATCAGTATATGACAAGCAATTATGCGGATGAGTTGAACAAGAGTATTTTCTTATGGCAGTTTGCAGATAAACTAAAAAACAAAAGCCATCCCGATGCAGACCCTACCATGCCGGCCTCTGTTAAAACTATTTACCTTGATATTTTAAACAAACAAAGAGAATGGCTGATTAAAAAAAATCAGTCCGATGTACACCTAGATGAAGAAATCATCCGCAAACATTTGTATCAACTTGATATGGAAGAAGAAAAATTACAGGTACTATGATTTGGAGAAATTAATATTTCTGTTGTTGATCAGGCGGCCAACAACGGTAACAGGAGAGGTATTAATAGCTATACTGCTCATCATTTTACATTTCAAAATTTTTGTACTAATAATTTACAACAAGTCCCGCTCCCCATCCCATATCACTATCATAGTGTCCCCTTATGCTGAAGTTGCGGCTGAGGATATAGCGCAGATCGGCCATGTATTCTTTATCGGTGTTTATCATAAAGCCGCCCCGCCATCTTTTGGAAAGCGGAATATCTTCCCGCATCAACTGCAAACGCACTATACCATCCTGATACACTTCTGCCTGAAAATTGACCAGCATAGGCAACAAGTAAGTAAAACCAAGGCTCAATGCAGCTCTGTTATCTTTTTCATTTTTTTGTCCAAAAATATTTTTCTCCTCTTCGTTCATTCCCATTTTGCGGTAGCGCCAGTCAAAACCGATAAAGGGTTTAAACCATTGCATCCTGTCCACATAGCGGCCCAGATGGGTTTCTGTTTCGTAGCCGTGCATATTGTTGTAGCCTAATCGCCATTCTGTAGTGAGGCTCCATCGGGCATTTTGCAGCATCAGTTCACCGTCGTTTCCATTGCTGGCAAAATCATTCTGTATCATAAAATGCAGCATATTACTTTCCCGCTGCAGCATTTTATAAGCCTTTGCTTTATCGGGCAGCAGCGGGTTTTTATAATCACCTACTGCAAACACACGGTTCATACCTGCCATCATGTGATATAAAATATGACAATGAAAAAACCAATCGCCCTCGGTATTGGCCAAAAACTCAATACTGTCGGTTTCCATCGGCATAATGTCAATGATGTTTTTCAATGGAGCTTTGTCACCCTTGCCATTCAGCAACCTGAAATCAAAACCGTGCAGGTGAATGGGATGCCGCATCATAGAATTATTGTAAATAGTTATGCGCAGCACCTCACCTTTTTTTACCGGAATTTTATCGGTTTCGGAAAGCACTTTATCATCCATGCTCCACACATATCGGTTCATATTGCCGGTGAGGGTAAATCTTATATTCTTTACCGGTGCATCCTTCGGCAATATTGTATTTCCCGGCGATTGCAGCATGGCATAGTTAAGCGTTACTATATTTTCTCCGGCACTATGATGCATGCTGTGATCCATGCTATCGCCCTTTTTCTTTTTTTCTTCTCCCGTTATTTCGGGATACATCACATTGTTCATGTCCATTTGGTTCAGGCTCATGTCCATACCCATATCATCCAGATCGCCGTTCATCTTCATCATATCATTCATCATCTTCATGCCTTCAAAATATTTTAGCCGGGGCAGGGCACCTGCATGTTGTGGCGTTCCTTTACCTAAATAATAACTTGCCGATTGGGTGCGGTCTTCGGTAGTTGCCAACAATTCATAGGATTTATTTTCCTCCGGAATGGGGAGTACCACATCATAGGTTTCCGATACGGCAATGATGAGTCTGTCCACTTCTACCGGCTCCACATCATTGCCATCGCTGGCCACTACTGTTATTTTTCCACCGCCATAGCGCAGCCAGAAATAAGAAGAAGCCCCACCGTTTGAAATACGCAAGCGAACTTTATCTCCGGCTTTTAAGGGCCGGCCATCAATGGAAGTAAGCGTAGTTGTGTTAAAGCCGTTTATTAGTATTTTATCATAATATACATCGCTCACATCCATAGCCAGCATGCGTTTCCATTCGTTGGTAAGTTTTGTTTTTAAATGGCCGCTGCCAATAGCTTCGGCATAACTCTGCGTAGCTCCTTTTTTAATTGCAAACCAATCGCTGGCATTGTGCAGCATCCGATGTACATTATTAGGATTCAGATTTGTCCACTCACTTAGTATCAGCGGTACCGTTGGCAAGTCATCAATGCCTTTTCTGAAATTTTTATCATCCATTCTTTTGTGCATGATAAAACTGCCATACATACCAATCTGCTCCTGTAATCCGCTATGCGAATGATACCAGTGCGTACCATGTTGTACAATAGGAAAGCGATAAGTGTAAGTGGCACCCGGCGCAATGGGCATTTGTGTAAGGTAAGGCACACCATCTTCTTTATTGGGTAAAAACACACCATGCCAATGCAAAGAAGTGCTTTCATTTAAAAGATTGTGCACCACAATTTCAGCCGTATCACCTTCGGTAAACTCCAGCGTTGGCATGGGAATTTGTCCGTTTACGGCAATGGCTCGCTTTAGCTTATTGGCATAGTTTACCATTGTATCCTTTACATACAAATCGTAATGCACTACTCGTTGTGCATCACTTTTTTTAAAAATAAAAACAGCGGCCAGGAGCAGCGTTGCATATTTAAAAATTCGGAAGTTTATTAGCTGGTTCATATCATTAATTTATGCTGCACCATTTTTTTTGGGTAAGCCAACTGCAGTGCCCTGATGTAGCTTTTGTTGCGACGCCTGCCTGTCCGGTAGGCAGGCTCCGATCAACCGATGGTTCGCTGCTGATCATTTTTTTGAAACCACTGCCCGGCATTCCTTTGCTGCCATCTGCACTGCAGATGAACGGAGCGTCGCAACGAAGATGCTATGAAAAACCAAAGCCGGTAACAAAATTTTTCTTTTCTAAAATTAATCTTTTGTTTCCACTACTTTGCCACAACTCAGCATTGCAGCACCGTAGTAGGGGTTACGAATGGTTTTTTCAAAACTAATCCAGTACGATTTTTTCATGGGGCAATATTGATAATACAATGGCCTGCTCACTGTTTGGTTTCCTTTTACTGCATCCCATAGTAAAGTGCTGAGTTCATTAAACGCATTGCGCAGTGGGTCCAATGCTGTAGAGGCAGCCAGCTTATCAGCAGCTTTTTGCAAGTGAACCTGCCCGGCAAATGCAGGTGTGGACCTGATAGCGCTGGCTAATTGCCCTGCATAAGTAGTAGCCGGTGAAGCATGTGCTGTTACCAATGCTTCTTTTAATTTAATGTAATGGTTTAAAATACTGTCGGCGTTTTGTGCACCGGCATTTACAACCAATAACAATCCGGCAATAGCAATAAATAATTTTTTCATGGCTTTAAATTTTATGCATTTAATGTTTCTATTTTGTAACCGGCCTGTTTTACTTTTTGCATCAGCTCTTCCTGGCTGATGCCATTGGAAACTACTGTAAGCACTTTATCCTTATTGGCCGTATCAACCGACCAATGGCAGATGCCCGCAGCATTATCCAATACCGGTTTTACCGCAGCTACACAACCGCTGCAATTAATATTTGTTTTAAACTGAAGTTTTGTATTATTCATTTTTATTTGTTTTAGTTGTACAAAGTTGATGCAATCACTGTGGATGGTTGTTGTAGAATTTCTGTTTTAATTTGTGATATTTAGTAACTGTCGGAAATTTTATTTCATCCACTTCAGCCTCAGGCTATTGCTCACCACACTTACACTGCTCAATGCCATAGCCGCACCGGCAATCATCGGGTTGAGCATGAAACCGTTTATCGGAAATAATATTCCTGCTGCAACAGGAATGCCTACGAGGTTATAAATAAATGCCCAGAATAAATTTTGTTTGATGGTGGCAACTGTTTGTTTGGATAACCGAATGGCCTCCGCTATTTTTTTAAGGTCAGAAGAAATGAGGGTCATCCTGGCTACATCTATTGCAATATCACTGCCCTTACCCATGGCAATACTTACATCGGCTGTTGCCAGTGCCGTGCTGTCATTAATGCCATCGCCCACCATCGCTACTATTTTACCCTGCTGTTGCAAGCGCTTGATAAATTTCGCTTTGTGTTGCGGCAACACTTCTGCTTCATAATGACCAATGCCCACTTGTTTTGCAATGGCCTTTGCGGTAGCATCATTGTCACCGGTAAGCATGTATAACTCAATGTTCATTGCCTGCAACTCAGCAATGGCATTTGCTGCACTTGCTTTTATCTTATCCGATATGGCTATAACAGATAATGCTTTTTCACTGTTGGCAAACCATATCACCGTTTTAGCCTCCTTACTCCATTCATCTGCATGGCGCAGCAACTCATCCGGAAAATTGATTGTATTTTCTTCCAATAATTTTTTATTGCCGGCAAAATATTTTTGGTGATTGTAGAAAGCGCTTACCCCTTTGCCTGTTATGCTCTCAAAATTTTCCAATACAACAGTTGACTCCTGATGAAAATTACTTGTTACAGCTTCTGCCAGCGGATGCTCCGATTGTTTTTCTAAACTGAATAAAATCTGTTTTGTTGTTTCATCATTATTCAGCCATTGAATACCGGTTACCTGTGGTTTGCCTTCGGTGATAGTGCCGGTTTTATCCAGCACAATGGCATTTACTTTTTTTGCCAGTTCTAAACTTTCAGCATCTTTTATCAATATACCTTTTTCGGCACCCTTGCCTACGCCTACCATGATGGCTGTTGGTGTTGCCAGGCCCAATGCACAGGGGCATGCTATTACTAAAACTGTAATGGCTGCCAGTAAACCCTGCACCAGTCCATTATTGCCACCAAGCAGTAGCCATAAGATAAACGTAAGCAATGCAAAGCCAATAACAACCGGAACAAAGATGCCTGCAATTTTATCCACCAGTTTTTGTACAGGCGCCTTACTTCCCTGTGCATCCTGCACCATTTTAATAATTTGTGCAAGCATGGTTTTTTTACCCACTTTTACCGCCTTAAACCGGAAACTTCCTTTTTGATTGATGGTGCCGGCAAATACTTTTTCATTTTGTTTTTTTAACACCGGAACCGGTTCGCCACTCAGCATACTTTCATCCACATAAGAATTACCTGATAAAACCATACCATCCACCGCAATTTTTTCCCCGGGCTTTACAAGTATGATATCATCCGGTTGTACTTCATTAATAGCCGTTTGTTTTTCACTGCCATCAGGAAGCAGTAAGGTTACTGTTTTGGGCTGCAGGCCCATTAATTTTTTTATAGCCAACGATGTATTGCCCTTTGCTTTTTCTTCCAATAATTTTCCCAGTAGGATAAATGCAATAACTACAGATGCCGCTTCAAAATATACATGTGCCTCCAGGCCTCTTGCATGCCAAAACTTTGGAAACAACATATTGAACACACTAAACAAATATGCAATGCCGGTACTCAATGCCACCAGGGTGTCCATATTGGCTGAGCGGTGCCTGGCCTGCTTCCATGCATTGATAAAAAAATCTTTGCCCAGCCAAAGAACAACCGGTGTGGCAAATACCCACATGATTTCATTGGCATAAGGGATATGCATAAAAAACATACCTATCAGTACCACCGGTAGCGAAAGCAGGATGGCCCAAATGGTTTTTTGTTTTAGCTGCCTGAACTTTTTTTGGTGGATGGCTTCCAGGGTTCCCTGTTGGGAGTTGTCATCATTCAGCAATAAATCATACCCGATGGACTGTACCGCTTTTTGTAAAACTTCGGGGTTGGTGATGTTGGGTAAATATTCCACAACCAATGTAGCTGTAGCAAAATTGACGGCAGCGGCCACTACACCCTTTGTATTGTTTACTATACTTTCTACGCTCACAGCACAGGAAGCACAGGTCATGTTCAAAACAGGGAATGTTTTTTTTATGGTAGTAACGCCATAGCCTAAATCTTTGATAGCTTTCACTGCAGTGGCAACAGAAGCATCATCATCAACAGTGATGACCGCTCTGTGGTTGTTGAGTTCCACTTTATGGCTTTGTACACCTTTTACCTGCGAAAGCCCTTTATCTACTATCAGGGCGCAATGTTCGCTTTCTACATTTTCCAAAGGAATAAAAACCGTGTCGTTGTTTTGAGTTGCCATTGTAATAAAATTTGAATACAAAATTGGCAACTCCACCCCGGGAGATTGTTACAGTATTTAGAGAATGATTTGTAAGATTTATACTTTATCCAACGGTTTTCGTTTATCGGCTTTAATATTTTTGAAATGGCTGGGGGTAAGTCATTCTCTAATTTTTCTGTTTGCCCTATGATAGAGCAACTGACTGGCCGAACATTTCACTTCAGCCGATTGAGCTAGGAAAGCACCAATCAGTAGAGTTTTGAGGTAACATCCAAATACTCTATATTATTGCTGAGTTTTATCCCATTTCCAACACGATAAGCATACCAACTTCAGCAGGCAATGTCTTTGATTTTTATAAAATGTTATAATTCCCAAAATGACTACGAAAATTTTATTGGTTTAGAGATAAGTCGGATTTTAATTTTACCAATTCACCTAAAAGTTTGGTTTCTATCACTAGGTTATCTTTATAAAAATGATTAGCAATTTCAGCAATAGCGAAATTGAAAGTTTCAATTTCTGTTTTCCTTTTATTTAAAATATCCTGATATGTTGAAATCAGTTGTCCATCTGAGGATTTGCTTATTAAAAGTAATACTTCCAATATTTTATCGTCGCTAAGGTAAATACCCTGTAAAGCAGCTACTTTAGTACATTCAGAAATCACCCTCTTTGCAATATTAAGTGCATCGTTGTTACGATAAAAAATGCCATTATCTGTTTCTAACAGAGGACAAACGGAATTAAATACACTGTTTGCAATAGCCTTAGTCCAAATTACTGGTTGTATATTTTCTTCTGCTCTAAATATTAAGTGCGGATTTTGTAAGGCTGAGATAACTGAAGTTAATTTTTCATAATTACCTCTTATAATACCAATCAAGGAGTCTGATGCAGGTTTAAAGCGAAGTTTATTGCTTTCAATATACTGTGATGAAGCAAACAAAACACACCGATAAATATTCATAAACCCTTTTTCAATAAATGGGGATTCTGTGTTTAATCCGTTTTGTAGAATAACAATTGGCGAAGTCCCTGTTCTATCTTTCAATTTTTCTGCAAGTTGTTTATTCCCAAAAGACTTATTGGTTAACACAACTATTCCTCTTAATTCTGGATAACTACTTAAAGTACCTGTCCTAATATTCTGCACGATTCTTTTGTTATTGATTACCACCTCTATTTCCTGATAACTTTCTTTTATGTTATCAATATTTCCCCGAAGAAGAATAACCTCTTTATCTTCATTTTTTAGAAATACTGCCAATGCTTTACCTATTGCACCAGCCCCAATTATGAAGATTCTACAGTTATCCATTTTTGAAATTTTTAATTTACCAATGTTTAAGCTATAAGTGCAACAGCTATATTTTTACTTGATTAATTTAATAAGATTATCCTGTACGCTTGCCCATTCACTTTTAATTATGCTGTAGCAAATAGTGTTTCTTCTGTATCCGTCATACATCAAAGTATGTTCTCTCAAAATGCCTTCAAACTTTCCGCCAATTTTTTCAATTGCCTTTCTGGATTGCATATTTCGTTCATCGGCTTTAAATTCTATTCTATGGGCTTGAAGTGAATCAAATGCGTATTGCAATAAAAGGTATTTGCTTTGTGTGTTTATTCCTTTTCCCTGGAATTCTTTACCGATCCATGTTGCTCCTATTTCAAGCCTGTCATCGGGATTGGAAATATTTAGAAACGCAGTACTTCCTATAAAGCAATTATTTGTTTTTGAAAAAATGCTGAAGGAATACCTTGTTTGATTGTTTCTTAAGGTAATCGCATTTTCTATATATTCTGTCAGTAATGCTTTTGTATAAACTTGTTTAGGTGAAAACTGTAATAGTTTTTTATCAGAAGTTGCAACATCTAACAGGTTTTCTATATCGTCCAAAGTAAGTGGATTTAATAATAAGCCCTCATTTTCTAAAACTATATTGTTTTCAAATTAAAATTTCATACTCAATCATATTATTTTTAATGAGAAACATAAATATTCAGAAAATTAATTTCCTTACAAAGCAAATTCCAATAAAGCTACATTTAGGTTTCGGTGCTGTACCGGTAAATCTTCAGTGTTGGATGTTGTGTAATTTTCAATGAAATAAAATCCATAACTTTTGTAGTAATCAATAATCTTTTTATTGTCTGCCCAGGTGTCCATACGGATATATTGCAAATTATTGTTTTTTGCAAACTGTATTGCCCATTCTAGAATTTTACTGAACAGTTTTTCACCTGCAAAATATCGGTTCAATACAATGCGATGCAAATAAATTGCATTGCCTTTTTCCATTTCACGCCATATCAATGCATCGCTATAACAAACGCTGAAAATGCAGGCTATTTCATTTCCGATTGTTATCTTAAATAAACGCCCTTGTTCTATATCTGATTGAATAAACGCTTTATCATAACTATTCCACCCGATATATTTATTTAATTTTAAAAATTGAATTGCCTTTTCAAAAAGGTTAAAAATTACTGACAAGTCATTTCTGTCTGCATTAGCAATTGCATATTTCATGTTTATTCATTATTTAAGTTATTCAGGTTGCTTCTTTTAGCACTATGCAAAAAGTAGATTACTATACCTGCAATGCTCCACACAATTAAGCGTAACCAGGTTGATTTATCCAAGCTGAACATTAGTAGTATATTGAATGAAAATCCTAAAACTGCTACAACTGTCAGGTTTTTAACTTTAAATGGCCTGTAAAGATCAGGTTCTTTTTTTCTCAGAATTAAAACTGCAATACAAATCATAGCAAAGGCAAACAAAGTGCCGATACTTGTCATCTTTGTTGCTTTTTCAATTGGCGTTAACGCTGCAACCATTGACGAAATAAGCCCTAATAGAATAGTACTCTTCCAGGGTGTTTTGAATCTTGGGTGAATTGTTGCAAAAATATTTTTTGGTAATAAGCTATCTTTTGCCATATTAAGAAAAATTCTTGTTTGCGATAAGAGCATTACAAGCATTACGGATATTAATCCTATAACAGCAGCAATAGTTATTAAAAGAGATGCCCAACTAAGACCTGCGGAACTGAAGGCAGATGCTACCGGTGCTCCCAGATCTAAGCCTGTGTATTTGGCCATTCCAGTTATCGTTAATGAAACAAGAATGTATAGTATTGTACAAACAACTAAAGATGTTATGATTGCAAAAGGAATATCCTTTGTTGGGTTAATCGCTTCTTGTGATTGTGTAGAAACTGCATCAAACCCAATGAATGCAAAAAATACAAGTCCGGCTGCGGTTATCACTCCCGAAATACCATAATGGCTCACTCCTGAACTATCAATAGTTTGCTTTGGGATAAACGGATGCCAATTAGCGGGATTGATATAGGCTATACCTGCTACAATAACAAATAAAACGGCAGCTACTTTTATTGAAACAATAATATTATTGGTTTTAGCTGATTCTTTTATTCCACGCACAAGAATATAGGTAACAACCCATACAATTAATGCGGCAGGAAGATTGACAGAAAAAGATGATGGAGTTGTACCCAACTTGAGCGCTTCTTCTTTTGCAGTTATGGGATCGTTGATTAACCACGATGGTAAATTGTTTATACCTAAAAGGTGAAGTAGTTTTACAAAATACTTTGACCAACTCACTGCAACAGTTGTTGCCCCCATCATATATTCCAGGATGAGGTTCCAGCCAATAAACCATGCAAAAAATTCACCTATTGTTCCATACGAATATGCATAAGCAGAACCAGAAACAGGTAATATGGCTGCAAATTCCGCATAACAAAATGCAGCAAGCAGACAGCCTATCCCTGCCAAAACAAAAGATAATGCTAAGGCAGGTCCGGCATATTGGTTGGCTGCTACTCCTGTTAAAACAAAAATTCCTCCGCCAATTACAGCACCTACTCCAATAGCAGTAAGTTCCCATTTCCCAAGTGTTCTTTTTAGTTGACTTGACTTTATATCCTCTTTATAGGCTTCAATAGGTTTTTTTCTAAACAATGTTTTGATGTTCATAATGTTAATTGTGGTTTTATGACAAAGCCGCTTCAACTGCAGCTTGTGCATGAATAAGTGTAGTATTGAAAACGGGAATACTAATATCATGCTGTGAAATGATTAAGGGAATTTCGGTGCAGCCTAAAACAATGCCTTCTGCACCCTGTTTAATTAGCTTTTCTATTATTTCAATGAACTTCTTTTTTGTTTCAGGCAGAAGTATCCCTTTGCCTAACTCATTTAGTAATTTTTCTTCAATGTATTGCCTGTCTGTATTGCTTTCAGGGATGATTACATTTATACTTTGTTCCGAAAATTTATCCTTATAAAAATTAAGTTCCATTGTATAAACAGTGCCAATCAATCCAACCTTTTTTAAGCCTTGTTTATTTATTGCATTTGCTGTTGCCGTCCTGATGTCTATAAACGGCAAACCAATTTTTTCACTTATTCTTTCAGCAACAATATGTGCTGTATTTGCACCAAGCAATAAAATTTCTGCACCCGCATTTTTTAACTGAAACGCAGCATCAACAAGTAAGCGAAAGGTAGCATCCCAATTGTATTGTGCGTTGTATGTTCTGAAATGTTCAAAATTTACCGAATAAATAATGCACTCTGCAAAATTTAAACTACCCATTTTTTTATTGGTTTCTTCATTAATATATCGGTAATAATCTACTGTTGAAGCCCAACTGATACCTCCTACTAATCCGATTTTTTTCATATTTTTTTTACATTAATATTTTAAAATATTCTCTGAATGCTCCCACTTCATTTTTATATTGCTTTGCCATTGTTCTAGAAATTTGTGTGAGGTGGCTTAAGTCATGTGTAACCCAGGTAGTAATTAATTGCTGAACATTCACTTCAAAAATTCTGGGATGAAATGCAGTCTTTGCAAAATCAGATTTCTGAAGGTTGAATTTTCTCAAATCAGATATACTTTTTCCCCTTATTGATTTAAATTCCATAAGCAAAGACTCTAATTGATTGTTTTTTGCCATTTCAAACTGAGCCATCATGTCAATAGGTAACAAGGATTTTTCTTCATTATCAGATAACATGATTTTAATTCTTGGAATCCAGTTTGTTTTATCGCAAATAATTAAATGTGCTACAACTTCCTTAGCATTCCAGGTGTTTTCACCCTCGTTACAATTCACCCAATCTTCCGATAAACCAGAAAGCATTGTAGAAAGGATAGTTGGAGTTCTTTCCAAAATTTCTAATGATTTTGATAATGTAAATTTCATTTTGCTATTCTTTAAATGTTGTTGCTATTTTAAAATTGTAATTATGTTTTTTTTAAACACAATTCCATTTTTATATTGGCTCTTTTGAATTGCTGTTCATCAAGCGGTATAGCTACAAAACCCAACTTGCGATAGATGTTGATTGCTGGTTGTAACTTTGAGTTGGTAAACAAAATCAGCTTTTCTGCATTTAGCTTTTTTGCTTTTTCAATTGCTGAACTGCACAAAAATTTCCCTGCACCTAAGCCTTGAAATACTTCGTCAACCGCCATCTTTGCCAATTCATAAACTCCTTGTTTTACAAAAATCAAAGCAACCGTTCCAATAATTTCTCTTTTATATTCTACGAAAAAGATGTGTCCGCCCTTGTTCAGAATAAATTTCTCGGGTTGTGAAAGCAGGCTTTCATCAAGTGGTTCAACTTCAAAAAATTTATTCAGCCACGCTTTATTCAAGCGTTCAAAATGGTTTTGGTTTTCTTTTGTATAATTGACAATTCTCATCTCATTATGTTGATTGTTTTTCATAAAAAATTCTAATTCTAATATTTATTTGAATAATTACAAATCACCCGTTTTGCTTTTCCATTTTCGCTCAATTCAAAAACTTCGGCAGATAATCTTCCGTTTACAGAAGTGTAATAAATGACAACAGAATTGATGCCCACAAAACAATGATGAAATTGAAAATTCAAATCGGGATAAGTGTTTAAGCCGATTTCAAAATAATTTTTCAAATCAATTTTGTTTTTGATTACACCCTCATCGTTGAATTTCAGTAACGGAATAAGGGGCGAATAAAACTCCACATCATTTTCATAATGTTCCAATATGTTTTCTATGCTGTGGCTGTTCCACGCATTAATCCATTCTGCTGCAAATGCTTTTGCTTTTTCTTCTGTTATCATTTTTGTTCGTCTTTTGGTTTGTTTAAAAATTCATCTGTGAAATGCGCCTTGTGTTTTGGTTTTGAAAATTTATCATCATTGAACACTTTTGAATTTCCTTTCGGAATGGAAAGCGAAGCCCATTTTTCGGCACACATTTTTCCGATGAAAACAATTTGCCCGATGTGATAGGGATAATGCGCCAACTGCCTGTTGATGGCTTCCAATACGGTATGCCCCTGATTGCGTATGTAAATTATTTTTCCGAGATCTTCCTCTTTCAACGATTTCATTGTATCTAAAAACACTTTCCAGCCGTCATTCCATTTTTGCAGTAATTCATCTTTTGTAGAAATGTCGTTTTCAAATTCATCATCACGATTTCGCCATTCTTTTTCTCCATCTGCGGTTAAAAAATCTGTCCAACGACTCAACATATTACCCCATAAATGCTTTACAATTGTGGCGATGCTGTTGCTATTTTCGTTGTATTGCCAAAACAATTTTTCGTCTGGCACTTGTGCAAATGTTTTCTCGCCAAGCATTTTATAATACTCAAATTGTTTGGTTATGCTTTCTAAATAATTTGTGTTCATAGCTTATTGTTTGTAATAAAAAATGAGTGATGCTTTTTCAAAAACATTTTGCTCTAACATAAAACCAACCATTGCCGGATTTGCGTTTTGGTCTAAGCCGAGTTTGTCGGTTTTTAGTGCGTAAACCGTAACCACATATCGGTGAGCTTTGCTATTTTCGGGCGGACAAACTCCACCATAACCATAGGTTTTAAAATCAGTGATGCTTTGAATTGCTCCTGTTGGTGCGTTTTTCAATTTGATATTTCCAGCATCCGATATTAACTCTTTTATGGAAGCCGGAATATCAAAAATCAGCCAATGCCACCAACCACTTCCTGTTGGTGCATCTTCATCAAAAATTGTAACGGCAAAACTTTTTGTGCCACTTGGTGCGTTTTCCCAAAACAGTTGTGGGGATTTATTTTCGCCATTGCAACCAAAACCGTTAAGCACTTGCTTGTTGGTGGCTTGTCCACCAAGTTCATAACTTTTTAGTGTGAATGTTTGTGCATTTGCAATAATGCTTGCAAAAACTGTAACGATTAGAATTATCCTTTTCATAATTATTGATTATTTTGTTTTATTGTTTTCACTCGTTCTTCAAATGTTGGATTACCCTCAATCGGATAATGTATTTGTCCGAAAAAGTTCATTAACTCTTCAGAATGTTTTAAGCTGTGTTGGGCTTTGATATTGAAATGTACCAGCTTTGCCCACATAATGGCTTTGATATACGTTTTATCCTCATTACGCATCACAGCTTCAACTAACAAACTACTATTAGAATAAGTAATAAGCCTGGTTTCAATATTCACAACCTCCATCCATACAGTGGGGAACAGATATGAAATTTGTGTTTGAGCCGACACCCAACCAATGCATTGTGTTTGGGCTATTTCAGCCGTATTGAAATCATAATTTTCAAACAGCTGTTCCGTACGGGCGGCCATCATATAATCTATGTAACGGGAGTTATTCAAATGATTAAAAGGATCGCAATCCTGATATTGAACCCGAATGCTGCTTTCTAATATTTTTTTTAATAATGCCATATCATTTTTTGATTAAATTATTATTCTGAAATTGTTAGAAAACCAATTCAATATCCGTTACGTCTATTGATACCAAAAGTGGTTCTGGTTGTAGTGAGGTATTATCTTCCAATCGTGCAAACACCCGTCTTTTGGTTGGAAATTTTATGCCGTTTACTTCCTGATAATCGTATAAATAGTGACTACTTCTGCCGTTGCCTATAAGTTCTACATTATAATCGTGCCTACGGATTAGTCCGGTTTCATCTATGTAGAATGTTTGTTTATGAGAGTGTGTTACAATATGGTTTGGAAAAATTACCTGTATTCGCTTCCACGTTTCTCCATTTTCCTTCCACGTTTCCATTTCTTTTACTTCGTAATCTGAATTTGCAAAAACAAAAGGAATGTTTATGTAATTCCACATTGCGTAACTGGCAAAATAGATCATTTGCAAGCGTGTCCATTTCGTTTCTTTTGTATGATTTGCAAACGACTGACGTGGGTTTAGCAATTCTTCATTAGTGTTGTTGCTCAAATGAACTGCTACACGGTTAGGCTCAAATGAGGTAAACCAATCTTCTCTTTTAGGCTTATAAGAAATGTATTGTTTTTTAGTGTCAACAATAATGGTGGTATCGTTTAAAAGATTAGGATGCCCCTTCATTTGCCAAAGCAATCCACTGATTTTTGTGCATAACTTGACCCAATTTAATTTGTTCCAATTTGCAAGCCCACCGTGAGCTTTGATAGATTGTTCCAAAAGTGTATTCATAATATTAATATTTAAAACAAACCAATTGGTCTTTTCTATTGATATAGACCCTTGCTTTACTTTCTAATTTTTTTTTTCATAACTAATATTGATTAAATAATACCATTCGGTATATTTAATTTCAAAAAAATTTATGTCTTTAAATTCTGAATAATTTTTTCTAAATAACTCATAGCAACTTTCAACTCAGTTCCTCTTCCTGTAACCTTCGCTTGCATAATTGAACCCTCAATAAGCGATATCAGAATTATCGCTACTTCTGAAGGATTGGTTTCCGCTTTGATCTCTTCCCTCTCAATTCCTCTTTTTATTTGATTTTCTATTGATGTTTTCCAAAATAAAAGTGCCTTAGTTGCACGCTCTTTTAATTGTGGGTGTGTATCGTCAGCTTCTGTAGAAGTATTTAATATCGGGCAACCGGGTTTTAGAAAAGGAATAACCAAAAAATTACGATACACTTTTGGATATACTAAAAGACGTTCAATTGAATTGTCTGTTTTTAAAATTTGTTCTTTAATATAGTTTGTAACACGATTGAAATTGTAATCAAAAGCAGCTAATGCCACTTCATCTTTATTTTCAAAATTACCATAGATACTTCCTTTGGTAAGCCCTGTTGCTTTTGTCAAATCAGTAAGGGAAGTTCCAGAAAATCCTTTTTCATTGAAAACAGGTGCTGTTTTCTCAATAATAAACTGTTTTGTTCTTTCCGCTTTACTCATGACGATTAAAGTTTATATTGAAGTAATAAAGTCAAAGATATACAAAAATATACTAAACGGTATATTTTTATAAAATATTTCATTCTTTGCATTTTCCAGCCACTTCCTGTATTTTAATTAATTGGTTGTAAGACTGCAACTGTTTTAAATGGAAATACAATTTGGTAACAAGCGATACCTCGTATCAGTCAGACTACAATAAAGAAAGAACGATCAAATTAGAATATCAATTCCTTACTTCTTTCGGCTAATATAAATTTATTCTTTTGCTTTTTTCTTTAGTAATGCACTATACTACTTCCATTATATTACTCTTCGGAAGAAATAATTTTATCTATCCTGACAAATTTTATTAACCAATTTTTTCATAGCCAAATGAGATAAGAAAGCATATCACACTTTATCCAATGGTTTTCTTTTCTCCATTCCAATTTGTTTGAAATGACTCGGTGTAAGGCCAGTAACCTTTTTAAACTGGTTGCTTAAATAGGCAACGCTGGAATAATTCAACCTGAAGGCAATCTCACTCAATGATAATTCATCATACACCAACAGCTCTTTTACCTTTTCTATTTTTTGTGCAATGAAATATTTTTCAATAGTAGTACCTTCTACTTCTGAAAAAAGATGAGATAAATAATTGTACTCCAAATGCAGTTTGTTGCTCAACCAGTCCGAGAGGTTGGTGCGGCCATCCATCTCTTGCTGTTGCACCAGTTGAATAATACTGTTTTTTATCTGTTCAATAATTCGGCTCTTCTTATCGTCTATCAACTCAAAACCCAGTTGAGACAACGCCTGTTGTAATTTGATTTTTTCCTCTTTGTTAATTTCCTTTTCCAGTATTACTTCACCCAGCGTTATGCGGCTGGCATTTAATCCCAGCTTACCCAGTTCCTGTTGTACTACTAAAATACAACGGTTGCATACCATGTTTTTTATAAATAGCTTCATCTTCGGTTGTCATGGGCTTTTAAGTTATTACAAATTTAACACCATGTAAGATAATAAAATGATAAAGTACATAAAACGAACTTTTGCACAAGAACATTTTACCCTTTTAAAAGTCATACTAAAATAATGCAGTAGCTACTGTTGCTTTAAACACTTAGGTAGTTTCAATACGTAAGATTGTATTTTTTAATAGGCAAAAATTAAAAATTATTTCTTTACCTAAACTCACAAAATTATATCAGTTTGTGTCTCCATCAACCTGTAGAAAAATATATATCTATACATAAGGATTTGTGCTTGTCAAAGACATTGTAATAAATATTGTTTTTGATTATGAACTGGCAACAAAAAGGCATGAGAAATTAAACTGTTTTAAACTGGCAATACAGGTAAATAAACCTGTAAGAGTTTTATCAAGTAATAACTCATGAGACAGTCAATAGCATATGACAATTTTAGTATGGCTAAATACTGTCATCAAAATCAAAGATGCCATTTTACAGAAAGATTTATCACTCTACCATCAATAGGCGCCCACAAAGGATTGAAAACAGGATTGGTTATTGTGCCCGAATAAAGTGCTTCGGTTTTGCTTTGACGATAATCTAAAATATTCTCCCCATTCAATACAATACTAAAATGGTTACCCAATTTCTTTTCTATCATGGCAGCCATAAATAAATAGCCGGGAGTTTTGCTGTAATCGTCCCTGTATTGATGCCCTGTGTACGAACCTTCAATACCAAACCGCAGGCCGGGTTTTTCAAAATCTTTTACAATGGTAAATGCAAAACGATGTTTGGGTGTGAGTGGTACAAATTGGTTTTGTGCTAAGTATTTTCTTTCGGCAATGGTAAAAGTATAACCAACATATAATTCCCAGCCATCAATTTCTGTATTAATATAGGTGTCGGAGCCCTTAGTAATAACTGGCTTTGCCTGGTTGCTAAATGTTACATCATCATTTGGTAATACGGTTGCAATGATTGGATGGTTTAATTGCGTTAAAAAGAATGCCTGGTTAATGAACAACTCGTTGCCATCGCCCCAGGTGGTTTTGTAATTCAGTTCTGCATTATAGCCAATAGATTTTTCGGCTTTAATATTTGTGGGTAGCGATTGTATTTTTTGTATTGCATAATCGGTATTTTGTGGCGATAAGGCATTGGGTGTTTTGTACCCAAAGCCAACACCAAATCTTGTAGCCCAATGCTCGCTAAAGCGATGAAACAATGCTACACGGGGCAACAGGAAATTGCCATAAGTAAATTGATAATCGTTTCGTAAACCTGCTTCAATGGTTGTATGCTCTTTTACGTTCCAGGTATTTTGAACAAACAAACCAATAGTATTGTTATTGAAATTGTTTAGCTGAATGTTTTGAGTAATTTTTTTAAATTGATCGCCTGTAAAATTAATGCCTGCTACTAAACTGTTTTCTTTATAGGGCACTAATAAAGACAACTCGGTATAATAGTTCAATTGCCTGCCTGTAAAATCAATTTCGTTGCTGTTTATTCTTCTTTTGAAGGAACTTAAGCTGCTTTTAAATTCAAGCTTCTTATTATTTGCCAAAAATCTTTGAGCAGTTAATTCAAAACTATTTCTTGCTATATGGTTATTTTCAAAATATTGGTGAGTGGCATCTGTTTTTCCATCCAGCACCTGCATATCACCGCCGTCTCTGTTTTCATAAGTACCGGTATAACCTGCAACGATTGTTGTTTTTTCATCGGGATAAAAAAATAACCGGGGGTGCAATACTAAACCTTTCAAATCACTCACATCAGAAAAACCATCTTTATTTACATCAACTGCTTTCTGGTAATTGTATCCTCCAAAAAAAGTATAGCCCGTTTTTTTATTACGCTTGGCAATAAAAGTATTGAGGTTGGTTTCCTTCAATGTGGTTTGATTAATACACACTACCGCTTGTTGTTTTGCAGTTGGGTTTCGTGAAATAATATTTACAAGTCCGCCAATGGCGCCGCCGCCATATAAAGTGGAAGCAGAGCCTTTAATTAACTCCACTTGTTTTAAATCCAAAGGTGGGATGCTCAAAATTCCAAAGCCGCCGCTAAAGCCGTCGTACAAAGGCATTCCGTCTTTTAATATTTGTGTGTACCGGCCATCAAGCCCCTGTATTCTTACGTTTGCGTTTCCGTTAATGGCGCTACTTTGTTGTATTTGCACGCCACTAACATCGCCCAGTATGCTTGCTATGCCAGCAGGCTTTATTGCGCTTTCTTCATCCATCTCTTCATGCCCAAGCACTTCAACTTTTAATGGTGAATTTTCAATTCGCTGATTGTTTCTTGTTGATGAAACTACTATTACTTCATCCATCTCTTTCTGTGAAGCAGTAAGCATCACTAATATGGTATCATGATAGGGGAAGGTTATTGTTGTATCTGTAGCTTCAAAACCTACTGAAGAAAAATGCAACCTCATATTGCCGGTTTCCAATTGCAACGCAGCTATCCCGTTTTTATCTATAGTAGCAATTGGTTTGTTGTTGACCGAAATGCTTACTGCTTCCAGGGGTTTGTTACCGGCAGCATTCACTACTTTTATTTTTAAATTATTTTGTGCATTTATCGTAAACGAACAAAGTATTATGCTTATACCGGGTACAACCTTTTTTAATGTCATCTGCTTGTAATTAACCTGGTTTTAATTTTTAAAATAACTGAAATTGAATCGTAAGCAAATATATTTTGGCATTAGATTTTGAAAGGAGGTTTCATTGTTATTAACAAGAAAATAATAAATAGATTGAGTCTATCATTGTGATGCAGTATAAGAAGAAGTTTTTTATTAAATTTTGTAGGGGTGTAAGACAAACAAAATAATGCAACTAATATGTTGTTGGCCAGGCAACCAATAACGACAGCGACCAATAACCCAACAAACAACCATCAACCACCAACTAACAGCCATCAACTCCAACTCTCAACATAATTCCTTCCCTTTACTTGCACCTGAAAAAAACTGTTTGTATATTTCATTTTCATACACCAAAACTTTTCAATCATGGGTAATTTATTTGATTATTTAAACTGGCCGGCTATTGCGGTAGCTGCCATTGCTTATTGGGTATTGGGATCGCTTTGGTATTCGCCTGCCATGTTTTCAAAAAAATGGATTACATATTTAAAGATTGATGTAAATGCACCCGATGCTAAAAAAGGTATGGGGCTTATGTTTGGCGGCTCGCTGGTTTTAATGTTTATACAGGCCCTTGCCATTGCTATCATTGCCGAACGATTGCATATACGTGGGGCTGGATGGATGAGCGGCTTAAAACTTGGCGCCCTTACAGGTGTTTGCTTTTGCGCTACAACCATTGGTATTAATTACCTGTACCAAAAATCGCCTTTGGGCCTGTTCCTCATTAATGCAGGATATTCTATTGTTGGCAATATTATTGCTGGCATCATCATTTGTATGTGGGAGTAAGTATGATGTTTGAAATATTATAACAGTTACCAGTTAATAAAAATTATCAGCATTGCTGATTGTTGTTATTGGTTAGGCTACCAACAACGGCGGTAACCTACAATAGCGGAAACAAACAACGACAGCGACTTTACCATATTGCATAAAAGTTTGTGTTACTCCACTGTTGATACTTTTACAATATTGGTAGGCAGGTGCGATTCCACAGGGGTGCTTCCTGTGTTAACCACCACATCGCCGCTGTTTATAAAACCACGCTCTTTCAAAATATTTATCTGGTCAAAAATAATATCATCAAGGCTTTCTTCTTCGGCATAATAAAATGCACGTACGCCCCAACTTAAGCTCAGTTGTGCTATCAGGCTTTTTTCTTTACTAAAAATATATAATGGAGATTTTGGCCGGTAACTGCTAAGCATAAATGCAGTGTAACCGCTTTGCGTCATACCAATCAATGCACGGGCATTGGTATCGCTGGCCAGTTTACAGGCAGTATAACAAATTGCATCACTTAAAAAAGAAGGGGAGTGGGGTTGTGGCGACAGGATATCATCCCGGTTATAATCATACAAAGATTTTTCCACTTCCATAATTATCCTGCTCATTGTTTCCACCACCTGTGTTGGATATTCTCCCATAGCGGTTTCGCCACTCAACATCACTGCATCAGCGCCTTCCATTACTGCATTAGCCACATCTGTTACCTCGCTGCGGTTGGGCTGTATGCGGTCCATCATGCTTTCCATCATTTGGGTAGCCACAATCACGGGTTTGGCACGGTGCATACATTTTCTAATCAGTTCCTTTTGTATCACGGGTACTTTTTCTACCGGTAACTCCACACCCAAATCGCCACGGGCTATCATAATACCATCACTTTCTACAATTATATCCCTTATATTTTTTAATGCCTCCGGCATTTCAATTTTTGCAATTACTTTAATCTTGCTTTTCTTTTCGGCAATTTTTGCTTTTAAAGCTGTAATGTCTGTTGCTTTACGTACAAACGACAAAGCTACCCAATCCAGGTCGTTTTCGATAATGAAGTCAAGATCGGCAAAGTCCTTTTCTGTCATGGATGGCATTGTTAATTCGGAGTCGGGTAGGTTTACACCTTTTTTGGGTAACAAAATTCCACCAACAGTGATGCTTACACTAATTTCGGTATCGCTTAGTATTTCTTTAACCTTCACTTCCATTTTTCCATCATCCAAAAAAATTCGTTCTCCTATTTTAACATCGGTGGTTAATTGCGGATAGGAAACATAAATTTTTTTTGTCGTACCCACCTGCTTTACCGTACTGAAAATAATGTCGGCGCCTTCAACAAGTTCTATCTGCCCGTTTTCAAGATCGCCAACCCTTAATTTGGGGCCTTGTAAATCGCCTAGTATGGCAATATTTACCGGCTCCATTTTATTTATTGTTCTTATATGGTTAATGATTGTTTTTTTGTTTTCGTAAGTGCCATGAGAAAAATTTAGCCTGAAAACATTTACACCGGCTTTAGTTAGTTCTAAAAGTTTTTCGGGTGATTCGGAGGCCGGGCCTACAGTGGCGATTATCTTTGTTTTTTTCTGAGAGTGCGAAAGACCTGCTTCTTTGTCCATTTGTTTGTGCAGGTACTTACTTATGTGTTTACTCATTTAAATTATGGTTAATTATTTTGTTTGGTTAAAAAGCAGGTAATAGTAAATGGCTGCTTTAATTTAATATTTATGAAGCCAGTATTTTTACAATCTTCAGCCATTCTTCACTAATGCGTTGTTTCTTTTTTACTGCTTCATCAAGCGGTATATAATGCATTTTGTTATTTAATATTCCCACAAAAATATTATGCCTTCCTTCAATCAGGCTTTCAACTGCTGAATAGCCCATACGGCTGGCTATCAGCCTGTCGAAACAGGTTGGAGTGCCACCTCTTTGTATATGGCCTAAAATGCAAACCCTTGTTTCCAAAAGTGGCATTCTTTCTTTAATCATTTTAGCCAGTTCTACTCCTCCAAACTCTTCGCCTTCGGCTACCACAATCAGGTTTACTAATTTTTTTCTTTTCTCTTTTTCCTGTAGCGATTTGATGATGCTGTCAATATCAGTTTTCTTTTCGGGAATAAGTATATTTTCGGCTCCGGTTGCAATACCGCTGTGCAAGGCTATGTAGCCAGCATCCCGGCCCATCACTTCTATTATAAATAAACGGTCGTGTGCATCGGCGGTATCCCTAATCTTATCAATAGCTTCTACAGCCGTATTCACTGCCGTATCAAAACCGATGGTAAAATCTGTGCCGGCAATATCTTTATCAATAGTGCCGGGCAAACCAATACAGGGTATATCAAATTCATTGCTGAAAATTTGTGCACCCCTGAAACTGCCATCACCACCAATAATTACAAGCCCGTTGATACCAAGTTTTTTAAGGTTGTTATATGCCTGCTGCCTTCCTTCGGGTGTATAAAATTCTTTACAGCGTGATGTTTTTAAAATGGTGCCTCCACGCTGTATGATATTGGCCACACTGCGGCTTTCCATTTTAATAATATCATTTTCTACCATGCCACTGTATCCCCGCATGATTCCATACACTTCCAGATTATAATAAAGCCCCGAACGAACCACGGCCCGTATGCAGGCATTCATTCCCGGGCTATCACCACCGCTAGTTAATACCCCAATCTTAGTTACTTCTTTTTTCATGGCGCAAATATACTTTAATGGTTTTAGTTTTGTTTACATACTTGTTTGGCATCTTTTTTTAATTATAGTTTTTTTTAAAATTTTATTCCACATATCAGAAAGATATCCTTATTTGTTCATCTTCATTTTTTATCACAGCATTAAAGGTATTGGCAGCATCGGCTTGCTGCTGTTGCCCAATAGGATCAAATAAAGATACCTGCGTTATGAAGTTATTTACATACGGTTGTAATGCCACCTGTTTACCATTTACTGTTATATTTTTTGCATCAATAAATCCATGCAATACCAACATGATTTTTTTGAATTTTGATTGAAAACTTCCTTCAGGTTTTTGTAATATCAACTCATTTTGTTGTGCGTTATAATGCATGGTGCGTTTATAAAAAACGCCTTTTTCATAATCATAGGTTTTACCGTCATCTTCATAATATACATAACTGTTTTGCAAATTGCCTTTATAAATATGAAGCATCAGCGTATCGGAAGGCATAAAAGCAGTTGATTGCACCAGCGATTGCATGGGTATAATGCTGCTTTCTTTTATATAAACCGGTAATTTATGTGTGCTTAACTCAATTATTTTTTCTGTTGCTCCCGTTTGTAATTTATCGTTGTACATATCATACCAGTTGCCCGGCGGAAAATATGCTTTTATAAAATTTTTATTACTTTCTACCGGTATTACCAATAATGATTGGCCAAGCAAAAACTGGTTTTGAAATGCAGGGTCATAAATTTTTGGGTTGAAAGTATTTTCTATTGCAAGCGACCTAACTACCGGCAAACCGGTTTGTGTTGCTTCGTAAAATGTACTATACAGGTAAGGCAATAATTTATAACGAAGGCTGATATAATTGCGTGAAATTTCAGTTACTTCTTCGCCATAGGCCCATGGCTCAGATGATTTTGTATTGATAGCAGTATGGTTACGGAAATAAGGCATGAATGCCCCCAACTGTATCCATCTTGCATACAGGCCGGTTGAAGGGTTACCGGTAAAGCCGCCAATATCCATGCCGGTGAATGGCACGCCACTTAAGCCCAGGCTGTTTATTAACCGTATTCCCAGCAGCATGTGATCATCTTCCGATCGGTTATCACCCGTCCAAATTGCGGTGTAGCGTTGCAAACCTGCATAGCCTGCCCGTGTAAGTACAAAGGGCCTTTCATTCGAAAACATCCTGGCACCTTCGTAACTGCTGCGTGTCATTTCAAGTGCATATACATTACGTCCTTCAAGAAGTGAAGTTTTTCTTCCTTCAAAATCAAAAATGATATTACTAGGCATTTTTTGCCCCCAGGTAGCTATCTCATTCATATCGTTCCATATTCCCTTTACTCCATTATCATTAAAAAATTTCATTTCGTTTTTCCAAAAGTTGCGTCCTTTTTCCGAAGTAAAATCAGGAAAGTAGCACCAGCCGGGCCATACCTGCCCACTGTAATATTTACCGTCGGGGTATTTTAAATATGCATCGGCTTTTAATCCTCTTTCAAAAGCAGGCGCCCCGGGTTCAATCTTTATCCCGGGATCAACTATCACAGTAGTTTCAAAACCCATTTCTTTTAGTTTGCCGGTTAGTTTTACAGGATTGGGAAACCGTTCTTTATCCCAGGTAAACAACTGGTATTTATCCATGTAATGTATATCAAGGGTTATACCATCTGCCGGGATTTTTTTCTCCCTTAATGTTTGTGCAATACGTAGCACTTCTGTATCGGGATAATAACTGTACCTGTTTTGCTGATAACCCAAACTCCAAAGTGGCGGCATTTTCATGCGGCCTGTAAGTGTGGTGTATGCATTGATGATACCAGCAATACTTGTATCGTATATAAAATAATAATTCATTTCGCCGCCACGTGCGCCAAAAGAAGAGAAGCGGTTGTTGCTGGCGCCAAAATTAAAATCGGTTTGATAAGAGTTGTCTAAAAAAATACCATAATTAATGTGATGATGAATGCCAATGTAAAATGGTATGCTGGAATAGATGGGGTCTTGCCCGGTACTGTAACCAAATGCATCAGTGTTCCAGTTGGTATAACCATTACCCCGCCTGTCTAAATTGCCTGTTTTTTCGCCCAGGCCAATAAACCTTTCAGCATCCTGCATTGTTTTATATGTAGTAACTTCTTCGCCTACCCAGGATGTATTTAATCCTTCCTCATCTTTATTTATTAAATCGCCGGCTGCTGTATAAAAGCTGATGTTGAATGGCTCTTTTAATATTTTTACTTTGATTGCATTTGTGCTGATGTTAACCTGGTTTTTATCTTCAGTAATTTTTGCATCAGTTGTTAGCGGTTGCATGATAACAGCATAAGAATGGTTGGGCATTAATTTTTGTTTATCAATACGCACCCTGATGATATTTTGAGAGTAAACTGTTATGAGTGCATGTGCATTTTGAGTAGTGATACTTACCTGTTGACCTTTTATATAAACTGCTGTGATGTTGCCAATTTCTTTTACGGGATTTTGAGCAAAAGATTTTTCATTTATAAAAAAAACGAAGGCAAGTAATATTATAACAACTGTTGTTTTGCTACTGCTGATATTTTTAAGTTGCATGTAGTATTAATTTTAAAAATTTTTCTTTTCAATCCTGCATCCAATAACAATAAATTTAAAAGGGCTGACAAACCTGTCAACCCTTTTAAAAATACCGATGCAAAACACTATTTAGCCAAATAGTTTTTTACGGCTTTACAGGTTTTTCAATGGTTAATTAGTTAATGGTTACTGTTTGTAAATTTTCATTTAAAGTAATGGTGTATGTACCGGCAGTTGCAGGAGTTTTAAAGTTAGCTCCACCTTCCCATTTAATAGCTCTTGGTGTGCCAACCGATTGGCTACCGCCGCTGTTATCTTCATAATCAAATGCACCCCAATTGGCTCCTGCTAAAAATTTAATATCCTTATTTGCTTCTAAGTCGAGTGTTTTAGTCCATATACCATTACCCATATAAGTCATTTGCGGTGATGCGCCGGGATTCCATGCAGGAACACCGGTGATACCATCACCAACTACTCTCATTTCTGAAGCAGGGCTTGCAAAGTATTTTACATTATCCCTGTCACGTCCGTCCCAAATAACACGGTAACGGCCAGGTGTAGAAAAATCATTAAAGTTTGTACCATTTACTTCCAATGTGCTTCCATCGCCGCCGGTAGAGCCATAACTTCTTGTTTCGTCAACTGTATTGCTACCATTATTCCATTGGTCATTATCAATCAGTTTCCATCCGCCCGACGTAAAATCGGTAAGACCAACAAATAAGTTGGTGCCTGCATTGCCTAAGGCATAATTAGGAAACACACCCGGAGGGTTCCATCCTGCACCTGTTGCACCACCTACAAAACCCATTCGGCCTTGCATGATATTGTATTGTAAAGTGCTAACGTTAACTGAAATTCTGTAAAAACCAGAAGATGCTACTGAAAAGTTTGCACCATTTTGAGATAACACGCCACCGCTTCCGCCATAGTTTACATCCCAGCTACGGCCTGCTGTTACTTTAAATTCAGAGCCGGCAGGTAAATAAATATAGATGTAATACATTTTGTTGAAAACAGCCGAACGCAGGTCTCTTATAAGTTCGGGTGCTGTTCCAGGATCCCAGTTATTACCATTGCCGGTAGAAGCCTGGTAGCCGCCTGGTAAATACAAACGTAAAATAGGAACATAGCTTTGTATGGTAACATTTACAACATTTGAGTATAATGTTGTTCCATTTGCAGTAACTCCTTTAACCCGGAACTCTACTTTACCGCTATTACCATACGGAATACCAGAGGCAAACGAGATATCATTCATTTGGCCTTGTGTAAATGTTTTTGATAAATCCGAATTGATATTAACTTCCTGTGGTGCCACAAAGTTTTTGCCGGCAGAATCGTATTGCAAAGTATAATTTACAACACCGGTAAAGCCTTTAAACGTGGGTGTCCACGAAAAAGTATTGGAAGGGGATGAAGCTGTTGCCAACTGGCATGTTACGGATGTATTTTGAGTGAAAAGTACTGATGGATCAGCAAATGGTTTTACTTTAACTGTAATAACATTCGACAGGTAACGCTGGTTATTATTGGCATAAGATGAAGTAAGTATAAGATCGATACTTTGTTCTACGCCAATTTTAAAACCAATGTTTAGCAGGTAGGCATTTAATTCACGCCCTGTCATAGTTGTTGATAAAGCACCTACAACTGTTTTAGTGTTATTGATTGCACCAAAAGATTTATTGGTTGAATCAATTGTAAGAATATATTTTGTATGCGACAGGTCGGTAGCATATTTTGGATCGGTCCAAGAAAATGTAATAACTACATTGTTAGAATCGGCAAGGGTAGGAGCTACACTTGCAACCGAACTGCTAAGTACAGGCGAAATACCATCGGCATAAACCGGTAGGGATTCCACCTTTTTCAGGTTATCGGTTTTATTACATGCAGCAAAGAATACAATCGTGATAAACGAAGCTGCAAGAAGTTTTAAAATATTTTTCATAAAAAATTATTTAGCGTTTAAGGCAATCGTGTTTACTTATAATTTGGTTAACGTATAAGTACCTGTTTGAAAATTCACTTCTATCTTATAGTTACCGGCACCGGGCGACGGGAATTGAGGGTCAGAATCTTTTTTCTCAAAATCGCCAAAAAGTTTTGCGGTACCGTCTAATGCATGGTATTGCGAACTCCAAACGCCTTGTTCCTGTATAAGTTTATAACCACCGGTTGCATTGAATGTAATGGTACCTACATAATGCAATACATCGGTAGGTGTGGCTCTTCCAATTTTTTGTGTTACATCATAAGGAGGAGGTAAAGGATTAGTCCAGCCAGAAGCAACCGCATCGCCAACAACCCATAAATTACCATCAAGGTATAAGTTTGCTTCGGTGCCAGGCGGTTCTACAACAAAATCAAGATAGTTGGTGATTGTAATGGTAAGCACATTTGAATATAAAGGCACGCTACCATTACCCAATGTTGATTTTATCCTAAACTGCATTTGGTGTGGTTGGTTGTATTGCAACTCCATTTTAGTTAAAAAAGTGTTCAGTTCTTTTACAGTAAGTGTAACAGATAAATTTGCGCTGATGGCTTTTTCCTGCAATCTTGGATTGCTGAAATTACTACCGGCAGTATCTACCTGTAAGGTATACGAAACAGTTTGAGAACTGGCGCCTGTATTAAATTCATAATCGGGGTTCGTCCAATTGAATGTAATGGCAGGATTATCTTTATTTATTTTTAATAACACCTGCGGATCTGTAGAAGTTGCAGAAAGATGAGGATTGGTACCTCCTAAGAAATACACCCTGTTTTCATCTTTTTTACAAGACAGCATAATAGCAGTTATTGCTATAAGGCCCGATAATAGTTTGATAATATTTTTCATAAAAAACAATTTTTATTTTTTCTGATTAATAGCCTGGGTTTTGTGTAAGGTTGGGGTTAGCAACCAGGTTTGATGACGGGATAGGGAACAGGTTGTATTTGGGATCTACTGCTGTTCCGCTTGAAACGCCACCTTTCCAGGGCCATAAATAAGTACCTGTTGTTAGTAAGCCATAGCGTATTAAGTCTGTACGTCGATGGCCTTCCCAATATAATTCCCTGCCTCTTTCATCAAGTATGTACTGCAAGGTTAACTGTCCGGCAGATATATTGCCTGATGAATTGCCATAAGCCCTTTCCCTTATAAGGTTCATATAAGATAACGCTGTTGCTGCATCACCACCAGTACCGCCACGTAAAACAGCTTCGGCATATATCAGGTACATTTCCGGTAAACGGAAAACCGGAAAATCAACATCGGCAAAATCTTTTTTAGAATCAGAAACCGGTCCGCCATCTGAACGGATGTTTACATATTTTTTTACATGCGGCCCTTGTTCAAAATTACTTACATCGTTAATTATAAGCTGTGCAGGGCTGGTACCATATTTAGATGTAGTAAACATGGCACGTTGATCGGTTGCGCCGGTAAGGTCGCTAAAAAGATTAACATGTGCCGCTGTAGAGCGGTAACCAAACCAACCGCCACCTACGCCATATTCTGCATTATCATTACCACAAGCTGCATGTACAAAAAATGTAGTATTACCATATGCCTGTGTTTTGCTTCCATCACAATTAATGGCAAACATAAACTCATTTTTGGCTTTATCATTATCTGCCATAAACACTCGTGCATAACCGGGGTATAAAGTATAACCTGCATCAATCACTTTTTTTGCATAAGTAATAGCATCGGTATATCTTGTAGTGCCAGTGTACACGCCGGCATTTAAATACATACGGGCTAACAAAGCCCAAGCGGCTCCCTGGTCAACACGACCATATTCAATAGTACGTGCAGGGGCCAGGTCGCCATCAATAGCTTTCAGTTCGCTTTCAATATATTTAAACAGGTCATCACGGTTTATTTCTCTTGGTAAATTGGTACCCACCTTATCATCTTCTGTTATAAAAGTTGATTTTCCAAAAAGGTCCATCATTACCCAATAATTAAAGGCACGTAAAAACCTAACTTCGGCTACCGAATTTTTTATATCAGCAGCATCGGAACCGGATATACCACGTTCGGCCAATTTAGCATCGGTGCTTTCACGCAGGTATTCATTTATAAGAGTGATATTATATATTGGCCTTGCGTAAATTCCTTTTAAAAACGGATCGGCACTGGTGAATTTAAGGTTATGAAAATCATGGATGGTTTGGTCGTTCCATGCAACAACAGCCTCATCTGTTGGTAACTCTTCGCAGTTAAATAACATCCTTATGAATGCAACTTGCGAGCCTTCATCCAGTCCACCGCTTATATCCGGGTTGCCTGCAGGGCCGGCATTACCGGTAATACTTAGTGTTCCATAAATTTTTGCCAACACACTTTTATAACCTGCGGCCGTAGCGTAGGCTTTTTCCGGCGTAAGGTCATTAGTAGGGTATAGGTCCAGTTTTTTAGCACATGAACTAATAGCCATGGCCATCACCAGCAAACCTGCTACATATTTAATTAGTTTATTTTTCATATCAATCGTTATTTAATTATTTAAAAATCTAAATTTAAGCCCAGTGAAAATGTTCGTGGCCTTGGGTAAATATTGTTATCTACACCACTGTCACTTGCATTTTCGGGATCAAGACCTTTGTAATTTGATATTACAAATACATTTTGTACGCTGGCTGCTATACGTAAACTGGCTTTGTTGTTTAATATCTTGCCCACATTGTAACCCAGGTTAATATTATCTAACCTGAAGAAAGAGGCGTTCTCGATATAATAATCGCTTAGGTATTGATTATTTGAAAAACCTGTTACTAAGTAATTGGCCGAAGCATTACCAACAAATGCAATTGGATTTTTAATTTGACGTAATACACCGTTATTTGAATTGAAGTTATTATACAGATATGCTCCCAAAGCTCCATGACCTGTTACGCCCAGCGAGAATTTTTTAAATGTAACCTGTGTGTTTACACCAAAAAATACATCAGCCGCAGGTTTTTTATAATAATAACGGTCGTTTTCATCAATGCTTCCATCCCGGTTTAAATCTTCATAAAGTCCTTCTATAGGCTTACCGGTTGATGGATCATAAACTTGCTTATATACATAAAAAGTATAAGGGCTATATCCAATATTAAACCTTCCTATATTATTTCCTGTACCGCCGGCAATACCACTTACTTCAATTCCTTTAAAATTTGGATCATCCTGTTTAAGCAAGTTGGTAATTTTTCTTGTGTTATAGGTTACATTAAAACCAAAGTCCCATGTTAGGTTATTCTTTTTAACAGGAGTTGTATTAAGGGTAAATTCAACTCCTTTATTTTCCATATTACCTACGTTAGTTAGTAATTGAATATCGAAATTAGCGCCTGGAGCAACCGGTACAACACTTAACAGGTCTTTTGTTTTTTTGTAGTAATAATCAAATGAGCCTGAAATTCTGTTATTGGCAAAACCAAAGTCAATACCAAAGTTGGTAGTTGTAGTGGTTTCCCATTTCCTGTCGGGGTCATAAGCAGAAGGCCTTAAGAAATTATAATAATTATTTCCAAATTGATATTGGGCTGATGCAGTACTATAAGAATAGTATGGTAAGTATGAATAGTAAGGTATTCCATCCTGCTGCCCTGTAGAACCCCAGCCAAACCTTAATTTAAGATCACTGATAACATTAGTTGATTTAAAGAACTCCTGTTTAAGCCTCCATGCTACTGCTACAGCAGGGAAATAGCCAACCCTGTTATCTTTCGAAAATTTAGAGCTGGCATCTCTTCTTAAAGATGCTGTGATAAGGTATTTATCTGCAACTGTCAGGTTTATCCTGCCAAGATAAGATTCTAACCTGTATTCTGGCTTATCGGTTAAAAATGTTGGTTGCGAATTTTCAATGGTATCTTTTAGCTGAGGTTTGGTAGGATCTGAAATTGCCCTATAGCTAAATGCGGCATAATTCTTAACATTAGTAATAAAATCCTGGTAGCTGTGCCCAACCAAAACATCAAACTTTGTTCTAAGCTTTTTAAAGTCTTTAGTATAGAATAATTGCACATCTGCAATGGTATTTTTCTTTCCCTGTTCATAATGAACTTTGCGGCCACCTGTTTTATAGTTTGTAGCTAACAGTGAGTCGGTGTTATCATCACCTTTTCCGTATGCATTATCAATACCCAGGTTTACGAGTAAATGTAAATCGGGTAACCAATGCAGTTTATAATCTAACTGTACATTTCCAATAAGGCGGTTTACGTTTGACCGGTTATTCCTTAAATCTAACAAGGCTACCGGGTTACGGGTTGCAAGGTCCATAAGAGTTCCATTGCCATCCAGCCATTCGTAATATCCACCAAATTTACTTGAAGCGCTGTTTATATCTTGTGTTGGGTCAAACGCAATGGCCGAGCCTATTGCACCGCCATCGGCAAACCTGTTTTTGGTATTGCTTACTTTTAAAGCAAGGTTTACACTTAAATGGTCATCAAAAAATTTAGGGCTTAAATTTAGCGAACCACTTAAACGTTTAAAATTATCTGTCTTTAATATACCGTCTTGTGTTAAGAACCCGGCCGAAATTCTGAATGGGATACTTTTTAATGCACCGCTTGCACTAATATTATTGTCCCAGCCAAATGCAGGCCTGTAAATTTCTTTTTGCCAATCGGTATTGGCCGTACCCAGTAAACTTTGATAGGTATTGTTTCCCGTTAAAGCAGCGTCTTTATTTATAATATCCCTCACTTCATCACCCGAAAGCACTTTTACTGTTTTACCAATAATACCTGTTGATAATTGTGTATTGAAGTTAAATCTTACTTTTCCCTTGTTGCCTTTTTTAGTAGTGATGATGAGTACACCGTTTGATGCTCTTGAACCATATAATGCAGTTGCAGAAGCATCTTTTAAAACACTCATGCTTTCAATATCGTTAGGGTTAATGGTATTTAAAAGGTTTGAAGAGCCTGATATACCATTTCCTTCTACAGGTACACCATCAATAACCAGCAATGGGCTGTTACTTGCATTTAATGAAGCACCGCCCCTGATGCGGATACGGCTTCCACCACCCGGCGAACCTCCGCCAGTGGTTACTTCAAGGCCGGCAACTTTTCCCTGCAATAGTTGCTCCGAAGAATTAACCACGCCTTTTTGAAAATCTTTTGCCGATACAGAAGTAACAGAACCTGTAAGGTCGCCTTTGCGCCTTGTACCATACGCAACTACTACCAGTTCATCTAACTGTTGGTTGGCTTTTACAAAACTTACATTAATAACAGCATTGCCACCAATATTTATTTCCTGGCGGCTATAGCCTACCGATGTAAATACCAATGAGGCAGTAGGTGCGGCATTTATTGAGTAATTACCGTTACCATCCGTTTGTGTGGCTGTTTTAGTGCCTTTAACAGTTACGGTTACACCAGCCACAGGTGTCCCATCTTTCGAATCAGTTACTTTACCAGTTACTTTGTTCTGTGATGATGCTGCAAAAGAAAATAGCAGCATAGAAAAAGAAAGCAGCAAAAACTGAAAAATTTTAATAGGAATTTTTCTCATAATACAAGCTTTTGTTTTTTAAGTATGCAATCAAGATTTTAAGTTATCGTGTAAAACTTACGCAAAGTAAAGTATTTTCCGATAATATCATTTTTTTGTTAATTTTTTTTATGCAGATATTGGGATTTTATTTTGACTCAACCTACGCCGTTCATCTAAAAATCTATGCCAATCCACTTTTTCTTCTTTTTGGCATATTTGTCAAAATTAAATTTGTATAACTTTCCGGGCCTGTGCGGTACATCTTTTTCCATCTCATTCATATCAATTAAAAAATCCATAGCAAAAAACTTTTTACGGAAGTTGCGCCGGTCCATTTTGGTATTTAATATAGCTTCGTATAAATTTTGAAGTTCACGTAACGAAAATTTTTTGGGTAACAGGTTAAAACCTAAAGGATGTTCCTGTATTCTTTTCTGCAACCATTTATAACAGGTATCAAAAATCGACTGGTGATCAAAAGCCAGGTCGGTAACACTTTGTACATCATGCCAGTGCAGTTCATTATCCAGTATGTTTAACTTATAATGCTGTACATTAATGAGCGAACAATAGGCTGCTGTAACTACCCGTCCAGCAGGATGCCTGTTTACAGCGCCAAAAGTATGTACCTGTTCAAGATAAACATCGTTAAGGCCTGTACGTTCTTTTAATATACGGTAAGCGGCATTGTCAAGGTCTTCTTTTATCCCAACCAAATCGCCCAATAGCGACCATTTGCTTTGAAATTTTTTCAAGTCGCTGCGAATAAGTAATACTTTCAGTTTGTTTTCATCGAAACCGAAAATGACACAATCAACCGACAAAGCAATACCGGTACTGCTTTCTACTTCGGTTTGTATGGTTTGAAAAGTTTTTATAGTGGAAGCTTTTTTTCCATTTGCTGATAGTTTTATATCCATGTTGTTTTGGTTTATCAGTTTTGGTTTTATTTTTTTTATATTCAGGAATAATTATTTTTTATTCCCGGTATTACATTTTAATAAACTTAACAAAGTAACCTTTTCCATTTTGCTGAAGACGTAAGAAGTAACATCCTTTTGCAAGACCGCTTAACTGGCTTGTTAATGCAAGGGTGTACTGCCCACTTAATTGCATAGTATTGTAAAGTACCAGCATTTTTTGCCCGTATGCATTTAACACGGTTATGGTTACTGTTCCATTGCCAGGAACTAAATAATCTATGATAGCACTACTATTTACAGGGTTTGGCGAAATTTTAATTCCAAATCCATTCTTAATATTTGTTATTTGGCTATTGTGTGTGCTTGTTGTAAAATGAGCAACTGAATAATTGTTGATGATAGTTTGTGAGCAATTAGCAGTTACACGCCAATCATAATCTGTACCCGGTTCAAGATTATTTAAAGATACCGTAGCGGTTGATATTGATGTTGCAAGGTTTATCCAATTGGATGAATTTGATTTTTTATAATCAACTGTGTAGAAAAGCCCTGGTACCAAATTCCAATTTAATACTGCAGCATTTAATGTTATTGCTGTTGCCTGTAATGCCGATGGCGGCGCAGGAGTAGCAGTTACCACTACATTTATTAATGCTCTTGGGCTTTCGCCGCAGGCTTGTGTTTGGCTAACATAGTATGCAGTGGTGCCGGCTGTTGTTGTTAAAGGTATAGGAGCTACCGTACTGCCTGTACCTCCTGTAGCAGTTGTATACCAAAGCAGGTTGGTGCCGGTTGCAGTAAGTGCTGTGGCAATTGCATTTTGGCAATATGTAACAGGACTGTTAACCACCGGCGCTGCTGTGGCAGCTAAAACATTTACAGTAATTACAGCTCTTGGGCTTTCGCAACCGTTTACCGTTTGGGTAACATAATAATTGGTACTTCCTGCAGTATTGGTGGATGGAATAGGAGATGTTGTATTGCCTGTACCACCTGTTGCAGAACTATACCACAATAAGCTAATTCCTGTAGCAGTTAATTGTGTAGCTGTGGCATTAATACAATAACTAACCGGGCTGTTAACTGTTGGTGCCGGTGGTGCGGCATTAACCGTTACCGTTATTGCAGCTCTTGGGCTTTCACATCCTCCATTTGACTGGCTTACATAATAAACAGTATTGCCTGCATTTGCTGTTGATGGAACCGGGGCTGTGCTGCTTCCTGTTCCACCGGTAGCAGTAGTGTACCATAAAAGATTGGTACCTGTTGCAGTTAAAGTTGTTGCAGTTACATTTTGGCAATAAACAACCGGTGATGAAACTACAGGCGCTGCAGGAACAGCACTCACAATAACAACAATCTCGGCCCTTGGGCTTTCGCCACAACTTTGAGTTTGGCTAACATAATATGATGTGCTGCCTACCGTAGTTGTTGATGGAACAGGAGCAGTGCTGCTGCCTGTACCACCGGTTGCAGTTGTGTACCACAACAGGTTTGTTCCAGTTGCAGTTAATGCAGTTGCTGTTGCATTCTGGCAATAATTAACAGGGCTTGTTACGGTGGGTGCAGGTGTGTTTGCCGTTACATTTACCACAATTGGCAAACGTAGGCTTTCGCAGCCGATTGTTTGCGTTACATAATAAGTAGTACTGCCTATTGTTGTGGTAGATGGCGTTGGAGCTGTTGGACTTCCTGTACCACCTGTTGCAGTAGTGTACCATAATAAATTTGTACCATTGGCTTGTAAGGGTACAGCCGTAGCATTCTGGCAATAGTTAACCGGGCTTGTAGCTGTAGGCATTGGAGTTGTACATACCGGCACTGATATATAAATATGGTATTCGCCAGGTTGTAAAGTAATAGTTTGAGAAGCAGATGTTAAATTGAAATTACTTCCGGTAGCACCATTAATGCCACTGCCTGTACCATTACTGATATAGTTTGTCCAGTCGCCTGTTGTTTGAAAAGTTATGGTTTTAGTTTTAACATCCACATCCATATTGGCAACAACTGTTATTTTTTTACCTGCGCTGTTTGGGTCGGCAATTTGAAAAACTTTTACAAGGCCGCTGTTAAAATCATACGTAAAGTTTGTGTTATTAAATATAGCCGTGTTGTTAAGCCTTAATTGAATGATACTTTTATAAGTATTATAAAGATGAACTCTTTCCGGCACGGTCATATATTCCCAATGCGGTGGTTTGTTGGCAACATTCGATCCGCCATAGTTCAATGGTATGTCGTATCCCCGCTCTTCAAACTGCCAAATCATTTTGGGCCCAGGTACAGTGAAGAAAACAGTAGCGGCTGCTTCTTCTCTTGCAAGCGCAGTATTTAAGTTCTTTACATTGTACGAACCTGAAGAGTTTCCGTACGTAAGGTTTTTATACATGGTGCGTTCTTCATCATGGCTTTCCATATATCCTACTTCGGCAGGGTTGTTATAACCTTTTTGCGCACTGCTGTATACAATAGGTGTAATATCAGAATTAGATACATAACCCATGGTACACTGGTTGTAGGTTGCATTATTGTTGCCCCAAAGCATAAAGCCATGTGCAGCATATTCTTGTTCTTCCTGGCAAGGTAAAGTGCCCAAAAATTCTAAAATCATATAGGTATTAGGATGGCTGGGCACAACCCCATCATAGTATCTTTTTAAATTGGCAACACGGCTTGCATCATAATTTTCAACAGTGGTGGTATTGCTTACTGTTTGTGTAAAACCTTTTGCCAGGTCAAACCTGTATCCATCAATCTTATATTCATCCAGCCAAAAATTAAGCGAACGAAGTACCAGGTATTGTGTGGCAGTAGATGTATGATTAAAATCATTAAATACACTATATGGATGTGGTGCCGTTACATTTAACCAGGGATTATTGGCTGCAGGCCTGTTATTGGCTGCATCCCAATATAATTTCGCCTGCGGCGCATTACCTGTGCAATGATTATATACTACATCCAGGATTACGGCTATACCGTTAAGGTGGCATTTATCAATAAACTCTTTCAGCTTATTTTTTGTACCATAATATTTATCAGGCGCAAAATAAAATGAAGGATTATAACCCCAGCTTTCATTACCGTCAAACTCATTGATAGGCATTAGTTCAATGGCATTGATGCCAATATTTTTTAAATATTGAAGCGAATCAATCAACGACTGGTAACTGTGTTCGGCAGTAAAGTCCCTTATCAGCAATTCGTACACCATTAAGTTTCTTTTATCCGGCTTTGTAAAATTATTTACCTGCCAGGTGTATGCAGGTTCAGCAGTTTGCAGTATACCTACTAGTCCTGTTGTTAACCCTGTTGGATAAGGTTTAAGGTTAGGGTAGGTGGTTGAATTAATGTACTGATCGTTATCGGGGTCTAATATTTTTTGTGAATAAGGATCGGCAATTTTAATACTGTTATCAACCAGGTACTGGTACCCATATTCGGTACCGGGTATTAGCCCGTTGATGGTAAGCCAGTAATAATTTCCATCCGGTGTTCTCTTCATCTGGTATGCACAATCTGAAGTCCAGTTTGTAAAATCACCAATCACCTGTACATTGTTTTTATTGGGGGCAAACAGTACCAAAGTTACAGAGGTATTGTTGGCATTATAATTTATCCCTTCCTGTACACCTGTTGGTAAAGCTGCAACAGTAACAGTAGGAGCAATATAAAAACTAAAAGAATCTTTTACAGTTACCGACCCATTATTGCCTTCTAGAAAAACCTGGTGGGCACAGGCAGTACTGATAGTAGGAGTGGCCGAAATGGTATTTGCATTTGATGCTGTGTTAATATTGCTACCATCTAATTTTAAAGTAAGGTTACTGTTGGCCGATGCTACTCCTGTTATGTTTATACTGCCGCCAACGGTTATATTTATCGGCTCTATCCAGGGTATGTACCTGGGCTCAAACGGAGGCAGGTTAAGGCGTACGGCATATTCTGCATTTGCATATACAGGTATATACATATCGCTTACATCAGAGTTAACCTGTTTAAGATTACCCGATGCATTGCGGAAAATAATAGCCACTTTTTTTATAGTTTCACCGGCAGGTACACCAAAAAATGTACGGATATTGCTGATTGAATATTGATACTTGTTGCTGCCCAGTGCAGTAGCATGTGCGGCGGGGTCGGTAGAACCCCAGGTGAACTTAACATATTTCCAATCGTTGGGGCCGGTACTTAAATTGGTAATTACGCCTACATGTACGTATATATTATTCGAATTGCCGCCTTCAAAATTTAACAAGCCCTGGTTGCCTTTTGTACAGTCAACAGTTATGTTTAGTGATGTATTGTCTGTTGCAAACTCGGGCAGCCAGCTTAGCAAACGCTGTGCATTTGCAGTGAATCCACAAAAAATTACCAGGCAGAAAAATACGAGTTTTCTCATGTAGCATGCAATTTAATGTGTAAATTAAACACATTATATAATTAAATCCAAAAAATACACAATAGAATTTTCAAAATTTTGTCAACAGATTATTTATTGTATTTTTAGCAGCGTGTATTTTTTACACAAAAAATAATTGATAATTAAACGATTGCTATGACAAACATACAGGCCACAGCAAAACCCAGGCTAAGTTTATCACAAATCATCAATATGAGTGTTGGCTTTTTCGGAATCCAGTTTGGGTGGGATTTGCAGCGTGCCAACATGGGGCCTATCTATGAACATTTACATGCTCATGCAGATGATATACCCTTATTATTTTTAGCTGCGCCTTTAACTGGTTTAATTGTACAACCTATTATTGGGTATATGAGCGACCGTACCTGGCATCCTACGCTTGGAAGAAGGCGGCCTTATTTTTTAATAGGTGCTATCTTAAGTGCCATTGCCCTGGTGTTTATGCCGCATAGCAGCGTATTATGGATGGCTGCAGGTTTGCTTTGGGTGATGGATGTATTTGGTAATGTGGCAATGGAGCCTTTTCGTGCATTTGTAGCCGATAAACTTAATGAAGAACAGCGAACACAGGGTTTTGTAATGCAAAGCCTCATGATAGGTTTGGGCGGTAGTATTGCATCGGCCCTGCCATGGATGATGACAAACTGGTTTAATTTCAGCAACACGGCTGCAAGCGGTATTATTCCGGATAATGTTAAATGGAGTTTTTATATTGGTGCGTTTTTCTTTTTTACTGCGGTGTTATATACTGTTATTACTTCTAAAGAATATCCGCCTGAAGACATCGGCTTTAAAGAAAAAATAAAAGAATCAAACAAAGGATTTGGTGGTGGAATAAAAGAAATATATGAAGCTATTACCAACATGCCCAAAAAAATGAAAGTGCTTTCGCTGGTACAGTTCTTTACCTGGCCGGGTTTATTCCTGATGTGGTTTTATTATAATACCGCTGTGGCCCGTAATGTTTTTCATGCAACAAGCGAAACAGACCCATTATACGGGCAGGGTACTAATTTTGGCGGCCTCACACTTTCATTTTATAACGTAGTAACTTTTTTATTTGCATTCATTCTTCCTTTCATTGCAAAAAAACTGGGCAACAAGTTAACCCATAGTGTTTGCCTGTTGGCAGGCGCCATCGGGTTGATAAGTGTGGCTTTTGTACAAAATAAATACATGCTGTTTGTAAGTATGACGGGTGTTGGTATTGCATGGGCAAGTATACTTTCATTACCTTATGCAATGCTTAGTGGCGTGTTACCGCAAAATAAGATAGGCGTGTATATGGGTATATTTAATTTCTTTATTGTATTGCCCGAAATTATTGCATCGCTTGGTTTTGGATGGATAATGAAAAATGTTTTAAACAACGACAGGCTTGCTGCCGTGCAAATTGGCGGTGTGCTTATGATTATTGCTGCACTGATTTGTTTTTTTCTAATAAGTGATAAAGATTAAAAAAACGATTATGAAAAAAAACGTTCTTTTTGTAACCTGCTTTTTGTTTTTTGTTGTAACATCATTTGCGCAAACAGGCGATTTTAAATGTTATCCAACCAACTGGTGGGTAGGCATGAAATGGAATAAACTCCAGTTAATGGTTCATGGCCAAAACGGCAAACATGTTTGGGCCGATAAATCTACTGTACAAATAAAATATCCCGGCGTAAAAATTGTAAATATTCACAAGCCCGAAAATCGAAATTATATTTTTATTGACCTTGAAATTGCAGCCAATACAAAACCCGGTACTTTTAAAATTGATTTTGTTTTTATTGATTTGAATGATTGCTTCTCGCTGAATTACGAATTAAAACCACGCCGCCCCGGCAATGGAACTTTATTTGCACAAGGCGTAACGGCTAAAGATTTTATTTACCTGATAATGCCCGACAGGTTTAGTAATGGCGATGAAAGCAACGACCGTGTAGCCGGCATGCGAGACCAGTCGCTAAACAGGGATACTGTTTTTAACCGCCATGGCGGCGATTTACTGGGTGTTCAAAATCATCTTGATTATTTATATAAGCTGGGGGTAACAACTATTTGGCTTAACCCGGTTATTGAAAACGATATGCCTAACCGTACCGAACACGGTTATGCATTTACCGATCATTATAAAGTAGATGCCAGGCTAGGTGGCGATAAAGCCTACCAGCAATTAATTGATGCAACCCATGCAAAAGGTATGAAGATGATACAAGATGCTGTATATAATCATGTAGGCTTGTATCATTTTACCGTGCAGGATATGCCCATGAAAGACTGGCTACACCAGTGGCCTGCTTACACCAATACCACTTACAAAGACCAGGTATTGTTTGACCCCTATGCAAGTAAAAAAGATGTAAAACAAATGGAAGCAGGTTGGTTTACACCTCAAATGCCCGACCTTAACCAGGAAAATCCTTTTGTGGCAAATTTCTTAATCCAACATGCTTTATGGACGGTTGAAAATTTTGGCATTGATGGTTGGCGCATCGACACCTATGCTTACAACGACCTTGCATTTATGAACCGCTGCAACAAAGCGCTGATGGATGAATATCCAGGGCTGACTATGTTTGGCGAAACTTGGGTTCATGGTGTTCCCAATCAATCGTATTTTGTACAAAACAATTACAATTTACCTTATAAAAGTAACCTACAGGCGCCAACCGATTTTCAAACATTATGGGGTATTACCGATGCCATGACAAAAGATTTTGGCTGGACCGATGGAGTGAACCGTTTATACACAACACTTGCCCAGGATTTTGTTTATAAAGATCCAACCCGTAATGTTATTTTTCTTGATAACCATGATATGGCTCGTTTTTATTCTGTAGTAAACCAAAACATGGATAAATACAAATCGGCATTAAGTTGGTTGCTTACCTGCAGGGGCATTCCGCAAATGTATTATGGCGATGAACTGGCCACTACAGGCACCACAAGCCCCAATGATGGCTATGTACGGTTAGATTTTCCGGGAGGATGGAAAAATGATCCTGTAAATAAATTTACTATTGAAGGACGCACACAAACCGACCAGGAAATTTTTCAGCACCTGGCCACACTGGCTAATTTCAGAAAAAGTTCATCGGCATTAACTACCGGAAAAATGATGCAATATTTACCCGATGATGGGTTGTATGTTTATTTCAGGTACGATAATGAGCAAACAATAATGGTGGTGATGAATACCGCTAAAGTGGAAAAAAAAGTGAGTATTGATAATTATAAAGAAAGAACCGGTGGGTTTACAACATTTAAAAATGTAATTACTAAAGAAACAGGTACACTTGCAGATTTTAATATTGGCTCTTATAAAACCGTAGTGTACCAATTGATAAAATAAAAATATTGGCAGATGTTTAATAAACGAATTTCTTTTTTTATTGTGACACTGTTTTTTATAATGCAGGCATGTACTGCCCCAATAAAAAGCAAAACAAAAGATGAAACAGCCTGGAGCAAACAAACTAATATTTACGAAGTAAACCTGCGGCAATATACCGCTTCGGGTTCGTTTACCGATTTTGCAAAAAGCCTTCCACGCTTAAAAGATATGGGTGTAGAAATATTATGGTTTATGCCAATTACACCAATCGGTATCGAAGGCCGTAAGATGACTGAAGCAGATTTGGGAAGTTATTATGCCGTTAGAAATTATAAAGCGGTGAATGAAGAGTTTGGCACCATGGATGAATGGAAGGCGCTTGTAAAAACAGCACAGGGCATGGGTTTTAAAGTGATAACCGATTGGGTGGCCAATCATACTGCATTAGATAATCCCTGGGTACAAACGCATCCCGGATTTTATGTAAAAGATTCAACCGGTAAAATGGTTTCGCCATTTGATTGGACTGATGTATATAAACTTGATTACAACAACAACGAAATGCGTGACAGTATGATTGCTGCCATGAAGTACTGGATTACCGAAACCGGTATTGATGGTTTCCGTTGCGATGTGGCTGAAGAAGTGCCGCAGGATTTTTGGAAACAATGCATCGACTCGTTGCGTAAAATAAAAAATGTTTTTATGCTGGCCGAAGGTGAAAAGCCCTGGCTGCACGAAGCTGGCTTTAATGAAACTTATGCCTGGCAAAATATGCACCTGATGAAAGAACTGTATGAAGGAAAAAAATCATTATCATATTTCGATTCGGTGCTTACGCATAATATGTCCATCTATCCTAAAAATGCAGCTCGCTTGTATTTTACAACCAACCATGATGAAAATAGCTGGAACGGTACCGAGTATGAAAAGTATGGCGATGCCGCAAAAGCATTTGCAGTATTTACACAAACAATTTATCAAAGCATTCCACTTATATACAGCGGGCAGGAAGAACCTAATAAAAAAAGATTGAAATTTTTTGTGAAAGATACTATTGAATGGAAGCAATATGCCATGACGCCTTTTTACAAAACACTTTTGCACTTACGCAAATTAAACCCGGCACTAGCCTATGATGCAGCATACAAAAAACTAAGCACCAGTAGCGATACAGCAGTGTTTGCATACCTGCGCAAAAGCGATAGCCACAAATTATTGGTTGTTTTAAACTTTAGCAACAAGCCACAAAAATTTTATATAAACGATGCTGCTATAAATGGAGAGCCAGAAAATGTTTTCCTGGGTAAGCCGGAGAAACTTTCTGAAAAAGAAACTTTTTCATTAGCGCCCTGGAATTATCTTGTGTACGATTATAAATAACCTTTACATTCTTTCGGGCACGGCAATACCTAACAACTGCATACTGCTTTTAATAATATTGGCAGTAAACATAGCAAGTTTTACACGTACATATTTTTTCTCCTCTGTTTCGGCTTTGGCTATAGAATGCTCGCTGTAAAAAGAATTGAAAGTTTTAGACAAGTTAAAAATATAATTGGCAATTAATGAAGGGTTGTGCTCGGTACAGGCTTGTTCCAAAACTATTGGGTATTGTTCTGCTGCGATGATGAGCTCTTTTTCAAGTTTTAGTAAACCACTGTTAGTTAATTGTTGTTGGTTGAGGGCAGTATCAGCAGTTTCCAACTTTCTTAAAATACTTTTTATTCTTGCATAAGTGTATTGTACAAATGGTCCGGTAAAGCCATGAAAGTCTATACTCTCTGCCGGGTTAAAAACCATTGTTTTCTTTGGGTCAACTCTTAGTAAATAAAATTTCATGGCGCCCATGCCGATGGTTTTATAAAGATCTTGCAATTCTTCTTTTGTAAAATCCTGCACTTTGCCTAATGCTTCGGTATGTTGTTTAGATGTGGTTATCATTTCATCAACAATATCATCAGCATCCACCACCGTACCTTCACGGCTTTTCATTTTGCCGGTAGTAAGCTCTACCATGCCATAACTTAAATGGTAAATGTTTTCGGCATTGGGCATACCCAGTTTTTTGCTGATAAGCTGCAACACTTTCATGTGGTAGTTTTGCTCGTTACCAATTACATAAATGCTTTGGTCAATCTTGTACTGCTCATATTTTTGTAAGGCAAGGCCTATATCTTGTGTTATATACACCGATGTGCCATCGCTGCGCTGCACAATCTTTTCATCCAGCCCATCGGCTTGCAGGTTAATCCAAATACTGCCATCATCTTTTTTATAAAAAACATTTTTTTCCAGCCCCTGCTTCACAATATCTTTTCCTAAAAGATAAGTGTCACTTTCGTAATACACTTTATCAAAATCGGCTCCAATATTTTTGTAAGTAAAATCAAAGCCTTCGTACACCCAACTGTTCATTTTTTTCCAAAGCTCCATCACTTCTGGCTTTCCATTTTCCCAATCAAGCAACATTTGTTGTGTGGCTTTCATAATGGGAGCTTCTTTTTCTGCCTGCTCTTTTGTTTTGCCGGTGGCTATCAGTTGGGCCACTTCATCTTTATAAGCATCATTAAACTTTACATAATAATCGCCAACAAAATGATCGCCTTTAATACCGGTGCTTTGCGGCGTAGCGCCGTTTGCAAATCTTTGCCAGGCAATCATGCTTTTGCAAATATGAATACCACGGTCGTTTACAATGCAACTTTTAATAACCTGGTACCCGTTGGCTTTTAAAATTTCGGCATAGCTCCATCCTAAAAAAATATTGCGTAAATGGCCAAGGTGCAGCGGTTTGTTGGTATTGGGCGATGAATACTCCACCATCACCTTTTTGCCATTCATTTCTTTTTTGCCATAACAGATGTCGTTGTAATTTTTATAGAGCAGGTTTATCCAATAATCATCTGCAACGCTTAGGTTTAAAAATCCTTTTATGATATTGTACCCGGTATAAATTTCAGGATAGCTTTTTATTAAATGCTCGCCCAATTGTTTGCCAATAACATCAGGCGATAATTGTAATGCCTTCAGCAGCGAAAACATCACCACGGTATAATCGCCTTCAAATTCAGGTTTGGTTTGGTTTACCTGGAAATCTTTTTCAGTGAACGACTTGTTATATAAAGCCCTTAAACTATCTATCGTATTATTTTGTATGTTGTTAATTATTGACATGGCGCAAAGATAAATAATAAGCTATTGCAGTTTAATGTTTGATTTTTTGAAGGGAAGAATCAATAAAATTAAACAAAGCATATTGGATATACCATAAACATACATGCAAACAGGAAACATCCAATTCCCTATCTTTGCACACTTTTTAATACTATGATAAGTGCAAATAATATAACACTTGCTTATGGCAAGCGGGTACTGTTCGATGAAGTGAATATCAGTTTTACTAAAGGTAACTGTTACGGAATCATTGGCGCAAATGGTGCCGGAAAATCAACTTTCCTTAAAATAATAAGTGGCGAGATAGAGCCAAATAAAGGCACTATCGACATTACTCCCGGCGAACGCATGGCTGTTTTAAATCAAAACCAGTTTGCTTTTGATGAAGAAACAGTTTTAAACACCGTATTGATGGGCCACAAAAAAATGTGGACTGTGATGCAGGAAAAAGATGCCCTGTACAGCAAAGAAGATTTTACAGAAGAAGACGGTATAAAGGCAGGTAACCTGGAGCATGAGTTTGGCGAGATGGGAGGATATACAGCCGAAAGCGATGCCGCCACTTTATTGAGCGACCTGGGTGTAAAAGACGAACTACACCCAATGCTGATGAAAGATATTGCTGCCAACATAAAAGTGAGGGTATTGCTGGCACAAGCCATTTTTGGTAATCCGGATATATTATTGCTGGATGAACCTACCAATAACTTAGATGTGGAAACCATCAGTTGGCTTGAAAATTTCCTGGCCGATTATCAAAATATTGTATTGGTAGTAAGCCACGACCGACACTTTTTAGATGCAGTATGTACGCATGTGGCCGATGTGGACCGTTGCAAAATAAAAGTGTACACCGGTAACTATACATTTTGGTACGAGAGCTCTCAACTGGCAGCACGCCAACTGAGCGATAAGAATAAGAAGATGGAAGAGAAACGTAAAGACTTACTAGATTTTATTGCACGCTTTAGCGCTAATGCATCTAAGAGCAGGCAGGCCACATCCCGTAAAAAAGCTTTGGAAAAATTGGTTATCGAAGAAATACAGCCAAGCAACCGTAAATATCCCGGTATTATCTTTAAACAAGAGAGAGAAGTGGGCAACGAAATATTGAAAGTTGAAAACCTCTCTTATTCAATTGACGGAAAGAAAATTTTTGACAAGATAAAATTTGATATTCAAAAAGGGGAGAAGATAGCTTTTATTAGCAGGGACCCATTGGCAATAACAAGTTTTTTTGAAATTATTAATGGTAAAATAAAAGCCGATAGCGGAACTTATGAATGGGGCACCACCGTTACCACAGCTTATCTGCCAAACGATAATAGCGAATATTTTGAAGGCAGCAAATACAACCTGATGGATTGGTTGCGGCAGTATGTGCCACCCGGTACCAAAGATGTGGATGAAGATTTCCTGCGTGGATTTTTAGGAAAAATGTTGTTTAGCGGCGATGAAATTTTAAAGAAAACCAATGTGCTTAGTGGTGGCGAAAAAGTGCGTTGCATGATTAGTAAGATGATGTTGCAAAACCCCAATGTGCTAATACTGGATGAACCCACCAATCACCTCGACCTGGAAAGTATCATCTCTTTTAACGATAACATGATTGCATATAGCGGCATTATTTTACTTACAACCCACGACCATCAGTTTATGCAAACCGTTTGTAACCGTATTATTGAGCTAACACCAAAGGGTATGATAGATAAACTGATGACTTACGATGAATACCTGGCCGATGAAAGAGTAAAAGCAACAAGAGAAGAACTTTATAATTGATAATTGATAATGGATAATGGATAATTGATAATGTATAATTCAAAAATCAAAAGGCAAAAATCAAAAGACGAAATTTACCATTCAAAATTCATAATTCAACATTCATAACTCATAATTCATAACTCATAATTCATAATTCATAATTCATAATTCAAAAAAGCTTTTGCCCAAAAACATCATCATATCATTCATCGATTTTTTTTACCCGCCGTTTCGTAAGCTGATGCCGGAGCAAACTTTTCGTTATGCAGCCTGTGGTGGTGCCAATACATTGCTGGGCCTGGCGCTTTTTAAAATCCTGCTTGAATATGTTTTTAAAAATCAAAATGTAGAGCTGGGTTTTTATACTTTAAAACCACACAATGCTGCCCTGTTCATATCTTTTATTGTAAATTTTTTGGTGGGATTTATCCTGATGAAGTATGTAGTTTTTGTAGATTCAAACCTTAAAGGAAGGATACAGTTGTTTCGCTACGGGTTGGCTTTTGTATTTAACCTTATACTCAATTATTTCCTGTTAAAATTATTTGTAGAAGTATTAGGCTGGAAAGCATTTTTAAGTCAGTGCATTACCACCTGTATCATTATCACCATCAGTTATTTAAGCCAAAGGCATTTCAGCTTTAAAGTAAAGAAATAAATAAGCCGGTTGTAAACTACTGCCAAAATTTCACCTATCGCTCCATTGGCATAATCATTGCCATTTCAACATCAAACATTAAAAATTTTAATTTATGGGAAAGATAATAGGAATTGATTTAGGTACCACCAATAGTTGCGTTTCTGTAATGGAAGGTAACGAGCCGGTGGTTATAGCCAATGAAGAGGGCCGCCGTACAACCCCGTCGGTGGTGGCTTTTCTTAAAAATGGCGAACGTAAAGTGGGCGATCCTGCCAAGCGCCAGGCCATTACCAATTCGCAAAATACCATTAGCAGTGTAAAACGTTTTATGGGCCGCCGTTTTGATGAAGTAACCGAAGAGATTAGCCATTGGAGCTATAAAGTAGTTAAGGGTGACAATAATACGGTTCGTATTGACATAGATGGCAGGCAATATACGCCACAGGAAATTAGCGCTATGGTACTGCAAAAAATGAAAAAAACTGCCGAAGATTACTTAGGCCAGGAGGTAACAGATGCGGTGATAACCGTACCTGCTTATTTTAACGATAGCCAACGCCAGGCTACCAAAGAAGCTGGTGAAATTGCCGGCCTTAATGTACGCCGTATTGTAAACGAACCTACAGCCGCAGCATTGGCTTACGGGCTCGATAAAGGAGGCAAAGACCATAAGATTGCCGTGTTTGACCTTGGTGGCGGTACTTTTGATATATCAGTTTTAGAATTGGGCGATGGCGTATTTGAGGTTAAAAGCACCAATGGTGATACACACCTGGGTGGCGATGATTTTGATAAAGTGATTATGGACTGGCTGGCCGATGAATTTAAAAACGATGAAGGTATTGACCTGCGTAAAGACCCACTGGCGCTGCAACGTTTAAAAGAAGCAGCAGAAAAAGCAAAAGTTGAACTGTCATCTTCAAGCGAAACAGAAATTAACCTGCCTTATGTAACTGCAGTGGATGGAGTGCCCAAGCACTTGGTAAAAAAACTAAGCCGTGCAAAATTTGAATCGCTGGCCGATAAATTGTTCGACCGTTGTTTAAAACCATGCGAACAGGCATTAAAAGATGCCGGCATGAGTACATCGGATATTGATGAAGTGATAATGGTAGGCGGTAGCACAAGGATACCTAAAGTGCAGGAGATAGTAGAGAAATTTTTTGGAAAAAAATTACACAAAGGTGTTAACCCCGATGAAGTGGTAGCCGTAGGTGCAGCCATACAGGGTGCGGTATTAAGTGGCGATATTAAAGATGTATTGCTGCTGGATGTAACCCCGCTAAGCCTGGGTATTGAAACCATGGGTGGCGTAATGACAAGGCTAATTGACAGCAATACCACCATACCAACAAAAAAATCGGAAGTGTTTTCAACAGCCAGCGATAACCAGCCCGGCGTGCAAATACATGTATTGCAGGGCGAGCGGCCAATGAGCAGCCAAAACAAAAGCCTGGGAACTTTTAACCTTGATGGCATACCACCGGCACCACGTGGCGTACCGCAAATTGAAGTAACATTTGATATAGATGCCAACGGTATTTTACATGTTACTGCCAAAGATAAAGGCACCGGCAAAGAACAAAAAATACGCATTGAAGCAGGCAGTGGTTTAAGCAAAGAAGAAATTGAAAAGATGAAGAACGATGCCAAAGCCAATGAAGAAGCCGATAAAAGAGAAAGAGAAAAAGTGGATAAAGTAAATGCAGCCGACAGCCTTATTTTTCAAACAGAAAAACAACTGAAGGAGTATGCCGATAAAATACCGGCCGATAAAAAAACAGTTATTGAAGCTGCATTAACCAAATTAAAAGATGCACACAAAACACAAGACCTTGCAGCCATTGATACAGCCATGACTGAATTAAACGCTGCCTGGACATCTGCCAGCGAAGACATGTACAAGGCTACACAGCAGCAGGCCGGAGCACAACAACCCGGCGCCGATGCCGCAGGCAACGGCCCTGCCCCCGATGCAAATGGCGAAAGCAAAGTAGAAGATGTGCCTTTTGAAGAAGTGAAGTAATGCTGTTTTTGTAAAGACAAATAAAATTCTAAATACTAAATCCTGTCAAAAAAAAAAATTTTTGACGGGATTTTTTTTTGGATGGTAAATGAATGTAAATTGTAGTTAGAGAGTAAAATTTATGTAGTAATTAAAAAGTAGAGGTTGGGGTAATCTGAGAGTTGGGCGTAATTATTCAGCACTATGAATGAAATGGACATTGTAAGAGACGGCAGCAAAATTATATCGAAAATATTCGACGACTTTGGCGTTGCTGAAATTACCGACTTACATTTATTAGACAAGTTTTTAAACAGACTACTTGCTGACACAAAAGGTCTTGTGATATTTGATTTTATGGATGCTGGCAATTGGGATTGTTTTGGCAGTTTTTCAATTGACTATGATAACGAATTTTTGTTTTTTAATTGGCATCACTATACTGGAACAAATGACATAAACTCTTTTGTAACTGAAACCCAATACAAGCCAAGTATAAGCACTTTAATGCTTCATTTTAAGGAGCTAAAAATTGTAAAACTTAAAAATTTTCCATTTATAACATTAAGAGGTTACGCTTTAAAAGAAAAAGACACTTTGAAGTATTTTAAAACAATAGACCCCAATGCGAAATATTTAAAAGAAGACAGAGCAAACTTTTATAATCTTTTTCAAATTGACAGAGGTAACTACATAGAAGATTGTTACAGTCACGATACGCCAATTTATTCAATATTAATTATTCCAAAAGATACGGCAAGCCACACAGGACTATCTATGAAAATTCTCTTTCTTTATAATTATGACAATTGTAAGCGGAGAATACAAAAAGTTGATAAATCAATTCTTACTCAAGACCTTGACGAGGATGAACTTTGCGAAAAGGCAAATTCCATTAGAAGAATATTTGAATTTGTTTTAAAGATAGAATGCTGTTATCATCGACAATTGAATTATGAAATCCTTTTTTGCGATGAAATTGATTCGAGAGATTTTATTTTTAAGGATAGTTATTCGGACATTGTATTAGGAGACTTAGTAAATATTCTCAAAAAAATAAAGACAGACGATGAGAAACAAACTTTGAACAAAATCATACGACTATCGAATGAGTTGTCACACGACTCAGGTAAAAAAGTAACTAAAGAAAAAGTACAAGATTTACTTTTGACAATGGTTAATTATACAGCAGCTTTGACACAACTCGTGAAAATATAACTACGCCCAACAAAAGTATTTGCAAAAGCAGGGCTTGACAATGTAACATCAGCTATGTGCTACTATCAGCAGCGATTCCGGCTGGACGTTCATTATTCAACTATAGTTCATAACTTCAACCGCATATTTTCAATTGGGCATTTGTACCGAGCTGGACGAACAATGAATTCCCTGCCTTCGCAAATACTCGAACGTTGGTGGGCAACCTTAAAGCGACACTGTATCATGAGCAAACTTTGGAAAAACGTAACATCTAAAGACGTCTTACAAGCAATTGCACTGTTTGACAGACTAAGGGACAATTACCCTAAACCCAAAAACACTTTTCTACTGCATAACAAAAAAAAATATCCCGCAAAACACATTCGTGGACTTGCCTATAAAATTGCAAATAAGAAAGAGATTTCTAAGGACGACTATAATGGCGGTGAAGAAACTGCTAAGTTTTTCAGAAAACTTGGGTTTACAGTAGAGTATAAAAAAAACACTATTGCACCAAAGCAAATAGCAAATGGTGATGTTCAACCTGTTGTTGCCAGTAGGGAAACACCGAGCCTTAAAGGCGGAAAGTTAAGTGTCGTTTCGCAAAAGAACGCCTTACAAAAACTTCTTCAGAAACACTATGGTTGTATAGAGATAGAAAAAAAATTTCCTTGGCTTAAAACGCCTGACCCGAATAATTTACCAAAGGAATACACTCAAATAGCAGACAATCTTTTGAAGTACCGAAACCAAGGTGGCTTTCTAAAACCAAACTACCTGCTTGCATGTGACATAGTCTTGGACGATCAAAAGCTTATAATTGAATACGACGAAAACCAGCACTTTAGTTTAGCCAGACAAATTTGCCTTGAATGCTATCCTTTATCTATCAAATTGTCTTATTCAAAACAAGCATGGATTTCTGCCTGCCAAAAGATAAACGCAAAAGATAACTCACCCATTGATAGAGATGAACGAAGAGCCTACTACGATACTGTAAGAGATATAGAAGCATATAAAAATGGCTACACTTTAATAAGAATAAAACATGGTGATGTTGATTGGGAAGCTCCATATGCAGAACAGCATCTTGAAGATTTATTTTCAGCTTATAGAGCAGGTAACACCAAAGGGATATCTAAACATAAAATTGCAAGGCTGATTGTAACGGGCAAGCAATATTACAGTAATGGCTTACCGAATTACTCCAAACTTGAAAGGGTATTTGAGAAATTCGTTGCCATAACAAATGATAAGCAACATTTTGAATTTGTTGTTACACCTGGTGGATTTTTAAAATTTGAGTTTCCGAAAAATTTGCAAAAAGGAATTGAAGTTGAAGAGTTAGAGCAAAAACATATTCCTGCATTTCAAGCAGAAGCAGAAAGTACTATTAAAAAGTTTTTAGCAAGCATCAACCGAAACACCTTTAAAAACCTTCAAAAAACTGCCGACTATTTAACTATCGGAATTGATGGACACAATCCAGGGAACTACCATCATATTGAATTGGTTGCAGTTTACGATTTACACAAAGAGATAATAGTGAATTGGACAGGAAAGTTTTATCCTACAGAAAACCAAAAAAGAGACTTAGTAAAAATCAACGACCTTAATTCGCATTTTTTAAAACTAAACAACCAAAATGTGGTTATTCTTGGTTGCCACGATTTGAGTGTATTCAACCCTCGTGGACAAGCAGTAGCACGTGCAGACAGTTGGAAAGGAAAAACGTCTGAGAAGTTTAGAAAACTTTGCAAAAAATTCAAGCCAGACATTATTCTGCAACATCCACACACCACAGACACACCGAACATTTGGAACTTATCATGGCATACATTAGTAAAAGAACTACCGCAGGTGCGACATTTTGCAAGTGGAATTAAATACTTCAATTGGAATGGCGACCCTCGTGGTGACTTAGACACAGTATTGGCAAAGACCAAAAAAGGAGATGTAACAGACTTTGTGTTTGAGTGATGAAAGGCTACCCCAACATTGGTATTGCCAAGGTGGGGCTTGACGAATAAAGATTAGCTTTAGCACTTATTATTTATCTTTATCAAAAAGCCAGGCAGCAGTTCCGGTGGACAGGAATTCTATTTCCCAATCTGCATAAAGCCCTGTTCGTTAGCAGTAATACATTACACATTTCAACTACATACCATGAAAAAGATAATATTCATTTTGCTTTTGTGCCCTTTAGTAATATTAGCGCAGAGGAATCCAAAATTCGAAAACGACACGTTGTATACTTCCGGCGGTTATAAAATTTATAAAGGGAAAATATTAGTATTTGCAGAAGGAACAGGCAAAAATGGGAATTTTAGATTTGCTAAGATCAGAGGAAATGATGCTCCTGGCATTTTAGCGAATAAAGCCGTCATTGTTGAGGAAGTTTCAGATTTTAAAATTTCAGGACTTGGTAATGTTTGGATCCGTATACATGGCGAACTTACCACAAATAATGGCAAAAGAAAACGAATAAATTTCAATTTAGCATTTGACAAGGCAATCGAGGGATTTCAAGGAATGGCTCCCGAATTAATAGTTCCTGAAGAATTCAAAAACAAATCACAAAATAGTGCTGCAGATGAAATAGTGAAACTTTATAAGCTCTATCAAGATGGTGTTATTAGTAAAGAAGAATTTGAAGCTCGAAAAAAGAAATTGCTAGAACAATGATTTGGTACTACCACTAACAAAATCTTAGCGAGACAATACAAGACGAGTTGAAATTTTGGGACAAACAATACAATTACTTCAACGATGTGGACATTTGCCTCGTTTCGTGTCTCACGAAACGAAAATCTTAAAAGATGTAAGTCTTCCATTTTCCCAGCAAAGCCTCTCATAAGCCCTGTGTGATAGCCGGGTGTTGTGGCAGTTTATACGCTTCGCCTTTTTTGTGGCTCACTAAATTTTAAAAATTCGACGGGATTTTTTTTGAAAGTTAAATGAATGTAAATTGTAGTTAGAGAGAAAATTCTATTTAACAATTGGCAGTTAGAGTATTTTTAAAAGTAGTTGTTTCACTTATCATGGGTTTAGCTGCATGGCTAAACGTTATGTTTAAAAATTAAAATCACAAAAATGAAAGAGAGATTAAATTTATTAAAAGCCGACCCCAAATCCTTTGAGGCAATGTTGGGTTTAGAAAAATATCTTGCCGATAGTGGTTTAGACAAAAAACTATTTGAACTCATCAAAACCCGTGCATCCCAGATAAATGGTTGTGCTTATTGTATCAATATGCATACTCGTGATGCATTAAAAATAGGTGAATCGGCACAACGACTGTTCTTATTAAATGCGTGGAGGGAATCTGACCTTTTCTCTGTTAAAGAAAAAGCTGTTTTGATGTTGACTGAAGCAATGACTTTAATTGCAGGTAACCCTGTTTCTGATGAAATTTACAATACGGCAAAAGAACATTTATCCGACAAAGAAATCGCTTCTGTAATAATGGCCATAGTAGCAATAAATGGTTGGAACAGAATAGCCATTACCTTGCAAACTCCTTTAGACTGATAATTTTATTTTATAGACACACATCAAATGAATACAGACGAGATAATTAGAAAACTTGAACAGTTAAATATTTTCAGCAGTGAATTGGATATTCCCGAATTGCAGCGCAGGGAGATGGTTAACCAGGTGGTTGATTATACCAATACATTTATTAATGGTTTAAACAAAACCAAAGGATATGAAAAGAAAGAAATTGGGAATTTGGCAATCCAAAAAAACAAATCATCGCTTACCGGCCTTTTAAATAAATATCAAAAGGAAGTTGCTGAATCCGGAATAAATGCTGCTTCTCCAAAACATTTGGGCTATATCCCGGGTGGAGGTGTGTTTACAGCTGCTCTTGCCGATTTTATTGCAGCTGTTACTAACCCTTTTGCAAGTGCTTATTTTGCTTCGCCAGGTGCAGCAACTATAGAAAACGAAGTTATTAATTGGCTGAAATCTGTTTTTTCATTTCCGCCTAATTCAGTAGGAAACCTGTCTTCAGGAGGTTCAATATCAACTTTAATTGCTTTTACTGCTGCAAGAGATAAATACAAAATAAAAAATGAGTTGATTCCCAAAACTGTTGTTTACTTAAGCAAACAAGCGCATCATTCTGCCCAAAAAGCTTTACGAATTATCGGGTTGGAAGATGTGATAATCAGGTATATTCCTTTAGACATCAATCACAGGATCATCCCTAAAAAATTACACGAACTCATCGAAACAGATAAATCTTACGGACTAAATCCTTTCCTGATTATTGCCACGGCAGGAACCACCGATACCGGAACAATTGACCCTTTGAATGACATTGCCGATGTAGCAGAAATGCACAAATTATGGTATCATATTGATGGCGCTTATGGTGGCTTTTTCATTTTGACTTCACACAAGGATTTGTTTCTTGGAATACAAAGAGCCGATTCTTTAATTATTGACCCCCATAAAGGGTTGTTTTTACCTTATGGAGTGGGAGCTGTATTGGTAAAGGATGCAAATGCTGTACTTCATTCTAATTATTATACTGCCAACTATATGCAGGATGGCCATAATGAAGAACTGCTAAGCAGCCCGGCTAATTTATCACCTGAACTTACTAAGCATTTCAGAGGTTTACGAGTATGGTTGCCTTTACAATTGCACGGTATAGAACCATTTATTTCTTGTTTGGAAGAGAAATTATTACTTATAGCCTATTTTAGAAATAAGCTATACGAAATTGGCTTTTGTCTTGGCCCCGAACCCGACTTGTCTGTAAGCTATTTTTGGTATCCTTTTGAAACCGATGCTGATGAAAAAAACAAACAACTGATGAACGAGATTCATAAGGATGGTTCGGTTTTTTTAAGTTCTTCAATAATAAATAATCAATTTGTTATTAGGATAGCAATTTTAGCATTCCGAACAAAAAAAGAAACGATTGATGAGGCAGTTGAAATGATTGCTCGTTGTTTAAAAATTGTATTGCAAAGCAACAAACAATAAAAAACTAAGTAGTTTTTTCATCACCGTCTCCCACAAGCCAAGTATAATTGATGGGCATTATTTATTTTTTTTCTTTTCATATCGGTTCATGGCTCACTCATTTCAAAAATATTGTCAGGATTTTTTTTGAATGGTAAATGAATGTAAATTGTAGTTAGAGAGAAAAATTTATTTAGCAATTAAAAAATAGAAGTTGCGGCAATCTGAGGGTTATCTGTAATTTTAAATGAACCTTCTAAATGACAAAAAAGACAACCATTTTAATTGGTTTCATTGGAATTAAATTCTTGCTGCAATTTTTATTATTAAGCAGTGAATATGAATTGCAACGAGATGAATATTTGCATCTTGACCAGGCAAATCATTTGGCTTGGGGTTATGTTTCGGTTCCACCCTTTACTTCTTGGACATCTTATATTATTAAATTACTCGGCAATTCAATTTTTTGGATTAAGTTCTTTCCAGCCTTGTATGGCGCATTAACAATTTATATAGTTTGGAAAGCCATAGAAGAATTAAATGGAAATCTTTTTGCATTGATCTTAGGCGCAACCTGCGTTTTATTTTCAACACTACTGCGACTTAATATGCTGTATCAACCCAATTCTTTTGATGTATTAAGTTGGACGGCTTTATATTTTATTTTACTGAAATATATCAAAACTGATGATTCAAAATGGTTGTATGTTGGTGCCACCGTATTTGCAATTGGCTTTTTAAATAAATACAACATTGTTTTTCTATTGATAGGCCTTTTACCTTCTTTATTGGTTACAGAGCACAGGAAAATATTTTTAAAACCCACTTTGTATTTTTCTATTTTAGTGGGTTTGCTTTTAATTTTGCCTAATCTTGTTTGGCAATACAATAACAATTTCCCGGTCTTTCACCACTTAAAAGAATTGGCCGATACTCAATTAGTCAATGTAAATAGATTTGACTTTTTAAAAAATCAGTTACTCTTTTTTGCAGGTTCATTAATCGTTATCCTTTCATCATTTTATGCGTTGCTCTTCTATAAACCATTTCAAAAATACAGGCTTTTCTTTTTTTCTATTCTCTTTACCTTAACAGCCTTTCTTTACTTTAAGGCAAAAGATTATTATGCTATTGGTATTTATCCAATTTACATTGCCTTTGGTTCTGTTTATCTTGCACATGTTTTAAAAGATGGGTGGAAAAAATATTTACAACCTGTGGCAATTGCAGTTCCTCTATTATTATTTATACCAATTTATAATGTTGCATTCCCAAATAAAAGCCCAGAATACATTGTTCAGCATTCAGAAAACTACAAAAAATTAGGTTTGCTTCGTTGGGAAGATGGCAAAGACCATTTGTTGCCACAGGATTTTGCAGATATGCTTGGGTGGAAAGAATTAGCATTAAAAGTTGATAGTGCTTATTTAAGACTACCAAATAAGAATAATACACTTATTCTATGCGATAATTATGGACAGGCCGGGGCAATAAACTTCTATACAAGACAAAATCTAAAAGCTGTTTCATTCAATGCTGATTATATAGATTGGTTTGATTTAACTAAAAAATATGAAAATATAATTAGAGTAAAGGAAGCAAAAGAAGTAAATGCAGCATTACAAGAAACCTCTCCTTTTTTTCAAAATTCTACACTTGCTGACTCTGTAACTAACCGATATGCTAGAGAATTTGGGACAGGCATAATTGTTTTCACAGGTGCAAAAATTGACATTAGGCAAAGAATTAAAGATGAAATTGACGAAAAGAAAAACTACCACTGACATCGTATTGTTAATAGCAGGGCTGACCGTTATTAACTCAACATTTCTAATTCTATTGGGTATTTGTGCAAAAGTTGAGATGAAGTTTTTCAAATGCCCTGTCATCGCCATTAAGTAAAACGTTAGCAGTCAAGCTATGACGACAGTTTTACAAGAATAAAATAGGTAAATTAAAATAACAAAAAGTAAATTAAGTTTAATTTTAAGAGTAACTTTAAAGAGGAAAATTGCAGCTATATGGTATTAACAGCATTAATGAAATTTAAAACCAAGTAAAGATGATAATCAACAAAGTTGGATTTTGGGCAGGAATTTTAGCCTTTGTATCAACTGTATCTTTTGTTATTGTACAGGTTTTGCAAGTGTTAGGTGTACTTCATTTTCCGCTTGATGAGATTTTAATTTACGGAACATCGTTATGCATTGTTATACCATTTATTATTGAAATACTTGCGCTGCATTATATTACACCCGATGAAAAAAAGTTTTGGAGTCATGCTGCCCTAATCTTTTCAATAATCTATTCAGTATTTGTAACTGCCAATTATGTTGTTCAATTGGCTACAGTAGTTCCAATGAAGTTAAATGGCGCTGCAGACGAGATTCGTATTCTTGAACAAACGCCTCATTCAATGTTTTGGGATTTTGATGCTTTGGGATATATATTTATGGGGTTAGCAATGTTTGTAGCTATTCCTGTATTTAAAAAACAAGGTTTTCAAAAATGGGTACGAATATCTTTTTTGGCGAATGCGCTTGTTACCCCATTAATTACATTCGTATATTTCTATCCTGCGTTTTCAAATAAGTTACTTTTTTTGGGTTTTCCATGGGGTATTACAGCACCTTTAGCAATGCTGATGCTTGCACTTTTGTTTAAAAGAAACTTAAACTAAGATATGAACAGTAAAAAACTGCCTGAAAATATTATTCGTTATACGTTGGGCATATTACTTTTGCTGGTTGCCATTAATGCATTTGCCGGGGGCTACTATGCAATAGCAGGCGCAAAAAATGTTCCTACAGAATGGTTGAGAGGCAGCCCCTTTAGTAACTATTTTATACCGGGTTTATTTCTTTTTATTGTTGTAGGTGGTTTGGCCCTGCTTGCTGCTATTTTCATATTCAGGCATCATCGCCTGGCATTAAAAGCTGCTTATGTTAGTGGTACCATTATACTTTTATGGCTATTAATTCAGGTAACCATCATAGGGTATGTTTCGTGGATGCAGCCATCAACAGCAATAGCAGCGGTTATTATTATTTTGCTAACAACACAACTTAAAAAATATGACCTTTAAACATTTTGTACTATGGCTGCCAATGATAATTATTGCATTTGCCAATGCTACGCTACGAGAAATAGTGTTTGTAAAATATTTTAGTGAATTTAGAGCCCACCAGTTGTCAACATTAACTTTAATAATTCTTTGTTCAGTATACATTTGGTTTGTGTTTCCGGTTTTAAATATTCATAACTCAAAACTGGCTTTTGCAATTGGAATTGTTTGGGTGTTGTTAACGGTTGCTTTTGAATTTTCATTAGGGCGCCTGACAAATAAATCGTGGGAGTATCTTTTTAGAGACTATAATATTTTTGCCGGACGACTTTGGCTGCTTTTTCTTTTCTGCCTGTTTATTTTACCCTATATATATTATATTATAAGAAATAAATAGGGGCAAAAAAATTATGAAAAAATTTACGGGTGCCTGTTTGTTTTATAAATGCATTTTCTGCATTTTATAAACACTAAGTCTTTATAAACAACTCAGTACTAACTTTATTACAAGTTATTTTTCATTAAGTGTTTAATCAATTATTTAAATGGAAATCACCATTTTTTCAAATAAAATAGTCATATATAGTTTTCAAAAAGACAAAAATACTTGACATTTAGAAAAGTTTACTTATCTTGTGAAAAATAATTAAATATAATGTTATGAACAGACAAAAAAATCATTTAAGTCACCGTGTTTTAGTGTATGCAGTTATATGGGTAATAAGCTATGCAGGTAGTTTATTTGTTCTTAAATCATTTGCACTCCCTATAGAAGTAGGAATAGTGCTAACTGTTATTACTGCATTGGCATTTGTAGTTTTTACTTATAAGTATTACAGGAACATATTCTTTATGGACGAAGTACAAATAAAAGTTCAAATGGAAGCAATTGTGATTGCTTTTTTGTTGGGTTTATTTATGCTTATGATATTGGGGTTGCTGGACCTTGTTATTGTATTGAATAAAGAGGATTGGAGTTATAGGCACTTAGTTCCCTGTTTCGCTATATTTTACTTTATAGGACTTTTTATTTCAAAACGGAAATATAATATTGAAGATGAAAAACACGATTAAGGTAGAAAGAGCAAAAAAAAATTGGACACAAGCTGATCTTGCAGACAAGATTGGTGTATCAAGGCAAGCTGTAAATTCGATAGAAACAGGAAAGTTTGTGCCTTCAACTGTATTAGCTCTTAAAATGGCTAAAGTGTTTGGAACACCAGTAGAAATAATTTTTCAACTTGAGAAAACAGATTGACTTGGTTATAACCTTTCTTTTTTTGGAAGCGTATGCTTATGCTAAAAGATATTTGGCAATTACCTGTAAACTTAAGTTACGGTTTTAAAAAGCAGCAAAAATTTAAAAATAATTGAATCTTAAGGAAATGATCTTGCAAAACAAAATGACTAAGTAGAAATTAATTAACAGGTTGCCAATAATCATTAACTTTCATTTTGCAGGATTTGTAATTACTGAATTTTCTGATATAAAGAGAAGGCACTTTCAAAATAACCTGCTACTATTAAATCAAATAAATGCTTCACAACAGATGCAGTATAATATCCCAAAATTTCTAACTGGTCTTACCGATGAAGAATTAAGAATTTCCAGGAAAAAATTTGGGTACAATCAAACCAGTGGCATTAAAAAAAATACCTGGTATGTGGTGCTGACTTAATTTTTGCTAACATATTTCTAAGCCTGGTAAATCGCTCTCCGTTTTATAGTGTTTTTAGCAGTTTTAGATACAAAAACCATCTATTTACATTTATTATATTGATAACTTTGCTGTTGCTTTTTGCAATTATATATATTCCGTCTTTTGCTTCCTTTTTCCAGGTTAGCAATATAAGTTTTCAAAATTTAGCAATATCAGTTTCTATTGCAGTCATTTCGGTTTTATGGTATGAAGTGTATAAATGGATAAAACGAAAAAAAAATAATAAAAAATAATGTTGTTTTTCCCTGTAACACATCCCCATAAGATTTGATGGAAGGCTACACGTTATAACTCACATGCGCACAGTATGCTTACCACCACAAAAACACAAGGAGAGATGTTGTTTGAAAAGCAGTACATTGGATATTTTATTATTTGTGATTGGAAATTTTTGTTAGAAATTATTAGTATAAACTATAATTAATTAAGGTAGAGAATTATTAAGTTTGGTTAAATATTCCAAAATAAATCTGTATGACATTTCAAAAAATATTCTCCCTGGTTTTATTAAGTATTAATTCTTATGTAGGATTGAGGTTTATCTTAAATGTTTTTCACATTCTTCAAACAAGTAAATATTCTAAAACTGCCACATTGGTTTATGCTATCATTTTCCTGGCGCTTGTACTTGTTGGATTTTATTTTCTTTTCATTGAAAAAAAAGTAAGACTAAGTTTTTGGATAAGCATTGCACCATGGATACTCATCATTGTATTCCTGTTCCTGAATATGATTTTTGGCGATTATAAGTAAACTTTATATGAATAAGATAACATTTTCGCCCCGCTGGAGAGAAGAATTAGTTGCGGTTAGCGAAGAAGGTACCTTGATTTTTGAATTAACAATGGGAACTTATCATGTTTACTTCCCGGCCGAACAAAGATGGCAGAATGCTGTACCGGACTGGGCTAAAGATAAATGGAAAGTATTTTATGATGAATGTTCAAAATGGTGTGCTATTAATAAAATACCTATTTCTATTGTAAATGATGCCATTGTTTATGAAGAGAAATAATGATTTTTTTTGATTATATTTTTAAACATTGTACTGCAATCTTCTTCGCCGTTGTTGGTGTTTTGCCATATATATTTACAAGGCAAATTTCCTGCGCCATAAGCCAGGCTACATTGTATTTTATTTTTTCAGAAAAAATTGAACTACTGTTTAACTTTCAACTTAATAGCAAGTCAAAAAAATATAAATAAAACAGCATGCGCTTTCTTTTATACTTTATCTTCTTCATTTTTAGTGTAAGTAATGGGTACAGCCAACTACCAAACCGTGCCGGTTCTTCAATGTATTTTCCTCCTATCACAGGCGCTGAGTGGCAAACTACATCTCCTGCCGAACTTGGGTGGAATATGAATGCCCTGGAAGATTTAAAAAAATTTCTTGATAAAACACACACAAAGGCATTTATAATTTTAGTGAATGGAAGAATTGTAATAGAAGAATATTTTAATGGCCATGCTGCCAATGCCCACTGGCAATGGAACAGCGCAGGCAAAACTTTGTTAGGTTTTACCACAGGCATTGCACAGCAGGAAGGCTTGCTCAATATCAAAAACAAAGTATCTGATTACATTGGCACAGGCTGGACGAGTGAACCGTTAGATAAAGAAAACCTCATCACTTGCAGGCATCTGCTAAGTATGACATCGGGCATAAACAGCCAAAAGCAATGGATAAAAAAATCAAATCTCACGTATGTGGCCGATGCAGGTACAAGATGGTCGTACAGTAATGTGTTTCAAAAAATGTTTGACGTGGTGGCTGCAGCAAGCGGGAAAGATTTTGAAACATACTTTAATGAAAAACTTAAAAATAAAATTGGCATGGATGGATATTGGAACAAGGGACCCATCTTTACCATTTACCACAGTACTGCCCGTAGTATGGCACGTTTTGGGCTGCTGGCTATAAATAAAGGGAAATGGAACAATGAACAAATTTTAAATGAAGCTTACTTTAATGAAAGTGTTAACCCTTCTCAAACCAACAACCCATCGTATGGTTATTTAACCTGGCTTAATGGCAAAACAAGTTATATGCTGCCGGGGTCACAAAAAGTATATATAGGCAATTTAATTCCCAATGCGCCGGCCGATATGTTTGCAGCCCTGGGTGCTGCCGATCAAAAATTATATGTTATACCGGGCAAAAAAATGGTGATAGTAAGGATGGGTAAAGTATCTGACCTGGCAAACCCTTCATTTGCATCTTCGGGTTTCGATAATGAGTTATGGGCAAAAATAAATGCTGTAATCAATTAACCTGTACCTGTTAATTAATCGAATGAAGAATTGAATTTCTTTTTACCAGCAACATCAACCCCGGGGCCGGTGTAATTTTCCTGGGGTTTTGCATCAGTTTTACTTTAATATTCTCCTTTCTTTATCAATTGCCATTGATATAATCAATGATTACTACATTCATGAAACTTTCCTGCACTCACAAAACCAAGGGTACTCATTTTTCATACTCAAAACTTATCCAGATAAGATCATCAGCAAACGGGAAATCAATACGTATAAAAGGGTAAGATGCTGAATAGGGTCTGTATTCGTAATATTCATATGCGCCCCACAATTCATCTTCATCTTTACCATAGGTTTCTTCATAGCTGTTGCCAAATATTGCTTTTACAGATTTTCGGAATTTAGCCACGAAAGCAGCCGTCAGTTTTCCATCATTATCAGTGAATTTTTGTCCGGTGAATTTAAAAATCATTACTGCTCCGCCACCATCTTCATATAACTCCAATTCACCTGTTTCATTACAGAGAGTAATTGTGGTGGCATATTTATATGTACTGCCTGGCAATAATTCTTTTTTAAATTGCTGTAGGTTGTTAAAAGATTTTTTTATCTGCGCCAGCTTTTGTTGTAGATCGGAACAATTAGTAGGCAGAGGCTTTTTTTGTGAATACGCAGCACATGAAAAAAATAACAGGAGCCATATCAGAATCTTTTTCATGCAATAAAAATAATTCATTTCCTATGAATCGGAAAATTCGGAGAAATTACAGCCAGTTACATTCCTTTTCTTTGTTATTGGTGCAGATAGTATCCATGGGTATTGATTTTTTCTTCAGGAACAACTCTCCGAAAGCCCTGTTTAATAGCCGGTACGTAGTGCCAGTTTATCCATTATATTTTATTTGTTATATTGACGCAACGTTTCTGCTTGCACACAAAACCCAGGGAGATAAGTTGCTATGAAGTAAGTAGTAATCCAATTTATCATATTCTTTTCTAATTTAAATACAGTTCATTAATTTAGCTATTATTCAATTTAAAATCAGTTAGCGGTTTTGCATAATGACTACATTATAATCCTTAATAGAATATTGAATACTTATTCGCCATTGGGACAAACTGATGCTGAGTTGATATTCAATAATGGCAGTATAGAGGTTGTAAGAAAAGATGATATTATTTTTCATGAAAAAAAAATCAATGCATTTGAATATTTTCAGTTAATAGGAGTTTCACACCGTTTTAATGTTGATACGGATATGCAAACTGTTACAACTGGTATTTATCAAAATGAAATAGTTATTACTCCACATTTTACCAGAACTACAAATGATAAGAGTATATTTTCTTTACAAGCTTTAACCGAATGTCATTATTTAAAAATTCCGGCAGGTATATTCAGGGAAATAAGTGACCAAAATCTACCAATAAAAATGTTTGGTAGAGCAGTTGTTGAAAAGGAGTTTATAAGAAACTTAAATTTCGAAGTGCTTTTCCGTTCCCACAATGCAAAGGAAAGGTTAATCTATTTCAGAAAAAATTACCCCCTTTTAGAGAATATTATTCCTCACACCATTATTGCTTCCTTTCTGGGAATTACACCTGTTTCATTTAGTCGTTTACGAAACGAGTTAGTTAAAAAATAAACCCACAATTATTTATTATCATTTGATAATACACTTCTTATCAATTGATAATCGGTTTGAGATTTCTTCTTAGTTTCTTTGCCTTATAGTTAACCATTCTAAAAATTGTAAAAAATCATTTGCATTTATGAAATCATTATTCTTTTTTGCTTTTACTATAATGGTAATATCAATATTAACCCTTATCAATATTAAATCTTACAACATGAAAAATATAAACAGTTTCTTAAAGGATCAGGTTGAAAATCATCAAACACCTTCTGTTAATTACGCATTTTTTGATACAAATAGTATTATCTATGAAATGAAATATGGATTAAAGAATATTAAATATAATGAGCCGGTTAATGAAACTACTATGTATCATTTGTTTTCTGTAACAAAAACATTTACTGCTTTGGCTGTGCTCCAACTGGCACAACTGGGAAAGATAGAACTAAGCAAGCCTGTAAGTTTATATCTACCGGAATTTCCATATTCAAGAGAAATTACCGTGAAACAATTACTGAGTCATACATCAGGTATACCAAATCCGCTGCCATTAAAATGGATTCACCTGGATATTGAACATGATACATTTAGTCGTGACCAATTTTTTGCTAAAATATTCAGTACAAACCCGAAGCTTTGTTTTGACCCTAATACTGGTTTAAAGTATAGTAATCTAGGATATGTTTTACTGGGACAGCTTATTGAACGTGTATCAGGAACAACTTTTGAAAATTATGTAACGGAAAATATTATCAAACCAAGTGGTATTGCTTCAACAGAATTGAGTTTTCAGATTGAACCAACATCACATGCTATAGGATACCACAAGTGGTGGTCGCTAACTAATGCAATATTTGGGTTACTTATTAACAAAGAAAAGTTCATGGGGAAGAAAGAAGGGAAGTGGAAACCCTTTAAATATTTCTATAACAACGGTATAGCTTATGGTGGCATGTTTGGATCAGCTTCCGGTTTGATTAAATATGCACAGGCACTATTACCAAACAATTCGATACTTATTAACGATTATTATAAAAACTTACTGTTTACTGAAACTACTGTGAATGATAGAAAAACAGGTATGTCACTATCCTGGTTTACCGGAACCTTAAAAGGAAATAAATACTTCTGCCATGCAGGAGGTGGTGGAGGCTACTATGTTGAACTTCGAGTTTATCCCCAATTGGGTGTTGGAAGTATTATAATGTTTAACAGGTCGGGTATGAAAGATGAAAGATTGTTAGACAAAACTGATGCATTTTTTATTACCGGTAATAATCGCATGGGTACTTAACTCACCAACCTAAACATTACAATTATAAACTGTAAAGCCAACATCTTCTTAAAACATCTTTCCTTATTTTTAGCTAATGAAAAATACCTGGACAGCGATATTTTATTTGGTTATTGGTTTAATACTTATTGCTGCAGGGTTATACGTTTACTTTGTAGCTCATGTTATCTATCCTAATTCAGATTCATCAAGGGTACAGGATATGAACTGGCTGCTGCGCTATTTAGGAAAAACAGGCGTAACAATTTTGTTTTCATCTATCGGCCTCATCTATATAATTTTAGGAATCAGGAAACTAATTAAGTGAAATTATAAAATTCTATTATTCTAATAAAACACATATCATCCTCCTACAACAATCCTAATATTTCCGGGGCTGCCGCTATTTTCCATTTCTTTTAAAGTTTTTAATACAATATCTTTTGGAATTTCAAATTCTTTATCGGCTACATCTTTATCAATAACAAGTTTGGTAACCTGTACAGTCATTTTTCTGCCACGGCTTAAATTTTTTTCGTATTGCATCGGAAACCCATCCAGGTTTTCCATTCCATTTGGCCGGGCAACGGCTACCATTCCTGCAAAGCCACTTGCAATGCCGCCGGTACTTGTTATATTTTGTAATTTAAAATCGGGGCAATACCAAACTATAGTGGTATCAGTTTTATTATCGTTAGTACCAATAACCAATGCCTTTTTACATGTATAACCGGCTATCTTTTTAGTTTCATCTATATATTCAGTTGAAAAAACAGGAGTAGATCTTTGTCTAAAATTTCCTTGATCATTCCTGCTTTGCATCATACTGTCAATACGTTTTGCCGCCTGTGCCTGCTCTTCATCAGTGGCAATAAACCCGGTTTTTTTACCCATCATTTCTAAAATAGTGGTTGAAGTTTTTTTAGCATTGTCTCTTATTAATGTTGTACGGCTAGATTCATTTTCTGTAAATGTTTTTACCTTATCATTTTTAAGCGTAGTAACAGATTTGGTTTCGCCATTACCTATATTAAATCGCACAACTCTCTCTTGCCCGTCTTCCGTAGTAAATGTCCTGGTTTGGTCTTCTTCACCTTCGGGTACTACAACTGTTGTTTTGGTGTTTACAATAGCCTGGGTAATAATTTTTGGTTGTGCATAGCTGGCCAAAGCTGGTAATAATAAAACAAGTGTAATTATTTTTTTCATAGTGCTATTTTTTCTACAAAATACGAATATGTTCGTAAATACAATATTCTATTTTAAGTTTGTAAAAATTTTAACTATAAAAATTTAGTAGAAGGGGATACTAATTTTTACTATTCTCTAACCTAAAACCATTAGCATCGGCATATTTTTGCTGTGCCTGCTGAATGGCATTGATGGCATCTTTCTTTTTGCTAGTTATTTCTAACAGCTTTTCCATTTCTGCACTCCTTTGTTCTTTAGTGGTTGCTTTACCATAATTTTTATAACCGGTGTACATGCTTTTTATAAATTCAAAATAACGTACACAGGCTTCTTTAAAATTTTCGCCTTCTTTAACTGAGGGTGCAGGTTCGTCTCTTACTTCTTTTATTTTACTATTAACCAATACTTCCATTTTTTCGCCCGCTATAGCAATACTGTCGTATTGTTCCTTATCCATATACCGCTTTACATTTTGTTCAGTTTCGGTTATGGCAGGTATCAGGCTTTTTTCTTTTTTCACAAAATCCTGGCTGTAATTAAAGGCATCTTTTCCTTTACAGGATGCAATACTAACAATAACAAAAGCTGTTATAATTATTTTATTCAGCATAGCAAAATGTTTAATATTAAAAATAATATTATTTATCAATAATGCAATTAACCTGTAACAAACAAAATTACAACTGTGAATAACTAAGCATTTTTGCTGTAAAAATTCACAATTTTCTAAAGCTTCATTAGTTTATATTTGCCGTCTTACATAAAATATAGAAAACCGTGCGTTTAAAGAGTTTAGAAATTAAAGGATTTAAAAGTTTTGCCGATAAAACCGTACTTAATTTTGATGAAGGCATTACCGGGGTAATAGGCCCCAATGGCTGTGGTAAAAGCAACATTGTAGATAGCATACGATGGGTGATTGGAGAGCATAAAATTAGCAACCTGCGCAGCGAAAACCTGGAGAGCCTTGTATTTAATGGCAGTAAAACCCGTAGTGCAAGCGGCATTGCCGAAGTAAGTCTTACGTTTGATAATACCAAAAACCTGTTACCCACCGAGTTTAGCACGGTAACAGTTACCCGTAAATATTATAAAAGCGGCGAAAGCGAATACCGCCTTAATGATGTAGCCTGTCGCCTTAAAGATATTCACAACCTGTTTATGGATACAGGCGTTAGTAACGACAGCTATGCCATTATTGAATTAGGTATGGTAGATGATATCATCAAAGACAAAGATTTCAGCCGCCGTAAAATGCTTGAACAGGCAGCCGGTATCTCCATCTACAAAACCCGTAAAAAAGAAGCCAAGCTTAAGTTGGATGCTGCCGAGCAGGACCTTGCCCGTATTGAAGACCTTCTTTTTGAAATCAACAACCAACTAAAAAGCTTAGAGAGCCAGGCAAAAAAAGCCGAGAAATATTTTGAGATAAAAAAAGAATACAAAGAAGTAAGTATCGAGCTGGCCAAAGCGGCGCTGGAAGGTTTTAATATTACTTATCACGAACTGAATGAACAGCAAAAAAACGAAGTTGATAAACGTATTGAGTTGGAAACTGCCATTGCTAAAGAAGAAGCATTGCTTGAGCAGGAAAAACTTGGTTTAATTGAAAAAGAAAAAGCCCTGCAAAATATGCAGCATGCTTTTAACGAAATGCTTGATGCAGTGCGTAGTAAAGAAAATGAAAAGAGTTTAAGTGGGCAGCGCCTTCAATATTTAAAAGAAAGAGAGGCCGGGCTGAATGATTTTATACAAAAAGCCGGCAGCCAGTTAAAAGGCCTTCACGAAAGTATAGAGTTTACGGGAAACCAGATTAATGATGATGAATTACAATTGCAGGAGTTTGAAGCCAAACTAAACAATCTTAAAAACGAAGTAGAAGAAAAACGAAAAGTATTTGACGATAAACGAAGCCTTATTGATGAACTGCGTAAGCAAAACCAACAAATACAACGAAACCAGTTTGAGGCCGAAAAGAAAGTTGCGGTGGCCGATACTTCTATACAAAATTTACAACGAACTGTAACCCAAATACAAGAAGAAAAAGTACAAAGACAAAACCAGTTGCAGCAACTGCAGCCCGAAAAAGCTACCAGGGAAGCAGAACTGGAACAAAAAAAAGCAGAACTGCAACAATTGCAGGATCATCATGAGTTTACCAAAGAACAGATTCTGCAATCGCAGAATAAAATGGAAGGCCTGCGAAATGAGTTGGCAAAAGAAAGCCGCACTTTAGACAGCAGGAGAAATGAGCACGACCTTTTGAAAAGCCTTATCGACTCGATGGATGGTTATCCCGAGAGCGTTAAGTTTTTACACAACAACCCTGCCTGGAACCATACAGCACCATTACTGAGCGATATAATTTATGTAAAGGAAGAATACCGGGCTGCCGTTGAAAATGTATTGGAGCCTTACCTTAATTATTATGTAGTAAATAATTTAGAAGAAGGCTTACAGGCTATTCATTTGCTGGATGATAATAAAAAAGGGAAAGCCAATTTCTTTTTGCTGGATAAATTTAATGACTTTGAAAGCCAGCACCAACCCCAGGGCACAATTGCCGCACTTAGTGTGGTGGAAATAGACAATAAATATTTAAATCTTGCCAAACACTTGCTGGGTAATGTTTTTATTGCCGAAAACGATGATGCATTACACAATAGTAATGGAGCAGTTGTGCTAGAAAAAACTGGTAAATACGTTAAAGGAAAATATTCTTTAACCGGTGGCAGTGTTGGTTTGTTTGAAGGAAAAAAGATTGGTCGGGCAAAAAACCTTGAAAAATTAATTGAAGAGATTACTACACAGGAAGTAGTGGTTAATAATTTAAAAACAGCTATTCAAAGTCATCACAACGATGTAATAGCGTATAATGAGCAGTTGAAAGAAGATGCCATGAAACAACTGCAACAGGATATTAATAACCTTACCAACCTTGTTTTTTCATTACAAAACAAAATTGAAAACCTTACTCATTTAGAAGAAACCAGCACTGCAAAAATTGCCGACCTTGAAAAGCAACTGGAAAACAACCACAGCGAAATTGCCAGTACCAGGGAAATGCTAAACAATTATAATACACAGATAAATGAGCTTACGCAAAAGATGCAGTTGATAGAAGGTGATTATGCATCTGCCGAAGAAGATTATAATAAAGCCACACATACCTTTAACGAAACTAACCTGCAGTTTACAAAGCAACAAAGTAAAGTGGTTTCTTTAAAACAGGAATTTGAATTTAAAACAAACCAACTAAACGATTTAAAAGCCCAGGTTGAAAATAGTAATACACAGCTTGCAGAAGCTACATCAAGTATTGCAGAAACAGCACAACAGTTGAAAGAACTTGAAGCATTAGTGATTGCCATGCTTCAAAATAAAGAAAAAGAAGAAAGAGCTTTAAATGAGGCTGACCAATTATATTACAACCTGCGTAATTCACTTACCGAAAAAGAAAGCGAACTAAAAAGCAAACACAAATCAAAAGAAGGGATTGATACACTACTTACAGAAATAAAAGATAAACTTACCGATCTTAAACTGCAACTTGCCGGTATGAAGGAGCGGTTGAACGTAGAGTTTAAAGTTGATTTGGATGTGATTATTGATGAACCAAGAACAACCGACACACCGCTTGAAGAACTGAAAGAAAAAAATGAAAAACAGCGTAAGCGCCTTGAAAATATTGGAGAGATTAATCCTACTGCCATAGAAGCCTATACCGAAATGAAAAAACGGTATGATTTTATACTGGAGCAAAAGAACGATCTTGTAACTGCAAGAGAAAGCCTGATGCTAACCATACAGGAAGTGGAAGCTACCGCCAACCAGCAGTTTTTGGATACCTTCAATAAAGTGAGGGATAATTTTCAGAAAGTATTTAAAGCCTTGTTTACAGAAGATGATATGGCCGATATGATAATGGTTGACCCAGAAAACCTGGCCGAAACCAATATTGACATCATAGCCAAACCAAAAGGCAAACGTCCTTCATCAATTGGCCAGTTAAGCGGTGGCGAAAAAACGTTAACTGCTACAGCATTGCTGTTTGCCATTTATTTAATTAAGCCTGCACCATTCTGTATTTTAGATGAGGTGGATGCTCCGCTTGATGATGCAAACGTTGGCAAGTTTACGCAAATGATTAAAAAGTTCAGCGAAAACAGCCAGTTCATCATTGTTACCCACAATAAAATGACCATGAGTGCGGTAGATGTAATTTATGGGGTTACTATGCAGGAAGCAGGTGTAAGTAAACTGGTGCCGGTTGATTTTAGAAGCCTTAATTAATCATATCAAATATTTTTTTTAAAACCTGGTTTCTACAATCAGGTTTTTTATTTGTATATTTATTTTGCCAGGTAAAAATATACAGGGCTTTATTACTAAAATCAAAAAACTAAAATCATGGATGCATCATCAATCATTATCGTTCTTGTTTTAGGGGCAGTGGCCGGCTGGCTTGGCGGCTTGGTTTTCCAGGGAGGCGGACTTGGCCTTATAGGCAATATTGTTGTTGGTATTGTTGGCGGTTTTATTGGTTACTGGTTATTACCTAAATTAGGTGTACATATTAATACCGGTACAGGTTGGCTTAATTATTTAATAACAGCCGCCATTGGTGCTGTAGTGTTACTGGCTATCATCAATATAATTTTTGGCAGAAAGCGTAGTTAGTTTTTTTTTAACCATTTCTAAATATCTTACGGTGTTTATACTTTGGTATAAATGCAAGTTTTTTATTCCATCAATCAAAATTCCTAATTCACAATTAACCATCCTTAATTCAAAATTAATTTCCCAATCCTTCCACCACCACCAGAAAAATAAACCGCCTTGCCCTTTTTAGCCTTGCGTACTGCATGAAAACTCTCATTACTTATCCATTGCCAGTGTTGTCCTTCATCGCTGCTATAATCAACACCGTTCAATCCGCAGCTAATCCAGTTTTTCTTTCCAAGATATTCTACACAGCTTCTATAACCGTGTGGCCCAATAATGGGTTCAGTAAAAGTTTTACCGGCATCTAAAGTAATTACACAATTTTTTGTAGTGTCATTTTTTGCATTAAAATCGCCGCCAACAATTATCATACAATTTTTGTTTTTTACTGCAATTGAATTAGCACCCGTGGTTTCTTTACCCTGTATAATAGGTAAGTCAATTTTTTTATCTCTCATAAAAAGCCGGCTGCGTAGCCCTCCACTAACTATTACAGCCTCGCTTTTACTAAGTTTTCTAACATTGGTTCCGCTGCTTGCAAAAAATGCTTCTCCTTTTTCTGCCGTTGGAATATTTGTTTCGGGTATCCCTCTCCATGTTTCTCCACCATCAAAAGTTCGGGCAATAAAAATTTTATCGCCAATGGGGTCTCCAATAACAATACCACTTTGTTCGTTCCAAAATTCCATAGCATCCATAAACATAGCGCTATCTTTATTTTCATATACTACCTTCCAGTTTTGGCCGCCATCGGTGGTTTTTAAAATATAGGCAGGCGATGCAATACCCATAATGATGGCAGTATTTTTGTCAAAGGCTTCAATATCCCTGAAATCAGTTTTCTCAAATCCTTTTACGGTAGTCCATTCCCAACTTTCACCAGCATCAATACTACGGCCAACAGTGCCGCCACTACCACTTACCCAAACCACATTATCGCTAACAACACTTAACCCACGCAGCGATACTTTGCTGCTGCTGTTAAGCATCTTTATTGTTTGTGCAGCTATTTCAATGCTAAACAAGTTTAGCAGCAGTACTGCCATTATTTGAAAGATATTTTTTTTCATCTAATAAAATTTAAAGTGTATCGTAGTTGTTACCGGCATCACTACCATTATTTATAAAATGCGATTGTGAAAGTTGCTGTTTGCGCCTGATAAGTTTTAAAGATAAACGTACCGCAACAAAAAAAGATATGATAGCACCGCCAAAATGCAACCATGTGTTTCCTAAAAATAAAAAGAAATCGAAAGTGCCATGAAAAACAACCGGCCAAAAAATGGCCAGAAACATGAATTTTTCCCTGTTGGCAGCATCAAATTTTGCAAGCCCCATATGGTATCCCATCAATACGCCAAAGGTAGCATGCGCCGGTACCGATAAAAACATTCTCATTATTCCGGTGGCAATACCATGTTGATACACATAGCCTATATTTTCAAGTGTTGCAAAACCCATACTTACCATTACGGCATAAACAATACCGTCAAAAGGGTCGTCAAAAGATTTTCGCCTGTAAGGCGCTATTCGTACAAATAAAAATTTACTGCCTTCTTCGCTTAGGGCAACTATCAAATAAGCAAATACAAGCGTATAGGGTATTCCTTCGCCCATTAATTTCTCTACAGGCTTGGTTAAAACAACCTGTATTATGATAGCAGGTATTGTACTAAGCATACCCAATATAAAACTTAGGAACAGTAAGCCAATTGGCTCCTTATTATACCTGTCTTTATAATAAATAAATAAGCAGATGGCTATACCGGGAGCAATGGCAAGTGCTAATAAACCCATAAATAAAAAGCGGTTTTTGTGTTACTTTTGCCCAAGTTAATTTTTTTATACGATTGCCCAAACTTATAGAACAATTTGATGAGTCATAACTATTTTCTTTTAGATGAAAATTCAACAGAATTTAACCAGGTAAAAAATTTATTAAAACACAGGCAACCTGTTTCAATTACCCCGGCTGCATTTGAGCGTATTAAAAAGTGCCGAAGTTTTTTAGATGATAAAATGAATGAATCAGGCTCCTTGTTTTATGGTATTAACACCGGTTTTGGCTACCTGCAAAATGTACAAATAGATAAAACACAATTACAGCAATTACAAAGCAACCTTATCCAATCTCATGCCTGTGGCATGGGTGATGAAGTGCCTGCCGATATTGTAAAACTGATGATGGCTTTTAAAATAAAATCACTTAGTTACGGATATTCGGGTGTGCATACTGATACGGTTGTACGATTGGTGGACATGTATAACAATAATGTGCTTCCGGTGGTGTACACACAGGGTTCCTTAGGCGCCTCCGGCGATTTGGCGCCGCTTAGCCATTTAAGTTTGCCTTTAATTGGTATGGGCCAGGTTTATGTTGATAATAATAAAATGCCTGCAGCAGAAGCGTTAAAAAAATACAATTGGCAACCTTTGCAATTAAAAAGCAAAGAAGGTTTGGCTTTAATAAATGGCACTCAATTTATGACGGCTTATGGCATGTACAACCTTGTACAATGCAACCGGCTGATGAATTGGGCCAATATCATTGCTGCCATCAGCTTTGATGCTTTTGATTGTACTACCGAACCTTTTCACCAAAACATACATGCCATACGCTCACATAATGGGCAGGTAAGTACAGCCGCTACCATGCGCCAATTATTGCAAGGTAGTAAGATAGCTGCTTCAAAAAAACAACAGGTGCAGGATCCTTATTCATTCCGATGTATACCACAGGTGCATGGTGCCAGTAAAGATAGTTTCGATTATGTGTTAAGTGTTTTTATTAAAGAGATAAATTCGGTTACAGATAATCCCAATATTTTTCCTGAAGATGATTTAATTATCAGTGGCGGAAATTTTCATGGGCAACCATTGGCCATTACACTCGATTTTTTAAGTGTTGCCATGGCAGAGTTGGGCAGTATTTCAGAAAGAAGAACATATCAGTTAATAAGCGGGCAAAGAGGGTTGCCTACTTTTCTTGTTTCAAACCCGGGCCTTAATTCGGGATTAATGATTCCGCAGTACACGGCAGCCGGCATTGTTAGTGAAAATAAACAACTTTGTACACCTTCATCTGTTGATACTATACCAAGCAGCAATAACCAGGAAGACCATGTGAGTATGGGTGCCAATGCTGCTACAAAATGTAAAAGAGTTATTGATAACGTAGAAAAAATTCTGGCAATAGAGTTGTTTACGGCTGTACAGGCACTTGAGTTTCGCAGGCCGATGCAAACATCTCCACAATTAGAAGAAATTGTTTCGGCTTTCAGGAAACAGGTTAGTTTTAATGAAGCCGACCGTATTTTACATCATGATATGGTAAAGGCAGTTGAATTTATTAAAAACGATTGGCTACAGGAATGACACATACACAAAAAATAATTTTTTAAACACCTTGTATATCCAGGCATTAAAATAAACGAATCATGAACAATACCATCTCAGAAAAAAAATACGATCCCATAAAATATAAAACACCAACAGGCACCCAGTTAAGCTGTAAAGGATGGGTGCAGGAAGCTGCTTTGCGTATGTTGCTTAATAACCTTAATCCCGAAGTGGCAGAGCGGCCCGATGAACTGATTGTTTATGGCGGACGTGGAAAAGCAGCCCGTAACTTTGAAGCACTTGACAATATCATTAAAGGATTAAAAATTTTAGAGAACGATGAAAGCCTTTTGATACAAAGCGGTAAACCGGTTGGCATTTTAAAAACACATAAAGATGCACCACGTGTACTAATCAGCAACAGCCAGTTAGTACCCAACTGGGCCAATTGGAACCATTTTGATGAACTGGAAAAAAAAGGCCTTATGATGTTTGGGCAAATGACTGCCGGCAGTTGGATTTATATTGGTAGCCAGGGAATAGTACAAGGCACTTATGAAACATATTTGGCAGCAGCTAACAAAGATTTTAATGGAACATTAAAAAATACTTTAAATGTAACGGCAGGCCTTGGTGGAATGGGTGGTGCTCAACCATTAGCTATTACCATGAATGAAGGAGTAGCCCTTGTAGCCGAAGTGGAAGAGTGGCGTATTGATAAACGAATAGAAACCCGTTACCTTGATGAAAAGTTCACTGATATTGATGAAGCCATTGATGCTGCATTAAAATACAAAGCAGCAGGAAAAGCAATTAGCATTGGTGTGTTATGCAATGCCGTTCACCTTTTACAAAGATTAATTGACAGGAACATAACACCCGATACATTAACCGACCAAACAAGCGCACACGACCCATTGGTAGGTTATGTGCCGCATACATTAAATAATGAACAGGCAAATATCCTTCGTAAAAAAAATCCGGAAGAATATATTGAACTCAGTTACCAAAGTATGTTGTTGCATGTACAGTTGATGTTGCAATTACAAAAACGTGGTGCGGTAACTTTTGATTATGGTAATAATATTAGGGCCCGTGCAAAAGAAAAAGGGCTTGAGAATGCATTTGATTTTCCCGGTTTTGTACCGGCCTATGTACGTCCGTTGTTTTGCGAAGGCAAAGGGCCTTTTCGCTGGGCAGCATTAAGTGGCGACCCTGCCGACATAGCCGTTACCGATAAACTGATGATGGAGTTATTTCCCGAAAACAAAGGCATGATACGTTGGATGAAAATGGCGCAGGAAAAAATTGCTTTCCAGGGTTTGCCGGCACGTATATGCTGGATAGGGCAGGGCGACAGGGAAAAAGCCGGCCTTGCTTTTAATGAACTGGTACGTACAGGAAAAGTAAAAGCGCCTATTGTAATTGGAAGAGATCATTTAGATACCGGCTCTGTGGCATCGCCCAATCGTGAAACAGAATCAATGATGGATGGCAGCGATGCTGTTGCCGACTGGCCCATTCTGAATGCATTGGTGAATACTGCCGGTGGTGCAAGTTGGGTAAGCCTTCATCATGGTGGTGGCGTAGGTATGGGCTATAGCATACATGCCGGTATGGTGATTGTAGCCGATGGTACCGATGATGCCAAATCCCGTTTAAGCCGTGTGCTTCGTAACGACCCCGGTATGGGTGTTATCAGGCATGCCGATGCCGGTTATGAACTGGCAAAAGAAACAGCAAAGAAATTCAATCTTGATTTGCAAAGCAGGTTAAAGTAAACTTACTATTTATTTTTATCAAACAAAATCAGCCGGTTAAAAATAAAAAACGGGTTATACGGGTTTTGTTTGCAATTAACCTGTTCGTAAAATTCACATGTGCATATACTTTAAAAATAGGGCAGTTTCACTGATATATAAAATTGTTTGCTGTATTACATTTATAGTGTGATAGTTTTTAATCCTCAAAATGAAATCTTATGAAAACAATTTTAACACTACTCGTTATTATTTGCTTACTTGCTTCCTGCTCACCAGATATCAGCATGCAACAGGCCGCCAACAATCATTACAGAACCACCCGTGCGGTTAGGTAAAATAAATGAGTGTTCATTATAATTAATGTAACCTTGTTTGTATTTGATTAGTGCAGTATATACTAAATTAAAACCGGTATAGGCTTAGTTTATTTTACTAAAAACGGTAAAACATTTCAATATCACGGTATAGCTTATAACCTATTTCTTATTAATTAATTGCTTTAAATTTTTATTGCCAAAAAGCATTGTGGTTGATAACTTTAATATCTTTAAGTTTTTAAAACAGGCATTAATAGTTACCCGTAATGACGAAAAAGGTTTTATATGTATGCTTAACCGGTATTGCCTTTTTAATTTTCCCTGCATTGCTAAACGCACAGGATACCACACATAAATCCGATGAATTTTTCCTGGCTAAGAAAAAAGGTATTTTAGGCCGTATAGGCCGCAGTATTTCTACAACCCCGCCCGAACAAACACCTGCAAAGATTGAAAACCCTTTTATGAAATTTAAAGGAAAAATCATACGTCGTATCGAAACCATCCAACTTGGTTTTGAGTATGATATTAATGATACATCAAGTATAAGCGATAACCTGGGTACAAAAATTGGGAAAAGGTTTCATAAAAACACAAGAGAAAATGTAATTAGGAAAAATCTTTTTTTTGCAGAAGGTGATACCGTGTATCCTTATCTTTTGGCAGATAATGAAAGGTTTTTAAGAGAGCTTGCTTACATAAAAGATGCAAGAATAATTATAGACTCGGTACAGGCATCTGCCGATTCGGTAGATGTGATAATATTAACTAAAGATGTTTTCTCAATTGGGGGTAAATTAAATATCAGCAGTACAACAAGGGGCAGGGGAGAAGTAAGGGAAGAAAATTTTTTAGGTACCGGCACCCGTTTGTTGCTAAGTGGTTATTACGAAGCCGGCAGAAACCCTCCACGAGGAATTGGTGGCGAATTAATTAGTAGAAATATAGGTGGTACTTTTCTTGATTTTACTGCCGGATACCAGGACTATAGTAAAGCTTTTAGCAGCGACCGAAACCAGGAAACAATTTTTTACACACGACTGGAGAAACCTTTGGTTACTGCTTATAAACCAACAACCGGTGCATTTGAATGGAGCTATCAGCGTACAAGAAATGTTTATTTTACCGACTCGGTTTATAAGTTTGATTTTAAATATGCCTTTTACTCTGTGGATGGATGGTTTGGTTATAGTTTAGATAGCAGGCGAGCGCTTTATGCAAATAAAGAAATAAGAGTACACCGGTTTTTAGCACTAAGAGGTTTTAAAAGGTTTTACCAGGTTATTCCTACAAAAGCTCAATTGGCTTATAACCCGGGCTTTGCTGATTATGAAGGAGGCCTAGCATCGCTAAACATTTTTAAACAAGTATTTTATAAAACAAGTTTTATTTACGGGTTTGGCGTGGTAGAAGATGTTCCCGAAGGGTTTAATGCAGTTGTAACCGCAGGTTATATCAATAAACAAAATTTTAAAAGGCCTTATAGCGGAGTAGAATTATCGCTGGCAAATTTTAAAAAGCAGGGAAAATATTATAATTACACTTTAAAATTAGGTGGTTATTATTATCGTAAACGGTTTGAAGATGTAGACCTGTTGTTTGATATGAATCATTTCAGCAGGTTAAAAAAAATTGGAAAAAACTGGTACAACCGATTTTTTATAAGTACCGGCATAGCTGCACAGGCAAACCCGGCACTTAACTTACCATTATATTTAAATAGCCAATATGGCTTACCCTATTTTAATAATGATAGTCTTCAATCCGATTTAAGAGCCACACTTAAAACCGAAGCCGTTTTTTATAATACAAGAAAAATTTTAGGCTTTAGGTTTGCCCCGTTTGTTTTTGCTGACGGAATTTTAGTAAAGCCTTCAAAAATGGGATTAAAACAAAGCGATATTTTTACAGCTATAGGGGGCGGCATACGCACCCGAAACGATAACCTGGTTTTTGGCACAGTTGAATTAAAAGGGTATTATTTTCCCCGTACAAATGGTAATATGAATGTATTTAAGGTGGAACTGAATAGTAACCTGCGGTTTAAATTTAGGGGTAACTTAAGTGTAAAGCCCGATTTTGTAAGCGGTAATTAACAAGTACAGGCAGAAACCTGCCTGCCAAAATATGTTTTACAAAAGAAAAAAATTACAACAAATCAAGCGCCTTGGCTAAAAAGGTAGTATTAAAAGGTAATACCATAGAGCAGTAAGAGCCAATTGGTGAATATAAAACTGCAAAAAAACCAACTACAGATAATAAAAATAAAACCCAATACAGGCCGGTTCTTTTTTTGGTTGTTTCCATCTTATTACTTTTTTTAGCAAATATAAGGCAGAACTTTTTATCTTATACTTTTTATTCTAATCAACGATTTTTTTTTGTAAAGTGTTATCTTGCGTTTCTTAACCCTTTCATGGATGGTTTTACATTTTTATTTGCGTTATTCTACAAAATACGGCCAGGCTATCTTGGTTTCGGGTAATACAGAAACTTTAGGAAATAACGATTTTAAAAAAGCTTTTTTACTGGAATATTTAAACGACCAGTTTTGGCACGGTTACGTGGAGATTGATGAGAAGTTTATTGGCGAATCAATACAATATAAATATATCTTAAGGGAAGAAAATGCAGATGACATAGCCGAATTTGGTAATGACCGCATTATTGATACATCAAAATATAAAGCTCAAAGGCTTGTACTTACCGATGTTTGGAATCACCCCGGTACGGTAGAAAATGTTTTTTATTCTTCTCCATTTAAAAATGTTTTGCTTAAATATCCTGCAACAGTAAAAAGCAAAGACAAGATATTAAAGAATTTTACACACGAATTCAGGGTTAAAGCACCATTACTTTCGCAGCATGAAACCTTATGTATTGGAGGTTCGGCTGCTGTTTTGAATAATTGGGCAGAAGATAAAGTGGCGCCCATGAAAAAAGAAGGCGATTGGTTTACGGTTAAACTACAATTACCCACTGAAGCATTTCCGTTTACTTATAAATATGGTATTTTTAATAAAAAAGATAAAAAATTTTTAAGGTACGAAGAAGGCAATAACAGGCTATTGCTTTCGCCCGAAACTAATAATACCATCAATATTATACACGATGGTTTTGCAAACCTTCAAAATATTAACTGGAAAGGCGCCGGCGTAGCTATTCCGGTATTTAGCCTTCGCAGTAAAAAAGGGTTGGGTACCGGCGAAATAACAGATTTAAAACTTTTAGTTGATTGGGCAAGAGAAACAGGCCTTAGCATGATTCAGCTTTTACCCATTAATGATACAACTGCCACTTATACCTGGCGTGATTCTTACCCTTACGCTGCTATCTCTGCTTTTGCTCTGCATCCTTTATTGATAAATCTTGATGCTGTAGCTGGCAAAGACGGTGCATCCATTATAAAACAATTGGCAAAAAAGAAAAAGGTTTTAAACAACCTTTCTGAAATTGATTACGAACAGGTTTTGAAAATAAAACTGGATACACTGAAAGAATTGTACCGGCAACAAAAAGATAGTTTTAAAAACGATTCATCATTTTTCAGTTTTTTTGAACTAAACCGGCACTGGCTGGAACCTTATGCTGCTTTTTGTTACTTGCGAGATAAATACAAAACAGCCGATTTCTCAAAGTGGAAACAGTATGTTAATTATGATGAAAGCGCCATACAGCAATTGATAAGTTCGCAGCAAAACCATCATGATGAGATTGCATTTTTTTATTTTGTTCAGTATCATTTACACCAGCAACTAAAAGATGCAACAGAATATGCCCATAAACATGCAGTGATTATAAAAGGCGATATACCCATTGGTATTTGCAAAAATAGTGTGGATGCATGGATGGAACCAGAACTGTATCACATGGATACACAAGCAGGAGCGCCACCGGATGCTTTTACAGCCAAAGGGCAAAACTGGGGCTTCCCAACTTATAACTGGAAAAAAATGCAGGCAGATGATTTTGCCTGGTGGCGCAGGCGATTTGAGCAAATGAGTAATTATTTTGATGCCTTCCGTATTGATCATATTCTCGGTTTCTTCCGTATCTGGTCAATACCATCACATGCCGTAGAAGGTATCATGGGCCGTTTTGTGCCGGCAATTCCTGTTTCAATCAATGAAATATTCGGTAACAATATTCTTTTTGAAAGGTTTCGCTATACAAAACCATTCATTAGTGAAGATGTATTAAATCAATTATTTGGCGATAAAAAAGAAGAAGTTAAAAAAACATTTTTAGACAAGGATAAACTTAAACCAAAATTTGATACCCAGCGTAAAGTAGAAGAATATTTTGCAGGGCTTGATGAGCCAGATAATAAAATTAAATTAGGCTTATTTGACCTTATAAGTAATGTTATATTTTTTGATGATGAAGAATTTGGCGGGCAAAAATTCCATTTTCGTTTTTCGATGGAAGAAACCAGTTCATTTAAAAACCTTGAACATCATTCGCAGGATGCACTTCGTAAATTGTATGTGAATTATTTTTTTCATCGCCAGGATGAATTATGGCGTAAAGAAGCGATGAAAAAACTACCGGGACTTAAGCAAAACACCAATATGCTTGTTTGTGGTGAAGATTTAGGATTAGTACCTCATTGCGTACCTGAAGTAATGGAAAGGCTGGGTATATTAAGCCTGGAAATTCAGCGCATGCCCAAGAAAACCGGCATTGAATTTTTTCATCCAAACGATGCACCCTATTTAAGTGTGGTATCGCCATCAACACACGATATGAGTACCATCAGGGCATGGTGGGAAGAAGATGCAGAAAAAACCAGGCGCTTTTATAATCATATTATGGGGCAACATGGTATGCCTCCAAAATATTGCGAACCCTGGATTAATAAAGAAATTATTCTGCAACACTTGTATTCGCCTGCTATATGGAGTGTGTTTCAAATGCAGGACCTGCTTGGCATGCATGCTACTTTACGCAGAGAGAATCCATCAGAAGAAAGAATTAACAACCCGGCAAACCCCGAGCATTACTGGAATTACCGCATGCACATAAACCTGGAAACATTATTGAAAGAAACAGCATTTAATGAAGAACTGAAAACAAATGTAAAGGCAAGCGGCAGGTAAACTATGGCAGCTTTTATAATTTATTATACCGGTGATGAAACTTACTTATAAAACATACAGCCTTCCTTTTCATCATCCATTCACTATTTCAAAAGGCACAAAAACGCACCAGCCTACTTTAATTGTGCAACTCGATTTTATGGGTATAAAAGGTTATGGCGAAGCGCCTGCTATCAGCTATTATAATATACCGGTTGAAAAAATGGTAGAGGATATTGAAAGGAAAAAGATATTCATCGAAAAATTTGCTTTCTCTGATCCCGAACGTTACTGGCATTACCTGCATCATCTTTTTCCTAATAACTCATTTTTGGTTTGTGCATTAGATATGGCCGGATGGGATATTTATGGCAAACTAAAAAGAAAGCAATTGCATGAATTATGGCAATTGGATACTTCCAAAGCACCACTTACCGATTTTACCATTGCTATTGATTCAATTGAAACAATGGTTGCTAAAATGAAAGAAAAACCCTGGCCGGTTTATAAAATTAAAACCGGTGTTGATGGCGACCTTGAAATGGTGGCTGCATTAAGAAAACATACCGATGCAATATTTAGAGTAGATGCAAATGCAGGGTGGACACTGGAACAGGCCCTGCAAAAAATACCTGTATTAAAGGAATTGGGAGTAGAGTTGGTAGAACAACCATTGGCCAAAGATGATTGGGATGGCATGAAAGTTTTATTTGAAAAATCTGCATTACCATTAATTGCCGATGAAAGTTGTGTGGCAGAAACGGATGTTGAAAAATGCCTGAATCATTTTCATGGCATTAACATAAAGCTTACAAAATGCAGTGGTATTACACCGGCAAGAAGAATGATTACAAAAGCAAAAGAACTGGGTATGCAGGTGATGGTTGGATGTATGAACGAGAGTTCGGTGGGTACAGCAGCTATTGCCCAACTGGCGCCTATGCTCAATTATGTGGATATGGACGGACCATTGTTGCTGGCAGAAGATATTGGCGAAAGTGTGAAGTTTGATTTTGGAAAAATTATTTATAACCAATCACCGGGTTTGGGTATTAATAATCTTTCTCTATAAAAAATCACTTTACAAAAAAAATTCATTTTTTATTGAGTAAGCCAGTCATTTAAAATATTTGTTTGCAAAGAATCTAAGTTATCTATCCTTTTAATTATAAATTTCTTTTTACCGGTTTTATCATCAGTAGTAAATTGAGCTGTTAATCCAGCAAAAGCAAGGTATTGATTGTAATCGGGCTCTTTAGTTGTATATACATATTCAAATTCAGGCGCCAGCGAAATGCCGGCTACATCTTCGCAAGCCTGTTGAAATTCAGCATCGGTAAAGCCTCGTTGTAGTTTTTTATAATAGTAGTTATAAACGTAACGCATAACATCATCCAGCGATTTTTTGTTTTGTGTTGCATGACGGATTTTGAAGTCGAGGATAAAGCCAATTAGTGGCCCTTTATCGTAATAAGAAATGGATTTGCCGGGGTCTTTACCCTGTGTGCCAAAAGGCCCATCGCCCCATGTTTGGTAACTGGATTGTATTAATGACTGGTATAACCGGCCGGGATTATTTTCAGTAGCATTAAGGTTGCTTTCAAAATTTTTAAAAAGGGTTTCTTCAGAAATTAAGCCAGCCCGTTTTACAACAAGATATTCGTAATAAACCGAAAGGCCTTCGCTAACCCAAAGCAGGTTGGTACGGTTTGGTTTGTCGTAATCAAACGGGCCAAGTTCAAGCGGCCTTATGCGTTTTACATTATAGTTATGAAAAAATTCATGCGCCAGGAAAACCAATGTCCTGTTTAATCCTTCATCTGTATCCAACCCTCTGCCATCAAAACTAACAGTTGTATTGTTAAGGTGTTCAATTCCGCCACGGCCCGGGCCAATACCAATAAAAGTATATTCCCTGTATGGTATATCGCCGATGATGGCTACCGCTGCTTCAACAACTTTTTTTAGATTGTTCATAAAATGTTGCCGGTTAAACTGGCTCATTTTATAACCAATAAAGCGGTGTGTAATGCCATTAACTTTAAAAGATGGTAATTCTTCAAGATTTCCAATCAGCAACGGGCAGTCATATAAAATATCAAAATCTGGTGCAGTAAATGTATTTTCTTTTGCGCTGATTTTGGTAAGACCCGTTGCAATTTCTTTCCATTGCCCTGGTAAATTAACTTTAACCGATACCGGGTTTTTAATAAAACCATCTGCATACATAAACATGCCTGCTGGTACTATGTATGCATGAGAACTATCTAAAAAATTGGTAGCCACAAATGACCTGGTAGCCTTTACATTATAGCTGATGTGTAAACTGCCTGCAGCTTTAGTTGGCAATTGCCAGGTGTTTTCATTTATTTTATTGAAAGAGATGCTTTTGCCCGTTTTGTCTCTTACCGAAAAATTAATAACCTCATTTCCATAATTCATCAATTGATAATACCCCGGCATCCACTTAGGCATTTTTAAATTAATGGTACCTGTTTGCCAACCACTGCTTATAAGTTCTACATGAAAAAGCTGTGATGAAGGCGATGGCATACTTACTGTATAATTGAACACAGGTTTTATATTTTGTGCCAAAGCAGAAGAAGTAATAACAGCAAAAATGAATAAGAAAGATTTGGAAAATTTAAGTTTAAAGAATTTCATGGCTTTTATATAATTGGAAAATAATTTTATTACAACAAATAATATATCAAACTTTTAATAAACCTCTAAAACCCCTGGCAGCATAGTACGACTCGGCGCCATTGTGATAAAGAAAAACTGTATTGTATCGGCGATCGCAAAATACAGCACCACCCAATTTTCTAATTTGTAGCGGTGTTTGCACCCAGCTTGAAGTTTTTACATCAAATGGAAAAAGTTGCTGCAGCTTACGGTATTGTTCTTCATTAAGTATTTCAATACCCATTGCTGTGGCCATATCCATGGCATTGCCTTTTGGTTTGTTTTCTTTCCTGCTCTTTAACGCTTCATTATCGTAGCAAAGGCTTCTGCGGCCTGCAGGGCTTTCGGCGGCGCAATCAAAAAAAATGTATTCACCTGTTTTTTTATCATAATCGGCCACATCTGGCTCGCCGCCTGTATTCTCCATTTCATTTAACGACCAGAGTTTTGCTTTGTTAGCCATCAACCTGGCTTGCACTTTATCCCATTCAATATCTTTATGGCGATTACTGTTTTTTTCGAAACGGCTTTTTAATGTTTGTAATAATATTTCACTTTGTTGTTTTGTTAACTGCTGCTTGTTTGTTTTCATGCTATTTATTTTTGCTGTATAAATTTAATGATGATTTTTTGATACATCATTAAAGTATATTTTGAAAGTGTAATTACAGCCATCTTCTCACTTTATTTTTATACTCTAGGTATTGTTTCCCAAATTCAGCTTCCAGGTATTTTTCTTCACGCTTAATCACATATTCCTGTACAATTAGTAAGAGTATCGGAAATAAGATTATGTTCCACCAGTTGCCAATGAAACAGGTAATGCCTAAATAAACAATTGCCAAACCAACATACATTGGGTTACAGGTAATAGCATAAATGCCTGTAGTTTGTAAAGATGTTGCCGGTTTAATCAATATCACCGTATTTTTTGTAATAAAGAACTGTCGCAGGCTTCTTACCAAAAAAAACAGGGCAATTATTAAAAAAACGCCGCCGGTAATTTTAATCAAGGTGGTATTAAAAATTTCATCGGCAATAGGGATTTGTTTTTGTATGAAAATTGCGGCGATGAAAATAAGGACATACAATAATGGCGGCGGTATATACACACCCGGGCCTTTAGACAAGTTGATATTGTTGCTCATACTGAATTTTTTTAAAACAATTTCGTTTTCAGTTTAAAGGGCAGGTTTAACCAGGCTGTATAAATGTAATCATTAAAATTTTTATTAAGAGAAATGTTTAAGATTTAAAAATATTTTCCATACAACCCTTTATGTTTAGTAAACAAAAGTGTTATTTCAACGACATCAGTTTTGCAGAACCTGTATAGTTTATACCAGGATTTGAAGTAAGCGAACAGGAAGTTAAAGAATTTTTCACCTACGCAGCACTCACAAGGTTTTAATGATTATAATACCTTGAAGAATATATTTTTTTGGCTTTGCTAAATGTAGCATCCAATGCAACAGCCTCTTTTAATATCTTTTTTAGGGGCCTTATCTTTATTTCATTAGCCGATTTAAATATTTTGTAATAAATTCTTTTATTGGTTCCATGTTCAAGGTACCCGTCTGTATCATTTATGCGATTGCCGTAGCTAAAGCCAAATAACACGCCCTTCTTTACTCCTCCGCCTTTAATGCTTGCCGGCCAAACTAAACAAATACGCCTGTTGCCAAAAAAGTAGGGAACATTATTGGTTAGTTTTTCATAACAATGTGGCGGCAAAACTTCGAGGATGATTTGACGCAGCACATCTACCATGATTCTTTCCTCTTCGATAAGTAGTGAATAAAGTTCAAGGTTGTTTTTTGGTTGCATATTAATTCATTTTCATTTTGGAATTTAGTTTTCTAAAATGAATGGCAACAAATTAACTAAAACAGTTTGTAATTTAACCATTAAAGTATTAAGGAACATTAAGTATAACCCTTAATGCCCCTTAACTTCTTAATTGTTCAAACAATGTAATCAATATAATTTGCACCCTTTTTAAAATATAGTTTATTATTTTTGTAACAATATCTACCTCTTTATGAAAAAAATTTCACCCTTATTGCTTGCCCTGATACTGATGGGTTTAAGTTTTACAAGTGTTTCGCAGGATAAAGATTTTACTCCAGGTTCATATATTAATAACAGCGGCGATACCATATCCGGCTTTTTCCAGATAAAGGATTTGAAGACGTTTTCGGATATCCAATTCAAGGCAAACCTGGCTGACAGTCAAAGTGAATACCTGCCATTTGATAATTGTAAATCTGTTTCATTTGGTAATCATCAATACATAAGTTGGTTTGGCGCAAGGGGAATGGCCTATGTAACAAAAATGGACTTTATAATAATGTATAAGGATAGCTTTAATGTGGAACGTATCCCGCTAAAAGTCCTATATAAAGGAAACCATTTTACATTGTTGCATTATCGTGATGTAAAAGACCATTTTTTTATCGGGGTAAATGATTCAATACAGGAACTTTTAATTTCGTACAGGTATCCTACTGATTGGGAAAGGAGGAACTATATTATAAATGCCCCACGTTTTATTATAAACCCTATTTATCACAACCAATTAATCTCTTTAATGGGTGGCACTGTTACACGAAGGCAGGAAGTGATTATAACGGATTGTGTATATGAAGAATTACCATTATTACGAACCATAAAACAATTAGATAAAAAGAAGAAATAAATACCGTGTGTTTTGATTGTAAGCCAGGTATTGTTATTATTATTTTGCTGATTTGCTCAAACTTTTCTATAATTTTTTTTAATTAAAAATTTTGTATTATAGATAATTTGCATTAGTTTTAATAGGATAATTTAAACTACATACCATGTTGGCAAAATTAAATCACATTCATATTTTCCTGGTTTGTTTGCTTATTTGCCTTTTTCCGTTTTATTTATTTTTATTGATTGGTTTTTCATTTTGGTTAATACCTGTGTTTTTAATAGTTTGTCTTATCGACTATCTAAACGGAACCATCTACAGAAAGAAAATCGGCTTGATGATTGCCGCTGTTTACCTTGCTTCCATATTGGGATTAATCATTTTTTATCTTACTAACAAATTAGTATAAAAATTAAAGCGGGTTTAATATCAAAACCAAATCATTTATTGGCTTTTTTTGGTTTTTTGTGCAAAAACAGGATTTAATGAAATTTGAACCCGGCATTTTATAGCTGTAATTTTTTAAAACCTCCCAACAATCTTAAAATTTACCAGCCTTGGCGTAAGCCTGTTGGGGATGCTGTACACATTGTTTGCAAAATCTTTTATTAGTTGGTAAGAGATAGTGTTGCGCCTGTCAATCAAATTAAAAACTTCAAAACTGGCCCAAATGTTTTCAAAACTTCTAAAAGGGCTGTGGCTGCGGCGCTTACTTTTTTCACTAAGCAGTTGTGCGCTAAAACCAACATCAACTCTTATATAAGGTTCAATGGTTAATGCATTGCGGTACTTTACGCTGTTGGGTATATTGTAACTCATGTTACTGCCATATAGCAAGTTTAAATGAAACTTAAAATTTTTATTGGTGGGCAGGTAATCTTCTAAATATAAACCTACAGTTATTAATCGGTCGGTAGGGCGGCGTACATAACCCATTTCGTTTCTTATGCTATCAACTACCACCTGGTCGGTGCTTTGCGCTGTAATAATTTCCCCGGCAGCATTTTTATACTGGTAATAAAAATCATTGTTGAGGTTTTCTTTTGTTTGCATAATTCCTATACTAAGCCAGCTTTGTGCATCTTTAATCAACTCACCAAACAAGCGAGCCTCAAAGCCTGTGGCATAAGCTTTGGCATCGTTGTTACCGGCATAACGGATTTTTACATTGTCAATATCATACACATCCACACTGCTCATACTTTTATAATATGCTTCGGTTGAAAGACGGAAAGGCCTGCCTTCAATACCTTTAAAATTATAATCAACCCCCGCTACAAACTGCAAACTTTTTTGCGCCTTCACATTTGTATTTAATGTACCATTATATCGCCTAAGTTCACGGTAAAATGGCGGTTGGTCGTAAATGCCTGCGGCAAGTTTTAACACCACATCTTTTTTCCAGTTGGGTTTAATGCTTATTTGCATGCGTGGACTTAATAAAAATTCTTTGTTAAGCGAATTATAGTTATAACGCAAGCCTGCCTGCAAACTTATATCGTTGCCGTTTTTACCAAGGCGTATGTTATCCTGCACATAACCGCTGTATTTTTGTATGCTAAGGTTTGCATTAGAATTTAAATAATTAAATAAATTTAAATTAGCCGGGTTGTAGGGTAGCGAATAACCTGCACTATCCTGGTATTCCCATTCTTTAAGGCGGTCGGCAATATTGGTTTGCTCAAAGCTGTTACCAAACTGTATAAAATGTTTGCCGGCAGCATAAGAGCCTTTCAGCGATGCATTATACACATCAATATTTAATTGGTTGCGGCCATAATTTTGATAATAACCTGCACCCAACGGATTTATAATTTGCCCGTATGTACTGCTGGTACGGTCAAAATCACGGTCGCCAAAAAGATAACTGCCGGCTATATCAAAGTTTTCATTTTCTTTATTTTGAAACCGGCTTGCCATCCACTTTAGTTTTAATCTTTTGTTAGGCGTATGTACAATGCTAAGCCCAACAAGGTTGGTTTTATAACCATCTTTTTCCTGTCCTTCAAATAAAATATCCAAACCCAGGTTAGCTGTAAATAAAGGAGAAAACACCGAAGTTGTTTTTTGAGCCGATTCGGGATACAACGAAAATTTTGTTACTGAATAAATGCCAAGTAATTCCAATTGTATTTTATCATTAATCTTGTATGTGATTAAGCCCTGCACATCGGTTGAAGATGGAATGTAAGAACCCGTTGTTTCCTGGCTTTTTAAAAGATTTTTATTACTTCTATTGCGTACACCCACCAGGTAAGTAACTTTTCCTTTTTTTGATGCGCCTTCCAGGTGAAGGCCCTGTTCAAGCAAACTGATATATACCGAACCTCCAAAAGCTGTGGGCTTTTTATATTGAATGTCTAATACGCTGCTCATTTTATCGCCATACTTTGCCTGGAAACCGCCTGTATAAAAATTAACATTTTTTGCCAGTTCGGGATTAATAAAGCTGAGGCCTTCCTGCTGCCCGCTGCGAACAAGGTAGGGCCTGAAGATTTCAAAGTCATTAATATAAATCAGGTTTTCATCGTAATTACCGCCACGTACACTATATTGCGATGTTAGTTCGTTGTTACTGCCCACCAGTATTTTTATCATTGCTTCTACACCGCCTGTAGTACTTGGTAAGGTGATGGCTGTTTTAGGATTAATTTTTGTAAGCCCTGTTTCTGTATGTTCTTTATCATCGCCAACTACAACCGTGGTTAATGTTTTACTGCCACGTTCCAATTTTACTGTTATTTTTTCTTCTTCACCTTCGCTCAAAAAAAAATTCCTTTGTTCTTCATTATACCCGGCATGCGAAAAAACAAGAGCAAGCGACCTGCCTGCTGCCACTTTTATCTTAAAATAACCACTATCATTTGTAGTGATGCCTTTTGTTTTTCCCAGTATCATTACCGATACGTTTGAAATAGGGTTGTCATTTTCATCAACCAGCTTTCCGCTAATGCTGGCCGATTTTGATTGGGAATATAATGACAGGGCACTAAGCAGTAAAAGAAAAGTAAAGGCAATTCTCATTGTATGAAGATAAATATTTTAACCTGTCAACGAAATTATTTCATTCAGAATTTAAATGCAGGATTTTATATTTAATGATGATAATTGATGAAACCCTTCAGTATTGAATTTATATATCATTACCCTAAATTTACAGCTTAAACAAAAACAGGGTGAAAAGAATAATTTTTACGGTAGGTATGATGGCCTTAATTGTTGCAGCCTGTAATGACGGCAACAGTAAGCAGGTTGATGACAGGGAAGATGAAACAATACAAAAAAAGGAGCAGCACATCAATAGTGATATTGTTTACCTTGATACAGCAAAATCAATTCAAAACATTTTATGCCAGGATTGGGTATTGGAAGATGATGCTGATGCTTTGGAAGGGATGGATGAAAATTCGGCATTTGAAATACCTTACCGAAGTTTCAGTTTTTCAACAAAAGGCAGTTTTATTAAAAATTGGAGGAGCACTTTTGATTATGGAACCTGGGTTTATGATGATGCTTCCAAAACAATAACATTGAATAATACAATTGACAAAACGAAGGATATTTATAAGATTGCAAGGGTGGCTTTTGATGAACTGGTGCTTGTAAACACAGGTGTAAACAGTAATACCAATTTAAAATTCATTGGCGCAGGCCTGCGGTATAAAAATGCCGAAGATGAACCTTTTTATCTTGAAAATAACCGGTGGCGAATAAAGCCCATACAAAAAGAAACTGAGCAGCAAGTACATCAGCGATTAAAAGATAACTTGCATTTCTTTTTGTTGTTTTACAAATCTGTGTTAGCTAAGGACGAAAAATCTGTTTCTTTCTGGGGCCTGCCTTCATGCTTTAAATGGTATGGCGGTGGTATTTTCATAAAAAAAGAAAAAGAACTTAAAGAAAACTGGATTAATTGTTTTTACAACAAAGAACAGGCCATGCAGGCATACCAAATTGCCGAAAAGCTGATGGATATAAAATACACATGGCCAAAGGGCGAACAAAACTGGCTAAAATTAAACCTGGCCGTGCTGGAGCAGATGTATAAAAAAATTGATGATATACATTGAACTAACTGATGCAACAAGGTTGTGATAATAATCCAGCTTCTTTTTTTTAAGCTGCAGCTATTCATTTAAATTTGCAACGTGAAAATAATCGTATTCCTTTTCAGTTTGTATTTGCTTGCACTGCCGGGCATAAGCTGTGCCCAATCTATTGGCTGTGCCAATGAAATACAAAACAGCACTGCAAAGTCTGAAAACGGCAAGCAGCACCAAGATGAAGACTGTGGCACGTTTTGCACCTGTACCTGTTGTGTTCACGTGGTAACGGTCAACCAGTTTTTATCGCAAGCTGTAATTATAAATAATACAGGTAATCACCATAATTATTTTAACTACTCCAAACATAAAATTCCCTCAAATTATTTTGGTAATATCTGGCAACCGCCCAGGATCAGTTAGTTTTTTTTAAAAAAACAATTGATCAACTTCTAATTTAATTTTAATGAAAAAAATATGCTTGTTGCTTATGGCAACAATATTGATATATGCCCCAAAGGCACAAAATACTTTTAATGTGGTTATCAAAGATGAAAAAACGCAGGCTCCGCTGCCAGGCGCTTCTGTAACAATTTCATCTGCCAACATTGGCGGCCATGCCGATACGCTTGGCCATGCAAAACTTATAAATATCCCCAATGGTAAACAACTTATTACATTTAGTTATACCGGTTACCAAACTGTAAGCCGTCATTTTATTTTCCCCATAACAGGCAATACCGAAATCATCATCCTTTTAAATTCAATGGAAGATGAGTTGGATGAAGTGATTGTACAAAGCACCCGAACCAGCCGCACAATTGGCAACACAGCATCAAGGGTTGAAACAATTGATGGCGAGGAACTGGATGAAAAAAATAATATGCGGCCTGCAAATGTTAGTATGTTATTGCATGAGAGCACAGGAATACAAGTGCAGCAAACATCGGCTACCAGCGGCAATGCAAGCATTAGGGTGCAAGGGCTCGATGGCCGTTACACACAATTACTGAAAGATGGTTACCCTAATTTTGGAAATTTTGCAAGCGGCTTAAGTGTACTTGAAATTCCGCCGCTCGACCTTAAACAGGTAGAAGTGATTAAAGGCCCTGCATCTACATTATATGGCGGCGGCGCCATTGCAGGTGTGGTTAATTTTATTTCAAAACAACCTAAAGAAAAAGCCGAGTATGATTTTCTGTTTAACCAATCGCATATAGGGCAAACAAATATCGGCGGCTATGCATCTCAAAAATTTAAAAAAATCGGTTACAGCATGCTGGCGCTTGTAAATTTTCAAAAAGCGTATGATGTGGATAATGATGGTTTTTCGGAACTGCCTAAGAACCGCAATTTTACTATAAACCCACGCTTGTTCTTTTACCCAACTTCATCTTTTAGCATTATGCTGGGCAATAGTTATACCTGGGGCAATAACAGGGGTGGCGATATGGAAGTGATAAAATACAAAGCCGATTCGCTGCATACTTATTTTGAAGAAAACAATACAGTAAGAAATACCACCACACTGGAAATTGATAAAACATTTGCCAGCGGCAATAAAATTAAACTAAAGCAGAGCCTGGGCTATTTTGACCGTGTTATCAGCCTTTCTAATTTCTTTTTTTCGGGGTACAACATCAATAGTTTTACCGACCTGTCGGTGATAACCACAAAGCAGAAACATACTTTCATTGGCGGATTGAACCTCGTTAGCGACAAGTTTACTCATCGTAACATGCAGATATTATCGGCACAATCTTTTACTACCGGTATTTATTTACAGGATACCTGGGATATATCAGGCCGGGTAATTCTAGAAGGCGGGCTAAGGGCCGATTATGTAAAATACAAGAACAATAATTTTTCAAAAAATCAAACTTTTGTTTTGCCAAGATTATCGGCTTTGTTTAAAATAAATCATAAACTCAGTTCAAGAATCGGCGGCGGTTTGGGGTATAAGATACCAACTTCCTTTACAGAAGAAACAGAAAACCTGCAATACCAAAATTTACAGGCATTAAATAATGTACAGGCCGAAAAAAGTGTGGGTGGTACGGCAGATGTTAACTTCAAAACAAACATTAGTGAACATTTTGTTTTTAGTATTAATCAAATGTTTTTTTATACAAGAATTAATAAGCCATTGGTACTACATACCGATATTTTGGGTAACCATAATTTTGCCAATGCCGCCAAACCTGTTATCAGCAGCGGTTTTGAAACAAACCTAAAACTGGTTTTTAAAGACGACCTGAAACTGTTTGTGGGTTATACTTTTACTGATGCCCATGCAAAATACCTTACAGGCAACCAATTTTTAAGCCTGGTACCAAAAAACAAACTTAACCTTACGTTGATGTATGAAAAAGAAGATAATTTTAAACTAGGGCTTGAAGGTTATTTCACCGACAGGCAATATCTTGATAATGGAAACAGAACACCATCGTACTGGGAGTTTGGTTTTATGGCACAAAAAACTTTCAGGAAAGTAACTGTGTTTATAAATTTTGAAAACTTTACCAACCAGCGGCAGAGTAATTATAAAACTGTGGTTAACCCGCCACACAACAATCCCGGTTTTGACCAGATATGGAACCATACCGAAGGCTTTGTTACCAATGGAGGCATCAAGATAAGGTTGTAGTAATCTTTAACAAGTTAACAACATGGTAAACAATATTTTTGCTTTTATAAAATACAAAAAAATGAACAAGACTTATTGTTGGAAATGTGTATTGATGCTTGCTTCGTTATTAGGCGTGATACATGCATTGTGATTTTAAAAACAATTAAAAATTGATTAAATAAAAAAGTTGCGGAATGTACCGCAACTTTTTTTATGATATAAGAAAAGAAAGTTTATAAATTTTTTAAAGCAGCAATGGTAGCCATCGGGTTGCCCGATTTAAAAACTGTATTGCCTGCAACTAATACATCGGCCCCGGCATCAATAATTGATTTGGCATTTTCTAAAGTTACGCCGCCATCCACTTCTATTTTTACTTTCAATAATTGTTCATCAATCATTTCTCGCAGTTGTTTTATTTTTTGAATGGTATGCGGTATAAAAGATTGGCCACCAAAACCGGGGTTCACACTCATCATACAAACAAGGTCAATATCGGCAAGTATATCCTGTAATGCCACCACCGGTGTGTGAGGATTAATGGCTACACCGGCCTTCATACCCAAACTTTTTATTTGCTGTATGTTGCGATGCAGGTGGGGGCAGGCTTCTATATGCACCGTTAAATTATCGGCGCCGGCTTTTTTAAAAGCTTCGGCATAATTGCCGGGTTCTTCAATCATCAGGTGTACATCGCAAACTTTGTTGGTTGCTTTTCTGAAAAACTCAACCAACATAGGCCCAAAACTTATATTGGGCACAAACCTGCCATCCATCACATCAAGGTGGTACCAATCGGCAGCGCTTTCATTCAGCATCTTGCATTCGGCTTGCAGGTTTAAAAAATTACTTGATAATAATGATGGTGCGATGATGGCCATGAAATTGATTTTATTTTTTTACTGATGTAAGTTGAAATGTTTAGATTGATTGTGTAAAGTTAACAGATAAATTATTTTACACCCAGCCTTGCCAGGGCATCTTTTGCTTCTACATAATCGGGCGAAATGCTTAAAGCCGTTTTATATTCTTCAATGGCATCTGCAGTTTTACCGGTTTTTTCAAGGCAGCGGCCAAGCCAGTAATAACCTTCATCAAACCTTGTTTGTACGGTAACAGCCTTATCTAAAACAGTGATGGCATCATTGTATCTTCCCAAATCATACAGGGCAATGGCCTTTTCCCTGTAGGCAAACATATAATTATAATCCAGGTTAAGGCATTTATCAAAAAAACCGATTGCTTTCAATTTATCACCGGAAAAATTATAATACAATCCTTTTATAAAAAATGCATCTTTGGTATTATCAGTAAGTTGTTTTTTTAATAAAAAATCTGCAATGTGCAATGCAGCGCTATCTCTTTTTTGTGCATACATAGAACCCAGTGTGAGGATATATTGCGGCAAAGGATTGATATTAGCTGCCCGGTTTAATGCTGCTATGGCATTCAGGGTATCGTAATTTTCAAAATACAGGTTGGCTTTAATGTTCCAAAGCCGGTCGTTAAGGCTGTCTTTTTGCAATGCGGCTTCAGTAGCTGCAATGGCTTTATCGTAATCAGCGCTATCACGGTAATATTGTATCAGTTCTTCTCTCAATAAAAGTGAATCGGGGAATTTTGTCACTGCATCAAGCAGGGCCTTTTCAGCTTCATTTGCTTTTGCAGCATTAACTGTATTTTCATTTGAATTATTAATGCAGGCAACAAAACATAAAAATAACAACGGCAGTAAAAATGATTTAAGCATAATTGCAAAATTAAGTACTGTACTGTTAAGCAGATGACAATTTTCTGACAATAAGCAAATAGTCATTTTTTATTTTTGCAAGATTAAAATATAGATTCATGAAGAGAATATTTTTTATAATTACAGTTTCCGTTTTTACTGTTGCTTTGTTTGCGTTTACCGGCAAGTTAAACAATCAGCAAATAGCAAAATCAAACCCTATTAACGATACCATACATTTTGACGGCGAAAAACATTTTGCAAACATCCGCCAACTTACTTTTGGAGGCGATAATGCCGAAGCCTATTTTAGTTTTGATGGAAAGTATATCATTTACCAGCGTACCAATGCTAAGGAAGGCATTCTATGCGACCAGATATGGATGGGTAAAGTACCTGCACCCGGCGAAAATTTTGAACCCAAACTGGTAAGTACCGGTACGGGAAGAACAACCTGTGCTTATTTTTATCCTGATGGAAAACATATATTGTATGGCTCTACACATTTGGGCAGTGCCGATTGCCCTCCGGTGCCCGACCGCAGTAAACATGGCAACAAATATATTTGGCCCATTTATGAAAGTTTCGACATATTTAAAGCAGATTTAAATGGAAAGATTGTTAAGCAATTAACCAAAACAAAAGGCTATGATGCTGAGGCTACCATATCGCCAAAAGGCGATAAAATAGTTTTTACATCTATGAGGGATGGTGATTTGGATCTTTATTCTATGGATTTAAATGGAAAAAATGTAAAACGCATCACCAGTACTTTAGGTTACGATGGCGGTGCCTGGTTTAGCCCGGATGGAACAAAAATATTATGGCGTGCATCAAGGCCCTCAACTCCCGAAGAAATTAAAGAATATAAAGACCTGTTGAAAGAAAACCTGGTAGCCCCTACCAATATGGAAGTATGGATTGCCAATGCCGATGGCTCTGATGCACACCAGGTAACATTTTTAGAAAAAGCAAACTGGGCACCTAACTTTACACCCGATGGTAAACATATCATTTTTTGCAGCAACCACGAGTATAAAAGAGGTTTCCCCTTCAACATGTATATAACCGATATTGATGGTAAAGGCATGGAAAAAATTAGCAGGGATAAGGGTTTTGATGCTTTTCCAATGTTTAGCCCCGATGGAAAGAAAATTATTTTTTGCAGCAACCGTAATAACGGCGGTACCAGGGATACCAATATTTTTATTGCCGATTGGGTGGAGTAATCATTTAAAATATCATATAGAAGGTTTACAATTTTAAAAAGTTGTGAACCTTTTTTGTTGCTTGTTATTTTTAAATACCAGGTATCAAAATATTCAAATAATTATCTGTGGCCAAGCTCAATTACTTCGGCATCTTTTATATTGCTTCCATCAATTACAAAACGTACAATGGTGCGTACTTTTTGCCAACCATGTTTACCCGCAGCTCCGGGGTTAATATGCAGGCAGTTAATTTTATCATCGTACATAATTTTTAAAATGTGCGAATGCCCGCTTATGAAAAGCTGAGGTTTATGGATATCCAACTCTTTTTTTGTTGCCGGGTTATATTTTGGCGGGTAGCCTCCAATATGACGCATCATCACTTTCACGCCTTCGCACTTAAAAACCAATTGTTCACCAAATAATTTCCGAATATCATGCCCGTCAATATTCCCATATACGCCTTTTAACTCAACCTGCCGGCCGGTTGATGCAGCATTGTTTTTTAAACCATTTAAAAGTTCATGTACAAGGTTAATGTTGCCAAAATCACCAATATGCCATACTTCGTTACAATTTTTAAAATGTTCAAAAACTGATTCGTCCAGGTAACTATGTGTATCAGAAATTAATCCAATCCTTGTCATGAATTGTACAATATTTAGCCGTAAATTTACAGTAACAAATTAAGCGAATGCCTTTTCATCGCAACTTTACATATCATATCGACAAGCGTAACTGGAAATATATTTTCCTGCTTGCTTCCCTGGAACTTTGCATATAGTAAAATTGGCTTTATTATCAATTTTACATTATCAATTATAAATTATCAATTATAACTATCATGCCACATTATCATACATTAGGTTCAATTCCTCATAAAAGGCATATTCAATTTCGCAAGCCAGATGGGGAGTTATATTCCGAACAATTGTTTTCTACCGAAGGTTTCAGTAACGATTATTCAATCCTTTATCATTGTCATCCGCCAACAGAAATAATTAAAACCGATGACCCTGTAAATGTGCAACCAAAAGTTGCAGAAGAAAAAATGCTAAAACACCGCAGTTTTGAAGGATTTAATATTAAACCCGAAAAAGATTATTTAAAAAGCCGAAAGGCAGTACTGGTTAATAACGATTGCCATATTGTACTGGCAGCGCCACAACAAAGTATGGATGGCTATTTTTATAAAAATGCCGATGCCGATGAAATGATTTTTGTACACGAAGGTTCGGGCATTTTAAAAACACAATATGGCAACCTTAATTTTTCTTATGGCGATTACCTTGTAATTCCACGTGGCTCTATTTACCAGGTAGAATTTGCATCAGAAAACAACCGTTTGTTTATTGTTGAATCATTTAGTCCTATCCGTTACCCAAAAAGATATATGAGCAAGTTGGGACAATTGCTTGAGCATTCGCCTTTTTGTGAAAGGGATATCAGGCAGCCCCAAAACCTGCAAACTATTGATGAAGCCGGCGATTTCCTTATACAAACAAAAAAGAAAGGAATCTTGTATGGATTGCATTATGCCCATCATCCGTTTGATGTGGTAGGATGGGATGGTTGCTGCTATCCATTTGCATTCTCCATACATGATTTTGAGCCTATCACCGGAAGAGTACACCAGCCGCCGCCTGTGCATCAAACCTTTGAGGCAAATAATTTTGTGGTTTGCTCATTTTGCCCACGCCTGTACGATTATCACCCACAGGCCATACCGGCGCCATATAACCACAGCAATATTGATAGCGACGAAGTGTTGTATTATGTAGATGGAGATTTTATGAGCCGTAAGCATGTAACCCGTGGCATGATAACACTGCATCCGGCAGGTATTCCGCATGGGCCACACCCCGGCGCTGTTTTAAAAAGCATAGGTGCTAAGGAAACCAAAGAACTGGCAGTTATGGTAGATACATTTCACCCGTTGCAATTAACAAAAGAAGCACTTGATATAGAAAATGAGGGCTATGTTATGAGTTGGGCAGAATAAAAGGATTTTTATTATAAAGGAACCGATTATTCTATTTTGTTCTCTTGCTTAAAAAATATTATATTGCTTTTACTTAAATTAAAAAACTATGATACAATTTCATGAAATTAAAGTAGGAGATTATTTAATAGTAGATAACGATGGCGATAAAAAGCAAGGAGAAGTAACCAACCTTGAGTTGGGATCAAAACAGGTATGTGTTGACAATGGTGTACAGGAATTTTGGTACGAAGTAGAGCAACTTAGCCCGATACCGTTAGATGATAGCCAGTTGATGAAATTGCAATTTCAAAAACAGGAAAATGAAGATGGAACAGTGAAATATATGAAGGGGGCATTTAGAATGATGCTGCCTGCAAAAAATGATTTTTCAAAGTTTGAAATTTGGTACCGTGATGAGCATCGTAAAATAATGCAACCTATCAATGTACACCAGCTTCAAAATCATTATTACGAGATGACCAAAGTTCATTTGAATGACGAAAAGTTTGATTAATCCATAATAAAAAATCTATAAAACAAATGGCTCCTTTATTAATGGGAGCCATTTATTGTTTTTGATATAAGAATGTGAATTCTTTTATTTTGATAGTAAGCACAGGTTTTCACAATTTTAAACAAAAAACTCTTTTTTAAATTAAATAAAAGTGTTATATAGATAGTTTTTTGTGGAAAAACCCCTCAATTGTTGGTAATTAGAACTGTTTTTTGCTGTTATTTAAATAAATCCTCCTATCTTTGCGCTCCAAAAATTATGGCTAAACAGGCACTTATTAAACAAGATGGGGTAATAATTGAAGCGTTGAGCAATGCTATGTTTAAGGTTAAGCTGGAGAATGATCATGAAATTTTAGCCACTATTTCTGGAAAAATGAGGATGCATTATATACGCATTTTACCGGGCGATAAAGTAGGTGTAGAGATGAGTCCTTATGATTTAACAAGGGGCAGGATCATTTTCAGGTATAAATAAAAAACGACAGAAGTTGAATCGTAAATATATTTTTTCACGATTCATTAAATACGGTTTACTTAAAGAAAAAAACAAGTTTTATGAAAGTAAGGGCATCTATTAAAAAACGCAGTGTTGATTGCAAGATTGTGAGAAGGAAAGGTAAGCTGTATGTAATCAATAAAAAAAATCCACGCTTTAAACAAAAGCAAGGATAACCCTTTGATAACACAGGGAGATAGTTTTTAAATTTAATTTTTTAATTTTTAATTCATATTATGGCTCGTATTGCCGGTATAGATTTACCAAAAAACAAAAGAGGCGAAGTAGGCCTTACTTATATTTACGGAATTGGCCGTTCATCTGCACAATACATCTTAAATAAAGCAGGTATTGACTATAACAAAAAAGTGCATGAATGGAACGATGAAGAGCAAACCGCTATCCGTAACATTATCAATAACGAGTTTAAAACCGAAGGTGCTTTACGCAGCGAAACACAGTTAAACATTAAGCGTTTGCTTGATATAGCCTGTTATCGAGGTTTGCGTCATCGTAAAGGATTGCCTTTACGTGGCCAACGTACACGTACCAACAGCCGTACCAAAAAAGGTAAACGCAAAACTGTTGCAGGAAAGAAAAAAGTAACCAAGTAATAATAAGCATGTTTGCTTAAAAGCAACTATGCCAATTATAAGGCTTCAATTATTTTGAAACAATGCCAGATAGCAGGGAAGCCGCAGGAGGGTTGTTTCAGCCAGGTTTAAAACCTGGTACATTTTTTAAAAGATTACCTATTTAGAATTAATTATGGCAAAAGCACAAGGCGCAAAAACAGCCGCTAAAAAAAGAGTAGTAAAAGTTGACAGCTACGGAGATGCTCACATTACTGCAAGTTTCAACAACATCATTATCAGTTTAACCAACAAGCAAGGCCAGGTAATAAGCTGGAGCAGTGCAGGTAAAATGGGTTTCAGGGGTTCAAAAAAGAACACACCTTATGCAGCCCAAATGGCAGCAGCCGATGCAGCTAAAACTGCTTTGGATGCAGGTTTAAAAAGGGTGGATGTTTATGTAAAAGGCCCTGGAAGCGGCCGTGAAGGAGCCATCCGTTCATTATCACAAAGCGGAATTGAAATTTCGATGATTAAAGACGTAACGCCTTTACCACATAATGGCTGCCGTCCTCCAAAGAAAAGAAGAGTTTAATTATGCTGTATATTGAATGATAAATGTTGGATTAAACCATTTATCATTCAATATTAAACATTCAAAATAAATAAAAGGGTGCATTATTCATTTTAAATGGTCTTTATAATGATGCATCGTCAATAAAAGACCTATACTACAATTATGGCACGTTATACAGGCCCCAAAACAAAAATCTCCAGGATATTTGGAGAACCCATTACAGGTAATGGAAAATGGTTAACCAAAAACAGCAACCCCCCGGGTATGCATGGCGCTAACCGCAAGCGTAAAACTTTAGGTGAATACGCATTACAGTTAAGAGAAAAGCAAAAAGCCAAGTACACTTATGGTTTGCTTGAAAAGCAGTTCCGCAAAACTTTTGACGAAGCTGCCCGCCGTAAAGGGGTAACCGGCGAAAACCTAATTAAATTATTAGAAGCCCGTTTAGATAACACCGTATTCCGCTTAGGTATTGCACCAAGCCGCCAGGCTGCACGCCAAATGGTATCGCACAAACACATTACTGTAAATGGAGAGGTGGTGAATATTCCTTCTTTTAGCTGTAAAGCCGGTGATGTAATTGGTTTAAAAAATAAAGCTGCAGCTAATACAAATATTACAAGTAACCTGCGTGGAAAGAACGCCAAGTTTAACTGGTTAGAGTGGAACGAAGCTGAAATGAAAGGTACCTTTATCACTTACCCTGAGCGGGAGAGTGTTCCTGAAAACATAAAGGAGCAATTGATAGTGGAATTATATTCTAAGTAAAAATTAAAAACTACAATTCAAAAACCAATACATTTTGATTTTTGGATTTGACTTTTGATTTTTCATAAACATTTAAAAAATAAAAATTTAATATGGCCATTTTAAATTTTGTTAAACCAGATAAAATCGTTCTTCAAAAAGCAACCGAATTTGAAGCCATCTTCGAATTCCGCCCGCTTGAGCCGGGATATGGCGTTACCATCGGCAACTCTCTTCGCAGGGTGTTGCTTAATTCTTTAGAAGGTTATGCCATCATTGGTATTAACATTGCCGGTGCCGACCACGAGTTTGCCACTCTTAAAGGTATCACTGAAGACGTTACCGAAATAATACTTAACCTTAAGCAGGTGCGTATTAAAAAGAAAGTAGAGCATGATGTAAGTGTTGAAAAAGTTACGCTTTCTATTAAAAACAAAACCGAATTTACTGCAGGCATGATTGGAGAAGCTTCTCCTACATTTGAAATTATGAACCCCGAGCTGTTGATTTGCACTATGGACAGCAGCGCAAAATTGGATATTGAAATTACCATTGGCAAAGGCCGTGGTTATGTGCCTGCCGAAGAGAACAAGGAAAAAAACAGTCACTTTGGATATATTGCTGTGGATGCTATTTACACACCAATTAAGAATGTAAAATATTCAATTGAAAACACCCGTGTGGAGCAACGCACCGATTTTGAAAAACTGATAATGGAAGTGGTTACCGATGGTACCATACATCCCGAAGATGCAGTGAAACAGGCAAGCCGTATTTTAATACAGCACCTGATGATTATTACCGACGAGAATATAACTTTTGATACAAAAGAAGATAAAAAAGAAGACCTGGTGGATGAACAAACTTTGCAATTGCGCAAAGTTTTGAAAACACCATTAGAAGATCTTGACCTTTCTGTACGTGCCTTCAACTGTTTAAAAGCCGCTAAAATTAATTCTTTAAGCGAACTGGTACAGTACGAACAGGAAGACCTGATGAAGTTTAGAAACTTTGGCCAAAAATCTTTAAGTGAAATTGAACAGGTGCTTAACGAAAGAGGCTTAAGCTTTGGAATGGATTTAAGCAAGCTGAAATTAGATGATGAGTAATCAAATGGGTTGAAAATTTGTTGAAATACTTATTTATTCAAAATATTTCATCATTAAACCCACAAATCATCAAGTATAACAATAACAAGTAGCCTGTAATTCCTGACACGGTACAGGCGAATTAAAACTAAAATGTCATGCGTCACGGAAACAAATTAAACAATTTAAGCAGAACAGCCTCTCACCGCAGGGCGCTGTTGATGAACCTGGGTTGCCAGTTAATAACCCACAAAAGAATTACAACCACATTGGCTAAGGCAAAGGCTTTACGTACTTATATTGAGCCATTGATTACAAAAACAAAAAGCAATGCCAGCAAAGAAGCCATCATGCACAATCACCGCATTGTGTTTAGCTACCTTAACGATAAAGCTGCCGTTAAAGAATTATTTACAGTTGTGGCGCCAAAAGTTGCAGGCCGCCCCGGAGGATACACCCGTATTATTAAGTTAGGTGCAAGAACCGGAGATAATGCCGAATTAGCATTGATTGAACTGGTTGACTTTAATGAAATTTATGGTAAAGGAATTGGCACCGCTGCAGAGCCTGCTAAGAAAACACGTAGGAGAGGAGGAGCTAAGAAAAAAGCCAATGCTGATACAATAGAAAACGTTGCTGAAGCTACTAATGAAGAAAAAACAGAATCAACAGAAGAAACAAAAGCATAAGTTTGAAACTAACAGTTTATATAAAGGCCCCGATTTTAGTATCGGGGCTTTTTATTTGCGTGCTAAGTTTGTGAGAAATTTTATTTGTTGAAAACACTTTTCTATTTGTTTCTTTGCAAAACCTTTTTAATACATGCCTGAAAAAAATACAATCCCCGCCATTTTAATTTTACAAGACGGAACTATATTTAACGGTACTGCCTTTGGCAAAATAGGCACTGCCACCGGCGAAATATGTTTTAATACCGGTATGACGGGTTACCAGGAAGTGTTTACCGACCCTAGCTATTATGGGCAGGTACTCATCATGAACAATGTACATATTGGCAATTACGGCGTAAAAGCGGTGGATGTAGAAAGCGATAGCGTAAAAGTGAAAGCGGTGATTGGCCGTAACCTCGAAGACAGGTACAGCCGTTTTATGGCCGATACTTCGCTGCAGGAATATTTTGAAGCACAACAGGTAGTGGCTATTGATGGTATTGATACAAGGGCTTTAGTGGCACATATTCGTACGCAGGGCGCTATGAACTGTATCATCTCATCAGAAATTACTGATGTGGAGCAATTGAAAAAAATGCTGGCACAGGTGCCATCAATGGATGGGCTTGAACTTGCATCTGCCGTTAGTACTTCTGAACCTTATTATATGGGTGATGAAAATAGCGATATAAGAATTGCAGTTTTTGATTTTGGTATCAAGAAAAATATTTTAAACTGCCTGGTACAAAGGGGCGCTTATGTAAAAGTGCATCATGCTAAAACAAGTTTTGAAGAAGCAGAGCAGTTTAAACCACATGGCTATTTTATCAGTAACGGCCCCGGCGACCCTGCACCAATGGATTATGCAATTAAAACCGTTAAACAAATTTTAGCAGCTAACAAACCTTTGTTTGGTATCTGCCTCGGCCACCAATTACTTGCGCTTGCAAACGATATACCTACTTTTAAAATGCACCATGGCCACAGGGGGCTTAACCATCCTGTTAAAAATGTTATCAGCGGCAAATCGGAGATAACAACACAAAACCATGGTTTTGGTATTGACCCCGATGCGGTAAGGGCCAATAAAAATATAGAGATAACACATATCAATTTAAACGACGAAAGTATAGAAGGTATAAGGTTGAAAAACAAGAAAGCTTTCTCTGTGCAATATCATCCCGAAGCCACTCCCGGCCCACACGACAGCAGGTATCTTTTCGACGAGTTTATATCGCTTATCCGTAATAATTGAGATTAAATGCCGGGCTTTTTGTTTATCTGTATATTTTGTTACAAATAGTTTAATTTGTGGCCATGAAAATTGCAATCATCAATGGTCCAAACCTCAATCTTCTCGGCAAACGTGAAGTGGATATTTATGGCGGTCAGTCGTTCGACAGCTACCTTAATACTTTAAAAGAAAAATATGCGGCTGTTGAAATTTCATTTTACCAAAGCAACGTAGAAGGTGAATTGATAAATGAAATTCAGCGGGTGGGCTTTCATGTTGATGGCATCATCTTTAATCCCGGTGGTTATACCCATACATCTGTAGCCATTGGCGATGCCATTGCTGCTATAAAAGCCCCTGTAGTAGAAGTGCATATCTCTAATATTTTTGGCCGTGAAGATTTCCGTAAACTATCTCATGTTTCGGCAAAAGCAAGAGGTGTTATCAGCGGATTGGGATTGAAAGGATATGAACTGGCATTGGAATATTTACAAAACAACCCTCAGCAATAAAGCAAACCCTGTATCTTCTTTTGGATTATCTGCTATACTTACAATATGCAGGCCCGATGGTGACCATACTTTAAAAAGATCGCCCTTTTTATGTTTTACCATTTCCTTATCTAATTGAGGTAGCATTACACCTTTTACAAACCAACCAAGGTCGCCGCCTTTTGAAGCCGATTGATAATCGCCACTGTAAATGCCTGCCTGTGCTTCAAAAGTACTGTTGCCATTGCTTATTCTCTTAATAATTGTATCGGCAAGTGATTCGGCAAAGCTTTTATCAAATACAGAAGTATCCAATAAAATATGCTTAATATGATAAAATGTATTTGGCGCTTTTGATAATACTTTTACTAAAATATTGTCTTTTTTAAAAGGGCCATATACTTTTCCAATTTTTCCTTTATAAGCAATGCTGTCGGCCTTACCTAAAAACTGGTCGGTGCTGTAAACTGCTACTGTGTCTATATAAAATTTTTTCTTTAAAACATATTTCACATAACCAACAGGGTTAGCGGTAGTATCCAGTATTTTTTTTATTTGGGCAACGGATTGGCTTTTTGCAGAAAATATTGAAGCGCAAAAAAGTATCAGTACTATAATTTTTTTCAAAATTTATTTCATTTTTTTTAATACAGCTTTTACGGTTTTCTTTAAATCATCTAAATCAGCCAGCTGTTGTTGAATAAAACTATTGTCTTCTAAACGCCCCATCACCTTATTCATCTCTTCGTTGGTATCATATACCATTTTACGAAAAGGGCTATTGTAATCTTTGGCTCTTGAATCGAAAATTGATTTACACATCCATTCTTTTGTATCTACCGCCTTTTGCAACAATTGCTTAAACAGGACAGGGGTGAATTGCTTAGGTGTGATACCGCTTATTTCAAGCAATGATGTATAGGCATGGTTTAGCTTATCGGTTTCATAAGCTGTTCCCTGCTGGCGATAAAAATCATGCAGTTCAACCCAATTTTTTATTTTCCCGTTTTTAATATTTCTTTTTAATTTTTCCACCTCTGTTTTTTGTATAAGTTGTCCGCCAATATTTAACCATTCGCTTCTTTGTATTTTAGCTGATAAGGATTTTTTAAGGGTATTAAAATCTTTTACCTTGTTTTGGCTGATATGGTTTAATAACTGTATAGTACCATAATAACGGATAAGTTCTTTAAAAATAAGGGTAGCCTGTGGCACTTTATGAAGTTCTGTTTTACGATGTGTGTTCTCCCAATTGCTAACATTTGCTGTTCCTTCGGCATCGCATTTTAATTTCTCTAAAATCTTCAATGCATCAAACAGTTCATTGATGGTATCGGGCGCCAGGTAATCGTATTCTATGCGTTGTATTTTTTCTGTTCGTTTATCACGGGCAATATATTTCCACTCGTTGCGTGCCAGTGCATACATATTGTACATAAACCAATAGCCGGGCATTACAATCAACTTGTCATTAGCTACATCATTGCTTACCAGGCAAAAGGGGATAGGTATATTTAGCTCGGCAGGAAAATCGGATTTAGCTATGATGGTGAATGATGCAAATTTAGAATTGTGCTTGAGGCTAACACAAAGCCCCGGCCAAAAGCCCCTCCCGGCTACAATTTCACCATCGGCGGCCCGGCTGTTATGGTTACTGCCAATAGTGGCGCCGGCAGCCATATTGCTTTGCCCCATTACAACTGCCGCACATAAAAACGAATTGTTGTGGTGTTGTTCATGAGCTGGAAAAATAAGTGAGTTAAGCACTTCGCAACAGGAGATTGTGGAGTTATTGCCCAGGTACGAGTTAATTAGCCTTGCTCCGTATTTCAATTGCGAGTGCGATGACAATACAAAACGAACTGCCTTAACGCCATAAAAAACCCTGCAGCCATAGCCTACTATACCGTTCACCAATTCGCAGCCTTCACCAATTTGAGATGTACGGTTTTCATCGCTGTTAACCGTAATGTTTTTTAATTTATTGGCGCCTTTAAAATAAGCATCGGTACCTACCCAAACATCTTTTATAATCTTACAGTTTTTTATTACAGTGCGGTCGCCTATCTTACCATAATAACCACGTAATTTTCCATATCGTTCGTCGGTAAATTCTTTAAACTTCCGCATCAGTTCTTCATCATCCCTGTATTTGCTCCACAGCCATGCATCGCCGGCCAGCATACCATTAAAAGGTATCACACTCCTGCCACCGGCTTCATTACACAACTCCATCCAAACCCTTGTCTTTTCATCTTCACCATCTTTTAAAATACCGTTACCAAATTTTGCAATATCGGTAGTGGCCAGTTCATTTACATTGGCAATCATTACTTCGTTACCAATAATATAGTGACTTAAATAAGTTACATTATCAATACACACATTGTTGCCTATATCGCTGCTTATGATGGTACTGTTGTATAAGCCTACTGGCATTCGCAGGTTATGAAATTCAAGATAATAAGGCTCCAGCTTACCAATGCGTACTAGTCCATGAAATTTGCAGTTACGAACCAACTCGGCATTAAAATTTTCAGAAACTAAAATTTTGTTCCAGTCGTCGGACGTATTGCGGTTTTTTATAAGTGCCTCAATATCGTGTGCAGATAATTTACGATACTCGATACCGGTTTTATTATGCTTGTAACGTAAATGGTATTCATCTTTACCTGCAGGGATAAATTTTTTATCTATAAAATTATATCCCAGGTTATTTACCGGGTGTTTTTTAATTATGTTCATGCACTGTAAGGATAACCGGAACAGGAGATGTACACCTGTTTAATTTCCGGGAGATGTTTGTAAAGTATCATTTAATATACCTCAAGTTAAGGATATACCGGCAAAAATAAAAAGTGCGTAGTTTAAATTTTAATGTACAAACCTTATTGTTTTACAATTTTTAATGTGGTTGTAAATCCTTCCTGGTAAATTATTACTTGTACAAAATTGTATAGTCCTGAAATAGGTTGACTCCAAAAATGTGGATATGTCAACTAAAATCAGGACGAGACAAAATAAGGAAATGATATGCTTACTATTTCTTTTCTTTTAATGCACGAATTTCTTCTTGCATTGATAAAATGGCTTTTTCCATCTGTTTGTTCATTTCCTGTTGTTCCATATTTTTTTGCTTCTGTTGTGTAATCATCTCCTGTTGCTCCTGCACGGCTTTCACCAGTGGCATAATAAACTGGCTGTATGCTAAGCTGTAATGGTCTCGATCATTTGCAGGTTTATGAATACCATCAAAATAATAACCTAATTCTTCTGCAATTTTTTCTACATCCTGTGCTAAGAAGCCGGTATGCAATTCTTCAGCACCGGTATAGTTCACGGGGTGAATATTGGAGTTATCAATTACACCGGTTTTTGTGTAAGCATCTAACTTTTTTGTATCGAAATAATACGTTACCGGTTTGAGTTTCGTAATGAAATCCAGGCCGGGCACATTATCTTTGATATTATATTTAAAGCGAGCATCGGAAGGGAAGGAGTAAGCTACCTGGCCTTCGATAACGTTAACACTGGAATTACCTAAGCGGATTTTATTAGAAGCATTAACAGTAGCATTATAACCGATAGCAGTGGCATTAGTGAGGTTCCCGGCGCTCACATCGGCACGATAACCGATGGCTGTATTTCCAGATCCGGTGGTGTTATTAAAAAGTGCCTGGTAACCATTGGCCGTATTGTTTTCGCCGATAGTATTTTTATAAAGGGAAAAGGCGCCACTGGAAGTGTTGTTCTTTCCAGTGGTATTGTTATAAAGAGACTGATTACCCAATGCCACATTATAATTTCCATTGGTATTGTAATTAAGGGATTGTGAACCGATAGCTACATTAAAGAATCCGGATATATTTGAACTTAAAGAAAAATTTCCGAAGGCACTATTTGCATAACCATCGGAATTTGCAAAAAGTGATTTAAAACCAACAGCCGTATTATAGTAACCACCTAACGTTGAAAACAGCGCTTTTGTTCCCACAGCTGTATTATATGTTAATCCTTCATTGGTAAATAAAGCACTATCACCAATAGCCACCAGGAAATCACCATAGGTATTTTGATTTAAAGCACCGGACCCTATAGCTGCATTATGTTTTCCAATCGTTGTATTTTGACCGCTTCCTTTTCCCCAAAACACATTTCCATTCGAACTCAGATATCCGGCCCGGCTATTGTTGACCCTGAAATTCAGCGGTTGGTCATCAGCCGTACCGATAAAATTAGTTGCTGGATCTGTATTATTATTTCCATTTAATAACCAAGCTTTCCCACCGGAGGTAATCATCTTCCAGGTACTGCCATCGTAATAATAAAAACCAGCTGTGTTATTAGTCTGGTAAATGAGTAAGCCGGTAGCCGGTGTGGCAATGGCATCTCGTTGCGCTTTGGTCATGCGGGGCGCTAACAGGCCACTGGTTGTACTGCTGATATCTAATTGAGCTGAGGCATCGGGTGTAGTGGTACCAATACCTACATTTTGTGACCGGCTCATACCGGCCACCAGGAGAAACAGGAAAAGCGGAAGCAACTTTTTCATTCAAGTAATTTTAATTGATTAAAAAATAAATCGAATTGATAGCGTTTAATTCTATCAGGTTTTAGAAGCAATATTTACTTCCGGTTGGGTATTTTACAGTTTTTTTATTGTGAGTGAGAATTAAAAATGTTTAATTTATTTTACCAAAAACAGCAATTCCCATATTATTATTAACTCCATAAGCGCCCACTAAAAAGCGTCTTGTAGTGGCATCAAGGCTAACACTACATCCAAAAACATCACCACTAGCACCAGCAGGATCAACTACATTTTGCAGTTTACGCCATAAAGGGCCGTTTCTATAGTAAATACGAGCCGACCCTTGATTTAAATTTGCCCCCATTTGATCAAATGTAACTCCTACAATTGCATAATTACCGGAAATGGATACACTTGTACCAAAATTATCGTTAGCGGCTCCATCGACATCGGTAATTTTTTGCATTAATACCCAGCTGCTTGCAGTGTAATGGTAAATACTGGCTGAACCCTGGTTTGAATTTACACCCACATCATCACTAGAAGCACCCACAATAGCATAATTATTGTCTATGGATACACTTGTACCAAAATTATCGTTAGCAGCTCCGGTGGCATCGGTAATTTTTTGCATCAACACCCAGCTACTGCCATTGTACCGGTAAATACTGGCTGAACCCTGGTTAGTATTTGTCCCCACATCATCATTAGAAGCACCCACAATAGCATAATTACCCGAAATGGATACACTTTTACCAAAATTATCGTTAGCAGCTCCGGTAGCATCGGTAATTTTTTGCATCAGCACCCAGCTACTGCCATTGTATTGGTAAATACTGGCTGAACCCTGGTTTGCATTTGTTCCAACTTTATCTAAATGAGATCCTACAATGGCGTAATTACCGGAAATGGATACACTTATACCAAAATTATCGTCAGCAGCCCCGTCGGCATCGGTAATTTTTTGCATCAATAACCAGTTGATGCCATTGTACTGGTAAATACTGGCCGAACCCTGGTCTAGATTTACTCCCACATCATCGCTTGGAGCACCTACAATGGCATAATTACCGGAAATAGATACACTTGAACCAAAATAATCACTAGAAGTTCCGGCGGCATCGGTAATTTTTTGCATCTTTATCCATCCATTCTCATCGTGCCTGTAAATGCTAACAGAGCCCTGGTCAGGATTTGTATTCACATCATCGCCCGGAGCGCCCACAATGGCAAAATTACTCGATATGCATACGCTGTAACCTCCAAAATCACCTAAAGAACCTGAATTGTCTACCACTGGCTGATATTCGCTAATATTGCCATTGGTGGCACAGTCGCCCCAAACACCATAACCAATATTGCTGCCACTATTGCTGTTTAAAGCCCAGCTTGCATTGCCGTTGGCATCGCTGGTAAGTACTTTTCCTTCGCCAGCACCGGAGGTTAGTTTAAAAGCAGAGGGTTTAAGCGTATCGGCTTTTACATTGCCGACCACATGCAGTTTTTCACTAGGATTATTGGTGCCAATACCTACATTTTGTGACCGGCTCATACTGGCCACCAAGAGAAACAGGAAAAGCGGAAGGAACTTTTTCATACAAGTAATTTTGAATGATTATAAAATAGATTGAAATGATAGTGTTAATTTTAATCTGGTTTTGAAAACAACAATTCCCATTGGGCGCATAAAAGATATTTCAAGTCAATAAAGATGTAAGCTGGCCTGTAAAGTCCTGAAATAGGTTGGCTCCAAAAAATGGATAAGTCAACTAAAATCTGGCGATACAACATATATTAAGACAGGATATGTTTAATGAATAATGGCTGCTATCAATCCGTGATAATCTCCCATGCTTGAAGTGGTGAGCACCAGGCCAATTCCCATTGCATAATAATACTGCGTAAAAAATCCGGTGCTAATCAGGTTTCCGTTCATATTAATTTTACTTTCAGCTTCCAGCAGGATCACATTCGGATAGTTAGTACCCTCTACATTTTTTTCAATACCCATCTCTTTAACTGTAAACTGCAATACGCTGTTCAATCCGTTAGCTGTAAATGTTGCTTCCCAATTTTCACCCACTTGTAAACTATCTTTTAGCCATAGCTGAAAATTATTTTTCTCCATTAGCTCATTATACATACATCCGTTTTCAATTTTTACAGTAGTAATATCCTGGGCATTACTGTTTTTCATCGTAATAATATTGCCCGCTATTTCAACTACTTCATTTGAATATACACTTCCGTCTTTTTGTTTGTACTCCCATTTGTTGCCGGGAGTCAAAGGATAATAGTTCATCATATTTGATTTAAATTATTGATAAGAAAATATTTTGGTCCAGCTGGGTAATCCATTTAACACATCAATCATTTTTATCACACGCCCCTTCGCATCAAACTCATAAGAAATTTGATGCGATTCAATAATTCCGTTTTCATTCAATGTAACTTGTGTTTTTATTAAATTCTTACTCTGCTTGCCATAAAATTTCTGCCCCATTGCAATAGAACTTATAGAATTCATTTTATCGGTATAATAAGTGTAGTGAGTTGAGTATAACCATTCACCATTTTTCTTAAAACGGCTAACACTGTCTATATTTCCGTTGCTCCAGTAGTAGTAATAATCATATTCAATTTGTGTATTTTTTGAGTTACCGGATTTAACATACTGATTATTGTCATAATTATAAGACACCTGATAATCGGGATTATTTACCGAATTCCTGAAAATCACATTCCCGTCACTGTTTAATTCATTATGATATTCGTTGGTTAAAACGCCGTTAGTGAATTCTTTTGAAATAACAAGACCAGGCTGATATTCGAATTTCTGTACAAAGCCATTATTATAATCAACCTGCACACATCTCCCTTCGTTGTCATAAGTGTAATTGACAACCTCCGAATTTCTAGTCGTTGACTTAATCAAGCTTATTGATTCTCCTTTTGGTAAATTCTCTTTTTTACAGGAGAGCAGGATAGCACTCATGCTAATCATCAGAACAGATAAATACTTTTTCATAAAAGGTGTTTTTATATTTTTAATAAATTAACGGAACAAAATTGCATAGGGTATATCTTCCTGAAAAGCACAGATGAGCTACTCGTCTTTTTTATGAGTAGATTGACAATTACAGTTAGCACGGGTGAAAGCCGAAACAGGGCAAAAAAAGTCAAAGTAATAATCGTCATTTAATGAGTTAATCAAAATCGGATAATGCATTTTTATTCAGCACTACTTTTTTAACTCAAAAGATATTCTCAAGAAAAAAAGAAAGCAAATGCAGCAATGCTACATTTGCTTTTAGAAAACTTCAAACGGATCCACCTATTTGTAGGTAATAATATCAGAAGACATAAAATTGCCCGAAGAATAAGTATCCATTTTTATAACCCGCCCCTTATTATCAAACTCATATTCAAACGTAAACACTTTGGTTGGAGTGCCGTTTGCATATATAAATTCTTGTTTAGTTAATATGTTTTTCCTTAATACAGGCATAAACAATAGTCCCATAAACTCCTCCGATATTGTATTTAACTTGCTTAAATCGAAGGTATTTATTACTGTTGAAACCAATTGTCCGTTTTTATCATAGTTTCTGATACTGTCGGCATTACCTTTACTAAAAAAATACTTTTTACTGCTTGAATAGGCCCCATTTATATAATTGCTCTCCAATAGGTTATTTTGATTATCATATGTATAACTATAGTTCAATCCAGGATTTAAACCCGAAGTTTCTTTTATCATTTTACCATTTGCGCTCAGCAAATATTCCCGGTCAGATGTTAGCACATTGAGCGTATCGTAAAATTTTGAAATCACCTTTCCGGTCTCGTAAATATATTTTCTTGTGCCGGAATTAGAATCAAATGTTTCAACTAACCTCCCTTGATTATCATAGGTATAGCTGGTTTGATAACCATTTATTGTATGAGTTTTTATCCTATCTGTGTTAATAGTGGGGGCAGGCAGAATAACATCAGATTTAGATTTGTTGCAAGCAAAAATTGCAAAACTTAAAATGACAAAGGCCAGATAGATGCTTTTTTTCATTTCTTTTTTATTTTATTGTTATCAAAAAATATTCAATTTTCTTGTTTGAAAAACAGCTTTGAGTAATTATCAAAGGTGATGAGTGAATGGAAAAATATTCTTTGTAGTATGACCACAATATTAAAAACCGGGACATCATCACAAAACAACTAAACAGTTACAATCATAGTGTCTCTATTCGTAAACAATGTTTTGGGTTGAATTGAGGACTCCTGCCTGATAAACATTATAATTTATGACACGATCCTTATTATCAAATTCATAAACATAATTATAGGCGTAAGAAGCAGATCCATCTGCGTAGTAAGTTTCTTCAGTTTTTATTAAATTTTTACTTAAATGCGGCCGAAAGAATAGCCCCTCATTATCACTGGAGAGTGTATTTTTTTTATCTGTATAATAAGTATACAGGGTAGAAGTTGTCCATTCATCATATGCGTTAAAATAGCGAACACTGTCTAAATTTCCATTACTGAAGAAGTACTTATAATAATAGTGAGTATTATTATCGTGAAAACTGTATTTATTTAAATTATGTTCGTTATCATACGTAAATGTAGTTTCCCTACCAGGGATTAATGGGAATTTTTCTTTTACTACTTTTCCATCTGTCCCAAAAAATATTTCTTTATGCATTACCAATGTTCCGTATTCATCAAAATATTTATAGATCGCTTTCCCTGTTTCATAGGTATAAAATATTTTGGCTCCATCTGAATATTCAGCCTTAACAAGTCGTCCCTGGTTATCATAACTATAATTTTTCGTTAAACCATCAGTAATCCAGGTTTTTATTTTATCGACGCTGGAAACCGGTGAGAGAACCTCGTTATTAGACTTTCTACAGGAAATCAACAACAGACTAAATGCTGTTATACTGCTAAAAAAAATCTTTTTCATTTTTAATTAGTTTTGCTTTAATGATTATTGCTCAAAAATCGTAAAGTATAATACAGCGGAAAAATGCCTATGAGTAAATTGACTATTTGTTGAGTATATAACAAACAGAAGAAAACAAATGGATACAGTAGATGATGAAACAGTTGAGAAAAAACATCCAATCACCATTGTTGGTATTATGAAATGAGCATAAAAATTAGCGAGCTAAATTATACCCAGAGCGACGATAATTTTTATGCGAATTCCTTCTGACCATTAAAACAATAAAAAATAAACAGATGAAAAAAAATGTATTCACTAAATTACATTCTGGCTATTTCAGCAAATAGCTTACTAAATGAAAGTTGAAAAGCGGTATATCAAATTCCATTAAATGGGTAAAGGCTTCAGTGTATTTGCTAAGCAGATGTTCCTGTGAACAGAGACAATGATGAGCTGCATCAAAATTTTTCAAACTTCTCCATAAATTCCTGTCGCTTTGAACGGCTGATACTTATTGGTGCCTCGTTATCCATCAATATGTAGCCCCCTTCTCCCCTGATCAGTTTTTTAATATGATTGATGTTGATTAAAAATGAACTGTGAACCCGGTAAAAGTCAGGCCCGCTAAGTACTTCATCTATATCTTTCAGAACTTTTGATACCACAATTTTTTTTCCGCCTTGAAGTACCACCTGTGTATAGTTGCTTTGAGCTTCACAATAAATTATTTCTGATGTAGGAACAAAAATGAGCCCGTCGCCGGTAGTTAAAGCTATGCGTTGTGGTGTGGTTTTATTTGAATCTTTTAATACCTGTAAAAGCAATTCTATTTGTTCTTTAGACTGAGATCCTTTTTTAGCTTCAATACGCTGAACGGTAGCTTTCAGATCATCAGGGTCAATAGGTTTAAGTAAATAGTCAATGGCGCTGTATTTAAAAGCTTTTACTGCAAACTGATCATAAGCTGTACAAAACACCACATCAAAAAATAGTTTGTCAAATTTTCCCAACATATCAAATCCATTCAGGTTGGGCATTTCTATATCCAGAAAAACAACATCTGGTTTCAATCGGTTAATGGCTTCTATACCCTGGGTGGAGCTATCGCATAAAGCCACAATCTCCACCTGCGGACAATAAGATTTAATGAGCCACTCCATCATTTCCAGTGCATTTTTTTCATCGTCAATTAATATACAACGTATCATAGTCAGGTTATTTAATCATTATCAATCGGGATTTGCAGAACCACTCTTGTTCCGGCAGCATGGTTCAATTCATTTTTCAAATCTTCAATTTGTACACTGGAACGTATTTGAGCATACTGATTCAAAAGCATCAACCGGCTTTCTGTTAGCTCCATTCCCAAAGATTTTTTTGTAGTAGCCGACTGGCTTTTCAAAGCAGCAGCTTTCTCACGGCCAATACCATTATCTTCTATAATACACCGTAAAAGATGTGGCTTTGGCATGGAAATGCCAATGTACAAATTTCCGTTTTCGGGTTTGTGAAGTAATCCATGCCAAATAGCATTTTCAACATAAGGCTGAATGATTAAGGGTGGTATCTCAATGCTATCGGCCTGTACGTTTTCATCTACCTCAATCTGATATGAAAATTTCATGTCAAACCGCAGAGCTTCCATTTCAATATACAAGCATAATGCTTCCAACTCATTTGACAGCACTACATTTTTGTTTCTGGAGTTATCTAAAATCAAACGGATTAATTTGGCAAAACGGGTAAGGTAAAGGGAAGCAGTTGCCTGATCACTTTTAACGATATACCGGTTAATGGAATTGAGACAATTAAAAATGAAATGCGGATTCATTTGCGCTCTAAGTGCCTGCATTTCCATTTCAGCCATTTTATGCTTTGTTTCTGCTAACATCATTTCAGCTCTTCTTTTTTCTGAATCAGTTTTTGCCTGAGTAATTTTTATTGCGCAAAAAGAAGCAAGAGTTTTGAGAATATACAGATGGTTTTGAGTAAAGAACCGTTTTTTTGAGTGTTCGCAGTCTATCACACCCAGAAGCTGGCCTTCCGAAACAATGGGCACGGTTATTTCTGAATAACGTATTTCATCATCGGCAATATACCGGGAGTCTTTAGAAGTGTCCTCAATTATTTCCGGATTCAATTTCTCCGCCACCGAGCCCACAATTCCTTTTCCTATCGGAATATCAATGGGTTTATTGATTTCAAAATTGCGGGTGTTCTTAGGACCATGTGCGGCTTTTTGCACCAATACCTTTCTCTCTTCATCAAATAAATAGACAACACAATCTTCAAAATTTAACTGGCTGATGCAGTTCTTTGTTAAATCCCAAAGTATTTCATCTACTGTTTGCTGCTTATAAATGCTGGCAGAAAAATAGTTTATTACTTTTTGTGTTTTCAACTCTTCTCTCTTCCTGTTCAAAACCTGATATCTCTTTTTAATTACGAAAAGTAAAACAGATAAGGTCAGTAATGCAATTAATCCAATAAACCACCATTGTTTATAATAGGGCGTTTCTATTGTAAACATAAAACTCTGGGGTGATTCATACCATATTTTTTTATCTGTACTGGCCATAACCTTAAAGCTGTATTTACCCGGAGGTAATGATGAGTAACGGGCCTGACGTATATCTACCCCTATTTGCCAGTCTTTGTCATATCCTTCCAGCTTGTATTTGTAAAATATGTTATGTGAGCCAAGCAGGTTTACCGCAACAAAACTGAAAAGAATATTATTGTTTCTATATTTTATCTTGCTTGATGAATTGGAAACCAAATACGTGCTGTCGCCCGAAAAAATAGTATTGATATGAACCTGTAAGGGGACGATTGTATTTTTAATCTGATTCGGATAAAAATAATTGATGCCACTTTGCGTACTCCACAAAAACTCCCCATCGCTTGATTTGAGAGCTCCTGCCGGTTTAAATCCTCCTTTATTCAATCCTACTGATTCGTCAAAAACTTCAAAGGATTTTTGCACTGGGTCAAACTTTACCAGGCATTTTGCATTGGCTATCCAAATCTTTGCCTGATCATCTTCCAAAAAAGCATCTGATTTATCATATTTCAATCCATTCTTTTTTGTGTAGGTTGATATTGTTTCATCTGCATGTACAATACTAAATCCGCTAAACGACCCAATGTAAACATCATTGGAACTGCTACACAACAACTCCAGACAATCGTTATCCAGCAAACCATCTTTTTGAGTGAATTGCTTGATTGTTTTTGTTTTTAAGTTATACTTGATAAGACCTTTGCCTCTTGTAGATATCCAGATATTCTGATTTTTATCTTCAGCAATGTCCTCTGTCCAGGTTGTACAATATTCTTTGAAAATTGTATTGTTACTTAACGATATGGTTTTATGTGTTTTGGGATTTATCAGATAAAATCCACTGTTACTTGCTACCCACATAGATCCATCGCTTGCTTCAAAGAAATCCAGAATCAGATTGCCCCTTTGTGCACTATCGGAAGTGTTGAGGGGTATTTTCTTAAAACTTCCTGTGGAAGGATTAAAAATTGTTATTCCAACGCTTAATACCCCGGCCCATAGTTGCCCCATTTTATCTAAATAAATCCTGATTATTTCTGGATTTGACTGTGGATTCTTCGTTTGATTATCTCTATAAAAATAAAACCGGGTCTTATTATTTTTCTTATCCCAGTGAATTAATCTGTCGAATGCACCCAACCAGAAACTATGATCTTTAGCTTCCACTATTTGAGTTAACCAGCTATCGTAAACATGATTGTTTTCGTCTTTGAATTTGTTTTTATAAAATGCTGCTCCGTTATCCAGTTTAAAAATACTTACACCATCACGCTCAGTACCTGCTACGATTATTCCATTAGCAGCAGCCAGTATCCTGACCATTCTGTTGGATGCAATAGATAAACTATTTGCAGGATCATGTGAAAACTGGGTTACCACATCACCCTGAATGGCAAACAATCCCTGGCTAAGAGAGGCATAAAGCAGTGTGCTGTCTGGTGCCAATTTTACTTCTGACCAGTTTGAATAAGTGATTTTGGGTTGAAAGTAATTGGAGAAGTCATAAGTTTTAAAAATTTGCCTTGTATTTAAATCCATTATTTGCAACTGTCCTTTGTTATTGGCAAGGGCAATTTTATGATTTGCTAATTTTTCCACACTCAGAATATCCTTCAGGGGATAGGTTTCAATTATCTGTTCGGTAGTTAAATCAAGCAGTATAATTTTATCACGCAGTACAATCAGCAGTTGATTTGCATCATAGCTAATAACATCCGTTAAATCGGAGAAACTAAAAAGTGTGGAGGCTGTTTTAATTTTTATCCATTTCTTATTCGCACCCCCATGGTAATAAAGACCATAATCTGTAATGAGTACTACGCCGTATTTTTTTGTTTCAACTACTTTAAAACAATTAAAAACAGTAATAGAATCTTCCAGCTTAATTTTATGAAATACTCTTTTTTGATCGGCCCGGGTGCATCCGTCTCCTGCACTTATCCAAACCTGGTTGCTCTCGTCACAAAAAAGATCAACAATATCTCTTTTTGGCAATGCCGGATAATCGTCGCTTGAATATCCGGAAATTAAATATCCATCATAGGAATTTAACCCTTCATTGGTTCCAATCCAGAGGAAGCCTTCTTTATCAACAACAAGTGAACGAATAAAATTATCAGATAAGCCATTAGATGTGTTCAGATTGGTAAAATGAATATCCTGCCCTGATGAAATATTGCAGAGAAATAAAAGCAGAACAATCTGCCAAAGACTTAATAAACAAGGGCTTTTCAGGTTTAACAAAATTCAATATGTTGTTCTGATTAAAGATAAGAAGATTAGCAAATTCAGAAAATCAGGAACTTTAATATGCTCTTTTATTTAGTATTTGGAAGATTTTTTGAGTAAGTGGAAAAAACGGCCAAAATGACTTATAAACAAATAGTTGACCTTACTTGATCATTTACCAGGGCTTTCCTCCGTATCATACTGCTCAACAGATTCAATACCATCTAAGTTTTGAAGGCGTTGCGCCAATTCATCCATTTCTTCTTTTATCGTGCACATAAAGCCGGATATTTCCCATAAACACAGCTTCTTTGGCTTCAATTGTCAATGCAGAAATATTTATTTTTAATTCACCGGAAATTAAAATAGTGATTTTATTTACCACACCCACATCGTACATTCCTACAATTTTAATACCGGAGAGGAAGGAAATTTCTTTATTTTTTGTCCATTTCGTTTTTACAATTCGGTGACCTTAGTTAGAAAGTAATTTGGTTGCGTTTGTGCAATTGGTTCTATGTATCGTTAATCCTTTTCCGGTTGTTACAAAGCAAACACATCATCACCTGGAATGGGTTTGCAACAATTGGCAAGGTTGTAAACTTTTTAGTCACTGCTTTCTCCAAAAATAATTAACTCAGTATCCTTGCAATCAGCCAGTTGATGGTGTTGAACAAAAACCGGCTTTTCCTGAAAAGTTTTTACCAGCCTGGGAATGTCACTTTTCTTCTTTAGATTAACTACCAAAGTCCGAACAATATCTTCAGTCTAAAAGTCACCCATATTTTTCCACTTAGGATTGGGAATATATAGTGATACACACCTAATTGAATTACTCTTGAGTGAACGGTGACAAAAATACCTGAAAGTGGTTACAGGACTGAAAACAAACTAATTCCCGTTGGTGACTACTCCACCGTTACACTTTTTGCAAGGTTTCTTGGCTTATCTACATCCACCCCTTTGGCAATGCCTACATAATAACTCAGCAACTGCATGGGGATGGTGCTTAGCAAGGGTGCAATAATTTCATCAGCTTCGGGTACATAAAAAACATCATCGGCCATGCCGGGAATAATTTCATCGCCTTCGGTAACAACTGCAATCACTTTGCCTTTACGGGCCTTTATCTCCTGTATATTGCTTACAATTTTTTCGTGGTACGAATCTTTTGTAGCAATAAATATCACCGGTAGTTTTTCATCAACCAGCGCAATAGGGCCATGTTTCATTTCTGCAGCAGGATAGCCTTCGGCATGTATGTACGATATCTCCTTTAATTTTAAAGCACCTTCCAAAGCAATAGGGAAATTATAACCCCTGCCCAGAAACAATGCATCGGATGCTGATTTATATTTTTGGGCTATCGATTTTAGCGACTCAGCATTTTTTAAAATGGCTTGAACCTTTTCGGGCACAGCTTCCAGTTCAAATAATAAATTACTATAGCGTTCATTGCTGATGGTACCTTTTTCTTTGGCAATTTTAAAGGCCATCATGCACAATACTGCTAACTGCCCTGTAAATGCTTTTGTGGAGGCCACACCAATTTCGGGCCCGGCATGTGTATATGCGCCGCCATCGCTAACACGTGCAATAGATGAGCCAACCACATTAACTACACCAAAAATGATGGCACCGTTTTCCTTTGCTTTTTCTATAGCTACCAAGGTGTCGGCAGTTTCGCCGCTTTGCGATATGGCAATAATGATATCGCCTTTATTAATTATAGGGTTACGGTACCTGAATTCGGATGCATATTCTACCTCAACCGGTATGCGGCAAAGCTCTTCAATAATATATTCGGCCAGCAAAGCAGCATGCCAACTGGTACCGCACGCCACCATGATGATGCGGTTTGCATTCCTGAAATGGTCAATATTGTTTTGAATGCCGCTCATGGTGATGGTGCCTGCAGTAGCATCAAGCCTGCCACGCAAGCAATCATGAATGGTGCTTGGCTGTTCAAAAATTTCTTTCAGCATAAAATGGTCGTAACCGCCTTTTTCAATAGCGGCTAGTTCCATGTCAAGTTTGGTAACAAAGGGTGTTAGTTTTTCGTTGCCCAGGTTTTTTAAAATAAGTTCATTTGGTTTTACAATGGCCAGTTCATAATCATTTACATACACTACTTCCTTTGTGTATTCAAGCATGGGCGATGCATCTGAACCTAAAAAATGTTCTCCTTTGCCAACACCAATCACCAATGGGCTACCTTTTCTTGCAGCAATAATAGTATCCGGATGATCGGCATCCAATAAAAGAATTACATAAGCGCCTGTTACTCTTTTTAAGGCAACCCTTACAGCTTCTTCCAAATCACATTCATTGTTTTTTTGAATGTCTTCAATAAAATTCAATAAAACTTCGGTATCTGTTTCACTGGAGAAGTGATATCCTTTTTTGATGAGTTCGTTTTTTAGTTGAGCATAATTTTCAATGATGCCATTATGTATCATGGCTAATTTACCACTTGATGATGTATGTGGATGTGCATTTACATCACTTGGTTCGCCATGTGTAGCCCACCTTGTATGGCCAATACCGGTATTTGAGTGAAGGTCTTTTCCAATAATTGCTTCTTCCAGTTCGGCTACACGCCCTTTCTTTTTATATACTTTTAAACCACTGTTTAGTAATGCTATGCCTGTACTATCGTAACCACGATATTCTAATCTTTTTAATCCCGTTATCACAATCGGGTAAGCTTCTTTAGGGCCGGTATATCCTACAATTCCACACATATGGTTATGAGTTTTGTTTTTACAATCTTGATTATTAAGATTTTTGCCCGGGCAATGGCAATTATATCACCGCAATTTAGTAAAAATGTTTCCATTTTACCATACATGGTGGGGTTAACTGGTTATTTATAGGTTATTAACTTATATTAGGGTTACTAAATTATTATGTATGAAATATGTATTGATTTTTTTATCACTATTATTTTTTGCTGATTTTGTTTTTGCTCAACAAGATAAACCTCAAACAAAGATTTTTATTGTACGCCATGCCGAAAAAGGGGCCGGCAATAATCCTTTATTAACAGATGCCGGCAACAAAAGGGCTGGCGACCTGATGCGTAAATTGAAACATGAAGGTATTGCAAAGATTTATGTAAGTAATACACGCCGTGCTGAAAATACCGGTGATAGTATGCGTATTCAACTTAAAATTGATACAGTGCATTACATTGCCGATACTTTGTGCGATAAATTGGTAAACGCCATCATGCAGCACAGTGATTTTGGCAAGACAATTTTAATAATTGCACATAGCAATACCATTCCGCAAATCATAAGAAAATTTGGAGTAAAGGATTATCCTTATGGTGATATACCCGATAACGAGTTCGATAATATTTTTTTGATAACTTATAAAAACGAAAAAGCCAGGCTTAAAATAATGAAGTATGGTGCAAAGCCGGGAGCTTCATCACCCATGCAATAATGTTTTTTTTATTGATGCATAAACAGTAAGTGTAAGAAATTTTATACTTACTGAACTGGGAAAATTTGTTACAACAACACACCTGATAAGAAAAGGTAAGCCACCGAAAAATAAATTACAATTCCGGTAACATCTACCAATGTAGCAACAAACGGGGCAGAAGATGTAGCAGGGTCAAATTTAAGGCGCTTTAAGATGATGGGCAGCATGGAGCCGGCGAGGGTTCCCCACAAAACAACTCCCAATACTGCAAACGCAGTTACCATTGCTAATAAAAAAGTGTGTGAACCATAAAGGTGCGGTTCTATAAAGCTCCACATATAGGTTCGTAAAAAACCTACGGCGCCCAAAATGCCGCCCAAAACAAAACCGCTTTTAAATTCTCTTTTTAAAATCGAAAACCAGTCGGTAATGGTTATCTCGGCCTTTGCCATGGCTTGTATAATTAGGGTTGAAGCCTGGCTACCAGAATTACCGCCGCTTGAAATAATAAGTGGCACCAGCATATTCAACACCAATACTTTTTTTATTTCATCTTCAAAAAAACTCATAGCGCTTGCGGTAAACAATTCGCCTACAAATAAAATGATAAGCCAGGGCGCCCTTTTACTGATGAGTTTCCAGAATGGCATATCAAGGTAGGGTTCATCAAGCGCTTCGGTACCACCAATCTTTTGTATATCTTCACTAAATTCTTCTTCGGCCACCCACAATATATCATCAATGGTAACAATGCCCAGTAAGATATTATTGTCGTCAATAACGGGTAAGGCCACCCTATTATTCATTTTAAATACTTCGCTGGCGCTTTCCTGGTCGTCGTGTACATTCAATGAGATAAACCTCCTGTCCATTATCTCGTTTACTTTGGTTTGCGGTTCGGCCAGGATAAAATCCCTGATCCTGATGTGGTCCTGCAGTTCGCCTTTTTCATTTATCACATAAATTACATCGATGGTTTCGCTGCCCCTGGCATGTTTACGAATGGTTTCAAAAACTTCAGCTACGGTATTTTCTTCGTACACATATACATAATCGGGAGTCATGATACGGCCCATGCTGTTTTCGGGATATCCCAGTAATTTCAATGTATCCCTTCGTTCATCGGGGTCAAGCCGTTTGATAAGATCCCTAACAATGCTGGTAGGCAGTTCTTCTAAAAAGGCCACACGGTCATCCACGGGCAATTCATTCAACAACTCGGTGGTTTTAATGGATGGCAGGTTTTTTATAATCCTTTTTTGAGTTGATAACTCAAGAATTTTAAAAACACTGGATGCCCGATGAATGGAAAGCAATGAAATGATTTGTGTTTCGTACATTTCATTTTCATAGATCAGTTCGGCCACATCACTGATGTTCTGGTCATTTAAAAAATTTTGAATGGCCAGTTTATCTTCAGAAGCAATTACTTCTTCAAATTGTTGCTGTATTGATATTTCATCCAGTTCGGCAGACATCTGTACTTTTTTTATTACACCGAAGTATTATAGTTTCGCAATTTAAATCAAATAATATTAACCAAATGTTATGCTGAAGCCTTATTTATTTGTAGATAAAATTCCTGAAAAGGGGAGGGGAGTATTTACACATGAAAGGATACCTGCCAATACGGTTGTTGAAGTATCGCCTGTTATCAGTATGCCGGCAAAAGACAGGGAACATATTGATAAAACCCTGCTGCACGATTATATTTTTGAATGGGGCAAAAATAAAGACCGGTGCTGTATGGCGCTTGGGCTGATACCCATTTATAACCATAGCTATAAAAGCAACTGTGAATATTTTATGGATTTTGAAGATGATACCATTATGGTAAAAACAATAAGGGTAATAGACAACGGAGAAGAACTAACCATTAATTATAATGGCGATTGGAATGATGAGAAAAAGGTTTGGTTTGATGTGAAATGATTAGGTAGTTGTTAATCAAAATGAGGTAACCTCAAAAAAGTTTCATGCTTTTTTGCTAAGAATTTTTTTCTAAGCAGTACATGATACAATATTCTTTTGAGGCAACCTCTTTATTCGGGTTTTTGCTGTTAATTTTAAACCTTGGAAAAATACAAGTATTAATTTTTTTCTAACAATTGTATCTCAGCCATTAAGCGTACTTCATCGCTAACCACTACACCACCTGTTTCGGTTACCGCATTCCAAGTAAGTCCAAAATCTTTACGGTTTATTTTGCCATTAATTGTAAATCCAGCTTTTGTATTACCGTATGCATCTTTAACTACGCCACCAAATTCAACAGCCAATTTTACATTTTTTGTTACGTCTTTGATGGTTAAATCACCATACAGGTCAAAAGAACCATCGTTGTCAACTGCATCGGCTTTCATTGCAGTGAATTTAATTTGCGGATATTTTTCCGCATCAAAGAAATCAGCGCTTTTTAAATGGCCATCTCTTTGTTCATTATTAGTGGAGATAGAATTTACATCAGCAGTAAAACTGATTTTAGCCTTAGTAAAATCTTCGTCCTGGGTTTGGGCAGATACATCAAAAATGTCGAAACTGCCTGTAACATTTGTAATCATCAGGTGCTTAATCTTAAACTGAACTTCACTGTGTGTGGGGTCTAATGCCCATGTTTTAGTTGCCATGATTTTTTTATTTAGATTGCAAAGATAATAATTAATGTTTAAACATCAAAATTAATTATTTAAACTTATTGTTAATAAAATTTATTGTTGATTGCTATTGTAGTTGGTCAGGCGACCAACTACGGCCAACCACAACCCACCAACCACCAACCATCAGCGATATAAGTTTAACATTAAAAGCAAAGAGGAACAATTAAAGAAAATGAAGGATTCTTATTTCTTCTCCATTATCCAGCGATTGAGCATATTAACAGGAGCTTCAATAACAATTTTATAAAAAGATGAAGAATTATTCTTTATATCAATATCTGCTTCTTGTTTTGTAAGCGGTACAGTTGCCACCAGTTTATATTCATCCGTGCCACCTTCTTTAAAATGATTGGTGGTTGCCAGCCATATTTTTGCATTTCCTTTTTTAGCAATTGCCTTCCAGCTTACATGAATCTTTCTATCATGAAGTGTAGCATCTGCAGAAGTAGCCGAAATATTTCCGGTCAGCGGAATTCCATCAACTTCCATTAATCTTTCACGGGGTATAGTAATATTAAGGTGCTTTGCAATGGAAGGCATAATATCTACAATGCCCGGATTGCCGGTTTTAAAATATTCATTCAACCCTTTGGTATTAGTAACAATCCAGGTATTGCGTTCACGGTCCGATTGACCACCATGTCCTTTCCCATTATTTGCTGTTCTGCCATGATCGGTAGTAATGTAAATCACCCAGTCTTCTTTAAATTTTTTTTCACGGTATTGTATAGCCCTCCATAACCTCCCCACCTGGTTATCCATCATTTCCACTGCCTTATAAAATTCAGGACTATCACCATACATGTGACCCATGTCATCAGTATATTCAAGATATACCCAGGATAGATCAGGCGCTTCGGCCTTAATATAGTTCTCCGCATTACTCACCACAGCTTCATCAATACTATGCATAAAATCTCTTTTCTTATCGTGCGGATAATTCACTGTATCCAGTTCCAGTCCGTCAAAATGATAATCCAGTTTAAGGTTACCTGTAGCAGCAAGGTTTTCACCCACCAATTTCGTCCTGTTATCTTCCCAACTGGAAAATACTGCTGCTTTCCTGTTCGGATATTGTTCTTTAAAAAACCGAAAGATGGTCCAGTAGTTATAATTGGGTGCGGCTATATCATTATCCCATACATTGTGTTTATTTACCCAGGTTCCTGTAAGCAAACTATTATAGCCTACGGCAGAAATTGTAGGTGTTTCTGAATAACCTCCTTTTTCTCCACCCACATGTGCCCTTGTATATCCGCCAACTTTGGCAATGGCATCAAGGTTGGGTGTATTTACTTTTTCAACAACATCTGCAGGGATACCATCCACAATTACAAAAAGGGCTTTCTTATTTGGTTGTGCAATTGAAATTTGACTCAAAAAAATTACTGCCAGGCAAATAATAAAATGTTTCATTTACTTTCTTTATGATTTATCAGAATAGTTATTAATTTTCCTGCTTATTTTAATGTTCAATAATGAACAGGCGCACTTGCAAGTGATGGTATTCATTTTTTTATGGAAATATTTCACTATTATCTTTTAAATACTCTTCAAATATCAAGATGTTACTGTTGTTTTTTAAGCAACTTAATTTTCAATTATATTTTGATATTCTCTTTTATAACATTACAGTAATACTTCTTTTCTTTCAGTTTGTTATATCAAATGCATAACCGGTTAATGATAAACATAACATATAAGTGTTTACAGTTTTCAATTCAAAAACTAAAAATTAAATCCATTATTTGATAGTGTTTACATTGATAAAAAATTATTTCTTTGATTTTTGATTTGTTTGTTTTTCCCTTTCTTTCATTTTATCCAGGTAGCTTGTTCCATCTGTTATCCATTGCTCGGCAGGTTTGCCCAGCAGGTAATAATCAAACCATGCCTTTTGCCTTTTCTGGTAATCTACCTGGTTTTCTTTTTTAGCCAGGCCGTGGTTTTCATCGGCATATACAAGCATTACATGTGGCTTTTGCATACGGCGCATGGTGCCATACATTTCAATACCCTGGTGCCAATCTACTGCTCCGTCTTTATCACCAAAGGCAACCAACAGTGGCGCTTTTATATTTGTAGCATTAAACATGGGCGAATTTCTTTTATGTTCTTCCAGCCTGTCGTACCAGGGGCCGTCAAACCTGCCCTGGCTGGTTTCAAATATTTTCTGGTCGGGGGTGCCGCTGTTCCAGTATATAGACATGGACATACTGATGAGATCGGTTAGTGGTGCGCCGGCACAGGCTGCTTTAAACAAATCGGTTTGGGTAATTATAAAAGAAGTTTGGTAAGCGCCCCAACTATGCCCCATCAAACCTATTTTGTCTTTATCTATCATGCCTGTTTTCAGCACTTCTTCCACGGCCGGTACCACACAATTTACGGCACTCATGCCCGGGTCATTAATATCATATACAATATCGGGTCTGAAAATAAAATATCCGTTGGTTGTATAATTACTGGTATTATAAGCGCTTCTTGAAGAAGGATTAATATACCCATGTACAGTGTTGGAAAGTATCTCGTAGATATAAACAATCATTGGGTATTTTTTACCAGGTTCATAATTGGCAGGATAAAAAAGTGCTCCCTGCATTTTTTTTCCTTTTGTATTGGTGAAACTTACCAGTTGGCTTTTGCCCCAGTAATAATCCTGTTGTTGCGGATTAGTTGCTACTAATTTATCTGCCTGAACAAAATTGCCGGTAACATATAATTCAGGCGAAATATTATAATCTGATTTTGTATATATAAAAGTGCCGGCATCTTTTGCTTTTGCAAGCCTGCCTATTGCATAATCGTCAAAAATTAATTTTTCAAGTTTATTCTTTTCATACTTATAATAACCTGTCTTTTTTGATTTATCGCCATAAGCAGAAAAATAAATGGGCTTGCTATCGTCTATGAACGGATCTTCAAAGTCAAGCCTGTTTATCCTGAATATGATTTCTTCTTTTTCTCCATCTGTTATTTTACGGGAGCCTTTACCATCGGGTTTAAAAGCCCAGGTATTGTACTCATCATACACAAACATTTCTTTATCACCTTTTGTCCAACCGCCAAAACCTACGGCAGGCCTGATGCCCGGATGATCATCCCGGGTGTTCCAAAAACTGGTGCCAATATTTTGTGTAAGATTTATATGCTGCTGTGTGGCAATATTGTAACTCCACCATTGATTGTCTTTAAAGTAGGCAATATATTTTCCGTTGGGCGATGCCCTGAGTGCCGTATTATTTTTTTTCAAGAGCAATTTGCTTTCACCGGTTTTTACATTAAACAGGTAGAAATCGGCATTGTCTTCTTTAAATGCAGGTTTATATTTTTGGGTGCTGTAAATAATACAATACTTCATATTTCCTGTTAACATAGCGCCACGCAATGAATCATTGGCCATTAGAAAGAATTTATTATTATCTATATTCCAAACAGAAAGATAGCTGGCATCTTTGTCCTGGTTATAAGTTATCTTTTGCCGGGGCTGTATTTCTGGGTCTTTCCAATGCCAAACATCCACGGCAGGTAGTTTTTCATCTTTGTTTTCTTTTTTGGCGATACCGGGTTTTGTGGAGTCAGATTTTTCTTTTGTTACTCCCGTTTTATTAGCAAGAGAATCGCTTTTTACTTTTGTTGAATCTGAACCGGCATTTTTTTCATCTTTTTTGGGTTTGGCTGTCCAGCTTTTTATGCCAAAAAATACCGAACTCATATCATCACTTAAACTTAACCCCGATTTATTAAATACCCTCATGCCTGCAGGGAAGTCTGATGTTTCAACAGGGTTAAATATTTTCAGTGCCGGGTTTTTGTATAAATTGATGTAAGAATAAACTACGGCATTTTCTTCTTCAAAATCATCTTTGGTAAAGGTTTTATAAAAAGCAAAGCCATCACCTTCTTTTTGCCAGATTAATTTCGAAAACTTCAGTGTATCACTTGCAATTATTTTGAGTGAATAATTAGCCAGGTTAAAAAGTTCTACCGAATTGCCAGCAGTATTGGCGCTTTCAACAATATAAACAAGGTAGTCGCTTTTTTTATTGAATGCGTATTCAGTAACATTGCCAATGGTATGTGTACTGCTATCGCTTAAATTTTTAAGTAGTAAAACATATCCTTTATCCTTGTTTTCTTTAGGTGGGGCCAGACTTACCGCTATAAATTTTCCATTGCGTGAAAACCCGAATTGCCTCACATTTTGTATAGTTTCCTTTTTACCGGTTTGTAAATTGAGCAAACCCATTTTATATTCTATAGGTTTGCCATCTTCTCGTAGCTTTTCGACTTCCTTAAAAGGCAGGCCAACCCGGTAAGCAATCCATTGATTGTCCTTACTGAATTCGGGGGAAGAAGCAAACTCCAGCTTGTACACTTTCTTTGTATTTCGGTTAAGAACATACATGCTATCATTGCCTTCCTGTACAGTAATTTGGTAGGCAACCCATTCTCCGTTATCAGAAATATTCAAGGCGCCAATGCTCTGCCATTTTATATAGTCATCAGGAGTAAGGTTTTTCTTTTGTGCATTTACAGGGGCAATTAATACAATTATTAAAATGCATAATGCCAGCAGATGTTTATACATACAATTGATTTTTGATGGAAACAAAAAATGGATAACAGCAGGTAATTTACGTAGAATGTTTTACAATGCATATAATGTGATTGTAAACGATTACGAAAATTAATCACAGCTTTTTACAACAGCCAACTTGTTGGTTAGGCGACTAACAACCCTCAACCATTTCTGATTGTAAAAAAAATACCCACCAGTTTATTGGCAGGTATTAAAACTAAAATTGTTTAATGATTTTTATTGTTAGTTTCCGTGTTGTTTACGGATGATGTTGAGTGCTGCACCGGCTTTAAACCAATCAATTTGTTGTTCGTTATAAGTATGGTTTACATTGATGGTATCTGATGTTCCATCGGCGTGGTTAAATACCATCTGCAACTGTTTGCCGGGGGCAAAAGTGGTTAAGCCAACGATATCGATACTATCATCTTCCTGTATTTTGTTATAATCTTCTTTATCTGCAAAAGTTAGTGCCAGCATTCCTTGTTTTTTTAAATTGGTTTCATGAATACGGGCAAATGATTTCACCAACACGGCACGTACACCCAGGAATCTTGGCTCCATAGCTGCATGCTCTCTTGATGAGCCCTCACCATAGTTTTCATCTCCAACTACAATTGAACCAACACCAGCAGCTTTATAAGCTCTTTGGGTGCCAGGCACTGTTCCATATTCTCCTGTGAGTTGATTTTTTACGGTATCTGTTTTATCATTAAAGAAATTGATTGCACCAATCAGCATATTATTGCTGATATTATCTAAATGGCCACGAAACTTTAACCAGGGTCCAGCCATTGAAATATGATCGGTGGTGCATTTACCTTTAGCTTTTATTAAAAGTTTCAATCCTTTTAAATCGGTGCCTTCCCATTCTTTAAATGGTTCAAGTAATTGCAATCGGTCGGATGTAGGAGAAACAATTACTTCCACTTTACTGCCATCGGCTGCAGGGGGTTGAAACCCTGCATCTTCTACTGCAAATCCTTTTTGCGGCATTTCTATACCAAGCGGTTCGGCCAGTTTAAATTTTTCGCCTTTGGCATTGGTAAGGTAATCGGTAAGTGGATTAAAAGTAAGAGTACCGGCAATAGCCAATGCGGTTGTAATTTCGGGCGAAGCCACAAATGCATGTGTATTAGGGTTACCGTCGTTTCTTTTACTGAAATTGCGGTTATACGATGTAACGATTGAATTCTTTTTGTTGGGATCTGTTGTATGCCTTGCCCACTGGCCAATACAAGGGCCACAGGCATTGGCTAAAACCAATGCTCCCATTTTTTCAAATGTATCCAGGTAACCATCTCTTGCTACGGTATAGCGAACCTGTTCCGAACCTGGTGTAACTGTAAATTCGGAATTTGCTTTTATTCCATTATCTGTTGCTTGTTTGGCAATAGAAGCTGCACGGGTAATATCTTCGTAAGATGAATTGGTGCAGGAGCCTATTAAACCTACTTCCAGTTTTTCGGGCCAGCCATTGGTTTTCACTGCTTCGGCAAATTTTGAGATAGGCCATGCCAGGTCGGGGGTAAAGGGCCCGTTGATATGTGGTTCCAGCTCACTTAAATTAATTTCAATTACCTGGTCAAAATATTTTTCGGGGTTGGCATACACTTCGGCATCGCCGGTTAGGTGTTCAGCAATAGCATTGGCTCCGTCTGCAACTTCGGCTCTGCCGGTTCCTCTTAAATATTCATCCATCTTTGTATCATAACCAAAAATAGAAGTGGTGGCGCCAATCTCGGCTCCCATGTTACAAATAGTTCCTTTTCCGGTACATGATAATGAAGTGGCGCCATCGCCAAAATATTCAAGTATGGCGCCGGTTCCGCCTTTTACCGTTAATATGCCAGCCACTTTAAGTATAATGTCTTTAGAAGCGGTCCAACCATTTAATTTACCGGTAAGTTTTACACCAATCAGTTTTGGAAATTTAAGTTCCCAGGGCAGCCCTGCCATCACATCACAAGCATCGGCACCACCAACACCAATAGCCACTACACCAAGCCCGCCAGCGTTTACAGTATGACTATCGGTGCCTATCATCATACCCCCGGGGAAAGCATATTGTTCTAAAACCACCTGGTGAATGATGCCAGCACCGGGTTTCCAAAAACCTATACCATATTTATTAGAAACAGAAGCAAGAAAATCATATACTTCCTTGTTTTGAGATTTAGCTTTTGTTAGGTCAGCCGCTGCACCAACTTCAGCCTGTATCAGGTGGTCGCAATGCACGGTAGATGGTACCGCAACTTTTGCCCTGCCTGCCTGCATAAATTGTAGCAATGCCATTTGTGCTGTTGCATCCTGCATGGCCACACGGTCGGGAGCAAACTCTACATAATCTTTTCCTCTTACATAAGCTGTGGTAGCCGGCCCTTGCCAAAGGTGGGCATATAATATTTTTTCGGTTAAAGTAAGGGGTTTACCTGTTGCTTTACGGGCAGCATCAATACGGCTGCTAAAGTTGTTGTACAACTTTTTAATCATGTCAATGTCGAAGGCCATGGTAATTTGTTTAAAGTGCTGATTTGCTATTGTGCTAATTTGCTAACGAGGTTTTCCGAAAAAAACATAAGCAGGCTTACCCCATGTTTTCACTTTAATAAATAAAAGTGATTTATTGAAAGGCTAACCGGCATTATTTTATTAGCTGATTAACGGATTACAAATTTACGGAAACAAAGGCATTATTTAATGTGTTTGTTTTAATATGTATTTACAATTAAAATGTAAAAGGGTAATATTTCATGTAAACCATCCGTTAATTTATGCACAACCCTTTACAGTTTTTTTATAAATAATGGGGGGATTGTTTAATTTAGCATAATGAACCGCTTTAAACAATATATAGAGTGGCAGGTTTTTGGCGTATGCTCAGCCATTGGAGAAAAAATGGGCATCGCCACATCCACCATCAGAAAGTACTTTATCTATATGTCGTTTATGACATTTGGCTCACCAATAATTGTATATCTTTTTGTTGCTTTCTGGCTTAACATCAAGCGCTATATTTTAAATGCAAGACGCAATCCCTTACGCTATCTTTAAACATCTACCCAATTAACTTTTTCGTGCAATGGGCTTCTTTTAGCTGCACCCGGCTGTATGCCTACATGGCCAATATAAAAAAAGCCAAGCAACTTATCGGGGCCGTTTAATCCAAAAAAGGATTTTGCTTCATCGTAATAAGTAACACCACCGGTTGTCCAGTATCCACCAAGGCCATAAGCACTTACCGTAAGGTAAATGTTTTGCACTGCACAGGCTACCGCTTCTATGTCTTCTATTTCGGGAATGTTTTTGGTGGTTGTACGCCTCATGCCAATAGCTATTACATGAGATGCAAGCAGGGGATTATTTTTCAGTTTCTCAAATTTGATTGGGTTAAATTTTTCACGGCTTTTTGTTTGTATAATTCACTTTGAAAAGTTGATAATTTTACTAACCCTTTTCCACTAAAAACAGTAAACTGCCAGGGCTCGGCCTGTCCATGATTAGGCGCCCAGGTAGCATTAGTAATAACCTGTTCTATTATTTCTTTATCCACAGGCTTGCCGGGTATAAATTGCGCAGGAAAAACCGAACGTCTAGATCTGATTAGTTCGTTTAATTGTGGTGCCTTCATTAATTTTTTTTACAAAAATAAAACGGGTAAGCCATCAAATTTTACGAAAGCGGTAATAATAAACCGATGGTGATAATTATATAATTGCTGCCCTTATTTTTACAAGTTTTTCCAGTAATGGTTCAAGCAGTTCAAGTCGTAGCATATTGGCGCCATCGCTTTTAGCAACAGCAGGGTTGGGGTGAGTTTCAATAAATAACCCATCGGCGCCGGTTGCAATAGCTGCTTTGGCAATGGTTTCAATCAGTTGGGGATTGCCGCCGGTAACACCTGCCGTTTGATTGGGTTGTTGCAATGCATGGGTGCAATCCATTATCACCGGTACATTTATTTCTTTCATCAAGGTAATATTGCGGTAATCAACCACAAGATCGGTATAACCAAAAGTGTTGCCCCTTTCAATTAATCCTACTTTATCATTGCCTTCATTTTTAATTTTTTCAACGGCAAATTTCATAGAAGGTCCACTCAGGAACTGTCCTTTTTTTACATTCACAATCTTGCCTGTTTTTGCAGCAGCTATCAGCAAATCAGTTTGCCTGCATAAAAAAGCCGGTATTTGTAAAATATCAACATATTCGGCTGCCATGGCTGCTTCGGCAGCAGTATGTATATCAGTAGTAGTTGGTATGGCAAAACGTTTACCAACTTCCTTAACTAACCGTAAAGCTTTTTCATCGCCAATACCGGTAAAAGAATTAGCGCTTGTACGGTTAGCTTTACGGTAAGATGCTTTAAAGATATATGGAACCTGCAGCTTTTTACAGGTAGCAGTAACTTTTTCGGCAATGCCCATGACTAATTCTTCGCTTTCAACTACACAGGGCCCTGCTATAAGAAAGAAATTGTTATTACCGTATTGCTGATTGCTGAACAGGTTGGTTAAATATTTTTCCATGTCGCAAAGTTACATTATTCAATATGGATTTTTACTTTTACACCTCAGTAAACAAACTGTTATGATTAAAGAAAGGATTTTAGTTATTGGTGCAAGCGGACAAATAGGCGTGGAACTTACCATGGCTTTGCGTAAAATTTATGGCAATTCAAATGTAATTGCTTCTGATTTAAGAGAAGAGAATGCATTGCTGAAAGGTACCGGCCCTTATGTTAGCCTTGATGTGATGAACAAAGAGATGCTGCATGTGCAGGTTATAAGGCAGGGCATCACACAAATTTATTTATTGGCTGCCATTCTTTCGGCCACCGGCGAAAAAAATCCTAACCTGGCATGGAGCCTTAATATGCAAAGCCTGCTTAATGTGCTTGATATTGCGAAAGAAGAAAACCTGCACAAGGTTTTTTGGCCAAGCAGCATTGCGGTTTTTGGCCCCACTTCGCCTAAAGATAATTGCCCGCAGCAAACCATCATAGAGCCAATTACTGTGTATGGCATCAGCAAATATGCCGGCGAGTTTTGGTGTAATTATTTTAACCAGCGATACCAGGTAGATGTACGCAGCCTGCGATACCCAGGCCTTATTAGTTATAAAAGTGAACCAGGCGGTGGCACCACCGATTATGCAGTAGAAATTTTTCATGAAGCGCTGGAAGAAAAAAAATACAATTGTTTTTTAAGAGAAGATACTTACCTGCCCATGATGTACATGCCCGACGCCATCAGGGCCACCATAGAACTGATGGAAGCCGATGCATCTAAAATTTCTGTGCGTACATCGTATAATATTTCGGCTATGAGTTTTTCGCCAAAAGAAATTGCTGCATCTATTCAAAAACATATTCCCGGCTTTTCAATCAGTTACCAACCCGATTACCGGCAACCCATTGCCGATAGCTGGCCTAAAAGTATTGATGACTCTGTAGCCCGTAAAGACTGGGGCTGGAAAGAAGAATTTGCATTAGATGCTATGACTGAAGATATGCTGAAGAATATCAAAAAGTAAGTGCAAAGGAATATTCAAACTGATTCAACAGATTTTCTATTAACTAAATCAGTTTATGCTCATAAGCATATTTTACCAGGCCTATTACACTGCTGGTATTTGTTTTTCTAAAGATATTTTTACGGTGTGTTTCAATAGTGCGCTCACTAAGAAACAGTGTTTCTGCAATTTGCCTGTTGCTCATCTCTTTTTCAATTAGCTGTATAATTTCTATTTCACGGGCAGTTAATGGAATCTCAGTTTTTTCCTTTTTTATTTCACTGGCTTTTGTCATTTCCTGTAAAACTTCGTCGCTGAAATAAATACCGCCTGCCGATATTTTTTCAAGTGCTTTTACTAATTCCTGCTTACCAATATTTTTTAAAACATAACCCGAAATGTCTGCATCATCAATCATCTGGTTTACCAAATCGCCCTGGCCACTCATAGAAAGCGCCAGTATTTTTATTTGCGGAAATTGCTGGTGTACAGCTTTTGCAAGCTGGGCACCATTCATTTGAGGCATCATTACATCTGTAAGTAAAATATCGATGGGGGTTTGCTTAATAAGTGAAAGCATATCGGGCGAATGGGTACATTCGATGGCTACTTTAAATTGATGATGCCCTTGCAATAAAGCTTTTAACCCGTCTATCACTATCTGGTGGTCGTCAACAATTCCTAATATAATTTTTTTGTCTTTCATCAGGATTTAAAGATACTTTTTTGTCAAAATTACATAATCTATTTATCATCCAATGGTACATGAACAGCCACCAATGTACCTTTTCCGGGCGAACTGTCAAAATCAACTGTACCTTTTAAAAATTCAATTCTTGAGCTGATATTTTTTAAACCTATGCCTTCAAATTTTTTTTGGTCAGTTGTATCAAATCCTCTTCCATTGTCTTCCACGGTTGCCGAAATGCCATCAGCGTCTTTTATCAATGAAATATCAAGCGTACTGGCACCCGAATGTTTAATCACATTGTTAACACATTCCTGTATCACCCGGTATAATATGGTTTCAGTATTGCTGTCTAAGCGTTCATGTAAACCTTCGGTATATAAATTAATTTTTATGATACGGTTGTCTATCTTATCAATGAATTCCTTTACAGCGCTGGCCAGCCCGCTTTTAAGTAAGGCATTGGGCATCATTTGGTGGCTTACGCTTCTTATCTCCCTGCAACTTTCATCTACCAGGCTTATTAATTTTTCAAATGATAATTTTTGCTCAATATTATTGAATGTAATTTCATTTTCAAATGCCGATAAATTCATTTTTGCAGCGCTCATCATTTGTCCTACACCATCATGCAGGTCGGCTGCAATTCGTTTACGTTCGTTTTCTTCGGCTGTAATTACTGCTTTTGTTGCCAGGTCTTGCTGTTTCATTACAACCATTTGAAGGTTCATTTTATTTTGTATCTGGCGTTTGCGGAAAAAACTAATGCCGGCAATTAATAATAATATAACAATGCCAATTATTCCCCATAGCATAAAATTTTTCCTGCTTATTTGCAACTTTTGTAGTTTCAGTTGTTGTTCTTTTTTTTCTGTTTGATATTTTACATTAAGATGTTCAATCTCTTTCATCTTATTATTGGTATAAACAGAATCTTTGATAGCTGAATATTTTTTTTGATAGGAGAGTGCCATCCCATAGTTGCCCTGTTTTTCTGCTATTGCTGATAATTCTTTATAATTTGAAAGCATCAGATCAGCAAATTTCATATTAATGGCAATGCTGTTACTTAAATTATATTGTTCAATTGCTTTGTCTAACCTGTGCTGGTCTTTATACATATAACCTAAATCGCCATAACTTAATGCTATTGAAAAACTATCTTTTAACTGCTTTCGAATCTCCAGCGATTTTAATAAGTTTTCTTCTGCGGCTGCATAGTTTTTTTGTAAAGTATAAACACCTCCCAGGAAATTGTAACTGTATCCTATGCCCACAAGGTCATTCATTTTTTCACGTATGGCTAATGATGCTTTATATCTTTTAATGGCTTCTTCATAATTGCCTTTATATTCATACACCACACCCGATTCATTTAAGATAGTACCCATCCCGTCTTCATCTTGTTGGCTTTTATATATCTCGTATGCTTCATTATACATTTGTAATGCCCTATCAAGATCTTTTGTTTTACGGTATAATTTACCCAGTTCATTTAAAATGCCTGCTTTGGTTAAAGGGTTATTTAAATTTTTAGAAATTTCAAGTGCTTTGTAATAATACACAGCGGCGCTGTCATAAACACCTTTAAAATACCACGAAAGCCCGGTTGTTAATAATAGATTGCTTAATGCATCTTTATTTTTTAATTTTTCTGCTAAGGCAGCACCTGCTTTTGCTGTAGCCTGACATTCATCAAAGTCTTTATAAATTAATGCCATTGAAAGTTCTTTGTAAGCATTTAGCTTTTCATTGTTATCAGCATTAAATTTTACAATAAACTCAAGGCTGTCAATATTGGCATATTGAGCCTTTGCTTTTACAGCAAATAATATCAAAAGAAAAAACATCCACTTTTTTAGTAACTGCATATTGGAAAACTTACGGGAATTAAAAACCAAGCACATCCTTCATGCTAAATACGCCTTTTTTATTAAAAATAAATTCGGCTGCCAATACTGCGCCAGTTGCAAAACCCTGCCTGTTATGTGCGGTATGTATTATTTCTATGTCATCTACTATCGAGCTATACCTTATGCTGTGTGTACCCGGCGCCGGATCTTCTCTTTTACTGATGATAACAAGGTCATCTGCATTTTCAGAATTATAATTCACCCAATTTTTTTTATGGGGTATTTCTGCAAGTATTTGTTCGGCTAATGTAATGGCTGTGCCGCTGGGTGCATCTTTTTTTTGCGTATGGTGTATTTCCTCCATGCTTATATCATAGTCTGCATGGTTTTTCATAAGCTGTGCCAGCTTTTTATTCAGCTCAAAAAAAATATTTACTCCTATGCTAAAATTGCTTGCATACAACAGGCTGCCGTTTTTTTCTTTACATAACAATTCTACTTCGTTCCAGTTAGCCAACCAGCCGGTGCTACCGCTCACTACAGGTATGCCTGCATCAAGGCATTGTAATATATTTTCTTTAGCGCTGTGCGGCCCGGTAAATTCTATGGCAACATCACACTGTTGTAAATTATTTTTTGTGAATTGTGCAATACTGTCTATATCAATTTTCAATTTTATTTCATGCCCCCGTTGCAAAGCAATGGCTTCAATGGTTTTTCCCATTTTGCCATATCCTATCAATGCAATATTGAGATTTTTACTTTCTATTTCGGACATTACTATTTTCATGTTGATTTTTTAAAAAAGATATAATAACAAATATACTGGTATTAGCGGCGATGTCAGCGAGTGTATCTTTTGCCAATATTTAATACAAGACTAATACCATTGGTGTTGGCAAGCTGGCTGTAGCCGGGTTTTATTTGTAAACTCAGGTCGTCGCTAATATCAAAAGTTTTAAGGTGTGCATCTACAGTTGCATCCACCACGTTAAGCCCCCAAAATGCAATAAAAAATAATACAGTATAATCAACATTTTGTCGTACTTCGTTTCTAAAATTCCTAATCCTTTCTGGCTGGTCTTTTACTGAGTAATAAGGCTGTGGTATTAAAGTATCATTTAATGGATTACCGTCGGTTGCATTTATGTAAGCAGCTTTAGCTTCATTAAATTGTTTTACATTCCTGATAAAAATATAAGCAGTTGTGCCTAATGCAGCATATACTATGGGAATTTTCCAATACTTTTTGTTGGTAGCCTGTCCCCATCCCGGAAGAATGGCTGACCGGATGGTGGCAATGCGTGGGTTGTATGCTTTGGTAGAATCGTACCTGGAAAAAATACCTTTGTTTTTTTTAATGGTACTGTCTTTTGCAGAAGTTTTTTGTGCAACAGCATTATAACTGATGAAAATACATGCAATAAAAAGAAAAGAGAAAAGACTCCTGGCCATCAGCTTACATTAATATTAAATTTTTCAAGCAAAGCATTCAGTTCTTCTACCGAGTAGTATTCAAACAATATGCTTCCTTTACCTTTTTTGCCGTGTTTCATTTTAACACGTGTATTAAAACTTGATGCTAAATTATCTTCAATCTTTTTAAAATTGGCCGGCAGGCTTGGTTTTACAGCAACTTTAACAGGGGCAATGTATTGCTTGCGTACCAGTTCTTCGGTTTGCCTTACCGAGAGGCCATTCTTTTTTATTTCTTTAAAAATAAATAATTGTTTATCTACTGCATCAATGTTTATCAATGCTCTTGCATGGCCCATACTTATTTCGCCGGTGCGTACGGCCACTTGTATATCGGGTGGTAATTTTAATAAGCGTATATAATTGGCTACTGTACTTCTTTCTTTACCCATGCGTTCGGCTACTTGTTCCTGTGTATATTCCAGTTCATCCATCAGGCGTTTGTAGCTTAATGCAATTTCAATGGCATTAAGGTCTTTGCGCTGCAAGTTTTCTAAAAGAGAAAGTTCTAAAAGCTCGGTATCATTTGCTTGTCTTATATAAACCGGTACATCTTTTAGGCCAGCAATTTTTGAGGCCCTGAAACGGCGTTCACCTGCTATCAACCTGTATTTGTCATTAGGTAGTTTGCTTACTGTAAGAGGTTGTATAATGTTGTGAATTTTAATAGAAGCAGCTAATTCCTGCATTGCATCATCATCAAAATCACGGCGGGGTTGTTTGGGATTTACTTCAATTTGGTCTAATTTAATACGCATTGATGCGGCAGGCTGATCCAATCCTTCGGGCTTATTGCCTGTTGCAGATGATAAGTTGCCACTGGTATGTTTAAGATCGGTATCTATGTTTTGCAATAAACTACGTATACCTTTACCTAATGCGTCTTTTTTATTGGGGGTGCTCATGTTGTTTGTGTTGCTATGCAATATTGCAGAGGCGCCTGTTTGTTGTTTGTAGAAAGTGTTTAATTTTTATTTAATAGTTTTTCTGCCATATTTTTCAGTTTAATACCCTGTCTTCTTCTTTAATTTTTGTCATATCGTTTTTTTGTAAAATTTCTTTGGCAAGATTTAAATAGTTAACGGCTCCTTTACTATCTGAATCATATAAAATTACCGGCTTTCCAAAACTTGGTGCTTCACTCAGCCTTGTATTACGGTGAATAATGCTGTTAAATACAAGGTCATCAAAATGGCGGCGCACTTCGCTTACAACCTGGTTACAAAGGCGCAGGCGGCCATCGTACATGGTCATTAAAATACCTTCAATTTTTAATGCCGTGTTTAAGCGATGTTGTACAATTTTAATGGTGTTTAATAATTTGCCCAAACCTTCCAATGCAAAAAACTCGGTTTGTACAGGCACCACTACACTATCTGCAGCGGTTAATGCATTTACGGTTATCAGGCCTAAAGATGGTGAACAATCGATGATTATAAAATCATAGTTGTCCTTTACAGGTTCAAGTATTTTTTTTAAAACCATCTCCCTGTTGGGATAATTAATCATTTCAATTTCGGCTCCTACCAGGTCGATATGCGAAGGAAGTACATCAAGAAAAGGAATTTCAGATTTTAAAATCATATCTTTTGCAGCAGCATCATTCACCATACAATCATACAGGCTTTGAGTAATATTATGTAAGTCGAACCCCGTACCGGTAGTACTGTTGGCCTGTGGATCGGCATCAACCAATAAGGTTTTAAATTCAAGTACAGCCAGGCTTGCCGCCAGGTTGATGGCTGTTGTTGTTTTACCTACTCCGCCTTTTTGATTTGCTACGCCTATTATCTTCGCCATAATTGTTTTTGTTATTGATGGTTGATTGAAGTTTGTTCAACAATCAACTGCCGGCTATTTCAATGGTTTCGCCAATTGCAGGGAGCCTTAATTCCAGTTCGTTTTGTTTAAACAGTTCTGTTGCTTTATGTGTATCAATTTTTATAAAGCCAAAGGTATCGTAATGTACACCAATAACCATTTTAGTTTGTACCATTTTTGCTGCCTGTACCGCATCATCCATCCCCATAGTGAAATTATCGCCAATGGGCAAAACGGCAAAATCAATATTGGCAAACATGGGTATTAACTGCATGTCTAATGTTAGGGCAGTATCGCCGGCATAATAAAAATTTATTTCATCGCTGGTGATGATGAAGCCCATAGGGTTGCCACCATTACTGCCATCGGGCAAACAAGAAGAATGGATGGCATTTACACATTTAACCGTTCCAAAGTCAAAACTCTTTTTACCACCTGTATTCATCGGGTGATAATTATTGATGCCTTTACCGGCATACCACATGGCAATTTCATAATTAGTAACTATGCAGGCCCCGGTTCTTTTGGCAATAGCTTCTGCATCGGCCACATGATCGGAATGAGCATGGCTAAGCAATATATAATCGGCTTGTATATTGTTAATATTAATATCTTTTGCCAGTTCGTTGGCTGTAATAAAGGGGTCGAACAATAATTTTTTATTGTTTACTACCACACTAAAACAGGAGTGTCCGTAATATGTAAGTTGCATGTTAAAATATTTTTTTATTCAAAACGTCATAGAAAAAACCTGTTCTTTTGTCTAAAAGCCTGTTAGGTTGGCAAATTTAACCAATCGGCATAAAATTGTACAACAATAATGCATCTTAATTGTAATATTGATAAATTAAGCAGTAAACTTTAATAAGTACTAATGATAACAATTATATCGGGAACAAACCGTAAAAACAGTAACAGCCTAAAAATATCAAACCAATATAAGCAGCTATTGCATGCAAAAGGATTTGAAGCAGGGATTTTATCGCTTGAAGGGCTTGATGTACTGCACTATGATGAAAATTTTAAAAAGATAGAAAATGAAGTACTGATACCATCCACCCATTTAATTATTGTATCGCCGGAGTATAATGGCAGTTTCCCGGGTGTTTTAAAAATGTTGTTCGATAACAGCCGTTCACACGAAATTTGGTATCATAAAAAAGCGCTGCTTACCGGCGTAGCGTCGGGGCGTGCTGGCAATTTGCGTGGGATGGATCACCTGGCTGATGTTCTTAATTTTTTAAAGATAACCGTTCACCCCAACAAACTGCCCATTTCGATGGTGAACAACCTGGTTTCAAAAGAAGGAGAGATAACAGATGAAAACACATTGAGAGCTATTAGCCAACAGTTAGATGAATTTATTTTTTGGGGAAACCTGCAACCGGGCTTTGCCGTTAACCCATCTGCGGCACATAAAACTTTAAACTTATAAATTTTAAATGCGTACACCAATAGGAGCCTTCATATTTATAGCCATCGCTTTCCTGATGGATACATATATTTTCCAGGCAATAAAAACTGTAAGCCAGTCGGCATCTCCCAAAACCCGTACCATCATTTACGTTATTTATTGGTCTTTATCTGTTCTTGCCATTGTCAGTTTTTTAATTTTTGTTTTTACCGATCATAATTTTCTTGGAAAAAAATTCCGCACTTACCTTTTTGCAACTGCCATCGGCCTTTTTTTGGCCAAGATGGTTGCCATTGTGTTTTTATTGGTAGATGATGTACGCAGGGGTATTCAATGGTTTGCCGGAAAGGTTTTTTTTAATAATCCCGAAGTTAATGATATGGCCAGTGATGGCATCAGCCGCTCGGCATTCCTTAGCTGGCTTGGGTTAGCGGCCAGTGGCACCTTGTTTGGAAGTTTTGTTTATGGCTTTGGCAATAAATATAATTACCAGTTGAAAAGGGTAAAACTGGCTTTTGATAATTTACCTGCATCATTTAAAGGCTTTAAAATTATTCATATCAGCGATATTCACAGTGGCAGTTTTACAGATAAAAAAGCAGTACTTAAAGGTGTTGAAAAAATTTTAAAAGAGAATGCAGATATAATTTTGTTTACCGGTGATATAGTTAATGACCGTGCGGGTGAAATGGATGATTATAAAGATGTATTTAGCCGTTTAAAAGCACCCATGGGTGTGTACAGTACGCTGGGCAACCATGATTATGGCGATTATGTTCATTGGCCATACAAAGGTATCAGCAAAGAGCAAAACCTTGAAATGGTAAAACAAGTGCATGCAGATATTGGCTGGCGTTTGTTGATGAATGAACATGTGGTTTTACAAAAAGGAGATGATAAGATTGCTTTGCTGGGCATAGAAAACTGGAGTAGTAAGGCCCGGTTTCCAAAGCATGGCCGTATGGATCTTGCTTATGCCGGCACCGAAAAATATCCTTTCAAAATTTTGATGAGCCACGACCCCAGCCATTGGGATGCACAGGTAAGGCCACAATATGCTGATGTAGATCTTATGCTTAGCGGACACACTCATGGTATGCAGTTTGGAGTAGATATACCGGGCTTTAAATGGAGCCCCGTACAATACATGTACAAGCAATGGGATGGTTTGTATGAAGAAGGCAAACAAAAACTTTATGTAAATCCCGGTTATGGTTTTATTGGTTATCCCGGCAGGGTAGGTATATTACCTGAGATTACAGTTATAGAACTGGTATAAAAAAATATGTACCAAAACAGGTTTTATATGTTTTAGTACTTATAACAATATCAACTTGATAAAATTAAATTTTACTTTCTCTCCCTTGAAGTATAAATCCTTTTTCTTCCTTCAGTTCTGTCATTCCTGCCACGTTCATCATTAGGTCTTTTAAAACCGCCATCAGCTTCATTCATTCTAATTGTACGGTTATTATATCGCTTGCCATCAATTGCATGTATCATTTTGCCTGCAGCATCCTGGTCAATCTCTACCCAGCTATTCATTTCCCTCATATCTATTTTACCAAGCACATCTTTTTTAAGGTTGCTTTCATCTAAAATAAATTGTAAAAAGCTAGCTTTATAAAAACCATCCTTGGTGCCCAGGTTAATGAATAACCTTGTGTAACCACTATCCCTGCGGTTAAAGTTTGTACGTTCTTTGCGGCTACTGTTTATGCCGGTTTCAAACCTGTTAGCAGTTTTTCTATCGCTGCGGCTTTCATTCCTGTTAAGGTCTTCGGCATTTTCGTAATACTTTAAAAAATGGCTGAACTCTAAAGAAGCAACCCTTTGCAAAACTTCTTCTTTGCTTACATCGGCAAATTTTTTAACCAGGTCGGGCATATAAGTTTCATAATCGCCCTGGCTAACATCGGCCTGCATTAGTTTTTCCATAAAATAAAAAAACTGTTTGCGGCATACATCTTTACCGGATGGTACATCTAACTTATGAAATTTAGAATTGATCATTTTCTCCAGCGAGCGTATCTTGTACAACTCCCTGCTGTGGCATATGGAAAGGCAGATGCCTGTTTTTCCGGCACGCCCTGTTCGGCCGCTGCGGTGTGTGTACACTTCCATATCATCGGGTAATTCATAATTGATAACATGGGTAATACCATCCACATCAATACCTCTTGCTGCCACATCGGTGGCAATAAGTAATTGAAGGTGTTTACTGCGAAACCTCCCCATCACGGCATCACGCTGTTGCTGGCTAAGGTCGCCATGTAATGCTTCAATTTCGTAACCGGCTTTTGAAAGTTTTTCAGAAATATTATGTGCATCGGCCTTGGTACGGGTAAAAATAATCCCATACATACCGGGATTAAAATCTATCAACCGCTTTAATGCTTCATAACGGTGATGTGCAGATACGATGTAATACTGGTGATCTATATTTACATTACCGCTGTTTTTACGTCCAATAGTAACTTCTTTGGGGGAGTCCATGTAATTGCGTGATATAGCTCTTACTTCAGGCGGCATGGTGGCGCTGAAAAGCCAGGTGCTTTCACGGTTTATGGTATTTTTCAATACAAAATCAATATCATCCCTAAAGCCCATGTTCAGCATTTCATCGGCTTCATCTAACACCACATATTTTACTTTTTGCAGGTCAATAGCTTTTCTTTCAATCAGGTCAATCAATCGGCCCGGTGTGGCTACAACAATTTGCACGCCTTTTTTAAGGTTGCGTATTTGCATCATAATGGAGGCGCCGCCGTACACGGCTTCTGTTGCAATTTTACGGTTGTGTTTTTTAAAAGTTTCCAGGTCGTTGGTGATTTGCAAACACAGTTCACGGGTGGGGCATACAATTAAAGCCTGCGGATGGCGCAGGTCTTCGTCAATTAATTGTAATAATGGTAATCCAAAAGCAGCAGTTTTACCGGTGCCTGTTTGTGCAAGGCCAATAAAATCGGTGGTGCCCGATAATAAAACAGGGATTGCTTTTTGTTGTATTTCAGTTGGATTTTCAAATCCAAGTTCGGTAACAGATTGTACCAGTTTTTCGTTCAGGCCAAGGGCCTCAAATGCATTCATCAAAGTTTGTTTTGCGATAGCCACATGTATTACGGGGTTTAAAAAACGCCGTTACCATGCTGTGGGCTGTTGCAATAAGTAGGGCTTTCTTAATCCCTGTGGGCGCTTACATACGCCTTATAAAAGGTTTGTTTATTAACCAATAACATCTAATATTCAACAGCAACTGAGCATGTCATGTAATTCTCAGTTTTAAAATAATGGGCGCAAAGGTAATGTATTCGTAAACATTATTGGCATAAAGTGAAAAGTATTTAAATATAGATGTTTGTTTGAAAAAGTTTTGATGTAAAAAGTGCCTGCCAATTAAACTAATTTTGTTTTTACTTATCAATAGTTAGTCTCAACCTGTATGTATAAAATTTTATCATTGCTGATGGCATTGTGCATTTGCTTAAATGTATTTGCACAAACCGATTCCCTTACTTTTAGCAAAGAGGAAATGCGTTTGCTTGACTCTATGTTTAAAAACGATGAGTTTATACAACTTATGCTTGAAAAGGATAAAAGTTATTTTGATGTAAACATTAAGATGAGCAATGGTGTTTTTAGTTTTAATAACAATGGTTTAAATGCAAGCCAGGCTACTACAAATAAGTTGTATTACACGCCCTCTGTAAGTTACAATCATAAAAGTGGGGTGGGTGTTTCGGTTAGCGGCACTTTAGCAAATGATGATGGTAGTTTAAAAATGTATCAATATGCCATTTCTCCATACTATGGGTTTAAAAACAAGAATTTTGAATTGGGGGTTTCTTATACCAGGTATATTGATGGGGCTACAACCAAATACCAAATGAACCCATACAAAAATGATATTTATGCCAATGTTATTTATAATAAAACTTTTATTGAACCGGGTTTGGCAGTGGGATATTCTTTTGGAAAGCAAGTGGAATATTATGATACAGCATTTTGGTTAAATAATATTGCAGTGCATTTGAGAGATACAATAACAACAAGGTTAAGTAGTTTTTCATTAACATTATCAGCATCGCATCAATTTAATTTTAACAGGATAATTAATAAAAAAGATGCCCTGCAGGTTCGTGCTTTTTTTCTTTTAAATACTGGTTTACAAAAATGGAATATATCTCATTCAAGTAGCCTGGTTAACAGGCGCCCCATCATTCAAACAATTCTTAAAAAACGATTTGGAAATGGCGCTACATCTACTTCCTTTAATGTTCAATCATTGGCTTTTTTAACAAACTTTGTTTATTACTATGGCAGGTTTTACCTGCAGCCACAAATTTATTTCGATTACTACCTGCCTTCAACAGACGAAAAAAGACTTACGTCTTTATTTTCAATAACGGCAGGAGTTTCTTTTTATTAATTTATAATTGACCTTTAACATAACATTTGTATGTTTTTTCTCTTAACAAAAGATTGTAGTATTTTTTATATCGTTGGCATATAACTTGGGGCTTTATTGCTAACTAAAAATTTATTTATGAAAACAAAACTCTTAATCCTGGCAATTTTCTGTATCATTGGAAGTGCAGCCACAGCACAAAAATTCAGCATCGGCGCTAAAGCAGGTGTAAACATCAACAAGATTGATGGAAAATCTTTCAGTGATCAATTTACTTATGGTTACCACCTGGGTGGTTTTTTCTCGGTAGGATTTGGAAATAAATTTGCCATCCAACCCGAAGTTTTATTTAATCAAATTAATGTAGATACATCCAGCACATTTAGCCAGGTGTATAAATTTAACCAGGTAGATAAGGTGCAGCTTAAATATTTAAGTATCCCTATCCTTTTAAATTATAAGCCTGTAAAATTCATTACCCTGCAGGTGGGCCCGCAGTTTAGCGTTTTAATGAACAAAAGCAAAACGCTTCTTGAAAATGGACGTGATGCATTTAAGGCAGGCGACTTTAGCATGCTTGGTGGCGCACAGGTTAATATTGGGCATTTAAAAATTTATGGCCGTTATGCAATTGGGTTAAATAATTTAAATGATATAGATAACCAGGAGAAATGGAAGAGCCAGGGTTTCCAGGTAGGGCTTGGTTTTACTTTGTAATCAGTTGAATTTATTTGAAAGAATACCTGTATTAATTTTTTAAATTCAATTATAACATAGATTATATTTTGCCAAAGTGAAATACTTTGGCAAATTTTTTATGGCCTGGTGATGCTGAGAGAGCCATCAGCATTTAATTTTATAATGGCCGATGGTAAAGCTTCAGTAAGATCGTTTTGCCGGTACTGTACAATATAATCTACACCGTTTTTTATGGCATTATCAATATCATTGAAAATAGAAGGTGCAGGATAGCCCGAAAGGTTAGCCGATGTAGAAACGATGGGCTTGCCAAAACTACGGATAAGCTTTCTGCAAAATTCATCTTTTACAATCCTTATAGCAATACTTCCGTTTATGTTGATGAGGTTTTTTGCCAGCCCTTTTGCGCCTTCATAAATAACAGTTGTTGGTTTTTTTATTCCTTTTACATAGTCAAAAACCTTGGGATTGGCCTGCGTTACATAATTTGAAATATCTTTTTCATCGGCCAGCAAAATAATCATACTTTTTTCATCCTTCCTATTCTTTAACTTGAAAACCTTGCTTACGGCATTTTCATCTGTAGCATCGCAGCCAATACCCCAAACCGTATCTGTAGGATATAATATTAAACCTCCTTGTTGCAAAACAGACAGACACGCTTCTATATCGTTTTTATATTCAAACATGCTGCTGTATTTTTTTAAGAGGTTCCAGTAAACGGGTGCTGTCAATGGTTAAGGCACATTTAAAATGTTTTTGCGGACAAGCTTTGTATCCATGCAGCCCACAGGGGCGGCAACTAAGTTTTTCTGTAGTTTCTATAATGAACGAATTATCTGAAAGAGGCGTAAACCCAAATGCCGGCACTGTAGAACAAAATATGGCTGTTACAGGGGCATTTACAGCCGATGCAAAATGAAGCGGTGCCGAATCGTTTACATAATTCATGGTTGCATTTTTCATCAATGCCGCCGATTGTAAAAAAGATAGTTTACCGGCAAGCACTTCCACATTCAAATTGGCAGCTCTTTTTTTTATGTCTTCACATTCGAAAGTGTTTTCTTTTCCGCCCAATAAAAATATTTTATAGTTAGCCGGAAAATTATGTATCAGTTCAATCCATTTTTCAACAGGATATTTTTTAGTGAACCAAACACTGCCCGGTGTAATAGTAACAAAAGCTTCTTTACTGTAATCCTGAACTGCCTTAAAATCATTATCAGATGGATATAACTTTGGCCTGGTAAAAGTATCATCGGTAAAAGAACTAACCAAGTCGTTATTACGCTCTACTTCATGTTTAATTCCATTTCCTTTGCTAATGATATGTTTAATACTGTGCGTAAATAAAAAGCTTAAAGGATTTTTATCAAAACCAAAAGTTTGTTTGGCGCCCGAAAAAGCGGTGAGTAAGCCTGTGGCAAAAAATCGCTGCGTATTAACCAGTATATCGTATTTCTTTTTACGGATGATGAAAAGCATTTTCAGCAGGTTCCTGGTTTTATTTTCTTTTTTATTCCATATAAGTATTTCATTAATATGCGGATTGTTTTGTAATAAGCTTTCATTTCCTTTACGTACAAGGAAATCAATATCAGCCTCAGGAAAAAATTTTGCCAGCTTTTCAACCAATGCAGTTGCAAGCACTACATCGCCAATAAAAGCAGTTTGTATCACCAATATCTTTTGCATACAAAATGCAAGTTATCAATTAAAATGCTTTTTTCTTTCTTGTATCAACCATGTAAGTTTGCAAAAAAAACTTTATAATGGAATTAAAAGAACAAATATTGGCTGCCTGGGATAACAGGCAATTACTTAAAGAAGAAATATATGCCGATGCGGTGAGGGCTGTGATTGAGCAGGTGGATAAAGGATTGCTGCGTACGGCATCGCCTAAAGAAGGCGGTGGATGGCAGGTTAACGAATGGGTGAAACAGGCCATACTTATGTACTTTGCCATTCAGCAGATGGAAACATACACATTGCCACCATTTGAGTTTTATGATAAGATGAAATTAAAATCAAACTATGCATCTATGGGAGTGAGGGCAGTGCCGCATGCAGTGGCAAGATATGGCGCTTACCTGGCAAAAAATGTGGTGCTGATGCCGAGTTATGTAAATATTGGCGCTTATGTAGATGAAGGTACCATGGTTGATACATGGGCAACCGTAGGTAGTTGTGCACAAATAGGCAAGGGCGTACACCTGAGTGGTGGCGTGGGTATTGGTGGTGTGCTTGAGCCTTTACAGGCAAGCCCGGTAATTATAGAAGACGGCTGTTTCATAGGCAGCCGTTGCATTGTAGTAGAAGGTGTAAGGGTAGAGAAAGAAGCAGTGCTTGGCGCCAACGTGGTGCTAACGCAGTCAACAAAAATAATTGATGTAAGCGGCAGCGAGCCTAAAGAAATGAAAGGCATAGTGCCCGCAAGATCGGTGGTGATACCGGGCAGCTATACCAAAAAATTTGCTGCGGGCGAGTATGGTGTTGGCTGTGCATTGATAATTGGGCAACGCAAACCATCTACCGACTTAAAAACAAGTTTAAATGATGCACTACGTGATTTTAATGTAAGTGTGTAAATAAAATCTCAATAACAGATAAAACTTCAATTATCTAAATTTTTTTTGTCTTTAAAAAAACCTTTTACTAGGTAAATTGAAAAAATGTAGATTTTTAGTTAATCTACTTTAATTATTTTTTTGATGAAAGATGCAGCCAGGAAAAATTATATCACGGGTTCCCTGGTAACTTTTGCAGGCGCCATTCTATTCAGCACCAAGGCTATTTTTGTAAAACTTGCATTTGCAGCCACCCATACCGATGCTATTACATTGCTTGCACTGAGGATGGTTTTTGCATTGCCTTTTTACCTGGCCATTGCATTTTTTTACAGCAGCAGGGATATTAACGTAAGATTTACAAACAGGCAGTGGGTTATTGTAATTGCAATGGGCCTCACAGGTTATTACCTTAGCAGCCTTTTCGATTTTATGGGGCTTCAATTTATTTCGGCAGGGTTAGAGCGATTGATTCTTTTTTTATATCCCACATTTGCGGTTTTGCTAAATGCTGCGGTATTTAAACATAAAATAAGCAGTATGCAGATACTGGCGCTGGTACTTACTTATATCGGTATTGGCATTGCATTTTATGGCGAACTGAAACTGGATGCATCCAACCCCGATTTTTTGTTGGGATCGTTTCTTATTTTTTTATGTGCATTAACATTTTCGGTTTACCTGGTGGGCAGTGGTAAACTTATACCTTTGGTAGGCGCCACAAAATTTACAGCGTATGCCATGACGGCCGCATCTGTAGGCGTAATAAGCCATTATTTTCTTTCCGGTAATAAACTGCAGCATTTTGAACCCTCATTATTGCAGTACGGAGTTTTGCTGGCAATCATCGCTACTGTAATACCAACTTTCCTAATCTCGAACGGTTTAAAAAAAATAGGTTCCAATAATGTGGCCATCATAAGCAGTATTGGCCCGGTATCAACCATCTTGCAAGCGCATTTTATACTGGGCGAACCTTTAACTGCAACACAAATTGGCGGCACTGTTTTGGTTATTGCTGGTGTATTACTTACCGGCTGGCGCAACCGTGATATTTAGTTTTTTTAAAAACATTTTTGCTTTTACATTTGCGTTCCTGATTTGTATTTGGCATTTGCCCAGATGGCGAAATTGGTAGACGCACTGTCTTCAGGTGGCAGCGTTCGCAAGGATGTGCAGGTTCGAATCCTGTTCTGGGCACCAAAAAATTAATCCCCGGTAAGTTTTTTACCGGGTATTTTTTTGCCTGCATCTTAGTTCTTATTTTAAAATACTAAAAAACAAGTGGCAGGTTTAAAGCTTCAGAATATAATTCCTGTTTGTAGCCACACAATTTTCAATAATCAGGCGGTGAAACCATCATTCAGTTATATTTGTATACCAACAAATTTAACTATGTCCAAAATTGTAAAACGAATAAATGTACCAGATGAAGTTATCATCAACAAAATATATTTAATCAGGGGGCAAAAGGTAATGTTAGATTAAGATCTTGCTGTATTGTATAATGTAACAACAGGGAACCTAAATAAAGCAGTGAAAAGAAATCCTAAACGTTTTCCAAAAGATTTTATGTTCCAGCTTACTGACGAGGAGTTTAAAAACTTGATATTCCAAAATGGAACATCAAATTGGGGCGGTACAAGAAAAATGCCATTTGCTTTTACAGAACAAGGTGTTGCTATGTTATGAGGAGTATTAAAAAGTGATATTGCTATTGATGTTCATGTTCGTATAATCAGGATTTTCGCAAAACTCAGGGAAATGCTACTTACCCAAAAGGATATCTTATTAAAATTAGAGCAATTTGAAAATAAAGTAAGCAGCCATGATGAAAACATACAAATGATTTTTGAAGCCCTGAAACAATTGTTACATCCGCCAACTGCACCAAGGAAAAGAATAGGTTTTAAACCCGACAATTAACTTAAGTACCCTTTCCAATTATAGCTTTCAGCTATCATGGCTAAGTGTTTTTATCACCCCTTGCTGGCATTTTAAGTTAAAATAACCCAATTTATTTTTCTCCTCAACTTGTGTTAGTAAAAGCCATAAACCGGCAATCACCAAAAAATATAACAGGGTTTAAAATATTATGGTAATTTTTACGTTATTGGTTGTACCCTAATAAACCCTCCTTATGAGAACAATCTTAGTTGTTATTATAATAGCATGTTTTCCCTTAACCGTATTTTGCCAGGATATCACCGGCCTTTGGACGGGCACCATCAAAAACGATTCTACCCAGGAAACACTTAAATACGAAATTTTCATCAGTAAAACCCGTAATAAATTTTCGGGTTATTCGCAAACCTGGTTTGTAGTAAACAATAAAACTTATTACGGAATTAAAAAACTGAATTTAAGAATTGCAAAGGATGGAAAGATTGTTATGCAGGATGGAGCCTTGCTAGAAAACAATTATCCCCAATCACCTGCAAAAAATGTGATACAGTTAAATGTATTGAACCTATTACCACAGCCAAATGAAACCATATTGGATGGTATTTTTGTAACTAACAGTTCTAAATCTTATGTTGGTTTAACGGGGCAAGTACGATTAAAAAAATCAGAAAGCTATCGTGAAAGCAGCCTGCTGCAATATTTGAATAAAACCAATGGCGAAAACTATGTTACCGTTTTGAAATAATTTTCAAAGCCCTAACAGGAGTTATTCCAAAATCACTTTCTTAAAATAATACACCGATGGGTCTACTTGCGGATAGGTATCACTTTTAACGGTTACACCATCTTTATCTATCATCATCCTTTTTAATCCTGTATTTGTTACAATATCTATTGGTAAAGGCATATCAATATTTACAATTTTAATTTTGTATTCATCTTCATCAACTTGCTTTACATTAATAATTAGCTTATCTGTTGTATATAAATAAAGCCTGAACAATTGCTGCATGCTTTTACCATAGGCAGCGCTGAAAAGTTTTTCAACATCGGCGGTTACTACTGTGTTATCATAAGTATATTCTGGTGCTGTTGCCAATTTCTTTAACGTAGGAAAAAATATTTCATCACCTATTACATAACGTAATGTATGCATAAAGAAAGCGCCTTTGCCATATATGTCACTTTGGTAAGCGCTGTCAGAATCCACCTCTTCGCCTCTCACAACCGGGTATTTGTTTTGAATGTTACGGGCAGTTTGCTGCATTCTTTTTATATATGCCGCTTCACCGGCCAGTTCACGGGTTGCCATTGCATCTCCAAAAACACAAATACCTTCCTGTATCCACATGTGTGCCCAATCTCGATTAGTAACTTTATTGGCCCACCATTCATGCCCAAATTCATGATGCAATAACCAATCAAAATCCTTATCACCTAATTTTTGATAATGATAATTATTGCCATAAGCAATATTGGTTTGATGTTCCATACCCAGGTGCGGTGTTTCCGATGCAGCTATTCGTTCCTTCACCCAGGGATACTCACCAAAATATTTTTCATGAATGTGGCATGATTGTTCAAAAAGATCGAGCAGTTTTTCAGCTTTGTCAACATTTTCTTCAAGTACATAATATTCCATTGGCACTTTATTACCATTCACTGTTGTATATACCCGGCTTACCACTTTATATTTTGCCACATTAAATACTAAACAATAGTTACTGATGGTATAATTGGTTTTCCAGTGATAAGTTGATTTGTTTTTCCTGCTGGTAACTTTTTGTAATAAACCCGGGGCAGCTACCACAAGGCCTTTTGGTACGGTTATAATCATATCAGCGCCTTCGTTGGGTTCATCGCTTGGATGATCTTTACAGGGAAAATAAATTTTAGCACCTTCGCCCTGGCAGGTGATGGCAATCCATGGGTTACCATTACTATCTTTCGACCATTGAAAACCTCCTGTCCACGGCGGCCTTAATGCTACAGCAGGTTTGCCACCATAGGCAATCTTAACCAATTGTTTACCCTTTGCCTGTTCCTGTAAATCTATTTTTACAAAATCATCAGTTGTATGATTAAAATTTTTTCTTTTGCCATTTACCCAAATATTGCTGATGGAAAGCCCATGCCAGAAATCGAAAAGCAGACCGGCAGCAGGTTGTAGCAGATTAAGGGTAATTTCAGTATAACCATTTATGCTTTCTGTCTTTGGGTCTACATCAAGCGCAATGGTATAATGCATTATATCCATAATGGCTTGTTCTGGTTTAAGTACGCCTCCCGATTTTAAATCCTGTGCTAGTAAAGCAATTGAAAAAAATAAAAAGAATAAGAATGTAAAGGATTTCATGGCAGTTGTTTTCATTAAAGTTAATTTTTTTATGAGAATTACTTTATTAGTTTTTTACAGGCGGTATGGTATGTAAGGGCCGCTTATTTTCATTAACTTTATAGTGCAATGCCTGCAATAGAAAATACATTACCACAGGTTGTTATTATATCGGCAAGTGTGAGAACAGGTCGTAAAAGCCACAGAGTAGCTTTGTTTTTTAAAAAATTCTTGATTGATAACAAAATTGCTAATGTAGAAATTCTGGATCTGTGGCAATATAAGTTCCCCATTTTTGAAGAACGGTTCCGTTATCAAAAAAATCCTGCTGAAAACGTTATACAATTTGCACAACAGGTAAAGTTGTCTGACGCAGTAATTATTGTAACACCTGAATATAATGGCGGCTACCCGGCCAGCTTAAAAAATGTAACCGACCTATTGTATGATGAATGGAAGCGTAAGCCTGTTGCCATATCGATGGTATCTGACGGTATTTTTGGCGGTACACAGGTTATAACATCATTACTTTTTTCTTTATGGAAGATTGGTGCCTGGGTAGTGCCTGCCATGTTTCCTGTACCAAAAGTGGATACAGCATTTTCAGAAGATGGTTTGCCGGCAGATATGATAACCGAAAAAAGAGCTGAGAAATTTATTGCCGAACTGATATGGGCAGTTAAGGCAATAAAAAAAATGAAAAAATAATTATTGTTCAGTATAAAAAAAATAAATCATGAACCAGGAAAAGACAATTACACTGGTAACATTATCAGAGTTGATGGAAGCCACAATTTTAAGGGATAAATTGATTGAAGCAGGTATCCCGGCATTTATGAATGATGAAAATACTATCGGGCTTGACCCCGTTAGTGGCTATGAAATTAAAATATTTGAAAAGGATAGTGATACCGCTAAACAACTTATGGGCTAAGTAAGTTTGTTATATTAATTTTTACCAATTATAAAAAATAACAAGAAAGGGGCATTATCCAAAATCGTGGCAGCATTGTTGTTACTATCACTAAAAAGCCTATGAAAAGGTTATATGCCATCATATTATTATTTATAGTTTTTTTTAGTAGTTGCAGTAAAAAAACTCAACCAACATCAACATCAAAAACCACCGGGAATGCTGTGGTTAAAAAACGTAAAGTAGTAACTACAATACCAAAAGTTATTATAGTTAATGATAATGTTGCTAAACGAAGTGTAGATGGCCGTTATTATTATGATTTGCAGGGGCATCGCTATTGGCGTAATAACAGGGATGGTAAATATTATCTCTTTCATAAATCTATGTTTGATGATGAAGATTTTAAAAGCCCTGTTAAGCAATAATACTCATATCCAAACATCTATCTCATAATTTTTAACATTTTTATTGGGTTTAAGTAGCGAATTTTGCCATCCGTTTAAAAACATACTAAATCCTGTTTTGCCCCGTTATGTATTATTGTAAATGCTAAAGTTTTTTACATTTTAATCCGTACTGGGTATTTTAAATATCATTTATGAAAAACGCCGTTCTTAAGAAGGTTACCATATTTTTTGTAATTGTATTCACTTGTATTATTAATCTCCCTTTGGTATTTGCAACAGCCATTTTTGATAATACTAAATCAATTGATGAGCCTGTAACTTCTGTATCAGTATCCGGTAATAATGCAAATACAAATCTCGAAATTTTTTCTTCGGCCTTATACGATAGCATGCAACTTGCGGTAAAAGGATTGACGCAGAATGCTTTTAATTATGCTATTAAAGGGTTTTATAAACTGCTTAGTGAAGGCAGGCTAAAAAATGAAGACATTATTACAATTGTTGATTTTAGTTTGCCTTCAACTCAAAAAAGACTGTTTGTAATAAATCTTGATAAAAGAGAAGTATTATTTAATACATATGTGGCACATGGCATAAATTCGGGAAAGCTAATGGCTAATAAGTTTTCAAACAGTCCCGAGAGTTATAAAAGCAGCCTTGGTTTTTATCAAACACTTGAAACATATATGGGTGGGCATGGATATTCATTGAGGTTACAGGGATTAGAAAAAGGAATTAATGATAATGCAAAACGCAGGGATATAGTTATACATGGTGCCGATTATGTTGATGAAAGCTTTATCAGGATGCAGGGATATATTGGGCGTAGTTGGGGCTGCCCGGCTTTACCTGTAAAACTGTATAAGCCAATCATTAATACTATTAAAAACGGAACTTGTCTTTTTATTTACAGTCCTGATAAATTTTACTTAAAAAAATCAGGCATCATAAACACCTGAACTTTTAAATAAATTTTTTAAAATAAAACAAAAAACACCTGCAAACTTGCAGGTGTTTTTTATTAACCTATATAAAAATTAACTGAATAATCCTCCTTTTTTAAGGCTGCGTACACCTTCGCCAATTTTAAACCCGTTGTTATAAACTTCTATTTTATAATCGCCTATTGAAAAATTAGTGTTTTGTTTCCAGTCGATGCTTAAGGTTTGACGTTTGCCTTGTACATAGTTTACATCAATTTTTTGGGTATAGTTTTTTATTTCACCATTCCTGGTACTGAATTTTCCTGACCCCAACTTTTCTTCAGTAAGTTCCTTGCCATCGGGTGCTGTAATACATACATAAATATCTTTTATCCCCGATTGGGCCACCCTGTTTTCATCAAGGTCAAATGAAATACGCAGTTTATCTACTCTTTTGGCAACGTTAGTTTCTTTTTCTTTTCCATTACTTTTTTCATTGATACCTTGTATTGAAAAATTAGAAGCGCTTAATGTTGAAGCTACATCAATTACATTTTCTTTTTGTGCAATTACATTATTGGCCGAGTCTAAATCTTTAAGCACTTTGTTGCGTTCTTGAATTACAATATTTTTTTCTTTTGTTAAAGCTACTTTTTCTGCTTCCAGCTTTTCAACCCTGTTCTTATAGCCGTTGATATCAGCGTTTAAAGATGTTATCAACCCTTTGGCCTGTGCTAGTTCTTCCTGTGTGGCATCAACTTTTGACAGCAATTGCTGTATTCTTTCTTTCTTTTCTGCTATTTCACGGTCACGCCTGGCAATTGTGCTGTCTTTGCTATGCAGCATATTGGCATTGCTGGTCTTAATCATATCGTAACGCATGGTGGCATCTTCCAGTTCTTTTTGCAACTGGTCACGCTGCGCCGATGTGGTTCCTATAACTATATCCTTTTTCTGGATAATTTCCCTGGCCTTGCTTTTATCCCAAATGATATATGCCCAAGTGCCCAGCAAAGCAATAATTAAACCGGCAGTTAAATAATTGCGCCATTTACCGGGTTGTTGCATTGATGCAGGTTCAGGATGTAATTCCTTTCCTGGAAAATTTTCGTAACTCATTATTTTGGTTTCTAGTTATCAGGTTTATAGGTGATGAAAAGAACGTTTATTTTTGCCTTTTTTGTCGTTATTAACTAAATAATCCTAACAATATTTTTGAAGTACAAAACTGTAGCAAAGTTAACTTTTCTTCATTTAAAAACGAAGTAAAAAGGCCGTTATTGCTGTGTTAAAAAATAATTGGCAATAAAATATGGCTACCGTTTAGTAACTTCTATCTTTGAATTTATGAGTGCAGAAAAAATCATTGGCGACTGGAATAAAAAAAACTTTAAAAATGTTTACTGGCTGGAAGGCGAAGAGGATTATTATATTGATTTGATAATGGATTATGCCGAGCATAAGATATTGGATGAAGCTGAGGCCGGTTTTAATTTAACGGTGTTTTATGGCAAAGATGCTGAATGGGCTACGGTGCTGAATGCATGCAAACGATACCCAATGTTTGCCGAACGGCAAGTGGTTTTATTAAAGGAAGCCCAACAAATGAAAGACATCGAAAAACTGGAAAGTTATATCGAAAATCCTTTGTCATCAACCATATTTGTGGTAGCATATAAAACAAAAACACTTGATAAACGAAGTAGGTTATATAAGCTGCTAAAAAAATATGCCGAGATTTTTACCTCCGAAAAAATAAAGGATTATAAACTGCAGGAATGGATTGGTGAATATGTACGCAACCAGGGTTATAAGATAAATGCAAAAGCCATCAGCCTTTTAGACGAACACATTGGCAACGATCTTAACCGAATAGTGAATGAAATTGATAAGCTGGCTTTAAATCTAAAAGGCAAAAAAGAAATTACGGAAGATGAAATAGAAAAATACATCGGTATCAGCAAAGAATACAATGTTTTTGAACTACAGGCTGCTATAGCCAGGAAAGATTTGGCAAAAGCAATTAAGATTATCCAATATTTTGAAGGTAACCCAAAAGCTGGTCCAATACAAATGGTATTGCCCGCTTTATATGCAAGTTTTAGCAAAGTGTACAGCATCTTTGGTATGAAGGATAAAAGCGAAGCTGCATTAAAACCATATTTTTATTATAATGGCAACGCTGTAAAAAATGCATTGGAATCTGCTAATAATTATGGTTACGATGGGATTGAAAGGATCCTGTTATTATTGCACCAATATAATCTAAAAGGAGTGGGGGTGGGCGATACCGGCACTTCCGATGCATCGCTAATGAGAGAAATGGTGGTTAAGATGATTGTGGCTGACAAATGAGATTGTAAATAAATAACTGCATTATCTTATAGCCATTAAAAAAAACAATCAATAATAATGTGGTTGTTTGGCGTAAACAATTATTATAACGCTATAATAATTTTAAACTGTCTTCTTTGTCTTTATGCAGTGCTGCTTTTAATTCATCAAGTCCGTTAAATTTTACTTCAGATCTTAAATATCTCTTTACAATCACCCTCAGTTTTTGGCCATAAATCTGTTTGTCAAAATCAAAAATGTTAACCTCGGTAACCCTCGCCCTGCCATTTACGGTAGGTCTAAAACCGATGCTCATCATACCCTTGTACTTAATCCCTTCCACCAAACAATAAACAGCATAGATACCATCGCCTAAAACAATTTTTTCTTCATCGGTGCTTTTTAAATTGGCTGTAGGGTAGCTAATAGTGCGGCCAATTTTATCACCATGTACAACTTCCCCCTCAAAAAAGAAATCATAACCTAAAAAACTGTTGGCTTCTTCAATTCGGCTATGCAAAATGGCATTGCGGATATTGGTGCTGCTTACTTTAAGTGCATTTTGTATATGCTCCGGAATTTCTTTAAGCCGGTAATTATAAACAGGCGCTTTCTCTTCCATCAGCTTGTAATCGCCGCTGCGTTCTTTACCAAAACGGTGATCGTAACCAATGATGATGGTATGTGGTTTAAATTTTTCAACTAAAAAATCGCTGATATATGCTTCAGCTGCCTGGTTGGCAAAATACTCGGTGAAAGGCACAATTACCAGGTGATTAATGCCCGTTTGTGCAAGTAGTTCTATCCGCTCCTCTAAAGTATTAATTAGCCGTACTCCTGTAATAATGGAGGATACAACCTTACGTGGATGCGGATGAAATGTGATGATAACCGATTCGCCGTTTGCTTTGGCTGCTTCTTCATTAAGGCTGTTGATGATTTGCCTGTGGCCTGCATGCACCCCGTCGAAAGTACCAATAGTAATTACGGCATTGCGAAAATGGGGTAGGTTGTTAATGTCTCTGTGTATCTGCATAATTACAAAGTGCAAATGTAGTTGATAATTGAAAATGGTTTATTCAGATTTGCCATTTAGTTTTGCAGCTATGAGTTTGTATAATAAAAGGGGCGTATCTGCACAAAAAGAAGAAGTGCATGCTGCTGTAAAAAATCTTAACCAGGGATTGTACCCACATGCATTCTGTAAAATTTATCCCGATTTTTTGGGTGGCGATGATGCGTTTGTAAATATCATGCATGCCGATGGCGCAGGCACTAAAAGTATTTTGACCTACCTGTACTGGAAAGAAACCGGCGATATTTCAGTTTGGAAAGGCATTGCACAGGATGCCATAGTAATGAATTTAGATGACCTGCTTTGCGTAGGCATTCACAATGATATTGTTTTTAACAGCACCATCGACCGAAACAAAAAACTGATACCGGGCAATGTGCTTGAACAAGTGATTGGCGGTACTCAGGAATTTTTTGAACTGTTGAAAAATTTTGGCATTAACATACATTACCTTGGCGGCGAAACTGCCGATGTGGGTGATGTGGTGCGTACCGTTGCTGTTAATGGCACCATGACAAGCCGTTGGCCAAAAGATAAAATCATCAGCAATGATAAAATTAAAGCCGGCGATGTAATTGTAGGTCTTGCAAGCCATGGGCAGGCATCGTACGAAACAGCTTACAACAGCGGCATTGGAAGCAATGGCCTTACCAGTGCAAGGCACGATGTACTCAGTAAATACTATGCTGATAGCTTTAAAGAATCTTTTGACAACAGCCTGGAAAACGATGTTGTATATATAGGTGAACACAGGCTAACCGATACAGTAGAAGTAAATAATAGCCGAACAAAATTACAGGCTACAGTTGGCAGCCTTATACTATCTCCTACCAGAACCTATGCACCGGTAATGAAAGTTTTACTGCAAAACCATTTCAATAAAATTCATGGCCTGGTACATTGCAGCGGCGGTGGGCAAACAAAGTGCATGAAATACCTGCCGGGCAATTTTAAAATAATAAAAGACAATTTATTTACAGCGCCTGAAATTTTTCAAATTATACAACAAAACAGTGGCAGCAGCAATAAGGAAATGTACGAAGTGTTTAACATGGGCTGCAGGCTCGAAATTTATTGTGATACCGCTGATGCTGCAACCATGATAGCAACCGCAAATGAATTTGGAATTGCTGCACAGGTTATTGGCAGGGTGGCCGAAGCAGAAAAAAAAGAATTGATAATTCAATTAAAAGATGAGCAGTTAGTTTATTGAAACTGCACAATTAAAAAGCTCCCGTGTATAATAAAACGGGAGCTTTTTTTAAAAAAAATCAATTACTCTTCTACTACAAATGTTACCGGTTGCCTGTGGTAAGCATTTACTTTTCTTCCATTTTGTATAGCCGGCGTCCATTTCATTGACGAAAGTGCAATAATTCTTTTAACTTCTTCGCATGTGCCAAATCCCGGGTCATTAACACATTTTATATCGCTTATACTTCCATCGGTATGAATAATGAACTTTACAAGAACAGTGTATTTGCCAGCTTTAGCGCCATTATTAACCGGGATGTAAGCTTTTAGATTTTTCTTTAGAAAATCAAGCCAGCCTTGTTGCCCGCCTATAAACTCCGGAGTGGTTTCTGTTTTTATAAAAATTTTATTATCATCTTTTGATTCAATTTCTTGTTGTAACTGCAATTTTTTTTGATTTAACAAGGCTATTTCCTGTTCGGTTAATTTTTTGTCCTGCACGGTTTTTGATGTTAACTGCTGTTGTTGCTTACGCTCTTCTATAACTGCTAATTTATTATTTACTGTTATTTGCTTGTCGGTAATTTGCCTGCCTTCAATAGTTATTTCATTAAGTGCAGGCTGTTTTAACGAATGCAGATCCTGCGGCACATCTTTTCTTTCTTCAACAACTACACTTTTTACCTGTACATCATTTGCCGATACATTTGAAAATTTATTGTTACTATCTTCTTTTTTTGATTTTAAAGAAATATAAATAATAGATTTTTTCCCGTTTATATCTGAATTATCAGCTTGGTCTTCGCTTTTTGTAACATTAATAGATCTGATGCTATTTGGTGCAATTTTGTTTAGATCTTCTGCTGTAACCCGTTTTCCTTCTACAAATATCAGGTAGTCCGAAAAATCACCATTCAGTTTTATATTATCTCCTGTTACTATTACATTCTTTGTTTTATCATCAAACGTCATTGATTCTCCTGAAATAATGGTCGATTCACGCTGTGTAATTTTAATAGCACCATATTTTCCTTTGATACCATATCTTTTTTTTGCTTCAGCAGGTTTATAAATGGTTACAGTATTATACTTTTCATTGCTTGTTTCCACATATTTATACCCCACATTTCCTATCTCTTTCGAATCTATAATTACCAATGCCTTGTTTTTAAAATCAGCATTAGCAAAATATGCCGAATCAGTATATTTTACATTATAAATGGTGGCAGATGGCACCGTATCGGTGATGGTAATATTTTTTTGTAAATTATTTTCTTTCGTTAATGAACTTGCATATTTTTCAATGCCTGCAAGCACATTTTTAGCAATGGTTTCTTTTGCTGCATGGCTGTTTAAATAAGCAGCATCCTGCCTGTTGGTTATAAAACCGGTTTCAATAAGTACGGCCGGGCAGGTGTTTGCCTGTATTACCCAAATACCGTATTGGCGCTGTGTTATCCCGCCGTTTATCTTTAAGCCATAATTATTATTGAATTCATTGTAGATAGCCGATGCCAGTATTTTGCTTTGATTTGAGTTGGCATATTGATTTTTTGAAACATAAAAAACCATCCCTGATTGCATTGGTTTTTGTGATAATGGCTCGCCATCTACATGAAATGAAATAAACAGATCGGCATTTTTACTTTTTGCAAATTCTACTCTTTGTTGTGGTGTTAATAAAATATCTGTTTCCCTTGTAAGGATGATGTTAATATCTTTGTTTTCATTCAACTCCTTTACTTTTTTTGCAATGGCAAGGTTTAAATCTTTCTCAAGTGTACCATCAGGGCTCTTTGCACCTGCATCATCGCCACCATGGCCTGCATCAATTACTACGGTAATTTTTTTGCCATGATAAATTGAGTTATTTGTTTTTGCTTTAAATGTAAATGCTGCAAAAACAATTATGCCAAGCGGCAAAACCATCAGCCTTACAAAATAACTAATACGTGGGTTGTCGATTTTTGTTAGCATGTGTAGCCTTCGTTTTATGGGTGAGTAAAAGAAATTATTGGTCAGTTCAAACCGGTGGCGTGGGTAGGCCGATTGCAGTATCATTGCTGCAAAAGCCGCTGTATCGTTATCTTCTACGGCTTTTTTGTCGGCGATGAATTCATGTATCATGTTCAGCTCTTTTCGGTAAATCCAAAAGAAAGGATTGCACCAGAAAAAGATGAGGCAGATGTTTAAAAAGAGTTTATCGTAGCTATGCTTTTCCTGAATATGTGCTACTTCGTGTTTAAATATCTGCCGCCCGGTGGTAGAATCAACATCAATGCTATTGTTCCAAAAAATAAATTTGAAAAAAGAAAATGGTGTGCTGTCGTCGTCGGTGTTTATAAAATTTATTTCTTCAATCTTTTTTGCAGGATATTGTTTCAACAGTTTGCGTATGATGTACAAGGTGCGTAACAGCAACAGTACAAAAACCAGCGAAACCAACCAATACAACAATGGGTAAAGAGTTTGTAAATTCCAGTTGTTTTTTTGAGATGACAGTACCACTGTATTCATGTATGCGTCACCGTCGGATACGGCTTGTAAAACACGTATGGCTCCGTTGGTTTGCGAATCCTGTTGCCAGAAATTTATTTTTATCAGCGGCAACAGCATCGATAAACCTATTGCCATTAGCAGGTAAAACCTGTTGTAACGGTGAAAAAGCTTGTTTCGTAAAAAAAGCCAGTAATAACCGAGTAATATGCCTGAGCAAAGGATTACTTTTAACAGGTACCAATAAAATGGAAGCATTTATATAAGTTTAAATAGTTTATTTATTTACCTGCTCGTTTGCAGGCCAACGAAAAAAAGAATTTATTTTTTCTTCAATTCCTTCAGCAATGTTTCAAGATCATCAATACTCAGGTTTTTTTCTTTTACCATAAAAGAAACCGCATTACTGAACGAGCCTTCAAAATATCCTTTCACAAAACTCTTCATTGTTGATTTGCTATACGCTTCTTTGCTTACTAAAGGATAATATTGGTGTGTTCTTCCAAAAACAGTAATTCCTACAAATTCCTTATCAACCAAAATTTTTATGATGGTTGCCACTGTGTTGTTGTGCGGCTTTGGTGCAGGTAATTCATCAATAATCTCTCTAAGAAATGCTTTTTCTAATTTCCATATTACTTGCATAATCTGTTCTTCGGCCTTTGTTAGTACTTTCATTTTTGTAACAATTTAATTTGATAACATAAACATAAAACTAAAAATTTAGTTATGCAACTATTTTTTTAGTTTTTTTTAAAAAGAATATGCAACTTTTTGTTTTTTTAACATATGGTGAAGAAATTAATTTTTAATACTGCATGTGTAAAACCTAAATTTGCAACCATTGATATTAGTTAGGAAAGTAACAGGTTATAGTTTTTAAAAAAATATGAAACATACCTTTATCTATAATGAAATAAGGTAAACAGCAAAAAATATGGCTCAATCAATAGTAGAATTAAAGAATGTAAATATTTACCAAAGCAATACACTTATTTTAAGTGATGTAAATGTTAGTGTTGATAAAGGCGAATTTGTGTACCTGGTAGGTAAAACCGGTACAGGAAAAAGCAGCTTGCTTAAAACCTTGTATGGCGATTTACAATTAAAAGAAGGCGAGGGTTGGGTGGTTGGCCACGATTTGAAAACACTTACATGGAAAACGGTTCCTTTTTTACGCCGTAACCTTGGTGTTGTTTTCCAGGATTTTCAATTGCTTACCGACCGGAATGTAAATGATAATATGAAATTTGTTTTAAAAGCCACCGGCTGGAAAGATGAGAAACTGATGGATGAGAAAATTGCTGATGTGCTTGAAAAAGTTGGATTAAAAACTAAAGGATTTAAAATGCCTTTTGAATTGAGTGGCGGCGAACAACAGCGTGTAGATGTGGCAAGGGCTTTACTTAATTCTCCCAAACTTATATTGGCCGATGAACCTACCGGTAACCTCGATCCCGAAACTACTGATGAGATTATGCAGTTGTTGTTTCATATATCAAAAGACTACAACACCACCATCATTATGGCAACGCATGATTACCAGGTGATAAAAAAATTTCCGGCACGTACTATAAAAACAGAAATGGGTAAAGTGTGGGATAATGCTACCATAGAAATGTCATAAGTTTATTTGCATTTACTTCGTTATTGAATTGTGTTTGTAATAAACCCTGCCGCTGCTCAATCTCTTGCTGCGTAAAAGGTTGCTGGTACAATTCTTTTATTTTTTGTTTAAATGATGAAGCGTCTTCAGCTATATGACAATATTTTTCTACTCCCGACCCATTAACAGCGGCTTTATTTCCCAGGCAATGCCTTCCATTAAACAATGCATTCAGCAATTTTAATTTAACCCCCGTTTTGTTTAAAGATGGCAATACATGCACATGAGCTTTGCATATCATATCCTGCATCTCTTTATTGGTGGGATTTGCCACCATACAAGCGTTGGGGTATTTGCCAACAAGTTTTTGTAACCTGGCTGTAGGTTTTTTACCGGCAATCACAAAAGGCGTTTCTATATTATTAAATACATTTTGCAAAAGCCAGGTAGCCGCTTCTTCGTTTTCATTAATGGCCAGGTTGCCATGATAAAGACAAAAACAACCTTTGCCTTCTTTGCCTACTGCCAATGTGTAGGGCGAAAACACCGGCAGGAAATGTATATCGTTAGCATTAAAACTTTGTTTATAAACATCTGCATCGGCCTTGCTTACTGCAATAAATGTTGCCTTGCTGGCAATGGCCTGTTCAAATTTTTTCAACAATTTACTTTCATGGGCGAAGTAAAATTTTTTAAAGATATTTTTTTCATGGTGGGCAAGTTGCCTGTAATATTCATGCTCTACATTATGTAATCTTACTACCACTTTCCTGTTGCCGAGAGCGCCGCTGTGTAACACATGGCAGCAATGAATACCTTCCAGTAAAACAGGATAATTGTTTTTTTGCAGGTTTACAACAAGTTCTTTACTGGCCCGGCTGTTAACAATGTATGGTATGCTGAAAGAAAAACTGCCGATATTGTTTTTTCTTTTATAGTAATGGATACTGCTGCAGTATTGTTGCAGGGATGGTTGTGTTTGCATGTCTTTTGAAAAACAGTGCAAATGAATGTTAATGCCTAGCTTATGCAAAGTTTTTATTTTATAAAATAAATCTATAACACCGCCGTAATCGGCCGGCCAGGGAACTTCATGCGTAACAATATGTAGATGTTTACCTGTCAAACTAAAATTGCATTATAAAAATTGAGCAGTTTCTTTTCTTCTTCCTGCCAGTTAAAAACCTGCCTTGCCTGTAAGCAGTTTTTTGCCAGCCGCTGATAAAGTGCTTCATCATGCAGCAGTTTGTTTATTGCTGCAGAAATAGTTTCAGGGTTAAGGTTTGCAATTAAAACAGCCACTTCATATTCATCATTAATTTTTTTGTATTCAGGAAAATCCATACTCACCTGCGGTATCCCGTTTTGTATATAATCAAAAAACTTATTAGCCAGCGAATAATATTGGTTAAGCCCTTTGTTTTCTACAAGATTTACAGCAATAATTGCCTGCCTTGTTATGGCATCCAATTCATGTGGCAACATTTTCCCTTTTAAAAACACTTTGTTTTGTAGATTGTTTGCTTTAATTATTTTTTTAGTTTGCTGTAAATAATTACCATCGCCATAAATATGCAATACAGCATCAATATTTTTCATGGCAGGAACAAGAAATTCAAGCCCCCGGGCTTCATTAACAGCCCCCTGGTACAAAATGATTTTTTCTTTTATTGTTTCTTCAATTGGCAATTCTTTAAGTAACGGCATATTCCTTATCACTTCATACTGCACGCCATACCTTGTTTTAAATTCCAAAACTATACTTTGGCTTACTGCGTACCCATGTTTAAATTTTGGTACCAGCAATTTTTCCAACTTTGCCCAAAATGCATGTACAAACGGCCTGCTGATAATTTCTTTTTGCTGGCTAAAAAACTCGTGAGCATCATACAGCCTTTTTGTGCCTTTTATCTTACTAACCAACCAAACGGGCAGTATCGTATCAAGATCAATGCAACAAAGCATATCAGATTTTGTAAACAAAAGAGCAAAGAATAGCCTGGTATTATATTCAGCATAAAAGCCAAAACCCGACTTAAAAAAAGTGAATAGCCGTTTTTGTCTGTAATTTTTTGTTATTAGAGGTAAAGAATTGCGGTTTCTTTTGCCAATCAACAGTACGAAGTAACCTGCATTTGTTAACGAGGTGCATATACGTATCATTCGCTGATCGTAATTTAAATCGTTGGTAACTGTAAATACAATCCTTTTCAAAGGCTTTTAGTTACTGGTTTTTAATGAATTAGCAGTTACATAGAAATATTACAGTTTTGCTTTGGCAGATGGGCAATATTGTAAAAAAATACTTAATAAGCCGCTATAAAATCAATATTTCTACGTACTTTTGCCAGCAATTTAAAAAGAAACATAACAAAGACGTTATTAAAAAAACAAAGATGCCTTATTTAACAATCGAAAAAAAAGCTGACATTTTTACCAAATTTGGAGCAAAAGCTACCAATACCGGATCAATTGAAGGCCAAATCGCTCTTTTGACCGAGCGTATCAATCACATTTCGGAACACCTGAAAGACAACAAAAAAGATTTCTCTTCACAAAGAGGCTTAATGATGATGGTAGGCCAGCGTAAGCGCCTGCTATCTTACCTCAGCAAGCACGACCTAAACGGTTACAGGGCTTTAATTGAGAAATTAGGTTTACGTAAATAAACATTCTTAACTATGTAATAAATAATTCCCAACTAAAAATATAAGTTGGGAATTATTCGTTTTACTGTATTTATTCACCAGGATAGCTTTGTACAAACCTGCAGGTGTTATTCTCAAATCATTAAAAAATGTCGATATTAAATCCAAAATCAAAAACATTTGATATAGGTGGTGGACGTATGGTTACCATCGAAACCGGTAAATTAGCCCGCCAGGCAGATGGCGCCGTAACTGTTCGCCAGGGCAATTGTATCATACTGGCAACAGCAGTTGCTAACAAAGAACCAAAACCCGGACAGGGTTTCTTCCCCTTATCGGTAGATTACCAGGAAAAATTCAGCTCTGCTGGCCGTATCCCAGGCTCGTTCTTTAAAAGAGAAGGCCGTTTAAACGATTATGAAATACTTACTTCGAGGCTAATTGACAGGGCATTGAGGCCTTTATTTCCCGAAGATTATTTGTGCGAAGTGCAGGTGTTGGTATCACTAATTTCATCAGATGATGAAGTAATGCCCGATTCACTGGCTTGCCTTGCCGCATCGGCCGCTTTAGCCGTGTCAGACATTCCAATCCAGGAAATTATTTCCGAAGTTCGTGTAGCCCGTATTAATGGTGAAATTATTATTAACCCAACCCGTTCGCAATTAGAAAAATCCGATTACGAATTCATTATTGCTGCCACTGATAAAAATATCATGATGGTAGAAGGAGAAAGTAAAGAATGCCAGGAAGAAGACTTGATACAGGCTATTGAAGCCGCACATGCTGCCATAAAACTGCAGGTAAAAGCACAAGAAGAACTAAGAGATATGGTGGGTATTACTGCAAAGAGAGAATATCCAAAACCATATAGCAATGATGAGTTGAATGGTAAAATTGTTGCATTTGCAAAAGATAAAATGACTGCTATTGCAGAATCAGCTTCATCAAAACACGAGAGAAGTGATGCATTTAAAGCTTTAAAAGATGAATTAACAGTTCATTTAGGAGAAGAACTTCCGGAGGAAGATAAAGCTTTGATTGGCCAGTATTTTGGCGATTTGCAATACGATGTTGTGCGGAATATGATATTAACAAAAAGGAAACGACTTGATGGCCGTGGTACCGAAGATGTACGCCCCTTAGAAATGGAAACCGACCTATTGCCAACTCCGCACGGTTGTGCTTTGTTTACCCGTGGCGAAACCCAATCGCTTTCTACCGTTACTTTGGGTACACCATTGGATGAACTGCTTGTGGAAAGTGCCTTTAAATCCGACTTTACAAAATTCATCCTTCATTATAACTTTCCTCCATTTTCAACCGGCGAAATTAAAATGATGAGAGGTGTAGGCCGTCGAGAAGTTGGCCATGGTAACCTGGCTATGCGTTCATTAAAACAAATGATGCCCGGTAGCGATTATCCGTATACCGTAAGGGTGGTAAGTGATATTTTAGAAAGTAATGGCTCTTCATCTATGGCAACAGTATGTGCCGGCTCACTTGCATTAATGGATGCAGGTGTGCCTTTGGCAAAACATGTAAGTGGCGTTGCAATGGGTTTAATAAAATCAGGAGATGAATTTGCTATATTAACAGATATACTTGGAGATGAAGACCACCTGGGCGATATGGACTTTAAAGTTACCGGTACCCGTGATGGTATTTGCGGTGTACAGATGGATATTAAAGTAGATGGGTTAAGTATGGATATAATGCGACAGGCATTAGCACAAGCTAAAAAAGGCCGTATGCATATATTAGATGCCATGTATACTTGCATGCCTAATGCACGAGAAGATGTGAAACCTCATGCACCACGTATGGTTAAAATTAATATTGATAAGGAATTTATTGGTGCTGTAATAGGGCCGGGTGGTAAAGTGATACAGGAAATACAGCGTGAAACAGGTACTACCATCAATATTGAAGAAGTGGATAACAGGGGCGAAGTAAGCATATTCTCTAAAGAAAAAGCCGGGCTTGAAAAAGCATTGGCTTGGATAAATGGTTTAGTTGCTGTACCAGTAGTTGGCGAATCTTACGAAGGAACTGTAAAAAGCATTAAGGAATTTGGCGCTTTTGTAGAGTTTTTGCCCAAAAAAGAAGGTTTATTACATATCAGCGAAATAAGTTGGAAACGACTGGAAAACATGGATGGCATTTTTAAAGAAGGCGATAAGGTGAAAGTTAAATTGCTTGATATAGACCAAAAGACAGGCAAATTTAAATTAAGCCGTAAAGCGCTTATCCCAAAACCGGAAGCACAGCCAAAGTCATAAAAACTTATTTAACTATTTTAATATTACCGTCCCGTTTACCAAACGGGACATTTTTTTATAAAATAAGATTATATGAATTATTTGCAGGTTGAATTTTCGTTTTTGCAAAAAAATGAAAAGGATATATTGATTGCTTTGCTGATTGAAGCATCATTTGAAAGTTTTGAGGAAGACGAAAACTCATTAAAGGCCTTCATAAAGGAAAAAGAATTTGATGAAACATTACTGGCAAATATTATTAAAAAGGTACCGGTAAATTATCTCACTTCTGTAATACCTCAGCAAAACTGGAATGCACAATGGGAGAGTAGCTTTGAACCTATCATCATAAATAATTTTGCAGGTATCCGTGCAGGTTTCCATCAACCATTAAAAAATGTAAGTTACCAAATCATCATCACACCCAAAATGAGTTTTGGCACCGGGCATCATGCCACCACTTTTATGATGGTTGAGCAGATGGAAGCTTTAGATTTTAAAAATAAAACAGTGCTTGATTTTGGCACCGGCACAGCAGTATTGGCCATACTTGCCGAAAAAATGGGAGCGGCATGTGTAGATGCCATAGATTATGATGAATGGAGTATTGAAAATTCTAAAGAAAATGCTGCAATAAATAAATGCAGCAAAATAAACCTTATAAAGGCAGATACAATTGCAGTTAATAAAGTTTACGATATTATCCTGGCAAATATTAATTTAAATGTAATTAAAGAAAACTTAACGGCTATTAACAGTTCTGCAGCAAATGAAAGCTTAATATTATTAAGTGGTTTTCTTAAAACCGATGAAGCTGAAATGAAGGATGCTTTGGTACAACATGGTTTGTATTTGCTAAATATTAAACAAAAAGCCGATTGGTTATGTATGCTGGCAAAAAAGATGTAATAAAATAAATGTTTATACAGGTAATAAGTAGAATTATTAACAAATTATGGCAATTATATAAATTATAAGGCTAAGCGCCTTTTTTTTGTTATTTTTGCTGTTCAACTCAAGCTAAGGAAACAAAGATGAAAGAACTTGTTCTTATTATATTTGCTTATTTAATTGGTTCCATTCCAACAGCTTTAATTGTCAGCAAAAAATTTTTTGGTATAGATATTCGTGATTACGGTAGCGGCAACATGGGCGCCACCAATACTTTTAGGGTTTTGGGTAAGCGCTATGGTACTATGGTAATGGTGTTTGATATTTTAAAAGGTATGGCAGCAGTTGGTTTATACAGTTTGATTCCGTTTTACATGACACACGAACTGGAGCGTACCAACCTGATGCTTGGTTTGGGAATAGCGGCAGTAACCGGTCATATATTCCCCATTTTTGCAGGTTTTAAAGGTGGTAAAGGCGTAGCAACATTACTTGGAATGGTACTTGCCATACAACCGGTGATAGCAGTAAGTTGTATTGGTATTTTTCTTTTAGTGCTTTTTCTTACACGTTATGTTTCATTAAGTTCAATTTTAGCAGCCATAGCTTTACCAATTTGTGTTTTATGGATTTGGAACGAAGATGAAATACTTTACAGGGTATTTGCCATTATTGTAGCCATATTGGTAATTGTAACCCACCAAAAAAATATTGGCCGTTTATTACGTGGTGTAGAAAGCCGCATACCCATCCTTAAACACAGGGATAGAAGAAAATTGCGCAGAACCCGGGATGAAGAATAAACAACTCATCCTTCTCCAACAACATCTTTTTAAAAAATTAATTTTGTATTTTTATTATTACTGATTTAAAATATTGGTACGCCAATTGATTATACAATTAGTATATTTTAATTTAAACTAAAGAAGATGAAAAAATTATTCCTTTTATTTACAGTCTTGTCTTTTTTAATTGCCTGTACCACCAATAAAGTTACAGGCCGTAAACAACTTGCATTATTTGGCGAAGCTACCCTGCAACAGCAGGCATTAAGCGAATACCAATCTTTTCTTTCGCAAAACAAAGTGATAAATAGTAGCTCTAATAAAGATGCTGAGATGGTTAAAAGAGTTGGTAACCGTATTGCACAGGCAATAACAAATTATTATACACAAAAAGGCCTGGCCGATGAATTGAATGGGTATAAATGGGAGTTTAACCTTGTTGATTCAAAAGAAGTGAATGCATGGTGTATGCCGGGTGGCAAAGTTGTTGTATATACCGGTTTATTAAATATTACTCAAAATGAAGCCGCTTTAGCAGTAGTAATGGGCCACGAGATAACGCATGCAGTTGCACATCATGGTAATGAACGTATGAGCCAGGTTGCGGTAGCACAAGGGCTTGAAATAGTAGGTAATATTGCCACAGCCAATAATCCTAAATACAACACACTGTTTAATAATATTTTTGCACCTACGGCACAAATAGCAGTTTTATTGCCTAACTCACGCAACCAGGAATATGAAGCCGATCATTTTGGGTTAAACTTTGCAGCTATGGCCGGTTATAATCCACAGGAAGCAATACCTTTTTGGAAAAGGATGGCTGCCGCATCTGCAGGCCAAAAACCACCTGAATTTTTATCTACACATCCTTCCGATGAAAACCGTATTGCCAGGTTAGAAGGTTTTATGCCTGAAGCATTAAGTTATTACAAACCTGTAAAGAAATAAATCAGAAGCTAACATCAGTTTTTATAATAATAACATCAAAAAAACTCCATTTAAATATGGAGTTTTTTCATTTAACACTTTTATCTGCCAAACATTATGTTTAAATTTATATCCCCAAATAATCATATTGTTAAACAATTGTTTTAATAATTAGTATTCTTAATGTATACTTTTTATTAAACTTTAGTTACTGAATAAAAACAAATTACACAATAGCTTATGCCTGCTCAATCTTTGCTTGAAAAACTGCAATTGAAAGATGAGAAAAATTTGCTGATTCAAGGTTTACCTTCTTCAATTGAAAAACAATTTATAAAACTTAATTTCTCAAAAGGTGTAACACCACTTTTAAAAAAACGAAAAATAGATTTTGCACTTGTATTTGCCGTTAACCAAAAACAACTGTCGGCAATTTTAAAAGAAGTAATTCCTGCTTTGCAGGAGGATGCTAAATTTTGGATTGCATATCCTAAACTTACATCAAAAATTTCCAGTGATCTTAGCAGGGATAAAAACTGGGATATTGTTTCGGACTATGGATATGAAACTGTACGCATGATTGCCCTGGATAATGTATGGAGCGCAGGCAGGTTTAAAAAACCCGGTACAGAACCCCAAAAGACAGAAAGTTTCAACAGTGCCAATCCTGCTCCCGGTGTGGATTATGAAAATAAAACGGTTACAGTACCGGAAGCTATGCAGCATCTCTTTAAAAAGAATAAAAAAGCAGGAGATTATTTTGAATCTTTGGCTTTTAGCCACAAACGAGAATACGTGGAATGGATTTTAAGTGCAAAAAAAGAAGAAACAATACAAAAGCGTTTACAGGCTACAATAGAAAAACTATCTGCCGGCAAGAAAAACATGAATGAAAACTAAAAAGCACATTGTTGTTCTTACCGGTGCAGGCATAAGTGCCGAAAGTGGTTTAAAAACTTTCAGGGATAGCGATGGCCTGTGGAACGGGTACGATGTATATGAAGTAGCCACACCCGAAGGTTTTAAAAAAAATCCCCAACTAGTACTTGATTTTTATAATGCTCGTCGCAAAGATGTGGCGGCAGCAAGCCCCAACGCCGCACATACAGGATTGGCATTACTTGAAAAGGATTTTGATGTAACTATCATTACGCAGAATATTGATGACTTACATGAAAGGGCAGGGTCAAGCAATGTTTTACACCTTCATGGCGAAATATTTAAAATGCGTAGCGTGGCTAATGAGAATTTGTATTTTGATATTCGTGGTGATATCCATGTAGGAGATTTAGCAGCAGACGGCACACAGTTGCGTCCGCACATAGTATGGTTTGGCGAGGCAGTGCCAATGATGGAAAATGCAATTGCTGTATTGCACGATTGTGATTACCTGGTAGTGGTGGGTACTTCGTTACAGGTTTACCCGGCAGCATCATTAATACAATATGCACCTCCGTATTTACCAAAATACATCATTGATAAAAAAATACCTGAAGTAAGTGGCCTTTATAACCTGCGGGCCATTGAAATGCCAGCTACACAAGGAGTGATGGAATTACAAAAACTATTGTTGCCTCAGAAATGAATAGCACTTTATTAACTTTTTGTTTCAATAAATTGTACACCTGCATTTTCCAGTTCTTCTAAAACCGGTTTATAAATGTCTTTAATAATGGGGATATGAAGGCCTTTGAGTTTTATGGTTTCGTTTAAAATAAGTTTTGCAGTAATGCCCAATGGCAAGCCTACTGTTTTTGCCATAGCTGTACGGCTACCATCTTCGCCTTTTACAATTAAACAGCTTTTTAACTGGTTTGTCTTTCCCTGTAATTCATATTCAAATTCATGAAGCATGATGATCATGTCTTTATCTGCAGGTTGCATTTTTAATTTAGTTTCAAGTAAAAACTGCAAAATATCTGCCGATGTTTTTGCCGATGCAGGTACCGGTTCATCATCAAATAAACCCAGGTACTGCAACATAGATTTGTTATCGCTATTTACAAAAGGTAAAACAGGCGCTGCCCATTTTGATAATAAAAGTCCATTGGTATCTACCTTTTCACTGTCATTTGTTAATCCTGCATGCACTACAGCATTCCACCCCGTAAAAAAATCCTTATGCCTTATCGTAGTTCGCATAAAAGTGGCAGCATCAGCAAGTTTATATGTTGGTATATAACTTAACGAATCTCTGTTTGCATAATAAGCATAATCATTCAACCCTTTGTATTCAATGGCATTGGCGCCATTAAACAAATCCATGTATTCAATTTTTTTTATGTTGTTATTAATTTTATAAATGGCACCAGAATGTCCTGCCAGCACTATATTTCGTGGGTTCCAGCTAATCTTATAATGCCAGGGGTTATCATCGCTTTCGGGTGCTATTAATCCACCGCAGTGGCTTTTAAATGATGTAATTTTTCCGCCTTTATCTTTAATGTTGTTGATGATGTTCATGGCACTCATGTGATCAATGCCGGGGTCTAAGCCCAGTTCACATATGAATAAAAGTTTTCGGTGATTGATTTCATCCTGCAGGCTTTTTATTTTTTCATCCAGGTACGAAGCGGTTAACAGGTGTTTGCGGTATTCTACGCAGTCTTTTGCAATTAAAAAATGAAGTGCTGGCGGCATCATTGATATTACAATATGCGCCTGCTGTATAAGCTGGCCCCGTTGTTTATCGTTTGTAACATCTAGCTCCACTGCTTCTGCAAAAGGTGAATTATTTGTTTTTTGAAGAACCAGTTCTTTATTTGCATCTGCAATAATAAATTTCCATTTGTTGGCGGCCGATTCGGCAATCAAATATTCAATTAAAACCGTGGCCGATTTTCCGGCACCTATGAGTACAATCGTTTTCAAATAAATAATTTTTTTGCAAGTTAACTTATTTGAAAGAGACAAATACTATAATGAATATTTCAACCATTTAAGAAATACATTTTTAGTTATCAAGTAAAAGACTAAAGGCATAAGAAATATCAAGCAATTTTTTAAAGAAGGTTTATATCTTTATTTTTGATTATTTAGATAAAATGTAAACAAAATAAATAATTAATAAAATGGCATATTGGTTAGTAAAATCCGAACCGGCGGTATATAGCTGGGATACATTTGTAAAAGAAAAAGAAACATGCTGGAGTGGTGTACGTAATTATGCTGCCCGTTTAAATTTAAGGGCTATGAAAAAAGGCGATGAAGTTTTATTCTACCATAGTAACGATGGTATGGAGATAGTTGGTATTGCCAAAGTAAGTAAAGAAGCTTATCCCGACCCAACAACAAATGATGAAAGATGGGTTGCAGTAGATTTAAAAGCATATAAAAAATTAAAAAAGCCGGTTACACTTGCACAATTAAAACAGGATAAAAGATTTGCTAATATGGATTTAATACGCTTAGGTAGGCTTAGTGTACAAACTGTAAAACCCGCTGAATGGGAACTGCTGTTGAAATTAAGTTCCTGACCTGTTAAGTATATCGTTAAGCAGATACTTCTAAAATTTTAAATACCATTTATAGCCTAACAAGTAAAAGGCTTTTGTTTACTTTAACAATTTAATGTGGTTACCAGTTTTATGCAATTTGTATAAATGAGTATCTAATAACCCTAAACTCATTTTTATGAAAGCAAGACTAATTATTGCAGCAGCCAGTATCATTTTCATATTTATATCCTGTAACTATAGTAAATCAGGAATTGAAAATAGTGATAAAGAATATAAGCAGGTTAATGAACCCGATTTACAATCAAAAGATAAGCAGGATCAAAGCCCTGGAGGCGAAAAACAAATACCCGTAGTTAAAGTAAACGGAATAAATACTGACTCATTGCAACCAACACCAGCAAACAGTTTTGTAGACTGGGATAAGAAAATTATTAAAACTGCCACAATTTGTTTAGAGATTAAGGATTTTAAAAAATATAATAATTATATACACGAAGTAGCAAAAAGATATGGTGGTTATTTTGCCCAGGAAGAGCAAACCCAGGCTGATGGGAAAATTGAAAGTATTATTACCATAAAAGTGCCCGTAACACAGTTTGATAACCTGGTGAATGTGTTGCCTGCAGAGGATGCTAAAGTACAGGAAAAGAAAATAAGCAGTGATGATGTGGGCAGTGAAATGGCAGATACTAAAAGCAGGTTGGAAGCGAAAAAACAAATGCGTTTGAAATACCTTGATTTTTTAAAACAATCAAAAAACATGACGGAAGTATTACAGGTGCAAGCTGAGATAAATCAAATACAGGAAGAGATTGAATCTGCTACAGGAAGGATGAATTATTTATCACAACAAACAGCGTATAGTACAATAAACCTCACATTTTATCAGCCTTTGCAAGGATATCAGTCTATAGATGGAGAGCCTTCATTTTTAACAAGGATTACAGGCGCATTTATTATAGGGTTTAATTGGATTAAAGAGTTGGTGATTGGATTAATTTCTATTTGGCCATTATTGATTATAGCATGTAGCGGATTTGTATTTTTGAAAAAATTAAGGAGAAAAAAATTGAATTCACTAAAGATTCAGCAAACAACACATGCTGTTTAACTTACCTGAATATTACTGTTCCCAATTGCCGGGTTAGCTCTATTTCAATTTGTTTTAAATGCTGATGGGTTTGTACCAGTACCATTTGTTCTTCGGGTGATGTTGCTTTTTCAAGGTCATGCTGGTTAGTATCCATCAGCTTTTTTATTTTTCGCAACTTTAAATAGTTTAAGGTTGAAAAAACTTCTTCTGCATATAATTCATCTCGTGTGGCAATATGCCCATCGTAATGCTCTTTCCAGTTGGGGCTAATTTCGTAATTAAAATCCATGATGCTAACTACTAACGAGCTAAGTTGCTGGTCTTCGTAGTAAAAAAAATTTTTTTCAGTGGGTTCAATACCGGCATCGTACCATGTTTTATAAATTTTTAATACCCTTAGCAATTCTTTATTGTCAATCATTTCTTCCAATTGGTTTATTTCTATTTCCTGGAATATATGATCGGCCACTTTCTGTGTTTCGTTCCATGGTTTTAGCCCAAATTCAAGCAGGCTCCTTATCATGGCTTGTTCATAAAGTTCATCTTTGTTTAAAAGATTGTTAACATCACTGTCAATGTTTTCGTTTGTTATGTTAGTTGTATCAACAGCACCCGAAAATTTTTCATCTCTTATGCTGCGATTGGCATCCTTGTTAATTTTTTCACGAATAAATTTATTTACCAGTGCATGTAAACCGCTTTCTTCAATTTTTAATATTTCGGAACATTGTTTAATGTAATCCTGCTGCCGGGTAAAATCTTCGGCCTTGTTTATTTTTGAAATAGTTTCGGCCACCTGGTTAACAACAATTGCTTTTTTTGTGCTATCGTTTCCGGCATCTTTAAGTGCAATATCAAGTTGAAAAAGGATGAAGTCTTTTTTATTTTCTTTTACAAATTCTATAAACTTGGGAGCACCGGTTTTATTAACATAACTGTCGGGGTCTTCGCCATCGGGTATTAATACCAGTTTCACATTCAGGCTTTCTTCCAGCGCAAGGTCAAGCCCACGCAATGCTGCTTTAATACCTGCGCTATCGCCATCATAAATAATGGTTAAGTTGCTGGTGTATTTTTTTATCAGCCTTAATTGGTCGGGGGTAAGTGATGTTCCTCCGCTGGCAACTACATTCTCAATACCTGCCTGGTGCAGGCTTATCACATCGGTATAACCTTCTACCAGCAAGCATTCATCGGCCTTATCAATTGCCTGCCGGGCAAAATACGCACCATACAGTATCTTGCTCTTTACATAAATTTCATTTTCGGGGCTGTTGATGTATTTAGGGGCTTTGTCATTTTTTTTAATAATCCTGGCGCCAAAGCCCATCACTTTTCCGCTTTGATTATGGATAGGAAAAATTATTCGTCCACGATAATTATCATAAGCATTGCCATCCCTAACATTTACAAGGCCGGTTTTTTGCAGGTAATCAAGGTTATACTGTGCAGCTATGGCGGCTTTGGTAAATCCATCTTTTGCTTCGCTGTTATAACCCAACTGAAATTTTTTTATGATATCTTCCCTAAAACCACGTTCTTTTAAATAACTCAAAGCAATATCCTGCCCCTCTTCAGAATTAAATAAGGCATCAGTAAAATATTTCTGGGCAAAATTATTGATGATGTACAGGCTATCGGCTACCTGTTGTTGTTGTTTATATTCAGGACTTGTTTCACTTTCTTCAATCTCCACATTATATTTTGCAGCAAGCCATCGCAACGCCTCTACATAACTGTATTTTTCTGCTTCCATTAAAAAGCTGATGCTGTTACCGCTACGGCCACAACCAAAACATTTATAAATTTCCTTTGAAGGCGATACGGTGAACGAAGGTGTTTTTTCGTTATGAAAAGGGCATAATCCCAGGTAATTGGCGCCCCTTTTTTTTAACTTTACAAAGGAGCCAACAATTTCTACAATATCTATGCGGCTAAGTATTTGTTGTATGCTGTCCTGCGAAATCAAAATTATAATAATTAGAGCCGTAATTTACGGCAGTTTATCAAACTTTGTAAATAGTAATTATTATATGTTTTATTTATTTTAAACTGGCATGATTTATGAAAAAAACAGGTAAAATACATCTGTAATCAATATCTTTATAACACAAACAAAAATTTTAAAAAGAATGAAGAAATATTTTTTATTAATGACACTGTTTATAGTGACTATGAACAGTTTTAGCCAGAATTTTAGTGATATTAAGAAGCTGGTTTTGTTACAGAAATACGACAAAGCAAAACCATTAATGGATAGTTACCTGGCAACTGAAAAAAATGCAGCAAACGCCGAAGCATGGTATTATAAAGCTGTATTATATAGCAGCCTTGGCAGAGAAGCTACAAAGCCTATTGAAGAAAGTTCAACTCTTTACCAGGGTGCATTTGATGCAATAAAAAAATATGCAGAATTGGATGCCGCTGCACCATTAACTACTGCAGAATCGAATGTTACGGTTTACAACACATATAACGGTTTTTATGATTTAGGCATCAAAACATACAACAATAAAAATTTCCAGGAATCATTTAACATGTTTAAAAAAGCGCTTGATATACATGATTATATTTACAGTAAAAACCTGACAGGTTACCAGGGATTTAAATTTTCGGCTCACGATACAGATATAGTTTGGAACCTGGCTGTGCTGGCAAATGAATTAAAAAATAAAGACGAGGCGCTTGTTTATTATAAAAAGATTGCGGATGCCGGCTTGAGCGATGAAAAATATGCAGGCGCTTATGACGACCTGATTCAGAAATATAAAAAAGAGAAAAATTCGGAGCTGTTTAATAAATACCTGGCGGCAGCAAAGAAATTTTACCCGGTTGATAAACAATATTGGGAAAGCCTGGAGATAGATTATGCTACCGAAGGTTTGGAAAATGAAGCCCTGTTGAATAAGTATGAAGAACTCACCAAACAGTTACCTGATAACTATCTTGTATTTTATAACTATGCTGTTGAAATAGACAGGTTCATCAATTCGGCAGATTCAAAAGGAAAAGATATTAAAGCATATAAAAATAAGATACCTGAATTGTTTAAAAAAGCAATTACCATTAAATCAACCATTGAAGCTAACCTGCAGATGGCAAATTTATATTACAGCACATCTTATGAAAACCAGGAAATGGCTGCAAGGATTAAAGGCACTAAGCCCGAAGAAGTTAAACGTAAAAATGAATTGTTAGCACAAGGTAAACAAGCCTTACTTGATGCCATACCTTATGGAGAAGAAGCCGTAAAGCAACTTGCTGCATTAAAAGAATATAAGTTTTCTGACAAGACTAACTACAAACTGGCATGTGAAATACTTTCTCATGCTTATAAAAGTGCAGGTAATACTGCAAAGGCAAGTGAATACGAAGCAAAGAAAGCCGAGATTGATAAATTATAATTGATAAAAGATTTTTTATAAAAAGCCTCTGCATTTTGTGGAGGCTTTGTTTTATATAATCAAGATTAAGTTAATCCATTTAGTTTATATCAACCTGGTATAGGGCAAATTGTTTACCGTTAACAAGAATACTTATTGGGTATGAATCTTCTTCTTCAAACGTGTATGAAAAACTTAAAAGGCCTTTGGTATAAGTAAATTCTACAGCCTTTGTTTTATATTTTTTTCTTACTCCGGTACCAATTTCTACTTTTGAAATTACCACATCATTATTGTTGTTTAAAGTAATGGTAAAATCTACAGATTTATTTGCTTTAACTTTTAAATATCCTTCATCGGGCGAAATTTTTTTAACTCCCATTTCAATAGCAGCATGTTTAAATACCGGTAAATTAAAAAACCCTTTTTTACTTTTAGGCCCCGAGCCTAGTTTCCAGGCGGTATTATCAGGAAAATGTTGTAGGTTAAAAGTTTCCTTGTCAGTAAAAAAATAAGCATCGGTATATGCAGGAGTAAAAGTTTTCATGTCTGCATCAGTATAACCACTTCCCATAGCCGGGTCAACATAGTACCAGGTATCGGGGCTTTCGCCCAATTGCACCACCGCCCAACTATGGTTGATATCATTAACTTTTTCACCAATCTCGTCCACATTATTTTTTATATATCCATCAACTGTAAGGCATCGTATATTTGCATTACTGCACATATCCTGGAAAAGAGATGCAAAGCCAATACCAACAGCTTTGCGGTAAAACAATACTTCTATAGGTGAATTTTTAGATGTATTATTAGCCCTTGCCGCTTTAACATCGTAAGTGATATTATTTGCTATCCAGTAATAAAATGCATAGGCTTTATCAATTTTGTTGTTGTATTTTTTACTCAATATAGCGCTGATAGTACCTACATTCATACTATCCAGCGAGCCTAATGATTTTACGTATTTGTCTATCGCTTTAAAATCTAGTTTGTATGTTTGGGCCGATACATTAGATACGGAGAGTACTAATAAAACCGTACAAAATTTTCGGATAAGTATTTTCATAACTTAAATGTAAGCATCTAAAAGTTAAAAAACTGCAAACCATATTAATTAAAATCAAAAAGGGTTGCGGTAAAAACGCCACGTTCACGTTTTTTAAAGATAACTTTCCAGTTGCCTACATAACGTATTAATGCCGGCACTAAGTATTCGCCATAATGGGTCATTTCAACTTCCATAGTTACTTTAAAGTTGTATACCGCTGCACTATAACTGAGTGAGTATGTACGGGCTACTACTTCAAAAGTTTTATCATTAAACCAGGTTATCATCTCGTCAATTACTACATCATCCTTACTCTGTGGTTTTACTTTTTGAGTAAATACATAGCAATTGGTTTTATTATGAATGGCAAAATCAATAGCCATGTCGTACTTATCTGCCATTTCATCTGTATAAATTTCAGTTTTATTACTCATAAAGGGTAAACCATTGATACGTTTACCAGGGTTAAAAAACAACATTTTTAATTGTTCTTTATTTTTTTCTAATCCGCTTTTGCCTTTTGTGCTGAATGTGGTGCCGTTTACAATATTATTCTCTCCGCAAACGCTGTCTTTACTAAAAAAAAGCGATGCATACATTTGTGCCGTATAATAATTGAATTGATGATTTTCATCGTACATATCGCCGGTAACCTGCTCTTGTAAAATTTGCATGGTACGGCAATTGTTTCGCCTTATTTGCTTGGTAGTGCTGTGTAAACTGGCTTTGGGCTTACCATCGGCATTGTTCATGCGTATATCGTTGATAGCTGTAAAACCCAGTATACGAAGGTTACGGAAAGCTTTATAAAATGATGTGTCGTTTTTTATTTTTTCAATAAATGCAGGCACATTCAATTTGTTGTTTACCACCACTTCGCTAAGCGTGATAATTTTTTTACCTACTGTAACAGTACTGTCGCCAGCCAACTGTGCCGGGCATATATAGTATAAGCAGATACAAAAAAATGCTGTTACAATTTTAAATTTCATAACAGCAAAGTTACTATACCAATTATGTAAATGTTGATAGTTATTTAGGGAAAAGCATCCTGTAATCAACCTTAATTTTCCCTTTGGTTATATCATCCAGTTTCCGTTTCATCAGCTTTCGCTTTAAGGGCTTAATATAGTCGATAAATAATTTACCTTCAATATGGTCGTATTCGTGCAATATTATCCTGGCCGATATGCCATTGAATGTTTTGATATGTGTTTCAAAATTTTCATCTTCAAATTCAATAGTTACTTCTTCATTTCTGTTTACGTCTTCCCTTATTTTAGGAATGCTAAGGCATCCTTCGTTGTACGACCACTCTTTACCATTTAATGCAACCACATGTGCATTAATGAATACGCCTTTATACCCGGGGGCATCGGGGTACTCATCTTTTTCATCTTCATCCTGGTTTTCAAAAATCTGTTTACTGTCCATTACAAACAAACGAATTGGAATATTTACCTGTGGAGCCGCTAAACCAACACCATTGCTGCCATACATGGTTTCCCACATATCAGCTATTAACTTATCCAGTTCGGGGTAATCAGGTGATATCTCATCGCAAACTTTGCGTAAAACCGGGGCGCCGTATGCTACTATTGGAAGTATCATTAAAATATTTTCGTTTTATTTATACCAATTGCTGCAAATGTAGTTTAATTAAATTATTTTTTGAGGCAGGTGTTTGCTTTACTTTCCAAATTGAAGGTATTCTTGTAACATGATGGTAGCTGCTATTACATCTACATTTTTTTTATCCCTGCGGTCTTTTTTTTTCATGCCCATTTCCATCATAGCATCTTTGGCCAATTTTGAAGTATAACGTTCATCAACAGTTTTTAAAGGTATATTCGGAAACTCTTTCCTGATTTTCTTGATGGCGGCTTCAACCAATGGCGTAGCATGTGTAACAGATTCATCCCAGTTTTTGGGTAGGCCGATGATGATGAGTTCCACTTCTTCCTTTTGCAAATAATTTTTTAGCCAGTTTATCACTGTGGCGCTTTCAATCGTTTCTAATCCTGTTGCTATAATTTGCAACGGATCGGTTACTGCAAGCCCGGTACGTTTGCCGCCATAATCTATTGCAAGTATTCGTGCCATATTGAATGGGGAAAGTAAAACTTCAAAATTAAATATTTATTATCACCTGTATTTTTACTTTTTTACTTTTGATTTTTAACTTTTAATCATTGGTTCCTAGTTTATAAAAAGATCCAATATCACAAAGATGGCAAAAACAACCGAAGCGATACCATTAGTGGTAAAAAATGCTTTATCAACTTTGCTGAGGTCGTTGGGTTTTACCAATAAATGCTGATAGGTTAATAAAGCAATAAAGAAAATTACACCGGCCCAGTACATATAACCAAAGCCACCATAATAACCTGCAATAACTACACAAACTGCAGAAATTATGTGCAGTATATTTGAAACCATTAATGCTTTAGGCTTACCCAATATTGCTGGTATAGAGTGTAGTTGATTTTCTTTGTCGAACTCTTCATCCTGCAATGCATAAATAATATCAAAACCACTAACCCAGAATAAAACGGTAAATGAAAATAAAACCGGCAACAATGCAAATTGACCTGTAACAGAAAGATAAGCGCCAATTGGCGCCAGGCTTAATCCTAAGCCTAATACAAGGTGGCATAATGCAGTAAAACGTTTTGTATAACTGTAAAACAACACTACAAAAAGGGCAACTGGCGATAAGTAAAAACAAATGCTGTTTATAAAGTAAGTACAGATGATGAAGAGGGCGCTATTGATGATTACAAACCACAAAGCATTGTTTGATTTGATAATTCCTGCCGGAATTTCCCTGATGGCTGTACGTGGATTTTTTGCATCAAAGCTTTTATCTAACCAGCGGTTAAAGGCCATTGCGGCAGAACGGGCAAATACCATACATAAGATAACCAAAATGAAAATCCAGGTATTGCCCATGAAAAATATTTTTGTCTTTTGAGCTAAAGATAAGTTCCGGGGTTCAAAGACTTTAACATGAGGAATACGGCTTAAGTCATTAATACCCACAAAAAAACCAATTAATGCAAATGGCATTGCAAAAATTGTGTGAGAGAATTTTACAAGCGACAGATATTTTTTTATTGTAAACAGAGGTATAATTTATAATTGATAATGTATAATTCAAAATTCAAAATTCAAAAATCAAAAAATAAAGTTCATAATTTAAAAGTCAAAAATCAAAAAATAAAATTCATAACTCATAACTATACATCCAACATTCATCATTCATAATTCTACATTCTACATTATCCATTATACATTATCTTCCTAACTATTTCCCAAAGCACAATTCCTGCTGCGGTGGCAATGTTCAGCGAATGTTTCATGCCCTGTTGTGGTATTTCAATACATCCATCGCATTGTAAAATAGTATCCTGCTCCACACCGGTAACTTCATTGCCGAAAATAACAGCAATCTTTTCATTATTTTTTATTTGTAAGGTTTGAAGTTGTTGACTGTTCATCGCCTGTTCAATTGCATACACGGTAAACCCGTTTTCTTTTAACAATTTGATAGCTTCTGTTGCATTGGCAAAATGTTTCCATTCAACTGTGCCCTCAGCGCCAAGCGCTGTTTTTTTTATTTCTTTATGTGGAGGTGTGCAGGTGTAGCCGGTAATATAAATGGCTTGCAGTAAAAATGCATCGGCAGTACGAAAAACACTGCCAACATTGTAAGCGCTACGGATGTTTTCCAAAACAGCAATTACAGGTGTTTTTTTCGAACTTTTAAATTCTTCAACCGACTTGCGGTTAAGTTCATCCATAGAAAGTTTACGCATAGCTTATGAACTCATTTCTCCTTGCAGGGATGATGTTTTAACTGTATTCTTTTTTTCGGAATATTCCTTTGCAGCTTTAATAAAGCTAACAAAGATGGGCTGCGGATTTTCAACCGTACTCTTTAACTCGGGATGGTATTGAACACCAATAAAGAAAGGATGCCCCTTTAATTCAACAATCTCTACCAGGCCGGTGGCAGGGTTTTTACCGCTTGGTATTAAACCGGCTTTTTCAAATTCAGTGATATATTTATTATTGAACTCCCAGCGATGACGATGACGCTCACTTATTGTAGCTTTGCCATAAATTTTAAAAGCAAGGCTGTCTTTTTGAATATCGCAGGGATATGCACCTAACCGCATGGTGCCGCCTTTGTTTGAAATATTTTTTTGATCTTCCATCAGGTCAATTACCGGGTGAGATGTTTTTTCATCCATTTCGGTGGAGTGTGCATCTTTCCATCCTAAAACATTTCTTGCAAATTCTATTACTGCCATTTGCATACCAAGGCATATACCAAAAAAGGGCAGTTGGTTTTCACGTGCATGTTGTACAGCAATTATTTTTCCCTCTACACCACGGTTACCAAAGCCCGGCGCTACAAGTAAACCATCCAGGTCTTTCAATTTTTCCTTTACATTTTCGTGTGTAATAAATTCGCTGTGTACATTTACAATTTGAACCTTGCATTCGTTAATAGCGCCGGCATGTATAAACGATTCAAGTATCGATTTATAAGCATCCTGCAACTCGATATATTTTCCAATAAGGCCAATGGTAACTTTGCTTTGCGGATATTTTAGTTTATCTAAAAATGCACGCCATTTGGTAAGTTCAGGTGCGGCATAACCGTTTATCTCAAGTTTTTTCAATACAATTACATCTAATCCTTCCTGCAGCATCTTCAGTGGCACTTCATAAATTGTACTTGCATCCATAGCTTCAATAACTGCATTGGGTTTTACATTGCAGAAGAGTGCAATTTTTTTCTTCAGATCTTCTGTTAATGGTTGCTCGGTGCGGCATACAATCACATTGGGCTGTACACCTTCCTGGCTTAGCATACGTACACTATGCTGTGTGGGTTTTGTCTTTAATTCTTTAGCGGCTTTTAAATAAGGGATAAGCGTTAAATGCACCACCATGCAATCTTCTTCGGGTAGTTCCCATTGTATCTGGCGTACAGCTTCTACAAAAGGTAAACTTTCTATATCGCCAACGGTACCGCCAATTTCTGTAATTACAATATCGTATTTGCCGCCTTTGCCTAATAACAGCATCCTGTTTTTTATTTCATCGGTTATATGAGGTATCACCTGCACGGTTTTACCCAAATAATCGCCGGCTCTTTCTTTATTAATTACGGTTTGATAAATGCGGCCGGTAGTTACATTATTGGCTTGTGATGTGGGTATGTTTAAAAAACGTTCGTAATGGCCAAGGTCGAGGTCGGTTTCGGCGCCATCGTCGGTTACATAGCATTCGCCATGTTCGTAAGGGTTTAAAGTGCCGGGATCTACATTGATGTAGGGATCAAATTTTTGTATGGTTACTTTTAAACCCCTTGCCTGCAACAGTTTTGCAAGCGATGCGGCAATAATACCTTTACCTAATGAGGATGTAACGCCCCCGGTTACAAAAATATACTTAGCCATAAAAAAATATTTGCCAACTGCTCCCTTATTTTATGGGATGCATGTTGCCTGTTAATAATTATTTGACCAGAAAATTTTGAAATAAATTGTAGAGGTCGGGCAAAGATAGGATGAATATTTGGGCGGAGGAAATTTGGAGGCGGTTTTTCAGTTATAATATTTCAAATTTTAAAAAATGATAAGCTTATTATGGTTTGTTTAAAAGATTTCACAAACTCATCTTTAAAATAATATTGTTTCAAAATATTAATTTTATTATTCTTATTTGCAATTAATAATTTCAACAGGATAAACTACTATTTTTTTTAATGATATAAGATTGAGGTTGATTTTTGTCAAGATTGTAAAAACGGTTTAACCTTTTACAATCTTATTATAACTGGTTGCTATGCCTTTTATAAGCGATGAACTGAACCCACGATGCTCCATTTCATTTAACCCGGCAATGGTACAGCCTTTGGGAGTGGTTACTTTATCAATTTCCTGTTCGGGATGTGTGCCCTTATCCATCAGCAATTGTGCGGCGCCTTTTACAGTTTGTGCTGCAATCAGGTTTGCAGTAACGGCATCAAAACCAATTTCAATACCGCCTTGTATATTGGCCCTTATGTATCGCATGGCATAAGCGGTACCACAGGCGCCCAACACGGTTGCAGCATCCATCAGGCTTTCGTTTATAATGGCCACCTTACCTAAAACAGAAAACAAACCTTTTATATAATCAATTTGTTTTTCGCTGGCGTTATTAAAACTTATGCAGGTCATACTTTCCTGTATTGCGATAGCCGTATTGGGCATAGCCCTGAACAGGGGAAGTTTCTTCCTGATGATTTCTTCAATATCTTTTATCAGCACACCAGTAACAACCGAAACAAGGATATGGTTGCCGGTGAGTTCTTTTTTAAAACTGTTCAGCACTTCCGAAACCTGGTAGGGTTTTACGGCAAGTATTACCAATTGGCTTTGTTTTACAGCCGCTGCATTATCCAAACCAATTTTAACCCCTTTTGCCTGCAAGGATTTTAGTGTAGCTGTATTTCGTTTTGTAATATGGATGTCTTCTGCTTTACAGAATTTACTTTTTATCAATCCTTCGGCAATGGCCGACCCTAAATTGCCGCCGCCAATAACTGCTATCTTATTTTTCATAATGATGTTTAGTAGAAAATATTTTTTGAGAGATAATTGCGAACATAATCATCTACGCCATGCTCCAATGAATAAAATTCTTTTAAGTATCCTGCATTTTTTAACTTATCCATACAGGCTTCGGTAAAGTACTGGTATTTATCCCTGATGTCTTCGGGCATATCAATAAATTCAATATTGGGTTCCATATCAAGGCCGGCAAAAGTTGATTTTACAAGTGTGTTAAAACTTCGTGCTTTGCCGGTGCCTAAATTATAAATGGCCGATGCAGGTTGATTTTCCATCAGCCAGGCGCAAACCGCCACCACATCTTTTACATAAACAAAGTCACGCAGTTGCTCGCCATCATTGTATCCGTCCTTGTGCGATTTAAAGAGCTTTACCTTACCACATTCTTTTATCTGGTTAAACGAATGAAAAATTACACTTGCCATACGGCCTTTGTGGTATTCATTGGGGCCATATACGTTAAAAAATTTCAATCCTGCCCAAAACGGCGGATGATCTTTTTGATGCAGCACCCATTTATCAAATTCGTTTTTTGAAATGCCGTATGGGTTTAATGGCATCAGTTCTTCCACAATATCGTGGCTATCGTTATAACCATGTTCGCCTTCGCCATAGGTGGCAGCAGATGATGCATATACCAACGGGATATGATTGATGGTACAATAGTTCCAAATCTTTTTTGAGTAATCAACATTCAGGTGCTGGTGCACCGAGTAATCAAATTCGGTGGTATCGGTACGGGCGCCAAGGTGAAATACAAAATCAACTGCCGGTTGCTCACGGGAAACCCAGTCAAAAAAATTCTCCCTTTCAACTTTTATAAGGTATTTTTTGTGCAGCAGGTTCAGTTCTTTGTTTTCATGCCCAAATTCATCTACCAATATTAGGTTGTTAAAACCAAGTTGGTTTAAAAAGCTTACCATACAGCTTCCAATAAAGCCTGCGGCGCCTGTTACAATTATTTTTGAATTCTTATTCATAATATTTTATAGTGCTGTTAGTGCATGTTCGCTTTCGTGCCCGGCCAGTAAATTAGCAATTGCGTTTTCATATTTATCTTTCCAGTCAGCAACATACCCCCAATCTTCTGCATTCACTTTTATATTACCTGCCGAAACCTTGCCTAAATAAGTTACCGTCATTTCCATCTTTTCAAGCAGCATATTAAAGTCGTTCCTGTTTTCTTTTGAAACAGATACCACTACACGGCTTTGTGCTTCTCCAAACCAATAAGCATCATCTCTTATGGCATCGTCGTGTGCTTCCACTTCAAAACCAAGGTTGCGGTTAAAACAGCTTTCTATCAATGCAACAAATAAACCGCCTTCGCTTACATCATGTGCCGAGTTGATGAGTTTTTTGTGTATCATCTTCTGTATTTCGTGCTGCAGTTCATATTCTTCATCAATGTCAAAATGCGGACAAGGCGAATATTCAACCCCATGCACTTTATGCAAATATTCGGATGAGTTGATATCATTGCGTTGTACGCCTACCAAATAAATTTCATCATCCTCCTGTTTAAAATCCATAGTCATTTTTTCATTCACCGAATCCAATACGCCTACCATGCCAATGGTAGGTGTAGGATACACTGCACCATCGGGCCCCTGGTTATAAAAACTAACATTGCCGCCTGTTACCGGTGTGTTGAATTTTTTACATGCTTCGCCCATTCCTTTTATGGCATGTACAAACTGGTAATACACTTCGGGGTCAAAAGGGTTTCCAAAATTTAAGCAATTAGTAACGCCTAAAGGTTGCCCGCCACTGCAAACAATGTTCCGGGCTGCTTCTGCTACGGCAATCATGGCGCCTTTATACGGATTGGCAAAAACATAACGGCTATTACAATCGGTGGTTAATGCCAATGCCTTATTGGTTGGCTTGGCTATCACTATGGCTGCATCGCTTGGTGCGTTGGTACTTGCATTGCCGGTGCCTACCATGCTATCGTACTGCACATAAATCCATCGCTTGCTGGCAATATTGGGTATTTGAATTATCTGTGCAGCCACGGCTTTTAAATCTTTCGGCACTTCAATTGTTGCAGCATCAAATGAATTTATCTTTTCAAAATATTTTGGCTCCCGGTATGGCTGGTCATACACCGGGGCGCCACCGCCAAGTACCAATTCATGCGCAGGCAATTGTGCTTCTAATTTACCATCAACAAAAAAATGTAAATGGCCATCATCTGTTACTTCACCAATTTCGCTGCAGGGCAGGTCCCATTTTTTAAACACATCTGTTATAAGATGTTCTTTTCCTTTTTCGGCAACTAATAACATGCGTTCCTGGCTTTCGCTCAGCAACAGTTCCCATGGTTTCATGCCGCTTTGCCTTGTGGGCACTTTATCCAAATCTATCCGCATGCCCATTTGGCCTTTAGCGCTCATTTCTGATGTAGAGCAAATGATACCGGCTGCACCCATATCCTGCATGCCCACTATGGCGCCTGTTTGTATCACTTCTAAACAGGCTTCTAAAAGTTTTTTTTCCTGGAAGGGATCGCCAACCTGTACAGCCGGCAAATCTTCTGCACTGTCTTCCGTAATATCGGCCGATGCAAAACTTGCGCCGCCAATACCATCTTTACCGGTTGCACTGCCAACAAAAAAAACAGGATTGCCTTTTACATTGCCCGATGTAGCCGAAACAGTGCCGCCGTTTTTTAAAATACCCACACTCATTGCATTCACCAATGGGTTGGTATGATAACATTCTTCAAAATATACTTCGCCGCCTACGGTAGGTACGCCAAAGCAATTGCCGTAATGGCCAATGCCATGCACAACACCTGCTAACAGATGTTGTGTTTTAGCTTCGGTAAGTTTTCCAAACCGTAAAGAATTTAATGAGGCAATGGGCCTTGCACCCATGGTAAAAATATCACGGTTAATACCACCAACACCGGTAGCAGCGCCCTGGAAAGGTTCAATAGCCGATGGATGGTTATGCGATTCAATTTTAAAAACCACGCCGTATCCATCACCAATATCCATCAGCCCGGCATTTTCTTCCCCTGCTTTTACCAGCATCTTCTTTCCTTCTCGGGGTAAAGTTTTCAGCCATTTTATCGAATTCTTATAACTGCAATGTTCGCTCCACATGGCGCTAAAACAACAGAGCTCGTTAAAATTGGGCATACGGCCCAGCTTTTTTTGTATCAGCTCAAATTCTTCGGCTGTTAGTCGTAATTGCTCGGCTGTTTTTACTGTTATTTCCATAAAAGATTATGAATGCTGATTGATAAAAAGCAAAGGTACTATTTGGGCTTCTTTAATCCTGACAGCCGGCCTAAATATTTTAACTATCTTCCCACAGTAAAATAATTTGGATTTTGAATTACCTGCTATTTACTGTTTACCTGCTTATACTTTGCTGGCTGCTGTTACGTTTGCCGGTGATAAAAAAAATTGGCCTAAATAAAAAGACTGTGCTTGCTTTGTTTTTATGTAAGATAGTTGCAGGTATTGCCATTGGTTGGGTATCTATACATATTTACGGCCCCGGTAACGATTACTGGGATTTGAACGATGCCGCCTGGAAAGAGTACCAGCTTTTATTAACTCACCCGGGCACTTATTTCACAAATATTTTCACTTCGGGTTATCCTGGCGGATATGGAGGTTTGTTTAGTTCTTTTAATTCTTATTGGAACGATTTAAAAGGCAACCTGCTCATAAAATTGGTTTCAATGTTTAATATATTAAGCCGGGGCGATTATTATATCAACAGCCTGTTTTTTAATTTCATCATTTTTTTTGGGCATGTTGTTTTTTACAAATTATTTGTTGATGTTTTTAAAGAAAGAAAATGGCTGGTTGTAGTTGGATGTTTTCTTATACCATCAACACTATATTTTACATCGGGTATGCACAAAGATGGAATTGTGTTCCTGCTGCTTTCCATTCTTATCTATTGTGTTTACCGGTGGTTGCAACAAAATAAAATCACTGTAAAAAGATTGCTGTTGATTGTGGTAAGTTTTATACTGTTGTTTTTAATACGTAACTATATATTCATTGCACTTGTGCCGGCATTGCTTGCTTGGATCTTCACCCAAAAAACAAAATGGAAGCCGGCATTTGTTTTTGCAGCAGTTTATTTTATTGCCGGACTTTTGGTGTTTAATGTGGATGTTTTATTTTCAAAAATAAAACCACTCAATATTATCATAACAAAGCAAACAGAATTCTTAAACCTTCCACATACCGAAACTACAATCAGCTTAACGCCGCTGCAACCAACATTTAAAAGCTTTGCTGCAAATGCTCCCGAAGCATTCAACCATCTTTTATTAAGGCCTTATTTGTGGGAGTTACCGGTAGTATTGTTGTTACCTTTAAATATCGAGCTGCTTATCTGCCAGTTATTGTTTTTACTTTATATTTTTTACCATAAAAAAATTAACGATAAACCTGCCGCCGGTTTAATATACTTTCTTGTATTTTTCTGCATTACCATGTTCCTGCTAATAGGTTATATTGTACCCAATTTAGGTTCATTGGTTAGGTATCGCTCCGTTTATCTGCCATTAATAATTACGCTGCAGCTTTGTTTAATACAGTGGGAAAAAGTGCCCCTAATCAATAAAATTAAATTTTAAAATATATGAAAAATTTTTCCACATTCTTTATTTTTTTAAGTTAATTACTAAAAAAATATTGGTATATATTTAAACTTAATGTTTATTTGTGCTTTAAAACATAAAAATTTATATGGAATCATTACGATTTAAAGCACTTGATCATCTCAACAAAGGGTTTTCGAAGATTAAAGAAGAGAACTCTAAAAAAATTACAGAAATTTTTAATGAGAATGTATTTACACTAGATGTTGCTCGCAAATATTTAAGCGATGAAGCTTATAAAAGCCTGGCAGCATCGGTAAAAGGAAACAAAAAAATTGACCGAAACATGGGCGCCCGTATTGCCAACGGATTAAGGGTATGGGCCGAGAGCAAAGGAGTAACACATTTTACACACTGGTTTCAACCGCTTACGGGTTTATCTGCCGAAAAACATGATTCGTTTTTCACATTAAAATCTGATGGCACGCCTTTGGAAGAATTTGACGGCGCCGCTTTAATACAACAGGAACCCGATGCCTCATCTTTCCCAAGCGGGGGCTTAAGGGCTACTTTTGAAGCCCGTGGTTATACGGCCTGGGATCCTTCATCACCTGCTTTCATCATGGAGATTGGGCATGGCAAAACTTTGTGTATACCCACCATATTTGTTTCGTACACCGGCGAATCGTTAGATACCAAAACACCACTGCTAAAAGCACTGGTAGCTTTGGATAAAGCCGCCACAGATGTTTGCCAGTATTTTGATAAAAATGTAACTAAGGTTACAGCAACCCTGGGCTGGGAGCAGGAATATTTTATTGTGGATGCAGGCCTGGCCAACTCAAGGCCCGACCTGGTTTTAACCGGCCGTACAGTTTTTGGACATGCACCCGCAAAAGGGCAACAGTTAGAAGACCATTATTTTGGCGCCATACCTGAAAGGGTTTATGCTTTTATGAGGGATTTTGAACAGGAGAGTTATAAACTTGGTATCCCCATCCGTACAAGGCATAACGAAGTAGCGCCTGCACAATTTGAATGTGCGCCAATTTATGAAGAAACCAACCTGGCTGTTGATCATAACACACTGCTGATGGATATTATGGACCGTGTTGCAAAACGCCATGGCCTTAAATGTTTATTGCACGAAAAACCTTTTGCAGGTATTAACGGAAGTGGTAAACACAATAACTGGAGCATGGCAACCGATACTGGAGTTAACCTGCTTAGCCCGGGAAAAACACCTAAGACCAATTTGATGTTCCTGGCATTTTTTGTAAACACCATTAAAGCAGTTCATGATTATGCCGACCTGTTAAGAGCATCTATTGCAAGTGCAGGTAACGATCATCGCCTTGGTGCCAATGAAGCGCCACCGGCCATCATATCAATCTTTATAGGTAAATACCTTACTGAAGTTTTGAATGAAATTGAAGCCCGTGTGGGAGAAAAGTTTGATGAACAGGACGAAGCCATGCTGAAACTGGATATACATAAAAGCATTCCGGAACTGATGCTTGATAATACAGACAGGAACCGTACATCGCCATTTGCATTTACTGGTAATAAATTTGAATTTAGGGCGGTAGGTTCATCTGCCAACTGTGCTAATGCAATGACGGTACTGAATACCATTATTGCCGATACTTTAAAACATTTTAAAACCGATGTGGACGGGCTGATTGAAAAAGGGGAGAAGAAAGAAGTGGCCCTGATGCAGGTGATACAAAAATATATTGTAGAAAGTAAAACGGTATTGTTTGAAGGCGATGGTTACAGCGATGCCTGGGAAAAGGAAGCTGAAAAAAGAGGTTTGCCAAATGTAAAAACAACACCGCTTGCCCTGGATGCTTATGTTACTGATAAGAATAAAAAACTATTTAAAAGCAATGAAATATACAGCCACAGCGAATTAGAAGCCCGGCACGAAATAATGCTGGAAGCATACATAAAAAAAGTGCAGATAGAAGCAAGGGTGATGGGAGACCTGGCCACCACTTTCATCCTGCCATCGGCCATTAAATACCAAAACCAACTGATAAAAAATATCATTGGGTTAAAAGATGCCGGACTATCTGATAAAGCTTATGCCAATCAAAAACAGGTATTGGAAAAAATTAGCGGGCATATTAATATCATTAGCGATAACGTGGAAAAGATGATTGAAGAACGTAAGAAAGCAAATGAAATAAAAGATACAAGAGAAATGGCAATTGCTTATTGCGATAATGTAAAAGGCAAATACTTTGATATCATTCGCTATCATGTAGATAAGCTGGAACTGTTGGTTGATGATGCCTGCTGGCTATTGCCCAAATACAGGGAGATACTTTTCTTAAGGTAAGAATCTTGCAAAAACATAACCCAATCCCACAAAGGAATTGAAGGAACAAAAATGATTAAAGGTTTTATGTTCTTTTTACTTTGTGGGATTTTTTTTGCCATTATTAAACTTATGTGATTAAAAACTATCTATCCTGTATAAAAAATAAAACATGAAATACACAGTTATTCTTTTTTCATTTCTATTATTCTCAGTTTTTGCATCGGCACAGATAGAAAGGAAGCCTGCCATAACTAAGGCCGACTCTGCATCCACAACATCATCATCAGGCAAGATGAACAAGCAATCAAAAAAAGACCGCATTAAAGACCTTGATCTTACAAAAGAACAAAAGATGAAGATGAGAGAGATAAAACAATCGGGAAAAGCTACAAAGGAATCAATTGAAAATAATACAAGCCTTTCTGAAGAAGAAAAGAAACAACAATTGCGTGCCTTGCAAATTGAACAGGCACAAAAAATACAGGAGATACTTACCGATGAACAAAAAGCTAAGTTTAAAGCAGGCAGGCAAAACAGGCAATAAACTTTTTTTATTCGCAAGGGGAGTGTCAGTCATACATAACCTTGTAAGTAAGGTTGAGCAACAAAGAAAGGCCGTTCATTTTTGAACGGCTTTTTGTATTACATCAATTACAACATTGTATGATTGATAAACATAGCCGTTAAAAAACTTATTTTTGTTGCATGAGCAAAACCTTTACTTACCAACAGCTTCTTAACTTCTCTAAAAATATTTTTTTAAGCATCGGTTGTAATCCAACGGATGCTGAAACTGCAGCCAATGCTCTACTGTCGGCCGATCTCCGTGGTGTAGATAGTCATGGTGTGGCAAGGCTTAGTGGTTATACAAGGTTATGGGATGCAGGCCGTGTTAATGCAAAACCAATTATAAAAATTGTACATGAAACAGCATCAACGGCTGTTGTTGATGGCGATAGCGGATTGGGTTTGGTAGTGGCGCCTTATGCCATGCAGGTAGCTATTGGCAAAGCCAAAAATGCAGGCACGGGATGGGTAAGTGTAAAAAACAGCAATCATTTTGGTATTGCAGGCTATCATGCCATGATGGCTTTGCAGCACGATATGATTGGTATTGCCATGACTAATGCATCGGCATTGGTAGCGCCCACTTTTTCAGCCGAACGCATGTTGGGCACCAATCCTATTGCAGTAGCCATACCTGCCGGCAATGAGCCAGCCTTTGTTGCCGACTTTGCCACCACTACAGCCGCCAATGGCAAATTGGAAATATTACAAAGAAAAAATTTAGCCGCACCGCAGGGATGGATACAGGATAAGGATGGCCAACCATCTACCGATGCCGGCGAAATAAAAAAAGGCGGGATGTTGTTACCGCTTGGAGGCGATAAAGAACATGGCAGCCATAAAGGTTATGCATTGGGCGCCATAGTTGATATTTTTTCGGGCATACTCAGTGGCGCCAACTATGGCCCGTGGGTGCCGCCCTTTCCTGCATATATTCCAATGCCGCAAGATATGCCGGGGCAGGGCATCGGCCATTTTTTTGGCGCCATGCGTATTGATGCATTTCGTACGGCCGATGAATTTAAAACACACATGGATAAATGGGTACAACGTTTTCGTACTGCACAAACAGCACCCGGACACGAAAAAGTTTTAATCCCCGGCGACCCCGAACGTGAAATGGAAATAGAGCGAATGAAAAACGGTATCACTTTACTACAACCTGTTATTGACGATTTGGAAAGCCTTGCAAAGAGGTTTAATGTCGAGCTTTAGGGAGTGTTTGTTTGTTGATGGTTGTGGGTTTTTGGTTTAGAGTATAACAACTACCAACAGTCAAAAAACAACGGGCAACTGCCAACCAACATCTACTTAGCAAATAGCTTCAAGTTCCTTTCCTGCACTTATCTTTGCATCTCTAAAATTTTTTATTGTAATGAAAGTAATGAAGTTTGGCGGCACCAGCGTGGGTAAGCCGCACAGGATGCATGAAGTGGCTAACCTTATAACAAGGGATGAAGAAAGTAAGATTGTAGTTTTATCGGCTTTAAGCGGCACAACCAATGCTTTGGTTGAAATAAGTGAATCGCTTTTGCGTGGCGACAGGCAGGCGGCAAAAGCACAGATAGATGCTTTGCATGCCCATTACAAAAGTTTTGTGTTGGAACTTTTACAACAAAACGGCTCAAGGGATAAAGCCAATGAAGTGCTTAACGAGCATTTCGAATTTCTCACCATCATTTTAAAAATATCATTCAGCCAGGCATTAAATAAAGATATACTTGCACAGGGCGAATTGCTAAGTACAAAATTGTTCAGCATTTACCTTGATGAAATAAAAGTAAATCATGTGTTGTTGCCTGCTTTAGATTTTATGACTATTGATAGTTATGACGAACCGCAGGTAGGAACCATTAAAGTAAAACTGGCACAATTGCTTAACAAGCACAAAGACAAAAAGATTTTCATCACACAGGGTTATATAAGCCGTAATGCAAAGGGCGAAGTGGATAATTTAAAAAGAGGAGGAAGCGATTACAGTGCATCGTTAATTGCTGCAGCCGTTAATGCAAGTGTTTGCGAAATATGGACGGATATTGACGGTATGCATAATAACGACCCACGCATTGTAGAAAAAACTTTTGCTATTGAGCAATTGAGTTTTGATGAAGCAGCCGAGCTTGCTTATTTTGGCGCAAAAATCCTTCATCCTGCAAGTATTTGGCCGGCACAATTTTATAATGTTCCGGTTAGGTTGTTAAACACCATGCAACCTGATGCTAAAGGCACGCAGATTTCTGAAAAAGCAGGAAGCGTAGGCGTTAAAGCTGTGGCTGCCAAGGATGGCATTACAGCTATCAGGGTTAAGAGCAGTCGCATGTTGCTTGCTTATGGATTTTTGCGCAAGGTGTTTGAAGTGTTTGAAAAGCACCGCACCTCCATTGATATGATTACCACATCCGAAGTGGCAGTTTCGGTAACCATTGATGATGATGTACACCTGCCCGAAATTTCAAAAGAACTGGAAGCTTTTGGAACAGTGGAAGTGGATACCAACCAAACCATCGTTTCAATTGTTGGTAACGAAATAGCCGAAACTAAAGATGTGATGAAACAAATATTTGATGCACTGGAGCCAATACCGGTGCGTATGGTTTGTTATGGTGGCAGCAGGCATAATGTATCGTTATTGATTGCAAGGGCCGATAAGGAAATTACTTTACAGTTGCTGAATAAAGGGTTGTTTAAATTATAAGTCAAAAATCAAAAATCAAAAGTCAAAAGATAAAAGTCAAAAGTATTGTTAAGGAGTTATTTTTTTACTTTTTACTTTTAAGTGGTAAATAGTAAGTTTTGAGTTTTTACTTTTCTTAAAACCCTGTTTTCCATATTTTATCAGATGTGTCTAAGTATGCCGGCAAAGCCGCTGAGCCATACCAGTTATACATTTCAACTGCCAGTAGTTTTTCTTTAATGGCCGGGTCTTTATCAAGTAGTTTTTCTGCTTCAGCAAAATCCTTTACGTTCAGTATAAAAATACCCCTATAAGCTTTTTCATTTTTCGAAAAAGGTCCGGCCACAACTAATTTGTTTATTTTAACCATGTGTGCAATATTGCTCATGTGGCCGGCAAATAAACTGTCAGTTAATACTTTGTTGGTAGTGGTATTGGTGCCGGTTTTTAAAATTACAAGCACATACATTTTCATGCCGTAATCATCGGCGCCATATTTTTTTGCCAATGCCGAATCGTAGGCAGGGTTAAGTTTTTGAGCATTTAAATAATAACTGAAAGAAAAAAATAATAAGCTGAAAATTATTTTCATATCATGATTTTTATTTCATTTTAATTAAATGCCAATCCCCAGTTTTTTATATATGAAACTCATCAGCCAGGCGGGGCCAATCATTAAAAACTGAATGTCTTTAAAAAATGAAGGTTTCTTTCCTTCCACTTTATGGCCATAAAACTGTCCCACCCACGCTACTGCAAATATAATTAACGAAAAAAGCCATAGCGGCATAAAGGCTGCCTGCTCTATCATGTGGCATAGCCACAGGCATAATAAAGCAAACAATAATAAGCCCACCCAAAGAGTTTTTGAAAGGCTTATATAATAAATGGTAACCAAAAACAAAATAATGATGGCCACATTTAATTGTATGCCAGCAATGGCAAAGGGTAGTTTTATACCATACAATAAACCAACTATGGAAAAAAAGATAGCGGGTACACAAATCCAATGAATAGTTTTATTTGTATGGTTCTGGTGGCTTTCACCGTATTCGCTAAGCCATTGTTGAATTGTCTTCATATTTGTTTTTTTATTGCTTAAAGTTAAACAAAACACTTAACATTTCTTTTGCAACAAAATTATTGACTGGTACGTCTTATCATTGGTTTTCATAGGATATTGGATTTAATAACAGCCCGGATTTTTATCCGGGCATTGTTGTATAAAAAAACTCTCCATTTGGAGAGTTTTTTTATAAAGTTTTAAACATTAAATGATAAGCATCGCATCTCCATAACTAAAGAAACGGTATTTATCTTTGATGGCTTTTTTGTATGCTTCCATCATCAGGTCGTAACCGGCAAATGCACAAGCCATAATTAGCAGGCTTGTTTTTGGCAGGTGAAAATTAGTAACCAACGAATCGGCAATACTAAAATTATAAGGTGGATGGATAAAATGGTTTGTCCATCCTTCTGAAGGTTTTAATAGTTTTTGAGCAGTAAATGAAGATTCCATAGCCCTCATGGTTGTAGTGCCTATGGAACAAATTCTATGTCCCTGCTCTTTTGCTTTATTTACAATGTTGCAGGCCGTTTCTTCAATACGGTAATATTCCGCATCCATCTTATGCTTACTAAGGTCTTCTACTTCTATCGGTCTAAAAGTTCCCAGGCCTGTATGTAAAGTTGCTTCGGCAAATCTTATACCTTTTATTTCCAGTCGCTTTATCAGTTCCTGGCTAAAGTGCATACCCGCAGTAGGTGCAGCCACAGCGCCTTCATGTTTTGCATAAACAGTTTGATACCGCTCTTTATCTTCTTCATCGGGTTTACGTTTTATGTATTTTGGCAAAGGCGTTTCTCCTAAGAATTCAAGCATAGCCCTAAATTCTGCATCAGTGCCATCCCACAAAAAACGAATGGTTCGCCCACGACTGGTAGTGTTGTCAATTACTTCTGCAACCAGTTCGTCACTTTCGCCAAAATATAATTTGTTACCAACACGAATTTTACGTGCCGGGTCAACAATTACATCCCAAAGTTTATTGGCTTTGTTTAGTTCCCTTAACAGGAAAACTTCAATTTTTGCACCGGTTTTTTCTTTACGACCATACATGCGTGCCGGAAAAACCTTGGTATTGTTCACTACAAAAACATCCTTGTCTTCAAAATAATCAAGTATGTCTTTAAAATGTTTGTTTTCAATTTGCCCGGTTTTACGATCAATAACCATCATCCGGCTGTCTTCTCTGCGTTTTGTAGGGTTTTGGGCAATGAGGTTTAATGGAAGGTCGAACCTGAATTGGGATAATTTCATGTAACTATTTAATTTTTAAAAGTGCTACATGCCAGTACTGTAGTGTTACAGTGATTGAGCCCGGATTTTAGGGCATTTATCATGTTACGGCATGATGTAAAGTGTGCAAAGGTAATGAATAGCTGCGAGATTTTGCCTAATATTCTTTTTTAAATAACCAATTATTAATGTATTATACTTGCTTTAAATACAATTTTGTGCTTTATTGGGTTATACGCATCTTTATAGCTAAGCCGTTTTATATGCAAAACCATCATGATTAAAAAAAGCTGCATCTTACTGATTTTTGTAACGCTGGCCTTTTATGTTTGTGCACAAAAGAAAAATAATGGCAGGTATAAAAGCCTTTTATGGGAGATTAGGGGCAATGGCCTCGTAAAACCATCCTACCTTTTTGGAACCATGCATGTAAGCAGTAAATTGGTTTTTCATTTAAGCGATTCGTTTTACCTGGCACTTAAAAGTGTAGATGTAGTTGCTCTTGAACTTAATCCCGAAACATGGCAGGGGCAGATGATGCAGGTTAATAAAATTAAAGAAGATTACAGCCTTTATATAAAAAACACGGATGGCGATTACCTTAATGAAAATTCTTTCCGCATTGGTTCTTACAAAGATGACCTTAAACAAGCCCTAAGCAGTGAGCCAACCATAATAAACAGTTTACTTTACCGGAACTTTAAAGAAAAAGAAGATTTTGAAGAAGATACTTTTTTGGATTTATATATTTATCAAATCGCTAAAAAGCTTGGTAAAAGGGCGGCCGGTGTGGAGGATTATCTTGAATCAGAAAAAATAATTCTTGAAGCCTATGCTGATAAGGCCAGGGAAAAAAAGAAAAAAAACTACGACTGGGGCGCTTACAAAGATTTTGAATTAGCAGAGAAGATAGAAGATGCTTACCGCCGTGGCGACCTGGACCTGATGGACTCACTAGACAGAACTGTGAACTGGTCGGAGGCATTCATGGAAAAGTTCCTTTATAAACGGAATAAGATACAAGCTTATTCAATTGATACCATCATTAAAAAAAATTCATTGTTTGCGGCGGTAGGAGCAGCTCATTTGCCCGGGCCAAGAGGTATCATTGAATTGCTTCGAAAAAAAGGGTATACGGTTAGGCCAATATTTATGACTGACCGTGATGCCGATCAGAAAGAAACTATTGATAAAATCAAAGTGCCGGTAACTTTTTCAACCCAAACTGCCGAAGACAGTTTTTTTACTGTTGAAATGCCGGGGCCTTTGTTTAAAATGGCTGATGGATACAGTTTACCAGAACGTTGGCAATATTCCGACATGGCTAATGGAAGTTATTACCTTATTACCCGTATTAAAACCCATGCCCCGTTTTTAAATCAGGATGAAAATGATGTGTACAAAAAATTAGACAGTATTTTATACGAAAACATCCCGGGTAAAATTTTAATAAAAAAAACCATTACCCGAAATGGGTATAAAGGTATTGATATAACCAACCGAACACGTCGGGGCGATTTGCAACGATATAATATTTTTATTACACCTTTTGAAGTTTTATTTTTTAAAATGAGTGGAAAGGAGAATTATATAGATGGCAAAGAAGCTGAAAAATTCTTTTCGTCAATACATTTTAAACAGGTAACTAATGCTGCAGGAATCTTTGAACCACTGCAAGGCGGATTTTCGGTATGGATGCCGCAGCAACCATTTATTTACTACAATACATCAAATAATGATGGTATCAACCGATGGGAATATGAAGCTGCCGATGAATCAAACGGTAATGCATACCTTATCCTGAAAAAATCGGTATATAATTTCCAGTTTTTAGAAGAAGACAGCTTTGACCTTTCGCTAATTGAAGAATCTTTTCAATATCCTAACAAATCAAATAAACAGTTTAGCCGGGTACAAAGTAATTTTAAAGGTTTTCCCTGCCTGGATATAAAAGAAAAAATGAATGATGGTTCAATTATGCAAGCAAGGTTTATAATTAAAGGCCCACATTATTATGTACTTGCTGCCAGGGGAAAAAACAAAAGGGCAGACTTTTCAGCATTTTTTAATTCTTTTTCTTTTACTCCTTACAGGTATAGTATGCTAAAAGTTTTTACAGACAGCTTTATGCATTTTACCGTACAAACACCGGTGGCGCCAGCGATTAATGATGATATAAGATCAATTGCTGAAAAAACTGATGTTGATTTAAATAATGATAATAACGGTTTTAAATTTTGGCCAAAAACAAAGAACGGTAATTTTAAAAGTGATGCAACCGGCGAGACAGTTTCGGTTAGTGTTCAAGAATATCCTAAATATTATTATGTAAAAGATAAATCAAAACAATGGATAGATGTTGTAAGCAATTATATTTACGATGATGGTTTTTATATTTACAAAACAGACACAATAATTCTGGCAATTGATGTAATTGCCTACAAATTTCATTTAAGGGATACCGGTTCATCAAGAACTATTACCCGTATGCTGATGATGAAAGATAATTACAGTTTCAGTTTGGCAACAATGGGCGATACCCTTAGCACCGAAAGCAGTTTTATCCGGTCATTTTTTACAAGTTTTTCACCGGCTGCAAAAAAACTGGGCTCAAATATTACTGAAAATAAACCCGAAGAGTTTTTTTCAGATTTGTTTAGTACAGACAGCACCATTCAAACAAAAGCTCAGCAATCCATATCAAATATTTATTTTGGAGAAGATGCAGTACCATTAATTGAAAAAGCAATTAATAAACTAAAGCTTACTGATAAGGGATATTTTGAAATAAAATCAAAACTAATTGCAGAGTTGGGATATATTAAAGATAGCACCCGGCCGGTTGTTGTTAAGCTGCTTAAAAAAATTTATGAACAGGTGGCCGATACAATCACTTTTCAGAATAAAGTTTTTTTAGCCTTGTCAAATAAAAAAACTAATGAAGCTATTCAATTGTTTAAAGAACTTATTTTACATGAACCGCCTGTTTTATCTGATGAATATGAATATGCCGAAATGTTTGCTAACCTTAAAGATTCTTTGTTACTAGCCAGGCAACTGTACCCTGAGTTGTTGCAGTTGTCATCATTAATTGATTATAAGAAACATGTGTTGTCATTGCTGGTAACATTGATTGACAGCAACCTTGTGAAAGCTTCTGATTATGCAGACTATTTTGATAAAATTTATTTTGATGCCCGAGTTGAATTAAAACGACAACAAGCAAAAGATGAACAATTGCTTGAAAAAGAGTTATCGGGTGAAGATATGAATAATGAACTTGCTTTTAGCACAGAGTACGAAAGGGTAGGCGATAATAATATAAATGATTACAGTGTGCTGTTGTCGCCATTTTACAATTTAAAAAAGCCTGTACAAGTATTTTTTGAAAGGTTGCTTAAATCAAGAGAGCCTTATGTAAGGCTTACGGCTGCTGTGTTATTACTTCGTAATAGCCAACCTGTGGCAGATAGTATTTTGTATGCGCTTGCAGCAGATGATAAATACAGGAGCAAATTATACATACAGCTTGAAAAGGCAGGTAGGCTGGATATATTTCCTGCCAAATTTAAAACACAACAATTAATAGCAAAAAGCTTTTTAATACCCCTTAGTAAATATCAAGAAATAGATTCGGTTGTGTTTTTAAAAAAATTGCCGGTTGCTTATTATTCAAATAATGGGATGGTTTATTGTTTTAAATACAAGATTGATAAAACCAACGATTGGAAAATTGGGTTTAGTGGTTTGCAACCCCTGGCTGAAAAACAGATTAGTACTGATAATAAACTAACTACACTAACAGATAAAAATTTAAATACTGCTACAGGGCTTGATGAACAATTGCAAAACGAATTGAAAAAATTATTATTCAGTCTTCATGAAAGCAGCAGGGAGTTTTATAATAACCAATTTTATCGAATCCGGTATAATAACAATATTGAAAATTGAATAGAACCTTGGGAAAAAATTTTATAAAGTATTATTAGCAGTTTAAAATTTTAGTAAACTTTTACCCGGTATGGCTTCCAGCAGTTTTTTTGTGTATTCTCTTTTGGGGTTAAAATAAATATCATCGGCCACGCCTTCTTCTTCAATGGCTCCTTTGTTCATTACAATAATACGGTTGCATATATAATGCACAACAGATAAATCGTGCGAAATAAAGATAGAAGTGAAGCCAAATTCTGCTTTCAAATCGTTCAACAGGTTTAGTACCTGTGCCTGTACACTTACATCCAAAGCCGAAACACTTTCATCAAAAATTAAAAACGAAGGGTTAAGCGCCAATGCTCTTGCTATGCAAATGCGTTGCCTTTGCCCGCCGCTAAATTGATGCGGATAGCGGTTGTAATGGCCGGTTTCAAGGCTTACTTTTTGCAACAACTCCATTACTTTTTCTTTTCGCTGTTTGTTATTTGCTGCTATAGCATGAACTTTTAAAGGTTCCAATATAGCTTCTCCAATTGTTATCCTAGGGTTTAATGAACCAAACGGATCCTGGAAAACTATCTGTAAGTCTTTTCGTATATGACGTAAAGTGGCAGATTTCATAGCTGTAATATCCTTGCCATCTAAAATTATACTTCCTGCAGAAGGTTTTATTAATTGCAGTATACATCGGCCCAGCGTGGTTTTGCCGCAGCCGCTTTCGCCCACAAGGCCTACAATATCTCCCTGTTGGATGGCGAAGCTTACATTATCTACTGCATTAAAATAATGGGTAGGTTTTCCAAAAAAATTTTTTTTAGTCGGGAACGAAACTGTTAGGTTTTTTACTTCAAGGATATTTGTTTTGGGTTTATCAATAGCAAATTGTTTGTTTGTTAATTCAATGTTTTCTGTTGTGTTATTTAAAGATGGCTTTGTATCTAAAAAATCACTTACTACCGGTAATCTTGTTCCTTTTAGTTTGCCAGCAGGCCTGCAAGCTATTAATGCCTTGCTATATGGATGTTGAGGCGATAAAAGAATTTTATGGGCATCACCTTGTTCGGCAATTTCACCTTTGTACATAACAATAATCTTATCGGCAATATCGGCCACCACGCCTAAATCGTGGGTGATAAAAATTACAGCCATATTATTTATCTGCTGTAAAGATTTTATAAGATCCAATATTGTTTTTTGCACTGTAACATCAAGGGCCGTGGTTGGCTCATCTGCAATTAATAAAGATGGGTTACAACTCATAGCCATAGCAATCATCACCCGTTGTTTTTGTCCGCCGCTAATTTCATGCGGATAACGGTTTAATATTTCTTCGGAATTAGGTAATTGTACATGTTTAAAAAGTTCAATGGTTTTTTCCCGGGCAGTTGCTTTATTTACCTGTTGATGTACTCTAATGGCTTCCATCACCTGGTATCCACAGGTAAATACAGGGTTTAATGAGGTCATTGGTTCCTGGAAAATCATGGCTATTTCATTGCCTCGTATGCTGTTAATTTTATTACGGGGTAATTGTAAAATATCAATAGGCGTATGCTTGTTAAAAATTATTTGCCCTTTTACGGTTGCTGTAGTTGGCAGCAATTGCAAAATTGATAAAGCAGTTATTGATTTTCCTGAACCGCTTTCACCTACAACGGCAAGCAGTTGGCCCGGCATTACATTAAATGAAATATTATTTACGGCAGTTGCATTATGCCCTCTTTCATCAAATTTTATTTGCAGGTTTTTTATGGAGAGGAGTGGGGTCATTCATTTTTATAAAAACTTAAGGTGCCTTACAGTTAACCCGTTATTGATTAATTGCTTTAAAGAATCGATGCCTATTTTTAAATGAACTTCTACATATTTAGCAGTTATTTTTTTATCACTGGCGGCAGTTTTAACACCATCAGGAGTCATGGGCTGGTCGCTTACAAGCAATAATGCACCGGTAGGTATCTTATTATAAAATCCTACGGTGAAAATGGTAGCCGTTTCCATATCAACAGCATAGGCCCTTACTTCCTGCAAGTAATTTTTAAATTTATCATCATGCTCCCACACCCTGCGGTTGGTACTGTACACAGTGCCGGTCCAATAATCTACGGCATAATCCCTGATGGTGGTAGAAACGGCTTTCTGCAAAGCAAAAGCGGGCAGTGCCGGTACTTCTGGCGGAAAATAATCATTGGATGTACCTTCGCCCCTGATGGCTGCAATGGGTAAGATAAGATCGCCTAATTTATTTCGTTTTTTTAAGCCGCCGCATTTACCCAAAAACAAAACAGCTTTTGGTTGTATTGCGCTTAACAGGTCCATGATGGTAGCGGCGCCTGGGCTGCCCATTCCAAAATTAATGATGGTTATATCGTTTGCTGTAGCGCATTGCATGGCTTTGCCTACGCCTACAATTTTTACTTTATTCCATTTTGCAAACATCTCTACATAGTTACCAAAATTGGTGAGTAAGATGTATTCTCCAAAGTTTTCAATTTTTTCACCTGTATACCTGGGTAACCAGTTTGTTACAATTTCTGCTTTCGACTTCATATCTTTCAGTTATTATTCTTTTAAAGTTTAAATATACAACATTCTTTTTCCAGGTTAAGGTTAATACCGATGATTAAAATTGAATACCCTACATATCGACCCAAAATTAATATAAAGGAGGGTAAGGAATTCATCTTTGATGAATGCCGTAAACGCTGGGTAGCATTAACTCCCGAAGAATGGGTACGGCAAAATTTTCTTCAATATCTTATCTATGTAAAAAAATACCCGGTTACTTTAATTGCCATTGAAAAAGAAATAAAACTGGGCGATTTAAAAAAACGTTTTGATATGGTTGTGTATAGCCATAATTTAAAACCCTGGATGATTATTGAATGTAAAGAGATGAATGTGGAGTTGGATATAAAAGTGTTTGACCAAGCCTTACGTTACAATATGGTAATGCAGGTACCTTACCTGGTTATTACAAACGGCAGTTATTGTATGGCTTTTAAATTTATAAACAATCAAATGCAAGAACTGGAAACATTACCGGGGTTTAAATAATTTTTATTAAGTATGCAGGCTATTATCTTTTTTAAGTGATACTGTAGCATGGTTTTGATACGGCCATTGGCGCTGAAGTCTTGCATTAATAAAATAAACAACAAGCCCGCTGCCAAACACAATGATAAAAGAGCCGATAACTTCTAAGCCGGTTGAATAAAAAACAAACATCCACATCAGCACAACAAAAATAACCGGTAATGGATACAAAGGCATCTTATAAGGCAAATTAGTTTTTCCATTTTTTTTTCGTAGCAATACAACACCAACTGCCTGTCCAATAAACTGCACCACTATACGCATGGCCAGTATGCCGCTGATTACATCGCTCATACGAAACAACATGCTGAACAAAAATCCTAAACCTGCAATCACCAACAGCGATACATAAGGAAAGTTACGGGTGGGATGTAGTTTTGCAAACACTTTAAAAAATGCACCGTCAATGGCAGCAGCATATGGTACCCTTGAATAGCCAAGCATTACTGCAAATAAAGATGCAAGTGCAACCCACAGTATCATCACGGTAATAGTATTGGCTGCAGCATAACCGTACAATCTTTCAATAAAAGTGCTGATTACAAATGTGTGGGTACCTGCATCCTGCCACTGCTTAATCTCCTGCCATGGAATAACGCTGCTAACACTTGTGTTCATGGCAATATACAATATGGCAATACCAAATACAGAAATGAACATACTGCGTGGGATGTTTTTGCCGGGGTTTTTAATTTCGGCACCCAGGTGGCAAACATTATAATACCCCAGGTAACTGTAAATAGATTTGATACAAGCCTGTCCAAATGCAAAAGAAGCCAGTTGCCCCCAACTGAATTGTGCATTGATATCTTTTAAAGGTTGTAAAAAATTACCATGTGCTATACCGCCAATGATAATCCATCCAATGGTGAGTATAACACCCGTCCAAAGCAGTATGGCAATTTTTCCTATACTGTCTATTTTACGATACAATAAAATAGTTACAAAAATTATTACTGCACCCGAAACCATTTTTTGCTGCATGGGTTCAAGATGTACCAAATATCCCATGTATTGTGCAAAGCCAATAGCAGCTGATGCGGCCACCAATGGGGCTTGTATGATGGTTTGCCATACGTATAAAAAACTCATCATCCTGCCCATTCCGTTTTTGCCATAAGCTTCTTTAAGAAAGTTGTAACTGCCGCCGGCCAATGGGTAGGCGGCGCCCAGTTCGCTCCAAATCATAGCATCAACCAACGATAATATGGCGCCGGCAATCCAGGCGTATAAAAACATACCTCCCATCAACCCCATTACAATTGGTAATGTAACAAAGGGGCCAATACCCACCATATCAATCATATTTACAACAGTAGATTGAAATAAGCCTAAACTTCGTTGTAGTTTTGGTACAGCCATTCTGTTTATTGAAATTGGAAATTACAATTTCTTGTTTGTTTAAACAGCAGGTTCAAAATTTGCTTTTTAAAATTGTACCTTATTACAACACTATTATCGTTATATTGTTGCAAGAAAAATTAAGTACAAAACCGGGTAACACTTATTGAAAAAGAATACCCGTTTTAAATGTTATAAATTAAAAGATTATTGATTGATAGAATCTTATTTACTTAAATTATTTAAGTAAAAATTAGAATTGCAAGAATGAGAAGCACTAATATGAGCTGAAAAACTAATTGCATATAAATTTGTTTATAACAAATACAGCTATATAGAATTGTTTAGTATAACATTGTATTTGATAATCTATAAACGTAAAATGAAACATAAAATTGTTGTAGCTGTTACAGGAGCCAGTGGTTCGATATATGCCGATATGCTGTTGAAGAAATTACAGCAACTTAGCAGCCAGTTAGATGAAGTGGCATTGGTGATGACGACAAATGCCAAACAAGTATGGAAAATTGAATTAGAAAATGAAAACTATACAAATTTTCCGGGTAAGATATACGGCCAGCAGGATTTTACAGCAGCATTTGCATCGGGCAGCGGTCAGTTTAACACTATGGTTATCATACCTTGCAGTATGGGCACTTTAGGTAGGATAGCTTCCGGCATATCAAACGACCTGGTAAGCCGTGCTGCAGATGTTATTTTAAAAGAGAGAAGAAAACTAATTTGTGTAACCAGGGATACGCCGTACAACCTTATACAAATACGTAACATGGAAACTATTACACTGGCTGGTGGTATTATTTGCCCTGCCACACCATCATTTTACAGTAAGCCCACTACTATTGAACAAGTGGCTGCCACAGTTGTTGATCGTGTAATTGACCTGGCAGGTTTACAAAATGAATCGTATCGTTGGGGAAACTAAAACTTCATTTATCTTAAATCAACCAATTCCATCCCGGGGTAATTTTTTTGATTGAAAACAAAAGTAGCATCCGGTATAACAGATTTTGTATTCATGCTGCTTACATTATATGTATAGCGGTTGCCTGCTTTTTCAAATATTTTTGTAGATGAAATAGTTTGTGTGGCTTTATTGATAAAAACTATTACTTTATGAAATAGTTTCGACTTGTCAATGGGGGTTAGTTCTACTTCCTGCACACCTTTTGCATCGCTGTTAAGCTTGTATAAAAAATCTTTATCGTAAAAATTGGTGAATAGTTTTTGTGGTGTGATGGTATTGTTTGAGGGGTCTAATTTGGTAAGTGTTATTTCTTTTGATGCAGGGTCCACCGTCCAAACATTGCTGCCATCGCAAAATATATCCTGGCCTGCCACTTTAATACGGTATTTGGTGCCCTTCATATAAACAGTACCTTTTTTTGAATCAATCAATTTATTAGCAGCATTCTCAATTTTTAATGTAAAATTGGATTGAACCGATTTAAAGCTTTTAAATTTTGCACTCACTGCATCTAAAATCTTTTTTGCATCCGGATCGCTTTTACCCATTCCCTTGGGCGCCTGTGCCTGTACTATTGTAAACATTAAAACCAATAAAACCGATAAGCTTAAAATTTTCTTCATTTTGTTTTTTTAGCATTAAAAAATATGCATCTCTTAAAACGGGTGCAAAGATAAAACAATAGAAGGTTTTATTCAAAAAGGGTTTAACATACTTATTATAAGAAACTGTTAATGTAATTTTTAAATAGAAATAATTTATACATTAAATCGTTTTTGAGGTAAAGAATATCTAATTTGCAATTCTTCAACTCAACTCCGCTATTGATTCTTTTTTAAGTCATCCTTTAATTAATTACATCATGGCTACAAACATTCCCCTTTCACAAAGGGAAACCTATACTCCTTCTCAGTTCACTGTATTTTTATGGTGGTTATCCACTGCCGAAAAAGAGATACTGGCAGATGCTGTTGTTGACAGAAACCGCTACCGTATCATTGGTATGACGGTGTTGGCTACATGGGCTTTTGCCACATTTACCTGGGCTTATTTTTTCAGCACGTTTACCCAATCTATTTTTATTGCCATTGCATTGGGATTGTTTATGGGTTTTATCATACTTACCATCGATAGGGCATTGATTAAGGGTATAACAAAATTCAACAAACGAAAAATTGCCCCACTTTTGTTCAGGGGCCTGCTTGCGCTTACCATCGGAACCTTTATGGCACAACCTGCTGTGTTATTTATGTTTGATAAGGAAATTCGGTTGCAGGCATCGCTCGACAATGAAAAAAAGAAATTGTTGAATCAGCATGAACTTATTGCCCTTTACAATAAACCAAAAGAAGATTTGAATAAACAAAATGCAACATTAAAAAATGAGTTAGCAGTAAAAAATGATTTGGTTAATAAGGCAAGAGAAAGCTACCTGGCCGAAACTGATGGCAGCGGTGGATCGGGAAAAGTGGGTATAAAAGATATTGCCATTGCAAAAAGAAATGAATACCAAAAATTGGATGATGAATATCAGGCTATGCTAAAAATAATTCAGCCAAAGTTAGACAGCAACGAAGCTGCTCTTAAAGAAATAGATAACAAAATAAAAGCAGGGGAAGCTGGTTTTCTCCATTATCTTAATGATGGTTTTTTAACAAGGGTAGAGGCGCTTACAAACCTATTAAAAGGAAGTGCTGCCATGCAATACAGGTATTATCTTATTGTTTTTATTTTAATGCTGATAGAGTTGATGCCCGTAATTGCAAAAACAATATTACCATCGGGCAGTTATGATGAAAAAGTGATGCTTAGGGAAAAAATGGAGATTGAAATAGCACATTTCAATAATCAAAGGGAACAACAGTTAAAAGAATTGTACAATAAACTGGCTTTTGAAAATGATTCCAAAGCCATCGAAGCCTTTTTTTTAATAACAAAAGCCCACCGGCACCAAAAGATGGAATCATTCAGTAAAAAATGGAAGGAAGAAAATCATCAAACCTTTGACGGGCTTTGGGAAAAAATGAAGAAAGAAATTTTTACGAAGCAGGAAAACTAATTAAACCATCCTTTTAACATCAACTGTTAAAAATTTAAGCTATCTTCATCGTGTAATAAATACACATTATGTTATGAAGAAACTTTATTTGCTTTTATGTTTTATGGTTGTTTTATTTTCTGCTAATGCCCAGCAGGTGTTTTTGCAAGGCTGGTACTGGGATTACCCTAAAACGGCTAATGGCTTTAGTTGGGCAGATACGTTGCGGTTAAAAGCTGCTAATTTAAAAACAGCAGGCTTCACCCATATTTGGTTTCCGCCGCATACGGTTGCCAGCTTTGGTACCAATAGTAATGGTTACGATCCTAAAGATCTTTTTATAGGAAACCAAACCACAGGTTTGGGAACCCGTACTGCGCTTGATAATATGCTGGCAGAATTTACTGCACAGGGTATTGCTCCTGTTGCCGATATGGTATTTAACCACAGAGACGGAGGCGCTGCAGAAGTGAACCCAGCAGTTAAAGCCTATATCACCAACTATTATAATGCAAGTAAAGAACCTTTCCCTTCCGACAGGTTCAGATGTATTTTACCTTTAGGCGGCACAAGCGGTAATGGCGCCGGCGATTATTATTTTAAATTCAGTTCTAAAACCGGCGATAGCCGTTTTAATAATTATACCTATAAATTATATATGCAAACCAATACCGTGGGGTACCAGGGACCACCTGATTTAAATGAAGTGGAACCTAACGGTGGCGGAGATTGCGGGCAGGGTAACAATGATATTTTTTTGGGTAAGAATATGTTTGTAACGCTTGAAACAGGTGGTGGCTGCAATACAGATGAGTTTCACCTGCACTTGAATACAGGCGACTTTAACCCCTCAGGCGATACCATTTTTATTTACATGAATAACACCGGCGGCTATTCAGACCATCGCATTTACGGCATTTACAGTTCATCGAGAGGAACAGATATTGTAAACGACATGCAATACCAGACTTATACAAATTTTAATTCGATGGCAAGTGGAAGAGGTTTTATGAACTATGATTTCTTTAAACCCAATGATGCCAATGCATCCACCACTTATTTAAACGGCGACTGGGATGGTATGTATTTTTTTTACGACTATGATCAGTTTCAGAAAAAAACAGCCGACACATTAATTAACTGGGCTAAATGGAATTGGGATGAATTAGGTGTAAGAGGTATGCGGCTTGATGCAGTAAAACATTTTACTCCGGAATTTGTTGGCAATTTACTGGATAGCATGCACAAGTATGGCAAAGACCCAAGCCTGTTAGTGGGAGAATGGTACAGTACCAATCCATCTGAATTAAGCGGATGGATTAACAGTGTACAGGCTAGCATGGAACCGGCAACAAAAGCAGCTATCAGTCCTAAAATTTTTGATTTTACTTTAAGGGAGCAACTAAGGCAGGCCTGCGATGTGGGAAGTTTTGATAGCCGAAATATCTTTAATAACAGCCTGCATGATGCTGCATCATTAAGTGGTTTTAATATTGTAACCTTTGTAAATAACCACGATTTTAGGGATGCTTCTGGCTTTGCATCTCTTATAAGAAATAATCCCAACCTTGCATACGCTTATATTCTTACCAATAATCAATTAGGTGTGCCCACGGTTTTTTATCCTGATTATTACGGTTATCCGCCACCGTCAGGTGGTTTATATGGGTATCATCCTACAAACCTACCGCCTTACAAACCCGAAATTGACAGGCTGATACAGGCGCTTAAACTTTATATCAACGGTTCACCTTCGGTAGATTATCTCAACAGGTTTAGCACACCGTATAGCAGTAATTTCATACAGGGCTCTTCTGATAAGGCTTTAATTTACCAGTTACAGGGTTTTGTTGGCAATGGCAACCACGATGTAATTGTTGCCATAAATTTTGGAAGCACAACTCTTAAAGTAGATCATGAAATCAATACTAGGGGCGGCGCCATACTCACCGGTACAAAGTTTACTGATGTATTGGGTCGTTCGGCATATCCTTACCAGGTGGTAAGCGGCAGCAACCAGGTTTATATCGAATTGCCTGCATACAGTTATTCGGTATGGGTGCAAGGCGACCTGCCCGTGTTGCCATTATCCATGCTTTCGTTTAACGGAAAATTATTAAACGGCAGTGTAGAACTTGAATGGAATGTGAGTAATGAATCAGGAACGGTAAAATATGAAATTGAACGGTCGGCCAATCAAACTGATTTTGTAAAAATAGGCGAATTGACGGCTGCCAATAAAGGAGAAGTTATTTGCAAATATTCGTACAGCGATAAAAATTTACCAAAGGACGGTTACCTGTTTTACCGTTTAAAAATTATTGAGAACTCCGGTGCTTATACTTATAGTAAGGTTATAAAAATTAAGTGTACCAATTTTGTATTTGATATTAATATATGGCCCAACCCGGTGGTGGATGGAAAAATACAAGTAGCCATTGAAACAGCAAGGCCTGGTGATTTGCAGGTAGCCATTTACAGTAGCAATGGGCAATTAATGTATATGGGAAAACAAAAAAAGATTAGGATTGGTACAGAAATGTACACATTACCGGTTAAACTCTTATCGGGTGGCAATTATTTTTTAAAAGTGAATGATGGCGAAAGGGAGGTAAGGAAAAATTTTGTGGTAAACTGATTGGGTTTTGTGAAAAGTAAAGAGATAAAAATTATAACAGCAATGCCTTATTTTTGTCCGCTACGGCAAAAGCCGTATTAAGTTATGGCAAAGAGCCCGTCAGAAACACCTTTAATGCAACAGCACAATGCCATCAAGGCTAAATATCCTGATGCCATATTACTGTTTCGTGTGGGCGATTTTTATGAAACCTTTGGCCAGGATGCCATCACCACCGCTGCCGTGCTTGGCATCACATTAACCAAACGCAATAATGGTAACCCCGATGCTTCAGAACTGGCTGGTTTTCCGCACCATGCTTTAGATACTTACCTGCACAAACTGGTAAAAGCCGGTTACCGTGTTGCCATTTGCGACCAATTAGAAGATCCTAAACAGGCAAAGGGAATTGTAAAACGTGGCGTTACCGAACTGGTAACACCCGGTGTTGCCACCAGCGATAAATTACTGGAACATAGCAGTAATAATTTTTTGGCAGCATTACATTTTGATGAAGAAAAAATTGGCCTGGCATTTTTAGACATAAGCACCGGCGAATTTTTTGTAGCCGAAGGCGATAAGGAATATGCCGATAAATTATTACAAAGCCTTAAACCTGCCGAAGTTATTTTTCAGCGTAGCAGGCAAAAGTATTTTAAAGAAAATTTTGGCACAAAGTTTTTTACATACACTTTAGAAGAATGGATATTTGCCGAAGCTTATGCAACCGAAGCCCTTTTAAAACATTTTGGTACGCATAGCCTTAAAGGTTTTGGAATAGAAGGGCAGGCGCTTGGTATTATTGCAGCCGGCGCAGTATTACAATATTTAAAAGATACCGAACACCCCAATCTTGGCCATATCACATCCATACAACGAATAGACAGGGAAGATTATTTATGGATGGACAGGTTCACCATCCGTAATCTTGAATTGTTTGGCAGCAATGATAGCAACAATTCATTATTAAAAGTGCTGGATAACACCGTATCGGCCATGGGTGCACGGTTGCTGAAACGTTGGATGGTGCTGCCATTGAACAATATTGTAAAAATTAATGAACGCCTCAGCACGGTTGAGTGGCTGGTAAAAGAAACAGATGTACGCAACAAGTTACTGCAATACATTAAACAGGCAGGCGATGTGGAAAGGTTAGTTAGTAAAGTGCCTTTAAAAAAAGTAAATCCACGGGAAGTTTTGCAAATAGCAAAAGGCCTGCAACAAACCGCACTGATAAAAAATATCTGCGAAGCTTCTTCAAACGAATACCTGAAAAGGCTGGGCGATTCTTTAAATCCTTGCAAATACATTTTGGATAAAATAACCAGGGAACTGAATGAAAATCCACCGGTGGCTGCATCAAAAGGTGCAGTTATTGCAGAAGGTATCAACAGCGAATTGGATGAGTTAAGAAAAATTGCAAGCGGCGGTAAAGATTTTCTTGTAGAGATACAGCAACGAGAAGCAATGGCCACAGGTATATCTTCATTAAAAATAAGTTTCAACAATGTTTTTGGTTATTACCTGGAAGTAACACATGCACACAAAAACAAAGTGCCTGCAAGTTGGATTAGGAAACAGACTTTGGTAAATGCCGAAAGGTATATAACACCCGAGTTAAAAGAGTATGAAGAAAAAATTATAGGCGCCGAAGAAAGGATTCTTACTTTGGAGATTCAGATTTTTGAAGAACTATTGAACGAACTGCAAGATTTTATTGCACCCATGCAGGTAAACGGAAATGTGATGGCAGTAATTGATTGTTTATGCTGCTTTGCAGGCAATGCTCTTCATTATAAATATAAAAAACCATTGCTGCAGGATAATCTTATACTTGATATAAAAGATAGCCGCCACCCGGTAATTGAACAAAACCTACCGGTAGGCGAACCCTATATTGCTAATGATATATATTTAGATCCATCTACACAGCAAATAATTATTTTAACCGGCCCCAATATGAGCGGTAAAAGCGCCATCCTAAGGCAAACAGCGCTTATTACTTTAATGGCGCACATAGGAAGTTTTGTACCGGCAAGCGAAGCAAAAATTCCTCTTACCGATAAAATTTTCACCAGGGTGGGGGCAAGCGATAATTTAAGCGGAGGCGAAAGTACATTTATGGTAGAGATGAATGAAACCGCCAGCATCATCAATAACCTTACCAAACGAAGTTTGATATTACTTGATGAAATTGGCCGTGGCACATCTACCTATGATGGTATAAGTATTGCATGGAGCATTGCTGAGTTCTTACACAATTCGCCCCATCAGCCAAAAACATTATTTGCCACCCATTACCATGAACTAAATGAACTGGAAAATAAATTCAGCGGAATAAAAAATTATCATGTTACCAATAAAGAAGTGGGTAATAAAATTATTTTTTTACGCAAACTGGCTCCGGGCGGCAGCACACATAGTTTTGGTATTCATGTGGCACGCATGGCAGGTATGCCACCGGCGCTCATTACCCGTGCCAACGAAATTTTGCAACAACTTGAACTTAGCCGTGATGAAGGTAAGGCGGGTCATACAAACGATGCCATCAAACATTTAAACGCACCCAAAATGCAACTAAGTATTTTTGATGCACATTCGGCTACCTTTGATGAAATACGAAATTTGCTTGAAAATGTAGATATCAACCGCTTAACCCCGGTGGAAGCATTATTAAAATTACAGGAGATTAAAGGCAAAATAAAATAAAGGGAAATTTTGTGTAAACTTTCAGTTTTTAACATCAAACTCATTAAAACCTATTTAACACTTGCAGCAAAAACAACAATTAAACGGTCTTAATTTAATTTTACGAAACCTATGTATAAAAAAATAATTACGCTGCTTGTACTTTGCTCTTTAATAACGGCTAAAGATTATGCACAATCCTGTTCGCTGCCGGGTATGACACCCAGTTCGGCTATACCGGTGTGCGGTACTTCGGTTTTTCATCAAAGCGTTGTAGTTAATTGTACAGGTCAAAATGTTGCACAGCTTTCATGTCCTATAGGCGCCACTTCATCAAGTTCTTTTTGGTATAAGTTCACGTGTTTTCAAACAGGTACACTTGGTTTTTTAATTAGCGGTATTGCAAGTACCGATGATTACGATTGGGTGCTGTTTGATATTACTGGCCATAACCCCAATGATGTGTTCACAAATAATACCCTGGCAATTTCCATTAACCTGTATGGAGCAGGAAGTGGGCCGGCACCATATCCTGAATCACCAACAGGATGTAAACCGGGTGCAACCGGTAATGTACATTGCGAAGGTTCTGATAACGGTAATACGCCTTTTAATGCTATGCCTGTTATTACTGTTGGGCACGAATATTTATTGATGGTTACTAACTGGACACAGAGTACAACGGGTTACGATTTATCTTTTACCGGTGGCACTGCAAGTATTACCGACCCTAAAGAACCGCATTTATTAAATTCAAGAGCAATTTGTGATGGAAAGCAGGCAGCAGTAAAGTTTAATAAAAAAATGAAGTGCAATAGCCTTACAAGTACAGGTTCTGAGTTTACTATCACACCTCCTTTGGCCAATGTAATTGCTGCATCAGGATATGGTTGCAACACAGGTTTTGATATGGATTCTATCCTTATCACTTTAGATGCACCCTTACCACCGGGCAATTATACCATCAATATTCAAAACGGTACTGATGCAAATACTATCAGGGATTATTGCGACAGGGATATACCTGTTGGTGAAAGTATCCCAATGGTTGTTTATCCAGTTTTTCCAACACCGATGGATAGTGTGCAAAAACCCGGTTGTGCACCCGATGAAATTATTCTTGACTTTAGCACCAAGCTGCGTAAAATAAAATGCAACAGCATTGCTGCCGATGGAAGCGATTTCAGGATAAACCGTATTGCAGGTATTGGTGGTCCGGTTACAGTTGTTGGCGCATCTGGGGATTGTAATGCCGATAGCCTTACACCGGTTATAAAAGTAAAATTATCTGTTCCTATTCAAACCAAAGGAACTTTTCAAATTATTTTACAAACAGGCAGCGATGGCAACACCATTATTAATGAATGCGGACAAGAAACAGCAGCAGGCGCCACCGTTACCTTTACAACTAAAGACACAGTGAATGCCGATTTTACATACAATATAAAATACGGTTGCCTGCGTGACACCATCAATTATTTTCATGATGGCCGCAATGAAGTGAATGTATGGAAATGGGATTTTGATAAAACCAGGAGCAGCAGCTTACAAAACCCTGAGATTTATTATGGCACTTTCGGACAAAAACAAACGCAGTTAATTGTATCAAATGGCGTATGCCGGGATACAAGCGCTATAGTGCCAATCTTTTTAGATAACGAGTTAGAGGCAAGGTTTGAAGCAACAAGTATTGTGTGCCCCAACGAAACAGCATTCTTTAAAGACAGTAGTATTGGCAATATTGTGGGTTGGAGATGGATTTTTGATAATGGGAATAGTAGCACCTCTCAAAATCCGCCACCACAATCATATATACCAATAAAACCTACCCGTGATGTTTTTCCTATGTTGATTGTAGAAAATAATTTTGGATGTTTTGATACGGCTGTACAAAAAATTGTAGTGCCATACAGTTGTTATATAGCTGTGCCAAATGCCTTTACTCCAAACAATGATGGTTTAAACGATTACCTGTACCCATTAAATGCATATAAGGCTACCGATCTTTTGTTTAGGGTGTACAACCGTGTGGGTGAACTTGTTTTTGAAACCCGTGATTGGAATAAGAAATGGGATGGCCGGTTTAAAGGGCAGGGCGCCGATCCGGGTACTTATGTGTGGATATTAACTTATATTGATAGCGATACCGGCGAACGCAGGCAGCAAAAGGGTAGTACTATTTTATTGCGATAATTTTTTGTTGCAGATGTGAACCTGTAATTGCTGCTTATCTTCCAAGCATCCTTCTTTCATCCCTTTCTTCACGCAGCATGGCGCCAAAATCCATTTTGCGTATCATTGTTTTTACCACCATAGTTATGCGTTTTACTTTTGTGGGTTCTGTTTTGGCCGATTGTATCCATTTGGTAAAATAATTGCGATGGCCTTGCGGTAGCGAGTTAAAATATTTTAATGCCTCCGGCTCATCTTGCAAACACACAAGCAATTGGGGCGGTACTTTTATCTGCGAAGCATCTAATTCAATCTGTACATTAACAGTAGCGCCTTTTGTTTTGCCAATACCTTTACGCATAGTGGCATTGATGGCCATGATAAAATTGCCTTCGCCCATAGGTACAAGCGCTACTTTTTCAATCTTAAATTCATCAAGCTTTCCTTTTACCCTGTACGATTTTTTTACACCCGGGTTTAGTTTGTTGGCAATCTTTAACGGGATATGTATATATGTCCATCCCGTTTTTTCTCCTTGCTTATCAAATTTCAATATGGTGGCAGTAAACGAAATCATCAGCTACCCATCAATTTATTTTTTTGGGTTGCATATTCTTCCTGTGTAATGGCGCCTTTTTGCAACAGGTCAAAAAGTTTTTGCAGTTCATCGGCAATCATTTGTTGTGGCGCTTGTGCAGTTACGTTAGTTCGTGCAATGGCTTCGGCAAGTTGGGCAGCCTGGCTGCTTACCTGCATATTTTTATTTTCTTCCCGGGCATGGGTGATGGTGTCTTTTAATAATTTGGGGTGATGTATGAATTCGTACCTGGTTTCGCCAAGTTCGGCGGCGGTTTGTATATCTACACTGCCATAACCAAGTAAGCGCCCCCACAGTGTTTGGTCATATTCTACATTATTTATTTTATCAAGCGGGCTTTCTTTGCTGTACCGGCTAAAGAAACCGCTTTCATCTACCACCCTCATATTGGTTACACACCAGATATTGTTTTTCCAGTTTACATATTCAATCAACGGGTAGATGGCTGCCAGTAAAACGATTATAAGCGCTGTAGAAAATTTTAGCCACCAGAATAATAAAATGGCCAATACAATCCAGGCAAAAAACGGCAGCACCAGCCTAAGCCAATGCTGCCTGATGATGATTAGTTTTTTTTCGTTTTTTTTTAATTCAGTTCTCATGTAATTGCAAAATTTATAATAGCAAAATACAAAAAGAAAAAAGCATTACCATATCCTTACCCGTAAACTGTCTGCCCGGTACATTTTATCTCCGGGCTTTATATTAAAGGTTGAATAAAATTCATCCACATCTGCAAAAGGCCCGTTAACCCTGTACTTGCCGGGGCTGTGCACATCGGTTAGCAATCGGTTACGCAATTGTTCCTCACGGGTGTGGCCCAACCAGCCCAATGCATAACCCAAAAAATACCGTTGCATAGGTGTTAGGTTGCCGATGGGTTTGTTGTCTTTAAACTGCTGTGTTTTTTTAAAAGCTTCAATTCCCAGTAATATACCACCAAGGTCGGCAATGTTTTCACCAAGCGTGGCCTTGCCATTAATGTGGTAACCTTTTACAGGTTCAAACTCATCAAATTGTTTTACCATTAATGAAGCCCTTTTATTAAATGCTTCTTCATCACTTTTTGTCCACCAGTTTACCAGGTTTCCTTTATCGTCATACTGCCTGCCTTCATCATCAAAGCCATGTGTAATTTCGTGCCCAATGGTACTTGCGCCACCATAACCATATACAGTGGCATCATCTAATTCTTCATCACGGTATCCCGGTACAGTAAATATGCCAGCCGGCAAAACAATTTCGTTGTTACTTGGATTGTAATAGGCATTGTATGTTTGCGGATACATGTCCCATTCATCCCTATCAACAGGTTTGCCTAATTTATTATATTCATATTGGTGCCACCATTTTCTTGCATTCATAATATTTTGAGCAAAACTTTCCCTGCCTATTTCCATGCTTGAAAAATCTTTCCATTTATCGGGATAACCCACTTTGCTTTTTATGGCCGCTAATTTTTTATACGCTTTGGTTTTTGTACTGTCGCTCATCCAGCTAAGTTTTGCAATACGGTCTTTCAATGCATCCCGTATGTCTTCCACCATTTTTGTGTAGCGTTTTTTTGCTGTTTCGTTAAAAAATTCTTTTACATACAATTGCCCCAACAATTCGCCCATGGCGCTCTCTTCAATTTGAATGGCACGTTTCCATCTCGGTTTCCGTTCTTTTGCGCCGCTAAATAATTTTCCAAAATTAAATGCAGCTACTCCATAAGCATCGGGCAATACACTCGACATGTCATTGAGTAAATTAAATTTTACATAGTGTTTTAAATCGTTGATTGGGGTAGAGGCCAATACATCACTTACCGCTTTAAAAAATTCGGGTTGCCCCACAATCACCGAATCAACATGCTGCACGCCTATGTTTTTTAAATACAGGGGCCAGTTGATATTGGCCGACATTTTTGTAAGGTCGCCAATGGCCATCTTGTTGTAATTGCGGTATGGGTCACGCAGGTCTTCCAGCTTGCGGGAAGCTGTAGCCAGCCTTGTTTCCATGCTAAGGATATTTTTTGCCGCCTGCAATGCAGTTGCCGAATCTTCTCCCGACATGGTTAATATTTTAGTGATATACTTTACATATTCATTACGGATGTTGATGGTGGCAGAATCGGTTTTAAAATAATAATCCCGCTGTCCGAGGCCTAAGCCTCCCTGCCAGAGGGTGTAGGCCATCACATCACTTTGTTTGGCATCCTGTGCCACATACTCATCAAATAATGTAGATGAACCAAGTTGCTTGAATGATGCAATGATATCCATAAGCGATTTTGTATCTGTAACTGCATTAAGTTTATCTAATAAAGGCTGAATGGGTTTCAATCCATCCGTTTCAATTTTAACGCTGTCCATTGCCATCGCCCAAAAATCACCAATCTTTTGATCGTTGCTGCCTTTGGCTGCATTGGCTGCAGCCGATTTTTCAGAAATCTCCTTCAGCCGCTTAAGATTTTCTTCTATCACCAAATTACCAATGCCCCAGCTTGATTGGTCGGCAGGTATGGGGTTTCGTTTAATCCATCCGCCGTTGGCATATTCAAAAAAATCATCGCCGGGTTTTACTGTGCTGTCAATATCGGCAGCAAGAATATCCGGTTTAGGATTGTTTGTTGTAGCATTATTGTTGCAGGCTGCAATGGTTACAGCAGTTGTAAGGGCAAAAAATATTTTCTTCATGTAAGATGTTTTAATATTTAAATGTAAATAATGGTTGATTGCTAATTTTATTTTTTTGATAAATGGTATTCAAACACTCGAATTTAAAAATTAAGAAAGTATATTAACCGGTAAGTTTTGATAAATAGCCTGCCATTTTTTTAATCTCATCCTCATCAACAGAAACTGTTTGTAATTTTTCATTCATGGCTGTATTGCTGTATTTCATCATGCTGTCAATATTTTTTCTTGCAGATGAATGAAATTCTTTTGCGCCTGTTTTATTAGCAAGCGCAATGATATTATCTGAGCGTACACCGCTACCTGGCATGATGATGATTCTTTCATCGGCTTGTTTTATTAAAGTAGCAATTTGTGCAGCGCCATCAATGGCATTGGGTTGCAATCCCGATGTGAGTATCCGTTCGCAGCCAATATCAATAACATCTTCCAGCGCTTGTGCCGGGTTATAAACCCTGTCGAAAGCCCTGTGAAAAGTAACGCCAAGCGGGTAAGCCAGTTCAACCAATTGGCTGCATCTTTTTTTATCAACCAAACCATCTTTATTTAACATGCCTATTACCACGCCATCACATCCCAATTGCTTACAAATTTTTATATCGCTTTTCATCAATTCAAATTCGGCATCGGTATATAAAAAATCTCCGCCCCGTGGGCGAATGATAGGGAAGAGTTGTATTTGTAAATTTTCTCTTGCTGCTTTTATAAAACCATACGAAGGCGTAGTGCCTCCTTCGCCGGGGTTATCGCACAACTCAATGCGGTTAGCGCCTGCCGCCTGTGCCAGCAAACAACTTTCTATGTTAAAGCCTATTACTTCAAGCAAATATTTCATAACAAATATTCAATAAGCAACATTCAATTTTCATTTCTTAAATAAGCTGCTTTGTTAAACATAGCGTATTGAAAATTGATTATTGAAAATAATCAGATTAAAAATTTTGATTGATGAACAACATTTTCCTTTTCACTCTTCACGCTAAACACAAAACCATTTTGTATGGCGTAGGCGCCATACTGCCCTTTTTTGTTGAGGGCTAAAAAACCTACCTGTAAGGTTTTGGCTTTTTCCCTATCTCGTTTTACAATTCGTTCCACTGCTTTTTTGCAGGCCATTTCGGGTGAGTAGCCCTGCCGCATGAATTCTACAACAAGGTGGGTGCCGCAAATGCGTATCACTTCTTCGCCGGTGCCGCTGCTGGTGGCTGCGCCTGCTTCATTATCTACAAATAAACCTGCGCCAATAATGGGCGAATCGCCAACACGGCCATGTAATTTAAATGCCATGCCACTTGTAGTAACAGCGCCCGCTAAATTTCCACCACTATCAAGCGCCACCAATCCCATTGTATCATGGTTAACCGATCCATCATCAAAAAATGCAGGGGCAAAGGGGCCGTTTTGTTTTTTTTGTTCTTTACCGGCGCCCATGTTTTCGATATTAATCACCGGTTTGTATTCGCTTTTTTTCAACCATTCGGCATAAGCTTTTTTTGCCGGTTCGGATAATACTTCAGGCTCTAAAGTAAAACCGTTTTCAACAGCAAACTGTTGTGCACCTGCGCCAACCAACAATACATGCGGTGTTTTTTCCATTACTTTACGGGCTACCGAAACCGGGTGTTTAATTCTTTCAATACAGGCCACTGCGCCGCAATTGGCTTTGTGGTCCATGATGCAGCTATCAAGTGTTACCTTGCCATCCCGGTCGGGGTATCCGCCCAAACCAACACAGCAGTCAATTTCATTTTCAATATGTATGGCGCCTGCTTCCACAGCATCCAATGCTGTTCCATTGGTTGATAAAATCTTCCATGCTTCGGCATTTACCGGCATGCCATTGGCCCAGGTAGATATTACGATGGGTTTTGTAATTGTATTAAAATTGCTGGCTAAAGAATTTTTTGCTGCAAACATAGGTGTGGCCAATGCGCCTATGCGTAAGAAACTTCTTCTGTTCATAAATATGTTTATAAGCGTTATTGATGAATATTAAGTTTACGCAGCATGGCTGCAGAAGCGGAATCGGCATATAAGCCAAATGCGCTTGTAATTACACCTTTGCATTTCCCGTCTTTTGATTCTACCGCATATACCACATCTTCATCGGCCGGGTTACTGTTACCTTCAAAGCGGTAAAATTCTGTTATTTCAAATTCATCGGGGTTAAGCGATATGGTATTTTGCGAACACATCAATTTATCAAAGGCAATATTAAAGTTGATGGTATAGCCCCTTGCTTTTAACCCGTTTAACGCTGCTACTACTGTATCATAAGATTCCATGATGATTTTTTTTCCTTAAAGTTACGAAATAGCATAGCGTTTATAAAATGCCAGGTAAATAATTACCAATACCGTAATTCCTGCTGTTATCATAAATGTGGCAGTGGCGCCAAAATAATACCATAGAAAACCACAAAGGCTGCTTGCTATTAAAGTGCAGATGCTTTGAAACCCGGTGTAGGTGCCAATTGCAGTGGCTGTTTCGCCTTTATCAACAATATTTGTAATCCATGCTTTTGAAATGCCGTCGGTAGCGGCTGCATAAAATCCATACAATACAAAAAGCAAAAAAAAGATATACAGGTTGTTGTTGAAAGCAAAGCCTGTATATACAATGGCAAATGCTGCAAGCCCTAAAAGAAATATTTTCTTCAAACCAATTTTATCGGCCAATATACCAACAGGATAGGCCATCACTGCAAAAACAAGGTTGTAAAAAATATAAATGCCCAGCACTTCGGTATCATTTAAACCCTGCTCTTTCATCTTTAGTAAAAGAAAGATATCGCTGCTGTTGAACAAAGCAAACAACAGTAAACCGGCCACTAATCGTTTATATGCTGCTGTACTCGATTTCCAGTAATGGATAAAAACAAAAAACGATACCCGTGGTTTTGATGAATGAACCGCCACCTGTTTCTTTTTTTCTTTTATCAACCCTGTTAACAGGATAACGCAAATACCCGGGATGATGGACCAAAGAAAAAGCCTTTTATAATTGCCGGGATAGTAATACAGGAAAAGCAAAGCAAGGGCCGGCCCAAGCACAGCGCCAAAAGTATCCATGCTGCGGTTAAAGCCAAACACCCTTCCTTTTGTAGTAGGCGTAGCTTCATCGCTAAGCATAGCATCCCTTGCAGCGGTACGTATGCCTTTCCCAAGCCTGTCCATTGTTCTTGCAAAAAAAATCCAGGCAGGAAAAATAAAAACGGCCATCAGCGGTTTACTAATTGCACTTAATGCATAACCCAGTTGTACAAATGGCAAGCGCTTACCCATCACATCGCTTTGCCTGCCAAAATAACTTTTGCTAAGGCCGGCAACAGCTTCGGCAACGCCTTCTAATATACCAATTGCAATTACAGTAAAACCTACCTGTTGTAAAAACATGGGCATTACAGGGATGAGCATTTCGCTTGCCAGGTCGTTAAAAAGGCTTACCAGCGATAATATCCATACAGTGTTGGTTATAATTTTTTGTGGAGAATTTGTGTGTGTTTGCACCCGCCATCATTTTTCCGAATGTAGCAATTTGTTGGTACATTGCAGCGATAAAAAAAACGGTTCCTGTTTACCTTGATTACATACACCGCATCATAAAACCAGTAAGCATCCCGGCTATAACAAAGATTTATGCATAAAAAAAATAAGGACAGTAAAAAATCATCTCAAATACAAATTGTAAAAGGAAAACTCGACATTTCGAAAAGCGGTATGGGTTACGTTATTGTAGAAGGATTTGAAAAAGATATCATGGTACGACCCAATGATTTTAACCATGCTTTTCATGGCGATATTGTAAGGGTGCAGGTAAATAAAGGTTTAAATAAAGATAAAAGGCAGGAGGGAAGGATTGTGGATGTGGCCGAACGTAAGCAGAAGGAATTTATTGGCAACATTCAAATGAGCAAGAACTTTGCTTTTTTTATCCCGGCTACGGAAAAACCAATTCCCGATTTTTATATCGCTACAGATAAATTAAACGGAGCAAAGGATAACGAACGGGTGATAGTGAAATTTGTAAGCTGGGAAAAAAACGATAAGAAACCCATTGGCGAAGTGGTGGCCATTTTAAAATCGGAAGATGAAAATGATATGGCCATGAAGGAAATATTGATTGATGCAGGTTTTGCTTTGGAATTTGATAAAGAAGTGTTGGCAGAAGTGAAAAAACTGCAAGCCCATATTACCCGTGAAGAGTTGAAAAAACGAAAAGATTTCAGGGACATATTGACCTTTACCATCGACCCCGTAGATGCAAAAGATTTTGACGATGCCATTTCTATTAGAAATTTAGACAATGGCTGTTACGAAATTGGGATACATATTGCCGATGTAAGCCATTTTGTAAAACCCGGTTCACTGCTTGATAAAGCTGCTTACGAAAGGGCTACCAGCGTGTATTTGCCCGATAGGGTAAACCCCATGCTACCCGAAAAGATTTCGAACGAATTGTGTTCATTAAGGCCAAGGGAAGATAAATATACTTTCTCTGCTGTTTTCCAAATCACCAACCGTGCCGAAGTGAAACATACATGGCTTGGCCGCACCATCATACACAGCAATCACCGTTTTACTTATGAAGAAGTGCAGGAAATAATTGAGAAAAGAGATGGGCTTCATGCAAAGCCGCTCATATTACTGAATGAACTTGCAAAAAAATTCAGGGCCGAAAGGTTTAAAAATGGCGCCATCAATTTTTCATCGCAGGAAGTACGTTTCCAGTTGGATGAAAAAGGAAAACCCATTGGCATTGTAGTAAAAGAAAGCAAGGATGCCCACAAACTGGTGGAAGAGTTTATGCTGCTGGCCAACAGGGCGGTGGCAACCTATGTTTCAAAAATAAAAATTAATAAAGAGCCAATACCGTTTCCTTACCGCATACACGATACACCCGATGATGAAAAGCTGCAGCCCTTTGCTGCCTTTGCAAAAAAGTTTGGTTACACTTTTGATTTGCACGATGAAGCAGCGGTGGCATCATCATTTAATAAAATGCTGAAAGATGTACAGGGTAAACCAGAGCAGCATGTACTTGAGCAGTTGGGCATACGTACAATGGCAAAAGCTATTTACACTTCTTCAAACATTGGGCATTATGGGTTGGGTTTTGAATATTACTGCCACTTTACATCGCCTATACGCCGCTATCCCGATGTGATGGTGCACAGAATATTGCAGCAATGCCTTGATAAAAACCTGAAGCCTGATAAAAAAATGGATGAGCATTGCAAACATTGCAGCGACAGGGAACGAAAAGCTATGGAAGCCGAACGTGCAGGCAACAAATACAAACAGGTTGAGTTTATGAAAAATTACCTGGGGGAAGAATTTGACGGCATCATCAGCGGCGTGGCATCGTTTGGATTTTTTGTGGAAACAATAGCACATAAATGCGAAGGATTGGTTACAGTAAGAGATCTTAGTGTGTACGATGATTTTAGGTTGGATGAAGCTGACTATGCTTTGGTGGGGCTTCGCACAAAACAAAAATTCAGGATGGGTGATGCGGTGCGGATAAAAGTGGTGGCGGCCAATTTAAGTAAGCGGCAGTTGGATTACGAATGGGTGCCTGTATCTAAAACTGCAACAGTACAAAATGTAAAAATAAAATCCAAATCAAAGCAGGAAAAGAAAATAGCAGCAACAAAACAAAATTCAAAAAAGAAAAAGTGATTAAATTGGGTTTAATAAATATAATTTGATATTAAACTTATTGCCTTACATGCATTCATTTATAGAACTTTCCAAATTATTTGAAGATAAATTTAAAAGCCGGCATTTTCCTGATGAGCCGGATACTTTATACCAACCTGCAGCATATATTTTAGGAATTGGAGGTAAACGCATACGCCCTGTTTGTGTGCTGATGGGTAACCAACTTTTTAATGATATTGACCCTGATGCTTATCATGCGGCAACTGCCATAGAGTTGTTTCATAATTTTAGTTTAATACACGACGATATAATGGATAAAGCGCCTCTTAGGCGGGGGATGCAAACGGTGCATGAAAAATATGGCGAATCTACAGCCCTGCTTGCCGGCGATGTAATGTTTGTAAAAGCTTATGAATACCTTAATAAGATAAGGCCGGCCATGCTGCAAAAAGTGTTATATCTTTTTAATAACACGGCAAGCGCCGTTTGCGAAGGGCAACAGTTAGATATGGATTTTGAAAAAAGGGAAATAGTGCGAATGGATGAATATGTAAACATGATTACATTAAAAACATCGGTACTGCTGGCTGCAAGCTTAAAGCTGGGCGCCATTTTGGGCGGCGCCGGCGAAGGCAATCAAAATCATTTATACGAATTTGGCAAAAACCTTGGCGTGGCTTTCCAGGTACAGGATGATTATTTGGATGCGTTTGGTAACCCCGAAAAATTTGGTAAAAAAGTTGGAGGCGATATCATGGCCAACAAAAAAACCTTTTTAATGATTCATGCTTTTGAAACAGCAAATGTGCAGCAGTTGAATGAATTAAAATTATTGATTAAAAATAATCCTGCCGATAAAGTAGAAAAAATATTGCAGATTTTTAAAGACTGCAAAGTTGATGACTGGGCACAGCAACTGAAAAATAAATACCTGCAAACTGCATTGATGCACCTGGAAGAAACAGCAGTAATATCAAAAAGAAAAAAACCATTACAGGAACTGGCCGATTATTTAATGATGAGAGAGAGTTGAACAAATTGGTGTAACAGTGTTTTGCCTTAGAAGTATAAATAAAAATATTTTTCTTAATTTCCTTTTTAATTAAACCAAAACCAACATGGCTAATTCTTTATTCAGAACAAAAAAGATTGAAAATATTTTAGCAGAAGGAAGTGATGAAACGCATGGAGGCGGAGGATTAAAAAGGGTACTTACTTTACGAGACCTTACATTCTTTGGTATTGCTGCTATCATTGGCGCCGGCAGTTTCAGCAGCCTGGGCGCTGCCGTTTTTGATGGCGGCCCCGGTGTGGCTGTGCTTTTTATTATTACTGCTATTGCCTGTGGTTTTACTGCACTTTGTTATTCGGAGTTTGCCAGCAGGATACCCGTTGCAGGCAGCGCCTATACTTATGCCTATGCATCCTTTGGCGAATTGTTTGCCTGGATAATTGGCTGGGCGCTTATAATGGAATATTCTATCGGTAATATTTATGTGGCGTTTAGCTGGAGCGATTATTTTACTTCATTTATGAGTAAAGTAGGTGTACATATCCCCAATTGGTTAAGCACAAGTTATGTGGAAGCAAAAAATGCTGCAGCAAGTGGCGGCAACCCTGCAGATATTGATGCATGGAACAATGCACCATTGCTTGGCAGTTTAAGAATCATTTTCGACCTACCGGCGCTTATCATAAATTTACTCATCACCTATCTTGTTTACCGTGGAATAAAAGAAAGCCGCAATTTCAGCAACATTATGGTGATGCTGAAACTGGCGGTGGTATTGCTTGTGATATTGGTAGGCGGCTATTTAATTTTTTCGAACGGGTTAACTTTTAACTGGACTCCACCTGATGACAATGGAGTAAGATCCGTAATGCCCAACGGCTTTGGTGGCGTAATGGCTGCTGTGAGTGGTGTATTTTTTGCCTATATTGGTTTTGATGCAGTAAGTGTATTGGCCGAAGAAAGTAAAAATCCGCAAAGAGACCTGCCAAGAGGTATGATACTTTCATTAGTGATTTGTACCGTGGTTTATATTTTATTATCACTGGTTTTAACAGGAGCTGTTAATTACCGCAAGTTTGATGGAGTAGGAGACCCATTGGCTTTTATTTTTGAAAAACAAAACCTTAATGTAGGCTGGATGCAGTTGTTTGTGGCAGTAGCAGCTGTTATTGCCATGACAAGTGTGTTACTTGTATTTCAAATGGGGCAGCCACGTATTTGGATGAGCATGAGCCGTGATGGCCTTTTACCTCCTGCATTTCAAAAGATTCACAAAAAATATAAGACACCTTCTTTTGCAACAATTATAACAGGGTTGGTAGTGGGAGTACCAATTTTATTTACCGATAAAAATTTTGTACTCGACTTTACAAGCATTGCTACCTTATTTGCTTTTGTGCTGGTGTGCGGTGGCGTATTGTTCCTGCCGGCAAAAGAAAAAATAAGTGGCAGGTTTCATCTGCCTTATATCAACAGCCAGTTTATTTTTCCATTGGTTGTTTTGGGAGGAATCATTACAGCTTATTCATTATCCAAAACATATTTTTCTGATATGTTTAATTTCGATTTCAGTAGCAATGCAGATTATGTGGCAGGAAAACTTAGTTTTATGGATTTGGCTACACCAAATATAACACTGATTATTTTTTGGATAAGTGCATTGATATTGGCCGTTGTAACTATGTATAAAAAATATTCGCTGATACCTATGATGGGCCTCATTACTTGTATGTACCTGCTTACGGGCATGACAAAAAATAACTGGGCATGGTTTATTGGCTGGCTTATTTTAGGGCTTATCATATATTTCTTGTATGGATATAAAAAGAGCAGGCTGGCAACAGGCGCAGCTTAAAAATAATCTTGTAAATAAAAACGGCACAAGTGAATTAACTTTGTGCCGTTTTTTAATTTACACAAAATGAAATACCAGCCCGGCGATAAGATTATTGTTTTACTTACCGAAGAAGAAGGCACAGTGTTGGAGATTATGAATGAGAACATGGTGCTGATTGAAGTGAAGGGAGTGAAATTTCCTGCTTATACCGACCAGGTAGATTTTCCGTATTTTAAAATGTTTTCGCAAAAACGAAAAGAGAAAAAAGCAAAAGTGTTTATCGACCAGGTGCAAAAAGAAAAAGCAGGGCCAAAACAAAAAGATGGCAAAGGAATAATATTAACCTTTATGCCAGTTTTTAGCAAAGATATTTTTGATGATGAAATTGTTGAGAAACTGAAACTGTACCTGGTAAACCAGGATACTATAGCTTATAATTTTAATTATAATCTTTTTATTGCAGGCGCCAGTGATTTTGAATTAAAGAATTGCATAGAGCCCCTCAGTGATTTTTACCTGCACGATGTGAAATTTGAAGACCTGAGCGATAGCCCAAGGTTTGAATTTGAGTTTTCGCTTAAAGAACCGGTTAAAAACAAAGCGCCATATTTTGAAACATCTTTAAAACTAAAAGCCAAACAGCTTTTTAAAAAGATTGAAGAGATACAACAAAAGAACGAACCGGGCTTTTCGTACTTGCTTTTAGATGAATATCCTGACAAGACGGAAGAAGAAAAAGTGGATGTGAGCAGGCTTGGCAATGCAGGTTTTAGAATTTATGATGCTACAAAAATCAGGCACAACCTGCAGCCGGCAAGGTCGGTTGTTGATTTGCATATAGAAAAACTTACCGATGATTGGGAACACCTGGGCAGTTTTGAAATACTCACCATACAGTTAGCGGCATTTGAAAAATATTACGAACTGGCTGTAGCGCATAACCTGCCTTCATTAACAGTGATACATGGTGTGGGTGTTGGTAAATTAAGGGATGAGATACATGAAATTCTTAAACAGAAAAAAGAAGTGAAATCTATTGTGAAAGGGGACAGCCATTTGTATGGTGATGGTGCTACCGAAATTTATTTTGGTTATTGAAGGCTTTAATATTTCCTGTTACCACCAAATAAGTGTAATAAAATTGCAAGATGCCGATAAACGAACTGCTGGCATATATTACGTTTGTAATTGTATTTGCCATTGTACCGGGCCCTAATATGGTATTGTACCTTACCTATACTTTTGAGCATGGCCGTAAAGCAGGCTGGGCAACAGCTGCAGGTATCGCCAGTGCATTTGTGATTCATATATCTGCTGTTGTTTTTGGCCTTACAGCAATACTGATGGCCATGCCTCATTCACTTGATATATTGCGTTATTGTGGTATCGCTTATCTTTTTTACCTGGCATTTAAAAATTTAAGAACTATAAACCTTGCTCTTGAAGAAGAAGCAAAAACACAACTGCCATTAATACATTTTTATACCAGGGGCTTTATATATAATTTGGTTAATCCCGGTTCAATGGTTTTATATTTTTCATTGATACCACAGTTTATTCATCCTTTAAGAGGACATTTATTGACACAAAATTTATTGTTAGGCGGTTTGCAAATGGTATTTAGCTTTTTTACAAACGTTACCATTATTTATTTTGCAGGATTTGCTTCCCCCCAGTATTTTACTAATATAAGATACCAGCGTTGGCTGAGAATTGGCATGAGTGCCTTGATAATTGTTTTTGCATTAAAATTGCTGTTCACAAAATTTGTATAAACATACTTGTTATCTTTTCATTAAATGAAATAAGCACAAAAATGTTTTTTATATCAATTATACTAAGCAAATAAAGATATTGGCAGGCAATGGGTACTTATCGGTATGTAGTTGAAACTGTATAACAGACTTTGTCGTTGATGCGTTTAAAAATTTCGCCGTTTATCTTACGCAGCCGTTTTAGTTTTCGCCTTTCCAGCAATAAACCATTGTTATCAAAATATTGTGGCTGCTGAAAATAAGTGAGTATATAATATTTTTTGTAGGATAAGGGTGCGTTTAAGGCTACGGGCTTTATAGACATAAAGATGAGTTCCTGTTTTTTTTCATCAGTATAATAATCATAGCTGCTTATCCATGTGCAGCGTATAGATTGCATCTGCATTACCAGTTCAATAACCGGTTTTACCGGCAACCCAAATTTTTTAAGTGTATCGGCAAGCCTGTCTTCGCCAACTTTAAATTCGTAAATGTATTTTAAACTGTCGGTTAATATGCCTAACGAAACAATTTTAAAATCCTTGCTTGTAAAACCAACATCAAAAGGAGTGGAACTGTTTATTTCCTTATACGATTCTTCAATACTATCCAACACCTTTTCATTTTGATAATAATATTTTGTAGAAATATTTTTTGGCGAACATGAATACAGCATCACTGCAATGAACAAAACTGGTAGCAAAATGTTTTTATTTGTTTTCATAATCCTGCTGGTTTACAAAACTTGTTATACCATAAACTATCCTTTTTAAAAATGCCGGCGATAATTGTATCAGGGTACGGCCGCCATTGTCCCAATAAACAAGTGTTATTACATCGTTTACCTTGCTTATCTTTTCTATCACAATAAAGTGTGTAGGCACTGCCAGTTTTATTTTTACATGATTTTTCTTATGCACAATCCTGTTGTTGATATACAGCACTACTTTGCCATTCTTCAATTTTTCGGTAATATATCCATATAGGTTTTTTATCCGTGGCCTTAAAAAATCACTTCCTTTTGATTCAATTTTATAATCAAGTAGTTTTTTGCCCATCCTGTTAAACTTGGCATAGTTAACCGATGCCCAAAATGTACTTTCATCGCCCAGGTCATATTTCCTGTTAAAAATATTAAGATAGCCTTTGAAATGGTCGGCAAGTGTTAGAAACCACATTTGATCGGCAGGTTGTATATCCATAATACCTCTATACTTCAACAAACCTGCTTCTCTTTTAATTGCACCTGATGGTTCATACAATACATCCCTGAATGTAGCTTTACCATCTTTATACAGGCTGGTTATGAATTTTGCATAACCTAATGGATCTTCCTGCAAAAGCAGGTATGATAGTGCCGAATAAGCACAAAAATAAGTGCCTTCGCCGGGATACATTGAGATAGGGTGTGTTACATTTTTCTTTATATTCTTTAAAAAAAGATGCTGATTTACATTGGGCCAAAAAGTGTTACTGCCCGAAAAATCAAAGTGGTTAATATACTCTAAGGCCTCTTTTGCTGTAGATTTATGAACTTTTAAATTAAAAGGAGCATACAAAGAGTGGTTACCAACACATGAACAGGTAATTAAAAATAAGCCGACAATCAGCCAAAACTTTTTGTAATGCTTTTTCACATTTGCAATATGTGTGTGTGGTTTAAATACCATTAACTATGGTAAAGATAATGGTATTATAATAAGCAGTAAATGGCAACTAAAAACGAGGCTGTTTGATCACCAATTATTTTAGGTTTTTATTAACTGTTTTTATATAAAATAAAATATTTCAATGGTTAAACATTGTATCTTCGCTCATCAAAAAAAATAAGATTGATGACAGCCTTAAATAAGATACCGGTTGTAAAAAAATGGCTATTTACATTGTTGATTATATTGCTGGTAGGTGCTGCCATTGTTTGGTACCTGTTTACATTAAAGCATGATGATACAGCTACTGTAAAAGCACAATTTACTGTAGAGGCTGTATCGTTTTTAAAAGAATTTGAAAACGATATGAACCTGGCCAATAAGAAATATGCAGATAAGATGATTGCTGTAAATGGTACAATTGCAGAAATAGAAATGGCTGATACTACCGCCAATATAAAGATGAGCGATACAACTAATGGAGCTTATATCATTTTTGCTTTTCAGCAACAGCATTTACCCGATGCCAAAACATTAAAAGTGGGTGATAAGGTTTCCATCAAGGGTGTTTGCAGCAATGGCGCTTTCAGTTCTATCCTTGAAACAAACTATGTAACATTCAACCGCTGTGCAATAAATAAATAACCTTTAACTTTTAAAACAACTTTTAACAAAATGAAAAAAACAGTACTCTTTGTAGCATTACTTGTGGCTTCAGGCTATGTGTTTGCACAAAAGAAAACCACCACCTCGGCTATCATTGGTTTTGATGCTACAACCAGCCTTGATGCTTTGCCTAAAGCCGAAAACAAAACAGTGATTGCATCGCTTGATACAAAAACAGGTAAATTGGCTTTTGAAGCAAGTGTAAAGGGCTTTAATTTTGAAAACCCAAAAATGCAGGAACACTTTAACGGAAAAGGTTGGATGGACAGTGAACAATATCCTACCGCTTCATTTACCGGCAGCATCATCAACCTTGCTAAAGTAAATTTTACAAAAGACGGAACTTATAATGTGGAAGTTGCTGGTTATTTAACCATGCATGGGGTAAAACAACCTGTTGAATCAAGAGCTGTTATTACTGTAAAAGGCGCTGCTATAAATGCCAGTAGCAAGTTTAATATTAAACTGTCCGATTATAGCATCAACGGAGGAGCAGTGGCTGCAGGCAAGGTTTCAAAAGAACCTGTAATAAATGTAACTGCTGTTTTTTAAAAATTAATACAATAAAAAAAGCTTCAGCTAATAACGGCTGAAGCTTTTTTGTTTTAATTCAATTATGCTATCGATTTAAATTCTTCTTCTATTATTTCACTAAATGCATCTTCACTTTCAAGCAACCATCCGGGAATCTCTTCAGAAATAATTTTCCAGTGGCTATTAGTTTTTTCCATATTAAAAATGATGCGTTTACCAAAACTATCTATTACATCTACAGTAAATAAGCCATCTTCACGGCCATTGGGTTTTCTAAAATTAAACTCTTTTAAACGGCCATCAATTTTCATGAGCCTTGTAAATTGTATATTTTTTACAAACTTCAATTCCATTAGGGTGTGTTTTAAGCAAACATAAGGATTTAGCTGTAATAGGAAAATGGAAATTAGTTAACATGCTGTAAAAATTATCCCCATAAAAAAATAATTTGTTTATAAAATTTAGATGAGTTCTAACTGGTTTATTTATTGCTTGCCCCAATTTTTAATTTTGTGAATAATTCATCTTCACTTATTTCTTTTACACAGCCCGGCTCCATCATGCCCAATGTAAGATCTTCAATTGAAATACGAATAAGCCTTTTACATCTATGCTTCACAGCGTTTATCATTTTTCGTACCTGGTGATATTTGCCTTCGGTAAGGGTAATCAGCAGCCAGGTAAATGGCTGGTATGCAGTAACCCTGTTTCCTAACCAACATAAATCTTGTGGACGATTAATTACCTGCACATCGGTGGGTTTGGTTTTGTAATAAACGCCTTTTTTAATTTTTATATCCACACCATTGCGTAATTTATCAAAGTTTTTATCCGAAAGGGTATTGTTAATTTGTACAAGGTACGTTCTTGCATGTGGTACTTCACTTAAAAATAAAAGCCGGGTAAGTTTTTTATTGGTAGTTAAAATCAACAACCCTTCTGAATCATTATCAAGCCTGCCTACTGCATGTGTGCCTTGCGGAAAATTAAAATTGAGATTGCCCAGCAGTTGCACATCATGTGTACTTTTAAACTGGCTAACCATGTTGTAAGGTTTGTTGATGATAAAATACCTGTTTGCAGTTTGTTGCATTTAATTGTTGGTTCTGGTAAAGTGCACTTTGGTAGAAAAAAGCTTTGCAATAAATTTTTACCTTATCAAAACTGTATTTCCTTTTGCCCTGTATATTTTATTATCGGCGCCAAGGGCTTCCATCATCCAAACATAAGCATGTGTTTGTGCAGGAACGCCGTTTTGTTTTCCATCCCATCCTTTTTTTGCATCAGCGGTTTCGTAAATCAATTGCCCCCATCGGTTAAAAACCCTGAAGTATTTCAATTCTTTTATGCCAATCATAAATGGTTTTAAAAAATCATTAAGCCCGTCGTTGTTAGGCGTAAATGCATTGGGAACATAAATCACAATTTCTTTATTAATTTTTACCAACTGTGTATCAACTGTTACACATCCCGATTTTGTTTTTAATTCAATTTTATAAACGGTTTCAGTATTTCCGATAAACTCTGGTGTGTAGCTGGATGGATTATTAAGGTTTGTAGCAGGTTGCCATAAAACCTCATCACCTATTGGCCTTGCATTTAATGATAACGGCAGGTTAGTAACTGCATATGCAACCTGGTAATTTATTCCTGCAACAGGTTTATCTACCATTACAAACCTTTTTTGTATACTTAAGGGGTATGGGCATTTTTGAGTACTTACAGCCAGGCTCATAATATAATTCCCTTCTGTTGTATAAACCTGTGGGGGAGGGTTTCTTAAAACAGATGTTTGGCCATTTCCAAAATCCCATAAATAATTAATGACGGTATTGGCAGGTTCTTCAGTATTATTTACCGGTAATACTGGCTTGTTTATGCAAACAGGGTTTACATCAAAAGCAGCAGCAACACTTGGGTTTACAATTACTGTAATACTTGCACTATCTACACACGAACTGCTACTGCTCACAATAAGCACAACTTTATAAGTACCTGGTATTTTATAACTGTATGTAAGGTTTTTTGATGTAGCAGTAACACCATCGCCCAATATCCATTTATATTCCATAGCGCCAACTGCATTGGTGCTTGTATTAATAAAAACAAACTCATTATTTGCCAGGCATTGTTCTGGTTTATTAACAGTAAAACCCGGTACAGGTACCGATGTTATTTTTATTTGCCTGGCACCTGTATTTATTGAACATCCTAATGAACTAAATAGCTGTGCATGATAATCTCCCGATTGCAAAACTTTATAAGTAAATTGATTGGCGCCGGGTATTGCTATGCCATCTTTAAACCATTGCACACTATCGGCGGGCAATACTTTTAAAATGCTGCTATCACCGCTGCCTATACACCATTCTGGTTTTCCAATAACCTGTATGCTATCGTACAATTTTGCAGCTCTTACCGTAACAGTATCGGTGGTTAAGCAACCACCGCCATCATGGTGTACAGTTAAAATATAAGTGGTTGTTGTATCGGGCGATGCATAAGGGTTTGCCGTTTCGGGATTCGATAGGCCGGTTTCGGGCTCCCATTTATAAACCCAGCCCGGTTTGGGTAATACACCAATTTGTGCAATGCTGTTGTTGCACGATGATTTATCAGGACCTGCATTGGCCTGGTATGTTAATGTATCTGTTAGTACGGCATACAAGGTGTCTTCGCAACCGTATCCGCTATAGGGCTCTACAATAACTGCTACAGTAGTACCAAATGGCGGGGGCGGCCTTAAAATTAATGTTTGCTGAAAACCTAATAATTGTGTGAATGTATTATTATACCACCTGTAATATTGATAGCCATAAGGCGCTGTTACCGATACCTGGTCATCGTCAGGACAAAAATTAGCGCCTTCAAACCTATCGCTACATTCTGTATTCACATCAATATATGCATATCCAAAATGAATGCGAAAAGTGCAATCGGCCGTTTTAAAAAACAACCGAATTTTTTTGCCAGCTAAATTATCAAGGTTAATTGAAACGGCTGTCCAGTTTTTATACCATACTGGTGTATTACCACCGGGGTTTGGCGAAAGTTCAAAACCCGGCAGTGGCGTGCCATTGGCAAAAAATGTAAAAGATGAACATTCAATTATTGTTCCATCACTAACATTTAAAACCTGCAATTCTAATCGTGGTTGTTCTGAAACTTCATGGCCCGGATCCTGGAAAACAACTGCATAATTATAAATAATGTTATAAGTATTTGCCCCGGCAGGAATAGTAAAATCGTACGATACACCTTCAGCTTCCCTGCCGGCAGAGTTATTGCCCAATTTTATCGAATGTCCACTACCGTTAGGGCAATTTTTTGGAAAACCGCCATATTCATCAAAACCTGCTCCCGGCGCATTATACATTGTATGCCTGTTAAAAATGGGGCCACCTGAGTAATTAAAATCAATTACATTATTGCCGTCAATTGATGAAACAGAACCAGTATAACAAACCCACCCTGTAAAATCTCCATTCTCAAAATCAATATTGGGCGGGCAATTTTGAGCTTTGGTATCTAAATTTGAATAGCATGAAAATATACCACTTAAGATAAAAGTTAATATATAGTGATGATTTTGCATTTAAGAAATTGAGAATTTCTAATGGTTATCTAGTGTGTATAAAATTACTTCACTTTTAAGATGATTAAGAGGATAATATTTTGATAAATGCTGCATTGGAAATACACTGGTATAAATAATTTACGCAACAATAAAGTTATTGGTTGCTTAAATAATATTATTTCTTGTTCCCTCCCTTATTATCAGTTAATTTTGCGCCATGACAATTGAACAATTAAAATCTATAAGAGACCGGGTATTGGTTTTGGGGAGGTTTCTTTGACGTTGCTAACAGAGAAGCAAAAACTGCAAATGATAAACAACTTTCGCTATCGCCGGGTTTTTGGGATGACAATATCCGTGCAACCTCTATCCTTAAAGAAATTAAGGTAAATGAGTATTGGATAGATATGTACCACAGGGTGGATACAGCAGTAGAAGATTTTGCTGTACTTTTTGAGTTTTGGAAAGCCGGTGAAGCAACTGAAGAAGAAGTTAAAGAAGCATTTGACAAAGCAACTCAACTGGTAGAAGATGCCGAGTTTAAAAGTACCCTTAATGAGCCGGAAGATGAACTGCCAGTTGTTGTGCAGATAAACAGTGGCGCCGGTGGAACCGAAAGCCAGGATTGGGCCGAAATGCTGGCACGTATGTACCGCATGTATGCCGAAAAACAAGGCTGGAAAGTAACGGAAATTGACTGGCAATGGGGCGATGGTGCCGGTATAAAAACCTGTACCTACGAATTTGAAGGGCCATTTGCTTATGGATTTTTAAAGTCAGAAAACGGGGTTCATAGGTTAGTGCGTATATCGCCGTTTGACAGTAATGCACGCAGGCATACATCTTTTGCATCGGTAAATGCATACCCGTTGGTAGATGATACCATTAATATTGAAATTAACCCCGCCGATGTAAAAATGGAAACATCACGTAGTGGTGGTGCCGGCGGGCAAAACGTAAATAAAGTAGAAACAAAAGTTCAGCTTACACATATACCTACCGGTATTGTAGTGGTTTGCCAGCAAGACAGGAGCCAGCTTGGCAATCGTGAATTAGCTATGCAGATGCTAAAGAGCCGCCTGTACGAAATTGAGTTGCAAAAACGTAACGAATTAAAAAATGCAAATAATAGTAAAAAGAAAAAGATAGAGTGGGGCAGCCAGATACGAAGCTATGTTTTTCATCCTTATAAAATGATAAAAGACCATCGAACAGATTATGAAGTGGGCAATGTAGGCCCGGTAATGGATGGCGAGTTAGATGGATTTATAAAAGCATATTTGATGAGTGAAAAAGAAACAAAAGTGTAAATCACCTTGTATGATGTCAAATACAATTCTTAATAGATTTAAACATTTATATCGAAGTAGGTAATTTTTATGTAACCAACAGTTGTTTTTCATAGCAACATCGTTGTGTCACTCACTTGTACGGCACAGCAATGTTGTACATTTATAAAATAAAAAAATAATAACCATGCAATACGGAGATTTTTATTACCCCATGCCGGTGAATGAGCCTGTGCTGAATTATGCACCGGGCAGTAAAGAAAAATTAGCATTAAAAGCAGTTCTTAAAGAGCTTAAAAGCACTAAAGTAGATGTGCCCATGTATATAGGTGGCGAAGAAGTGAGAACAGGTAATACACATGCTATTCGTCCGCCTCACGAGCATAAGCATGTGCTTGGTCATTATCATGTTGGGGATGCTAAGCATGTAAATAAAGCAATTAATGCTGCACTAAAAGTTAAAGATAAGTGGGCAAGTATGAGTTGGGAAAACAGGGCTAATATTTTTTTAAAAGCAGCAGATTTAATTGCGGGCAAATACAGGCCTTATATGAATGGCACCACTATGCTTGGCCAAAGTAAAAATGTTTTCCAGGCCGAGATAGATGCTGCCTGTGAAATCATCGACTTTCTGCGGTTTAATGTTCATTTCTTAAGTGAAATTTACCGGCAACAACCCATCAGCAGCCCGGGCATGTATAACAGGATGGAATACCGTCCTCTTGAAGGGTTTGTGTTTGCACTCACCCCATTTAATTTTACCGCTATTGGTGGTAATTTGCCCACATCTGCTGCTATGTGTGGCAATGTGGTTATATGGAAATGTGCTAACACACAGGTTTACAGCGCACAGATGTTTATGCGTATTTTAAAAGAAGCTGGTTTGCCCGATGGTGTTATCAATCTTGTTTTTATTGATGGGCCCACAATTGGCGAAGTGGTTTTTAACCACAGAGATTTTGCAGGTATTCACTTTACAGGTAGTACCGGTGTGTTTAATAAAATGTGGGAAACCATTGGTAAAAATATGGCTATGTACCGTTCGTATCCCCGTATTGTGGGCGAAACCGGGGGTAAAGATTTTGTGATTGCACATAAGAGCGCCAACCCCGATGTGGTGGTTACTGCATTAGCAAGAGGCGCCTTTGAGTACCAGGGACAAAAATGCTCTGCCGCATCAAGGGCTTATATCCCATCAAATATAGCTGCCGAAGTAAAGAAAAAACTGGTGGAACAGGTAAAGACAATGAAGATGGGTACGGTAGAAGATTTTACAAATTTTGTAAATGCAGTTATTGACGAAAAAAGCTTTGATAAACTGGAAGGATATATAAAAGGCGCAAGAAAGAAAGGAAGTGGTGCAAAAATTTGGGTTGGTGGAAAATGCGATAAAACAGAAGGTTATTTTATTGAACCAACTATTATAGAAACTGCCAACCCTAAATATGTTACTATGTGCGAAGAATTATTTGGGCCGGTGCTTACCGTGTATGTGTACGATGAAAATAAATTTGATGCTACATTAAAATTAGTAGATGAAACATCTGATTATGCTTTAACAGGCTCAATTATTGCACAGGATAGGTACGCAGTAGAACTAGCAACTGACAGGTTACGAAACAGCGCAGGTAATTTTTATATTAATGATAAACCTACAGGTGCGGTAGTGGGGCAGCAACCATTTGGCGGTGCAAGAGGCAGCGGTACCAACGATAAAGCAGGATCTATTTTAAACCTGTACCGCTGGCTGAGCGCACGTACTATCAAGGAAACTTTTAGTTCGCCTACAGATTACCGTTATCCTTTTATGCAAGAAAAATAAAAACAAAAAGTAAATGATGAAAACTAAAGTTATGTTTACATTACCGGCAGCCAATATTATTGGCGCCGATGAATGTGTATTATTAGGCGAGTTTAATGACTGGAACCTTGAAAAAGGTTTTAACTTAAATAAACAGGCAGATGGAAGTATGCAGGTGGAAGTAGAACTGGAAACAGGTAAAGATTACCAATACCGTTACCTGCTTGGCAATGGCCGTTGGGTTAATGATGATAATGAAAAGATTATTTCTGAATTATCAGGCTTCCCTGTTGAAAATTGTATCATCAGGGTGGCGAAAGTGGTTGATGAAACTTTGCTGCAAAAGCCAAAAACAATAAAATCAAAATCAAAAACAACTAAAACAAAGCCTGTTGCAACTTTAAAAGACAACCTAACCAAAATTGAAGGCATTGGTAAAAAAATTGAGTCATTGTTGTATAAAAACAATATTCATACTTATAAGCAACTTTCAAAAGCCACTATTAAAAGTTTAAAAGAAATATTAGAAACTGGTGGAAGTAAATATACTATGCATAACCCGGGTACATGGCCAAAACAGGCAAAGCTGGCTGCCCAGTCAAAATGGGATGACCTGGAATTACTTCAAAAAAAATTAATAGGTGGTAAATAACATATAATACCCCGGTAACCCGGGAGATATTTTAAAAAGGTTAATGTTGAATAAATTCGCATCATAAATAAATTATTTTGAAAACAATTTTAGATAAACAACAATTATACCTTACAATATCTAGGTTAGCCCATCAGCTTGTTGAAAATAATTTGCATTTAAACGATGTGGTGTTTATTGGTATCCAGCCAAGAGGCGTACATGTTGGAGCTAAGTTGATAGAATATATAAAACAATTGCATCCAAATGAAAATCTGCAATATGGTAAACTGGATATAACATTTTACCGGGATGATGTACGTGATGAATTACATGTGGCCAATAAAACAGAAATACCATTTTCAATAGATAATAAAAAAGTTATTTTAATTGATGATGTACTATACACAGGACGCACTATTAGGGCAGCCTTAGATGCCATACAAGATTTTGGCCGCCCCAAAAAAGTTGAGTTGTGTGTACTTGTTAACAGGAGGTTTAATCGGGAACTTCCCATACAACCTGATTACTGCGGAAAAGCAATTGATTCAATAGTTTCGCAAAAAGTAAAAGTAGAATGGGATAAGGAAGAGGTGGTACTTTATTGAAACTCAAAATTCATAATTCATAATTCAAAATTGGCCTGCAATTAAGATGCCACTATTGAATTTTTACTTTTGGCTTTTTTGACTTTTCCATTAACTTTGCCACTTAATGCAACTATCTACCAAACATCTATTGGGCATTAAACAGCTTACTGCAGCAGATATTTCCCTTATTTTATCAACCGCCACCCAGTTTAAAGAAGTATTACAACGACCGGTAAAAAAAGTTCCATCCTTACGTGATGTTACCATTGTAAACCTGTTTTACGAAAATTCAACCAGAACAAGGATATCTTTTGAACTGGCCGAAAAAAGGCTTGGCGCCGATACAATTAATTTTTCTGCTTCAGGTTCATCCGTTTCAAAAGGCGAAACCCTTTTGGATACGGTAAATAATATTTTAAGCATGAAGGTGGATATGGTGGTAATGCGGCATAGTGCCAGTGGTGCACCGCATTTTTTATCCAAACATATACCGGCTGCCATCATTAACGCCGGCGATGGTATTAACGAACACCCTACACAGGCCTTGCTCGACGCATTTTCAATACAGGAAAAAACCGGTAGCCTTGCCGGGAAAAAAATTGTGCTGGTTGGCGATATCATGCATTCGAGAGTGGCGCTCAGTAATATTTACCTGTTAAATAAAATGGGAGCCGAAGTGATGGTGGCTGGACCGCCAACATTAATACCAAAGTATATTGAAGATGCATTGCATGTAAAAGTTGAGTATGATATTAAGAAAGCATTAGCATGGTGCGATGTAGCCAATGTATTACGTATTCAGTTAGAAAGGCAAAACCAGGTATTGTTTTCATCGTTAAGAGAATATAACCTGGCATATGGAGTAAGCCGTAAATTATTGGATGGATTAAAAAAAGAAATTGTAATTATGCATCCCGGGCCTATTAACCGTGGCGTAGAAATTGATAGCGATGTAGCCGATGGCAACCAGTCGATTATTTTACAACAGGTTGAAAACGGCGTTGCAGTTAGGATGGCTTCATTGTATTTGCTTGCCGGCAATAAACCTGATTAAAAACTAAGCACTAAACAATAATCATTCATGAACCGAATTTGTTTATTCCCCGGTACATTTGACCCCGTTACACTTGGCCATACTGATATTATTGACAGGGCTTTGCCTTTGTTTGATAAACTGGTGATAGGGATTGGCCGTAATAGTAATAAGCAACCTATGTTTAGCGAAAAACAACGATTAAAATGGCTAAGGGAGATTTATAAAAACAATCCAAAAGTAGAGGTACTTGCTTACGATGGCCTAACTGCCACCTGTTGCAACAAAGTAGGTGCTAAATTTATTTTACGTGGAATAAGGTATGTGAACGATTTTGAATATGAAAAAGCCATTGCAGATATGAATCGAAGTATAGATAATAATATTGAGACTATTTTTCTTACCTGCCTGCCTAAATACACTTCTGTTGCATCTACCTTAGTAAGAGATGTGTTGAAAAACGGTGGCGATATATCACAATTTTTACCCGAAGAAGTGAAACGGTCCATCACAAAAAAGAAATAACTATTACAATTTTTAAATTTTATAATGTCAATTTGGTTTAATAAGGATTTTACTTTGCCAGATATCAACAGTTTGGCAAAAGGGAAAAAAACTATGGCATTTTTCCTGGGAATGGAGTGGGTTGAAAAAGGCGATGATTACCTGGTGATGCGCATGCCTGTTGATGAACGTACCATACAGCCTTATGGTCTTCTGCATGGAGGTGCAAGTTGTGCATTGGCCGAAACAGTAGGCAGCCTTGCCTCTCATTTTGTAATTAATACCGAAGAAAAATATTGCGTAGGCCTTGAGATTAATGCTAACCATGTACGCAGCGCCACAGGCGGATATGTAACAGCAACCTGCACTGCTTTGCATATTGGCACTTCAACACATGTGTGGGATATAAAAATTCATGATGATAATATGAAACTTGTTTGTATAAGCAGGCTAACAGTTGCTATCTTAGAAAAGAAAAAGTAACCGGTGTTTTTTACAACCAAAAAATCATTTCAGGGTTCATCAAAAAAAGTGTTCATTATATCTTTTATTGATGGATAAGTATTTTGCATTGGCTCTTTAATATGCAATGTCTTAATCCATTTGGTTTCGGTGATATTCTCTTGTGTTTGCGGTAATAGTTGCTGGTTAGATGAACATGTGATATGATACCAATGCGAAATTTTTAAATAATGTTTACCATATTCATCATATACATGGTAGGTTTCTCCAATTTTCTTTTTTAAAAAAAGGTTTGTTACTCCTGTTTCTTCCATCACTTCCCGTACCGCACAGTCTTGCTGCTTTTCATTCTTTTCAATTTTACCTTTTGGTAAATCCCATTTACCTAGCCGCTTTATAAACAATATGTCTTTTTTATCATTTTGTACAATACCGCCAGCAGCTTCTATCACCTTAAAATTTTTAAAGAAAGTCTTCTTAAGGTGCTCAAAGTCGTTATGCCATATCACTCCTGCATGAAATTCTTCTTTCTTTATTTCATGCAGCATCGATTTTATGGCGCTGGAAGACAGTTCATCAACAAATACAGTATCGGGGTGATGCAATAATTCATTTATTTCCTTTTCAATTTCATTACAAAGGATTACCGGTTTATTGCCAAAATATATTTTAATGAACATACACTTACCGTTATTACTATTATTTTTAACCTATAGATTTAATGAGTAGTATTTAAATTAAAGCTTACTGCAAACCGCTAATGGTAAATGCTTTTATATAAATTTGCAACATGACAAACGAAAAAGCAGTAGCCGAAAAGCTTTTACAAATTAATGCAATAAAATTGAGCCCACAAGCGCCTTTTACCTGGGCAAGTGGGTGGAAAAGCCCTATTTACTGCGATAACAGGAAGGTATTGTCTTTTCCGTATGTTCGTGATTTTATTAAAAGCGAAATGTGCAGTGTTATTTTTGAAAAGTTTCAACAGGCAGATGTGCTGGCTGGTGTGGCTACTGCTGGTATTGCCTGGGGTGCCATGGCTGCCGATCAATTAAAACTACCGTACATTTATGTTAGGCCTAAACCCAAAGAACATGGATTAGGCAACCAAATAGAAGGTTCGTTAGAAAAAGGAAGTAAGGTTTTGGTTATTGAAGACCTTATCTCAACAGGAAAAAGCAGTTTACAGGTTTGTGAAGTACTTAAATCAAGCGGTGCAGATGTTATAGGAATGGTTTCTATATTTAACTATGGGTTTGAAATTGCTGATAAAGCATTTAAAACCGCAGAAATTCCTTATCACTCTTTAACTAATTATCCAACACTTATAGAATTAGCTATTCAAAAAGGGATTATTACTGCTGCTGATGAAAATACCTTGTTAAATTGGCGGCTCAATCCTGCAAATTGGACGGGCAATTAATATCTTTAGCTAAATGTAGCCATTATGAAAGCACTTTCACTGAGTATAGCAGCTATTTTTTGCCTGGTTACTGTAAGTTTTGGCCAGTATCAAAAAGTATCAGGCAAAGCCGTAATTAAAACCCCCACTGTACAATGCGAAACTTGTAAGGACAGGGTTGAATTCTTTATTGCCAGAGAATATGGAGTTAGCTCGGTAAAAGTGAATTTAAAACAAAGAACTACTACCGTTACCTGGTTAAACGACCGTACTACACTCGAAAATATAAAAGTGGCGATTGCCAACCTTGGTTTTGATGCTGATGACATTGAAGCCGAAGAATCTGCCTTTAAACGTCTGCCAAAAGAATGCAGGATGCACCCAAAACCAGCTAAACCTGCGGTAACAGAAACCAAACAATAATTTTTTGATTAAAGGGCTTTATAATGGCTTATTTCACAGAAAATTTCTGTAACCCTTCATAATTAACCGGGAAGGTTTTATACACATTTGCCTTACCCAATTTTACTGTTCCCGTAATTTTCAACATAACTTCTTTGCCTAAAAAAAGGGTGGGAATGGCATTTTTCACCAGGTTTTTCATATCTAGTTGTATCTGCAGCGGCAATGTAAATTCTGATAGCCTTGGAATGGTTATCTGGTAATCCTGTGAGCTATGGCCAAAATAATTGTTGTTGATGTATATGTCCAAATCAGTGTATTTGAGTTGTAAGCCAAATTTATTGGGGTTGTAATAAATAAGGTCAACCTTAAGCATGCTGGAGGCAAACCCAATTTTATCAACACTCAGGTTTTTAAAATCCCGGTAAACAAGTTCTTTTGGAGCCTGACACGATGACGCACAAAATACAATAATAATAAAAACGAAAGGGTAGAGGCGGTTCTTTGCCATGGATGGACTTTTTTTAGGATGTAATTTAAAATAAGAAAACTGAATTACAATAAAAGGTTTAAAATTTATTAAAAAGTTTAACTAAAATTGTTAGAATGTATACAGACAGAATGACAAAATTTTAAAAAAATAATTACTAAATTTAAAGGTTTATTAAATGTAGTGTAAATTAAAGATAATTAAGTATATATGATAAGTTAATTATAATTTATTAATCGATATAATTTAAATAAATTTGCTAATAATGATTAATTTTTGATGTTTACTTTTAAAAATACTAATTAATTATTATGTAATTTAATTTCTAACTGGTTAATAATTTATAACAAAGTATATTGAGCATTTAATATCGTATAAAATTAGATATTTAATATTAATTTAATTTAGAAATATTGTATAGGAATTTTTTTATCAAGATTTTCTTCCTAATGATAAATACAACCAGGAGTTATGATGGCTATATTTAAACAGTTTAAGAAGATATGCAAGTGTTAATTGAAGTATGCTGACAAAATGGCTATTTCAAGTAAGCCATACAATTTAAAGCTTGTAGTATTTTATTAGATTTAGTTGGTAAGACTTAAAAATGAAAAAGTATTTTTCATAAGAAGTTAATAGAAAAGGAGCTTATATAATAATATAATATAAGAAGAATAGTGGCTTTAGTTTAGTTGGAAATTGGTAGATATTATATGAAAAACTCTATAGTTTTTAGCTATGGTTTTAAAAAATAAGTGTTCGACAGAAAAAATATTCTAAATATTTTTGATCATTATTGAATAAAATATGGGATATCTTTTATTGTTATAGAAAATATTTAAAAATTACCACGTTTAAGCATATTTACTCAATAAACAGTAAAATTACGGTGAAAAAAATTTGCGTTTTCCGAAAAACGCACTATGTTTGTGTCGAAATCAGAAATGGCCATTACCTCGGTTATCCTGCTTTCAAAAATGCTTTAACCTCCAGCTTCCTCTTTTAAGCCATCCAATTTTGGTCCGGGTAAAAAAGCCCTACGTCAAATTTCCTGTAAAGAACTCTTTCGAAACCTCAAACCACAAAGAAATGAACAAGAAATTTACGCTTAAATTATTTTTATTTTGTGCTGTTTTATTTGGCACATTCAATGTACAGTCACAAGTTCTACCCTGGCTGTTCGAATTTCAGGCAACGCCTACATTAATTTCCGGTACTAATAACGCTGTTAACTCTGTTTACAGAATTTCAAATGTTAAATCAGGTACAGATGCTATAATTACAATAGTATCAGCAACCGGGGGTGCTAAAGTTAATATACTTGATGACAATGCGATATCAAAGCCTGAAGCATTTTCTCCTAATATTAAATTAAAGAAAAATTCAACCGGTTATATTGATTTTAAAATTGATTTTGTAGTAGCTGGTACATTTACACCAATGCCTCAAGACAGTTTATATGCTACCGGAATTGATATTGACGGTAACTCAAACCTACATGAATTAGATGGGATTGATTTAGGAGGAGGTGTATCTAGTTATTGGGTGGCTACACCTGAAATTACCGTAACACAAAACGGAACTATGTTTACAGGTACAAATATTGGTGGTAATGAATATACTGGTATTGATACATCAGCAAAACAAGTTATGTTTACTGTAAAGCATAGTAGCATATCTAGTTTTATCTTCAGATGTGGTGCAATCAACAACTATAACTCAGCACAAGACAGGCAAACAAGTTTATATTTTAGAGATTTTATCTATCCACAGGGTGGGCCTTTGGCTGTTTCCTATTTATCTTTTGATGCAGTAGCAAATAATAATGCTGTAACCTTAAAATGGGTTACCGCACAGGAAATTAATAACAATCATTTTGAAGTAGAGCGTTCTTTTGATAATAACAACTTCAGTACTATAGCAATAGTGTTAGATGGGTTTACTACAAATGGTACCGGCAAAAGTTATATGGCAAAAGATCAATCCAGTGAATTAAAAAGCAAGCAGGTTGTTTATTATAGGTTGAAGCAAGTTGATAATGATGGCAAGATAACTTACAGTAAAGTATTGGCAGTTAGGTTGCAATCAAAAGCTAATGTGGTAATGCAGGTTTCGCCCAACCCTTTTGCAAAAAATTTGAATATTAGTTTTAATGCAACAGAAACAGGTGTAGCTCAAATTCGCCTGATAAGCACTTCTGGTCAAACTTTGTTATCCAAACAATCAACAATAAGTAAAGGACACAATAGTATTCAGCTTGATGGGTTAACAGGCCTTTCAAGTGGAATTTATGTGGCCCAACTGGTTTTCAATGGCATTATGCTTGATAAGCAGCAAGTGGTTAAGATAAACTAACACATGTTGAATGCCGGAGCCGGCAGTAATTTATTGCCGGCTCCTTTTCTCTTTAAAACTTTTTTAATTCTTACTTATGAAACAATTACAATCAATCTTAAAAGAAACCCTTCAATTATTGTTTAAGCAAACAAAATTGTTTTTAAATAACCTAAGTACACTTAATGATGCAGTTTTGCCGGCAACATGGGCATTGATTCCGGTTAAAAATCATAATGGCTTATTTAAAAATAAAAGTTTATAGATAAGTTGGCAAAGCCCAATAATGCATATATAGTTTTAATATAAATGAATTTATTAACCAGCAAAATAATATAACCCTAAACCACGTTTATACCCCAACCCCGGGAAATTAAACGTAAGTGCTTGGTTTACGATGTTTTCTTTGGGGGTTACAGAATCGAAAGATTCTTAACAAAAGCTGCATTTCTATGCGGCTTTTTTATTTATTCTCACTATATTTGATACCTTTCAAAAATCACATTGAAAAGCATACAATAATTATATAACATTTAATAATTTCCCAATAAATCATACATAGATTTAAAACAAACAAAGGCAATTTTATACCAAATCACCATGAGAAAAATTTTACTTCTGCTATCTATTGTTATATTTTCTATAACCGTTTCTGCACAAGACTTCAGCAATAAGGGGAAAGATTTTTGGATAACATCAGGATGGCATTATGCAATGGGTACAGGTTCTCCACCAGTGATGACATTGTCACTTACATCAGATGTAAATACAACATATTCGATAGAAGCTTATGGTGCTGGAGCAATTGCTTCAGGTAATCTTACCGCCGGGCAGGTTACAAATGTAAATATCCCAAGCATTTATTTTACTTATGTGCCAGCTACAGGCGAAGGAGATGGTTTATTTACAGGGAAAGCTATTCATGTTACAGCTGCTAAGCCCATTGTTGTTTATTCTTTTACTACACAAGCACTTTCTAGCGCCGCTACTTTATGTTTGCCAACAAACGTATTGGGTAAACAATATTATGCATCCAGTTTTACCCAGCTTTCTGCAAATCCAACAGGGAATAATTTTATAACTATAATAGCTGTTGAAGATGGAACCACTGTTGAAATAGTACCTACCCAAACTACAAAAGCAGGGTGGGTGCCAGGTTCTACAAATACTGTTACTCTAAATAAAGGAGAAATATACCAGGTATTAGGTGCAATGAGCGGTAATTCAGGATCTGATTTAACAGGTACTTCAATCCGGTCTGTTGCGTCTGGTAATGGAGGATGTAAAAGAATTGCTGTTTTTTCTGGAAGTGGCAGGGTTTGGATTCCTAATACTTGCGGTAATGGTGCAGATAATCTTTACCAGCAACTTTATCCATCTGCAACATGGGGTAGAAAGTATTTAACAGTTCCAAGTTCCGGAAGACTTTTAAATTACTACAGGATTATTTTGCCAAAACCGTCACCTACATCTAATGTTAGGCTTAATGGTGTTGTTATACCATACACATCTTTTGTTAATAATTTTTATGAATTTTCAAATAATACACCCAATTTAATAGAATCTGATTCGGCAATATGTGTTGCTCAATATTTTACCAGCGCTAATTGCCAGGGCAATCCTAATCCATACGACCCGGATATGGTTATATTAAACCCTGTAGAACAAAATATTAATGATGTTACTTTAATAAGCTCAGACCGGTTATCACATTCAACCACACCACAACATTTTATTCATGTAATAATGAAAAACAGTGGTACAGCAATTTCATCTTTTAGATTTGACGGTGCAACAATTCCGGCGGCAAACTGGTTGCCTCATCCCCAAGACCCAACTTATTCTTATTTATACCTTAATACTATATCAGAAACGTACCATTCTTTAAAATCTGACAGTAGTTTTAATGCAATTGCTTATGGTTATGCACAAAACGAAACCTACGCATACTCAGCCGGCACCAATGTAAAAGACTTGTACCAGCAAATAAGAGTGCAAACACAATATGGAATCGAAACCACTCCATCTGTTTGTACAAATTCACCTTTTAGGTTTAAAGTGTCATTACCTTACTGTGCCGATTCTATCCGTTGGGATTTGTCAAACCTTCCCGGCCCGCCGGTACCGGCAATTGATACAATACGGTATTCAACCTGCACACCCGGCGCCGGTGGCCCCGATTCAACAACAATAGTTAATGGCGTTACCTTGTATTGGTATTCGTTGCCTTCTTTGTATTCTTTTAGTACAGTAGGTGTTTATCCTGTTACCATAACAACTTATTCGCCCAATTCTTCAGGCTGTGGCTCCGAACAACAGATAGATTTTGATTTACAGGTTTCCGATCCGCCTGTGGCCGATTTTACTTTTACTCCCGGTGGTTGTGTGGCAGAACCTTTTCAGTTTACTGAAACAACTCCCCAAACCCCCAAACCAACATATAAATGGTGGTGGGATTTTGGTGATGGTTCGCCCACATCAAACCTTCGTAACCCAACACATACCTATACTGCTCCCGGCACGTATAATGTAAGGTATGCGTCCATTACTACTCCGGGTTGCTTAAGCGATACGGTTGTTCACCAGGTGGTAGTACCTGATTTACCCAATGCAACTATTGCCGGAAATACTACTGTTTGTATAAATGCCCCACAACCGGTAATTACATTTACGGGTTCATTAGGTACAGCTCCATATACTTTTACTTATACTATTAATGGTGGCGCTCCGCTTACTGTAAATTCAACCGGTAATACGGCTACGGTTTCTGTACCTACAAATGTAGCAGGCCCGTTTGTGTATAATTTGGTTAGTGTAAATAATGTTGGCTCTACTTTATGTACCAGGGCTATTACAGGCCAATCGGTAACTGTAAATATTACTCCTGATGCAACGGTAACTTTAAGAGCAGGCGATAACGATAATCAAACTGTTTGTATTAATACACCCATTACAAATATCAGGTACGATATTGGTGGAAGCGGCAATGGAGGTACCGTAACTGGTTTACCTGCTGGTATTACCGGTACTTATGCTGCTGGTGTTATAACCATTTCGGGGTCATCAACACAAAGCGGCGTATTTACTTATACTATTCATCCTACAGGCCCATGTGCCATTCCGGTACCTGATGTTACCGGTACAATAAATGTTACACAAGATGGAACATTAGCTTTAACATCCGCAGCAGGAACCGATGCACAGGAGCTTTGCAGAAATGCAACTATTACAAACATTACATACGATTTTGGCGGCAGCGCTACCGGTGCTACTGTTACAGGATTACCAACAGGAGTTACCTGGTCAGTTGCAGGCAACCGAGTTACAATTACCGGCATACCAACTGTTGCAGGTAACTTCACTTACACAGTAAGCACTACAGGCCCCTGTGTTAATCCTAACCTAACTGGAAATATATTGGTGAATGATTTACCTACTGCAAACTTTACCTATACCACACCAAGTTGCCAAACCAGGATTATTAATTTTACAGATGCTTCCGTAGCAAATTCCGGAGTGGTTAATACATGGGTTTGGGATTTTGGTGATGGCTCGCCCACTGAAGCTATTCAAAACCCCTCGCATGTTTATCCAACACCAGGCACTTATACGGTAACCTTAACCGTTAGTACCGATAAAGGTTGTACCAGCAACCCCATTGCATCCATACCGGTAACCATTAACTACAGGCCACAAGCCGGGTTTACAATACCCGAAGTATGTATCAATGATGTATCGGCAGTATTTATTGATACCAGTAAAATTGCATCGGGAAGTATTGACCCTGCAGGTTACGAGTGGGATTTTGGCGATGGCAGCCCTAAAACTTTCACTAAAGACGGAACCCATTTATATTTAGCCCCGGGTGTTTACCAGGTTACGCATGTGGTTACAAGTTTATTGGGTTGCAAGGATACCATTGTGCAACCAATAACCATTAACGGCGCTAATCCTGTTGCTGATTTTTCGGTAAGCAACCCTACAACATTATGTGCTAATGATTCTGTTACCATCACCAACCTGTCAACAGTAAACTTTGGTAATGTAACAAAACTTGAAATTTATTGGGATGCTACCGGCGCACCAACTACATTTGAAACGGATGAAGATCCTGTATTGAATAAAACATATACTCACCTGTATCCTAATTTCCAAAGCCCGCTTACAAAAAATATAAGTATTAGGATGCTGGCTTATTCAGGTACTTTATGTGTTAATCAAATTACCAGGGTAATAACTTTAAATGCGGCTCCTAAAGTGCAGTTTAATAATATACCAGATGCCTGCCTGCTAGCAATGCCATTCCAGATTACACAAGCCAGCGAAGTTGGTGGGGTACCGGGTACCGGAACATTTAGCGGTCCGGGTATTTCGCCCACCGGTATTTTTACCCCATTGATTGCAGGTATTGGTACACACACTTTAAAATATACATTTACTTCAACTGCAGCCGGCTGTGTTGATACTATTAGCAACACAATAACTGTGCTTGATACGGCCCATGCAGCTTTCAGTTATGTATCACCAATATGCGAGGGCAATGCTGCTACATTTGTTGAGCAATCAACTGCTCCGGCATCTGTTACGTTAAGCAATACCACCTGGAATTTTGGTGATGGATCACCGTTAGAGAATCATCTGCCTGGAACAACGTTTACACATACTTTCCCATCGGCAGGTACTTTCTTCGTTTCCATGTACAATACTTCTGCTTATGGATGCCCTAGTACACCGCATATCATGCCGGTAACAGTAAGCCCGGCGCCTGTACCGTCTTTTACAGTAGATAAACCAAATTATTGCTTACCCAATGCAATAGTTAATTTTATTAATGGTTCTACTATACCTGGTGCTGCACCGTTAACATATGTATGGGATTTTGGAGAACCATCAAGTCCTAATAATACATCCACTGCGGTAAATCCTTCGCACTGGTATGCAGGCACAGGTCCGTATAGCGTTAAATTGCTTGTTACAAGTGATGTGGGATGTTATCATGATACCACAATCATTATAAATAATATTCATCCGCAACCCAAAGCTGATTTCACTTTCAGTAAACCAGCAATATGCATTGGCGATAATGTTACCATCACCGATAACAGCGATGGTAAAGATGGAACTATCAATCAATGGTTTTGGGACTTAGGCGATGGCACCACTATGAATACAAACACATTTACTCATACATTTAGTGATACACTTACTTATAATGTGAAATTATATACCGTAAACAGTTTTAATTGTAATAGCGATACATTGGTAAAACCATTTATTGTATATCCTTATCCGCATGTAAATGCAGGGCCCGACAGGTATATATTGGAAGGAGGAACTATTACATTGCAACCGGAAGTTTATGCGCCTAACGCATCATATTTATGGACTCCTAACTTGTATTTGATTGATAATACAATTGCCAATGTGAAAGTAGATAAGCCATTAACCGATATGACCTACACTTTAAAAGTTACCAATGGTGGTGGATGTTCTTTAAGCGATGATGTGTTTGTGAAATTACTTAAGTTCCCCATCATACCCAATACATTTACACCAAACAATGATGGTATTAACGATACCTGGCGTATAGATTATTTAAACACTTATCCCGATAACAGGGTACAGGTGTTTACAAGGTCGGGTCAGTTGGTATTTGAATCAAGAGGTTATAACACACCATGGGATGGAACTTTAAAAGGAAAACCACTGCCCATTGATACTTATTATTATATCATTGAACCCGGTAATGGAAGAGAACCAATTACCGGATATGTAACCATCTTGAAATAATTTGAAAATTGTAATTGAGGGATATAAAAACTGAGAACATGAGAAAAAATTTTTTTATTGTAATGATTTGCCTGTTGGGAAGTTTTAATTCTATGGCACAGGCTAAACCATATTACACTCAATATATTTTAAACAACTACATACTTAACCCTGGCATTACCGGTATAGAAAATTACACCGATGTAAAATTGAGTTACCGCAATCAATGGGCAGGTATTACCGGCGCACCGGTAACTACATATTTTACCATACATGGGCCAATTGGTAAAAAAGATCTTCGTACCAATGCTACTTCATTCAAAATTCCTGGACAGCATCCCGGGGGCCCAAAAGCATGGGATGAATATGCCGTTTCGCCTGCCCACCATGGCATCGGGTTAAATGTTATTAATGACAAAGCAGGTTATATCAACCGTTGGTCAATTGCAGCAACTTATGCTTATCATAAACCTTTGGGTGTACAAACAAGCCTGGCAGCAGGTTTCAGTGCAGGTGTAACCAGTGTAAACCTTGATAGATCAAAGATTGTTTGGGGTAATCTTGATCCCAATGACCCGGCGGTTGGTTATAATAACGGTTCCATCAGTAAAGTAAGGCCCGAGGTAGGAGTAGGAGTATGGTTATATTCGGCCCGTTACTTTGTTGGCGCATCTGTTTTAAACATTATACCCGGTAAAGTTAAATTTGTTACTGATAAGCAATACGGCACTTATTTCACTCCCAATTATTTTGCATCGGCAGGATACCGTTTTGCTATGACGCAAGATATTTCTGTGTTACCTTCAGTAATGGTTCAATACTGGGAGCCACAACTTACAAGTGTGCACGCCAATGTAAAATTGCAGTACCAGGATTTTTTGTGGATTGGGGGTAGCTACCGTTTTGCAAACCTTGTGGGTGGTTATTCTGGCATGATAGGGATAAATGTTTCAAACACTTTCAACATCAGTTATGCGTACGAACATGCAACAACATCCAGGTTACAAACTTATACCAAAGGAACACATGAAGTGGTGCTTGGATTTTTAATTGGTAACAAATATGGCGATTCTTGCCCACGAAATATTTGGTAATTATTTTTACCAACTTCTGAAAAATAATCAACAGTAATGGTGAGTAATGATAAAATTTTAATTCCAAAAATATACTTATTTGTATTAATGGTTTTGGGATGGTTTGCACTGATATCACAGTTGTACCTTATCTTTCAAAACGGTACAGGTACTAAAGTTGAAATCATCATAAGGTATTTTAGTTTTTTTACAATACTCACTAACCTAATCGTAGCCTTATGTTCTTCTATATTGTTTTTTAAAAATACTGCCCTAAGTAAAGAAAGATTTTTTTCTAAACCTTCAACCCTAACAGCCATTACAGTTTATATAACCATTGTTGGTGTAGTTTATAATGCTATACTTCGTTTTTTATGGCAACCAACGGGTTTGCAATATTTTACTGATGAATTACTGCATACCGTAATTCCAATATTGTTTATATTAATGTGGTGGTTGTTTGTACCCAAAAAAGAATTGAAGTTTATAAATGCATTTACCTGGCTTATATACCCATTTGTTTACCTTATTTATATTGCCATACGTGGCCTGGTAACAGGAGAATATCCTTACCCGTTTATCAATGCAGATCAATTAGGGTATGGCAAAGCGCTTATCAATGCCGGAGGATTAGCCCTTGCATTCCTTGGGCTTTCATTATTTCTTATTGCTATAGGAAAATATTTAAGTAATAAAAAAACAATGTAGCTTCTTAAAGATGGCTTGCCATTTCTTGTTCGGAGGCAATCCCGTCTTTACGCCATACCTGTTTACCATCTTTAAATATGATGAATACAGGCAGTGCTGTTACTTTATATTCTTTTAAAATATCCTCATCCCGGCCGCCATCAACTTTTACAATAACAAATTTTCCTTTGTTGTTTTCTTCTAAACTTTTAAGAACAGGTTCCATTGTTTTACACGGGGGGCACCAGGCAGCACCAAAATCTACCAATACAGTTTTATGTGCTGTAATACTGTTTTTAAAATCTTCAATGCTCAATTGCTTTTCGTTGCTTTGTCCATCCAGTGGCAGGTTAGCTGCCTTCCATGCATTAATACCACCTTTAAGTTCAATAATGTTTTCAAAGCCCAATTTTTCCATTTTTGCGGCAGCAGCCGAGCTTCTTCCACCGCCCAGGCAATAAATATATACAGGCTTTGTTTTATCAATGAAGTTAATCCTACGGTCAAATTCTGATTTGTTGTTCCAATCGGCCAGCATAGCATTTTTTAAATGCCCGCTAAAAAATTCACCGGGTGTTCTAACATCCAGTAATTGGATATTTTCTTTACCTGCAATTTCTTTTTCAAATTCAACAGCGGTTAAAACTTTTTTTGATTGCGCCATACAGGAATAAAAAAATGATGGCAGCATGATGGTGGTTATGCACAATGCAAAAAATCTTTTCATCTTATTTATTTTTGTAAAGATACAAAAAAGCCACCCTGTTTAATTAGGATGGCTTTTATCATTTATACAAAATATGATTAAGATATTGGTGACAGATATTGCGTAAATGCATATCCCTCTTCACCGTCTTTGGTTTTAATTTTCCACCAGCTGTCGTTGGTTTTTTCTACCAGCGTAACAATTTCATCATGAGCCGCTTTTCCAACAATATCGCCTTCGGTACTTGGCGTACTTCTTATGTTAAGGTTAGATGAGTCGGTTGTTACTTTTAACTGTGCTCCAGCTTCTGCTTTAATATCAATGTTCATCATCAGGTCGCCACTAGCCATATTAGGGTCTATTTTATCATACAAAGCCCAAAGTGTATCATAATCGGCAGTACTTTTTGCTGTACCAGCTACGTGTAATACACCATTTTGCTCTGTTACTGCTAAGTTAGCTACACCTAAATTATTAGCGGTTTGTAATAACTCTGCATATTTATCCTGTAAAGCCATTTTATTTAGTTTTTAAAATTTAAAAAATTATTTTTTATCTGTTAACCCTGTAACATCACTTAAAACCTTTGCCGATGCAAGTATCTGCATAATTTTCATACGGTTGGCTTTTGTTACTTCGCCTTTTAATACAGCTTTATCGCCAACAAATTCAACAGTTACTCCGGCAATATCTTTTAACCCGTCTTTTACAGCTTGTTGTGTAGCTGCATCTAAAACAGTTGTTACTGAAGCAGGTACTGGTGCAGGTGGCGCAACAGTGCAATTATTTACAACTGATTTTACACCTTTTACAGCGGCTACTAATTTTTCGCAGGCTGCTTTGCAGGCATCATCCTTGCATTCGCCGGTTAAGGTTACAATGCCATCTTTTACTTCAACCATTGCTGCTTTTAAAGAGGTATCTGCTTTTAATGCAGCTTCCACTGCAGTTTTAATGTCGGCATCTTTAGGTTTACAGCTAACAAAAAACACGGTTGCTGATACTGCTAATGCCATTAATAATTTCGTCAGTTTCATCTTTTTTAATTTTTGTTTTAAAAATAATTGTTCAAAGAAAAGAAATTTTAAGGTGATAATTAAAATTCTTTATCAACAAAAAATTATATACCAGTTTTAAAAAATTGTAACCAATCGCATTTGTTAATTTATTACAAACAGCCCAGGCGTCCGCCATCTACCGGGAGGTTAATGCCGTTGATATAGGCCGCTGCTGGGCTGCAAAGGAATGCAACAGCCGCTCCAAATTCATCAGGTTGCCCTATCCTGCCAGCAGGTATCTCGGCTACCAACGCCTTCATCACTTCGTCTTCACTTGTGTTTGAAGCTTTTGCCTTTGAAGATATGATATAATCGGCCCTCACAGTTTTAGTAAATCCGGGCAATACATTATTTACTGTAATGCCAAAAGGCGCTAATTCGGTTGCCAGTGTTTTTGCCCAGTTGGCCACTGCAGCACGAATGGTATTGCTTACACCTAAACCTTTTATTGGCACTTTCACAGAAGTAGAAATAATATTCACAATCCGGCCAAATCCTGCCTTTTTCATGCCGGGTACCACCGCTTGCATAAGGTTATGGTTATTGATAAGATGATTATTAAATGCAGATAAAAACTCTTCGGGTTTAGCAGTTAACGCATCGCCTCCGGCCGGGCCTCCGGTATTATTCACCAATATATGTATGGTATTATGTTTTACAAAATCATCAATTGCTGATTTTACTGCATGTGTATCAGAAAAATCGGCAACCAGCCATTGGTGTTGCTGCCCTTTTGAAGTATCCAGCGTTTTAACCACTTCTTTCAATTTGTTTTCGTTACGGGCAAGCAAAATAATATTGCATCCCAGCAGGGCAAGTTCGGCGGCGCTTGCATAACCAAGTCCTTGCGTACTGCCGCATACTAAAGCATTTTTTTGTGTAAGATTAAGGTTCATGAAATTGATTTGTATAAAACTACTTAAAATTAGTTTCTGATGATGTTTAATTAACTGCCAGGCAAAATTATAATCGCACAGGTACAATTTGCTCACATTTTATGTGCTAATGTGGATAATTCATCAATATTGAAAATCCCTTCATTCAGTTATATTCGCAACATTGAAAAATTGAAATGATGGCCGATAAAGAACTAAACGATTATAACGAAGAATCAATACGAAGCCTCGACTGGAAAGAGCATATAAGGTTACGCCCCGGTATGTACATAGGTAAACTAGGCGATGGCAGCAGCGCCGATGACGGTATTTATGTGTTGCTGAAAGAAGTGATTGACAACTGTATTGATGAACATACAATGGGTTACGGTAAACATGTAGATGTAACCATCAAAGACAAGACAATCACCGTAAGGGATTATGGTCGTGGCATTCCGTTGGGTAAAGTGGTGGATGTGGTGAGTAAGATAAACACAGGGGCCAAATACGACAGCAAAGCTTTTCAAAAAAGTGTGGGGTTAAATGGTGTTGGTACAAAAGCAGTAAATGCATTGAGCAATTATTTTAAAGTAACAGCATTTAGAGATGGCAAAGAAAAAACAGCTGAATTTGAAAGAGGTGTTTTAAAACAGGATCATAAAGAAACAAAAACCACCGAAGAAAATGGAACGATGGTAACATTTGTACCGGATGAAAAAGTGTTTAAGAATTTTCATTTTGTGCAGGAATATTTAGATAACCAGTTTTGGAATTACTGTTACCTGAATGCAGGTTTGGTAATGAACCTTAACAACAAAAGATTTGTTAGTAAAAATGGTTTGCTCGACCTGTTGCAACGTAAAACCAATGAAGATGAAATCCGGTATCCCATCATTCATTTAAAAGGAGAAGACATTGAGATTGCATTTACGCACGAAAATGATTATGGGGAAGAGTATTACAGTTTTGTAAACGGGCAGTTTACAACACAGGGTGGTACCCACCTGGCAGCTTTTCGTGAAGGCTTTGTAAAAACCATTCGTGAGTTTTATAAAAAAGATTACGATGCATCTGATATCAGGGGAAGCATTTGTGCATCGCTGAGTGTAAGGGTGCAGGAGCCTGTATTTGAAAGCCAGACAAAAACAAAACTGGGTTCGCAAACTGTTTATGATGGAGGCCCCAGCATGCGTAATTTTGTTGGCGATTTTTTAGGGAAAGAACTGGATAATTTTCTGCATAAAAACCCCGAAACAGCAGAAGCTTTAAAGAAACGTATTGAACAAAGCGAAAGGGAGCGAAAGGATATGGCAGGCATTAAAAAACTTGCCAACGAAAGGGCTAAGAAAGCAAACCTTCATAATAAAAAACTAAGAGATTGCAAGTTTCACTATAACGATGAAGCAACAGGTAAAGACAAGGATAAAATTTCGGAAAAACAAAAAGAAAGCACCATATTTATCACCGAAGGAGATAGCGCAAGCGGTAGTATTACAAAAGCCAGGAATGTAGAAACGCAAGCTGTATTTAGTTTGCGTGGTAAGCCACTGAATTGTTTTGGCCTTACAAAAAAAGTTGTGTACGAAAATGAAGAGTTTAACCTGTTGCAACATGCCTTAAATATTGAAGAAGGTTATGACGGGCTGCGCTATAATAATATTGTAATTGCTACAGATGCAGATGTGGATGGAATGCATATTCGTTTGTTGCTGATGACTTTCTTCCTGCAATTTTTCCCCGACCTTGTTAAAAATGGGCATGTTTATATTTTGGAAACACCGTTATTTAGAGTGCGGAACAAACAGGAAACTATTTATTGCTATAACGAAGAAGAAAAACTGGCCGCTACAAAAAAACTGGGCAATAAGCCCGAAACGACCCGCTTTAAAGGCTTGGGCGAGATAAGCCCCGATGAATTTGCCCGTTTTATAGGCGATGACATGAAACTGCAACCGGTAATGCTTTTACCCGAAACACATATACAACAGTTGCTTGAATATTATATGGGCAAAAATACACCCAGCCGCCAGGATTTCATCATCGATAACCTGAAAGTGGAATTGGACCTTGCTGAAGAAACCACCACGGTATAAAAAGTTATCAGTATAAAAACATTAATTGAACAAAAATTTAAAATCCAAAAAGTTAAAATGATTCATATTGTATTCCAGGAAGCGGATATAGAAGCGTTAGAAAAAAGTTTTGAACTTGATGAAACCCTAAAGGCCGATATAATACAAATAAAAGACGATTTTGCAGTAGGTCCTTTACAAAATATTTATACACAACAGGGGATAGAAGACCGTAAACAATGGTGGCGTGAAGTGCTTGCCGGCAGCGATTTGGATGGGAGTGTAGATAACGGGCTTGTAAACGATGAGCAAACCGTTTTGGATATTAAACAAAGACTTGACAATAACTCCGAAGAATTTGCTTGGATTTGGGCCGCACAAAATAAACATGATGTAAGTGGTTATTATTGGTTGATGAGCCAGTTAAAAGATTACCAGGGCAGGATATTTATTTTGTACCTGAACAATCTTCCCTTTTTAAACGAAAAAGGGAATTTGTTTTACCCGGCTAATTTGTTTGAGATACCGGCCAAAGAATTTGTAAAAGCAAAAAAACTTGCCAGGGAAATAACCCCAAGTGAGTTTGAAGTGGACCCGGATGAATGGGTAAAAATTTGTGAACAAAACAAAGGTGTACGATTACTTGAAGGAGGGAAAAAACTGGTGCAGGAAGACTACGATTTTTATGATACAGAATTAAAAAAACTGGTAACAGCCGATTGGCAAAAGGCATCTAAAATTATACACTCTCATCTTACTAAAGCAAAACAATCAACAGGCGATATGTATTTATTATGGCGGTTAAAAACCATGATTGCTTTGGAAATGTTTGATGTGCAGGGAACAGTAGGCAAGATGAAAGAGTTTGAAGTGAAAAACCGGACAAAAGTTTTAACTACTAATGAAGTGAGTTAATCTTAAATAAATATTTCACTCATGAAAAATATTATCAAACTTGAAGAAATGGCAATGCTTATTGTAAGCATATTGGCATTGATTTATTTAAAAGTGCCATACTGGTATTATTTAATTTTGCTTTTAGGACCCGATATTAGTATGGTTGGTTATTTATTGGGAAATAAAATAGGCGCAGTTAGTTACAACACTTTTCATCATAAGGGTATTGCATTGGCATTATTTGTAGTTGGATTTATTTATTATATCTGGCAACTGCAAGTTATTGGTTTAATATTATTCGGCCATTCATCCATGGACAGGATGATGGGTTATGGATTAAAATATGAAAAGGGATTTAAATTCACTCACCTTGGTGAAATTGGGAAAAAAGATTGAAATCTGAATTGATAAATGGCAAAAAGTAAAAAAACAAAAGAAGATTACGAACACACCGACAGTGGAATTGGCGGCCAATACAAAACATGGTTCCTGGATTATGCAAGCTATGTTATATTAGAAAGGGCTGTGCCGGCAATTGAAGATGGATTGAAACCAGTGCAAAGGCGCATTTTGCACGCAATGAAAGAAATGGACGATGGCCGGTTTAATAAAGTGGCAAACATCATAGGGCAAAGTATGCAATATCATCCTCATGGCGATGCATCTATAGGCGATGCTTTGGTTAACATGGGGCAAAAAGATTTATTAATTGATACACAGGGAAACTGGGGCGATGTACGTACCGGCGATGAGGCGGCTGCATCAAGATATATTGAAGCAAGGCTAAGCAAGTTTGCTTTGGAAGTGGCCTTCAATGCAAAAACAACCGAATGGGCATTAAGTTACGATGGTAGAAAAAATGAACCCGTAACACTCCCGATGAAATTTCCTTTGTTGCTGGCGCAGGGTGCCGAAGGAATTGCAGTAGGACTGGCAACAAAAATACTACCACACAATTTTTGTGAACTGATTGAAGCCTCTATAAAATATTTAAGAGGTAAAAAGTTTGAAATATTACCCGATTTTCAAACCGGCGGCACCATGGATGCAACCAATTACAACGATGGTGTACGAGGTGGAAAAATAAGGGTAAGGGCAATTATTGAAGAACAAGATAAGAAAACACTTATTATAAAAAGTGTTCCATTTGGTGTTACCACCACGCAGTTGATGGAGAGTATTGTTAAAGCCAATGAACAGGGAAAAATTAAAATTAAAAAAGTAACCGACCATACAGCTGCCGATGTGGAGATTATTGTAGAACTGGCGCCGGGCATTTCGCCCGACATCACCATCGATGCACTTTATGCATTTACCGATTGCGAAGTGAGCATATCGCCAAACTGTTGTGTAATTGTAAATGAAAAACCACAGTTTTTAAAAGTAAGCGAACTGTTAAAAGCGGCAACAGAAAACAGTAAGGAGTTATTAAAAAAAGAACTGGAAATAAAACTGGCCGAGCTGCAGGAAAAATGGCATTACACTTCGCTTGAAAAAATATTTTTTGAAGAAAAAATTTACAAAGAGTTAGAGAAGAAACACGAAACCTGGGAAAAGGTGCTTAGTGCAATTGACAAGGCTTTTGATCCATTTAAAAAATTATTAAAGCGGGAAATCACCAGGGAAGATATTATTAAACTAACAGAGAAACCTGTACGCCGTATTTACAAACTGGATATTGATGAACTGAACGACCAGATTAAAAACCTGGAAGCAGAAATAAAACAGGTAAAGCATGATTTGGCCAACCTGGTTGATTTTGCTGTTGCCTATTACGAAAACCTTTTAAAGAAATATGGCAAAGGAAGGGAACGAAAAACCGAAATCAAACAGTTTGATGTAATACAGGCTAAAACTGTAGCCATTGCAAACACTAAACTATATGTGAATAAAGCTGATGGATTTATTGGCACGGGTTTAAAAAAAGATGAACTGGTAGCTGAAGTTTCGGACCTGGATGACATCATTGCATTTACAAAGGGTGGCATCATGAAGGTAGTGAAGGTTGCTGACAAAGTATTTATTGGTAAAGATATATTGCATGTGGCTGTGTTTTTAAAAACCGACGACCGCACTACCTACAACATGATTTATGTGGATGGCAAAACAGGTGTGAGTTATGCAAAACGGTTTAATGTTACCGGTGTTACTAGAGATAAAGAATATGACCTTACAAAAGGCTCCGATAAAAGCAGGGTACATTATTTTTCGGCCAATGCAAACGGCGAAGCCGAAGTAGTTAAAATTATTTTAAGCCCTAACTGCAGTGCTCGAAACAAAGAATTTGATTTTTATTTTGAAGAGCAGGATATAAAAGGAAGGGGCAGCATTGGTAACCAGGTAACAAAGTATCCCATAAAATCGGTGAAGTTTAAAGAAGCAGGCAACTCAACATTGGATGCAAAGAAACTTTGGTTCGATAATAAATTCGGCAGGTTAAATACAGAAGAAAAAGGCGAGTACCTGGGTAAGTTTGAAGCCGAAGACAGGTTGCTGGTGATTTATACTGATGGTAATTATGAAATAACCGACCAGGAACTTACACAGCGCTTTGATGCCGAAAAAGTTTTATTGATTGAAAAATTTAATCCTGAAAAAATTATTACAGCCGTTTATTTTGATAAAGAAAAAGTTCAATACAGCGTAAAACGATTTAAAATAGAAACATCAACTTTGCACAATAAATTTTTCTTTATTAAAGAAGGTGAAGGCAATTATCTTGAAACAGTAACAACCGACCCTGAACCTTTGCTGGCAATGCAAAGTGGGCGGGGGGCGCAGGTTCGCAAGGCTAAAATAAAAATTACAAAAGTAGTAGAAGTGATGGGATGGAAAGCCTTGGGTAATAAACTTGCCGATTATAATAAATCTATCGAAATGGAATGGGTACAAAATACAGCGAACAATTCGCAGCCTGAGTTGTTTGAATAAATAAAAATTTCAATCATGCGATATAGAATGTTAGTTGCTTTATTGCTGTTATCCTTTAGTTTATTTGCAACCGATAGTACATCCTTTACAAAAAAAGAAATCATTTATGGTCGTAAAGATGGTATGGCCTTAACTATGATGATGCTTACACCAACTGCAAATGCAAACGGCAAGGCAATCATCAGTGTATTAAATGGTAACTGGATATCATCTCCCAGGATGATGGATGCTTTTTTAACCAAGTCGGGTGTTTTTCTTGATGCAGGTTATACCATGTTTGGTGTAATGGTTAGTTCGCAACCACAATATACCATCCCCGATGAAATTAGCGATTTAAAAAGAGCTGTTCGTTTTATAAGGTATAATGCAAAAGAGTATGGTATCGATGCCAACCATATTGGTATCACCGGTTCATCTGCAGGTGGGCACCTTTCATTAATGATTGCAACTGCTGATGATGAAAAAGATATAAAATCTAACGACCCTGTTGATAAAGTTTCGGCAAGGGTACAGGCAGTGGCTGTGTTTTATCCTCCAACCGATTTTTTAAATTATGGTGGCCCCAATACTTCGGGTAAAATAAACCAGGCGGCACTTGTATTTGCAAAAATTGCTGCTGCATTCGATTTTAAGGAATGGAATGATACTACCGGTACATTTGTGTCTATCACAGATACCAAAAAAAGATTAGAGATTGCCAAAGAAATTTCTCCTATAAACTGGGTAACTCCCGATGATCCACCGGTGATGATTATGCATGGCGACAGGGATTTTTTAGTTCCAAAACAACAATCTGAATCCATTATCGAAAAATTTAAAGCAGCACATGTACCTTCAAAATTAATTATCAAGCAGGGCGGAGGACATGGATGGATGAACAAGGAAAAAGATGAAAAGAATTTTGTGGAGTGGTTTGATAAATATCTCAGGTAAACAACAACTTCTTATTTTAAAAACCTAAATTAGCAAATCTACTTTAGCAAATAGTTTGTAAATAAATTGATGATAGTATTAAAACCCTTTACAGCCGCAGATTTTCAGCAATTGATAGATTGGATTGATACAGAAGAATTACTTACAAGCTGGTCGGGATCTTTATTCAGTTTTCCTTTAACAATAGATAGCATGCAATGGTATGTGCAGGATACAAATATGCCCGGCCAGTCGGATGCATTTGTTTTTAAAGCTGTTGAAAGTAGTACAGGAGAAACAGCGGGGCATATTTCACTTGGTAGCATCAGTTGGAAAAATAAATCATCCCGTATAAGCAGGGTGTTTGTTAGTACTGCTTTTCGGGGAAGAGGTATTGGTAAGCAAATGATAAATGCGGTTCTTAAAATTGGATTTGAAGAATTAGGTTTGCATCGTATTGCATTAGGTGTTTATGAAAATAATAAGGCTGCATTAAATTGTTACCTGCAATGTGGTTTAAAGATAGAAGGCATTTCAAAAGATATACTTTGGTATAAAGATGCATACCTTAGTATGGTGGATATGGCAATAATGGAAGATGAATGGAAAGCTTTACAGGTTTAAAAAAACAGCGGTATTATAGCTTTTCTTTCTTTTGGGTATTCAATAAATTGTTTATTATACCATCTATGATGTGCCATTGCTCTCGGGATAAGGTTGGCAGCACTCCATATAAAAAATGCCACTGCTGGCATATTCCAGCAAAGAATGGCAAACCCAGCCCATTCAATTAATTCTCCCAGCATATTTGGGCAACTGATGTATGTAAATAACCAACCTTGCGGAATTTTATAATCCACTTCATCGGGTTTGCGTAAATGGATTAATATGTTATCGGCTTTCCAGTTTATTAAAACACCGCAAAAAAATAAAATAATCCCGATAATGAATTTTAAACTATACAACCAGTTAATATCATATTTAGCAAAGTGAATGAAATAATAACCCATCAAAAATGTATTTGCCAGGTTAAAGAAAATACCTGATGCCATAATCACTACAGGCATTTTTTTGCCCTTTGTATGCAGCCTGAAAGGGAAGATAAAAGTGCGGTTTATATAATGAAGGCAATACAACCCAATCATGATGCTGATAGGTAAGTTTTGATAGGGAAAAGTTTTCACCAACACATACAACATTGCCGACAGCGCCGGTAATTCCATCAGCAACCAACCATAGTGATTGTCTATCTGCGGTCCCCATTTTGAAGAACTGTGGCGGCCATACGGTGCCGTTATTTTAAGTAAAATAAAAAATATGCCGATAGCAATTCCAATCCATATATAGATAATCAGCCTGTAAGTATCAAAGGAAATCAGCATAAAAAATATTATACAAGTTGCAGTTGTTGTTGGTAATCTTAATCAAGATAACCATTATTATTAAACCACTCAAATGTATCGTGAACCGTTTGTTCAAAAGGCCTTATGGCATACTTCAGTTCTTTTATAGCTTTAGCGCTGCTTATAAACCGGTTGCCGGTAAACAAAGCTTCCACCGCTTCTATACTATAAAGTGGGTCCTTATGTTTTATAACGGCTAATAGATTTACAAAGGGTAATCCTGCAATTGCTGCAAGTTTAGGCAATGCTATCGGGTTTATTTTTTTGGATGAGGCAGATGAAATAAATGCAGCCAGTTGCTTCAGGCTATGCCATTTTCCTCCCAACAGGTATGCCTGTCCGCTACGTCCTAAGGTTAATGAATTTACAATGGCATGGGCCACATCACGGCAATCGCAAAAATCAAAACCACCTTTAAAAACAAAAGGAAGCTTTCCTTTATACAGGTTGATGATTACTTGTCCCATCAGCGATGGTTTATAATCGTAAGGGCCAATGATGGATGTTGGATGCAATACAACTACTTCCATTCCATGGTTAATAGCGGCCAATGCAACCCGTTGCCCTTCAAGTTTTGAACGGTCGTAAGCAAAAGCTTTTTTGGTTACAGGCGCCCGCTGTTCATCTAAAATTTCAAAACTTGGCTGTTGCTGAAATGCATGAATGGAACTAATATGTATGAACCTTTTCACTCCGCAGTTTAGAGCAGCATCAATAGCCATTTGAGTACCTGTTACATTTGTTTGATGAACAATGCCGGTGGGGTCGGCGTTTACAGAGATAACAGCAGCACAATGTATCACCGCATCGCAATCATTAAATAAAGAAGTTAGCACCCCCGGTTGCAACATATCGCCATAAACTATTTCTACCGGCAGGCTTTTGCACGAACGGGTATCGGCATCCCTGAACAAGCCTTTCACCGGTATTTTCCTTTTGCATATTTCTTGTAATAATGCGGCGCCTAAATGGCCTGCAGCTCCTGTAATGGCTACTTTCATTTTTTTAACTTCAATCAGTTAAACATATTTATAAAAAAGCAGCAGGTAATACTGCTGCTTTAATATTTTCTCATACAACGCTTTCAAAACTTCTTAAAATTCATCAATAACCCCTGCGGTTATTATTAAAACCCCGTCGGTTGTTATCAAATCCGCCACGGTTATTATTAGAGCCGCCGGGCCTGTGGCCGCCTTGCCTGAAAACTCCACCCGGGGATGATGGTTTTTCATCGGCTTCTTTTACAACTAACGGTTTTTTACCAAGCGAAATGTCTTTAAGGTTTTCAATAGCATCTTTGGCTTCATCGGTATTTTGCATATCAACAAAACCAAAACCTTTGCTTTTGCCTGTATCCCTGTCCATAGCCACTTTGGCTGATATTACGGTTCCAAATTTTTCAAAAATTTCCATCAGCTCTGCATCATCAAGGTCATAAGGCAGTCCGGCAACAAATAGTTTCATGAAGTAATTTTAATGACCGAATGTACTAAACTAATTTGGTTTGTAATATGTTTTTCAAAAAAACAGTTTTTTGAGCCAAAAATCAGCATATTTATAAATTACAGTAGCTTTACAGGTATGCAACCCCTGATGCCTATGAAAAACCTTCGTGAAAGAAGGTTTTTCTTTTTTTTAAACTTCAGTTTCGCTTCAGTTTTTTATGTTTTTACATTCATTAACTTTAGTTGATGAAAAAATTGAAGTCATTAATTTCAATCATTTTTTTATTGCAGGTGTATTGGGTAACAGCACAAAATTTTGGAGGCAACCCTGCATCTGAACGCTGGCTTCAAATCAATAACAAAACCGTACGTGTTATTTTTCCTAAAGAATTAAACAGGCAGGCTAACCGCATTGCCAATATCATGAAGTTACTGGGCGATTCAACAGCAGCAACTATTGGAGGTAAACAAAAAAAATGGAATATTGTTTTATTGAACCGAACCACCCTTTCAAATGCTTATGTGCGGCAGGCTCCGGTATTAAGTGAGTTTTATATGATGCCGCCGCAAAACAGTTTTTCAACCGGCAGCTTACGATGGGACGATAACCTGGCGATTCACGAAAACAGGCATATACAACAGCTAAGCAATTTTAATAAAGGATTTACTAAAGTATTTTCTTTTTTATTGGGGCAAGAAGGGCAGTTGCTGGCAAATGGCATCACGATACCTGATTATTTTTTTGAAGGTGATGCTGTTTGGCAGGAAACATTGGTAAGTGCACAGGGTAGGGGGCGTATGCCTTCGTTTTATAATGGCTTTAAATCTTTATGGCTAGAGAGTAAAAATTATCCCTGGATGACCTTACGTAATGGTTCATTAAGAAAGTATATACCGGGCCATTACGAGCTTGGTTACCTGTTAACAGCCTATGGTTATGAAAAATACGGACAGGATTTCTGGCTCAAGGTAACCAATGATGCAGTAAGGTTCAGGGGCTTATTTTATCCTTTTAATAAAGCCATTGAAAGATATTCCGGTAAATCATATCAACAATTTGGGCAGGATGCCATGCAGTATTTTAAGGAAAAATCTTTTAAAGGAAAAGCTGAAACTGAAACTGCTTTTACATTTATATCCAAAGAACAAAAAAACAATGTAGCCGATTATGAGTTTCCTCATTTTATTAATGACGACAGCATACTGGTAACAAAAAAATCGTATAAAGAAATAAATGCTTTTTATATTTTATCAAATAATAAAGAAAAAAAACTGCGGGTAAGGGATATTGGCATTGATGATTATTATAGTTATAAAAATGGGAAAATTGTATATGCCGCTTACCAATCGGATGCAAGATGGGCAAACAGGGATTACAGTGTGATAAAGATGATTGATATCTATACAGGCCAACAAAGACAGGTTACTTTTAAATCGAAATTTTTTTCACCTGATATTAATGATGCAGGCACAGAAATATTAGCTGTAAACGTAAACCCTGATGGAACCTGCAACTTATGCAGGATTGATGCCACAAACGGTAAACTTATTTTAAAACTAAAAAATGCAAATAATTATTTTATAACTCATCCAAAATATATTGATGCACATACGGCTGTTGCTGCAGTAAGAAACCGGCAAGGTAATATGATGCTTATGAAAATTAACCTACAAACAGGTTCAATGAATGATCTTACTGTTTTTAGCTATAATGTAATTGGTTATCCATTTGTAAAAGGCGATACCATTTATTTTAACATTATGAACGAAAATGCCGATAAAGTATTTGCTTATACAATGACCAATAAAAAATTGTATAGGGTTACGCAAAACAGCAATGGCATGTATGCCCCGTCTGTAAATGATAAGGGAGATTTGGTTGTATCTGCTTTTAATGCACAGGGATACCGTATTGCTAAGATTACTGCCGGGCAGCAGGAATGGGCACTAAACAAATTCAGGCTGGCTGCAAGCGATCGTTATTTTACCGATTCGATGAGTACGTTTGCTGCAACTGGCGCCATCTATACATTAAACGACAGTAATTTTGAACAAAGACCAACCGGCAGTATTAAAAATGAAGTAACCCGTTACAGAAAGGCTTTGCATCTTTTTAATTTTCATAGCTGGAGGCCTGTTATTGATGATCCGGAGTTTGGCTATACTTTATACAGCGATAATGTACTTAGCAGTGTAAACAGTAATATCACTTATACTTATAACCGTACCGACAAAAGCCATACTATTGGTTTTGCGGGCGCTTATGCAGGATGGTTCCCTGTATTAGGTGTAAGCGCCGAAGCAAGTTTTAACCGTAACATTGATACGGCTATTGGCAAAACGGTAAGTTATAACGCTGCAAAGGCTAGGGCTGGCCTTTATATCCCGTTGCGTTTTGTAGGTGGCCTTACAAATAAGTTTCTTAATGTTGGCGGCGGTTACAACCTTGAGCAATATTATTACAGGGGAGTAGGTAAAAATATTTTTAATAACAAGGCTGTACAATATATGGATGCCTTTTTAAGTTTCAGTAATGTAAGTCAGCAGGCAAGGCAGCACATTAATCCAAGATGGGCGCAGGCCCTGTCTTTTAATTACCGTAAAGCATTCGGCGATTTTAGCAGAAGCCATAAGTTTGTTGCCAACAGTGCTTTTTATTTCCCGGGCCTGTTTGTAAACCATAGCCTGGTTTTAAATGTGGCTTATCAATACCGTGATAGTTTTCCCGACCTGTTTAGCAAAATATTTTCTTATTCAAGAGGCTACGAAGCATTAAGCACAAGGCGCATGTATAAGTTAGGCGCCAACTATCATTTCCCCATTGTGTACCCCGATTGGGGTTTTGCCAATATCTTATATTTTCAACGCATAAGGGGCAATGCGTTTTTTGATTATACCGGTGCAAAAGCAAGGGTCAATAACAATCTTACCGAAATAAGAAACCGCAGCACCGGCGCCGAAATTTATTTTGATACCAAAGTATGGAATGCATTGCCGGTAAGCTTTGGTGTAAGGTTTTCGCATTTGTTGGATACCGATTTGCTTCACCCTTCGGTGAAAAACCGATGGGAAATTATCATACCCGTTGGTTTTATCCCTAATTAAAAATTATACAACAATTGTTTAATAAGCGTTGTAGTTAATGTTTTTACCCAATGTGCCTTTTAACCTTTTCCATAGCGATTCCCGTTCTTTAATGGAAACAAAATTTTTATTGTATGCCTGTTTATAATCAATAACAGGGTTTATCATGGTTGGTTGTATGCTTATTAATGTATCAATCACAAAAGGGATGATATCAACAGGCGGATCTATTTTTTTCTTCGCAAAGCGCCGCAATTGTTTAGCCTGGAAAGGATCGGTAGCCAAAGCAATTTTTGTAAACCCTAATTTTTTAGATTTTAAAAAAACGTAGTACAGGTTCTCTGTACTGTGCTGCGCCTTGGTTTCGGTAAACACATGTTCTTTTGGTATGCCCAATGCAATGGCATATAGAGCCATTATTTCACCTTCATAATAAGGCGAGTACACCGATCCGCCAGAATACATGATATTTTTTGCAATGCCTTTGTCATACAGGTATTTCGACCAGTACACCCTTCCTTTCATGGTGCTGTCCCAGCCGGGTTCATTAAAAGGCACGCCCGGCACGGCAATCATATCGTATTGCTGTTGCTTTGCTTTTGCAAAATATTTTTCTGTTGTTTTTTTGCTGAACGAACAGGAAGTAAACATGAATCCTGTAATGAGTGAAAATGAAGTAAGAAAAATCCTGTTCATTTTGTTTTTAATCTGTTGTTAATTGTTTTATTAAAGCCTTGTAATATTATTAATCACTATCTTTTCATCAAAATGATCGCCGCTGCTTTTTTGTGCCTGTATTTTCCTTACCACATCCATGCCGCTGAAAACTTTTCCAAAAGCTGCAAATCCAAGCCCATCGGGGGTGCCACGCCTGCCTGCATCAAGCGGCGACTGATCACCGATACAGATAAAAAATTCGGTGGTAGCCGATGATGGCGTTGTTCTTGCCAGCGAAATTGTTCCTGACTGATGTGATAAACCGGTTTGTTTGGTGCTTTCAAGTTCAATGCCTTGCAACGATTCTTTTTTTTGCGGGTTGGTTTGCCAAATGCCACCCTGAATAATGCCGGTATTGGTAGGAGTTGGAAAGTCTTCGGTTTTTAAAACCCTGTAAAAAGATGAATTTTTATAAAAGCCCGAATCGATGTACGATAAAAATGCTGCCGTTGTTTTGGGAGCCTGGTCGGGAAATAACTCTACTTCTATATCTCCCAAACGGGTATTGATGATGATGTGTGGGTTTTTGTATTTCTTTTGCGAACAGGATGCAACCGCTATGCAAATAATAATAACAAACAATTTTTTCATAGCACAATGTAATAATTTTCGGGTTGAGTAATTAAACTCTAAGCCTGCCGGTATATTTTATTTGTACGTACCTTTATTGGCACCTAAATGATATTAACACTATGAAAAGGGTTTTGTTGGCTACGGTTTTATTTTTTTTACTGGCTGATGGTTTTTCGCAAAGCCTGTCAAAAATTACCATTGCAGGCCGGGGACAGGTTGAAGTGTTTGCATTTGCCCTTCCCGAAAATGTTCAACTCTATCTAACTAAAGATGGCAATATCTTAAAATGGGGTTTTGATAAGTATATCGGTTACCAGGAGAATTACAATAACGACTTGGAGCCTTATGTTGGCCGTGTAGAATATTATACTCAAAATGACGATGTAGCCCTGCGTGGCAAAGTGAAATATATTGGCAATATTTTAATTACCTATTATGCCTCGTACGAAAATGATGCGTTGAAAGGTAAATTAAAAGCAATAGGCCCAACAAGTATTGATTATTATCTGAATTACGATGATGAAGCATGTAGGGGTTATATTAAAAAGATTGGTTCACTTGCAATAAACTGGTATGCATCTTACGAAAATGCTGATATAAAAGGAAAACTTAAAAATGTAGGCGCTACTTTACTTTCATACTATGGCTCTTTTGAAGACAAGGCTTATCGTGGTAAAATAAAATCTATTGGCCAGTATAATATCACATACTATTCATCTTTTGAACTTTACAGTGGCAGTATGAAAACAGGAAATACCGTAATGAATGTGGGCGGGGTGAAATATTATATTAAAAATTATTAAGCCTTTTTATTCTAACGTTACCTGTTCGGGCCTTTCAATCACAATCTCGGGCTTTTCTTTATACAATATGATACGACCGGTTATGCAAATCTTTTTGTTTAACAGGCTTTCAGGCGCTTCCTTAAAGTTTTTCCTCACATCTTCCCAAATAACCAATGTTATTTTTTGATTAGGAAATTTGTCGCCAATGTTTAAAAATGTTGGTTTCCTGTTTGTGTTTTCAAAATACCGTATGCTTGCCACCGGGCCGCATACGGTTACACTATCGCCTATATGTTTACTTACATCATCAAGGTTAATTTTGGTTTGTGCATTGGCAATGCCGGCAAACAGGAAGGTAAAAAATAATACAAGTGATTTTTTCATGCTTTAAATGATTAATCAATATTAGAAAGCTAAGTTTATATTTTTTAATTATTATAAAAAATTGATGAACGGTTATTTTTCATTTACATAAAATTAAGGCTGGATGAAGATCCAGCCCTGTTTAATGTCCATTATCCTATGAAAAACCTTTTTTTAAAACTATTAAGTTAAACTACAGCTTTTTGGATAAAATAGTTGTAACAAAGTTTTGTATAGTTGAAAACGATATTTTAATAGATGAATCGTTTTTTTTAAATGCATGTAATAAGATTGCAATAAATTAAATATTACAATCCTTTTCTCATTTCAATCATATGTTTTGTAAAACCTGCTTTTTCGTAAGCCTTTATTGCAGCAATGTTTGGTTGGTACACATCAAGCCTCAACTCGGTTATGTTGTGCTGCTGCACCCATTCAGTAAGTTTATCTAAAATTTTTTTATTGATTCCATTTCCACGCCATTGAGGCATTATATACATAAACCCTAAATATGCATGCCGGTTATGTTGTAAAAAAGGTTTAGCATTTTCAATGCGTGCATAGCCCGAGCCTACTACTTCATTATTTATTTCTGCCACTAATAATTCAACATCTGGTGCTGCAATCATTTTTTCAATATCGTAATAATGTATTTGCCCGCTTTTTAAAGTGGGGTCAAAGGGGCGTTCAGCAGTAATAACTCCCTGTTCAAATTCAAACAGGGTAGGTAAATCTGCCAAACAGGCTTTTCTTATTAATATGCCATCCAAAGCAAATAAATTTTTGCTGTTATTTTTTCTGCATGTGGGCTACAAATCTATCAAAATCATTCTCAAATAATGTGAGTAATTTTATTAAATAAATACTGCAATGATAATATTATTGATTTAAATTTATTTTTAGCAGGGAATTTGCTGTATTAATAAATATTAGTACCATTTTAAACCATCATTTATGAAAATCCTTTTACTGTTTTTTATTACAATTATGAGTGCATTTACAGGTAAAGCTCAATTAAAAACAACACCGGTTTGCCCTCCATTTTCGGTAGATATACTTGACGGTAACGTAAATAAGATATATGCTAAATCAACCTGGGGAGAGATAACAAAACAGTTTCCATGTTATACACAATTGGTAGAAAAAGATTCGGCTTCGGTTTGCGCCGGTGTTTTTTATCCTGATAAGGGCATTTATTTTTATACCGACAGGGATTATATTGAAATACATGATAACTTCAAAGGTAAGATGGTACCCCATCTTTTAGGAGTTAACCGTAATAGTTTGTTTGCTACATTGGGCTATCCAAAAATTAAAGATGTAACCTGGGATGCTTTTCAAACAGAATATGGCACATTGATATTGTATTACGATAAAGCCGGTAAAATAAATAAGATACAAATCAGCAGTAAATCAACCGATACAATAAAATTATGCGGGCAATAAAGTTTTTATTATTTACCAATTAATGTGCCTGCATCTTTTGCAAAACAGCATTAAGTGTTTTCTTTAACTTTTCAGCAGCATCTTTTGCTGCAATTTCATAGTTAGAAGCAAAAGCCGTTACCACTACCGGATTTTTACCTTTAACCCTTGCTTCCAATAAACATCTTTTATCTTCTACACCTTTTTTATGGCCGTTTTCATCGCCAAAATGCACTTCCAGCCTGGTTATAATTTCATCAAACCTTTTAAGTTCACTGTTTAGCATATCCTGCAATTTTTTGCTAAATCCTTCACGTACACTAAGGTTATTATCGGTATTAAATTGAATTGTCATACTGTTGTCTTTTTTTTTGATAGTTGTTATAAATAATTTAGGGCACCAAACATATCGTTTAAAATAGGGCTTTCATCCTTTTCTTCTTTATGTTTTGCCTCACTGGTTGCAATATACGTTATAGCATGTAAGCCAGAACTGCCTATTTCATTTTTATGAATAGGTTTAACAGTTTGTTTATGATTTGTCTCCGTTTTTTTTACATGATAATTGTTTTTACTTGTAATCATAGCGCCTGTTTAAAAATGAAGAAATATTGTTTTAATCTTAATGAACTGCTATTTGCTTTAAGTTACAAAATTTAGTTTGAATAGCATGAGAAATAACAGATTTAAATTAAAAGCTTGTATACTCCATTTGTTTATCCACCAAAATACCATCAACAGGCTTTAAATTGAATGTTACATCTTGTTTTGCTCTAAATTTTATTATGAAGAGATTTTCTGACCCATTCAGTAAAGGCTTATTGCCAACATTTACAAATGTGGGATAAAGCGCTTTGCTGCCATTGCTGTGCAGCCGGTTGTTGGTGAAATTTTCCAACATACCGGTGTTAAGTATTTGCAGGCCTGTATATTCAAATTGTTGCTCATTGTAAGGCAATGCAAAACTTAGTGCATTAACATTTGACAGTGCAACTCCTTTCACTGTTATCTCAATAGATTCTCCTTTCTTATAATTTTGTTTTGCTGTGGAAATTTGGATAAAACCAGTCAGTTTTGCAGCGCTGTCATATGAATTTGAAGTGCCATTTAATTGTGATGCAGCTACCGAAATATCAAAAGCATCTATCAAGCCGTTATTATTGATATCGCCCTTGCTGATATAGCCTTCAAAATCTGCATCTCCTTTTCGCAGCCCGGTATAATTCATATAAGAAGTAAGATCGTTGTTATCAATTTTTTTATCATTGTTGATATCGCCGGGCAAATAACCTGTTGTGCCGGGTACTTTAAAAACATACAGTTCGTTGCCCGAGCCATAATTGCCAACGGCTTCATCAACAGTAATTTTTATAAACCTGGCTGTAGGGTGGCCGGCAAATTCAAATGACTTTGTTGTATTATCTCTCTTCCAGTTAATGTTTCCTGCCTGTACCCATTTATTATTATCGGTGCTGTATGCAACAGTACCCTTGATGATGATGCCATTTCTTCCGTTATTGCGGGGTACATATTCAAACCGCTGCAACTGGTTAATGGTTTTTAAATCTATTACCATATTAAAGGGAACAGCTTTTTGTCCATATTTAGTATGCCACGTATCCTTATCATCAAAATTAAACAAGCGTGCAATTTCATTTCCTTCTTCATCTGCGGCTGTTGATTGTACACTGATATCGTGAATGGCAAATTCCAAAGGGTTTACAGCAGTTTTGGTTTCAATAGTTGACCATCCTGAGTAGCCATCTTTGTTTACTGCCCTTACTTTAAAATTATATACTGTTTCTGGTTGCAGGCCATCAAACAAAAAAAATGTATTCCTGATGCTAGTATAATTCATATCGTTAAAATGCACTTCATAAAAATCGGCATTGGCAACCGCAGCCCATGTAAGTGAAAGCGAATAGGCTGTTTTACTGCTATCGGGTATTTGTACATTTGATGGGTTTAGCAGGTTTCCATGATGCAGTTTCTGTTTATTTTCGGGTATAAATACAAATCCATTGATAGTAACAGATACGTCATTCACTGAGATATCTGTAGCTGCAACCTTAACCCAAACCTGTGGATTCTTTGTGATTTTTACATTTGCAAATGTACTGCCTGCTGTTGCAAACCGGTTTAATTGTGGCGCTGCATTATAAAAATAAACATTGTTGTTTTTATCAAATACATCCTGCGATGTAGCTTCGGTAATCGCTATTCTTTTTTTACCAACAACCGCTGTTACAGATTTTGGTTTTGCAGTAAGGTTTACTTTTAAAATGGTTGTTTTTTGTTTTACAAAACCATCAAAATCGCCTTTGCTTGCATGAATCCTGATGCTGGCAACATCATTCTCCTGGCTACATTCTATAAGTGTAGTAGCACCGGCTCCATACTTGTACGCTTCTGTTAGTCCATCATCATCATATTGTGTAAACGATGATTTGCCAGAAGGGTACAGTTCATACAAGCGTACTTTTTCATCAATTTCGCTTACATGGTTATTGGCATTGTTCATGGGTATGATGGCGCCTTTTTTTACAAACACAGGCAGCTTCCATAAGGGTGCATCAAAACTGTTGATGATGCAGCCGCCTGTATATTCCTCTCCCGAAAAATAATCAATCCAGGTTCCTTTGGGCAGGTAAATATTGTTGCGGATATCATTGCCTTCTTTATCCATGGCTGTAGATTGATAGATAGGCGCTACAAGAAAATATGGCCCATACATAAACTGGTAGCCTGTTGCCATGCCTAAAGTATAAGCATTTGATTCTTCTAAAAACATTGCCCTAATCATGGGCAAGCCGGTTACCGCTTCTTTTGCAATACTGTAACTGTAGGGGAGAAGCGCTGATTTTAATTTAAGATAAGTACGGTTGATAGAAGTAGCAGGCTCGCCCAATGCCTGCGGATATTTTGGATTTGTACCCCATCCATCCATATTCAGTTGCATGGGTGTAAATGTTTTCCATTCAAATTCCCTGGCATTTACAATTGCATTTTGACCACCAAAAATTCCATCCATATCCGATGTAATGTTCGACATGCCCGAAAGGCCTGCGCCAATAAATGTAGGTATATGAAACCGTATGTATTCCCAATTGCCTCCGGTTTGGTCGCCGCTCCAAACAGATGAATAACGTTGAGTGCCGGCCCATCCATCAAGTGTTATAAAGAATGGCCTTGCATTGTTGCCATAATATGGTACAATGTGTGCCACATCAGCCACACCATGCAATCCAAAAGAATAACCATCACCCACCCATGCTACATCTGTTTTTAATACACGTACGCCGGCATCTCTCACTTCTTTTACAATATCCCGTTGCAGCAATGCACTAATGCCTTGTTTGGGATGCAGGTCAGATTGTGTCCAAAGCCCAATTTGCACACCATGTTTGCGTGCATAATCGCCAAACGATTTTAGGTTGGCTATATTGCTGTCGAGTGTGCTTGTTTGCCCGTAGCCTGCGCCATAACCATCGTTGGGCAATATCCAGCCCAGCGGCATATCATGTTGCTGATACCTGTCGATAACTGCACGTGCCGAAAACTGGTAATTGTTTTTTTCGCCGTTCAGCGATTCTTTAATGCCGCCATTATCTTTCTGGCTTTCTTTATAGCGCTTGCCATCTTCAAATAAAATACCTGTGCTGTCTTCTTTCCAGTAGTCACGGTTGTAGGCATTTAAGTGGCCTTCGTAAAAAGCAAATTTGGGTAATAAAACAGGGTTGCCCGTTAACTGGTAATAATCATTTAAGAGGTTCACAGCGCCATCATCAATCATAAAAAAAACATCCAGGTAATCAGTATTGTGCCATAACCTAACTTCTCCATTTTTTGCGGCGCCAAAATCATACTTGCCAGGTTTAAAGCTATGCCACAACATACCATAGCCATTTGTTGACCAGTAAAATGGCGCCGGAGAAGCCACGCCACCGTCTGTCCAACTGTTTTCATTAACTATTGATATGCTTTTTCCTTTGTGTGAGAAGCGGCCGTTTTGTACGGCGCCGCCATAAAAATATTCCTGTTCGCCCTCCTGCAATACAAGTGTTGTTTTGCTATTGGCAAAACTTACCGGCTGCAATGTTTGTAAAGCAATTTTTTTTGAAGCCTTGTTTATTACTTTCAGCAAAGAATTGTTTTTATCAATTTCGATAGAAATTTTTGCAGAAGTGATAGTGAATTTATTTGCGTCATGAGCTAATAAAATATTACTTACCTGTTTTCTTGGATTTTCTACTAGCATATTGGCAGGAGGCATTGCAGTTGGGTTACGCACAATGCCGCCTGATGTATCTTCAAAAACACGGAAAATATTCTCGCCATAAAAATCAATTGTAAGGCGATGCCCGTTGGTATAAACAAGTTGTGTTGTTGTTGGGTTTATTTTTTGGGCAGATATAATTGTAGTTGTTAAAGGATTTTTTTGCTGTGCTGCTGTATTGTTGATAAATGAAGATGATAATATTAAAAGAAGGCTGATTTTTAAAAACGTAATTTTTTGGATTGAATGGATCATTGGTTGAAAAATAAAATGTGCAAGGAATAAATGTGCGATATTGTAAAATTAAAGAAAACCCTAGGCTTTAAAAAGTTGAAATCATGTTACAAGCAATGGATAAAATAAAAAATTATACAATACAACATTACTATACCTGTGGCTTAAACAGATTCATTATTTCTTCTCCTATACGTACTGGTTTACCGGTGGTGGCCTGTATTAAACACCAAGTAGTGCTTGCCTGTGCCAGTAGTTTATTGTCTTTTTTTCGGATTATTTGTACCAAACGGGTTGAGCGTACGCCGTTATAATCATACACCCATGTTTTTAAAATTAATTCATCGCCCAAAAAACCGGGGCTTTTGTAATCTATTTCGTGGCGTAGCACCACCCATTTAAATTTTTCACGGATGGCTGCACCTGCTTTTGCATTCCAGTGTGCAAGTGCTGCATCCTGCACCCATTGCAGGTAAACTACATTATTCACATGCTGCATTTCATCCAAATCATACGGGGCAACAGTGATGACAATTTCAAAGCAATCTGTTTGCATGTGATAAAGGTAAAATTAAATGATGGTTGCTGACAATGGTTATACAAATAATACTTGAAAAAAAAAGCTCAATAAAGATATACAGTACAAGAGTGCGACGCCCATGCAGTTGCACAGAGGTTTAGCGCCGGGGCAAAAAAAATTACTTCTTTTTTACTGCTGTTTTTTTTGTTACCGTTTTCTTTTTTGCAGTGGCTTTTTTACTAAATGCATTTGGATCCTGCGATAAAATAAATTCTTTTACTTCATCAAGGCTGATGGTTGCAAGCGCTTCGGCGGTATATTTTCCTTTGGGCAGGCGCAAACGTTTTTTGCCATACACAGCTTCGGGGCCCCAACGGCCGTTTTGCAGAGATATTTTTTCTTCGGGCCATTGTTGTATGAAGCGGTTGGCTTCTTTTTTTAGTTTAGCCTCTACCAGTTCGTTTATATTTTGCTGTGTAAGGTTTTCAAAATCGTAACGGGCAGGTACGTTTATGAACATGTCGTTCCATTTTATAAAAGGGCCAAAGCGGCCTTTACCTTTTGTTACCGGTTTATCGTCGTAATGCGCCACGGGTGCGTCTTCTATACGTTTAGCCTTGATGATGGCAATGGCACGTTCAAGGTCAACATTACCCGGCTCTTCGCCTCGGGGGATGGAGATAAACTGTTCGCCAAATTTTACATAGGGCCCAAAGCGGCCAACGTTAACCGTTATTTCCTGTCCTTCAAATTCACCCAAAGGCGCACCTAATTTAAAAAGCTCCAGCGATTCTTCCAGGCTGATGGTTTCAATACTTTGTGTTGGTTTCAGCTTTGCATACTTAGGTTTTTCTTCATCATCGCTGTTGCCAATTTGCACCATGGGGCCATAGCGGCCCATACGTGCAAAAACGGGTTTACCTGTTGCGGGGTCGGTACCCAGGTTACGTTCACCTACGGCACGTTCGGCATTCTCAAGCGTATGTTCAACACCTTCATGAAAAGGAGTGTAAAAATCTTTTACCATGCTGTTCCATTTCATCCTTCCTTCTGCTATCTGGTCAAACTCTTCTTCAATACTTGCGGTGAAAGAGTATTCCATCACTTTGTTGAAATGCTCGTTTAAAAAATCAGTAACCACCAATCCAAGGTCGGTTGGGAATAGTTTTGATTTTTCGGCGCCGGTATTTTCCTGTTCTGTTATTTTTTTTATTTCATCATCTTTTAATCTTAAAATTCGGAAATCCCTTTTCACCGGCTCTTTATCTTTTTTCTCTACATATTTACGTTTAATAATGGTAGAGATAGTAGGAGCGTAGGTACTTGGGCGGCCAATGCCAAGTTCTTCTAATTTTTTAACCAGCGATGCTTCGGTATAACGGGCACTGTGTTTAGTGAATTTTTCAGTGGCAGTCATCCGCTCAAAACTAAGCTGTTGCCCAACGGTTAAATTTGGCAGCCGGCTTTCATCATTGTCATCGGTATCTTCTTCATCGGTACTCTCAAAATATACTTTTAAGAAACCGTCGAATGTAATTACCTGCCCACTTGCAGTAAGTTGTTGCTCGTTGGTGCTGATGTCTATTTTTGCAGTTGTGTTCTCCAACTCGGCATCAGCCATTTGCGATGCAATGGTACGTTTCCAAATCAGGTCGTACAAACGCTGTAAATCGGCATCGCCAACATGCTTTACTTCCATATAGGTTGGGCGAATGGCTTCGTGTGCTTCCTGTGCAGATTCACTTTTATTTTTGTACTTCCGTATCTGTAAATATTTATCGCCAAAATTTTTTCCTATTTCGGCCTTGATGCTTTCCATGGCTGTATCGCTCAGGTTCACACTGTCGGTACGCATGTATGTTATTTTACCACTTTCGTATAATTTTTGTGCTAGCAACATGGTTTTACTAACACCATAACCCAGTTTACGGCTTGCTTCCTGCTGTAAGGTAGATGTAGTAAAAGGCGCTGCCGGCGTACGTTTGCCGGGCCTCACCTGTATATCTTTTACAGTATAGCTGGCGCCAATGCAGCTTTGTAAAAACTTTTCGGCATCGGCTTCGCTGTTTTGTTTGACGCCTTCGGCTTTAAATGATACGGTTTTATTATTAAGGTCGGTTGCTGCTAATGTGGCTTCCAGTTTAAAACTGCTTACCGGTACAAATGCATTTATCTCTCTTTCTTTTTCAACAATTAATTTTACCGCTACACTTTGCACCCTGCCGGCGCTTAAGCCTCCACTCATGCCTATCTTGCGCCACAATACCGGGCTTAATTCAAAACCTACAAGTCGGTCAACCACACGGCGGGCCTGTTGTGCATCTACCAAATGCATATCAATTGTACGAGGGTTTTCCACCGCTTTTAATATGGCAGGTTTGGTTATTTCATGAAAAACAATACGTTTAGTTGTTTTAGGATCAAGTCCCAGCACTTCGGCTAAATGCCAACTTATGCTTTCTCCTTCACGGTCTTCATCCGATGCCAACCAAACAGCATCTGCTTTTTTTGCAAGACTTTTTAATTCGCTTACCACTTTAGTTTTATCCGGCGAAATGATATAAGTGGGTTTAAAATCATTGGCAATATCTATACCCATATCGTTCTTCTCCAGGTCTCGTATATGCCCAAAGCAACTTTTTACTTCAAAGTCTTTACCAAGAATTGCTTCAATGGTTTTTGCCTTTGCCGGAGACTCAACTATTAATAAATTTTTTGCCATAAATATCTTTCAAAATTCTTTTGTAACCAGCTGCAGTAAATGGTTTTAGCACTGTTGTGTTACTCACTTGTACGGCATCACAACGTGCAGTTTTGTTTAAATTTTATATCATTACCTGCAATGCAATATTAGTTTAAAATTGAAAATTCCAAATAATTTTTAAAATTCTTCCTAGTATCACAATCAGTTTATAGAAACTTTATTACCTGTTCTTTCACTGTTTTATCGTGATATATTTTACTGTGGCCCAGCCCTTTTGTAACAAGGAATTTAATATTTGGATGATTGTCCGTCTTCACTTTTTCTGCATCGGCCCAGGGAGTGATAGTATCTTCTTCATCATGTATCCATAATACCGATGCATTAATATTATTCATAGCCCTGCGCATTGAAAACCATGCAGTGTTTTTACCGCTAACTTCCAGTATTAAATTCTCAAACGCTGTTCTTACTTTTTTATTTTTAATCTTCAACATGTTAAAAGCATCATTTACTGCCGATGTTGTTTCTGTTGCAGGTGCAATAAAAACCACTTTTACTTTTTTGTTATCAGGAATTTTTTCCAATGCAAGGCTAAGTGCTATACCTCCAAACGAATGGGCTATAAAGCCATCAATAGGGCCATAAACTTTCATTACTTCTTCAATCATTTCGCAATATTCAATTGCGTTGGTAGTATTACCCTCACTATCTCCATGAGCCGGCGCATCAAAAGCAAGTATTTCATATCCTTTTACTGTTAGTAAGCTGGCATATTCTTCAAACTTATATGCAGCCGAACCAAAACCATGCAGTATTAAAGCTTTTTTTTGTTGAGGGTGGTTCCAGCGGTATCCGGCAATTTTTTTGTTGTTTAATACAAGTTCAATTTCTTGGGAGTTTTTTAATGGGTTTTTGGGAACCGATTTTTTATATGGAGTTCCAAAAACTTCAAAAGCTTTTTGTGCAGCTTTTTTTTCAGATATTAATGAGAGTAATTTAATTTTTGTTTGAATGTATGTTATTCCTAATCTTTGTGAAAGTTTCATAATAATACAAAATTAAGGCTATGCAGGTTGTAATCATCGGTTCGGGTAATGTGGCTACTGTTTTAGGAAGGGTTCTTGTTAAAAACAATCATAAAGTTTTACAAGTAGTAAGCCGGCATCCTGAACATGCAAAAACTTTAGCAGATGAACTTGGCTGTACTTATTGCGATATGGATGGCAGCATTAATACCGGTGCCGACATTTATATAGTAGCTATCAGCGACGGTGCTTTGTATGGAATGCACACTAAGTTAAAACTTGGTAAAAAATTGATTGTGCATACAGCCGGTTCTGTACCGCTTGAGGTGCTTAAGGATGTATCTGAAAATTATGGGGTGTTGTATCCATTGCAAAGCCTTCGCGGCGAATTAAACGACATAAAAGAAATACCTTTTTTAATTGATGGTAATACCGTTGAAACATTTACTTTGGTTCAGGATTTTGCCAAATCTATCTCATCAATGGTAGTAAAAGCTACTGATGAAGAGCGATTGAAGTTGCATGTGGCAGCCGTGGTGGTTAGTAATTTCAGTAATCACCTGTTTGCCCTTGCCGAAGAATTTTGCCAAAAAGAACATGTTAATTTTAAACTTCTTACTCCGTTAATATTAGAAACAGCCCAACGTACGGCCACACATTCGCCTGCTAATATGCAAACCGGGCCGGCAATGCGTAACGATGTGTTTACATTAGATAAACACCTGCGCCTATTAACAAATCATCAAAAACTTAGGTATATATATTTAAAACTTACAGATAGTATATTAAGAGAAAATTAACCCGTATTATTTTATAGGAAAAACAATATCTGTTTGTATTTTGTATGGGTCCACAGGTTTTCCGTCTTTATCTATTGGGTCGGTTACATAAATTTCGTATGGGCTGCCGGCAGTAATTTTCTTATTATCTTTTATATATTCCTTAATTGCATCGTAACCTACAGGTAATAATTCATAAGGGCCGTAAAAGTGGGCTACCACTACTTTCCCGGCAGCAAGTTCACGTACCTGCACACCAGCAACAGCTTTAGCGCCTTTTTTATTTACAGGTAATGCAGCTTCAAAAAAATAGGGCGCTTTTTGTTTTTTAAACCAGGCCATTGGTTTGCCAATTATTTTTACATTATTCTTCTTTGCATATTCAGCAAGTTTGCCTGTATAAATTTTAGAAAGCTTGGTAGTAATACGTTCAAAGGTTGCTGCACTATCAGCACAATAAATAACCGTTTTTTTTATGGCAAGCGTATCAATAATGTTTACAATAGGAGGCCGTTCAAATTTTTTTTCCGGCTCTTTTTTTATCTCTTCTTTTTTTATAGCCTTTTTGCTACTGTCGGCAACAGGGTTGTCATCTTTTTTTGTGCTGTTGCCATTGCAGGCATTCATTAAAATGATGATAGTTACAAAAGCACAGTAAACAGGTATTGATCTTAATAACATAAAAGCTTTTGTGGGGTTACAATTAAAAACGAAAAATAATAAATGATTTCAATATTCCAAACTTAAAAAACACACCTGCCAACTTATATTTTCCTTAATTAGTAATTTAAAGTAGGTTTGCAATCCGAAATTTGCAGTAATTATGTATAATGTAACATTTAAGTTTGAACAGAAAGGCCTTGAACCCATTACGCTAAAAGATATTGCTGCAGGAGATTCAATTTTAGAAACAGCTTTAAAAAACGATATAGAGCTTCACCATAACTGCGGCGGTGTTTGTGCATGCAGTACCTGTCATGTTTATGTAGAGCAGGGTGAAGATTTTATTGAAGAATTGTCGGACAGGGAAGAGGATTTTATCGACAGGGCTGTTAATCCACGTTTAAATTCACGGCTGGGTTGCCAATGCGTTTTACTGGAAGGCAGTGGAGATATTACTGTAACCTTACCCGACCAGACCCAGTTTTTAGGAGAATAAAAAAGCTATTTTGTACTTTGGCACTTTATTAAAATTAGCAACTTATGACTTTTGAACCCCCTATTTACTGGAGCGATTACGAAGATATTGCTATGAAATTATACGAACGTTTTGGCGATGATTTCAATGAAGGCAAAATATACCGCATACGATTTACCGACCTGCACAAATGGGTATTAGAAATACCAAAGTTTGCCGGCAAGCCCGAAGAAAGTAACGAAGGGCATCTTGAAATGATACAGAGTAGCTGGGTGTACGAGTGGAGGGATAACCAAAAATAAAATCTCTATCTTTTTATTTAGCGCATTTGCATTTTATATATTTGCAATGATGTGATGAATTATTGCCTTTTAGTATTGAAGTAATAAAACATGGCATTTCATCTATATAAAAACGGGTATGAATACACTGGAAAAATTTACATCCATAAAAACATTTGTATTTGATGTTGACGGTGTACTCACCGATGGCAGTTTATTAATTTTAGAAGACGGGCAGATGGCAAGAAGGATGAATATTAAAGACGGATATGCCATTCAACTGGCCGTTAAAAAAGGGTACAGGGTAGTTATCATCTCAGGCGGCACATCCGAAGCAGTTAAAGAAAGGCTTGCCAGGCTTGGGGTTAAAGATTGTTTTGTAAAAATTGATGATAAGAAAGCAAAGCTTATAGAATATGTTAACCAGCATAATTTGCTTTTGAACGAGATACTTTTTATGGGCGATGATATGCCCGATTATTTTCCCATGCAATTAACAGGGTTGCCCTGCTGCCCGGCAGATGCAGCTACAGAAATAAAACAGATATCCCTTTATGTATCTCCTTTAAATGGCGGTAGCGGTTGTGCCAGGGATGTTATTGAAAAAGTGCTAAAACTTAATGGCCATTGGGATACAGAAACCGGCATTGCTGCCAGGTAATTGGCTCAAATACGTTTTCAAAGTGTATTTTCGTTTAATAATTTAATGAAACTGATTATCGCTTTTTTTAAGTTAATTCGATGGCAAAACCTGGTTATTATTGCTATAACACAGGTTTTGTATTATTATGCCCTTATCCACCCCATTCATAACTTTCATCAAAGCGTGTACGACCCCTTTACCGGAACTTATTTTATACTACTTGTTATTTCATCATTAATGATTGCAGCCGCCGGCAATATCATCAATGATTATTTCGACCTGAATATTGATGAAGTGAACAAGCCTCAAAAAAAAATTATTGATAAACATATAAAAAGACGATGGGCTATTGTATTTCATATATGCTTATCGGTTATGGGTATTGCTATAGGTTTTTATATTGATTATAAAACTTCTGTTTTTTGGATGGGGCTTTCAAACATGGTATGTGCTTTACTTTTATTTGCATACAGCATCAGTTTAAAAAAGAAAGTATTGGTGGGTAATGTTCTTATATCATTGCTTACTGCATGGGTAATACTGGTATGTTTTTTTTGTTATTTCAGCAGTTTAAGTTGCAGCGGCTGCAACCCGGCTGAATGGATATCACAAAAGCACCGTTTTTTGCGAATAAGTTTTTTATACGCCGGTTTTGCTTTCATCATATCGCTTATAAGAGAAGTGGTAAAAGATATGGAAGATATGGAAGGCGATGCCCGCTATGGATGCCGTACCATACCACTTGCCTGGGGCGTACCGGCAAGTAAAATGTTTGTGGCGGTATGGCTGGCAGTTTTAATAGGCATTATATGCATTGTTCAGTTTTATGTATTGCAGCTGGGATGGTTATGGAGCATGCTGTATTGCCTGGTATTCATCATCCTGCCATTAATTTGGCTGTTACAAAAATTATTTAAGGCACAAACGCCAAACGATTACCACCTGTTAAGCAGTGTTATTAAACTGGTGATGTTAACCGGTTTGTTATCTATGTTGTTTTTTAAACTCTATTCCTGAAAATTTGTATGCAGAAAATTATCCTGGCATCGCAATCACCACGCCGCAAACAGTTGCTTGAGTGGGCCGAAGTACCTTTTGATATTATCATACAACAAACTGATGAATCTTATCCCGAAAAATTGACGGGTGAAGAAATTGCCATTCATATTGCACGTAACAAAGCATTTGCTGTAAAGCAAAATAAAAATATTGATGCACCCATTCTTGCAGCAGATACCATTGTTGTTTTAAACAATACCATCATTGGCAAACCAACCAGCAGGGAAGATGCTGTTAGGATACTGTCTTCTTTATCCGGAACAATTCATCATGTAACTACGGGTGTAGTAATCATAGCAGGCGATAAAGAAATTGCCTTTGCCGAAACTACTAAAGTGCAATTTCATCAGCTTACACAGCAACAAATTGAATTTTATGTAGATAATTATAAGCCTTACGATAAAGCAGGCGCTTATGCCATACAGGAATGGATAGGTGTAGTGGGTATCAAATCAATAGAAGGCGATTTTTATAATGTGATGGGATTACCGGTTAGCAGGGTAGTACAGGCGCTTAACGGGCTGGCAGTGTAATAAAGGTTAATTACACAGTATGAATTATAATTTGCATATTTGTGCATCGGCATCACTGTAATTTTTTTTTTATGACCGAGCGCCTGCTGCAATATATATGGCAATTTCAATACTTTAACGCTGGCGGTTTATGTACAGAAGAAGGTGAAGAACTGCAAGTGATAAAACCCGGTATGCTCAATACCAACCAGGGCCCCGATTTTACCAATGCAAAAGTAAATATAGGCGGCACCGTTTGGGCTGGTTCTATTGAATTACATATCAATGCTTCTGACTGGCGAAACCATAAACACAGCGCTGATAAAAAATATAAAAATGTGATTCTGCATGTGGTTTGGAAAAATGACGCAACCTTAAACCTTTCGTTTCCTACCCTTGTGCTGCAGGATAGAGTATCTAAAATTTTATTAAAGAGATATGATGAACTGATGAGTACCGAAAGTTTTATTCCCTGCGAAAAAAGTATTCATCAAATAAACTCACTTACCTGGCAGGGATGGAAAGACCGGCTACTGGCCGAGCGTATGCAGGCAAAAGCTGCCATCATTTTTGAATACCAGCAAAAAAACAACAATCATTGGGAAGAATCATTTTGGTGGCTACTGGCTAAAAACTTCGGTATCAAATTAAATAGTGTTGTTTTTGAAAAAATAGCACAATCAATACCTGTAAACATTTTGGCAAAACATAAAGGGCAAATTCACCAACTGGAATCGTTGTTATTTGGACAGGCAGGCTTACTGGAAGCTGATTTTAAAGAAGATTACCCAAAGCTGTTACAAAGGGAATATCGTTTTTTACAAAAAAAATATCAACTGAAAAAGATAGAAGCTTCGCTTGTTTTTTTGAGGATGAGACCATCTAATTTTCCTACTGTAAGGCTTGCGCAATTAGCCATGCTGGTGCATCAAAGCCTGCACCTGTTTTCAAAAATAAAAGAAAGTAATAAGCTAAGTGAAATAAAAGCATTGCTTGATGTAACTGCAAACGATTACTGGCATTATCATTATATGTTTGATGAACCATCGGCCTTTAAAAAGAAAAAACTGGGGCGGCAAATGATGGATTATATTTTCATCAATACGGTGGTGCCTGTATTATTTGCCTTTGGCCATTTTCATAATGATGAACTGCTTAAAGAAAAAGCATTGCAATGGCTGATGCAACTGAAAGCCGAACAAAACAATATCAGCAAAGGGTTTTCAACTTTACAGGTTGCGGTTAATAACGCTTTTGATTCGCAGGCATTAATTCAATTAAAAAACGAATACTGTAATAATAAACGTTGTCTCGATTGCAGTATAGGTAACAAACTCATCAATAGTGTATAGCCCACACTTTAAATGATGTAATGATTATATGAAAGAACCACGAGGGCATTACCAGTTATAAACAATGTTCAATTGCATATCGGGATGCAGGCTTTTTGCTACCGGGCAATTATCACCGGTTCTTTGTAAAATCATGCGGTCTTTATCTTCTAATTGTAAGGTAGCGGGGAAAGTAAGGATAACATCAACTTTTCCCACTCGCCTTGGATCGCTCAGCATGTGTTTGGTTACAGCAATAGAAGTGCCTGCCAGTTCAATACCCATATCGGTTGCCTTAATGCCCATAGTGGTGATGATGCATGTTGCTAAAGCCACACAAAGTGTATCGGTTGGGCTAAACTTTTCTCCCTTACCCCTGTTATCTGTAGGGGCATCGGTTTCAATCACTGTGCCACTTTGGTTATGTGTGCATTGGCATCGCAGGTTACCTGTATAAATAATAGATGCAGTCATTTGTTAATTTTTTTTGTTATCAATAAATAATGCAGCAGTTCGGGTTACAAATGTATCATCTTTAAACAGCAGATGGTATTTTTGCCTTAAATTTACTTCAGTAAAAAACTTTCATGAAAAGAATATTATTTTTTGTGGCGGCTATAGCCTTTTCAGTTTTTGGATATGCCCAGCAAACAGGTAAATCAAAAAAGCAATTACGTAAAGAAGAAAAGCGTGCAAAGATAAATGCATTAATAAAAGCCGAGGAAGAGGGTGTAATAGCTTATCGTAAACATTTTGCATTTGGCGTAAAATTGATTACAGATGGATATGGTATTACGTTTGAAAAAGGATATTCAAAATCGGTAAAAAGCAGCACGCTTTTTCAAATAGAAATTTCCGAACGCAAGCACCATAAAGAAGAAAAGCAAAACAGCCCCTATGTGGCCTCGGCGCCATTTATACTGGGTAAAATAAATTTCTTTTACCCTGTAAAATTGGGTGTACAAAAACAATTCCTGCTGGGTAATAAAAGCAATAAGAATGGAGTAAGCGTAACGGCCAATTTTGGTGGCGGTATTACACTCGGTGTATTGCGTGCTTATGAATTTGAAATTGATGATAACAACGGACGCAGGTTTATCCGTTACGATTCGCCCGATAGTGCAATTTTTGCCAATCCCATTGGTCGAAATCCATCGGGGCCCGGCCTTGGTAAAGGATGGAATCATCTAAAAATGACTCCGGGCCTGTATGTAAAGCCTGCAGTACGTTTCGATTATGGAAGGTTTAATGAATTGGTAAGTGCAATAGAAGTGGGTACCTTTGCAGAGTTTTATTCAAAAAAAATTCCCCAAATGATTGGTAACAAAGAAAACCAGTTTTTCTTTGGCGCATATTTCTCCATTTTGTTTGGCAAAAGAAAATAAGATTTTATTTAAAAGCAGATATAATAGTAAGCATGACAGAATTACCCGTTATAGACGGTATAATTGAACAAAAACCAAAAAAACCTAATTGGTTAAGAGTTAAGTTACCTATAGGAGAAGAATACCGGCATGTACGCAGCCTGGTAGATACACATAAACTGCATACCATTTGTGAAAGCGGTAATTGTCCTAATATGGGCGAATGCTGGGGCGAAGGCACAGCTACTTTTATGATTCTTGGCAATATATGTACAAGAAGTTGTGGCTTTTGTAATGTGGCCACCGGCAGGCCTTTACCTGTAGATTGGGATGAACCGCAGCGTGTGGCCGAAGCCATTAACCTGATGAGGGTTAAACATGCAGTAATTACATCGGTTGACAGGGATGAACTTAAAGACGGTGGTAGTATTATATGGCATAATACAATAAAAGCTGTTAAAGCATTAAATCCTACAACAACTTTAGAAACCCTGATACCCGATTTTAAAGCCAACCGTGAAAATATACAAAGGATTATTGATGCAGCACCCGAAGTAGTGAGCCATAATATTGAAACAACTGAGCGCCTTACACGACAGGTACGCATACAGGCAAAATATTGGCAAAGCATGCAAACATTACGCATACTTAAAGAAGGTGGCATGCGTACAAAAAGTGGTATTATGCTGGGCCTGGGCGAGAAAAAAGAAGAAGTAATACAAACACTGAAAGACCTGAAGGCAAATGATGTGGATGTGGTAACCATTGGCCAATACCTGCAGCCTACAAAAAAACACTTACCCGTTGCCCGTTTTGTGCATCCTGATGAATTTGCCGAGTTTAAAGAAATTGGTTATGAACTAGGTTTGGATTATGTTGAAAGCGGCCCCTTGGTCCGTTCATCGTACCATAGCGAAAAACATGTAATACCTGGTTATGGCAGAGCGAAATGGCTGGCAGAAAAAAATAAATAAATCAATACTTTCATCCAGCATAAAATTGCATTAATGTACTGTAATAAATTAAACAGGATACTTTTAGCAGCCGGCATATTACCGGCTGTTTGTTTTTTTATTCCCCTGCATGCTGTTGCCCAGTTAAGATGGATGAACGTAAGTAAAGATTATGCACCATTACCAGCATCGGTTCAGGTTTTTAAAACCACCGATTCGTTAGATGGAAAACCATTTATTGCTTTTTATGTAAAAGCTAAACTAAAAGATAAAAAGCTTGATTTTACAGCCGATACCACGCTTGGCAGAAGAATGACGCCTTTACAGTTTTACGAAAAAAATGAAAAGCCATTAGTTGTAGTTAATTGTACTTTTTTCAATTTTGATAAGAACCAGAATTTGAATATGGTGATAAAAGAGGGTAAAATAGTTTCGTATAATGTGCATACTATTGCCTTAAAAGGAAAAGACACTTTACTGTACAAACATCCATTAGGCAGTGTATTGGGTATTGATAAGAAAAGAAAAGCAGATGTAGCCTGGGTGTATGCCGATTCAACAGCCCGTTATCCTTATGCTTTGCAACAGCCGCTGGCAGCAAAAAAAGATTCATCAAAAATATTTTCGTTGCAATCATTAAGCAACCATGCTTTATTTTGGAAAAAGCAAACAGCAATTGGCGGTGGCCCTGTGTTGGTACAGGATGGAAAAATAAAAATAACCAATGAAGAAGAATTGAAGTTCACCGGCAAAGCAATACATGATAAGCATCCACGTACCTGTATGGGGTATACTGCCGATGGCTATCTTATTATTTTAGCCATACAGGGTAGGTTTCCGGGAGTTGCAGAGGGCGCTACATTAGAGCAGCAGGCAAAAATGTTAATTGATATTGGTTGCGTAGAAGCAATGAATTTAGATGGTGGAGGAAGCAGTTGTATGCTGGTTAACGGTAAAGAAACCATTACACCAAGTGGTAAAAGCGGCGAGCGTCCTGTGCCGGCTGTTTTTATAATTTCAAAAAAACATTCAAAATAATATTTAAGTTAAAGACAATGCTGTACTGCTTTTTGGAAAACCGGTAATTTTTTTGTATTATTAAGGATACCGGGGTTGTTGTCCCATTTCTTTAATTAAATACAAGAGATATGATGAATGTAATGAATTACCAGGAGTACGATGTTATTCAAAACCTTTTTAATGCCATTGAAAATGAAAACCTGAAACAGGCGGAGGAGTGCCTGGCAGGAAATTTTTCAACAATGATTTTGAAAAGAACAGTATCGGGCAAAGAATTTTTAGATGTTTATAGCCGTATAAAAGAAGGCTTGCCCGATGTAAAATTTAAAATTGAGAACCTGACTACTGATGGTGAATCGTTTAAAGCAGATGTAAAAATATCCGGCACACATTCCAAAACAATACCTTCGCTGCGTAAGGGCTGGAAACCGATGAAACCTACCCGGAGAAAACTTAATACCTGCGTTTCAACTGTAGAAATAGTACTTCGTGGCCAGCAGATAATGAAGATTAGGAATGTAAAAGAAGGCAAAGGCGTTATATCTGGCTTACTTAATGAGTTGAATCTTTTGCCAAAAAATTATTCGAAAAACTAAACAGGCTTTCATGCTTTTTTTTACCCGGAAATTTCCGGGTATTTTTTTATCTATAACAGGGTATCGGTAATTCTTTTTGTAAAGAGTTATATTGCAGCATTAATTATTTCTATGCAGCAATTCCTGATACAACTGCCGGGTTACCTGGCTTTTATTTTTCTTGCCGTATCACTTTGGGTTACTACCGATATAAAGTTTAGATGGATTAACAGTTTTGGCTGCCTGTGCTTTGTTTTGTATGGTGTAATCATCAATGCGTATCCCATTGTATTAACCAATAGTGTGTTGCTGGCAATTAATATTTATTTCCTTTTTAAGATTTATAACCGAAAAGAGAAGTTTGACCTGGTGGAGTTTAAAAAAGATGCAGCATTAATACCAAAGTTCCTTAGTTTTTATGCTACTGATATAAATGCCTATTTCCCGGGTTTTACAATGACGGACAAAGCTGACAGCATAAAATTTGTTGTACTAAGGGATATAGTGGTAGCAAATATTTTTGTAGCTGATGTGGATACTGATGGCAATGCTATTGTACAAATAAATTATACCATTCCCAAATACAGGGATTTTAAAGTAGGGCGGTTTTTATTTGATGAAGGAAAAGATTTTTTAAAAGCCAGAGGTATTAAAAAGATTATTTACAAAAGTGTATATAATCCGCAGCATGAAAAATTTATTAAAGTGATGGGATTTAAAAAAGAGGAATTTGATAACAGCAGTTGCTATATAAAATATTTGTAAACTCTGTTTTATTTAATCATCATTAGCTATAAATTGAGAATTATAATTAAGAATTTTATTAAAGGGTAAACCTATTATGGCTAAAACCGGCAACAAATATTGGCAGTGGTTACTTGCAGGAATATTATTTGCAATATTATGGCCATCTGCTTCAACAGCTACAAAGGTAGGCCTTACTGCAGCTCAGCCGTTGGTAATTGCTTTAGTAAGGTTTGCTTTGGCCTCTTCAATCATGTTATTTATTGCGCATGGTATTAAAAAACAACGGCTGCCCAAAAAAGACGAATGGAAACAGATTGCCCTTTATGGTTTTTTAAACATTACTGTATACCTGGGTTGTTATGTAATTGCCATGCAAAATATAACTGCTGGTATTGGGGCCCTGGCTGTTGCTATAAACCCAGTTTTTATTAGCTTTTTATCTGTTTTCTTTTTAAAAGAAAAATTAACAATACCAATCATAATTGCATTATCAATATGTACAATTGGAGTTGTTTGTGCATCCTGGCCTTTATTTGGTTCTGCAACAGTAACGGTTAGCGGGCTATTGATACTACTTTTCAGTATGCTATCATATTCTGCAGGTGCAATATATTTTTCATCCAAATCGTGGAATGGCCTTTCGTTGCTTACAATAAATGGATGGCAAACATTGTTAGGCGGTATATTCTTATTGCCTGTAATGATATTATTTTATAAAAGCAATCAAAATCACTTTACAATTAAATTCTGGCTATCGGCATCATGGCTTGCTATCCCGGTTTCAATTATTGCAGTGCAATTGTGGATGTGGTTATTGAGTATTAATCCTGTTAGGGCAGGGCTTTGGTTATTTCTTTGCCCTTTATTTGGATTTATAATTGCAGCATGGTGGATGGGGGATAATATTGATATCTTTACTGTGATAGGGGTGCTGTTGGTTATTACGGGTTTACTATTATCAAAAATTAATGCCCGAAAAAACCAGGTAGTTTTTGATTAATAATTTTTCATCGTGGTGGCATAAATTAATTTTAAATTTTTTTATACAAATAAGCACTTCCTGCTATAATAAATTAAAATAAGAAACGTTCACTTAAGCATGGAAATTAAAATGCAGGGTACCCTTATTTCAACAAATATATCTAGGAACGTTATGAATACCTTTCTTAAAAAAATATTCTTTTTTATTACATGTTTATTTATAACTTCTATTGCTACTGCTCAAAATAAAGGTATAGTTCCCTTAACCGGACTCAGATATTTTAGCGAAGGCATTTCAATAAAAGATGATATTGATGTGATGATAGACGGTGCACATTTACTTAGTAACCGCATACCATTAAACAAGGAGATGGTTTTGATATTGCATCAACCAATGGGCTTTACAACCGACAGTAAAAAAACTATTTTTGCAGGTGCAGAGGTTAGCTTTTTATCGCCTAAAGGCGAGTTGTTGTATATTGAACCCAATAACCTTGCAAATAAAATTACAACAGGATTTACGCCAAAAGATTTAACCAAATTCAGCATTAAATTTACGCTACCTGCTGCAGCCACTAAAAATTATAATAATGGCCTTGTTCAAATCCGCCTGTACGATTTGAAAGCTAAAAGCCAGTTAAGGATGGAAATGCCTGTAACATTTGCCAGGCAGGGCGAACAATTGCAAGTTTCTAAAATGGTTAAAAATATAAAGTCAACCGATGCGGCTAAAGCAACCATTTGTGGTTTACAGGCCAGGAGCATGAAAATAACAGTGGATACATCCATTCAGGTTGCTCCTAAAATGGCTTATACCAGTGTAGATATATCGAATATTAAAGGCACAAGTATTTCGGGTATCTTTAGTGGGAAAGAAATCTTTTGGGTTTATGATAATAATCTAAATGAGATAAAAATAACTGATATGCTTTTAAAACAAGTGAAAGGGGCAATGGAAAATAATGATGTGGACTACATGCTTAAAATTCCTTACAGATTAAAAACCGTTAATACCAGGATATATACCGTAAGGTTCAGGTGGGAAAGCCCTGATAAAAAACAAGTAATTGATGTGGTGGTAAAAAATATTTAAACCTGCAAAATGTTTATTAATTCAAAAGAGCCTTTTACAATGTAAAAGGCTCTTTTGTTGTTTACTTTAAAATTATTCATCAACCCTAAACGAAACTTTACATATTACTCCGTAAGAACTGATTTTGCCGTCTTTTACATGCGCTTTAATATCTTTTACATATACCGAATCGATATTTCGTACTGTTTTTGAACATTCGGTTACAGCATTTTGCACTGCATCGTCAATACTTTTTGTGGATGAAGCTATTACTTCAATTACTTTTACAATTGCCATGTTTTTTGATTTAATGATTAAAAGTATAAGTTACAAAAAAATGTACGCACGGCAAAAAAGGAACATGTTATTTACATTTGTTTATAAAATCTACAATTGCCGAAACTGATAATTTTTTTGCATCCTGGTAATTATGATATTGCTCTGCTACTATATCAACAGCGCAATCGCAATACTTATGTGCATTTTCCTTACCTACAATAAACGATGTTTTATCTTCACAGTTAGATACAAATTCTTTTATCTCCCTGTTGAGCCAGTATTTGGCGGCAATACGACCTACTGTTTTACAAGAAACAACGGCTATTAATGTTACAGACAATGCCAGAAATACAATTTTAAGTTTTGTCATAAAATTTAATTTTTCTACAATGTAATAATTTATCTGATAGAATTGATTTTATACTTCATACAATTTTTTTACAATTAATTTGTTTGTATAATACAGGTATGAAAAAACACCAGTTGTAATTTTACTTAGTATATAAACGATGTTACAATAAATTACTAACAAAATGCAATGATGGTATGTTTTTTGTGAATCTTAAACCTTAAAAATCCTCTTATGAAATCTATTGCTTACCTGGCAGTGAGTTGCCTTACCCTTTTATTTGTTGCATTAGTTTTAGTGATTGTACTTTTTGTACAACAATAAAGCCAGCAAGGTTTTAGTATGGTTCTTCTTTAAAAACTGCAACATTAAAAATAAACTTATTTTAATATACTAATGTTGTAGCATACACGTTTATGTACAAAACCCTATACCCAATGAAAAGAACTATACCCTTCATTTCAGCAATATGCTGTGCAGCAATCTTATTACAAGCCTGTGCAGGCAGTAAAAATTCCTTATCTGATAAAAGTACCGAGATTGTTAATAACAAAGTAACAAACGGTACCTGTTATGTTGAATTTACAGATGGAAGCACAAAACAATTTGCCAGCCTTAAACTTATTACCGGTATTTTTAAAACGCCCCATTTGCTGGCCGATAATAAACAGGTGTTAAATTCAAAAGAAATAAAAAGCTATTACGATGGCCAATATTTTGCCGTATCTGATAAAGCGCTTACCACTTCAAAAACAAGTTATGTGGCAGTGGATGCCCTGCCCGGTTTTGCAAGGCGTATTGCCACCGGAAAACTAAATGTGTACAGTCGTAAATTTTATAATGGCAATAATTCGGTAGAAGAGTATTTTTTACAAATCGGCAGCAATAGCCCAATAGTAGCATATTCAACCGAAGTAATGAAAGGTATTTTAAAAGACAATGCAAAAGCGCTTGAGTATTTCAACAGCAATGCTAAAGTATCGCCCGTTTCTAAAAAAATATTAACAGCTGTTGAAATTTATAATAATGGAGAATTGCTTTCTAAAAACTAATCAAAGCATCATAATTAAAAAGAAAAAAAGATTGGCCAGTTAAAACCAATCTTTTTTTTAAAATTAATAATTACTTCGGAAAAAGTTTTTTTTGAAATTTAGATAATTGAATTAATTCAGCGCAGTTTCAATTGTTTTAAAATCAACATTACTGTAATCTTTTACCACATTATATAAAGTGTCTCTTTCAACAGGTTTGCGGTTCACCTGTTTTATTAAGGTAACAAGTTCTGCTGTACTCATGGCAGGTGTTTGTTCTTCGCTGCCGGCCATGCTGTAAATTTTTGTGGAGTCATCGATAGTGCCATCAATATCATTTACACCAAACGACAAACTCAGTTGTGCATTTTGGCGGCCAAGCATGGGCCAATAAGCTTTCAGGTGTGCAAAATTATCAAGGTAAATCCTGGCAATTGCATATAACCTCATATCCTCTGTGATAGAAGATTCGGGAATATGGCTCATATCGTTGTTAGCATTACGGAATTTTAATGGGATGAATGTATTGAAGCCACCGGTTTTATCCTGCAGCTCTCTTAACCGACGCATGTGATCAATACGGTGTTCATATTTTTCGATATGGCCATAAAGCATGGTGGCGTTGGTATGTAATCCCAAATTATGCGCTGCTTCATGAATGGCAAGCCAACCATCTGCATCAACTTTATCTGCACAAATTTGTTTCCTGATATCGGGGTGAAAAATTTCGGCGCCACCACCGGGCAGGCTGTCTAAACCGGCTTGGTGCAGTTGTTTCATACCTTCGGCCACTGTAAGTTTTGCTTTGCGAAACATATAATCGAGTTCCACTGCAGTAAAGGCTTTAACATGCAGGCCGGGCCTGTGCGCTTTTATCTTTTGCATCAGTTCAATAAAATAAGCCATATTCATTTTTGGATGAACCCCGCCAACAATATGCACTTCGGTAATGGGTTTACCATCGTAAGATTTTACAATATCAAGCATTTGGTCAATGCTAAGTTCCCAGCCATCTTCTTTATGGGCATATAAACGGGAGTATGAACAAAAATGGCAACTGAATACACAAACATTGGTGGGTTCAATATGAAAATTGCGATTAAAATAAGTGTTATCGCCATGCAATTTTTCTCTTATAAAATTTGCTAAAGCTCCTACAAATGGCAAACTTCCTTTTTCAAAAAGTAAGAGGCATTCATCATCGGTAATTCTTTGGTTGTTCTTTACTTTTTGTGCTATATTTTTTAAGCCATCACCTGCTGTTTCAATTAACATGTCTATATTGCCAGTCATCTTTTGTTTTTTGCAAATTTACAATGATAATGGCTGATTAAGAGCCTGTATTTTTCAATTACATCATTAAAAAAACAATATTAGTTTGTTTTATGTGTTCAATAAATGTATATCTTCCAAGTCTAAAACTAAAACAAGCTATATGGGCATAAAGTTTCGTCTTACAATTTTAAACTTTCTTCAATTTTTTATTTGGGGCTCATACCTTACTTCGCTGGGAGGGTATATGTTTGTTACCCTTCATTTTGAAGGTGAACAAATAGGAAAAGTATTTTTAACACTGGGTATTGCATCTATATTTATGCCGGCAATATTAGGTGTTGTGGCCGATAAATGGATTAATTCTGAAAGGTTGCTTGGGGCCTGCCATATCGTTGGCGCCGGCCTTTTATATTATACCTCCACCGTTACCGATCCCGCCAATATGTTTTGGGCTATGTTAGGTGTTTGTATGGCATATATGCCAACTATATCTCTTGATAATACAGTTTCATATCATATACTGCAGGGCAATGGATTAAACCCACAAAAATATTTTCCACCCATCAGGGTATGGGGTACTATTGGTTTTATTTGTGCCATGTGGATTACCGACCTGATGCACTGGACACTTAGTTCATCACAACTGGTTTTTGCTTCTGTTAATGCATTAGTTACCGGGTTGTATTGTTTTAGCCTGCCGGCATGCAAGCCTTCAAAAAGCAACGAAAAAAAATCTTTGGCATCTGCTTTTGGGTTAGATGCATTTGTATTATTTAAAGATTCAAAAATGGCAGTGTTTCTTCTTTTTTCTATTTTTCTTGGTGCAGCCTTGCAAATAACAAATCAATGGGGTGTAACTTTTTTAGATCATTTTAAAAATACTCCCCAATATGCCGACAGTTTTGGTGTAAAATACCCCAACATACTTGTATCCATATCGCAGGTTTCTGAAACATTGTTCATCATCACCATTCCATTTTTCCTGCGGCGATATGGCATTAAAAAAGTGATGCTGCTTAGTATGTTTGCATGGTTTTTCAGGTTTGGGCTTTTTGGTATAGGTAACCCGGGATCGGGATTAATATTTTTAGTACTGTCGATGATAGTTTATGGAATGGCGTTCGACTTTTTTAATATCTCCGGCTCATTGTTTATTGAAAAAGAAGCGCCACATCCTATAAGAGGTAGTGCACAGGGATTATTTATGATGCTCACCAATGGTATTGGTGCCATGATTGGAAGTTATGGCAGCGGATGGCTGGTTCAGACATATACTCAAAACGGGGCAACCGACTGGTCAACCATCTGGTATATTTTTGCTGTGTATGCACTGGTTATTGGTATTTTGTTTGCCATTATCTTTAAATACAAGCATAACCCCGAATCTTTTTCCGGAACTTACACAAGCCATTAAGGATTAATAAAATTAAAAATTACAACAATCAACTTCAACTCAACTATTGTTGTATTAAAAATCCCCTGCTCAAAAACAGGGGATCTTTTTTTTTATTGATGTAATCAATTTATGAAATTACTTGTGAAGCTCAATCTTTTTTACAAAATTAGCTTTTGGCTGGGCACCTACTAATTTATCAACTACCTGCCCGCCTTTTACAAATAAAATGGCTGGGATACTGGTGATACCGTAATTCATTGATATTTGAGGATTGTTATCAACATTCACTTTACCAATATTTACCTTGCCATCATAGTCTTTTGCCAGTTCTTCAATTACGGGGCCAATTGCACGGCAGGGGCCACACCATTCTGCCCAAAAATCTATTACCGATAATTTATCTGAGTCTAAAACTTCTGTTTTAAAGTTTGCGTCTGTAAATTCTAATGCCATAATAATTATTTTAAATTGTTATATAGATAATGCAAGGGAGCAAAGTTAGTTCCAAAACCCTTAATATGCAGTAATGACATATCCACAATATGTGATGAAAAAGTATTGACAGTTAAAGTAGCCATAGTGGCTGAAAACGGGGTTATTGGTTTTAAAAAATCAGGTTTAAAATCGTTTAAAAGGTAACAACACTTAATTCTATATCTTTATTCTCGTTTAAGTAAAAAGTTAGTTCATCATTCATTGTTACACTTTTATCGAGGCTGTACAAACCAATTTTATAATTATGCCTGTTATCAATAATGTTGAATTTTAAAGTAGTATTGCCGGGGTTTGCTTTAACATTGGCATCAATAAACTCAATCATTTCTTTATTGATAAATTGAGGTGCAATATCTATATTTACCTGCTTGGTTAAGGTAGATTTTACCGTATCTAACAGGTGAAGTTTTTGAATGTTAAAATTGTAAGTTTGGCCTTTGTACCGCTGCTTAAATCCGCCTTCTATCATAATTATTAATCCCTTTTCCAGGTAATTATTATACTTCACATAATCTTCGCTCCAAAGCATAAATTCACTTTTGCCACTATAATCTTCAATAGTAAGTACAGCATAATCTTTTCCCTGTTTAGTAAACCTGTGTTGGGCTTCTACTACTAAACCAGCCAGGCGGAAATTTCTTTGTGGGTTAGGGTTTTCGTCAATATTTTTTTTAAACTCAATAAAATCGGCCAGTGGTTTTATATTGTAATGCTTCATTTCAAATTTGTAATTATCCAAAGGATGCCCACTCATATACATGCCGGTAACTTCTTTTTCATATTCTAACTTTTCATTTAGGGGCCAGGGGTTACATGTGGCAATAGTAGGGGGTATAATTTCGGGCATTTCTAATTCGCCAAACAAAGTGTTGGTTGAACTGGCATTTTGCGTTTGAACAATGCTTCCGAATTTTAAAATTTTTTCAAGTGCCTGCACATCGCCGGGTGCCTGGTAAAAATATTGTGCCCTTGTAATGTCTTCAAAACAATCAAAACCACCGGCATAAACCAATGCTTCTACTGCTTTTTTATTAACTGCACGATGATTTATGCGTTTTGCAAAATCGAAAATGGAACTGTAAGTGCCATGTTTTTTTCTTTCATCAATGATATTGGTGATAGCATTATCGCCAAAGCCTTTTAACCCGCTGAAACCAAACCTTATTTCGCCTTTTTTATTTACGGCAAAACCTTTTTGTGATTCGTTGATATCTATACCAAGCACTTTTATACCCATGCGTTTACATTCCTCCATGAAAAAAGTGATTTTTTCGCTGCTGCCTGCATGATTTAATACAGCAGCCATGTATTCACTTGGATAATGTGCTTTTAAATAAGCAGTTTGATAAGCCACAAAAGCATAACAGGTAGAGTGAGATTTATTGAATGCATATTGTGCAAACTTTTCCCAGTCAGTCCAAATTTTTTCAAGTATCGTTGCATCATGGCCTTTGGCCGTAGCGCCTTCTATGAACTGCACTTTCATTTTATCCAATACGGCTTTTTGTTTTTTACCCATGGCTTTACGTAAAATATCAGCATCGCCTTTACTAAAACCGCCAAGCTTTTGCGAAAGCAACATCACTTGTTCCTGGTAAACTGTAATGCCATAAGTTTCTTTCAGGTAATCTTCCATATCGGGCAGGTCGTACTCAACTTGTTTTTTACCATGTTTGCGGTCAATAAAATCAGGTATATAAGCCATAGGGCCGGGGCGAAATAGAGCATTCATGGCAATCAAGTCGTCAAACTTATCGGGTTTAAGTTCCCGTAAATATTTTTGCATGCCTGGGCTTTCAAACTGAAAGGTGCCGTTAGTATCGCCTTGCTGGTAAAGTTGGTAAGTTTTTTCATCATCTAATGGTATATCATCAATTGCAATATCAATATCATGATTTAGTTTGATGAGTTGTAAGGCAGTTTTTAAAATACTGAGTGTACGTAAACCCAGGAAATCCATTTTAATTACACCAGCTTCTTCAATGGAGCCGCCTTCAATTTGTGTTAACCATAATTCCGAATCTTTTGAAGTGGCAACCGGTATCAACTCTGTAAGGTCTTTGGGAGCAATGATGATGGCCGAAGCATGGATACCAGTGTTACGCACCGAGCCTTCCAGTACTTCTGCTTCGTGCAATATTTTACTTTCCAGTCCTGCTTTAAAATATAGTTCCCTAAGTTTTTTTGTATTTTCTATATCATCAGGTTGTAATTGTTCTTTTTCTTCCAGCGATTTTTCGCCTTCGTTAGCTTCCTTATTTGTAAAAGGTGCATGCAATAATCGTTTAAGGTTTATACCGGGCTTTTCGGGAACTAATTTTGATATGGCCCTGCTTTCTGCAATGGGCAAATCCATCACCCTTGCCACATCTGCAATGCTCGATTTGGCAGCCATTGTACCATAAGTGATGATTTGCGCCACTTGGTTTTTCCCATATTTCTGCACCACGTAATCCAATACCTTTTGCCTTCCTTCATCATCAAAATCTGTATCTATATCCGGCATCGATTTACGTTCGGGGTTAAGAAAGCGCTCAAATAGCAGGTTGTATTTTATAGGATCTATATTGGTGATGCCAATGCAATAAGCCACCGCACTGCCTGCTGCAGAACCACGGCCGGGGCCTATAAATACACCGAGGTCTCTGCCTGCTTTGATGAAATCGCTTACAATTAAAAAGTAACCGGCAAAACCCATTTTTTCAATAATACCCAGTTCAAAACTCAGGCGTTCTTCAATTTCGGGTGTTAATATTTTATATCGTTCTTTTGCGCCCGACCATGTTAAATGTGCCAGGTATTCATCCTGCGATTTAAAATTGGCAGGCACATTAAAATGGGGGAGAAGGATATCCCTTTTTAAATTTAGCAACTCAACCTTATCAACAATTTCGTTTGTATTATCAATGGCTTGTGGCAGGTCTTTAAACACATCACTCATTTCGGATGTGGTTTTTAAAAAAAACTGGTCGTTTACAAAAGCAAATCTTTTGCCTTTTGCATTCACATCATCATCTGTAAACTCTCGCAGTGCCGGAGTGCTTTGTTTTTCGCCGGTATTAATGCAAAGCAATATATCGTGTGCATTAAAATCTTTTTGATCTACATAATGGCTATCATTGCTTGCAATTACTTTCACCTTATATTTTTTTGCAAACTTTAACAGCACTTCATTTACTTTTTCCTGGTCGGGAATGCCGTGGCGCTGCAGTTCCACATAATAATCTTCCTGGAAAATATTTAACCACCATTTAAATTCATTTTCACCTTCCTCTTCACCATGTTTTAAGATAGTTTGTGGTACCAATGCACCCAGGCAACAGGTGGTGGCAATCAATCCTTCGTGGTATTTATGTATGAGTTCTTTATCAATGCGTGGGTATTTCGAGTACATGCCCTCGATATAACCAAGCGATGTAAGCTTTACCAGGTTTTTATAGCCTTGTGCATTTTTTGCAAGCAGTATCTGGTGGTGCCGTGGGTCTTTTTCTTCTTTACTGAAAGTTTTTCGGTGCCGGTCGGTGGTAATATAAAATTCGCAACCTACAATTGGTTTAACTCGTAAAGTACCATCGTCATTTTTGTAATTATATGCTTCTTTTACAAATTCAAAAACGCCAAACATGTTTCCATGGTCGCTAATGGCAAGCGCAGGCATACTATCTTTAAGGGCTTTATCATATAAACCTTTTATAGAGGCTGCGCCATCTAATAGTGAATATTGCGTGTGTACATGTAAATGCGAAAATTTCATAGGCTGTTTACCTGAATTATTTTATGATTTAAAAACTGCCAATACCAAATTGTAATTTATGGGAGGTGTTTACAAATATCGTAAACAATAAACTGCCTTACTAATTCGTTTTTCCACAGGTATAAATATTGTTTTTTTTACATTTTAATAGAATGTTAATAGCTTGCATTTATGGCCTTTCAAAGCTATCTTTGCAACTCATTTTAGTAATATTTTTTTTAATCAGTTTGTAGGACAGGAATAACAGGCAAGAACAGATCATCAGCACAATTAATGAACAAGCAGGCGAATGAATAACACAAGGTTAAGTTGTACTTACGTTTTAAACCCCAAAGTTTACGTATGCAAAACTTATTTTTTGTTACCGTTGCAGCAGGAATTTTATCAGCAACATCTTTAACAGCAAAAGCGCAACCTTCGGTTAATATCGAGCAGTTGAATGCAGGCGCAAAACAAAAATCACAAATATTCATTAAAGGAATTGAAATTAATGCCGGTACTCAGGTACATGAGAAAAATGTAAATACACAGGGTACAGCAAATACAGAACCCTCAAATACTTCGGCTATTGAAAATTGCACATCCTTACAGTTTAAATATGCACAGTTGCTAAATATGGATGTGGAATCACTCACCAATAATTTATTGTTTGAAGAGATTGAAAAATGGTGGGCTACTAATTACAGGTATGGAGGATCAACCCAAAAAGGTATTGATTGCAGTGCATACACCGGTGTATTAATGAACGATGTGTATGGCATTACAATGGCACGTACTGCACGTGCACAATATGCCGAATCTGAAAGGGTTGATAAAGCCGATTTAAAACAAGGCGACCTTGTTTTTTTTCATACTAAAAGAGGTGTAAGCCATGTAGGTTTGTATTTGGGCAATGGTTATTTTACACACGCAGGCTCAAGCACAGGCGTTACCATCAGTAACCTGGATGAAGTTTATTGGAGCAAGAGATTTATTAGTGGTGGTAGAATTATTACAGAAACAACTACAGAATAAATTTTTAGAATTGTAAAATACAGGGAGATTATTTAATCTCCTTTTTTTATGCCCAGCCTTTTTTGAATTACCTGCCAAACCGGAACAATATCAGGCGAAAGCTTCAGCAAAAATGAACCACTTATAAAAAGCAACAGAAACAGGCTGCTCCTGCAAATCATACCTGTAAAACCATGCAGGTTCATAAATGTGTAATAACAAATATAAAAGCTAAAAACACCTAATACCAAACTGTAAAATGTTTTTATAGTAAAAGGCTGCAGGTTAAACTTTTTAATTAAAAACAAATACCTGATTGTGTTATAAATGGTAAAAGCTATGAGGTTTGCTATAGCCGGCCCCATAACTCCAAAATAATATTTGGTAAGTATATAATTTAGTGGCAGTGTAAGTAATAACAATACAATGCCTGTAAAAAAATCAAACCGCCAACGAGTAGATGTGTTGATGATTTGGCTGTTAACGCCGGTACCCATATCTACAATACGCATGAGGCCAATATAAAAGAAAACCCATTTTGCATCAATATACCCGCTTTGTAATTTAAAACTGTAAACGGCATCAGAAAAATTTAACCATATAAGTGCAAACATGCCTACCGAAAAAAGCAATTGGTTGATAGATGAACTGTGATAAATACGGTTAATCTTTTGCATGTCTTTATCTTTCCATGCTTTTGATAATGCTGCAATAGATGAAGAAATGATGCCCCGCTGTGGTGCCTGTATTAAACTGGCAATATTTTGTGCTAAAGTATATATGCCGGCTAATGCAAGCCCATTGGGCAATACGGCGGCTATTATAACTGTATCTATTACGGTAGAGATGGTGAATACCAGGTTGCCGCCATATACAAACGATATAAGTGTGAGTATTTTTTTAAAAAATTTTTTACTTACCCTGCTTACCTTAAATGTAAAACTGAATTGCTTGCTGTAGATAAGATAGCCGATTAACACCAGTGCCGTGGCTAAAAAAGTAAATGAATACAGTTTTATAAATAGATCGAACGAAGCGATAATGCCTGCAAAACTTAGTAAAATAAGTATGCTTGTAAATACCCTAAACAATATCTCCCTTAAAAAATTTGTGAGTACGGCTTTTTTTAATTGCCAGGTGTACACTTCTAAAATTGAAAATAATGTGAGCCCTAATCCAAAAGGAAAAATATAATAGTAATATTTTACAAAATCTGGTGAGTTGGTTCCATATTTACGAACTACGAGGTCTTTAAAAGCCACGCCTGCAATTATAACAAGGCAAAAACCAATAAGCGAAAAAAGCAATGCCCAGGTAAGCATGTCGTTTTTCTTTTTAGGCAGGTTATCATCGTAATAAGGATAAAATTTATAAATGTATGCCCCCATACCAAGGTTGGCAAATGAATACATGATATTGGCAACTGCCATAAAAATACCGGTAAGCCCGTATTCGGCTTTGGTAAATCCACCTTCACGGGTGAACAGATAGGTATTGAAAAAACCGATAGCAAATCCTATATACACTACCAATGATGAAATGATACTTTGCTTTCGAATTTGCGACATAGATTAGTTTGCTGCTAAATTACTCTGTCTTTTTTGTATTAATGTAGAAATTTGGATCTATAGTAAAATTGTTATCACCTTCGGGATATAAATTCAACGACTTCCATTTTTCAGTTGGATGAATCCATTGTTCTGTTTTAAAAATAATTTTTAAAGGTAGGTTGAAACCTTTTACGCAATTGCTGTAACGATAATATAGTTTATGACCATTTATTTTATATTCAAGCACGGGTATTTGAGTTGTACGTAAATACTGGTCAAAAAGTTTATTAAAGTTGATGCCACTTTGTTTGCTGATATAATTTTCAATTTGTTTTGTGGTAACGGTTTGGTGGTAAAAGGTTTTGTTTAACCCTCGTAAAATCTGCCTGAATTTTTCATCATCGTTTATTACCTGCCGTATCATGTGTATCATGTTGCCGCCTTTGTAATACATATCGCCACTGCCTTCCTGGTTTACATTGTAATGTCCAATAATTGGTATATCGTTGGCTATATTTTTTCGGGTTCCTTGTACATACGCATTGCCGGCTTCTTTACCAAACCAGTAATCGGTAAATAAGGTTTCGCTGTAGTTGGTAAAACTTTCATGAATCCACATATCGGCAATATCTTTACTGGTAATATTGTTTGCAAACCATTCGTGGCCGCTTTCGTGTACAATAATAAAATCCCATTTAAGCCCCCAGCCGCTATGGCTTAAATCTCTACCCATATAGCCATTTTGATAACCATTACCGTATGCTACTGCGCTTTGGTGTTCCATACCCAGATGAGGAGCGTCTACCAGTTTATAACCATCTTCATAAAAAGGATAGGGGCCAAACCAATATTCAAATGCTTTCATCATACGTGGTGCATCTTTAAATTGTTCTTTTGCCTTTTCAAGATTATAATCAAGCACCCAGTAATCCATTGTTAACTTTCCTTTCTCCCCATCATATACATCGCTAAAATGTACATACTTGCCAATGTAAGGTATGATGTTGTAATTGTTGATAGGATTTACAACAGCCCAATCGTATGTTGCCGTACCATCTCCGTTTTCAATCCTGCCACGATAGCGGCCATTGCCCACACACATCAATGTATCGGGTACTGTGATATGCATTTCGGCGCTGTCGGGTTCATCGGCCTGGTGATCTTTACATGGATACCATACGCTGGCGCCCAGGCCCTGGCAGGCAATACTTACCCATGGCCTTTTTAGTTTATCTTTTTTCCAAATTACGCCGCCATCCCATGGTGGCCTATGAGCAATACGTGGCTTGCCATGGTAATAAACAAAAATTTCAACTACAGGAAAATTTGTATGCGGAACTGAAAAATAACTGGCAGGAAAAAAATAAGCATTACCATCTTTACGAATATCCTGTTCACTTATCTTACCTCTTGTACCGGGTTGTATTGAATAAAGAATACTGTCTATCATCAACGGCTCCTGCAAATCAACCTGCATGGTTGATGCTTTTTTTAAAACTTTTACCTGCATGGCATTGTAGCCGCTAATGCTGCTATCGCCAATATTGAATTTTACATGCAGGTTGTATTTTAAAACATCCCACCAATCTCTGCTTGTGCCGTAAGTGCCACGCAGGGTATCGGCATGTGTAAATCCGTTGGATTGTTTTAGTGGTTGAGCAAAGGCAGAACTAAAAAGTAAAAAATAAAAAGTAAAAAGGCTGCAGGCTTTAATAAGTTGTTTCATCTGTATTTGTATATAAGTGCTAATTTAGTTTTCTTTAAGTTGATATATGCACCTTTCATCAAAAAAATGCAGCTTTAACAGTAGCATAAATTTAACATGTATAGCTATAGTGTTTTTATACATGCTGATTTTTCTTTCTTGTAAAAGTCATTCTCATCCCGGTAAAAAAATATTCCGTTATAATGAGAGTAGTGGCCTTGCAACTTTAGATCCTGCCTTTGCTAAAAACAAACAGGTAATGTGGGCCTGCCACCAACTTTACAATACGCTTATTGAAATTGACAGTAATATGCAGATGCAGCCATCGCTTGCTACGCATTGGAGCATATCGAACGATAACCTTACGTTTACTTTTTTTTTACGCAACGATGTTTTCTTTACCGATGATGCATGTTTTATAAATGGTAAGGGAAGAAAATTAACTGCACATGATGTTGAATACAGTTTTAACAGGATTATAGATAAAAACACCGCAAGCCCCGGCGCCTGGATTTTTAATAACCGTGTTGATTCGGTAAACGGCTTTAAAGCAATTGATGATACAACTTTTCAATTAAAACTTTTAAGGCCTTTTCAATCTATACTGGGTATTTTAAGCATGCAATACTGTTCTATAATACCAAAAGAGGCTGTTGAAAAATATACAACCGATTTTCGCCGCCATCCTGTTGGCACAGGGCCTTTTCAGTTTGTGGCCTGGGAAGAGGGGCAAGCTCTAATCCTGAAAAAAAATGAAAATTATTTTGAACAAGATGCTGCAGGCAACAGGTTGCCTTACTTAGATGGCGTTAAAGTATCTTTTTATGATAGCAAGGCAACTGAGTTTTTAGAATTTCAACAAAACCGGCTCGATTTTATAGATGATATTGATCCTTCTTTTAAAGATGAAGTGCTTACCAAAACCGGCAACCTTAAAAAAGATTGGCAGGGAAAAATTGTTCTTCAAAAACATCCATACCTTAATATAGAATACCTGGGTATTTTGGTGGATGAACAGAATGAACTGGTAAAAAATTCTCCATTACGAATTAAAAAATTACGACAGGCCATTAATTATGGTTTTAACAGGCGCAAAATGATGCTTTACCTGCGTAATAGCATTGGCATTGCTGCCGAAAGTGGTTTTGTACCGGCGGGCTTACCGTCATTTGATTCTGTTACTGTAAAAGGATATCATTATGATGTAGTAAAAGCAAAACAGTTACTTATAGATGCCGGTTTTCCTGGAGGAAAAAATTTGCCAACTATAAAACTACTTACCATTCCTGTTTATGGCGATTTGGGTAGTTTTATTGCCAATGAATTATTGCAAATAGGTATTAAAGTGCAGGTAGAAGTGATTCAGAAAAGTTTATTGATGGAGCAAACATCAAAATCGCAGGCATTATTTTTTAGGGGAAGCTGGATAGCCGATTATCCCGATGCTGAGAATTACCTGAGTGTTTTTTATGGCAAAAACCCGGCGCCACCAAACTATACCCGTTATAAAAACCCGGCCTACGATAGGTTATACGAAAGCGCATTATCTGAAAAAAATGATTCAATAAGGTATGAACTATACCGGCAAATGGACAGGATGGTAATGGAAGATGCGCCGGTTGTTCCGCTTTGGTACGATATGGCCATTCATTTAGTACATTTAAATATTACCAACTTTTATCCAAACAGTTTAAATTTACTGGAACTTAGAAAAGTTAAAAAATTATAGTATGAAAACATTTAAAAAAATAAAAGTAATGGCAGTGTTGGTTGTAATGGTTTTTATTGGTATTGCAGCCGTTAAACAACCGGTAAACGAAGAGTTTAAAAATTTACAGGTACTGCCAAAGAATATATCAGCAGACTCATTAGATAAAATAATGGATGGCTTTACCACCATGCTTGGCGTAGATTGTAAGTATTGCCATCTCCGTGATAAAAAAGCCGATACACTGATGTTTGATAAAGATGATAAACCCGAAAAAGAAATTACCCGAAGAATGATGAGGATGACAACTGATATCAATAAAAACTATTTCCAGTTTAACGAAAATGTAACTGCCGACCAGGTGCAGGCCGTAACCTGTTTTACCTGCCACCGTGCCGAACCTATGCCGGCAAAATTGCCGGATCCGGTAAAGCATTAGTGTGAATAATGAAGGAAGTTTGCCTTATTGTTTTTTTAGCTTGTCTTTAAAAACTTTTTCAAATTTTTCCAGTTTGGGCCTTATTACAAACTGGCAATATCCCTGTCCGGTATTATTGCGGTAATAATTTTGGTGATAGTCTTCGGCGGGGTAAAATATTTTAAATTCTTCAAGCGAAGTTACAATAGGATTGCTCCAGGCGCCGCTTTTATCTAATGCAGCTTTATATTTTTGGGCCTTTTCTTTTTGTTGCTGGTTATGATAAAATATCACACTGCGGTATTGTGTACCCACATCGGCTCCCTGCCTGTTTAAAGTGGTGGGGTCGTGTACCTGCCAGAAAACTTCCAGCAGTTCATCAAAACTTATAATTGTAGGATCATACAAAATATTCAGGCACTCTGCATGGCCTGTAGTTTTACTGCAAACCTGTTCGTAAGTGGGGTTGGGCACAGTGCCGCCGCTATAGCCGCTGGTAACTTTTTCCACACCTTTCAATTCCTGGAAGATAGCTTCGGTACACCAGAAGCAACCGGTACCAAAGGTGGCTGTGTCTAATTTAGCTGCGGTTGTTGTCATAGCTGTAGGTTCTTTTTTAATTTTTGATGAGTTGTCTTTTTGTGCACAGGAGTTTAATCCTGCAAAACTTACAATTGAAATGAATAATGCTTTTAACATGTTGCTGTTCTTTTCCATCATTTACGTAAAGTTAATTGCTACAGATTGAATAACATTTTTTTGCAACAAAAGTTTAACAAGGGTGGTTGATGGTTAGCCGTTGATTGTTGCTCGTTAATTGTTGTTGGTTGCTTGTTGATTGTTGATTGTTGGTTGGCCGTTGATGGTCGGCCGTTGTTGGTTGCCTGGCCAACAACATAAAGTAAACCATCTTCCAACGCTTTAATAAAAGATGAATGAAGATATGCAGTTGAACGGAGCGTCGCCACATCGGCTCAATCAACGTACATTTGCCCGTTACAAAAAAAGTATAACAGCGATGAAATTTTTTCCTAATTCGGCGCTTGTTCAATTTTGGCAGTTGTTGGTTGCCTGGCCAACAACATAAAGTAAACCATCTTCCTACGCTTTAAAAAAAGATGAATGAAGATATGCAGTTGAACGGAGCGTCGCCACATCGGCTCAATCAACGTACATTTGCCCGTTACAAAAAAGTATAACAGCGATGAAATTTTTTCCCGGATCGGCGCTTGTTCAGTTAGAATATGAAAAGGTAAAAACACTGCTTGCCCAATATTGCCGTACCGAATATGCAAAATCAAAAGCCGAAAACCTGCGGCTTCATACAAAAAAGGAATTTATTGAAACTGAATTGCAACAAGCCAATGAATTTAAATTGCTGCTGCAAAGTGGGCAGCATTTTCCTAATGAGTTTGTGCAAAATTTAAATAAAGAAATAAAACTTGTTGGCATACCCGGCGCTGTTTTAAATGGCGACCAGTTCCTGCTCATTCGCAAGCTTGCAGAAAATACCGGTAATATTTTTCGATGGTTTGATAATGAACGTCGCATGGCATATCCGGCCCTTGCCTTTGTGATACAGGATGCGTACTATGAAAAAACAATTGTACAACTGATTGATGAAACACTTGACGAAAACGGGCAGGTGAAAGACAGCGCAAGCGAAGCACTCGCAAACATAAGGATAAGTTTATACCGTAAGCGAAACGAACTTAGACGTGTGTTTGACCGTATTGTGAGTAAGTTGAATAAGCAAGGTTACCTGGCAGATATTGAAGAAAGTTTTTTGAACGGCAGGAGGGTGCTGGCTGTTTTTGCCGAACAAAAACGAATGATAAAAGGGATACTGCATGGCGAAAGTGATAGCCGTAAAACAAGTTTTATTGAGCCCGAAGAAACTACTGAACTGAACAATGCTGTTTTTTCGTTAGAGAACGATGAACGAAAAGAAGTGTACCGCATATTGCGGAATTTAACACAGCAGTTGAGTATGTATTCATCGTTGCTGAAAAGTTATTTGCACATTGCCGGCGAATATGATTTCATTAAGGCAAAGGCAAAGTTTGCCATGGAATATAATGGCAATCATCCAAAGATAACCGATAAAGCATTGGTGCATTTGAAACAGGCTTACCATCCTTTGTTATACCTGTATAATAAAAACAATCCATCAAAAGACGGGCAAGTTAAACCAACCATTCCTGTTGATATTTCTTTACATGATAAACAGCGGATACTTGTTATCAGCGGGCCTAATGCCGGCGGTAAAACTGTTACCCTTAAAACCGTTGGTTTATTACAGTTGATGATGCAGAGCGGTTTGTTGGTGCCTGTGCATGCTGACAGCGAGATGGGGATTTTTAAACAACTGATGATACATATTGGCGATACACAAAGCCTGGAATTTGAATTAAGCACTTACTCATCGCATTTAAAAAATATGAAGCATTTTATGGAAAATGCCAATGGTAAAACCTTATTTTTTATAGATGAGCTGGGCAGTGGCAGCGACCCCAACCTGGGCGGCGCTTTTGCCGAAGTGATTATGGAAGAACTTGCCCTTAAGCATAGTATTGGTATTGTTACTACACATTACCTTAATTTAAAAGTAATGGCCAATAAAGTGCCTGGTATTATTAATGGCGCCATGCAGTTTGATGAAAAAAAACTGTTGCCGATGTATAAACTTGTAACGGGTAAGCCGGGCAGTTCTTATACGTTTTCTATCGCCGAAAGAATTGGATTAGAAAAAAGGCTGATTGATAAGGCAAGGAAACTTGTAGATGATGATCATTTTACTTTAGATAAACTGCTTAACCGCACCGAGCAGGACCTGCAGGATATTAATAAGGAAAAATTGCAATTAAATATCCTTATTAAAGAAAATGAACGACTTAAAAAAGAGATGCAGGATGTTTTGAATAAGGAGAAACATAAGCAGGAAATGGAAAGGCTAAAACTACAAAACAGTATTGCTGCAGAAAAGTTTACTTACCTGAAGGATATGGAACGCAGGTTAAAGGCCATGGTGATTGAATGGCGAAAAACCGATGATAAAGATAAAGTTATTAAATTGATACATGCCTTGCTATTTAAGCAAAAAGAATCATTTAAAAATGAAAAGCAACAGAAAAAACTACATGAAAAATTTGAAGAGGTTACCGGCGAATTTAAAATAGGACTGAAAGCAAAGATGAAACAAAACCGGCAGGTAGGTATTATAAAAGAAATAAAAGGGAAAAAAGCCGTGTTACAGGTAGGTGTAATGCCCATCACAGTTGCATTAAGCGATTTAGTATTGGTAAAAGACAAATTAGAACAATAGCCAGCTATACTTTTTTTGTTGTAAAAAAAAACTAACTGTTTGCTAATACCCACATAATTTTTAGCCTTTAAAAACAAAGCCGGCGCATTATAAATAGAACATTTTATTTAAGCACAATTACAGTAATAAATAGGCTTCACAAAAATAAATTCAATTAGTTACATGTTTTTTTGGGTTGAAATATTTCAAACCGTACTTTTGCGCCGGAGAGATGGCAGAGCGGTCGAATGCGGCGGTCTTGAAAACCGTTGACTGTCACAGGTCCGGGGGTTCGAATCCCTCTCTCTCCGCTGGTCAATGAATTATAAAAGCCTGAAAATTGTAGTTATTTCAGGCTTTTTTTGTATTTCTACATACTCTTTTATTCATTAAATCGTATGGTGTAGGAGGGGAAGATATAGGTGAGATATATAATTTTTCAATATTACAAACCTGTAGGTTTATTTTTTATGTAAATGAAATTATACCTATTGCCAACCGAAACGTATCTATTTATTAATATGCCTTAACTGTTTTAAGATATGCCTATTAATAATTAAGTTAACAGGCTCAACAATTTGAAAGAAATTTATAATAAAAGTAATCCATTCACACAAAAATTTTTACCATTCTCACATTCCTACAGTCCATTTGCTCATTTGTGTATCTGAAAGCATTTGAACGATTATATTTTTATGTTGTTTTTTTTAGAATCATGATCAAACAGGAATAAATTAATTTTTTAAAAATGGAATTAATTAACAACAATAATAAAGTAAAGGAAATTGAAAGTAATTTTTTTTCATCTTTAGTAAATGTTAAAAGCTCTGTAAATGATAATAAAACAAGGCAATATGAGGATATAGTAAACTCAAAACTTTACAACAAAATATTTTGGGGCACTTTGCCAAAAGATTATACAGAATTTGCAAAAAAAGCCATCCTAAATGCAAAAGGAACAAGCCTTGATATTGGATGTGGCAGCCTCGTTCAAACTGCTGCTTTATATGCAAATTCAAAACAAAACCATATTCTGCTTGATCAGTCTGTTGAAATGCTTCGTATTGCAAAAAAAAGGTTAGCCAATCATAACGGAAAAATTCCTGATAACATAAAATTATTACAAGCAGACGCTTTTAAATTACCATTTGAAAACGAAACTTTTGAAAAAATAGTAAGTTTTGGAATGATACATTGCTTTGAAAATAAAACTGAATTTATAAATGAAGCATTAAGAGTATTAAAACCAAATGGAGTTTTTTATTTCACAACAATAACATCAGACAGGTTATTTAGTAGATTTTATATGAACAGGCTTAGGAAACAAAAAAAAATTGGAGAACCTTTAAGTTCACAAAAACTTTTAAATCTATTTAATGACAAATCGTATATAATAGAATATTATAAGAAAGGGAATATGTTGTTTATTATTGGAATTAAATAAACTAAATGATTTCTACAGTAATTAAACTTCATCGTAAAACTGCAGGTATGATATTCTTGATACATGCAACCTTGGAAATATCTTATTCAATAATTAGGAAACAATTTTCTAAGGAATATGTATAACGTAATTAGTTGTTAGTATTCCATTTTAAATTACATTACTACGAAAGGTACATTAAGCAGTTTATGGGTATTTGAAGACGGGCCTTTTGATAATGGTACCTGGTTGATAAATAATCAGCTTTGATATAAAATTGTATAATGAGTTAAAACTCAATTTAAAAAAACAGGCTTTAAAAAAATAACTGAAAAACTATTATTATTCAACAAATATTAACCGTTTGTTATTACATAAAAAATAGTCCAGGGTATAGATATTCAATATTTAGGTTTGCAAGATGAAATACATCAGAGACGCAGCAATATTGGGTTATCTGTAAACTAAACCATGAAAAATATTAAACTGGAACATCTGTAAAGAAAGTAATCAGAAATTGAATTTATTGATTTGTGTGGGCTTTCAATGAAAACTATTACTGGTAAAACCAATTATTCAAAATTATTGTAGTGAATATTAGATGTTTTTAAAACAACTTTATTGCTAAACAAATTGACATTATAATTGTAATTGAATACAATTACGATTTTATAAGATCTATTAAGCCATATTTCTAAAGTTCTATTTTATTGCAAAAAACATAATACAATATAGCTATCCTATCTGTCCCATCTTCTGAAAATATTTGATATAGGATTTTGATTTAATGAGTTTATATTTTTTTTGCTGTATGATGGCTGTAACCAAACCAGAATCCTTAGGTTACAATATGTAAGTGTATTAAGCAGGATGAGAAAATTAAACTTTTCATATTAGTTGTAAATTATTTTTTTAATACACCCGGTATCATTTTATTTAAATTGCTTTATGGAGTCCGGATTTAGAATGAAAAAAAATGCCGCTACAAAACAGATGAAGCGGCATTTTTTTAAAAACCTTTAATGTATTTGCGATTTAAATATTAATTTGAAGGCTATTATACTTTAAAGGAGAAAAGGATATTCCAATCCTTTTTTGGTGGTTTTCAAATCATAAGTTTTGCTTTTTTATGAATCAATTTATTTACACAAACACGTGATTGTTTATTTCTCTACAAGAAAAAGCAAAAAGCTGTTTTGCAAATAATATAAATCTTCTGTAAGGTGGTAAGGCTTTAATGCTTCGGCAATGGATTGCTCCACCAGTTTTTTGGAAGCAAAGTTTAATGCAGATGCAGCCGGCCCTGTACTCATAAAGCTTTTGATGCCATCGCCGTGTGAATAGTATAAGAAGGGGCAACTCACTCTTTCTTTACTGATGAGTTTAAGGTTCAGCGATTGCAACACCTGCTCTACTTTTCCATCTTCGGATAGCGCAAAGGGGCCGGGTGTGCCGGGTGGTGGTGGTGGCAGTAATGAGCCAATGGCTTTTAACACCGTGGTAGCTTCACTTGCTTCGGCCTTGTCCCAAATGCATATCACCATCTTACCATTTGTTTTTAATACCCTTTTTGCTTCGGCAAGGGCATTGGAAAAACTGCCTGCATATTGAAAGGAGTTAAATCCGGTTACAAAGTCAAAGGTTTCATCTTTAAAGGGCAGGGCTTCCAGGTCTTCTTCCAAAAAATTATGCCCGGGGTTTCTTTCTCTTGCCAGTTTCAATAAGCCGGGTGCAGCGTCAATACCTATTACCTGTGCACCGGTGCTGATGGCCATGTGGCTAAACATACCGGCGCCGCAACCTGCATCCAATAAAGAATGTTCTTCCTGCAAAGCAAACGCTGCTAATGTTTTTTTGTACAACGGTAGAAAAAAGGGTTCAAAAAATGTGGACCAATGATTGGGGGCGGTACTCCACAGGGTACCCTGAACTTGTTTTGTGCTCATTTTTTTTAAATTTTAATTGTTTATGTTTTTTGTTGTTTGATAAATTTTTAATGCCGGGTTAGCGGTTTTGAATGTTATGCCGATGTTTTTTTTGTACTTAATGCTTTTGTGTAAGCAGCTCTACCGTTGAGCGTTTTGAAAAAGGACGATTTAAAAAATCGGATACTACCTGGTTGAACAATTCCCGTTTTTCAACCGAGCCATAGTGAGTGGCTCCCGGCATGATAAAAAGATTGGAATTGGGAATGGCATAAAAAATTTTAAGCGTATGCTCAAGCCGAATAATATCCCGGTCGCCCGACATAAGGAGAACCGGACATTTTATTTTGTTTAAATCCGCTTCGCTGATATGGGGCTGATATGCCAATAAGGAATATAGCCTTTTGGTATTTAACTGCTGCGTTACCTTTAATGAGTCGGTTATTAACTGATCAATTTCATCAAATATGGCTTCCCTGCCGGGAAATATATTGGCGCCATAGCATGCCAGCCTTGCCAGCTTACCGGGATAATGAATGGCCAGCAATAAGCCCAGTATGCCACCATCACTTTGCCCCAATACATAGGCGCTATCAATGTGCAGCGAATCCAGCAGCACTTTAATATCGCTTGCCATTTGTTCGTAAGTCAGGTTTTCTGTAGTGGAGTCAACCGATTTTCCATGCGCCCTGCTGTCTATGGCTATCACTTTATAGTACTGCTTAAAATAATCAATCTTTGGCCTGCCATTTTTGATGGAGCCGCCGCTGCCATGTAGTAATACCAATGGCTTGCCACTTCCATAAATTTCATAGTACATCCTTATGCCGTTTATTGTTTTATAGCCTCCGGCTTCTTTATTGTTACCATAGTTTATCAACGCCTGCTGTTGTGCATAGCTGCAAAGCGCCAGGCAGGTGAGGGCTATATTCAATAACAGCTTTTTCATTTCAGTACTTTTTAATGGCCTACTTTAGTTCAAATACAGAAACGGTTTTAAAGTTTTCTACCCGTCTTGGCTGTCCCGCAGGCTGCTCATCTATAAGCCCACCTGCAAAAAGGAACTTATTGCCGGCGCTGGCAGCAGTTACATCTATTTTCCTTTGGGGAAGTTTAAAGCCGGTGGTATCAAACAGGCCGGTTTGTATATCATAAACAAATACTTTGTCGGTAATTTGATTATTTATAAAGCCGGCTGCTATTACTACTTTATTTTCTATGGCTGCCATGTTCAAGCCTCTTATGGGTTCCGGTAATGGAACCGAATTCACCTGGCCGGTTTGTGCATTATAAATATGCAGCCTTGTGAAATAGAAAGTGATGCCGGAACCGGACGTTATAAAAACATGAGAGCCATTTGTACAAGCTATAGAATAAAAGATTGTGTTGCCGGTTAAGTTGATGGATGTCCATTGGTTGGTTTGTGCATCAAATACATCAACTGTTTCGTAATTAAGAGTAGTGGCACCGCCTATAAACAGGAGTTTATTACCCGCAGTTACTACTTTCGTCGGATAATAAGTTATTCTTGGCTGACTAAGCGTGGCCTGAGTCCATTGCCCGGTTTGCACATCGTATATATCCACACGGTTGCTGTAGTAGCCTTCGCCATTACTGTTTTGCGCTACGCCACCTGCAAATACAAGTTTATTGCCTACTACACCGGCAACAAGTTGGCTCCTTGCCAGGCTCAGGCTGTCAATGGTCCATTGCCCGGTTTGGGTATTGTAAATGTCAACTCTTGCAGATACTTTATTATTAGCAAGGTGTCCACCGGCAAACAAAATTTTATTGCCTGCACCTGCTGCTGCTAAAAATCCACGGGGTTGCGATAGCTGTGTGGTGGTTGCCTGGCCGGTTGCCAAATCAAAAATATCTGTTACAGCAGAATAGGTATTGTTTGTGTTTACGCCGCCAGCAATAAGCAGTTTATTGTTAAACGCCGCTGCGGCATATTTATCTCTTTTTACGCTTAGCCCAAACCGGCTCCAGTTTCCCGTTTGTTTATTATATACATCTGTATTACTGCTCCATGATGTATTATTGGAAAGTGAATAGATGCTACCTCTGGTAAAACAGGTATAATTGCCTGTTTGATAAACCTGCATGTCCGACCTGCCTTCGCTTAATGGATCGGTGCTGCCTGTGTAGGTTATTTTTTGGGGCAGGTCGGGTATTGTTCCTCTATTATTATCTTTTTTGCAGGAAGCAAACAAAACCGAAATAACTAAAGCAGCATACAAGAGGGCTACATATTGCTTCATTGTTTTAGAAAATAAATTTTTCATGTTTTAATAGAATTGGTTATATAATTCTTTTACTGAACCGATAAATGGCGGTATAAAAAACATCCTTTGTGTCGGTAGCAGTTTGTGGAGGGGTTACCGGAGCTTTGCCGCCTGTGGTAGCTATGCGCTGTATATAATCCACGTCGGCAAAAATTCCGGTTGGCGTTTTTCCTGTCTTGGGCATTAGCAACAACCAGGGAATACTGTTGGCATCGGGAGTGGCCGTGCGGGCCGGGGCAAAATGCTGTGCAAAAATGGAATCGGCACTGGTAATGGTCCATACCGGGCCGGCACCATGAAAGCCCACTTTTTGATTATTGCTATTAAATAGGTCTGCATGGGGGGCTACCAATACCCACTCATAACCACCGCCTGCCTTTAATTGTGCTTTGTACTTCTGCACGCCTTTGGCATAATAAGTGGCCACCCTTGCATTGCCGGAAGGAGGATTGTCCGGCAATTCCACTTCAACAGGGATGGTTAGTGTTTCACTCTTTGAAATATGGTAAGCGGGCAAATCCTTGTCATCTGCATCATCTTTTTTGCATGAAGCTATTAAGGCTGTAATCAATGCAAGACTCAGGAGGAAACGGAGAAAATAAAATGGTTGGTTTCTTAATAATTGTTTGTACATCTTTTATTTAATTTTTTATTCGAAAAAAACAGTTCGCTATTTATCATCCTTTTTAAAGTCAAAGGGAAAACTAACGCCGGGTGTGTTTTTAGTTCTGTACTGGCCCTTCATCCACTCGTACTGTACCATTTCAGTCTTCAGATAGGCCGTGTCATCATTCCCTACATAGTATTTCGCTTCAAAATGGTTTTCATTACTCTGAAATTGTCCAGCCAGTTTTAGTAGTGCAGTAGCAGTATCATTATTTGTAATGCCCGCATAAAATTTTGATTCGCCATTACTACTGTTTACTAATACCGCATTGTACAGGTAAACCTTGCCTGTCCAATAACCGGTGGCGGAAAATTTTGGAGTATCATTTTCTTTTTTGCAGGATGCCAACAACAAAATGATTGTAGCCATCCATATGGTCATTTTTGAGTGGTGCTTTTTCATAAAAATGTTTAGTTATTGTTGTTATTTTTTTGATTTCAATAAATGGGTTAATCCCTCCAGCGTTTCAACTTTTTTAGAGAGTTTCTCAATCAGTGCTTGCTGTTCCTGTACGGCTTTTACCAGTGGTACTACAAATTCTGCATACCGCAAACCATATAAATCATTTTCATTTTTTGGTTTGTCTATTCCGCTGAAATGGTAACCTGTCTGTTGGGCTGCCTGCTCTACTTCCTGTGCAATGAAGCCGGTTTGCACCATTTCTTCCTGCGGCAATGGTTGTGGGTTTCGCCCCTGCTGTTTGCAATAAACCATCAACAGGGCGGTACATGCTGCCATTAATATTATGGTTATGCGTTTCATTGTTTAATAAAATTTGGAAACCTTACACAGGTTTATTTTTTACCAGCTTTTAGAGCTTTGATTTCTTGTTGCAGGCTTTCCATTTTTTGTGTTAGCGATACAATCATTTGTTGTTGCTCCTGTATGGCTTTTATGGCAAGTATGCCAAAGCCATCGTAGTTAACGGTAAGCACATCGTTCATTCCCTTGTGCCCACTTGCCGAATCGGAAAGTGTTGAAACCAGTTGAGGGAAAAGCTGCTGTACATCCTGCGCAATAAAGCCCAGGTTTTTATTTTCTGCATTTTGTTCATCAATCATATTGTATGCTACCGGTTGCAGCTGTAGTACTTTGGAAAGTATGGTCGGTAGTGCTGTAATATTTTTTTTGAGTCGCTTATCCGATACATAAGAGTATACGCCCCACTGATTAAAAGAAGACACATAAGAACCGGTATGATACATATTCAACACACCCTGAGCCTGGGTTACACGTAACTCCCAGCTCTGGTTGATATTCGGATTAAAGAGCCCCAGTCCTTTATCGCCGGTACCTGCAGGCTGACGAACTTCCAGCGGGAATGTAGGGTTATCGGTGTTTACACCCACAAAGCCGTACATGGCTATTTTGGAACCCGGGATATCATTAATATAAACCTTGCCGTTGTCTTTACCTGCTCTTATATAAGTATTCTCCTGGGCACCGTAATTGAACCAACTGATGTGCCTTGAACCCCAAAATGCCGCCGTGCCTTCTGTATTTTCTGCCCGCTCTACTACCAGGCTGGTATTGGCAGCACCGTTGCTCCGGAAACCAACATTTCCATTTTTATTGATGGTAATGGCCCTGATATTAGGACCTGCATAATTATAAGCATCACCTGTACCCAGCATATCAATGGCCATATACCCAAGCCACGGATCCAGGTATTGAACGGCTGAGTATCCTGTTGCCATATGACGGCTCATGTCGCCATAGAATTGGTTAAAGCCGATTGATGGAAAATTTCTTTGCAAAGAAATACCTTGTCCTTCGCCTCCAAAGATGGCAGATGTGGCTCCAACGGCTCCGTGTACTTCCAGTTTTGCACGGAACGGATTATTGGTTCCTATGCCTACATTTTGTGCGGCAGCAAACCGGCTACAGGCTACTGCAGCTGTAAGTATTAAAAAATATTTTTTCATGGCTATACTTTAATTATTTCGATGTAAAATTAGTATGCGCCAATAGGTTGGGGTAGCGGCTATTTGCCAACGGCGGCTTTGTTTATGTATTCGGAAATGCATAAAAAAAATATATGTAGGGCAGCAATTCCTAAACGGTATTGGGGCCCCAACAAACGGTGGCTTTTGGATGATGAAATACGGAAGCAGCGATGGCTCTTTTTTTACCTGTATTTTTTGAGCCGTATATATTCTAATTTTATTCAAACAATTTAACCGGCAAATGCGGATGCATGGAATACATAAAATAGTAATACTGCTTATCGTGGCTTGTATGCAGCGGGAGTATGTAAAGGCACAATATGCCGATAATGAATTTGTGCGTTATACTTCGCAAAGCGGCCTGTGCGATAATGATATTAACTGTATTATTCAGGATGCGCAGGGGGATTTATGGATAGGCACCGATGCCGGCCTTAGCCGGTTTGATGGCAATAGCTTTAAAAATTATTTCAGAGGCACGGCTCCACTTTATTTGCCCACCATGAGCATTGGGCGGCTAAAGCAATTTGATTCGGGCAGGCTTGGGATACTCAGCAGGGCAGGGTTGCTTGTACTTAATACCAATAATTATAATGCAAAGTTGTATGCTATTAAAGATAACTCCGCCATGAGCATACATTATAATGCCACATGGGATGCCATAGAAATGCCGGATAAATCTTTTGCCATTACCAGCGCTGCCGGTTTTTATCTTTTTGATAAGGATGCTCATCTGCGCTTTAGGCATGATGCTTTTCATGTTGATGATGTTGGAAAAAAACGCATCCTGTATGGGAGAGATATAATAAAACTATCAGCATCCCAATATGCCGTGTATATTAATGAAGACGGTTTAGCTACTTATGATACTGAAAGTAAACAATATAAGGAACTTACTATTAAAGACTCGTTGATTTTTTCCAAATACAAATGGCCTATTGCACCCGCAAATTACTGGGCTGTGAAGCAACAGATAAGTAATCATGAAATTATTTTTATAAGAACTTCCGAAGGACAAATTATTCATTATAATACTGCACTAAATAAAGCAACTATTTCAAAAATCCCAATTTCTGTTTCAGACTCTATAAACTGGGAGAGCAAATTATTATTGATAAATGATTCTACCTTATTACTGAGTGGCAGTACGCATGGTTTTTTTAAATTGAAAATTAATAGGGGTACCGGAAAGATTGAAGTCCTAACGCAAAGGTTTTTACCGAAGTATAAAATCCGCTGCCTATTTTTAGATAAAGAAAAAAGGCTATGGCTTGGCACTACCGAAGGCTTGCTGAAACAGGAACTGCAAAAAGCCTTTATTCAGTCCTGGCATTATACCCCTTCCAATGCTGTAAAGCATGGTGGCGGTTTTAGCGCCATGTATCGCTACAGGGATAAATTGTATGCAGGCCGCTTTTCACAAAGCAAGGGGCTATCCATCATTAACCCCAAAACCATGAAGCTGGAGCAGGAGATTGATTTTTTTTCTACAAAGTCGGGGTGGAATGAAGTGCGCAGTATTGAAATGTATCATCCCGATACATTGTGGATTGGTACCAGCAAAGGCATATTGTGGTTAGATACAAAAACACAGCATTACGGTAAAGTGCTCGATGAAAAAAAATATCCATGGGCTTATGATTTTGCAGCTTCACTTGCCCCGGCACGCAAGGATGGATATGCATGGATGTGCTCGGTATTGGGGGGCAAAGTATTACGCTATCATATACCCACCCGATCGTTTACACTGTTTACATCCCAAACCCGGCCTGCACTGCCCTTTGATAAAGTAAAGCATATTGTTTACGATGCTTATGGCGATGTGTGGGTGGCCGGCCATTGGCTTGCCCGATTCAATAATCAATTGCAGCGCTTTGATACCCTTATTACCACTTATGCTGGTGAAGGAAAATTTAATGACGATATCCTGGTTATACGAGCCGATAATAAGGGCTCCCTATGGTTTCATAATGCTTTTAATGGATTGTTGGAGTACAAAATAAAACAAAAGCAGTTTGTGAGTTATTCTATTAAAAATGGTTTGCCTTCCGATTTAATCAATGCCATGAGCCCAATTATGTACAATAAATTATGGGCCGCTACCAACAACAGCCTGTATTTATTTGATATCATCAGCAAGCAGGTAACACTTTTCGACTACAGGGATGGCTTACCCGTACACAAGCCATCATCCCGAAAAATTTATTTCGACAGTGTTTCCGGTTATTTGTTTCTGGGTTATAATGAACAGTTAATCCGTTTTCCTTTTATCCCGGAAAAGAGTACTTTATATGGCAGTGATTTAAAAATTGAAGAAGTAAGTGCCGGTGAAAATAAAATTTGGTACAATCCCGATACGGTCATCCGGCTAAAGCACAACGAAAAAAACCTGACCTTCCGCTATGCGGTGGTTGATTTTGAAAACAGCAATTATCAATTTACCTATCGGCTCAATGATGCCGTAACATGGTCGCCACTGGGTAACCAGCGCAGCCTTAGCTTTAATAACCTGATGCCTGGTACCTATCATCTGGAAATAAGGGCTTCCGGCAGTTCGGGCAGGGAAAAAATAAAACGGATTTCCTTTATCATCAATCCGCCCTTTTGGAATACAGGATGGTTTATTACGATATCCGTTTTGTTGATTGCCTTTGCAGTGCATTATTTTTACAAGCGGCGTGAAAATGCCATTACGCAAAAAGCCGAATTAGATCGTCAGCTTTCGCAAACGGAGCTTAAAGCCTTGCAGGCGCAAATGAATCCGCATTTTATTTTCAACAGTCTCAACAGCATCCGGGAAATGATTTTGAACAATGAAAACAAAGATGCATCACACTACCTCAGTAAGTTTGCGCATTTAATTCGCATCACACTCGATCAATCTACCCAATCCTTTGTTTCGCTGCGCAATACCATCGACTACCTGCAGCGCTATATGGAAATGGAGCAAATACGAAACAGCCAGTTCAGTTTTTCCATCAGCATGGATGATCAGTTGGATGTGGATGATACATTGATACCACCTATGCTGCTGCAACCCTTTATTGAAAACGGTTTGTGGCATGGCATTACCGCAGCTAATAAAAAAATTCATATCAACATTCGCTTTGCCCGGGATGGCGCCTACCTTATTTGCACGGTAGATGATAATGGTATTGGGTTAGCCGCTTCGCAAAACAACCGTAGCATAAGCGATAAGTTACACCGTTCGCATGGCATCAGTAATATAAAAAACCGCATTCACCTGCTCAATGAAAAACACAAACTCAATTGTATAGTGGATATTTTGGACAAAGGCACCCTGGCGGGTGGCAACCAACAAGGCACATTAGTACGCATTCAATTACCTATTGATATCAATTAGCATGGAAAAAATAATAACCATATTGGTAGATGATGAGCCCAGGGGTTTATCGTCTTTAAAAAAACTGCTGGAGTACAATTGTCCGCAGGTGCAAATTGTTGCTACCTGCGAAAGTGCTGCCGACGCTATTATTCAAATTAACCTGCATAAGCCGCAATTGCTTTTTCTGGATATATCCATGCCGCAAAAAAGTGGTTTTGATTTGCTCAGCGAAATGGGCAATCGGGGTTTTGAAGTAATTTTTGTAACGGCACACAACGATTTTATGCTGCAGGCATTTCGATTTAGTGCCGTAGATTATTTGTTGAAACCGGTTGATGATTCGCTACTGGTGGAAGCCGTAATGCGGGCAACGCAAAGGATTGCCGATAAAACATCGGGCAATAGCATAGAAACCCTGTTGCATAATTTGCAAAGCAGGGAAAACGGGCAAAAATTAAAAATTTGTATTCCTTCGCTCAAAGGGTTTCAGGTAGTAAAGTTGTCGGATATTATTTATTGCGAAGCCAGCAGCAACTATACTAATTTTCATTTTACCGACCGCCCCATCATTTGCGCCAGCAAACCCATTCATGAATTTGAAACCCTGCTGGAAGATGCCGGCTTTGTGCGGATACACAAATCTTTTGTGATAAACCTGGAGCATGTTAAAGAATACCTCAGAGGCGAAGGTGGTTCGGTACTTTTAACCAATGGACATGAAGTGGAAGTAAGCCGGCGAAAAAAAGAATACTTTATCAATAGGATGAAAGATTTTTATAAGTATTAAATACGCCCTGTTCTTATTAACCAATATAAATTTAATAGATGTTTTAACTTGATTTAAAAAAATCAACCAATATTTTAAATTGGAAATTCAAAATATGAACCATTGAATTGTGTAGTTATAAAAATGCTTTTTTTACAATGCTGCGATTTAGTTTAGGTAGTAGTATATATTGTATTTAAAATTTATTGTGATAAAGGTTTTATTATATAATAAAATACTATCTCCAACAATATAATATACCTGCATTTTTTGCAGTTTTTTATTACCATTGTACAAAAGTTTATCACCTGCTACAGCTATAATGAAAAGTATTTTCACATTTTTAATTTTAATAACTGCTATTGGTTCGTTTGCTCAGGGGGATACATTAAAAGCCAGGAAAGCAAAATCAATGGTAAACAGGGAAGTTATAGTAAAAGCAATTGTTGCAGGTTCCAGGTTAATTGAAAAAGACGGGAAAAGCATTTTGATACTTAGTTTAGATAAACCTTATCCAAAAACTCCATTAACGGTTGTGTTTTATAATAAAGCCTATACGGCACTAAATCCACAGTATTTGCTTGATGGGAAAAAAGTAATAGTAAAAGGTACTGTTTCCAAATATAAAAACACATCACAAATAGTTATTAGCGATATACAGAATTTTATTGTGTTACCTTATTAGATATTGTTATACTAAAAAAGAGATAGTCTTTTGTTTTTAAGTTGCAGTTAGTTCAATAGAAATTATTGCATATAATCGGCCTGGCGCTTAAGCATCGTACGGTACTTTATAAAAATGCTGTTTTTAGTTACAAAGCCAAGGTATTTGTTATTATTATCTACAACGGGTAAAATACGCAGGTCCTGGCTATCCATTATCTGCATAACATCTGTCATTGGGGTATTAAGATGGATAACTTTTTGTGCCGGTTGTGCAATGTCTTTTATCAATCGTTTACCATCTTCTTCATTATTACTTACTAATAGTTCAAGTAAAATATCGCTATAAATAAGTCCGGTTAATATACCTTCATCATCTACAACCGGGAAAATATTTCTTTTGGTATGAATGATATCATTGCTGCGCTCTTTAGGAGTATCATCCGGCTTAAGTATCACAAAATCTTTTTCTAAAAGATATTTTAACTTAATGCTTCTTAAAACACTGTTGTCTTTATTTTCATGCGATAATAAATGGCCTTGTTCAGCAAGTCCCCTGGTATAGATGGAGTATTTTAAAATGGCTTTGTTGATAAAATAGGAGAGTGCAGATACAATCATAAGCGGTACCATCAATACATAACCACCCGTAATTTCTGCAGCAAGAAAAACACCAGTTAATGGCGCATGCATTACACCACTAACCGATGCAGCCATACCTGCAATGATGAAATTAGTGATATTCAAATGTATTATCCCGGTTTGATTAAGTCCAAACGCAAAAACAAAACCAAATAAACCACCCACAACTACTGTGGGGCCAAACATGCCTCCATTACCACCGCTTGCCATAGTGATAACACTGGCAAATGTTTTACCTGCCATTGACAGAGCAGCAAATAAAACCAGCGCCCAGGTTATATTTTGGTATTGGCCAAAGAGGCTGTTGGCAAGTAAAGATGTATAATCTCCATTTAAAAGTTTTTGAATAGTAATATATCCTTCGCCATACAGCGCCGGAAGTAATGCGATTAATATACCTAAAGTAATTCCTCCAATCCATGCTTTATTATAGCGGTTTTTAATTTTATCAAATAACTTAAAAATTTTGCTGTTTAGTTTACTGTAAAAAACCGAATACAAGCCAATTAAAACCCCCAGCGCTATATAATACCAAAATGCTTCTACAATCCAGTCTTTTGTTACCAATGCAAACAATGGTTCGCTATATAGGAGTTTTGATATCACTGAAGCAAGGGCTGAAGCCAATAACAACGGGATAACTGCCGGTATAGAAAATTCGGGAAGTATTACTTCTATGGCAAAAATCATTCCTGCTATGGGACTGTTAAAAGCGCCGGCAATACCGGCAGCTGCACCACATGCAAGAAGCAGTGTGGTTTCACGGTAGTTAAGCCCAAATAACCTGCCTATATTAGAACCAATGGCAGACCCACTGGCAACAGCCGGAGCTTCAAGGCCGGCAGAGCCACCCAACCCTACAGTAAATGCGCTGGTTATTACCTGGCTGTATATGTTATGAAAATCAAGTTTACTTGAGTTTCGGGATATGTTGTAGAGTATAGCAGGAATACCATGCTGAAATTTATGCCTGCGAATAAAAATACGTATATAGAGGATGGTTAAAAATATACCTATTAGCGGAAAAAAAAGATAGAGATAATATTTGTATTGCCAATGAAAATCGTTCTGAAGAAAACTGGCAATATAATGTGTAAGTTTTTTTAATAAAGAAGAAGCCACACCACCCAAAACCCCAACTACAGCAGCAGCTATGATGAGAAAATTAGTTTTAGAAATTTTTCGTTTACGCCAGTCATTAATTATGACAAGCCACCTGGTTAAAAATTTATGAATTGATTTTACATGCAAAACATTATTTGTTTACGCCAATGCAAATATAAGTGTATAGCTTTTTATTGTTTTATACAAGGTAAGTTTTAAAGCCGGTACTGTAAATTACCTAACAAATTTTTTAAAGAGCACTCTTTAAACTTTAGTTTTAAAAAAGTAAAGTTTAATCCGATTCAAAAAGCCTGACAAAATGATTTTCCAGGTGGCTACGCATGCCATTCCTGAATTCTTCTGGTGTACCTTTTTCAAGTATTTCTACAAGCCCGCCATGCGATACAAAGGTTTTAAGTTTTGACTGCTGTTTTAATAAACCACTGTTGTGTACATAATCAAAAACAGGCAGCAGCAGGCTTTGAAATTTTTTAAGTGTTTCATTACCGGTAATTTCATACAGTTTACCATGAAAAGCAATTTCATGGTCTATATTGAATAAATGAAATTGTGCAACAGGCGGTTCATTGCTAACAATCTCTTTCAGCTCTTCAATATCTGCTTTTGTTACACGTTGAAATAAAAAATCAGCCATCCCAATTTCCAACACAAGCCTTATCTCAAAAATCCCTTTCAGGGTTTCCTGGCTAAGTATATGTGGATTCATGCTTTTTCCCAAAATGCCAAACAAATCGGGGCTTGTAATTACTGCGCCTTTCTTTTTCTTCGATTCAATAAGGCCCATCATCCTTAGCCTTAGTAAAGCTTCCCTGATTACGGTACGGCTTACGCCAAGTGTTTCGGCCAATTCTACTTCTTTAGGGATACTATCGCCCACTTTAAGTTTCTTTTCTTGTAACAGCCTAACCAACCCGTCTTCTACTTTATCAACTAATGAACTGGTGTCGATTGATTTTAGGCTTTCATTGATAATTGTGTTTGTCATATTATATCGTACTTGTTCAAAATTATACATTTGATTTTACAATGCCCATGCTTTTTTATTAAAAATCAGTGAGTTAAAAAAAACTGAAAAAAAATTTGGTACTTAAAGATAATTAATTTTACCTTTATTATGTCATACATAATAAAAACACATGCTATGCTATCAAAACTAAACTTTCTAAAAAGCTTATTTACTGTTGTTGCATTTTTTCTTTTTTCAACAGCACAAGCACAATCAAAAAAAATTACCGGTAGGGTTTCTTCTGATGAAGACAATAAACCATTATCGGGTGTAAACATCACCATTAAAGGCAAAACTGTGGGCACACAAACCGATGCAGACGGAACTTACAGCATTGATGCTTCGCAAGGTGAATCACTTGTTTTTTCTTTTGTAGGTTATGGTACTCAAACCATCAAAATTGGCAGTGCATCCACTTATGATGTAGTGTTAAAAGCTGTTGCCAGTAAACTGGATGAAGTGGTGGTAGTGGGATATGGTACACAAAGCCGTAGAAATTTAACGAGTTCCATAGGTAAGGTTGACTCTAAAGTTTTAGAAACAACGCCTCGAGCAAACATTGGCGCATCAATGCAAGGAGCAGTAGCTGGCTTGCAGGTTATCAATGCTTCGGGTACTCCGGGTGCTGCACCTTCTATTTTATTACGTGGAGGAGCATCTATAAACAACCCAGGGTCTCCATTGGTAGTTGTTGATGGTGTAGTTAGATCGTTTAATGATATTGCTCCTGAGGACATTGCATCTATCGAACTTTTAAAAGATGCTGCTTCAACAGCAATTTATGGTGCAAGGGCCAACAATGGTGTTATCCTGATTACAACAAAACAAGGTAAAGCAGGTAAATCGGAAATTACTTATAAGTTTACGCAAGGATATAATAAAAACAGGCAAGGGTATAATTATATGAATGCACGAGACTATATTTATTATAACAGGCTTGGAAATTTAAACTCTCAACGTACTTTGGCTCAGGTTAACTCCGGTAGGGGTTACGGATTATTAACCGATCCGGCAAACCTTGCATTGTTTGATATAAGGACTTATACAGGTAATGAATCTTTAATGACAAAAGGATGGGATACTTTGAGCGACCCTTATGGTGGCACAATCATCTTTAAAGACCATGGTAATGAAGTAGAGAATCTTCTTTTCAGAAATACTAATACACAGGATCATTATTTAAATGTAAATGGTGGTAACGATAAGGGAAGATATTTTGCAAGTTTTGATTATTATAAAGAAGACGGTGTTATTGTAGGTTCAGATTATAAGCGATATTCAGGTACGTTAAATGGCTCTTATAAGATAAAACCAAAGCTGGAAGTAAGTACTGGCGCCACTTTCTCTACATCATCGCAATATGGTACTATTGGAAGTGAAGTAAGTACGCTTTACCGTAACCTGGCAATTTGGCCAACTATGAACCCTTGGTTAGATTCAGCTAAAACTAGGCCTAATCCCGGGAATGGCATTACTGATGGAAACCCTTTATATTGGCTAGATAAGAATATTAGAAATAATGAAATAAACCGTATCACCGGTAATGCAGCAGTTAAATATGATATCATCAAAGGGCTGTATGTAAAACTATCCGGAAATATTTACCTGTTCGAAAACAAAAATGAAGGGTTTACTAAAGCTACTCAAACTTATTCTCAGTTATACACAACACCACAAGCTTTTAATACAACTAGACCTGCATTCTCAGCTTTTGACAGAACAGTTCAAAAACAATTTACAGGTATAGTAAATTATTCAAAAACTTTCTTTGGAAAACACAATCTAGATGTTATGTTGGGTGCAGAATCTTTTGGACAAAAATCTTTGAGCACACAGGTTTATGGTACCGGGGCTCCAACTGATGATATAACGACAGTAAATGCATCCACAATTTTTGCAGCTGGAAGTAATTATAGTACAAAATCAGAATATCGTATCATTTCTCATTTAGGAAGGCTTAATTACAATTATGGCCAACGCTATTTATTAACTTTTGTTTACAGGCAGGATGGAATTTCGAGCTTATCTGAAAAAAACAGGTGGGGCTTTTTCCCAGGTATGTCGGCAGGATGGAATGTGCATAATGAATCATTTTTTAAAAACAGTAAAGTAAGCAACTACATTTCTACACTTAAACCTAGATTTAGTTATGGTGTAAACGGTAATGTGGCAGGTGTTGGAAATTACGAAGTGCAGGGTGTTTATGGTTCACAGGGTAATTACAATGGTAACCTTGGGTTCCTTAGTACAAATCCTGTAAACAGTGGTTTAAGATGGGAGAAAAGTAAGACCACTGATGTTGGTATCGACATTGGATTATTGAATAACAGGATTACTTTGATATTTGATTATTACGATAGGAAAACAACCGACCTGTTAACAAATCTTACTTTACCAAGTTACCTCGGATATTCTTCAGTTAGAACAAACCTGGGTACTTTTCAAAACAAAGGTTACGAATTTACAGTTAATGCAAATGTGTTAAGAACACCAGGCGGATTAACAGTAGATGCAAGTGCAAACATTTCCTTTGTTAAAAATAAAATTCTTAAACTACCTTATAATGGAAATGAAAATAACCGTCAGGGCGGATTCCAGATATATGATGCTGCACAAGGCAAAGTGGTTTGGGTAGGCGGGTTACAAGAAGGTCAGCCCCTTGGAGCTATTTATGGATACAGGCAACTTTCAATTTTTAAAGATGCTGCTGATATTGCTGCAAATGCTGCAAACAGGTGGGATGTTATTGCACAAATTGGTGGTCCAAACCGTGCAGGTACAAATAAAATAACTCCAGGTGATGTTAACTGGCTTGATGTAGATAATAATGATACGATAGACACAAGAGACCAGGTTTACCTGGGTAATATTAATCCAAAATACACAGGTGGTTTTTCTGCAACTGTTAGTTATAAAAATTTCTCTTTTTATACAAGATTTGATTTTGCTTTAGGACACACCATTTATAATGACCTTGTAGCAAGAACATTGGGTAATTACCAGGGTACATTCAATTATATCGACCTGCAAAAGAATGCATGGTCTCCAACAAATACTGAAACCGATATACCTAAAGTTTATTATGCCGACCAGGTAGGGGCGCCTGCAGGTAAAAAGAATTATACAAGGGGTAATAATGCAGGCCAGGTACTTAACGGCAACAATTCAAGATTTTATGAAAAAGGCGATTATTTAGCTTGTCGTGAAATCACTTTATCGTACGATTTTACAAAAGCCATATTGTCAAAAACAAGAGTTATTTCAGGAGCAAAAGTTTTTATTAATGCCAATAACCTGTTTTATGTAACTAAGTTCAGCGGCCCTTCTCCAGAACCTCCTGTTACACCTGGTTCATCAACAATATCTGGTGTATATGGTGGCACATATCCTACGCCTAAATCATTTGTGTTTGGTGTACAGGTTACTTTTTAAATTGATAAAATAAAAAATTATGAAAAAGATAATAATAAATATATTTATTTCGATAGTAGCAATAATGCTGATTAGCTCTTGCAAAAAGCAATTGGACTTAGCTCCAATCAGTAGTATTAGCGATGCTAATTACTGGCAATCACCTGATCAGTTTGATGCATTTGTTTCAGGTCTCGAAAGTCGCTTCAGGAGCCATAACGCAGCTTTCCAGGCATTAGGTGAATTACGGTCTGATATTTTTGGTACCGAACCAGGTAATGCAAGTGCATTTACTGGAGAAGCAACACAAGGTTTGGAACGCATGTGGTTGCAAACAATTAATCTCGACAATACCGGTGTAAGTAATTTTGGTGGTTTTTACAGCAATATTGTTCAATTAAATTTATTGATAAATAAATTAAACACTACTAACATAGTTACAGCAACCAATAAAAATTATTACCTGGGAATGGCATATGGAATGCGTGCATTTTATTATTTCCAAATTCTTCGGTCGTGGGGCGATGCAGTAATACAAACAGATCCTGTTACTTCTTTCGATATCTCAAACCTGGCCAAAGCAGCATCACCCGAAGCGGACGTAATGGCCCTCGTAAAATCTGATATAGATAATTCAGTTACAAGTTTTGGTTCAAATTATACTTTTAGGAACAGTAAATCTTATTGGAGTAAAGCTGCTTCATTGATGCTGAAGGCTGAAGTGTATTTATGGACAAGCCATAGAACCGGTGGCGCAGCCGATGCTACAATAGCACTGAATGCATTAACTGATATTCAAACCAACGTTCCATCTCTAACATTATTACCAAATTTTGCATCTGTATTTGCAGCTACCAACAAAGGCAATAACGAAATCATATTATCTATTCGTTATTTAAACGGCGAAAGCAGCATGGGGTTTGCACAAACACTTTTTCTTCCTCAATCTGGCTTAATTGCTAATTTTTATGATTCAGTAGGTAACCGAAAATTTGATGTTAATACTGATAACTGGGGTGGATTGTTAAGAGCTCCGGTTAAGATTGCAACTTTCAGAAAATTTGATGATAAAGACAGCCGCAAATGGGCTTCTATACAACCGGCTTACAATAAAGTTGGTGCCAATTATATTATTGCCGGATGCTTTACTAATAAATACCAGGGCGAACAAATTAATGGCTCACGTGTTATAACAAACGATTTTCCAATATACCGATATGCAGATTTATTACTTATGATTGCCGAAGCTAAAGTGGTGCTGGGAAAAAGCCCGGCAACAGAAATAAACCAGGTAAGGGCAAGGGCTTTTGGCGCTAATTATGTTGCTGCTGTACATGGTTTTCCAAACCAGCCTATTGATGTAAACCCTAATAATGCAATTTTACAGGAAAGGTTATATGAGTTTGTATTTGAAGGGAAGCGTTGGTACGATCTGAGAAGGATGGGGGATAGCTATGTGTATGCTGTAATTCCTGCATCACAGTTTTTAAATACCGACCCCACCGGAAGATTATTATGGGCTATCGACAGAAATTCATTGACTAATAACAGGGCTTTAGTTCAAAACCCTGGTTACGCAGCTTTCTAATAAAAAAACTATTTCAACTCAGTTTTTCTCATAAGCAAGCAGTCGTTTTACACCGGGGGAGTCTTGCCCCCGGTTTTTTTTTAAATTTGTTTAAATTCAAATTATAAATGATGAGTAAAAAACATTTGCAAGGACTGATAGCGGCTCCTTTTACACCCATGCACAGCGATGGTTCGCTCAATGTAAACATTATTCCGGCTTATTATAAAATGCTTAAAGCTAACAAGGTTAACGGCGCTTTCATTTGCGGTTCTACCGGCGAAGGTGTTTCTATGACAGCCGATGAAAAAAAGAAAATGATGGATGCATGGGCTGCCTGTTCAAAAAATGATGAAGCTTTTACTGTAATGCCCTTGCTTGGCGGAACAAGCATTAATGATTGCAAAGAACTGGCGCTATATGCAAAGGAAGCAGGCATGGATGCGATTTCATTTACAGCGCCCTTTTATTTTAAACCGGCCGATGTTAACATGCTTGCTCAAGCCTGTTACGAAATTGCATCAGTTGTACCCGATATGCCTTTCTATTATTACCATATTCCTGTATTAACCGGCGTAAATTTTTCAATGATCGACTTGCTGAAAGCCGTGAATGGAAAGGTTGAAAATTTTGCCGGCATAAAATATACGCATGAAGATTTTATGGATTTTCTTTCCTGTACTTTGTACGCCAACGGCAAATACGATATGCTTTGGGGCAGGGATGAAAATATGCTGCCGGCATTGGCAATAGGTTCTAAAGGCGCAGTGGGTAGCACTTACAATTATGCCGCCCCGCTGTATCATGATTTGATGGATGCTTTTGAAAAAGGGCAGTTACATAAAGCCCAACTTTTGCAGGAGCAATCAATTGATATGATTCGTTTGCTTGGCAAATACGGAGGTATTGCTACCGGTAAAGCTTATATGAAATTAATTGGCCTTGATTGCGGCGAATTTCGCCTGCCGGTAAAAAATATGACCGCCGAACAATTTGTAGAATTTAAAAAAGATACCGAGCAGATTGGCTTCAATAACTTTAAATCTGTTATGCCAACTTAGCTTAATGCAAAATAACCAAATGAAATGTTTAACGATTATCTTACTTGTTTTATTTATGTCTGTTCACGCTGAAACCTTAGCACAGCAACCTGTTGTTTCATCTGTAAAATGGAAGATAGCTGCACAACTTCCTCCCACAAATGGAGAAACTGTTTCAATTGGATTAGCCGGGCCCCTTACCGGTGTTACAAATGATGTATTGATAGTTGCCGGCGGGGCTAACTTTCCCGATGGATTGCCTTGGAATGGCGGAAAGAAAAAATACCATAACGATATTTTTGTATTGCAACTTAAAAGAAATGGAAAATTTCATTGGCTTAATTCATCATCACAAAAATTACCGTTTACTACAGCTTACGGCGCCAATGTAAGTACAAAACATGGTATAGTTTACCTGGGTGGAGAAAACGAAATGGGTATTTCTAATTCGGCTTTTTTATTGCAATGGAATAACCAACAGCAAAAGATTGAAATAAATAAATTACCCAACTTACCTATTCCGTTAACCAATGCTTCGGCCACAGTTTATGAAAATGTTATTTACATTGCCGGAGGAGAAACAATAAATGCTGTATCGGATAATTTTTTTTCATTAAATCTAAATGATACGGCAAATGGTTGGAAACAACTCCCCAGCCTGCCTTACGCAGTATCAAACGCTGTTTTGGCAGTTCAATCAAATGGAAAGCAACAAAACATTTACCTGCTTGGTGGCCGAAAAAAAAACACAAATGCTGTAAGCGATTTTTATAATTCGGTTTTTTCATTTAATCTCTCAACTGGTAAATGGCAGGAAGAAAAACCCATCCCTTCACCAAAAGCTGCAGGCACTGGTATTGCATTTGGTAAAAATAATATCATATTATTTGGTGGCGATGAAGGTGAAACATTCAATAAGACAGAATCTTTGATAATGGCCATTGCCAACGAAAAAGACGAACTGAAAAAAAAGGAATTGATTGAACAAAAAAATAAACTGCAAATGGCGCATCCGGGTTTTAAACCCGAAGTGTTGTTGTATAATACGGTTACAAACAATTGGAATAAATTAACCAATATACCTTTTCCTTCTGCTGCAACTACTACTGCCTTGCTTTGGGGAAAATGTATTTTTATACCAAGCGGCGAAATAAAAGCGGGAGTTAGAACGCCTCAAATTTTATTAGGAACCATAAAATGATTGCATGCCATGCCGAATGATAATAAATTAAAAGACATTTCAGGAGCATCAGTTGCCGGTAAATCTGTAGGCGTTTATCCCTGGCTGGTAGTAGCCTTATTGTGGGTGGTGGCTTTACTTAATTATATGGACAGGCAAATGCTCTCTACCATGAAGCCTACCATGCAGATTGATATTCATGAACTGCAATCGGCTACCAATTTCGGTTACCTCATGGCTATCTTTTTATGGATATATGGTTTTATGAGTCCTGTTTCGGGAATTATTGCCGACAGGCTTAACAGGAAATGGCTTATTGTTGGCAGTTTGTTTGTTTGGAGTGCGGTTACTTTTGCCATGGGCTATGCCACTACATTTAACCAGTTGTATTGGCTAAGGGCGGTAATGGGTGTAAGCGAAGCATTGTATATCCCCGCAGGGCTTGCATTAATTGCCGATTACCATACCGATAAAACCAGGTCGCTTGCTATTGGCATACACATGACGGGTTTATACATGGGGCAGGCCATTGGCGGATTTGGCGCTACCATTGCTGCAACTTTTTCGTGGCAACAAACATTTCATTCTTTTGGAATAATAGGTATTGTATATGCGGCTGTTTTAATTTTCTTTTTAAAAGAAAAAAGAAATGTAATATCGTCACAAGCAGAGTTAATACAGGATAATAAACCTTCATTATTAAAAGGGTTATCAGTTTTATTTGCCAATGTTTCGTTTTGGGTTATACTATTTTATTTTGCAATTCCCAGTTTGCCGGGATGGGGCGTAAAAAACTGGCTGCCTACTTTGTTTGCCGATAATTTGCATATTGATATGTCTAAGGCCGGGCCTATGTCAACCATTACTATTGCAGCATCTTCTTTCCTCGGTGTAATTTTCGGCGGAATATTATCCGACAGGTGGGTACAGAAAAATTTACGTGGAAGAATTTTTACCAGCGCCATCGGGTTAGCATTAACCATACCGGCTTTATTGCTGATAGGTTTCGGGCATTCTATTTTTCATGTAGTAGGTGCAGCTTTCTGTTTTGGTTTTGGTTATGGTATGTTTGATGCAAACAATATGCCTATACTTTGCCAGTTTGTTTCTGCAAAATACAGAGCAACGGCTTATGGCCTTATGAATATGGTAGGTGTTTTTGCCGGTGCTTTTATTACCGATTTGCTTGGTAAATCAACCGATGAAGGAAACCTTGGAAAAAGTTTTGCCATGATGGGGGCAGTTGTTGTAGTTGCTTTAATCATCCAGCTTTCGGTATTACGCCCAAGGGCAAACGATTTTGACGCTATTAAATAACTTAATTTAAAATGAACTACAGTATTGCAGATTTACAGGCTTTGCATGATTTTTATTCAAACCAGTTATTGAAAGATACGGTACCTTTTTGGTTTCCCCGTTCGTACGATTATGAGCATGGAGGTTTTTTATTGATGAGAGATGCTGATGGCAGCCTGATTGATGATGATAAAGCAGTATGGATTCAGGGAAGGGCTACCTGGTTACTCGCCACTTTGTATAACACTGTTGAAAAAAAACAGGAATGGCTTGAGGGTGCAAGACTGGGATATGATTTTTTAAACAAACATTGTTTTGATGAAGATGGACAAATGTTTTTTCATGTAACCAGGCAGGGAAGCCCCTTACGTAAAAGAAGGTATTTTTTTTCTGAAACTTTTTATGTGATTGCTGCAGCGGCTTATGCTAAAGCAAGCGGTGACGAAACGGCAGCAGAAAAAGCCCGTCTTGTTTTTGGTAAATGTATCCGGTATGCAACTACACCCGGATTGTTACAACCAAAATTCACATCAGTAAGACCATCAAAAGGTATTGGCGTACCTATGATAATGATTAACACTGCACAGCAGTTGAGAGAAACAATTGGTGATAGCCGTTGTGATGAATGGATTAAAAAATGGATAAATGAAATAGAAACTGATTTTGTAAAAGACGATATCAGGACGGTGATGGAACAGGTGGCGCCCGATGGCAGCATCATCAACCATATTGATGGCCGTACGCTAAACCCCGGCCACGCCATTGAAGGTGCATGGTTTATCCTTCACGAAGCAAAACACCGCAATAACGATAAACATTTAATTAATTTGGGTTGCCGGATGCTTGACTATATGTGGGAACATGGATGGGATAAGGAACATGGCGGCATCTTATATTTCAGGGATGTATATGGTAAACCCGTACAGGAATACTGGCAGGATATGAAATTCTGGTGGCCGCATAATGAAACTATCATTGCCACATTACTGTCTTACCTGGTAACAGGCAATGAAAAATATGCAGCCTGGCATAAGCAAGTGCATGAATATGCCTATAAACATTTTCATGATACAAAAAATGGCGAATGGTTTGGATACCTGCATCGTAACGGAAGCCTGGCTCAAACCGCAAAAGGGAATTTATTTAAAGGCCCCTTTCATTTACCAAGACAGGAGTGGTATTGTATGCAGGTATTGAACCAATATATTAAACAATAATAAATGTTGATACAAGTGCTTGTGGCCCTGGCAATTTTACAATTTTAAAGTAATAGCTCAATTACAAAGGTAAAAATTTACCTGCTGATATGGATTTACAGCATATAGGGCCTTTTCATTTTTGGATAAAAATAGTCCTGGTAAAATTTGTTAATCATTTGTGCTTTTAAAAGGTAAAAGCTTTGCATGATGTTTATTAAAAAGATATGATAACTTCGGGTTAATTAGCTGTTGTTGCATATTGAAGTTAATGATACTAAATTAAGGATAGAATATGCAGCAAAAAATGGATTGTTTATTTCGTATATAAATTTTTTTTACAGGTTCAAATCATATTTAAATACAAATAACGGCCTCAACATTTAAAAACCAAAGTGAAATGAAAAGAAAATTATTATCGCTGATGATTTTTGTTTGTTGTGCAGGTTTTGTTAGTGCACAGCAAAGAGTGCCTGTATTTGTTTCGGGTACCGAAGGACATAAGAGCTACCGCATTCCTGCAATTGTATCGTTGCCCAATGGAACCCTGTTGGCTTTTTGCGAAGGAAGGGTGCATGGTGCAGGCGATTTTGGCGATATAAATATTGTAATGAAACGTAGTAACGACAAAGGTAGAACCTGGAGCTCTTTACAAACCATTGTTGATACAGATTCGTTGCAGGCTGGTAACCCGGCGCCGGTTGTGGATTTGTATGATCCTGCATATCCTGCAGGCCGCATTTTTTTATTTTATAATACAGGCAATAACCACGAGGGCGAAGTACGAAAAGGAAAAGGCCTCAGGGAAGTTTGGTACAAAACATCAACAGATGGAGGTCTTAGTTGGAGCAACCCTGTAAACATTACCACACAAACACACAGGCCAAAACAACCACAGGTAAATGCCGCTTATAATTTTACCCAAGACTGGCGCAGTTATGCCAACACCCCGGGGCATGCTATGCAATTTACAACAGGAAAATACAAGGGAAGGATTTTTATTGCGGCCAATCATTCGGCTGGCAATCCGCAACCAGGGTTTATGGATTATAAAGCACATGGTTTTTATACCGATGATCATGGAAAAACTTTTCATCTTTCCGAAACTGTAAACTTGCCTGGTAGCAATGAATCGATGGCTACTGAAATTAGTAATGGCAGGTTGATGATGAACAGTCGCAATCAAAAAGGAGATATAAAAGCAAGGATAGTTTCTATAAGCAGCAATGGTGGCCAAAGATGGGATACAACTTATTTTGATAATACACTTATTGACCCGGTAAACCAGGGAAGTATTTTAACCATTGGCAAAAAAAATGGCAAAGCAATTGTTGCATTTTGTAATGCCGCCGATACAAAACGAAGGGATAACCTTACGCTTCGTATCAGTTACGATGATGGAATAACCTGGAACAAAAATATAGTTGTTGATAAAAGCGGTGATAACAAAAAAAATGATTTTACAGCTTATTCCGATTTAGTGAAAATTTCAAAAAATAAAATTGGGGTATTGTACGAAAGGGATGGTTATTCGCAAATTGTATTTAGTGTAATAAAATGGAAATGACAAAGCATATATTAAGAATCAAAAATTAAAAAAAGCATGATGAAAAAAATATTTCTTTTACCGGTACTGTTTTTATTGTTAAGCAACAGTTTGCTGGCGCAAAACGGTAAACATAAGTTTACACTTGGTAAAACTGAATTTTTGCTTGATGGGAAACCATTTCAAATTATTAGCGGCGAAATGCACCCTGCCCGTATTCCGCAGGAATACTGGCGGCATCGCATTAAAATGGCGAAAGCAATGGGTTGCAATACCATTGCAGTATATATTTTCTGGAACTACCATGAAATATCCGAAGGTGTTTTTGATTTTAAAACCGGCAACAGGGATGTGGCAAAATTTATCCGCACATGCCAGGAAGAAGGTATGTGGGTTTTATTTAGGCCCGGGCCTTATGTATGTGCCGAATGGGATTTTGGCGGACTACCATCTTACCTGCTAAAGATACCTGATATAAAAGTTAGGTGTATGGATACAAGATATATGGAAGCCGCAAACAGGTATATAAATAAGCTGGCAAAAGAAATTGTTTCGTTACAATGTACAAATGGCGGCCCTATTTTAATGGTACAGGTAGAAAATGAATATGGAAGCTATGGCAATGATAAAACTTATATGGAAGCTATAAGAACTGCCTGGATAAGAAACGGTATTACTGTTCCATTTTACACATCAGATGGCGCTACTTCTTATATGCTTGAAGCAGGTAATATTGATGGTGCAGCAATAGGTTTAGATAGTGGCAGCGATTCGGCAGACTTTGCAAGGGCAGCACAACGCAATCCCAATGTGCCTGCTTTCAGTGGCGAAACATATCCCGGTTGGTTAACACATTGGGGCGAAAAATGGCAACGGCTCGATACCAATGCATTGAAAAAAGAGGTTGAATTTTTATTAAAGAATAAAAAATCGTTTAATTTTTATGTAATACATGGCGGAACAAATTTTGGTTTCACTGCCGGGGCTAACGCATCTTCTGCAACCAGTTACCAGCCCGATATAACAAGCTACGATTATGATGCGCCCATCAACGACCAGGGTAGTGCAACTCCTAAATATTATATGTTGCGTAACCTGATACAGCAATATGTAGATTATAAAATACCCGATGTGCCTGAACCAATCACATCTTTTCAGTATCCCGCTATTGAAATGAAAAAAGCATACAGTCTTTGGGATTATAACCTGCCTTCAATTTATTCGCCACAACCCAAACCCATGGAGATGTATGGCCAAAACCAGGGATTGATATTGTACAGAACAAAATTAATTGGACACAAAAGCGGTAAATTAAAAATTTGGGAACCACATGACTATGCATTGGTATTCCTGGATGGCAAATTCATTGATACCGTTTATCGGGATGGAGGAAACTGGGAAGTTGACCTACCTAAATCCATTGTTCCAAATCCCGAACTGGAAATTTTGGTGGAAGGTATGGGCCATATCAATTTTGGACAATTTATAATTGACCGAAAAGGTATAACTGACAGGGTTACCCTAAACGGAATGACACTCATGAACTGGGAAACAACATTATTTCCAATGGATGAAAAATTTATGGCAGCCAAAAAACCAGTTCCGCAACAAAGCAACGAAAATAAACCCTGTACTTTTTATGAAGGTAGTTTTGAGTTATCAGAAATTGGTGATACTTATTTTGACCTTAGCAGTTATTATAAAGGATACGTTTATATAAACGGTCACAATCTTGGCCGCTACTGGAACATAGGCCCGCAAAAACGACTGTATTGCCCGGCATCATGGCTTAAAAAAGGAACCAATAAACTGGTAATTTTTGAACTGATGGAAACAACCGCCATGCCTGTAAAAACAAAATACTTTTTAACCAATTAACTGGCTTGTAATGCAATTTAAAAAATGGATTTTGGTTCTGCTTATTTCTGTTCCGATGATGTTATGTGCACAAAAACCTGCTATTATTCCGCAACCGGTAAGTTTGCAGTTTACTGCCGGTAATTTTATCATTGATGGGCAAACGTCAGTTAACTTCAGTAAAACCGATGCAGCATTGCAACAGGCAGCTTCTTTTTTCAGAACAACCATTTATGATATCAGCGGTATCAATTTACCTTTTCATGCAGGAACAAAAAAAATCATCGAACTAAAATTCATCAGTGATACTTCGTTGGGCGATGAAGGATATATGTTGCACATAACGCCTGCAGGTATTCTAATTTCAGCCAATAAAAAAGCAGGTATCTTTTATGGCATGCAGTCTTTATTACAAACTTTGCCTGCCATCAGAACAAATGCTGCATTGAGTATTCCATGCATGGATATAAAAGATTATCCCCGGTTTAAATGGCGGGGCATGCATTTGGATGTAAGCCGTCATTTTTTTGGCCCCGAATTCGTTAAAGAGTATATCAACCTGTTAGCTTCATATAAAATGAATACGTTTCACTGGCATTTGGTTGATGACCAGGGCTGGCGATTAGAAATTAAGAAATACCCTTTGCTAACACAAGTGGGCGCATGGCGTGTAGATGAAACGGATAAGGTTTGGGGCGATAGGCCACAGGCACAACAAGGGCAACCCGCCACTTACGGTGGCTATTATACGCAGGAACAAGTGAAAGAAATTATTAAATATGCTGCTGATAGAAATGTAACCATTGTACCCGAAATTGAAATGCCCGGGCATGTTGCATCGGCCATTGCAGCTTATCCTGCATTATGCTGCACACAGCAACCACAATTACCTTTAACAGGAGGTAATTATAGCAATATGGCTTCAAATTATTGTGCAGGCAACGATAGCGTGTTTATGTTTTTGCAGGATGTGTTAACCGAAGTGATAAATTTATTTCCATCAAAATATATTCATATAGGCGGCGATGAAGTTGATAAAGCGCCCTGGAAAAAATGCCCACGCTGCCAGGCAAGGATAAAGGCACAGGGTTTAAAAAACGAAGAAGAACTGCAAAGCTATTTTGTAAAACGAATAGAGAAATTTATTATAAGCAAGGGCAGGAAGATGATTGGTTGGGATGAGATACTGGAAGGAGGGCTTGCCCCTGAAGCTACAGTAATGAGTTGGCGTGGCGAAGCAGGCGGCATACAAGCCGCAAAGATGGGACATGATGTAGTAATGACTCCCGGATCTCCTTTATATTTTGACCATTACCAGGCAGGCCCCGAAGGCGAACCGCTTGCCATTGGCGGAATGAACACTTTGAAAAAAGTATATGATTACGACCCCGTGCCAAAAGAATTAGATGCCATACAGGCAAAATATATTTTAGGTGCACAGGCAAATATTTGGGCAGAGTTTATTACCAAACCATCACATATCGAATATATGCTGCTGCCACGTATGCTTGCGCTTGCTGAAGTAGATTGGAGCCCAAAAGAAAATAGAAACTGGCAAAATTTTAATGAGCGCCTGCAAACACATTTCAAAGCATTTGAACAAAGAGGTATTAATTATTGCGCCGGCAATTTTACAGTAGCCATAAAACCTGTTTCGCAAAATGGTAAATTAAGTGTAGCCCTTTATACTGAAGCGCTCAACGGCGAAATTTATTTTACAACCGATGGAAAGCTGCCTACAAAAGAAAGCGCTAAATATACAGGGCCGGTAAACATTACATCATCAGTAACTTTAAAAGCAGTAACGGTTTTAAACGGAAAACCAATGGGTGTAAAACCAGCCGAACAATCTTTTGTAATGCACAAGGCCATTGGTAAAGATGTTATTTATACAAACCCGGTTAGTAAATATTATATAGCCGATGGTCCTAATTCTTTAACCGATGGCGTTAGGGGTACATTTGCTGTAAATAAATACTGGCATGGGTTTTCGGGGAAAGACATGATTGCAACTATCGACCTGGGAGAGGAAAAAGAGATAAGCACCATATCGCTTGGTTGTTTACAACATTACAGGGATTGGATTTTTATGCCATCGGCAGTAAAGTTTGAAATATCGCTGGATGGAAAAACATTCACAACAGTGCAAACGGTAACCAACACAGTGCCTGTAGATGAAAAAGCTTCGGTGATAAAAGATTTTACAGCAACTTTTACAACTAGTAAAACAAGGTTTGTACGTGTTATTGCAACAAATACTGTTTGTCCCAAAGGACATCCCGGCGAAGGTAAACCGGCTTGGATTTTTGCAGACGAACTAATGGTGAATTAATGAAGTGCTTTATCGGCAGTTTGAAACTATGATTCGTTTATAGTTTTTTCTTTTTCAATTTTCGTAAAGCCTTTCCTTTGTGTGCTGCAATATGATCGGTCTTGTCGCTTTTTATCTCATACTGCGGTTCATCGGGGCTGGCATGATGCGTATAACCCTTGTAATTGAAATTAGAAAGATGTATTTTAATGATGGTTCCCGAAACCCGGCCTGCTTCCGAATTCCACGAAACATGGTCGCCAATGTTAAAAGTTTTTTTCTTCATACTCTAAAATATAATATGAATGATTAGGATTACAAAGTTCGGAATTATATTACTGGTAATGTTGTTCATCAACAGCAACCCGTTATTTGCCCAAAGAGATACGTTGGCATTGAACAATGACTGGCAATTTACAGTTGATAAAAAGGCCGAAGGCTTATCGGCAAAATGGTACCAACAGCTTTTGCCCAATGCCCGTACCGTATCGCTTCCGCATACCTGGAATGTGGAAACAGAAAATCAAAATCATTATGGCTGGGGCTGGTATCAAAAAAAGATTACTGTACCAACCGGTTGGAAAAATAAAAATGTTGTGCTTCAGTTTGGCGCCATCAACCATACTTCTCATATTTATATCAATGGTAAATTGGTTGATTCAAACATCGGAGATGGCTACAATAAATTTTTTATAAACCTTAACGGGAAACTTAATTATGGTAAGGAAAACATCATCACAGTTGCCTGCAATAATGAATATGGGCATAACAAAGTGCCTTTTGGCAGTTCATTCGACTGGCCCAATGATGGTGGCATCATCCGTAAAGTGGCGTTGATAGTAAGCGGCAGGCCATCAGCCAATTATTTGCATGCAACGCCTAAGCTAAACCTTGTTGATAATTCCGGTAATTGCATACTCAAACTTGGTTTTGATAACCCCAATCAAAAAATACAGTTGAGCATAAAGGTTACCGAAGAAAACCAACCATCACATAATATTGTTTATACTGCTACTGTAAATCCTACCTGGCAAAACAATGAAGCGGTTGCAACATTCATGCTCACAAAAGTTAATCCCTGGCATTTTGATTTTCCAAACCTGTATCGCATAGATGTAACTGTGTTGAATGGAAAAAATGAAGCAGATAAAATATCCACCAATATTGGTTTTAGGCAGATAAAGATGCAGGACGGGAAAGTATATTTAAATGACGAACATATTAAACTGATGGGAGTGGAGTGGACAGCAGGCAGCAACCCCGATTTTGGTTTTGCTGAACCCGATTCGCAAATCATTGCCATGGGTAAATTGATGAAGGATGTGAACTGTATTTTCAGCCGGCAGCATTTTCAGCAGGATGAACTGTTTTATGATTTCTGCGACCGCAATGGCATTATTGTACAACAGGAAGTGCCGCTGTGGGGCCCCGAAACGCCGGCCAATGATACAATCCGTTCTATTTCCATGAAACAGTTAGAAAGGATGGTGAGTAATTTTTATAATCACCCATCTGTTTTTTCCTGGGGTGTAGGCAATGAGTTGCGGGCAAGAGATGCCGATATGAAACCCATGATTGCTGATTTAATGAATCACTCAAGAGAACTGGATCCTTCCAGGTTAACAGCCTATGTAAGCAATACACTCACCGCAAGTTATTATAACAATCCCAATTTTATACCTGATGCTGCTGCCGATGGCGATTACCTGATGATGAACGAATATGGCGGCAGTTGGTGGGATATCCCAACGGGGAAAATAAATAATTACTTAGACAGCGTGCATTTGAGTTACCCCACTAAACCTTTTTTCATTTCTGAATTTGGATTGTGTGAACCCAATTTTAAAGGAGGCGATGAAAGACGTTTGCAGGATTTAATATACCACATGGCCATTTACGAAAGTAAACCTTATGTGGAAGGCGCTATTTATTTTGACCTTACCGATTATCGCACTCATTATCCCGGCACAAGCGACACAACAAAATTCAGAAGAAGGATACACGGCATTTATGATATGTATGGCAACCCCAAACCATCCATGAAAGTATTGCGGGAGCTTTCTTCTCCGGTAGAAGTACAGGGCGTTCGTAAATGGAAAAAAGAAAAACTCAATGTTTTGATTTTTGGAAGTATGGGTTTGCCACAACATACAGTAAATAGTTACAAATTATATGTTTCCGATAAAGAAGAAAATTATCTGCAAGGAAAGAGTTATGATTTACCCACCATACACCCCGGTGAAAGAATAAATTTTGAAGTGGATGATTTGTACAATGGAAAAGCGGTCATTACAGTGGTAAGGCCTACTGGTTATGTAGTGAGTCAAAAAATATTTGAGTAAATAATGAAAATAAAATGATGAAGCGAAAACTGCTTTTATTATTGTGCATTAGTATTTCTTTTTTAGTAGTTGCACAAAAGCCCAATGTAATTATTATCTACGCCGACGACCTCGGCTACGGCGACCTCAGTTGCTACGGCGCCACTAAAATTCATACTCCCAATTTAGATAAACTGGCAAAGCAGGGCATCCGTTTTACCAATGCCCATTCCACATCGGCTACCTGTACACCATCCCGCTATGCTTTGATGACAGGGCAGTATCCCTGGCGCAGAACAGGAACCAATATTTTACCCGGCGATGCCGCATTAATTGTACCCACCAATAAAATAACATTGCCAAAGGTTTTTAAACAAGCAGGTTATCAAACAGCTATTGTAGGAAAATGGCATCTGGGTTTGGGTGACCAGATTGAAAAAAACTGGAATAGTGAAATTAAACCCGGCCCCAATGAAACAGGATTTGACTATGCTTTCATTTTTCCGGCAACAGCTGACCGTGTGCCAACGGTGTTTATAGAAAATCATCAGGTGGTGGGTTTAGATACCACCGACCCAATACAAGTTGATTATCATAAGAAAATCGGGAACGATCCTACCGGTGCTGAACATCCTGAGTTATTAAAAATGAAGGCTTCGCCCAATCATGGCCATAACAATACCATCGTAAACGGAATTGGCCGCATTGGCTTTATGAGTGGGGGAAATACAGCAAGATGGACAGACGAAGAAATGCCTTTAACCTTTTTGGAAAAAGCAAAAACATTTATTGATGTAAGCAAAAGCAAACCCTTTTTTCTTTTTTATGCACTTACTGAACCACACGTGCCCCGTATGCCTTCCACTATGTTTAAAGGAAAAAGCGGTTTGGGTTTCAGGGGCGATGCTATTTTACAATTAGATTGGTCCGTAGGCGAAATAATGAAACAGGTGAAAGCTGCCGGAATTGAAAAAAATACCATCATCATTTTTAGCAGCGATAATGGCCCTGTGCTGGATGATGGCTATGTGGATGGCGCCGTTACTGAACTCAATGGGCATAAGCCCAATGGGCCTTTAAGGGGCGGTAAATACAGTGCATTGGAGGCAGGTGCCCGAATTCCGTTTATAATAAAATGGCCAGGTAAGCATCTCTCAAAAACTTCGGATGCGCTTATATGTCAAATTGATTTATTGACAACCTTTGCTTCATTACTCAACGTATCCATTAATGATAGCATAGCAACCGACAGCGAAAATATGTTAAAGGTGCTAAAAGGAAATTCAAAAACTGGCCGGACTCTATTAGTAAAACAAGGTGGAGCGTTAAGCATTATTAAAGATGGTTTCAAGTACATTGAACCAAATAATGGCCCTCCCAATACCGGGACCTTGCTTACTAATATTGAAACAGGTAATTCTCCTGAGCCACAGTTGTTTGATTTGAAAAAGGATATTGCAGAAAAAAATAATCTGGCACAACAATACCCGGACAAAGTAAAAGAATTAAAAGACCTTTTGGAAAAAATAAAAAGAAACAAACAATAGATGAAGTTACTTTTGACTTTAGCCGGATTAAGCACGGTACTATTTTTTTTTATCGCTTGTGTACAATCTTCAAATCTGCAAAAAACAGATTCTTCCATAAAAGAATCATTGCATTGTGGAAAAACAACTTCCCGTTTAGCAGCACCGGTTACAAATGAAATTTATTATTCTCATGATACCTCTTTGCAGGGCATGGTACTTATCCCCGCCGGAAAATTTGAAATGGGTGGGGATAATAATCAGGCCATGCCCGATGAATATCCCAGGCATTGGGTGAGCGTTGATTCATTTTATATGGATGCCACAGAAGTAACCAATGCACAGTTCAAAAAATTTGTGGACGCTACCGGTTACATCACCACCGCAGAACGAAAACCCGATTGGGAAGAAATAAAAAAATCATTGCCGCCGGGTACCGCTCGTCCGCCGGATAGTGTAATGGTTGCGGCATCACTTGTGTTTGTACAATCAGACAAGCCATTGCGTATGGAAAACTATATGCAATGGTGGAGTTGGGTGCCCGGGGCCGATTGGCAACATCCGCAGGGACCTCAATCCAATATCATTGGCAAAGAAAATTTTCCGGTGGTTCATATCAGTTGGTACGATGCGCAGGCTTATTGCCAATGGGCGGGCAAGCGATTGCCCACCGAAGCCGAATGGGAATTTGCGGCAAGAGGCGGATTAATCAATCATATTTATCCTTGGGGAAATGAGCCTGTAAACAGTGGTAAACCCAAAGCAAACAGTTGGGAAGGAAACTTTCCATACAGCAATACTCAAAAAGACGGTTACACCCGGGCAGCGCCGGTAAAATCGTTTGCCCCTAATGGTTATGGCCTCTACGATATGGCCGGCAATGTTTGGGAATGGTGCAGCGATTGGTACAGCAACGATTATTATCAAACCTTCAAAGGCAAATCAGCAAGCAATCCGCAAGGCCCGGCGCACAGCTACAACCGGGAAGATCCTTATACACCCAAGCGGGTGTTGCGTGGCGGTAGTTTTTTGTGCAACGATAGCTATTGCAGTGGCTACCGGGTAGCTCGTAGAATGAAGAGCAGTGCAGATACCGGATTGGAGCATACGGGTTTTAGATGTGTGAAGGATGTAAAGAAGAATAAACAGTATATTGAAAAGAAGAATAAATCTGATTAATGCCCAAACCCATTCAAAATTTTGGCCGCACCTGGCGTTTTATTCCTAAACAAATTGCAACGCCTGCAACTGTTGCCGAGTTGGCGCAAATGATAATAGACAGTCCAAAGCTGAGGCCAATGGGATCAAAACATTCCTGGTCGCAGGGCATTGTAACCGATGAAACCCTGGTATCGCTGGAAAAACTCAATCAGATAATTGATATTGATTTTGAAAACAAGAAAGTAAAAACAGGGGCGGGCATCATCTTAAAAAAATTGATTGCAGCATTAGAGCAAAAGGGACTTGCCATGGCCAATCTTGGTTCCATACATGCACAAACCCTTGCAGGCGCCATTTGTACCGGCACACATGGCACAGGCAAAAATTTTCAATGCCTCGCTGCACAGGTGCACAGTTTTGAAATGCTGGATGGACTTGGGCAAAATCATTTGTTTGAAAAACACAACCCGGAGTTTTATGCCCTGCTCACGGGTATGGGTAGCTGCGGCATCATCCATACCATTACATTAGATGTGGTAAACTGTTTTCAGATGCATGCCATTACCGATACGGCCGGTTTTGATGAAGTGATTGCCAATATTGAACAGTATGCTTCATCTTACGATCATTTTAAATGCTGGTGGCTGGCGCCTTCGCAAAAACTCATCTTGTTTAAAAACAATCGTACCAATGCCAAAAGAAACGACAGCAACTTCAAACGCTTTGTGCAAGATGATTTGATTTCAGTGTGGATGTATCGTTTGCTGGTGTGGGTGGGTAAGTTCAATCGTAAAAAATTTATTCCGGCTATTAATCGCTTTCTTACAAAGGCAGGTGGAAAATACCATGAACGCATTTGCAAAAGCGTAGTAGGTTTTCTCACACCATTGCCTCCGGTACACCGAGAAGCAGAATGGGCATTTGATGCCAAAGATGCCCGCCGCCTGTTGCAGGAATACAAAAGCCTGTTGCAGCAGAGTGGGGGCTATTATAATTTTGTGCAGGAAGTACGCTTTACAAAGGCCGATGATTTTTGGCTGAGTCCTGCTTACAAACGGGATAGCATTTGGCTTTCCATGTACAACATGGATAGTAAGGAAAACTGGGAGCGGCAATTGAGCCATTTTGAAACATGGGCCATGCAAAACGGTGGCAGGCCGCACTGGGGCAAAGATGCAAACTGGGATAAAGCCTATCTGGAAAGGCAGTATGAAAAATTTTCCGACTTCAAAATGCTTTTAAAAAAATACGATCCGCACCAAAAGTTTTTGAATAAGTGGAATACATTTTTTGGTGAATAAGGTAGTTCAAAGATATATGCTTACATTGCTTAACAAGAATGAAATTAAAATGAAGATGAAACGGATTTTTTTTACTTCAATCTTTATGATGGGCTGTTTAGTTTTAAAAGCACAACAACGCCCCAATATCATCTTAATCCTTTCCGACGATCATGCCTATCAAACCATCGGTGCTTATGGCAGTACCCTGATGCCCACGCCGGGTATTGATCGTATTGCTAAAGAAGGAGTGCTGTTTAAAAAAGCGTATGTTACCAATTCTATTTGTGGACCCAGTCGTGCGGTGATACTAACGGGAAAGTACAGCCACAAGAATGGGTTTAGGGACAATGAAAATTCAAGGTTCAACGGCGCTCAAAATTCTTTCATCAAAGAACTTACCAGGGCCGGATATCTTACCGCATGGATTGGCAAATGGCATTTGGAAACCATGCCGCAGGGTTTTAGTTACTGGCAAATTTTTCCCGGACAGGGCAGTTATTACAATCCTGATTTCATTATGATGGATAGCAGCCGAAAAAGATTTGAAGGCTATTCGGCCAATGTGGTAGAAGATGAAGCCGAGGCCTGGCTAAATAAAAGAGATACTACCAAACCCTTTTGTTTGGTAATTGGGCAGAAGAATACACACCGCACCTGGTTTCCCGATACCTGTGATTTGGGAAGATTTGATGATAAGACCTTTCCGTTGCCAGCAAATTTTTATGATAATTACAATAACCGGAAGGCAGCCGCCGTACAGGATATGACAATTGCTAAAACAATGATTCTGGATTATGATTTAAAAATGTATGAAGGCGAAATTAAAATTGGCACGATTACAAGAATGAACCCTGCACAGCGGGCAAAATTTGATGCCTACTATCAATCCATTTACAAAGATTTTAAAAAACAAAATCTGACCGGTAAGGCACTTACCGAATGGAAATATCAGCGCTACATGAAAGATTACCTGGCAACTGCTGCATCGCTGGATCGTAATATTGAACGCACATTAAATTACCTGGACAAGCATGGTCTTGCCCAAAACACTATTGTTATTTACATGAGCGATCAGGGTTTTTATATGGGTGAGCATGGATGGTTTGACAAACGTTTTATGTACGAAGAATCTTTTCGCACTCCCATGGTAATGCGCTATCCCGGCCACATCGCCCCTGGCAGTATTGACAGCAATATGGTGATGAATGTAGATGTTGGCCCCACCTTGTTACAGGCAGCCGGCGTGCCCATTCCCAATGATATGCAGGGGCAATCTTTTCTATCGCAGGTGCTCAATAAAAAGTACAAAGGCCGAAAAGCCTTGTACTATCATTATTACGAAAACGGGGAACATTTGGTATCGCCTCATTTCGGCATCAGCACCGGACGTTACAAACTCATTCGTTTTTATAAAAGAGTAAACAGTTGGGAGTTGTACGACTTACAGGCAGACCCACACGAAATGAATAATGTATATGGCCAAAAAAAATACCAACGCATTCAAAAAAAACTCAGGAAACAATTAAAGAAAGTTATTGAGAAATATGAAGATAAGGAAGCGTTGAAAATTGTTTATGAAAACATACATTAATTGATTTTGAATTCCTTTTTTGTGAAATTGTTTATGAAAAGGCTCTTTTACATAATTGTATTATTATTTTCTGTTAATACTTATGCACAGGTTAAACTCCCTGAATTATCCGATACCCTTTTCCCAACTTACTTTCACCAGCGGGTTTCTTTTTTTAGAAGCATGCCGGTTAGGGAAAATGAAATCATTTTTTTGGGCAATAGCATTACCGATGGTGCCGAATGGGCGCAGTTGTTTAATGACAAGCGAATAATTAACCAGGGCATCAGCGGCGATATAACTGCCGGCATAATTCATCGCCTGGATGCAGTAGTAAAAAGAAAACCTTCCAAAATATTTTTATTGATTGGTACCAACGATTTGGCCCGGGGCATTAGTGCAGATAGTGTGCTGAAAAATATTTTTTTGATTGCAAATTATATAAAACAGGAAACACCGGCCACCAAGCTTTTTGTGCAAAGCATTTTACCGGTAAGTGATGCTTTTGAAAAATTTAAAGGACATACCAAAAACACTGCTTTGATTCTGCAAGTCAATGCACAGCTCAAGGTCAATGCTGATGCAAGGCATTTTCAGTATGTTGATTTGTTTAGCTCATTTGTAGATGAAAAAGGGAAACTCAAGAAAGCATTTACCAATGATGGCCTGCATTTAATGGGTAATGCATACCTGCAATGGAAGCATATCATTTACCCACTGGTATATGACTTGCAGCAAAAACCATCGCTCATTCCTCTGCCACAGCAATTGCAATGGAAGTCCGGCGCCTTTGCACTATTTCAATGCAATAAGATTGTAATAAAAGATAAAAGATTATTGGCCGAGGCGCAACAATTGCAACAGTATCTGCAAAGCCTGGGTTGGCCAATGGAAGTAATGGCGGAAGCAAAGTCAAATGAACAGGTGATTGAATTGAGCCTGGAAAATATTATTGCTCCGCAATATAATGATGAAGCATATCGGTTAACGGTATCCGATTTTAATATTCGTGTAAAAGCCAATACGGCACATGGTATTTTTAATGGCATACAAACGCTTAAGCATTTAATGCGTGATGGTTGCATAGTGGATGCTTGTGAAATAACCGACTGGCCTGCATTTAGCTGGCGGGGATATATGATTGATGTGGGTAGAAATTATATGAGCCTGCCTTTATTAAAGCAGCAGATAGATGCAATGGCTGCTGCAAAGCTCAACATCTTTCATTTTCATGCCACTGAGGATATTGCCTGGCGCATTGCCATTAAGCAATATCCACAACTCACCGCACCCGAGCACATGCTCCGCAACAAGGGCATGTATTATACCGAATCCGAGATAAAAGAACTGATTGCCTATTGCAAGGAACGACATATCACTTTTGTTCCTGAAATTGATATGCCCGGCCACAGCGCTGCATTTAAACGGGCCATGAAAACCGATATGCAAAGCGATAGCGGCTTAGTAATTGTAAAAAATATTCTCAGTGAATTTTGTGAAACCTATGATGTACCCTACATCCACATTGGTGCCGATGAAGTAAAAATTACCAATCAAGCATTTGTGCCCGAAGTAACCCGCTTTATTGAAAACATGGGCAAAAAAGTAATTGGATGGCAACCGGGTGGTAATTTTTCCAACAGCACTATCCGTCAATTGTGGATGGATGATAATGCACATCTTTCTTCTAACAATCAAATTCAGTTTATTGATTCACGGCATTTATACCTCAATCACATGGATCCGCTGGAAGCGGTAACCACTATTTTCAATCGCCGGATTGGTGACAAGGAAAAAGGAGATGCATCTCTTTTAGGCGGTACCATTTGTATGTGGCATGACAGGGCAGTGGCTAAGGAAGAGGATGTGTTGCGGATGAATCCTGTTTATCCCGGCATACTGGCCTTTGCCGAAAGAAGCTGGCGGGGTGGAGGCAAACAAGGCTGGATTACCAACATCAGCGATGGCGAAGTACAAGCATTTAATGATTTTGAAAACCGGCTGCTGGATTTTAAAAATGAATATTTCAGCAAAAAACCTTTTCCCTATACAAAACAGACCAATCAGATCTGGAAACTCTATGGCCCATATGATAACAATGGTGAAGTACAAAAAAAGTTTTCTCCGGAAACAAACTCATTTGATAAAATACAAGAACCTGTTTATAAAGAAGTAACCGGAGGTACTATTGTACTGCGGCATTGGTGGGCGCCACTCATTAAAGGAGCTATTGACAGCGCCAAAGAAAATACAACCTGGTATGCTACCACAAAAATCTGGGTTGATGAAGCCGGCGAAAAAAAATTTTGGATTGGCTTCAATAATATTTCCCGTTCACCGGCTACTGATTCACCACCGCAAAATGAATGGGATAATAAAGGCAGTGCCGTATGGGTTAATGGAAAATTAATTGCACCACCACATTGGAAACATGCAGGCATGAAGGGAAATAGTGAATTGCCACTAGCTGACGAAGGCTATGAGTACCGTAGTCCGACAAAAATTTTTTTACAAAAAGGCTGGAACAATGTTTTAATTAAAGCACCAATTGCCGGTTTTAAAGGTAAAGACTGGCAAAACCCGGTGAAGTGGGAGTTTACATTCATTCAATTGTAATTATTAAACTATCCTAATAAAATAATACAAATTGCTTTGCATAGGTTTGATATTTGCTATGCAGTAACTTAGTAAATCAATTTTTATTTTAATTATGCTGTTATGAAAAAAAAGAACCTGCTGTTTATACTATTGGGACTTGCACTTAATATGCAAATATTGCAAGCACAAAGTTCTACAGAATACAATAACCAGGGACTTGCTAAATTTAAAGCTAAGGATTACAGTAATGCCCTTTTAGATTTTAATAAAGCAATTGAGCTTGATGCTAAAAACGAAAAAGCCTGGCATAACCGGGGCCTTACCAAATATGCACTTAAAGATTATAAAGGCTCCATACAAGATCATACAAAAGCTATTGAACTAAACCCGGCTTATTCAAATGCCTACAACGACCGGGGCATTGTAAAATACAGGTTGAACGATAATACCGGCGCCCTGGCAGATTATAACAAAGCCATTGAATTGGATGCGGCTTATTATACAGCATATAAAAACAGGGCAGTACTTTATTATGCTGAAAAGAAATTTGATGAAGCCATTAAGGATTATCAAAAATGTATTGCGTTAAAACCTGCTGATGCAGATGGTTATTTGGGGCTTGGAAACACAAGAAATATGCTGAAAGATTATAAGGCTGCCATCAGTGATTTTAGCAAGGCTATTGAATTAAATCCAACACTTGCAGCCGCATTCCTTAACAGGGGTAATGCACGTTTTATTTTAGATGATAAAGAAGGTGCACTTTCTGATTTTAAAAAAGTGGTGGTTTTGCAACCCGGCAATGCCAATGTTTATTTCAACCTGGGTGTTATTTATGCTGGTACTGATAAAAGTGAAGATGCTATTGCCTGCTTTAAAAAATATAATTCAATTTTACCCAACGAGTGGAATGGTTATAAATTGACAGCCGATGTTTTTTATACACAACTGCATAAATACGACAGCAGCGAATTTTATTATAACAAAGCCTGGCAGATAAATAAAAACGAAAAAGATATTTTAGAGAGATATGGTTACAGCTTGCTGAATCAAAAAAAGATACCCGAAGCTATTGCTATGTTTAATAACCAGGTAGCTTTTTTGCCAGATGATCCATGGGGATATTATAATTTAGGCGCAGCATACAGTGTGGGTAAACAACCTGTTGAATCTTTAAAGAATTTAAATATTGCACTGGATAAACGAATGGTAGAACTGCCCCTGTGGGAGACAGATAAAAACCTTAACAATGTACGTATGCTGGAAGGTTTTAAAACCATGCTTAAAAAATATTTCAATAAAGATATACTGGCTAAATATCCTTCGATGTTTGGATTTTAATCTATATTGTAAATTAAAATAATAAAAAAGGAGCAACTTTAATGCTCCTTTTTTTATTTATCATTTACTGTATTAGTCTACTAGTAAAAGTTGGTTGGTGATTGTTTCTTCACCAAAAACAAGTTTACAAAAATAAGTACCGCTGCTAAGTTTTGTTGCATTAAACTCTTTGGTATAAACACCTGCTTTTTGGAATCCGCTTTGCAGCACTGCAATTTCTTTTCCGGTTATATCATACACTTTAAGCGTTGTAACCCCATCTGCAGGTAAGTTGTATTTTATTGAAGTCTTTCCTTTAAATGGATTTGGTGAGCTGGAAAGTATTAAAATGTTCTTTTGTAAATCTTTCACCCTAATTACCACTTCGTTTGAATAAGTAAAGTTGCCATCAAAATCAACCTGTTTTAAACGATAGCGGTATATTTTATCAAGCTGTATATTATTATCAATGGATGAATAGTTTTTTGTAGATACACTGTTTCCTGCACCATTTACAAATCCAATGTTAACCCAGTTAGATGAAGAGTTATCATCAATCCTCTCAATATAAAAACCCTTGTTGTTTGATTCAGACTCGGTACTCCAGGTTAAAGATACAGTAAGGTTGTTATTAAGCTTTCCATGCAACCCGGTACTTGTAATAGGAACAACACCTAAAATACTGAAGATGCCATTGCCTGTTAATGATTGCCCGTCGGGATTGGTTACCGTAATATTGCGTGCGCCTTGTGCAGCGCCAACGGTGTTTATATTGATGGTGATATGCGTTGGATCGGTATAGGTAACACTGTTAACTATTACATCGCCACCCGAAACAGATGCAGTAATATGATTGAATGGTAGGGCAGGTGGTGCCATATCTAATCCGGGGTCATAAAAACCGCTGCCACTTACAGAAGTACCGGTTACTACAATATTAACCGATGTTTGGCCAGGATTTGTACTTGACGGGAATGTGCTTGTTGGTGTTGCAGGCGGGGGCGCTAATATTTTAGTAACATTACAACCATACACATTAGTGCCCGAGCAATATTGGTTCACCGTCCACATGGTCATATCATCCAATGGGTCGAGCGATACATAAGAGTAATCGCCCCATCTTCTGCCCGGGCCCGGATCTGCGGGAGGATTATATGCCGTAGTGCTTGCAGTTAGTAATGCGGCAGTTTGTGTGGTACCTGCAGCATCGCCGCTTAAATGAACAGTAGCGGCAGCATTTGCCCGGTCGTTATTACCGGCTGCTGTCATACCAAAAACGGCATGTCCCTGCCCCGATACCATTACCGTTGGAAAAGAATACCAGCGTGGGTTACTTGCAGTGGGCAATGGATCATATACTGTACCCGACTGAAAAACAGTTGGTGTACCGGTTAGGTTTTGTAATTCATACCAACGGCTACCATTACGTCTAATAGTACCTGTTGTAGCTGCAACGCCTGATGTATTTACCGATATACAATGAGCCGTCCAAAGCCTGCCACCTCTTATTACTGCTGCAAAAAGCCTGTCATCTATTGCATCAAGCTGCCCGTTGGTGCCACCTGTATTTCCTAAATGTGGTGTATTGCGTGGCGATGAAGTTGTATTCACCGTTACTGTTATATTGGCCGAGATAGTAGGAACCCCGGCTGGTGTACTTATTCTTCTTATTTGCAGTATTCCATAACTCAATATATCTACACCAATAAAATATCCTTCTGTAGCCGATAAATCAAAATTATCTACACCCTGTGGTGTATAAGGGCCTGCAACAGATGTGGTAGCAATTGCACTAAACATATAAACAGTATAAGCGCCACCTGCCATCACATTGGCACGGTTAATAACATAAGCGTTGGTTCTTAAAAAACTTCCGGCCAGGCTAAACATGTTACCACCTATATAAATCCCATTTATATCTACACCAAGGGTGGGATAATCAAAAAAAGTGTTTGCTTGTCCGGTAAACTGCGAAAACGTCCAAACAGTAGAACCGGAAATGGTAGAACTATTACTAACAGCAACCAATACCCTGTTTGCAACTGGTGTACCTCCGCTTGCATTAAGCGGTACATCTATAATTATAATAAGCCACCTGGCAGATATCCTGTCGTAACGAATACGGGGGTCGGATGTAAAAACCTGGGTTACCGATCCGCCAACAGGTGTCATCACCGTGCTGAAAAATACATCAGGGTCTACATTTAACACACCGTCAGCAGTACCGGTTGTTTTATTAAAACTTCTAATGCGGCCATTAACTGCCAAAATATATTGTGTAGGGCCAATTGCTCCCATATCATCCGGGGGAAAAGCGCCTGTTTCTGTTGGGCCTGTTACTCCGTTAAATGAAGTTCCGGTTACAAAAGAACTTGCTCCTCCATCGCCGGTAAAACCGGTTTCGCTATAAGGAAATGTTGCTTGTGGTTTTGATAAAGGGTTCTGAGGCAGGTTATCTCTTTCAAGTTCTTCAAACTCGGGCCTTATCCTTGGTAGCTTTGCCGGTGCTAGCGCCTGACGCTGCATGATAGCATCGCTTGTTTCATTTTTTACCGGTTCTATTGTTTGAAAACTTGTAGCAGCCTGCTGTGCAAACAATGAATTGCTAAAGAATAAGAACAGGATAAAAAATAAGGTGTAGTGTAGATTCTTTTTCATAATCTTATTAATTGATGATTGTTAGGGAAAAAAAGATTCCATACAGAAAGAAAACTTTTCTTAAAGTTAAATATCTTTTTTTGTTATTTATAGCCTTGCTGCCGGTAATTTTACATCAGGGCTTGCTGCTCTTTTTAATCACCACTTGTTCGTTCAACTTGTCAAACATTTTCTTGTAAAACTCTTTAAAGTCGGGGTAAGTTGTGGCTGTGTAAAACGATCTTTTGAACTCAACTGTTATGTGCACATTCAGCAGGTTAGCTTCGGTTTTTAAAATACGGGTAAATACAATGCTTTTATCGGGTGTTGTTAAGCTGATATTTTGGGGCAGGCCGTCAAACACGTAATCCTGCGGAATGGTATAGCTACCAAATATATTATAGGTTTGTGGCACACCATAATCAATATCACTAACCCGTTTCTCTGCAAGAAAAGGGTTTGTTTCCAGGTCAGAGAAAAGGTTTATTGAAAAATACTGGTAGGCGCCTGAGCTGTTTAGTTTACTGTTGAAATTAATTTTTTGTTCTAGCGGCAGCGAATCGGCATCTGTGTTATTAATAGTAATATCATTAATAGAAAGAGACTGGTATGGTTTAATAAAGTAATTTTCTTTAAACTTTTGTTTATCCGAAAAATAGCTCTTGCATCTTTGTAAACGGGCATAGTCGTAACAATTTACAAGGCCATTACCTTTCATATTTCCATTTGCATCAATTTCTGCCTGCACGGCTGCCATTACTTTATACTTGTATTTGCCATTTAAGATTTCTTTCCACATTCCTTCTTCGCCTTTTAATAACAAACCCTGTGTGTTTACAACAGCAGCAGGTACCATATTATAATTGATATATTTATCAGTTGCATCTAATATAAAAGATTTATTTTCTGCTTCCACATAGGCCATTACTGCATTAAATTGTTTGATGGTAGGATAACCAGAAGATACAAGGCCGTTAAGCCTGGTGCTGAAAAGGATTGGAGTTACTTTAATACCGGCTTGGTTAAGTATATTGATAAGCAAAAGATTTATATCAGCCGAATTGCCTGATTTTGATTCCCAGGTTTTATTGATACCATTATCGGTATATACATCATAATCGCCGTTCCATGTTATTTGTTTCCTGATTCGGTTATACAGGAACTTCATCCTTTCTTCTTTATTGGTATACTTTGCCGATTCTTCAATAAGGCCAGAGGCTCCCTGTACATTTTTCTGTAATTGTAATCCAAAATCTTCATCCTCTTTTAAGTTCTTAATCACATCTTTCCATTTAAGACTAATATCAATCACATTATTTTCAGAATATGCAACTTGCGATAGTTTAAATTCCAGGCGTTGCATATAATCTACGGCAGCGCCCATGTATGGTTCGTCTTTAATACCAACCAGGTTTTGCATGATATAATCTTTCTTGATAGAATTTGTTTCTACCACACCCTGGCTGGATGTAATGAGGTCCTGAACCACTTCCTGTTTTCTTTCAATTGGGTCAACCGTCATCGACTGTTCAGAGAAAACAAATATCTGTGGAATGGTAAGTTGGTATTCGCTGTATCGTACAGGTATACGGCCCTGGAAATACCAGTTACGCAACTGGCTCATGGTTTCTCTTTCCATAGCATACGAATATTCAATAACACTGCCGGGCTTTACTTCGGGAAACGCAATAATCATCTTTGAATAATATGCATCTATCTTTTTTGAGTAGATGCTGCTTTTCTTTACATCTGTACTTATAACCTTACCGGTTTCATCCAGGTTATAAGTTTTGGCTTTCAACCGTAATATGCGTTCTTCATTATTATGTGTATAATAAGGTATTTCTATATTAGCCTGTTCAATACCTTTTTCTTTTAATATTTTTATCCGTGTGCGGCGTTCATACACGGTTTTAAATAACGAATAACCTTCGGTACCCCGGTCGTAATAGGTATTGCCATAATCAATCAGCACAAGGGCTTCAGCGCCTTTGTCAAAATCACAGTCTTTCATTTCTAAATCGGCTTTATCTATTTTACCAAAAGCTGGTTGCCCTTTTTGAGCTGTAGTTGTAACCAAGCAAGAAATAAATAGCAGTAAAGTAATGATAGCAGTTTTCATTGATAATCTTTTTTACTAAATTATATAATTAAATCAGTAATAAAAAGGTATTCAGTAATTTTAAATAAAACTATTTAATGAAACAAGTGATTGTCTTTTGTTTTTTGTTGTGTTCGTTTATTTCAGGGGCACAAAACACATCAAATTTAAGTGAAACAAATACCGATGATAATACATTGCTTTGGGAAATAAGTGGCAATGGTTTAGCAAAGCCAAGTTATATTTTTGGTACATTTCATTTGTTATGTAAACAGGATATTAATTTCAGCAATGCCTGCCGCCGGGCAATCAGCAATAGCCACGAAGTTTATTTTGAATTGGATTTAGATGATCCTGCAACTTTATTTGGAGGTTTTATGTTGTTGAATATGAAAGATGGCAAACAACTTGATAGCCTGCTTACGGCAGATGAATATAAAAGGGTTTCTCAATTTTTTAAAGATAGTTTAAAAGCATCACTGGGTATATTTAAAAATATGAAACCTTATTTTTTAATAGCCATGTTGTATCCTAAAATGTTGCCCTGCGAAAGTATAAGTGGCGTAGAAGAAGGAATAATGGCTATTGCAAAAGAAGATAAAAAAGAAATAAAAGGGTTGGAAACAATGGCTTTCCAGGCTTCTGTTTTTGATAGCATTCCATACAAAATGCAGGCTAAAGAATTGCTGAATACTATTGATAGTATGGATAAATCAAGAAAATATTTTGCGTTGATGAACAAAGCATACCTGCAACAGGATATGTCAGCAATAGAAAAACTGGTTTTTGATACAGAAATGGGAATGAAAGACAACGAAGATATTTTATTAAATAAGCGAAATAAAGACTGGGTTTACAAGTTAAAAAATATCATGAAAAATAATCCCGTTTTTATAGCTGTTGGTACAGGCCATTTAATTGGTAATGACGGAATCATTCAATTGTTAAAGAACGAAGGTTACCAACTGAGGCCATTAAAAAATAAATAAAGGGCAAATAATTTTCATAAAATAACTTTGATAATATTAACAGCTTTGGCATCATTAAATTTAGTTTGATAGTTTAGATTTGCAGCAATGAAACGGCATTTTTTATTACCCCTTTTTTGTTTAGTATTTTTTTCGTGCGAAAAAAATATTGATTTTAATTTAAAAACTGTAGAACCGGTTTTAGTTGTAGATGCCCAAATTGAAAATGGTGCAGCCCCAACAGTAGCTTTAAGCTCCAGCCTTGATTTTTTTAGCGAAATAAGTCCGCAATTATTGTCAAATTCATTTGTGCACAATGCAGAAGTAACCATGAGCAATGGAACGCTAACACATACATTAAAAGAATATACGGTGCCGCTGGGCAATGGTTATTTTATTTATTATTATGGCATCGATTCATCTAACCTGGCAACCGCTTTTGTAGGTGAATTTGCCAAACAATATTCATTAACTATAAAAGTGAATGGAAAAACATATACAGCAAATACAACAATACCTGCGCTAACAAAAATATTTGATTCGATTTGGACAAAGTTACCACCACCGGGTGTAGATACATCTAAACGACTATTAATGGCAAGAGCTATTGACCCGCCGGGCCTTGGCAATTATGTACGATATTTTACCAAACGAAACAGCGGGCCTTTTTTACCGGGTTTTAATTCGGTGTTTAATGATGATGTTACTGACGGCACTACCTACCAGGGTATTGTGGAGCCGGGAGTAGATAGGAACAGCAGCATACCAACCGGCGACGACAGGCTTTTTGAAAGGGGCGATACAATATCTTTTAAACTCTCAAATATTGATAAGGCAACTTACACATTCTGGAACACATGGGAATTTAACCAGCAAAGTATTGGCAACCCTTTTTCGCAACCGGGAAAAGTAATTGGCAACATCAGCAATGGAGCGCTTGGCGCTTTTTGTGGCTATGCATCTTTGGTTGGTACTGTTATTGCCAGGTAAAAATCTTAATAAACTATTTTCACCTACATTCGTTATAAATTAAATAATACATCAAAGATTTTATGGTATCAGAAAAAGTACATTGTTTAATAATAGGATCGGGGCCTGCAGGATATACGGCAGCTATTTATGCTTCACGTGCAGGATTAAACCCGGTATTGTACCAGGGCATACAACCGGGCGGACAGTTAACTATAACAACCGAAGTAGAAAATTATCCCGGTTATCCTAACGGGGTACAAGGCCCGGAAATGATGGTAGATTTTGAAAACCAGGCAAAGCGCATGGGCGCCGATATAAGGTATGGACTGGCAACCAAAGTTGATTTTTCTGTAAGGCCATTAAAAGTTGAGATTGATGAAGAAAAATGGGTAGAGACGGATGCATTAATTATATCAACCGGCGCATCAGCAAAATGGTTGGGCATTGAAAGTGAGCAACGATTAAATGGTTATGGTGTAAGTGCTTGTGCCGTTTGTGATGGCTTTTTCTTTAAAGGAAAAGAAGTAGCCATTGTAGGTGCTGGAGATACTGCAGCAGAAGAAGCATTATACTTGTCTAAAATATGCAGCCGTGTACACATGATTGTTCGCAGGGATGAAATGCGAGCCAGTAAAGTGATGCAAGACAGGGTGATTAACACAGCCAATATTAAAATTTACTGGAACAGCCAAACCGATGAAATACTTGGCGATAAGAAAGTAGAAGGCATGCGTATCTGGAACAATAAAACAGGAGAGAAGCAGGAAATAGCTGTAGATGCGTTTTTTGTAGCCATAGGCCATAAACCTAATTCTGATATTTTTAAAGGATGGTTAGATATGGATGATGCCGGTTATATAAAAACCATCCCGGGTACATCCAAAACAAATGTAGAAGGGGTATTTGCAGCAGGCGATGTACAGGACAAAGTGTACAGGCAGGCTGTAACAGCAGCCGGCAGTGGTTGTATGGCGGCCTTGGATGCAGAAAGATATTTAAGTGAAAAAGGATTGCATTAAGTTGCTGCATAATTATTTTAAATAATAAATTTTTCATGCACCTATGATAACAATTCATTTAAAAGATCTTGAGTTTTTTTCTCATCATGGTGTGTACGAGGAAGAAAAGATATTAGGCAATAGCTTTATTGTAAATGCATACGTTTGTTTTGATGTAGAAGAAAAAATCAACAACATTCACCAAACAATTAATTATGTATCCATCTACCAGCTTATAAAACAACGAATGCATATACCTACAGCATTGCTTGAAACCCTTGCTCAGGAGATGGCAGAAGAAATATACAGGTTCGATAACAGGCTGCAGTCAATATCTATCAGCATTGAAAAAAAACATCCGCCTATGCTGAATATAAAAGGTTCGGTTTGCGTTAACTATGAAAAAAAGTTTATTTGAAATTTTTATATGCTATAATCATCTGTACCTTTTCATTCCTGTTTTTAAATGCACAGGATATTGAGGTTTTACTTAAAGAAGCTGCCAGGCTTGAGATGGTACCCGACGAAAAAGCCTCTTTTTATAAGTATAAAGAAGTATTAAAACTTAACCCTTCAAACATTTTGGCTTTAACTAAATGCAGCGAACTATGCAGCCGCATTGGTCAGCGTGAATTTGCCAACCCTAAACTAAGGGGAGACTATTACAAGTGGGCTGTAAAATATGCAGATGCTGCATTAAATATTGCACCTGATAATTCGGAAGCAAACTGCGTGATGGCTATTGCGCTTGGTCGCTCGTCGATGACAAAAAGCGGGCGTGATAAAATTGATAATGCAAGGGAAATAAAAAAATACCTTGATATTGCTTTAAAAAATGATCCGCACAATTTTAAAGCATGGCATGTATTAGGCCGCTGGCAGTACGAAATAAGTAATTTAAATGCTGTAGAACGTGGTATAGTAAAGGTTTTTTATGGTGGTATGCCACAGGTTACCTTGCAGCAATCCATCAATTCATTTGAAAGAGCCCGTAGCCTGCGCCCCGAATTTATATTGAACTATCTTGAAATGGCAAAGGCATATAAGGAAAACAATCAAAAATCTAAAGCCATTGCGTACCTGCAACAAATGCTTAGCTTGCCCATTCAAACTGAAGACGATGCAGCCATAAAAGAAAAAGGCAAGATTTTATTAAAAAAATGGCAATAACATCTGCTTCACGTTTTTAAAATCTTTCCTACCTGTTTTATAGTAACTTTAGTTTTCAAAAAAAATAAAACTGATGATAAAACAAATTATTGGCTTAGTGCTGTTTTTTGCATTACAAATAACGTCACTGGCACAAACAGAGAAAGTAGAATCAAAATACGACCCCTATGCATTATTTGCCCCCAATTTTTATCCAGTAGGCAGTACCATTACAAGAGCTGCAACCGGCGAACCTAATACCGGTTACTGGCAAAACAAAGCCGATTATCAAATTAATGCAAGTTTAAACGATGTAACCCATGTTATCAGCGGCAGCGTAATTATCACTTATAAAAATAACAGTCCGCATGCACTGCCATTTTTATGGCTCCTGCTCGATCAAAACCTTTTCAATAAATCAAGTCGTGGGCAAGCCAGGATGCCGGTAGATGGCCGTAGCCGTTATGGCGATAGCAAGAGTACTTTCAACGGAGGGTATAACATCACATCGGTAAAACTGTTATACGATAACAGTAACGCCAACTATATCATAAACGATACCCGTATGCAGATACGGTTGCCAAAACCAGTAAAACCCGGAGGTGATGTTATTAGCATAAAAATTGATTACTCTTTTGAATTACCAAAATACGGTGCCGACAGATGTGGAATATTGAGTACAAAGAACGGTGATATTTTTGCTGTGGCACAATGGTACCCACGTATGTGCGTATACGATGATGTGGAAGGATGGAACACTTTGCCTTACCTTGGGCCCAGTGAATTTTACCTGGAGTATGGTGATTTTGATGTAAAGCTTACCGTACCAGCCAACCATATAGTGGTATGCAGCGGCGAATTGGTAAACGAAAAAGAAGTACTTACTGCTACAGAACAAAGCAGGCTGGCAGCAGCAAGAAAAAGTGATAAAACAGTAATGATACGCACACAGGAAGAAGTTACCAATCCTTCATCGAGGCCGGCGGGCAATACACTTACCTGGCATTTTAAAATGAATAATGCAAGAGACGTGGCATGGGCAAGCAGTAAAAGTTTTATTTGGGATGCAGCCCGTATAAATTTACCTAGCGGTAAAACAGCGCTGGCTATGAGTGTTTACCCGGCCGAAAGTGCCGGTGCTAAAGGATGGGGCAGGTCAACAGAATATACAAAAGGAAGTATTGAAGGCTATAGCAAAAGATGGTATGAGTTTCCTTACCCTGTTGCAGTAAATGTAGCAAGCAATGTAGGTGGTATGGAATACCCGGGCATTGTTTTCTGTGGTTCAGGTGCAAGAGGTGGTGGTTTGTTTGGTGTTACCGATCATGAGTTTGGACATACATGGTTCCCGATGATTGTGGGCAGTAACGAACGTAAATACGGATGGATGGATGAAGGGTTCAATACATTTATTAATACGCTGGCTGCAGAAGATTTTAATAATGGTGAATACAAAGACCAACCAATGAATATGGAAAGTGGTGCCAAATTTATGTTTGGCAGCCATACCGAACCTATCTTTAGTACACCCGATGCGTTAAAAGAAAGAAATATTGGTGTGGCGCTTTATTATAAACCGGGGTATGGCTTAACCTTATTGCGAGATGAAATTTTAGGCCCAGACCGTTTTGATTATGCATTCAGGGAATATATTAAACGATGGGCTTTTAAACATCCTACACCCTGGGATTTTTTTAGAACCATGGATAATGCCGCCGGTGAAGACCTAAGCTGGTTTTGGAAAGAATGGTTTATAGAAAACTATACGTTTGACCAGGCTATTACATCTGTTACTTACGATAGAGGTAATCCTGAAAATGGCAGTATAGTTACAATTGCAAATTTAGATAGGATGGCATTGCCCGTTAATATCAGCTACGAAACAAAAAGCGGTGTAAAAGGTACTTTAAAATTACCTGTAGAAGTTTGGAACAATACCGATACCTGGAAAGTAAAGCTCCCAACAAAGGAAGAACTGAAATTAGTAGAACTAGATGCGGCAAAGGTTTTTCCTGATATCAACTTTGCAAACAATGTTTGGAAGAGTAATTAAATGGGATGCAGTTGCAGGGCTGTTATCGGGCATAAAGGGTTGCATTATTACAAATTATTTCCTGAAGGAAACAATGAAGCAAATGATATTTAAGTAACCGGAATATTATTAAATTTGAAACATGGAAGCATTGAAAATAGAAATATTAAACCCAAAAGCATTACAACTCATAAAGGGAATGCAGGATCTTAAACTTATTAAAGTGAGTGATGAGCCGGTTTCTTCCTTAAAATCTTACCTTAAAAAAATGAGGCAAAGTGCTTCTGAAGTACCAAGTTTAGATGCAATCACCAAAATAGTTGACGAAGTAAGAGCAAAGCGTTATGCAAAAAAATAAACCGCTTAAACTCATCATTGATACTAACCTGTGGATTAGTTTTATAATTTCTAACAAACAAATCCAACTCGATACGTTTCTATTTAATAAAGCAGCAAGGCTTCTTTTCAGTGTTGAACTTATCAATGAAATACATGAAACAATATCAAAACCAAGGCTAAAAAAATATTTCAAGAAAAATGCACTTGAAGAAATGTTTTCTGTATTTGATCCATTCATTGACTTAATTGAAGTTGAAAGCATTGTTAACATATGCAGAGATCCTTCAGATAATTTTTTACTTGCACTTGCTAAAGACGGTAAGGCTGACTACTTGTTAACAGGAGACAAAGATTTACTTGTTCTTAAAAATTTTGGCAAAACACAAATAAAAACAATTGCAGGTTTCATTGCCGAATTAAAAAATAAATCAACATAAGAAAATCTAAAAGCATCTCCATTAAGCATCCAAATTTATAATAGGAAATATTAGTTGTAAAGACATCCTTGAATACTTTGTCGCATTTTGCTCAAAATTTGTCGTAAGTGTACATTGCATTTATAAATTGCCCAATGTAAGTTTGTGTTTGATACTTCAGCAGTTAAATAATTTAGTAAACATTTTTTTATAGGGTTTGTAATGAGCAATAATATATATGATATAAACAGTTACATTGAGAATTTTCCTGAAACTGTACAGGCACAATTGCAAGCCATCAGGCATATCATCAGCAAAGCTGCACCCAAAGCAAAAGAGGTTATCAGTTATGGCATACCTACGTTCAGGCAAAAAACAAACCTGGTGCATTATGCCGGGTATAAAATTCATATTGGTTTTTATCCGGGGCCCAAAGCTATTGCAGCATTTAAAAATGATTTAACAGCTTATAAATTATCAAAAGCTACGGTGCAGTTTCCTTTAGATAAAAAACTACCGGCAGCATTAATAACAAGGATCGTGAAATTCTGCGTAAAACAAGAAGAAGAAAAAGCAGCAAAAAATGCAAATCCAAAAAAAATTACAGAGGTAAAATATGTTTGAAAATTTTTGAGCAGTTAATCTTGCATAAAATAATTTATCACTTATTTATCTTCCACTTACCGCTTTTTAAAAAGATATACGCCATTGTAAATATCACCGACCAATACACAAACTCATTGGCCCATGCAAAGGCTAGAGAAATAAAATGTATTTTAATAAACACCCAGCTATAGATAAGATAGAAAGTAATGGCAACAATTTCTATTAGCAGGTTCATTTTTGTTTTACCGGTACCGGTAACTCCATTTAGCCAGATATTAGCAAGGCACATGAGCAGCAGGTCAACAGAAACCACACGTAATACTGGAATGCCTTGATGTATAAAGTCCTGCCCCTGGCTAAATATACTGAAGAATGCACCCGGGAATAAGTTTGCAAGCAGGCAGATGAAGACACATAATATCATGCAAAGCTTTACAATTTTATTGATGGCTGTAATCACAAGATCATCCCGTTGTTGCCCCATTAAATTACTTACCATTACATTGCTGGTGCTGGCAAAAGCCCACACAAAAATACCAGCAAGGCCAAAAACATTACGCATGGTATTGCTGATGGCTTTATAATTTTCGTTGTGCAAACTTTCTATCAGCATAAAAAATATAAGCCAGGTGGTAACACTTAACACATACTGCAAAATCAGCGGCACCGAAATGGAAACAATCTTTTTTGTTATCAGCTTATCGTACACAAAAGATTTCAGCAAACCATATCGTTTTTTTAAGCCTGTGCGATAAAGCACTACTATCACTACAATAAATCCGGTTATTTCTGCAATTACCGAAGCAACTGCAGCACCGTTGAACCCCATGGCCGGGAACCCATGGCGTCCTTTTATTAAAAGATAATCGAGGATGATGTTAATACCGGCTTCAAAAGCAAATGCAATCATCAGGTACCTGCTGTTGAGTGTAGAAACTAAAAATGCATTGCCCATCTGGAAAAGAAAAAGAAACGGTAGCCCCAATATCCTGATCTTTAAAAAATCTATCTGTAAAGCATACGACCTTTCATCAGTAATTGGTTGCAGTATCATTGGCGCAATAAACCACGTAATTAAAATGCCTGCTGCTGCAAATTGTAAACATATCCTTATGCCCTGGCTAAGTATGCTGTTAAATGCAGCATGATTACCACTGCCTGCATATCTCGAAAAAACTGCCTGCAATGAATTGTTGAGCCCATTGCCTGCCACAGCAAATATCAGGTAAAACACTCCCGTGATGCCAGCATTACCAAGTGCTTCAATACTTAAATCGCCCAGGAAGATGCTGTTGGTAAGCATATTTATCTGTGGTATCAATATTGCAAGTGTAATAGGCATGGCAATAGACAGTATTTGTCTATTGGTAACCGTTACTTTCAAATTGTTTGTAATTGCAGTACTATCCATAAAGTCAGCAAAAATATCTTATTTTGCCACCCAAATGCAACTTGTGACCCCATCTTTTAATATACAACAAACCCATATTGATTACCAAACGGCACGTTTGTTTGCAGAAGCAGGTCCCATGGGGATTTCATTTACCGTACTCAGCAGCGATAATTGTTTTATTGCTGTTGTAGTATATGCTTTTTCACCGGGCATCACTAAACAGGAGATGGCAGAGAAATTTACTACAATATTTAAGACCGAAAAATTGCTTCAGCAAAAATTCAACAAGACATATGTTTACTGGTCGTTTGCTCAAAGCATATTGGTGCCTGCCGAACTGATGAATGAAGAAAGAAATTCAAAAATGCTTGACCTGGTTTTTGGCGATTCAAAAAAAGGCGTTATCCATTCCGATTTCCTGTACAGGCATAACCTGCATAATGTGTACCGGGTGCCCGAAATAATAATGGATGTGTTTTTAAATTACCTGCCTGAAGCTATACAATCACATTTTTTTTCAACCTTGGTAAACCGTGATATACCTGGAGGCAATAACCTATACACTGTTTTTTACCACAACAGTATCAGCATCATGCTTTGCAGGGACGGAAAGCTGCAGGTGATACAGAATTTTGATTTTATAAATGCTGATGATTGTATTTATCATTTGCTGAATGTTTGTAAAGGTTTTGATGTGGTCGGCAACTCGGTAAACCTGCACATTAGTGGCATGATAGACAAACGGTCAGGTTTGTACTCGGCAGTTAACAAATATTTTTTGCATACGGTATTTGATGAGTTACCCACCGGGTTTACTTATACCGATGCTGTAAAAGAACAGCCACCACATTTTTTCAGTTCATTATTTCATTTGGCAACATGCGTATCATAAGTGGCATACATGGTGGCAGAAAAATACATCCACCGGCAAAGATGCCGCATACAAGGCCTACCACCGATATTGCTAAAGAAGGTTTATTCAACATCATACAAAATAACCTGGAGATTGAAGAACTGGAAGTGCTTGACCTTTTTGGCGGCACCGGCTGCATCAGTTACGAACTGGCAAGCAGGGGAGCATTAACTATTACTATAGTGGAGAAAGATAACAAGATGTATGATTTTATAAAGAAAACATCAGCCGAACTGAAGTTTGAAAATTTTAACATAGTTAAACTGGATGTGTTTAAGTTTATAGAAAGCAATACCCGGCAATATGATTTTATTTTTGCAGGCCCGCCTTATGCATTGGCAACTATTGATGAACTGCCCGTTAAAATTTTTGAACATAATCTTTTAAAACCTGGCGGTTGGTTTGTTTTGGAACATACGCCACGTAATGATTATAAGAAGTTTGCCCATTATAAAACCGAGCGTAATTATGGCACTACAATCTTTTCTATCTTTATAAACAACTAATTTGCTGTCGTTATTTGTTTATATAAAAAATAATGAACTAGATAAACAAAAGCCTGGTATAGCTGTTTTTTTAAAAAATATTCAACACTAATGTTAAAAAGTTTCAGATACCTTCTATTACCAATCTCCTGGTTGTACGGGGCAGCAGTTTGGATAAGAAATAAACTGTACGACAAGAATATTTTAAAATCATCATCATTTAATTTCCCCATCATTTGTGTAGGCAATCTTGCAACAGGCGGCACCGGTAAAACACCAATGACGGAATACCTTATCAGGCTTTTAAAAAACCATTATAAGGTTGCTACTTTAAGCCGTGGTTATAAAAGAAAAACCACTGGTTTTGCAATTGCAGATGAACATACCACAGCGCTTGAAATTGGAGATGAGCCAATGCAGTTTCATCAAAAATTTCCTGGTGTAACCATTGCCGTTGGCGAAGAAAGGGTAGTAGCCATACCGCAACTGCTGCACGAAAAACCACAAACACAAGTCATCATACTTGATGATGCATTTCAGCATCGGCAGGTGAAAGCCGGTTTAAACATCTTGCTTACAGATTGCGCTAACCTTTATACCCGTGATCTTATTTTGCCTGCCGGCGATTTAAGGGATGTAAGAAGCAGCAGCAAGCGTGCCAATATCATCATCGTTACAAAATGTAAACCACAGCTTGATGAATTGGAAAAGAAAAAGATTATAGAAGAGATACATCCGGCTGTTGAACAAAGTGTTTATTTTACAACTATCCGTTACGGTACATCGTACCATCTTTTTTCCAAACAGGAAATTGATATAACTCCCGAACACGGCATATTGCTTGTTTGCGGTATAGCAAACCCAGCACCGTTGAAAGCTCATCTTACAAAAAATGCCAACTCGTACGATATGCTGCGTTATCCCGATCATCATATTTTTCACAGCAATGATTTAAAAGACATTAAAGAACAGTTTGAAAAGATAAAGGCAACAAAAAAAATTGTATTAACTACCGAGAAAGATGCTGTAAGGCTTCAGAAATTTGAACCAGAACTGAAAGATTTTCCAATTTACGTGGTGCCTATACAGCACCGTTTTTTATTTGATGAAGAAAATAAGTTTACAAAACAGGTTACCTCTTTTATTGAAAGCCATTCATCAAGAAGTTAGTCTTTCTAACAATAACAAGTTTTTACCTGGCAATTTCAATTTTCACTTTTTTATTTTTAATTTTTTCATTTTTTATTAATTCAAGTGCATGCCCAACCTTGGTTTTACGTACAGCTACAAAACTAAAAAAGTCCTTTACTTCAATAATACCGATGTCTTCTTTTTTCAATTGACCTTTTTTTGAGAGAAAGCCTACAATATCAATCTTGTTCACTTTATCTTTTTTGCCGGCGGCAATAAACAAAGTACTCCATTTAGGTTTTTCAGGTATGGGATACTCGCCGTTCAATTTAATTTGATCCACTTCACCAATGTAATCGGGTAATTTTTCCTGTGCCGATAAAATTAAAATAGCCGTACCGCTTGCATCCATACGGGCAGTGCGGCCATTGCGGTGAATAAATGCATCTTCGGTATTGGGTAAATGAAAATGTATGATGTAGCGAATGTTTGGAATATCAAGCCCACGAGAAGCAAGGTCGGTTGTAATTAAAAAATTACTGCTGCCGTTGCGAAACTTACACAAAGCGCTATCTCTTTCCTGTTGTTCCATTCCGCCATGATAAAAAACATTCAGGATACCTTTCTCTTTAAGCATGTTGCTGGTGCGTTCCACCGCATCACGATGGTTACAAAAAACAATGGTAGAACGGTTGCCCAAATAACAGATGAGTTTGAATAAGGCAGGCACTTTATCTTTATCTGCACTAAATACAGTTTTTATATCCAGCAATCTATCCGTGTTTTCCTGTTCAGGTAAAAAATTAAGTTGTACCGGGTTGTTTAACCCGATAAAATCGGGAACAGGTACAGCATAAGTTGCTGAAGTAAGAATCCGTTTGTTTAAGTTTTTTAACGAGCCGATGATGAAACTCATTTCTTCGATAAAGCCAAGTTCCAGTGATTTGTCAAATTCGTCAAGCACAAGTGTTGTAATATTATCTAAACTAAAATTATTTCTCCGGATATGATCGGCAAGGCGGCCGGCAGTACCAATGATGAGTGCTGGTGCTTCTTTTAAATTATTTTCTTCGGTTTCTCTTTTATGCCCGCCATAGCAAAGTGTTACTTTAAAACCTGTTTGCATTTTTCTGAACACATCATCAATTTGTATGGCCAGTTCACGGCTTGGTACAATTATCAAAGCCTGTGGCTGATTGATGGACGGGTTTAAATGTTGCAAAACAGGCAATAAAAAAGCCAGTGTTTTACCGCTGCCGGTTGCCGATAACAAGATGGTATCGGTATTTTTTGCATTGGCTTCAAGCGAAGCCTGTTGCATTTCATTCAGTTTATTAAAACCAAGGCTGTTAAGGATTAGCGGTATATTAATTTGTTGCATGGCTGCAAAAATACACTTAGTTGAGTTGATGGGCTAATGTGCTCTTGTATCTTTTGAGGATCTAATTTTAATTTTTTGCTGAAAAGTGTCTATTATAAAGGCAATCGTATAAAAACAGTATCACCGCAATTTATATGTACCAGGGTATCTTTTCCTATACCGGGTGTACTTAGCTTTTCTGTATGAATAAGGTATGTGCCAATTTTTGGATAAGCCAAATACGGCGTATCAATATATACATTGGCGGTAAAAACAGAATCGGTGGTTACTTTATAAGGTTCGGCAGTTGAATTTGTAATTGATAGTGTGCCTGTTTCTGTCATAACCGAATAACCATACAAAACAACATTAGCTATTAATTTTCGGTTAAGGGTAGTTTGGCTGTTTAAATTTGTTTTACAACCCTTTGTTGCCAGCCAGTAATATATCTCCGATTCAAGATTGGTAAAATATACCACGCCTGCCGAATCGGATATTTTAATAATACCGGTATCCAGTGCATCTTTATACAACCTAACAGTGGCGCCTGCCACAGCATTACCCAAAGTATCTTTTAATGTAATGTATAAGCCCGGCTTGGTATCAACATCTGTTTTTTTTGTGCAGGTTGCCATTAATATTACACTTATAAAAACTGCTATGAAAAAAAGATGTTTATTTTTCATTTTACAAAAATAAAATTACCAACTGCTTTAATTTTAATGTTGATTTATTTTTATGCTATTGCAAAAGATAGTTGATAATTTAATTATCAGATTTTTGCATTTCTTTCCAGTTTTGATCTTTAAAGATAAAGGCCGGATCAAGATTTGGATCGTTGGTAAGTATAAAACTATTGCCATCGCCACGGCTCCATGCATGTGAGTAGCCTGATGAAAGCTCATACGTGCCCGATGCATCTTTAAAATTTTCAACTTCCCTAATTGTTTTAATAAAATTGGTGTGCATCCTGTCTTGCGAACTTTGTGTAGCCTCCCAGTTACGCATTTGGTTATCCATTTCGCTTAAACGGGCATTACCTTTTGCAATCGCCTGTTCGCCCATCCTTCTTGTTTGTTCATCTATCATGCGTATTTTACCAATATGCTCCACATGTTTTCTTTGGCGCACCGCTTTCCAAAAACCTCTTACTGCATCGTTCCAGGCCGGGTTACTTCTAAAGCTGCCCATTATTAAACTAAACTGGTTTTTTGCCTGCTCTGTTTCTTTAGCAGGGTATTTAAATACGGTGCGTTTTGAAACCTGTGTGGTATAACTTTTTTCGTAACTGCCATTATATATATTGGGTATTATTGTTTCCATAATTGTTATACCCAAAACAACCATGCCTTCGGTGCCATCGGGCCATTTAACAACTGCATTGATGGCCGATTGATCGAAATTAATATCGCCTGCGCCATACTGTTGCAGCTCTGCTGTGTTTTCTGCATTTGTTGCAGCCATTTGCTCTACCACAAATTTGTTGGGTGTTACGCTTACTACTTCAGCATTGCCAAGTTCTTCCTTTGCAAAAATTGTACGCAAGTAATTTTCAGCATCAATGGGTTGCCGGTATGCACAGGTAGAAGAGGAAGGGTTGTTATTTTGATTGAACTGCATCATTTGCTGATTGCTGCCCCATATATATAACACATCGGGATACATTTGAAGGCTGTATGCATTATCGGCCGATGTAGCTTTAAATTTTTTGTAAGTTCCTGCACACATGGTGCCAGGCGCATTCCATATCACTTCATCGCTGTGTTGCCAGCCTTTTGGCAATAATACACTAAATGCTTCCTGCGGTTGGCTAAAACCAACTTTATCAAAAACACGTACACGTTCAAAAAGAAAATAATCGGCTCCCTCCCTGTATTTGCCAGGAACTTTGCCAGTGGCATCATTGTTGTCATTATTTGTGTTTGACTGCTCATTGCAGCCATGCAGGGCCAATAAAACAAATGCTACAACTAAGGCTGGTATTTTAATGCTGATGTTCATATCAATATTTTTTAATTACAAAATATAACTTTTGATACGCTGTTCCAATTTGTAATATTAAAATTAAGCGTATTTTAATGTTTTGTTTTAAAAGTTATTGCGGTGATGGTTATACTGTGTAGATATTTAAATAAAACTTTTGTAAAGCAATTTTTAAATTTCTTTCAGCAAATCATCAAGGTCAAGCGCCTTTGTAAACATATCAATGGTACCGTCTTCTTTATAAGCCCATAATTCTTTTGGCCTGTCCCAATACAATTCTACGCCATTTTCGTCGGGGTCGTTTAAATATAAAGCTTCCGAAACGCCATGATCGCTTGCGCCGGTTAAAGGGTAATAAGCATAGCGTAAACGGTTGTATATAATAGCAAGGTCTTTTCTTGTAGGATACAAGATGGCTGTATGGTATAAGCCAACACTGTTTACAGGCGCCGGCGGCAAACCCTTGCTGTGCCAGGTATTTAACCCAATATGATGATGATAACCGCCGGCAGAAATAAATGCTGCCTGGTTGCCATACATGGTAGTAAGCTCAAAACCTAACAGCCCGCAATAAAATTCAAGCGATTGTTTTATATCGGCTACTTTTAAATGAACATGTCCAATTCTTGTTTGAGCCGGAATGATATACTCTTTATCCATCTTAGATGTTTACAATGTTGTAATAAAATAAGTGTATATAAAATCATTAATCAACCATACTATTTGTAGCCACTAATTTTTATTCAAATCCCAAACCAAAGCGCTTGCTCCCAGTATAGCGGCATCAGATTCGTGCAGTTGACTTAATATAAGTTCCACTTTATTTTGAAAAATCGGTAAAAGGTTTTGTTCCATATGTTTACGGGTAGGGTTTAATAAAAGGTTACCAGCCTTGGTTAATCCTCCAAACAAAACTATACGTGCCGGTGAAGAAAACATTACAAAATTAGCCAGCGATTCTCCCAATATCTGCCCGGTAAATTCAAAAATCTGGTTGGCTATTTTATCTCCTTTCATAGCACATTCATAAACCGATTTACTGGTAAGTTCATCAAGGCTGTATTTGCGAAGCAGGCTTGTTTCTTCGGGGTAGTGGGTAAGCATTTCAATTGCTGTATCTCTTACACCTGTTGCCGATGCGTATGATTCTAAGCTTCCATGCAGGCCGGTGCCTTTGTGCAGCCTGCCTCCGGGCCTGATAGTGGTATGGCCCAGTTCACCTGCAAAACCATCGTGCCCAACCACTATTTTGCCATCAATAACAATACCGCTGCCTACGCCGGTACCAAGCGTTATGGTTATAAAATGTTTACAGTCTTTACAAGCTCCAAAAAGCATTTCGCCCATAGCTGCCGCATTTGCATCGTTGGTTAATCTTGTTGGAAGGTTAAATTTTTTACTCATCATATCGGCAATGGGTATAATACCTTTCCAGCGCAGGTTAGCAGCATATTCAATAGTACCCCTGTAAATATTTCCATTGGGTGCACCCATTCCAATACCAATAAAGTTTTCAATACCACCAACATGTTTTATCATGGGCTGCATCTTTGTAAAAATGTCATCTATAAATTGGCCTACTTCATCATGCTCATTGCTTAGTATGCGGTCTTGCTCCAGTATTTTTCCATTATTATCCACTACACCAAACTTTGTAGTGGTGCCGCCAATATCAATCCCAATTGCAAATTTATTTTTCATGAACCTTGTTTTTTATTATTGAAAGTAAAATAAAAAGAGCAACAGGAAAAATATTCGTTTTAATTGGTTTGCATCAAAATGATTGGTAAATTGAATGCATAATTATTCAGTATGGAAATTATACACGTTAGTGCAGAATGTTACCCATATGCAAAAGTTGGCGGATTGGCAGATGTAGTAGGTACTTTACCAAAATATCAACTGCAGTTGGGCCATTTTGTAAAAGTGGTGATACCCATGCACCGTACTAAGTTTTTATACGAGCATGAATGGACAGTTGAACATAAAGGCAGTTTTATGATGGGTAGTAATCATTTTGATTATACCATCATCAAAGAAAAATCAAACGAACTGGATTTTGATTTGTATTGTGTAGATATTTATGGCCTGCTCGACAGGGAAAATGTTTATAGTTATGATGATGATACGGAACGCTTTACTGCTTTCCAGGTTGCTGTGGTAGATTGGATTTCTAAATGGCAGCATCGGCCCGATGTAGTACATGTACACGACCATCATACAGGCCTTATCCCTTTTATGATGAAGCATTGCTATGCATACAGCCATTTGGCAGATGTGCCAACAATACTTACCATACATAATGCACAATACCAGGGGTGGATGAGTTGGGATAACAGTAATTATATTCCAACTTTTGATACCTGGCAATGGGGCTTGCTTGATTGGGATAATATGATTAACCCACTTGCCTGCGCCGTTAAATGTGCCGATAGGGTTAGTACCGTAAGCCCAAGTTATATGGAAGAATTAAAAACAAATGCTAATGGGCTGGAACAGTTGTTTAAAGCAGAATTCTTTAAATGCTCGGGCATATTAAACGGAATTGACACCGAGGTTTGGAATCCCGAAAAAGACACATATATTCTTGATAATTATTCGGACAAAGATGCTGATGCCGGTAAAAAGTTAAATAAGAAAAAACTTTGCAAAGATTTCAACCTTAATCCCAATTTGCCATTATTTATTTTTATAGGGAGGCTGGTTGGAGAAAAAGCTGCCGATCTTTTACCGCAGGCAATATCAGATTCATTGCATCAAATAGGTAATAAGATGAGTTTTTTAATACTTGGCAGTGGAGATAGGAGGGTAGAAGACCAGTTAACTTATCTTACAGGTAGCTTTGCCGGTTATTATAATTCAAAAATAGGATACAACGAGAAACTAAGCCACCAAATGTATGCCGGCGCCGATTTTATTTTAATGCCAAGCAGGGTAGAACCCTGCGGCTTAAACCAAATGTATGCTTTGAGATATGGTACTATACCAATGGTGAGAAGTACAGGTGGATTAAAAGATACAGTAATAGATTTTGGTGAGCCCGGCGGTTATGGCATACGATTTAATCATGCAAGCGTTTGGGATATTACTTACTCAATACACCGTGCTGTAGAATTATATGATGATACCGAAAAGATGACTGCATTACGCAAACAGGTAATGGCTATTGATAACAGCTGGGAGCAAAGCGCCGAAAAATATATTGCTTTATACAAAGCTGCACAAAAAAAATAAAATTTTATGATAAGTAAATCTGTTGTTGCCGTTATTTTAGGGGGTGGAGCCGGGAGCAGGCTTTATCCACTAACTTCTGCACGCAGTAAGCCTGCAGTGCCTATTGGTGGAAAATACCGCCTGGTAGATATTCCTATTTCTAACTGTATCAACTCAAACATCAATCGCATGTTTGTGCTAACACAGTACAATTCTGCTTCACTTAATAAGCATATTAAAAACTCTTACCAGTTTAGTAATTTCAGCAGTGGTTTTGTTGATATACTGGCTGCTGAGCAAACACCCGATAGCCTGGGATGGTTTCAGGGTACAGCCGATGCTGTAAGGCAATCGCTAAAACATATCATGAATAATGATTTTGAGCATGTGCTTATACTAAGTGGCGACCAGCTTTACCAGATGGACTTTAATGATATGTATCAAAACCATATTGATAAAGCCGCAGATATTTCAATAGCCACTATACCTGTGGCTGAAAGGGAGGCACCTGAATTTGGTATTTTAAAAACTAATGAAAATAACTACATCACATCTTTTATTGAAAAACCTGCAAAAGAATTATTACAACAATGGGAAAGTGATACAGGAGGCGATATGAAAGCCGTTGGTAGAAAATACCTGGCTTCGATGGGTATCTATATATTTAACAGGGAGTTTTTGTTTAACCTGTTATTAAAAGAAAAAAAAGATGCTACTGATTTTGGTAAAGAAATTATTCCGGCATGTATTAATACTCAAAAAGTAGTAAGCTTTCAATACGATGGTTACTGGACGGATATTGGAAATATATACTCTTTTTACGAAGCTAATCTTGCACTGGCGCTGGAGATACCACCATTTAACCTGTTTGATAATACTAAAGCTATATTTAGCAGGGCACGCATGTTGCCGCCTATGAAAATGAGTAATACACTAGTTGAAAACAGTATCCTGGCCGAAGGTTCAATTATTCATGCATCCCGAATTGCACATAGTGTTATTGGCATAAGAACCAGGATTGGAAAAGGGTCAGTCATTATCAATTCGTACCTGATGGGCAGCGATTATTACGAAACCATTTCAGAAATGGCTTATTCGCTTGAAAAAGGTATTCCAAAGCTTGGTATAGGCGAAAATTGCCATATTGAAAATGCCATATTGGACAAAGATTGCCGAATAGGTAACGAAGTTAAGATAACCGGCGGCGCACACCAGGTTGATATGGACCATGCATTATATACCATTAAAGATGGTATTGTTGTAATAAAGAAAGGTGTGGTTTTGCCCGATGGGTATGTTATTTAAACTACTGTTATAAAAATAACTTCCATATTGCCTGCTGGCTGTACGAACCCCAGTCTTTGGTAGCTTCTATAATAGTAGATTCCAAATCCTTTGGATTTTTCTTTTTACCTTTTGATGGAGGGGTAATTTTCGTGTAGTCTACACCGTTTATTTCAATCTTGTTGGCCACCCAACTGCTGTACATACGTGGGATGGTAACGCCCAAAATCATTCCCGGTAACCCATGCAATCCCATGGGGCCGCCGCTTACAAGAATTTCATCGGTATAAAAGGCAAAAACATAAACACTATCGAACAAAATGCCCACGGCTTTACGGCAGTTAAAACCTGCAATGTTCCGGCTTTCATTGGTCATCTTCCAGTTAATGGTTAGCAGGCTGTCGGTTAAAAGGTAATTGTTGCCAAAAATCATTTTTTGCTGCACAAATTTATCATTGGCATAATCGCTGTACCAGGTATTTTCTTCTTCATCATTACCCCAGGGTGATCTTGTTTTATCGTCTTTTCGGTTAAACAGGTAAATGCCTTTATTATCGTTAAAGGTGAGTTGGAAGTAGCTGGTTGATAACCTGGGTATCCTATCCTTAAACATCTCGGCCCAGGAACCTTCGCCCATGGCTTTATGGTTATTGATAACAACAGTGTATTCAATAAGCCCTTTATCAATAAACTGCTGTGCTTTGATACAGGTTGATGAGAGAGTTACAATTAAAACTATGATGATGTATTTCATGATTTCGCTATTTTTTAATTAAAAAAGCCTGATGCCGGTTTTCCGTTTTTAGAAAAATTCCAAGTGAGGGTGAGCATCCAGTATCGTTTTAATGTATTGTAGTATGTTTCTGAATAACGGAATTCGTTAAAGCTTCTGTCGTAACCACGCCGTTCATTTAAAATATCAAAAACAGATGCAGAAATTTCCAGTTTTTCTTTAAAAATAAATTTGCGTAAGCTGGCATTCCAAATGGTGAATTTGTTTTTAACCGGGAAATTTGGATCAACTTGCTTGGCTGTAAAATCAACTGAATTTTCTAACCTGAATTTGTATGGCAAAGTTACCCTTATATTGCCGCTCAAACTGCCTTGCCAATAATTTGCCAATGCAAGCGTATTGATGCTGTTTTTTGAATTTACCCTGCTAATTCCTGCATCTAATGAAATGTCATATTTATTCTCTTTTTCTTTACCAATATTAAAATTTAATCCATAACTGGAATTTGTGTTTATTGCTTTCTGGCTGTTTAAGAAAGATACGTTTCTTGAAATATTTGCATTGGGGCCAATCCCAAAACGGATATCAGGCTTCTTCCATTTAAAATTATAATTAGAGTATAGCCCGAAATAGTAATTGCCATTGGCATTAACCGTGCGGTAGGTAGATTGGGCAGCGCCATAAATCGTTCGGTCGCTTACAAAAGCATTTTGGGTAAAGTTGCCATAAATACCGGTCCACATGCCTCGTTCCTTTAATACATTGTAAAAATTATAGTTAAGGTTTAAGCTATGTGTAAACGATTGCTTTAAATCGGGGTTGCCAATGTATTGGTTTAAGGGGTCGGTATTATCTGCAATTGGTTGCAGTTGATCTAGTGCTGGCACACTAGTGCTACCATTATAGTTAAATCTTAAACCGGCATAACCTTTTAGTTTTACATACAAAGATGCCGTTGGAAAAAAATTAGTGAAGTTATATTTTCTAACAAGCCCTGTGGTTTTATTATCTTGTTCAAAATTGCTGAAACTTACCGATGTGCCAATACTGAAATTATATTTCTTTTTTACATACCTGATGCTAATACCCGGTTTGTTGTTTACCTGTTTAAAAAAATATGAATTACTTAATGAATCTATCTTGTTGTTATAATCACCTTTTATATCTTTTGTAAAGCTTGCACGGTTATTTGTATTGGAAGTTAAGCCAAATCCGTAATTAAACGAGAGAAAAAGTACTTTCGACAAAGGTTCAGTATAAGTGATGTTTGCAGAAAAACTGCTGGTTTCGTTATCCCGTTTGTTCTTCTGGTCAATAGTATCGTTATATTGAGGTATTCCATTTGTGAAATAATCATTTTCCGAATACAGGAAGTTTTGATTTTTAGAACCAGAATAGTTATATCCAACATTCATAGTTAAAGTACGTGCTGTTTTTTTAAACTTATGCATCCACAATAAACTACTGTTAAATGATGAGTTATCTACATCGCTGTTTGTTCTGCGTGTAATATTGTTTATGGGTAATTTTTTATCACTGATAGAATTTTGAGAATAGTTGCTAATGGTTTTAGTGTTGTTAAGGTTGCCCTTTGCTGTAAACTTAAGTGTGTTGGCCGAGTCGATTTTTGTTTCTAAAGTTAGGTTGAGGCTCTGTTTTATTTTTGTTGAAAAACCATCCGTAACACTATTTGAATTATAAGACGAATCGCCTGTATAATTAGTTGTGTAATTTCTTTCGCCACTTGGGCTGTTTACCTTGGTTATTTTATAACCACTGTTTAATGATTGGTTGTTGTTATTAAATTTATTGCTGTAATGCAAACCTCCATTCCAGTTTTTTGGTATGCCACCACGGCCGTTATAGTAATCATCTCCATCTCCGGTTGTAGTTATCATAATGCCACCGTCATCAGTTACTTCTGTAGTTGTATTATCATTTGAGCCGTAGTTTTGATTGTCTTGCCAGTCTAAATTGGTTTGGCCGGTATTGCTCATTATACCATAAGCAGCAAGTTTTCTTTTTCCTTTAAAGGCATTTGCCATTATACTGTTGTTATAATAATTTTTGAAATCGGTACCTGCTTCAGCTTTTCCAAAATACCCTTTCTTGGCATTGTCTTTTAGTTTAAGGTTAATCGTTTTATCTTTCACACCATCATCTATGCCTGTAAATACAGCCTGGTCGCTTTTTTTATCAAACACTTCCACTTCTTTTACCACATCGGCACGCAGGTTTTTTGTTGCAATGCCGGGGTCGTCTCCAAAAAATTCTTCACCATCCACCAACACTTTTTTTACCTGTTCGCCCATAGCTGTTATCTTTCCATTTTTATCCACCTGTATACCCGGCAGTTTTTTCAAAAGCTCTTCTACATTAGCGCCGGGCCTTACTTTAAAGCTATCTGCAGTATATACGGTGGTATCGCCCTTTATCCTTATTGGTGTACCGCTTTTAACTACCACTTCTTCAAGTAATTTACTTTTTGATGTTAAATCTATTGTAGGTACTGTGGTTTCGGGCCCTTTTACATCTGCATTAAAAATGATATCGGCAAAATAGGGGTGAGTTGCCATGATGATATAATTACCTGTATTAATATTCTTAAATGTAAATTTTCCGTTTGCATCTGTACGGGTAAACTTATATAAAACAGAATCGGTAGGATGCAATAAAGCTATCACAACATTTTTTACAGCTTCGTTTTGTACAGTGTCTTTAACATTGCCCGAAAGTGAAGCAGTTTGTGCATTTGCATTTAAAAAAGAAGTACAGATAAAAAACAAAATTAGGGTTAGCCTGGCCATACAGTTGTTTAGATTGAGTAAAAATAATTTAAAACTAAAAATTTAGTTAAAGGTGGACTATTTAATTTAGAATTACTAAATCCTAATTCTTAATTTTACGTTAAATCAAATTTCATTACTTAGTTAACACTATTAAACAGGTATTCCATAAATGGCAACATCCAAAGTATCATCGGCAAAAGTTGCAAGGAATAGCAAAAAGAACCTGCCTAAAGCTCCGGTACTTAAATACGAGGAGCAACATTTTATTGATTCAAAAAAGCCTGTTTGGAATTATTCTTTATTTACCGACGAAGACATCATAAACTTTAAAAACGGAACGCTTTATAACGGATACCAAAAATTTGGCAGTCATAAACTAAACGTACTAAAAACAAGTGGTTTTTATTTTGCAGTATGGGCCCCTAATGCAACTTTTGTTTCGGTGATTGGTGATTTTAACGGATGGAAAACTAAGTTGCATCCTTTGTTTGTAAGGCTTGATAAATCGGGTATTTGGGAAGGTTTTATACCGGGTTTTAAAGAAGGAGGCAATTACAAATATTATATAAATGGTTTTAAAGGAGCCGAATCAAAGAAATCTGATCCATACGGCCAATTTTGCGAACTGCGGCCTTCCAATGCATCTATAGGATGGCAAAGCAAGTATAAATGGAAAGATGCCGTATGGATGAAGAAAAGAAAAAAGAACAATGCATTAAATGCTCCCTGGAGTGTTTATGAAGTGCATCCCGGCAGTTGGATGAGACCAGTAAAAACAGATGAAGAAAGTTTTAACAGCTACCTGCAATTAAAAGAACACCTGGTGCCTTATGTAAAAAAAATGGGCTTTACACATGTTGAGTTAATGCCTATCATGGAATTTCCTTATGATGGAAGTTGGGGTTACCAGGGTACAGGTTTTTTTGCATCTACCTCACGTTTTGGCACACCCGATGAATTTCGGGAACTAATAGACGCTTTTCACCAGGAAGGTATTGGTGTTATTTTAGATTGGGTGCCATCACATTTTCCTTATGATGCACATGGTTTGTTTATGTTTGATGGTACCCATACTTACGAATATGCCGATATGCGTAAAGGTTACCATCCGGATTGGAACAGTTATATATTTAATTACGAAAGGGCAGAAGTACGTTCGTTTTTAATCAGCAGCGCCAGGTTTTGGTTAGACCAGTTTCATGCAGATGGGTTAAGAGTAGATGCGGTGAATTCGATTTTACGACTCGATTTTTCTCGTAAAGAAGGGGAGTGGGTTCCAAATAAATATGGAGGTAATGGTAACCTGGAAGCTATTGAATTTATCAAACTATTTAATGAAACGGTTTACCGTGATTTTCCCGACATACAAACTATAGCTGAAGAAGCAAGCGACTGGCCTAAAATATCCAAGCCTACAACCGAAGGCGGGCTTGGCTTTGGAATGAAATGGATGATGGGGTGGATGCACGACACACTTGATTATTTTAAGTTGAACCCCATTATGCGACAGTTTCACCAGGATAAGTTCAGCTTTAGTATGATGTATTTCTATGATGAAAATTTCATGCTTCCATTTAGTCATGATGAAGTTGTGCATGGTAAAAGCCCAATGGTATATAAAATGCCCGGAGATGAATGGCAAAAATTTGCAAACCTGAGATTGCTTTATACTTATATGTATACTCATCCCGGTGCTAAACTACTTTTTATGGGCAACGAGTTTGCTCAAACATCCGAATGGAATTATAAAACTGAACTGGATTGGCCGCTTTTACAATATCCCTGCCACCAGCTTATGCAGGATTGTGTTAGGGATTTAAACCTGCTTTACCGTAATCACCCGGCCCTCTATCAATTACAGTATGATACAAAAGGATTTGAATGGGTTGACCTGGCGCATAAAGCAGAATCAGTAATTGCTTTTGTACGAAAAGGTAAAAATAAAAAAAACAATATGCTTGTTGTTTTAAATATGACCCCTGTGGTAAGGCACAACTGGAAACTTAGAGTAAAAGGAAAAGCTGCATGGACCGAAATTTTCAATAGCGATTATGAAAAATACTGGGGCACAGGCAAAGTTTTTAATCCTGCACCTAAAACCGTTTTAGTTGATAAAAAGAGGCATATTTATGAAATAAATCTTCATCTTCCGGCGTTAGCAGGTATAATCCTGGCATAATTGTACTAAACTTTGCTATTTTTATATCCTTATGAAAAACTCAATAATCATACTCCTTTTATTTTTTACGATATCATCTTTTTCGCAACCTGGCGATAGTGCAGTTTTGTTTTTTAATAAAGGAATGCAGGAAATGAGTGCAAGAAGGTACCTGGTGGCGTCTAATGAATTTAATGAAGCAATTCGTATAAATCCTTTATATTCAGAGGCTTATTTACATAATGGTTTTGCAAATAAAGAAATGCGTCGTACCGATGCCGCTAAAATGAATTTTGCAAAAGCGTATGAGTTGGATAATAAGAATGAGAAGGCAGTATCAGAACTTGTTGAAATATTTTATAATTATAGACAATATCAACAAGCTATTGATTTTGCGCAAAAATGTAATTCATGCAAGGATAAGGATAGGATAATAGCTATGTCGTATTTTCAAATGGAAGATTATGGCAAAGCCGAAAAAACTTTACTTAAGGTGATTGAAAAAGATCCCCAGGATGCAGAAGCAACCTATACTTTAGCCCGTACATATTTGGAAATGGGACTTGAAAGAAAAGCTATACCTTATTACGTAAAAGCATTGCAACTTGATAATACTAGAAGCAAATGGTATTTTGAACTAGGGTTATTGTATTATAATAATGAAGATTATAAAAATGCAGTAATTAGCTTTAATAAAGCAGCCGAAAATGGGTTTATTAAAAGTAACGACTTTAATGAAAACCTGGGATTTGCATATATATACAGTGGTAATTATGATAGTGGAGAGAAATTACTTATTGAAATTATGAGTAGAAAACCCGGTGATAAAGAATTGATAAGGGATGTGGCTGTTGCTTTTTACGACAGAAAAATGTATGATAAATGCTTGGAGTATTGCCAAAAACTTATGGAAATGGATATGAAAGATGGCAAAGCATTATACCAGGCCGGGCTTTGTTTTCAAAAAAAGGGAGAAGTAACAAAAGGGCAGCAAATGTGTGATAAGGCAATTGAGTTAGATCCTTCATTGGCAGGGTTAAGACATAAAAAGATGATAATGGGTTTATAATTTTATAAGATTTTAAAATAGTGATTGATATTTTAAAGCCGGTAGATATTTCTGCCGGTTTTATTTTACTTAATACTTTAAAAAGTTAAATAATATTTTAAATAAATAGTATTGATACATTTATCCACTATTATTCTCTTTTATTCACTTACGTTATGAATTGCGGCTGTTTTTGTGTATCTTTGCACACATTTTTATAAGGAAAACGGGCATTAACCATTTGTTTGCAACTTTTTCCAAACTAAAATTGTCAATAAGTGTTCTATTTCAATACTTAATATAATTCAATGAGGCAACTTAAAATCGCTACGCAGATAACCAACCGTGATTCACAGGCAGTTGAGAAGTATTTGCAGGAAATTTCTAAAATTTCGATGATTACTCCCGAAGAGGAGACCATCCTGGCCCAAAAGATAAAAATGGGCGATCAGCGTGCATTAGATAAATTAGTGCAGGCAAACCTGCGTTTTGTGGTATCGGTGGCAAAACAATACCAGCACCAGGGGCTTTCGCTAAGTGATTTGATTAATGAAGGAAACCTTGGCCTTATAAAAGCAGCACAGCGTTTTGATGAAACTAAAGGTTTTAAATTCATTTCATATGCTGTATGGTGGATTCGTCAATCTATATTACAGGCTTTAGCTGAGCAGGGAAGGTTAGTGCGTTTGCCACAAAATAAAATTGGCACATATAATAAAGCCAACAAAGCATATATGGCGTTTGAGCAAGAGCATGAGCGTGAACCAAGTACCGAAGAATTAGCAGAGTTGCTTGAAATGAGCGAAACTGAGATTAATAATATTTTCCAAAGTAATACAAGACACACATCGCTGGATGCTCCTGTGCACGAAGCAGAAGATGTTGCCATGGGCGATTTATTAAAAGGTGTTGATGAAACAGATGAAGATGTGATGCATGATTCTTTAAAAAATGAAATTCGCAGGGTATTAAAATCATTAAGTCCACGTGAGGCCGAAATTGTAAATGCTTATTTTGGTTTAGATGGTGAAAATGGTGTAACTATTGAGCAAATTGGACAGAAATACGATTTGACAAAAGAGCGTATTCGCCAAATAAAAGAACGTGCAATTAAACGTTTACAAAAAGCCCGTTACAGCGGCGCCTTAAAAGCTTATTTAGGATAATTCCATAATAAATAAAAAAGTAAAATCCTCCAGCGTTTTCCGGAGGATTTTTTTATGCTTCATAATTTTCTGAAATGATAATGTAATAGAGTTTTCGGTATCTGCTAATCGCTGCACTTTAATTTATTACCTGCAGTTTAAATAAAATGCTCATTCCTGTTTACAAATAATCGAAACCTTATTTACTTATAATTAATATTATGTTAAATAGAAAATTTTGACACTTGCGATACTACCCTCCATATAAAAAGAATGTTGCCCACTACTATTAGGCAACATTCTTTTTAAACTTAAATAATTAAAAGAAAATTTTATTATTCATTTTCAGATTCGGAAGCATCGGCCGAATTTGTATTTTCATTGGTAACATCATTTTCTGAATCACCTTGTAAGTTTTCTTCTTCTTCTTCTTTTTCAGCCAATTTAGTGATGGCTGCAATCTCATCACCTTCGTCAACCTTTATAAGTTTAACGCCTTGGGTAGCCCGGCCCTGTTCGCTAATTTGTGATACAGGCATACGGATGGTGATACCACTTACACAAGTTATCATCAGGTCGTGTGCTTCAGTTACAGCCAGTAAACCAACCAGTGAGCCGGTTTTGGCTGTAACATTAATTGTTTTTACTCCTTTTCCTCCACGGTTGGTTATACGGTAATTGTTTTCACCTGTTTCTGGGTCATCAAGATAGGTTCTTTTACCGTATCCTTTTTCACTAACCACTAATACGGTACTTTCTTTATCTTCTTTATTTACACATATCATGCCCACTACTTCGTCAGTTGCGTCATCAACATCTATACCTCTAACTCCAATTCCACCACGGCCTGTTGGCCTTACTTTTTCTTCAGCAAAACGTATGGCACGGCCACTTTTAACCGCCATCATTATTTCACAATTACCATCAGTTAACTTAGCTTCTATAAGCCGGTCGCCTTCGTTTATACTAATTGCATTAATACCATTCTGGCGTGGGCGGCTGAAATCTTTAAGCCTCGACTTGTTTATTATGCCTTGTTTGGTACATAACAAAATGTAATGATTGTTTACAAATTCTTCGTCATCAAAACTCTTAATATCTATTATGGCTCTAACATTATCTTCCGGAGGTATCTGAATCATGTTTTGAAGTGCCCTGCCCTTACTGGTTTTATCGCCTTCGGGTATTTCATACACTTTTAACCAAAAACATCTGCCCATTTCGGTAAAGAATAACAAACTACTATGTGTGCTGGCTACAAACAAATGTTCAATATAATCTTCTTCCCGGGTACTGCTTCCTTTGGCTCCACGGCCTCCACGGCGCTGCTGGCGATACTCTGTAGCTGAAGTTCGCTTAATGTAACCTAAATGTGAAATAGTTACCACAACATCTTCATCTTCAATAAGGTCAAGCATATTAATCTCATCTCCAACATATACTATTTCCGACTTTCGCTCGTCGCCAAATTTGGCTTTTACTTCTTCCAGTTCCTTTTTAATGATATCGTATCGCATGTCTTCATTGGCCAATATCATTTTTAAATGTTCAATCAGTTTCAGTATTTCTGCATGTTCTTCACGAATTTTATTAATCTCCATTCCGGTTAACCTTTGCAGGCGTAGTTCCAGAACAGCTTTTGCCTGAATTTCGCTCATGCCAAACTGGGTCATCAACCCTTCCTGGGCAATTGTTGGTGTTGCCGATTCACGAATGAGTTTAATAACTGCATCCAGGTTATCCAAAGCAATGATGTATCCTTCCAGTATATGTGCTCTTTCTTCGGCTTTACGTAATTCGTACTGGGTACGCCTAACTACTATTTCATGACGGAATTGTACAAATTCACTGATAAGTTCTTTTAGGTTTAAAACTTTTGGCCTTCCTCTAACCAGGGCTACGTTATTAATACCAAATGATGTTTGTAATTCGGTTTGTTTATACAAGTGATTAATTACAACCTGCGCTACCGCATCTTTTTTAAGTTCCACTACCACACGGGTGCCTTCCTTGTTGTTGCTTTCATTATTAACATCGGCAATACCTTCTATAGCTTTATCGTTTATTAATTCACCAATTTTAGCAGTTAATGCATCACGATTTACCTGGTATGGTACTTGTGTTATAACTAACTTTTCCCTTCCATTTTTCCCTACTTCAATTTCTACTTTACCACGTAACACTACCCTTCCACGCCCGGTTAATAAACCTTCTTTTACACCTTCAAATCCATAAATAATTCCACCTGTGGGGAAATCGGGGCCTTTTACATATTTGATGAGTTCTTCTGCTGTAATTTCTTTATTGTCTATATAGGCAATACATCCATCCACTACTTCGCTTAAATTATGCGGCATCATATTGGTAGCCATACCTACGGCAATACCACTGCTACCGTTTACCAATAATTGCGGAATTCGTGTAGGCAATACTGTTGGTTCCTGTAACGAATCGTCGAAATTAAGCTGGTAGTCTACCGTTTCCTTTTCGATATCTTCCAGCATAGCCTCGGCAATTTTTTCCATTCTCACCTCGGTATAACGCATAGCAGCCGGGGGGTCGCCGTCTTCGCTGCCAAAATTACCTTGCCCATCTACCAATTTGTATCGCATAGCCCAATCTTGTGCCATACGTACCATTGTATCATAAATGGCTTTATCACCATGCGGATGGTATTTACCCATCACCTCTCCCACAATACGGGCCGATTTTTTATAAGGTTTATTGCTGTTATTACCCAGTTCGTTCATGCCATATAAAACACGGCGGTGAACTGGTTTTAGACCGTCTCGTACATCAGGCAATGCCCTTCCTACAATTACACTCATAGAGTAATCGATATAGGAAGTCTTCATTTGCTCCTCAAGATTTACCGGTATTATACGCCCACGGTTATTAAAATCGGCGCCTTCGGATTGCTGGTTTTCTTCGTTCAAATTCTCGTTGTTTTCCATATAATTTTATAGACAGCGAAGTTACCAAAATATGCCCGTAATTTGGCTTAAAACCGCATGTTTTTAAGGGGTATTTTCACACATTTTTTGGGTAGATGTGGATAGATTTATTCAGCAAAAAATAAACTGGTTTTTTATGAAAATATTACTAATAAAAAACCTGCTTTATTCCCAGCCGTTTGCAAGCACATCGGCTAAATGCATAGTCTTTAGAGGCAAATTTTTGTGTTGTATAAATCCATCAAGTTGCATCAGGCAACTTAGGTCGGTAGAGATGATATACTGGGCGCCTGTTTCAAGTGCGTTATTAATTTTTTGGTCGGCCATAGCAGCAGAAATGGCATCAAACTTAACCGAAAAAGTACCGCCAAAGCCACAGCATGTTTCCACATCTTTCATTTCAATAAGCTCGAGCCCTTTTACATGGCTAAGTAGTTTGCGTGGGCCGGTTTTTATTTTGCATTCACGTAAGGCGGCGCAACTGTCGTGATAAGTGGCTTTGCCTTTTAGCTCTGCATTAAAGTTTTCAATCTTTAAAATGTCGGTTAAAAATTCGCTGAATTCAAAAATGCGTTTACTTAAATCTTTCACCTGGTTGTGCTGTGCCGAGTTATCAAATATCTTGCTGTAATAATTACGAACAAAACCAACACAGCTTGCACTTGGGGCCACTATAAAATCAACCCCTTCAAAATCTTTCAGGAATTTAATACACACTGCCCTTGATTCATCCCAGAAACCTGCATTAAAGGCAGGCTGGCCACAACAGGTTTGGTTGGTATTATACACAACATCGCAGCATGCTTTTTCCAAAACTTTTACCATGTTAAAAGCTGTTTGCGGATAAAGCTGATCAATAAAACAAGGTATAAAAATCTGGACCTTCATAATTTATTTCTGTTTCTTCTGGTATTCTTTTATCGAAAGCCTGGTATCTGATACAGGATCGTACACTTTTATTTCAAGCGTTTTGGGATTTACAAAAAAATGGTAATAAGTTTCAAATCTTTGTTCGCCATTGTAACCAGCCAGTACCGAAATATCGGGCTCATCCCCAGTTGGCTCATCCATCATAAAAGAAATACCATGAGTATGATTACTGAATGAATCAATATAATTATTGCTTTTTATAACAAAGGGCAGTTTTAATAATGCTGCTGTAATCTTTTTTTCAAGCGCTGTATCAGAAAATTTATGGATATAGTTGTTGATGGAGTCAGTTTTTGTTTCAGCAGCAACTGTATCATTTTTTGATAAATCATCACCATTAGTTGTATCATTACAAGCAGCCAATGAAAAGATGAAAAGAAAAAATAAGAAATACTTCATGTTGATTAATTAATACTTTCTATCATTGCCATCATTTGAATGGCAGTGGCTGCAGCCTCCTCTCCTTTATGGCCATTATTGCCGCCGGTGCGTTCATCAATTTGTTGTTGGTTATCTACCGTTAATATTCCAAATATTGTTGGCACCGGAAGTTGCAGGTTAAGTTGCAATATGCCATTGGTTACTGCATGGCAAACATACTCAAAATGTGGAGTATCTCCTCTTAACACACATCCCAGTGCAATAAAAGCATGGGGTTTATCTTCTTTATATTTATGCAGTTCCCAGTATTTTTTTATGGCAAAAGTAATTTCAAATGAACCCGGCACCTGTATCAATTTGTATTGAACATTGTTTTCTTTTAAAATTTTTAAACATCCGGCTTCCAGTTTATCTATTGTAGCTGCATTCCAAAGGGTGCGTACAATTACAACACAGGCATCCTTTGGTAACCGGATGCCTGTTGTATTATATAAGTTTGATGAGTTTACTGACATAATGTTGTTGTAAAATGATTAATGGCATTACCCATAACAATTACAAACGTTATAATTATTTTGTAACACCAAGATAAGCCAGGTATTTATCAACATCGCCAGTGCTAACATGTTGGCTGGTGGGATATTTATCTTTAATATTTTTAAATATCTCAATAGCTTCTTTTGATTTACCAATAGCATCTGCATACCTGCCTGCAATAAACAAAGCTTCAGATGCCATGCCATCATCTAAACCAGAAATAGAACCTGCTTTTTTATAATAATCCAAAGCATCACCGGTTTTTTTCTGTTCAGAATATGCATGGCCCAGCAAAATGTAGGCTTTGCTTTGTATTTGTGTTGCACCGTTGGCATCAAATTCTTTTAAATGTTTTATAGCCTTATCAAACTGTTTCAATTGCAGGTAACAGGCACCAATCATGTATTGTGCACGGTTGCCCGATTTGGTGCTGCCATAACTGCCGGCAATCTTAAGCAAACCTGTAATGCCTTTTGCTTTATCGCCGTTTAAAACCATGTTTACCGTGTCTTTATTAAAAGATGAAGTACTTGCCATGGTGCCAAATAATTTCTCAGCGGGAAATATTAAGTCGCTGGCTGTTTTTTCGTTGGGAATAGAAATGAAATTTTTATACCCAAGGTATCCTGCCAGTGCGGCAATAACTACAGAGCCAATGATGATGATATGTTTACTGTATGCTGCCCAAAAGCCTTTAGCCCTTTCTACTACATCTGCAGCTTCGGTAGTTGCTGCATTTTTTTTCTTATCTGCCATTTAATTTAATTGTGAATTTTTAATTATGATGATTGTGTATTTGTTTTACTTAATCAGTTATAAATGGATAATCTTCCTGTGTATATACATCTTTCAGTAATTCATTATCATCGGGCCAAGGGCTTTCTTCAGCAAACTGTACCGATTCTTCTATCTCTTTTCTTACTCTTTCAATAATTTCATTTACCTGTTCATCAGTAACCTTAAACTGAGTTTTCAAAATGTTCAATACATGGTCAATAGGGTCTTTTTCCTTGTATTCCTCCAATTCCTCCTTGGTGCGATATTTTTGTGGATCGCTCATACTGTGTCCTTTATAGCGGTATGTTTTAATTTCAAGTAAGGTTGGTCCGCCTTTTTCCCTGGCACGGTCAGCTGCCCTTTGTACAGCATCATGAACTGCTTCGGGGCTCATACCGTCAACACTATCACTTGGCATTTCGTACGCATCGGCCAGTTTGTAAATATCAAGTGTTTTACTTGTACGGGCTACCGATGTACCCATGGCATAATGGTTGTTTTCGCAAATAAATACAACCGGTAACGACCAAAGCATGGCCATATTAAATGTTTCGTGTAGCATGCCCTGCCTTGCAGCGCCATCTCCAAAAAAACAAAGCACTACATTTTTTGTATCACGGTATTTCTCGGCAAATGCAAGGCCGGCGCCAGTACCTATTTGTGCGCCCACAATACCGTGGCCGCCAAAGAAATTTTCTTTTAACCCAAAAAAGTGCATACTGCCACCCTTTCCTTTACTACATCCGGTGGCTTTACCATACAGTTCGGCCATACAGCTTTTTGCCGATACGCCTTTGGCAATGGCAAGGGCATGGTCACGGTAAGCGGTAATGAATTTATCATCGGGGGTTGTTGCAGTCATACATCCTGCAGCAACAGCTTCCTGCCCAATATATAAGTGGCAAAAACCACGAATTTTTTGCATGCCGTACAACTGGCCTGTCTTTTCTTCAAAGCGGCGCAACAGCAGCATCAGTTCGTACCAATATAAATACGTTTCTTTTGAAAATTTTGTAGCCAATGGGTTTTAAATTTTGAGGAGCAAAGATAAGGGAGAAAAGCCAATTTAAGATGACAGAAACAGGCTGATTTTTGAATTGATAATAGCTGTTTACAGGCACCAGTTACAATAAGTTAAATAATTATATAGCCATATTTAAACTGTTTTTGATAGATGTGAGTTTAAACTTTAATAACACAATGCCACAGGTTAAATTTGATAGCAATAGTTTGTAGCTTTTTTAATATTCAGGTATCTTGCAGCCCTTAATGTTGCAGCTTAAAAAAATATCCCTTACTCAATTTAAAAATTACCAGTTTGCCTCTTTTGATTTTTCTGAAAGAGTTGTTGGTATTTGCGGCTTAAATGGCAAGGGTAAAACCAATTTGCTTGATGCTATTTATTACTGTTGCTTTGCAAAAAGTTATTTTTTAAAAACCGATGGGCTTAATATCCGGTTCAATAATGATGGGTTTAGGCTGGAAACATTTTTTGAAAACAGCGAGGAACAACAAAAGATTGTTTGCATCAACAGGAATGTTGGCAAAAAAGAACTGTTGCTGAATGATGTGCCTTACGGAAAATTTTCGGAACATATTGGTAAGTTCCCGGCTGTTATGATTGCACCCGATGATGTTGCAATGATTATGGACGGCAGCGAAGAAAGGAGAAGGTATATGGATATGGTACTTTGCCAGTTAGATGCCGGATACCTGCAAAACCTGGTTACATATAATAAGGTTTTACAGCAACGCAACAGTTTGCTTAAAAGCTTTGCCGAACAGGGTAAAACCAACTGGCCACTATTGGAAGTGCTGGATGAACAATTGGTTGAACCGGGGAATTTTATTTATGATAAAAGGAAAGCATTTGCTTCAGCATTGATTCCGCTGGTAGAAAAATTTTATATGCAGATTGCTGCTAACAAAGAAAATATTACTGTGGAATATGAAAGTAGTTTGCATAAAAGCAGTTTTTACGACTTGCTGAACAATTTCAGGCAAAAAGATTTTTTATTGCAACGCAGCAATGCCGGTATTCACAAAGATGATTTACTTTTTAAACTGGATGGACAAGTGTTTAAAACAACTGCTTCGCAGGGACAACGAAAAAGTTTATTGTTTGCATTAAAACTGGCAGAGTTTGAACTGTTAAAGGCTAACAAGGGGTTTGCCCCCCTCCTGCTGTTGGATGATGTTTTTGAAAAGCTTGATGATAACCGTATGCACCAACTGCTGCATTGGGTTTGTAATGAAAATGAAGGACAGGTGTTTATTACCGATACGCATACCGAGAGGCTGCAACAGGCATTTGAAAACCTGCAGGTTAATTACCAGCTTATTGAATTGTGATGAAGATGAATGTTTGTTTAAAATAAGTGGAGAGGCATTTACAAAACATGTCTTAATCGTTTTTATTGATTAATTTTATTGTATGGCAGAAATTTCTTTACAGGATGCGATACAGCAATTTTTACAGAAGAGCCGTCTTAAAAACGGCATTCAGGCATTACGTATTGAAGATGTATGGGAACAAGTGATGGGTAAAACTGTGGCTAAATACACCGATAAAATCCAAATCATCAATACAACTTTAATTATCAACACATCTGTTGCACCATTAAAAAATGAATTGCTTTACCAAAAAGAAAAGATAATTGAAAGAATAAATGAAACGCTGGGCGAAAAAGCAATTACAGATGTGCTGGTAAAATAGTTAAACGGTTTTTTGTATATTCTTTCTCTATTAAAAACAGGCATCTCTAAGCATTTGCATATATAGTAATCCTTTTTGCCTGGCAAAATCAATATTACGTTGGGGAATGGCTTCGGGGTTTTTATAATTCAGTAAAGCCGCATCTATACTCGATTCCCTTAAAATGTGCAGCATTGGATAAGGCGACCGGTTTGTATAATTGGCTGCATCATCTACTGCTGCACCTGCAAAACAATACAAGGGATGAAAACTTGCCAGTTGATAAATGCCTTCGTATCCTTCTTGTTTTAAAATTTCTTCGGCTGTTGCAAAAAGATCCAGGTAATCATCAAAGTTTTTAGTAGCATTTGTAAGAATAAGCAATGTAGTTTCTATACTTTCATCATTATCTAACCGTTTAACTTCTTCGGCTAAAGCCTTAAGGCATGTTTGCATAGATATGCTGTTTTCGACCCGGTAAAAGATTGTTTTCTTTTTTACAACATTGGCAGCAAAGGGGCAAAAGTTACATGCTATTACTACATCCCTTATCCAGTTTTGTGTTTGTTCAATAACTTTTGCTGTTAAAGGCATCATTAATAATTTGATTGTACATCAAAAATAACCAATAATAAATCTGCGCCGGAAAAACTAAAATTGTTTTCTTTGCCTAATTATGAGTTTATATATCACTTCTCTTAACTCGGGCAGCAATGGAAATTGTTATTATGTAGGCAATGATACCGATGCGGTTTTAATTGATGCAGGCATCAGTTGCCGTGAAACAGAAAAGCGGATGAAGAAACTGGGGCTTGATATACGAAAAGTGAAAGCTGTTTTTATTTCGCACGAGCATGGCGACCATGTCAAAGGATTAAGTACGCTTGCCAATAAATACAAGTTACCTGTTTTTATCACTTCCAAAACTGCTGCAGGCGGGCCACACTTAATTAAGCATTTATCCAAATCGTTTACTGCAGGCAAGCCTATTGCAATTGGAGAACTGATAGTAACAGCCTTTGCAAAATATCATGATGCGGCAGACCCACATAGTTTTATCATAAGTTATAACGGTACTACAGTTGCTGTAATGACCGACCTTGGAAAGGTTTGCAGCCAGGTGGCACATTATTTTAAGCAATGCCATGCCGTATTTCTTGAAGCGAATTATGATAGCAATATGCTGGAAAACGGAAAGTACCCTTTGTACCTCAAAAAAAGGATTCGTGGAGGACTGGGCCACTTGTCAAACGATGAAGCGTTGAAACTTTTTACAACCCACCGCTCTCCTTTTTTATCACATGTTATTCTTTCGCATCTTTCTGAACAAAACAATTCGCCAGAAATTGTTTCAGCACTTTTTGCCCCTCATGCAAATAAAACAAAAATAGTTATTGCATCAAGGCATACATGTACTGATGTATTTTTAATTAATTCAATGCAGCAAAAAGATAAAAAAACTGCGATGGCTTACGAAAAGCCATCGCAGTTGCAATTATTTTAAAAAAATATTTTTTAATAATTTGGTTTTACTCCCATATTATAAAACATAAAGCTCCACATATCAGCCTGCTCCTGTATAATTTGTTGTGTGCTTTTGCCAGCGCCGTGGCCCGCCTTGGTTTCAATCCTTATCAGCACAGGGTTTGGCCCTTTTTGGCTTTTTTGCATGGTGGCGGCAAATTTAAAAGAATGTGCAGGCACTACCCTGTCGTCGTGGTCGGCAGTGGTAATTAATGTGGCCGGGTAATTGGCTGGTTTTAAATTATGCAAGGGCGAGTAATGGTACAGGTATTCAAACATTTCTTTGCTATCGGCCGAGGTTCCATAATCGTAAGCCCAGCCTGCCCCGGCTGTAAACTTATGATAACGCAACATATCCATAACACCTACAGCCGGAAATGCAACTTTACACATGCCCGGCTGTTGGGTTATGCAAGCGCCTATCAGCAAGCCACCGTTGCTACCGCCAGCTATTGCAAGTAAATCACGTGAAGTATATTTATTATCAACAAGGTAACCGGCTGCTGCAATAAAATCATCAAACACATTTTGCTTTTTAGTTTTGATGCCCTGGTTATGCCACTCTTCTCCATACTCGCCACCACCCCGCAGGTTGGGCACTGCATATATGCCTCCTTTTTCTAACAAGATGAGAATGGATGTAGAGAAAAAAGGAGTAAGGCTTATACCAAAACCACCATAGCCATACAGCCAGCATGGATTTTTACCATTCAGCTCCGTATTTTTTTTACGGGTGATGATCATGGGTATTTTTGTTCCGTCTTTAGATGTATAAAACACCTGCTCCGACAGGTAATCTGCCGGGTTAAATTTCACTTTGGATTCTTTGTATAAAGATGTATTGCCCGTGGCAATATCCAACTTGTAAATGGTTGGTGGGTTTATATACGATGTAAAAACGTAAAACACTTCTTTTTCATGTTGCTTTGCATAAAAGCCGCTTGCTGTGCCAAGCCCCGGTAATTGTATTTCTCTAATTTGTTTTCCTGTTCTGTCAAATTGATAAACTTTATTAACTGCATCTTTCATATAGGTTGCAAACAACGAACCACCACCGGCAGATACATTCAATACTTCAGGTTTAGCTGCAATGATGGTTTTCCACTTCCCTGTATCTGCAGGATTTTCAACAGGTACTGCTACAAGCCTGTTAGTGGGTGCATCAAAATCGGTTTGTATGTAAAAATAGTTGTCATCTACATCTACAATGATATACGTGTTTTTCATGTTGGTAACAATTGGTACAACAGGCGAACCGGGTTTGCTAATGTTTTGCACAAACAAAGCATTACCATAAGTTTCATTGGCTGTTGATATAATCAGCCATTTTTCATCTTCGCTTAAATAGCCACCCATGTAACGTACAGGCGATGCATCGCTTCCATAAATAAGTATATCATCTTTTTGAGGAGTACCCAACTTGTGATAATACAATTTATGATTTTCGTTTTTTGCTGATAATACACTGCCACCCGAACGCTGATAGTTGCTGTAATAAAAACCATCGTTGCCTTTCCAGCTTGCACCACTGAATTTTAATTGCAGAGTATCGCCGGTTTGTTTTTTTGTATTGGCATCAATAACAACAATTTTTTGCCAGTCGCTGCCACCTTCTGAAATATTATATGCTGCCATACTTCCATCATTACTAAAAGATATTCCAGCAAGCGATGTTGTGCCATCGGCCGAAAAGCTGTTGGGGTCAAGAAAAACTTCTGCCGACGCACTACCGGGCGCTTCCCTGTACAAAACATTTTGGTTTTGCAGGCCTGTATTTTTATAATAATAAGTATACTGCCCTTCTTTAAAAGGCGCAGAATATTTTTCATAGTTATACAAGGCTTCATATCTTTTTTTAATAGCATCCCTAAATGGTATTTTAGAAAGATAACCTTGCGTAACTTCATTTTCAGCTTTTACCCATGCTGCTGTTTCGGCGCTTGTATCATTCTCAAGCCAGCGGTAAGGATCTGCTACTTTGGTGCCAAAATAATCATCCCATACCGTTGTATCTTTTCTTGTATCGGGATAAGTGACACTGATTGCCGGGTATTCTTCCATAGTAACGCCTTTATTGTTATTACAGGCTGTAATTGCCGATAATGTTGCCATAACAAAAATTATTTTTTTCATTTTTACAGTTTTATTTTGATTGCTACTTGTTTTAAGTATGATGATATTTTTTTTGTATTGTAATCATTTCAGTCAGCAAATTTTTTACCCTTTGCCATTACTAAAAAAACAATTGCTGTAATAAATCCCATCAATACAAAACCAATTATCCATAAAGCTTTTTCACCATCACTCACTACTTTGTTTTTTGCTACACTGATGATTCCAATAATTCGGTAACAAATACCGGTTACGCCAACTACAATGGCCGAAATTAATACTGATGGGTTAAAAATGGTAGATAAAATGATAAGCGGCGATGGCTCATTTTGAGGTTCATTATAGATTAATGAAAATAAATTGAACAGGGCATTAAAATAACAAATGATAAGCGAAACCGTTGCAATTATTGAAATGATAAAGAGCAATAAAAATGTATTGTACTTAGTCATGGTAAAAATAGAATTCCTCAATATAATGATTTCATTTCAAATTACCTTGATTAAACCACAAACTGTAAACTAAATTTCAGGTATAGAAAACATCATTTTAAATATCTGCAAAGAGCTAAAAATTGGGGGGAATGGTTAAAATGACACTCGATTAATAAATAAATTGTTAATACTGTATTGATTAAAATCGGCTTCCTTTTGAATCAATACTTTTCTTAAACAATCTTACAATTGCCTGCTACAGGCATTTACAACAAAAAAGGAAGTATTTAAATATGGTTTTAAATGATGTTAATTGTAAATTTTTGAAAAGTTATTTTTATGTGAAAAGCATTATAGTGGTAAGATTATTGCATTAATTTAATGTCTATAAACAATGAAAAATTTATGTCCAGAAATTTTACCATTTAAATTTTTAAAAATGAAAACATTAAAACAAACTATTCCGGCAACATGTAAATTTGTTTGGGGTTTACCTGCTGCTTTTATTTTTTTTACCGGCTTGTTGTTAAACAATACAGCCAGTGCCCAGCGGCCCGATAGAGGTAATGCTGAAAGAAGTAATTCGGTAAGAGAACACAACCCCAGGCAAAACAATAATGATAACCGGTCTTCAGATTTTAGAAGAGCCGAACGAAGGCCTGATATGCAGGCAAGCAGGGATAACAACCGCAGCCAAAATGCCATGAGGCCGCAAAGAGATTACAACCCAAGGCCAAGACAACAGGACGCAAGCTCCAACCAGGGTTTTAACAGGCAAAACAATAGCCGGGGCCAAAATAACCCTCGTCCACAAAGGGATTATACGCCAATGCATGGTGCAAATGCAAGCCAGGATGTTTCTGCACAAAATTCATACAATAATCAAAACGGCCAGCGCCCTCAAAGAGATTACAAACCTAAACCAAGGCAGGATGCAAATACCGCAAATGATAACAGGAACGGCAACTCAGCCTATAACAATACAAACAACAATAACCGGCGTAACCGCAATGATGTTAACCGTAATGTAACCATCAACAATACAACAATTAACCGTACAAACAACAACTATTATAATGGAAGAGACAGGCATATTTATACAAGCAGCAGGCCTGGCTACACTCCTATTTACAGGTACGATATACGTCCGGTGTACAATGCTTATAATCCAAGCTGGCGATATAGCTGCCTCCCCGGCAGATATAGTTACTACAGTAGTTTGCCTGCTTCCTATCTTACAATAAATTTTGGCGGATTTGGATATCGTTATTGGGATGGTGTTTTCTATCGCCCCTACAATAACCTGTTTACTGTATGTGCACCGCCTATAGGTATTTTTATAAATGTATTGCCGGTTGGATACAGAAGGATATACGTACATAATTATCCATATTTTTATTATAACGGCACCTATTACGATTACAGGGATAATAATTATTACGTGGTATCTCCACCGGTTGGCGCCATTGTAGAAAGTTTACCAGACGGATACGAAACAGTAGTTATTGATGGTGAAACTTATTATACCATTGATGGCGCTCAGTATAAACCTAAAGTGATGGACAACGGCGAAATATGGTACGAAGTGGTGAAATCTAATTAATACAAAGCACAGGCATAAAATACCGGGAAGTAAATTTTCTTCCCGGTTTTTTATGTAGAGCAGTTTTTATAAACTAAGAGCTCCCCTACGGCCACGGTTATTGGTAATTCGCAAACTGCCGCCCAATATACCACCGGTACCAATCCTAATCCTGGTTGTACCTTTTTGGCCATTGATGTAAGCTGTAACTAAATCAACCCGTAAAATTTTAAAGATATTTTCCAGGCCGGCAAAAATCTCCACATAATTGCTTTTGCTATTTACGTAAAAAGCATTGCCACCTGCCACAAGGTTCCAATTAAGCCTATTAAACAACGGTATTTTATTGGTGAGTAAACCATTAAAATGATGTTCTAGATGTGCAAAGCTGTAAAATGAACTTGATGTACTGTTTGCATAATAGGGCGATAGTTGAAAACTGTTTACATACTCGCTTGCCCTGGTTGACCTGTTGCCGTTAAAATGCTGGTAATCCTGAATATAAACATTGGCAGCATTTAAAAAACCGCCAATACCTATCTTGTATTTTAACAGCCCGGCCAGTTTAAAGTTTTTGTCATCATGAATGCTAAATTGCCATTTATCAAAATTTACATCGCTACCAAAAATATTCTTAAACCCTTTTGTATAATTAAAATTAAATGTTGGGTAATTTGAACCCAGTGATATTTTACGATTAGGGTATTGAATATATTTTTGTCCGGGTTTAAAGCTTATATCTGCACTAATGATAAAAGCCTGGTGTTTTATAAATTGGGTATTTATTTGTTCATAAGGATAATTAGGTGTAAGGTTTTTGCGTACACCTTTAAATACCAGTAAACTGTCATGGTTATTAAGTGGTATCCTGTTTTCGTACAAGGTATTAATGTTGAACATGAACCCCGATTCGAACCGTTTGTTATAATTGATGGAGCCATATATGTTTTCATATATCTTCATAAAATTATCGCCCCAAAAAATAGTGTTGATGGTGTTATTAAGTGTTGTTATCGGGTTGTTTTTATTAAATTGGCTTACTCTTTTCCCTCCTGATATAATCCATGTTTGCCTTTTAATTTTTTTATCAGTATCCCAGTCCCTGGTTCTAAAATACAAATCGGCCCAGGCATTAAAATGTGTATTTCCAAAGCCATACCTGAAGCCCGGTTCAAACGAAAAATTTGTTTTTAGCTTTTTAATATAAGTACTGTAATATGGCAGTAGGTTCATTACAATGCCTTCGGCAGTATTGTATTCAAGGCATTTAAGTAAAGACTCTATACCCCAGTTGTGGTTGCCTTTAACTGTATATTTTGTACGATGTATTCCTTTCCAAAAAATATCATACAGTTTTAATTTCCCCTGGTTTTTGTTTAGCGAATCAATTGATGACCTGCTTAAAGCTGAATCTTTAGTAACCTGAAAAACGCTGTCTTTAACCTGGTAATCCATTCTTTCTTCGGGCTCTAAAGGTACAGGCCTTATACTATCCCAATATGCTACAGGTTTTTTAGTTACACCGGTATCGTACTTAATGATTACATTATTAAAACGGTTTTTTGCAAATACAGGATTTATTTTATAATCGGAGTAAACCGAAACAAAATTTCCAATAGCATCAACACCAAACTGTTTAAAATTAAAATGTATCAGTTGGTTTTTTATACGCCACACATCATCAGCTACAGGTACATGTATTTGTGTTATGTGCAGTGTATCTACAATTTCAAGCTGCGATGTTTTGGTAAGTTGTAGGTCGAGGCTATGAATGCGCCAATCACCATCGGTAATATTGATAGTTCCTGAAAATACAGGTTCGTATTTGCGCCGTGGTATTACCTGTATGCTGTTAATTTCTTTTCCATCTTCATAAAAACTACCCAGGTACTTAAATTTATACATGCTTATAGCCGCATCGGCAATGGGCGAAACAAAACCACGGGGATTGAGCCTGTCTAAAAAAATAGAAACATTATTTTGGTAAAAGGTGATGAAGGTGGGAAACGTAAAACCAAACCCATCGCTGCCACTTACCCTGCTGCTGATAACTTCCAGTTTAAATTTATTGGGCTGCTGCATATATACTTTTGCAACCGATTCTGAAAGATAAAATATACCCTGCCGGTTGCTATCAAGCCCCATATTTTTTACATCTTTATCATCTATTTTTCGTCCTAAAATCCTGTTGGGTAAATTCCTAAGCTTCATCATGTCTTTGGTATAAAGGTTACATTCAAAACCTTTTACCTGTTCATAATAATAAGGTCTTTTTTTTATGGCCTGCCTTATAATTTCATAGGCCGGGTCTTCGCCATTAGTAACCACCACTTCTTTCATATCAAGTTCCTGGCTTTTTAAAATAAAAGTAAGTTCTTCATCTGTATTTTTTATAGAGATAGTTTTTTCCTGTTTGGCATAACCAATATGCTGGCAAACCACTGTATAAGTACCCGGCGAAACGCTGAAAGAAAATTTTGCTTTATTATTAGCGCTTGCGCCTATTGAAGTGCCTTTTACAGTAACAGAGGCATAAGGCAGCAGGTCGCCTTTATCTGAAAATATGGTGCCGTAAATTTTTTGTGCCGAAGAATTGTTTGCAAGCAATAAAAAAAAGAACAATAGGTTTTTGGGCATAAGCGGTTTTAAGTATCAACAAATGTAAAGATGATTTTGTTATTGAAACTTTAAGATTGCTGCCGGTATTTTCATTTGCGTACAAAGCTGCCGGCCAAAGCTGCAAGGCCCGCCACTAAAGCCCCAATGATAGCTGTTGCCAGCACCAATAGCATTGGGTTATCCATTTTTAAAATAAGTTGCGATACCTTATGTGCTAACAAGTGATGGTTGCTGTTGCTTATCCAAAAACTTAGGCCACCCCATAAAAAAAACAATGCAATGAAGGCTGTTACAAAACTTTTACCCGGTTTTTGTGGTATAAGAGCAGCCACTGCAAAGGCTGCTATGGCAATGCTCCACCAGGGCATAAACAGGCAAAGTGCAAAACTTAATAATGCAGTAAGTATAATAGATACCAGGAATTTCATTTTTTATTTGATGGGTTTAAATTTTTAAAAACTATTTATTCAATCACAACAAAAATGTTTTTACATTCATTTACTAAAATTCATTTTTGCAATGATGCGTTTATCATTTTTATCATTAGCTGTCATCATCCATAATGTGTAATATTTGCCAGCTACCCATTCATCTACAAAATTATCGTAGTATTTGCTGCCGGGGTTGCCGCTTTGCCCGCCGGGATATACACCATAAGCTTCTGTTTGTGGCGTAAGGCTTATCACCATGCGCCAGCTTGGGCCATGATCTGTTTTAGTGGCATTAATATTTCTATTACCACCACCAATGGGTAAATTTAAACGGCTGAAGGGCGCCAGTTTTGCCAGGTGATTTATTCTTGTTGCCTTGTGTTTTTCCCAATCTAAATTACCGGCACCATCTATCTCCTGTAATTCAATTGCAGCTTTTTTAAAAGCTTTTGTAATATCATCGGCAAGGGTTTCTTTTTGTGGTGTGGTAATATCATCTAAAAACTTATAAGCAGTATCTTTTAATACTTCTTCCAGCAGTGTGCTAAAAAACGGATGCATGATAAGCTTTGGTGCTTTGGCATATTCATCTGCATAAACCACGGTATCAAAATTATTCCAAAACACTTCAAATATGGTAGCGCCTTGTGTACCCACATCATTGCGGCAGTTCCAGTTTTTAAAAATGTCGAAATATTTTTTTTCAGATGCATTCAAATCTGCTTCCTTTATATTGGCAACTATAAATGGTTTGGCCATTGCAGCGCCAATATCAAAATTATCAGTCTGTAAAGCCATCATATCTTGTGGGGTAATGCCTGTCATGGCATTTAATCGCCTGTTAATAGTAATGCCCCTGTACTCGGGATAGTTTCTGCCCAGGTAATAAGGATAAGTAACATCATCAACCGGTTTTTGATTAGCGCTGCTTACAAATCCACGTTCGGGATTATATTGATAAGGTACTTCATCCTGTGGTATCATGCCCTGCCACAGGAAACTGCTATCGGTGCCGGGCATTACAAAATCGCCCTGCCCTTTCCATTTTGCGGGCCATTCGCCCTGCGTACGTATAGCTATATCGCCGTTTTTACATGCAAACACACAGTTTTGGCCGGGTGTATGAAAATAAACAGCGGCTGCATTATAGTCATCGTAATTCTTTGCACGGTTTATAAGATTAAAATATTTTAACTCTTCACTGGGGTCATGTGCTTTCCATCTTACAGCATAATATTTATTGTTTGTGTTGCGGCCGCCTGAATAAGACTTATCGAACATAACGGGGCACCAGTTATTACCCAATTGTACATACGCAACCGAATCAATATAATCGGCTTTACCTTTTATTTTAATAGTATCAATCCTAAACCTTGTTGCATGATAGCTCCCATTAAAAAGATATTCACTGCGGCTGTCGTCTTTAAATTTAATTTCATAGTAATCCCTCACATCTCTTCCTCCGTTGGTTACACCAAAAGCACAACTGTCGTTAAATCCGATAATAACACCCGGTGCTCCCGGAAAAGAAACACCGTAAGCATTAAATGCCGGTGTTGAAATCTGTATTTCGTACCAAAGTGATGGCAGGTTTAACCCCAGGTGAGGGTCGTTACAAAGTATAGGTGAACCGCTTTTTGTTTTGTTACCACTCACTGCCCAGTTGTTGCTACCATTATCCCGGTCGGGTTTAAAAGATTCGGCAATTGCCAGGTCATGGTTATTAAAATAGACCGAATCGGCTTTTAGCGGTGGTACCGGGAAAACTTTTTGTGCAGCAAAGGCTGTTCCTTTTGGTATGATAGGATCAAGAGAATCCTGTATCAACGGAAATAATTTTGAAAAATCATCGGCATTAAAAAAACTTTTTGCATTGGTCATTTCAAAATCTTCATCACGTGCCGATAGGTCGTAACTCATGTATTTTAAAAACAACATGCTTTTAAGATTGGTCCAGGGTTCGGGTTTGTATCCAATCAGTTTATACTCTATAGGCAAACTACTTTCGGTTAAACTGTTTATCCATGCATTAACACCGGCAGTATAAGCATCGCACTCGGCTTTTAAAACCGGGTCTTTCTCCGATTCTTTTAACGCAATTTCTGCAGCATACACCATACCCAATCTTCTAAATTCCCTGTCGTGTTCTAAACCTTTATCACCTAAAATTTCGCTTATCCTGCCACCAGCAGCAAAAGTTTGTAATTCCATTTGCCAAAGGCGGAACTTTGCATGCAGGTATCCCTGAACAAAATATGCGTCGTTTTCCTGCTCGGCAAAAATGTGTGGCACTAACCTGTCGTCAAAATACACTTCTACCTTACCATTTAAAGATGGAAAATTAAGATTGGCAGAAAAATCGGTGTTAGCAGGTTCTGCATTTTGCCAAAATCCATGTTGCGGACTTAAAAAATTTCCAAAAGCAGGGGCCTTGGTGCCGCCTATGGTAAGCCTTGTGTTTAATGTTGTAATCAATGCTACTGTAACGGCGCTTGCAATTATAAATGGCACAACTCTCATAGTGTAGTGTTATTTAATGTAAAATAGCAAAATATAACCTAATATGCTGTATTATCTTCTAATATTAATCAAGTTCTTTTTTCATAATCATAAATATCGTAACCAAATAAACAATTTTTGCTTTTTTGTGAATAAAATTTATGTCAATGGTACGATGTTTGTTTTATTGTAACTGTAGCCTTCAATTCAAAATAAAATATTCTTACTATGAAAAAAATATTTTTTGGATTACTAACTTTTCTTGTTGTATCAATTGTATTTACATCCTGTGGTAAAGATGATCCGGGAGATGCTCCAACACCGGTTACAAAACCTGATGGTGTATGGGCAGGAACAGGGCAATATGGAACTGCACCCGGTGGTACACAATATGCTTTTACAATGACATTTAAAGGTGATGGAACATTAACTATTGTAGGTGATAACAGTACAGGCATTGACAATGCTACCGGTAACTGGGTGATGGTGAATGATACCATGCAGGCTACTTTTAAATATAACGGCTCCAGCGCTATTTATATGGCAGCGGCAAAATTTGCTACCAACGCCACCACCATGAGTGGCACTATTGGTTTGCAACCAGCAGTAAGCGGTGTAGGATTATTTACGGTAAATAAACAATAAACTAATTTTTATTTTTAAAAGCACCCGGCATTTATAACCGGGTGTTTTATTTTTGCTATATGAAAGAAATATCAACCGATGTAAAAAATATTCTTGGCCTGCAATTACCTACCGACCCTCGATGGGTTGATTTGGCCGGCCTTGAAATGGAAGAGATTTTAACAGACCATGCTTACTGCGAACAAAAAGCAGCAACAACCTGCATTTCATTAATTACAAAAAATCCCGAGAAGGAATTGTTGGTAGAAGAACTGAGCCCTATTGTAACCGAAGAATGGGGGCATTTTAGAATGGTGATTGCCGAACTTAAAAAACGAAACCTTAAGTTGGGTAAACAACGAAAAGACGTGTATGTAAACAGCCTTTTGCAGTTTCAGAAAAAAGACGGCAGCCCAATGGAAAGGTTTTTAGACCAAATGCTGATAATGGCCTTGATTGAGGCACGCAGTTGCGAACGGTTTAAAAGATTAAGCGAAGGTTTGGATGATGCTTACATGCGTAACTTTTACCGAAAGTTTATGGAAAGCGAAGCCGGGCATTATACTTTGTTTATTACCCTTGCCGAGCATTATATTGATAAAAAAATTGTACGTAAGCGCTGGGCCGAATGGTTGAAATATGAAAAACAACTGATGAAAGAAATGGAAATAAGGGGCGACAGGATACATTGATGCCTTTGCTTTTTTTTTATTTAAGATGATAGATGAATCTTATTGCAGCATTATTGTATATATGAATATTACTGTTGTATTGTAAAAAAATCTGCTTCTTCTTCAAAATTGATATAGGGATGTTGTTGCCGGAGATTTTTTACTCTCTCAAGGTTTGCCTGTAAGAATTTTTTGTGCTGAGCCGATGTTGGGTTAAATGGCTTATGATTTTTTGCAGCCATTATCACTGCAATCTCTTTCATTAATTGTTGCGATGGTTCATCTATACAAGTGGTAATAAATTTTTCCCAAACATAGTTGGTGGCAGCATAGTTGGGGTGTGCCATGTCTTCGGCATAAAAACGATAGTCACGCAAATCATCAATCACAAGTTCGTATGCCGGGAAATAAAAACAGGCTTTATTTTTTTCTACAAGCTGGTGTACGGCATGTATAAGGGTGGCCTTGCTTCGGTTGTTTTCAACAAAGCCATCACGCAGGTGCCGCACCGGGCTAATGGTGAATATTATTTTTAGGGATGGGTTAAATGCTAAAGTTTTATCGATGGTATTTTTAAGATCACAAAAAACTTCATCAACAGTAAGCAGGCGTTTTACAAATTTATCGGTTGGCACTTTATGGCAATTTGCCACTACTTCATTATTGCTCAACTGGTACACAAATGCAGAGCCAAGCGTAATTAATAACCAATTGGCTTTTTTAAGAAATTGATGTGCTTCGGTTTGCGAATTGTTTATTTTTTTTAAACATTCATTTTTATCAGGGCTTGAAAACCGGCTGTGGTGTTGCCAACTGTTCCAGCATTCGTTTTGGTAAAACAAGTCATCTTCATTGTATTGCCTGTTTTGGATATACGATGCTATGGATTTGGAAATGCTTACAGGGTTAAATAAGATGCCGTTTGGATTTTCGTGAACAGTAAATTTATGACCGGCCAGTTTTGCACCAACCTGTTCGGTAAAACAAGAACCTACCAGTAATAAATTATGCCGGTGATTGATTTTAACTTCAAAAGGTTTGGGTGTAAATTCTAAATGAAAATCCATGCGCTAATTTAAAATAGAAATGATAAAGATTATTTTAAAAATTCTACTGAAAAATTTGATTATATAAATATTTCTGAAGCTAACCTGCTGCAATTATTTAATGCATGAAAATTTAATTCATCTAATAAATCAAGTTCTCTAAAATAGGGTATCATCAATTCGGTATCCATATTGCCTACCAGTTCATCATCGGCCATAGGGCAGCCACCGATACCTTTTAAAGCGCCATCAAAGCGTTTGCAACCGGCTTGCAGTGCAGCATCAATTTTTTCTTTCCAGTTGGCCGGGGTTGAGTGCAGGTGAACACCAATTTCGGTGTTGGGTAAACTATCTGCCAGGTGTTTTGTAATTTTAAAAACCTGTTCTTTTGTTGCCAGCCCAACCGTATCGGCCAGCGAAATAATTTTTATATCCATTGCTACCAGTTTATTAACCCAGTTAAAAACTGTTTCTTCATCATATACATCGCCATAGGGGTTACCAAAACCCATTGAGATATAAACAACTAATTCTTTTTTACATTTTATACAAAGATTTTGTATCTCCTCTACCCTGCTTAACGACTGAGCAATGGTAGAATTGGTATTTCGCTTTTGAAAAGTTTCTGAAACAGAAAAAGGAAAACCAAGGTAAGATATTTCATCAAATACCACAGCATCGCCTGCTCCTCTTTCATTGGCAACAATTGCTAAAAGTTTAGATTTGCTATCATTTAAATTCAGTTTAGTAATTACTTGGGCTGTATCGGCCATTTGTGGTATGGCTTTTGGCGAAACAAAACTTCCAAAATCAATCGTATTAAACCCAACCTTCAGCAATGCATTGATGTACTCAATTTTTTTAACTGTGGGGATAAAATGCGGCCATCCCTGCATGGCATCACGGGGGCATTCAATCAGTTTAACAGGTTGCTCATTCATACTGCAAAAATAATTAAAGGCGGCCAGCCAATTTAATTTTATTGGTCAAAAGAATTGGTTCCAGTAAATGCAATCTATCCTGGAATAATTAATGAATTGGATTGTAAAGGATGAAATTGATTGATTGAAGTTTTAAAATGAGTGGCTATTCTTTTGCATTTATTCAAGGCTCATTTGTTTTTCTCTCCTAATGTCACTATAAACGCTATCATTACTAATGTTTAACAGGATTGCTATTTAATCTACAAATAAAATATGACTTGCTGTAATAGATTTTATATGCTGGAAAAACAGCAGTTGCGAATTGTTTGATTCCATTAAATATAATTAGTAATTACTGAAATGCATCTGATAATTTATTACATAATTTATCAAACTACAAGAGTTATTTGGCAGTTTATGCAAAAAAGCCAATAACTGTACAATACCCACGATATTAAAACAAGAAATAGCCAATATCTCTAAAAGTAAGGCACTTATCAATTAGGAACAGGCTAATTGCCAAATTTGCTTTGAATTATAAAAAATATATTCTCAACTTAAAACTAAAAATCATGAAAAAATACAGCATTGTAATTGTGTTAATGCTGTTAATATTACAACATTTACAAGCACAGCAGCCTAAACAGGAATTAGCTACCATAGTTTTTGGCAATAAACCAGGAGCAAATGATCAAATAAATGAAATACCGTTACACTTAAATGCTGTTGGCTTTAATGGGCCAGGTTATGAACGTTACATGATGAAAAGACAAAAAAACCTAACCGTAGGTGTATTAACACTAAGCGCAGGGTTGTTATTGTCGGGTATCGGATTAATAGCAGTTTCTAATAGCAATAAGGATAATACTTCAGTCTATCTATTTATTGCAGGTGCTGTATCAGGCATTGTAAGCATCCCATTTATGGTTATGGCAACTATCAATGGCCACAAAGCTAAACTGGAACTCAAAAACCAGCAAACTGCATTTGGAGTGCCAGTTAAAGTGGACAAACAAATTCCTGGGATAACTATGTCAATCCATATTGGTAAATAAAAATTTAAAATGACTGTATTTAAAGGATATCAAAACCTGTTTGGATTGATGGCATAATTTCTTACTGGATAGCATTTGCAATTATTATAAATGATGTAATAAAATATAATTGATACGATGAGAATCTATAATTAATGCTGTTTGTTTTTATCATTTAAAACAAAAACCATGATAGCATGCCTGATATATAAAATGTTTAAAATAAACCAGCTTTGTAATTGGGGAGTTGCATACATTAAATTATGGAAATGTTTATCAGCACTATTGCATTTCATTTTTATAATGCTGTTACTATTGTTGCCTGTTTTAATTAAATCTCAAAACAGCCAGTTTAATTATACCATTGTACATGGTGGCGATAAAATTGGATGGTTACGGCTTGAAAAAAATAAGGTTGCAAACAGTACCTTTCTTTTACTGGTTTCTGAAATAAAAACCCGTATTATTTTCCTGGTTGCAGTAGCAAATAAGGAAACATCTGTGTTTGAGAATACGGTGCTGATAAAGTCAACGCAATACAGGAAAACAAATGGTACAGTAAAAGTAAATAAGCATACAAGCCGCATCGGCAATAAATATGAGGTAGTTGAAAATGGGGAAAAACAGGTGCTCAGCATACCGGTTATAACAACTAATTTATTGAGCCTGTATTTTACGGAACCAATTGGCATCAACACGGTGTATTGTGATAAATACGGTTGTTTTTCTAAAATTTCCAAAACGACCGATGGCGGGTTTAAAGTTGTTTTCCCAGACAATAACAGCAATACCTTTTATTACAAAAACGGTATTTGTATTAAAATTAAAATCAGTCATACTTTTTATTCAGCCGAAATAATCAAGTCGTCTTAACAAATAATCATGCAAACTTCATCCCTTATATTTTATTCCTTCTGCTATTTCATGATGATTATACAAATGTGGCTTAATAAAGATGCAGGTAATTGCCGATTGATAAATGAACATGGTGAAATTGACAACAGACCCATTAATATTATCTGCAACTTTCTCATTGGCATTTTTTGGATGGGTATATTGCCTGTAATTTTTTTAGATTTACCGGTTTTAAAAATCTTCACAGGAACTAAATTTCCTGCTAGTTACTTGCTTTTCATTTACATGCTATTGTTGTTATTGATTGCATTACTGGCTATAAAATATTCATCAGGTGTTAAACTACAACCCACAATTGCTGGTAAAGTATACAAACGCCTACCCGTTTTTTTTATAACATGTTATTTTATTGTACGTACAGCCTTCCTATTTGCTTACGAAATGTTTTTTAGGGGGTTTTTACTTTTTTATTGCATTGATGTAATGGGAGTAACCATTGCAATTATTGTAAATACCTTATTGCATATGTTTCTGCATTTATATAACAGCAAAAAAGAGATGCTGGCATGTATACCTTTTAGTGTGCTGGCTTGTTGGCTTTCTATAATTTTTGGTGCTGCATGGCCGGCAATTATACTCCATATCACTTTCTCAAATGTGTACGAGGTAAACTTATATCGATCATATTGTTCATCGCCTAAAATTATACATGTATGAAAATTTTTATTACAGGCGCAACAGGGTATATTGGCCACCAGTTGACTTTAAAACTTGCCCGGCAAAATAACATAATCCATATTCTTGTACGTAACCTAACTTCTCCATTTATTCCTGTTCATCCAAACATTATTGTTTTTGTTGGTGATATCACCAATAGGGAATCTATGTTAAAAGCATTGGCAGGGTGCGAACAGGTTTTTCATGTGGCGGCACTGGTTAATTTCTTTTCAAAAGATCCTGAACTTTTTTATAAGATAAATGTAGAAGGCACCCGTAACCTGTTGAATGCATCAATAGATGCCGGGGTAAAAAAACTGGTTTTTACCAGTTCATGTGCAGTACTTGGTGCAAGTGTAAACACGGCAAAAACTGAAAAAGATCCCCGTATAGAAAGTTTTAGCAATAATTATGACTTTACAAAGTTCCTTGCCGAAAACCTGGTAAGAGAATATGTACACAAAGGATTATTTACAGTTATCGTATCACCATCAAAAGTTTATGGTCCCGGAATTGAGACACATTCCATTTCTATAAACAGTATAATTAACAGGTTTATAAAACACAAAATCACGTTCATACCAAGGCCTTCTGCCTTGCTTAATACTTATTGTTTTATTGATGATATAGTTAACGGCCATATGCTTGCCATGAAATACGGCATGGGTGGCGAGAAATATATTTTAGGAGGAGAAATTATTTCTTTTAAGAATTTTTTTCTGCAATTGAGGATGATATCGGGTTCAAAAGCCAGGGTAATTGAAACACCCAGAAGCCTGGTAAAATGCTGGGCTATTGGTCAATGGCTGCATTATTTGGTTAGCAATAAAGAACCTTTTGTAACTATAAAAGGTATAAAGCATGTGTTCGCAAATAAGGCATACAGTTCAGAAAAGGCAATAAAAGAATTGGGCTATCAAATAACACCTTTAAAAGAAGGATTAATACAAACCATTAAATATTTACAAATTAAAAACCATGCATAACCCTTACTATACACTTATAACCGGCGCCAGCGAGGGGTTTGGAAAAGCCCTTGCGCTTGAATGTGCTACACGAAAAATGAACCTTATACTGGTTGCACTACCCGGCCCCGAATTAATAAACCTGGCCGATTTTATAAAAAGAAACTACTTTGTTGATGCTATCGCCATAGAAAAAGACCTGGCCTGCGAAAAAAAATGTTGGGAAATTTTTGATGAGATAGATAAAATGAAAGTTCGGGTTAACATGCTCATTAATAATGCAGGCATTGGAAGCACCATGTTGTTTAGCGAAGGTAATATTGCTTTTTATCAAAAACAGATTAGACTAAACATTATTGCTACAACTTCAATTACACATTATTTTCTCAATCATTTACAAGCTAATGCGCCATCTTATATTTTAAATGTAGGAAGTTTAAGTTCCTATTTTTATATGCCAAAGAAACAGGTTTACGGGGCAACTAAATCCTTTATCTATTTTTTTTCTAAGAGTTTAAGACAAGAACTAAAACATACTAAGATTAGTGTAAGTGTTATTTGCCCCGGAAGTATGAATACCAATATTTCGGTAACTCAATTGAATAAATCTACAGGATGGCTTGTTCGAAATGCTGTATTAAATCCAGAGCAAGTAGCACCCATTGCTATTGAAGGGCTTTTAAAACAAAAGGAAGTTATTATACCGGGCTTTACTAACAAATTATTCCTGATTTTAAATATGATTTTACCATCATCAATAAAAAATATGATGATTTGCAGGCAAATGAATTCCATAAAATCAGTTACTGCTGCAGAAATTAATCATTCTACCCTGCGGTTAACAACCATTTCACCATCAATAACCGCATAAAACAAATAGTGCAAGATTAATTTCTTTGCTTCATCACTTCGTATAAAATAATACCGGTGGCAACCGAAACATTTAAAGAATCAAAATCGCCGGTCATAGGTATCTGAAATTGTTCATCGCAAATTTTAAGCAAGGCGGGGTAAATGCCTTTCTCTTCAGCACCCATGATGATGGCGCATGGTTCTTTAAAATTACAATCGTATGTTTTTTTAGCTGCTTTCATTTCGCTCGCAAAAACTTTTATACCGTTCATGTGCAGGTCGTCAACAGTTTTCATCAGGCTGCTTACACGGCATACGGTTATTTTTTCCAATGCACCGGCCGATGTAAGCACTGCATCTTCATTTAAAGCGCCCACTCCTTTATCGGGAATGATGATTGCATGTACACCAAAACAATAAGCGCTACGGGCAATGCCGCCAATATTCCTGATATCTGTAATACCATCTAAAATTAATAACAATGGCACTTCCCCTTTTTCAACCACAAAAGAAATTACATCCTGCAAATCCTGGTATTGTACTTTTGCAATTAATGCCACACAACCTTCGTGGTTATGCACATTCAGGTTATTGAGTTTTTCAACCGGTACTTTATTGATGGGAGTTTGTGTTTTTTGTGCAAGCTTTTTAATTTCATCAACTTGTTCTCCATGTATGTTGGCCTGCAGGTAAATACGTTCTAATTGTTTACCGCTTTGCATTGCATTAATAACTGCAGTACGGCCAACTACCAGGCTGCTTTTTTTGGGGCGATGATGTTGTTGTCTGAAATTTTTCACAATGCAAATTTATATCTTAAAGTTGTTTAAACGGGGGGCCAGGTTTAGCTATTACAAAATAAAAAACCCTCTTTTTTTAGAGGGTTTTTATAAAGTAGGGAGATTTTATTTTAATCCAAAAGCTTTTTTCACTTCTTTTACGGCATCTAATTTTTCCCAGGTAAACAGTTCTACTTTTTTCTTTACCGATTTACCATCCGGCGAAGTGAATGTTTTTTCCACTGTTTCGTTTTTGCGGCCCATGTGCCCATAAGCGGCTGTTTCGCTGTACATTGGGTTACGCAGTTTTAAACGCTGCTCAATAAAATAAGGGCGCATATCAAAACATTGCATCTTCATTATTTTTTCAGCAATTTGTCCATCGGTTAATTTCACTTTTGCAGTACCATAAGTTACTACGTTTATGCTGGTAGGCTGTGCCACACCAATAGCATACGAAACCTGTACCAGCACTTCATCGCATAAACCAGCAGCTACTAAGTTTTTTGCAATGTGCCTAGTAGCATAAGCAGCGCTCCTATCCACTTTGCTGGGATCTTTACCGCTAAATGCACCACCGCCATGTGCACCTTTGCCTCCATAAGTATCTACAATTATTTTACGGCCGGTTAAGCCTGTATCGCCGTGTGGGCCGCCAATTACAAATTTACCGGTTGGGTTTATATGGTATTTTATCTTGTTGTTGAAAAGGTGATTGTACTTGGGGTACTTTGCCTTTACCCTTGGTATCACAATGTTGATGATATCTTTTTTTATTTTGGCCAACATTTTTTCATCAGTTGCAAAATCATCGTGTTGTGTTGATACCACGATGGCTTCAATCCTTACCGGCTTATTATTATCATCATATTCTAAAGTAACCTGGCTTTTTGCATCGGGGCGCAGGTATTTAATTTGTTTGTTTTCTCGCCTTATTGCCGCCATTTCTATCAGTATATAATGTGCTAGGTCTAAAGCAAGCGGCATGTAATTTTCTGTTTCATTAGTGGCATAGCCAAACATCATTCCCTGGTCGCCGGCGCCTTGTTCTTCTTTTTTCTTACGATCTACACCCTGGTTAATATCGCCCGATTGTTCGTGAATGGCAGATAAAATACCGCATGAATTGGCTTCAAACATATATTCGCTCTTGGTGTATCCAATTTTACGGATAACACCACGGGCAATTTCCTGTACATCAAGATAGGCCTTGCTTTTTACCTCGCCGGCTAATACTACCTGTCCGGTTGTTACCAATGTTTCGCAGGCTACTTTGCTGGATGGGTCAAAAGCTAAAAAGTTATCAATTAAAGCATCACTTATTTGGTCTGCAACTTTATCAGGATGTCCTTCACTTACCGACTCTGATGTAAATAAATATGGCATGTTATTTTTTTTAAGATTGCAAAGATAAGGTTGTATGTGTTAAAGAACAAAGCCCCCAATAATTTTGGGGGCTTTGTGTGGATATAAAATAAGTTGTTTACAAATTGGAGTAGATAATACGCAGGAACATCTTATAATCTGCATTACTGCCACTACCTACTTTAACTCTTCCGGCGGCTAAGTTGTTACCATATTGTAACTTTTCTGCAGGGTAAGAGTCGTTGCCTAATTGCGGATAGTAAACTTCATAAGGGGCATATAATCGTAATGGATAATTAGGGATATGCCTGGTTACAATTTGTTGTACATACCTGGTAATATTAAAATTGTAATACTTATTGGGGTTGCCAAACTTATCTGTTCCTGCTCTTCTAAAGCCGCCAAATGTTAAATAATCGATAGTTGTAGGCAAGTATCCATAACCTAATTTAGTATCGGGGTCGTATGGTTGTCTGGGATTTAAATCATAATAAATAGGTTTCCACCTGTCAGTTAATGTTGTATCCTTTAAATCAAGATATAAGAAGGATGGTACTGAAAGCGCTTCATCAAGCGATGGTAAATTAGGTATTTGCTGAATTACAAGTTCGGCACGGTGTATAATTCGGTTATTTAAACTTGATAAACTGGGGATACTTATGTTAACATAAGAGCCCGGTGTTGTTTGTATATAAAGATCTCCCGGTGCCGGAAACTGCATTGTTGCCCCCGAACGGTTACGAACAATTTTATTGGCAATAGATGATTGTGCAGGTTGTGTAGGTGTAGGCGGTAATGTGTAAGTGCCTAAATGTAAAGATTGATATGTTGTATCTATTATGCCTTTGTTTCTTTTCCTGAAATGTACCTCCAATTTTGTTGTAGTATCGGCCAGGTTAACATAAATAAGGCTATTAGCAGCGCTACCTACGGGCATTACAGCCAACCCATGATATGTATGCCTGAAAATTGAATCATTATAAAAAGCATTATTGCCCGGGTTATTTGCAATACTATCCCTGTTAAATAAAGTATTAGCCCAGCTCATTGGCAATTTTATCCTGATAAGATTAATTGAGTAATTTCTTCCATTGGTATATTTTACAGTATCGCCAAGCCTTCTGATATCTACGGTTGTGGTTGCAAGTACAGCTCCGGTAACCGGTGCATAATTAATATCGTGTTCTTTATATAATGAATCTACAAAAGTATAATCGCTTACTTCACGCACTTCTAATTGTACAGGTATTGAGCTATCGCCCCAAAAACTTTTATATTTTAAACATAATACAATTGAATCGAGCCCTACATCTGAGTAGCCTTTTACAGTATCTCCGGCATTGCCAAAATAATAGGGGTAAAAATCGGGCTTTAATTGAAAATAGGCGCTTGCATTTGTTGTTCCAAAAAGCGGATCGTTATTAATAGCTCCAATAACAAAATTATTTAAAAGAGCAACTTTTGTGGTATCATTAAAAATGCCCTGTGTAGTTATTAATGGAAGTGTATCGGCAAAAGTGTGTACATTATCAACTGCAGGTAATTGGTCGCTGCCAATATCGGATGTGTCAAGTTTTGTACAGTTCCAGTTTAAAAGTAATAATAAAACAACAGCAGTTACTGCTAAAGGGTAAAATCGTTTTTGCACAGTTATAATTTTATGAAAAATCTTTTTTGGTTACTATTTTGCAAGGTCGGCATACAATTGCAAATAGTCTGTTAAATCACTTTCAGCATCGTATTTCAGCACTTTCTTACCTTTTACTTTTGAAAACAACTCGGTTAGTTTCTTGTCTACTTTGTCGGCTCCAAAAGTTATAGCATCGGCATAGGTGGCGCCACCTTTAAACATGGCCAGGTTATTATTTTCTTTAAACGATTCCAATTCTTTTTTGGTAACATAATCGTTAATAGTTGCCATCTTTAAAAAATCGCTGCCTAACTTGTCTTTAAAAGTTTGCTGGCCAATTGTGTAAATTATTTTACTGTTACTAAAAACGGGTTCTTTTTTATATGCATTTTTAATAAACATTGGTATCAGCCCTGTCATCCAGCCACTGCAATGGATGATATCGGGCGGCCAGCCAAATTTCTTTACTGTTTCAAGGGCGCCTTTGCAAAACAAAACGGTTCTTAGTCCATTATCATCAAACCAGGTATCTTTTTCATCAGTAAAAACCGATTTACGTTTAAAATAATCTTCATTATCTAAAAAATAAACCTGTAGCCTGGCATTGGGTAGCGAAGCTACTTTTATCACCAATGGGTAATCATCATTGTCTATAGTAACATTTATACCCGATAAGCGAACCACTTCATGTAAACGGTGTCTTCTTTCATTTATCACACCAAATCTTGGCATAATACATCGTATCTCCATACCACTGTCATTAGCTTTTACTGCCAGCTTATTTACAATTTCAGCAAAATCGGTAAGCTCCAGATAGGGCGACATCTCATTTGCAATAAATAAAATTCTTTTCTTTGTACTCATTTACACGAAGTTTACTACTAAATAGGTTATAAACGGGAGTGCAAAACTACGATATTTATTCGGGAAATACAGCATCTACACAGTAATATCAAACATTTGCATGCATGATGAGAATTTTTAAAAAAACTTTTGATATAAAAGAATACCTACTTAAAAATAAAAAAATAGGGGTTTCTATAGGTTTTGTGCCTACCATGGGAGCCCTGCACCAGGGGCATATTTCACTTTTGGAAGCCGCAAAAAAAAATTGCAGTTTGGTTGTGAGCAGCATTTTTGTAAACCCTACCCAGTTTAACGATAAAGCCGATTTTGATAATTACCCGGTTACTATTGAAAGCGATATAGATAAATTGGAAAGAGCCGGTTGCGATGTATTGTTTTTACCAACTGTAACGGAAATGTATCCCCATGGCGAAACCCTTAATGGTAAGTATAACCTTGGTTATCTTGAAACAGTGCTTGAAGGAAAGTACAGGCCCGGCCATTTCCAGGGTGTATGCCAGGTGGTACACAGGTTGCTCAACATCATCCCGGCAAATAATTTATACTTAGGCCAAAAAGATTACCAGCAATGCATGGTTATTAAAAAGATGTTGCAGTTAACAAAAATAAATACCAATGTTATCATATGCCCTACCCTGCGTGAAGATGACGGCCTTGCAATGAGTAGCAGGAATATGCGTTTAAATGAAACAGAGAGGAAAAAATCAGTAGCAATTTTTGAAGCCTTATCATTTATAAAAAAGAATATTGTACCCGGCGATATTAATTCTTTAAAGAAACAGGTATTTTTAAGCCTGGTTGAAAAAGGTTTTAAACCCGATTATGTAGAAATTGCATCTTCCAACAACCTCAGTATTATTGATGTGTGGGATGGCAAAATAAAACTTGTAGCACTTATTGCAGCATTTAATGGTAAAATAAGGCTTATTGATAATCTCCTGTTACAATAATTTCAAAAACTTAAATCATTTACTTCATTATCACTTCGTAATTTGTATCCTGATATGCAAAAAGGGTTTTTCTACATAGTACAGTATATAATTTTTTTAGGAATAGGTATATTCCTGGTATGGTGGAGTGTTCATAAATTAAGTGATGAAGCATATGTAGAATTTATCAGGAGTTTAAAAACGGCCAACTACTACTTACTAATACCTGTTTTTATAATTTTAACTATTAGCCATTTAAGCAGGGCAATCAGGTGGCAAATCCTGATGCGGTCAATGGGATATACGCCAAAGTTGAGTAACACATTTAGTGCTGTAATGATAGGTTACCTGGCAAATTTTGCAGTACCACGCCTTGGCGAAATATTAAAATGTACTATCCTGGGTAAGTATGAAAAAGTACCACCTGATAAACTGGTTGGTACCATACTTGTTGAAAGGGCTGTTGATATACTGTCGCTTATTATAGTGGTTATTATTGCACTTATATCACAAGTAAAAGTAGTGGGTGGATATGCAAAAGCAATATTTATAAAATATATTTTTTCGCAAAACACAGGTGCATTTGTTATTAAATTTTCATTAATGATTTTGTGTTTTATTGTGCTTATTTTTTTGATGCGTTTTATTTTCAGGAGATTTGCCGAAGTAAAATTTATTCAAAAAATTAAAGGCATATTTAATGGAATTCTTACAGGATTATTGAGTATAAAAACGATGCAGCAAAAAGGGTATTTTATTTTTCACAGTATATTAATCTGGTCTTGTTATGTAATTGGTACTTATATAGGTTTTTTTGCCATCAACGAAACAGCAGGCTTGCCCATGATGGCCGCTTTCCCGGTTTTAGTGTTTGGAACAATGGCTACCATTCTAACTCCCGGTGGTATTGGGTTGTATCCTGTTTTTGTAATGGAGGCTATGCAACTTTATAATGTACCGGCTAGTTTTGGCACAGCCAATGGATGGCTGCAGTGGTCGGCACAGTTTATACTGATACTGATAGTAGGTTTTATCTGTTTACTAATTTTACCTTATATAAATAAACGAAAAGATGAGAGCCATAAGCACCATACCGTTGAAAGTGTTTAACCTGTCTCAATTGCAACACCAACTTAAAAGATGGCGGTTACTTAATAAAAAAATAGTTTTTACAAATGGCGTATTTGATATTTTGCACCAGGGGCATATTGCATCACTTAGCGAAGCGGCTTCGTTTGGTGATGTGCTAATAGTTGCCGTAAATACCAATGCATCAGTTAAACGGTTAAAAGGCCCAAACAGGCCGGTGAATGATGAAAATGCAAGGGCTTTATTACTTGCATCGCTTTTAATAACAGATGCTATCATACTTTTTGATGAAGACACTCCATTAAATTTGATAACTGCCATTATGCCGGATGTATTGGTAAAAGGGGGCGACTATACCATTGATAATATTGTTGGCGCTAAAGAAGTAATGGCCAATGGCGGCGAAGTTAAAATTGTTCCTATCCTGGAGGGTTTTTCTACCACGGGTATTATTGAGAAGATGAAAAACACCAGGTAGTATATTTTTATAAAACCAACAAATGCAATTTTCATTTTCCACTTTATTATAAAATTTTTGTTTTTGCATAAAAGAAAAATAATATTCAGAGATATAAGCTGGCTCTCGTTTAACAATAGGGTTTTGCAGGAAGCTGCAGATGAAACGGTTCCTTTACTTGAACGCATACGTTTCCTGGGAATTTTTTCCAATAACCTGGATGAGTTTTTCAGGGTTAGGGTTGCCACATTAAAACGTATGCTTGAATTTGGAAAGAAGATAAGGATGCACCTGGAACTTCAGCCGGGCGCCATTTTAGATGAAATTCATAAAACAGTAGCAGAGCAGCACAAAGAATTTGACCGTATATGGAATGAAATATTACGTGAGCTGAAGAAAGAAAGAATATTTTTAGTAACCGATAAACAACTTAGTAAACAACAACAGGTATTTGTACTTGATTATTTTAATGAAGAGGTACGCAGCGATATTATACCGTTGATGATTGAGAGCATACAGAGTTTCCCGGTGCTTAACGATAAATCAATTTACCTTGCCTGCAGCCTTTCAAAAAAAGATAAATCTATTCCCCAAAAATTTGCATTGATATCTGTACCGGCAAGACGTTTATCAAGGTTTATCATTTTGCCATCAAAAAACAGTACTGATAAATATATCATCCTATTGGAAGATGTGATTCGGTTTTGCCTGCCACATATTTTTTCTTTTTTTGGATACGATACTTTTTCATCGCATATCATTAAAGTAACCCGAGATGCAGAGATAGATATTGATAATGATATTTCCACTTCGCTCATCCAAAAAATAAAAAAAGGATTAAAGAGCCGTAAATCGGGCAAGCCCGTAAGGTTTACTTTTGATAAAGAAATAGACCCCGTTTTGCTTACCTACCTGGTAAGGCGCATGGGCCTGCAGCAAAAAGATAATATTATACCCGGCGGCCGTATTCATAATTTTAAAGACTTTATTGGTTTTCCCGAATCGGTTTTTGTAAAAAAGAACCTTCGTAAAAAACCTTTCCTGCATCCTGCACTAAAAAATGCGGCCAGTGTTACCAAAGTTGTTTTAAAAAAAGATGTGTTGCTAAATTTTCCTTATCATTCTTTCAACAGTGTGATTGATATGCTGCGGGAGGCTGCTATTGACCCCGAAGTGATAAGTATTAAACTTACCTGTTACAGGCTGGCAAACCGAAGTAAAATTATTAATGCTTTGGTAAATGCGGTACGTAACGGTAAAATGGTAACCGTAATGCTTGAACTGCGTGCAAGGTTTGATGAAGAAGCCAACCTTGAATGGAAGGAAGAACTGGAAGAAGCAGGCGTAAAAGTGTTGCTGGGTGTGCCTAATATGAAAGTGCATGCAAAAATTTGCCTCATAAAAAAGCGGGTAAAAAATCATACCATACATTATGGATTTGTAAGCACCGGTAACCTAAACGAACAAACAGCAAAGCTATATGGCGATACCTGCCTGCTTACAAGCGACCGCAACATTATGGCCGATGTAAACCGTATATTCCATTACCTTGAGCAACCCAAAAGCAGGGTGCATTTTTTACGCATTTGCAAAACTTTGCTGGTTAGCCCCTCCGGTATGCGAAAGCAATTAATACAACTTATAAATAAAGAAATAAAAGCTGCCCGGTTAAAAAAGCCGGCAGGCATAATCTTAAAATTAAACTCGTTAAGTGATGAAAAACTTATAGATAAATTATATGAAGCAGCAAGAGCGGGTGTTGAAATTAAAATGGTAGTGAGGGGAATTTTTTGTTTACCAACCGAAAACAGGAAATTTAAAAAGCCTATACTAGCCATAAGCATTGTTGATGAATACCTGGAGCATTCACGAATAATGATTTTTTATAACGATGGTAAAGAAAAAGTATTTATATCATCTGCCGACTGGATGGTACGCAATATTGATCATCGTATTGAAGTGGCTTGTCCCATTTTTGAAAAAAACATACAACAGGAAATTAAAGACATCATGCAAATACAATTAAAGGATAACATTAAAGCAAGGATATTGGATAACGATTTAAGCAACCAGTATGTTAATCCCCGCAATACAAAAAAAATACGCAGCCAGGTAGAAACCTATAATTATCTTTATCGAAAGTGAGTGTATGCAGTTTGTGTAAAAACTTTTCAATACTTTTTTCATTGATAAATTAAAAAGATATTTTGAGATTAGCCGCCATAGATATAGGAAGCAATGCCGCCCGGTTATTGATAACAGATGTGATAAATAATGAAAACAAATCTCCTGTTTTTAATAAGCTGAATCTTTTTCGCATTCCATTACGGCTGGGTTTTGATGTTTTTGAAACAGGCAGCGTATCAAAACAAAAAACCGGAATGCTGTTGCAAACAATGAAAGCATTTAAACACCTGATGAATGTATATGAAGTAAAAAACAGTATAGCCTGCGCTACAAGCGCCATGAGGGATGCAAAAAATGCAGAAGATATTATACGCAAGGTGAAATTAGAAACCGACATACAGGTTAAAGTGATAAGCGGAGATTTTGAAGCTGAATTGTTATTTGAAAACCATATTGCCGAAACATTAGATAAAGACCATAGCTATATGTACATTGATGTGGGTGGCGGCAGTACCGAACTTTCTTTTTTTAGTAATGGCAGTTTATTATTCAGGGAATCGTTTAATATTGGCACTATACGACTGTTACAGGGCGCTGTACATGAAAAAACCTGGGAAGTGATGAGAGAAATTATAAAAACCGTTACCAAAGAGCAAAAAGAAGTTGTAGCAATTGGCAGCGGCGGCAACATCAATAAAGTATTTACCATGAGCAAAACCAAAGAAGGCAAACCCCTTTCGCATGAACTGATAAAAGATTATTATAAGGAATTAAGCAGCGTTTCGTTAGAAGAAAGGATAAGGCTTTATAATTTAAAAACCGACCGTGCAGATGTAATTGTACCTGCGCTGCTCATATACAACAATGCCATGCGATGGGCAGGCGCCAGGGAAATTTATGTGCCCAAAATTGGTTTGGCCGATGGGTTGATACAATATTTGTGGAAGAATTTGAATTAAGCAATATTTTAATTGAATGCAGTTGTAAAAACATCAACAGCAATAATTAATGTGCAAAGTCTACATCAAAATTCCCTTTTATTCTTTCGATAGATGGATTGAAATAACCGAATTTAAGATTTGGAAATTCTTCTCTTATTAGTTCCATCATCTGTTTTACACCCATACATTCGCCGGTATCGGTAATTCCAATTTTTCCCAGGTACCAATCGGGGTCAATATTAAAATTACGCCATTGAATCATGCACAGGTCGGTTTCTTTAATCAGCTTTCTTAATGCTTCATATTCTTCAACACTGTCTGTCATGCCCGGGAAAACAAAGTAGTTAATACTTGTCCAGCCGCCAAAACTTCGCATAATTTTTAAACTATCAAGTAAATCTTCAAACTCGTAATTGTTAGGCAGGTAATATGATGTATAAATATTTTTACGGGCCGAGTTGGTGCTAACCCTGATACTGTTCAACCCAACTTCGCACAAAGCTTTTACGGCTTTGGGCATGCTTCCGTTGCTGTTGATGTTAATGCTGCCTTTTTGTGTATGCTTCCTTATTTCAATAATCGATTCCCTGATGGTTTCCCACATAAGTAAAGGTTCGCCTTCGCAACCCTGCCCAAAACTAATGATAGGAAAAGGTGCAGTCTCAAGGTGTGGCACAGTAAATTCAACTATTTCTTCGGCAGTGGGTTTAAAAGTTAACCTGTCTTGTGTGCTAAAAATGGTTTCTGTTTCGGGTTGAAAAGAGATGCAACCGATACAGTTTGCATTGCATGCCGGCGAAACAGGCACCGGGCATTCCCACCGGCCAATAGCAAGGTTTCTTGCTGCGGGGCAGGTGTATGTCATGCAGCAATTTTCCATCAGGTGTTTTACCAGCCTGTTATGCGGATATGCTTTCAACAAATTTTTTGTTCCGGTATTAATCTTTTGCTCATCATATCCTTCTGCTTCCTGCCTGATATCTTTTTCTATCCTTACAGCAGTAACATAAATTTTTTCATTACGCCATCCTGCTGCTGTGTAACAAAACAACGGTAAAGTGGGGGCATCTTTTTCTGTTTCGTATGCCGCCATGTATAAACCGGTATATGCCGGCGGTATAAAAGCAGCTACAGCCCATCCTTTTTCGCAAATACGCATCTCCCCTGTTTTTACATCAATACCAATACCTTTGCGGCCAGGTAGTTCGTATAAATTACCACCGTTGGGTAATTCAATCCATTCATCTGCAGGTACAGGTATGGCATCCCAGCCGCTGCGGCCGGTTACATAAAGCGATGTGTCTTCAAAAATATTTCCATTACCGTCTGAATATAAAATGTATGGGCTGTTTGTTAACATAAAATCAAAGATTGATTTCTTTTACTATAGTTTATTAAGGTGAAGCATACAAAACCTGTTGAATTCATTTTCATCAATCGGGTTTGTATCAGTATCAATTTCGCACTGTAATAATTTATTCGAAGTAAAATCTACGGTTAGTAAACCGTCTTTCAGTACAAGATTATCAATATCGGGCCAACTGTATTCAACGGCTTTAAAAATACCTTTCAATTTAACACCTGCACCACTTATCAACAAGCCTGCCTTTTTTTTGTGAATGAAATTTACAAATAATATCAAGGCTGTAAAAACAAAGAAAGCAACTAGGCCCACATGCTTCATCCAAAAACCTGCATAAAACAAGGCCATGGCGAAACTGAAAGTTTCAAAAGCATTTTTTTGTTTCCCGGTAAAAAAATAATAAAGTGCTGCAATAAGGATATAAAATCCTACCAGGATAAAGAGGCCTGTTTTTACGGCCTTGTCGGCAGTGTTTACCGCCATCAAGCCAGCAATTGAAATATGCAGTAAAAATAAAAACCAGGTGAACAGCCTGTATGCTTTTGTATTATTGTTTTTTAATGTAAAACTGTAATTCATCCCAGTGGGTTTGATGCTACCAGTAAATTACACATTTTAAACAAGCACCTGGCACCTACATTCTCATCCCACTCATCATGGCTAACACCCACTTCATTTAAATCAAAACCAATAAATTTTCTGCCGCTTTGTAATATTCTTTTAAAAATATAAAATACCTGTTCTGTTTCAAAACCACCCTGTACCGGAGTGCCTGTATTGGGGCATAGCTTCGGGTCTAATCCATCAATATCAAAACTGATATAAACTTTTTGGGGCAGGTGGCTTACCATTTCATCTACAATCTGTTTCCAGGTTTGACCTTCATACTGTCGCTCTTTAATATCTTTATCAAAATAGGTAACCACACGCCCATTTGAGGCTTGTATATAATCAGCTTCTTCGCTGCAATAATCCCTAATGCCAACTTGTACCAGCTTTTTTAATTGTGGTATTTCTTCCAGGGCATTGTACATGATGGATGCATGAGAGTAAGTAAACCCTTCGTATGCCTTACGCAAATCACAATGGGCATCAATTTGTAACAATCCAAAATCACCGTGCTTTTGGGCAATGGCTTTAAAATATCCTAATGGGGTGCTATGGTCTCCACCCAATAAAGCAACCAGTTTTCCCTGGTCTAACAATTCTTTAGTGCGTTCAAAAACCCAGTTATTTAAAAATTCGCTGCCTTCATTTATCTCTTTAAGAGATTTACACATGAATTTATTGTCGGCCACCTTTTCGCCGTGCGAAATATAGTTGATGTATAATTCGGCTTCTTTGCGCAGGTAATCGCTTTTAATCAAAACTTTTTTATCATGCGGGCGCATATAGTAGCCCTGTTTCCAGCCATCTTTTACATCGGGATCATACAGGTCTACCTGTATGCTTGAATTGAAGATGTTTTCGGGTGCACGGGCTGTACCGGCGCTATAACTTACTGTAACTTCCCAGGGTATAGGTATAATTATTAACCTGGCATCTTCTTCAGTAAAGGGTAAGCCAAAAATATTGTTATCGGGGTTGCCAACCGAGTTAGGATCAAAAGTAGAGAGATCTGTCATCTGGTGATTAATTTAAATAAATAGCTTTTTTCAAGGGTAAAAACGCTGCAAATATAAGCGACAGTTGAGGAATGAAAGCGTATTGGTGACATTATTTACTTTTTCTGCTTCAATTATGTTTTATAATCATCATGTATGAACTAAAATGAGTTAAACAATATCAAATTGCTGTTACAAAATGGATATTAAGACTTCAATTGAATTACCTTTGCAACGAAATTTTTTTTATGAAGAAAACACATATTATATTCTTAATTGCTATTGCTGTACTTATTGTATCGCTTATTGTTTTTTCAGCAGGCGATTTTTCAACTTACGAAAGCATCAGCTCGGCAAAAAAGAAACAAGGAACTTTTGTACACCTGATTGCCAAACTTGATAAAACTGAGCCTATTGAATATGATGCTATAAAAAACCCAAACTATCTTTCTTTTTATGCTGTGGACAGCCTGGGCGGAAAAACCAAAGTGATTTTTCGTAATAGTAAACCCACCGATCTTGAAAAAAGCGAACGCATTGTAATGAAAGGAAAAATGGAAGCTGATCATTTTGAATGTAAAGACATCCTTTTGAAATGCCCCAGTAAATACAAAGACGATAAGAAACAACTGGAAAAAACAATTACCAACCAACAGGATTCTGCATATTAACGGGATTTTTCATCACAAATTAATTTAGCAATGCAGTTTGAAGGCGAACATTTATTACCCGGGCAAATAGGCCACTTTTTTGTATTACTTGCATTTGTTGCATCCATAATTTCTACTATTTCATTTTTTACTGCCGGTAAAAAAACAGATTTAAACGAAAAAAATTCATGGCTTAGGTATGCAAGGATAGCTTTTACAACGCAGTTAATATCGGCCCTCATCATTTTTGCCACCATTTATTATATATGTGCCCATCATTATTTTGAGTACATGTATGTATATAAACATGCATCTCTTGAACTGGAGCCTAAATATTTACTTGCCTGTATTTGGGAAGGACAGGAAGGTAGTTTTTTGCTGTGGGCTATCTGGCACAGCCTGCTTGGCATCATCATCATGCTTAAAGCAAAGGATTGGGAAGCACCGGTAATGACAGTGATAAGTTTGGCACAGTGTTTTTTACTGGTTATGCTGGTAGGCATTTATGTAGGTGATGTACGACTGGGCAGCAACCCTTTTACTTTAACAAGAAACGAAATTACGGGTCCCATCTTTAGTCAGCCAAATTATTTAACCTTTATTAAAGACGGGGTTGGCCTTAATGTGTTGCTGCGTAATTACTGGATGGTTATTCATCCGCCTATTTTATTTTTAGGTTTTGCTTCTACCATTATCCCTTTTGGTTATGCTTTTGCAGGAATACAAACAAAACGCTACGGCGACTGGATAACCCCTGCCCTGCCATGGGCTTTGTTTAGCGCTTGTGTGCTGGGTACCGGAATTATGATGGGTGGCAAATGGGCATATGAATCATTATCATTTGGCGGTTACTGGGCATGGGACCCTGTTGAGAATGCATCGCTGGTACCCTGGCTTATTTTAATTGCCGGTTTGCATACTATGGTAATTTATAAAGCAACAGGACATTCTTTAAAAGCCAGTTATCTTTTTGCTTTCCTCACTTTTATTTTTGTTTTGTATTCAACCTTTTTAACCCGTACAGGTATATTAGGCGATACATCGGTACATGCATTTACCGATGCAGGACAAGCTATTAATGTGATGATATTGCTTTTTGTGGCTGCATTTGCATTGCCATCATTGGGGCTTTTTATTGCCAACCTTAAAAAGATGCCATCCCTGCAAAAAGAAGAAAGCACCAACTCAAGAGAGTTTTGGATGTTTATTGGTTCGCTGGTGTTATTTTTAACTTCTGTTTTTATTATTGCTAAAACATCGGTGCCTGTTTACAATAAAATTTTTGGTACCCATATTGCACAGCCCGAAAATGTAGAATTCTCATATAATAAAGTGGTTATTTTGGTAGCCATTATCATAGGTTTGTTAAGCGCTATTGCACAATATTTCAAGTATAAGAATACTTCATCGGCATATATTTTAAAGAAAATAGCAGTGCCTACTTTAATAGCGGCTGTTATCACTGCATTGCTGGCATTTATTTATCCGCTTACTTATTATAAAATGGGAGCCGGATTTTTAGGCGCCGCTTATGTAGCATTGTTTGCATCCATCTATTCGGTAATTGCTAATGCAGCTTATATATGGACCGGGTTAAATGGTAAACTAAAATCGGCAGGTGGTTCGGTGGCGCATCTTGGATTTGCATTAATGCTGGCAGGCATTCTTATTTCATCAAGCAATAAAGAAGTTATAAGCGATAGCCGGGCAAATGGCATTCATTTACCCATCAGTGGTAAAGACCCAATGACAAAAGAATCGGATAATCCGCAGGAAAACCTCACCCTTATTCGCCAGGTGCCTGTAACCATGGGCCCTTATGAAGTTACTTACCTGAAAGATTCTTTTGGTAATGAAAAAGGCCGCCGTTTTTATGAACTGCTTTTTCAAAAGAAAGATAAGGTTACCAAACAGGTTAAAGAACAGTTTACCTTATGGCCCGATGTGTACATCATGAAAGATAATAACATGAGCAGCAACCCCGATACCAAATCGTACCTGGGTAAAGATGTGTTTACTTATATATCGTATGCAATTAATAATAAAAACCAGGAAGAAGATACAACGCAGTTTAAGATTAGCGAATTGGGAGAAGGAGATACGGCTTATTACAGCAACGGCATTATTATTTTGAATAAAGTTGTTAAAAACCCCGATAATGGCAAGTATCATTTTAAACCAACCGATGCTGCTTTAATGGCTGACGTTACTTTGGTAAGCAAAGACAGCATGCATTACAAAGCCATGCCGGCAATACAGGTTGATGAATTTGGCGTAAACCAGATTGATGATACAGTATATGCACAAAACCTTTATTTAAAATTTGCAGGTGTAACCGATAATCATAAAATAAAACTGGGTTTTAAAGAATCGGATAAATTGATTGAATACATAACCCTTAAAGCTTATGTTTTTCCTTATATAAACCTGGTATGGCTGGGGCTGGTAATTATGGCAATTGGTATTATAATGAGTGCTGTAAAAAGAGCTAAGCTCTCTACTTTTTATGCCGCTGTGGTTTTAATTGTTGCCGGTGCCGGGCTATTTTATATGTTTCTTTTAGCAAATTAGAATCGCAATCGGCTAATAGCTGCCTTATTACTTTTTCAACTTTTTTATCGGCATCGGTATAAATATTTGCCGTATCAAAAAACTTAGTTACCAATGCAGGGTTTTTTAAAAACGAATCTACCATTATTGGTACCTGGTAAAGCATCTGTGTATCGCATCTTGATTTAATTGCTTTATATGCAGAGTCAATCCTGGCTTCCGAAACAGAATCCCGATAGTGCTGCACCAGTTCGGCAGAAGGATCTTTTTCTTTGTATTTACAGCTAATAAATACCAAGGCCATACAATAAACCGAAAAAATTAAGGTTACCTTAAGCATCTATCTGCATTAAATATTGGTCTGTACCTGTAAATTTACAATATGCAAAAGCAAAAGCATTTAACGGGGTTTAAAAAAAGCATAATTCTGTTTATGCTGATGCTTGGCGCAGGAAAGTATGCAGCTTTTGCCCAGCAAAAAGGAATTAATGATACGCTTACCACTTATGCCGTAGTATATGATGGCGATACCATTGAAGCTAAAACATTATTCCCGGTAGAGATGTATGCCCGTATTGCTGATGGCAACCAGGAGTTGCGTGCCAAATGGACGAGGCTACGCAATGCAATTATTGTAACTTATCCTTATGCCGTTCGTTCGGGACAAGTGATGAACGAAATAAATGCAAAACTTATTGGTGTTACCGATAAGGCCAAACGTAAAGATATTATCAAAAGCAGGGAAAAGGAACTGAGAAAAGAATTTACGCAGCCTCTCACCAATTTATCTATTTACCAGGGTAAAGTGCTGATGAAACTTATTAACCGTGAAACCGGCAATAACTGTTACGAAATCATAAAAGAATATAAAGGCGGCTTTACTGCAAGGTTTTATCAAACCATCGCATTTTTTTTCAGCAGCAATTTAAAACAACCTTACGATGCTTTTGGCGATGAAAGAGAAATGGAAATGATTTTAAAAGAAGTTTGCCAAACCTATGGATACAGGTATAATACTAATCGTATCTATGCTTCTGCAATTATTAATTAAGTTTTTCAATTACATTCCTCTTCATTTATTTTCTTAATTAATTACAATTTTATACACTTTAACAAATTTGATGTGAATAAGTGTGTTAATCCTGATTGAAGTCATATAATTGATATAGATAAGTAAGTTAAAATGATATAACTTGCGCCAATAATTTTCAATAAAGTATGAAGTTAGATGTTTTGGCTTTTGGCGTACATCCCGATGATGTGGAATTAAGTTGCAGTGGCGTATTACTTGTTGAAAAAAAGAGCGGGAAAAATACAGGCATCATAGATTTAACGGCAGGCGAATTAGGTACAAGAGGAACTGCCGAAACCAGGCAAGCTGAGGCAACCGAAGCTGCAGCTATATTAGGTGTAGATGTGCGGAAGAATTTACTTATGGCTGACGGATTTTTTAAAAATGATGAAGCACATCAGCGTAAAATAATAAGTGTAATAAGGCAATATAAACCCGAAATAATTTTATGCAATGCCCCCGAAGACAGGCACCCCGATCATGGCCGGTCGTCGAAACTTGTTGCAGATGCTGCATTTTTATCGGGATTAAGAAAGATTGAAACTGTTTTTGAAAATGAAGTTCAACAGGCATGGCGGCCTAAATATGTTTTTAGATATATACAAGACAGGATGCTGAAACCGGATTTTGTAATAGATATAACTGATGTTTTTGAACAAAAGATTGACGCAATAAAAGCATACAAAACACAGTTTCATACAGAACAGCCTGACAATGGACCGCAAACATATATTTCTACACCCGATTTTTTAGACAGTGTTATTTACCGGCACAAATGGTTTGGCAAAATGATTGGGGTTAAATATGCCGAAGGATTTATAACCGAAAAAACACCGGGGCTTAAAAATTTTGATGCATTTATTAAACTTGATACATAACAATTGCTATTCTGAAAAAAAATAAACTATGGCTACACCAAAATTCTTAAATGTTAAAGGATCAACTTTTCACCAGGAACTTAAAAAAAGAGTGAACGATTATTTTGTAGAAACAAAAAAATCGGTACATGGTAATTTCAGCCTTTATTTTAAGGCAGTATTATTATGGTCGCTGTACATTGCCCTGTACATACATGTTTTGTTTTTTACACCGGCAAACTGGATAGCCATATTGGAATGTTTTGCATTGGGAGGATTAACTGCTTCAATAGGTTTTAATGTTATGCACGATGGTAGTCATGGTAGTTTTAGCAAAAGTAAATTTTGGAATAAAATTGCAGCTTACTCTGTAAATGCACTTGGCGCAAGCGGCATTATGTGGAATAACAAACACAACATCATACACCATACCTACACAAATATTGATGGTGTGGATGATGATATTGAAATAAAGCCGATGTTGAGGATGTGCAGTTCGCAAAAGAAATATTTCATACACCGGTTTCAGCATATTTATGTTTGGTTCTTATATACGCTGTTGCTGCTGGTTTGGGTGTTCGAGTCCGACTTTCGTAAATATTTCAGTAAAAAAGTTGGCATTGTGCCTATAAAAAAAATGAGCACATTTGAGCATATCGCATTTTGGGTAGCTAAAGCAGGTTATTATTTTATGATGATTGTGTTGCCGATTATGTTACTTGGTTTTGTAAAATGGCTGATTGGCTTTTTAATTATTGCCATGTTTGCAGGGTTTGTATTAAGTATCGTTTTTCAACTGGCACATACGGTTGAAGAAACAGCCTTCCCGGTACCCGATGCCGATATCAACCGCATCGAAAATGAGTGGGCTATTCATCAAATAGAAACTACAGCAAATTTTGCAACCAAAAACAAACTCATATCATGGCTTGTTGGCGGATTGAATTTCCAGATTGAGCATCATCTTTTTCCAAAAATATCGCACATCCACTACCCTGCCATCAGCAAAATAATTAAACAAACCTGCCAGGAGTACGGGATAAAATATATCGAATACAGGCGCATGCGCCATGCCATTGTTTCTCATGCCGTGCATTTAAGAAATATGGGTAGAGCGTAAACAGCTTTTATAAATAAATTTCCAGCCTTTTTATTAATTACATTTATGTAATTATAAAAAGGCTTTTTTATTTTAAGAAAAAAACCGGCATATGTCATTAAAAACTATCGCAGAAAAAACCAGGACAGCAAGAACCTGGCTAGAAAAACACCGTGCAGAACGTACCATTGGGCAGCGTGTGGCCGATAAGGTTGCAAAAGGCATGGGCTCCTGGACATTTATTATCTGGCAAACCATTTTTGTATTGGCCTGGATGATATTAAATGTGGTAGGTTATTTTAATCACTGGGATCCCTACCCTTTTATTTTGCTAAACCTGCTTTTTTCTACGCAGGCCGCTTATGCGGCGCCTGTTATTATGATGGCACAAAACCGCCAGAGTGAGAGGGACAGGTTGCAGGCCCAGGCCGATTATGATACTAACCTGGAGGCAAAAAAAGAAATTGAATCGCTGCAGATTCAATTAAGTAAAATTGAAACAGAAAAACTGGACAAGATTATTTTAATGCTGGAAGAATTGAAGAAACAACATTAGATTTCCTGATCAATAAAAAACATGTCTTTGCATAAACTGTAAAAGATTTTTGCCTGCCGGTACTTTTTGTAAATTTGCCCTTCAAAATAAAATAATGAGCGAAGAAAAAAGCCTCAACTTTATTGAGGAAATTATAGAAGAAGATTTAAAAACAGGTAAGTACAAAAGTATTATCACCCGTTTTCCTCCAGAGCCAAACGGGTATCTGCATATAGGCCATGCAAAATCAATTTGTTTAAATTTTGGATTAGGCATTAAATATGGCGGCAAAACCAACCTTCGTTTTGATGATACCAACCCCGTAACCGAAGAAACAGAATATGTAGAAAGTATTAAAGACGATATACGCTGGCTTGGTTTTACATGGGCCGAAGAATTATACACTTCTGACTATTTTGGCAAACTATACCAGTTTGCCGTTGACCTGGTAAAAAAAGGATTGGCATATGTAGATGATTCATCAGCCGAAGAAATTGCAGCTTTGAAAGGTACTCCTACAGAACCGGGAAAAGAAAATGAATACCGCAAACGCAGCATTGAAGAGAACCTTACTTTGTTTTCCGAAATGAAAGCAGGCAAATATAAAGACGGTGAAAAAGTTTTGCGGGCAAAGATAGATATGAAGCATACCAATATGCTAATGAGAGATCCTATCATTTACAGGATAAAACATGCCCACCATCATCGTACTGCAGATGAATGGTGTATTTACCCAATGTACGATTTTGCACATGGCCAAAGCGACAGTATTGAACAAATTACTCACTCCATTTGTACCCTTGAGTTTGTGCCTCACCGTGAGCTATATGACTGGCTGATTGAGAATCTGGAAATTTACCCATCACACCAATACGAGTTTGCAAGGTTGAATATGACATACACCGTTATGAGCAAAAGAAAACTGCTGCAACTGGTTAACGAAGGCCATGTAAATGGATGGGATGACCCCCGGATGCCTACGCTGAGCGCTTTTAGGCGCAAAGGTTACACGCCGGGCAGCATACGCACTTTTTGCGAAAAAATTGGTGTTGCCAAGCGGGAAAACTTTATCGACCTTGGCTTACTTGAATTTTGTTTGCGTGAAGAATTAAACCAAACTGCTTTAAGAGTAATGGCTGTGCTTGACCCTGTTAAACTTATTATCACAAATTATGAAGATGAAAAAACCGAAGAACTTTTTAGTGAGAACGGCCCCGATGAAAGTATGGGAAAAAGAAAATTGCTTTTTGGTAAAGAACTTTGGATAGAAAGGGAAGATTTTATGGAAGTGCCGGTAAAAAAATGGTTCAGGCTGGCACCAGGTGCTATGGTTCGTTTAAAAAGTGCTTATATTATAAAGTGCGATAACTTTATTAAAGATGCCGATGGAAATATTAAAGAAGTGCATTGTACTTACATTCCCGAAAGTAAAAGTGGTAACGATACAAGCGGTATTACTGTAAAAGGAACAATTCACTGGGTAAGTGCCACACATGCAATTAATGCAGAAGTGCGATTGTACGACAGGTTATTTACATCAGAAAACCCATTGGCCGAAGAAGGCGATTTTAAAGATACCATCAATAAACATTCATTGCAGGTAATAAGCAATGCTTATGTTGAGCCTTCGCTGCAAGATGCTGATTTTGAAAAACGGTATCAATTTATACGCAAAGGTTATTTTTATCTTGATAAAGATACAACCCCGGGCAAACTGGTGTTTAACCGTACTGTTACTTTAAAAGATGCATGGGCTAAAGAAATAAAGAAGAATTAGTAGTTAAGCTAATTTATACAAGCTGCCGCCTTTTTCAAACAGCCTGTCAACTCTTTTTTCTATAGTATCATTTTTTTCAAGCGGTGGTGCATGATGAGGTTTTATACGGGCATCAAAAATTAAAGGGCCTTTGCATCCCCAGTGTTTGTTTTCTGTAAAACTATCAATGCCATGCATATCGTGCGAAGGGTTGCAGCGTGTAAAAGTTGCCCATAAAAAATTATTAAGGCTTTTACAAACGAAATCGGTGTCATCGCAAATAATTAAAAAAGCTAACTGTTGCAACGCTTTTGTGTGCGATAAACATTGCTTATTCAGCAATTCCATTTCTTCAATGGCAGTTTTATAGTTTACAAATTTATTTGCCTGTAAGGCAACTACGCCTGGCATAACCATTACAGGTTTTTCAAATACCTGCAGGTTATTTAATATTGCCGGTATATCTGTTGCCAGCTCCCTAATTACATCACCATACGCAGCCAGCACTACTTTACTGCCACTGTTTAATCTTTCTCCCGAATAGTCGAGTGTATCAATAGTTGTGTTGGTTTGAAAATGAATATCTCTTTCTAAATTTATGCGTTGCAAAAAATATTGTAAAAAAGATGGAATATCAGCAGCGCTTATTTGTTGTTTTTCATCTGCCGTAATGAATAAAAATTTGGCAAGGCTTAATTGCCCCGTTCCCAGTATATGATGGGCAATGGTTAAAATTTCTGCAGGCTGTTTCACTGGCAAATATGGCGTATATCTTTCGCTGCCTACTGCTAATAATAATGGATGCACACCGGCAGCATCAACTGCATGAACTTCTTTAAGCCCGGGTATTTCCTGTTGTATGGCCTTGCCTGTTAACTTATGTATCAGTTGACCAAAACTGGTATCTTCCTGCGGCGGACGGCCAACTACTGTAAACGGCCAAATGGCATTTTGGCGTGCATAAACTTTATGCACTTTCATCACCGGGAAATCATGTATAAGGCTATAATAACCCAGGTGATCGCCAAAAGGCCCTTCGGGTTTGTTTTGGTTTGGATAAACATAACCGGTGATTACAAAATCAGCATCGGTACTTATACAAAAACCATCCCGGTAACAATACCTAAACCTACGCCCACCCAAAACGCCTGCAAATGTTGTTTCACTTATACCTTCGGGCAATGGCATTACAGCAGCCACACTATGTGCAGGTGGCCCGCCAACAAATACACTTACTTTTAGCGGCTGTCCTTTTTTATTAGCTTTTGTTTGATGTATGCCAATGCCACGGTGTAATTGATAATGCAACCCAACTTCTTCATTAAATAAATAATTATTGCCCGATAATTGAATGCGGTACATACCCAGGTTGGCATTAGTTATGCCCGGTTTGTCAATATCTTCGGTATATACTTGTGGCAATGTAATAAATGCGCCGCCATCTTTTGGCCAGTGTTGTATTTGAGGAAGATCGCTGATTTTTATTTCCTTGTATAAAACAGGCTTTACGGTAGCATTTTTTTTAGGAATAGCTTTTAATGCAGCCATACCAACACTTAAATTTTTTAAAGGATGCTTTATTGCATTTACCGGATCATTTTTTATTGCAATTAGTTTTTGAACATTTTCAAGTGTATTCTTAAATATGAATTCGCTTCTTTGCAGTGTTCCAAAAATATTGGAGGCAGCCCTGTACCTGCAGCTCTTTACATTTTCAAAAAGCAAAGCAGGCCCTCCCTTTTCATGTACTCGTAAATGAATGGCAGCCATTTCAAGGTAAGGGTCAACTTCTTCTTTTACCCTTACCAGTTGGTTGTGTCTTTCAAGATGCAGTAAACAGGTTTCCAGCGATGGATAATACATGAATGGTGTTTGTACAAATGTAAAACAGAATAAGGGTAAAAAATTTATCTGTATTTATAATTCCTTATCCGGTGCAGGTGCAGCGGGGTTTACAGGCGCTGAGGTATCTTGCATTACCGGCTTATCTACAGTAGCTGCAGCAGTTGGTGCAGCCGCCGCTTGATCTTTTGGTTGGGGCTTGTCCATACTTTTAAAACGCATCCTTGTAGTAAACCAGGCAATAAAAATGGGTATGATGATGGAAGCAAGTATCCATTTGCCATATTCATCAAAAAATGATTTAACCTTTGATAATAATGTTTCTTTTTCTGCAAAAATAATTACCGAAATATTTTTTGCCGGCAGGTTTACCATTTCGCCATTGCGTTCAACTACATTTATAGAAAGCCTTAGTTCCTGCAGGCCCGGAGTTTGTGGTGTAAGTTTCCATTGCCATATCACTTTTTTTCTTTTTTCGGTAATGCTTTGTGTGGCTGCTTCTTCGCCACCTAAAAGTTCAATGATAAATCCTTTGTGTTCAGATCCGCTCATGTCAATCAGTCTTGCCTTCATTTTAGAGCCAAAATCCATAGCTGTATCTGTATATAATGAGTCGGTTGGTTTGTAGTCATTTTCCATCACTTCATTTTTCATATCGCCCATTTTCTGATCTTTGCCTAACACAAGTGTGGCTATATACGATTTTTTAATACGCATGGTATCGGCAGCATGAAAAACAAGCAGGTTCTTGTATTTTTTCTTCATTTCATCATAAGCCGATCTTTGTTCGGGTTTTGACGGATTTTTGTTATCACCATTATAATCATTAAAGGAGCCGGTTTTGGGATCAACAATTTTAACATCGCTGTTTTCATCAATAACATATTTGCCGGTATACAATGTAGAATCAATAGCTGGAACTTTATCAGATGCTCCTTTGCTACAAGCGCAAAATATAATTACTGCTAATAGTAATATTTTAAACTGGCATTTCATTAAACAGCTATGTTTTTATTTCCAAATATAACAAATTACCCTTTGGGTAAACAATTGTAAAGCGTAACTGTATTTTTTTAACATTTATGAAATTAAATTATTGAAAAATAGCAACAAATTGATTATTTGATAATTGCTATAATTATTTTATATTCACTTTTAATAATTATGTTCTTGTAACGGTGCAAATTCTAACTGATGAGAAAAATACTTCCATATATATTATTAATTGTGGGGTTAGGAATGGTATTCTTTAAACCAATTTATAATCGCATTGCACCTGCAGTATTGGATATTAAAATAAGCACACCTCCGGTAATTATGTCTTCAATTTATAAAGTGTATGCTAACGAAGATGCTTTTGATGGTAAATATTCTCTTTTTAAAATGATTATTAAAAATACCAGCAATGTTGATGCAAAAAATGTGGAAGTACAATATAAAATGAGCAATTTTCTCGATTGGACAATTGCAGAGAAAATGCCCCTTGTATTGGCAGGACAAACAGTGGTAGTAAACTGTTATCCAAAATTTCCTGATAAAATGGGCGAAAAAACTACTGATTCGAAAGAGAATGTAAAACTGGTAATTAAAGCTGATAATATTAAAACAATAGAAAATAATTTTACTATTACAGTTAAGAGCAGGAATTCATTTATGTACAATTTTTTACCGGCCGATGAGATACGTACTGCTGCAGATTATTACGATAATATACCCTTGTTGGCCTGCTATGTAACGCCTAACGACCCCGTAATAAAATATTATACACAGCAAATACAACAAAAAATATTAAAAGGCGAAACTGCCGGTGTTGGAAATAATGAAGCAGAAGGTATACGTTTTTTAAAAGGCATTTATAATGCCACCCTACTTGCACATATGGTGTATAGTGGCACAAGTGGTGTACCCGAAAATGTTAATGATGTAAGTTCTATAGTGCAAAATATTCGTATGCCTCGAGAAGTAGTTACAGGTAAAACCGGTTTGTGTATCGAATTATCATTATTATACGCCAGCATTATGGCCAATGCCGGTATGGATCCCGTTATTTACCTGGTTCCGGGGCATGCTTACCCGGGCTTTAAGATGAACAATAACTATTATGCCATTGAAAGTACTGCTATTGGAGGCGAAGGCCTTGGAGGAAGTAAAACCGCCGACGAAGCATTTGATATGGCCATGAATAATAAAGAAGCTTTTATACAAAAATTGCAGGAAGGAGATGAAAGATATAATGTAATTGAAATAAGAGAAAATATAAAATTAGGCGCTGTAGCTCCAGAGTTGAAAGATGATGATTTTCTTAGAAAAAAGGTAGATGAAATTGCTGCATCTTTTGGAGGTACACCTACACCATCGGTTGAACAAACAAAGCCGGGCGATAAAAAAGATGATAAACAAGATGAAGTATCGATAACCAAGACTGCACCTGTAGCACCTACGCCCACTACTCAACAAAAAGAAACACAAATACCACAAGGGTACAAAGCTTTTAAAGGAGTAGTAAATTTTGCTTACCCGGCCGATTGGGAAATGATGGAACCCAACAGGTATTATAGCCCTGCCTGTAAAAATATCATTTCAAACCAGGCTCGTAATGCCACTGTGGAAGTATATAAGTTCACCGGCATTACCAACCCCAAGGCAGCATTAGAAAGCATTAATGACTGGCAAAAGAAAGCATCGGGCTTTAGCTTGAAATATAAATTGCAAATGGTAGAAGAAGGTTACAGTGTATTTAAAGGTAGTACAGTTAATGGTAAAAGTACAGCAGTAAACTGGGTTGCTGCATTAAAGGTTTTGGGTAATGATGTGGTTGGCATTATAGTTAATGCTACTGCTTATACCGGTAACACACATGAAAAAACTTTACTAACAATATTGAATACTTTACAATAACAGTATTTTAAAACAAATGATGACCGTAAATTACAAATACATCTTAGCATTGCTGGTGGCTTGTTTTAGTTCATTGTTTGCAATGGCACAGGAAGAAGAAACTAAGGATTATAAGATTGATATGATACTTACAGGTACAGATAAAGGAGAAGTACTGGTAGATATGAAAGCAAAATGTAGTGCTTTTTATTGGGATATTTATAAACGTAAAGCCGCTAATAATCCTTCTATAGTAAAAAACAGCCTCATTAAGTCTTTTTGTAAATACAGCCTCACTAATATTAATGTTACAAACTATGAAATGGAAAGAACCTATCAGGCTACTTTTACTATTTTAGGAATGTTACAACTGGAAGAGAATGGTAAGTGGATTGCTCATTTAGAAACCAAAGATCCTGATATCACAAAAATATCAGAAAAGGAATATGTAATGGTTGATGAAGATTATGCCAGGTCTTTTAAAGTGAATTTACCTTCAACAACTACTAAATCTAAAATTGAAAAAGATGCATTTGGCAATGCATTGCTTACCTATTATGCACCGGTAAAAAGTAGTGGCGACAAGATTTTAATTTATACAGGCTATTTTTTAGCTGCTTTGGGTGTATTACTTTTCATTAAAAACAAGTTTTTACATAAAAAAGTAGCGGTATAATTATCTTAATTTCAACAATCCTTTTTCAACAATCATCTTACTATAAAATAAATTTTGGGTTATATTAAATTCAAAAAATATGGCTACCACTAAAGACAACAAAAAAATAATCAGTTACAGTGATTTGTTCGTTGGCGATTTTTGGAGGTTTTTTGTTAAAGCTGTTTGGCTTTTTTTCCCTGCCATAGTTTTTATTTTATTCAGTTTCTTATGTTTTTGGGAGCTTACACAAGGTAAAGATGTAATGATTATTACACTCGAAAACAGGAAAGTTTTTGGGCTTTTTTTACTGGCATTAATTTTTTGGGTGGTTACAACCTGGTATTCGTCAAGGCTGGTAGCCAAAGCAAAAGAATTACAGCATGGCAACAACCATAAGATGTGGCAAATATTACGGATTCATGGTCCACGTATATTAGGATTTACCTGTATTACTATCATAATACTGGCATTTTTTCAATTACCTGTTCCCTATACACCAAAGCTTTCAAAAAGGCTTTGTTACATTTTACTCTTTTTAAGCTTTAGTTGGTATTTCATCATTTATCAAACTCTCAACAGGTTATTGGCAAAAAAAAAATTAGCTAAGGAAGCTCAATTGCGTTTTTGGAACCGGGTAAGATTTACAAACTATACTATCCTGTTAATTGCAAGCCTCGTAGTGATTTTATCTAAATGGATTTGGGGCCTTATTGCATTGTTGTTGTATTACCAGGTGGCGTTCCTGATTTTTATTTTAACACGACGAAATATAATTGATGCAAAAGGCCAATATTCTTCATTAAACAAAGAACAATATGATTTTGATAACATAAAATTAAGTATTTGGAAAAAAATACGGCGTTTGGTAACCGATAAAGAAGACTACCGTTATTTTCAGGCGTTTACTATAATAGGTTTGGTTGCATCAAGTGTTTATCTTGCTACCATTTTATCGGTACAGTTTTCTACCTGGCTGGGCACCTTTCCTTTTTTATTACTGGCATTTGGTATTTTGGTTATACTTGGTAATGTTGTTGCCGTATTTTCTATTTTAGCCCGTTTTAATTTTCACTTATTGTTACTAACCCTGGCTTTTATCATTGGCTATTTTGTAGAGCCGCATTATACCCGGCTTATAAAAAACGAAAGCACTAATAAATTTTCGGAAAGACAAAACTTAAAAGAATATTTTACTCAATGGATAAACGACCCTGTAAGGCAGCAGATGCTGCTGGATGACAGTATTAAGAAGTTTCCCATGTTTTTTGTGATGGCAAATGGTGGAGCATCCAGGTCGGGGTACTGGACGGCATCTGTATTATCGAAACTGGAAGATGAGACTAAAGGCGATTTTTCAAAAAATTTATTTTGCTTAAGTGGTGCATCGGGTGGCAGTATTGGTAATGGAACATTTTTTTCGTTGCTGCGAAGCAGGGATAACCTGCATAAGTATGATTCATCAGACAGTGCTTTTGTAAAAGCAAGTGTTAATTATTTAAAATCAGATTTTTTAACATACACACTTGCCCGTACACTGGGGCCCGATGTTTTTCGAAACCTGGTTACCTTATATAATGTTAACGACCGGGCTTCTGCCCTATCGCATGCCATTGAAAAAGCCCCCGGTAGCAAGAGTTTTTTATACGATAGCCTGGGAGTGCCTTTCACACAAATCATCACACAAAAAAATAAACCCTATAATTTGCCGGTGTTGTGTATTAATACTACCCGCATGCAGGATGGAAGCCCGGGTGTAATCAGTAATATAAAAATTTCCGATTCGGTTTTTAATGGCCGTATAGATGTGCTAAGCCTGTTAAACGAAAAGCAAGATATGCGGCTTAGTACAGGAATTGTACTGGGTGCCAGTTTCCCATACCTTAGCCCTGCAGGCCGTATTGATAATAAAAAATGCGATACCTGTAAACCTGAAGCAAACTATTTTGTTGATGGTGGTTATTTTGATAACTCGGGGTCGGGGGTGGTTTTTGAAATGATTTTTGACCTGCAAAGGATAATTGAAGCAGATACTTCTTTAAAAAATAAGGATAAGATAGAATTTAATATCATACACATCACCAACGATCTTACTGATGAAATTGATTTAAAATCAGTAAACCCATTGGTAAACGACCTGGCGGCCCCTTTTAAAACCTTACTGGGCGCTTATGGTACACAAACATCAGTAAACGATTTGCGCCTTAAAACATATATCAACAACTTGTACAATGATAAATTGCACTATACTGTTATATCATTGTATAAAAAGAACGATACTATGGATTATACCATGAGTTGGGTTATTTCAAAATACGTGTTAAATGCAATTGATAACAGGTTAAAAACTGATGAAGAAATTGAAGACCTGGTAAAACGTATAAAAGCAATGAATAACAGGAATTATTGATTTACTGTAGTTTTAACCTGGGCAGGTGTTGAAGTTTTTGGAGTTAAAGGTTTTAACCAGCCACGGGTAAGGCCATAGGCAAGTAAATCAATGAGGCGTGATATAGTTTGAGTTGCTTTTTTAAGGTTATCGGTTACGTGTTGCAGGTGTGTTACATTATTTTCTAACTGTGTTGTAATGCCGGCCAGTTCTTTAGTACGTACCTGTAGGTTGGCAAGTATGGATGCGTCTAATGCACGGGTGAGCTCATTTTGAATTATGTTGATATTGAAAATGGCTTTCGATTTTTTATTGCGTTCAGCCATTGTTAGTTTGGTTTCCGTTTCTGCATTAATCTGTTCTTTTAAATCATCCAGTAAATTAATAGCTGCATAAGTTGAGTCTATCTGCATATTGATGATTCGTTGCCTTTCTTCATTATCATCTTCTTTTGCCCCGGGGTATTTATTAATAGCCCCACCATCAAATGGCGATACGGCTGTATTACCGGTATCAATTTGCACGATACTGTCGCCTTTTTTATTGCTGTTGTCTTCATAGCTAACAGTACTATTATTATTGCAAGCTGGTAATAGAATAATACATAGTACAATCGTAGGAAGCTTCTTTAAAATAAGGTTATTTATATACTGCATAATAATTTATTTAATAAGATATTTTAAATAACCTGTCTCTTGCTGCGGTAAAGCGTGCAATTGTTTCTGTTAGGTTAATATAATCGGCATCAAGTTTTTGCAGTTCGGCCGGTATTTCGGTGCCCGGATTTTCAGTATTGATGAAATTTTCTAAATGCCCGTAGCCGTTTCGCAAATCCTGTATACAAACCGATAGTTTATCAACCAATAAATTAAGTTCTTTTAATTGTAATTGCCAGTTTGCATATACCGGTAAATAATACTTGTAATAATTGTAAGGGTTATTGCCTTGTTGGGTTTCATAATATTTTATGTGGTTTAAAAAGTCTTTATAATTTTCATTGATGAATGATGGCAGGTTTTGCAATTCCCTTTTTATTTTAGGCACATCTGTATTTAAAAAATCATCGCAAATACCTTCAAAAGGTTCACGTGCTTCATGGATGGCATTTTTTAGGTATTTTTTCTGCAGGGTTTTTATCTTCATAGATCCCATTTCGTTGATAATGGTGGATGCAATAATACCAACAGAAGTAGGAATAGGTTTGGATGGTGGCACACGCAGCAAACAGGCTTTATTGTAATTGGTTACCAGCCCGTCGAACGAAGTTCGCCATTGTTTCCTGTCTTTAGAAAATTCATTATAGTACGATGTACTGATGAGTGCATGTACCAAACTTGCATAATTGCCAACAATTTTATATGCATATGAAAAGGAATCTACCAGGTCTAAAAATTTAAACTTATCGCTAAAATCAAGTTGCAGGGCATCAATACTTTCTTTTTCCGACTGGTTTGTAGATATTATACCGCTTAACTGAATGGATTGCGCCTGAGATCGTAACTGGTAAACCCTAAAATACAAATCGGATGGAATATCCGAAATACCTTTTGTGGCAATGGCATATTTTTCTACAGCAGTAAGCTGAACAGGTTTTAAAGTACTGCAAGATATTAACAGGTTAACTGTAAAAATAAATGCCAGCAAATTTATTGTAGGGCGATTAGGCATTACCAAATGTATTATTTTTTTATAAATTAAGTAATAAGAACCCTATTCATAAATCATACATATTTTACATTTAACACTTTGATAATTTTTATCAGGGAGTTAATAAAAAAGCTGCATTGCTTTTACAATGCAGCTTCAGTAATTTTACACATCTAATTTATTTTTTCATGTACATCACTTCTTTTACCAGTCTTACTGTTCTTGGTACATCGGGTAAATAAGCTGCTACCAGGTTTGGTGCATAGTGCATAGGTGCATCGGCCGAAGTGATACGGCGGATGGGTGCATCCAAATAATCGAAACCTTCTTTTTGTATCCGGTATGTAATTTCGGATGATACGGATGCAAACGGCCATTGCTCTTCAACAATTACCAGGCGGTTTGTTTTTTTAACACTTTCTAAAATGGTAAACCAATCTAATGGGCGAATAGTTGCAACATCTATCACTTCTGCATCAATACCTTCTTTTGCCAATTCTTCGGCTGCTGCAAGGGCTATCTTCATCATCTTATTGAACGAAACAATGGTAACATCCTTGCCCGGTCTTTTAATAAATGCTTTACCAATGGGTAACAGGTATTCTTCTTCCGGTACTTCGCCCTTATCACCATACATTAATTCGCTCTCCATAAATACAACCGGGTCATCATCACGAATGGCACTTTTTAATAAACCTTTGGCATCATATGGGTTTGATACGGAAATAACTTTTAAACCCGGTATGTTGGCATATATTGATTCAAATGCTGTAGAATGTTGAGCGCCTAACTGCCCCGCACTACCATTGGCACCCCTAAATACGATAGGGCAACCAACCTGTCCTCCGCTCATTGCCAACATTTTAGAAGCAGTATTTAATATTTGATCTAAAGATAAAACAGCAAAGTTCCAGGTCATATATTCCACTATCGGGCGCAGGCCGTTTTGTGCGGCACCCACAGCTATTGCTGTAAAACCAAGTTCGGCAATAGGTGTATCAATCACTCTTTTTTCTCCAAACTCGTCAAGCATGCCCTGGCTTACTTTATAAGCGCCATTGTATTCCGCTACTTCTTCTCCCAATAAAAATACTCTTTCATCCCTACGCATTTCTTCCTGCATAGCTTCTCTAAGGGCCTCTCTAAAAGCAATTTGACGCATAACAATTTAATTTTTGTGGTTGCAAATTTATCTTATAAGGGGCAGATAAGCAAATTAGTATTTAGAGGTTAAGAGGAAGTTGATTTTACAAAAATATATCCGCTTTCATTTTAAACAGACTTGGTAAATCAAAAAGTAAATATTGTTTTTTAGATGGCAATCCCCCATCAATCAAACTATTTACAACTTTTTTTAATTATAAAGTTTTTTACATTGAAAATGTGAAAAAGGTATTCGTCTAAATGGTAAAATCAGCACCGATTTACATCTCTAAATTTTGAAACAGTTTAATTCAATAACTCTGATAACTTATCGGTTAATTTTTTCCCAAACAGGTTCTTAGCAATAATCTTTCCTTCCTTATCAAGCAACAGGTTTGATGGAATGGCTTTGATATAATATTGATCGGATGTGGAATTTTTCCATCCCTGCAAATCACTTACCTGTTTCCATACAAGACCATCATCAACAATAGCTTTTTTCCATTTGGCGGCACCTTTTTCATTATCGTATGATACCCCAAATATTTCGAAACCTTTATTGTTAAATTCTTTGTACGCTTTAACAATATTCGGATTTTCTTTACGGCAGGGGCCGCACCAGCTTGCCCAAAAATCTACCAACACATATTTACCTTTTAAAGATGAAAGACTAAGCGGTTTGCCGGTAGTATCCAATTGCGTTATATCGGGTGCATATTGCCCAATAGCAATTGTTTTATAAACGTCTAACATCTTCTTTACATTTTGGCCCGATACCGAGTTTTTAACTGTTGTTGATAAAGCATTATACAAAGGTTCCACTTCATCGGCTTCGGCATAGTAGCCATAGTTTTCTGAAATAGCCATGGCACTGCGTACCGATGCTGGGTTAGCTAAAACAAATTGTTTTACAACTGCCCTTTTACGCATGGTCATTACATCTTCAAGGGCATCTAAACTATCCATCACCTTTTGGTCTTTATTTTTCGCTGCTTCAGAATAGGCATCGTAAAATTTCTCTTCTTCATCATTTACGGGTTTTAAAAAATCGCTTAACTTTTTATCATCAGTATTTAATGCTGACCCTGAAATAACTAAATCTTTCAATTTATCTCCTTTTCCTTTGATGTTCATATTCCCGGGTTCAACAAAAAAGCGAAGATTATCCTGTTTACGGCCTTTTAATGTTAAGAAAGCAGTTGAGGGTTTTTGTACAAAACCATTGAAACTGAAATTTCCATTTACAATTTGTGCAGAGTCTTTTACGGCACTGCTTTCGCCATAAATGGTCAGGTATATCAATCCTGTTTTTACATCTTGTAATTTTCCTAAAATGTGAAAGGCAGAATCAACGGATTGTGCATAAGCATTCATAGATGCGGCTACGGTTAATAGCAATAAGTATTTCTTCATGATTTTAAAATTGAGCGCACAAGGTAATTGAATTACACAAATACAGGCTTACCATTTATAAAAAAAAATGCCCCATTTAAGAGGCATCTTCATTATTATAAAATAATTGCTTACATATTTTCAATCACCATGGCGCTTGCGCCGCCGCCGCCATTACAAATTCCTGCTGCACCGTACTTAGCGTTATTTTGTTTTAAAACATTTATTAGTGTAACAATTATCCTTGCACCGCTACAACCAAGTGGATGCCCGATGGAAACAGCGCCACCATTTACATTAACCTTTGCAGGATCTAATTTCATACGACGGCTATTTTCGATACCCACCACCGAAAATGCTTCATTCAATTCCCAATAAGCAATGTCTTCCATTTTTAAACCGGCTTTGGCTACTGCTTTGGGCACGGCCAATGCCGGCGTGGTTGTAAACCATTCAGGCGCCTGTTCTGCATCGGCATAACTTATTATTTTGGCAATTGGTTTTAAGCCTAATTCATCTGCTTTTTCCTTACTCATTAAAACCAATGCTGCAGCGCCATCATTCATGGTAGATGCATTGGCTGCAGTTACAGTTCCATCTTTTTGAAAAGCGCCTTTTAAAGAAGCTATTTTATCAAATTTTACATTGTAGGGTTCTTCATCTTTTGAAAAAATAACAGCATCACCTTTGCGTTGCGGAATTTCAACAGGTACAATTTCGTTATCAAATTTACCGGCTTCAATTGCGGCCTGGCTGCGTTTGTAACTTTCAATGGCAAATGCATCCTGGTCTTCCCTGCTTACGCCGCATGTAGATGCACAAAGCTCTGCAGCATTGCCCATGGCTTTTCCATCATACACATCGGTTAATCCATCTTTTGCCAAACCATCTATTAAAGTGCTGTTGCCATATTTATTTCCCCATCGTACACTATCAGCATAAAATGGAACATTGCTCATACTTTCCATTCCGCCTGCCACTATAATATCTGCATCGCCTAATAAAATACTCTGTGCAGCCTGAGCAATGGCTTTCATACCGCTGGCACATACTTTATTTACTGTTGTACAATTTACTTCGTTGGGTAGCCCTGCAAATTTTGCTGCCTGCCGGGCAGGTGCCTGTCCAAGATTGGCTTGCATTACAGATCCCATCAGCACATCATTTACAAGCTGTGGCTTAACGCCGGCTTTTTCCAAAGCGCCTTTAATGGCAATGGCGCCAAGTTGAGTAGCTGTAAAACTTTTTAACGATCCTCCAAAACTTCCAATAGGCGTACGTACCGCCGACATGATATAAACTTCTTTCATATAGCTTAAAATTTAGGATGCAAAGTTAAGCATTGTAAGTAAAGTGTATTTACAAAAACAGGAACAATTGATTTTGTAAAATGAAAAATACCATCTGAAATTTATTAATGGTTTTAGGCTGATTAATAAATAAAAGATGGTATTATTAAACTTGCTGGTTTTAAATATTACCAACGCTCATTGTACCTGCGGTTAAACCGGTTCCTGCGGTCGTTAAACTTTGCATATACAGCATTTATTTCGTTGTTGCGTTTGTTTTCCAGGTAATTGATCTGGCGTTTTTTTTGATACCATCCCATAAAGAAATGGTTTTTCACCGATCTGATCCTGTAATCGTATTCCCGGTTTATTTGTGCAATCTGCATATCCTTTTCCCTGGCTGTAAAATAATAACTGCCATAACCGCCCTGACCCCGGTGATGGTTATCTGCATAAACATCCCGGTTCCTGTTCCAATCCTGCCCTTCTTTTGGGCCGTATTGGGCAAATGCCGTACTTAATAAGGCCATTGAAAATAATAGAGTAAAAATCTTTTTCATAATAGTACATTTTAAAAAGTTAATAATGCCTGTAAGACCTGCTACTATATTTACTGTTTACAAAGGGAATGTTAATTAAAAACTTACAATTGCTAAAAAAAATATTTCTGCATGAAAAAATATTTTTAACTTGTTTATTATTAGATAAACTTTAAAAATTAAATATGAAAAAAGTATTTGCCTTCCTTTGCTTATCAGCAGTTATTTTATTGGCCGCTTGTGCAAAAAAACAAACAGCAACTGCATCAACAGCATCAACAAATGCTACCAGTGCTGCCACTTACACTGCCGATGTGCTTCCTCTTATTCAAGCCAAATGTAGTCCCTGTCATTTACCATCAAAAGGCGGCAACAAAACAAATTTTGAAGATTATGAAACAACAAAAAAACATGCTGCTGATATTGTGAGAAGGATTCAAATGGAACCCGGGCAAAGAGGCTTTATGCCAGCCAAGCATGATAAACTATCTGCTGATGAAATTGCCGTATTTAAGAAATGGCTTGATGGCAACGCTGCTGAAAAATAATTCAAAGGGCTTTTATTCGTGGGTCTACCAGCCTGTATAATGCATCAGCAAAAAAATTGATGAAGATGAATATGCATGCACTTAACAAAACAGAACCCATTACAACCGGGTAATCTAATTTTTCGAGTGCATCAACTGTTATCTTGCCAATACCTTTCCAGCCAAAAATATATTCAACAAAAAATGCGCCGGCAAGCAGTTCGGCAAACCAGCCTGTGATGGCGGTTATAACCGGGTTAAGCGCATTGCGTAAGGCGTGTTTATAAACAATAGTGTTTTTATTGAGTCCTTTTGCATAAGCAGTTCTTATATAATCCTGGTTAAGAACATCCAGCATACTGCTTCTTGTTAATTGAGTTATAATGGCAAGCGGGCGTATGCCTAAAGTAAATGCAGGCAGTATAAGGTTTTTAAGTACAAGGTATTTTTCGCCGGTAACTTCATCAATAGCAAACCAACTGCCTGTTAGGTTTAGGCCAGTATAATTGTGCAATACAACGCCAAACAAGAATGCAATTATAATTGCCATAAAAAATGATGGGGCCGATATGCCTGCAATACTTGAAAAAACTGCCGTTCCATCCAGCCAAGTATCTTTTTTTATAGCAGCGGTAACACCTAAAAAAATGCCAACTACAGTTGCAAATAACATGGCTACAAGTGCTAATATTAAAGTGCCGGGCAGGGCTTCCATCAACACTTCTCCTACTTCTTTTTTGGTTTGGTAACTTTTGCGCAGGTAAGGTATTTTTAAACCCAATTTTGTATTACCGCCAATAAAAAATCCTTTCAACTGTTTTTTTTCTATATCTGCTTTGTTGTGAATACAAATAGGCGACACATCATTTACGTACAATACAAACTGTTTCCATTTGGGTTGATCTAAATATAATTCGCTGCGAATGTTATCCAGTGTTTTCTTATCGCCGGTTTGCCCTAGTATCATCCTTGCGGGGTCGCCAAAACCCTGAAACATAATAAACACTAAAACCACTACACCAAGCAGTACCAAAAAAGCGTAACATATTTTTTTTAGGATGTATGGCAATGGCTTGTTATTTTTAAAACAATTAAAATTTATCTTTTGCCGCCCATTTGTTTTTTACAACGGGGCCTTTCATTAAAAATAAAGTAGGGTTTACCCTTGCAGCAGTTTTTATAGCGGTGGCATCGCAGGTAAAAACCGGTACAGGGTTTTTGCCCAATAATTCAATAGCCTTTTTTGCATCGGCGGTAACCATATATGCTGGTATGTTACTTTTGGCAGAGAAAAGTTCAAACGATTTTATCCATCCGGTATCGCTGCCTTCAAAATCTTTTGCAAACAAAAGATAGTATTCGCCCGGCTGGCTTAGTATTGCTTCGGTGGTATCATTACCACTTTGTGTGATAAAGATAAAATCATTGATAAGCGGTTCATTATTTTTTCCTTTTTGTATCAGCACTTGTTTTCTTTCTACAAATTGCCAGGAGCTATCGGGCAATGCATCAACAGCAAAATCTTTTTTCTGCCCGTTTTTTTCATAAATAAAACTGTAATCAAACTTATCTGGTATAGCGTTTTTGGGCATTTTTCGTAATTCAAGGATATTATTACCTACTTTAAATGGTAGGCAATCTTTTATTGGTAAATGACGCAAAACATACCATTGCAATCCTAACACTGCAGCTAAGGATACAGTTAACAGCAATACATTTATCTTGTTTGAAATAACAGGTTTTATAAATTTAACTCCAAAAACAATCAGCAAAACCAATAACAACAGAATTATATCTTTTGTAAAAGTTTGAACCGGTGTTAATGGGATACAATCGCCAAAACAGCCACAGGCTCTTATTTTACCACTAAATAAAACATAACTGGTGAGGAACGTGAAGAAAACCATCAATAATAATAAAAGCCATGCCACTAATTTTTTTTGCCAACCTAAAAGAAGTGCAACACCCAACATCACTTCAAGTGTTATCATAACAATTGAAAACAATAATGCCTGCCCGTTTAACATACCCATTAAGCCGGGCATAAAACCACCGGCAGACCATGCTTCAAAAAACTCCTGCATTTTATAAGCAAGCCCAAGTGGGTCGATGGCTTTTACAAGGCCTGAAAAGATAAAAAGTAATCCTACTAAAATCCTCGAAATATTTACAACCAGATTCATTCAATTGCGTTTAAGATGTTATCCCCGGGGAATAATCCAGGGTTTAATTATTGTGTATTTCTTCATCAATCAATATCAGCCCAAAAATTGCATAGTTGATGATATCATAAAAGTTTGCGTCAATGCCTTCGCTGATGATGGTTTTACCTTTATTTGCCAGTATTTGTTTAATACGTAATATTTTTGCCAGTATCAGGTCAACAAAACTTTCCTGGCTCATCTGCCGCCAGGCTTCACCATAATCATGGTTTTTATCGTGCATCAGTTTTTTTGCATTATTAATTTTTTCATTGTAAAACTGTTCTACGGTATCATAAGGCAGGTCTTCCAGTTCATCATCATGAATATCTAATTGTATCAACCCAATAATACCATAATTAAGTATGCCTTTAAATTCGCTGATGATATCGTCATCAATTTTTTGAATACCGGTTTGCTGTATGTTGCGAATGCGTTTTGCTTTTATATAAATTTGGTCGGCCACCGAAATGATGCGGTACACCCGCCATGATGTACCATAATCTTTTGTTTTGTGTAAGAATATTTTTTTTGCAGAAAGCACTGCCTCATCGTATTGCTGATTGGTATTCATGTATCAATTGTAACTTAGTGATATATTAGTTCAAAAATAATTGAAAAAGATTTGATGAAAGCAATAAACTGTAAAGGTAATTTATTATGCCTTGATGAACCTGTGGTGATGGGCATTATTAATGTAACGCCTGATTCGTTTTACGAAGGGCATATTGCTTTGCAGGCCGATGGGATATTATCGCTTGCTGAAGAGATGATAAAAGATGGTGCAGCAATTTTAGATATTGGAGGTATGAGCACCAAACCCGGCAGCCGGCCCGTTTCAATACAGGAAGAGATAGACCGATTGTTACCGGTGATTACTTCCATCAATAAAACATTTCCTGATGCAATCATTTCTGTTGATACCTATCGCAGCCATGTGGCAAAAGTTGCTGTAGTAGCAGGTGCAGCAATAGTTAACGATATCAGTGGAGGTATGATGGATAACGAAATGATACATACTGTTGCAGCATTAAAAGTTCCATATATATGCATGCACATGAAAGGTACACCAGAAAATATGCAGTTGAATCCTGTTTATGAAAATGTGGTTACAGAAGTTCTTGATTTTTTAATTGAAAGATCCAATACTTGCAAGGTAGCCGGTATCTTAGATGTAATTTTAGATCCAGGCTTTGGTTTTGGTAAAACCATCGAACATAATTTTCAATTGCTTAAAAACCTACATGCATTTTCAATCACCGGCATGCCTGTTTTGGCAGGGTTATCAAGAAAAAGCAGTATCTATAAAACATTAGGTTGCGGGCCTGCAGATGCATTGAACGGTACAACTGTTTTAAATACTATAGCTTTGATGAACGGCGCCAATATATTAAGAGTGCATGATGTAAAACAGGCAAAGGAAGCTGTTTTATTGTTTAATACATATAAAAAGGCTCCCTGATTTTTTACTATGATATTTCTGTATCCTTCATATTATAAATACAGGCTTTGTGACAGATTTATTTTATTTACTGTTAAAAAACTATTTGCATAATTTTATTTTCCTGTTCAACATTTCAAAATTAAAGTCAATTTATCATGAAACTTTTTTTAACCCTTGCTGCTGCCATCTTCTGTTTTAACAGTTATGCACAAAAAGCAGAAAATATCATCATCATTACAACCGATGGTTTTCGCTGGCAGGAAATTTTTACCGGTATGGACAGTGCCATTGCCAATAACAAAAAATATAACCAGGGCGATAGTTTGGAAATTTTTAATCAATACTGGTCGGCCGACCCATCTGTTAGAAGAAAAAAGTTAATGCCTTTTTTATGGACTGTGATAGAAAATAACGGGCAGATTTATGGTAACAGGAACCTGGGCAATAAAGTTGACAATGCAAACCCATATTGGTTCTCGTACCCGGGCTATAGCGAAATATTTACAGGTTATGCTGATACGTTGGTAAACAGTAATTCGTTTCCGCCTAATCCAAATACAAACTTATTGGAGTTTTTAAATAAGCTGCCAAAATACAAAAACAAAGTAGCCGCTTTTGGAGCATGGAATGCTTATGACAGGATTTTAAATGAAGGCCGTGCAAAAATTCCGGTGTACTCAGCCTATGATAAAATTGGCGGAAATAACCCTACTGCAAATGAAATTTTGCTTAATAATATGATGCAGGATTCGTACAGGGCATTTGGCGACGAAGAAGTGCTGGATGTTTTTACTCATTATAATGCTATGGATTACCTGCAAACGAAAAAGCCCAGAGTATTATATATTGCCTATGGCGAAACAGATGAATGGGCGCACAGTGGCCAATATAAAGATTATTTACATGCTGCAACCATGGTAGATAAATGGATACAGGATATATGGAATTATATACAGGCTGACCCATTCTATAAAAATAAAACTGCTTTGTTCATCACCACCGATCATGGCCGTGGTGATGCCGTTAAAAAAGAATGGACAAGCCATGGTAACAAAATAGCAGATTGTTACCAAATTTGGATGGCAACCATGGGGCCGGGAATAAAAGTAAAAGGAGAAGTAAAAGATAACCAGCAATTATATCAAAAACAATTTGCACAAACTATGGCTTCATTGCTGGGCGTAAGTTTTAAAGCCGAACACCCCGTAGCAGAAAAGATTAACCTGAATAAATAAAATCATAGATGTATAAAAATTACTTGAATAATTATTTAATTTTATAAAAAAATAGCCTTATGAATTTTATATTTAAGTGTGTTAGAAGAACCATTTATATTTATATTTTTTGTTTTTTTTCTTTAACAGTATCGGCACAGCAAGATTCTGTAACAAACCTTCCTAATTTTTTATTCCCTTCTTTTACCAATTGCATAATTAAATTTAAGACTGGCGAATTAAAGAAAGCAATTGTGAATTATAATGTAGTAGATGAAGAACTGGTTTTTCAACAGGATAATACATACATGACATTAGAAAGCCCTGCAGTAGAAGTGATTGATACTTTATATGTGGGTGGCAGGGTGTTTGTGCCATTTAACGGCACAGCATTTTATGAACTAATTTCGCATGGTAATGTAAATTTTTATATGCAGTATAAAAAAGATGCAGAATTTATTGGTACATCAACAGCTTATGGAGTAAAATCACGTGCTGCCAATGCCACTTATCGAAAACAGATTTATGGAGGTGCTACCGGGGCAGTTGATTTAAGGATTCCCAGCGAATTTCAATTAAATACAAACAATGCTTACTACCTGGAAAAAGATGGCAGTATGCACAAATTTTCAAATAAACGCCAGTTTTTAAAAATTTGTAGTGATAAGGAAAAAGAGATTTCTCAATATATAAAAGAGCATGATACCAAATTCAACAGTTTAGCTAATTTAAAAAGCCTGGTAGATTATTGCAACGAAGAGTTGTATAAATAAAATAAATCAATACAACATCCTTACTTTAATTGTTGCTTTTACATGTTTCAATAATTCCATTGCATTTTTGCTAAGGTGTTTATTTACATCTAATACTACATAACCAATTTCATCATTGGTTTTTAAATATTGCCCAAGAATATTTATTTTATGTTTACTCAGTTGCGTATTTATTTCAGATAGCACACCGGGTACATTTTGATGAATATGCAGGATACGATGGGTGCCTTCTTGTGGTGGTAAGGCAAGCGCCGGTATGCTATGCGACCCAGTGCTGATACCTTTTTCCAGGTAATTAAAAAGTTTTATACTAACATCTTCTCCAATATTTTGCTGTGCTTCCTGTGTGCTGCCCCCAATATGAGGTGTAAGTAATACATTGTTTAAATTTTGTAACGGAGTTGAAAAACTATCGCCGTTTTTTTCAGGTTCTGCCGGAAAAACATCCACTGCAGCGCCGCTTAGGTGCCCATCAAGCAATGCCGTACGTAATGCATTTAAATCAACTACTTCTCCCCTGGCATAGTTAATTAATATACTGCCTTGTTTAAAGTGTTTCAGCAGGTTTTTATTAATCAAGTTTTTTGTTGTAGGCAGTTCTGGTACATGCAGTGTAATAATATCTGCCTGGCTTACCACATCTTTTAAACTTTTCCTGTCTTCGGCATTGCCCAATGGTAAGCTTGTTTCGGTATCATAAAAAATTACCTTCATGCCCAGGCTTTCGGCAAGTACACTTACCTGTTTGCCTATGTTACCATAGCCTATTATTCCAATTGTTTTTCCACGCAGTTCATAACTACCACTTGCATCTTTTAACCATTTTCCTGCATGAGCAGCCTTATTTTTATCAATTATTTTCCTTATCAACATTATTGATGCTCCTATTACTAACTCTGCTACACTTCTTGTATTGCTATAAGGTGCATTAAAAACTACTACACCGTTTTTTGTTGCTGTGTTAAGGTCAACCTGGTTTACCCCAATACAAAAACATCCAATAGCCTGTAACCTTGGTGCAGCATCTAATATTTTTTTTGTTATTTGTGTTTTGCTACGTATACCAAGCAGGTGTATATCTTTTATGGCATGTATCAGTTCTGCTTCACTTAAAGCACCATTTAAAATTTTTACATTACTGTATCCTGCAGCTTTAAAGCGGTTAACAGCCACCTCACTTATATTTTCAAGAAAAAGTATTTTAATTTTTTCTTTGGGATAACTTGTTTTTTTATTTTCTGCCATGGCAATTACTGTGTATTTTGCAAATATATCTCTTAAAGAGTTTAATATTTTAAAATGTCTTTTATCCGAAAAACAATTTTGTATCTGTGTCTTTTACTGGTTTTTATCTTGCTGTTTTATTTTATTTATAACCAACATAAAAAAGCCGATGGCCAGTTAAAAAATGATCTAAATGAAACAGAAAATATATTAAAATTACCGCAACCGGGTTTTGTATCGGCCTACGACTCAACAAAAATTCATAATGCCTGCCTGAAATGGTTTGATACCGTACTTAAACCTGCAGGTTTTAACGGAGGCATATTAGTGGCAAAAAACAATAAGATAATTTTTGAAGCCTACACTGGTACCGGGCATATACCCGGCAATGATACTATAACATACAAAACTCCAATGCATATTGCATCTGTATCAAAAACATTTACAGCCATGGCTGTTTTAAAACTGGTGCAGGATGGCAAGCTGCAACTGGATGATGAGTTTAGTAAATATTTTCCGACATTCAATTTTCCGGGTGTAACCATCCGTTGTTTATTAAGCCACCGAAGCGGACTGCCAAATTATAATTATTATATGGAAACATTCGGCTGGGATAAAAGCCGTTTTGTAAGCAATAAAGATGTGTTTGATTACTTAGTTAATCATAAAGCCGAAATGGCTGATATTACAGCACCCAATACTCATTTCAGTTATTGTAATACCAACTTTGCGTTGCTGGCATTACTGGTTGAAAAAATAACCGGCGAATCATATGCCGAATTCTTACGTAATACATTTTTTATTCCTTTACAGATGAAGGATACCTATGTATTTACATTGGCAGATACACTTACTGCCACGCCCAGCTATAACTGGCGGGGCAAAATTGAACCATTTAATTTTTTAGACCAGGTATATGGCGATAAGAATATATACACCACTCCTCAAGATCTTTTAATTTGGGACCGTGCCCTTAAAAGCAAACTGATTTTTACTGATACAACTTTGTTGGAAGCCTATAGCCCTTACAGCAACGAAAAACCCGGCATACGTAATTATGGCTTGGGTTGGAGGATGTACATTTTTCCTGATGGCAATAAAATTGTTTATCACAATGGCTGGTGGCATGGCAGCAATGCAGCATTTATCAGGTTGTTAAAAGAAAATGCAACTATTATAGTAATAGGAAATAAATTCACCCGTACTGTATATCATGCAAGGGCACTTACATCTCTATTTGGCAATTATTACAAGCTGGAAGATGAAGAACAATTGGAAGAACCAAAAATATCCAACATCAATCCCGATTCTGTTATCATCAAACCTAAACTCAATTTTAAAAAGCCCACTACCAAAAAAGGAATTAATGTAAATAAATCTAATTGAGTAAAAAGACTGTAGCACTTAGTATTAAATGCACCCCATTAATATTATTTCGCTAAATTATAAAACGCAGTATTTCCCAAAAACCGACATTTATTTTGCAGGTTTTGCAGGTTTTTGCACATAATGTGCAATAATTTTAAAGGATAAATGCGCTTTTTTGCAATTTTTATCCTTATATTGAGATGGTAAAACAAACTAATGCTAAAAAGAGAAAGACAGGCGTACATAGTACAGCAGGTAAACCTGCACAACAAAGTTCTCTCTACTGCCTTAAGTTCTGAAATTGATGTATCTGAAGACACCATCAGGCGTGATTTACAGGAGTTATCAGAAAAAGGTAAGTTGATTAAAGTACATGGTGGCGCCCTTTCCCACTCTTTTCACGACATTACTTACCCTTCTAAAAAGGTTTATGCCCAGGACAGCAAAAAAATTATTGCTGAAAAAGCTGTTAAGCTTATAAAAGAAGGCATGTTTGTATTAACCAGTGGCGGTACCACTATAATTGAACTTGCCAGGGCTTTACCGGTTACCTTATCGGCAACATTTATATCGGGCAGTATACCTGCAGTAGTTGAATATATGCATCATCCCAACCTGGAAGTGATTGTAATTGGAGATAAATTATCGAAGAACTCAAAAATAACCGTTGGTGCTGATGCTTTAGCTAGGATTAATACTTTAAAACCCGACTTATGTTTTTTAGGTATCAATGCAATTCATCCGCAACATGGCGTAACCGATAGCGATTGGGATGTGGTACAACTTAAACAGGCAATGGTTGAAACTTCTCAAAAAGTGGTATGCCTTACCATTTCGGAGAAAATAAACAGCATTCAACCTTTGCATATTTGCGGATTGGATAAGATAGATATATTGATAACGGAATTACCAAACAACCACCCGGCGTTGCTGCCTTATGTTACAGCCGGCATCACAGTAATGTAAAACAACTTTAAACATAAATTTTTTTTAACCAACAAAACAAGTCTATATGAGAAAAATTACAAACAGATTGATTGCTTTTCTGTTTTTTTTAATTCCCGTAATGTGCCAGGCTCAAAATAGTGTTACCGGCCGGGTACTTACCGAGGATGGTGTGGCAATTGAAGGCGCTACCATCCTAATTAAAGGTAAAACCGGCGGTGTAAAATCCGATGCACAGGGTAATTTTACAATTACAGCCAATAAAGGCGATGTGTTGGTAATAACCTATGTAGGGTTTGTAGGCCAGCAGGTAACTGTAAAAGATGCAGGAACAATCATTGTTAAACTTAAACAAGTTGATAAAACATTGGAAGAAGTTGTTGTTGCAATGGATATTAAAAGAAACCCAAGGGAATTGGGTTACTCGGTACAAACAGTTAAAGGCGATGACATACAAAAAACCCAGCGGGAGAATTTTGTAAATAGTTTACAAGGCAGGGTTGCAGGTCTTTCTGTTACACCTACTTCCGGTACAGCAGGTGCTTCATCAGGTATTGTACTCCGGGGTTTTAATACTATATCTGGCACCAACCAGCCATTATTTGTTGTTGATGGTATAATTATAGACAACCAAACATTAAATTCAAACTCTCAAAGCGGTAGTGGTATTGGCCTTGCATCGGATGGTAATAACAGAAACAATGATAACACTAACCGCATTGCCGACATTAACCCAAGTGATATTGAAAACGTTACTGTGTTAAAAGGCCCCGAAGCTACAGCCTTATATGGTAGCCAGGCCAGTTCAGGGGCAATTGTAATTACTACCAAAAAAGCAAAAGGAACCAATGGAAAAATTTTAGTGAGTTATGATAATAATTTCAGGTTTCAAAAAATTACCCGTTATGGAAAAGTAAATAACGACTTTGGCCCCGGATCTGCAAATAACGTACCTGCTGGCGGCCCTATTTACGGATTTACTTCATTTGGTCCGGCATGGGCGCCAGGTACTACTTTATATGATAACATACATCATTTTTTTGAAACAGGTTTTTCTCAAACACATAATTTAGGTTTAGATTTTGGAACAAAAAATGTAAGCTTTAGGGTTACAGGCCAGTTTTTTGATAATAAAGGTGTGGTGCCACATAATACTTATAGAAAATACAACCTTAAGATATCAAACACTACAAAAATTGGTAAATATCTTACAATCACCCCTTCAATAGCATATATTAATGCCAACAACTTAAGACCACTTAAAAGTTCTACATCAACTGCAGGTTCTGGTGGATATTTAGTGGAACTTTACGAATGGCCAGCTAACAAAGATGTTCGGAATTTTGAAGATGCAAACGGGAATAAAGTTCTTTTATTCAACCCTAATGTAAATTCAGATTTTGACAACCCATTATGGAGCGCTAAAAATAACCATAGCGGCGATAAAATGAATCGTATAATTGCTACTATGGGTATTGATATTACCACACCATTGCCCTGGTTAACTTTAGCAGGCAGGTTTGGATATGATACTTATAAAAACGATGGATATGTATTTATACATCCGCAATCATATATGTTATCAACTGCTATTGGAGGTAGCCTGGATAATTATTATAGAACATACTCAGGTTATAACCATACAATAACTGCAACAGCAAAGAAAAAATTTGGCAAATTTAGTACCAGGTTAATGATTGGTACCATGTGGCAGGATTTTGAAACCAGGCAATTTGCAGTATATGGTACTAACTTAATAGACTCAGTAAGCACCGATAGCAACAACACTTCGCTAAATTCAAGAAGGCGTTTATTGAGGAATTATAATGGCCTGCCTAACTTAAATATTTTTAGGGAACTTGCTTATTTTGGTGAAGCTTCTGTAGGTTTTAATAATTATGCATTTATAACCTATTCTCACAGGTTTGAATCAGCATCGCCAATACCAAAAGCAAACAGGCATTATAATTACCCGGGTGTAAGTTTAAGCCTGATAGTTTCGGATATGTTACCTGTAATTAAAAAAGGTGGTATATTAGACTATTTTAAATTAAGAGCTTCTCTGGCAAATACAGCCCGTTTAAATGACCCATACAGTAACCAATCATTTTTTGTAAATAATTTCAGCAGTACCACATTACCGGTTACATATACTTATGGTTTTACAAATGCTAACCCGTATTTGACACCTGAAAAGCAAAGTACTTATGAAATTGGCGCAGAATTCAGGTTATTAAATAATGCCATCACGCTTGAAGCGGCTTATTACAATACTTTGTGTACTAACCAAATTGCACAAGGCTTTAGGGCCAGTTATGCCACCGGCTATATTTTAAACACACAAAATGCAGCATCATTACGTAACGAAGGTGTTGAATTAACACTGGGATTAACACCCATTAATAAACAAAATCTTTACTGGAATATCAATTTCAATTTTAACCACATGTGGAGCAAGGTTCTTACCCTGCCTGCTTCAATTGGTATTTATAACGATTTCTATAATTCAGATACATATATATCCAATGTACGTGGTGGTTTGGTTAGAAACAATTCTACTCAAACTTTAACCGGCTCTAAATACAGAAGAAATGATGCCGGGCAGATTATCATTGACCGCAATACAGGTATTCCTTTAATTGTAACCGGTAATTCAATAATTGCCGACAGGACTCCTGATTTTACTCTTGGTACATTAAATACTCTTCAATACAAGAACTGGAGTCTTAGCTTTTTATGGGATTTAAGAGTAGGTGGTGATATTTATAATGGTACCGATCAATTGCTTACAAGATTAGGTAAAAGTGAACGTACAGCAGACCGTGGTACACCAAGGATAGTACAAGGTGTTTTAAATGACGGAAATGAAAATACAGCTAATCCCACCGTTAATACTCTTGTTATTGTGCCACAGTATTTAAGCAGCTACTACACCAGTATGCCTGATGAAGAGTTTATACAAAAGGATGTTAACTGGTTTAGATTAAGAGATGTAACATTAAATTATAAATTACCCGCTAATACATTAAAACGTCTTAAAGCAATTAAAGGCCTTAGTGTATTTATTACCGGTAGCGATTTATTGTTGTTTACAAATTATTACGGAGCCGATCCTGCAGTAAATGCCAATAATCCCGGTACAGGTGGTGTTGGAGGTTATGGAATGGATCTTGGAAGCACTGCTACACCTTTAGGTATTAGTTTTGGTTTAAGAGCTAACTTTTAATAAACATCAATTTCAATTATAGATCATTTTAAAAAAAATAATATGCAAAACAATATTTTAAAATCTTTTCTCTTTTTTGGATGTATTTGTCTGTTAGGCATCACTTCCTGCGATAAGAGAATTGAAGATGCTTATTTAAATCCCAATGCTACTGTTCAGGTGCCTATTGAAACACTTTTACCAGGTGTAATTGGAGGTTTTACTGCGTTTAACTCAGCTGCCGGTACCAATTATGGCGTACAACAAGATGATATTTTGCTTGGCCGCTATATTCAATATTGGGGTTCTACTGCAAATGCTGAGAATTATGGCAAAATGGGTGGTACTATCAATAGCGATAATACAGGCGCTATATGGGCTGCTGTTTATTATGGCCATGGTCAAAATGTAAACCGCATTATTGAATGGGGTACCCAACAGGAAAAATGGGATTTTGTTGGTGTGGCACAGGCTGTACGTGCCTGGGACTGGCTTGAACTCACCAATCAATACGGAGAGGCTATTTTAAAAGAAGCATTTAATACCGGCCAGCAACAATTTAACTACGATACCCAACCTGAGTTTTATGACAGTTGCAGGGCTTATTGCCACAGGGCTTTGGCTAATTTGAGCAGAACTGATGGCAATGTAAACCCAACCAACCTTGCACAAAGCGATGCCTATTTTAATGGAGGCAGTATAGATAAATGGAAAAAATTTGTGTATGGTATTTTAGCAAGGTCGTACAACGATCTTAGTAGCAAAGGAATTTATCTAACCAATGGTTATGCCGATTCTGCAATTAAATATGCGGCACTTTCCTGCAGCTCTAATGCAGATAATATTATGGCAACATTTTCGGTAGCAAATACAAGCAATGGTTTTAACAGCTACTTTGGCCCAACCCGTGGTAATATTGGCACCATCAGGCAGGGAGCCTATATTGCCGATTTGATGAGTGGCGCCAACGATACCATTTTTACAGGTGTTAGCGACCCTCGTTGCTGGTATATGTTAAGCGAAAACAAGAATAACACATTTAAAGGTGTTTATCCCTGGTTAGGAATGACGCAATACCTGAGTGGCTCTACTCCTACTAATGATTATCCTAAAAATTTCTGGAGAAACCCAACAGTAAATGCTACTACAGGAGGTTCAGTTGATAGTACCCGTTATGTGTACCGTAATGCCGGCCCCTGGCCAATGATGACCGCTTCAGAAATGCAATTTACACTGGCTGAAGCAGCCTTTAAAAAAGGTGATAAGGCAACAGCTTATGCAGCATACATAAACGGAATAAGTTTAAATTTTGATATGCTTACCACAACTTATCAAACCAATGTACCTGCATCAAAACTTATTACACCTGCCATGAAAGCCGCTTACTTGGCAGATCCTGCCATTGTACCTCTTACATCAGCAGGTTTAACATTATCTCATATCATGTGCCAAAAATATATTGCACTGTTTGGATGGGGTACTCATCAAACCTGGACAGACATGCGTAAGTATCATTATATAGATATGGATAATACTACCGGCCACCAGGTGTATGCAGGATTTTTACCACCACCAACTTCGCCTATTAATTACCTCCTTCCTACAAATAATGGAAAGTATGTGTACAGGTGCAGGCCAAGGTATAATTCAGAATACCTGTATAATATTCCTGAACTGACAAGAATTGGGGCACTTAATGACGACTACAATACATATGAATGTTGGTTTTCGCAACCATAAATTATTAACCAGAAAATAAAGAAATATGAAACATAATAAAATAATAAGTTTGCTGATTATGGTTGTAGCTTCATCGTTGGTATTTATTTCCTGTAAACGGGAAGCACATTTAACAGCAACTATTGAAAAAGGGATTGAAACCAAAGCTACCGTACAGGTTTATAATGCTACTGTAAAAAGTGCCCGTAATTTCCTGTATGTTGACGGTGTAAAAATTTCGGGACCTACATTTGCTTATGGCAATGTATTTCCTGCAACTGCTTATGCATTTAAAGTAGATCCCGGTTCCAGAACCTTTTTAATTAAGGATACGCTTGTAAGTACCACTCAGCCTCCTTTAACTTTTACCCAAACAATGGATGCAGGTAAAAGCTATACTATTTTTACATACGATACTCTAAATAGTATAAAGCAAGCAACTGTTGAGAATAATATTGAAATACCTAATGATACAACCAGCAGGTTGCGTTTTGCAAATTTTGTTTATAATGTAACTCCTGTGGCTGCTGTTGATGTGTATTCATCTGCTATGGGACATTCAAAAATTTTCTCTAATGTGGCCACAGCATCTGTAACAGATTTTATCCCATATCCTTCAGGTGTAAGGGATACATTGTCTATTTATGCTACTGGTACCACTTCACCATTGATTATACGCTTAATCTCTACCAGTGTAACACCCACAAGAAGTTACACAACTATATATAGCGGAAGTTATGGAGGTACAAAATCGTTTGTATTGTTTAATACATATTAATTAAAATTTTTGCAACAAAAAGAGCAGCTTTATTTACAGAGCTGCTCTTTTGGTTTTGATATGATATATCATTTACCCAAAAAATAAATACGCTAATGTAATAGCAGTAATAATACATACAAGATCGGCAAGCAGCATGGCGCCAATTGCATAACGTGTATTTTTTATAGATACTGAACCAAAGTAAACTGCCACCACATAAAAAGTGGTATCCGATGCTCCCTGGAAAATACCTGAAAGCCTGCTTGCAAATGAATCGGGACCATAAGCAGCCATAGTACTCACCATCATGCCACGGGCAGCGCCACCGCTGAGTGGCCTAATCAAGGCGGTTGGCAGGCCGTCAACAAATCGGGTATCGGGACTAAACATGGCAAAAAAATGTTTCATCCCGTTTATTACAGCGTCAAAAGTACCGCTTGTGCGTAACATGCTAACGGCAACCAATATCCCCAAAATGTATGGGATTATCCTGATAGCTGTATCAAAACCATTTTTTGCGCCATCAACAAAATCAGAAAAGATATCGGTTTTTTTGTAGATACCACCAAGTATGATTAGTATAAAAACTAAAAGGATAAGTCCATTGCTAAGCATCCCCGAAAATAACTGTATACCTGCCGCATTTAAACTTACTACATACATCACCAGCAATCCAATCACAATTGAAATACCCAATACCCATAAAAGAATTACCGGTTGCAATAAGTTTATTTTTTGTTTTATTGAAACGATAATCATAGCAGCTATGGTGCCCACAAAAGTTACAATCATACAAGGGATAAAAATATCAGTTGGGTTGGATGCGTTTTGTGCAGCCCTAACAGCAATTACACTTACGGGAATCAGGTTAAGCCCGGCAGCATGCAGGCATAAAAACATAATTTGCGAATTTGAAGCAACATCTTTGTTTGGATTTAGTTCCTGTAAACTTTGCATGGCTTTTAAGCCAAAAGGTGTAGCTGCATTATCAAGACCAAGCAAGTTGGCCGAAAAATTCATAATCATGTGCCCCATCGAAGGATGGCCTTTGGGTATTTCGGGAAAAAGTTTTGAAAAGAATGGACCAACGATACGGGATAAAAGCCTTATTCCGCCTGCTTTTTCGGCAATATTCATAAATCCGATGAACAACGATAAAATGCCTATCAGCTTCAGACAGATTTCAACCGCCACCCAGCAGGTTTCAATGATGCCATCTATCTTTAAAGGGTTGGCAGGGTCCGATGCTTTGCCACTTACCATCCAGGTAAAAATCTGTGTTTCGCCAAAGAAAAAACATTTAATGCCGGCAACAACAATTGCAATGATGATAAAAGCCGACCATATTCTGCTTAATGCCATTTTTTATAATTATGAATGTTGAATTTTGAATGATGAATGATGAATGATGAATGATGAATGGTTTATGTTGAATGATGAATGTTGAATTATGAATTATGAATGATGAATGTTGAATGTTAAATAGTAAATTTTTCTTTTTGACTTTTGACTTTTGACTTTTCCTTTTCTCCCGAAAGTTAGTTAATTCATGTCAAACAATTATAATCACTTAATTATGAAAATTTAATTCAACGTTCAAAATTCAACATAACTCTTAGTACCTTACCTTTGCGCCGGTTTTTATTTTTTGAATTTTTAATTTTTATTTCAGATGGCTTTAAAAGCAGGTATAGTAGGATTACCCAATGTAGGAAAATCAACTTTGTTTAATGCGGTTAGCAACAGCGCCAAGGCGCAGGCAAGTAATTACCGGTTTTGTACTATAGAACCCAATACCGGGCTGGTAAATGTGCCCGACCCACGCCTGAATAAACTTGCAGAGTTGGTTGTACCGGAAAGGATTGTACCTACACAAATTGAGATTGTTGATATTGCCGGGCTTGTACGTGGCGCCAGCAAAGGAGAAGGATTGGGTAATAAATTTTTAGCCAATATACGAGAAGTAGATGCCATTATTCATGTAGTGCGTTGCTTTGAAGATGAAAATATCTTAAGAGAAGAAGGCCCCATCAATCCTGTGAGTGATAAAGAAATAATTGAAACTGAATTGCAGCTTAAAGACCTTGAAAGTGTAGAAAAGAAAATGCAGCGTACCGAAAAAATGGCAAAGACAGATTCTAAGATGAAGGCCGAACTGGAGATACTTACAAAATGCAAAGCTCATCTCGATTCAGGAAAAAATATTATCACCCTGGGATTAAGTAAAGAAGAAAAATTAGCCATTGCAGATTTATTTTTACTTACTGATAAGCATATTTTATATGTTGCCAATGTTGATGAAGCAAGCATGCATACCGGCAATAAATATTCGGATGCGTTGATTGAAGCCGTAAAAAACGAAGGCAACGAAGTGATTGTGATGACCAACGCTATTGAAGCACAGATTGCCGAATTTGAAGACCCCGAAGACAAGGCCATGTTTATGGAAGAATATAAAATGACCGAACCGGCATTAGACAGGTTGATACATTCAACCTATAAGCTTTTAAACCTTTCTACTTATTTTACTGCAGGTGTGCAGGAAGTAAGGGCCTGGACCATTGAAAAAGGCTGGAAAGCGCCTCAGGCAGCCGCTGTTATACATACCGATTTTGAGAAAGGATTTATTAAAGCCGAAGTGATTGCTTACGATGATTTTTTAAAATATAAATCGGAAGCAGCATGCCGTGAAAACGGGAGGTTAAGAATTGAAGGGAAAGATTATGTTGTACAGGATGGGGATATCATGCACTTCAGGTTTAATGTTTAATCTGTCAGCAACAATTTTATTTCATTTTAAAAGTGTAAGATTTTAAATCATAGAGATAAACTTAATATGCAAACTTTCTGGTGCAGAAAGAAAACGGGCTCTTAAAATAAGAGCCCGTTTTTAATCCAATTTTAAAAAATTTATTGTGGCAGCAAAACTTTATCAATAATATGATAAACTCCATTTACAGCATGCTGATCCATCTTAACAGCATTTGCAGCAGCGCCACTATAAGGTAATCCACCTGGAGGGAAAGTGCCCAGCCCTGTGAATTTTAAACTGGTAACAGCCGGGCCAAAACAAGTTGATTGTGCCATAACACCGGGATGTGCACTAACACTGCTGTTAACCAATGTTTTTATAAAATAACCCGGTGTAGAAGGTACATTGTTTGAAAATACCCTGATATTTGGTTGATAAGGTGTAGTTGTACTGGTAGTTAATGATGCAAGTAAGTGATACGCAACAATACCTTTTACCATTGCAGTACTTACATTGTTGGTGCTTAAGAAAGCCGGTCCTGCTGCTACAGCGCCATTTGCGGTAGCAATAGCATTCAAGGTGTCAGTTGCTGTATATGGCTGTGGCCTTGTAGCCAGGTATGCCTGGAAAGCCAGCCCATAAATTAATGTTTGAAAAGCTGCATCATTAGGTGCAAGTACTGTCATATTGGTAACACCATAGCCTAATAAATAATTGAACTGGCCTGTACCTACAGCAGTACCACTATCTGCACGTGCAATAGCTGCACGAAAATATGATAGCGTTGGTTCTGTAGCTATCACATCTTTTAATGTAGCAGTTGGTGGTGCAGCCACACTGTACGCTGTATAAATTACACCATTGGCAGCATCAATAGTTGGGGCTGTAATGGGTAAATTATTTACATAAGAATAAGTGGTGCCTCTTGCAGGAAAAATCGGCATTCTTACAAAAGGTTGTGTTGGGTCAAGAATAATCTGTGTTGTTAAAGGATAATTCGGAAAAGATGTTCCGATTGACGACAAAGGGAATTTTTGACCTACCAAATTGTATTGTACAATACCTGCTGCACTTGATGCTGGCAAATTTGAATTGATGAACCCAAGGAAAGCTGCATCAGGAGCGTTTAATGGAACCAAGCCACCCGAAGCTGCATTTACAAAAATCTTCATGCCATTGTTATCTGTTGCAAACAGGGTAAAGGTTTTTGTTAAATCGTTTAGCGTATTCTTCATGCCTGCCCTGTTGATGAGTGCATCATAAAAACTATAGTTTGCATTAGCAGCTAAAGTTGCTTCAATACCCGACCCGGTTGGATACACAGGTGTTGGTATAGGTGCAAGTTGCTCCATGTCTTTATTACAGGATGTAAATACCATCATCATAGCGGCAATTAACAACAGGTGCAGAACACTAAGTTTATTAATTAATTTTTTCATTATAGTAATTTTTAAATTTTATAATTAAGGCTGTTATCAATAAACATTAAATCCATAACTTATATAGTATAAACCTCCTACCCTTGAGTTACCCACAGCGTTGTAATAATATTGGTTTAACAGGTTACTGGCGCCCAGTTTTATTATTGATTTAGATGAAGGTATTTTCAGGCTGATTTGAGCATCCAGTGTTTGTACTGCTGGTATATTGCCATTGGCAAAATCGGCCTGGTAAAAAAATGCATCCTGCCACCTGTAAGCTACATTAAATCCTAATCTTTTACCCGGGCCAAAACCTGAGTTGCCAATACTTGCATTGGCTTTATATTTAGGTGTATTGAAGTTGGCTACAAAATTTGCAGGCACATCTTTCAACTGGTCGGATGAAAAGTTAGCACTTAAAGTAAAGTTCATAGGTAACCTGTAATCGAAGCCAATGCCAAAGCCATAAGTTTTTACTTTTTCAGGTGAGTTAACCACTACCGAAATGTTTCTTCTCTTGCTTGCTGTTGCAGTATCGTTGGCATTGCCTGTAAGCGTTTGTATTGTGTTGGTTCTACCAAGAAAATCCTGGTATTGTCCAAAATATCCATAAAGGTCAATCAATAATTTGCTATCTAACAATAATCCTTTATAACCAAGTTCAAAAGAACTTACAGATTCTGGTTTTACTGCCGGCGGATTAAATGCAGTAAAGTTGTACAATGTACCAGAACTGTTTACATCATAAGTATATAAAGGGTTAGTATTGTACCCAATGTAACTTTCAAACCCTGGCGAAGAGCCTATCAGGCGTGTGCTGCCCACCTGCAAGTTTATGTATTGTTGTTGATTGCTTGGGAAACGATAAGCTGTTTGATAAGAAAGACGAAAATTATTATCTTTTGCAACTTTTACAAGTGCAGTTACCCTGGGTGTAAAGCGGCCTTTAAAATGCTGCATTTTATCGTACCTGCCCGATAAGGTTAATGTTAGTCGGTCTAAAAATTGTTTACTTGCCTGTATATATCCACCAAACTGTGAAACATTGATAGAGCCAGTAGAATCGGCAAATAAAGTTCCTTGCGAATTCAATACATAATTTTTATAGTTAGCGCCAACAAGTATATCAACAAAACCTTTGGTAAACTGGCTAAGGTTATAATTTCCTTCCACGGCGTATAAGTCTGATTTATCCAACAATAAACCTCCATTTTGCGAAATGGGTTTTTTGCGGATAGCATCAAATGCTGAACGAAAAGCTGCACTATTAGCGGCCGGCCGGCCCATATCTGCTAAAGCCCTAGCGTTTTGGTGTGCATCATAATCGGTAAGCCCACTCATCCTATCGCTTAAATATTTATAAGTGTATTGTATGTACCAATCTGTTGGCAATGGTGTGGGATTACCATTTGCATCAGTAGTTACAGATTTTTTCCATGATTCATTAAACAACCTGGTAGTTGCAGTGGCATTAAAAGATTCACCTGCATTTTCCTGTGTGGTATAAGCTCTTACTGACCAGTTTTTACTGTTTACTTCCAACTTATACTGGCCCATTTTAAAATCTTTTAAAGAATAACGATCGCTTCCGGTATAAATGGTATTACCGGTTCCCCAATAAGCTGCTAAAACTGCTTCGGTGTTTGGTGTAATCTTATAATTTAATGAACCGCCTAATTTAAAATTAACTGTATTGGGGTTCAGTAATTCCGATTCGGTATATCCGGTACGGGATACATTTTGCGGAGTTGATAATAACCCGTTTGCTAAAATGAAATTAGCAGCGCCGGGCAGGCTGGCAGCAATTTGTGTAAAAAATGCACGCATGTCAACAGTTGTTTCATCGCCGTAAACATTTATACCATCGTAGTTAGGGTCTGTTTGCCTGTTACCGGCTTTAACCGCACCGTTTGACCCTGTACGGGTATAGTTACGGTAATCGGTACCCAGCCAATCTTTGGCTTGTATCAACTCGGCAATTATTTTAAAAGCAAATTTTTCAGAAATCTTTTTTGCCCAGCGTAAGTTCCAGTTATGGTAAGCTGATGGGTCTTGCATGCTTTTGTTGCCAACATGCATCAATCCTTCTTTTACTAAAAAAGACAAACCCTGGTATTTGAAAGGGTTCTTACTAGTCATCAGCAATGTACCGTTCATGCCACCCGGACCATATAAGGCAGATGATGCACCTGAAAGTAATTCTATATTGTCAACGTCCAATTCGCTTAAACCAATAATGGCGCCAACCGAAAAGTTAAGGCCGGGGGCCTGGTTATCCATTCCATCTACCAACTGGTTAAAACGGGTATTACCGCTTGAGTTGAAACCACGGGTAGTGGGTGTTCTAAATGTTAATGATGATGTGGTTACATCAACACCTTTTAAACTGGTAACAACATCGTAATAATTTGATACCGGCGAGTTGCGAATGTTGGCGGCACTCACCCTTTCGATAGATACCGGAGATTCCATAATTTTTTGCGGAACCCTGTTAGCCGATACCACCACTTCCTGACCCAGTATATTGGTGGGCTTAAATTCAACCTGAATTGGTTTTGCTGCCGAAGTAACAGTTACTTCCTGCATTTCATAACCAACCGAAGTAATCAAAAGTGTTACAGGCAGGCTTTTAACGGTAATCTTAAAATTACCTTTATCATCGGTAAAGGTACCTTCATCCTGTCCTTTTACAATTACGGAAACAGCACCGGACGCTTCCTTGGTACTGCTATTTCTCACATTGCCGTTTATTGTTACACTTTGTGCAATGGCAGCAACCGTTAAAATGTTTGCCAATAAAAATGTAACCAAATAGCTTGTAATTTTTCTCATATTGCTTTTTTTGGTTTTAAATATATAGCAAATTAAGAACGTTATTGCTACCTGAAAAATTTATTTTCCTACACTGTTAACAAATAGTTCAACCGTAATTTATTCTTTTTAAGAGGTTGATATTAATTTAGCCCGATGGATACATTTAATTTAAGGCAGCAAACAGGTTTTTACAGCGGTAAAGTGAGGGATGTTTATTCCATTGCCAACAAATACCTGGTAATGGTTGCCAGTAATCGTATTTCGGCATTTGATGTAATACTGCCCAGGCCTATTCCTTATAAAGGACAGGTGCTAAACCAAATTGCTTCTTTTATGCTTAATGCTACCAAAGATATTTGTACCAATTGGCTTATAAGCGTTCCTGCGCCCAATATAAGTATTGGTTATAAATGCGAACCATTTAAAATTGAAATGGTGGTAAGGGGCAATTTAACCGGTCATGCTTGGCGTACATATTCATCGGGCAAAAGAAATTTATGTGGCGTAAATATGCCCGACGGTATGAAGGAAAACGATTTTTTCCCTTCGCCCATTATTACTCCAAGCACTAAAGCTGCACAAGGGCATGATGAAGATATTTCTGCAGCCGATATCATCAAAAATAAATTGGCTACCGCCGAAGAATGGGAAACACTAAGCAACTATGCATTGCAATTGTTTGATAGAGGAAAATCCATTGCAGCCAAACAAGGGCTGATTTTGGTTGATACCAAATATGAATTTGGTAAACTGGATGGTAAAATTGTACTGATGGATGAAATACACACTCCCGATTCGAGCCGATATTTTTATGCAGATGGTTTTGAAGAAAGGCAGGCAAATGCCCAACGGCAAAAGCAACTGAGCAAGGAATTTGTTAGGGAGTGGCTTATTGAAAATAATTTTATGGGAAAAGAAGGCCAGGTGGTACCACCTATGAGCGATGAATGGGTTGAAACAATTTCAAAACGATATATTGAATTGTACGAGAAAGTGATTGGCCAGCAATTTGTACCGTTTGATGTAAGCTACGAAGCCACCGAAAAAAAACTGGATGAAGCCCTGGAAAAATTATTGATGGCAAAAACTTAAGTACTTCTATATTTCCTGTTTTCTTCAATGGTAGGGCGCAACCGCTGTTTGCTTTTATTAAAAATCATCTTGCCTTTATCTATCCCTTTACGCAATGCGGCCTGTTTTTCTTTTGGTAAATTATAAATTGTTTTACACTCTTCGGTACAACAACCGTCGAATGCTTTTGCACAATCGCTGCATTGGATAAATAATAAATGGCAGCCATCATTCTTGCAGTTGGTATGTGTATCGGCCGGCTTGCCGCATTGGTGGCATGTGGCAATAATATCTTCGGTTATCCGCTCTCCCAGCCTGTCATCAAAAACAAAATTTTTACCGATAAATTTTGTTTGCAGCCCGTTTTCTTTTGTTTGCTTTGCGTAATTAATGATGCCGCCTTCCAGGTGATACACATGTTCAAAGCCATGGTGTTTCATATAAGCGCTTGCTTTTTCGCAGCGTATGCCACCTGTACAGTACATGATGATGTTTTTATCTTTTTTATCTTTCATCATATCAACAGCCATGGGCAATTGTTCACGAAAAGTATCACTGGGTATTTCAATGGCATTTTCAAAATGCCCCACTTCGTACTCATAATGGTTACGCATATCAATAACAACAGTATCTTTTTGCTGCATCAGTTCATTCATCTGTGCGGCATTTACATAGTTGCCTTTGTTTTGCATGCTAAAACCGGGGTCAGTAATACCGTCGGCAACAATTTTATCTCTCACTTTTATCTTTAAAACCCAAAAAGATTTGCCGTCGTCGTCAACGGCAATATTCAATCGTAAGTTTTTGAGTGGTTCAATACTATCTAAATATTTTTTTAATGCATCTACATTTTTTTCAGGAATACTAATTTGTGCATTGATGCCTTCGTGGGCAATATAAATGCGGCCAAATACTTTCAGGTTAAATAAGGCTTTATACAATTCATCCCTAAAAAGTTTCGGATCATCAATATTAAAATATTGATAAAATGAAATTGTGGTACGCTTTTCAGTTTCGGCGTACAATAATTTTTTAAGCTCCGCTTGTGAGATGCGGTTGTGCAATACTGCCATAAAAGTTTTTTTAATGGTTACACTAAAGTGTAGCGCCAGTTTTTAAAATTTGATTCCGTTGTGAGCGGAAAATCTGCCCAATGGCAAATTGGATGCTTGCAGGCAAACCAAATTGTGCTGCAAAGATATGTACATATAAGAAACAAAAAAGCTGTGATAGCTTTTATTTGGTATGATTTACATCATTTTTTTGATGTTGTTTACTTAACCTATTTACTCTTAATATTATAAAAAATTGATCCGGTTTTATATTTTAGAGTGAAAAAAATAACATGCTGAAGAAAATAAAACTGAACAAGTACAAACCCACAATTGCTGCACTACTATTGGTAATTTTGTATTCCTGTTCAGAATTAGGAAACCAACCACCGGAAAATGTTGTATTGATGGCATCTGACGATGGCGCTGTTATCATTCGCCAATACAGTGTTTTTAATGTAACCTCTTACAGCAAACGGGGAAACAGCACCAGGAGATATGGATCAACCACCAACTATTTAGAAGCTTTTGATGGTACTACAGGAGAGGCGGTTTCAAAACAAGCGTTTAAATTAAAAGGTAATTATAAATTGATAAAAGTTACCAACAAGCATGCCCTGCTTAAATATTATAACATCAAAAAAAACAACCAGGAATTATTGATAGTAAACATTCCGCAGTTTAGCAAGGAGTTTGATGAGGCAGCACTGACTGCTATTAATAACGGGTTGATTTTTAACCCGACTTACACATACTACAACCCTACAGGCATACCGGGAATTATATTAAAAGCTGATGATGCCCGGTTGTATGCTTTAGATGAAAAAAGCGGGAAAGCCATACTACTGCCAGACTCGGTGGATGCAAGGATGATTAACCGCCGTTTTCTTCAATTAAGTAATATTGAAATAAATAACCAACTGCTGAACTTTACCGGCAGCCGTAGAAAAAAAATAGTTGCCACAATCAAAGGAAATAATACACCCAATGCTGCTCTTTCATCAGCAATAGATTTCATTAATCCTTATTTTGTAGGATACTATTTTCCACAGCAAAACAAAGAATTGCCTTTACGTATTAATAATGGCTTACTCATCGTTTCAAAAACAAAAGACAGCAATACATTTGAGTTTATTTTAACGCTTATTGATGGTTCATCATTACAAACAAAATGGTCGGTAACTTTAAAAAATGAAAAAGGTGAGAGCAGCGAAAATGATTTATTGGATATTCAATTACATGGCAGCAACCTGTTAGTAATAACAAAAAACTCTATGAATTTATTAGATACAAAAAGCGGGCAATGGAAATGGAATAAACATTTTAATTGAAATCGGCAATATTGTAAGTAAAAAAAATCCCCGGGCATTTTGCCCGGGGATTGTATTGTAAATCCGTTTATTCCGGTTTTAGTTTTATTAATAGCCTCCCATGCCGCCCATATCGGGTGCGCCATGTGAGTGTGGAGCTTCTTCTTTTGGTTTATCTGCTATCACACATTCTGTGGTTAACATCATACCAGCAATAGAAGCCGCATTTTCTAATGCTACACGGCTAACTTTAGTTGGGTCAATAACTCCAGCCTTTAAAAGGTTTTCGTATTTTTCGCTGTATGCGTTAAAGCCAAAATCTGCTTTACCTTCTTTAATCTTGTTCACCACAACGCTGCCTTCAAAACCTGCGTTTTCTACAATTGTACGTAATGGTTCTTCTACTGCACGGCGAACAATGGCAATACCGGTTGTTTCATCTTCGTTGCTGCCTTTTAATTTTTCCAGTACATCGCTTGCACGTACATAGGCAACACCGCCGCCGGGTACAATACCTTCTTCTACTGCAGCTCTTGTAGCATGTAATGCATCATCTACACGGTCTTTCTTTTCTTTCATTTCAACTTCAGTTGCGGCTCCAATGTATAATACAGCAACACCACCGGCCAGTTTTGCCAAACGCTCTTGTAATTTTTCCCTGTCGTAGTCAGATGTAGTAGTTTCAATTTGTGCCTTAATCTGGTTTACTCTTGCAGTGATATCGGCTTTTTTACCTTTACCGCCTACAATAGTAGTATTGTCTTTATCAATTGTAACACTTTCGGCCGATCCTAAATAATCCAGGTCAACATTTTCTAATTTGTAACCTTGCTCTTCACTAACAACAATACCAGAAGTAAGTACAGCAATATCCTGCAGCATTTCTTTCCTCCTGTCGCCAAAACCCGGAGCTTTTACAGCAGCAACTTTAATGGTGCCACGTAATTTATTTACAACAAGCGTTGCTAATGCTTCGCCATCCAAATCTTCGGCAATAATTACTAAAGGGCGGCCGCTTTGTGCAACTTTCTCCAGTATATGAAGAATATCTTTCATGGTAGATATCTTCTTATCATAAATTAAAATGTAAGGATTGCTAAGTTCGGCGTGCATTTTTTCGCTGTTGGTAACAAAATAAGGAGAGATATATCCACGATCAAACTGCATACCTTCCACCACATCCACTGTAGTATCGGTACCTTTTGCTTCTTCTACGGTAATAACACCTTCTTTTCCAACTTTAGTCATAGCTTGTGCTATTAAAGCGCCAATGGCTTTATCGTTATTGGCCGATATAGATGCTACCTGTTCAATTTTTTTATTATCGTTACCAACGGTTTGCGATTGTTTTTTAAGGTTATCAACAACAGCAGTTACTGCTTTGTCGATACCACGTTTTAAATCCATTGGGTTGGCACCGGCAGCTACGTTTTTTAAACCTTCGCTTATAATAGCCTGTGCAAGTACGGTAGCAGTTGTAGTTCCATCACCGGCAATATCAGCCGTTTTGCTGGCCACTTCTTTTACCATTTGGGCGCCCATGTTTTCAATGGGGTCTTCCAGGTCAATTTCTTTAGCAACTGTTACCCCGTCTTTAGTTACAGAAGGAGCACCAAATTTGCGTTCAATAACCACATTGCGGCCTTTTGGGCCAAGGGTTACTTTTACTGCGTTAGACATAGTATCTACGCCTTTTTTCATTTTATTTCTTGCTTCAATATCGAAGAATATCATTTTGCTCATAAATCTTATTTAATTTGATGTTTTTGAAAATTAGTTGATAGGAAGATCTGGAAATTTATATTGCATTGTTAAATATCCAAATCATCACATTATACAATTGCAAGAATATCGCTCTCTCTCATTATCAGGTAGTCATTTCCTTCAATTGAAATTTCAGTTCCGGCATATTTGCCATATAAAACGGTATCTCCGGCTTTTACCATTACAGGTTCATCTTTTTTACCGGGCCCGGCAGCCAGTACAATACCACGTTGTGGTTTTTCTTTTGCAGTATCCGGAATGATGATGCCTCCGGCAGATTTTTCTTCAGCAGCCGCAGGTTGTACAATAACCCTGTCGTGCAAAGGAGTAATGCTTAATTTTGCAGCATTTTTTACTTTAGCCATAATTGTATCAGTTTTTGATTTATTTGAAAAAATAAAATATCCGTTTTTAACGGGTGGCAAAGGTACTGCCATTTTTGTACCAATCAATATTAATATAAAAGATGTCAGCATTTTAATGAAAAAAATTCAGCAGCAATAAAAAAATGGGCGAATTAGGCAGGATTTTTTGTCAGGGTTTGGGCATTGTGGGCTTACCAAAGGCCTAAGCTTTAACCCTAATCTTTCTAACTCAACTCTACTAACTGCAAACTAATGCTTACCTTTGCTGCCTTAAAAATATAAAGTTCTTTAACGCATGATCAGCAGAAGAAATATCCGGGTTAAAGTGATGCAAACCTTATACAGCATAGAAAGTATTGCTGATGGCATTAAACCCGGCGAGGCAACAGGTGTACTAACAAAAAAGATTGAGCAAAGCCGCCAGATATTCACCTATCTTATTTATTTTATTACCGAAGTGGCCAGGTATTCCGAAACCGATGCCCGGCATAAGGCGTCTAAACATTTACCCTCCGCTGCCGATCTTAATGTTAATACTAAAATTGCAGGCAACCAACTGCTTTGGAAAATATTGGAGAACGAAAGTTTTAAAAAAGCTATTGCCGATAGCAAACCACAGCACCTGTTGGATGAGGAACTGCTGAAGAAAATTTACCAGCAGTTGGTGCTTTCGCCCCAATACACCGAGTATATCGAAGAAAAAAGCAGGAACCCCAAAATAGAAAAGGATATGCTGGAATTTATTTTCAGTAACCTGATGCTGCCCAACGATGATTTTATTAACCACATGGAAGAATGTTTTATACAATGGGATGATGATGCTGAGATGATGAACCAGCTTGTGCTTAATTACCTCAACAAACCTGCACACACCAATTTTACCGATATACTTAGTTTGGAGAAAAGAGAGTTTGCCCGAGATTTACTTAATACTGTGATAGATAAAAAAGACTTATGCATGGAACTGATAAAGCCCAAACTGAAAAACTGGGATGCCGACCGGATAGCCTCGCTTGACCTTATTATACTGCAAATGGGTGTTTGCGAATTTTTATTTTTTGAAACCATTCCTACAAAAGTTACCATTAATGAATATATCGACCTGGCTAAAGAATACAGCACCGTACAAAGCGGGCAGTTTGTTAATGGTTTGCTTGATAATATACTAAAGGATTTATTGGCACAAAATAAAATAACCAAAAAGACTTATAAAAACAGCACTATTTAATATTTATCTCCACCGGCTTGCTTACATTAATACATTAAATGAACTTAAATTTGCAAAAAACACTCATGAAAAAATACTTCCTGATTTCTTTATTATCCCTTCTATTCATTTCCTGCGACAGCAGGCACAGGGATAAGATTGCAGATGATACAACTGCACAAAGGGAAAAGGCTTTAAAAGAACCCACAACAGTGCAAATTTTGGACTCGGCATATAATTTTGGCAAAGTAACCGATGGCGAAAAAGTGGAGTACAGTTACCGTTTTAAGAATACCGGATCAAAACCATTGGTGATAACAGAAGCCCATGCCAGTTGCGGATGTACCGTGCCGCAAAAGCCCGAGAAACCGATATTACCCGGCGAAATAGGATTTATTAAAGTGGTGTTCGACAGTAAGGGAAGGGTTGGCAATGCATACAAAACAATTACCGTAGCATCAAATGCTAAACCCGAATTTCCACAATTAATATTAACAGGCGATGTAGTAAGTAAGGAATAACAACTTTAACTTTTAAACAAATAAACAAACAACATGCAATTATTAAGTATTTTTTTGATGATGGACCCGCAGGGAAAAGGCGGCAGCAGCGCTACACTGATTATGATGGGATTGATGATCCTGGTATTTTGGCTTTTTATGATTAGGCCGCAGGCTAAAAAAGCAAAAAAGCAAAAAGAGTTTATCAATAACCTGCAAAAAGGTGATAAAATTGTAACCATTGCCGGCATTCATGGCAAAGTAAATAAAGTAGGCGATGATGGAACACTTGAACTGGAAGTAAGCCCCGGCAGTTACCTTAAAGTAGAACGCAGCGCTATCAGCATGGAGTGGACGGCAAATATTAATAAGCCTGTGGCTGAGGGGAAGAAATAAAAATTCAAAATTCAAAAGTAAAAAGTAAAAAATCAAAAAATCCGGAATTGAAGTTTAACTTCGGTTCCGTTTTTTTATTGAATAACGGCTCACTTATTACACAAATATTTTCACTTTTGATTATTTACTTTTGAAATCATGTTAAAGATTGGCATCACAGGCGGCATTGGCAGCGGCAAAACAACCGTAGCTAAAATATTTGAAGTACTTGGCGTGCCAGTGTATTATGCTGATGATGCTGCAAAAAGGATGATGAATGAAAATGTACAGTTACAGCAACAAATAAAAGAAGTTTTTGGCAATGCCGTTTTTACCGATGGGAAATTAGATAAGAAAAAACTGGCTGCTATTGTATTTAATAATCCTGAACAATTAGAGCAGCTAAACAAAATTGTTCATCCGCTAACTATAAATGATGCAGCAGCATGGATGGAAAAACAAACATCGGCTTACGCCATAAAAGAAGCCGCCATTATATTTGAAACCGGCTCTCAACAACACCTTGATTATGTGATTGCGGTTGCCGCCCCTGCCCCACTCCGCATTTTGCGAACCATGCAGCGGGATAATATTTCACGTGAAGAAGTGATAGCGAGGATGAACAGGCAACTGGATGAAAGCATCCGAATAAAACTAAGCGATTTTATTATTTATAACGATGAGCAGCAAATGCTGTTACCGCAGGTGATAGCATTGCATGAAAAATTATTATCCCTTTCAAAATAGTAATTTCTACAATTAAGAAATCATTTCAAATATAAAACTCTCCACTTCGGGTTCTCTCTCCTATGGAGAGGGGTTGGAGTGAAACCAAAATGCAAAAAGTTAACCTCGCCGAAAAATTTAGTTTCATAAACGATTATTTTAACCCACGTATCATTGGTGAGTTGAATGGCCAACATGTAAAAGCGGTAAAGCTAAAAGGCGAATTTGTATGGCATAGCCATGCACACGAAGATGAAATGTTTATGATAGTAAAAGGTAAATTTGATATGGAGCTAAGAGATAAAACGGTTACCATAAGCGAAGGCGAATTTTTTATTGTACCAAAAGGCATTGAACACAAACCTGTGGCTGTTGAAGAAGTTCACCTGCTTCTTTTTGAGCCAGCATCTACATTAAATACCGGCGATGTGCAGAATGAACTTACAAAAACAAAGCTGGAGAAATTATGAAAACCGGTACCCAAGGTTTTTCATTTAAATAAATCTTATCCTGCCTAAAAAATAACCTCTTTAAGCCATAACATATTTTATTTTACAATACCCCTTTTGGGGAATGCCCGGTTGCTTGAAAAAAAGAAGATTGTTTTTATATTTATCCTCAAAGCCAACCTACGGATGTACAAATATTGCAAATACTTATTGCTGCTTATCCTTGTACAGGCTTGCAGGCTTAATAAAAAACAGCAAACACAGGATTTACCTTTGTTATACCAGGCGCCGCTTACGGTAAAGCTCGATACGATTAATGGTTATACAATTAACCCAATCAACGGCGACAGTATTGTACCGCTTGTCAATTCAAAAGGTATTAGCATACGCACCGGTGTTCAACTGCCTTTTAAGGGGATTGTAAAACTGCCCCAAAATAATTCTCCCAGTAAAATTTTACTGCCTGCATTAAAGGCAAGGCAAATAATAAAGGGCAATGTTTTCCCGGTATCAGGCACCCCATTTACAACAGTTATTGATACGGCAAAATTGATAAAAATAAAAACAGGCAATGGCCTTCCGCAACAGGATATGGACATTGTAAAAAGCAATATCCCAACCGGCGTACCTGTTAAGGCTGTTTTTAAAAAAATGCCTTTCAGCCAACCACAGCCCGTACGTGCTATGCCAATGCGATACAAGGATGAAGCAATTGCCAATGTTCAATACCTTGATGTGCAACAGGGATTAAGTTTTTCATTTGTTTATGCCATGTTAGAAGATAGCAGGGGTGATATTTGGTTTGGGATGGATGGAACAGGGCTAACAAAATACAATGCTGTAGAGTTTATACATTATACTACAAAAAACGGGCTTATCAGTAACACAATTAACAGGATTATTGAAAGCAGTAAAGGCGAATTGTGGATTGCCACCACTGAAGGCATTTCGGTTTTTGACGGAAAGAATTTTAATAATATCGACCTGTTCCCGGGCTTGAAGGATAAATCAATTTTTGCGTTAACCGAAGACAAAAGAGGAAATATTTGGATTGGCTCTATGCATGGGCTTGTGAAATACGACGGGAAAAAATTTACTTTCTATACTACAAAAGAAGGGATGCCCGGAAACGATGTCAAATCCTGTATTGTTGATTACAAAGGAAAATTATGGATTGGCACTAGTACAGGGCTTGCATTGTTTGATGGAGAAGTATTTACACATTTTACACAAAAAGACGGATTACCCAATAATTATGTTTTTGCTTTATTGCAAGACAGTAAACACAATATCTGGATAAGCAATGGTTATGGCATTACCAAAAAAAGGGGGCTTACTATGTACGATGGTAAATCCTTTACTTCGTATGATACAGAGAATGGAATCTCCAGTAATCATATTTGGAGCATGATGGAAGACAGGAGTGGTAATATTTGGCTGGGCACCTCCCTGGGTGGACTTAATAAATTTGATGGAAAAAATTTTACACACTATACCCTGGCGGAGGGAATCACTAATAATAAAGTAAGGCAAATAATACAGGACAAAGCCGGAAACATTTGGTTTGCCACTGATGGCGGAGGTGTAAATAAATTAAATACTGAAAGCTTCAGCACACTCCCCCACAACGAAGTTATCACCAATAACAGGGTGCGGCCCATCATTAATGATAATAATGGCAATACCTGGTTTGGTACCGAAGGGGCAGGTATTGGAAAATATGATGCTACTGCCGCAGCCGGATTTAATACGGGTTTTGAATATTATGCCTGGGACAATTTTTTTGATTATAACGGGCAGCGCTCTTTATATGCCGACAGGCAGGGGAATATTTGGATGGGTACAACAAGTAATGGCCTGTTCAAAATTGATGGAAATGATGTGTGGCATTATACAGTAAAAGAAGGCTTATCAAGTATGTCAATATTTTCAATATTGCAGGATAAAGGCGGCAACCTTTGGTTGGGTACCCAGGAAAATGGCATCACCTGTATAAGCGGTAAAACAATTACTCATTTTACCGAAGAACAAGGACTGCTTGCCAATACAATTTTTGCAATGATGGAAGACAGCAGGAAAAACCTTTGGTTTTGTACTAAAGGCGGCGGTATCATTAAATACGATGGAGCAAATAGTACAGTTTACTCTGAGAAAGAAGGATTATTCAGTATAAAAATCACATCCATACTGGAAGATAAAGATGGAAACATTTGGCTGGGTACACAGGGCGCCGGGGTGTGCAGGTTTGATGGAAAACAATTTACTTACTTCTCCGAAAAACAGGGATTAACAAATAACAATGTATGGTCGCTCATTAAAGATTCATTGGGGCGCATTTGGGCAGGCACCGATAATGGGTTGAATTGTTTTTTATGGGCTGACAAACGGCTTGTAATTTATAACTATGGTTTGCAGGATGGCCTAAAGGCCCTCGACTTTAATTTTAATGGCGCCTGTATTGATAAAAACAATTTCATGTGGTGGAGTACCGGTAAAAATATCCTCATCAAAAACCTGGATAATACCATATCTAATAATCAACAAAGCCAGGCTAAGCTGGATTATATTGAGATTAATGAGCGTTATTTTGATTTTCGTAACCTGCCCGATAGCATGAAGAAAAAAATCATGTTTGGTACTTTGATGCCTTTCAGCAATTGCCCGCAAAACTTAACCCTTACTTATGACCAGGATTTTCTTCGTTTTCATTTTTACGCAACCAACTGGCTGTCGCCCGATAAAATTAAATACAGTTACCGTATGAAGGGCCTTAATGAAACCTGGAGCAGTCCTTCATCATCTACTATTGCCGATTACCGTAATTTAAGATATGGCGATTATACATTTGAGGTGATGTACATTGGCCCATCACAGGTATGGAGCAAACCTACAGCATATCATTTCACCATACTTCCTGCATGGTGGCAAAGCTGGTGGTTTAAAACATTGATGGTAATTGCCGGTTTGGTAACATTATTTTTTATTGCCTTGTTCATTTACAACTACCAGCTGCGCAAACAAAAAACTGCATTGGAAAAACAACTGGCTGTGCAATATGAGCGGCAGCGTATTTCTTCCGAGATGCATGACGATATAGGCGCTGGGCTTTCAGGGATAAGGCTGCTGACCGAACTGATGAAGAAAAAAGTAAAAGATGAACAAACGGTGGAAGACGTAGAAAAAATTTACCAGTCGCTAGGTGAGATATCTGCAAAAATGAAAGAAGTAATCTGGAGCCTGAATACCGATAATGATACATTGGCCGGCCTGCTTTCTTATCTTCAAACACAGGCAAGGGCATGGTTAGAGCATTTTCCCTGCCAGTTACAAATCATCGCCCCACATTCAATACCCCAAATAAAAATAAATGGCGAAACCAGGCGGAATATTTTCTTAATAGTAAAAGAGGCGGTTCACAATATAATAAAACACTCCGGCGCCGATAAGGTGGTGATTGAAATGCGTTGCAATAAGGAACAGTTGCTGTTGACTATTTCGGATAATTGCAAAGGCATACACTCGGAAGAATTAAACGGCACCGGCAACGGGATGAAGAACATGAAACAACGCATAAGCATACTACAGGGCAAACTTGATATTAAAAACAGCAATGGGCTTACGCTGACATTTGAAATACCGTTAAAACCAGTTACATGATAACCATATCAATTGTAGAAGACAACGAGCAATTCCGCAACGGGCTTGAAGCCATCATTAGCAGCGAAAACGATTTTTTTCTAGCCGGCTCTTATTCAAGTGCCGAAAAAGCAATTGCTGATCTTCCGGTTAATGCGCCCGATATTGTTATTGCCGATATCAGCCTGCCCGGCATGAAGGGAACCGAATTGATTGTACGGATGAAAAACATTTTAACACAAACACAGTTTATGGTTTGCAGTATCCATGATGATAATGATACCATTTATGAAGCGCTTAAATGCGGTGCATCGGGTTATATACTAAAAGAACCCGTTACAGCATCTGAGATATGTATTGCCATTAGGAATTTGTATAACGGTGGCTCGCCCATGAGCCCCTTCATTGCCCGAAAGGTTATAAGCAGTTTTCAGAAACCGGCATTGCAAGCCCAAAACTTATTGCTGAGTACCCGTGAAAAAGAAGTGCTTGAGTTGTTAGCAAAGGGTTTGCTATACAAGGAAATTGCAGAAAAACTGGGCGTTACACACGAAACGGTAAAAAAGCACCTTAAAAATATTTATCAAAAATTGCATGTTCAAAACAAAATTGAAGCGCTTAATAAATACAAACTGCTGTAGTCATATTTTTTTTGATGTTGAATAAATACTACCCCCTGCACCTATAAAACAGGTAATCTCCATTTAAAAAACCGGCAGTAAAAAAAATATTCCCCGAAAGGGGAATTGATTTAAAACCCGGTTTGTAACAATTTTATGCATGAATGGATAAAAACGGTGATTTCACTGTTTTATAATCCGTGTAATCCTCATAGAAAATCCATAACGCTTACCGTTTCTTGTAAAAAATCCTTACTTCTTGTTAACTGATTTTTCAAAACAATCAAACAAAACCTAAATCATTAAAAAATGAAAAAGCTAATCAGTTTACTATTGTTAATAAGCACAATGGTTGTAGATGCACAAAATCCATTGATGCTAAAAGATGTTTTCCCGGGAAATAATAGCGGAACCATCCAACAGATAATTAAAACAACCAACTACACATTCTTTAATGAAGATGATGATGATGCAGACGTTTACCCCAGCCTGTTCAGGACAGATGGTACGGCAGCGGGCACCATAAAGCTCGACCTTACCTACCCCGGTTATAATAACAGCAAAGCAACCATACTGGCCAAACTGGGCGATAAGGTTGTCTTTACCGGCGACAACTTTGCGCCCAATAATAGTGTAATATGGGTTAGCGATGGCACACAGGCAGGCACCATCCCGCTGGAACAATTCAACCCCACGGCAACTGCAGGTGGTGGCCCTGTTTATCAATTAGAACCAATGAATGGTTATGTATATTATACGGTTGTTGCTAACAACAACAAACTGCAGTTAAGAAGAACCGACGGTACAGTGGCAGGTACTTCGCTTGTATATGAATTCAGCGGTTATGCAGGAACGGCACCCGAAGGCGCTTGGATGAAAGTCATCAATGGGATGTTGTATTTTCTATTGTACGACCAATGGGGCACCGGTTATGATGCCATCTGGCGCAGTGATGGTACCGCCGCAGGTACAATACTGCTAAGAGACCTCGGCACCGAATATTTCGGCATGGGTTATTTTATGAGTGCAGGAAGCAAGGTTTGTTTTATGACAGGGAAAACTGCCAACAACAATTCGGTATTATTTGTTACCGATGGAACAGCCGCAGGAACCGTTCCGATGTACGAGTTCAACAGTGTATATAGCACAAACCTCTACCCTGCTTTTGCAAACATTGGTTCCACCTTATACTTTGCAGCAAACGATGGTGTGAATGGTAAAGAATTATGGAAAACGGATGGCACAGCGGCTGGTACCCTGTTGGCCGCTGAAATTGTACCCGGATCCGGCAGCTCAAATCCGGTTTTTTTGACTGCATTGAATAATACCCTTTATTTTAATGCTTTTACGCCTGCCAACGGAAGTGAACTTTGGAAGTTTGACGGATCTGCCGCATCCATGGTAAAAGACATAAACCCGGGAAGCAATGGCAGTGGCCCCGCCGGTTTAACCGTTTCAGAAAATACTATTATTTTTTCCTCTAATAACGGTACAAATGGCGGAGAGCTTTGGATAACAGACGGAACAGCTTTAAATACGGTGATGGTTGCAGATATCAACCCATCCGGAAATTCTGTTCCTAATACTTTTACTCCCGGTAACCCCGTTTATTTTGCGGCCAACAATGGAACTAATGGCTTTGAAGTTTATAAATACAACAACGACGAGAGTGTATTGGCAGGGCCAAAAACATTTTATGTTAATGATAATAGCCAGGCAGGCGATATATATACACTTGCTGTGGGCAATGATAATAATAATGGTTCGGCCGCTTTTCCATTGGCTACTATTGGTGCTGCTTTCGACAAAGCACAGGCCGGAGATACTATTTTTGTGGATGCAGGCAATCATATTTCATCTGGTAATATCAGTAAATCAATTACGGTTTTAGGGCCCAATTATCAGATTTCGCCCAATGATGCCACAGATCCTTTGCAACTCAATGCAGGCCGCAATGCCGAAGCAGTGATTTCTGGTGGAGCCTATAACATTGCCGCCAGCAATATCAATTTCAAAGGATTTACGTTCAACATGGCTGCAACAGCACAATTTCAGCAAATCAACAATACGGTAGGTTTTAGTCAAATCGAAATTTCTTACAACAGGTTCATTATTAATTCCTATACAATTCCAATAGGTATTACCGGAAAGAATATAACACCATTGTCAACCTTTAATTACAATATTAGTAATAACCGGTTCGAGAAAAATAACGGTTTCAACAACAGTACGTCTATTTTGCTCAATGGAATTAACGGTGTTTTTGTATCGGGTAATTCATTTGTTAATAGCAGTGCCAGTTTCGACAGGAAACAAACGGGAATGAATTTCGGGTCAACTGTAAAAGTGGACAATCTTACCATCTCCGGTAATCATTTCAATGCACCTTACCTGGCCATTACAACATCACGTATTGGTAATACAGTGATAGAAAATAATAAAGTGTACAATTGTAATACAGGATTCAGTCTTTACAGTAATATTCCGGAACCGGCAACTTTTATGGTCAGGAACAATCTTATCCAGAATTCAAGGGGAAACGCCATACTTAGCCAAAGGAGCGGTGGAACAGATCCAAGCGGGGTGAATAAGATGACCATCCAGGATAATACAATAAGTATTGACGGCACAGGTCTGTCAAACGGATCTATGATAATCCTTTCTACATCGGCATCGGTATTGAATGCCGAAGCCATTGTTAAAAGGAATACACTAAGTTTTACCGGGGATTATAGTCTTTGGACAAATTCATCTCCATTTGGCATCAGGCCCTCAGGAGTGTTTAATGTGATCACCATTGACAGCAATGAGGTTAGTTTTACAGGTGTTAATCTTTCCCCGGGAGCCGGAGGGCCAAATTTTCCCGGAGGAACTGCAATTCTTATCTCTTCCAATAGCGGATCATCCACTATTTCATTACCGGCAAATGCAGTGCTTAACATCAATGCAAATAAAATAAGTGGTTTTAAACAATCAGTTGTATTTTTTCATGCGATGAATGGTCAGTTCGGCGGACTTGCAAACGGTATCCTTGCAAATATGAATAACAACAGCTTCACCGGCGACTCCATTTCCATCAATAATGGAACAACGAGCCAAACAATAAATGCAAACTGCAACTGGTATGGCGCTGCTGCTGCGCAAAATGTATTGCAGAAAATTACACCCACAACTGTTAATTACAGTCCATGGCTTATAAACGGTACAGACAATGATCCTGCCATCGGCTTTCAGCCCGTACCCGGCTCCTGCAATGGAACAACTGTAACAGTTACGCTTACACAGGCAACAAATATTTATTGTTACGGACAAAATACAGGCGCAATTGATGTTACTGTTAGTGGCGGCCTTGCACCATATACATTTGCCTGGACAAAAACCGGCGATGCAGGCTACAATGCTGCTACAGAAGATATCAGTAACTTGTCGGCAGGCACTTATCATTTATCGCTTACCGATGCAAATGGATCTACAGCATCGCTTGATGTTACACTCACAGAGCCGGCAGCAGCGCTTGCCATTAACCTTGCAGGTACTAACATCAGTTGCTTTGGAGCAAACAATGGAAGCATTGTTGCCAATGTCAGTGGCGGAACAACTCCTTATACTTATGCATGGAGCAATGGCGCTAATACCGCTACCATCAGCGCATTAGCCGCAGGCGCTTATACTGTAGTGGTTACTGATGCCAACGGTTGTATAGTAAATGATGGATATTATGTTACCGAACCGGCATTACTAACGGTTACCATGAGCGGCACAACGGCTTCGTGCAATGGAAGCGCCACAGCAACTGCCGCAGGCGGCACAACCCCTTATACTTATTTGTGGAATAACGGGGCAACTACACAAACCATCAGCAATGTTCCGGCTGGCGCATATTCAGTAGTTGTTACCGATGCAAATGGCTGCACCGTTAATGGAGCTTATACCATAACCGGCGGTTCTACTATCAACCCAACAACAACCATAATACCGGTAAGCTGCTATGGCACAGCCACCGGAAGCATTACCGTTAATACTGCTGGCGGAGTGGCGCCACATACTTATAATATTAACGCCGGTGCATGGCAAACAAGTAATGTGTTCAGCAACCTGCTGGCAGGTACTTATGTAGTAGGTGTTAAAGATGCCAATGGTTGCTCTGATTTTGTGACCAGGACAGTTACACAACCTGCATTGCTTACTGTGGTGCTTGATAATACTATACGGCCATGCGGTACATCAAACAACGGCCGTATATTCATTACTGTTAGCGGAGGTTCAGGCGCTAAAACTTATAACTGGACCGGTCCCGGTGGTTATACTTCCAATGCACAGGATCCAAATAACCTTTATGCAGGAATATATAATTTAACCGTAACCGATACTAAGGGATGTACTGCAAACCTTGAGGTAAACCTTGAATCTTATCCACAGATAAATATAACTGAAGTGGTAACACCAGTATCTTGCCGTGGCGGAGCAAACGGCGCTATTGATGCAACCATTACGGGCGGCAGTGGATTAGGCTTTACTTACCTGTGGACTTCGGGTGGAGGATTTAATGAAACTGCCGAAGACATCAGTAATTTAAAGGCAGCAAACTATACCTTGAAGGTAACGGATAACGACAATGGATGTATCGTATCAAAAATCATCAATGTTTCTCAACCTGCTGCAAACCTAAAATTAACACTTACAAAAACAAATGTAAATGGTTGTATAAGTTTAGGTACCATTACTGCAATTGCATCGGGTGGTACTGCACCTTATGAATATAGTTTAGATGATATTAGCTACCAGTCATCGGGATTGTTTGCAAATGTAAGCGGCGGTACTTATAATGTTTACACTAAAGATGCAAGAGGATGTACCACTACAAAAACCATCACTGTTGTTGATAATGGTACCGACCAGTACGAAGGCAATAACAATAAGAGCCATGCAAAAACTATTAATGTTACTGAAATAATTGCAGCACGATTGGCAGTTGCAACCGACCTGGCTGATTGGTTTAAGTTTACAACAGATGGCGCCGGTAACTATATCATATCTGTTACACATCCTTCAGTAAATTATAATTTCGACTTGTATGTAACTGCCGGTAACACGCCTGCATTGGTGCCTGTAAATACAACTGCAACCAGCAAAGAATATGTGTTGGCAGCCAATACAAGTTACTCCATCGGCATCAGCACAAATACATTGTCATTTACCTGTTACCAACTTTCGGTAAATCCACCCACAACATTTGCCGAAACAGGCAAAAACGGGTTGAATGAAAAAGGAGTTGCTGCTAAAACAATACAGGTAACTGAAACGCTGCGTTCAAATGCATACCCCAACCCTCACCGTGGAGACTTTACATTACAAGTTAACTCACCGGTAAGCGGAATGGCAACCGTACAACTAATAACTGCCGAGGGCAAATTGCTGAAAGCAACAAACATGATGTTAACTAAAGGAAACAGTAACAAAATTACCTTTAATAATATCCGTGAAGCAATCCTTTTATACAGGGTGATTGTGGGAAATTATTCTGTAACCGGAAAAATAATAAGGCAGAATTAGTTCTTCTCATATCAGCGTTAGTTTTACCCCCGCAACTTCTGTTGCGGGGTTTTTTATTTGGAGGCAGTTGCCGGTATCAATTTTTTTGTAACAGGTACTTAAAATATTTTTTTGTGCAATACCCCTAAATGGGGATTGAAATATCCGTACAGCTTTTTCATTTTTACATTTAACATCATCAGTATGAAAATTACTGCTAAAAAAGTAACCCCCAGGGAGAAAGAGGTATTGGGCCTTTTGGCCAAGGGCATGTCGTATCGCAGCATTGCTACTGAACTTGGCATAACTGCCGAAACGGTGAAGAAACATCTCAAGAATATTTATCGCAAACTTAAAGTAAGCAATAAGATTGAGGCGTTGATAAAGTTCTGGTTCCTGTAACCTCTCCCCTTAAGTGGAATTGTTTTCCCCATCAGCAATTTTCATTTTTACATTATCAACCATCAATTTTATTAAGATTATATATTTCACCATTTAAAACATATAATATGAAACAGAAATTTTTATTACTCATATTGCCACTCACCGTTATGATGTTTAGTGCCTGCTAAAAAAGCGATGATAACAACCCTCCGGGCAGCAGCTTTTCAAATACACCAATTGCTAAAGTAGCTTTTAATAACAGTAACTACGGAGTCTACAAAGGAGTTTTCACTGGCTCATCAGGGAATTTAGAAATAAATGTAAATAACGACAATACATTAAACGCAGTTTTAAAAATTGACGGCGTTGCAACAACATATACTTCTGCCCAGACAGTTGCACAAAACCAGGCCTTAACCATTACTTTTACTTCAGGTGCTAATTCATTTGTTTTTTCAACGACTGCAACAGGCGGCAACCCAACTATTACAGGTATTAATATTGCAGGACATCCAAATTCGGGAATATCGGTGCTTAAAGAAAAATCAGATTCATTGGTAAAGTGTTATGAAGATACTTTTCTTAGCAATCGCTCGTCTGGAACGTTTAATATGGTAATAAATGCAGGCGTAATGAATGGCCATTATAAAGAAAATGGTGACCCCTTTCCTCCTCCAAAAATGTTTGGAACACTTACTATTAATCAGCTGTCAGCTTTTTCGGAAGACCCCGTTATACACCTGCCGGATTGTAGTTATAAAGGGACCATAATAACAGGCACTATTTCATCTAATGGGCAAACGATCCGGCACTTACAGCAATTGTTATGGATCTGGAACCTGGACAGGGGAAAGGACTAAATAATTTCATCTCTTTTACAACCGGGCTTTATAAACCACCAAATGGCTTGTTAAGCCCTTTTTTATTTAAAAATTTATTACGCCCCGGTCTTCAGGCCGGGATGCACAGGTATTGAAATTTCTTCTCAACCCATTTTCGCCGTTGCTGGTCGCCTGGCCAGCAACTTCCAGGCTGCCTGCTGTAACTCTTTTTGGCCCGATATCAAAATCTTTGATACTTCAAAGGTTTCGTAACTTAACAGTATGAAAATCTTTTCGGCAGCACAGGTAAAAGAATGGGATGCTTATAGTATAAAAAATGAACCCATCAATTCCATCAACCTCATGGAAAGGGCTGCCACAGCATGTTACCGATGGCTTGTTAAAAATGAGTTTGCCCAAAAACACTTCCGCATATTTTGTGGTAAAGGAAATAATGGCAGCGACGGGCTTGCCCTTGCAAGATTACTTATTCAAAATAATTGCAGGGTTACTGTTTACATTCTTGAATTTGGAAAAATAGGCACCGAAGATTTTCAGCTCAACCTGGAGCGGCTTCACCAATGTACAACCGATATTCATTTTATACAATCTACCGAATTTTTCCCAACAATTAATAAGGATGATGTAATAGTAGATGCATTGTTTGGCATTGGCCTAAACAAACCACTTGACGGAATAAGCGCCCAACTGGTACAATATTTAAACTTACAGGAGGCATTGATGGTATCGATAGATATGCCAACCGGTTTATTTACAGATAAAGCTTCAACAGGCAATACTATCATCAATGCAACTCATACTCTCAGTTTTCAAAATTATAAACTGGCTTTACTGTTGCCCGAAAACGAAACTTATTGCGGGCAGGTACATTTACTTGAAATTGGCCTGCACAAATTGTTTGAAGATAACGAAGCATCTATTTTTGAAATGATTGACAGGCATGCAATAAAAAATATTTTTAAGCCAAGATCAAACTTTGCACACAAAGGCAATTATGGCCATGCAGTTTTAATGTGCGGTAGTTATGGTATGATGGGAGCCGCTGTATTGTCATCACTTGGCTGTTTAAAAAGCGGTGTTGGTAAATTAACGGCCTGTGTGCCCCAATGCGGTTATCAAATTATGCAGGCTATAGTACCCGAAGCTATGTGCGAAGTGGAAGGAGATAATTTTATTCAACACCCGCCTTCAATTGAAAAATTTGATGCAGTTGGTATCGGCCCGGGTATCGGTTTATTTCCATCACATAAAGAATTGTTGCAGCATGTATTCAGTACTGCCAATAAACCAATTGTGATAGATGCAGATGCATTAAACATCATAGCCCAAGAGCCTTCATTGTTTACATCAATTCCGGCCGGTTCAATCATCACCCCACATCCAAAAGAATTTGAACGGCTGTTTGGAAAAACACAAAACAATTTTGAACGCTTGCAATTAGCATTGGCAAAAGCAAATGAGTTTAATATTTTCATAGTACTTAAAGGACATTATAGTTTTATTGCATGTTCAGGCCAAAAAGGTTATTTCAACAGCACCGGTAACCCGGGTATGGCCACAGCCGGCAGCGGCGATGTGCTAACGGGCATACTCACCGGATTGCTGGCACAGGGTTATGATAGTATGCAGGCCTGTATGTTGGGTGTGTATGTGCATGGCCTTGCAGGCGATATAGCCGCAGGTAAATATTCGCAGGAAGCAATGACTGCAGGCAATATTGCCGTTTGCATGGGCGATGCTTTTAAAATGTTGTATCATTAAATTTTATCTTGTTTAAAAGCAATGGCTAATTGATAATCCGGGTTCTTTCCCCATCTTACAAATTCTCAAGGCCTATTTCCTGTTTTTCACTTCATTTGCCCTATTTTTGCCGTCCAAAAAACAGAACAAATACTACTTATGGACAAATTATTGTTTTATGCTGTTCCGGCAATGGGAATTTTAGGTCTGCTTTACACACTTATTAAATTTAATTGGGTAGGTAAACAAGATGCCGGCAGCGACCGCATGAAAGAGATCAGCAATTTCATTGCCGAAGGTGCAATGGCGTTCTTAAAATCCGAATGGAAGATACTGGCATATTTTGTAGTGATTGTTGCTTTACTGTTGGGTTTCATGAGCCAAAGTAATGCACATTCGCATTGGAGCATTGCCATTTCATTTATTTTAGGCGCTATCTGCAGTGCCACTGCAGGATACATAGGAATGAAAGCGGCTACCAAGGCCAATGTACGTACCACGCAGGCTGCTAAAACAAGCCTTTCAAAAGCATTAAACGTATCATTTACCGGAGGTGCAGTAATGGGACTTGGTGTTGCAGGCCTTGCTGTTTTAGGCCTCGGTGGCTTATTCATCATTCTTAAACATTTCTTTGCTCCCGGTACCGATGCAAATCCTGAAGGTATGCTAAGGACAATTGAAGTATTGACAGGCTTTAGTTTGGGTGCCGAAAGTATTGCATTGTTTGCCCGTGTGGGCGGCGGTATTTATACCAAGGCAGCCGATGTAGGCGCCGATTTAGTGGGTAAGGTAGAAGCAGGTATTCCTGAAGATGATCCAAGAAACCCTGCAACTATTGCAGATAATGTTGGCGATAATGTAGGCGATGTGGCCGGTATGGGTGCCGATTTGTTTGGTTCTTATGTTGCCACTGTACTTGCTACCATGGTATTAGGCCAGGAAACAATTGCAACAGGCGATAATTTTTATGGACTTTCTCCAATCTTATTACCAATGCTAATTGCAGGTGCTGGTGTAATTCTTTCAATAGTTGGAACCTTCTTTGTAAAAATAAGCGACAATGCAGGCTTAAATACAGCCACAGTACAAAAAGCGCTTAATATGGGCAACTGGGGGTCTATGATTTTGGCAGGTATCGTTTCTGCAGCATTGGTGTATTATGTTTTGCCGGTAAATATGGAGCTACGTGGCCATGAGTTTACCCGTAATGGTGTAATGGGCGCCATATTGGTTGGTTTAGGTGTAGGTGTTTTAATGAGTGTGATTACAGAATATTACACAGCCATGGGCAAGCGCCCCGTGTTAACCATCATCAGGCAAAGCGGTACCGGGCATGCAACAAATGTTATTGGTGGATTGGCAGTAGGTATGGAAAGTACTTTATTGCCGATTTTGGTTTTAGCCGGTGGCATATGGGGAAGTTATGAATGTGCAGGCTTGTATGGTGTGGCTATTGCTGCTGCCGGTATGATGAGTACCACTGCCATGCAATTGGCTATTGATGCCTTTGGCCCTATTGCAGATAATGCCGGTGGTATTGCCGAAATGTGTGAACTGCCAAAAGAAGTTCGTGAAAAAACTGATATACTTGACGCTGTAGGTAACACAACTGCTGCAAGCGGAAAAGGTTTTGCCATTGCATCTGCAGCATTAACTGCGTTGGCATTGTTTGCAGCATTTGTGGGTGTTGCTATGCCGGGCAACCAACATATAGATATTTACAAAGCAAACGTACTTGCCTGTTTATTCATTGGCGGTATGATTCCTTTTATATTTTCATCACTCGCTATACGTGCAGTTGGCGAAGCCGCCATGGCAATGGTTGAAGAGGTTCGTCGCCAATTTAAATCTATACCCGGTATTATGGAAGGAACCGGTAAACCTGAGTACGATAAATGTGTGGCTATCTCTACCGAAGCATCTATCAAAAAAATGATGTTGCCGGGTGCCATTGCCATCATCTCTCCCATCATTATCGGTTTTATTCCGGGGCTTGGCGCCGAAGCATTGGGTGGTTTTTTGGCTGGCGCAACAGTTAGCGGTGTATTAATGGGTATGTTCCAAAACAATGCAGGCGGCGCCTGGGACAATGCAAAAAAATCTTTTGAAACCGGTGTTGATATCAATGGCGAAATGTTTTATAAAAAATCTGAACCACACAAGGCATCAGTAACCGGCGATACGGTTGGCGATCCATTTAAAGATACATCGGGCCCATCAATGAATATTCTTATTAAACTGATGTCGATTGTTTCATTGGTGATTGCACCTACTCTTGCCACTTTACATGGTAGCGATACAGCAAAGCATGAGATGAAAGAAGTAACAACTGAAATGAGCATCATTAAAAATGCTGATAATACCAATACTGCACAAGTAACAGTTACAGCCGATGCCAATGCTGTGAAAGTTCCTGTAGAAGCGTTAGTTGATGCACTTGCTGCCGATAAAGTGATTGAAAAAGATAATTTTTCGCTTTCAATAGCAAAAGGTAAACTTACTTTAAACAATAAAGAAGTAAGCAACGATATTGCTGTAAAATACAAATCACTTATTGATGCATTGGGTGATGTAAGCCTTAATGTAAACAATACCAAAAAATAAATTAAACAACTTTAAAAAGATATCCCTGCTAATTTTTAGCAGGGATTTTTTTTGAGGTGCGGTAGGTAAATTAAATATTTGGCTGTTTGTAGAAACACAAGTTTTAAACCGTAAAAGTTAATTCAATTTAAAATTTTATAAATGGATTTGGTATTTACGAGTAAAATCGTAAATTGCTTACGAAAACAATCGTACTATGACAATCATAAAAAACAACAAACCAACCGAAAGCGAACTGGAAATACTGCAGGTTTTATGGAACGAAAAAGCTGCTACGGTTAGAACGGTGCATGAAGAATTACTGAAAACAAAAGATTCAGGCTATACTACCACGCTTAAACTGATGCAGATTATGTTTGAGAAAGGTTTGGTTACAAGAGACGACAGTAATAAAACACATGTGTACAAACCTGCTGTAAGCAGGGAAAAAACACAACAGCAATTCCTGAACAGGATGATAAACACTTTGTTTGCCGGTTCATCATCCGAACTGGTTTTGCAGGCATTGGGCGGGCATAACGCAAGCGAAGAAGAACTGGAAAAAATACAACAGCTTATTAATAGGCTTAAAAAAGAACAGTAAATATTTTTATACCTGATAATGATAGTTGCTTATGATAGATTTCTCATATAGTTTTTGCATAACCTTGCTGCATAGCTTATGGCAGGCTGCATTGCTGATGGGATTGTATATTGTTACAAACAGGCTGTTGTATAAAAATAATGCGCCACTGGCCAGGAGAAATTTGTTATACATCACGCTGGTTGCTCAACTTTTCATTTCTATCTGCACATTCAGTATTTATTACTTTAACACACAAGCAAGCGGCCTGTTTGCCATCATATCACAAAACTTATTATCAATAGGCAGTAATGCCACAATGCAATATGCAGCGCCCTGGATTTTTGTATTGTATATACTTATACTTGTTTCAAAACTGGTAAAAGCCATTTTCAACTGGCGTTTTTTCTTTCATCAATATAAAAACGGCAATACAAAACCGGCCATCCATCTTAAACTTTTTACCCAACAAAAAGCACATCATTTTGGCATAAAAAGAAAAGTTACTCTTTGGTTAAGTACAACTATCACCACACCTGTAACCTTCGGATTTTTTAAACCTGTCATTCTTTTACCGGTGGCATTGGTGAACAGTATTTCTATTCAACAGGCCGAAACGCTTATCCTGCACGAACTTTCGCACATACGTACCAACGATTACCTGCTTAACTGGTTTTTGTTGTTTTGCGAAACGGTTTTTTTCTTTAACCCGTTTATAAAAAACTTATGCAGGCAAATAAGGCTTGAGCGGGAAAAAAACTGCGACCTAAATGTAATGGCATTTGAATATACCCCGGCCCTTTATGCCGAAACCTTATTGCAGGCCGAAAAAATGAAACAGCTTGTACCGGCATTTCAACTTGCTGCCGCAAACAATAAAAAACATTTGCTAAAGCGTATTGAATTTTTTACCGACAGTAAAGTGTTAAATACAAACAGGCGGTTTAATATGATGGCACCATTGGCAGGCCTTGTTTTGGTTTTATTGCTGATATTAGCCATGTTGCTGCAAAACGGGAACAACAGCTTGCCATTTCATTCGGCCAGGTACATACCTTTTCTCCCTGTTAATAATTATTCGGTAACTGATGCTGATTTTGCACAGCTAAATAATTATTCATTCAACACAGAAAAAAAAGAACAGAAAATAGCGCAGGCTGATAATGCAAAAAAAATAATTACAGCCCCCATTGTAATTTCAAACAAACAAAAAGCAAAGAAGCCCCAAGCAGTAAAAAATGAAATTAACAAACAACAAGTAGGGCTTCCGGCAGCACCCGAAACAGATGCTAACATTGCTTTACCGGTAACAACAAAAGAAAATGATGCAGCAAAGCAGATTATAGTGAAGGAAGAAGGCTCGGGCGGTACATCTGTAAAAGTATATTACCTGGGTTTTGAAAACGGTAAATGGATATTACTGCCGCAATGGATAATTACTGCAAAAGAGATAAATAAAGATTCGCTGAAAAATACAGTCGATTCTATCAAGGCAATTATCAACAAGCCCTACCCTACACAACAATAATAAATTGGTAGCAGTTTCATACTAAATTCAATTATTAATTTTTATTCTTCTCTGTTTTAGAATATTCTCTCATTGTATTTTATTGTAAAAATGTAAACCATAAAATTGTTACATTTACCAAAACTGCTATTATGAAAAAACTGTTCTTCATTACCGCAATATTTAGCGGTATTGCAGCTGCACATAGCCAGCCATTAAGCACTGCACAAATTGATGCAATAGTGCAACATTCGTTAAAAGCTTTTGATGTACCGGGCATTACCGTAGGAATCATCAAAGACGGAAAAATAATTTATGCCAAAGGCAATGGCGTGCGCTCGTTAAAAACACAATTACCGGCAGATGAAAATACAATTTTCGGTATAGCCTCTAACAGCAAGGCTTTTACCTGCACGGCTTTAGGGATGCTGGTAGATGAAGGAAAAATAAAATGGGATGATAAAGTGAGGGATTATATTCCTGAATTTAAATTATACAGCCCCTATGTTACCGAAGCCTTTACCATAAGGGATATGCTTACACACAGGAGTGGATTAGGTTTAGGCGCCGGCGACCTGATGTTCTTTCCCGATTCAAGCGATTTTGTTTTAAAAGATATAATTTATAACCTGCGTTTTTTAAAACAGGTTTCGGAGTTTAGAACTAAATATGATTACGATAACCTTATGTACATACTTGCCGGCGAAATTGTGAATAGGGTTTCGGGCATTAGCTGGGATGATTTTGTGGAGCAAAAGATTTTTAAGCCGCTTGGTATGGATAAATCGGCCGGCTCTTTCGACCGGTTAAAAGATAAAAGCAATGTGATAGATGCACATGCGCCTGTAAACGGTAAAGTGCAGGTGATAGCCCGAAGCACTGTAAAGGTGGGCCATTCGGCAGGTGGTATCAATTCAAACATTACCGACTTATGTAAATGGGTACAGCTTTGGCTTAATCATGGCAAATATGGAGAAGGGTTATCAAAAAGATTATTTTCTGAAAATGTGTACCGAGAAATAACATCGCCTCAAACTATTATACAAGTGTATAATCCCGGCCCTTATAACACTCATTTTGCTGCTTATGGCCTTGGCTTTTTTTTAAGCGATGAAAAAGGTTATAAAAAAGTTACGCATACCGGTGGGTTAGAAGGTATGGTAACACAAATCACTATGTTTCCCGAATTAAACCTTGGTATTATTGTGCTTACCAATCAGCAGGAAGGTGCTGCATTCACATCTGTCACCAACCAAATAAAGGATTCCTATTTTGGAATAACAGGCACTGATAGGGTTGAAGAATATTCAAAAGGAAGAAAAGAACAGGTTGCTATGGCCAATAAATTTGTTGATTCTATCTGGAAAGAAATTCAATCAGCCGATGTTACGGCAAGGCCCGATACCAGGTTATATACCGGCACCTACCACGATGTATGGTTTGGCGATATCTATATCGCTGTTAAAAACGGTAAACTTTGGTTTACATCAAAACGGTCGCCCAAATTAAATGGCGAAATGTTTTATTACAAAGGCAATAGTTTTGTAGTAAAATGGCAGGATAGAAGTATGGATGCAGATGCATTTGTAAATTTTAGTTTAGATGAACAGGGAAAGGCAGATGGTATAAAGATGAGAGCTATATCGCCATTAACAGATTTCAGTTACGATTTTCATGATCTGGAATTTTACAGGGTCAAATAATTTATACATCAATTTAAATATACAAGCAATCTTTATTTTATCACAACTGTGGAAAATTTTAACTTCTTAAATTCAACTGCAAATACGAATTTCATTAAAATTTAAACCACGTATTGAAAGAAAATAAAGAAATAGCGGCGTTACTTCATTTAATAGACGACCCCGATGAAGATGTGTACAGCACGGTTAGCGAACGTATAGTTACTTTTGGAAAAGATATCATCCCCAACCTGGAGAACCTTTGGGAAACCACCAGCAACCAGGAAATTCAGGAACGGATAGAATTGCTGATACACCGGTTGCACTTCAGGGATCTTACAGATGATTTTACCGAATGGGCAGCTAAAGAGGATAGTTTACTTGAAGGCGCTTTATTGGTAGCCCGTTATCATTACCCCACATTGGATACCAGCCTGGTTTACCAGGAAATTGAAAAACTGCGCCGCAACACATGGCTTGAGTTAAACAATTATCTTACACCAATTGAACAGGTAAATATTGTTACCAGTATCTTTTATAATTATTATAAACAAAAAGGAGTTGAATTTTCTTATGACACTCCCGATGATTATTTAATTAATAAAACATTTGAAACTAAAAAAGGTAATGCATTAAGCAATGGTATTATTTATATTGCTTTATGCCAATTGTTGGATATCCCGGTTAAAGCTATAAATATCCCCCGCCAATTTATTCTTGCTTATTTTGATCCAACACATGATTTGCTGAATCCTACCGGCCATGCGTCAGAAAAAATAAATTTTTATATCGACCCCTTGAACGGCCAAATGTACAGCCACCAGGATGTGGAAGGATATTTTAAACGTATATCTGTGCCTCCGGTACCATCGTATTTCAGGCAGTTAAATAATAAAAAAGTTATTCAATACCTATTGGAAGAATTGAGCAAGTGTTTTGATAACGACCGCAACAGGTACAAGATGAACGAACTGATTCTACTTTCAAACCTGCTCGACGAATGATTTATCATGTGTTAAAAAAAGCCGATTGGGAAAATGCCTTGCAGCAAGGTGTTTACAAACCTGCATCACTTAGTACAGAGGGTTTTATACATGCCAGCAAAGCCACACAGGTAGCAGGTGTGCTGCAACGTTATTTTAAAAACGAAAAAGACCTTTTACTGTTACATATAAATGAACATGCATTGCTGGAACCTTTCACCTACGAATTTTCTGAATCGGTGAATGATGAGTTTCCCCATATTTTTGGGCCTATGAACTTAGATGCAGTAATAAATGTAGAACCGATATGATAAGCTGGGAAGATTTTGAAAAGTTAGACATCAGGTGCGGCACCATTTTGGATGCAGATGATTTTACCAATGCAAAAAAACCGGCTTACCAGCTTACCATTGATTTTGGTGAAATGGGTATTAAAAAATCATCGGCACAAATAACAAAACTATATACAAAGGAAGAATTAAAAGGCAAACAGGTTATTGCTGTGGTTAATTTTCCTGTTAAGCAGATTGCAAATTTTTTCAGCGAATGCCTGGTGCTGGGTGTTTATAATGAAAATAATGATGTAGTGTTATTACAACCTTCAATACCTGTAAAAAACGGCTGCAAAGCCGGTTGATGTAAAATATTTCAATTTATTAAAAAGTTAAGGAAGATACTTTATTATTTTACCCTGTAAATTGTTTTACATTTATACCGGGTATGAATATTGAAATGGTATATTATAAATCGCCGTTGGGTGCGCTTGAGATAAGAAGCAGTGGCAACGCCATTTCCGATGTGTTGTTTGTAAATTCGTGGAAAGGCGTAAAGGTAGATGAAACTACACTGAGTTTTGTAAAACCCAAATCCCCCATCATAAAAAATTGCATTAAACAGTTAGATGAATATTTTGCCGGTACCAGGAGAACATTTACTATTCATACTTTACAAAGCGGAACTCCCTTTCAGCAAATAGTATGGGCCGAGCTATGCCACATACCATTTGGCCGCACCATCAGTTATCTCGAACTAAGTAAAAGAATTGGCAATGTAAAAGCCATTCGTGCAGTGGGTACAGCAAATGGCAATAACAGTGTTTGCATCATCGTTCCCTGCCATCGTGTAATTGGCAGCAATGGAGAGTTGGTTGGTTATGGCGGCGATTTATGGAGAAAGAAATGGTTACTGGAACATGAAGCTAAAATTGCAAATGGTGTGCAGGTGTTATTTTAAATCGATACTTCCAAAAGAAAGAGGCAACAACAAACTTGCTTTTTCAATTACAATTGCTTTACCCTGCAGGCCGCTTAAAATTAAACGTATGGGTTGTTTTACTCTTTCTTCGTATTCAACAAGGCTTTGCCTGCACATGCCGCAGGGCGAAATAGGATGGTTGCTTTGCCCGTTAATATTATGGTAACTGATGGCCATGGTTTCAATAGCAATATTGGGATGCATGGATGCAGCAGTAGCCAGTAACGATCTTTCGGCGCATAGGCTTACAGGGTATGATGCATTTTCCTGGTTAGTGCCTGCCACCGTTTCACCGTTTGAAAGTTTTGCCACTGCGCCCACATTAAATTTTGAGTAAGGTGCATAAGCGGCAGCCGTTACCTTACGTGCCTGTTCAAGCAATGCTGCATCTTGCTCATTTAATTCATCAATAGATTCGTACACCAGGTATTCAAATTCAAAAGGTTCTTTTTTCATTGCCTGAAATTACAATATTATAGTAATAAAAAATCCTCCCTGCATCGCTGCAATGAGGATTTGTATTGATGGATAATCCATGCTGTTTATTTTATCCACCTGAACAACCTGTTCCATCTTGGTCCGTTTTCGTAACTGAACCATATCAGCGATGCTTTACCCACTACATGGTCTTCGGGTACAAAACCCCAGTAACGGCTGTCGAGTGAGTTGTGCCTGTTATCTCCCATCATCCAGTAGTAATTCATTTTAAATGTGTAGCTGTTTGCTTCTTTTCCATTTATAAAAATCTTACCGTTCCTGTTTTCAAACTTATTGCCTTCGTACACTTCAATGCAGCGCTGGTAGCGAATTACATTGTCAGGTGTTAGTTGTATAGTAGCATTTTTTGCCGGTATCCAAATGGGGCCGTAATTATCAACCGTCCAGCTTTTATTATCGTTGTAATAAGGAAACAGTTGTTTGTACGGATAATTAGGATTGCTGATATCTGCAATAAAATCTGTAAGGATATAACCGGGAGGTAATTTCAGGTTCTTATGTTCTTCGTTGGTGATGTTCACCAAAAACAAATTGCTCTTTAGTTGTTGCAAATCGCCCTGCGATGGACGGATATTGATGCCTATGCTTTTCAATTTATCCTCATCAAGGTAAATGCCCTCGGGAATTTGCAATTGATAAAACCGCTCGGCATGCGGAAAATAATCTTCTGGCCGGCCATTAACATGCAGCTTGCCATTTATCACCTGTATGGTATCGCCTGCAATGCCCACACAGCGTTTTATAAAATTCTCTCTTTTATCAACCGGCCTTGTTATTATAAGGTCGCCATAATCCTGCCAAACCCTTTCCCTGCCTAATTGCCTAACGGCATCGTAATAAGTAACCTTGCTGCCAAAGTTTTCTTCATCATTTATAAGCGTATCGTTTACCGGGAAATTAAACACCACGGCATCGTTACGTTTTACAGGCCGTGCAAACCATCTTGTATAAGGTATCTTTATCCACTCCACATAAGATTTTACATTAAGCCCCGGAATGGTGTGATGCATAAAAGGCATGGCAATAGGTGTATTGGGAATACGGGGGCCATAAGCCATCTTACTTACAAATAAAAAATCATTTACCAGCAATGTCTTTTCTTCGGATGGAGTGGGAATGGTATATGCTTCAAACACAAATGTACGTATGATGGTAGCAGCTACAACTGCAAATGCGGCAGCATCAATCCATTCTCTTGCAGTAGATTTTTTATAATTCTTTACAACGGCTATGCCGGCATATCTTTCATTTTTTGAATAACCCAGGTATGGAAAATAAATAAACGGAAACAATACGGCTGCAGCATGGTGCCAAAAATCAAAACGGCCAAAGTACTCTACAAATTTTATACATATCCAAATGGTAATAAACTGCCCTGCAATAGGTATAAACTGCAGGAAGAACCAATATTTTTTAAGTTGCATCTTTTGCACCATACACCATGTGTTGTAAAAAGGTACCAGTGCTTTCCAACTTTCTATACCTGCTTTTTTAAACATTCCATACATTCCAATATGCCAGCCAAGTGCGCCAATAATAAAAACAATCCAACCTGTACTCATGCGTTAATTTTTAGAAGTGCCAAAAATACCATAATAATACTTTTGGCAAAGGTTTGCGTAAATAATGTTTTCATAAGTTTAACAAAGCTATTTTTCATTATCAAGTATAGTATTAATACAATTGCTCACTTCATCAGCCTTGTTCATTATCATAAAATGCCCACCATTTTTTATAGTGTAATCGGCCTTGATATATTTTATAGGAAACATCCTGTCTTTATCGCCATGTATATGGTAAATGGCCGGGTGCTGCCAGTTGTTTTTCCAGTTGATGGCCTGGTTTACGGCCCAATTGGTATATTTTACATCAGCCGCTTTTCTTAATGATGCTACCAGTTTTTTTTCTTCGTCTGTTGTTACACCCAGCATCTTGTTTTGTATGGGCTGCGTAATTTTTGTTGATTGCATGGGCACAATTTTATTTAGCCTTATCATGGCAATCGCCTTCATCCATAGTGGCAATTCTTTTGATGTTTTGATACTGCTGATGAGGATGATTTTTTGTACAGGCACCTGCTTGGCAATTTCGGTGCATAACATGCCGCCAAACGAAAGCCCCATCAATATTGGGTTTTCATCGTCTATGCCTTGTCGCATCCTGGCAGCATAGGCGCTTAAAGATTCTCTTTTAAAAGGTACCAGCCATCTGATTACTTTTATATCAAAACCTTTTATTTTTAATTTTGAAAAAGCTCTTTCATCTGCCCCCAGCCCGCTTATACAATAAATGGTTTTCATTTAATTTTTGTTTCAATAATAGGCCATATTATTTCCTGGGTAAAACATAATTTTGTACATCTTCTAAAGTGATTGTTTTGCCCGATAAAATAATTAATCGTTCCACCACATTTCTTAATTCACGTATATTACCTGTCCAGTTATACTTTTTTAAAGCTTCAATAGCGTCATCATCTATTTGTTTTTTGGGTTGCCCGTAGTTTCCGGCTACTATATCTAAAAAATGATCTACCAATGATGGTACATCATCACGCCGTTCGTTTAGAGATGGTACATGTATGATAATTACACCCAGGCGATGATACAGGTCGAGCCTGAATTTTTTTTCATCCACTTCTTTTAGCAAATCTTTATTGGTAGCAGCAATTACCCTTACATCTACCGAAATATCTTTATCGGCCCCTACCCTTGTAATCTTTCCTTCCTGTAAGGCACGTAAAACTTTAGCCTGTGCGCTCAGGCTCATATCGCCAATTTCATCTAAAAACAAAGTGCCGCCATTGGCTGTTTCAAATTTACCAATGCGTTGTTTTATGGCCGATGTAAAAGAGCCTTTTTCGTGGCCAAACAGTTCGCTTTCTATCAACTCGCCGGGTATAGCGGCGCAATTCACTTCTACCATAGGGCCGGTATTGCGGTTGCTTTTTTCATGAATCCAGCGGGCTACTAGTTCTTTTCCTACACCATTTTCGCCGGTTATCAAAACACGGGCATCGGTAGGCGCCACTTTTTCGATAGTATCTTTTATTTTGTTGATGGGGCCGCTGTCGCCAATCATTTCCAAAGCCTTGCCTACTTTGCGTTTTAGCACTTTGGTTTCGGTAACAAGGCTTTGCTTGTCTAATGCATTTCGTAGTGTGATAAGCAGCCTGTTTAAATCGGGTGGCTTGCTTATATAATCGTATGCGCCTTTTTTAACAGCTTCCACTGCAGTATCTACATTTCCGTGCCCGCTAATCATTATGACCGGTACATCGGGATTTACATCTTTAGCTTTGTCAAGAAATTCAATGCCGTCCATCTTAGGCATTTTGATATCGCATAAAACTACATCATATTCTTTTTCAGAAAATTTCTTGAGTCCTTCTTCACCATCACCGGCCTCATCTATTTTATAACCTTCGTAACTGAGTATTTCTGTAAGTGTTTTGCGGATTGATTTTTCATCATCGATGATTAAGATATTAGCCATACTTTTTTTATTTTGGATAAAGAAGAACGGATATTTTTTCAAAAATAACGATTTATGTTTTTAGAGTGTTGTATTAATGTGATTTTGATTTTTTAATGCATTAATATGGGTTGAAATTAACTTTTATCATTTTTTGCAAGTTTATTCAGTTTTTAAATGGGTAAATGTTGTTTTAACTAATAAAGGCATACGGTTTAAAAATGTAAAATATGCGGCTAAATTAGCTTTTGGCGAATCACCCTTTTCAGGTTAATTTTGCACTGTTTTTACAGAAAAGTAAATTCAATAAATTACAAATCAAAAAATCTAAAACCTTATTATGGCATACGATGTAATAGTACTTGGCAGCGGCCCCGGCGGTTATCCTGCAGCAATAAGAGCAAGTCAGCTTGGGAAAAAAGTGGCAATAGTAGAGCGTGAAAGCCTGGGTGGTATTTGTTTAAACTGGGGTTGTATTCCCACAAAAGCTTTGTTGAAAAGTGCCCAGGTATATGAATATACAAAACATGCCAACAATTATGGTATTAAAATAGATAACCCGTCTGCAGATTTTGGTGCTGTTATCAGTCGTAGCCGTGGCGTAGCTGATAAGATGAGTAAAGGCATACAGTTTTTGATGAAGAAAAATAAGATTGATGTGGTGATGGGTAATGGTAAACTGATTGCCGCCAATAAGCTGGAAGTAACAGCAGCCGATGGCAGCAAGCAGGTACTTGAAGCAAAAAATATAATTATTGCAACCGGTGGCCGTGCAAGAGAATTGCCCAGTATGCCTATTGATAGGAAAAAAATTATAGGCTATCGTGAAGCAATGGCTTTGCAGCAGCAACCCAAAAGCATGATCATTTGCGGCAGCGGCGCCATAGGAAGTGAGTTTGCTTATTTTTATAACAGCCTTGGCACTAAAGTTACTATGGTAGAGTTTATGCCACGCCTTGTACCGGTAGAAGACGAAGAGATTAGCAAAGAACTTGAAAAGCAATTTAAGAAACAGGGCATGACGATTATGACAAGCGCCGAAGTAACAAGTGTAGATACAAGCGGCGCCGGCGTAAAGGCAAAAGTGAAAACAGCAAGTGGCGAACAAACCCTGGAAGCTGATATTTTATTAAGCGCCGTAGGTGTGGTGGCCAATATTGAAAACATAGGCCTTGAAGCATTGGGAATTAAAACCGAAAAAGGAAAAATAATTGTTGATGCCAACCAACAAACAAACGTGCCGGGCATTTATGCCATTGGTGATTGTACACCCGGGCAGGCGTTAGCGCATGTTGCCAGCAAAGAAGGTATCAATGCTGCAGAGCATTTAAGCGGCCACCATCCCGAGCCGATGGACTACAATAATATACCCGGATGTACCTATTGCCTGCCCGAAATTGCAAGTGTGGGTTATACCGAAAAAGCGGCCAAGGATGCCGGTTACGAAGTTAAAGTTGGTAAGTTTCCATTTGTTGCAAGTGGTAAGGCTGTTGCTGCCGGCGCCACCGAAGGTTTTGTAAAAATAATTTACGATGCCAAATATGGAGAACTTTTGGGTTGCCACATGATTGGGTTGAATGTTACCGACATGGTGGCCGAAATTGTGGTTGCCCGTAAACTGGAAACCACGGCTCACGAAATATTAAATGCAGTACATCCTCACCCAACCATGAGCGAAGCAGTAAAAGAAGCTACTGCTGCGGCTTATGGCGAGGCAATAGATATTTAAACATCACCAACTTGTTTTGGAAGTTATTTTTAAAACGGATACAAAAAATCCCACTTCATCAGTGGGATTTTTACTTTTATTAGTTGCTGTTTAATTTTTATTTGAGTGTTATCTTTTATTGGTGAAGTGTATCAAAACCCAATAAGGCTATTCCATTTTATTTTATCCCTTTCTTCGGCATTTACTCTTTTGCCATTCCATAAAGCATTTTCCCAATCGCCGTAAGTGGCATTGGGCAGCATAATGTATTTACTGCCAAAATATGTTTGCACTTTGTCAACATTGGCATTTCTTTCAGCTACCCCTTTATTGTAAAACAAGTCGTCAAAATCATTCAGGTTATCGCCCAACAATAATACCACGTTATAATTTTTTTTAACAGCCAGCCTTCTTGATTCTTTGTCGCTTGTAGTTCCTTTTGCTATTACGTGTATTTCATCAGCGTTTGGAAAACCTTGCTGGCGAAGGTTTATAATGGTGGCAGCTTTTTCATCTTCTTTTCGGTTGGTAATGTAAAAGCATTGAACACCGTGCTGTGCGGCATAGTTAAAAAACTCTACCGACCCGGCCAGGGGCTTTGCCTGTGCAAGGCTTACCCATATTTTCCAGGTGCTGTCATTATAAGTACGGTTGTTAAGTATATCTTTTGCTGCATCGGGGCTGTTATCAAGTATTGTTTCATCAATATCTGCAATAATAGCCAGTGGCATGCTGTCTTTATTGGTTCTTAAAATTTCTTCTAACCTTAACCGTGCCAGGCTAAAAGCCTGGTAGCACAATGCCCTGTATTCGCCACTTTGCTGCTGCCATATTACACTGTTGATATTGTATTGAGATGGTTTATGGTTTTTGTCTTGTGCAGTTAAGGACAAACCTGCTACAAGCAGAAATGCAGTAATTAGTTGACGCATCATATTTTTTAATTTAAATTTTTAAATGTTTACGAAGTTGCAAATTTAATAAGTACAGGCCAGTTAAAGCAAGAATGCCCCATGTTAACATTCAGTTTATAGTAATTAAATTTTTATAAGGTTTGGTTACGGCAAATATTTTACATTCTAAAACCAGTAAATGTAAAAAATCATAGAAAAAATGAAAGCAAGAACTTAACTTTAAGGAATGTAAAATATAGAGTTCATGAATTTTAAACCTAAATCAATTCGTCCGTTTATAGGCGCAAAAGACTTTGATGTATCAAAACGTTTTTACCGTGACCTGGGATTTGAAGAAACAAATATTAGTCACAATTTATCGGTATTTACAACCGGAAACATGGCTTTTTACCTGCAGGATGCTTATATAAAAGACTGGATTGATAATACTATGATTTTTTTGGAAGTTGAAAATGTGGAAGAAGTTTGGAACCGGCTTAATGATTTAAACCTTATAGATAAATATAAAGAAATAAGACTTGTGCCCATCAAAACAAATGATTGGGGCCGTGAATGTTTTATCACCGACCCATCGGGGATTCTCTGGCATTTTGGAGAATTTTTTAATTAAGAACCTTCCCTTATAGAAAACTTACTGATGATTTATTAGTACTTCTACTTTTAATATTGAAAGCTGAAGTAAGTTTGAAATCATACCCTTTATCAACATTTTTATCAGTGCCTTAAAATTGAAAATTTATAATTTAAAAACTGCAGGGCATGATAAAAAAAATTTGGAATTGGTTAAGTAATAGTGCAAATAAAATATGGAATTTTATTACCAGTAAAAATAAAATACCACCAAGCCCTCAGTTACCTGCGGCCGATACTTTTTTATACACTACTTCAACCGAAACAGATGGAAAGCTCCAGGTATTTGAAGGAAATATGCCCAGTGATGTAAACGGTGTTTTTTATGTTATGTATCCCGTTGGCACCGTTAACAGTAATGGTTTGCCTTACACACAATATAATGAAGACGGTAAATACAATAAAGAATATGGCTCCCCCATCATGAATGGTGATGGCATGTTGTTATCAGTAAGTTTTAACGGCACACAAAACCCGGTTATAAAAACAAGGCTGATGAAAACACCTTGTTATTTTGCAGATTATGCTTCCAGGTATGGTACTTCCTATTATAGATTATTTGGTTTTAGCAATTTTGGTATTTCAAGAATGAGTTTACTTTTAGGTGCCCGCAATGAACCTAACACAGCTGTTACACCTGTTAAGTTTGGAAATGCCAATACATTTTTACTGGCAAGTTATGATGTAGGCCGCCCTTTTATTACCGACCCCGTAAACCTTGTTTTACAAACACCAGTAGGAAATAATTTAGACTGGACACCGGGCACACCCGAATATTTACCCTGGCCATTTCCGGTTGTACAAACTACTGCTCATCCAAGTTTTGACCCTAATACGGAAGAAGTTTTTACAGTTAATTATACAAGATTATCAAATCACCATTCATTTGTACATACGCCACAGTCTTTATATTACCTGCGGCATAATAGGAAAAAATATGAACAGAAATTGCTATCGTTATGTAAAGAAATGGGTGATGAAAAAAACAGTGAAGTAGTACATGAAAGGTTAATTGATTTTTTTGATAATCTTGACTATTACGTTGGCGGTAAAGAAAAAAGCATTAGCACAGATGAAACTAAAAAACAAACCAGCGTATGGCTGATGCGATGGAAAGGCTCTAAACTTATTGAAAAATGGATATTAACCGATCAAAACGGGCAGGCTTTACAAATTGCAGAGTGTATGCACCAAACAGCACTTACCAAAGATTTTATTGTATTAACCGATACGGCTTTTAAGTTTTCGTTAGACCTGTTGGTAAACAATCCTTTCCCCGAAAACCATTTTATTGATAGGTTTATTCGCAAACACCTGGCAGGAACCATGTTGCCATATACAGACTGCTATATAGTAAAACGGGCGCAACTTACGGCCGGTGGCGGGCAGGCAACCGCTTATAAATTAAGTACTCCAATACCAGTTGAAACTATACATTATTCATGCAATTATGATAACCCCAATGGCAAGATTACTCTTTATGGCATACACAATACGGCAGCCTGTGTTGCAGAATGGATAAGGCCTTACGACATTTCGAAACTTACCGGTAAACCGGCAGATGAACAACTCTTTAGTTTATTTGCTTTGGGCAGTATGGATGTGAACAGGATTGGGAAATGGGTACTGGATACCAATACGCTGCAAATTGATAATGCAGGTTCAAAACAATATTATGCAACCGGCAATACCAATGAAACAGATATTGGGCCCAATACCTGGACGGTTGGCCTGTACACATTCAGGGATATTGTATCAGCAACAAAAACTGTAAACCAAATAAAATATTTATGGTATGTGGCAAACGGGCTCGATCAGCGGATGCTTACCGAATTTATTTTTGATTTATACCAGGATTATCCCAATAGGATTGTATCAACAGATGAAATAATAAAATTAACACAACAGGATTTACCACAAACCCTGGTGATGCTTGATTGCAACAGTATGCAGCCTGTATCACATTTTCAGTTTCAAAAAAATATCTACATCAGGAGCCTTCATTTTATACCACGCCAAACACCAACGCCGGGTGTAGAATATGAACTTGACGGTTATCTTTTTTGTACCTTACAGGCAGGCATACCACAAGCTAACCCTGGTAAATACCGATCAGAGTATTGGGTGTTTGATGCCGCTAAAATAAATGAAGGGCCTGTTTGTAAATTGCTTTTTGATGATGTGCAGTTTTGTTTTACCCTACACTCTGCCTGGTTAGAAAATGCCAGCACCTTTAATCTCCCTTATGATATTGATATAAAGCAGGATTACGATGCTGTGATATCAAAGCTTGTTGATAAAAGAAGCATACAGCGTTTTTTTGATAACTATGTTTATCCGCAATGGTATGCTTTAAAAAGCAAACAGGTTTAATAACAGTTTTTAATATTGATTATTTACATGTAAACGGTAAATGATACAAAATGATAAACAATATGATGTGATTGAAACCATTTATGATGGTAATAAATCTTCAATTTACCGGGCAAGGAATATTGCAAGCGGAAAAGATATCATCATAAAAAAAGGAAAAACAGCCACCAGGGCGGGCCTATATAATGAGTACAATCTTACTTTGGAACTTAATGGAGATGATTCGCTTGTTTCATTAACCGAAATAGAAAAGATTCCTGCTTTTACACGCCCCTATTTTCCCGGAAGGCCTTTAAAAGAAGAACTTGAAAATAATCACCAGGGAGTAGTTTATTTTTTTAATACCTGTTTTAAAATCATTGATGAATTACAAAACTTGCATGCAAGGCAAATCATACACAATGATCTAAACCCTCAAAACATTATCACCAACCTTGCCGAAAACAAAATATATATTATTGACCTGGAATCGGGCACACACCAGCAATACCAACAATCGGCCTATAAAGGCGCATCGGTAATTGAGGGTGCATTACATTATATTTCTCCCGAGCAAACAGGCCGTATGAACCGTGTAATTGACTACCGTTCTGATTTTTATTCGCTAGGTGTAATTTTTTACGAGATTTTGTCGGGGCGAAAACCATTTGACAGTAACGACACATTAGAACTTATACATTGTCATATTGCTTTATTGCCACCTGCATTACATACAATTGATGCAAAAATTCCACAAGCCCTGTCTGCTATCATAGAAAAGTTAATGGCTAAAAATGCCGAAGACAGGTACCAATCTTTAAGTGGATTAAAAATTGACCTGGAACATTGCCAAAAAGAATGGATAAGCACCGGTACAGTAGCTATGTTTGAATTAGGTAAAGCCGATTTACCATTACGCCTGAATGTATCACAAAAACTTTTTGGCCGAAAACAGGAAACCGAAAAGATTTATTCGTTGTATGAAGAAGCCGTTGCCGGTAAAAAAATATTGTTAGCATTAAAGGGACTAAGCGGTTTGGGAAAAACAAAACTTGTACAGGAAGTAGCAAAACCCCTCACTGCTGATAAAGGAGTTTTTATTAGTGGTAAATTCGATTCTTTACATCGTAATATACCTTACTATGGATGGTCGCAGGCTTTTAATCAACTGGCCGAATTATTATTTACCGAAACAGAAGAAAATATTTCGCTGTGCCGTAAATTTTTAGATAAAAATATGCAGGGCCTGGAAGCTGATATTGTTGCTATTGCACCCAGGTGGAAAACTTTATTTACACAAATAACACCGCAGCCGCAGTTAAATCCAAAAGAACAACAAAGCAGGATTCAATTTGCTGTTTCGCTGTTTATTAAAAGCATTCTTAAGATAGTAAAACCGGTTTTATTTTTTGTAGATGATTGGCAATGGGCCGATGAAGCATCTGTTGAATTGCTGCGAAGTATCTCGGGAGATGTTAAACTAAAAAAACTTTTTTTAGTATTAGCATACAGGCATAATGAAACCGATAGTACACATCCTTTTATAAGAACATTAACTGAAATTGAATTAAATCATAATGAAACACAGGCCGATACAAATTTAATTGTTGATTCGATTGAAATAAAACCATTAACAATAAATGATACCAATGATTTGCTTGCAGATACTTTTTTATGCAGTAAAGAAGAAACAAATACCCTTGCCGACCTGATATTTGCCAAAACACAGGGAAATCCTTTTTTTATCATTCAATTACTCGATTACCTCTATGCCAAAAAACTCATTTGGTTACAGGTTACCGATTGTACCTGGAAATGGGAAATAGCCGGAATAAGGGAACTGGTTGTTACCGAAAACATAGCTACCGTAATTATTGATAAGATCAATAATATTTCGCCCCAAAACTTAGAGGTTCTCACTTATGCTTCCTGTTTAGGCCACGAGTTTAGCCTTTCGTCATTGAGTTTTATAACAAAAATTCCTCAACAAAAACTGCATGCACTACTTTGGGAGGCTATAAAAGAAAATATTATAGAGCCGCTTGATAAGGAATATAAATTTGTACCCGGCTTTTACGAAGCCAGTAAAACCAAATTGCGTTTTAAATTTACACACGACCGCATTCAACAGGCATTATATAACCGTACTCAAAGCAAGTTGAGGGAAGAACTGCATTTTGAAGCAGCAGAATATTCTATGGCCAATCCCGGTGAGGGCGATAATATTTTTATTACTGCCAACCACCTGGTAGCATCGGGGGCTTTATTAAAAAACAGCAGCCACCGTAACCAGGCTGCTAAAATACTGCAACAAGCGGGGCAAAAAGCTTATTCATCGGCTGCATACGAATCGTCATTTATTTTTCTTGAACTTTTTGAAAAGATATCAGAAAAAGATTCTCTCCAGGTTTTAGATTATTGTTTGCTTATTATGTGTGCCCATCTTAACAATAATGAATCTAAAATACAGGAATACGAAGAAAAAGCTTTTGCAAAAGCTGTTGGTAAAATTGATCGTTCGCAGGTTTATGTAGCTAACCTAAAAGGCGCTATTGCCATGAATAAATTGAACGAAGCCACTGTAATTGCCAGGAAAGCTTTTGATGAATTGGGTTTCAGGTTTCCTAAAGGTAAAGCATCTAAATGGCAAATTATTTGGAATGCAATAAAAATACAAATTGCTTTTCCCAATAAAAAAATAAATGAAATAACAAGGTTTGCCGACATGAAAGATGAAGCCGGCAAGTTATTAATGCAGCTTATCTACACATCACTTGAAGCATTTTATTTTGTGGAAAGAGACACCTACCCTTTGCTGATTTTTAAAATGGTAAACCTTAGTGTGAAATATGGTAACACTCCCGAATCTATTATTGGATATGGATCGTATGGGCTTATACTTGCCGGGGTTATAAATAAGCCCGAAAGTGGTTATACCGTTGGTAAAGAAGCAATGAAACTTTTTAATCATTTTGATGCACCACAATTGGTTTCTACTGCTGGCTTTGTAAATACCACGTTTATCCTGCACTGGAAAGAGTCGCTGGTATCTTTTGAAAAAGACTGTTTGCACTATTACGAAAAAGGGTTGAACACCGGTAACCTGGAATATGCCGCCTGGAATTTATACACACATTCCAATTCGGTTTACTTCAGGGGCGCCAAGCTTTCCGAAACAGTGAACATGTTTGATGATTATGAAAAATTTTATGTGAGGCACCGGCAGTTAAATGCTTATGGCGCTTCTGTTGTTATAAAAAATGCATTAAGCAAGATGTTGCTGACACAGCCTGTGCAGCTGGTTGACAGTGAAGAAGAGCTTCAGTTGGTTAACCGTGAAAGCAAAGCCAACAACACAGTGTTTTCATTTGTATATAACTGCATGAAAATTTTCTTAGGTATTTTTCATTTGCAATATGGCAGTGTTATTAAGCATGTTAATCAAAATCAAAAAGACATTGCCAATACTGCCAGCCTTTACTGGCAGCCCTATTTTATAGCATTAAAAGTTATAGCTTATATCAACAGCGCATTTGAAGGTGTATCAGATTATACCAAAATAAAAAACGAATTAAAAAAAGACAGGAAAAAATTGACCGCTGCTAGAAAAGTTTATGAAGGGAATGTAGGTTGGATTGTAGATTTAATGGATGCCGAAATTAATGCGATTGAAAACAAGGTTGTAAACCATCAATTGTATTCAAAGGCTGCAGAAAATGCCGAGAATTATGGGTTTCAGCTACCGGCTATTTTGATAGAGTTAATGCGGATACAAAAAATGAAATACCTGGATATTGAAGGTAGCAGGCAATACTGGTATTCTGTAAAAGGGAAACTTGCCGATTTGGAAATAAACAGTGTGATATATACCTGGGAATTAAAATATACCGATTTTAAAGAACAACGGAATTTGCATTTAGAAGTTAACAAAGGCGAATTTTCAACCGAGCAGTTTGATGCAAAAACGATTATTAAAACCACAGAAGCTTTAAGTAGTGAAATTGTTTTAACTAAACTGGTTGATAAAATGATGCAGTTTTCGATGGAGAATGCAGGTGCAAGGTATGGATGTTTTATGGTGAAGAAGGATGATGGCTATGAAATGGTTTCAGAAAAATTTGCAGATGGCTTTGAAAAAGGCAGAAACAGGAAGGGAGGCATCCCAACAAGTATTTTCAATTATGTAATACGTACAAAAGAACCACTTATACTGGAGAATGCAATGAATACTTCGCCTTATAACAATGATAAGACTGTAATTGATGCCGCTGAAAAATCTGTGATGTGTGTTCCTATCATTAACCAAAACACCTGTATAGCTTTGTTATACCTGGCTAATGAACTTTCAAAATCGATATTCACAGAAGAGCGTATTGGTTTACTTAAGATGCTTGCAGGCCAAATGGGTGTAAGCCTTCAAAACGCTATTTTATACGATAACATGGAAAAGCTGGTAGAGAAACGTACCGAACAACTTGCGCAGGAAGTAGAGAAGACAGATAACCTTTTACTTAACATATTGCCAAAGGAAGTAGCTGCCGAATTAAAAACATCGGGTAAGGCTACACCTAAATATTACCAGCATGCCACTGTAATGTTTTGCGATATTATTGATTTTACCAAGCGTGCCGAAAAATTAAGTGCGGTAGAAATAATTGATGAATTACATCTCTGTTTTAAATCTTTTGATGAAATTATTGCCCGCCATCAAATTGAAAAAATAAAAACCATTGGTGATGCTTATTTATGTGTTGGCGGTATACCAACCGAAAATGAAAACCATGCCATCAACACGGTTAGGGCAGCAATAGAAATACAGCAGTGGATGAAAGCAAAATTTGATGAAAGGGCCAGGTTAGGAAAAGATTATTTCAGGCTTCGTGTGGGCATACATACAGGGCCTGTTGTGGCAGGTGTGGTAGGCAGTTTAAAATTTGCTTATGATATTTGGGGCGATACGGTAAATACAGCTTCACGTATGGAACAGAACAGTGAAGGAGGAAAAATAAATATTTCTGATTCTGTTTATGAAATTATCAAAAACAAAGTTAACTGTACATACAGGGGCGAAATTGAAGCCAAGAATAAAGGCATGTTAAAAATGTATTTTGTAGATGCATCGTTATAAAAAATACATCGTACCAGGCATTGTAAACAATTACTTGAATCCATTGAAGAATACTTTCATTCACTCTTTTTTTGTCATCACAAAAAAAAGCAGTTTGCATCAATTTAATATTGTTATAGCTTTATCAACCCAACATTATTATAATTGTTAAAAATTCAATTAAAAATAAACAATGAATAAATTAGTAAGAGGATTGATTGCATGGTATGGTGCAAAAAAATTAGGGCGTGGATGCTTTGGTACGGTTTTAGTTTTTATAATAATTTGGGTGGCTCTTAAAAACTGTTGATAGTAAAAATTTTAGAATGTAAGATACATGCCTAATAGGATAAAACAGGCAAGATGCACAGCAGTTATAATCCAGTAAGAGTTATCATTTTTTATAGCCAGGTAAATACTTCTTAAAAAGAAGAAAGTAATTACCGGTAAACTGATGGCTGCCACCATCAAACCCGTTGAAATATCATTAGCGCCTCTTTTGGGCAGTTTATCAGTGATAAGAAAAGCAGCCAATACAGCGATATATAATGCAATGGTAAAAAAGATTGCCGGCCATTTTGTTTTCATACATTTTTTTGTTGAATATATTATCGTTGTTCCTGCGATAATTCCTTAATGAAATCGCTTACCAGGTAACTAATAAGTTTTCCCGTAGCATCATTTTTTCTTCCATCGGCTAATTGCGTGGCTCCTTCACAGATGTGCAGGTAAGCAACTTTTGCATCCTGGGCAGTAAAGGTTACAAATTTTCTTGCATGTAAAGTACTAATGCCGTTTGGGGTAAAGTTATTGCTAAGCGTATCTTCAATACAACTAAGGTCAATATCAATGCCTGTATAACTATCTTCGGTAAAGCCGGTTGCATGTGCTACTGCCTGAATAAAATTTTTTCGTTCGTGTATAAAAATATCTTCGTACGTGATATAATCTACAAATGGATTATTATGTATATCCATTAATATACTTTGAGCAATATAATTTTCATGCAGGCCCACCAGGCAATATTTCCCCAGGTATCCGTCTTCTTCTGCATAACGGAAAGCGTTGTCATTATGCCTTCCATTGGTAACAGCATACCCGCTGTGGGCATCCAGGTTTATACAGTTTATTTGTGATAGTGGTATTACTTCGGCTTTATATAATCCTTTAGCTACCCCTTTAATTATTGGATAAGCATTATTGTGGCCGCCACCAATTACAATTGGAATTTTTTTGGCGCTTGCAATAACTTTTATAATACTTTCCACTTCATCATCAATAATATTAATAGCATGTTGGTATGCATTTATTTTTTCTTCGTCATTATAAGCATTGTTCTCAATAAGAAATTTTATATCGCCAAAATCAAAATGGCCCAATAACAAAATATTTTCTCCACTCATAAAATCGTTACTCTGTGTATTGAGAAAGGCATGTAAAAACGACAGCCAGGCAGTATCGGTGCCGCCAATGCCATTATTCCCTTTTACACCAAAATCTTCGGGGATGCCCAGTAACACATATTTAGCTGTAGATTCTTCTATTACTTCAGGCCACTCCTGCCCCGGTTTTATATATTGTATACGCTCGCCGGTTTTTGTTTCATAACGGTGTATTCTTGTTAGCGATAAGATATCTTCCTTTGAATAAAATTTGAAATGTTTCATTGAGGGAAGTTAATTAAATTCTTTATATGGCATTTAAAAAGGATTTTTTTATGTAACATTTTTTCGTTATCGAAACCAATTCATTAACAGCTATTTATCAAATAAAAAATGTCGTTGGCATAGCATTTGTAAATGTGGCGGTATGAAAAAACATACTTTAATATCAGCAATTTTATTAGGAGCAGGCTTAAGCCTTGGCACTATTAGTAAAGCGCAAGGCCCCATGGAGCCTGTGCAAAAAGGTTCAGTAACATTTATTGCAGGTGTAGGCATCGGCAATGAGTACAACAGCAATTATTACAATTCGGCATTTGGCACAAAAGCAGCCATAGAGGCAGGCCTTTGGCAGGCAGGGCCGGGTGTTATTACACTTGGCGGCGAAGTGGGTGCATCATTTTCAAATGGCAGCAGCAGATACAATGATTATAAAACACATACCATTATAGTTGCAGGCCGTTCTGCCTGGCACCACGGCTGGAACGTAAAAGGATTGGATACATATGCAGGCCTTTCTGCCGGCGCCGGGTTCAATAATTACAAATATTACAAAAACGGCACAGTTAAAGAAAGTGAAGTAATTCCGGTATTTGGCGGCTTTGTAGGCGCCTCTTATTTTGTAACTCCTACTTTTGGTTTTAATATAGAAGCCGGTTATGATATCACCCAAATACAAGGTGGTATAATTCTAAAACTGAAATAAAGTATATACATTGTAATTTTGCTGCCATAATTTTTTTATGGCAGCATATAAAGCAATTATAACAGGTAAGGTATTTACAGGAAACGATTGGCTTCACAATCATGCAGTATTAACAAGCGCCGGTAAAATAAAAGATGTAATACCGGTTGCCGAACTGCCTGTTGATGTAGAGAAGGAAGTATTCGTCAACAGTATCCTTGCTCCTGCATTCATCGACCTGCAAATTTATGGTGCAGATGAAAAGCTGTTTGCTGTTTATCCCGATGTGGATGCTTTACATGCATTGAACAATTACTGTACACAAGGCGGCGCCGCATTTTGCATGCCCACCATTGCCACCAACAAACTTTCGGTTTTTTATACATGTATGGATGCTGTACGGCTGTACTGGCAACAGGGAGGCAAAGGCATTGCAGGCCTGCATGCCGAAGGCCCATGGATAAGCAAGGCAAAACGGGGTGCACACATAGAATCATTAATTTATTCTCCAACAATAAAAGAAGTAAAAGATTTTTTAGAATATGGAAAAGATGTTTTAAAAATAATTACCCTGGCGCCAGAAACCTGCAATAAGGATATTGTAAATTTGATACATGATTTTGGCGTTAAAGTTTTTGCCGGCCATAGCAATGCCGATTATGAAACTGCCATGCAGGCTTTTGATGATGGCATTGATGCCGTAACGCATTTGTACAATGCCATGAGCCCTTTGCAACACCGTAACCCCGGCCTTGTTGGTGCAGCATTTAATCATAAAAAAGTAATGGCAAGTATTATTGCCGATGGTTACCATGTAGACTATGCAGCTATCAGTATAGCACATAAAATAATGGGCAATAGGTTATTTGCTATAACCGATGCCGTTACCGGAACTACCGAAGGCTATTACAAACATAAATTAGAAGGCGACAGGTACACAGCCGATAACATCCTTAGCGGCTCGGCATTAAACATGTATAAAGCTTATAAAAACCTGGTTGTGCATGCCGGTATTGATATGGCAGATGCTTTGCGTATGTGCAGCCTTTATCCTGCGCAGGTAATGCAAATGGATGATGTGTATGGTAAGATTGCAAAAGGATATTCATCAAACATGGTATTGGTGCCGCAAGATTTTGAAAATGCTGAAGCCCAGCTATTAAATTGAATTGTGCGGTTTAATCGTTTCAATAAAACTAACAAGCATTTTAGTTTGAGGTAAAAACATCAAAGTATTGCAGTTAACGATTTAAATCTGAAAGTTATCTTGTATAATTAAAATGCTATGCCTATTTTCATGCAGCCAAAATAATATTTACATCATTAAATTAAAATTATGCGTTGGTTAAAAATATTGCTGTATATTATTGGAGTTTTAATCATTGTATTTTTATTTGGCCCACGCCCTGCCACACCCAAGTACGATAAAGCTATGCCTGTAGTACCTGCCTTAAACGGGCTTGACCAATATATTGCCAACAACGAAGCACAGCATAAGTTAAGGCCCGATAACCAGGCAAGAGTGGTGTGGGCAAATGACAGCAACAAAACAAAAACAGAATATGCTATTGTTTACCTGCATGGTTTTACTGCTTCGCAAGAAGAAGGAAACCCAACGCATCGTGAAGTGGCAAAAACTTTTGGCTGTAATTTGTATTTATCAAGATTAGCCGAGCATGGGCTTGATACGGTTGAAAACATGGTTAATCTTACGCCTGATAATTATTGGGAGAGCGCCAAACAGGCGTTGGCAATTGGTAAGCAGTTAGGCAATAAAGTGATATTGATGGGTACCAGCACCGGTGGCACATTGGCTTTGCAACTGGCAGCTACCTATCCTAACGATGTTGCGGCGCTCATACTTTATTCGCCCAATATTGCCATCAACGACCCCAATGCATGGATGATGAACGATCACTGGGGTGTACAAATTGCAAGGCTGGTGAAAGGCGGTAAATATAATATTGCAGAAGATACAAGGCCTGCTTATAAACAATACTGGAGCAATGTGTACCGGTTAGAAGCCGTAGCAGCGCTGGAAGAACTGTTAGAAACAACCATGAACAAAGAAACATTTGCCAAAGTAAAACAACCGGTATTGCTTTTATATTATTATAAAGACGAACAACACCAGGATGATGTAGTGAAAGTAAGTGCATTAAAAAAAATGTTTACCCAGTTAGGAACAGATACCGCTTTACGCAGGGCTATTGCCATGCCCAATACCGGCAACCATGTTTTAGGCTCTCACCTAAAATCGAACGACCTGGCCGGTGTAGAAAGAGAAACAAAAAAATTTTTAGAAGAGGTTTTAAAGTTGAAACCGGTTCAATAAAAAATGCTGTACCATTTTACCAGTACAGCATTTAATAAATTAGATAATGATTTTAGTTTGGTTGTATTTTAAATTCTTTTGGATGTTCGGCTCCTAATAAATTAGTAACAAAATAATCCCAGCGTTTACGCATCATATAATAACTATCGGCGCCATAGCCATGCCGGGCATTGGGGAAAATTATAAGGTCAAAATCTTTATTGGCTTTTTCAAGCGCCTGTACAACTAAGTAAGTATTGTAAGGCGGTACATTATCATCTAAACCACCATGAGCAAGCAACAACTTACCTTTTAAGCCTGCAGCAAAATTTTCATTGGCCTGGTCTTCATAATTACTTTTTCCAGTTGCATCTTTTGTAAGTAAACCGATATATCGCTCGCCCCAATCGTCTTCATAATTCCTGTTATCATGGTTGCCCGATTCTGAAATACCCACTTTATAAAAATCAGGATAACGAAACATGGCAGCAGCCGTAGCAAACCCACCGCCTGAATGTCCCCAAATACCTACCCTGTCTAAATCCATGTATGGATATTTTGCTGCAAGTTGTTTTATACCGGATATTTGGTCCTGTAAAGTGTTATCGGCCATATTGCCATAACATACATCATGATAAGATTTTGAACGGCCGGGGTTGCAGGTGCCATCTATAACCACTACAATAAAGCCAAGTTCGGCAAGAGCCTGGTGATCGCTACGGGCTGCAGAAAAAGAACGGCTGCCTACGCCTCCGCCCTGCGGGCCGGGATATATATAATTTACAATAGGGTATTTTTTTGTTTTATCAAGGCTGGTAGGTGTAAACATTAATCCATATAAGTCCCATCTGCCATCTCGTGATTTAACGGTTATTGGTGTTGGTGGCTTCCAGCCGGTAGCCGTTAACCTGCTGATATCAGTTTTCTCAAGCGTACTGATAAGTTTGCCTTTCATATCTCTCAATACTGTAACTGGCGGCACATCGGGGGTAGAATAATTATCAATAAAATACTTCCCATCGGGCGATATTGAAATGGTATGATTTGCATTTTCGGGTGTAAGCAGTTGCAAGTTTTTACCATCAAAATCAACTCGGTAAAAATGGCTAAAATAAGGATCCCTGCCTGCTTCCCTGCCATTAGCCATAAAATACATCACCCTGTTTTTTTCATCCACCTTTAATAAACGGGTTACTGCAAAATTTCCTTTGGTAACCTGGTTTTTTAATTGACCGGTGGTTGCATTATACAAGTACAGATGCCCCCAATCGTCTCGCTCGCTGTACCAGATTATTTCGTTGCTGTTTTTTAAATATTGAAAATTAATTGCGCCCTGTCCGCTTTCGTATTGTGTGGCTACTTTTTCTTCAAATACTTCTTTTACATTGCCTGTAACAGCATCGGCTATACGAACTTTTTCAATTTTATGGTCTCTTGATGTGGAAATGAAAGCCAATTGTGTTCCGTCAGCACTCCATACATTATCATCATACGATCCGCTTGATGAGATATCATCACTTAAAGTTCCCCGGTGTTCATCTGCCGGAATTTTTAACCGTATCACTTTTGGATTATCTACATCAATTATTACCCTTTCTATTTTTATTATTTCCTTATCGCCGGGTAAAGGGTATTTCCAGGATTGTAATGTGGGCGAACCAACATTTGTTGTAACCAGGTACATATCTTTTACGTGGCGCTGATCTTGCTGAAAGGTTGCAATCTTTTTAGAGTCGGGCGACCATAACAAGATAGGCCGGTCGCTATGTGTCCAGCCGGCATTATCGGTGGCATATCCATAATCTTTTACGCCATCAAAAGTTAATTGTGTTTCTTTTTTAGTATCCAGGTCTTTTACCCATAGGTTCCAGTCTTTAATAAATGCTGCTTTGGTGCCATCGGGCGATACCAATTCGGGTGCACCTCCACCCCTGCGGCCTCTCATACCCATTGATGGTTTGGCGCCAGGCACAAGAGAATTTAAATCGGTTGAATTCTTTTTTTCACCATTAACAGGATTTACCAATACATATTCTTTTTTACCTGCAACATCTGCCTGGTACCAAAATTTTCCATCATCAAGCCAATTGGCAAATACATTACCTCCATCAATTAATTTGTTGGTATTAAAACTTAAAAATTTTGTGGCATGTTCATAATCGGCTGTTGTTAAAACTTTTTTCCCGGTTTGTGCGGTTACCGAAAAAAAATAAAAGCACATAAACATTGTGCTTAAAAAAATTTTTTTCATAATTGTTGTTTTTTAAAATGCTGGTTTTAAATTTAGCGAAACTATTTTATAAAGTAAACAACTATTACAGCAACGGTAACAATTTGTATTGCAACTATTAGCTTGTAACTTTATATTGTTAATTTAATAAAGATGATATTTGATATTCTTGAAAACAAACCAATTTTAGAAGACACATATGGGCTGGTTGTTTGTGGTGGTACCAGTAGCCGTATGGGAATGGAAAAAGGGATGATACAGTATTATACTAAGCCACAGCAATACCGTTTATATGATATGATGAAACCTTTTTGCAAAGAAGTTTTTATCTCTTGTAATAAACAACAGGTAGCTAAATTAAAACCCAATTATCCATACCTTGTTGATATGCCCCGCTACGAACGAATAGGCCCCATGGCAGCCCTGCTGAGCGCTTTCACTAAATTTTCGAAAAAAAACATACTCTTTATCGGCTGCGATTACCCTTACCTTAAAAAAACCGACCTGGAAAGTTTTAGTAACGTATGTAATACAGATAAACCTGTTGCATTTTGTAATGCAAAAAAAAATATGTATGAGCCTTTGCTGGCCTGGTATCCTTATAGTTGCGCCGATACACTGATGGAGAAATACGAAGCAAAGCAATATTCGCTGAGGATATTTTTACAAAAGGTAAATGCCGAAAAATTCTTCCCGGAAAATAAGAAAAGTATCATCAGTATTGATACTTACCGGGAATATACTAAAGCATACAAAGATATAAACGGATAATGCTTTGAGTATCTTTTTGTAAATTTAAGTAATGAAAAATTTACAGGTAGCACATATACACATACAAAAAATTAATGGCAACAGTTGTACAAACGAAAATGATTTGCTGGCAAAAGAAGAACCTCTTGAAATTAAACTTGAATACAGTACAGCTACCGGGCGCATGCAAAAAAACATAGCCATTACTATGCGTACACCGGGTAATGATGAAGACCTGGCTGCCGGTTTTTTATTTACCGAGGGAGTTATAAAAAATAAAGCTGATATAGAATCCATTAAACAGTCATCAGCAGATGATAATAGTTTACTGGTAATTCTTAAAGAAGACATTAAGCCACAAATTGCCAATGCGGTACGTAATTTTTACAGTACATCAAGTTGTGGAATATGCGGTAAAGCTAGCATTGAAGCCATTCAAATGGTTTCGGCATATGCAACCATTAAAAATAATTTTAGCATTACTACCGATTTAATTTACAACTTACCATCAAAGGTAAAAAAACAACAAAGCGTTTTTGAAGATACCGGTGGCATACATGCAGCAGCATTATTTAATAATAATGGCGATATTTTATTGCTGAAAGAAGATGTAGGCAGGCACAATGCATTGGATAAAGCGATAGGTCATTTTTTTTTAGCAGATAAACTCCCTTTGAACAACTGCATTTTGTTTTTAAGTGGCAGGGCCGGGTTTGAATTATTGCAAAAAGCGGCAATGGCAGGTATAAAAATGATTGTTGCCATAGGCGCCCCATCAAGTCTTGCAGTTGAATTGGCACAGGAAAATGATATTACATTAATTGGTTTTTTAAGAGGGAACCGTTTTAATATATATTCAGGTAAACAAAGAGTAATTGTATAATGTTAAGAAAGTGGATTGTTAGCATTATATTTTTGAGTTGATTAACAGTTAAAAATAACAGGATTGAAATTACGCATCAAAGCAAATTCAGTACGGATAAGGCTTACAAAAACAGAAGTAAACAAACTTGCAACTGAAAGCTACCTGCAAGAGGCAACTGTTTTACCGGGACAAACATTCATCTATGCCATAAAATCTGATGACAATGCAACTGCATTAACAATTGCATTTGAAAACAATATTCTTACCATGATGGTTCCAAAATCTTTTGCAGCCAATTGGCATCAAAATGATATGGTAGGAATGGATGCATGGATGCAGGTAAATGAAAAAGAAAAATTGTATCTTTTACTGGAAAAGGATTTTGTTTGCCTTGATGAAACCGCCGAAGACCAAAGCGATAATTATGAAAATCCAAATAAAAAGCCTGTAGCATGAAAGAAGAGAAAAAAGAAATACCGGCAGCCGAAAACCCCGAAATATTCACGGGGTTAAAACTTGGCCCGCCAATGAAAGTGGCCGCAGGCATACCTGCCGTAATGCAAAGTTTTAAACATGTATTTAGTGAAGCAGGAATTTTACGTGGTTTAAAGGCATTGAATAAATTGAATAAAAAAGATGGGTTCGATTGCCCAAGTTGTGCCTGGCCCGATCCCGATGACGAACGCAGCCCTATTGCAGAGTATTGCGAAAACGGCGCAAAAGCCGTAGCAGACGAAGCCACCGCAAAAGCAATTGGTGCACCATTCTTTGCAGCTAACCCCGTAAAAGAGCTTGCATTATTAAACGATTATGAAATTGGCAAAAAAGGCCGCATCGCCCATCCAATGTATTTGCCGCAAGGCGCAACACATTACCAACCCATCAGTTGGATGGCTGCTTTTACAAAAATTGCAAAAGCATTAAATAGTTTATCATCGCCCGATGAAGCTGTTTTTTACACATCCGGACGAACAAGCAATGAAGCTGCATTCCTGTACCAGCTTTTTGTACGTGAATTTGGTACCAACAACCTGCCCGATTGTAGCAATATGTGCCACGAAAGTAGCGGAGTGGCTTTAGGCGAATCGCTCGGCATAGGTAAAGGCTCCGTAAAGTTGGAAGACTTTTATGAAGCAGAAGTGATAATCATCTTAGGACAAAATCCCGGTACCAATCATCCACGTATGTTAACAGCTTTACAAAAAGCTAAAGCCAACGGCGCCATTATCATTTCTATAAATCCACTACCCGAAACCGGTTTAATGGGTTTCAACAATCCTCAAAAAATAAAAGGCATTCTTGGTATCAACAGTACATTAACCGATTTGTTTTTACCGGTAAAAATTAATGGCGATATGGCTTTGTTGCAGGCCATTGAAATTTTATTGCTGCAGGAAGAAGAAAAAAATAAAGGCAAAGTATTTGACCAAACGTTTATTAAAAATAATTCAGAAGGTTTTGACGAGTTTTGTAACCACCTGCGGCAATTAGATATACAGCAACTGGCAAACGCTTGTGGTATTGATATGGTAGATATAAAGCAGGCTGCAGATATAATAAAAAACAAAACAAAAATTATTGCCTGTTGGGCTATGGGGCTTACCCAGCATAAAAATGCGGTAGATACCATCAAAGAAATTGTAAACCTGTTATTATTAAAAGGAAGCATTTGTAAGCCGGGTGCAGGCACCTGCCCGGTACGTGGCCATAGCAATGTACAGGGCGACCGTACAGTAGGTATTTTTGAAAAGCCTTCTCAAAAACTTTTACAATCAATACAACAGAATTTTGGTTTTGCGCCACCACAAAAACACGGCTACGATGTAGTGGAAAGCATAAAAGCCATGTATGAAGAAAAAGTGAAAGTGTTTTTTGCCATGGGTGGAAATTTTTTATCAGCAACACCCGATACGGAGTTTACAGCCAATGCATTACGTAAATGCAAATTAACGGTTCAAGTAAGTACAAAATTAAACCGCAGCCATTTGGTTCATGGAAATGAAGCCATAATACTACCCTGCCTTGGCCGCAGCGATAAAGACATATTGAACGGCGAAGCACAGTTTGTTTCCTGCGAAAATTCGATGGGTGTAGTGCAGCAATCGAAGGGCTTATTAAAACCGGTATCGGATAATTTATTAAGCGAACCAGCTATTGTATGCCATCTTGCCAAAGCAACATTAGGCGATAAAAGCAAAATAGATTGGGATAAATACTTGTTGCATTACGATCGAATTAGAGATGATATTGAGAAAACGATACCGGGTTTTGAAAAGTATAATGAAAGAGTGAGGATACCGGGTGGTTTTTATTTGCCCAACTGCAACCGTGATGGAAGTTTTGATACCGTAACAAAAAAAGCACATTTTAATATTGCAAATTTCACAGCAACTGAATTGGCAGCAGATGAATTGCTGATGATGACCATACGCAGCCACGATCAGTTTAATACAACCATTTACGGACTTGATGACCGGTACCGGGGAATTTATAATGAACGCCGTGTGGTATTAATGAACCAGACCGATATGAACAAAAGGCAATTACAGAAAAACGATATTGTTGACCTTGTAAATGAAGAAGACGGCAGGCAACGGATTGCACATAAATTTATAGTGGTGCCTTATGCCATACCTGTTGGTTGTACCGCCACCTATTTCCCCGAAGCAAATGTGTTGGTACCCATCAGCAGCGTAGCAGAAAAAAGTAATACCCCGGTTTCAAAAGCCGTGGTAATAAAAATCAGGAAACAATAATTATGTATTATGTTTGAATATTTGTAAAAGCATGACTTGTTACTGTGCTGCCATTAGACAGGATATTATACGGCTGAAATTATAAGCTAAAGTTGGATACTGAACTTGCAATTCAAAAACCCTTGCTGATAGTAGTACATAGCTGATATTATATTGTTAAGCCATACCTTTGCAAGCACTTTTGTTGGAGTAGTGTTATTTTCTTGTTGTCAATCCAGCAATTTTCAAATTGTATTTTTCCCTAATTGCCTGCATTTCTTTTTTCAAAATATCTGGATGTTTCCAATATTTTTCACTCAACTTTTCCCTGATTTCCCTCATCATTTTTACTGCGTCAAAATTTTTATTCTGTTTCATCATTTGAAGTGTTTATAATTTCTCTTGGTGTCCTGATTTCTATCATTCTGTAACCAAGTTTTAGATTTACAGAGTTGTACACCCTAATTCTATTAATGTTTACTATGTGTTTGAAGTTCCAACTTGCTAAAACGTCAGCATTGTATAACGTTGCAAGTGCAATATGAAGTGCATCATTATAACTTTTATTTGTTAATGCACCCTCGGTGATATAATTTTCTGCAAGTTTGATTACTTCGTCATTTACGCCTATTGAAATTTTGTTTTCAATTGCCAATTCGTTGATTTTATTTCTAACTTCTTCTCTTGCAAATTCCAGTTCTTGTATAGTCAAATCAGAAAGCATCAATGTCTTTATGCCTTGCTTTTATTCTTCAAATAAAGCTAAAGACCATTCTTTAAATTCAACATCAAAACAACCTCCAATTGTTGATGTGTCTGCATATACCTTCATATTCCAAAATTACGAAATTAAGTTTACTAATGTAAAGGTTGAATGGCTAGGTCTTAAATTCATACCTTAACCTCCAGTCTTGGTAATTAATTTTTGTGTCTTCGAATTTATTGGCTTTGAATACATTTGTAATACATGCAATCATTACTTCTATCTATACCGATTTATACACGATGGTAATCAGCTTTCCAGTTTTTAATCTGCATCTTTATCTTCTTCTGTCCCATATTTTCATCGGCTGCTTTTTGGGCTAATGAAACAAACTCATCATCACCTGCAAAACGCAACCCTATAACCTGCCCCATTCTTAACCGGCTATCCAAAGGTTTACCTGTTGCAATAAAATGGCGCAGGTTTACTTCGGAGCGTATGGCCCTGTCCTGCGCTTTTAATGCAAATGATCTTGCAAACCATAAAGCAAGCAGTACAGCCACCGTTAACGAAAGCATGGCAGCAGCCTGTACCCTGCCGCTTTCATCCATAATAGCTTTTATAAAATTTATTATGGTTACCACCAACGGAAAACTTATTGCCAATAAAGCAACATAATGATACAATGGCAACAATCGGCCATGGTTTTTAAAATTTTGTTCAGTCATCGGTTTTATTTTTGGGTTAAATAAAAAATCATTTCATAGTATCAAGCAGCTTCCACATTTTTTCACGTACAGAGGCAGCACTGCCATCATAATTATTGATGATGAAAGAAAAAGTATAATCTTTGCCAGCTTTTGATTTAATATATCCGGTATAGCTTCTAACACCACCAATAAACCCCGATTTCATCCTGATACCATTTTGTAATGGCAGCGCTTTATAAAAAGATGCAAACCAGTTTTGTTTTTTAGCATATTGCATCACAGTAACCAACGCTTTTGTGGTAACCCTGTTTGCAGGCGATAAACCACTGCCGTCCCTCATCTTCAGCGCCGATTTTTCAATGCCTCTTTTACTCCAAAAATCGGTTATAATATTAAGGCCGGTATCGGTAGCGCCAAAACCTGTTTTTTCAAACGAAATGGTTTTTACAAATGCTTCGCCATAAAGGTTGATGCTTTTTTGTAAAAACCAGTAATTAATACTGTCGAGTGGCAGAGAAGAAAAGCTGCCAATGGTTTTTGTGGCAACAGGCAATGTTTTCTTATCAATAAAAAACAATGTGCTGCTTTTTGTTTTTCCGGTAAAGCCAATGTTGTTTTGCTTCAATAGTTCTTCAAGGAAATATGAAAAAGCAATGCCTGCATTGGGCATGGCGCCTGAAACTTTAAATGAACTGTTACCTGCAGGCACGGTACCACGTACATATCCTATCAAACCATCTTCGGGTAAATATATAATGGAATTATCACCACTGCCGGCTTTACCGGTTTTTAATTCATTTACCAAAACCTGTGCCTGCAGCAAGGGTTCAGTACCGGTAATTTCTACAGGGTCGCCGGGGTTTTTGCCCGGTTTAAGTAACAGGTCGTATTGGTTTTCGTGCCAGTTTAATCCTCTTGCGCCGGCGCCATAATAATTACCAATATCCTCCCAAACCCATCCTCCCGGAGTGGCTTGTGTTTCCCATTTAGATTCATCAATAATAATATCGCCATTTATGGTTTTTATATTGTTTTGATTTAGAATGGAGATTATCCATTTGCTAAAAATATTTTCTTTTGTATCCTCCCATCTCCAACTGCCAAGGGTTGGGTCGCCCGATGCTGTAATAATAAGGTTGCCATGCAAAGTGTCGTTCATAACTTTACCATCATAACCAATTGAAGTTTTATACTTGTAATTATTTCCAAGCAAATCAAAAGCGGCAGCGCTTGTAACCACTTTTAAACAACTGGCGGTAGCCAATCCCATTTCAGTATTTTTAGCAAATACAGTTTTACCTGTATTGCCATCTACAACAAACAAACTGATGATTGCATGTGTAAACTGATCATCCGTTTCCATCTTTTTTATTGCTGCAGATAATTTTGCTTCTATGTTTTGTGCAATTGATACAAAACATACAAAACAGCATGCAGTTGCCAATATATATCTCATCATCAAAATAATTTAATAACCAAAACTAAAAGAATTACATTTGAACTTTTATAAATGTAGTTAAAAAAGCCTGCACCGGTAACGTATAAGTTGAAGTGCATTGCAATTTTAATTTTAACGATACACAATTTACATGCAGCAGGTACAAGCATCCATCATTACCATTGGCGACGAACTTTTAATTGGGCAGGTAATTGATACCAACAGCGCCTGGATGGCGCAGCAGCTTAACAAAGAAGGCATACGAGTGGTGCGGCGAGTAGCCGTTGGCGATGTATGGGATGAGATTTGGGCTGCATTGGATGAAGAACAAAAACATGCCGATATTATTTTAATTACCGGTGGTCTTGGCCCCACTGCCGATGATATCACCAAACCATTACTTTGTAAATATTTTAATGGCCAAATGATTGTGCATGAAGAATCCCGGCAGCGTGTGGTTGCTATGTTTACCCGTTTAAAAAGGCCCTTGCTTGAAGTTAATTTAAAACAGGCCGAAGTGCCGGATGTATGTACGGTATTAATAAATAAACGGGGCAGTGCACCGGGTATGGTTTTTAATAAAGATGGAAAGGTATTTGTAAGCATGCCCGGTGTGCCCCACGAAATGCAGGGCCTGATGACGGATGATGTAGTTCCATTATTGGTTAAGAAATTTTCATTCCCTTCCATTTGTCATAAAACTTTACTTACATCGGGCATTGGCGAAAGTTTTTTAGCCGAGCTAATAAAAGATTTTGAAAACGCTTTGCCTGCACATATTAAACTGGCCTACCTGCCTAATTATGGATTAGTTCGTTTGCGGCTTACTGCCACCGGTTTTGATAAAGAAAAAAATGAAAAAGAAATTCAACAGTTATTTGATACTTTAAAAATACTTACCAAAGATTACCTGGTTACCGATGTGGATGAACCAATGCAAAATGTAATAGGCAAATTGCTTGTTGCAAAAGGTAAAACAATGTGTACTGCCGAAAGTTGTTCGGGTGGTTATATTGCACATTTGCTTACTACCATACCCGGCTCATCAAAATTTTATGATGGCAGTGTAATCAGTTACTCTTACCAGGCAAAAGAAGATTTGCTGCAGGTAAATAAAACTACCATCGAAACCCTGGGTGCGGTAAGCGAAGAAGTGGTGATTGAAATGGCAAAGGGAGCATTAAAAAATATTAAGTCGGATTATGTGATTGCTGTTTCGGGAATTATGGGCCCGCAGGGCGGACTGCCCGGTAAGCCTGTAGGCACAGTATGGGTGGCTGTGGGCAAAAATGAAAAAATAGAAACCCAAAAACTTTATTTTCCTTACGACCGGATGAGGAATATACAGTTAACGGCGGCCAATGCTTTAAACATGCTGCGAAAATTTATACTGACAGAACAATAGCTATGGCTGTTATTTTCAATGATTTTACAACTTAAAAAGGAAATAATTACCTTTGAACCCGATTGCGGAAATTATCCGGGCAGGATATATTGAATTTTCATTTGCAAATTTCAAACTACAAATTATTATATGAGTTTAGTTGATTTAGTAATGCCCAAACTGGGAGAAAGTATTATGGAAGCCACCATATTAAAATGGCATAAAAAACCGGGCGATACTATTAAGCAGGATGAAACGGTATTGGATATAGCAACAGATAAAGTTGACAGCGAAGTTCCATCAACAGCCGAAGGTGTGATTGAAGAAATTTTATTTAAGGAGAATGATGTAGTGCCAATAGGAACTGTTATTGCAAAAATAAGAGTAGGCGCCAATGCGGCTGTATCAAACAATCAGCCTGTAGTGCCGCAAAAAGAAGAATATGAAGAAGCCAGCGTGGTAGAAGAAATACCTTACCAGCCGGTAAGCCCCACTTCTACTGTTAGCAGTTCGCCTGCATCGCCAAATAAGATGCGTTTTTATTCACCGTTGGTGTTAAATATAGCGCAGGAAGAAGGAATCAGCATGGCTGAACTTGAAAACATACCCGGCACCGGGCAGGATGGAAGGGTGAGTAAAAAAGATATACTTGCTTATGTGTCTAATAAAGCAAACGGCAAACAAACATCAGCAACTATACAACCCACGCAGGTGGCGCCTGTGGCTGCACAACAAACTGCACCTGCCGAACAACCATCTGCTAATAATTTACCGGCTGTATTTACCGGCAATGTAGAAGTGATTGAAATGGACCGCATGCGTAAGCTGATAGCCAAACACATGGTTGACAGTAAACACACATCGCCGCATGTTACCAGCTTTGCCGAATGTGATGTAACTAATCTTGTACTGTGGAGAGAGAAAGTGAAAAAAGATTTTGAAAAGCGTGAAGGAGAAAAGATAACTTACACTCCCCTGTTTATAGAAGCCATTGTAAAGTGCATTAAAAAATATCCCTGGCTTAGCAGCAGTGTTGATGGCGATAAAATTATTGTAAAGAAAGACCTGAACATTGGTATGGCTACAGCCTTGCCATCCGGCAACCTGATAGTGCCAGTTATTAAAAATGCCGACCAGTTAAACCTTACCGGACTTACAAAGCAAGTGAACAATCTTGCCAATGCAGCCCGTACCGGTAAACTAAAACCCGATGATACCGTAGGCGGTACCTTTACTTTAACCAATGTAGGTACATTTGGAAGCATCATGGGTACTCCCATTATTAACCAGCCGCAGGTAGCTATTATGGCGGTAGGCGCCATTAAAAAAAGGCCCATGGTAATTGAAACACCACAGGGTGATAGCATTGCCATCCGCCACATGATGTATATTTCATTAAGCTACGACCACCGTATTATTGATGGCGCATTAGGCTCTACCTTTTTAAATGCGGTAAGTAAAGAACTTGAGAACTTTGATGTAAACAGGAGTATTTAAGTTTGCATTTGTTGGTTATAAATTTTTTGATGATGGTTGTTGAATTCTTTTATGCACCAGTAAGAAACTTTGAATGATTTTTTAGCCTCGTAGAGGCGATTTATTGGTAAAAATAAAAGTGGTTTTAACACAGCGCCGTAGGTGCGGTAATTTTTTCACAAGTGTATGTATCTTTCATAAGTAATTATACATAATTTATTAAGTTAACCAAAAGCGCTTCGTTAATTTCTATCGCCTCAAACCAATCAACCATGCTACCAATTTTTCTTCATTCAAAAAAACTAAAGAGCCTTTGATGGTGAAGAATTAATTCTACAACAAATACTGAAAAAATATTTTTTCATCAGTTAAAAATATTTATATTCAATATTGAATAAAAAATATTCCTGGCAAAGTGCCCTGTATTGATTATAAAAAGAAGCAAATTAAAAATTATAGCCTTCCTGTTTAGCTATCAAAAAAATATTGAAATAATGAAATGCTGTACCAGTGCATATTTCATGAAAATAGCATTGGATGCAAATGGTTTGCCTGAAATATGTTTCAAGCATTTCAACTAACGATTAACTTAAAATATTTATTTCTATTTTCTACATATTTAATTATTAAATGAACTATGACCAACATCATAGTTTGTATAAAATATTTTTTATAAAATTGAACTACTAATCTTCTGAGTAGCGAATAAGTTCTTACTGCACTGCGTAAAAAGATTTGCATAACCTGTGATTGTTTTATCCCGATAAAGTCAAACAATATCAACTATGCACTATTCAATCTTATTGTTTTTTTTAATTGTTGCTGTTATCAGCATTTCGGTATTTGTATATGTATTTCTTACATCCAAACAAAGCGATAACAATACAACAGGGATGGCAAACCCATTACAGAAGCGGTTTTGGTTTATACTCATCTTACTGGTAATACTGGGCATCTTTGCTTCTGTTACTATTCCAAAATCTCCATACTATCTTTTTGCTGATGAACAACCTAAAGCGGTTGTTCATGTTGCTGCCATGCAGTTTAACTTTTTTATGTCGGATAGCGCTATCGACCCAAAAATGCCTAAGGGCGAAGATTCGATTACATTTAATACAAACGAACTGGTAGAGTTTAGGGTTACAAGCCTTGATGTAAACCATGGCTTTGCTATTTACAATGCATCAAATAAATTAATAGCACAAACACAGGCTATGCCGGGTTATGTAAACCGGTTGCGATTTAAGTTTAAAGAACCCGGCACTTATCATATTTTTTGCCTGGAATATTGTGGTATGGCGCACCAGTTAATGAGAACAACATTCACCGTAAAATAAAATAGTCATGATGACATCAAGACTAAAAAAAATTACTTCTCTATGGATTACAACTGTACTGTTGCTTTTTGTAATTAGCATCATCCTTGGTATTACAATGCGTTTTAACCAGGCAGAAGTAATCCGGCTATCTCCCATTACATTTTATACCGACATGACTGTACATGGATTGACCATGATAGGTATATGGTTTGTTGCCGGTATGGCTGCAGTTAATTTTATTATGGAGCGTTACGTAAAAACCAGCAAGTTTGTCAACATCTTAGCATTGGTTTTAACGGTTGTGGGTGTACTTATGTTTTGGGCTTCTACTTTTATTGGTAAGTTTCATGCAGGCTGGACATTTCTTTATCCGCTTCCGTTTAAAGTAATGTGGTCGGCATGGGCCACACCATTATTTTTATACTCATTAGCAGTATTGGCTGTAGGTTGGTTGATTTGGTGTATAAGTTTAATAGCTGCTATGCTAAAAAAATATTCCATTACACAGGTATTTGCCTGGCAATATTTTAAAAAAGGCCCTAAAGAAGAAACACCTCCATTTATTCTTATTTCGATGATAACACTTGTTGGCATTGTAACCTGTTTGATTACGGCAATCGTTTTAGTGGTATTGCTGTTTGCCGAATATTATTCCAAAGGAACATTTGTAAACGATGCCCTGCTGATGAAAAACCTCACTTACTTTTTTGGCCATGCTATTGCCAATGAAATGCTATACCTTGGCCTTGCAGTAATTTATGAAATGTTTGCCGAAATAAGCGGAAGGCCAAAATGGAAAACAACCTGGTACGTATCGCTGGCATGGAACTGCACTTTGTTTTTTATTTTAACCGCATTTTTCCATCACCTGTATATGGATTTTGTTCAGCCCGAAGGGCTGCAGATATTGGGGCAGCTTGCCTCCTACTTAGCAAGTTTACCGGCTGCGGGAGTAACCGTCTTTAGCATTGTGGTAGCTGTTTACCGTACAAAAATAAATTGGACCTTGGCTAACCTTTTATTTTTTATTGGAGTGATGGGTTGGGTGGTGGGTGGATTGGGCGCTGTGATAGACGCTACCATTTCAAATAATTTTGTATTGCACAATACGCTTTGGGTGCCGGCGCATTTTCATACCTACAATGCAATGGGCAATGTGCTTTTCAGCCTTGGATTTTTTTACTGGTTCTCTGTAAATTTTTCAAATAGCCGGCATAGTGAAAAATTATCTGCATTAAAATTGTTTTTGCTGATAGTAGGTGGCATTGGTTTTTTGGCTGCATTTTATATCGGTGGCGCCGATTCTATACCAAGAAGATACAGCAATTACCCGGCAGAATTCGTTCATGCAAAAACCCTGGCGCTTATTGGTGGGGTTTTTGCATCTATTTATTTAATAGGGATATTGATTTTCTTTGTAAACATAACAAGGCGATGTGTAAAGATTTTATTCTCTCAATCTGCATAATTGTATGTAGCCAATCATTGGTTTATTGCCAGTCATCTGCCGGCTGGAAGGAAGAAGTAAATGTTTATAATAAAATTTATGATGCACCGATAACAATGGTATCCGGAAAAAAAACTTCCATTAATACTTTAGCAGAAACGAAACCATTAATCATTGCACTGGTATTTACCCGTTGTTATGGAATTTGTACACCCTTGCTGCTTCAATTAAAAGAATCACTACCATATAAACATGATGAAAGAAAATACGAGGTTTTAGTTGTAAGTTTTGATAGCAGGGACAAGCTTAAAGATATGCAGCGGTTGAGAAATCAATTGCAATTAAATGCAAACAGTAATTGGAAATTTGCTATTACTGACAGTATCAGCAGGCTTGTGGCATCTGTTGGGTTTAACCCGGTATGGCACGAAAAAATAAAACAGTTTGAACATGATGCATTGTTGGTTGGAGTAAATTCGCAAGGGTATATCAGCAAAAAACTAATTGGCCTGCGTAGTGAAAATGACTTATCCATGATGATAAGTAGTATCAATAATATTTTCACTCCTACCTATCGCCTGCCGGGTAAAAGCGCTATGTTGTCTTGTTTTAATTATAACCCAGTAACCGGTAAAAACACACCCGGCATTGGTTTGCTGTTGATAGCATTGCCTGCTATTCTTTCCATGCTAGTATTAATAGTTATTAATAAGTTGGTGCATAGAAAGGAAGAAATATAAAAGTGTAAATTTATTACTGTTATTAAATGAGTACTGTTTTTTTGAATGTATAAAAACGCCTGTTGATAATCTTATAATCCTGACTATTGTTTTTTGTTTGTAACTTGACAACTGAAATTAAAAGCAAAGAGCAATTGATTTTACAATAATCTATAACCTGCATTTTCAATTCGTTAATATAAACCATGCGATTAATTATTTTGGCTGTACTATTTTCATCAACTTTTAATGCAATTGGGCAATCGCCTTTAAAACTGGTTGATCAGCTGCTCGACTCTATTTTTTCTAAAGACCAGCCGGGCATTGCTGTGGCAATTGTAAAAGATGGCAAAACTATTTTTTCAAATGGTTACGGCATCGCCAACATAATTACCAAAACTAAATTAACGCCTGCCACCAATTTTAATATTGCTTCCATCACAAAGCAGTTTACCGCAGCCGGCATTTTATACCTGCAGGAAAAAGGTTTTCTGGATATTAACCGTCCCATCAGTCAATACTTTCCCGACATGAATAAACATGTTTCAGAAAAAGTAACGCTGAAACATTTGCTTACGCACAGTTCGGGTATTATTGACCACTACGATTTTGTTAAGGTTGAAAAAGGAAAACATGGTTATGCCCGGCAGGTTTATGATGCCATTAAGGATAAAGACAGCTTGTACTTTACTCCGGGCAGTTCGTTAAGGTACAGCAATACGGTTTATTGCCTTGCCGGACTTATTATTGAAAAAATAAGCGGGAAAACATACAATGCATTCATGCATCAAACATTTTTTTCTCCACTAAAAATGAAACACAGTACCGTATGGAATGAAAATGAAAAAATTTATAAAGCAGCCACAGGTTATGATAGAGACAGCGCTACAGGGCAATTCATAAAATCGCAGGCCGAAGAACATGTATTTTTTTCAACAGAGGGTGATGGCGCCATTTATACATCTGTTGAAGAGTATGTGAAATGGTTTAACAGCCTGCAACAGGCTTCAATATTAAACAAAGAAAATATTTCCCTTGCCCGTTCCATTCAAAACAAAATCCCCCGACATAACGGTATGGGTTATGGTTACGGATGGTTTGTAAACAACCGGCAGCAGCCTGCTTATATTTACCATAGCGGCGGTAATGGCGGGTTTAGAACGTATAGTTTTTCAATTCCTGCGTTGGACTATCTTGTTGTGATATTTGCAAACAGAAGCGATATAAATATTGAAAATATTGTTATGCAGATAAACCAAATCCTTTTTCCCAAATTACCTGCTTTGGTTCCTATAGAACAGTTGACTTCCTGATTTAATTTACAATCTTACTTTGCTGAAATATTTTCAAGTGCAGTAAACTATGTATTCAAACAAGGAGTGGAAAAATAGTATTAGTTTAGCCTGCAACAAACTAATGTGATTGACAGCAACAAGGCAATGGTTTTATAAGTAAGCCTCGTAAAGGCTATATTTTGGTTGAAAATGAATGAGGTTTTAGCGCAGCGCCGTAGGTGCGGTATTTATAAATTGAAATTTAGTAGCAGCTCTAAGATGCATTTGTTACTTACAACAGTTGTATTGGATTTTGTTTTGTGTGTCAGGAGGCTTGGCTAATGAATGCAAATTTAGCTTCGGCATATATAATCATCTTTTGTTTTTCAACTCCCTGATACAATCAGGGCGAAACTAAACGGCATCAAGTGATCGGCAAAGCCGAACACTTGCGCCAGACGGGGGCGAACAATTAACTTCCTGATTTAATTTACATTCTTGCTTTCTGAAATAGTATGCCGCCGTTTACAACAGATGGCAATCTACAGATGGTTTGCAATCAACAGCTAAACCTTCTAATTGGTTAAGATAGATTAATGCATTATCGTAAACTGGTAATCAAAATTTTCACCCAAAAAATTCTAACTTTAATAGCATTTAATTCTAATAACATGCCATACAAATTATTTTTTATAAAAAGCAGCAACATTGTTACGCTTGTATTCTTATCCTTTACAGGCTTTGCTCAAACACCTGTTATCCCGAACAAGCCCATCAGCAATAACCCGGTTCGCAATACCAAAATACAACCTGTAGCTTCCAATTCCGGTGTTGACCGATATCTCAAAGCAGAGCCGCAAATGATGAGGGCATTGGCCAGTCAATATTCGCAGTTGCAATATGCATACAAACTGCCTACCGACCCCGATTGCCGTGGGCCGCAGTGTTTTTACTGGGACTGGAATACTTATTATTCGCATGATATTACCAGTGACCCGGCCACCAAAAACTGGACAAGAAATTTGATGTGGCGCAAAATACCATCCCAGGCGGTTTATGGCCGATGGGAAATTTCGCTGCTCCCCTTTCCGCCGGTATATGATCCTTCTTTCAGCGGCATCATTCGCAGTGGCCTGATAGAAACCCATGGCAGCGATTCGGTTTATTTTATACTCAACTATCTGGACAATGCCAATAGACAAACGGGAATTGAAAAACGTAAAGGCAGACTGCAACCGAAAACAACATTTCCAACCCAAAAAAGGGATGCCCGTTCCAATAAACCCACTATTACAGCAGGACATGCCAACGGAATTAATCTAAACAAGGATCTGCTTTCTAAAATGCAAATGCCGCATGATGAAACCCGAAAATTTTATATCCGGCTGGTTCCATTGGATAAGGATAAAAAACCTTTATTTAAAATTTCGAACGATGTAATAGTACAGGAAACTATTTGGAAACCGCTGACACCTGTTGAAAAACCCATTTATATTGAAGATGATTATACCATAACCGCTGTAAATTATGTGCCCGTATATTATGGCGATCCCAACTATTATGCCTGTGGTATAGTGGCGGGTTATACCGGCGATGCCAATGATGTAATAATAAAATCATTTATGGCCGCTTTTCCTCCGGGAACCATGATATGCCCACAGCCGGCAAAGGATAAATCCTGGTACGAAAAAGCTTTTAGCGGTATCACCGGCTTTATTGCTAAAGCCATTGATGGCACAGCAGAATTTTATAATGACACGAAGAATTATTTAAGAAAAAAATTCATGGAGATTAACTGCAATGCCAACTTTACATCCAGCGTTCTGAACCCTGTTACCCATTTGCAGGAAGCAGCCGGCCCCGAGGTATGCGAACTCGTTAGTAATGCTGCATTCGACTATGGCATGGTAGCTGTAGGCCTGCCTCCTACATTACCCAATACCGACGAACTCACCAAATTGGCCGAAGGACAGGTGGTGGACCTGGCCTGCGATAAAATAGAAAGCGAAACCGGTGTGCCTGTACCCGAGGCTGCAAGAGAAGGTATAAGAAAAGAATTTCACGACAATGTAATGAGTTCATCCAACAAAGGAATTGTAAACAATGGTTTTCTAAGAGTAAAGCCACATCCTTTAGGTTTGTTTCGCCCGGCCTATCTTGAAATAGAAGTTACCCGTACCGGTAATACCTATAAAGGTAAAGCGCTTGCTGCCATACGCATTAGCGATGTAACCACCCGAACCATGGAAGACTGGGATAAAAATGCACAGAAAAATGTAGCAGTAAACTTAAAGGGCAATTTGTTTGAACCCACTACTGCAAAGGTTCCCTATTTGGAAAATGTAGGCGACAAATACAAAATATATGTAGTGCTGAAGCCGCAGGAAAGTTATATATGGAGAGATAAAAAAACCGGTGTGATTGCTTCGGTGAATCATGGTCAACAACCGGGAGAATGGTACAGTACGCCTGTGCCTACTTATGAAGGCCTTGCCTATACCGGCGGTTTTCAACTTTTAAATAATGGTGGCAGCGTTACCAATTTTTCATTGGAATTAAAGAAGGCTGAAAATGTAAAAACGGTATTTATTAATCCGTAAATATCCATTCTGCTTTCGCAAGTGATTCTATGACATGCCGCCTGTCTGCCTGCTTACCGGCAGACAGGCGGCAACATCACATGGTGGCAAAAAAAAATAATTATTTGCGATTAATTATTATTAAAGAGATACCTGTCTTTAAAACTATTTCTTGCTTTTAATACAAAGCGTGATTTGGGTCCAAGGAAACCATGCCGCTGACCGGGATAAACCATCAACTCAAATGGCTTGTTGAGCATTTGTAAGGTATCGGCCAACTGGTAAGTGTTTTGAATATGCACATTATCATCCATAGTGCCATGCTGCAACAGCAACATGGATGGCCCGTAGTTTTGATAGTTGCCCACATGCGTCATCACCGAACCAAAGCGGTAACCTTCGGGATTATCTTTGGGCAAATCCATATAGCGTTCGGTATAATGCGAATCGTAGAGCAACCAATCCGTAACCGGATAACTGGAAATGCCATATTTAAAAAATTCAGCACCGTAAGTAAGCGCCATGGCTGTTAAATAACCACCATAGCTTCCACCGGCAATCATAATTTTTGAAGTATCCACAAAAGGATTTTTACGCAACCATTTTATCCATGCAATGTAATCAGCCATTTCCCATTTACCCAGGTTGCGATGCAAAAAATTTAAGCCCTGCTTTCCAAAATCGCCGGAGCCCCTGTGGGCAAAACCCACTTCAATTACAGGGTTGGTATCTTCCTCTTGTAAACTGTTAACCCATTCATCACTCACTGCCTGGTAATTGGGCCCGCCATATACATTAATGGTTACCGGATATTTTTTTCCCTGTTCCAAATTTACCGGCCACACTATTCTTCCGGGCAATTCAAAACCATCATCTGTTTTTAACCAAACAATTTCTCTTCTCTTTAGTTTTGAACTATCATATTTACTTCCTTTGGAATCGGCGATGTCTTTTCTTTTTCCGGTTTTTAAATCCACCAAAGCCATACGGGTGGGTGTATATGAATTGGAATAAGTAGTAATCAGGTGGCGGTTATTGGGCGAAAGGAAAGTTTTTGCATGCGAATATTCGCCAAAGGTCAATCGTTTTTGTTTAGTGCCATTTAATTGTACACTATACAAATCTGTTCTTGTTGATTTTTCGGCATTGGCTGTATAATACAGTGTTTGTGTTTGCTCATCAAATTTCTCAATTTCGGTGCGCCAGTTTTTGCCAGATGTTATTTTTTTTATCAGTCTTCCATCTGCAGCATGATAATAAATTTGCTCCCATCCGTCAAAATCCCTTATCATTAAAAAACCATTCTTTATCCATTTAAAACGGTTTATCCAACTGACCCAGGTGGATTGTGTTTCGCTGTAGATTTCTTTTTTAGCACCGCTTGTCAAATCAATATCGTAGAGTTTTAAATTATTTTGTTCACGGGGCATCCATTGTATCAAAATACCTGAACCATCGGGTCGCCAAATGGGTGTACCAAAATATTGATCATCCTGCTGATTAAAATCGGCCCACTGCACTTTTGCACTTTCCAGCGATGCAATTCCCACGTTCACTTCTGGATTAGGATCACCGGCCTTGGGAAAACGGGTGTTTTCTGTAAAGCCATGTTGCCCGGTGGAGTTGTACAAAGGAAAAACCGGAACCTTTGATTCATCAAAGCGATAGAATGCAATATGCTTACTACCGGGCGACCACCAAAATGCACGGTACTCACTGCTGCGGCCCAATATTTCTTCATAGTAAACCCAGGATGCATAGCCATTTAAAATAGTTTCGGTACCATCGTTGGTAAATCGTATTTCTTTTGATGTAGCCAATTCAATCGCAAACAAATCATTGTTTCGTAAAAAAGCAATCCATTTCTTATCGGGAGAAAGCAGCGGCAATTTTTCCTCAGCATCGGTATTGGTAATTCGTTTTTTATCTTTTCCTGCAACCACAAAAATATCTCCATCAATTGCCACTGCCTTAGCAACAAGCTGAGTATTTGTAATAACATATTCCTTCTCCGCTCCTGTTTTACTGTTTTCCAGGAAGCTGATATCCTTCTTTTGCTCCCTGTTATACCGTTGCACAATGTAATGTTCATTATCTGCCCATCCTGTAATGCGTGGCAATGGTTTTAAGATAGAAGTATCGCTATAAAGTTGGCTGTGTGCAGATGCATAAAAGAATAGAAGCATTAAGCTCCCACACAATTGTTTAACTGTATGAGAGCTTAATGCGTTCAACCAAAGTTTCTTTTTCATTTAAATACTGTTGTAATTACCAGGTGTTAGAAGTTAATCTTTTATCATTCTCCAATACTTTACTGGGAAATGGTAAAATGTATAGGGGCGAATTTACCGGTAGTGTATAGGTTTGCTGCGGTATTGTTGGCGTTGCAATTGGGTCGGCCGGAAACAACCTGGTAGGTACTTTTTGATATTGCACTTCTGTATTTAATCTTTTTAAATCAAAGAAACGGTTAAACCCTCCTACCAGTTCTTTTCTTCTTTCTCCAATTACAAATTGTACAGTACTTGTAATATCAGAAGGTAAAACGAAATTAGCATGCACATAATTTTTATAACGGCTTTCCAAATAAGGTTGCAAATATTCTTTTACCTTATCGTTTTGTCCTTTGCGTGCATAACATTCGGCCAGCATCAGCATTACTTCGGTGGTTTTTAAACCGGCAAGGTTGCGTGAATATTCTTTTGAGGTTGGTACCCATCCCAGCATGAACATATAATCTTTAACAGATGACGATGGCCTTTTATAGAGGTCGGTTCTAACATCTTTTGTGCTGCTTGTTTGGCCATAAGCCAGTAAACTTGACTGGTAAAGGGTTATCATTTCCTGGCATATATAAGTGGATTCGGAAGAAGTGGCAAAGAAAAGATTCTCCACTCCTGTTGCCAGTAAGGGCATTGTTGGTTTATGTGTTGTTGCATTCACCAATGATACCAGGTTAAATGTTTGATGGTTGAGGTTGTACGACTCCAATGCTGCAGCAATACATTCGTCATATTCTTTTTTAAACAAATGCACTTTGGCTTTTAATGCATATCCGGCAGCCTTATTAAAATGATAAGGAGTTTTAGCCGTTATATTTAAATCAGGTATAGCCTCGTTGATATCCTTCTCTATCTGTGCATATACCTCTGCCACTGTATTTTTAGCAGGTTCGGGAATTGATTCGATAGATGGATCAAGTTTTAAAGGAACCCCGCCATCAGTTGCTGCTGTAGCAGCATCATATGGTTTGGCATATACATTTATAAGCTGGAAATAACAATATGCTCTTAACATTTTTGCTTCTGCCACAACGGTATTAATTTCTGCTTCGGTGCCTAACATGTCATCCTTTGCCGCAATAATGGTATTGGCAATGGTAGAAATATTTTCATACATCGACTGGTAATACGTAGTTGCAGTTCCACCATTGCCTGTTGCATTCAGGCTACGATCATAATCCGAATTTGACAAGTACAGCATATTGGCTGCTGTAAGGTTCCATGCATTCCAAACACTGGAAATATTAGATGCATTGCGCCAGCCTTCATCATCAAGATATTTGATGTCGGTATTATCGTAATAGGTAATGGCATCAAACAACAGGCTATAATCCTGTGCACTGGTAAGCAGGATTTTTCCTTTTGGTGTAATATCTAACCATTTTTTACATGATGATAAAGAAATCACCAGGAAAAAAAATAATACTTTTAAAATTTTTGTTTGCATAAAAAATAATTTTAGAATAAAACATCAAGGCGTAATAAATAAGTGGTTGGCATAGGTAAACCCCAACTGCGAAGGCTCATAGTATTGCTCTGCGAAGTTTGCACTTCAGAGTCATATTGTTTTCCGGCAGCACTCCATATCCAGGGGTTATTAATTTGTGCTGTAATTTTAAAGCGGTTCATTTTTATTTTTTGTCCTATCTTATCTGGTAGTGTATATGACAAAGCAATATTTCTAAGCCTGATAAAATCTCCTTTAGCAACATTTTTAGTAGATCGTATATACATATCTTCCAAAGAGCCCAGGCTAACTACACTTACACCGGGATTATAATAAATTTTAGATTTAGGGATATCGCTTCCTGTATTGTCGGGTCTCCATGCTTTACTCGACCAGTCATCGTTTCCATCGGTAATTACAAATCCATAACTTGGTAAATACATTTTGTGTCCGCCATAATACAGAAACATGGCAGATAGTTCGAAACCTTTGTAACGAATATTTTGTGTTAATGAAGCGCTGATGGGAGGTGTTTTAGTTCCCATATAAACTACATCTTCGGGCAACATAGATGAAGACCTGTCTAATGATAAGCTACCGTTGGTTTCAAAATGATGAAATGTGGTTCCATCGGCCCTGTAAATAATTGGTACCCCGTTTTGTTCTTCTGTACCTCCACTTGTTAAACCACCATAACGGTAAGCATATAATGCATCAAATGGTTTACCATCCACCAGGTAACCGCTTATAGCAAGATTTGATGCAGAGATGGGTTTATAATATGCCTTAAGCACTTTATTTTTATTATAAGCAAAAGAAAGTGTGGTGGTAACTAATAAATCTTTGGTACTATACCACGGTGATGAAACGTATAACTCAAATCCTTTGTTGGCCATTGCGCCCGAGTTGATACGCTGTGTTGCATAGCCTGAAGTATAATTCACTTCACGCTCGCCAAGTAGGTCATCACTTTTCCTGTAATAAACATCTAATTTACCATTCAGCATTCCTTTAAGCAGGCTGTAATCTATGCCCACATTATAAGAAGCTGTTTTTTCCCAGCGTAATAAAGGATTGGGAGCTGTATAGATGGTTGCATACGGTACCGCATCTGCAGTATAAGTAGATTGGTTGCCTAAGCGGGCCACCAGGTAAGGTGTGGTTGTTTGGTCAACATTTCCGGTTAAACCATACGACATGCGTAGGTCGAGCATATCAACCCAACTAATGTTTTGCATAAAATCTTCTTTAGATGCATTCCATTTTAAACCTGCAGACCATAATGGCCTGTACCTGTATTTGGGATCGGTACCAAAAAGATTGGTTTGATCTACACGTACACTTCCTGATAATGCATATTTCCCTTTGTAAGTATAACCGGCTACAGCATAAGCGCCTACATACCTGTTGGTAACTTCACTTAAAGTGGGTTGCATGTTGCTTTCTCTTAACCTAACTCCATCGCCATCAAGTACCGCCCCAGGGCCGGTGTTATTGTTATAGATATACGACTGCTCATAACCAATGTTGTAAATATAATTGTCGTTAAGAGTGGTGTAGGTAAGCGCCACCGGATCGTAACCAAAGTAGATTGCATTAGTTGACATACCGGTTTTTATCTGCCTTAACTCTACACCGGCTGTTGCATTCACTTCATGGTCTGAGCCAAATTTTTTATCAAAATCCAATTGATTACGCCATACCCAGCTGTTGCCTGAATTTTCTGTACTGGAGTACATGCCACCTTGCGGTATAATGGAATTTATTGGTTCATAAGATGCATAGCTGTTGCGTAGGAACCTGTAATAATAAGATTCTTTTGAGCGATATTCTTCTGATTTATTTTTTGCAAATTCATACATACCCGATGTAGAAAAACGGATATGCCTGCCAATATTAAAATTAAATGAAGCAAAGCTTCTTACATTATAATAATCCTGTTTTATAAGGTTATCATTCAGTTCGTCCAGAATATTGAATTTATAAGATTCAAATTGTTGAAGGCCCTGTATCTGGCTAAGTATTTTTGGGTTTACATGTAGGCCACGCTGCATACCGATAATATCTACATAATCCCTGTACACTTTATTGCCGTTTTCATCCAGTATGGAAGTATAGGGTTCCAGCGAATTAAAATCATCATAACTGCTGTTTACATTTACACGATGATTATATTGTATATCGGTACCTAAATCAATAGAAAACCATTTGTTTAAACGTTGTGATGATTTAAGGTAGCCTTTAATATACTGGCTTTTTTCAAACCTTATTTGCTGCCCGTCGTCAATATAGTTTAAAGATGCATAGGTGCTTTGGTTTTTACCCGAACTATTGATTGATAAGTTATAACTTTTACGCAGCGGTGTTTTCCAAACTTGCTTCATGTACTCTTTGCGGTAATCGGTAGCGCTCCATTTGCTTAATAATGCATTGTAATCCTGTTGGCTAAGGTTGCCTCTTAAATACTCAAGCCGGGCATTTTGTAACGGATCAAAATAGGTAAGGTTGGTGCTCCTGCTTCCTGCTTCACCAATTCCTTTTAAACTGTTTTCAAGGTAAGCTAATTCAGTAGGAAAATTCCTGCGTACGGTTTCCCTGCTTATATTGGCAAGCTGGTAAGCAATGATATCGCCTGTAGTAGCATAATGGTAGTCACTTAAAGATGGATTTTGTATCCACCTGTAGTCCATGGTGAATTGAACGGATGTTTTGTTTTGTGTTGAAAACTTTCCGCCTTTAGTAGTGATAACGATTACACCGTTTGATGCCCTTACACCATAGATAGATGCTGCAGCAGCATCTTTTAAAATGGTAAACGATGCAACATCATTCATGTTTATATCGTCAATATTTTTTTCGGTTGGCAAACCATCAATAACTATTAAAGGTTGATTGCCAATTTCGGGTGCAAATGTAGATACACCACGTATCACCATATCGCCTTTAAAAGTGCTAAGGCCGGGTGCCTGCCCTTCTAATGCATCTTTTACATTTGTAAAAATCCGTCTTTCAATTTTATCGGCGCTTATGATATCGTAAGAACCGGTAGCCCTTTCTTTTGGAAGTGTTTGGTAACCGGTATTTACTTGTACAACTATTTCTTCACCGGTTCCAAACTTCTGTTTAACCACAAGTTCACCTAAATCTGATTTACCGTTTACTTTTATTTCTCTTGTTTCTGCATTCACACTCGTTAAAACCAATACAGCATTTTCATCAACATCTTTTATTAAAAACTCTCCGTTAGCATCGGCTGCTGTTGCTTTTTTAGTGCCTTTTACTGTTATGGTAACACCTGCTACCGGTTCACCTTTTTCATTTACTATACGCCCATGCACATCAATATTTGCATCCATAATGGCAGTGCCATCATTAGGATCAACCTTTGGCGCTTCGGGCTTGTTTTTTACAACAATTGTTTTGCCGATGATGTTATAAGTCAGTGGTTGCCCTTTTAAAGTTTTTTCCATGGCTTCCTCTACAGTGGCATTCTTAATCTTTACCGATACTTTACCGGCATCAGATAGAATATCGGCATTACAAAAAACAGTATAGCCCGATTGTTGCTTAATGGCATTAAATACAGTTTGCAAGCTTACGTTTTTGCCAATGTAAGTAACCTTTTGCGAAATGCCTTTTGCAGATACTTGCAATAATGCTGTTGTGAGTAAGATGATTGTAAGTTTCATAACTCTTAGCAGTTGACTGATAGGCGGCTTTTGTGGCCAACCCCAATTAAGAAAAAAAAGCATAGTTTTACTCTGTTTTGGTTTGATAAATAATTATTGATGCTGTTCTGATTTTGCAAATTTTCCGAACAGTTTATTTTCAGCCTGAACAATCTTCCCGCCTTCCTGCAACGTTGGCGGGATTTTTATTCTGTATCTTTCTTTTACTTATTTTAGTATATCAATTGCTTTACTTTAATCAACATCTGCATACACAATCCATCACGGTGTTACAATTATTTTCTTTCCTTCTATTTTAAATTGAGCGCCACTTTCTTTAAGCACTTTTAAAACATCCGACAGGTTTTGATTTCTTAAAATGCTACCCCAATATTTATCGTTGGGTATGCCGTTGGGGTAATTCACTTCTACATCGTACCAACGGCTTATCTGCCTCATCACCATAGCCATGCCAGTATTGTTAAACTGAAAGCTTCCATTTTTCCAGGCAATAGTTTCTTCCAGGTTCACATCCCTGTTTAGCTTTATGCCATTTTTACCAAGAACCGCCTGCTCGCCAGGTTTTATCAGCAGTTTCTCCTGCCCTTCGTTTACCATTACACTTCCCTGCAGTAGTGTTGTTTTTATTTCGTCTTCATCACTGTATGCATTCACATTAAAATGCGTACCCAAAACCTGCACATCCATTTTACCTGTTATTACATGAAATGGCTTTGATGCATCATGCGCTACTTCAAAATAACCTTCGCCGGTTAGTTCCACTTTTCTTACATTACCGGGGAAAGCATTAGGGAATTTTAATGAAGACGCAGCATTAAGCCAAACTTTCGATCCATCTGCCAATATTAACTGGTACTGCCCGCCACGTGGTGTGGTAATAGTATTGTACATCAGTTTATCATTGCCATTACCTTTATAAGAAATTTGACCATCATTTAATTTTATAACCGTTACAGCTCCCTGTTTGGCAAGTGTACCATTTTGTGCATTGTCAAGTACAATGGTAGTATTATCAGCCAAAGTAAGTGTAGCTTTATTGCCACCTGGCGGCACATCATTTGTGGCTACAATAGTATCATTTGGTTTAGCAATATTTTTTTGCCAGTTGTTTTTTACAAAATAATTAATGCCTGCTCCAATAAATAAAATAATTACTGCAGCCACAGAAACCCTTTTCCACCAGTTAGTATGTACAATTTTTGCAGTACCTGGCTGTAACTTTAGGTGTAGCTGCTCCAGCAGATACTTTGCTTTTTGATTGTTCATTTGGCGGCCATTGCTGTTAGCAGCAAATTCTTGCTGCATTAACTGCATCAATTCTGTTGTATCGTTCGTTTCCAGGTATTGCAGCAACCAACTGCGATCTTCGGCAGTCCAGTCCTGCGTTTCCAGGATGTTTTTTAATTGTTGTTTTATTTCCTGCACAATTAAGGATTTATGTTATTAATACAAATACAATGATAAATCGGGGGGATGGTTTGAAATCTTTTTTGAGAATTTTTTATTTTGAAATTTGGTCAAGTATAAAAATCAGCATACCGGCGCCTGCGCCGGGGTATTTGGAAGCATATTCCTTAATGAAATGGATGGCGCCCGATAAATGTTCTTTTACCGTGTGTTTTGAAATGCCCATAAGAGCGGCTGTTTCTTCATAGCTTTTGCCTTGCAGTTTGCAAAGTTCAAAAGCCCTGCGTTTTTGTGGCGATAATGCTGCAACTGCTTTTTCGAGTATTGACAATTGTATGCCGGAAAGGTCGGGGGAAGCCACTTCTTCGGCATGGGTAATAGCAACCTGTTTTAAGGCTTGTGTTTCTCTCAAATTTTTTTTTAAAACATTGATAGCACGGTTATAACTTGATACAAACAACCATCCACCAACAGACCGGCTGCTATCAAGCGAATCTCTTTTTTCCCAAAGGCTGATAAACACTTCCTGTACAATATCTTCGGCTACATGGCTGTTCCGGGTAAGCTTAAATACATTTTGGTAAACTGCATCCTGGTATTTCCAGTACAACTCATCAAAAGCCTGCATATCGCCGTTTTTTAATAGCGAAATCAACTGTTGTTCATTAAAAGATGCAGGTTGGTTCATGCTAATTAGAGTATAAAACTACTCTAAAAAAAATAAAAGCTAAACCTGCAATACAATAATAAAATAAATGTAAGTAAAGGTGTAAGCCTCGTAGAGGCGATATTTTGGTTGAAAATGAATGAGGTTTTAACGAAGCGCCGTAGGTGCGGTATTTATAATTTGAAATTTAGTAGCAGCACAAAGATGCAGTGGTTACTTACAGCATTTGTATTGCTTTTTTTTGTATGCCACGAGCCATGGCTAAGGAATACAGATTTAGCTTCGGTAAATATAATCAGCTTTTGTTTTTCAATTCCCTGATACAATCAGGGCGAAATTAAACGGCATCAAGTGATCGGCAAAGCCGAACACTTGCGCCAGACGGGGGGCCGAACACTTGCGCCAGACGGGCCGCCTCTAACAAAAAACTAAAAGACAATCTGACGCAACTGATTGCTCAGTAAAACTTCGTAAAAATCTACTGCTGAAATAATTTTTTATTAAAAGGGCTAATAATTGTATTTCCCCGAATAATCCAGACCTGATTATCAAAGTACATTTTCTTTAAATCTAATGGAACAATTTCCATTCTTACATTTTCTGAACTAATATCATGTAAAGACGCCTCATAATTAATCCCTAAAAAACTAACCTTTACTAATGTATCTAACCCTCTTCGCAATAAAACAATTCCATTTTTTTTTACAGTAAACTGGCGATTACCATAGAAAACTAATGCTTCTTCAAGAGGGATGCCTTCATTATCTACTACAAAAAGATTAAAATATTCATTATTTAATTTATTCTCGCCAACTGCACTAATTTTACTATAACCACTCTTGTACTCTTTAAAGCTATTCAAATAAAGTTTTTTTTTGGCAATCTTCCAATTTCCAGCAGAAGTTGTTTCGTTCAATCCTTCGCTAATTCTATATGAAAAAGTTTGATCATTGAATAATTCAAGTCGATGTAGTACATGTTCCTTTTTCGAAGAAAGAAAAACTAAATCCTTGTTACTTCCTAGTTTGATACTTCGACATCCTACACCAGTTAATAATCCAATAATCAATATTTTCAAGAAAAAACATTTCATACAATATATTATTCATGAATGAAAGGAAGGAGATCCTCAAACCAATATCTATAATAATACATAATGGCTCCATTATTGTTAATCCAACTCCGCAAATTTTGAGCTCTCATTTGAGCCCTAGCATTATTCTGATTGAGTGATAAAGGAGTGTTAACTAAATTCGGATAATCTGCAGCACTTGCTTTTCGTCTATCTCCATAAGCAGAACCCCTTTTATACGCTTCAACTTCATCAGTAAAATCATATACACCAGCGCCTTTTTTTCCGGTTTCATCAAAAGCCAAACTCTCTGTCTCATATTGATAGGCATGTTTTAACTCATGAGATAAAAATCCGGAATTATAGCCTTCTTTAAGTTGAATTTCTATAGCATCGTTTTCATAAAACGTCACGCCTGCTGCACGATCAGGCACTGAGCTTGAGTTTAATCTAATATTATAAACCTGATCAGATTCTCTTAGTGCAGTTAGTTCTGTGAGAGCCGCCTTATATTCCCCTACATCAGATTTTAGTCTATTGATTGATTTGGTAAGACCTGCTTTTTTGGCATTGGGGTTTTTATTTCGAGCAGCCGCAAGTTTAGCTTCTTTTTTAGCTATTTTACTTTCAGTCTTTTTTATTCTATTCTTTGTTTCTTCTTCAAATCTATCCGCTATATCTGCACCGTCTCTTATCTCCATTCCGTTAGGATCAACTAAGGAAAGCGGATTGTTAGCAACATATACATATGGAGAAAGTGGACGATATTTATCAGCCATCGGATCTATTACATGCCAACGACCAATCTGGTTATCATACATCCTCGCCCCATAATCTAACCATTCAAGACCGCTTCCATCGCTAAACTCCTGCCGCTGTTCTTCTTTGCCGTTATACTTGTATTTATTCTCAGGACTTCCAAACGCCAATGCCTTAGATGATATCCCCGCCATTGTCAACCCGAACGGATAATAATGCGTCTCCTCCAAAATTGGGCTTCTTGTATGTATCACCTGTAAATTATCAAAGAACACATCAACGGGGCTTTCGTTGCTACAATAAATATACACAAACCCGCTTTCTGATACAACTATATTTTGCAAGTCGGTAAAATGGTCTTTTACTGTACTGTTGCTACCTACCATACTTCTGCCGCCGTAGGTAAACCCCTACATGCCGCCGCCTGGTCTTCGACCAGCGGCGTATTGAGCTAGTACCAATTCTTAATAAAATAAAGCCTTAAAAAAAAGTTCAACAACAGAATCCTTTGAAGCAAAGTACATAATTTATTTTATTCTTCAGAAAGTAACAGTTTGCTGTGCCGTTGGTTAAAAACCAGACGGCGGCAACATCTCATAGCGGCTGAAGTGTTACCTACGGCGGCAGAAGTGTTACCTACGGCGGCAGAAATCATATACAAATACGGCTCCGTTTGTATTGTGGAATTTGAAATTCTCATCGGATTATTAATTTATCTTTGTTAGAAATAATCATCTTTTGTTTTTCAATTCCCTGATACAATCAGGGTAAAACTAAACGGCATCAAGTGATCGGCAAAGCCGAACACTTGCGCAAGACGGGGTAATTAGTAGAATAGCACTACCAATCATTTGATATTGTACAATCTCCCGTATCAATACATTTTTCTTTAAACCATTCTGGCATTTTGACATTCTTTGAAAGTATTCCAAATTCAATCCCATCAAAACCCTGAAACAATAGAGTGTCGCCATTTTTTATTTCAATATTTTGAAAATATTGAACCGCTGAATGAGTCTCCAAATGATTGATAAAAAATCTTTTCTTTAAACTATCTAATTTAATAAGTTTATAATAAGCATATCCCGTATTGTCCATCATATTTAAAATAGTTTCATCTTCCAAGCTTGGCGCTTGGACATAAAAATCTATGTCGTCAGGTAAAATTTTAAACACACTAATCAATAAAGAACTATCATCAATCATTATCATTCTAAAATTTTGTGTCCACTATTAGGTAATACTTTTTTGTCCGGATATAGATCCACGTTCATATGTCTTTGAGGTGTAACTCCATTACCCCCATACTTCGTTGGTACAACATGTGTTTCAATACGAAAATCCATCTTTTCGATACTCTTTATTGTCAGATTTAATTCTTGATTTGGACTTAACGGATTGGGTGTTATTGTTCCTCCCTGAGCTTTAATTTCACTCATCATATTTACAACTTTTTGAACGTTTGGCGAAAGAGTTTCTGCACTAGTTTGTTTTACTACAGAATTAAGTCCACCAAGAGTAACTGCATTTTCAGACAAGCTTACAGAACTCTTAAGGCCAAAAGAAGTTCCAGTGACCAACGGTGCTGAAGCAGGAATTTCAACGCCAACCATCATACTTGCTGCAGTTGTAACAATTTCAAGAGCTGGCTTATTCATTTGCATAATACCAGCAGTTTCCCCCAAAGCTGCACTAATCTTATGAAAATCTTGAGCTGGCGCAGGTTGATTATCATAATTACCCGCCTGTAAATTAGCCTGCTCTACTCTGGAATTTTTATACGTTTCTGCTCCCTGCTTTAAATCTTTCTGCCGCCGTAGGTATGCCCCCGACATGCCGCCGCCTGATCTTCGACCAGCGGCATATTGAGCTAGTACCAATTCTTAATAAAGCCCGCTATTAAAAAAGTTCAACAACAGAATCCTTTGAAGCAAAGTACATAATTTATTTTATTCTTCAGAAAGTAACAGCATGCTGTGCCGTTGGTTAAAAACCAGACGGCGGCAACATCTCATAGCGGCTGAAGTGTTACCTACGGCGGCAGAAAGAGTTACCTACGGCGGCAGAGAAGTGTTACCTACGGCGGCAGAAAGACCAGGCGGCGGCAACTACCTACGGCGGCAGAAGTTCTTCCGTTACATAAGTGATTGTGTTGGGGTTGGTAGTGTCTAACTGTGTTGCCATAAAAAAAGTTTTTTAATACTTATCCGTTGCAAACATAACTTATCAGTTGTAAAGAACAAAATTTATTAGATTTGGTTAGCACTTATCAGGGTTCTAATTTTGGGCATTATCCCATTTCAGCGTATTAAACAGCACTTATGAGTTTTGGTAAACGACTAACACAGGCCCGTAAAAAAAAGGGCATCAGCCAGGAAGACCTGGCAGCACAGCTCAGCACCAAAGGCCCGGTGATAGGCCGCTACGAACGGGATGAGATGAAGCCGTCTATTGAAGCGGCAGCCAACATGGCCAAGATACTGGAAGTGTCTTTGGACTGGCTTGTGGGTAACACCGACACAGAACTGAACACCAACACCCTTAACCGCATACAGGACATCGATAAACTCAATGAAAAAGATAAGGAACTCGTTTTTGAGTTCCTCGATTCATTTATTTCCAATCGCAAAATTAAAAAAGCATTGAACTAAAAGACAAAAGCCGCATCACTGCGGCTTTGTTGTTTAATCGATTACATTTTTATTTGTCAAACATCTTAATCGTTTCAAAAATAAAACTACTATCAAGTGCAGGTATCCACCCATACTGTTGTGATTGAAGACCAACTGTGTTCTCATCCAATACAATTCCATAAGAAGCGACTACACTATCACCTTTAAACAATTTAAAATTATTAAGAACCGTGGTCATATCGCCGTTTGTATAAATAAATTTCCAATTCCTTATTTTCTCCAACAATATCTTATTAGTAGTAGTCAATGTAGGAGCTTTAGGAATTTTTTTAGATAAATCCATATTATCGTCAGAGGATATTTTTATTTCAGCCTTCCAACTTCCCTGACTAAAATTATAATTCTCAAATGGTGTAATTGTATCACCTATTTGATAGGTTGTGGAATCGATAATCAATTTTTCTACAATATTGTTTGCAGCGTTATTTGTTTTAGATTTACAAGAAGAAAAAAACATATATCCAATTCCGGCTACTAATATTATAATTAATCCTATTCGCATGGTATGATTATCTTTGACCGTTAACAACTACAATTTTTCCTCCTTTTGCAGGTTGTACAAGTTTTTCATCAGAATCCACACCAGGGGTTCCGTAATCAACCCTCATTGAAGACCCTTTCACTACAGACTTGCTATCCACTTTACTTGCAAATGATGCAACAACACTTTCTTCATCCCATGGCATTTGTCCCTCAGGTACAGCTGTTCTACATCCACCAACCAAATTTATTTTAGCCCCGCTTGCAAACGCACTTGCATTCACGTCTCCTCCATCAAATGATTGATCGTGATTTTCATTGCCCTCCTCATAAGCTAAATTTAAATCTCCTGGAGTAGCATGCCCAAAAAAAGACAGTTTAGTAATCTTTCTGCCGCCGTAGGTATGCCCCCGACATGCCGCCGCCTGGTCTTCGACCAGCGGCGTATTGAGTTAGTACCAATACTTAATAAAATAAAGCACTTAAATAAAAAAGTTCAACAACAGAATACATTTCAGCAAAGTACATAATTTATTTTATACTTCAGAAAGTAACAGTATGCTGTGCCGTTGGTTAAAAACCAGACGGCGGCAACATCTCATGGCGGCAGAAGAGTTACCTACGGCGGCAGACGGCATCAAGTGATCGGCAAAGCCGAACACTTGCGCCAGATAAGGCAGATAATTATAATCAATTAAACCATTTCATTTTTTTTCATCCACCTCGTTTAACCAATCCACTTTAAGCATGGCATACAAATGAAGGTTGATATAACTGCCATTAAGCCATTCGGCTTGCTGTAATATGCCTTCTTCTTTAAAATTTAATTTTTGGACAATAGCCCTGCTGCGGTTATTGCCCACTGCACATTTTATTTCAATGCGGTTTAATCCCAATTGGGTAAAACCATATTGCATTATCGCTTTGCAACATTTTGTTACAATTCCCTTGCCTTGCATGCCATCAGCCAGCCAATAACCTATCTCCCCAATCCTGTTTTGCAGGTTTATATGGTGCAATCCAATACGGCCTGCAAGTTGATCTTTAAAAATTATTGCAAAACCAAAATCTGTTTTCTCTGCGGTACGTTTTATACTATCATTTATATAAATTTTAAAATGGTCAACAGTTTGCATACTATCAACCCAGGGAAGCCATTGCCGCAAATAGGCCCTGTTTGCATTTACCAGGTTCAACATTGTTGCTGCATCCTGCTCTTCCAAAAATCTTAGACTTATATTTTCATCTACCTTAATATTCATTACTTATTATTAAAAAAATAGTAATCAAATTCACCTCTCCGCTCATCACTCATAACCCAATCCCCAGTCTTTTCCTTTTTCTGTTGCAGGCACTCCATCTTTTATCCATTTGGCAGGTTTGCCGTCTTTTAAATAATAATCAAAAAACTGGCTTAACCGTATGGAGAGATCTTTCCTGTTTTTTCTTTCTACCAGGTTATGGTCTTCGCCATTGTACTCAAGCAGCCATACTTTTTTGCCCAGGCGGCGCAACGCTGTAAAATATTCTATTCCCTGGTACCAGGGTACGGCACCATCGGCATCGTTGTGCATAATCACTAATGGAGTGTTTACTTTATCGGCAAAAAATAATGGCGAGTTTTTTAAGTACAGGTCTTGCCGTTGCCATAGCGTGGCGCCAATGCGGCTTTGTGTATGCTCGTACTGAAACTGCCTGTTCATACCGGTTCCCCAGCGTATGCCGCCGTAAGCGCTTGTCATATTTGCTACGGGTGCACCGGCCCATGCCGCACGAAACATGTTGGTTTTTGTAACAAGGTATGCCACCTGGTAACCACCCCAGCTTTGTCCCTGTATGGCCATACGGGTACTATCTACAAAAGGCATTTTTGATAAATATTTTGCAGCGCTAACTACGCTGTTGTAGGCGCTGTTGCCCGGCTCGCCGGTTTTATAATAAATGTTGGGGTCAAAAACCAGGTAATTGTTACTTACAAAATAAGGTATGTTAACAATAGATGCACTTGGTGCAGGTGTTTTATATGTATATAACCCATCGGCATTGCGTTCGTAAAAATAAAAGATGACGGGATATTTTTTCTTCGGGTCAAAATTTTCGGGCTTGTACAGAATGCCTTCGCTCATTTTTCCGTCAAACATTTTCCAGTGCAGCAGTTCGGCGGTAAGCCAGTTATATTCTTTTTGCTGTGCTGCAATATCAGTTAAGGGTTCAAGGTTTTTTAAATCGGTAGAATAATACAATTCGCTTGATGCAATATTGGAGCGCTGTACGATATAAGCAGATGCCTTATCGGCTTTTACCGGGAAACCGAAACTGTATGGCCCTTCATTTATTTTTACCGGGTCGGCAACTGTGTTTACTTGCTTTGTGTAAAAACCGCCAAACTTGTTTGTTTTATTTTGAGAACGGAGCAATATGGTTTCACCTGCATCAATAAATCTTTTCTCCCTATCGAGTTTCACATAGCTGAATTGGGTTTTATTTTTTTTACCATAACCATTGGTTATATTTTTGGGTTGTTCTACACCGTTGGGGTCAATTTGCCAAATATCGTATACATCATTGATGAGCATATAATGGTCTCCAGCCGTCCAGCCGGTAAAGCCCGCTGCTCTTGGATAATCAGGCACATCATTCTCCACATCATAAATGGGCTCAGTAATTTTTGCACTTACATTTTTTATCAAACCGTTTTCGGCGTTCCAGGTAAAATAGGCTTTTGTATCGGGCTCGTACCAATACACAAATTTTCCACTTGGCGATGCAATAAAGTTGCCCAAAGAATTTTCTTTTATTAAGCGCCTGCTTCCGTCAATGGTACTTATGGCATTGGCTGTTGTTCTCATCCTTCCCTCCCATTGCAAGGTTTTACGGTTGCCCTTTGTGCTTTTGGCCAGCACCCAGTCGGCATTTCCTTCATCCACCAGGTTTATATTTTCTGCATCTTCAGCGCCCAGTTGTATTATTTTGTTATCACCCGGTTTTATTACAGCCATATAACTACGGTTCAGTTCGGTTCTTAAATTTTTTAATTGCATGGGTTGCAAATAATCATCATTGTAATGCCAAACATCCAGCCTTGCCAGTTCAAAATCAACCAGGCTGGTATCTTTTGGCGCTTCAATAGGCGCTGTACCAAAAAATAATTTCTTGCCGTTTTTGCTAAATTCAAGTCCGGCATCATCGCTAACGGTAAAGCCAAGCCGCATACCAATGGTATTTCTTTGTGCAATCATTTTTGCACTATCCTGCCCGCTAGTATAGTACCAAAGCTTATAAAATTTTTGCAGGGCTTTTTTGCTGCTGTCTCTTTCTGCTACAAAAGCAAGTTGATTACCATCTTCATCAAAACTGTAATTTTTTGCATCGTTAAAATGGCGCATAAGCGTATCAATCTTACCCGATGTAAGGTGATACAGTAACACATAACCCATACTAGCGCTGTCTTTGCTTTTAGGCGTTGTTTCAATTAATAATTTTGTTCCTTTCTTATCAAACCTGTAATCGTTCACAAGTTTAAATGTCTTCTCTTTTCCATCAGCCAGGTGCCTTACAATCAAATCAGTACCTTCGGCAGATGAAGCCCCTCCCGGCCCTTCATCACCATCAGCATCGGTTAATGCGTTTAAATCTTCTTCCAGTTCATCCTTGCTTTTTTTGATGATTTCTTTTGCCGCTTTGTTAGCTGCGTTTATCATTTCTTCTTTAGTGAGATTTTCATGTTTCACCGATTCAACCGATTTACGGATGATGCTATCGGCCAGCTTAACCAGCATATCAATATTTTTTTTGGCAGAATCTACCACAGCTTTTTTTGTTTTTTTACTGGTATCCGGTTCAGGTTTTTCCATTTGATAGGCTACATATCCAAAACCTTTTTCACTTGTTTTATAACTTTTAACCCGGGCAATTTTTATCAGCCCTTCTTTACCCAGTTCAATTATGCCCAGCGAATCTTTTGGCATATCATCGGGTTTTTTCTTTTTAATTTTTGCCTGGCGTGTATCCCGGAAATGCGGCTTTATCCTGAATACAACATAACGGCTATCTTCGGTTATCACTGCATTGTAGCCACGGTCAACAACCTGCTTTGCCTTACTTGCTATATTTTGTACTACCAGTTCGCCATCGCCTTCCTGCGGATTAATGGTATAAACAACATATTTGCCATCGTTACTAATCATACGTTCATTAAGGCTTTTCCAGCCATCGTAAACATCATTTGTGAGCGATTTTTTTTGGGCAAATACACTTGTGTAAAAAAACAGCAGTGCGGGGATGAATATTTTCTTCATGTTAAATTGTTTTGGAATGATAAAGATAACAGGATGTAGGCAGAAATATGAAGCCGTTTATAAATCTGTGTGTAAAAAAATAAATGGATGCAGAAATTTTAGTGACGAGTATTACTCTTCCAAAAAGCCCCAGGTTTTTCTAAGTTGTTCTAATTTCTCTCCCTGTAATTTTGGAGTATCATAATGCCCGGCAGCATTTTTTTGTCGGTAAGCTTCATACAGGCAAACTGCACAAGCTACCGAAATATTCAATGATTTTATAATGCCAACCTGCGGAATAATAAAATTACCATCGGCCCTTGCAATTATATCTTCACTAATGCCACCATGCTCATTACCAAAAACAAGGCAAACTGGTTCGGTTAAATTCAGTTCATGCAAGCCAACAGCATCGCTGCTTAAATGAGTGGTGTAAATTTTTTTGTATTGTTTACGTAGTACTTTAAAACATTCATCGGTATTGATAAACTGATGTATGGTTAACCATTTGGCTGCGCTTGATGAACTTTTAGCGCCCCATTTTTTGTGTGGCGGAATTTTTGTGTTCAATATATAAATATCCTGTATGCCCACTGCATCGCAGGTTCGCATTACGGCGCTGATATTGTGTGGATCAAATACGTTTTCGAGCAATACCGTTAAATCGGGTTGCCGTTTGTTTAAAACATTGGTGAGCCTTTCATTTCTTTCGGGAGTCATGGCTGCAAATTAAATGTTTTGTTTTGCAAAACGATATTGCATTTCATGATGCATCATTTAAAAGATGAAATAAAGTTTTACATTGCAACTATGTCGTTACAATTACAAAGAAATATTTTTGGCAGCCCTGCCAATAAAGGTAATGTACTTACAAAGGCCGATGCTGAAAACTTATTTAACACATGGGTGCTTAACCCAAGGCTGCAATTGCACATGCGGCAGGTGGCGCACCTGATGCGTACCTGGGCAGCCGAAAAAGAACAACTTGATGATGCCGGGCAATGGCAATGGGAAATGGCCGGCTTGTTGCATGATGCCGACTGGGACCAATGGCCTGATCAGCATTGCAAAAAAATAATTGAAGAGTTGGAGCAAAGAAATGTTGACCCTGCAATCATTCATGCCATAGCATCTCATGGGCCTAATCACTTTGGTGTTGAGCCTGTAACTAATATGGATAAGATGCTGTATGCTTTTGATGAATTATCGGGTTTGATACATGCTTATTCGCTGATGCGGCCCGGCGGTTACGAGGGCATGGAACTGAAAGGTGTTAAAAAACGGCTGAAAGAAAAATCATTTGCTGCCAATGTTTCAAGAGAAGAGATTGAGGATGCATGCAACCGTGCAGGAATAGCTCTTGATGAACTGATTTTATTTATCATTTCAAAGCAAATAATGGTGCAATAATTTTTCTATAACCATTTTACAATGAATAATGATTACAGCACAAGCAGGTTAACGCTTAAAAAAATATCTGAAACCGATGCTTATTTTATTTTAGAATTGGTGAACAGTGCCGGGTGGATTGAATTTATAGGCGACAGGCATGTGCATTCTGTTGAAGATGCAGTTGCTTATATCAAAAAAATTAAAGAAAATAAAAACATTAATAACTGGACAGTAAGTTTGAAAGACCAGCAAACGCCTATTGGTATAATTTCATTTATAAAAAGAGAATATTTAGACCATCATGATATTGGCTTTGCCTTTCTACCGCAATTTTCAAAAAAAGGTTATGCTTTTGAAGCTGCAAATGCAGTGTTACAAGATGCATTGAACAACCCTTTGCATACCGAAGTGCTTGCAAGTACATTACCGCATAATAAAAACTCCATCAGCCTGCTCCTAAAACTGGGTTTTGTTTTTATAAAAGAAATGGAATTAGGAAACGAAAAATTATTCTTATTCTCAATAAGGAAAAACGGATGAGAATTATTGAAAGATAGGATTTAAGAAATTTCTTATTAATTAACCCAATTTTTACAACAAATGTTTTTGGGAACCTATACTTAATACCCGAACTTTGGTATAACTGAAAACTAAACTACTCTATCATGAGGAAGATTTTTATAACTATTTGTATTATATGCCTGCTGGCTTTTGGTGCAGCAGGTTATTTTTTATGGAAGGGTTTTTGGTGGATATTAGCCATATTGGCTCCTTTTATGATTGTTGGCATTGGCGATTTAATACAAACTAAACACAGCCTTTGGCGCAACTTTCCCTTGCTTGGCAGGTTAAGGTGGATAATGGAAGCCATGCGCCCAAAGATTTACCAATACTTTGTAGAGAGTGATACCGATGGCAAACCCATTAACCGGTTGGATAGAAATACGATTTACCAGCGTGCAAAAAAAGATTTAGATACGATGCCTTTTGGCACGCAGTGTAATGTTTATGAAGAAGGATACGAATGGATGACACACAGCATGGCGCCTAAAGATTTTCATAAACTAAACCATAACCCAAGGGTAATTATTGGCAACAAAGATTGTAAGCAACCTTATAGTGCAAGCGTTTTGAATGTAAGTGCTATGAGTTTTGGTTCATTAAGCCATGCTGCAATTGAAGCACTAAACCTGGGCGCTAAAATAGGTGGTTTTGCACATAATACCGGCGAAGGCGGCATTAGCAGTTACCATCTTAGCGGCGGCGATCTTGTATGGCAAATAGGTACCGGTTATTTTGGTGCAAGGGATGATGAAGGCCGTTTTAGTTTTGAAGTGTTTAGAAAAAATGCATTAAAGCCCGAAGTGAAAATGATTGAAATAAAACTTTCGCAAGGAGCCAAACCCGGGCACGGTGGTATTTTACCTGCCAAAAAAAATACGCCGGAGATTGCCGCCATCCGTCATGTAGAACCATACACTACTATTTACTCTCCACCCTATCACAGTGCATTCAGTAATCCAAAAGAATTAATCCTTTTTATACAAAAAGTTAGAGAAGCATGCGATGGAAAACCGGTTGGCTTTAAATTATGTATTGGCCATAAAAGTGAATTCATTGGCATTTGTAAAGCCATGGTGGCGCTTGATATTTATCCTGATTTTATAACCGTTGATGGCGGCGAAGGTGGCACCGGCGCAGCGCCACAGGAATTTAGTAATTATGTAGGCGCTCCATTTTTAGATGGGCTGGCATTTGTTGATAATATGCTTAGAGGTTTTGGTATAAGGCATCATATAAAAATAATTGGCTCCGGAAAAATTATTACCGGTTTTCATTTAATAAGGGCGATGGCCTTAGGCGCCGATATTTGTAATAGTGCCCGTGCCATGATGATGGCGTTGGGATGCATTCAGGCGTTGGTTTGTAACAGAAACACCTGCCCTACCGGGGTTGCCACACAAGATCCTAAATTAGTGGCAGGCCTGGTGGTTAAGGATAAAAAAGAAAGAGTTGCCAACTACCATAGCGAAACTGTAAACTCTTTTGTAGAGTTATTAGGCGCTGCTGGTATAGAAGATTATACACAACTTACAAGAAGCCATATTTACCGAAGGGTTTTTATGAACGAAGTACGTACTTTGGAAGATATCTATCCAAGCCTTGCTAATGGATGCATGATAAACAATAATATTCCTGAAAAATATAAACAGGATTTTGAGAGAGCAAGTATCGACAGGTGGTAACAGCCGTTTAATCTTTATCATCTCCCCGTTTGTTACTACTTTTTATAAGCGTAAAATTTGGATCGCCAAATTTATAACTGAAGCTTAGCCTGAAGTTTCGCACATTCCAGCGGCGGTATGCATCCTGGTAAAATTGTTCGGTATCATAAATAGCTCCCCAACGATTGCTGTTAAAAACGTCATTCACTGCAAATGTGATGGCGGCTTTTTTCTTTTTCAGAAATTCTTTTTTAATGGCCATATTCACTACAAACTGCTCCAGCCTTTTGCCTTGTGGTATAACAACTGGCGATTCATATACAGCAATTGTTTGTATACTCAGGTTATTGTACCAGGTTGGTCTATTAGCACGAAACTTATAATTGCCCATAATTTTTGTTGACCAATTGAATCCCTTATTGGTTAAATCTACCTTATTTAATTTTGCATTTACCGTACGGTATTGCATGTTGATGGTAGGTGTTAACTCAAAATCATTACCGGGTTTATATTTCATAGTAAACTCAGCGCCATACCTGTTGGTTGTATTTGCATTAATATAGGTATTTAAAATAGCATTGGGCTCAATAGCGGCATTGTTCAATTGTTGGTATTGTACGGCAGTGATGGTATCGCTGTATTGCGTAATATCACGGGGATTGTTTCGGTAATACAACACAGCCAACAAGTTTCCTTTTTTAAATTTATGATTGTAATTAAGTTCAAATGAATTTGCATATTCCGGCTGTAACTGTGGATTTCCCTGCCTGATATTGGTAGGATTATAAATATCAATGTACGGGTTCAATTGCCAAAACCTTGGCCTGCGTATGCGCCGGCTGTAATTAAATTGCAAATCATCTTCTTCTCCTAATTTTTTTGTAATAAATATACTTGGGAACAAAGCATTCCAAATATTTTTCCAGTTTGCCGGGTATTGGTATCCAAATTTATATGCACTGTCAATCAGTTCGCCTTTAAAATCAGAATACTCGGCCCTTAAACCAAGTTGGTACGAAAAAGATGCTCTTTTATATGAGAAAGTAAAATAGCCTGCACTGATATTTTCAATGTAGCGGTAGTTGTTGCTTAGTGGCAACTTTACATCAATTCCACTATCTCGTGCATAGGCATTGTAATAACTGGTAAATTCATTCCTGTAAACCCTGATACCTGCCTCAATTTTAATTTTATCCGAAACCGGGTTATCATAATCTGCCTGTATGGTTAGTTGTTTTTGTTTACTATATCCATCATTATGCACATTGCTGGGTAATTGATATACCGATCCATCGGGGTAAAAATAGCTGTTGATGATATTGGAATAACTTGACTGGCTTCCACGGTTATAAGTTATATCAGCTGTAAGTTCTTGCCCCTGCTTTGGAAAACTGTATTTATAACTAAGCCTGCTGCTGCTGCGTTTGTATTTATAATTCCCGTCCGATCTACGTTCGCCATAGCGTTGCAATGTTTTATCAATGGCAAGAAAATCCTGGTGCTGGCTTTCGTTACTGCCGGAATTGCCGCCAACATAACTTTGCGAAACTGTAATTGAATGGTGGTTGTTTATAAAAAAATCGGTGCCAAACCTTATGGAGTTATTATTACGGTTGCGGTTGGTTATAGTATATTGATTGAAATAATTGGTAGTGATGCCGCTGTCCCTGTTCTCTCTTAATGTTCTTCCATTTGCTTTTCCACCAACCTGGTTATGCCCGGCGCTTACAAATAAATTAAATTTTCCCTGCCGTTGGTTAAGGTTGATATTGCTTCCAAAAAGCCCCGGTGTACCTGCACTTATGCCAACCACGCCATTAAAACCAATGCGCTTATTTTTTTTAAGTACGATGTTGATAATACCTCCTGCGCTTGCTGCATCAAATTTTGCCGAAGGGTTTGTAATAAGTTCAATCTTTTCAATATTTTCTGCAGGTACCTGGTCAAGCGTTAATACGGTAGGCCTGCCATCAATAAAAATCTGTGGTGCACTATTGCGTAATTCCACATTGCCGTCAATATCCACTGTAACGCTTGGGATGTTTCTCAAAATATCTATCCCGCTGCCACCGCTAGCTACGGCCATCTGATCTACATTAAAAATTTTACGGTCAACCCCCATTTCCATGGCCGGCTTTGAAGATGTTACCACCACTTCATCCATTTTTTTTACATTGTTATCCATGCTTATTTTGCCCAGGTTTTTTTCAAAATAACTGCTGTCGGTATTTGCATTTACCACATCAATATAAATTATTTTATCCTGGTCTTTATAACCAAGTGCTGTAACTACCAGCCTGAATGTATTTTGTAATGGTAGGTTTTGAAAACGAAATTCGCCGTTTGCCTTGCTAAGCATGCCACTAAGTAAGTTGATAGCCTTCTTTTTATCAGCCGGGTATAATTGTACTGATGCCGCTTCAATTGGCCTGCCTGTTGAAGCATCAATTATTTCACCATAAATGCTGTTGGTTTTAATAATTGTGTTGGTGGCTATATTGTTTTCGCCGGCATGTTCTGCTTCAACCTGTGCAATACCGGATTGATTCAGTAAAAGAAAAAAAAAGCAGGATAACAGTATCGTTTTAATCATTACCAGGTTTATTCGGGAATATAAAATCAGTACCCTAAAATTTTTAATTCATATTTTAATTTAGGATTTTACCGATTTTGTAAAGTTAATGTAATGCAATGGCTATTTGTATTTTGCTATAAACCTTTGTAACAGTTTATAATGCTATATCACCATTCATCATTCATTAATATGGATGCTGCCAAATAAAAAGTCATTGATATTGGTGAATGGTTATAATTTTTATTGCTATGATGCCACATGTAAAAAGCTGTTTTTGTTTGAAATGTAATTTGTTTTTTACCTGTGCCTGCTTTGCAAAAATTTATCGTGTACTATTTTATTCATCGGTTTATTATATACCTTGCTTTCAACCCAACTGATAATATCAAGATAAGAGAATACCCTTGTTTCGAACCTGTTTTTTTCAAACTGTTTTATTTTGTTTAATAAATCTTTGAGCCCGGGTTTTAATTTTTCGGCCGATTCGTAAACATTGTTTCGTAAAAATTTAAATATCTCTTCTTCAACCACAGTTAAGTTTTGCATACGGCTCATAAAACGGAATACCGAGCGTATAAGGGATTCAATAATTGCATCGTTGCCCATTTCAAAATGCGCCATCAGGTGAAGCAGGCGGGCATAACACTGCAGGTCTATGCGTATATCAACCGGGCCGTTGATAATTTTATGCAGGTAATCAATAGAAGATTCATAATCGCCATTACCAAAATACAATAGTGCCACTTTGTATTGTATTACCAGTACCCGGTGCCGGTCTATGTAAAGGTCAAATTCCTGCAGCCCGGCTTCTATGCCCGGAACCAGTTTTAAGCCATCACCAAAAGTACCTTTCATTAAATGCTGGTTTATCCTGGCGCTTGTTAGGTAAACAAATGCCTGCATGCGAAAATTATCGTGCCGGGTGGCTGCCTGCGAAATTGTAAACCGTTCAAACCTGCTGAGGTACTGATCAAACTGTTTAAAATTTCGCAAATTAAAATTTGCCGTAAGTAGGTTGTGCATGCCTTTTATATAATGCCCTGTTTCTAATGTTATCATCATGGGCTCCTGGTTAAAAAGATCGGCCCATTTTTTACTGTACCGGTAATACATCAAAAAATCCTGGCGAATAAAAGCATACCAACAATAACTCTGGTACAGGTACAATAATTGATAAAAGCCTCTTAATTTTTTTGCATCCACCTTCAGGTTATGATTAAAAAACTGCTGCACACCTTTTTCATCATTTTCATTTCGGGCATGCCCATGTTTTACATACCATTGGTATAACTGCAAAGCCAGGTTAGAGAGGCCTGTAATTTCATTTCTTTGTTCGCTCACATCATTGGCTTCGGCAATAAGGCGGTCGGCAGCAGCATCGCCGCTACGGGTTATATGAAGTGTTTCAATCTTTTTTTCAAGCGATATAACCTGTATTAAAAAACTTTCCTGGTGGTAATTCTTTGCAAGTTCCTTTGCTTTTTCAAGCATCTTTAAACTTTGCAGGTAAAGCCCTTTGTTATAAAGTATCCGTGCATGGTCTAACTGTTCGTGCAACTGAAGGTCGATGCTTTCGGAGCTTTTTAATAGCCGCAGGCTTGCCAGCAACTGTTTGTATAAATGCGATTTTAAATTGGCTAACTGTGGTTTTTCAATGCCGGGTAATTTTTTAAGGATGAGCTTTTCATCATAGTCTTTTGCCTTGTCGATGGCATCAAACAATTTAACCACTTTTAAGTCTTCACGGGATGAACTGCGTTTGATATAAAGTTTAAAATGCCGCTTTTCGGCTTTTTCAAGCGATTTTATCAACTGGAATAATATGTCGGTTGAGCGGTTGGACATCATACATTTAATTTTACCAAAGCCTTTACAGTAAAGGATTTTAGGTATTTAACCGGCTTTTGGCACAATAAAATCAACCACAGGTTGATTAGGCATGCAAAGCTACCCATCTTAATTTTGTGTTACAAAGTTGGTTATTCATACAGCAGCAACCGCTAAAAAGCAAACAACCAATCGTTAGAAGGCTAATGTAAGCCATAAAGCTGAATCATTCAGCAGCAAAAAGTCGAAATTAAAATTTTCATATAGCAAGCAATCGTTAAAAAGCCGCTCCGTTTCTACGGAGAGGCATTTTTTTTTGCAATAATAACTTATTCAAGTATAGCAGCAAAATAAATGAAGCCTGCCTAAACAGGCAGGCAATATATTATTTAAGTTTTTTCATAATCTCTTCCACTGCCCTGTCTATTTGAGGGTCTCTCCCGTTTATCTTGTCTTCAAAACTATCAATCACTTTAATATCCGGCTGTACGCCTGATTTTTCAAGATCGGTACCATCAAGTGTATAACAGCCCCAGCTTGGTAAACGTACCGTTGAACCGTCAACCAAAGAAGTACCGCTTGTAAAGATAATCCAGTGGTAGGTTTCGTTACCGATAATGGTGCCAAGTTTTAATGCTTTAAAACCTGCCGATGTCATTTCTGCATCACTTAATGATTGCTCGTTGATAAGTAATACAATGGGCTTATCGGCTACATCATAATTGCTTTGAATTGTTTTTTTGCCTTCACGGTATTTCCATTTAAGATAGGCACGCTGCGAAAGAAATTTCAGCACTTCATCATGCACATTGCCCCCTGTGTTGTAACGTATGTCCAAAATAAGTGCGTCTTTATTATTCAGTTCTTTTGTCATATCAATGATGAAATTTTGCAGCTCGGCTGTACCCATGTTTTTCATGCATGCATAAGCAATACGGTTTTTGCTTTTTTCATCTACACGCTGCTGGTTCCTGTCAATCCATTCATCATACAGGTTATTAAATAAGCTGGACTGAGGGTGAATGTTTACATTAAACGTTTTATTTGCTCTTGTAAAGGTTAATGTTATTTCTTTGTCCAATGATGGCTTACTGAAATAATAATAGCGGTTTATACTTCTGTCAACAATCACATCATTTACTTTTTGTAAAATATCGCCGGGCTGTATATCAATATCGCTATGGTCGGCAGCGCTTCTCTTTATAATGTATTTCACTTTGTAAGGGTCATTGTTTTCAAAAACAATCCCGGTTTCCATAGTACGGTTTGCCAGTTCCACTTTTTCGTCATCGCCGCCGGTATTAAATCCTTGGTGCGATGAGTTAAGCTCGCCCAGCATATCGTTCAGCAGAGTACGCATATCGGCCCGGTTATTTAGGTGGGCAATAAAGGGCTGGTATTTTTCTTTAATCTTTTGCCAGTTTACACCATGAAAATCTTCATCGTAATAATTAATTTCCATTTTAGCCCAGGCTTCTTCAAACATCTGTGCAAACTCGGCCTGCAGGTTGCGCCTGAATGTAAAACTTATCTTCACCGCATCTGCCTTGCTTTGGTCGGCATTCAGTTTATAAATATCGCCCCTGCTAAGCAGGTAAAATTTATCCTGCACTGTTACAATATCATATCCAAATGAGCCATCAGTGCCTGCAACCTTTTCGGTTTTGTTCTCTTCAAAAGGTTCTATCACTGTTTTCCACAATGCAGATTTTCCTTCGTTTTGATTACTGCTGTAAAACACTGTTGTTTTATCTCCTTTTTGATAAACAGCCACTAACCCCTGCGAACCAAACAAACTGCTTACCGGTTCTATTCGCTCCATAATACGATCCATATCAATTTTCACAATTACGCTATCGGCTTTGGCAGATGCTTTTTTTGCTGTGTCTTTCTTTTCATCTTTAAAAAGTTCGGCAAATTTATTGGAGCGGTAAGGTGCATCAATATTTTCCAAAGCTATACGGTAAACTCCCGGGTTTTGCATTCCAAAAGGATATGAGGGCTTTAATCTTGATGATGTGAAGTAAATATATTTTCCATCGGCCGACCACATAGGGTTAGTTTCTGTAACAGAAGTATTAGTAAGATTAATGACTTTTTTGCTTTGCATATTATATAGCATAATGTCCTGTTCAAAGCCACGAAAAGCGGTAAAAGATATGTATTGGTCGTTAGGCGAAAAGGCAGGCATTGCATTATTGAAACCCCACAATTCATCCCGGGTTAAAAGTTCGCTCTTCATTGTTGTAAGGTCTAGCAGTCGCACCTCGTTGCGGCCGCTGAGGTAAACAGCTTTGGTACGTTTTTTATTAAAAGCTATGCAACGGTCATCTTGATTATTACTGCTTATTTTTTTTAACCCTCCACTGCCATCGGCAGCAATGGTAAACAGGTTTAGGTAGCCGTTTTTAGTTTCATTAAACAACAAAGTTTTGTTATCGTTTAGCCATTTTACTTCCAGCGCCCTTTCGGCATTACCCTTATTTATTTGCTCAATAAATTTGCCTTCTATGTCGCTAACAAATAATTCGCCCCGGCTGGTGAATGCAATTTTTTTCCCATCGGGCGATACATCAAAACTGCTGATTTTACCACGTACATCATAATCTTTGTTGTTTGGCAACAGGCTGTTACGTACAATTTCAATATTTAATTTTCCTGATTTTTTTGAAGCAACATCGTACATCCACAATTGGTAATCTTTTTCAAAAACTACTTTGCCGCCATTGGCATTTACAAATGCCGATTTTATGGATGAATTGAATTTTGTGAGATTATTTTTTTTGCCGGCTTCTAGGTTGTACAAATTATATTCGCCGTTCACTTCATCAGAAATAAAATATATATTTCCTTTACGGTCGATGGTGGCTCCAAAATCTTTTCCCTGCCAGGTAGTATATTTCTTGTATTGTTTTGTTGTAAGGTTGTACGACTGGATATCAGGGTTAAATGGCCCTTTGTATCTTTTGCGTTGCAGTTGGGAAGAGCTTTCCCAGGTATCGTTAAAAAATATTTCGCCTGTTACGGGGTCTTCGGCAAGGTTATGATCGTACTGGAAAAAATAATCTCCAAAAACCGTTTTAGGTGTACCGCCATTAATTGAAACCGTAAATCCATTGCTTCGGCCAAGCCTGTTGCTTTGAAAATATATAGTTTTTGAATCCCAACCCCAACTGCATACTTCATCGTTAGCGCTATTATAAGTAAGTTGTTTAATTTCTCCACCATTTAGCGGCATTACAAAAACATCGGCATTACCAAATTGCCTTCCTGTAAATGCAAGCCATCTTCCATCGGGCGATACCCGTGGGCTTGTTTCATAACCCTGCATGGCTGTAAGCCTGCTAGCAAGCCCGTTATTTACTTCGGCTTTCCAAAGATCGCCTTCAAAACTAAAAATTACTGTTTGCCCATCGGGCGTTAAACATGGGTTTGATAGAAAATAGGCTTCGTTTGATTGTGCAGTTACTGAAAAAGAAAAACATACAAGTATAGCAGCTAATATCGATTTCATAGCAATTAATTTAGGCTGTGAATATACGGCTATGCCGCTTCTTTGCCATACCGTTTATAAATAAAATTGCAGAACACAACAAATAATTTCCAGGCATGTTGCATGCAATTACTAAATAAAAACTGAAACGGTAGTTAATGTTTATTTGGCAAATACTTTCTTTAAAATATCGGTAACCTGTGCAGCAGGGTCTTTACGTATTTTCTGTTCCTGCAGGCCAATATTATAAAACAAACCGCTTAATGCTTTTTCGGTTACATAAGCCGTAAGGTCGGTATTAACCTGTTTTGTGGAAAAGCGGTTATAATTGCTGAAGATATCTTTCCAGTATTTGGTGGCATCGGCTTTCTTCAATGCAGTTTCAATAACCGGGCGAAATTTTTCGGTTAGTTGCGCAGTTGTTACCGATTTTAAATAATCGGTTGCGGCAAAATCGCCACCACGTAAAATTTGCAATCCATCTTTTATGCTCATGCCTTTTATGGCTGTCCAGAAAATATCACCCACACCACTTGCTGCATCTTCGGCGGCACGGTTCATACTAAGTATGGCTTTATCAACCAAACTGCCCATTCCTAAACTACGAAGTGTGCTCTCTACTTTCTTAGCTTCTTCGGGCATTAAAATTTTAATGGCAGCATCGCCAAAAAATCCATTCTGTTTACTAAGTTTAGCTGCGCTGCTATCAGTACCTACCCGTAATGCTTCTTTTAATCCGCTGATAATATCTTCATTACTTAATTTGCTGTCGTTGGCAGGTGTAACGGCCTTATTCACTTTATCTAATAATCCTTTTACTCCTTGTGCCTGTATTGGTTTTATGCAGATAAGCGACATTACTGCAATTGCTAAAAATTTCTTCATGCTTCTATTGTAGTTTATAACAAAAATAAAACAGCACATGCTAATAAAGGGTTAAATAAACAAACTTGTTTTTTGATGGAGATTTGTTTTAAAAGTAAGTGAAAGACTAATTATTTTTTGTAAAAAGGATAAAAGTTTTTAATTACTTATTTTTGGCCATATAAAAACTAGTTATGAAAAAATACATACTCCTGTTCATCATCAGTATCAGCCTGTTTTTAAAAGGATTTGCCGAAGAAGGCATGTGGTTGCCACAGCTACTTCAATCGCTTAATGAAAAAGACATGAAGAGATTGGGCATGAAGATAAATGCTTCTGATATATATAACATAAGCCGTAGCAGTTTAAAAGATGCCATTGTAAGTTTTGGTGGTTTTTGTACTGCCGAAGTGGTATCGGATAAAGGCTTGTTGTTAACCAACCACCATTGCGGATTTGAAGCTATACAAAGCCATTCATCGGTACAGAATAATTATATACGTGATGGTTTTTGGGCTTATAATATGGGGCAGGAACTGCAGAACCCCGGGCTGTTTGCCACTTTTATCATCCGTATTGATGATGTTACCAAGGCCGTTTTAAACGGCGTTGGCGATAATATCACCGAAAAGGAAAGGCAAAGCCTAATAGATAAAAACATAGCTTCATTAAAAGCAGGAACAAAAAAAGAAAGTTACCAGGATATCCTCATTCGTTCGTTTTTTGAAGCTAATAAATATTATATGTTCATTACCGAAACCTATAATGATGTACGCATGGTGGGTGCGCCACCTTCATCAATTGGTAACTTTGGTAAAGATACTGATAACTGGATGTGGCCAAGGCATACCGGCGATTTTAGTATGTTTCGTATTTATGCTGATAAAAACAACAGGCCAGCTGCATACTCGCCCGATAATGTGCCTTACAAACCAAAACGCTCTTTAAAAATATCTTTAGATGGAGTTAAAGAAGGCGATTTTACTATGGTGTTTGGTTTTCCGGGCCGTACCAACGAATACTTGCACAGCAGCGCCATTGAGCAGGTTGTTAAAATGAGCGATCCTGCAAAGGTGGCTATCCGTACAAAAGCATTGAATGTGATTGACGGATTTATGCGTACCAATGAAGAGATAGGCATACAGTATGCAAAAAAATATGCGTCTATCTCAAATGCTTGGAAAAAATGGCAGGGCGAAATTTTAGGGCTAACAAAAAGCAATGCTGTAGAAAAACGCAAACAACTGGAAGCTAATTTTGAAAAGATAGTGATGAGCAAACCCGAGCTGAACGTGGCTTATATGGGATTGCTGAAAGACCTTGAAAAAGCTTACCATGATATTGAGCCTTACGCCTATGCCCGTGATTATTACAGCGAGATATATCCAAAAATTGAATTGCTGCTTTTTGCCAACCAGTTAAAAGCAATAGTGAATGCTTATGAAAAAAACGGCGAAACGGGCTATGCAGCAGCAAAAGAAAAAGCTTTACAAAATATAGAAGAGCAATTTAAAGATTATAATGCTAAGGTAGATGAAAAACTGTTTACCGTGTTGATGGAAATGTATGTGAAAGATCAAAAGGATGAATATACTTCATCATATTTTAAAGAACTGCTGCAGCAACATGGCGATGATTATGCAAAAACGGCTGCAACGGTTTATGCACAATCAAAAATTTATGAAATTAAAAATTTAAAGGCATTGCTCGCAGGCAGTGCAAAAGATGTAACCGATGCTATTAAGAATGATATTGGGTATAAAATTGCAATGGATATGCAATATACATTTGGTACAAAGGTGGCGGGCCATCTAAACGAAATACAATCGAACATTAACCAGTTGCAACGTTTATACATGCAGGCGCAGATGGATGTATTTACACAAAAAGCTTTTTATCCTGATGCCAACAGCACCTTACGTGTAACATACGGGCAGGTAAAACCGGCATATCCACGTGATGGCGTAAAATATGATATACAAACATACATGGATGGCATCATGGAAAAATACAAGCCCGGCGATTATGAATTTGATTTGCCTAAAAAACTAATTGACTTGTATAATAAAAAAGATTTTGGCCGTTGGGGTGTAAAAGGTAAACAGCCGGTATGTTTTATTGCATCTAATCATACCACCGGTGGTAACTCGGGCAGCCCTGCATTGGATGCTTATGGTAATTTGATAGGTTTAAATTTTGACCGTGCCTGGGAAGGAACCATGAGCGATATCAATTACGACCCAGCCATTTGCAGGAACATTATGGTAGATATCAGGTATGTGATGTTTATCATTGATAAATTTGCAGGAGCAAAGAATTTAATTGACGAGATGAAATTTGTTAGCAGGGTAAAGAGATAATATAAAACCTGTCTTCATTTAAATATAATATGGCCACAGGTGTTTTTAAATATTTGAAACAACATTTTACATACGCACATTTCTACAGGCTGTCGGCATATTTTTCCATTATGATGAATGGAACAAGTTGACTGTGACCGGGCTGTTTATACTTAGTATTTACCCGTTCATTTAGTACGTTTTATAAAACCATTTATTTATTACAAATCCTTTTACCAAAGGCACAACTTTATTTGGTACAAGGATGATAAAACTTAATTTGTATGCAAATAGCAATATTAGGCGCCGGTATGGTAGGCCGTGCCATGGCGATAGACCTTGCGGCCAAATACGATGTTACTTCATTTGATATTAACCACCAATCGTTACAAATACTTTCACAAAAAAACAGTACAATAAAAACCATAAAGGCTGATTTAAGCAATTATAACAATTATAATTTATTGTTGAAGGATTTTGATTATGTGATTTCTGCAGTACCGGGATTTATGGGGTATCAATGCCTGCAGGCCATCATCAAAGCAAAAAAAAATGTGGTGGATATTTCTTTTTTTTCCGAGAATGCATTGATGTTGCATCAACTGGCAATAGAAAATGATGTTACAGCCATTGTTGATTGTGGCGTGGCGCCGGGCATGAGTAATTTAATTTTAGGATATTACAATGAGCGAATGAAAATTACAAGTTTTGAATGTATGGTTGGCGGGTTGCCTAAGAAAAGGATTTATCCTTTTGAGTATAAAGCACCCTTCTCGCCTATTGATGTGCTGGAAGAATATACAAGGCCTGCACGTTATGTAGAGAATGGTAAAATTGTTACCAGGCCTGCTTTAAGTGATGCCGAGCTGATTGATTTTGATAAAGTGGGTACTTTAGAATCTTTCAACACAGATGGGCTGCGTTCCATATTATTCACTATGCCGCATATTGCCAATATGAAAGAAAAAACATTGCGGTACCCCGGGCATATTGCGTTGATGCAAGGCCTTATTAAAGCCGGTTTTTTAAGTACCCAAACAATTAATTTTAAAGGGCAACAGGTTTCGCCAATGGAATTTACTTCTACCCTTTTATTTGACCAGTGGAAATTGGGAGAAAACGAAGAGGAATTTACCTTGATGCAAATAAATATTAGCGACAATAAAAAAACTATTTGTTACAACCTGTACGATGAATATGATGCTGCAACACAAACATCATCTATGAGCCGAACTACCGGTTACACCTGTACGGCCGCATTAAATATGCTGATAGAAAAAGTTTTTACAGCCAAAGGTGTTTTCCCACCGGAGCTTGTGGGTAAAGATGAAACATGCTTTAATTTCATTCTTCAATACCTTGCAGAAAGAAATGTGAATTATACAAGGTTGGAGAATAAATTACTTAACTAAATATTTGCATTCTTTTAAAGCTATATAGCGGCATCCACAAAACTGTTTGCTATTTTTGTAACTATTTGAAAAACATAATGAGTAAATATTTATTTATAGCCGGGTTTTTATTTTTGGCTGCCTGTAATAACAATGAATCTGATGATTTTGTAGATAACAGCGTAAAACCTGTTCCTGTACCCGTCATCAATTATACTATCATTGCAGCATATCCGCATGATACAAGCGCTTACACCCAGGGATTAGAATTTCATAACGGTAAATTATACGAAGGCACCGGCGATTTTGAAACTTCATCATTACGCATTACCGATGCTACCACCGGCCGGGTTGAAAAAAAACACATGATGGGCACCGATTCCATATTTGGAGAAGGCATTACTATATTTAAAAATAAAGTTTACCAACTTACCTGGGAAAGCAATATTGTATATGTATATGATATAAACAATCTAGATAAACCAATTAAAACTTTTAAATGGCCTTACGAAGGTTGGGGCCTCACCAATAACGGAACCGACCTTATCATCAGCGACGGAACATCGAATTTATATTTTGTAAACCCCGATGATTTCAGGCTTAAAAGTACAATCAGTGTTAGCAACAACAGTGGCCCGGTTGATAATATCAATGAACTGGAGTATGTGGATGGCTTTGTGTATGCTAATATTTATCAAACAGATAAAATCATCAAGATAGACCCGGCAAGCGGGCATATTGTGGGTGTAATGGAATTTCCGGGTATGAAAGAAAAATATTTTGCCAACCAAAATATTCCGGGACGAACAGATGTGCTGAACGGCATTGCCTACGACAGCACCCGTAAATCTTTCTTCATCACCGGAAAGCGATGGCCAAAAATGTTTGAAATTAAATTGAACTAATTTTTTTGGGTTAAGTAACCATTAAAGATGTAACCGGTTATTTTTTGCTAATGATATAAATTACCGAGCTGCATTTACTTTTATCTTTCCATGCTTTTATATTTGATGTAAAGCCTTTAATAAATCCTTTTATGATATTTCCTTTACCTGTTTTATATTTTTCACTTAACATACTTACATAAAAACTATCAAACCACATTGGTTGTAACGAAACCAGTTTTAAATTATGTTGCAATAATAAATTGTTGATGCTTTGCGGCGAAAAATGATAAAGATGGCGTGGTACATCATAAGCTGCCCAATGCTCGCCATATATTTCTGCGTCATTAGAAGTGTAATTAGGAACGGCAATGAATAATTTGCCCGAAGGGCTAAGCAAATTACCAAGTTGTTTCATGTATGCATGTAGTTCATGCACATGTTCCAGCACATGCCACATGGTAATGGCATGATATGATGCAGGTTCCAGCTCAAACAATTTTTGTGATGGCATGGGGTTTATATCGTACATGGATGCAGCCTTAGCCCTTGCCTGTTCATCGGGCTCAAGCCCGGTAACTACCCAACCGGCATTTTTCATTGTATGCAGGAAGGCTCCGGTACCGCAACCTATATCAAGTAATGCGCCTTTATTAATACCGGCATATTTTTTAACCAGGTTTTTTTTTGATGCTAATGTAATGTTCCTTACAAAGTGGTACAAACTATTGATAAGCCCTTTTTTTGTATCGCTGTGCGAAATATAATTGTCAGATGCATAATATGCACCAATAGCATCCTGTGCAGGAACATCCTGCGTAAACCTTGCCGTGCATTTATTACAATGCCATATCACAAACGGTTGTTGTGATACTGTATAATCTTTAGCTGTTAGTTGCTCTTTTATTTCTTTACTGTTACAAACAGGGCAACCGGTATAATGAATCATTGGCGACTTATAATTTTATGCAATTTCCAAAAGAAGAACCACCGTTAGATTGTAAAAAATATAAAAGAAGTAAAAATAAACCAACAGCGCCTAAAACAATTGCCCATATCCACCAACGATTGGTGGTTGTTGTTTTTGCAGCTAATAATTCGCTCATTATTTTATTAGTTGTTTCCTTATCACCTACCAGCATTGAGTGTTCTGCTTCGGGGTGAATCACTCTTTCGGCAACAACCGGTTGCAAAAAAGATGCAGGTAGGTCTTCGGCTTTAAAAATAATTTTTCCGTTTTCGTTTATAAAAATACTGCCTACCTGTGCAAGCGAAATGGTATTGCCTGCATCTATCAATTCTTTTAAACCATTACAATAGGCTTTTAATGCATCTGCAGCATCCTGAAAGTTTAATGCTATTGATTGGCTAATATATTCAGTTAACTGTCGTGGGTTTGTTTCTGCCTGTACAAACTCAACCATAGGATGAGGCGCCTGTATAAGTTTATTGGCAAAATCGGCTTTTGCAGTAGCATTTAAAATTGAAAACGTACCAAGCCCCGGTAAGGGGCAGGTTTTATTTTGAAAAAGATATGACGCAATTAATGTTTGCATTTTTTAAAAACTTTGCAAATATAATAGTTAGCTTTTACACTGTAATATTAATAGCTTCAGTAAATTAAATTCAACAATACCTAATCAGAAGAATTGTAAAATGCTGAAACTATCTGTAAATTACCCTTTGTAATAAAGTAAGTTTAATTATTTCAAATTTAAAATAGTAAATATGAAAAAAGTAACAGGTATTGGTGGAGTTTTCTTTAAATGTAAAGACCCCAAAAAAATAACCGAATGGTATAAAACACATCTTGGACTAAATACAAATGACTATGGAGCTACTTTTGAGTGGAGAGAAGAAGATGACAGTACAAAAAAAGGTTCTACTACTTGGAGCCCTTTTGCTGAATCAACTAAATATTTTGAACCATCTGCAAAAGAATTTATGATTAATTACCGGGTGGCAGATTTGGAAGCTTTGGTAGATGAATTGAAAAAACAAGGCGTAACTATTGTTGATAATATTGAAAGCTTTGATTATGGTAAGTTTGTTCACATACTTGACCCCGAAGGCAATAAAATTGAACTATGGGAGCCTGCAGAATAGTAATCTAAATTGAAAACCAGCACAATTAACCCGGCAAGTAAAATATGCCTAAAAAATAAATCCTGCACCAATAAAAGGATGCAGGATTTAAAGTTGTAACATTTTATTAGAAGTTTACCCTTACACCACCCATCACATTAAGCCCAAGTACCTGATAATTATGCCAGCGCTCATATTTATTGTTTAAAATATTGTTTACATCAATCCATGCGCTGAACATTTTGTTTATTTTGAATTCGGCGCCGGCACTTAAATCAGAGCCCGGTTTAAATATTTTATCTGCATTACCCTTGTCTAAATAATGGCCACCGCCAAATGCATAAAAATCTGCTTTTAACATCACTTGTTTAAATGCCCACCAGCGTAATGAACTTGTAAATTCCATCGGTACAGTGTTCCATGCTCTTGCATTATCCTTCATTGCGGTATAGCCGTTGAAAGTAACACCGGCATTAACTGTAAATTTTTCTTTGCTTACAAAACTAATATCGCCATGAATTCTAAAATTCTTCACTTTACTTTCATTACTTATCACAAACGATTTATTATCGGTGGCTGTATCATTGATAAAAAACGGCAGGTTGTTATAAGTTACATAACCGGCTTTTGCATTAAAATTAAAATGCTTGCCCAGGGTGCCTTTTATACCACCATAGTATTCAGTTTCCTTAGTATTTAATTGTGCTGTAAACGGCGCTAAGTAAGGGTTTTGGGCAGATAAGTTACGATAGGTATTTTTTACAATGCGGCCCACCCATCCTGCCTGGAAAGCAAAAACATTTTCGGCTATATAGGCTTCGGCAAAAACATTGGGCAGCCAAACAAATTTACCATTATCCCAAGTGGGTACTACGCCGCCATTAATGCTTAATCGTGGTGTGGAAAAAATTAATGAAGGCGCCACCGACAATACATTGTTATTGATTTTTACATTGGGTGTAAGTCCTTTTGTATTATATGTTGTTATATCGGCTATACCTTCCACTTTAATAGTAAATACTTCGCCAAACTGTTTTTCAACAGGCGCAGTAAGTTTAAATGATGTTTCGGTAAGTTTATTGATATTGGTAAAATTGCTCACCTCAAGGTTGGGGTTATAACTGATACCAAAATCGCCAACTTTTGTATTTCGTACACCAATCTTAAATGCTAAATCCTGAAACTGTTGCCTTACATCTTTTTTTGAATAATGATACATACTGGTATCATAACCGTATAAGAAATGCTCATGCAGTTTTACATCTACTCCTGCATATACTTCATTACCAGGGATAAAAAAACTGCCGGCTGCCTTTAAGTTCAGTTTCGAATAATCCTGGTACAAAAGTTTTCCCTTGCCTGCAATATAATCGGCATAAACATTGGCAAGGAATTTTTTACCATCGCCAAAACTAAAACCGGCGCTAACAAAAGGAGTTGAAAAATTTCCATAACCTACTTTAACATAATTACGTTGTCCCAGGTACAAGTTGGTATCCTGTTGCAAAGCCAATGGCTGCAAAGGAATTGGCTGGTAGGCATAAAAAAGGTTTTGTGCTGGAATATTGTATGTAAGATGCGGAGTGGTTGTATCAGCATTTAAATGCGTAGCCGAAAAATTTATTTTTACCGCATTGCGTAAAACAGGTTTATACACCGAATTAATATCGATGGTAGATGTTTTTTTACCCGGCTCCTTTTGTGCAAACACTGTTGTTGTTAAAAGGCTGGCTACAGTTATCATTATTGCCCAAAAAATACCAGGCCGTATATTTATCTTATTGTACATTGAATATCCTTTATTTGTTTTTTGCATAGTTTAATTGATGGTTAGTTTTTGCCATTGTTTTTTAATTTCCCACTTTACTTACTGCTTTTTCTTCTTCAATAGCTTTATCAAGTTTTTGTTGTGCTTCCTGTTTCAGTTCGGGTATCACCGAGTTTTTAGCCACACTTTCATAAGTGGCTTTTGCATTAAAGTAATCTTTCTGCTTCATAAAAATATCACCCAATAAAATATAACTTTTTGTTACCCAGTTATCGTACGAGCCTGTTTCTTTTATAACAGCCAACGCCGATTTTTCGGCAGCGGCAAGATTATTTAAGCTAAATTGGCAATTGGCAATTTCGTAACGGGCCTCGGCGCCCCATGCCGATTTATTGATGGCGGCACATGATTTAAATGCAGTTATTGCAGATGAACAATCGTTATTTACCTGCTGCGATTTTCCCAGCACAAGCAATGCAACAGATTTATCATCGGTACTGATACCTTTTTTAGTGAGGAGATTTTTTGCAGCGTCGTTTGCCTGTGTATAATCTTTAAGTTGGTAGTAGCAACGTACCAAACCTCTAAGCGCTTCTATCTGGTTATCCTGGCTGATGGCGCTATTGGTTAAAGATTCAAAATACCTTTTTGCATTGGCATAATCTTTCAGTTCAAAATAACTAATGCGTCCGGCTTCAAGTGTTGCTTTTTCAAAAAAGCGGCTAAGCCCTTTGCTGTTTACATAATCGTAACCGGCAATGGCATTGGCCCAGTCTTTCTTTGTGCTATAACATTCGCTGCTGAAAAAATTTGCTTCAAGGCTATATCCGCCATTGGGATATTTTGATAAGTAATTTTTAAATCCTGTAATAGCGGCATCACAATCGTTGGCATTATATTTTAAAGCGGCTGCCGTGTAAGTCAGCGAATCGGCTTCGCTAACAGAAATATTTTTGCCATTGCTGCGCATCATTTCAATATATTCATCAGGCTTGCCAATTTCTACATAAATGTTTTTCATAATGCCGGTGGCTTCATCGGCTTCAGATGATTGCGGATATTTTTGCACCAGGGTTTGGTAATTTGATAAGGCTTCGTCATACTTATCGGCATTATAATATACCAAACCAAGTTTTAAATATGCCCGTGGTTTTAACCCGCCTGCAGTGGGGTCGTTCAATACATTATTAAGATAGGGTACAGCCTGCAGGAATTTTTCATCAGCTATATAAGTTTGTGCAATTTCCATATTCACATCGGGTACCAGGTTACTTTTTGGATATTGCTTTAGCAAAGTATTAAGTGTGCTAATCTTGTTGGCTGAACTCTTAACGCCGGCTATCATGGCTTTTTGAAACATGGCATAGTCGCTTTGCGGCATTGCATTATTCACCACGTAATCGTACATGCTGTTAGCTTTTGTAAAATCCGATTTCATAAAATAACAATCGGCGCTGCGTACATAAGCATCCTGATCAATGGCAGGCGATGTTACTGTAACATTTTTTGCAACCTGTTCAAAATAACCAAGTGCCTTTGCATAGTTTTCTTTTTGTAGCCAGCTATAACCCAGGTCGTAATTAGCAGTGGTGCGGTTGGCTTCTCCCTGTGCAGGCACCGATGCCTCCATATACGTACTCATGTACCTGATGCTGTTGTCGTAATCGCTGTTGCGGTAGGCAATTTCGCCTTTCCAAAAATTAGCATATGGAGTTACTGTTGATGTTGGCAGGGTTAAAATTTTTGAAAACAGTTCATCGGCCTGTTTCAGTTGCTGATCGTTCACCAACTCTACCGCCCTGCCGTATAAAATGCGTGGATACACTTTTTGCATAGATGCCGTTGGGTTGCTGAACGATTCATACAAGCGTAATGCATCGGCAAAATTGTTGGTATTGGCCATCAGGTTCACTAATATCTCTTTTGCTTCGGTATCATATTCGCTGCCGGGATAATCGTTGATGTATTTTTTCATTTCGTTGAGGGCAATATCCTGGTAGCCCAGTTCGTACGACAGCTTTGCATAATTAAACCTTGAAACCTGTTGCTGTTTTTTATTGCTGCTGTTATAAGCGCTGTACTGGAATGCGTTACGGGCATTGGCTTTTTGGTTGGTTCGTAAATAACAATCGCCCAGCAGGTACATACTGTTTTGCCCCATCGAATCTTTTTCGGTACTCAGTTGTTTAAATCCTTCAATGGCTTTATCAAGTTTGCCGGCATCGTAATAGCAATAACTCAGTTCGTACATGATTTCTTTGGTAACCTTATCGCTGTTGTTTACATACGCTTCAATAAGCGGCAATGCTTTCTGGTAATTTTTCTTTTCAAAATAAATTTGCCCAATCAACAGGTTCATTTCTTTTTGATAGAACAAGGTGCCCGGCCTGCCCAATACGCTTTCGCCATATTTAAGAGCTTCTTCTTTTTTACCCTGGAAATAATAAATTTCGGCAATGTAATATGGAACCACGCCTTTGTATTCTTCCTGTGTTTCTACCAGTTTAAAAGCTTTTAAAGCCTCGTTGTAATTGCGCTCGTAATAACTAATAAAACCATAATAATAATTGGCCGGGATGTAATATTTGCTTTCGGGCATTTGGTGTATCTCGTCAAACAATGGTTTAGCTTCGCCAAACTGTTTTAGGTTAAAATAGCAGTAGGCTTTTTCAAACTTAGCGTCGGCAATTTCATCGTTACTCAAATTTTCAAGCCCGGCCCTTTCGTAATAGTTGATGGCATTGCTGTAATCGTCTTTTAAAAAATAATATTTTGCCAGGTGGTAACTCATTAATTCACGGCGTGGCTCGTTGCTTACAACATCTACGTAGTGGCGTGCCTGTTGTTCGGCAGCGGGCTGTTGTAATTTTAACTGGCAAACAATATAATAATAGTTTACGTCATCGTTAATATAAGCATGGTCGCTGGTTGTGTTATCGGGGTTTTGTGCTTTTAAAGCAGCAAACAAAGGATAAGCTAAAGCGTATTGTTCTTTTACAAAAAGTTCTTTGGCATCTTTATAATTCTTTTCGGGGTCGGTAATAGCATGTGTGGCTTGTGCAAATGTTGAAAAAGAGAAAACTGTTGCAATAAACAGGAGTGAAAGTTTTTGTTTTAACATGTTGACTGGTTGATTCATTTTTACTGGTTGCAAAATTACTGGTTAAACCACAGCGTTACAAACATCATTCCAATTGATTGTTAATAAGTGGATAATTGATGTAAACAAAACGAATGTATTTTTACAATGCTGTTAATGAAATGATAAATAAACCTTGTGTTTCATTTTTTATAACAGAAGATTAAAACCTCAATCACAATTAAAAGAAAAGAAAGATGAAGAAATTATTAACGACAAAGTATTCGACGGGTGCATTTAATGCAGCAATGTTATTGTTAAGGATTGGCAGTGGTGTATTAATAATGAACCACGGTTATGGTAAACTGATAAAGTTTGGCAGCCTGCAAGATAAGTTTATGAATTTTTTGGGGTTGGGAAGCACCTTATCGTTATCGCTGGTGATATTTGCAGAATTTTTCTGTGGTATGTTTATCATTTTAGGTTTATTTACCAGGCTGGCTGCTATACCGCTTATTATTGCAATGGGAGTAGTTTTATTTAAAGTACACAATGCAGATTTTTTTGGGGATGGAGAAACTGCAGCATTATTTTTAACTGCTTTTATGGTTTTGCTAATTGTTGGCCCCGGTAAAGTAAGTATAGATGGGATGATTGGGAAATAATATTTTTTAATTGCTTACCAGGAAATCATAATTATAATAGATGTTCACCACCGAAACACAAATACGCATACATTATGCACTTACCGACCAAATGGGGGTTGTGTATTACGGCCATTATGCACAGTTTTATGAAATAGGAAGAGCCGAAGCCATCCGGCAACTTGGGTACACTTATAAAGAAATAGAAGCAATGGGTATTATTATGCCGGTAGTAGAAATAAACAGCCGCTTTTTAAGGCCTGCCAGGTACGATGATTTAATTACTGTAAAAACTACCCTTAAAGAAATGCCCACACATTTCAAGATAGTTTTTTATTCAGAAATATATAATGAGCAGGATGAACTTTTAAATACAGGTATGGTAAGCCTTTTTTTTATTGATGCAAAAACAATGAAGCGTTGCAATATGCCCGATGAACTGAAAATGAGATTAGAAAAATATTTTTAACCTGCAATGTTTTTAAAAAATTGCCCGTACCGATGCCCGGCCAATATGTATTGTTCGGGTATCGCCGGGTTTTCTTCCTTCGTATTGTATGCTTACTTCAATATTGCCGGCCAGGCGTTTTGTAAAGTCAATATTCCATAAATAGTTTTTGCCGGGCAGCAGTCCTTCTAACAAAATAAAACCAACGGTGCTGTTGGCTGCGCCGGGGTAACCTTTAAAATTAATCTGGTTAAGCGAAAAACGGCCGCTGATGGTGCTGTTTGAAAGTATGTTGTACCGAACATCGGCTGTTAATACATGGCTGTTGGCGCTTTCCATCGAATCGATAATATTTCTTTTAATAGCATAGGCATAAGTTAAACCTGCCCTGAAATTTGTTTTATGTACATATTGTACCGAAGGCTCAATAATATCCTGCTTTACCAGGTAGTTCCTGTTATCAAATTTGGGGCCGGTGGTGTTTAACACATTTTTTATTTGCCGATAACCCAGCATGGTTACAAAACTGCGGTTAATGTTCCAGCGTAGCTTGCCCGATAAAGTACGCAACTTGCGACTTTCAAAACCATAACTTAACATTGCTTTTGCATTGCTGATGCTGTGCGTAACATCAAACCCCCACCTGATATTACTGCGGTTAAAATATAAAGTGTTAGATAAAAATGAATTTAATGTTATCAGCGTGGTATCAACAAGCTGTTTGGTAAAAGGGTTAAACTGGAACTTGCCCGCAGCAATATCTTTTTTATTTATCTGCAAAGCCGAACTTGTACTTATGCGTGAAAGTAATTTTAGTAAACCACCTGTACCTGGTTTAATAATTAATTTGGGGTTAAGCGTAAAACTATAATTAAACTGTACGTAATTGGCTTTTACATATTGGTTACTGGGCGTAAAAACCCTTATGTATTTTTTCTGATCCTGGAAAACCGCAATCTCAAATTCGTTAAGTTCGGGTATGCCATTGTTGTTGTAATCAATCCAAGTGTACTCGCCCTGGCCTGCCGGCACTTCTACAAATGTATATTCCCGTTTTTGTTCCTGTCCCGATCCCAGTTCGTAAAACATATTGCCTTCTAAAAAACCTTTAAATTCATTTACATAATATTCGGCACGGCCCAGCAGGCTTTCATCGGCCTTTTGCTGGCTAAGTGATGCATTGGTAATATGCAATTTGCGGTAAGTAGCATTTAGTTTAAACTGGTGCCTTTCGCTTTTAAGCAATTCGGTAAAAAAATTATAGTTATCGCTGCGGTTGGCCTGCTGCAGTTTTGAATTTGATGGCAGCAAGTCGTTTCTTGTAAAATATGAAATGCCCCATTTATTTGCTTTTGCAGGATTTGATTTTAGCGAAACTTCCCACACATTAAAAGCATAACTCAGCAGCGATAGCGAATCATTGGTTTTATTACGTATGCGGTTATGCTCGCTGTTGAATTTAAAACCAAGCTGCATGTTTCGTAACCGGCTTAAATCTTTTTTCAACTCTATATTGGGCCTGAAGAAAGAACTTGACTCAATAGGCCTGTTGCTATTGGTATAACTAATTTGGCTGCTCAGTTTCCAACCTTTAATATTATTGTAACTGCTTACCAGGTGGCGCAGCCCGTTAAACTTATCGCTTCGGTTATAGCTGGTAACACCGTATTGAAAAAAATTGCCGGTGCTGTCGGCCAGTTTTACATCGGCATTTATAATATGTTCATCGGCAGAGGTAATATCATAAGGCAGGCTCCAGTCTCGTAAAAATTCAATATTACGTAAGCGTTCAGCAGGTTTAAATTTTTGTTGTACAAACTCGTAACCGAGGCTTGTTTGCAACAGCAGTTGCCTGTTAAGCAGGTGCAATTTAGTATCGTCTTTTACAAACTGAAATTTTGCAGCAAAGCCTTTGTCGTTGCTTTTATCTTTAGAAGAGAAAAGGTTGATGTTATAATCGCTCATTGCCACTTCGGCCTTAAGTTTTGCTTTTGTGTTAAAAGCATACTCGCCGCCAATGGTTATAATTTGTAGTTTTTTAGGAGAAATGAGCAGGATAACAGGCGCATAATCGCCTTGTTTATTATTATTAACATCGGGCTGCACCCAGCCAAACACTTTACCGTTGGTGGCGCTTTGTAAAACAGTGTAGTTGCCCTTGCCGGGGCCTAAGTAAGTAAAGCCAAGGCTGTATAAAGTATCGGCAGGGTTGGTTGAAAAAACATAAATAGAATCATGAATGCTGCCGTTGTACAAAGTATCAATTTTTTTATACAAAATTTTACCCGGGCTTAAAGTATCTCTAACGGCATTTTCGTAATAGGCAGTATCAATACCATCGCCAATATTTGCCAAAAATTGTTTTTGCTTATCATCAAGCACCTGGTTAATGGAAGAGTTTTTTGCATCGGAATTATTATAAAAGCTAACACTCAATTGAAATTTATCATTAAAAACAGTTTCGTTGCTTACATAAATTTGTGAGTTTAAAAAATTGCGGTCGGCATATTCAAACTCTACCTGTATGCGTTTATCTTTTGTTATTAATCTTTTTTGAGTAAATGTAAGCTCGGCAGTATTGTAATTAATTATATAGTCCTGGTCTTCGCCACGCTGCAAAAGTTCGCCGTCCATATACACTCTTTCGGTACCTGCAAGTACCACAAAAAATAATTCAAGCGTGGGGCTTGTAAGCCTGTATGGGCCCTGGTTGCCTTCAAAAGGAGTAATAATGTTGCGTGTGAATTTTCCTTTAGCAACAGCGCCGCTTAGCAATAAGGAATTATTGATGTGTTTGCCAATTTTATTATCGGTGATGAACGATACCCCCTGCAATCTTTTATAAAAATTAAGAAAATAATTTTTGCTTTGCCTTATATCAATATCACCTAAGTTAACCTGCCAGCCTTTCTTTTTCACCTGTAAAAAAATACGGTCAAAGTCACGCAGGTCTTGTGTGTTGCCATCGGGCTGCACAGGAATATTGTTATCGGTGATGGCTGCTGTTAACTCCATACTATCGCCAATAAAACCATTTAACTGAAGGTTGAGGCTGCTGTTAACAACGGCATCCTGGCTGTTGCCAAAAGAAATGCCACGGCCAAAACTTCCTTCGGAGCGTATGTTTCCAAAATCAACTAGGGGGTTGTTTTTTTTGCCAACCGTAAGTGTAAAAGGCTCGGTAGGTAAAAAATTATAACGAATGCTATCGTAATTGTAGCGACTTGTTACTGCATTTAATTTGTATGGAAAACTGCGGTAGGTAACCTTTACAGTTTCCTGTGGTGGTTTATCAAGCCAGGTAATGGTTGCATTCACTTCATCAACCTTGTAAAAATAGGGCGAAACGCCTTGTATGGTTACCGAGCCGGGTACCAGGCTCATTGAATCTATACGTATTGTTTTTTTGTTGGTTGATATGCTGATAGTATGAAGGTTGGAAAGCGGCGCCGGGGTTATTTCCTGTGCTTGCACAAGTAAAGCCATGAAGTGTAACAGAACAGTGATGTATATTCTTTTTTGCTTCAAGCTGTTTTGGAATTAGAACGCTAAAATTACAGATTATTGTACAAGGCCGGAGAATGGGCAAAAGATAGCAGCTAACTGTTTAATGCTATTCATACAAAAAAAAACAGGTTTTATATATCTATCCCAATAAATTAAACGGTAATATTAACCTTCCACTAAAAAAGTACCCAGGTTAATTACTTCCCCCTCTCCCATTTTAAATTTTTCAATAGCATCCATATCTACATCAACCATTACCTTGCTTTGAAAGATTAATGCTTCGCCATTGTATAATGCAAAATACAGGTCGGGGTTTTTCTCGGGGTTTAAAAAATCTTTAAAAGCCGATTGTTTAAAACTTACATTGGCAATGCCATTTTCATCAAGGCCACTCTTGCCCAGGTAATCGTCTTCCATCAGGTCTTTTTCAAACAAACGAAATTCGTAATCGCTGCCGGTTAAAGCTACATCGCTGCCTTTGCGAATAAAACCTGCCTTCACTTTAATAATCATATCGGCATCTAAGGAAAAATTGCTCATTGTAATATAGTTTTTAATTATTGATTTTAATGAACTTTTTAATTTATTAAAATTAAAGGATGTTGAATTTTGAAAATAATAAAAATTAGGGTTTATGCAGTGTTTATTGGATGTTTTTTAAACTAATGTTTTGAAAATGTACTTTAAAATATAAAATTATCAGTGAAGAGTGAGCAGTATAATATTGACAAATTAAATTTTGTGAATTTTTATTATTAATGTATTGCCGTAACATTTACTTTCTTAACACCCTTTAAGTTCAATTTTATATTTCTTTCACTTGCCTTATTAGTATATTGACTAATTATTTCTAAAATATCATAATCAATAAAATTGCAATCGCTGCCATCAATTGTTAATACACTCTTTTCTGGCACATTTTCTAACACTCTTCTTAAATTAACTTTATTGAGAAATGTAACATTGCTGTTTAGTTTGATTAGGTAAGTTTCAACATTATTTTCAAATGTTTTGGTGATAATATATTCTTCTTTAAAATTGTTACGAATAATGTAATATATAGTGATAAATAAGCCGATGCAAACCCCAATAAGCAGGTCGGTTATCAGTATGGCAAAAATTGTTATCATAAATGGTATAAACTGTTTAAAGCCCAGGCTCCACATATTTCGAAATAGTTTTGGCTTTGCAAGGTTGTATCCAGTTACAATCAATATTGCAGATAATGAAGCATAAGGAATTTTATTAAGCATGAATGGGATTAACAATACAGATAACAACAGGAACAATCCGTGTGTGAAAGCAGATAGTTTTGTTCTTGCTCCGGCATCTACATTGGCTGAACCCCTTACAATAACTGCTGTAATGGGAATGGCACCTAAAAAACCACAGGCAATATTTCCAATGCCTTGAGCAACCAGTTCACGGTTAATGGGTGTTATCCTGTTTCTCCTGTCTAATTTATCAATGGCTTCAATACAAAGTAAAGTTTCAAGCGAGGCCAGCAATCCAATAGTAAGGCCATCTTTCCAAATACCCGGTTCTATAAAAAGTTTTGAAATATTCGGAAAAGAAATGTTTGCAAAAACATCATCAGGAATGTTAACCAATTGTGTTGGCTTTAGTAAATAACCAGATGCTATTTCTGTAAATGCTATATTCACTAAAATACCTAAAACTACCACAAGTAATGGGGCCGGAATAATTTTAAGTTTATTGGCAAATGGACGATGAAGTAATGACATTACAAAAATAGAAATGGTAGTTATTAGGATTGCCCCCCTTGTAATATGTTGATTGAAATTACTTAGGTTGCCTACAAACTGGTTTGTAGAAAATAACTTAAGGATACCGCCTGCCCAAAAATCTGGTTGATCGTAACCCAATGCAACAGGTATTTGTTTTGAAATAAGTATAATACCAATAGCTGCCAGCATCCCTTTAATAACCGATGAAGGGAAATAGTTTGCAATTACCCCGAGTTTTAATAACCCAAGTATAAATTGAAATAGCCCTGCTATTATTACAGCAAGCAGGAAAATTCTATAATCGCCATGTGCAATTATAGATGCAGCAACCACTGTTGTTAAACCGGCAGCCGGGCCTGATACAGCTAATTGCGATCCACTTATAAGTGAAACAATAAGCCCTCCAATTACTCCCGATAAAATTCCTGCATAAAGTGGTGCGCCAGATGCCAAAGCAATGCCTAAACAAAGAGGTAGTGCAACCAGGAATACTGAAAGGCCTGCAGGTAAATCATATTTCAGCCAAATTATTCTATAATACTTGATTGTTCTTTTCAAAATCCTGACAAGATTTTAATTATGCATAGTTAAAACGTTAAGCAGAAAAAAGTTATTATTGAACACAACACAAGGTAAAACAATTTGCTATTGTAAATTCTTAAATTTACATCAGTACCAGGTTTAATAAAAATAACTTTGCAGATTATGATGGAGTTTCCTCTTTACTTCATCTCTAAAATAAAATTAATGTAATAGAATAGTAATGCCCCTTACATCAAAATTCAAATTATTTTTTTTATAACATTATATTTTTAATCATTCAACTTAAGCACCGCCAAAAATGCTTCCTGCGGCACTTCCACATTGCCAATCTGTTTCATCCTTTTT
>JAHBTO010000019.1 GCA_019638525.1 Ferruginibacter sp. | reverse complement strand
CCATTTAAAGCTCCATTATTAGGCACATCACGCCTTATATCAACTACTGCTTTAGATAAAGTGTATGGTGTATTAACAAAACTGATAGCTTCTGATATAACAGAGGGGTCAGATGCAACACCACCATTAAGAATTTTTACTATTGTTTGGCCTGCATCACCCATTGGCTCGGGTGTAGATATTTTTTTACAGGCGCTAAACGTAAAAGCAGCTATAGTAAGAATTGCTAATTGCTTTTTTAAGTTTATATATTTCATCGTTGTGTAATTTTTGTTTTTATTATTATTGCGTTGCCCATATAATGGGCAACGCAAAGTTATTTTTAATTATCCCACCATACACGTGAATCCTGGGTATCGCCACCAGAAAGTGTAGCCACACCTTGTGCAACACCAGCAGCATTTAAACTGTATTCAGTTGTACCGTATGTATAACGTCTTGGGATTTGGCCTGATGAATTGGTAGAATATGTTGTTGGTTTAATTGCAGGCACTCCAGTTCTTCTCCATTCGCACCAACCCTGTGTTCCATCAGGGTAAAGTGCAATATATTTTTGCAACTGTATCCTTTGTAACTTAGACGTAGTGGTAGCACTTGAAGAAGCGGGAATAGAGCCAAAACTATTTTGGCCAATTGCAGCAACGCCTACACCAGCACTATAGTTGGCATTTCCACTCAAATAAGAGCCTGGTAAAGTAAGTCCCCATTGAGCAAATGACTGAGCAATACCGTCATTATAAGCAGCTTCAGCTTCTACAGTAGTTAAGCCCGGTATCCAGCCCCTTTCAATTGCTTCGGCATAAGAAAGTAAAACAGTTGATGCACCTACAATAACAACAGGGGAAGCTTGTACACGATGTGCCGAATCAAGTATTAAAGGCCAAGGTTCTGAAACAGTTGTAGCATCAGCTCTTACTAAGCCATAAGGAAAGCCATTAACATTAGCTCCAAATGCTGATATACGAGAATCGCCTAAGCCTGTTAATAAATCTGTCATAGTTTTACTTTCAGCATAGTCTTTACGTCCATCAAACAAATTATACCAAGGATTTTTAAAGGGACCGCCTGGATATACTAAAGCAAAATTATCATCATTTACAGTTATGTATCCACTTGGTTCGGCAACTGCTGCTGCAAACTGGGTAGCAGAATAATCGCCTGCAGCCGGATAAACTTTACTAAGCCTTAAAGCCATTAACATACGAAGAGAATTTGCTAATTTTTTCCATTTTGCATTTGATCCTCCATAAATAATATCGCCTTTAACCGGATCGCCATTATCATCAAACTGGGCAACAGCTTCGGTTAATTCTTTAATCAAATCTTTATAAACAAACTCCTGGTTATCGTATTTAGGAACATTAAGTTGTAATGCTTCTGAATACGGTATTGCACCCCACCTGTCAGTTATAGTCCAAAACTGAAAGGCTTTTAAAATACGAGCAACAGCTATTTGATTTTTATTTGCACCATAAGCTGTATTTTCAGCTGCTGTTGCCGGATCGGAGTTCCTGTTTATAATATTCTGTAAATCCATTAAAGGACCAGAATAGTTTGCTGTAAATTCCAGCGGGGTGGTTGCATAAAGGCTCGTCTCGGTATACTGAGTTTCGCTATAATACTGGCAATATAAACCACCTCTTGTGGAAGCTGCATAACCACCTAATTGCGATTCAACATTGGTTAATAATGCCGCCAGGTTTGGTTTGGTAACCCCACTTGGGTTTACATTGGTATTACCAAAATCTTTTATTTTACTACAGCCTGTACCTGCCAGTAATAAAACCGACAAGCCGATTGCTGTTATTTTGTTATGAATTATCTTATACATAATGATTGTTTTTTAAATTAAACTAATGGGGTGATTAAAATCCTAATTTAAGATTGAAACCGAAAGAACGTGTACCCGGGTACTGTCCGTCTTCACCATATATTGAGGTAATTTCTGACGGGTCAAAATCTTTAGTTTTAGCATATATCAACCATGGGTTCCTTGCAGTAATTGAAAAAGTTGCATTGTTTAAAAACTTACTCAATCCCATTTTATCTACAGGTAATTTATAACCAATGCTCAACTCACGCAGTTTCACAAAAGTTAAGTCGTAAATAAAATCGTTGAATACGTTCCTGGAAACCATTCCACTAAAGTAATCTTTTGCATTTACATACATATCTACATCTTTACCTGTAGTTTCATCAACACCAAATACATGTACGCCACCACCATCGGCAACATCATCACGTATTGGATTACCCTTATCATTCAATACAGCAGTACGGGCTGTTAAGCCTGAATAAGCACCCCACATATCAGATAAAGAGAAGAACTTACCACCTACCTGGTAGTCGATATTAATATTGGCTACAAAGTTTTTAAAGAATGTAATTGTGTTTTGTACACCACCAGTATAATCGGGTATTACGCTGCCAAAATTAACCAAATCCGGAGCTTTTACATATAAGCCTGAAGCATCAATAATTGGTTTACCATTAGGCGCTGTTTTGTATCCACCGCCAAGTAATGAACCCCAAGGCATATCAACACCCAACTTAACAACCGGGGGTGTAATACCGCTAAATGCAGCACCACCACTCACTGTAAAGCTGGTTACCCCTGGCGCAATTGAAACCACTTTGTTTTCAATAATTTTGCTGAAGGTTGAGTTAATTTCCCAACGGAATTTTTCGCCCCAGAATGGTTTAATATTAAGTGTAGCATCTAAACTTTTTTGTGTAATCTCACCGGTATTAATTGTTTTTGATGTAATACCGCTGGTACCAGTAATTGCTACGCTATAAGGGAAATCTTTTGTAACCCTGTCTTTATATAAAACTGTAAATCCAATCCTGTTTTTTAAGAAACTCATTTCTAAACCATAGTCTTTTTGTAAAGCTACAGCACCATGAATTGCAGGATCTGTTAAACCATCAGGAGTTCCTGATAATATATTACCGTTCCATTGGTTAGCACCAACACCATATAAAGAACCGGGATAAGAATAAGCACCATAGAAGTTATTATATGGGCCTAAAGCGCCGGGAACCTCACCCCATGCAAACTTAAGTTTACCATAGCTAATAAATGGAACTGCTTTCCTGATTAAATCGCTGAATACAAAACTTGCACCAATTGACTTACTGAAAATGCCATTATCATTAGGAGGCAAGGTAGAGAAGTAGTCTTGCCTTGCAGTACCATCAAGGAAGAAGAAATTTCTGAAACCTAAAGATGCTGTAGCAAATATTGCACGATACTTATCGGTTATTTTACTGCTGCTATAAGAAACAGGGCTTTTTGAATTACTTAATGAGTAAAGGTCATCAATAGTTAACCCGTCAACAGTACCTGTGTTCATAGCACGGTATTCTTCACTAAACAGGTCGAAACCGGTATTGATATCAATACTAAAGTCTTTTATCTTCCTGTTAAATGAAATTAAACCTTCAATGTTTTGTTTGTTCCAAAAGCTTTGAGAAACACTATAACCGGCTTTTTCGCCTGTTTGTGTAGCACTACGCTCTAAAATGCTGGTTGTAAATCCTTCGCCAAATGTAGTGTTTTGTGCTTTACGGTATGTTAGTTTAAACCTTAAACTATTATTAACCTTATAAGTTAATGAAGCGTTACCATACAAACGGTCTCTCCTGCTTTTACCAAGTTTATTATCCTGGTAAGAGAAGAAGTTATACCAGTAGTTACCCAAAAGGAAAGTTGAGCTATGAGGGTTACTTCCAATATTCCAGGATGCTAATTTACCATTGTATGTAAGGTCTTTAAGTTCTCTTAATATATTCATATCAAGATCCCTGTGGTACCAAGAGTTAAACGAACCTGTTGCTTGGTTTGAATATCCCTGGTCAAAAACACCATTCAGGTTTTGAGTTATATAGTTGATATTAGTTGCAAATGTAAAATGAGAATTTAAATCAATTGAACCTGTTACAGATAACATATTCTTTTTTAATGTGGTGGTTGGGATAACACCGGTAACATCTAAATTAGAATATGAAGCCCTAAAGCTATAATTATCACTAGCCTTGCTAAAGTTAACGTTAGTATTACGAGTAACACCAGTATTAAAGAAGTCAGCAGCATTAGTAGGCTGAGGTGTTAACTTAGCTGTTTTAAATGAATACTCAGAACCCGGATACCAAGCATACCAGGGAATATATTCCTGGCCAACCATACGAGGACCCCAGCTGGCATCATCATCATAGTTATGATAATATTTTCCATCTAAAGCTTTCCAGGCTACCGGATCACCGGCCTGCCATTTATATTTAAACATATCTGGGCCAGAACCACCGGAATAAGAGTTTTGGTAATTAGGTAAGATATATAATTTATCAAACTGCACACCAAGATTTAGTTCTAAACCAATACCACGATTGGTTTTTCTTGCTTTTTTAAGCGTAATTACAATTACACCATTTTGACCTGCAGGGCCATATAAAGCAGTTGCTGCAGGGCCTTGTAATACTGTGTAATCTTCAATATCATCCGGGTTAAGGTCGTTGGCATTAGGCATTTGAGTACCATCAACCACATATAATATTGGGCTGCTGCCACTTAAACCACTTTCGCCGCCTAAACGGATATCAGCTCCACCATCTAAAGATGCATAAGACTGGCTTCTAACCTGCAATCCGGCAACTTTACCTGCCAATGCATTATTAACGTTGGTTTGACGAATGGTATTTACCTGCTCGCCGGTAACAACCTGTGCATTAGATGAAACGCTTCGTTGTGTACGTTTTGTTTGGAATGCACTTGTTACTACCACTTCCTGTAACTCACCAGACTCTTTTTCCATTACAGTATTTATAACATTTTGAGTACCCACCGGCACCTCAATTGTTTTAAAACCTGCTGCAGAAATCACCAGTACATTTCCTGAATTTACTCTAACTGAAAAAGAGCCGTTTGCATCGGCTGACAAACCTGTTTGCGTACCTTTTATTTTAACAGTCGCAAACGAAACCGGATTACCATCAGCATCGGTAATCTTGCCGTTCACCACTCGGCTTTGGGCAAATGCCAATGCCCCACAGAGCATCAACATTGTAAACAGTGATAAAAATCTTCTCATGTGCATTTAATTAAGTTTAATGATGTGTAAAAATAAGGATAATTTCTTAACGCCAAAATATTGTTAAATTAATTTTGAGGAAATATCCGCCCAATAAATGACAATATGCGATGATAAATAGCTGCTTTATTTAAGAAAAATTGTTAAAATTTATACATTACCTGCAGTTTTACTTCGCTTTTTACTTTGCCTTTTATTTCATCTAATCCGCTACCGATAAGGGTTTTGTCTTTATAACGAGTTTGCGAAAGTTTTGCCCAGATGGATAGTTTTTTGTTAATATCATAGTTGATATTTATATAATATCTAAAGCCCTTATCATAAAAAACAGGTATAGAATAACTATATAAAACATCGTTTTCGTAAGCATATAGCCTGCTATTGTACCCGTCTGTTTCAAAATATTGCAGCCTGATATTACCTGAAAGCGGGCTCATCATTGGTTTGTAAATGAAATCGAAATAGGTTAAAAAGCCTTCTTCGGCATTTGCTCCTTTTTTATCAAACCAAACAATTTCGATACGGTTTCGCAATGTAATGGCAGAGCTTATTTTATAACTTACCTGTGTACGCCAGTTTTTTTTGGGTTGCTGTATAACAGGCGATAGTGTGAGCAGGTTGGGATTTACATTATGCGCCTTGGACTCGCTGTGATACCTGGAATAAATCTCCAGTTGCCGGTTGGGTTTATAATCTACCTGTACAAGATAATCTGAACCTGCTGAAGGTGCATCTACCTGGTAACGCAGCCATGGAAATTTATAAAAATCGGCATAGGCATCTATACGCCAAAAGGGATGTGGTTTAATACTAACGCCTGCGTATAACCCTTTTTCGTTGGTAGGGTAAGTACTTTCTGTAAATGCAGTGGTATAAAGAGATTGATACGATTTTGAAATATTGCGATACAACAAACTTGCATCTACTTTTGATGATACGCTGATGATAAGCCCGTTTACAAAAGCCTTATCAAATTTATTTGTAAAAGCAGCCTCACCAAAAATATGCATGTTCCTGAAAGTATAACTATAATCAAAACTATAATTACCAAAACTTTTACCGTTTAGTGCATATTTATTATAGGGGTCGGCCGATTTTATGAGTGGTAATTTGAATTTATAATGAATGCCATTTACACCCAAATGCAAACCCCTGTATTGATACGAAAAATTACCGCCAAATGCCAATTGCCGTTGAATTCCCTTATCTTCTGTTTCGCTTTTAGTACGGTGATAGCCCGATGTTTGCAGCGAGGATATAAATTCATCCTGGCTTTGGGTGGTATCTGCCGGTACAAAGTTGGCATCAATATTTTTATATGAACCAAAAGCTGTAACCTGCCAGTTGTTTTTAGCCAACGTAATGCCTACTCCACGATGAAAGTTTATTTCACCGGCCGAATTATAAGGCCTCAGTACATCGGCTTCACGCTTTATACTGGTAACATCGGCGCTTTTTTTAAAAGCAAGGTTTTGCCATTGCGTTAACCCTTGCCCCAGGTTTACTGTAAAATCGCCAATAGCCAATGCTTTGATGATACCTATTTTTCGGGCAAAAATATGTGCCGAATAAAAATCAAAACCCTGCTTTTGTTTGCCTTTAAAAAACTGTTCGCCTGCATCTTTTTCTGCAACAATACCGTATTGTAAAAGATTTTTGTACACATATTTATACCTGAACAAAATCTTTTGTGGCGATCCGGGGTAAAAATTTGTAGCTGTGGATGAATCGAGTAAATATCCTCTTGATTTTTCAAGAACCTGCGATACCCTAAGTAATATACTTTTATCGCCGCCGCTTAACCTGTTGCCCAAGGTTTCAATAACTGCTACCTGCGAACTTACTTCTATGTATGGCCTTATTTTACGAATGGTAGTGATATCCCAACCCGGTACAGCCTGCAATTCATATATATCAATCAATTTACCGGTTAATAACCTGTACGAAATAAAATTATTTATTTGTATCGGCGATAGCACCCTAAGCTCTTTTAGGTCGGTTGCTGATGCTGTATTTAAATTAATAGGATTCTTTAAATATTGCATCATCTGCTGCAGGTAAGAGTCGTCTTCCGTTTCTGCATCTTCATTATTTTCGGTAATGTTCTCAAGCTGTTGTTCGGTAGTGGTTGTAGTGGTTTCGGGTACCTGGGCAAAGGCACGGGGCAGTATTAAAAAAAACAAAACCGTTGCTAACAATAACCTCATTCTGCAGCTTTTTTAAAATTCACCAATAATAAAATACCGGGAGAAAAACCAAGCTGCGGATGATAGCTTGTTGAAATATCGAGGCGCAGGTTTTTCCACGCCACACCGGCGCCAGCATAAGCCGAAGATGATTCACTTAAGAAACCTGCTTTTGCAAAAAACTGTTTTGCAAACCGGTATTGCAATCCTGCTATTACATTTATGTCTTTGTCTTCTTCTTTTATTATTTCGGCACTAATTAAAAACCTGTCGGACGCATCGTAACCCAACCCAACTTTATAAACCGACGCTAATTTTTCATCGCTGTTTTTACCCAGCTTACCGCCAACAGGATTATACACATGTACACCTGCATTTAATTTTTCTGTTAAATGCATCATCACGCCAATTTCAAAATTAACAGCCGATGCAGAACCATAAGCCGGCACCCGGTAACTATAGTAATTAAACTGAACACCCACATCTGCAAATCTTCCTAATCTTCGGGCATAAGCAAGGCTAATTTTATTTTCATTAAAATTTTTAAAGCCGGCATAGTTTACCTGCAAACCAAAGTTGCCTAAAGCAGTGGGTAACGATCCTGCCAAAGTATAAACACTTGTTTCGCTTAGCATAAACCTTCTTTCGCCAAAAACACCTACGCCTGCATTTTTTACCGATGCAAGTGCTGCCTGGTTTCCGGTAAACGACATGGCATCGTTTTGTTGCTGGCTATAAGCCGATAGGCTGATATATGGTTGCGCCAGTGTATAGCGAAGCGATTGTGCAAAAGATGAATTAGCAATACATCCTATTAAAAGGAATACAAAAAAATATTTTCTCATTTGCAATATTTTTATGACAACCATTAACAAGATAACGAATACTTTAATAAAACATTCATTAGTGCATTAATTAATAAATTAAAAGCCAGTAATTGTTATCAAAACTACTTATGCCGATGTAATTTTTTTTTATAAATAATATTTTATAGTTGCTTTTAAATTAAACCGGCGTAACAGGGTAATGATTAATTTTGCGGCATGATAATATTAGATGGTAAAATTGTATCAAAAGCCGTAAAAGATACATTAAAAGAAAAAACAAAAGATTTTAGAAGTAATGGAAACAGGGCACCACACCTGGCCGCTATACTGGTTGGTAATAATGGTGCCAGCGAAACTTATGTAGCCAGTAAAATTAAAAATTGCGAAGAAGTTGGTTATAAAAGCAGCCTAATACGATTGTCCCAAAATATTGCCGAAGAAGAATTGATTGAAGCCATAGAAAAACTAAATAATGATGATGCTGTTGATGGCATACTGGTACAACTACCCTTACCAAAACAAATTGATGAAGAAAGGATCATCAACCTTATTAACCCCCGCAAAGATGTAGATGGTTTTCATCCTGTAAATATTGGCAAGATGGTACAGGGGTTACCTGCTTTTATACCTGCCACACCTTATGGAATACTGCTGATGCTTGAGCATTACAAAATTGAAACCAGCGGTAAACATGCCGTAGTAATTGGCCGCAGTAATATTGTGGGCCGCCCCATCAGTATTTTATTAAGCAGGAACAGCTACCCAGGCAACTGCACCGTAACGGTATGCCATAGCCGCACAAAAAATTTAAAAGAAATTTGCTTGCAGGCAGATATAATTGTTGCCGCACTGGGTATTCCTGAATTTTTAAAAGCCGATATGGTAAAAGAAAATGCAGTAGTGATAGATGTGGGCATCACCAGGGTTGCAGATGCATCAAAAAAATCGGGATTTGCATTAAAAGGAGATGTTGATTTTGCTAACGTGGCTCCTAAATGCAGTTATATAACTCCTGTACCCGGCGGCGTAGGGTTAATGACTATTGCAGCATTATTAATGAATACATTTACAGCCTGCGAAAATAAATTTGATAATTAAGAAAAGCCCCCGTTTTAATTTTTATTAAATGATTGAAACAAAAAACACTCTAACTGTTTCGCTGCCTGTAATGGAACATTTTTACACCCTGCAGGGCGAAGGTTACCACCAGGGCAAAGCAGCTTATTTCATTCGCCTTGGCGGGTGCGATGTTGGATGTGTTTGGTGCGATGTGAAAGATAGTTGGGATGCAAATAAGCACCCGTTGGTTACGATTGAAAGTTTAAAAAATAATGTTTTAGCCACAGCAGCCAATATGGTGGTTATTACCGGTGGCGAACCTTTGATGCATAACCTGGATGCTCTTACCGCAATGCTGCAAGCCGAAGGCCTGCACACCAATATAGAAACATCAGGTGCACATCCTTTAAGCGGCACCTGGGACTGGATTTGTTTTTCGCCAAAAAAATTTAAAGCGCCGCTGCCCCAAATTTTTCCTGTTGCCAACGAATTAAAAATTGTTGTGTTTAATAAATCGGATTTTGCATGGGCCGAAAAATATGCTGCATTGGTTGCCCCCAACTGCAAATTATTCCTGCAGCCAGAGTGGGAAAAAGCTGCTGAAGTAACACCATTGATTATTGATTACATTAAACAAAACCCACAATGGGAATTATCGCTGCAGCTACATAAGTACATTAATGTGCCATAAACAAAACGTTATAATTTCTTTTTAAAAATAAAAAGGCACCCATTTCGTTTTACCTTCACTTATTCAATCTATCCGAATGCAAAATAAAAGTTCCTATATCCTCCGTTTCATTTGCAGTTTCTTCATTTTTATTACAGCATTCTTAGTTGCACCTGCCCAATGGTACAACCCCGATAAAGTGAATAAGAAAGCCGGCGAAGTATATGCCCTTGCTTATGAAGAAGCCATTGCTGCCAATTACAAAGCCGCTTTAAAACATTTGGAAGAAGCCATAAAGCTTGACCCGAAATTTGTAGATGTGTATTTATCACGTGCAGGCATTTATGCCGAACTGAAAAACTATGAAGCATCTGTTGCCGATTTTGAAAAAGGAATACAAATGGATTCGGTTTATTCAAAAACTTACCTGCTGCCCTATTCTATTTCATTGGCCGGTGTGGGAAAATTTAAGGAAGCATTAAATGCCGTAAATGAATTTTTAGCAAACCCAACTTTAAATCCGCAAAGTATAAAAGCAGGCAATTACCGTAAATCAACTTATAGTTTTGCAGTTGACTACGAAAAAAAACATCCTGTAAAAAATTATGTTTTTAAACCTGTGAACCTGGGCGATAGTATAAACACAAGCGACCTTGAATATTTTCCATCGCTTACCATCGATGGTAGCAAAATGATTTTTACACGCCGGGTAGCAAGCGATGAAGATTTTTATGAAAGTGATTTTATTGATGGCAGGTGGAGCAAGGCAAAACCTTTGGGAGGAAAAGTAAACACTAATTTTAATGAAGGCGCTCAAAACATTTCGCAGGATGGGCAGTTGCTTGTTTTTACCGGTTGTAATTATCCCGAAGGGGAGGGCAGTTGCGATTTATATTTTTCCATTAAAACAAATACCGGCTGGAGTGAGCCGCAAAATTTGGGCCCCGTTGTTAATACCGATTTTTGGGAATCATCGCCATCTTTATCGCCCGATAAAAGAGACCTGTATTTTGCAAGCAGCCGTGCAGGTGGTTTTGGCGGTCGTGATATTTGGGTAACACACCGCATGCCTAATGGGAAATGGAGCCGGCCCCAAAACCTGGGTGAATCTGTAAATACAAGCGGCGATGAAAGCTGCCCTTTTATTCATGCCGATAATGAGACACTTTATTTTAACAGCAACGGGCATACCGGTTATGGTATGACGGATTTATTTTTTAGTAAAAAAATAAATGACAGCATTTGGGCGCCGGCAGAAAATTTAGGCTATCCAATTAACAATATCGATGACCAGGGCTCGCTGATTGTTGCTGCTGATGGCAAAACCGCCTACTATGCAAGTGATGGAGCCGATACAAGAGGAGGGCTTGATATTTATTCTTTTCAACTGCGTGATGATATAAGGCCTTTGAAAACTTTATGGGTAAAAGGTAAAGTTTATGATAAAAAAACAAATGCAGGTTTACCTTCTTCAGTTGAATTAACTAATGTAAAAACTGACAGGATTGTAAGTAAAATACAAACGGATGAAGACGGTAATTATTTAATTACTTTACCGGTTGGAAATGATTATGCATTTAATGTAAACCGGCGTGGCTACCTTTTTTATTCGGATAATTTTTCAATTACCCCAAATACTGATTCGGTTTTTATAGTAAACATTGCATTGCAACCCATTGAAAAAGGCGCCAGCATTGTTTTAAAAAATATTTTCTTCGAAACAGGAAAATTTGATTTGCAAAACGAATCAAAATCTGAACTGGATAAACTGGTTGAATTATTAAACGACAATCCTAATTTAAAAATTCAAATTGACGGGCATACCGATAATGTAGGGCAGCAAAAAGATAACCTGGAACTTTCGAACAACCGTGCAAAATCGGTAGTTGGATATTTATTAAGTAAAGGTATAAACCAACAAAGACTTAGCTTTAAAGGGTTTGGGGCTACAAAACCGGTAGCAGATAATAATACAGAAACCGGAAGAGCGAAGAACCGGAGAACAGAACTTTATGTAACCGGTAATTAGATATTTTTTATAATATTGTTATACTTATCAATCACCGGTTGCTCTATGCATAACGACCTGCTATATCAAATTGCACTAACACTTGTTCCCAACATTGGCAATGTACATGCAAAAGCATTGATAGATATTTATGGCAATGCCCAATCTGTATTTAAAGCAAAAAGAAAAGAGCTGGAAGCCATAGAAGGAATTGGAACAGTACGGGCTAAATCAATAAAAAATTTTACAGAGTTTGAAAGTTCTGAAGAAGAAATAAAATTCATTGAAAAATATAAGATAACTCCGCTGTTTATCACCAACAATCATTATCCTAAACGATTATTGAATTGTTACGATTGCCCGGTGTTATTATATTACCGAGGCATTGCCGATTTAAACACATCAAAAATTGTTTCGATGGTTGGCACACGCAATAATTCTGATTATGGTAAAATTGTTTGTGAAAAATTTGTTGAAGGCTTGCTGGCCGAAAATGTTTTAATAGTAAGCGGCCTTGCTTTTGGTATTGACACCATTGCACACAAAGCAGCTTTGAAAAACAATTTACAAACCGTAGCCGTACTGGCACATGGGCTCGACAGGATTTATCCTCATCAAAACAAAACGCTTGCCAGGCAAATTACCGGGCAGGGAGGTTTGCTAACAGATTTTATAAGTAATACCAACCCTGATAAACAGAATTTTCCTAAACGAAACCGAATAGTTGCCGGCATGTGCGATGCCATTATTGTTTTTGAAAGCGGAAAAAAAGGTGGTTCGTTAATTACTGCAGAATTGGGCAACAGCTATAATAAAGATGTATTTGCCATACCGGGTCGTGTTACTGATAACAAAAGCGAAGGCTGCAATTATCTAATACAAAACAATAAAGCTGCATTAATAAACACTGCCGATGATTTTTTACAAATGATGAACTGGAAACAAGTTCAAAAACAACCATTAAAAAAACAACGTGAATTATTTATTGAACTTTCGCCCGAAGAAAAAATTGTGGTAGAACTTTTACAACAACAGGAGCATACACATATAGATGAACTGTATTTTAAAAGCGGCCTAAGCAGCAGCACCGTGGCTGCAGCCTTGCTAATGCTTGAAATGCAAAATATAGTGGTAAGTCTGCCGGGAAAAATATACAAGCTTACTTAGCAGTATGCACAAATTATCATGCGTTGCAATTTTTAATTTTTAATTTTTAAATCTGCAACATACCTTTGCCTATGGCAACAATAAACAACCCCACTGCTAAAAGCAAATCTGCAAAATTTTATGGCGAAGGCTTAACGTTTGATGACGTATTGCTTATACCTGCTTATTCGCAGATATTACCCCGTGAGGTAAACATCAGTACAAAACTTACACAAAACATTACGCTTAATGTTCCGTTGCTAAGCGCTGCTATGGACACTGTTACAGAAGCTGCGCTTGCTATAGCGCTGGCCCGTGAAGGCGGGCTTGGCATACTGCATAAGAATATGAGTATTGAACAGCAGGCCGACCAGGTACGTAAAGTGAAACGAAGCGAAAGCGGTATGAT
>JAHBTO010000018.1 GCA_019638525.1 Ferruginibacter sp. | reverse complement strand
AAACCTTCTATCGGTTTTGATTTATTATTTAAAAGCGGCTTATTAAAAATTATTTTTCCGCAGATGGCCGATTTGGCCGGTGCCGAATATATTGACGGGTATGGGCACAAGGATAATTTTTATCATACCATACAAGTGGTGGATAATATTGCTATACACACAGATGACCTGTGGTTGCGATGGGCAGCCGTATTACACGATATAGCAAAACCGGTTACAAAAAAATTTGAAGAAGGCCATGGCTGGACATTTCATGGGCATGAAGTGGTGGGGGGCCGTATGGTACCAAAAATATTTACCCAATTAAAATTACCGCAAAACGAAAAAATGAAATTTGTAAGGAAGATGGTTGAACTTCACCTGAGGCCCATTAGCCTTACCAAAGAAAATATAACCGACAGCGCTATACGCAGGTTATTGTTTGATGCCGGTGAAGATTTTGATGCACTGATGACTTTGTGTGCTGCCGATATCACTTCAAAAAACAAATTAAAAGTAAAACGTTATCTCGAAAATTTTGAAATGGTAAAAAAACGCTGTGCCGAGGTAGAAGCAAAAGACCATTTACGTAACTGGCAACCACCCATAACGGGCGAGATAATAATGGAAACATTTAAACTGCCACCAAGCCGTACCGTTGGTGATTTAAAAAATGCAATCAGGGAAGCCATACTGGATGGTATTATACCTAACGATTACAGGGCAGCCTATGCTTATATGATAGCTAAAGCCAAAGAGATGGGAATAGCAAAGTAAAATATTGTGCCATAATTTTAGAATTAATGAAGCCGGTGTACAAAAAATGTTAAAGCAATGGCCACTTCAGCATTATACTTTCGATAAATAATTATAAAATCTTACTTTTACCGCATGGCTATATTACGATTTAGAATTTACTGGGAAGATGATGACAGCGTTTACAGGGACGTTGCCATCCGTCATACACAAAACTTTTTTGATTTACACAGTTGTATTTTAAAATCATTTGAATTTGATCAGAAACACAAAGCAACATTTTACCGCAGTAACGATAACTGGTTACGTGGCCGTGAAATTTCAATAGAAAAATACGACAAACAGTATAAGGTAGATCCTTTAATTATGGCCAACACAACAATTGGTTCCGAGATAAATAATCCTAACCAGAAGTTTATTTACGAATACGATTTTAATAAGTTTTGGCATTTTATGGTAGAGCTGATACAAATAGATAAAGAAGAAGATTCAACACTCATTTATCCCTGTTGCATACGTACCGAAGGAATAGCGCCATCGCAATATGGCACCAAGGGCCTTGTTGACAGCCGCCTTGCAGAGATGGAAGAAAAATACGATTTAAAACCAGATGCCTTAACAGATGGCTTTGGCACCGAAGGTGATGAAATGGAAGAAGATGGCGAAGAAGAATCGGCAAAAGATGAAGCCAATGATGGTTATTAATTACTTCTATTGTTTTAATTGATAGTATTACTTTTTTAAAAAGAGCTCTTTACAAGCTCAGCAGATTATGCCTCTCAAAAAAATGCAAACCTATACAGGTAATAAAACCTGTATTTTAATAGTAGGGCCAACAGCAGTTGGCAAAACAGCGCTGGCCATACAAACAGCGTTGCATTTTAAAACAAAAATAATATCGGCCGATAGCAGGCAGTGTTTTAAAGAACTAAATATTGGCGTAGCCAAACCTACCTTAGATGAATTAAAACAGGTTGAACATTTTTTCATCAGCTCACATTCCATACAGCAAGAAATGAATGCAGGTTTATTTGAACAATATGCACTGCAAAAGGTTAATGAAATTTTTAAGGAGGCCGATGTGGCCGTAATGGTGGGTGGAACCGGCTTGTATGTAAAAGCTTTTGATTTTGGCATCAACAAAATACCTGAAATTGACACTGCAATAAGAGAAAAAATTATTGCCGATTATGAATGGGAAGGGCTTGAATGGCTGCAGAAAGAAGTAGAAAAAAACGATCCTGTTTATTTTGCCGGCGGAGAAATAAAAAACCCACAAAGGCTGATGAGGGCGCTTGAAGTGAAACTAGCTACCGGCAGGTCTATCACCGAGTTTCAAACAAACAAAAGAAAGCCCCGTAATTTCAACATAATAAAAATTGGGCTGGAGCTACCCAAGGAACAACTGCATAAACAAATCAACAACCGTGTAAATGCCATGATGAATGCAGGCTTATTGGAAGAAGTGAAAAGCCTGCAAGCATTTAAAAAATTAAATGCACTGCAAACTGTAGGTTACCGTGAGTTATTTGGTCATCTAATTGGCGACCTAACGCTTGATGATGCCATTGAAATCATCAAAATAAATACCCGCCAATATGCCAAACGGCAAATGACATGGTTTAAAAAAGATGAAGAAGTGATTTGGTGTGCACCTGTGTTTGAAAAAGTATTGGAGCAAATAAACAACAAACTGCAGCTTTAAAATTTATTGTGCATCAAAAAAATAAGGCTTCAATTTTTATACTATTCCCTGCATAATTTAATTTCAAGGTTATTTAATTTTCTATCAATCAACAGGTGGCACGATAAGCGCCTGGCAGGGCCGGTAACATGATGTTTTGCCAGGGTGGCAGCCTCATTACCTTGGGGTGCAGGCAGTTCTATATTTTTATTAAGTACTTCTACCAAACAGGTACAACACCTGCCTTGCCCGCCACATTCACCAAATTCATCGGGACAAAGATTATCCTGTATAAGCGCCATTACATTACGGTATTCTCTTTCATAGGTATTTAATTCATACCTGTCTTCATCAATTAAAACTGTAATACTTATATCTTTTTGTTGCAACGTAAATTAATTGGCAAATTTTTTCTCTAATGCAATGGCATTGGGGAACAAAATATTGTTTTCGAGGTGGATGTGCAGGTGCAGGTCATCTTCAAACTCTTTTAACAATGCAAATGTGATGCGGTATGTGTTACAGGCGCCCTGTGGTGGTGTATAATGATTGCTAAGTTTTTCAATCTCCCTGAACCGTTCACCTTCAACATCATGTTCGTGCATCATTTCAACAATTGGGTTTTGTACCGAGCCTAAACCGGTAGGCCTGTATTTCTCTTTTTCATGCACCATATTGCGCACAAAAGGAAATATTGTTTTTTCTTCTTTCTGCATGTGAGTGATAAGTTCATCAATAGCAGCGTTAAAATGTTTTTCAATTTCATACAATTCGGGATGCAGGCTGCCATGCACTTTACAAATTTTATGCAGGTAAGGTTTTATCTCTGCAGCTTTGCTTTTGATATAATGATGGTGTTTCTTTTCGATATAATCAGCCAGCAAATCGGCCGGCCACGATTTAAAATCAATTACTGTATCATCTTTTTTATTTATAGTTGCCTGCAACTCTTCTATAATTTTTTCGGGCATGATATTTTTATCAAGGCAAACATTTTGCAAGCTCCTGTTACCATTGCAGCAAAAATCAATTCCATATTTTTTAAAAACAGAGGCAGTGCGGTAATCCTGTGCGGTAATTTCACCCACGATGCTATCGTATTTAATACTCATGGTATATAATTTTAAAAGTTCTTAAATAAGAGCTTTCATATCAACGGTGTTGCCGAATTATTTTTGTAGTATTCAATCTTTGATTGAAACATCACAGCCATTCTTTCGCCCTGCCATTTGGCCCTGTTGGTTTTGGCGCCTGCAAACAGTGCGTCGGCAGTTTCGTAAAACAATTTCAGCCATCGGTCAAAATGTTCTTTTTCTACAGGCAACTTTGCATGTGGTAAAAACGGGCTACCATAATAAGTATGTTCTTCCAATAAAACAGTTTGCCAAAAGCGGTACATCTTTTCAAGGTGTGCAGGCCACCTGTCCTGTATCTTGTTGTTAAAAATATGTCCAATCAGTTCGTCTTCCCTCACTTTGCTGTAAAAACTATCAACCAGCAATTTAATATCATCAAGGGTTTGAATATCTTTTTTCATATTGTACCTGGTATATTAAAGGCTAAAGTTTGAAATACTGTAAAAAATAGCCCAGCCTAAAAATGCTATCAGCAATATCCATAGCCAGCTTGGTACGCTTTGTGGTGTTTCGCTACCGGTTATGATAAATTTTTTCTGGTTGCCTTTATCGTATGCATTTATCATAATGGGCAGCACACCATCAATCACTTCATTATCCTGCAATCCTTCTACGGCAATAGCCGGGCCATTACGCACAAAAAATTTTATCTTTCTTATCCCTTCCCTGCCGGTGGGAGATTTACTTACTATTTTAAGTGTGTGTTCACCATCGGTGAGTTTACGGGTATCCAGTTCAAACTGAACAGGTGTGGTTAGTTCTGCAACAGGTTGCTGGTCATCATCTACAAATAAAAACACTTTGCTTTTTTCGTCACTCATTTTAGTTAAAATTTAAAATACTGTTTTTAATGTGGTTGTTGTTTTTTTCACCGGGCTTTACAAGAAATTTTACCGAATAAAATAAAGTAGCCAGTGTAATGATAGAAATAACCGTAACAATTAACCAATCCCAATTGCTTTGCGGGCCTGCGCCATGCGTAATACCACGTGTGATGGTGGGCTGCTGTTTTTCGCAAACCGGGCAGGCATGTACCATTTCAATGATGGTTACAAGCAATAAAGTAGCTGCATATTTCTTTTTCATAATTATTTATTTTCCGGTGAGTTTGATAAAATCATAAATTTTCTTCACTTCTTCGAGTGTTACAGGTTTTGCATTATTGCCCCAACTTGTTCTTTCGTGGTTGATGATGGCAGTAATATCTTCGGCCGATAAATTATTATCAAGCCCTACTGCATTCATCACTGCATATTCTGCCCTGGCATCATAGCCTTTCATAATGATGTTTACATATAATTCAAGGTCATCGCCGTTTACAATAGGGCTACCCTTCAATGGCGGGAAAGCGCCTTTTAAACCTTCGCCATTTGGCTGGTGGCAACTTTGGCAATTAGCGGCATACAGTACATTACCATCGGGCAAACCTCCTTTTGCATTTGCTGCAGCCGCCGCTTTAACTTCTTTCTTATATAAAAAACCTGGTGTTTCTTTACCATCGGGCAGTTTAGTTTGTTTTAAACTTTGCAGGTAAGCCACTAATTGTAATGCTTCTTTACTGGCAACAATTTTACCTGTTATGCCTTTACGGAATTTATCAGGTACAATCACTTCTGTTTCGCCTTTTGAAACCGAATCTTTTACAATAAAAAGCCAGGGATAAGCAGGCATAATGGATTGCTCTACCACAGCCCTTGGCTGGTAAAGGTGTAATAAGTTCCAGGCAACGCTTGGCTGGCGGCTGCCAATATTGGTAAGGTCGGGGCCGGTACGTTCGGAACCCATGAGTGTTGCTGTATTGCGCCAAATATCAAGACGCTTATTATCGGCATAATCAGCAGCAATGCTTGGCCTGCTGCCCCACATCCTGTCCATATCTACATTGCGTACCTGTTGTGTGTGGCAGGCTACACAACCATTGGAAATAAAAATATTTTTTCCGGCAGCAGCATCGGCGCTAAGCGGAACCGCATTGGGCAAGGCTGCATTATTTTTTTGGTTATTGATGGCGGGCATAATGGCTACCACTAATGTTAACCCCACAAAAAGTAAAAATGCAGAGCGGAATAATTTCTTATGATTATCAAAAAAATCCATTGTAACTTATTTTATTTGTTATGCTTCTTTTTCTAATAGTTCTTTTGCTTTTAATATTTCAGGTGCTGTTTCAGGAATCACAATCTCATCTTTCCTGCTTACCATAATATAAAAGTTATAGGCAAATACAATGTGCGATATCCACATTAGTGTACCACCAATGGCACGCCATAGCCAGTAAGGGGCCATCATTTGTACACTATCAATAAATGGTTTGCCATTCATCCACATCATTCCTTTAAGTGTAGCACCAATCATTAATGGTACTGTATAAAACAAAAGGCCTATCAGCGCCAGCCAAAAATGTGCTCCCACAGTAATCTGCGGCGGCTCTTTGCCTGTAAGCCTTGGCACAATAGTGTAAATGAATGCCCACAGCATAAAGCTGATGATGCCATACATGGTAAGATGCGAATGTGCTACGGTAAAATCGGTAAAATGCCACACCAGGTTTGTAAACCTGAATGCTTCGGCTGTACCTTGCAGCGAGCCTGTAAAATAAAAGATAATGCCAATAAGATAAAACGGAAGTGTATAGCTGCTCGACAGTTTATGCCAGGCGCCTTTAAAGGTCATTAAAAAATTAGTAGTACCTGCTACTACCGGAATTACCATACCCACGCTGCCCACAATGGCTACTGTTTGCAGCCACCAGGGAATTGCGCTAAAAATGAAATGGTGTGAGCCTATTAAAGTATAAAAAAGAATCTGAGTCCAAAATGCAAGGATACCCAGGCTGTACGAATAAATTGGTTTGTTAAGCTGCTGAGGTAAAAAATAATACATAAGGCCCAGGCTAAAAAGCATGAACCACATACCCACACCCTGGTGCATATAATAACCTTGTACAATGGTTTCGCCAAGGCCGTTTTGCCAGGTAGGCCAATAGGCCACAAAGGCAATCACCAGCACATACATCATAGCCGAAACAATATACCAGTTAGAAACATAAATTTCTTTAGTGGCCCTGCTGGCAATTGTTTTATAAAAATTTATGAGCGATAGTAATACACCAATACCAAACAATGCCATCACCGGCCATATATATTCCCTGTACTCGCCACCGCCATTGTTGATACCGGCCATTAAAAAAATACTACCTAATAAAACAGATGCATTTATCAATATAAGCGAACGGTAACCTTGTTTAATACTTGCTACCGGCACATTGCTAACCCTTGGTACTACATAATAGCCAAGCCCCATCATACCCAGCGATGCCCAGCCCCAAAACACTGCATTGGTATGTACCGGGCGCAGCCTTCCAAAACTTAACCAGCTAAGATGCTCTACATCCGGCGCTGCAAATTTTATTCCCAGGTATTCGCCAACTGTGGTGCCAAACAATAACCAAAAAACCGCACATGCCAAATACCATAATACCAGTTTGGTTAAATCGGGTTCAATAAAAGGCCTGGGCTGACTTTTCTTTTTAATAGAAATAAAGTTGAGGTCTTCGGAGTTTGTAATCTTGTCTATCAATCCACGGCTGTCTTTTACAGTTGCATTGCCCGATAATTCATTATTGGTTAATGAAAACTCCAGTTCTTTTTTACGTTGTTCAAGTTTTTCAATTTCAGCAGGAGTTAAATGCTTTAGCTTTTCGTTAAACTTTTTTAATTCTTTTCTTTTCTGGTACCTGTTGATGACCGAAAATGATTTTGCAATAAAAATTAGTGATGCAACAATGATAGGTATGGCAATAAGAAAGATGGTTATCAAAATACCCGATTCGGAAAAAATGTTTTTTGTATCCATGAATTCTTTTTTATGTATTAAAATTTTTATCCTTTACTTAAATATTTTTTACCTTTTTAAAAATGTTAAACCCGATTTTACACCCGAAGCCAGCGAAAGCATAGTAGTAGTTTCGAGCATTGTTTTTAAATTATTCCTGATAACCATAAACTGGTTGTGCACAGGGCATGGCTTTTTGGGATTGCAACTTTTCATCCCTAATCCGCAATCTTTATAAACCGTATCGCCATCAATTGTTGATACAACATGGCTTAAACAAACGCTGTGCAGTTTATCTTCATCAATAAAAAAGCCGCCTGTTGGGCCTTTTTCAGACTTAATAATCTTACTGCGGCATAACTTCTGTAAAATTTTTGCTGTAAATGCTTCGGGGGAATCTACTGCTTTTGCAATTTCTTTGAGCCCTACTTTTCTGCCCAATTGTGATTGTTTGGTGATATAAATAACCGACCGAATCCCGTATTTGCAGGCTTTAGAAAACATGCAGTTTGTAGTTGAGTTTCTGTGTAGACTGCAAAGATAATAAAATTTTAGTAGCGGACAATAATGTCTTTTACTATGTTAATAAGATTTGCGTTTAACTGAAGCGTTCATTAAAGAATAACAAAAATAAAAGGGGGACTAAAAGATGTAATTACAATTCATCAAGCCGGTTCCAATCTTTTTGCGAAAGGTATTTGCTGAAAATACGCTGGCTGTTTGAATTGGCCAGGGCGGCCAGGTGTTTGTGGTGGTGAAGGTCGGTGCCAACAAGTGATACCATATCATTTTTAAACAAGTGAATGGCGGCTTTTTTTACAGCATCGCCATAATAACCTGTAAGCGATAATAGGTTTACCTGTAAAATAAATCCAAGGTCTTTAAGGCGGTTATAAAAATTATAATTACGGTGAAAATAAAAATACCGCTCGGGGTGGGCCAGTACAGGTTTGTAGCCTTCTGTTAGCATGTTAAATGCTAAATCTTCTATATTATCGGGTTGTACGGTAAAGGGAAGTTCGGTTAACAAAATATTTTTGTGTAAACATAATAACGGTTTTTTTTGCCGCAGCAATTGCATAAAATAATCATCCAGCATATATTCGGCAGCGGCTGTAATTTTCATATCTATGCCGGCTTGTAAGCAACCTTCAATAGCTTCTTCAAGCGCTGCGCCAATGCTATTGGCATCATTCCTGTATAAATCGCCAATGATATGCGGTGTGGCTACACAATTGCGAATCCCAAGTGCATACAACCCACTAATAAGTTGCAGGGATGTTTCCAGGTTAGGCGCACCATCATCTATACCGGGCAATATATGAGAATGTATATCGGTATCAAATTGAAACTGGCCTGCAGGAAGTGAAGTGTTTTTTTTATTAAAAAAACTAAACATCAGGAAGCTTTAACGGTTTCTCTTGTAAGGATGATTTGCGGAATTTCCGGTTCGTGCTGTAATTGCTGTGGTTTCAGCATCTTCATGGCGCCAACTTTTTTGTACTGTAATATTTTCCTGAAAGGTTTCATTACCGATACAATAAAAGCAAAAGGGATATGATTTTTTTTCATGGCTAAATAATCCCGGCGGTTGGCTCTTAAGCGCCTGAAAATATTTCCATTGCTCATACCACCCGAGCGCATTTTTACAACCAGGCGTGGCAAATAATAAGCGCTTGCCCTGTGGTGAAAAAGATAGCGTGCCATAAACTCGTAATCGGCAGCAGTATAATAATGATTTTCGTAATAACCATAAGAATTAAGCAGGTTACGCTTAAAATAAAATGTAGGATGTGCAGGCATCCATCCAAAATTATAGCGGCTGCGTTTATAAGGTAAGCCTTTCCACACCCTTACAATGTTCAACATATCATCTGGCTTTACATACACCAGGTCTCCATAAATAGTATCTGTTTTATATTGCTTAAATGCATTTACAACATCACTGATAACTTTATTATCGGCAAGCAGGTCATCGCTGTTTAAGGTACCAATTATATCGCCGGTGGCTACCCGCATTCCTTTATTGATGGCATCATACATGCCCCTGTCGGGCTCCGATTTCCAGAAAGCAATATGATTTTTATATTTTTCGATTATAGCCAGTGTACCATCAGTAGAACCGCCATCAATAATTATATGTTCAATATCATGATGGTCTTGCTTCATAACAGAGAGTATTGCCTCTTCTAAAAAATTAGCAGAATTATATGTGGCTGTTATGATTGATACTTTCATAAGTTATAAGGTACTTTTCTATTTTAAATTTGTGCCGTAGTTATTTTTATTATTTAATAATACTAACAGTTTATTTATTTTTTATACACAAGCAGCCGATTTTTGTGATTTTAATTTGGATTTTATTAAGGTGAGCATGTAAAGATGCTGCTAAGATATACTTTTTTTAATAACTGCCCGAACGTTGTACTACAATATTTTCTAATACTAACATATCCATATTTGTTCTTTCAAAACATTCTAAAGCCTCAATTGGGCTATTAACTATTGGCTCGTTTTCATTAAATGAAGTATTAAGCAGTATTGGAATGCCGGATTTTCTTCTAAAACAATCAATTAAAGCATAATATCTTGGTGATATTTCCTTATCAACCGTTTGCAGCCTGCCTGTTCCATCTACATGTGTTACAGCCGGAATTAATGCCTGTTTTTCTTTTTTTATGGGGAAAACTTTTTCCATAAAAGGCACATCATCAACCAATTCAAAAAAATCGGGTACATATTCTTTAAGTATTGACGGGGCGAAGGGCCTGAAACTTTCACGCCTTTTTACTTTAAGGTTCAGGATCTCTTTTGCATCGGCACGGCGGGGGTCGGCAATGATGGAACGGCCTCCCAAAGCACGTGGGCCAAATTCGGCACGGCCGGTAAACCAACCCACTACCCCACCATTAATTAAGCAACCGGTTACATGATTGTATAAATCTTCATCGGCCATTTCGGTAAAGGTTACTTCTTTACCGGTAAGTAGTTTTTTTATTTCGTGATTACTATAACGGCTGCCTGTATAAGCATTCATAATTACCGGCTGCCGGGGATATTGCAATACCTGATGCTGTGTGTATAATGCGGCACCCATCGATATACCTGCATCGTGCCCGGCAGAAGGGATATACATTTTTTTAAAAGACGTATTGCTTAAAATTTTTCCGTTGGCTACACTGTTTTGTGCCACACCACCTGCAATACAAATATTGGTTAAGCCTGTTTGTTGTTGAAGATGATTGAGAATATGAAAAATTATTTTTTCGGTAAAGCGTTGTACCGATGCTGCCAGGTCTTTGTGGTATTGTGTTAGCAGTTCATCTTTTTTGCGTGCTGCACCAAATACTTCAATCATTTTTTTTGAATAAAGATTTGCCACAACCGGAGTATGATTATCATCGTAACTGATGATGCCCGAAGTTCCTGTTCTAAAATATTGTAAGTTTAGTTTAAACAATCCATCTTTGGTAAGTGTAACCACATCTTCAAGTAAATGCAGGTATTTTGGTTGCCCATAAGGCGCCATGCCCATCACTTTGTATTCATCGCCATAATACGGAAAACCCAGCAATTGTGTAAAAGCAGTATAAAATATGCCGATAGAATGTGGAAAGTTGACCGATTGCAGAATTTTAATTTCATTGCCCTTGCAAATACCCGTCATGGTGGTACTAAAATCGCCGGAGCCATCAATAGAAAGGCAGGCAGCTTCTTCAAAGGGCGATGCAAAAAATGCCGATGCAATATGGCTGCGGTGATGCTCTATATTATGTATTTTACCGGCAAAGTTTTTTGCAGGCATTCCCGATAGTCTTGCCAGTTCATCCTGTATGCTTGCTGCTTTGCGGCTGTTTTTAACTCGGTCGGTTATGGCTGCCATACTACCACCGGGATTTTTTAACAAGTATAAAATTTTTTTAAAAAATTTTGCTTTGGGGTCTCGGCCAATTGCCCAGTGATGTACATCATTAAAACCAATGCCTGCTTCCTGCAAACAAAACTGTATAGCTAAATCGGGGAAACCGGCCCAGTGTTTTTTACGCCTGAACCTTTCTTCTTCAATGGCAGCTACCATTTTACCATTTACAAAAATGGCTGCAGATGCATCGGCATGGTATGCGTTAATTCCAACTATGATCATTTCTTTTTCAATTCAAAAATTTTGCAAACAGGTAAAAATATACATGTGAACAGCATTTTAGCTTCATTATTTTTTATTAAAACTCCTGTCGTATAAAAACATTAATATAAAAACAGCGCCGTAAGCTAATATGTTAAAAAATGTATGGTTATCTAAACCCAGTGGCATTTTTACATGTTTGTTATTTGCCAGCAACACCAGCATAATACGCAATACATTTATAAGCCATATGCCAAGTAGGCCAATCAGCAGCCATGTAATTTTTTTTACAAACTTTCCTTTATTGGCAAGTACAAAAGCCAGCCAAAAGCACATTACACCAACACCAAGGCAAGCATACACCAGCTTTACCCAACTGCCATTAACCATTTGCAGGTGATAAGCATCGGTGATAACCGTGTTGTAACCTAAAAGCCCCAGGAAAAATGAAGCTCCCTGTAACAAACTTTGCCGTAACCACGAAGGATAATCAAGGTAATGATGCACAAAAGGAGAATAATGGTTGCCCGGTGCAGACAAACCTTCTACCGCTATAGTTCCGAAATATGCAATACAAAAAATTGCAAAGAACTTAAGCAGGTAAATAAATAATGGATGCTTTATAAATTTAATAACGCTTAATTTAAATGGTAAACATTAACCGGTATTGCTCTTTTAATGTATTGATGTCAATTACCTGCCTTGCATAGTTTGCAGCGTTATTACCCCATTGCTGCAAAGTATCTTGTTGCATCTGTACAAAAAAATTGATGGCATTTGATAATGATTGTTCATCTACCTGTGTATTAATGCCGGCCATTGATGGCTCAAGATTATTCCATGGCGTACCATTACTTGTTATCACCGGCCGGCCGGCGCTTAATGCTTCAATGATGGAATGACCAAAGTTTTCGCTTTTGCTTGGTAGTATAAAAACATGGCTTTGCGATAATGCCTGTTCAATACCCGATTTGGCTATGGCGCCATGCCATTTCACTTTTATATTTGCAGGCAGCCTATTAATAACAGCAAGGCATTGTTGCCAATATACTTCGTCTTTAACTGCACCGTATATGTCGTATTCAATGATACTGCCCGGCTGTTGCCGCCCAACTATTTCCAATGCATGCAGCACGGGTAAATAATTTTTCATAGGACTAATTAAACCAACTGAAACTAATTTTAAATCGCCCTGTTTTTTATTGGGAACATTGGTATTTGAAAACAAGTTTGGAAAATTACCTGCCACAAAAATCTTTGCTGCTGGCCCCAATTCTTTTTGTGCAAAAGTTTTTTCCTGTTCATCGGTAACATGAAAAATGTTTTTATGTTGCCAGCCGGTAATTTTCAACAGTTGCAGGAAAAATCTTTTTTTAATTGCTTTTTGCGATAAAGCGGCCGGATGCAACATACCCCTTACCGAAATAATTTTATTTATACCTTTTATAAATAATATTGGTTTAATGTTATACTGCCAGTTGTACAATCCATTGATAAAAATATGGTTCGGTTGCTGCAGGCTGATTTCTTTTTTTAATAAAGGCAGTATATTATTATTACTGCTGTACCATACTTTACAGTTATCGCTAAAACAAACCCATTCATTGGCAGGCACTGCAATATTATTTGCATCCAAATCTTTATTACTGCAAAAAACATAAAACATTTTGCCGTTGCCCGACAGTTGTTTTATCATGCCTTCAACAGAGCGGATGGGACCACCGGCCTTAAAAGCCGGGCTAAACCAGGGTATCAGGATAAAGATTTTTTCCACATGGATGCAGGCCAAAGCCTGAATTCTTTTTGCCAAACAATTAAAACAATATAAATAAGAAAACAGGATTTAACTAAGTGCCCCAGGATGGTTTGCAATTCACAATCGGGCCTTATGGGATAATAAAATACCAGCGTGGTAAATAAAATCAACACCGGATAATCTTTACTCTTTTTATGAAACACATTCAGCACTTCGCTATAAATAAATCCAAGGATGAACATAAAAATAGCGCCGCCAAATGTTCCAAAATTAACATAGGCATCGCCCAGCGAACTTAAGCCCATTGAAGTTCCTCTTTTAATACGCATACCACTATATTTCATAAATA
>JAHBTO010000017.1 GCA_019638525.1 Ferruginibacter sp. | reverse complement strand
ATCTGTAAGTTCGGGCGATTGGAACCAATTGGCTACCTGGCAAAGTTCTTCCGACAGTATTTCTTGGATTCCTGCTACTCTAACTCCTTTTACCAATGCTGCGCATGTAGTAATTCAAAGCCCCGACTCAGTATGGCTTACCGCCAACCGTAGCACTAAAAACCTTACCCTGCGCCCTGGAGCCAAATTCAATGCAGAAAGCTTTAACCTAATAGCAACTAACAGTTTTACTCTTGAGGGCGATGCCAGTTATTACCAGGGTGGTACCGGTTCTACTGTTCCCGGCGGCAGTGGCACACAATCACTAAGTACTACCAGCAATTACCATTTTAATGGCACACAAAACGGTACAGCAAATAACAATAACTACCCCGAATTTGGTAACCTGTACTGGGAGCCTGCCGCAACCAGCAATGGCACCATGCAAAATAATGTGGCTGCAGCGCCTTTCAATAATGGCATTGTGGTTAGGGGCAACCTTACCATCAACCTGCAATCGGCATCGCCTTTTGAAGTACGCTTTGGTACCGGTACTTCCACATCACGCCGACATATTGTAGATGGCGACCTTAATATTACAGGCGCTAATACAATCCTGGTGGTTAATAATGGGTCTGTAATTTCTTCTATAGCTGTGGGTGGAAATATAAATGTAAACAACGGCGCCGTATTAAGAGGCGTTAACAGCAGCGGTCAGGCCATTATTAACCTTAAAGGCAACCTTAATAATAATGGCGGCTCAGTTATTACCGGCGCAGGTAGTGGTAGTTACAGCTTTAATTATACCGGCACGGCAGCACAAAGCATTAACAATACCGGCGGTACTTTCTTATATGATGTTAACCAGGTTGATAGTATTAACAATAGCAGCAGCGCCGGCCTTACGCTTAATACACCCATCACCCATGCTGGTACTATACATTTTATTGATGGCATTGTTAACACTACTGCCACCAACCTGCTTACGATGGATACAACTGCTACCGTAGCCGATGTAAGCAATGCCAGTTTTGTAAACGGGCCGGTTAGTAAAATAGGTTTTGCCAGTTTTGTTTTCCCGGTGGGTAAACTTAATACCGGCACCTCGGGCAATACTCCCGGTTATGCAGCTATTGGCATCAGCAATATTGTGGGCGGCGCCATTACCGACAGGTACACTGCCGAGTATATGAGGGGCAATGCAAGCGCTCTTGGTGCGGTTACTGCCGTAGGCTTAGACCATGTAAGCCATTGCGATTACTGGACGCTGAGCCGGGATGCAGGCACCGCAACTGTTGACGTAAAACTTAACTGGAACGATGCCATAAACAACTGCTCCGGCACTTATATTGATAACCTGCCATCGCTGGTGGTGGCGCATTTTAATGGCAGCAACTGGGATAGCTATGGCGCTACCGGTACCGCCACAGGCACCAACACGGCAGGCGATGTAAGCTGGCCGGGTGTATCGGTGTTTAGCCCTTTCTCTATTGCAAGTACCGACTTTAGTAATCCATTACCCATTGCCATCAACTACTTTAAAGGTACTAAGCTGGGCAACAGCCATTTGTTAGATTGGAAAGTTACCTGTATTGGCACACCATCAACTACTATGGTATTGCAACGCAGCAGCAACGGGCAATTGTATAGCGATATCAATAGTATAACTGCCGATGCAGCACGCTGCAACCAACCCTTTACTTATACCGATGCGGCGCCACTGCCCGGTACAAATTATTACCGCCTAAAGATTACCGATGCCGATGGTAAGGTTAGCTACAGCGCTACCGTGGTTTTATTAAATGCCGTTAAGGGCATACGCATTATAAGCATTGCGCCCAACCCGGTAGTTACACAAACCCTGTTGCTGAATGTTACAAGCGCCAAAACAACACAGTTGGGTATAAATATTTTTGATATGCAGGGCCGCTTGGTAAGCAGGCAGGCGCTTACGCTGATAGCAGGTTACAGCAGCCTGCCCGTGCAGGTTGGCAGCCTTGCACCCGGCACTTATACCATTAGCGCTGTTGCCGATGGCGAGCAGGCCAATAAGATGAGGTTTGTAAAACAATAATATTTTTACACGCCCCGGTTTGTACTTATTAACAAACCGGGGCTTTTGTATGGATGGAATAATTTTTGCGGCTAATTTGCATGCAATTGTATAGGTACAAGGTACCCAACCGGCTAATTTTTATAACCGGGGGTTTAAATAAAATATTTTTATGAAAAAACTATACTTACTGATTGTTTTTTTGTTTTGTGCTTTTATAACAACCATAAATGCACAAATTGCAGCTTGGGATTTTACTGGTGCAAGTAGCCCTACAACCTGGGCTGCAATTACTTTCGATCCTAATTTAGTTTCTACATCAGGCGCAGATAATGTAACTAGAGGAGCAGGCGCAGCTGCTAGTTCTGGAGCAAATTCATTTAGAACAACAGGTTTTCAAAATAATGGGATTTCTACATCGAATACTGATTATTTTCAAATAACAATTACAGCAAAAACAGGTTATTCAGTTTCTTTAAGTACAATAGACGCAAATTTTAATGGAACATCAACTTTCGCAGCATCTCCTGGTGTAACATATCAATATGCATATAGTTTGGATGGTACAACTTTTACTTTAATAGGCTCTCCTGCTTCAGTAATTGGTGCACCTGTATCTATGCCACAAATAGATTTATCTGGTATTTCAGCTTTACAAAATGTACCATCTACTACTACAATAACTATTAGATATTATGCTAGCGGTCAAACTATAACCGGTGGATGGGGTTTCTACTCTGCCTCATCTGGAACAAATGGATTAGCAATCGGCGGTTCAGTCGATATAGCTCCTACAATTTATACATGGGATGGGAGCTTTAGTTGTGCATGGCTTGTTGTAGATAACTGGACACCCAATACCAATTACCCGGGTAATATGTTAGGCAATAATGATGTTGCCAGGTTTGGCGCTGCAATTGCCGCTAACACAGGTATTGGTATAAATATGAATACGCTTGGTGGTAATTTAGAATTAGGAGGTATTGAAATTGCAAATACCTACCTGGGTAGTAATTTTAATATTGGTAATAATTCGGGTATAACAAGCGGAACATTAAAACTAAATGGAACAAGGCTGAATGCTGTAAACAATACGGTAATTAGAAATGCAAGTGCTTATAATGTTTCAATTAATGATAAATCAACTGGTGGTTCGTGTACAAATACCGGTCCTGTTACTATGGGTGTTTTATTAAATAATACCACCAATAATATTGTAAGTGTAGAAGGTACAGGTTCTGTAATAATTAACTCCATTATTTCGGGCAGCAACCCATTAGAGAAAATAGGCTCAGGAGCAGGTAAACTTACTTTAAACGCAGCAAATACACTTTCGGGTAATGTAACGGTATCAGCGGGCACTTTGCAGTTATCCAATAATCCTACCCTTGCATCTGTAAATACAATCACTGTAAAAGCGGGCGGTACATTACAAATTACAGCATCACAAACATTAACAAATATTATTTTAGAATCCGGCGCTACACTAACTGTTGATGCCACAAGGACATTGACTATAAGCGGTACATTAACCGTAAATGTTGGCGCTACCATCAGCACCACCGGCACAATCGCTTATGATGCTGCGGCTGCATTGGTTTATAATGGTACTGGTACAAAAACAGCAGGTATAGAATGGCCTACTACAGTTCCAAGAGTTACTATTGATAACAATGCAATATTAAAAGTTAATTCAAACAGGCCTGTACCCGGAACTTTATTTTTAATAAATGGGATACTTGATGCCGAAACATATAGTTTTAGTGGTACAAGTACAACGTTTACAATAAATGGTACTGTAAAAACCGCCAATCTTAACGGGTTGATAAATTCAGGAGCAAGCGGAACTACATTTACCGGTTATACTAACGGCCCTGCTTTTTCAACGGCGGTTTTAGGCGCTACATCAACTATTGATTATAATGCAACTTCAGGTAACCAAAATATAACCGGTGCAGTTGATTATGTAAATTTAATAGCATCTGGAGGTGGTACTAAAATACCATCAACAGGTACAGATGTTTCGGGAACTTTATCTGTATTGGATAATGGAACCATTTTAGATGGAAGCACCTATTCACTTGGAGGAAATACGACTAGCCTTGTAATGACAGGCACAAGTTATTACAAAGTAAATGGTGCAGGTACAAAACCGGATGCAGGTGGAACATCATATACTTTATCTGCAAACTCAACAATTGAATTTACAGGTACATCTGCTACACTCATTAGAGTAAGTTCCCCAACACCTTCTTATGGCAATATCATTGTTTCAGGTAGTAATGTTAGCCTCTCTTCAGATCTTGCATCTATAAAAATGCAAACCGGTACATCATTTACCGTTACTAGCACGGGTACATTCAATGTACAAAGTTCAACCGGTTTTACTGATGCAGCAGGCGCAGCAGTAAGTAGTACCAATAACCCAACTATTGATTTGCAAAATGGCTCTACCATTAATTATAATGGTATAGCCCAACCGCTTACACCAAGAAATGATTATAGAAACTTAACCATTTCGGGCAGCGGTGCAAAAACAGCCGCAAGCGCTTTTAACGTAGCCGAAACCTTTACCCGTAGCGGCGATGCATCGTTGGCAACTACAAGTCCTACTTATGGTGCAGGCGCCACTTTGGCTTATGTAGATGCAACTGCCGGCCGCATTTACAATGCCGGGCTTGAGTGGCCAACTGCCGATGTACCAACTAATCTTACCGTTAACCTAAGCGGTACCGGTACAAGGCAGGTTATATTGCCGGGCGATAGAACAGTTGCCGGTACTATTACCCTCAGCGCCGGCGAACTAAGTATTAATGGCAACACACTTACTGCCAACGGTGCATTTAGTTATGGTACGGGAACCATCACCGGCTCAAGTACCAGTAACCTTGTTTTAAATGGTACAGCCGGTACAGTTAACTTTACGCAAACAAGCGCAGCCACCCGTTCGTTAAGTACATTAAATATGGGAGACACATCATCAGCCACACTTGGTAATGCATTGGATGTGTACGATGCCATTAATTTTACTGCAGGCGGTAACCTAAATTTAAATGCAAAAAATCTTACTTTAAAATCAAACGCAACCAATACAGCCCGTATAAGTGATTTAACAGGCAGTACATTAAGCGGTGCATCCAATGTAACTGTAGAGCGATGGATACCACAACGTGGCGGCAATCCGCTGGGTGGCAGGGCATACAGGTTGCTTGCACCTACAGTTTCATCAACTGGCAGCATTAAAACAAACTGGATGGAGGGCGGACAGGTGCTTGCATTAGGCGACAGTATTAACCCTGTACAATATTATGGTACCCATATATCGGGTGGTAGTATTGCAAACGGTTTCGATCAAACGCAAACAGGCCAGCCTTCATTGTATTTAACAACTAATGGAGTTACTCCAACATATTATGCTATTCCGAATGTTGCATCTACTTCATTAAATCCATATACCGGTTATTTCCTTTTTATACGTGGCGACCGTAGTGTTAAATTAACATTGTACAATACCAATGTTCCGCCTACGCCAGTACCATTGCCAACCACCAGCACAACTTTAAGGGCAACAGGTACATTACAAACAGGCACTAAAATAAATACAGATTTTACCAATACCCCAATTGGTGGTGCAGGCGCACTTAGCCTTATTACTAACCCTTATCCTTCAGCATTAGATTGGAGTAAAGTTTATCTTTCTTGTTCTAACATCAAAAACACTTACCAGTTATGGGATCCCAATATTGGTTACCGTGGAGGTTTTATAGCTGTAAATGATTTAGGAGTAACATCACCAAGCGGAAGCGGTAGTTTAGCTAATAAATATATACAACCGGGGCAAGCCTTTTTTGTGGAAGCATCAGGTGCTTCGGTACCTTCTATAAGCATACAGGAAAGCCATAAAGCTGTAGGCAATAACAACGGTGTGTTTTTTGTAGATCCTGCTACACTGCAAACCTTTGCCTTAAACATGTATTACTACGAAGGTACAGGTTACCGCCGCTTGGCAGATGGTATTACTACCGTGTACGATGCAAGCTATAGCGCCGCTATTGATGAAAACGATGCTTCGGATATTAATAACTGGGATGAAAACCTGGCAATTGCCAGAAACGGTAAACGCCTTGCAATAGAATCACGGCCGCTTATAAATGGCAAGGATACCATCTTTATCTTTATGAACAACATGAAGCTGATGAACTATGAACTTGAGTTTAAAGCTGCCAACTTTAATACACCCGGCCTTGTAGCCAACCTGGTAGATAATTTTACACAAACCAAAACACAGCTTAGCACCACCGGCACTACCGTGGTACCCATTACCGTTAGCAGCAATCCTGCCTCGGCAGCAAGCGACAGGTTTATGGTTGTGTTTGAAAATACCGCCGGCCCGCTGCCCATTGATATCAGCAGCATTAAAGCTTATGAAAAAAACAGCGGCATCCAGGTAGATTGGATGATGAGCACCGAGCAGGATATGGATAAATATGAAGTTGAAAAATCAACCGACGGCCGACACTTTGTAAAAACAGGTACGGTATTATCAAAAGGCAACAGCAATATACAGGTTAACTATGGCTGGTTTGATGCCAACCCTGCCTTTGGCGATAATTTCTACCGCATAAGAGCCATAGAAAAAGCAGGCACGTATAAGTACAGCGATATTGTAAGGGTAAACATCGGTAAGGGCATCAGCACCGGTATCAGCATGTACCCCAACCCGTTTGAAGGCAATGGCTTTAACCTGCAATTGAATAAATTTGCAGCCGGTACTTATACTTTAACCATGTATAACAGTATTGGCCAGCAGGTGTACAACACAACACTTACGCATGGAGGCGGCTCGGCCACACAGTTTATCAGTTTGGGTAAAGAGCTGGCAGCAGGCACTTATACCGTAAAAATAAATGGCGAAGGAACCACCCTAACCCGTACCATAACAAAAAAGTAGAAAACTAAAACCAAAGAGAACGATGAAACAGTTACTGAAAAAATGCTACCCGGCAGTAATACTGCTGCTGGTATTATTAATACCCACAATTGTATTTGCACAGGGCCCGCCCGACCCCAATGATGTACCGATAGATGGAGGCCTAAGTGTATTATTAGTCGCCGGCGCTGCTTATGGTGTAAAAAAGTACAGGGATTATAAAAAGAATGGTGAATGATGAATTATGAATTATGAATGATGAATTGTGAATGTTGAATGTTGGATTTTGAATTTTGAACATTGATTATTGACTTTTAGGTTTTGCCTTTTGAATTTTGAATTTTTTTCGTCTTGGCTTTTCGCCTTGGTTCGTGGCTCACGAACCATATACTTAACCAACGGCGAATGAGCTTTACGCCTTTGCTTGCTTTGTTTCTTTGCGTGAAACTTAATTTTTCTTACTTACTTTTTTGCTTCTCCAAAAAAGTAACAAAAAAGGAGCCCCGAAAACGATTACAGCCCGTTTTCGGGATTGCGCCCTGATATAGCTTTTGTACTACTGTGGCTTCAACTGTTGTTCCCTGGTGATTAGAATTATGAATTATGAATGATGAATTATGAATTATGAATTGTGAATGATGAATGTTGAACATTGATTATTGACTTTTTGGTTTTGCCTTTTGCCTTTTTCATGAACCACGAACCAATCGGAGAGCTTTTTTACAGCTTTGCCTATTTTACTTCTTTACTTTAAACAATACATTGGCTAATAACCATACAGCCCACTCTTCTGCGGGATATAATATAGTTTGCCATATCAGTTTTTTTGTCGAATTTTACCCACTATAAATATAAAAAACTAATTGGTTTTAATCGTTTGAATCAATTAAAATTATATTTGTACAACATTGTCCGTAAGCATGTTTTGAGCAATAATTAAGCCCCCTGATCCAGATGAAGAAAATATTTTTGCACATAAAATACCAACCAGGCAGTAAAAACCTGTATGGCATTATGGCTGCTATAGCGCTTGTATTTACCATCGCATCATGCAGTGTTCCAAAAACAGCATATTATTTTAAAAATCTTCCGCAGGATACTTCTATCAATACAATGGGCAGGGGAGAAGATATAAAAATTCAGAAAAACGATATACTGCTCATAAATTTCAGCAGCCTTAATCCAACTGAAGATGCTATATATAATGCACCATCTGTAGTTGCAGGTACGGGAGGTATTCCCGGCTACCGGGTAGATAGCAATGGCAATATTCAGCTACACAGGCTGGGTGTAATTAAAGTAGAAGGTTTAACCCGTGCGCTGTTAAAAGATAAATTGCAACAGGATATATCGCCCTATTTAAAAGACCCGGTGGTTACGGTTTATTTTCAAAACCATAAAATAACGGTGATGGGTGAAGTAGGCAGTCCCAAAGTGATAAATATGCCCGAAGAACAGTTGCCCATACTGGAAGCCTTAACCATGAGTGGCGAAGTTTCTGATTATGCCCGGCGTGATAATATTTTAGTGATACGGGATACAGAAACGGGTAAGCAGTTTAAAAGAATCAACCTGGAAGACCAGTCAATATTTACATCGGCATGGTATTGGCTTAAACCCGGCGATGTATTATATGTACAGCCTAACGATAATAAAGAAAAAGAAGCAAAACGTGCCAGGCTGCAACAAAATGTGGCGCTTGGCGTTACTGCATTATCCATTGCCGTAATAGTACTTGACCGCATAATTAAATAACAGCCTATATTTCAATGAGTGAAGAACAATTTTTTAAAGACAGGCCCGAAACTAATATCTTCATATTAGTTCTTCAAAAGTACCTGCCTTTTTGGCCATTGTTCTTGATATTTACAATTATATCACTATCTATATCATGGTTATACCTTCGGTCGCAGACACGAATTTACCAGGCTTCGGCAAAAGTGCTGCTTAAAGATCCGCAAAAAGGCGGCGGCGATACCAAGGTGTTGGATGCATTAAATATTTTTAGCGAAAAAAAAATAGTAGAAAACGAAATCATCGTTTTACGTTCATCTTCCATTATGCAGGAAGTGGTGCGCCGGCTTAATATTTATAATACGGTGTATAACGAAGGCAATGTACGGGTAGAAGAATTGTATAAAGAAAATTCGCCGGTAAGTTTTATAGCGCTTAATAAAGACAGTATTAATGGTGGCGGTAAATATTATTTTTCGGTAAACTGGGATAAAAAATCCATCAACATTAATAACCAGGATGTTCCTTTTAATGCTGTTTTTAATATTGCGGGTACACTGTATAAAGTAGTGCCCAATGAGCAGTATAATAAATTTGTTACGGGTAAAAATTTTTATGTTGTTTTTAATACCGTTCCCGGTGCAGCAGGCAGTATCATTGGTGCTTTATCGGCCAGCGCCACATCCTACAGTTCTACAGTAATTGATGTAAAAATACAAACACCTGTGCCTGCCAAGGGAGCCGACATACTGAATGCTTTGTTTGATGCCTATAATGCCGATGCTATTGAAGATAAAAACCAGATTGCCACCAAAACCATGCAGTTTATTGATGACAGGCTGCTGCTTGTTACCGGGCAGTTAGATTCGGTTGAAAAAAATGTGCAGGATTTTAAAACAAGGGAATCTGTGTACGACCTGGGCACACAAGCATCAATGTACCTGAGTTCGGTAAATGAACTGGATAAACGAAACAGTGAAACAGGCCTGCAATTAGACATATTAAATGATATTGAGAAATACGTAAATGCAAAAGGCCGTAAGCCGGGTACCGTACCTGCACAGCAATTGCTTACCGACCCCACTTTGGCATCGCTGCTTAATAAATTATACGAGGCCGAGTTTAACCTTGATAAAGTTTCGGCAGTAAACGGCGAAAAAAGCGATGCCGTTATACTGGCCACCGATGAAGTAGCCCGTATTAAAAAAGACATCAGGGAAAACTTAAATAATATACGCAACGATTTAAAGACCGAAGTGAGTAATGTAAATGCACGTATTTCAAAAAACAACGGCCTGTTAAATTCTATTCCTAAAAAAGAAAGAGCCTTGCTTGATATCAGCAGGCAACAGGCAATAAAAAATAATATCTATACTTTTCTTTTGCAAAAAAAAGAAGAAACAGCGCTTTCATCTGCCGGAACCACTCCCGACCTGCGGGTGCTTGAAAAAGGCGGCGGCGGTGGGTTGATAAGGCCCATTGCAAAAAACTATTACATGGTAGGCTTTATGATAGGCTTACTGGCAGCAGCTTTTTACCTGCTGCTGAAAGAACATTTCAACAGGAAAATACTGTTCCGCAGCGAAGTAGAAAATAAGACAGGCGTACCCGTTATTGCAGAATTGATACAGGCAAAACAGGTAGATAATATCGCCATTAGCGAAGGTAAACGCACCATAATTGCAGAGCAGTTCAGGTCATTGCGTACCAACCTTGCTTATATGGGTTTAAACGAACAGGATAAAGTGCTGTTGGTAACCTCCAGCATTTCGGGCGAAGGAAAAAGTTTTATATCGCTTAACCTTGCGCTGAGCATTACACTTACCGGCAAGCGGGTAGCGCTGATGGAATTGGATTTGCGTAAACCAAAAATCAGTAAATACCTTAATGTAAAGAGAGACCCCGGAATAAGCAGTTACCTTATAAACAAAGCCGGTGTGGATGAAATTTCAAAAGAAACAAAATATCCCAACCTGTTTGTAATAAGCGCCGGGCCTATACCGCCCAATCCAACAGAGCTTATTGGTAGCCCTAAGTTTGAAGTATTGATAAAAGAACTGGAAGAAAGATATGATTATATCATTATCGACTCGGCGCCTATTGGCCCCGTAACAGATGCACAGCTTATCAGTAAATATGCCAACACAACCATATACGTAGTGCGCCATGCACTTACACCCAAGGCCTTCCTTCGTATGATAGACGAACTGAACAGGGATAAGAAATTTAAAAATATGGCCATCGTTTTCAACGGCCTTAAGCAAAGAGGTTTTCATTTTATGAATTACGGAAACGGCTATGGGTACAACAACTATGGCTATGGCTACGGTTATGGTTATGGCTATGGTTATGGTGGCAGCGGTTATGGTTATTACACAACAGAAGAGAGTAATGATAGCTGGCGCAATGGATGGGGCTTGTTTAGCCGCATTAGGAAGCTGTTTGGTAAAAGATGATTTTTAAAAAGTAGGTTGTTTAGTTATATAACCGGTATTTAAATAAAATACCGGCTGCATTCATCCTTCGGTTACAGGTTTACTGTAACTGAGGGACAGCGAAGCTTTGCCACTTCCCAAAAAAAATAATAAAATAATAACGCACAAATGGCTGCTGATGAAAAAATAAAATGGTACGCCGTGTACACCAAGCCACGCTGGGAAAAAAAAGTAGCTTCCCTGCTGGATGAAAAAAATATTACACACTATTGCCCGCTTAATAAAACATTGCGACAGTGGAGTGATAGGAAGAAAACCGTGCTGGAGCCTTTGTTTAAAGGATATGTATTTGTACAGGTTGCAGAAACTAAGAAGTGGGAACTGCTCACCATCAATGGCATTGTTAATTATGTACACTGGCTTGGTAAGCCTGCCATCATAAAAGATGAAGAGATTGAAACAATACGTAAGTTTCTCAATGAATTTGAATCGGTGGAAGTGGTAGAAGGCATATTGCCACAAAATGCTATGGTAAAAGTAAAGCAAGGCGTCTTTATGGATTTTAAAGGTATGGTGCTGGAAGTTAAGGGTAATAAGGCAAGGGTACGAATAGAAAGTATGGGCATACAGCTTAGCGCAACTTTTGAAAAGAAAAACCTGGAGCTGATAAATAATTTATGATGTTATTGGTATTTACAAGATGTGTAGGATAGCAGGCATAATAAATCCATCTATTGCCACTGCAGCCATTAAGCAAATGGTGGGTGAAATGTGCCGGCTGCAAAAACATGGCGGCCCCGATGATGAAGGTATATATGAATACGAAAAACAGCACCTGGTGCTGGGCCATCGCCGCCTGGCGCTTATTGACCTCTCGGCAGCAGGACACCAGCCCATGATGTACGGCAACAGGTATGTGATTAGTTTTAATGGCGAAATTTATAACTACCCACAGTTAAAAACCGAACTGCAGCAACTGGGCAACAGCTTTACCACCAATTGCGATACCGAAGTGATACTGGCTGCCTTTTCGCAGTGGCATGTACAAAGTTTTGCAAAACTAAAAGGCATGTTTGCCTTTGCTTTGTTTGATAAACTTAAAGAAGAACTTTTTTTGGTGAGAGACCCCGCCGGCATAAAACCTTTGTATTATTCCATTAACGGGCAGTCGTTGGAGTTTGCTTCCGAAACAAAAGCCTTTGTATCCGAAACATCAAAAAAAATAAATAAAAGCTGGCCGGTTTTTCAACTGGCTTATGGGCATTTACCCGAGCCCGTTACCACCCTGCAAAATGTACAGCCCCTGCATAAAGGTTGTTTTATAAAATATAATCTTGGCAACCATACCCACAGCCTGCAATCATTTACGCACTATAGCTATAGTTCAACCATCAGCAACAGGCAGCAGGCTCAACAACTATTACAGCAACATATTGGGAAGGCGGTAAAGCGCCACCTGCTTGCCGATGCACCTATCGGCGTTTTTTTAAGCGGCGGTATCGATTCTAGTATCATCACAACCGTGTCAGCGGCCCACCAACAGCAGCAGCTAACAACGCTTTCAGTGTATTTCAGGGAAGCCGTGTTTTCTGAAAAAAATTACCAGGATATACTCATAAAAAAACTGCAGTGCAACAATTACCAGCACCTGTTAAAAGAAGAAGAGTTCCACCAGTCTTTTCCATCAATATTACATGCCATGGATATGCCCAGTTGCGATGGTATCAACACCTGGTTCATCAGCAAGTATGCGGCCAACCGTGGTTTAAAGGCTGTACTGTCGGGCATTGGCGGCGACGAATTGTTTGGCGGTTATCCTTCCTTTAAACGGATGGCGCTAACCAACCTGCTGCAGGCTTCGCCCTCTTTTTTATTATCGGCTGTCCGTAGCCGTAAGCATAAAAAAATAAGGCGGTTGCAATATTTAAAGATAAATGGTATAAAAGGGCGCTACCTTTTTTTGCGTGGGCAATTTGTACCTATTGAAATAGCACAGCAGCTTGATGCCACCGAAAAAGAAGTTTGGGAAATATTAAAAGAACACCCTACCTACGGCCCATTAAATGGTATTGATGCAAAAAACCAGGCCGGTTGGATGGAGATGAACCTGTATATGCAAAACCAGCTTTTAAGGGATGCAGATGTGATGAGCATGGCGCATGGCGTAGAGATACGAGTACCCTTGCTTGATGATGAAGTGATAAAGACAAGCCTGGCCATTTCAAACCCGGTAAAATATGCAGGCAATTTTAATAAGCAGTTATTGATTGATGCTTTTAAAAAAGAGTTGCCACAGGAAATCTGGAACCGGCCCAAGATGGGATTTTCATTTCCGTTTACCGAGTGGCTGGCCAACAGCGCTTATGTAAAAGACTTGATGATGGCCGCTGATAAAAATACAAAACGCAGCTATCGGCTATTTTTGCAGGGCAGGTTGCATTGGAGCCACATTATGTCGCTGGTGATTTTAAAAAACAAAGCAATTGCCTGGTAAAGTACTTTTGCTTACTCTTAAAACTTTTTCGGCCACCGGCGGTATCGAAAAAGTAAGCCGTATTATGGGCAAGGCTTTGTACGAAAGAAGTGTGGAGCAGGATGGATATTTTGAAATATGCAGCATGTACGATAAGCAAACCGATGCGGTTGATAACCCTTATTTTCCGGCAGAAAACTTCAGGGGCTTTGGTATTCGTAAGCTTAGTTTTATTAGGGCCATGGTGGCTGCCGGTATAAAAAAAGATGTGGTGATGCTTAGCCATATCAACCTGTTGCTGATTGGCTGGCTCATTAAAAAGATATCGCCCAAAACAAAAATAATTTTGCTGGCACATGGTATTGAAGTGTGGTACAAATTTAATACACGTACAAGGGTCATGCTTAATGCCTGCGATCATATCATTGCGGTGAGCAGGTTTACAAAAAACAGGATTGTGGATGTGCATGGGTTTAATGAAAGTAAATGTTCGGTGCTTAATAACTGCCTCGACCCCTTTTTACCATTGCCATCGGTAAAATTTAAGTACCAGGCGCTGCTAAAAAAATATGGCTTTAGCGAAACCGATTGCATATTGATGACGCTTACAAGGATGTCATCAAAAGAACGGTACAAAGGTTATGATAAAGTGATAGAAGCAATAGCTGCATTAAAAAATAAACAGAACAATATTAAATACCTGGTGGCGGGCAGTTACGATAAACAGGAAAAAGATTTTTTAGACAAACTCATCAGCCGGTTAAACCTGCAGGATAATATTGTGCTGGCGGGTTTTATAAAAGACGAAGAACTGGAAAATCATTTTGCCATGAGCGATATATATGTAATGCCAAGCCAAAAAGAAGGCTTTGGCATTGTGTTTATTGAAGCCATGTATTACGGCCTGCCTGTAATTGCAGGCAATGTGGATGGCTCGGTAGATGCATTGCTAAATGGCCAACTGGGGCAACTGGTAAACCCCGATAGCACTCATGAAATAGCCGCAGGCATCAGTAATATCATACAAGATAAAAAAGCATTTATGCCCAACCGTGATTTGCTTGAAAAACATTTTGGCTACGAAGCTTACAAACAAAAATTACAAAGCCTGCTTAACTAAAACAATTTTTTTTGGATAACTCAACAAAAGATACCGATACCTGGGACCTGGTGATTGAACCAAGGGGCAAACTACTCAACCTCAATTTAAAAGAAGTATGGCGCTACCGGGATTTGCTCTGGCTATTTGTAAAGCGTGACTTTGTAGCGCAATACAAGCAAACCATCCTGGGGCCGCTATGGCATTTTATACAGCCCATTTTTACCACGCTCATGTTCCTGTTTATTTTTGGTAAAGTGGCCAATATCCCTACCGATGGTATTGCAGCCATACCGTTTTATATGAGCGGCATTGCCATCTGGAATTATTTTAGCGCCTGCCTCACCGCCACATCCTCCACCTTTGTGGCCAATGCCGGCATCTTTGGCAAAGTATATTTTCCCCGGCTGGTAATACCCCTCAGCACGGTAATGAGCAATATGGTAAAATTTGGCATCCAGTTTTTGTTGCTGCTTGGCGTAATGATTTATTACGGCATCCAAACCGGGCATTTTCATTTTGGCCCCAGTTGGTTATTAATACCGCTGCTGGTACTCATGATGGCCGGCCTGGGTCTCGGCCTTGGCATCATCATCAGCTCGCTCACCACCAAGTACCGGGATTTTACCGTACTCATCGGCTTTGCAGTACAGCTCCTCATGTATGCCACACCGGTAGCCTACCCACTCAGCTATTTAAAAGATAAATCCTATGCCGCATGGATTGCCTGGAACCCGTTAAGTCCTATTGTAGAAGGATTTCGCTATGCACTGTTTGGTGTAGGTACAGTAGATACCGGCGGCTTACTCTACAGCGGCGCTTTTATTGTAGTAGTGGTATTTGCAGGCATGGTTATATTTAGCAGGGTAGAAAGGAGTTTTATGGATACGGTGTAGGAGCTATAAGTTGATTAGAAAAATGCATTACCAACACTAAAAGTACAGTAGCAAATAAAACATACGCACCATGTCTTTAAAACAAAAAATTAAAAATGCTTTACCACCGGGATTTAAAAAAGCCATTGGGCCCATGCTAAAAAAAAGGTATTGGAATAAAGATTACGACCAGGCTTTAAAGAAGTTTAGCGATCTGTTTTATAAGGAACGTTTGCAGGCAGAGCAAAGCATTCCGTCGGTTGATGTAGAGCAGCGTCATATTCAAAACTGTAAGGTAATATTAAATCGTGCAACCCTGCTATCGCTGTTGCCCAAAAATGCCGTATGTGCCGAAATTGGTGTGGATAAAGGTGAATTTTCGGAACAGATACTTGCTGCAACAACTCCTGCAAAGCTGCACCTGATAGATGTGTGGGGCGACCCCGGCAGGTACCACGATGGACTGAAATTGCAAATTGAAGAAAAATTTAAAAACCAAATTCAGGCTAAAACTATTGAAATAAACCTGGGCTATTCCACCGATGTGCTGGCCAATATGCCCGATGCATATTTTGACTGGGTGTACCTGGATACCGACCATAGTTACAAAACAACAGCACAGGAATTAAAACTTTTAAACAGGAAACTTAAGCCCGCTGGTATCATTTGTGGCCACGATTATATCATGGGCAATTGGGTGGGTGGTATTAGGTATGGGGTAATGGAAGCCGTACATGAGTTTTGTGTAAAGGAAAACTGGGAACTGATTTACATTACTATTAATAAAAATGAAATGCCCAGTTTTGCAATCAAACGCATTGTTAGTGAGAATTGTAAGAATCTACTTTAATTAAAGCCAAATGAATATGTGAATGCATATAGTTGGTGAAACAAAATTTCATGATTAGATTATTTTTATTAGGCTTTAAAGGATACTATCTAATAAAGAATATTCCGGATGATTATATTAGCTTAATTGATTCGGTAGTAATTGCTAAGGATAGCAATGTTGAAAATGACTTTTTTGATGAGATAGAAAAAGTTTGTATTAAACGAAATTTAGTATTCTATGAAAGAAATTTTGAAAAAAAATCTGATGCAGAATATTATATTCTGATAGGGTGGCGATGGTTAATGCCGATAGGAAATTCAGTAAAAGTTATTGTATTTCATGATTCATTATTGCCAAAATACAGAGGATTTAATCCACTAGTAACCGCATTAATAAATGGTGACGAAAGGATTGGAGCTACATGTTTGTTCGCATCGGATGAATACGACAAAGGTGAAATAATATGCCAGGAGGCTATAGACATAGTATATCCAATAAAAATTGCGGATGCAATAAATTTAATAGCAATGTTATACTACAAACTTTTTTTATCCTTTGTAAATATGATAAAAAATAACTCGTTAAAAAGTTTTCCTCAAAATGAAAGTGAGTCGACATATAGTTTATGGAGAGATGATGTTGATTATTATATAGACTGGAAATGGGATGCAAGAAAAATTGAAAAATTTATAAATGCCGTAGGACCGCCTTACCTTGGAGCAAGGACTTTTATTAAGAATGAATGTTTTATTATAAAGAATGCAAGAGCTATGATGGATGTTATGGTGGAAGATAGAGAACAAAATTTTGGAAAAGTAATTTTCAAAAAGGAAAATAAGTTAGTTGTTGTATGTGGAGTAGGATTATTGGAAATTGACGGGTTGATTAAACTAGATGGCTTAGAATATAATATTGAAAATAAGTTTAGAATTCGTTTTTCCTGATGAAAAGTAAAATCCCCTTCAATAAACCATTTCTCACCGGCAAAGAAACCTCCTATATTCAGGAAGCTGTAGCTTCCGGCAAAATTTCGGGCAATGGTCTCTTTACTAAAAAATGCCAGGAGTTTTTCAGGGAAAAATATGGTTTTAAAAAATGCCTGCTTACCACTTCCTGTACCGATGCTCTGGAAATGGCTGCCTTGCTGTTAAACATACAGCCCGGCGATGAAGTGATAATGCCGTCATACACTTTTGTAAGCACCGCCAATGCATTTATATTAAGGGGCGCCCAAATTGTATTTGCCGACTCCATGGCGCAGCATCCTAATATGGATGTACAAAAAATTGAGGCGCTCATTACCGAGCGTACCCGTGCCATAGTTCCCGTTCATTATGCCGGCATGGCATGTGATATGGATAGCATTATGAGTCTTGCCAAAAAATACAATTTGTTTGTGGTGGAAGATGCAGCACAAGCCATCAACAGTTTTTATACCGGCAGCGATGGCATTACCAGGCCACTTGGTTCTATTGGCCATTTGGCAGCATTCTCCTTTCACGAAACAAAAAATATTATTG
>JAHBTO010000016.1 GCA_019638525.1 Ferruginibacter sp. | reverse complement strand
ATACTTTTAAGGATGGGCTTTTGCAAATGGCTGCACATCTCAACAAGTATAACAAAGCTGCCATTGCAAATAGCATAAGGCAAAAATTTTCGTCGCAAAAAGTAAAAGATGCCTATGTAAACCTGTATGGGCAGGTGATAAATGATACCCATAGTGATAAACCCCTTAGCAGATAATGTGCGGCATACTGGGAACATATCATTATAATATCAGTAAAGAGGCTTTTGCCCATCAGTTGCATAAGATGCAGCATCGTGGCCCCGATGGTTTTGGTACCTGGCAATCGGAGGATGGAAACCTGCAATTGGGCCACCGGCGGCTTGCTATTATAGATACCGATAGCCGCTCCAACCAGCCCATGGTTTTTAATAATCGTTATGTAATTGTTTTTAATGGGGAGATTTATAATTATGTAGAACTAAGAAGCGAACTGCAAAAGGAGGGAGTTGACTTTGTTACCCAGTCTGATACGGAAGTATTGCTCAAACTGTTGGCATTAAAAGGGCCGGAAGCATTGCCCCTGCTAAATGGTATGTGGGCTTTTGCATTTTACGATGTGGAGGAAAAAACATTAATCCTTAGCAGGGACAGGGTAGGAGAAAAGCCCTTGTATTATTTAGAACAAAATAACCAGTTTGCCTTTGCCTCCGAAATGAAAAGCCTTTATGGGTTGCTGAGTAAGTTGGACTATGATACTGCGTTTTTCAACTTTGCACTTGAGCATCCACACGATCATGAAAGCCTGCCGCAAACGCATATTAAAGACATAAAAAAATTTCCGGCGGGTATGTATGCCATTTGCCGGCAGGGCAAAATTAAATTTCATTCCTATTATCATCCCGAAGCGTTGCTAAAGCAACCTTGCAGGTATAAAAATTTTGATGAAGCCACAGAAGCCTTCAATGAATTATTTGCATCGGCATGTTCCATAAGGATGCGTAGCGATGTGCCACTGGGCTCGGCACTAAGTGGAGGAATAGATTCAGGGCTATTAGTTTCTACAGTAGCCCGGCTGGGTTATCGGCACAATAAAGATTATACGGCCGTGGTGAGCAGCTTTCCGGGCTCTGCTCTTGATGAAACCAAAGAAGCGTTATCGGTAGCCAATAATGCTGCTGTAAATGCTGTTTCGGTATCCGTTAATCCCGATTTACAGCCCGACCATATTCTGCAGGCAGTATATCATTTTGAAAGTATTGGCGGCACTTCACCCATTCCTTTCTTTCAAACCTATTCGGCATTCAGGGAAAACAATATCATTGTTACATTAGACGGCCATGGCGGCGATGAGTTGTTTGGCGGTTATAGTTTTGATATGTATGCAAAATTGAAAGATGATTTCCCTAATATTTTTCAAATGCGCAATACGCTGAACACAATTGATAAAATGTACGGCTACAGCAACGAGATTGATCTTAAAAAAACACTACCACATTTTAAGGGCGAGCTATTGCAAAGGTATAAGCAAAAAGGAGCAGGATCCATTTTTGAAAAAGAGCAGCACTTTAAGCAAAAACTATTTCAATCCACTTTCAAAGGCATATTGCCAACCCTTTTGCGCAACTACGATTGTTATGCCATGTATGCAGGTGTGGAAATAAGGATGCCCTACCTCGACCATCGTATAATTGCATTTGCATTTTCTTTGCCCAACAAGTACAAAGTAAAAAATGGTTTTTCAAAAGCCATCCTACGCCGGGCTGGCAAGGGTAAATTACCCGATGCCATACTCAACAACAAAGAAAAAAAGGGTTGGAACAGCCCAATGGGCGAGTGGTTTGCCGGACCCTGGAAAGAATGGTTACTGGATGAAATTAGCAGTACCGATTTTGCCAACTGCCGGCTCATCAATACTACTGCATATAAAAAAAAGGTGGATGCCTTTTATGCCCAAAGCAACAGCGAACATGGAGCCGGCCAACAACTTTGGTTGCAACTGCAACCCTACCTAATTGAAAAGGCAAATAAACAATTTGCAAACAAGTAGGTTCACCTTACCCTGTTTCGTGGCTCAATGCCCTGTTTCAATGCCCTGTTTCAATGCCCTGTTTCAATGCCCTGTTTCGTGTCTCACGAAACAGGATAGAAATTATTTTGTTTAATGTCTTGTTTCGTGGCTCACGAAACAGCACAGAAAATATTTTGTTTAATGCCCTGTTTCGTGTCTCACCAATGCCCTGTTTCGTGGCTCACGAAACAGGATAGAAATTATTTTGTTGATTGTGCCACACCATAGCCCTGGTTCGTGGCACACGAAGCAGAATAAAAAACCGAGTTGAAGTTAATGCCCTGTTTCGTGTCTCACGAAACAGGATAGAAATTATTTTGTTGATTGTGCCACACCATAGCCCTGGTTCGTGGCACACGAAGCAGAATAAAAAACCGAGTTGAAGTTTACTTTTAAATAATGCTGCTTTCCATCATCATACCTACATACAATAGTTTATCGTATTTGCCTGCCGCAATAGATAGCATCTTAAAGCAAGGCTTTACAAATTATGAGCTGCTGATAATGGATAATAATTCTACCGATGGCAGTAAAGATTATATAGACCAAATTCAAAAGCAGGATAACCGCATCAAATTTTTTTCTGGCAGCGATAATGGCATTTACGATGCCATGAACAAAGGCATTGCCCTGGCAGGAGGCCAATGGCTCTACTTTATGGGCGCCGACGACCGGCTGGCCGATCCCGGTGTATTGCAACAGTTGCTGCCATTCTTACAACAGGAATGGGATATGGTTTATGGCGATTGCACCTGGATGCCCGAAGGCAAGCCCGAGCAAGGCGAGTGGAGCTATGAGCAATTTATAAAAGTGAATATCAATCATCAGCGTATATTCTACAAAAAAAAACTTTTTGAAACCTATGGTGGCTACCATACCCAATACAAAATTGCTGCCGACCACGAATTGAATATTCGTTTTTTTTGCAACAACCATATTCAAAAAAAATATGTACCCATAAGCATTAGCCTTTATCATGCTGGTGGTTTTAGCGCCAATAAGTTTGACAATGCTTTCTGGGAAAATTGGGATGCCATCATTTTAAAAAATTTTAAGCCACATCTCTCAGCCAAAAAAATTTACGGCAGCCTGGGCACTTATATCCGGCACCTGGCCGATGAAGGAAAAACGATGCAGGCACTTAAGCTCATCGGTAAAAACTTTATCCATACCGGCAGCCCGGGTTTTATAAAATTGATGTTGAGTTATATACTGTTTTCCAAAAAAGAATATGCAGGCTGATATTGCCATAATAGTAGTTGCCTACAACCGGCCACAATCGCTTAGCCGCCTGCTTTGGTCGTTGCAGGCAGCCGATTACACCGGCTTTGCAAATATTCCGCTCATCATCAGTATTGATTATTCGGGAGATGATAAATGTGAAGCCATTGCCAGCCGGTTTGATTGGAAGCATGGCGAAAAAAAAATTATTGCCCATTCCCAAAACCTGGGGCTAAAGAACCATATCCTGCAATGTGGTGATATGGCTTTACTGTATGATGGGGTTATTGTGCTGGAAGATGACCTTTTTGTTTCGCCTGCATTTTATCCATATGCACAGCAGGCATACCGGTTTTATAAAGATGCGGAAGCCATTGCCGGTATTGGATTGTACAATTACCCGTTCAATGAAATTGCTTTTTGCCCATTTGTGCCCATTGCAGATGGCTATGATAATTATTTTATGCAAGTGCCATGTTCCTGGGGGCAGTTGTGGACAAAACAGCAATGGCAGAATTTTAAAGCATATTATTCTGCTGCAGCTGATTTCAACTTTCATTTATTACCCGAAGTGGTTCAGGCATGGCCATCTGCTACTTCCTGGAAAAAAATATTTTATCAATATATTGTAGAACGCAATCTTTATTTTTTATATCCCCGAATTAGCTTAACTACCAATTTTGGTGATAAAGGACAGCATCATAGTGCTGAAACTATGGTATGGCAATCGGCCTTATTGTTAAGGAATATGAATTTTAGGTTTTCACAGATTGAAAATGCCATTTCCATTTACGATGCTTATTTTGAGCTATCGGTAGAAGCCTATAATAGGTTTACAAACCAAAGCCTGGATATTTGCATTGATTTAAATGGCAGCAAGCCATTATCAAAAGTGAACAACCGGTTTTTGCTTTCATCAAAATATTGTGGCACCCCCCAGCAAAAGTTTGGAATGCAATTATACCCGTTCGAAAAAAATGTGCTAATGAATCTTGAACCTTTAAACAATTCAACAAACTTTTTTTCACTAAGTCATACAAAAGAATTTGAGCAAAGGTTGGGGGTTGACAGGCGCTTTCTTGACATCAACAGGAGTTTTATGAATATTGATTTCATTGTAGATAAAGGCAGAAATGAAATTAAAAATTCAAACGATTATAAATTGGGACATTTCCTGCTTAAGCCTTTTTATTTCCTAAATAATAAGTTTAATATATTTAATAGAAAGCCGAAAAAGAATGGACAATAAGAAAACCCTGGCTGATATCCAAAAGGAATTTATGAATAATGATGCACTGGATGCATCCAGGAAAGAAATTCATGAGAGCTGGTTTAATGAAAAAACAGTAGATTTTTGGCGACATAAGCGAATGTATCTTACCCTTTCAGCCTTTGCAAAGGAATTTCAACATGCATCATGGCTTACTATTGGTGATGGCCGATTTGGTTTGGACTCAATCAGGCTGAAAAAACTTTTTGACCTAACTAAGATATTGCCAACGGATATTGCCGAAAATATGCTTATGGAAAGTAAAAGCAGAGGCTTTATCGAAAATTTTGGAGTGGAAAATGCCGAACAACTGTCATTTCAAGACAACTCATTTGACGTTATATTTTGCAAAGAGTCATTTCATCATTTTCCAAAACCATTTATGAGTTTATATGAAATGATCAGGGTGTGCCGTGAAGCTGTTGTCTTAGTAGAACCAGCCGAAAAAATTTATACCAATGATGTAAGTTCTAAAAAGTATTTGCTTTCCGCATTAAAATTATTTTGGGCAAAATTAACCGGCAAAAAATACTTACCCTATTTGCCATCAAAATATTTTGTAGAGCATGGTTATGAAGAGGCCGGGAATTATATATACACACTTTCCGTAAGGGAACTGGAACGGTTGATGCATGGTATGGATATAGCAGCACTGGCATATAAAAAATTTAATGACATATATATAAAAGGGTGCGAATTTGAAAAAGCAGTAGCGGGAAACCCAATGTATCAACAAATGCAGGCCGGATTAAAAGCAAATGATGATCTGGTAAAAAAAATGCCACAGTACTACCAACCCAATATGATTACAACGATACTGTTTAAAAATAAAATCAGTAATTCACTAAGGGATAATTTAATTGCTGACGGGTTTCAGTTTGTACCTAAGTTACCCAATCCTTATCGATAAACCCTTTGCCCTGTTTCGTGGCTCACGAAACAGTACGAATCAAATTTTTAGTTTCGTGTGCTAAAAACCGAAACCAATTTGCAGAAATGAGTACCATTAAAATTTCCGTCATCATACCTGTGTACAATGCAGCGGCTTTTTGCAGGCGATGTATTCAATCTGTGCTGGCGCAAAGCTTATCAGAAATTGAAATCATCCTGGTAAACGATGGTTCTACAGATGATAGTTTAAATATGCTAAGAGAATTTGAGCAGCAAGACCATCGGGTAGTGGTAATCAACAGCAACAATTGCGGTGTAAGCGCTGCCCGCAACAAAGGGCTGGCCATAGCTAATGGGGAATGGATTGCATTTGCAGATGCCGATGACCGGATGGAACCTCAAATGCTGCAAGAGCTTTATGATGCAGCCATCCGCTCAAATGCAGGCATGGCGGTTTGTAATGTAATGCAGGCAACCTCCGAAAACCATTCTGCCATAAGATTGAACCTAAAGGATGAAATCATCTCTTATAAAAACAAAGCCGGGCAGGCCATAGCGCAAATGATGAGTTTTAAATTTGACTATGCCAACTGGAACAAACTGTACCGTGCAGATATCATCAGGCAAAATACCATTCGCTTTGATGAACACATCCATATTGGCGAAGACTTATTGTATAACCTCTATTACCTGCATTATATAGATAGCATAGTTTGTGTAAACAAGCCGCTCTATCATTACCATATTCACCAAAACTCGGCCATGGCGCAGGGCACAGATAAAAGGGTAGAGCAGTACAATCTGCAGTTTAAAGCCTATCGGCAATTTGCAGCCGGGCACAAATTAAAAACCGAATGGGAGATGTTTAGAAAGGCAATGGCAAGGGGCTTTTACAATAGCCTGGTGCCGGTAATCATCAAAAACATTCAAAGCCAAAAACTCAAAAGGGCCGATGCAGTAAAATTGTTTAAGACAAGTATTGCCGGCCTTGATGCCGAAATTTTTTATTACCCTCAAAAAAAAATAGGATTACAGGGCTTTAAAAAACTATTATTAGAAACAGGTAAACTGGCTTTATTTTCAAAAATAGTTGGCACAAAACATTTTTAAATGCCCTGTTATGTGGTTCATGAAACAGCCAGGACATTTTCTCGTTTCCTGAGCCATATTGCCCTGTTTCTTGGCTCACGAAACAGCTCAGAACATTATTTCGTTTCGTGGACCACGAAACGAGGCGAAAAGATTTTCATCACCCTGTTTCGTGGCTCACGAAACAGGATAGAACATTTTCTCGCTTCGTGAACCACGAAACGAAGCACAAAGATTTTCATGGAAACCATCAAAATAAATTTCGGATACTTTTGGCCCGACTTTAAAAAGGAGGACAATTACTTTACCCGTGTACTTTCTTTAAAGTATAAAGTGGAGATATCGGATAATCCTGACTTTTATTTTTTTACCCATCCATATAATGGTAAAAGAGATTACCTTAAGTACAAGTGTCACCGGGTTTTCCTGGGTTGGGAAAATGTAAGAGCCAACTGGGATATTTGCGATTATGTATTGGATTCGGATTTTTACGAAAACAATCCACGTCATAAACGATGGCCAATTTGGGCTGCATGGAACCCGATAAGATTAACAGCACCTAAAGAACTGAAGCATTTTACTGCCAAAAAAAAGTTTTGCTGTATGGTGGTTTCAAATGGTAAGGCAAAAGAGCGTATTGAATTCTTTCATCAGTTAAGTAAGTACAAACAGGTAGATTCCGGGGGTCGGTTTTTAAACAATATTGGTGGGCCTGTTGCAGATAAAATGAAGTTTATTAGTGATTATAAGTTTGTGATTTCATTTGAAAATTCTGCTTCGCCGGGTTACACCACTGAAAAGCTAATAGAGCCCATGCTGGTAAACAGCATTCCCATTTATTGGGGCAATGCAGCGGTAGGGAAAGATTTTAATACTGCAAGTTTTATTAATATTTCAAACAGTGAAGATTATAAAGAAGCTATTGAAAAAATAATGGAATTGGATAAGGATGATGAAAAATACATGGCTATGGCTGCACAACCCTGGTTGAATAATAACCAATTGCCCCGGGAATTTACGCAGGAGAGCCTGGCAGCATTTTTTGATTTTGTAATAACAGACAGTAAAACCAAAAAGCCAGTTGCTAAAAACAAGATTAAGAGCCTTAAACACAAGATGTCCATTTTTAATTCCAGATTGATAAGTTCACTTTATCATCGAACATTGAGGATTATAAAACATTTGAAATTAAAACTAAGTGTCTAAAATGCAGCGAGATAGAGTTTTGTTTAGAATTCCATTGAAACGAATAATGTAATTCACTCTATTTTATAGGATAAATGATTGGATGTAAATGGTTACGATAAAACTTTAATAAAGCCATATCAGGTAGTAGAGCTTAATCATTTCAAAACCCCATTATTCGATTCATTAAAAAATATGAAATACTATTCTCAGGACGGACAAGATAAATTTCTTGCTAAATTGTTTTCAAAGAAAAAAGGTGGATACTTTTTGGATATAGGCGCTTATGATGGGGTAGAATTTAGTAATACATATTTCCTGGAAAAAGAACTCGGATGGAATGGAATTTGTATAGAACCCAATCCCATTGTGTTTTCAAAACTAAAAGAAAACAGGAATTGTATTTGCATAAATTGCTGTATTGGCGATATTATGGGTTCAGCATCGTTTTTAGCTGTTTCCGGTTATGGCGTAATGCTTAGTGGGCTTTTACAATTTTTGAATGAGCAACACCTGAAAAGAATTGATGATGGCATTTTGCAGTATGGTGGAAGCAAAGAGATTATAGTAGTAGAAGTTATGCCAGTACATAAAATTTTAGATTCTAATAAAATCACTTATATTGACTACTGCAATATTGATGTTGAGGGAGGAGAACTAAGTGTGCTTAAAACCATTGACTTTTCAAAAATCAAAATTAAAGTGTTCACTATTGAGAATAACTATGGTAGCAATGAAGTGTATTACTTTTTGAAAAAACAAGGCTATTCACGCATTTATCGGCTTGGTGCTGACGATGTATATGAACTAAATTCCAAAAATTATTTCTTGATGTTGCGCTACCGATATTTAAAATTAAGAACCGGCTTAAGTTACCTTAAAGCTGGCATAAAGAAATTTATTCGCAAGTGATTTATTAATGGGAATCCTTAGACTAATATTGGCGCTTTCAGTAGTAGCTGCTCATTTTGGCGGAATATTTGGGATGAAGTTTGTTGGAGGTCAAATGGCTGTTCAGGCGTTTTACATTATCTCCGGGTTCTACATGTCGTATATACTTAATCAAAAATACATTGGCGCCAAAAGTTCCTATAAACTCTTTATCGGCAATCGCTTTCTTCGCCTTTATCCGGTATATTGGACTGTACTTTTATTTACTGTATTTTTTTGCATTTATGTAAACTATAAAACATCAGGAAATAGCTTTCCTGTTTTTGGAAACTATCAAAAAGTGGAAGCCAATTTATTTTCCTTCATTTTTTTGGCACTTAGCAATATCTTCATCTTTGGCCAGGATATGGTAATGTTTTTGGGAATTAATTCTGCTAGCGGGCAATTGTTTTTTACCGACAATTTTACCAATACATCCCCACAATTATTTACTTTTCTTTTTGTGCCACAAGCTTGGACACTTGAATTGGAAATGCTTTTCTACTTAATTGCTCCTTTTATACTCAGGCGAAAGCCTCCTGTAATCTTTATTATTATCATTTGCTCAATTGCAATAAGAATATGGAGTTTTAATTATTTCAACACCATTAATGACCCCTGGACTTATCGTTTTTTTCCATTTGAAATAGCCTTCTTTTTATCCGGGTACATTTGTTATCGTCTTTTTTTAAAAATCAGGCAATATTCTTGCAAACCAAAAATTGCGTGGTACTTTTTATTTGGCATGCTATTGTTTACTATCCTTTTTTATCATTTACCATCAGTAGGTTTAAAATTTTTACCATTTTCATTAAAAGAATTGTTTTACTTTTTAGGCATTATTATAACTATACCCATACTATTTCATCATTTGAAAAATCGAACATGGGATAATCGATTAGGTGAATTGTCTTACCCAGTTTATATTTCACACATGTTTGTAGGAATGGTTTGTTCATTTCAGGCAGAAAAATTTTTCAAACAAAGTTGGGTTATTGCTTTGTGTACAATTATTTTGTCTTTCTTGCTTAATAAATTTATCTCTCAACCTATTGAAAAAATAAGACAGGCTAGATTGGCTTCAAAGGTTTAACCATGGCCTTGTTTCGTGACTCATGAAACAGCACAGAACATTATTTCGTTTCGTGTGCCACGAAACGATGCAAGAGAGCCACGAAACGAAGCAATGAAAATAAAATGAACCAACCCCTTGTTTCCATATTAATGACGGCCTACAACCGGCAACAGTTCATTGCAGAAGCCATTGAATCGGTGCTGGCATCTACTTATGGCAACTGGGAGCTGATTATTGTGGATGATGGCAGCAAAGACAATACAGTAGCCATTGCTCAAAGCTATGCAGCCAAAGATGAACGAATAAGGTTGTATGTAAATGAAAATAATTTGGGCGACTATCCCAACCGGAATAAAGCAATTTCTTATGCTATAGGCGAGTATATCCTTTTTTGCGATTCGGATGATACATTATTTGCTGATAGTATCCATAAAGTTTTATCCATTGTGCACGAGGACCCACAGTTTAATTTTGCCATGTACTGGCCTCACTCTAATGAGACCTTTACATTACAAGGGAATGAGGCGTTGCGAAAACATTTTTTTGAGCAACAGTTTTTATACATGGGCCCCGGTGGTACATTTATCCGTCGCAGTTTTATCAATGCCATTGGCGGCTATCCCACAAAATATGGCCCGGCCAATGATATGTATTTTAATTTAAAAGCAGCCTGCCATTCGCCGGTAACCCTTATCCCTTTTGAACTGAATTTTTACAGGCGGCACGATGGTCAGGAAATTAATAACCGCTTTAATTATATGTACAATAATTACCGGTATATGAGAGATGCATTAAACGAACTGCCGCTTCCATTTACCGCTAACCAACTGGAATGGCTGCATAAAAAAAACAAGCGGCGCTTTGCTGTTCATCTTTTCAATTACCTGCGGCGTACCCGTAACCTCAAAAAAACCAGGGAAGCTTGTACCCATGCCAACTTTGGTATCGGCGATTTTGTGCAGGGTGTTTTGTACTTCAAAAAGAAGCCATAGCCTATAATGAATATTGTAAAAAATATTATCCATCGCCCTGTTTCGTGTCTCACGAAACAGCATATAACTTCATCTTTCTTTTCGTGTGCCACGAAACGAGGCCAGGAAGCTTGTACCCATGCCAACTTTGGTATCGGCGAATTTGTGCAGGGTGTTTTGTACTTTAAAAAAAAGCCATAGCAATACATGAATATTGTAAAAAAGATCATCCGCAAAACCACCGGTTATTGGGTGCACAAATTAAAAACGCTACCCATTGGTACCGACCTGTTTTACGATATTACCCAACGTTTACAATATGGCAACCTGCATACGGTTTTTGATATTGGCGCCAATGAAGGCCAAACCGTAAAATGGATAAAGCATCATCAACCACATGCACACATATTTTCATTTGAGCCTGTGGCAGGCACTTTTGAAAAATTGAAACATCAGGTAAGCGGCTACCCGAATTGCCGGCTGGAACAAATGGCATTGGGCGAAACCCGGGGCGAAAAGAAAATAAAATTGTTTTCCGATTACTCGGTACTCAACTCACTCAACGAAAATGCCATGAACCATGATGCCGATGCCATTGAAGAAAAGATTGTAATAGATACATTGGATAATTATTGCAAAGGCAATAATATAAACAAAATAGACCTGCTAAAAGTAGATACCGAAGGTTATGAGCTAAATGTGTTAAAAGGCGCCGAACATATGCTGGCCCAAAAACGCATCAGTTTTATTTATTGCGAAGTGGGCTTTAATGCAAGCAATAAACGCAATACCTGCTTTGAAGCGCTGAGCCATTTTCTTGAAAAAAGAGATTATTTCTTTTATGCCCTGTACCAAATAGACAGCCACGACTGGAAGGCAGGTAACCACCTGGCCAATGCCCTGTTTATTAAAAAAGAAGTTTTCCCTTAATGATGTCTCAAAAAGTTTCCATCATTATACCGGTTTACAATTCGGCAGCCTTTTTGCAAAAATCGGTGCAATCCCTGCTGCAGCAAACCTATCCGCATATTGAAATCATTATTGTGGATGATTCATCTACGGATAATAGTTTTGCCATAGCACAATCGCTGGCCGGCGAAAAAGTAAAAGTTTTACAGCAACCCAATGCCGGTGCAGCCATTGCCCGTAATACGGGCCTTGCCGCAGCCACCGGCGATTATATCCAGTTTATGGATGTGGATGATTTTTTATCGCCGGATAAAATTGAAAAACAGGTGGCGGCGTTGCAGCAAAATCCCGGTTGCCTGGCCGTATGCAATTATATCAATTTTGTACAGGATGAGGAGTTGGATAAACCCATCAAAGCCGAGGAGCAGGGCCATTTTATTTACAGCTCCAATAACCCGGCCCATTTTTTAATTGACCTCTTAGGTGCAAAGGGCGAAAGTAATTTTATTCAAACCAATTGCTGGCTTATTCCAAAGCCACTCATAGTTAAAGCCGGTGGCTGGCGTGCTTACCGCTGCCCCGATGATGATGGCGAATTTTTTAGCCGCATGATACTGGCAAGCGAAGGCATTGTGCATGTGCCCGGCATATTCAACTATTACCGCAGAGATAAAAGAGCCAACAAACTAAGCGCTCACCCGGGCAATAAATACACTCAAAACATTTTGCTCACTATAGACCTCAAATACGGATACTTAAAAAACAGGGTAGCGGATGATTTGCTGCGAAAAGCTTTTGCCAAGCAATACCTCGACTATGCTATTTACAATTATCCGCAAAGCAAAAAATTATCCGCTATTGCCTATAGAAGATATAAAACAATGAACAGGAAAGCCGAACTGCCTTTGTTGGGTGGTCGCATGATTGAAACCATAAAAAATATATTGGGATGGAAAGCGGCCCGGTTAATCAAATATTATTGTAAATAGGTGGCTAAGCATATCCTTTTTATTACCACGCACAACCTGGCAACCAACCCCCGGCTGGTAAAGGAAATGGAACTGGCCCTGCAAAATAACTATGCTGTAAGCGTTATCTGTTTTGAGTTTAACAACTGGAGCAGGCATTTCAATGAGGAACTGAAAAATAAACTCGGTTCAAAAATAAATTATATCGGCATTGCCGGTAATCGAAAACCACGGTGGCCCTGGCTGATGAGCAGTTTTCTTTTTCTTATATCTAAATGGATTTTATTGTTTTTGCCGAAACATAAATTTTGGCTTTCGGTACGATGCAATAAAAGAAGCTGGCTTTTAATGAGGGCTTTAAAAAAACTGCCCGGCAGTTTTCAACTAATGCTGGCGCATAACCCCGGTAGCTTTTATCCTGCATGGCAATTTGCCACAAAGCATAACATTCCCCTGGGTATAGATTTGGAAGATTATCATCCCGGTGAAAGCCATCAGGAAAGTGTAAATACCATTTTTAAACAGTTGAACCGGGCAATACTTCGCAAGGCAAACTTTATAACGGCAGCATCACCCGATATTTTGGAATACTCAGAAAAAGATTTGGAGGATACCTTAAAAAGCAAACGGGTAGTGTTGAATTATTTTCCTTCTACAGAGTTTGTATTACCGGTAGCCAATGATGCGGATACCTTATCCCTGGTTTGGTTTTCGCAAAACATTTCTTTTGGCAGGGGATTGGAGCAATTGATACCGGTTATAAAAAACCATCCCCAAATTGCATTGCACTTGTTTGGCCATTGTAATACCAACTTTAAAAACCAATGGCTCCATGATACTGAAAATATCCATTTGCATGGCCCATTGCCGCAGGCACAACTGCACCAAAAGTTGTGTCAGTTTGATGTTGGCTTAGCTATAGAGCCGGGCAAGGATGTAAACAACGAATTAGCGCTGTCCAATAAAATGCTGGCTTATTTCCAGGCAGGTATTTATATATTGGCCAGCAAAACCATAGCACAAAGCAGATTTATAAATTCATTTCCCCAACATGGCATGGTTAGCAGCCTGCAACCTCCTGAACTAAAACAGGCAATAGAAACCCTGCTGCAGCAAAAAGAAGGCATAAGGTCTTCTGCAATACAAAGATTTGAAAATGCAACCATGCACAATTGGGAAACCGAATCGCAAGGCCTGCTTAAATTATGGCAACAGCATAGCAGTTGAAAAATCTACTGCCTTGTTTCGTGTGTCACGAAACAGGAAGGAGAGTAACGAAACAAGTTGAATCATCAGCTTTGAAAAAAATATTAATTCTCTATCCGCATTTTCCACCATCCAACCTGGCCGGTGTGCATAGGCCAAGGCTATTTGCACAGCACCTGCCTGCCTTTGGCTGGGAGCCGGTAATCCTTACCGTGCATGAAAGTTATTATGAAGAAGCGCCCGATTGGAACTTAGTAAAATTATTGCCTCCTAATTTGCGCATTGAAAAAGTAAAGGCATTTGCCATTACAAAACCCCGCCTGATTGGCGATATAGGGCTTAGAGCATTTTGGCAATTGTATAAAAAGGCAAAGCAAATGATACGGCAGGAAGGATTTGATTTTTTATACATCCCCATTCCGTCGTTTTACAGTGCATTGCTGGGCCGTATGCTACATCGCAAAACAGGAATTAAGTATGGCATTGATTATATTGATCCCTGGGTGCATGATTTTCCGGGCAGCAATAAAATATTGAGCCGGCATTGGTGGAGCAAAAAATTAGCCAACCTGCTGGAGCCCATTGCCGTTAAAAAAGCATCGCTCATTACCGGTGTTGCCCAGGGCTATTATACAGCCGTGCTGGAGAGGAACCCACATTTAAAACAACAGGCGGTAGTGGGCGCCATGCCTTATGGTGGAGAGGAAGCCGATCATCAATTAATAAAATCATTGCAGTTAAAGCCTTACTTGTTTGCAAAAGAAACCGGGGTTTTTAAACTGGTATATGCCGGGGCCATGTTGCCCAAAGCCTATACGGTTTTAGAAACAGTGTGTCGTAGCCTGGCAAGCATTGAAACGGGGAACTCCACAATTCAATTTCATTTTATTGGTACCGGCAAAACGCCGGATGACCCTGAAGGTTATAATATTAAAGCAATAGCCGAGCGTTATGGCCTATGGCAAACAATTGTGTTTGAATATCCTCGTCGCATTCCTTATTTGGATGTACTGGTGCATTTGCAGGAGGCAGATGGTATCTTTATTATGGGCAGTACCGAGCCGCATTATACACCCAGTAAATCGTACCAGGGCATCTTGAGTGGCAAGCCCATACTGGCCTTACTGCATGCGCAAAGTACGGCGGTAGAAGCCTTAAAAAATTCCAACGCTGCCCATGTGCTCCATTTTAATGCCGAGGCAGATTTAAAACACATTGAAAATAGTTTTCCGGCTGCATTAAAAGCATACCTCCATTGGTCGGCCCATTTCCAAAGCAGCCAGGTGAATAAAGAAGCATTCCGTCCCTATTCAGCAAAAGCGGTAACCGGTAAGCTGGCAGAATTGCTGGATGCAGCTACCGGGTAAAAAATATGAAGATTGTGCACATTATGATATTTGAAAAGTTCATCCGGAGCTATATTGAATTCCTGGATGAACATTTTAATATTGATGAACATCGCTTTTTTATTATTGGAAAAGATTATGGAAAATACAATTTGGATGGATTGCCCCAAACCAAAATAGTAAATACCATTTCATCCGTAATAGGCTTTAATACCGCTTTGTACACAGCCGATAAAATTATTTTGCATGGTCTTTGGAACCCCAAAGTTATCCGGTTGCTTAACCTGCAACCCTGGCTCATAAAAAAATGTTACTGGATGATGTGGGGAGGCGATTTTTACAATTATGAAAACGAAGCCAGGGCAAAAAAAAGATTAATAAAAAAACTGCGGCATTTTATTTCGCTTTTTAAAGGCGACTTTGAACTGGTAAAAGAAAAATATCATACCAGTGGAACGTTGCATGAATGCATTGCCTACCCGGGGCAATTATTCGAGAACACGGCACTTTCTGCAGGTAATAATCATTCACAAACCACTTGTATTCTTGTGGGCAATTCAGCCGACCATGGCAATAATCACACCGAAGCGCTGCAAATTATTAAGGATAAAATAAAACAGGATGAGGATATAAAAATAATTTGTCCATTATCTTATGGAAGCGATTATACGGCGAATCATGTAGAGCAATTAGGAATAAAATTATTTGCGAATAAGTTTATAGCCCTTAGGAAGTTTATACCTTTTGAAGATTACAACCAACTTTTAAATACTGTAGATATTGCAGTGTTTAACCATATGCGGCAGCAGGCAGTGGGTAATGTTACTTCCATGCTGGCCAAGGGTAAAAAAGTTTACCTGCATCCGGCTAATGTATTGTTTAATTATTTTAATGCGCTGGATATACAAGTTTTTGATATCAACCAATTTAATACGGAGCACATGGAGGAACAGGTGAGAAACAGGAATATTGAGCAAATGAAAAAACATTTTTCAACAGAAGTTTATATTCAGCAATTGAAAAACTTGTTTTACCATTAAACCATGATTGCCTTTATTCTTCCATTAAAACCAAAAGCCCAATCTAAAAATTGGGAAAAGGATTGCAGCCTTCTTCAAAGAACCATTGGCTCGTTACTGAATCAACGCAACAGCAACTATCAAATATTTGTAGTATATACGGATGAACCCTTGATAAAAAATACCGATTCAAAAATTACATGGGTTAAATTTCCTTATCCCTTTGTTGCTTTTGATAATATACCCGATGCTTCAGAAATTTTACCACATTTTAGTTACGATAAACTCATGCTGGAAAGACGTTGGGATAAAAGCAGGAAAATTTTTTATGGTTGCAAACAGGCAAAAGAAAAGGGCTGCACGTACTTTATGTCGGTAGATGCGGATGATTTGATATCGAACAGGCTGGTAGAATATGTGGAGGAGAGGTTGAGTACGGATGATTGTCCCGGTTTTTATATCAACAGGGGTTACTTATTGCAATACGGCAGCAATAGAATGATTAGGATGGATGATGGCATGCAAAATTTTAATGGATCTACCCATCTATTGCGTAGCGATCTTGTGCCCATTCCAGATTTTGAAAAAGGTAAATGGCTCGATTATAATTTATTTACCAGTCATGGGTGGGTATTGCATCGTTTAAAAGAAAGCCGGAATGTACATTTGGAAGCCATACCATTTCCTGCCGTAATTTATGTGGCACATGGTGGCAATATATCAAAAGTGAGTAGCCTGGGTTTCGCAGAAAGAATAAAGCGATGGGTTAAATTAATTGTTCGTGGGCAGCAATTGAATAAGTGTATCCGAAAAGAATTTGCAGTTCAATAAAGCAAACTCCTTCCTTCCTTAATTATTGGGAGACTTCTTAAAAATTAATTACCACATTTTCAGAATGAAAACTTTAATCTGGCTGTATAGATCATTACCCTGGTTTAAAGGAAAGATGAGATTGGGCAAACGACTCTTTGCTTTTCGACTCAACTTGACTGAGCCTATATCATTTAAAGCTCATGGAGGCATTCTATATCACCTGCCCAATACAAAAGAAAATCTGGGGCAGGAACTCTTCATCAATGGCATATATGAGCATGATATTGTTTCTTTTTTACAAAAGCAAATACCGGATGGTGCTTTATATTTTGATATTGGGGCCAATATTGGTTCTTTGGGTTTGCCAATAATTAAAGTAAAACCTAAAATTCGCTATTATGGATTTGAAGCATCGCCAATGGTTTTTAACTATCTCAAAAAAAATTTTCAGGATAATCAAATAATCCATTATGAATTATACAATACCCTGGTTCATAAAGACGATAATCAAAAGCTTAAGTTTTACCAGTCGGAACTATATGGTAAGAGTTCATTGTCTCCCACCTATAGCAGAGAGTATATTGAAGTGGAATCCATTTGTCTGGATAGTTTTTGTTTAAAAAGCAATATTGAAAGTATCGACTGGATGAAAGTGGATGTACAGGGATTTGAAGTTTTTGTATTTGAAGGGATGAAAGATATGTTAAGGAAAAAAAAGGTGAAAAATATCTTGTTTGAATTTGAAAGATGGGCTGAGGAAGCTGCGGAACTTAAAGCCGGAACGGCCATGGAATACATGAGAAGCATGGATTACGATTTATTTTATATCAATGGAAAGCCATGGGGAACAGGTGGTCCTAAAAATAATACGATGATTTGGGCAAGACCTAAACATTCACATTAAATGATGCTGTAAGGTTATAGCCACAGAAAAAATCACATCAGCAGACAAAATAATTATTGAATGTTATAAATCTTTCCTCTTAGACTAAATTGAATTTTGAACTTTGTGGTATAAATAATGGTATTTGTGAAGGAGCCAAAATAGCATATGAAAAATAGATTGAACAAATTAGCCATCATTACTACCCATCCCATCCAATACAATGCCCCCTTATTTCAATTGCTGGCGCAGCGAAAAAATATTGCCATCAAAGTTTTTTATACCTGGGGCGATACTGTGTTGAAAGAAAAATACGACCCCGGGTTTCAAAAAAATATTGCCTGGGATATTCCTTTATTGGATGGCTATGATTATGCATTTGTAGAAAATATTGCCGCCGATAAAGGCTCGCATCATTTTAAGGGGATTGATAATCCCACATTAATAAAACAAATTGAAGCATGGCAGGCCGATGCATTGCTGGTGTATGGCTGGAGTTTTAAAAGTCATTTAAAAGTATTGAGACATTTTAAAGGGAAAAAAAAGATACTGTTCAGGGGCGATTCTACTTTAATAGATGAAGCTGAAACAAATTCAATAAAAAAAATAGCCCGAAAGTTTTTTTTAAAATGGGTTTATAAAAAAGTAGATAGGGCATTATATACCGGTACGGCTAATAAACACTACTATGCAAAATTCGGGCTTAAAGAAAATCAACTGGTATTTGCCCCTCATGCTATTGAAAACAGCAGGTTTAATCAACACCCAGTAACAGGTTGGCGCAATAAGTTAGCGATTCCGGAAACTGCAATTGTCTTTTTATTTGCAGGTAAATTAGAAACAAAAAAAAATCCGGGCTTGTTAATGGATGCATTTATTGAACTGGATGAGCCCAACACTTATTTATTGATTGTTGGCAATGGTATTCTTGAGCATCAGCTTAAACAAAAATGGCAATCCTTATCGCAAGTATTGCAAAAAAGGATTTTTTTTATTGACTTTGTAAACCAACAGGCCATGCCATCTTTATATTATTCCTGCGATGTATTTGTGTTACCATCACAAGGGCCGGGCGAAACATGGGGTTTATCTGTTAACGAAGCCATGGCTTGCAGAAGAGCAGTTTTGGTAAGCGATAAGTGCGGTTGTGCTGCCGATTTGGTAAGCAATGGAAAAAATGGTTATACCTTTCAATCAAATAATAAGGAAGATTTGAAAGAAAAAATTTTGTTGATGGTATCCTCAAAAAACAAGCTTGATGAAATGGGCAGTCAATCACTTAATATCATCAGCCAATGGAGTTTTGAAAAAGTTGCCGCAGCAATTGAAGCTGTGGTTTAGTATTTTAAAATATGTACACACTGTTTAAAGTAAATATCAACTGGGGCGCTTACATGGTTTGCGCAATTATGATTTTACTTTTATTTCCATCATTAAGCTGGTATTCATATTTTGCATTGCTTATTGCCCTGCACCAGTTTTTCCTGTTGTTTTTTTCAATTAACTCGGTAATACCTATCCGCTATTTGCTTGGTTCGTTTATGTGCCTGCAAATGTTTATTGGGCCGGTTTTAGCGTATAATGGACTAGATAAATACCAGTATTTCATGTATCAAATGAAAGTACCTGAAGCTGTATATTTCAGTTATGCTTTGCCGGCAGTAATACTTTTCATTCTTGGCCTTCATATCAATGCAAAAAAATTAGATGGTGAAGTACCTGATGTAAAAAAGATTGCTGAATTTACAACACAACATCCCAAACTGGCATATTGGCTTATTGGTATCGGCTTTGGTTCAAGCCTTGTGGGTGGTTTTTTTGGTTCGGAATTAAGTTTTGTATTTTATTTATTGGGTAGTGCAAAATTTGTTGGTGTGTTTCTTTTAATACTGGGAAACAAAAAACTTAAGTTAATTCCATTAATAATTATCTATGGCTCCATTATACTTTCATCGCTTGGCGCCGGTATGTTTCACGACTTGCTTACATGGCTGATTATGCTTGGCTCTGTGCTGGCTATAAAATTTAAGCCCGGTATAAATATAAAACTTGGAGCTTTATTTTCATTCATACTTTTAGTAATTGTCATACAACAGCTAAAAGGCGTTTATAGAATGGCAATTGGTAAAGGCGATAGAGGTGATGTAGAAACATTCACTAATGTATTTGAGGAAACGCAGGGGTCGGGCGGCGTATTTAATTTACAAAGCATAGCAGCCAGCAATGTACGTATTAACCAGGGTTTCATTATCACCAATATTATGTTAACCGTACCTGATAAAGTGCCTTATGCAAATGGTGCCGAGTTAATGCAGTTATTAGAAGCTGCCTTCCTGCCACGTTTAATTGCTCCTAATAAATTAAAAGCCGGTGATAGAACGA
>JAHBTO010000015.1 GCA_019638525.1 Ferruginibacter sp. | reverse complement strand
CTCCAGCCCAATACAATGGCATGTGGGCAAAGCTGCAATGCTTTACGTGAGGGCATGCCGCTGCGTATGCCATAAGCCCTTGCTTCGTAACTGGCCGATGTAACAACGCCCCTGTCTCGCCCGCCTACAAACGAAGGCTTACCAATATACTCAGGATGATTGAGCAACTCTACCGATACAAAAAAAGTATCAAGGTCTAAATGTGCTATGATGCGTTGGGGAGACATGCTTAAGGCAGAAATTTTGAATTTTGAATTTTGAATTTTGAATTTCATTTATAAATTTCCAATAATCCTTCAGGCAGTACTACATAAACAGTTTTATTTTTTTCATCAATTTTTTCAAGGCTTTCTTCATGAACAGGAATCAATGCTTCTTTACCATTTATAAGTATGCTGCACAAAACCTGGTGTGGCTGTTCTATCACTTCCTGTATTTGGCCCAGGTTTTGGCCATTGTTGATGATATTAAAACCAAGCAAGGATATGGGTGATGATTTAGCAGCCAATTTTTTAAAGTCTACTTCGGCCATCCAAACTTCTTTGGGTGTTAGTTTACGGGCGGCTTCTACAATATCTATTCCTTCAAGCTTGATAATGGTTTCTTTTTCGTTTCTAGTTTTGGCCGATTGAATGAAGTATGGGATGAAGCTGTTTTTTTTATCTTCCAAAAAAATTGCTTCTACACCTTTAAATGTTGTTTTTTTTCCCAGGCTATGCTGCAGTACCAACTCGCCTTTTAATCCGGTGCTTGCTGCAAGTTTACCTATTTTAAAATATTGATTCATGTACTTGCAAGTTAGTTTTTTTTAAAATAGATATGATTTTGGGCTACGATGAATAAAGATATGCAGTACAAGAGTGCGACGCCAATGAAGCTGAACAAGGCGTTGCTGCCGGGTACAAAAAAAAGTCCCGATAAAAAAACCAGGACTTAAAAGAATTAACGTAACAGAGGCAGATTATTCTTCTGTTTTTGATTCTTCGGATGCAGGCGCTTCTTCAGCAGGTTTTTCTGCTGCAGGTGCAGTTTCCGCTTTAACATCTACCTTTTTAACAACGGGTTGGTTGCGTTTGTCGGCACGTGCTTTTTTATGAGCGTTTTGCCTGCGTGCAACATTAGAATCGTGCTCGGCCATCCATGCGGTAAATTTTTCCATGGCACCTGCCTCGTCGAACAAGCCTAAGCTTACGCCACGCAGCAAATGTTTAAGGTACAATACACCTTTAAAAGAAAGGATGCGGCGTACGGTATCGGTGGGTTGAGCACCTTTTTGCAGCCAGTCCAATGCTTTTTGACGATCGACCTGTATGGTGGCAGGAACCGTTAAAGGATTGTACGTACCTAGTTTTTGGATGAATTTTCCGTCACGTGGCGATCTGCCGTCTGCAACTACGATGAAATAAAAGGGTCTCTTTTTTGAGCCATGCCTTTGCAGTCTCATTTTTACAGCCATAAATAGAAATTTTTGGTTGTTATTAAATAGGGTTTCTTCCTTAAAAAAGGTATACAAAGATAGGCACGAAGTTGAGAAATGCCAAATATAAAAATGCCAGGAACAAGTACTACGTTGTTTTACGTTCAATACATAGTTAATTTGAAATTGTACCCGCTGTACTTATTAAACTATTGATTTATATTTTAATAAAATCAGTCAACATTAATTTTAATCTCTTTTTAGGTTAAACCAATATTAGGTGATTAAATAATAAAACATACAAAATATAGAAGATACTGTTTTTTAATAAACTCCTGAGCTTTTAGATTTTTTACCGATGAAGAAAAGCCGGGAGAGGTTAAACCCAAAGCGAATATCACCATTAAAAAATTCATCGGTTGTTTGTGCTATATAAGCCCGTTCATTCATGCCCACAGCATTTGAAAAATGTAGCTGGAAAACATGGCCGCCTGTTTCAATATCGATACCAGCAGATAATGGGGACCTGTACCCCGGTGTTTTTGGGCCAAGTACATGATGATAATCAAAAGTAAATGCCATTCGTTTTGTAAATTTTATTCTTCCGCCGCCGCCCAATGCAACTACGGTATTGGAGCTGCCAACATTATCGGCCCGGCTGCTGTACAATACAATGGGGCTTGCCTGCAGCGATAATGCTGATGTAATTTTTTTTCCTAAAACCAATTGCAGGTAATACGATGTACGTTCGCCAATGGTGGGTTGAATGGAATCGAAGGATTGCTCCGTCCATAATGTGGCGCCACCTGCAACAATAACAGATACAGGTATGGGTTTATAACCGGTAGCCTGTTGAAGAAATCTTATTTTTACAAATGCATCAAGTTCTTTTCTAAACGTACTGCGGCCAAACCCTACCGTAATGTAATCGGTGATGCCGTAATCGGCGCCCATGCGCATGGAGGCCTGGTCGAGTCCGAAGAATTGTTTTATGCCCTGGTTAATCATCCCAAACCTGTGCAGTATCCTTACATCAAGGTTTTTTTTGCCAAGCATCTCAACCGAATGTGCATTGATGACTCTTGTTGATTTAAAGGCGCCTGAAACCTTTTGTGTTTGGCGGTTATCCTGAATCATCGAATCCAACATGCCCTTCTCCTGGGCATGCAGTTTAACAAAACCTGTACATAAGATGAAGACGGAGATTATTTTTATCATATTGGTTGGGGATTAAAGTTTTTTATACTCTGCAACAGCAACTGCAATCCTGATGGATTTGTTTATCTTATCTGCCACGATAGTTGGAATGGATATGTTATAATCGCTGAGCAAAACGCTAAACACTGCCGCCGAACTTATTTTACCGTTCTTACTGCTGATGGTTACTAGCACCGATACCTGTTTTGTTACGCCATGTATTGTAAGCATTCCATCGGCTTTTGCCATATAACTGTTATCCATTAGCAGCTTCATAGGTTTATCACTTTTTAAAGTGCCTTTAAAAAAAGCTTTGGGAAACTTATCGCTCTCCATGTAGTTTTCATTAAAGTGTTCCTGCATTAGCGCCCTGTCAAATTCAAATCCTTTTATCAAAACCGAAAACTCAAGTTTGCCGGTAGCCGTATCCCAAACACATAATGCTCTTTTATTTTCAGCCTCTATGTTTTCCAGTGCTGTTTTTGAAAAGAAAGAAATCTTAGCATCGTTACTGTAAAGCCTGTTTTGTGCTTTTATAGAACCTACACCACAAAAAACAAATAGAATAGCCAGCATGTTTTTTATCATCTTTTTAAATTGTTTTTTCATTTCACAATTACACAACGGTTTAGTTCCACATTCAACAAAAAGCCTGTACACATTCCCCTAACGGTTACTGAATCCTGCTGCCTGTAATGTTTTTCATACTTCATGTTGTTATCATCAAGCTGGCAACTTACCTTATACAAACCATCACCCATTAAAATATTTATCAGTGAATCCTGACAGTATTCCACCGCATTAATTACACCGCTTACTTCAATTATCTTCCCAGCATATTTTATGGTGGCCGCGGTTTCATCATTTTCAAACTCGTTTGCCAACTCTATTGCTGATAAACTATATGCAGGTTTGGTACCCGATAAATTGGTTGGTTTGCGGTTGTACTCCCTGTACACATATATCAACAAGGCGGCAACAGCAATAATAAAAACCGGCCAAAATATTTTTTTCCGCATCATCAACAGTATTAATCGGTGAATTTTGCGCCGGCATTTATCCAGTTTGTGATGATAGCTTTTTCAGTTGCTGTTAATGGCGGGCCACCCTGTGGCATATCGCCGATAACAACAGCACGCTGGTTTATCCTGTCAGAAAAATTTACAATTTCGCAATCCACTGTCCAATTGTGGCCGCCTGCAGGGCTTGGGCCGCTATGGCAACTTACACACCTGGCAGCAAGCAGGTTTTTTACATTTGTAAACAAAGGGCCGGCAGTATTATTAACAGCCACATTTGCAGCAGCAGAGCTTTCGCAACCAAATGCATCTTTTACAAACATGGTATAACTGCCCGATGCAAGAGCTGTAAAAATATTTGATGCCTGGTAAGTACCGCCTGTGCCAAGTTTATAGGTGAAACCCGTGCTACCTGTTGCGTTAACAGTAATCGTTCCATTGTTACTGCATTTAGATGCAGGTACGGTTATATTATTAATTGCAATGGTATTGTTTGCAGTAACGGTAACGGCTACTGAGTTTTCGCAGCCGCTGGCATCTTTTGCAAATGCTGTGTATGCACCTGCTACAAGGTTATTAAAAACATTGGATACCTGGTATGTGCCTGCTGCATTTAATTTATAGGTAAATCCGGTACTACCAGTTGCATTAACAGTTATTGTTCCGTTGGCCTGGCAGTTAGTGGTTGAAGTAGGTGTAGCGGAAACAACAATAGAATTATTTGCTGCCACATTTACATTTGCTGATGCTTCACATCCTCCGGCTTCTTTAGCAAATACTACATAACTGCCAGCAGCCAGGTTATTAAATACATTGGATGGCTGGTAAGTGCCGGCTGCACCAAGCTTATAAGTAAATCCTGTACCACCTGTGGCTGTAACAGTTATGGTACCATTGTTGGTACAATTAACTGCAGGTGTGCTGCTTGCTGTTACAGTTATTGGTGTGGTAGAAGCAATAGTTACCGATGCAGATTTTTCGCAGCCTGCTGCATCTTTTACAAATATTGTATAAACGCCTGCAGGCAGGTTATTAAAAACATTTGATGCCTGGTAAGTTCCGGTAGCGCTTAATTTATAGGTAAAGCCGGTGCTTCCGCTTGCTGTAATGGTCATTGTGCCATTGTTGGTACAATTGGCAGCAGTAGTAGCGGCTGTTACAGTAATTGTTTTGCCAGCACAAGGATCGGGCGGCGGTGGCGGGGGTGTAGTACCGCTTTTTGAACAGGAAACAAAATTGGCCGATGCTAAAACAATGATGATGGCAAAGCAGATCAATGAAATTTTTTTAGACATACAATTGGTTTTTTATTGTAGCGTAATATGGCAAGCGAAGATTGCCTGTTTAAAAAAAGTGATGCAGGTTCAATAAAAAATAAAAAAGTTTATTGCTGCATTACACAAGTATGTTACGCAGGCTTTACAAGCAGGGTTGCTTTGTGCTGAAAATTATTTTTTTCGGGAGGGTGTAAACTTGATGCCGATCATAATATCGGCTGAATATAATTTTACTTCGCCTTCGCCCACACCTGCCAAAGGAATAGAAATGCCGGGAGCAGCTATGATGGAAATGTTTTTAGATAGTTTTTTTTCAACTCCGGCCGATACCCTTAGTACAGAAAACAGGTTTTTATTGCCGGTATATTTAACATCGGTCTGCCGCATAGAACCGTAATGGTCATAATAAAATTTGTAATCTTCTTTCTTCATGATATAAGATGAAAGACCGGCAGATGCAAAATATTTTAATTTTTTACCGCTTGCAAAATCATATATCACCGACAACGGGATTTCGTAAATCCTACAAGCCGCATCAATCGACTTGATATCAACCGTGTTCCAATATGTTCCCGGCTTGGTCTTATAATCGCTTCCTGTTGCTATATACTTTTTGTTGCTAACATAAAAACCTGCCTGCACACTTAGTTTCTTATTTAGCCTGTAGCCTGCTTCTAGCCCGTACCTGCCTGTGATTTTGCCCGATGAAAATAATTTAGCACCACTATTTTCTGCGCCACCAAATGCTATCACATATAATCGTACTATCTTATCTTTCGTTTTCTTATCGTCTTTAATTTTCTTAACCACGCTGTCTGCAATCTCCTGCAGTTTCTTTTCAGTCATCTTAGCAGTATCCATATTTATAACCACCAATTCTTCTGTTTTCTTATTATCATCTTTTGTATCAGTTGCCATTTTTTTATCGGCATCAGCTTTAGCAGAATTATCTCCAGGCTCCGTTGTTTCGTTTACATTTGCTGCAGCAGGTGCAACAATGCCCACCTTCATCTTCCCTTTTGTTTTTTTGTTATTACTATTTTTTGTAAACAGGTTTTCGCTTTCTTGTTCAGCAGTGCCTGTATTTGCTTTTGATGGTTCTTGTTTTGATATAATAATATTTTTGTTATTGGGTAAATTGTTTGGCTGATTATTTATATTTTGCTTTTCAACAAGTGAAGTATCGTTACTTGTATTTGTGTTACCGGCAGTTGATGATTTTATGCTTCCTGTTTCAGCATGCATATCTTGTACTACTGCATCGGGCATCTTAGCTGATTTTTTCTGTTCTGAAGTTTTTTGTGGTTCATTGTATTTTGCGGGTGATTTAAATGCAAAATAACTTAAGGTGCCCGATACAAGCAGCAACGGCAACAGCCACCAAAGCCAAAATGCAAAGGGTCGTTTGCGATCCTTGTCATTATCAAGTAACGCCTCCATTTTTTTCCAGGCCTGTTCGTCAAAAGCTGGTTCATGGGCTTCTGCAGCAGCTTTTATGGCCTGTTCAATATCGTTAAATGATTTTTTGCTCATAATGTTTTATTTCTGCTTCCTGCAACATTTTTTTCAGGTTTGTCCTGGCTTTTGAAAGATTGGATTTTGAAGCTCCCACCGAAATATCAAGCTGTTCCGCAATTTCTTCATGTTTATATCCATCTATAACATACAAATTAAAAACCGCACGGTAAACCGGCGATAACTTTTGAACGATAGCTATAATTTCATCATACGACATTTTATCAATAGACGTTTCAGTTTCATCTTCGATATTAAAATGATTATCGAAAATTTCTGCTACTAAAAAACGTTGATTGTTTTTTCGGATATGATCTATTGCCGTGTTAATCATGATACGCTTCATCCAGCCTTTCATCGAAGCTTCTACATCGGTGTAATGAGGGTTAAAAGTGCCGAGGGAACGAAAAATTTTTAAAAAGCCGTCGTTCACTATTTCTATGGCATCATCTGCATTTTTACAATAACGCATGCAGATTGCTAAAGAATAGCCATAGTACAATTGATAAAATACTTTTTGGCTATCCCTGTTTGCGTTTATGCAACCCTGGATAATATTTAACAGATCCGGCCTATTGGTCAATTTTATGGTTTTAAAACTTCCCGTTTTGCTGATTTGAATAATCAATTAACGTAAGTTTACATTAATAGGTTGCCTGTATTTATTTATTTTTTAAAATGGATTAAAGCTGCTGTTGAAAAATGGCAGGGCAAAAAAGCCAATCAAATGATCCATCACCTTTTCCCCATCATGCCCGGCATCATGCCTTTGGGCATCTTGTTCATCATTTTCATCATACCTTTCATTTGCTCAAACTGCTTTATAAAAGCATTTAGTTCGGCAATATCTTTACCGGCGCCTTTGGCAATACGGGCTTTGCGGTTGGGGTTTATAATATCGGGGTTGCGCCTTTCTTCGGGAGTCATGGAGTTTATCATGGCTTCTATGCCTTTAAAAGAATCGTTATTTACATCTAAATCTTTTATTTGTTTACCAACACCGGGTATCATACCCATCAGGTCTTTTATGTTACCCATTTTTTTTATTTGCTGCAATTGTGTTTTAAAATCTTCAAAATCAAATTGGTTTTTGCGTATCTTTTTTTCCAGGCGTGCAGCTTCTTTTTCATCAAACTGTTCCTGCGCTTTTTCTACCAGGCTTACAATATCGCCCATGCCCAAAATACGTTGTGCCATCCTGTCGGGATAAAACACATCAAGTGTATCCATTTTTTCGCCACTGCTTGCAAATTTTATGGGTTTGTTTACCGTGTATTTTATTGATAAGGCTGCACCACCTCTTGTATCGCCATCTAACTTAGTTAATACCACACCGCTAAAATCCAATCGTTCATTAAATGCAGCAGCGGTGTTTACTGCATCCTGTCCCGTCATACTATCTACCACAAATAATATTTCCTGCGGATTGATTGCCTTTTTAATATTGGCAACTTCGGTCATCATCACTTCATCAACAGCCAAACGGCCGGCAGTATCAATGATGATTACATTCTTATTTTTTGACTTTGCTTCTTTAATTGCATTTTGTACAATTGAAACCGCATCTTTATTTTCCCTTTCGCTAAACACTGCCACATCAATTTGGGCGCCCAGCACTTCTAATTGATCTATGGCTGCAGGACGATAAATATCGGCCGCCACCAATAAAGGCGATTTGCCTTTTTTTGTTTTTAGATAATTAGCCAGCTTACCGCTAAATGTTGTTTTACCACTACCTTGCAACCCTGCAACAAGTATAATGGCAGGCGCACCGTTTATATTGAAATCGCTGGCCTGGCCACCCATCAGTAGGGTAAGTTCGTCCTGCACAATCTTAACCATTTGCTGGCCGGGATTAACCGATAGCAAAACTTTTTCGCCCAGGGCTTTTTCTTTTACCTTATCGGTAAATTCTTTGGCTATCTTATAATTTACATCGGCATCTACCAATGCACGGCGTATGTCTTTAACTGTATTAGCAATATTAAGGTCGTTGATACGAGCCTGCCCTTTAATATTCTTAAATGCCGATTCTAATTTTTCACTTAATGAATTAAACATGTTTGTAGCTCATTTTTTTATTGCACCGGGTAAATAAAAATAAGTTGATGAACCCGTATTATATTTTTGTAAGGATAACTTTAAGTATTTACATCATATACTAAAAGCAGTATCAATTATCTGCAGCTGCTCTTTTTGATGAACCTTATTAAAACCTGTTGCTGTAGCCGAACTTGCCTGCCGGCTGATGATATAAAAGTTGATATTTTTAAGATTCATCCTTAAGAAAGTGGCTGCGCCCATGTTAAGTGGTTCTTCCTGCACCCAATACCAAATGGCCTTGCTGTATTTTTTATACAGTTCATCCAATTGTTTTTGAGGCAGAGGATAAAGTTGCTCAAGCCTGATGATGGCAACGTCTTTCTTGTTTTCTTTTTGCTGCCTTTCGTACAGGTCAAAATAAACCTTACCACTGCAAAACAATACTTTTTTAATAGTAGCTGCATCGCTTACAGAGGCATCGTCTAACACTTCCTTAAAACCTCCGCTTGTAAATTCTTCTTTACTGCTGTAACTGCCGGCATGCCTAAGGTTTGCTTTGGGCGAAAAATTAACCAGCGGTTTACGGAAAGGCCATGCCAACTGCCGGCGTAGCAGGTGGAAAAAATTTGATGCTGTGGTAACATCTGTTACCACTATATTTAACTCGGCACACATTTGTAAAAAACGCTCCATCCTTGCGCTGCTGTGTTCGGGGCCCTGACCTTCGTAACCGTGAGGCAGCAACATCACCACTCCGTTCATACGCTGCCACTTTGTTTCGGCCGTTGTTATAAACTGGTCGATGATGGTTTGTGCGCCATTTGCAAAATCGCCAAACTGTGCTTCCCATATTACCAATGCATTAGGATTAGCCATGGCATAACCATATTCAAAACCCAAAACGGCATATTCGCTCAATAATGAATTATATATGCGAAACGGTGATTGGGTTTCGGTAAAATGATCAAGCCTGTTATATTCTGCATTGGTATTTTCGTCGTAAATAGCTGCATGGCGATGACTGAATGTGCCTCGTTTTACATCCTGCCCACTCATGCGAACATCTTTTCCATCAACCAGTAAACTTCCATAAGCCATCAATTCGGCTGTAGCCCAGTCAACTTTATTTTCTTCGTTTAGCAATTTCACTTTATCAGCAATCAGTTTCTCTACCTTACGCAAAGGCTTAAAATTAGCAGGCCATTTCATAAGTCCATTAAACAATAAATTAAATTCATCAATACTAATTGCTGTTACCGGCGATGCATCAAAATCATCGGAGGTAGCCTTACGTAAACTTTTCCAAACAAGTTCGGGTGGCTGGTAAGTATATGGTAATGGATGTTGTTTCACCTCATCTAACCGCTCCTGCAAATCACCTAAAAATTTCTGCTCCATTTCTTTTGCAAGCGCCTGTGCTTCGGGTTCACCATTTTCAATTAAAAACCGGGTATATACTTCCCGTGGATTTGGATGCTTATCAATGGCAGCATATAACTGAGGTTGTGTAAACTTAGGTTCGTCGCCTTCGTTATGCCCATGTTTGCGGTAGCAAACCATATCAATAAAAATATCTGTATTAAACTCCTGCCTGTACAATGTTGCTATTTGGCAGGCCTTAACCACCGCTTCGGCATCATCGCCATTGATATGTAAAACCGGTGCATGCACCAATGCTGCTATAGATGTACAATAATCTGCCGAACGGGCATCATCAAAATCGGTAGTAAAACCAATTTGGTTATTAATTACAAAATGAATAGTGCCGCCGGTGTAATAACCTTTAAGGCCACACATCTGCAATACTTCGTACACAATACCCTGCCCCGCAATAGATGCATCGCCATGAATCAGAATAGGAAGAATTTTATCATAATCGCTATTATACAATACATCAGCCTTGCTTCGTGCAAAACCAATCACCAGCGGATCTACGGCTTCCAGGTGAGATGGATTGGGGCTCAATTTCAGGTGTATTTTTTTTCCATCGGCTGTTTCCACATCGCTACCAAAACCCAGGTGGTATTTTACATCGCCACTGCCCATAGTGGTATCGGGTACGCTGTTGCCTTCAAATTCACTAAAAATCTGCTCATAGGTTTTACCCATTATATTGGCTAATACATTCAGCCTGCCCCTGTGTGCCATGCCTATCACCACTTCTTCCACTTCATTATTAGCGGCTGTGTTAATGATAGCATCCAATGCAGCAATAGCTGTTTCGCCACCTTCGAGCGAAAATCTTTTTTGCCCTATATATTTTGTATGCAAAAACTTTTCAAACATCACGCCTTCATTCAATTTCTGCAGTATTCTTTTTTTCTGTTGCAGCGGAACAGGTTTAAGCAAAGTATTTTCAATTTCATTAAACAGCCATTCCTGTTTTTTACGGTCGGTTATATATGCTACCTGTACACCTACATGCCCGGTATAACAAGTATTTAAAAATGCAAGTATGTCTTTTAAAGTTGCATTGGGTAATCCAATAATTTGTCCGGCAGCAAAAGCAGAAGATAAATCGGCTTCGCCCAATCCAAAATCAGCAAGGCTAAGGTTTGCCTGCCTGTCTTTACGTTCACGAATAGGATTTGTTTTGGCTATTAAATGCCCTTTACGCCTGTATGCAAGAATTAGTTTGTACACGGCAAATTCCTTATCAAGCTGCGATGAAGGAATAGTAGCTCCAGTTTTAGCAGTACCATTTGAAGCAGCGGCAGCATTTGAAACCGCAAAATCGAATCCTTCAAAAAATTTACGCATGTCCACATCCACACTGTTGGGGTCTTTTACAAAATCGTTGTAAAGCCCTTCAATGTATCCGGGATGAGAATTGGTGATGTACTGGAAATCCTTCATAAAAAACTGAAATTATTTTTTGTACCCGGCCGCAGTACTGCTATAAGGCTTTAGTGGCGTCGCACTCTTGTACTTTAGCAAAAAACGCAGCTCAAATGGACTGCAAATATCGGTTAATTATGCGTTATTAGTTGCCTTATTTAAAAGCATTTTTTGCGCAAAATGTGGCTACAATACCACTTAGGATAACATATCCTGTAAAGTAATAAAACCCCGGTTGCAAAGTAGCAGTAGTACTTTCCATAGCATTGGCACCCAAAAAAGCTACAAAAATACTAATGGCAAAAACATCGGCCATTGCCCATTTACTGATGGCGTTTACAAAACGCTGCCATTTAGGATGGGGGTTTTTAGTTAGTATCACATAAAATAAAATGCCCGATTTAACCATAGGCACAATAATGCCAAACAGGAAAATTAAGGTAAAAGGCCAGTAATTTGCATCCTTCCATAGCCTTTCCATCATACCTAAAATGCTTCGTTTTTCGCTGAATAAAGTAAAATCAATAATATTTAAATAGTGCACCGAAATCTGTATATGTAAAATATCCAACACCCAGCCAAAACCCAGCAAAACCAGCGAACCAATATGTAAAATCAGTAATAAATACCTGTTCATAAGCTCAATTTTCAACTAAATAAAGCAGAAAATACAACTTTTAAAAATTATCCATTTTTAATTACTCATTTATGATTGAAACCCCTATCTTTGCAGCCCAAAAAATAGATTTTACATGGCAAATCATGCAGCAACCCAAAAAGATGTAAGGCAAAGTACCAAGCGTAACGAACGCAACCGTTATTATGGCAAAACAACCCGTAATGCCATCCGTGATTTAAAAGCTAGTGATAAAGCAACTGCTGCTGAAGCATTACCAAAAGTAGCTTCTATGATTGACAAACTAGCTAAACGTGGCACCATACATAAAAATAAAGCTGCTAACTTAAAGAGCAAATTAGCAAAAAGAGTAAACGCAATGGCAAAATAAAATTGCCTTTTAATATCTTTATAAAACCCGTCATAATGCTTGACGGGTTTTTTAATTAATTTTAATTACATGCCAGTTTTTTATGAACCGAATTTTATTTACTACATTTTTAATTGTTATTGTTAAGATTAGTTTGTATAGCCAATGTACTACTCCTAACCTTCCAAACAGTAACAGCCTTGTACTAAACAATACAGATACGCAATTAGCAATTTATTTTGACACTACTGCTAATTCTCCTGCAACAAATATCTATTACCTTGGTATCTTATCAAATACAAATACTTTAAGTAATACACCGGTTAACGGAACCATTTATAATGTTGGTGATAATATTGGTGGTGGCGAAGTGATTTTTTACGGAAAAAATTATATTTATAAAAAAACAGGTTTAACTGCAGGCACTACCTATTACCTGTTTTTATTTACTGCACAAACAGCCTGTACCGGCCAACCCTTTTATAGCAGCAATTCGTTAGATGCATCTGTAACCATGTTTAATGGCGGGCCCGGCATTCCTGCAAACTATTACGATGCGGCAACAGGCTTAACTTGCACTAATTTAAAAACCGCCCTTTATAATATCATAAAACCAACTATTACCAATCCTGCCCCTTCTTATACCGGGCTTTGGGGAGCATATTTTATAACAGATGACAGGCTTAATGATGGCGCTAATAAAACAATAGTATGGGATATGTATTCGGATAACCCTTCAGGAAATGAATGTGAATCTAATTTTGGTTCGCCATACCAGGATAAGGGAACCGGTGGTACTGTTGAATGCCAGCGGTATAACCGTGAACATTCATTTCCCAGGGCATGGTTTGGCGGAAATGTTGATCCTATGTACAGCGATATGTTTATCGTTTATCCAACTGATAAAAAAGTGAATACCATGCGTGGTAATTTTCCATTTGGCGAAGTGTCGTCGGCAAGTTATACGTCAAATAACGGATCAAAACTAGGCCCCAACACTTTTTTAAATGAATATACCGGTAATGCATTTGAACCAATTGATGAATACAAAGGAGATTTTGCCCGTTCTACTTTTTATGTGGCTACCGCTTATGAAAACGAAATTGCCGGATGGCAATCAAATTCAAATGCAGGCAGTGTTTTAAATGGTACATCTTACCAATGTTTTGATAACTGGTACCTGAAGCTATTGTACAAATGGCATTTGCAAGACCCTGTTAGCACAAAAGAAATTGACAGGAATAATGATGTTTATATGATACAGGGCAACCGCAATCCATTTATTGACCACCCCGAATATGTGGCCCAGGTTTGGCAATGTACCGGTGTATTGCCTGTAACCATTTTATCTTTTAATGCACAAAAAAATGGAGAAACGGTTTCATTAAATTGGAACGCCAGTTATGAAACCAATTTTAAAAAATACGAAATTGAAAGAAGCGGCGATGGAACCGTTTTTTATAAAATTGGGGAAGTTACCGGCACTAATGTAACCAATTACTTATTTACTGATAACAACCTGCCAAATTTAAATACGGTTTATTACCGTCTTAAATTGGTTGATGTGGATGGTTATTATGAATATAGCAAAACCATTGCAATACGCATTGTAAATAATTTTTCAAATGCTATGGTTTATCCTAATCCAACAAAAAAACATTTGTTTGTAAAATTATTGCAGCCATTAAAAGAAAACAGCAGTTTGCTAATAACCGACATGAGTGGCCGTATTGTATTTAGGCAGCAGGTTGCAAATAGCCAAAGAAATATATATCTGGATATAGCCTCACTTGCTACTGGCAGGTATTTTATAAAGATTATAAACAGCAGCCAACTGATAAACGAATCGTTCATCATCATTAAATGATTTTAATCCTTATATAAAATTGCAGAGTACCTAAAATAATTTTTATGAGTGGCAATACAATAAAACAAAAATATTGTAGCTTCAAAAAAATTAACCTTCATGAGAAAAACTATTTTACTGCTCGCAATTTTTTTTACTTATTATAATGCTGGTGCACAGCAATGCCGCTTCGAAAAAACAGATGGATTAGAAACTGCTACTTATTTTGAAGCTATAAACTGGTATAAAAATTTAGATAAAGTATCATCAAAGGTTTTGGTAAAAGAAATGGGAATGACGGATGCCGGTTATCCTTTACACCTTGTGATGGTAAGTGATGATGGTAAATTTGATCCTCTTCAATGGCATAAGCAAAACAAAGCTGTAATCCTTATCAACAATGGCATACATCCCGGTGAGCCGGATGGTATAGATGCCAGTATGATGCTGGTAAGAGACATTGTAAAAAATAAAATTAAACTACCCGGTAATGTTGCCCTTGCATTTATACCCGTATATAATATTGGGGGTTGTTTAAACCGAAATTCTTATTCGAGAGCCAACCAAAACGGTCCTAAAGAATATGGCTTTAGAGGAAATGCGCAAAACCTTGATTTAAACCGTGACTTTACAAAAAGCGATAGTAAAAATGCAAAATCATTTGCACAAATTTATCACTTTGTTGACCCTGATATTTTAATTGATAACCATGTAAGCGATGGTGCCGATTACCAGCACACAATGACCATTCTAACAACTCAATACAATAAACTTGGTGCAGAATTAGGTGGTTGGTTAAAAAATAAATTTGAGCCTCAGCTTTATAAAAGTATGGCAGATAAAGGATGGGATATGGTACCTTATGTAAGTTTTGAAACTGCAGGACCCGAAAAAGGAATGGTGATGTTTTATGATTCGCCCAGGTATTCTTCTGGTTATACAACATTGTTTCAAACAATTGGCTTTATGCCCGAAACACATATGCTGAAACCCTATAAACAAAGAGTATTATCTACTTATTCTTTTTCTGAAACCATGATAGAAAAAGCATCTTTAAATGCAAAAGAATTAATTGCTGAACGTAAAAAAGCAAGGCAACAAGTAAGTGCACAAAAATCATTTGCATTAAAATGGAATGTTGATACATCAAAATATTCATACGTAACTTTTAAAGGTTACGAACAAGCTTATAAACCAAGTGATGCTACAGGGCTTAGCCGGATGTATTATGACCGTACCAAACCATTCACTAAACAGGTTAGGTTTTTTGATACTTTTAAACCAAATGATATTATTGAAGCACCAAAAGCTTATATCATTCCACAAGGTTGGTGGACAGTAATTGATTTATTAAAGTTGAACGGTGTACAAATGCAACGTTTTACCAAAGACACAATTATTGATGTACAGGCTTACCATATTGATGATTATAAATCTTACCCAAAACCTTATGAAAAACACCATAAGAATATGGCTGTGAAAACATCTGTTATGAATCAGCAAGTACGATTTTTAAAAGGCGACTATATTATTTGGCTTAATCAACCTGCCAACCGCTACCTGGTAGAAATGCTTGAACCAACCGGTGATGACAGTTTCTTTTCTTGGAACTTTTTTGATGCTGTTTTACAACAAAAAGAAGGCTATAGCGATTACCGTTGGGACGATCTTGCTGCTGAAGTTTTAAAAAATAACCCCGGTTTAAAAGCCAAATTGGAAGAAAAGAAAAAAACAGACGAGAAATTTGCTGCCAATGAATCGGCACAGTTAAACTTTATTTATATCAATTCGCCTTATTACGAACCATCGCATAACAGGTACCCGGTTTATAGGTTGAATTATTAATAATAATCTAACTTATTGATAATAAATAATTAATAAACAAAATTGATTAACCTCAATTACTCCACATCACTGAAAAGATTGCATTTTAAAGAAAATGCCATTAGGTAAAGATGCCGGTATTAAAATCGCCTCAAATTACCTAATCTTCATTACCGGTTTTTGCTATAAAACCCTTACCTTTGCTGCCCGTTCAAAAAAACGGGTAAACATAATTATTTATAAACAAAACAAAACAGGGAAATGAACAACTACGAATTGATGGTGATTTTTACCCCTGTGCTTTCTGAGGAAGAGTTTAAAGCTGCCCAGAAAAAATATACCGACCTCGTTGTAGAAAACGGAGGTGAGGTTTTGCACAGTAACCCATGGGGACTAAAATCGCTGGCCTATCCCATTGACAAAAAGACAACCGGTCTTTATTGGATAATGGAGTATAAAGCGCCATCCAGCTTCAATGAAAAGTTGAAGATTCAACTTTTACGTGACGAATCGCAAATGCGTCACATGTACACTGCACTCGACAAGTACGCCGTCGATTACAATGCTAAAAAGAGAAGTGGCGGCAAATTTACTAACGAAAAAACCCCCGCTTAAGTCATGGCAAAAAACGAAATAAAATATCTTACTGCCATCAAGCAGGAGAAGCGACCGAAAAAATACTGCCGTTTCAAAAAAATGGGTATCCATTATATTGATTACAAAGACGCAGAATTTTTAAAAAAATTCATTAACGAACAAGGTAAATTATTACCTCGCCGTATCACCGGAAACTCTTTAAAGTTTCAGCGTAAAGTTGGCGATGCAGTTAAAAAAGCCCGTCAAATGGCTATTTTACCTTACGTTACCGATTTATTAAAATAATTTTTTAAACCACCCTAATCCGCCTGTTGGCGAAGAAAGTCCCGAAAGCTTTCGGGATTGGGTAAAAATGCAAACAAAATGCAGGTAATATTAATTCAGGATGTAAACAATTTAGGTGGTGCCAATGAGCTGGTAACTGTTAAGAACGGTTACGGCCGCAACTACCTCATCCCTCAAAAATTTGCTATTGAAGCAAGCCCTTCCAACATAAAGATGATGGAAGAAAGGAAAAAACAACAAGCTAAGAAAGAAGCTAAATTACTGGCCGAAATAAACAGTGTTATTACTGTTTTAAAAGATGGTACAATTAAGATTGGCGCAAAAACCGGCACCAGCGGAAAAATATTCGGTAGTGTAACTTCTGTTCAGATTGCACGTGCAATTAAAGAACAAAAAGGTTACGAAATTGATCGCCGTCGTATCAGTATTGTAGATGAGGTAAAGGAATTAGGCACCTACAAAGCTATTATAGATTTTGGTAATGGTAACGAAACCGAAGTAGAGTTTGAAGTAGTAGCTGAATAAGCAGTGATGATAATTTTTTAAAGGGCTGGTATATTACCAGCCCTTTTTTTATTTAGCCATTAAAAAATCAATGAGGCTGCTTGTATCAGCACTAATCTTTGTGCTGAATTTTTCTTTGTTCATCATCATTGCAATTTTTTCCGGCACTTCCACAGGTTGCTCAATTAATGGTTCAATCTTATCATAAAACTTAATTGGATGAGCAGTTTCAAGGATTACTCCTTTATCTGCAGGAAAAATGGCGAGATGATCATAAAGTGCTTTATAAGCTACGGCTCCGTGTGGATCTAATAAATAATTATGGTCTTTCAAAACAGAAACCAATGTGGTTTTAGTTTCTTCATCGGAAACAGAATAACCACTCATTAATTTTTTCAGCAACTCATTTTGCCTTTCAAACAACTGCAATACCCTTATAAAATTGCTGGGATCACCTACGTCCATTGCATTTGATAAAGTTGCAATTGCTTTTTTGGGATGATAATTTCCAGTATTTAAAAATTGGGGAACCGTATCATTTGTATTACATGCCGCTATAAAATGTTTAATGGGTAATCCAGATTGGCGTGCCAGCAAGCCTGCACAAATGTTTCCGAAATTACCGCTTGGTACTGCTACCACAGGTGGATTGTTCTTGTCTTTCCATTGTTTCCACAAATAAAAATAATAGAATTGTTGTGGTAGCCATCGGGCCACATTTATAGAATTGGCCGAAGTAAGTTTCAATTTCTTATTCAGCATATTATCTGCAAAAGCTGCTTTCACCATTTGCTGACATTCATCAAAAGTGCCATCCACTTCAAGTGCATAGATATTTTTACCCAGGGTAGTGAGTTGTTTTTCCTGAACGTTACTTACTTTACCCGAAGGATACAGTATAACAACATCCACTCCCTCCACATCATAAAATCCTTGTGCAACAGCGCCGCCGGTATCGCCAGAGGTAGCCACCAATACAGTTACTTTTTTATTGTTCCCTTTTGCAAAATAACCCAGGCATAAACTCATAAACCTGGCGCCCACATCTTTAAATGCTAATGTTGGGCCATGAAACAGTTCCAGCGAATAAATACTTTCAGAAATTTTAATTATGGGAAATTCAAAATTCACAGTTTCATTTATAATTCTATCCAGTTCTTTTTTTGGAATTGATTCGCCAATGTATGGAGTAATCACTTGTAATGCAATTGCTTCATTTGAAAAATTTTCAATGTTATCAATTAATTTTTTGCTTACCTGTGGAATAACTTCAGGAAAGTACAGGCCTTTATCAGGCGCCTGACCTAAAATAGTGGCTGTTTTAAAATCAACTGTTGTTGATTGTTTATTTAAACTGTAAAATTGCATCCTTGATTCTTTTATTCGCTATCAATAATTTTTATTCCATGAGAATTGATTGTTGTTACGTATGTTTTATATTCTATACCGATAGTATTGTACACATCATTCATAATTTGTTCCACTTCTCTGGCAATAATTTCATTTTCACTAAGCATAAATATTGATGGTCCCGAGCCCGAAATACCTCCACCTAAAGCACCGGCTTGCTTACTTTTGTTTTTCACTTCATCAAAACCTGGTATCAATATACTTCTCACTGGTTCAATTATCTCATCTTCTAGCGAACGGCCTATAAGCGGAATATCATTTTTTAAAATACCGGCTACAAGCCCTGCTATATTGCCCCATTGTTTTATTGCATTTTTAAGTTGCACTTCTTTTCTTAAAATCTGTCTTGCATCAGCAGTCTTTACTTCTATTTGCGGATGTACAACCGTAACAAACAAGGATGGAGAAGGCAGGGAAATGATATCTAAAGGAAAAACTGATCTTACCAAAGTAATACCTCCATAAATACATGGCGCTACATTATCTGCATGTTTTACACCTGTTGCCAACTTCTCGCCATTCATAGCAAATCTAACAAGATCAGGATTTGAATAATAGTTATCCAGTAAAAAATTGGCTGCAACCACCGCTCCTGCCGATCCTGCAGCGCTTGACCCAAGGCCACTACCCGGTTTGATATTTTTGCAAACGGTAACATTAAATCCTATTTTTTTTCCATAATCGGCAAGCAATGCCTGTAATGCTACACCTGCAACATTTTGTTCAGTAGCTTCAGGCAAATTAAATCCATCGGTATGTTTTATTCTAATGATTGGTTCATCAGTCAACTCAACCTCCATGATATCAAAAGGGTTGTTTAATGCCATCCCCAAAATATCAAAACCACAAACCAGGTTTGCAACTGTTGCCGGCACCGCTATTTTTATTTTTTTCATACAGAATTAATATCCTTTTTTTAAAACTACAGCACTTTCATTTGTTATTGATGAAAATATCGGGGTTAATTATAAAATATAAATTAAACAGCCGTTGCTCTTAATAAATCGGCAAATACACCTGATGCGGTAACTTCTGCACCTGCACCAGCGCCTTTTATAACTAATGGCTGTTCGGGATAACGGTCGGTATAAAATAATACTACATTATCTTTTCCATATAAATGAAAAAAATCGCTTCGTTCATCTACCTGTTTCAAGCCTACAGATGCTTTGCCGTTATCGTAGCTGGCTATAAACTTTAATTTTTTACCAGATTGGTTTGCATCATCAAGCAACTTTTTAAAATGAGTTTCTTCTTTTTCCATGGCAGTATAAAAATCATTCACGCTACCTTTCATGCAAGATTGGGGCATGAAGCTATTGTTACAAATATCTTCAGCTTCTAACTTTTCACCACACTCACGTGCAAGTATTAAAATTTTCCTTACCACATCTTTACCACTTAAATCAAGGCGGGGGTCGGGTTCTGTATAACCTTCTTCCTGTGCCTGTTTTACTACTGACGCAAAACTTTTAGTGCCATTGTATTTATTAAAAACAAAATTCAATGTACCGCTTAGCACTGCTTCTATACGATGAACGCTGTCGCCACTTTGCATTAAATCTTTTAAAGTACCAATGATTGGTAAGCCGGCACCAACATTAGTTTCAAATAAAAAATGACAATTATATTCCTTAGCCAACTCCTTTAATTCATTATAATATTTAAATGATGATGAAGCTGCCACTTTATTACAAGCAATTACCGAAATACTTTTTTGTAACAAGCTGCTATAAATGCCGGCTATTTCTTCATTAGCCGTAATATCTGCAAATACAGTATTTCTAAGGTTTTTTGATAGGATAAAAGAAGTAAATCCTTTAAGGTTCATTGGTTGGCCTGAATGTAACTCTGATTGCCAGTTTGCCAAATCAATTCCTTTCTCATTAAAGCACATTTTTTTACTGTTGGCAATCCCAACTACTCTTACTTGCATACGCAAATGCTCTTTCAGAAATTCTTTTTGAAGATGAAGTTGGTCTAAAAACCTTTTTCCAACATTTCCTAATCCGGCAATAAACAGGTTAACTTGTTTAAAGGTTGTTTCAAAAAATGCCTCATGCAAAACATTTATCGCTTTCTTTACATCTTGTGTACTTATCACTGCAGAAATATTTCTTTCAGAAGAACCTTGTGCAATTGCACGGATACTGATACCGTTACGGCCCAATGCCGAAAACATTTTTCCGCTAATGCCCGAATGGTTTTTCATTTTATCTCCCACAATAGCCACAATGGATAAGTGGCTTTCAACAATTATGGGATCTACTTTCCCTGTTTCAATTTCATAAGCAAAAGCCATGTCAACAGCTTCTTTAGCCTTAACACTTGCATGTTCATCAATACCCACACAAATAGAATGCTCCGAAGAACCTTGTGTAATAAGGATTACATTGATTGCAGCATTTGCCAAAGCTTCAAATAATCTTTTTGAAAAACCTGGTATCCCTACCATGCCACTGCCTTCAAGGCTAAGTAATACTATATTATTAATGCTGGAGATGCCTTGTATATTTATTCTGTTTCCCGTTGCTTCATTTTCAATAACTGTTCCGGGTTCATTGGGCAAAAAAGTGTTTTTTATCCAAACAGGAATTTTTTTCTTCATCACCGGTTGCATTGTTGGCGGATAAATAACCTTTGCTCCAAAATGCGAGAGTTCCATTGCTTCCTGGTAAGTTATTTGAGGTATATGTTTACTATTGCTTACCAATCTTGGGTCGGCAGTCATCATTCCAGATACATCTGTCCAAATTTCTAAAACCTTTGCATCAACTGCTGCTGCAATAATTGCAGCAGTATAATCAGAGCCACCTCTACCCAATGTAGTGGTTATATTATTTTTATCAGCCGCAATAAATCCAGGTATAATAAATAGGTTAGTTGATATTGATTGAAAATAAGTAAGTGCATTATTATTGGTTGAGATAAAATCTACAGCAGCTTTACCAAAATGATTATCTGTTACAATAATCTCCCTGCTGTCTTTCCATTCTGTTTCCAACCCCGAAGAATTTAGTTTGGCTGCAATGATTTGCGATGAAAGCAATTCGCCAAAACTTAGCACCCAGTCTTTTATACGGGGAGATAATTCGTGTAAAATAAAAACACTGTTACAAATATCTTCCACCTCATTACACATTTTTTTAACCAGGCTTAAAACCGGGCTTTGTTGCTGAACGGGTACAAGTTCCTTCACAGTGTGTAGATGGATGTTTTCAATTTCATTTAATATCAATTTGTAACTTTCATCATTACTTTCTGCAAGCTGTGCAGCATTAAGTAATTTATCAGTTATCCCGCCAAGTGCCGATACAACAATAATTGTTTTTCCATTATCCTGTTTTGCTTTAATGATGTTAACTACTTTATTAATGTTTTCGGCATTTGCAACCGAACTACCACCAAATTTTAATACTTGCATAAAAATAAATTATTGATTTACATTAAACCTAATTCAAGGGTTTTGATTTGCAGCTCTTGCCCAATATATGATATGAAAAATTACAACCCTAACGGGTTGTGATAGTGGTGGTGCTATTAATATGTTTAATGATTCTAGTAACCACTTTGGAATTTGAATAAATGATATAGTAATCCCTTTTCATTTTTGGATAATTCCAAAGATAAGGATTTAATATTACCAAAACTGAAATCCTGTATTAGCCCAACTAGTTAGATATTAACTACTTACAAGATTAAAAATCATATTTTAATAATTTCTGCAATCAATTGGCAATTTTATATGGAAAAACCTATCTTTACCCCGTTAATTAATGGTTTTAGTTTTTCGCTATTGGCTGAAGTAGCTTTTTTTGAAGTCCGATTCAGTACATTGTAACAACTAAGTCATTACGTTTTTATTTATTAATTAAAAGTTTTACAATGAACATTTATGTTGGTAATCTGAGTTGGTCAATGACTGATGATGATTTATTGAATCTCTTTAAAGAGCACGGAACTGTAACAAGCGCAAAAATTTTGAAAGACAAAATGAATGGCCGTAGTAAAGGATTTGGTTTTGTTGAAATGGAAGACGATGAAGCTGCTAAAGCCGCAATCGCTGCATTAAACGAAACTGAAGTTATGGGTCGTAAATTAATCGTTAACGAATCTCAACCTCGTGCAGAGGGCGATCGTCCAAAACGCAACTACGGTGGTGGTGGCCGTGGTGGTTACGGCGGCGGTAACCGTGGTGGTTACGGTGGTGGCGGAAACCGTGGCGGCGGTGGAGGTGGTTATAATAGAGATTATTAATCATCCAAATACAACGTTTTTAAAAAATCCTTTCAACTGAAAGGATTTTTTTATTTGCTTAAGAAAATCACAAACCATAGAATTTTATTTCTTCTTAATTATAATTTTTCTGTTTTATTATTAAGCTACATTTTAAATTATATTGCATGCATAAATTTTTTGTATGGGCAAAGGAAGAATAGAAGCATTTAGTGATGGCGTACTTGCCATAATCATTACCATTATGGTTTTAGAATTAAAAGTGCCGCATAGTGAAAATCTGCAGGATTTAAAACCACTTATTCCAGTTATTATCAGTTATGTACTCAGCTTCATATACATTGGCATTTATTGGAACAATCATCATCACATGATGCAGATTGTAAAAAAAGTAAATGGATCAATATTATGGTTAAATATGCACCTGCTTTTTTGGCTTTCACTAATACCATTTGCCACTGCATGGATGGGCGAAAATCATTTTAGTAAATGGCCGGTTATACTGTATGGCTTTATTTTATTGATGGCAGCCATTGCATATTATTTTTTAGCACATTGCCTAATCTCATTCCATGGAAAAGAATCAACACTGGCGGCAGCCATTGGTAAAGATAAAAAAGGGGTTATTTCTGTAATTATGTACATCACCGGAATAATACTTGCCTTTATTAATTCCTGGTTTGGTTTTTTAATTTATGTATTGGTTGCTTTTATGTGGTTTATCCCCGATAAAAGAATTGAAAAGAAATTAGATAACAATTAATTCATAGTTTTTACAAAATAAAAAAGCTTTTCAAATTGTATTTGAAAAGCTTTTTAATAAATATGACAGTTACCTTCTTTCACTTCTCTACAACAGTAGAGATTTTACCATCAACCTATTTCTGCAAACAATAAGATTTACTTCTGTTAAGATAACATCATCTCCACAAACAAAAAAGCCCTATAGTAATATATCAATTGGGCTAATAAAATATATGGCAGCTACCTACTCTCCCGTCTCTACTATTGTAGAGACAGTACCATCAGCCATACAAAATCTTTCATTATTACATATTAAAATATACAAAAGCCCCTCAGTTAAACTGAAGGACTCAATAAATATGGCAGCTACCTAGTCGTCCGTCGTTCGAGTATTTGCGAATGCAGGGAATTTATTGTTCGTCCAGCCTGGTACAAATGCCCAATTGAAAATATGTGGTTGAAGTTATGAACTAAAGCTGAATAATGAACGTCCAGCCGGAACCGCTGCTGATAGTAGTAGCACATAGCTGAAGTTTTATTGTCAAGCCCTGCTTTTGCAAATACTTTTGTTGGCAGCAGGTTTACTTATTGTATTTGAATTGTATCTGTCAAATATGCTTTCTCTGTTTGCAAAAACTTCAAGAAATATATACCTGGCTGTGTCGCTTTAAATTTATATGTAGTTTGTCTTATTGGTGCGTCTTGTGTGCAAATGCAACCTTCATATTTTGCAATTACATTTATTGTTGTCGTGTCGCCATCAGACGTCTGCTCAAATTTTCCAAATTGTCCGCAGCCGTTAAAACAGCCAAACGAAACAATTAGATTAATGTCTTGGTTAACATTTCCTGTATTCGGTCCTTCAACTTTTGTTACTGGTGCTTGTGTATACGAAAGGCATTTATTGTCGTCTGGAGTTTTGTCGCAACTCAAAAAGCAAACAATTATGAAAGCAAAAAAAGTTGAAATAATGAATTTATTATCTGTCATAACACGTCTTTTTAAAATGACAACAAGTGTTTTGTTTTCGTTGCTTTCAAACTATGAGGTACTACAAAAAACTTGCTGCCAACTCTATTATTGTAAAGACAGTACCATCGGTCAAATAAAATCTTTCATTACTACACTTAAGGGTATAAAAAAGCCCCTCAGTTAAACTGAAGGGCTCAATAAATATGGCAGCTACCTACTCTCCCGCATTGTGGTGCAGTACCATCGGCCATGAGGGGCTTAACTTCTCTGTTCGGTATGGGAAGAGGTGAACACCCTCGGCAAAACCACCATAAGACATTCAAGAGATTAAAAATGTTTAAGTGGTCAGCGGTTGTTTTCAACCTATTTAACCTTTTAAACTTATTAAACTTTTGAAACCTCTAATAAGGTGACATATTGGAATAAGCAGTAAATAATAGTAGAAAATATCAATATTTCTATTTAAAAAATAAAAAATAAAGCTTACGGGCAATTAGTACTACTCGGCTTTGATGTTACCACCTTTATACCTATAGCCTATCAACGTCGTAGTCTTCGACGACCCTTAAAAGTAAACTCATCTTGAAGTAGGTTTCACGCTTAGATGCTTTCAGCGTTTATCCTGTCCGTACATAGCTACTCTGCATTGCACCTGGCGGCACAACAGATACACCAGCGGTACGTACGACTCGGTCCTCTCGTACTAAAGTCATA
>JAHBTO010000014.1 GCA_019638525.1 Ferruginibacter sp. | reverse complement strand
AGTTTTTCATTATCATTTTTTTATTGTGCTGCCAAAGTGTATTTGCCCAAACAACATATACTATTACAATAAATGGCCCTGTTGCAAGCACTAACTATTATTATAATTTCCCTTGCGATGTAACTTCAATAACTGTTGAGTGTTGGGGCGGCGGCGGTGGTGGTGGTGGTGATAATAGCAATGCTGCTTCAAATGGAGGTGGAGGTGGAGGTGGAGGATATGCAAGTAGTGTTATACTTATTACTGGTGGTACATATACCTTTACTATGGCATGTGGCGGTGGTGGTACTGCTGGTTTAGCAAATGGTGGTAATGGAGGAACCGGAGGTACAACTACATTTAATGACGGGGTATATAATTTAACCGCTAATGGTGGTGCCGGAGGCAATGGAACAGGTGGTGCCGGAGGCAATGGAGGTATATCAACAGGAGGCACTACTAATACTACAGGTGCTAATGGTACTGTAGGCACCGCAGGAGGTGCAGGTGGTGCCGGTGCAAATGGTGGTGCTGGTGGTGGTGCTGCTGCAAATAATAATACAGGTAATGCAGGTACCCCCCCCGGTGGAGGTGGTAGTGGAGGTAATAGAAGATCTTCTCCAAACAGAGCCGGAGGCGCCGGGGCAGCAGGCAGGTTTAGTTTAACTTTTACTACAAGTTTACCTATATACTGTAACCCCGGGGTATTAGTTACAATAGAACCCATAACCAATGTAAATTTTGCAGGTATTAATAACACTACAGGAGCAACATCAACAATTGAATCAGAGGCATTTTGTACTACCGCAAATGTAACATTAGGCAATACATATCCAATATCTTTCCAGGGTAATACTGCAGGAAATTATACAGATTATTTTTCAGTATTTTTTGATTGGAACCAGGATGGTGATTTTGATGATACAGGTGAAAAATATGATATTGGTACTATCACAAATTCCACCGGCGTAGACCTTAAAACAGCAACAGGTAATATAACAATACCGGCTTATGCAACTGCAGGTACAACCTCTATGAGAGTGGCTAAAAATTATAATGCTTATCCAACAAACGCTTGTGATGATATATCTTATGGCCAGTTTGAAGACTACAGGGTTAATATATCGGTACCTACCTGTACTAGCAACTTAAATGGTTTATATTCGGTAGGTTCGGGTAATATTGGTGGAGAGCAAGGGCATTTTGCTACTCTTACACAGGCTATACAAGCTTATAATTTTGCCTGCTCGCTTACAGGCCCTGTAACATTTGCACTTACAGATGCAAGCTACAGTGCAGGAGAAAGTTTCCCATTAATTATATTATCAAGAGCAGATGCAAGCTCAACTAAAACCTTAACCATAAAACCCAATACCGGGGTGAATGCAACAATAAGTGGTAGTTACAGTAATGCACTTTTAAGATTATTTGGCGCCGACTATGTTATTATTGACGGAAGTAACAATGGCACCAATACACGTAACCTTACATTTAATAATAGTACCGGAAATTCAATATGGATAGGAGGCATTACAGGAAATACAGCAACCAATGATCAGGTTAAAAACTGTATTTTATATGGAGTTACTACTAACTCTAACCTTGTTGTATCTGACGCATTCACAATAGGCGACCCTGGTTATTTTACTAACATTACTATTGATAATAACCTGGTACAAAGAGCCTATATGGGTATATATACAAATGCACAACCAAGTAGTGGTAATGGCAGTGGACTCAATATATCTAAAAACGATTTAAATACATCTGGTGCAAATGCATTAAGTTTTGGTGGAATTTATTTACAAGGGGTAGATGGTGCAACTGTAAGTAGTAACAACATCGGGAATATCTCTAATAATACAAATCAAATTAATTTTGGAATTTGGACTGCTCTTAATACAACAAATACTGTTATTGAAAAAAATAGCATTACTAATTTACAATATACAGGTTCTGCAGGTTATGCTGCAAATGGTATTAAAATATCAACTGGTTTAGCAAATGCCAATATTACCATAAAAAACAACATGATTTCCGGAATAACGGGTGATGGACGTTCTTATACTACTAATGGTGCATATTATAGCCCTGTTGGTATTTATGCTTTTGGTACCGGGCAAGGTGGAATAAATATCCATTTTAACAGTATAAGGTTAAATGGTGGTAATACACTTAATTCTTCCGGTGCATATTCATTTGGCATTGCTTTAGATAACAACACCAGTGCAAGTATTAGTAATAATATAGTTCAAAATGAAGTTGGAAGATCGGGTGGAATTGCAACAGGCGTAGGCTCGGTTTGTATTGCTGCACAAACCAATGCAGCGCAATTTATAACACTTGATTATAATGATTTGTATTGCAATGCCACTGGCTCAGGAACTAAGAACCTGGGCAAAATTGCAGCTACTGATTATACTACACTACTTGCATGGCAAACAGCTACAGGTAAAGAGGCAAATTCAATAAATGTAGCGCCGGCATTTACCTCTACAAGCGATTTACACCTTACCGCCGCCGGCAGCAATTATGCATTAAAAGCAGGTAATTATGTAACCGGTATTACTACCGATATTGATGGAGACTCACGCAATCTTGGCCTGCCAGCTATTGGTGCAGATGAATATAAAGTAGCTAATTTATGGAGTGGTAATACCAGTACAGATTGGGGAACAAATACAAACTGGGATATTAGCATAGTACCTTTAAGCGGCGTAGATATTACCATCCCTTACGGCGTACCTAATATGCCTGTTTTAGATGCTAATAGAACCATTGGTAACTTAAGCTTTATTAAAACAGGTGTTGGTACAGTTGATATCAATGGCAAAACATTTACCATTGGCGGCGCTATTACCGGTACTGGTACACTTACCGGCTCAAGCACCAGTAACCTTGTTTTAAATGGTACTGCCGGTACTGTAAACTTTACGCAAACAAGCGCAGCCACCCGGTCGTTAAACAACCTAACTTTGGGTGCATCGGGCACTGCCACTATCGGCAACGATTTAATTGTGTATGGCAATGTACAGGTAAACAATACTGCCGATAATGCAATGAACTTTAATGGGAAAAGCATAACCTTAAAATCGAATGTTACCAATACGGCTACTATTGATAAATTGTATGGTAGTACCGGTGCAAACCTAACAGGCGCTACTAATGTAACTGTAGAGAGATGGATACCCCTGAGGCTTACTGGTGGTACCGGTTCGGGCAGCGCAAATAATGGCAGGGCTTACCGTGTTTTAACTTCAACGGTTACATCTGGCACAGCTACCATAAATGAAAGCTGGCAGGAAGGACTAAAAAATACAGTGATTGGTGTTTACAACGTACCTGCTTCGCCCTACCAAAATTTTGGTACGCATATTACCGGCGCCGGTGGCAGCGCCAATGGCTTTGATATAACGCAAACCAATGAATCATCGCTATATACATTTACCAATGGGTCAAATATTAATTCTACACTTGGATACCCGGCTGTTACCAATACCAATATTTTAATTGATGGGCAAAAAGGATATTTCATGTATATCCGTGGCGACCGTAATGTAAGTACGCAGTTGCCTTATCAGCCTGCAGGCGGTATGCCAACAAGTTCTACCACTTTGCGTGCAAAAGGCACGGTGTTAAAAGGAAATATAACATATAATATATCTGCTACACCCGGCGATTTCAGCCTCATCACCAATCCTTACCCTGCTCCGTTAGACTGGGATTTGGTTTCTGCAGGCAATTCAAATATTTATACTTTTTATACCTTTTGGAATTCTAATAACGGCATACGTGGCGGTTTTGTTACTGTACCCACCGGAAGTGGTACCAATAGGTATATCCAACCCGGTGAAGGCTTTTTTGTACAAAAAAATGGTACCGGTGGCGGTACGGTTGTAATTACCGAAGACATGAAAGCTGTAGGTAATAATGATAACACTGTTTTCTTTACCGAGCATACTCCGTTTGAATCTTTCAGGGCTTCGCTTTTCTTAACCGAAGCTAATAATGTAAGGCATACAGCAGACGATGTTTTGGTAAGGTATGATAATAATTATAGTGCAGCAGTAGATTATGATGATGCCGAAGAAATAACTAACTGGAACGAAAACATTGCCATTAGCCGGGGAGGTACCAGGCTTGCTTTAGAATCTCGCCCAGTAATTACAGATAAGGACACTATACAATTGCATATCAAAAATATGCGTAAAACAAATTACGATTTTGAGTTTACTCCATCATTGTTCAGCAATACTAACCTAATGGCAGAGCTGATAGATAATTACCTGCACACCCGTACAACTTTAAGTGTAGTGAATACGGTTACTGTACCGTTTACTGTAAATAATGATGCAGCTTCATTTGCTACCGACCGCTTTATGATTGTGTTTAGCAAACCTTCCGGCCCGCTGCCCATTGATATCAGCAGCATTAAAGCTTATGAAAAAAACAGCGGTATCCAGGTAGATTGGATGATGAGCACCGAGCAGGATATGGATAAATATGAAGTTGAAAAATCAACCGATGGCCGCCACTTTGTAAAAACAGGTACGGTATTATCAAAAGGCAACAGCAATATACAGGTTAACTATGGCTGGTTTGATGCCAACCCTGCCTTTGGCGATAATTTCTACCGCATAAGAGCCATAGAAAAAGCAGGCACGTATAAGTACAGCGATATAGTAAGGGTAAACATCGGTAAGGGCATCAGCACCGGTATCAGCATGTACCCCAACCCGTTTGAAGGTAATGGCTTTAACCTGCAATTGAATAAATTTGCAGCCGGTACATATACTTTAACCATGTATAACAGTATTGGCCAGCAGGTGTACAACACAACACTTACGCATGGCGGCGGCTCGGCCACACAGTTTATCAGTTTGGGTAAAGAGCTGGCAGCGGGCACATATACCATAAAAATAAATGGCGAAGGAACCACCATAACCCGTACCATAACAAAAAAGTAGAAAACTAAAACCAAAGAGAACAATGAAACAGTTACTGAAAAAATGCTACCCGGCAGTAATACTGCTGCTGGTATTATTAATACCCTCAATTGTATTTGCTGATGGCCCGCCCGACCCCAATGATGTACCGATAGATGGAGGCCTAAGTGTATTATTAGCCGCCGGCGCTGCTTATGGGGTAAAAAAGTACAGGGATTATAAAAAGAATGTTGAATGATGAGTTATGAATTATGAATGATGAATTGTGAATGATGAATGTTGAATTATGAATGATGAATGTTGAATTATGAGTTATGAATTATGAGTTGAATGATGAATGTTGAACATTGATTATTGGCTTTTTGGTTTTGCCTTTTGAATTTTGATTTTTTTTCGTCTTGGCTTTTCGCCTTGGTTCGTGGCTCACGAACCATACTTAACCAACGGCGAATGGGCTTTGCGCCTTTGCCTGATTTGTTTCTTTGCGTGAAACATAATTTTTCTTACTTACTTTTTTGCTTCTCCAAAAAAGTAACAAAAAAGGAGCCCCGAAAACGATTACAGCCCGTTTTCGGGATTGCGCCCTGATATAGCTTTTGTACTACTGTGGCTTCAACTGTTGTTCCCTGGTGATTAGAATTATGAATTATGAATGATGAATTGTAAATGTTGAATGTTTGATTTTGAACATTGATTATTGACTTTTTGCTTTTGCCTTTTGCCTTTTGACTTTTGACTTTTTTCGTCTTGGCTCACGAACCATATACTTAACCAACGGCGAATGGGCTTTACGCCTTTGCCTGCTTTGTTTCTTTGCGTGAAACTTAATTTTTCTTACTTACTTTTTTGCTTCTCCAAAAAAGTAACAAAAAAGGAGCCCCGAAAACGATTACAGCCCGTTTTCGGGATTGCGCCCTGATATAGCTTTTGTACTACTGTGGCTTCAACTGTTGTTCCCTGGTGATTAGAATTATGAATGATGAATGTTGAATGATGAATTATGAATTATGAATTGTGAATGATGAATGTTGAACATTGATTATTGACTTTTTGGTTTTGCCTTTTGACTTTTGAATTTTGAATTTAAAGCCTTATTCCATTTCGTGTGTCATGAACCGTGGTGTATGAGAATGTTGTTGATCATGCTACCAACAACGGTAGTGCCAAAGTGGGTGGCATACGAAATATTTGCCTAAGTATTTATGATAATAATTTATTACAAGGGATTGGCTTCTTGCTTTAACCTATTCCATAATTCATCTACCTGTAATTGATGTACCCATAATTCAAGATAAGCCATATCAAGGTTTCCAAACTGTACTTCATACACACGAAGTGCATCCCTGAATTGCTTTTCACTTCCTCCTGAAAGCTTAGCCCATTGTAATTTCATCAGTATCGTGTCTTCGGGGCTTGAAATTTGCATATACAATCCCAACATTTCTTCTTCCTGTTTTCTTGAAAAACGCATTTTATCGAATGGAGAATCGGCAAGCATCCAAAAATCCACTTTATCGCCTTCTGTTGTATCTAACAGGTTAAACATTGATCCCCGTTCTATGGCTTCCTGCATGGCAGATGCTGACAGGTAATAATCCGGGGCAGTAAATGCATTGGTAAGAACCGGAATATCTTTGTGAGAAAAGTTTACAACTATATCAATATCATGTGTGGCCCTGGGTTCGCCATACATGCTCGACACCAATGACCCTGTAACCATATAATCAATATGGTTTTGAGAAAGTACCTCTAATACTTTTTTTAATAGTTTCGGTTGTAGCATGTAGCTAATCGTTGCAGGTATATCTCCTTAATTTCTTTTTCAGATTTATGCGGAAATCTTTTTTGTAATCCCTTTAAAAAAACTGTTTTGGTAATGGCTGATAATTCAAATGCTTTAAGCAAACGCTGCTCTGCTCCCATCTTTACAAGGGTTTGTAAATATTTTTTATGATTAGGCGATTGTTTAAGATTCATCGGCCGGCATTTAATGCAAATTAGCCATATTTTTTGTTTGTTAAGTATTTACCTTGCGTGAAATATTTATTGCACGCAAAGGTTGAATTTTGAACATTGATTATTGACTTTTTGCTTTTGCCTTTTGACTTTTGACTTTTGACTTTTTTTCGTCTTGGCTCACGAACCATACTTAGCCAACGGCGAATGGGCTTTGCGCCTTTGCCTGATTTGTTTCTTTGCGTGAAACTTAATTTTTCTTGCTTACTTTTTTGCTTCTCCAAAAAAGTAACAAAAAAGGAGCCCCGAAAACGATTACAGCCCGTTTTCGGGATTGCGCCCTGATATAGCTTTTGTACTACTGTGGCTTCAACTGTTGTTCCCTGGTGATTAGAATTATGAATGATGAATGATGAATTGTGAATGTTGAATGTTGGATTTTGAATGTTGAACATTGATTATTGGCTTTTTGGTTTTGCCTTTTGAATTTTGAATTTAAAGTCTTATTCCATTTCGTGTGCCACAATCCGGTGCAGGGGCAATTACTCAATACTTAAAGATTTTTCAAAAGCATCCATCTCAATTGCATCGGCCAAAGTAAATTCACCAATACGGGTGCGGCATAAGCTGCTGAGATAAGCGCCGCAACCTAATGCTTTACCAAAATCGTTTGCCAGGCTACGTATATAGGTACCCGTGCTGCAAACCACTTTAAAATGTACAAGCGGTAATTCAATTTTATTAATTTCAAATAAACTAATGTGAATGCTACGGTGTTTTAATTCCACTGCTTCTCCCCTGCGTGCAAGTTGGTACAAAGCCACTCCATCTTTTTTTATTGCAGAAAAAACAGGTGGCAGTTGTAGTATATCACCTGTAAATTGTTTGCAAGCAGTATGCAACAACTCTTCTGTAACAAACGAAAAATCTTTTTGCTGTTCGGGTAAACTTTCCAGGTCGTAAGTAGGTGTAACGGCACCAAGGGTAAAACTGCCGGTATATTCTTTTTCCTGCGCCATGTATTCGTTTATCTTTTTGGTAAACTTACCTGTACAAATAATAAGCAGGCCTGTAGCCAAAGGATCGAGCGTGCCTGCATGGCCAATTTTTTTTATCTGGATAAGGCTACGCAGTTTTCGTACTACATCAAACGATGTCCAGTGCAGTGGTTTATTGATAAGCAACAGTTTGCCATCGGCATAAAGCTGTTGCACAGCCGGGTTTACCGGCTTACGTTGTGTGCGTTCTTTTTTTACCGGGGTGGCGCCTGCATTAACCAGTTGGTTGGTATAGCGCTGCCTGTATGTTGTTTTGCGTGGCAAATGTTTTTAGCAAATATACTTTAGGTATTTTTTATGCAGTTATAAACTTTACCAACTTTCATCAAATAGCCTGCCTTGCTTTTAGTTCCAGGTATTTATTTACGGCATTAATGGTAAGTTTTTCGGGAGGTGTAAGTATAGATAGTATACCATGCTTTTTTAATTCTTTTACAATCAGCCTTTTTTCGAACTCAAATTTTTCGGCAATGGTTTTTATATACACATCTTCAATATCCTTTGCTTCGGTTTTGGTTAGCTTGTGCAATTCAGTATTTTCAAAAAACACAACCATCAGCAAATGGTGCCTTGCTATAGAGCGTAGGTAACCCAACTGGCGGTTAAGACCGCTTAGCGATTCGAAATTGGTATATAATACAATGAGGCTACGTTGTTTTATACGGCTTCGTATCTGCATATACAACATCTCAAAATCGCTTTCTAAAAAAGCTGTTTGTTGATTGTACAATAGTTGCAAAATATTTTCACGCTGTATGGGTTTACGGTCGGCAGCAAGCAATGAGCCCATTTTGTTTGCAAAAGTTATCAATCCAATTTTATCTTGTTTTTGTAAGCATACATTGGCCAGCACCAGGGTGCTGTTGATGGCATAATCAAGCAGCGTTAACCCGGCAAAAGGCATTTTCATCAGCCGCCCTTTATCAATAACACAATATACTTGCTGGCTTCTTTCGTCGGTATAATTATTCACCATCAGCGATCCCTTTCTTGCTGTAGCTTTCCAGTTTACACTGCGTACATCATCGCCCCGTACATATTCTTTTATCTGCTCAAACTCCATGCTGTGGCCAATTTTACGCATCCGTTTATTGCCCTGTTCTGTTTGTATGGTTGTTTGTGAAAGCAACTGGTATTTACGCATTTGCTGGTACGATGGGTAAACAGGCACTTTTTGTGCCGCTTGTATATTATGCCTGCGCATTAATAACCCAAGCAACGAACTAACATAAACAATGATACGGCCAAATTCATATTCGCCACGCTCAACCGGCCTTAGTTTATATGTAACCTGTTTTTGTGCATTGGCTGTTAAACGGAAATGTTGTTTCCAGTTACGGATTTGAAATTGTACCGGCAGTTCATCAATGATATCCATATCTACGGTAAAAGGCATATTGTTTTTTACCTGTAATACAATTGTATTTTCATCGCCATTACTCAGCCTGTCGGCCATAATACGTTTTGCAGCCGGGGGTTTTCCTATAATAAAAAGAAATACATAATCGATGATGCACAATACTGCCAATACAAGCAGCAATATTTGTATGGCAGTAAACAATACCGGTATAAAAAAAGAAACAATAAATAAAACAATGCACAGCGCCATACTCAGGTAAAACCTATTGGTAAGATATAATGCACCGATATATTTTTTTATTAGGTTCATTTGTTTTTCGGTATGTTGTTTCAGGCGGAAGTTTGTTTTTTATTTATTGAGTGTTAATGATATTTTATCGTGGTACTTCAATTTCTTTCAATATCAATTCTATAAGTTCATCGGTAGTTAGGCCTTCCATTTCTTTTTCGGGTGTAAGTATGATACGATGGCGCAACACAGGTAGTGCCATTTCAATTATATCTTCGGGGGTTACAAAATCACGGCCTTTAATGGCTGCATTTGCTTTTGCCGAGCGTAGTATAGCCAGCGATGCCCGTGGTGATGCACCCAGGTATAAGGCTGCGTTGTTACGGGTTTCGTTTACTATCCTTGCAATAAATTCAACCAGTTTTTGCTCAATAATAATTTGCTGTACCTGGCTGCGGAATAATTTAATTTCATTGGCCGAAATAATTTTTTTAACCCCATCAAGCATTTGTAATTGCGTTTTTCCCTGCTGGTTAGTTAGTATGGCAATTTCTTCTTCCAGCGTAGGGTAATTCACTTCTATCTTAAATAAAAACCTGTCAAGCTGTGCTTCGGGCAGCCTGTAAGTGCCTTCCTGCTCAATTGGGTTTTGTGTGGCCAGCACCACAAAGGGAAATCCCATCTGGTGTGTGGCGCCGTCGATGGTAACCTGCCTTTCTTCCATTACTTCAAAAAGTGCGGCTTGTGTTTTTGCGGGAGCACGGTTTATTTCATCAATTAAAACAATATTACTAAACACCGGGCCGGGCTTAAATTTAAAATCGCCTTCACGGGGATTAAATACCGATGTACCTGTAACATCGCTTGGCATCAGGTCGGGTGTAAACTGCAGGCGTGAAAAATCGGCATCAATAATTTTAGCCACCAGTTTTGCAGTTAATGTTTTGGCTACACCCGGTACACCTTCAATCAATACATGCCCATCACATAAAAGGCCAATCAAAAGCAGGTTAACCATTTGCTGCTGCCCGGTAATTACCTGTGCTACTTCATTTTTAATTGCATTTACCGAGTTATGTAATGCACCCAGGTCAATACGTTTTTCAAATAAATTATCTTCCATCGTTTTTCTTTTTTAGCCCTATATTTATTTACAGGGTTTGCATGGTTATGAATTATCCTTTGTTTTTATAAAAATCCTGTATTTGCTGTTGTAACGAAAGTAACTGGTAATCGTTTACCTCAGCACTGCTTTGTGTAGCTGCTATACTGCGGTAAAGAGTATCTACCATACTTTTTTCTATGCCACTTTTACGGCTTAATACAGTTACAAATTCATCATTGATATGGTTAGTGTTTAAAAAATATGTATTACGAATGTACTCATTAAAATAAGTAACCATTTTATCGGCAATATTCCTGTTGTCTTTTTTTTGAAGGTACAGGCGGCCGATGGTTTCGGTAAATGTAAGCGTAGTGTTTTCGTTAGGTTTTAATTGAGGAATTATTCGCTGTACTCTTTTGCCTCCAAATAATATATACAATAACATTAGTAACAATGCCAGCCAAAATGCAAATACCAGCGGCGGATGTTTCATTATCTCGCTAAAAGTAGAAAAACCTTCTTCGTTTTTACCTTGTTTTCTGCCCGATAATTTGCTGTAATAATCATCCCAATACACATGTTCGGGCTCTTTGTTTGTATAAGCCAACAACTGTTGCAGGTATTGATGATTATTTTGTGTAAGCAAAAAATAATTACTCAGGGCCCTGGGTTCGCACTGTAAAAACAACTTGCCCCTGCCATGGAAATAAACAATTGAATTTGGTTTTCCGTCATCATTAAGGCCAAGCACTTTGGTTGTACTGCTATCAATATTTATAAAATGGTTTTGAATAGGATAATAATAGTAACCATAATATGTTTGCGGATTGCTGTACAAGCTTGCCCTGGTATCTTTCATCTTTAACAACATGTTCTCAATATAAAAATCTGCATACATTTCGTTGCAGCCTACTCTTTTAAGTAAATTTTCATCAATCCTGCCGGCAGCAATTACCAGGTTGTTTCCATTTTTAATATATTCCATCATGGCATTTACTTCCTCTTCGGTTACATAAAGATTTGATGCCACACAAAAATAAATTGAGTTGGTATCGTAGATGCCCTGCCAGGCACTTACAAATGGTTGTTTTTTATCCCTGATGATATTATCGGTAAACATTGCTTCAAGTTGGCGGTAAGCAATATTTGCACCAAAAGGCCTGCTGTCGTTTTTAGAATAGGTTTCTCTTAATGACGGGATTTTATTTTCATTTGCACACGAGGCTAAAAGCAACAGTGCAAAAATGTAAAGCAGGTATGTTAACCTTTTATTCAAAACAACAAACTAAATTTTTTTATTAAAGTTTATAAAACCTGATTCAATTTTACTGTAAGAATCATTTTCGATATTAAACTCACCATACCATACATACTCATAATTTAATGTTAGCGCTGCAAAATCATTTTGATAAGCACGGGATTTTATTTCGCTTACATACTGGTAATTGGTTTTACCGGGCGACATCTCTATTAAATTTTTACCTGCCAACAAATGCAAAGTACGCAGGTAATGCAGTCTTACAGCCTGCCTGTAATCTTTATGTAACAATGCATTTTTTACCAGTTCATCAAAATTTGTTTCGGCATTAATAATTTGCTCCGGCTCGTTTGTTTTTGTTTCATCAATAGCTTTTGTTTTTACTTTAAACAAACCTTCTGTTAAAAACAATTTGTAAATAATAAACAGTACAAAAGCAATAGCCAACATCCACAACAAGACTTTTAATACCGGCGAGTTTAAAAGTTTAGCAAAAAATCCAGGTTTAAATTCTTTTTCTGCAGGCTGTATTTTTACTTTTTTATTTTTTTCCCTCAACAGGCTGTCTAACCTGTTCATGTAGCTATACTGCTTTAGTTTTTTCCAGCTAACAATAGAATCGGGCGAAAGCTGCAGTTTGTTTTTATACAAAACTGTATCAGTTATCATTGTATCATTTTGTTCATCATTAGCATCGGATGCAGTATCATCGTTTTGAAGTGGTTCTTCATCCTGCAGCAGCGATGTATCCTGGTAGATATATTCTTTTTGTGCCCTAGCGGCCATAAAAGAAAATAAAAGCATCAATGATATGTAAAGAAATTTACGCATTGTTATTTTTCAACCTGTTAATAATACCATCGGGTTGAATATAATATCCTTTTTTATGCAAACGAATGGGGAGAATAACAAAATACCAGATTATAAACAACAGTGAACTAACAAGTATGGTAATGCTTGCCCAAACAGGTAAGCCTGCGCTGTTATTTTTGCTGAACGACTGGCTCATTAAATGTGTTACATAACTTTCAAAGAAAGCTGCCACAATAAATATAGGCACCAGGCTTATAAGAATTTTAGCAGCATCTTTAGCATTGCGTTTAAATGAAACCGACCTGCTGTAAGTACCGGGAAACAAGATGCCGGCGGCCAGTACAAAACCTGCTGTAGCCGAAATAACAATGGCCGATATTTCGAGTGTGCCATGTATCCAAATTACCAGCACCGATTGCACACCCAACCCTTTTGCAAAAAACATGTATTGAAATGCGCCCAGCATGATTCCGTTTCCCCACATTATCATTAGGGTAAACAAACCAAGCGTAAACCCTCCCACAAATGCTTTAAATGCCACACTTATATTATTAAAGCCTATCCATATAAACATCGAAAAAGGGTTACCATCTTTATACACCCCAAAGGGATCGCCTTTGGCAATATTCTCTTCGGTCATATTTACATAACCATCGCCTAAAACTCCTCTTATAAAATCTTCATTATGTATAGATGAAAAAACACCAATCGCCGTAAATAAAATAAATGTACATGTTGTAAATAAAAAGATGCGGTGGTATTTTTTAAAAAGCAATGGAAGCTCAAACTTCCAAAACTGGAAAATGCGGCTGTATTTTTCTTTTTTATTTTTATAAATGCCCTGGTAAATGCTTGCTGCAATTCCATTTACCCAGCGTGTTGCCTTGCTTTTGGGGTAAAAAGTTTTGGCATAACTTAAGTCATCAATAAGGTTAATGAAACGCTCGGCGGTTTCATCAGGGTTATCGGTAGGTTCATGCTGGTATTTGTTCCATTTATCAGCATTTTTTTTTATGAACAGCGCTTCCCTCATATTACAATATTAAGGATTTATATAACCGGCAATTAAAGTAAATATTAAAAAGCATTTACCGGCATGCAATGATGAATTGCTATTAATATAAAAAGTTAAAAATTTATACCACTAATTAAAAACTAACAACTGTAAATTCCCTATTTTTTCTTTAATAAAAAAATTGTGTTACTATAAAAGTCAAACTGTAATTTGCACTGGTCATGCCCATCATTCAAATTGAAACAGCGTTTAATATCGACCTGGAATTTGAGATAGCCGAGTTCCATAAACGGTTGCTGGCATATCTTATTGATTTTGCCCTGCTGATAATATACCTGTTTATTATGAAATACCTGTTGTATAACGAGATGTTGCTTAACTGGGAAGAAAGCGCCGGGCTTGATATTTTAATTGTATCGCTGCCAATGCTGTTATACTCATTATTGGCCGAGCTGTGGATGAACGGGCAAACGATTGGTAAAAAAATTATGGCCATCAGGGTTATAAGTCTTGAAGGTGGCGAACCCACTTTTGGACAGTTTTTACTACGTTGGGTTTGCAAGTTTTTTGAATGGCCTTTCCTGTTTGGTTACATTGCTTTTTCAAGCGCCAGTGTACTGGGCTATATTTTTGTAACAGGCCTTTTTGGAATTGCTGTAGTTATCATTATTTCGATAACACCTAAAAGCCAGCGCCTGGGCGACCTGGCAGCAGGTACCGTAGTGGTAAACAGTAAATCATCTTTAACATTGGCCGATACGGTTTTTATGCAAATTAACCAGGCCGATTATAAAGTAATGTTTCCGCAAGTGATGCGCCTTAGCGACCGGGATATTAATACCATTAAAGCTGTGCTAACACAGGCAACAAAAAATAATAATTACGATATGTGCAAGCGGGTGGCAACTAAAATAAAAGAAGTGCTCAATATTGAAACAAACATGCATGTAGACCAGTTTTTAGAAAAATTACTGGAAGATTATAATTACCTGGCTACAAAAGAATAACCATTAAATAGCGTTTAACTGAATAAAAAAAATAACGCTGTAAGAAAATTCACTTACAGCGTTAGTTTACTTGCCATTAAGCAGGTAATTATTTCAGGCTTTTTAAAAAGTCGTTATTAATTTTTACGTAATCATCATTCTTGGCTTCGGTAGCCAGTTCCAGCGATTTTTTTGAGCTAGTTATTGCTCCTTCTTTATCGCCCATGGCTTTTTGAATTTTTGCTTTGTAAATCCACATCCAGTATGCTTTATCATTTCCTTCAATGGCTTTAGTTATATTTTCTAAAGCCAGGGGCAGGTTATTATCATACTCGTTATAAAACTGTGCAGCCTGCCAGTAAGGCTTTTTATCGGTTTGCATGGCAGCATTTATTGATGCCCTTACCTTGTCTTTAAAATTTGCCATAATAGGAATATTAACAGCTGTTTTTTCCCATTTAATTTCTAATACACAGGCTGTAGGTGTTACATCAGCAAACTCCATGGTAAAAGATTCAATATAATTTTTGCTTTTTACCGGCGCTATTTTAAACCGGGCAACATCTTCCGATTCTTTGTACCCATCGGTGCCCCAGTTTTTTAATCCTTTGTTTAAAATAATTTCCCAGGCATCTACATTAGGAATAGTATAAATCACATACGATCCGGTATCAATTTTTTTACCATTAATTTCAACCGGTTCGCTAAAAGTAATGCTGGTGGCTGCATTAGCACCGGTACGCCATAGTTTGTTGTAAGGTACCAGGTCGCCATAAATTTTACGACCCTTTGCCGCAGGGCGTGAATATGTTAAAGTGATGGTACCTATGCCAAAATCTTGCTTAACAGTTTGTGTGGGCGATGGCGCAGGCATTTTTACCTGGGCAGCGCCGGCTAAAGCAAAACCAGTTATTGCTATAGCCGATAGTAATATTTTTTTCATAATAATAAATTTTTTTAAACAACTGTAAATATACAACTATATGGCATAGCAAGAAATGTGAATCTTTTGAAATGGATTACCAATAATAAAAATGCCGGGAATAAATTGGTTAAAACTTAACCTTTATAATGGCCGAATTTTTTTTGCCTTTTTTTACTTTCCATTGAGGGCCTTCTAATAAAAGCCTTTTTGCAGCTTCGTCGTACTGTGCCCCCATCGATTTATTTACTATTATATTTGAAATAGTGCCATTCTTTTTTACATCAAAACTAAGTTCCACCTCGCCATGTATATCCCTTTGTAACATTTCGTCGGGTATCTCCAGGTTATTGGCTACATAAGTATTGTATTTCTCCCATCCGTCTGCCGGCTCTACATTTACTACGCTATCTGCTATAAGTATAGGCTTGCGGATGTTTGGGGCTGCTGATGATTTTTTATTAGCAATAACAGAATATTTTTTTTCTTTATCATCATCTTCCTGCAAAACAATTTTTGTTTGGGGCTGGTTTTGATAAAGCGTGATAGTTTTAGGCAGGTATCCAACCGATTTTAAATCTACTTTTAAAACACTATCGGTAGATACCAGTCTTATCATTCCTTTTGCATCGGCATAAGTGCCAAAATTATCTTTCTTAACAGAAATATTTGTAAAAGGCAATGGCGTATTATCGGCGCTTACAACCTGGGCAGTAAAATAATTGTTTAGGGTTGATTCTCTCCTGGCCGAAGACGTGGTTTCATTTTTACTCCTGTTTGCTTCATTATCTATTGCCGCTTTAGAAACCTGTTTTTTAGAAACAGTTGCCATTTCATCACTTTGGTTTTGCCTAATAGCTGCTGCGTTTGGCAAAGGAGCACTTTCTTTGGTTTTTTCTTCAGCAATTATAGCATTACCGCCAGGTTCATTGTTTGCAACACCTGCTATTTTTTTATCCTCGTTATCCTTTTTAACAACCGCTGGTTTTGTTGTAGATGATGGCAGTTGTGCTACTTCGTCTTTTTTGCCGGTAGTATCGGAAAATACAGATGCAGTATTGGCAGGCGGAGTTTGTATTTGCAATTCACTATCGGGAGAAATTGTTTTTACCGATGCAATTGGTGTTTCTTTTGTACCGGTTGTATTGTTCTTTTGGGTAAACAGGTAGGTTACCCATGCACCCACGCCCAATACCAGTACTGCTGCTATTGCTTTCCACCAGTTGCTTTTAGATTTATGCAGGGGAATTACTTTTGCGCCCTGGCTTTTTTGGGCCAACTGCTGCTGCAGTGATGCCAGTTCAATATCAAAGTTTTTATCCTTAAACATTTCATAGCCTTCCATAGCATCGGCTAAAAAAGGGTCATCCAGCGCAGCTTTTTCCATGGCATGCATTTGCGATGGCGTAAGTTTGCCTGCCAGGTATTTTTCAATATCGCTTGCGGTATAATTATTTTTATTGTGGCTGCTCATGGCCTTATTAATCTGTTTTATTTTGTTTGCCTTCCATACAAATCTTAAGATTACGCTTACCGTTTTGTATATAACTTCTTACTTTATTCCAATCAAAACCGGTTATTTCGGCAATTTCATTATAGCATTTGCTTTCCAGGTAAAACAATTTAACCGATTGCTTTTGTTCTTCGGGTAAAGTTTCAATACAAAGTTCCATTTTTTTAAAATTCTCTTCTTTTTCCAAAGCTTCGCCATTCAGATGCGTATTTTGTTCAGAATACATAAAAACGGGGTTAAATTCGGTTGTTTTAATGTTTCTTGGGCTTCGCAATTGCATCAGGCAGTAATTACGGGCCAATACATGCAGCCATCCTTTAAAATTATCCACCTCGTGTACCTTTAACTTGGTATTTAGTTCATCAAAAATATCCATAACGGCATCTTTGCTGCGTTCGGGGTCTTTAAAATATTTTAAGCACACACCAAACACCAGATCCATATAACGCTGGTATAAAGTACTTAAAAAATTAATATCGCCACTGGTTTTAAAAGCAGTTACCAGTTCCTTATCGGTAGATGTGTTTTTTGATATGTTTTTTAAAAATGCCAAGCCTTTGTTTTATAGAGGTATCGATTGGTTTTTATTTATAAAATATGTTTCTAAATTAATTCATTATTCATAAATATACCATCGGAATACTTTTAGTGATACGGTTTGGTTATTCAAAATATACTTTTACAGTTTGATAAAAAAGCCGGCTGTTCATGTATTTGCTTTGCTGTAATTGTTTTTGCGAAAAAGCCTCTAAACCCAGTAAGCCTGCAGCATTGCCTTTATTAATAGCAATCTCGAGGTACCCGGCCGAATTAAAGAGGGCAAGTTTTTCGCCTTCATGTACATCGGCATAGGTTTCGCTGATACGGTCTATCACTTCATCCCGTTTAAATGCAATGGTAAAACGGCGCCCCTTGCGGTGTTCTTCAAATTCATCTTTATGAATATTTACAATCACATTTTCAAAATTATCTACATAGATGATTTGTCCTTCGATATAATTTGCACCAAGCAATGGCCGCAATGGATTTTTTACCCTTATAGAAACCGATGTATCGCCCAGTTCCTCAATTTTTTTTCCATTGCAGATAGCATTAAAAGCATCGGCAAAAACGGCTGTACAATAAACAGTATTTTTTTGTTGGTTATTTTGAAACTGTAAAGCTGTAACCTGTTGTGGCACTTCTTCCAGTATCATGGTAAGTAAACCGTTATCGGCACAGGCAATATAATGCCCGTTGTGCAGTGCCAGCAAAAGATGGTCCGGCTTTTCATCAAATAAATTTACAAGTATAAGATGGAATGTGCCTGCCGGAAAATTTTTTATAGCATTACGGCAAACATAAGCTGCCTGTGGATAGTTAAAAGGCAAAAGATTATGTGTAACATCTACCAGGTTAAAATTATTATTGTACTGCAACAATTGCCCTTTGATAGCGCCAATTAAAAAATCCTGGCTACCAATATCAGAAGTAATTGTTATTAAGGGCATTTTTTAAAGCTGTTTATTTTATACCTGCTGTTGAAACTGTTTAAATAGCCGGTGTTTTATTTTACCAACTCTCCATTTTTAAAATAATATTTCTTTACAAGTTTATCGGCCAGTGATGGAAAAAACCGGTTCATAAAAACGGTGGTTTTACCTGTAGCGGTTAATACCAGTGTGCGCCTTCTTTTTTCAATGGCTTTTAAAATAAGAGCAGCACATTTTTCAGAGCTCATTAACTTACTTTCATCTAAAGGGCTTTCTCCCTGCGATTTTCCCTGTTTATCCAATGCTACATTTCGTATGTTGGAGGATGTAAACCCGGGGCTAACCCACATTACATTTACACCTTCATCCATCAGCTCAATACGCAAAGCTTCTAAAAAACCATTGATGGCAAATTTGCTGGCAGAATAGCCGCTGCGGCCCGGAAGCCCCCTGAACCCGGCAATGGAAGAAATACCTACAATGGTTCCTTTGCGTTTAATTATAGAATCAAGCGCCAGCCTGGTGCAATATAGTGTACCATTAAAATTTATATCCATCACCTTGCGTATCACTTCTACATCAAGATCTTTTAACAATGCTTTCATTGAAATACCGGCATTATTAATAAGTATATCGATACCGCCAAAAACCTGGATAGTGGTGTCAATAAAATTCCTGCAATCATTATAATTGCTTACATCGGCCACCATAGTATGCAGGTGTTTGCCCGGGTGTAGCATTTGCAGGTCGTACAACTTATCCTGGTTACGGCCGCAGGTAGCTACTTTAGCGCCTTGCAGTATTAAAGCATCTACCAGGGCCTTACCAATACCATCGCTGCCACCGGTAATTACCACCACCTTATCTTTAAAATAATAACTGCTCATAATTACAAAAATAGAAGATTAAACTGCCCAACACAATTTTACCCCAAAAAAGAGAGTATGTAACTGAAAAAGAAAAGGGAACCCGTTTTAAGAATTCCCTTTGTGAACTGGCTGGGACTCGAACCCAGGGCCCATACATTAAAAGTGTATTGCTCTACCAACTGAGCTACCAATTCATCCCTTTTAATTTTTGGATTGCAAAGATAAGGGTATTGAATTAAAAAATTAACCCTAATATATTTTTTTATTACTGCCTTAAAAAGATGTTGATAATTGATTTACAAAGCCATTAAACTGCAGCCACGTATATCACTATTATCCATACGGCCCAGTACCTCAAAGCTTCCATTAATGTGTAACCTGCCTATATCATCTGTTGCAATAAAACAGCAACTGTAAATATTGGCCAGGTCAATAATATTTATAAGGCCTGTTAGCGGCTTTTTTACTGCCGTAGCTGCATCCCTAACATGAAAAGGATCATCTTCATCCCTGATTAAAACTTTCATCCATCCCGGGCAATGAAAAATACCATCTCCTTTTGAATAGGCCTGCGATAATAATTCCGTCATCCCGTATTCGGAGTGTACCAGTCTTATCCCTAATTGTTTTTGCAGGTAATTATGCACTTCTTCTCTTGTCATTTCGGCCCGCCTGCCCTTCATTCCTCCTGTTTCCATGATGATGGTATTACGCAACTGCATGGGATATTTTTCGGCAAAATCCAATAATGCATAAGTAACGCCAATGAGTAATGTGGGTATTTTTAACAACTCGTTATGCAGTAAAGTGCGGTATAGTTTTTCATGATTGTGCAAATAAAACCCACTCAAAGGGTTTTTAGTTTTCTTTATAAGTTCAGCTACCATTACAACCAGCGAAGCGTTGGTACGCTCAAGGTACGAGGGCAATAAACCAAGTATACATTTGTTTTTAGCCTTACCATAAAATTGCTCAAAGGCCTTGCTAAAACTTTCAGTATATATAGAAAGCTGCTTTACAAAATGCCTGCTGTTAACAGATTGCGTAGTGCCACTGCTTTCAAAAACAGCTTCGGCAGTAAATTCAGTTGTTTTTATTTCATATTTTTTAAATAAAGAAATAGGTAAAAAAGGTATTTTTTGCGCCAGGGTAATTTGAGATGGATTTATTTTAAGCGACTGGCAATATTGACGATACACTTTATTGTTTTGGTACTGAAAGTTAAACAATTCAACTGCCAGTGCATTAAAATTTTCGGCAGAGGCAGCGAATACCCTGTTATTAAAGTCTGTATTTTTAACGGGTTGTTTCACCTGCTTTCTTTACATTTGAACTTATAAACTACAAAGATGCGTTTCACTTTAGTATTTGCAATAATTGTTTTGCTTTTTGCAGCTTGTAAAAAAGATAAATTTACAACGGCACCGCAAATTACTTTTAAATCGTATAATCCTAACCAGGGCAGCAATTACAGCAACAGTACTAATGAACCGGTAATGACTTTAGAAATTACTGATGCCGAAGGCGACCTGGGCTTTATTGCAGGCTCAGATACTGCCAAGATATATATAAAAAACCTGCTAACCAGTAAGGAAGATTCATTGATATTTCCCGACTTAAGGGCTGCAAACAAATCGAACTTTAAAGCTGAAATTGATTTAGGGCTTCTTTCGGTTTTGGGTGGCCGTAACTTACCCGTAAACCAGCGGCCTTATGTTGATACACTTTATTTTGAAGTGTATGTTACCGACTTTGCAAAAAATAAAAGCAATGTTTTGGTAACTGACCAACCTTTTTATTATTTTTCACTTCCATAAATGAAGTGGCTCCAATTCATCTTATCGCATTCTATCTTTATTGCCGTATGTGCTGCAGCGCTTGCATTTCAAACCGTGCAATTGCTTAACCTGCAGCATCATTTTCCCTTGTATGGTTTTATTTTCTGTGCCACATTGTGCAGTTATAATTTTTACTGGATGCTGAGTAAATTTTCGTTGATGACTGATTACAGCCTGTTGCAGGTTTATAAAAAAGAACAAACAGGATTATTGCTGATGCTATTTGCCGGCACCGGCATGTTATTATTTTTTTACCAGTCGGGGTTAGCATTGCGTTTTATCATCGCTGCAGTTGCTTTAACCATATTATATTCGATACCGCTGTTGCCTATCAGGTTTTTGCATTTTACCCGTAAAGCCGGTGTTTTTAAAACATTTTTGCTGGCCTTTACCTGGGCTTATGTAACTGTGATAATTCCGCTTCAAAAAAGTATTTTCCATTTATCCGGAGCCGATTTTTTTGTATTCACCCGCAGGTTTCTTTTTATGCTGATGCTTTGTATCATTTTTGATAACCGTGATAAAGCGATGGACAAAATACGAGGCCTGCATAGCCTGGCTACAGACCTTAAGCCAATGATGCTGAACCTGCTTATCTATTTCATATTTGCCGTATTGTTCATCAGCAATTTTTTTTATAAACAATTTGGTATTCATGCATGGCACTCAGTTGGCTTACAGGTTTCTACCTTAGCCCTGTTGGTGGTTTATTTTTTCTCTCAAAAAAAACAAGGTTACCTGTTTTATTATTTTATTGTAGATGGGATGATGTTATTTTCGGCAATAGCAACATTCGTAGCCGGTATTTAAGTAATTTTGCGTCATCAAAAACTTAATCATGGCTAAAGCAAAAAAAACAAAAAGCATCTTAACCGAACAATCGTACAGTTTTTTAAAAAATTATATCAATAACCCATCACCTACCGGTTTTGAATTTAGCGGGCAAAAAATTTGGCTCGATTATATAAAACCTAATGTAGATAGTTTTTTTACCGACCCCTACGGCACAGCAGTAGCTGTTATTAATCCCGATGCAAAGTTTAAAGTGGTGATAGAAGCCCATGCAGATGAAATAAGCTGGTTTGTGAATTATATTTCGCCCGAAGGGCTAATATACCTGAAACGCAACGGCGGTGTTGACCACCAGATAGCGCCATCAATGCGGGTGAATATACACGGTAAAAAAGGAATAGTAAAAGCAGTGTTTGGCTGGCCTGCAATACATACCCGGTTAAGTAACGGTGATAAGGAAACGCAACCAAAGGTAGAAAACCTGTTTTTGGATTGTGGCGCTAGGAACAAAAAAGAAGTGGAAGCCCTGGGCATTCATATAGGCGCTGTTGCCACTTATGAAGAAGGCTTTGAAGAAATTGCCTATGGCCATTTAATTGGCCGTGCATTTGATAACCGTATTGGCGGATTTATGATTGCCGAAGTAGCCCGTTTATTAAAAGCCAACAAGAAAAAAATACCTTATGGATTATATATTGTAAATGCAGTGCAGGAAGAAATAGGATTACGTGGCGCCGAAATGATTGCCCGCCGTATTAAACCCGATGCTGCCATCATAACCGATGTAACGCACGATACCACTACACCCATGATAAGCAAGATGAAAGAAGGTGAATGCAGTTGCGGCAGCGGCCCATCGCTTACTTATGGCCCGGCAGTGCATAATAAACTACTCGACTTTATTAAAACCACCGCCGAAAAAAATAAGATACCGGTACAATACCATACCGTTAGCAGGAGTACAGGCACAGATACCGATGCATTTGCGTACAGCAACGATGGTTGCCCATCGGCATTAATATCAATTCCTTTACGGTATATGCACACCACGGTTGAAATGCTACATAAAGATGATATTGAAAATACCATCAAGCTAATGTACGAAACCATATTAAGGCTTACACCAAAAACAAATTTGAGCTACTTTGAATAAACAGTATTTACCAATGGATAACCGGTTCACCAAATATTCAAAACTATATGTTATTATATTTTTATTATTCCTGTCGGTACCGGTTATTCTGGCATTATTGGTAGCATTTTTTTGGGGATTATCAAAAATTGTATCATCCAATGTGGCTGATATAGTTTTTGGATTAGGTTTGATAACCATTGCACCGGCACTTTTTTCAACGGTATATTTTATTTTTTTTAAACGAACTGCAAAACACCCGGTAGCTGCTGTTAGATATGTTTCAAAAATAATTTTTGTGGCTGGTATTATCATCAGTATTGTAGTGTTAATTGCCGATATGATTTCTTTTTTTACAAAATATGCAACAGACATTTCGGCTTACCGTTGTTACAGCCTTCCTTTTTTGGCTGGCAATATTGCAACACTTTTTTTAATTGCCATTATACAGGCTTTTACTACTAAAAAAGAGGTAGACTGGATGGACCGGCAGAGGATATAAACATGTTTTAAAACAACAATTCCCTCCCGTGAACAGGAGGGAATTCATTAACCCTTAAAACAATCAACTTAAAACCTGTTGATAGCTTACTATTAGTTACGTTAAAAAAAGCTGTTTGGTTGTTTGCACAATAATATTTTTAAACCAACGCAAGATCTAGCACCTGTTGCATGGTTTTTACAAAATGAAATTTAATGCCTTTAATATATTGGGGGTTTATTTCATCCACATCTTTCTCGTTTTGCCAGCACATAATAATTTCTTTTAAGCCTGCCCTGCGTGCAGCTAAAACTTTTTCTTTAATTCCGCCAACCGGCAACACCTGCCCTCTTAAAGTTATTTCACCCGTCATAGCCAGGTAAGGTTTTATTTTACGGCCGGTAAAAGCACTTGCCAATGCCGATAGCATGGTTATACCGGCACTTGGACCGTCTTTAGGCACAGCACCTTCGGGCACATGAATATGAATATCTTTTTTATCAAATACCGCAGGATCGATATTTAATTTTTTACAATTTGCCTCCAGGTAGGTAAATGCCGTACTGGCACTTTCTTTCATTACATTACCCAAGTTACCGGTAAGTTTTAAATCGCCTTTGCCGTCGCTTAATTGTGTTTCAATAAATAAAATATCGCCACCAACGTAGGTCCACGCCAGGCCTACTGCCACACCGGGCATGTTGGCAATTTTATACAAGTCGTTACTATATCGAGGCTTACCAAGTATTTTAACTATATCATTAACCGTAATTGAAGCTTTCAGTTTTCCTTTTATAACATACTCTTTAGCCTGGTACCGCATCACATTTGCAAGTTGCCTGTCAAGTTCACGCACACCACTCTCCCTGGTATAATCCTGTATTATTTTTTCAATCACCGAATCGCTTAACTTAAAATTCATTTCTTTAAGGCCATGCATTTCTTTTTGCTTGGGCAGCAAATGCCTTTTGGCTATTTCTATTTTTTCTTCTACAGCATAGCCACTAAGGTCAATTATCTCAAGCCTGTCTCTTAAAGCAGCAGGAATATTGTTTAAACTATTTGCCGTGGCAATAAATAATACTTTGCTCAGGTCGTATTCAAGCTCAAGATAATTATCGTAAAAAGTATTGTTTTGCTCGGGGTCTAACACTTCCAGCAAGGCTGATGAAGGGTCGCCCCTATGATCGCTGCCCACTTTATCAATTTCATCCAATATCATCACCGGGTTGCCCGATTTTACTTTTCGTATTGATTGTAAAATACGGCCCGGCATAGCGCCAATATATGTTTTACGGTGTCCCCTAATTTCACTTTCATCGTGTAAACCTCCCAGGCTTACTCTTACATATTTACGCTGAATAGCTGCTGCAATACTTTTTCCCAAACTTGTTTTACCTATGCCCGGAGGGCCAAGAAAACAAAGTATCGGCGATTTCATATCGCCCTTTAATTTTAATACGGCCAGGTATTCCAATATGCGTTCTTTAATTTTTTGCATACCGTAATGATCCTGGTCTAAAACTTTTTTTGCCTTTTTTAAATCGTATGAATCTTCCGTGTATTCTTCCCAGGGCAGGTCAAGCATCAGGTCTAAATGATTATACACAACCGAGTAATCGGGTGTAGATGGATGCATCCTTTCTAATTTTTCAACACCCTTGGTAAACATTTCCTTTGCAGCAGCGGGCCATTTTTTTTCTTCCGCTTTTTTAAGCATATCTTTTACTTCAGCCACATTATCGCCCCCTAGTTCATCTTTAATGGCCTTCATTTGTTGTTGTAAAAAATATTCCCGCTGTTGTTTATCAAGTTCGGCACGGGTTTTATTGGTTACTTTATTTTTTAGCTCGGTATATTGCAGTTCGGTCTGCATCAGGTTCATCAGTAACTCGGCCCTTGCTTTAATATTGCTTATCTCAAGTAACCGTTGTTTATCTTTAATATCGCTGTTAAGATTGCTGCTTACAAAATGAATGAGAAACGAAGGGTTTTCAATATTTTTTAAAATGATGGCTGCTTCGCTGGGTAAGCCGGGCGATAGGTTGATAATTTGTCCTGCAAGGTCTTTGATACTTCCTATCATAGCATCAAAATCAGGATCATCTTTTAACGATACTTCTGTTAATACTTCAATTTTGGCTTTAAAGTAAGGATCATCAGATGTTATCTCCTGGATTTTGCAACGCTTTCTTCCCTGTATTATGATGGTTGTTCCTCCATCGGGCATTTTTATCAATTTGGCAATTTTTGCCACAGTGCCAATATCTTCCAGGTCGCTCACGGCAGGTTCTTCTACATTACTGTCTTTTTGCGCCACTACTCCTATCAATTTGTCAGCCTTATAAGCGTCTGTTACAGCCTTTATGCTTTTATCACGGCCTACAGTAATAGGTAAAACCACCCCCGGAAATAATACGGTATTTCTTAACGCCAGTATAGGTATTTCGGCCGGAACCGCCTGCTCATCAGCGCTTCCGTCTTCATCTTCATTTAAGGGTATAATTGGCATAAATTCCATTTCGTCTTCTCCGCCCTGCAAATAAAACTTCTTATCCATAATTTTCTACATATTTAGTCAATTTGTCAAAAAACATACAACTGTTGGTTGTTTTTATGCGAATGTATACTTAGTCAATATTAATGCCGAAGTATATTAGCCATTTAATTTATTAACTAATACATACCTAATTTTGCGGCAATGTTTATAAAATGTAACGATAAAGAACTGGAAATTTTAAAAATAATTGCACAATCAGCAAAGGAATTGGATATGCCATGTTATTTAATTGGAGGTTTTGTAAGAGACAAAATACTTGGCAGGCCAACAAAAGATTTGGATATAGTTTGTATTGGCGATGGTATTGCATTGGCCGGCAAAGTTGCAGAAAAATTTAATCCAATACCTGAAGTAAATTTTTTTAAAAATTTTGGAACTGCCCAGCTAAAAACGGGTGTACTTGAAATTGAATTTGTAGGCGCCCGAAAAGAAAGCTATAAACATAACAGCCGTAAGCCCGAGGTAGCACCCGGTACCATTGAAGATGATCAAAACCGCCGAGATTTTACCATCAATGCAATGGCTGTCAGTTTAAATGAAGATGACTATGGCGAGTTGATAGACCCTTTTAACGGCATACAAGACCTTGTCAATAAAAATATACAAACACCGCTGGCTCCTTCACAAACTTTCAGCGATGATCCCTTGCGTATGATGAGGGCCATCCGTTTTGCATCGCAACTGAATTTTACAATAAGTGCCGAAACTTTTACAGCCATAAATGAAAATGCAGACCGAATAAAAATTGTAAGCGGCGAACGCATTGCCGATGAACTTAACAAGATATTGCTATGCCGC
>JAHBTO010000013.1 GCA_019638525.1 Ferruginibacter sp. | reverse complement strand
CTTCGAAAAAATATAATCCAATACATGCTCATTGGTTATATCGCCTGTAATTTCTGATATATATTGCAGGCATCGGCGGATATCGAGTGCCAGTAAATCGCCGGGGATATTATTATCAAGGCCTGCTCTTATATCCTTTAATGATTTATGTACTTCCTGCAATGCCTCGTAATGACGGGTATTTGTAATGATAGTGTTTTCTGTATTAATGTTACCCTGTACTACTTTATTTACCAACTGTTTTTTTAATTCATCAATATGCAAATGCTCTTTGGCCGAAATGTACAGTATGCTATAGTTTGATAAATCAGCTTTTGTTTTTCCTTTACCTAAAAGGTCGGTTTTGTTACCAACTAAAATAAAATTCTTATTAGATTTTTCTATTAGTTTTTGTGCTGTTTCAATATCATCATCTGTTTCGGTATTTACATCAAAAAGATAAATCACTTCATCCGACTGTAAAATTTTCTCCCTGGTTTTTTCAATTCCTATCAGCTCTATCACGTCTGTACTGTTTTCCCTGATACCTGCTGTATCTATTAACCTGAAAATAATTCCGTCAATATTAATAGTTTCCTCAACCGTATCTCTTGTAGTACCTTCAATTTCACTTACAATGGCCCGGTTTTCATTTAGTAGTGCATTTAGTAAAGTGCTTTTGCCAGCATTGGGTTTTCCAATAATGGCAACACTTACACCATTTTTTATTACATTTCCTAATGAAAAAGATTGCAGCAGGTTAGTTGTTACTTTATCTGCTTCATCTATTAGTTTATAAAATTTTTTACGGTCGGCAAACTCCACATCTTCCTGGCTAAAATCAAGTTCCAGTTCAATTAATGCCGAAAAGCTAAGCAGTTTTTCCCTTAATGTTTTTAAGATTTCACTAAAACCGCCACGCATGTTGTGCAAGGCAGTTTTTTGCGAAGCAGAAGTATTGGAAGCAATGATATCGGCAACAGCTTCAGCCTGTGTAAGGTCGAGTTTGCCTTTTAAAAATGCCCGTTTTGTAAACTCCCCGGCTTTTGCAAGCCTTGCTCCTTTTGAGATACAAGCTTGTATGATTTGCTGTTGAATAAATGGACTGCCATGGCTACTAATTTCTACCACATCTTCGCCGGTATAACTAGCAGGAGATTTAAAAATTGAAACTACTACTTCATCTATATCTTTTTCATCTTGCTTAATATAGCCTACATGAAGTGTATGCGATTTTTGAATTAGCAGGTTTTTTGAAGGAAAAAGCTGGTCAACTATATCAATGGCCTTATTGCCACTAAGTCTGACAACTGCTATGGCGCCAATGCCCGTAGCAGTTGCAAGAGCAACTATTGTATCATCCCATGCTGCAATATAATTAGCCATTTAACAAAGATACCATGCATCAAATGCATATCGAAAATTAAAGTGTACTAATTTATTTTATTAAACAGAATAATTGTATTATGTTAGTAAATCCTTTTGTTCGAAATATCAAGTTTATACTGCATTCAAAAAAAAATCCCCCGGCAGTACCGGGGGATTTAAAATTTCAGAATTCATTATTACTCTTCCACAACAAATGTAATTGGTTGGCGACGATATGCGTTTACATTTCGTCCGTTTTGTAATGCAGGAGTCCAGTTTTTGGTTTTTTTAATTACCCTAACTGCTTCTTCACACATTCCAAAACCGGGATCGTTTTCGCACTTAACATCGCTTAAACTACCATCTTTACTTACTATAAATTTTACAACTACCGTATACTTTCCGCCACTTGCTCCATAGTCAACCGGTGTACTTGCATTCAGGTTTTTACGAAGATAGTTACGCCATGCATCTTCACCCCCGGGAAACTCAGCTTCTTTTTCTACTTTGGTGAAAATTTTATTTTCATCATCTTCCTTTTTAACTTCTACAACCTGGGTTCCTTTTTCTTCTACCGGTGCCTGTACTATCTGTACTTTATTTTCACTTTCAACAGTTTTAGTACTAATTACCTGGTCTTCCTTAATCTCCTGAATTTTTTCCTCGGGTTTAACCTCTTCATCTTTTACAATTTTTGGAGGTGTAAACTTAACCTGGTTTATTTCAGGTGGTGGCGGCGGTGTTGGTGGTGGCGGTGGTGGTGGTGGCGGTGGTGGCGGTGGTTCTTCTGCCTTAATTTTCGCCATTTCGGTATCCACTACCTTAAATTCTTTTTTTGTATTTTTTTCCACAATGTTTGCAAGTAGTGTACCTGCAACAATCAACAAAAGGGCCAATCCTGTAATGATTAACGCTTTGGTTAATGTTTTTTTGTACGACTTGCGTAATTGGTAAGCTCCATATTCTTTGTTTTTACCATCAAAGATGATATCGAGAATATCGGCGCTTAAAATTTTATTTACTTCCATAATAGTCTGTTTATTATAAGATTCAAATCCTAAAAAATTCCATAACAGGTTTACTTAATTCCGTTGGCTTGTTCTGTTTGCTGGATAAGCACTTTTTCTTCGGCCGTCATAGGTACTTCGGCATAATGCCCTGCAGGCACTGTACATATAGCCATTTCATCAAGTATATCAATTGAATTTTTAAAGGTTGATGAATCATCTGATTTGATGATATACATAAGGTCATCGATATTAGTATTGTTTTTCTTATCCAATATCAATTGCCTGATGCCTTTAAACGTTGTTGTCTTAAAATCCTGGCTAATAGTTTCGGGCATTAATTGTCCATAGTAGTAGTAAACCTGGTTAGCCTTACCTAATAAAATGGTCATAGCACCAGAATTTTTCACCTTAAGTTGCTTTTCTTTATCATCTTTGGGTTCATTCATGTTCATTGCTGTAGACTGCGACATAGTGGTAGTAAACACAAAGAATGTAATTAATAGAAAACCAAGGTCAACCATAGGAGTAAGATCAACTCGGGTTGAAAGTTTTTTTCCTTTTTTTACGCCGGGGCCTTTCTTATGTCCGCCACCCGACGAGGTATCCATTTCTGCCATAATACTATTTTTTAATTTTCAATATTATTTACTGGTTGTTATTCCAGTTTTATATAATTCCGATCCAACTGGTACCTGTTCGCCTTCGGTTACAATCCTAAATTTGTAAATATCATTAGCTTTAAATGCCTCTTTGATATTTCTGAATACAGGATATAACGTTTCTCCATCACCTTTTACCAGCAGCATTTTCTCCAGTTCCCGCTGGTCGCCGCCTGCATAAGCGTTGGTAACACTCCGCATCCACATAGCCAACTCATTATTTGTGCTATCGGTAGGAATCCCGTCTTGTTGTGATGCAGGCAATTCCTGGGCAAGATCCAATGCACCTTTAAGCTTATTTATTGGCAATCCTATAAACTGCATCTTCTTAAGCTTATTTAACTCGGTTGGTGTTAATTGAAGGTTACGTGTAGTGTTGAAATCGTCAATTATCTTATCTTTTTTTGTGTCGTCGCCAAACATTAAGAATACCTTTCCTTCTTTGGTCATGGTAATCAAAATGGATTTATCCGGTGCGGCAGTTGCCGATACCGATGTAGGCGTTTTTACTGCAAGTACTTCGGGTGGTTTTTGTTTTGTTGCCAATATAAAAAATGTCAACAACAGAAAAGCCACATCACACATCGCCGTCATATCAACGGTTGTACTCTTGCGTGGTATTTTAACTTTTGGCATAATTATCTGTTTTTAAATTTTACTGTTTATAACAGTACTATAAAAGATACAAATCCTTTCACTTTCCATACATTATTTGTACAGGCTGGCAAAAGTTTGTGTTAAAGTAAAACCAGATTCATCAATACCATAAGTAATACCATCAATTTTAGTTGTAAAAATGTTATAGAACATGATGGCGAATGCTGAAGTACCGATACCTAATGCCGTATTGTAAAGTGCCTCAGATATACCTATTGACAACTGTGCAGCTGAGTTGGCTCCACCGCTATCAGCACCCAGGCCGGCAAAGGCACGAATCATACCAACCACCGTTCCTAACAGCCCGATAAGGGTTGCCAGCGATGCAATAGTTGAAAGGAAAACCAGGTTTTTTTCAAGCATTGGCAGTTCCAAAGAAGTAGCTTCTTCCACTTCTTTTTGTATGGCCATTACTTTTTGGTCGGTAGTAAGTTCTGTATTTGTAATCATTTCTTTATAGCGGTGCAAACCTGCTTTCATTACATTACCTACTGATCCTTTTTGTTTGTCGCATTCTGCTAATGCAGCATCAACATTTTTATTGGCTAACTGGTATTGAACCTTGCGGATAAAATCAGCGCTGTTACCTGTACCACGGGCTTTAGAAATGGTCATAAACCTTTCGATAACAAATGTTATCATGGTTAAAAAGGTGCCAATTAAAACAGGTACAATAATACCTCCCAGGTACATTTTACTTAATGCAGATTTTGGGTCGTGCCTGTCGGGCCAAAATCCACCGTTTTCTCCACCGCTACCAAAGTTTGATCCGTTACCCAGGCCAAAGCGCCAAATGCAGTATCCTGCTATTAAACATAAAAAAGGCGCAATCAACGAAATGATGTTGCTCGATTTTTTTGCCTGAACTGATGTTGTTGGTTTTACAGTTGATGTAGTCTCTGCCATAAAATTCTGATTTTTAGTTTTGGAAAAATTAATTTTTGTTAATTGATAAATATAGGATAGTTACTATACACACAGTTGTTAAAAGTACACGATAAATTATTTATAAAATAAGGTACTAGTAAAAAATTCACTGGTACCATAATATTAAGGGCTACAACTTACGAAATTTTTGTTTTAAAAAATATTTTTTTACGATGCCGAAATGTATAAATTACACAATATTGTTAATAAATACCTTAAAAAGGTTGAGAATATTACTAAATGCATTGGCAAAATCATGTAATCTCAATCCTCTATTCGTACCTGAGCGCCACAATCGGATCTAATTTTGAAGCCTTATAAGCCGGGTAAAGGCCGGCTGCAAGACCAACTATTGTACATACAATAATACCGGCAATTACCCATCCCCAGGGAACCACAAAACCTGTCTTTAAAAGTAATGCAACTCCATTGCCAAGTACAATGCCTAACACTATACCAACCACAGCACCAAGCAGGCTTATTAAAACTGACTCGTATAAAAATTGCAGCCTGATATCGTCTTTTGTTCCACCTAATGCTTTTATCAAACCTATCTCCTTTGTACGTTCATTAACGGCTACCAGCATAATATTCATTAACCCAATAGCTGCACCAATTAATGTTATAAAAGCTATACCAATGGTGCCTTTTTCTAAAAAGCCCAGGTTGGTGAGTAATGCTTCGGCAATACTGTCGCTTTTATCAATATAAAAGTTTTCTTCTTCCTTTACATCCAGTTTCCTTATAGGCCTAAAAGTGCCCTTAGCTTCGCCAATAGCAATATCCATCATCTTTATATCTGGCACCATTACACCTACATTAAATGAAGCATTATCAGATGAGTACAGGCGCCTGATGTTATTATAAGAGGTAACGATTATTTTACTGGTATTAAAAAATGCACTGGAGCCTTTGTCTTCTAAAACGGCAATCACCCGGTAAGGTATATGATCTACATTCACTACTTTATCAATGGCTTTTTCGGGATTATCGGGAAATAGTTTTTGAGCTACGCCACTGCCAAGCATGCAGATGCTTCTGCCCGATTCTACTTCTTTTTCAGTAAAATTTCTGCCATAAGCAATATTAAAACCATTTAGTTCAAGATAATTTTCATCGCCACCCAGTATAGCTACATCGGGATTTGTTTTACGGGTATCGGTATTACAAACTATATTACGTGGCCCCATTAATGCCAGGCTTACTTTTGCCGGAAAATCGTATCGCTGTTTAAATTCTTTTGCTTCTTCGTAAGTTATTACTTTACCCAGGTTTGATTTTTTAACCCGTTGTGCTGATGCTTTGGATGTTTTGGTACTTTCTCTATGCCGGCCACCGCCACCAATTCTAATATTCCTGTCTTTGTATCGCAAACTAAATGAATTAGCCCCCATTGTTGAAAAACTGGTAGTAAGACTATTACTTGCTGCTTTTATTGATGTGATGATAAGAATCAATGCAAATATTCCCAGGGCCATAATAGCCACTGTTATTGCAGTACGTAATTTATTGCCCGAAATATTTCGCCACGATAGAGACAGTGTGTCTTTAAAAGTCATGAGTATATAAAATAATTCTGCCTAAAGTTAAGCACTCAAAATAATTAACAGGCAAAACTTTTATAAACGGTACCGGCATTAAAAATACAGCCAGTTGGTAAGCATTGTTGGAAACAAGCCTAACCCTATAATAAGTATAGAAGTGATGATGAGTAGTATCTTAAATGCCGGGGTAATATCTTCGGCCAAAACAACATCATCTGAAACATCTTTAAAAAATATAGATTGTATAATACGGAAATAATAATAAGCGCTGATAGCTGCACATATTACGGCAAAAATTACCAGCCAAATTTGATGACCTGTTAATACTGCTGCATTAAGCATGTAAAATTTACTCATAAAACCGGCAGTTAAAGGGATACCGGTTAACGATAAAAGAAATACGGTGGCTGTTACTGCCAATACCGGTTGTTGTTTTGCAAGCCCATTAAATCCATCAACCGTATAGTCTTTCATTTTTACCAAAATGGCAAACATGCCTATACTTGCTAAACTGTAAGCTGCCGCATACAGTACCAAACCTTCTTTGGCAAGATTGTTTAAAGCAAACAATGAAAACAACATAAAACCAGCTTGTGCAATACTGGAATATGCCAGCATGCGTTTTACGCTTTGCTGAAAAACAGCAGTAAGGTTACCAAATAATAAAGTGGCGGCAATTAATATAACTACCAGGTTTTGCCATTGGCTATGCATTGTGCCAAAAGCATTTTCAAAAAGCCTTACAAATGCAAAGAATGCAGCAACTTTTATAACCGTTGCCATAAAAGATGTTATCACTGTAGGTGCACCGTCGTACACATCGGGAGTCCAGAAATGAAATGGTGCAGCCGATACTTTAAACGACATAGAAACCATCAGCAGCACCAAACCGGTAGCAATCATGGCGGGCATGGGTTCATTACCGTTTATAATATTATCAATATAAAAAGAACCCGATTGGCTGCCACCATACAAAAATGCAATTCCCAACAGCATAATGCCGGTAGAAAAGGCTCCCATCAGGAAATATTTTAGTGAAGCTTCATTGCTTTTTAGGTTTCGTTTATCACTACCTGTTAAAATATACAATGGTATGGATACAATCTCTATCCCGATAAATAATAGCAATAATGAATTGAAAGTAGATATGATTGCAATACCGCTCAAAATAAAAAACAATAAGGCAAAATATTCCGAAACATGTTCTCCTATCTTTTCAAAATCTCTGCCGTTGAGTAAAAGAAAAAGCAGTGTACAGCCAAGTGCTACAGAAATAAACGTAAGGTTAAAGCTGTTAAAGTGAAGCATATCCCTTACATCAATATTAAAGAACGAATCACCCCTGTTCATTTCAATGCAGTTGAAAATAAGGATAACCAACAACCCGAAGATTGCAAGGTTCCTGGGCAAACTTTTATTTTTAATAAAAGCGCCTACCAACATTAAAACTACACCCCAGATTGCTGTTAATATTATTGTGTTCATAACCCCTTTTCCCCTAAGGAAATTAAATTTTATTAATTATTTAATTCTTACTAATAATGCTGAAATGGTTTCTTTTGTAAGTTCAAAAACCGGTTGCGGATAAACGCCAAACAGGAAAATAAATACCACCAATATTGCCAATACCAGTTTTTGGTTAAATGAAATATCAAGCATTTTCTCCGTAATAGCATTAGCCTCGCCATAAAAAACTTTTTGCACCATATTTAATGTATATGCTGCGGCCAAAATTATACATACCAATGCAACAGCAGCAAAAACCATATTGAATTTGAACAGGCCGGCAAACATCATAAACTCGCCCACAAATGCATTGGTTAAAGGCAAAGCAATATTTGCCAATGCAATTATCACTAAAAAGATTGTAAGCACAGGCGCTTTGTGTGCCACACCACCCAGTTCAGAAATTTTACGGGTGCCTGCATTTTTTTCAATCAGGTCAACCACTATCCACATGCCAATGATATTGATACCATGATTAAACATCTGTACCATTACGCCCTGTAAACTTGTTTCGCTTTTTGTAAATATGGCAGCACACATCAATCCAATATGTGCAATAGAAGAATAAGCAACAAATCGTTTCAGGTCGTCTTGCTTAATGGCAATTAAACTTGCATAAACCATTCCTATCACCGATAGGCCGATAACAATATTATCAAATTTGTTAACCGCTTCGGGAAAAATTGGCAGTATCCAACGGATAACTGCAAACACACCCATTTTAACCATTATGCCACTTAGCACCATTGTTGCAGATGCAGGCGCTTGTTCATATGTATCGGGCTGCCAGGTATGAAATGGAAACACCGGCATTTTAATGGCAAATGCTATAAAGAACAACCAAAATACAAGGTCTTGTTCTTTGGCAGAAAGCAGGGCAGCATAAAATGCATTCATGGAAAAAGAATGGCTTGCATAATCGGTACCTGCAGTGTGCATATAAACATACAAAATACCAATAAGCATAAGCAATGAGCCGGCAAACGTATATACAAAAAATTTGAAAGTTGCCTGTATCCTTCTTTCTTCACCCCAACGGCTGCATAAGAAATAAATAGGGATAACTGCCAGCTCCCAAAAAATATAAAACACCAACACATCCATTGCTGCAAAAACACCCATCATACCGGATTGTGTAAGCAACATCAACCCGTAAAAAACATTACTGTATTTGTAGTTGGTTTTGTTGGTTGCAATAAATATCACCGGGAACAAAAGAGCGGTTAATGCGGTTAGCAAATGCCCCATCCCATCAAGCCCAATTGAAAAATTACTGCCTATATATTGCAGCCAGTAATAACTTACATTGTTGTAATAAAAATATTTTGAAGCATCGGCATAAATAAGGCTTGTTACCGATATTGCCAGTGTAATGAGAGATGAAATGATAGCCCATGCCTTTACTTGCTTTTGGTTGCGTATCATAAATGCCACCAGGCCCGCTACCAGCGGAAACCATATCAACAACTCGGGAAATGTTATCCAAATATTTTTTGGGTCCATATTATAATCTTATACCTGATTTTATTTTCAAACCATTTTCATGTATTATCATATATGCAGTTATCATAAATACAATTGCATAATAAAAAACAGCAGTATGCCCAATACCATCATTAGTATATAAGCGCCTACCTGCCCCGATTGCAATAGCCTTATCTGACGGCTACCATAATTGATAGCCTTGCCAACACCATTTACAAAACCATCAATTCCTTTTTTCTCCATCACATTATTCAGATACCTGGCAACAGATAAAACCGGTTTTACAATTATTGCATCATACAATTCATCAACATACCATTTATTCTCCAGCACTTTTCCAAGCCCGGCTTCTTCTTTACCGGTTTTTTGATATTTGCTAAACCTGTTCCAGGCATATAACAATGCTATCAATGCAAGCACTACCGAAGTGCCCATCAGGATATATTCGGTTGAATGAGTTAACACATGCTTTTGTGTGATGGTATTGCTTTGTTCAAACACCGGTGATAAAAAATCATCAAGCAAGTGGCCGTCATGCATAAATACTTCCGGTATGCCTACCCATCCGCCAATAACTGATAAGATAGCCAATATGATTAATGGAAAGGTAATTGCTTTGGGGCTTTCGTGTAAATGGCCTTCTTGTTTTTCAGTTCCCCTGAATTTTCCAAGAAAAGTCATGGCATATAAACGGAACATATAAAAAGCCGTCATTACAGCGCCGGCAACGCCAATGCCCCATAATAACGGGCTTTTGGCAAAGGCGCCGGCCAATATTTCATCTTTAGAAAAGAAACCCGAAAACGGAGGCATACCAGCAATGGCAAAACATGCCAACAAGAAAGTGATATGTGTAACAGGCATGTATCTTTTCAATCCACCCATATTACGGATATCCTGTTCGTTGCTCATGGCATGTATTACACTGCCTGCACCAAGAAATAATAATGCTTTAAAAAATGCATGCGTCATTACATGAAATACAGCACCGGTGAATGCGCCTACACCCAATCCTAAAAACATATATCCCAACTGGCTTACGGTAGAATAAGCCAATACTTTTTTTATATCATTTTGTTTTAAGGCAATAGTTGCTGCTAATATGGCTGTTGCCAAACCAATGATGGCAACTACATTTTGACTAACCGGAGCAAGGGTATATAAAATGTTGCTGCGTGCAATCATATAAATACCGGCGGTTACCATGGTAGCGGCATGTATTAATGCACTAACTGGTGTGGGGCCTGCCATGGCATCGGGCAACCATGTGTACAGTGGTATTTGTGCACTTTTACCCATGGCACCAACAAATAAAAGTAAGGTAATGCCGGTTACATCGAATGTGGTAAGTGGATTTGTTTTTGCTACCGCTACGGCATCAAACACCTGGTGATAATCAACCGAGCCTACTTTTACTATTAACCAAAACACAGCTAGTAAAAAACCAAAATCGCCAATGCGGTTCATCACGAATGCTTTTTTTCCTGCATTATTGAAATCGGTATTTTTAAACCAAAAACCAATGAGCAGGTACGAACAAAGCCCTACACCTTCCCAACCCATGAACATGATTACATAGTTGGCACCCATTACCAACAACAGCATCGAGAATACAAAAAGATTGAGGTAAGCAAAATACTTTGCAAAATCTTTTGGTTCTTCGCCATGCATGTAAGCAGTTGAATACACATGTATCAGGAATCCTACACCGGTTATAATTAAAAGAAATATTGAAGTGAGTTGATCTACCTGGAAATCGAAACCTATCTTAAGCGAATTGATATCAATAAAATTAAAATAATGGGCTACATGCGTATTACCGCCTTTTACAGAAAAGAAAACCAAAATACTTATACAGAAAGCGCCCAATACAGTACCACTACCAATGATGCCTGCCATGGTTTTAGAAACCTGTTTCCTTGCCAACCCGTTAAAGAGAAAACCAAGCAAAGGCAGTACAGGTATCAGCCAAATAAATTTTAAAATATTACTCATAAGCCAAAATCAAAAGTCATAAGTGAAAATTCAAAAGTCAAAATAAAACAGCGCTTAAATTTTTTTTTAATTTTTAATGTTTTAAACGGTTAAGGAAATTCACATCTACAGACCTAGTATTCCGGTACAACATTACAATAATGGCCAGCCCAACACTTACTTCTGCCGCTGCCACTACCATAATAAAGAATACAAATATCTGTGCATTGCTAACTATGGATGGATCGGCTATGGCCGCAGGTGATGAAGCATGCATTTTTGAAAAAGCCACCAGCAATAAATTCACTGCATTCAGCATCAGCTCTATGCACATAAAAATGATGATAGAATTTCGGCGCACCAATACCCCCACTACCCCGGTACAAAAAAGCGCCACTGCCAAACCGATATACCATTTAATTTCCATAATAATATCTATTCAAAAGTTACAAGTGAAAACCTAACAGGGTAAATCACTTTTTATTTCTGACTTTTTTTAATTCTTTTTACCAATCATCACTGCTCCAATCATTGCACTTAAAAATAATATACTGCTTATTTCAAAAGGAATTACATAATCTTTAAACAACACCATACCCAGGTTTTTAATTAACCCGCTGTTGCCTGTGCCTATCATCACATTGCTCGCAGCCTGCGGAGTTTCAGAAATGGCCGATATGATAACCAGGAACAAGCATCCTCCAGAAATCAAACCTGCAAATTGTAGCAAACGGTGTTTTTGTGGTTCTGAGCCTGCATTGAGGTTCATCAGCATCACTACAAATAAAAACAATACCATAATGGCGCCTGCATACACAATTATGTTTACAATAGCTAAAAACTGTGCATTCAATAAAATGTAATGGCCTGATATGGCAAAGAAAACCACAATCAGCGACAGGATGCTGTGCACCGGGCTTTTACTGGCAACAACCATTATTGCAGCAAAAATGGCAAGTACCGATAAACCCCAAAATAATATTTGTGTAATGCCCATAAACTTAGTTAGCCTTTTCTCTTTTAACCTTATTGCCTAAAGCTTTTTTATATTCTTCAGGTTGTTTTAAAGGGTGAGGTATTAATAAATCTTCTTTTTTATAAATAAACTGCTTACGCTGATAATCTGAAGGCGCAAAAGTTTCGCTTAAATAGATTGCATCTTTGGGGCAAGCTTCTTCGCATAAGCCACAAAAGATACAACGCAGCATATTTATCTCGTACCTGGCTGCATATTTTTCTTCCCGGTATAAATCTTCTTCGCCTGGTTGCCTTTCTGCAGCTTCCATAGTGATGGCTTCGGCAGGGCAGGCAACAGCACACAAGCCGCATGCAGTGCAGTTTTCACGGCCTTCTTCATCCCTGTTTAAAATATGCAAACCACGAAACACAGGGCTGAATGGCCTTGTTTTTTCGGGATAGTTAATTGTGGGTTTCTTTTTAAAGATATGGCTGAAGGTTATCATCATACCTTTAAAAATAGCTACCAGGTAAATCCGCTCCAGGAAATTCATCTTTCGGCGGTCAACCGGTTTTGCCCTGTTTGTTAATGCGTTCATCTTTTATTTTTCAATGGAGCCCTTTGTTTAAGTATTTATAAAGAAAAACTCCTGTATTTTGAATTTTAAAATTTAAAAATGCCAGCCATTGTGTTTTAATAATACCAATGCACCTGTAAGTAACATATTAAATAATGCCAATGGTATCAAAACCTTCCAGCCAAGATTCATCAATTGGTCGTACCTAAATCTTGGTATCGTCCACCTTACCCACATGAACAGGAATATAAAGCCAACCACTTTTGCCATCAACATCAGCACACCAAATAATGCCATCCAGTTTTGGTCATAATTTGCTTCGTTTAAGAATGGTATATCAAATCCGCCAAAAAATAAAGTAGCCATCACTACACTGCTGATAAACATGTTTACATATTCAGCAAAAAGATAGAAGCCCAGTTTCATGGATGAATATTCAACATGGTAACCGCCTACCAGTTCATTCTCTGCTTCTGCTAAATCAAACGGTGTACGGTTACATTCGGCAAAGGCACAAATTAAAAATATTAAAAAGCCAAGTGGCTGATAAGCGATGTTCCATAAACCTTGTTGTTGTGCCACCACCATTTCTTTCAAACTAAGCGTACCTGTTACCATCAGCAATGCAATCAGTGATATACCCATGGCCAGTTCGTAACTTATAATTTGTGATGCTGCCCTTAAGGCACCCATCAGCGAATATTTATTGTTACTTGCCCATCCTCCAATCATGATACCGTACACACCCATGCTAACTACGGCAAATACATACAAAATGCCCATATTTACATCGGCAATCTGCAACGAAATATCCCTGTTAAAAAAATGAACTTTATCGCCCCAGGGAATTACAGCCCCGGTCATGATGGCTGTTAACATTGCCAACGAAGGGCCTAATATGAATAATGCTTTTGATGAAAAATTAGGAATGATTTCTTCTTTAAAAAATAATTTCAAACCATCGGCTAGTGGTTGTAATATTCCAAACGGGCCGGCCCTGTTTGGCCCCCGCCGGTCTTGCAATACGGCCGCCACTTTTCTTTCGGCAAAAGTTGTGTACATGGCAATCACCAACGATGCCATTACTACAATGACAATCAAAACAAGTTTTTCAATAACCAATGCCATATCAATTGCTAAAAGCATAATACTGTTTATTTATTTTTTTTCTTCATTTAATAAAGACGGTTGAACCGGCTTATCAAGTTTATGTTCGGTTGGCTTTGCAAAATCTTCTATATGTGCCGGCCTGTCTAATTCACTCAAATAAATTTCGGGTTTATTTACACCACTAACGCTGTGAATGTCCATCAGCAATTTAGGATCCCTGCCATCAAGTACTTCTTTAATGGTATCTTTAGGCATTTCCAATTTTGCATATTTATTAGCGCCAATTACAGAATGCCGGCTGATAGTGGTTAAGCCTTCTACCACCCAGTCGCTTGTTTTCTTTTTTTCGAAGCGGCAGGTATTACAAATCCATCCGGGTTTACCATCAAAGCTTTGTACTTCGCCCCAGGGGTCGGTACGTGTTGTTACACGATATACTTCATCGCCACGTAACCATAATGTGGCTTTACCACAGCATTTGGGGTTTTCGCAATCACGATGGGCATCTACCGGTTTGGTAAACCATACCCGGTTTTTAAACCTGAATGTTTTATCGGTTAAAGCACCTACAGGGCATACATCAATCATGTTGCCGCTAAAATCATTGTCAATTGCTTTTGAAATGTAGGTAGATATTTCCGCATGGTCGCCACGGTCTAAAATACCATGTACTCTTTTATCAGTTATTTGGTCGGCTACATAAGTGCAGCGGTAACAAAGTATGCACCTTGTCATGTGAAGCTGAATCAATGGGCCAATATCTTCTTTTTCAAATGTTCTTCTTTTAAATTCGTAACGGGTGCCTTCTGTACCGTGTTCGTAACTCAAATCCTGCAAATGACATTCGCCAGCCTGGTCGCAAATGGGGCAATCGAGCGGATGGTTGATTAATAAAAATTCAACCACGCCGTTTCTTGCATCCAACACTTTATCGCTGGTGATATTTTTTACCACCATGCCATCCATAACGGCAGTACGGCAACTGGCCACCAGTTTAGGCATAGGCCTTGGGTCGGCGGTTGAGCCTGCTGCCACTTCCACCAGGCAGGTACGGCATTTACCACCACTGCCTTCCAGCTTACTATAGTAACACATGGCCGGTGGCGTTACATCTCCTCCTATCTGCCTTGCCGCATTTAATATAGTAGTGCCCGGTGCAACATCTATGGTGATGTTGTCGATGGTTACTTTAAAAGTTTTTATTTCTTCAGACATATCAATAAGTCAAAATTAAAAAGTCAAAAAATTAAAACATTCGACTATTTAGTATTTAAAATAATTGAAGCAATGATCTTTGAAATCTCATCTGCCATATTTAATTCAAAAGTTAAAAGTCAAATCCTAAAAGTTTGTGAACTGAATTAATGATATTTATTCTAAAACTTCACCTTTTTTTATTTCCCAGTTTTATTGCTTGTTTGTTTTAATTTAATTACTGATGCTGCCAAAATTTTTGATAATTCATCCGCTTCTTTTATTATCTTATCCAGTATTTCATCTTTCAACTCAAATCCATCTCTTAATAAACAAATCCAATACTTCGACTCATTACATGACTTTAATACAATTTCGTAATACCTTTTAAACTCTATCCTTGAAGAGCTGTTTTTTGCTTCAATAACATTAGCACCAACTAACGAAGCTGAACGCATTAACTGCTTCACCATAACCAAACTTAAACTATCCCATTTACCAGATTTCAAAAATCTTATAACTGAAAGTGAAAATTGATAACAACGATATTTAATATCTGTATTCACTTTTTTGTTTTGAATTTTCACTTTTGCCTTATCCCGCTACCGGTACATGTATTGCATCTGCATAGTGAGCCAAACCAAAATTTCTTTTTAAACATTCACCGGGGTTTTGCACATGCCATTCAAACTCATCCCTGAAATGCCTGATAGCTGCTGCTACCGGCCAGGCTGCTGCATCGCCCAGTGGGCAAATGGTATTGCCTTCAATCCTTCGCTGTATATCCCACAACAAATCTATGTCAGATTTTTTGCCTTTGCCATTTTCAATGTTCAGCAAAATCTTTTCCATCCACCCGGTGCCTTCCCTGCAAGGACTGCATTGGCCGCAACTTTCATGGCGATAAAAACGGGCCAATGTATAGGTATGCCTCACTACGCACTGGTCTTCATCCAACACAATAAAACCACCGGAGCCCATCATGCTGCCTGTTGCAAAACCACCATCGCTAAGGCTTTCGTAATTCATCATTCTTTTTTCGCCCTTTGCTGTAGTTAATAATAAATTGGCCGGCAATATAGGTACCGATGACCCACCCGGGATACATGCTTTTAATTTTTTTCCATTGGGTATACCGCCGCAATATTCATCGCTGTAAATAAATTCTTCTACCGAAATGGTCATATCAATTTCAAAAACACCGGGTTTGTTTATGTTACCACATGCACTAATCAGTTTTGTTCCGGTACTTTTTCCTACACCAATTTTTGCATATTCTTCACCGCCATCGTTAATTATTGGTACAACGGCAGCAATAGTTTCTACATTATTAACTACTGTTGGCCTTTCCCAAACTCCTTTAACCGCAGGAAACGGAGGTTTAATTCTTGGATTGCCACGCTTTCCTTCCAGCGATTCCAGCAAGGCTGTTTCTTCGCCACAGATATAAGCGCCGGCGCCACGGTGTACATATATTTCACAATCGAAACCGCTATCTAAAATATTTTTTCCAAGAAATCCATTTTGTTTTGCTTCGGCTATTGCTTCTTCTAAAATATCAACTATCCAAGCATACTCACCACGTATATATATGTACGAAACATTTGAACCCAATGCAAATGAAGAAACCACCATTCCTTCGATAAGTAAGTGCGGAATAAATTCCATCAGGTACCTGTCTTTAAAAGTACCGGGCTCACTTTCATCGGCATTTACCACCAGGTGGCGGGGAATACCTTCGGGCTTGGCTAAAAAACTCCATTTAAGCCCAGTAGGAAAACCAGCGCCGCCACGGCCTCTTAGCCCGCTTTTCTTTACTTCTTCCGTAATATCGGCTGGCGCCATCTTCAAAGCTTTCTCTACGCTGCGGTAACCACCTTCACGGCGGTACACTTCGTAAGTACGAATGCCTTCAACATGTGCTTTTTCTAATAATAGTTTTTTCATTATTTAAGTAAAAAGTTAAAAATCAAAAGTCAAAAAAAAGAAAGCTTTAAATTTTGTTTCTTTAATGAATTTTTAATTTTGATTTTTTTAATTTTTTATCGCCTGCCTTGCAAACAATATCCAACGTTTACCTTTTTTCATCCACACTTCCAGCACCTTTAGTTTAAAATTGCTGGTGGTTCCTTTATACACAGCTGTTATATCCGATACAAACCGCACATTTGCCAGGTTACCATTTAAAGTAATGGTTAGACTGTCTTCGCTAATGCTTTTATAATCTATCAATCCTTTTTCAAAATCCTTTATAAGATCGGTTTTAGATTGCACCCATCCGTTGCTATGGCCGTAACTCAATGCCTTATCTGTTTGCTGATTAATAGAAATTATATTTTTATCAATCAAGGCCTGGTGAAATGCTTTTACCGTGTTCATCAATTTCTCTTCTTTTGATTGGGCAAATAAGTTGGCCGCAATCAACAGTAACGATATTGTAAAGAACTGTTTCAATTTTAATTTGCATTTGCCCTGCATGCTGCAATGATGGCATCTACTTTTTCTTTAGTTAAATGCTCTTTATAAATTTTGCCCATCTGCATCATTGGTGCATAGCCGCAGGCGCCCAGGCATTCAACAGTTTTTAAGGTAAACATGCCATCGGCTGTTGTTTCGCCCACGCCAATGTTCAGTTTTTCTTTAATGTAAGCAATTATATCATCACTGCCGTTAAGCATACATGGGCCTGTTTGGCATACTTCAAACATGTATTTGCCAACAGGTTTTAAATTGTACATGCTGTAAAAGCTTGCCACTTCATATACTTCAATAGGCTCAATTTTTAACAGTGAAGCAACATAATCCATCACCGGTACATCTAACCAACCATCAAATTCCTGTTGTGCTAAATGCAATACGGGTAGTAAGGCGCTTTTTTGTTTCCCTTCGGGATAACGATTTATAATCGCCTGCACTTCTGCTAATTTTTCATCTGTAAAACTTACCATTTAAAAAAAATCAAAAGTAAAAAATCAAAAATTTACCATTTACTATTTACCATTCAACATTCATCATTCATCATTCAACATTTATCATTCAACATTCATCATTCATCATTCAAAATTATTTAAGCGTCCATCTCTCCTGCTATCAAATTCAAACTACTCATGGTAATGATTGCGTCGCTAAGCATACCACCTTTAACCAATTCTTCAAAAGCCTGGTAATAAATAAAACATGGCCTGCGAAAATGTAAACGGTATGGCGTACGTCCTCCATCGCTAATCAAATAAAATCCAAGTTCGCCATTAGCGCCTTCTACCGGGCTGTACACTTCTCCTACGGGCATGTCTATCTCTCCCATCACTATTTTAAAATGATAAATGAGAGCTTCCATTTTTGTGTACACATCTTTTTTCTTGGGCAGGTAATAATCAGGAGCATCGGCATGAAACACTTCTGCATCGGCGCCTTTAAATTCTTTTACTTTTTGAAATGCCTGTTCAATAATGCTAAGGCTTTGCCACATTTCTTCGTTACGCACTAAGAACCGGTCGTAGCAATCTCCGGTTGAACCAACCGGAACAATAAAATCAAAATCCTGGTAACTGCTGTAAGGTGTATGTACACGAACATCATAATCTACACCGGCGGCACGTAAGTTAGGCCCAGTAAAACCATAGTTCAATGCACGCTCTGCACTTATTGGCCCGCAACCAATGGTACGCTCCATAAAAATCCTGTTTCTTGTAAAAAGGTTTTCAAACTCTTTTAATGCACGAGGATATTCTTTTAAGAATTTTTCGAGTTTTTGGAATGCCGCAGGAGAGAAATTCCTTTCAAAACCGCCAATACGCCCAATAGTAGTAGTAAGGCGGGAGCCACATATTTCTTCATATATTTCATATATTAGTTCACGATATTGCATCAGGTATAAGAAACCTGTATAAGCACCACTATCAACACCCACAATTGAATTACATATTAGATGGTCGGATATACGGGCCAGTTCCATGATGATGACCCTTAAATAATCTACCCGTTTTGGAATTTGGATACCCAATAATCTTTCGCAGGCAATATGCCATCCCATATTATTGATGGGCGATGAGCAATAATTTAATCGGTCGGTAAGTGGTGTAATCTGGTACAGCGGCCTGCGTTCTGCAATTTTTTCAAAAGCCCGGTGTATATAACCTACAGTTGAAACAGATTTGAGTACACGTTCACCATCCATTTCGAGTATGTTTTGAAAAACACCATGCGTTGCCGGGTGTGTAGGCCCAAGGTTAAGCGTTGTGGTCTGCTTTTCAATACTTCCTTCCGGTAAAATAATATGATCACTCATAATACTAAGTCAAAAATTTAAAGTCAAAAACAAAAATTGATGCCCGGTTTTGGGTTTTCACTTTTGTTTTTTGAATTCATAGAGATCCGTAGCATAAACAACTGCAAGGATGCCAAATATAATTCCACTAATCAATCTCATTCCTTCCTTGTAGATGCTGAATGTACAAAAATCTTTTACTGAAGAAACCGTAAAAACAAATATGGTAAATATCAAAAAACCAAGTTTGTATTTTGGGTTGTTCTTGAACATTATTATTTATTTTATCTGCCAAACATTTCATCATCTTTATCAATCCGTTTCTGGTCTTCCAACGGAAACTCTTTCCGCATCGGGAAATAGTCCATCTCTTCTACATTCAATACTCTTATTAGGTTTGGATGGCCGATAAAATTCACACCAAAAAAATCATACGTCTCTCTCTCCATCCAGTTTGCTGATTTATATAAAGCTGTTGCGCTAAAAACATCGGGTTTTTCAATATCGGTAAATACTTTAAACCTTATCCGTACATTATCTATCATATTATGCAAATGATAAACTACAGCAAGCTCTGCACCTTTATTGCCAGGATAATGTACAGCTTGCAGGTCGGTTAAAAACCTAAACTTTAATTCTTCATCATCGTATAAAAACTGAAGCACTTTAAGATTCAGTTCTTTGGGTGCTGTAAAAGTAAGCATGCCATAAGGTTCCTGCCATGCGGTGAGCTCTTCTCCGAATTTTTCTGTTAGTTTAAGTTTTATAATATCGTTTGTTAACGTCATAAGTTAAAAGTTAAAAGTCAAAAACAAAAAGTGAATCGGTTTTGGGTTCTCACTTTTGCCTTTTTACTTTTTATTGTATTCCGTATTCAGCCAATAATCCTTTGTACTGGTCGCTGTATCTTCTTCTTAATCCTTCTGCATTCACCAGTTCTTGTATCCGCATAAACCCATCCAATATGGCTTCGGGCCTTGGCGGGCAACCGGGTACATACACGTCAACCGGTATTACCTGGTCGATACCTTGTAATACAGAGTAAGTATCGAATATACCACCCGATGATGCACAGGCACCAACAGCCATTACCCAACGGGGTTCTGCCATTTGTAAATACACCTGCCTTAAAACCGGTCCCATTTTTTTTGCAATAGTTCCCATCACCATAATAAGGTCGCACTGGCGTGGAGAAAAACTCATTCGTTCTGCCCCAAACCTGGCCAAATCATAATGGCTGGCAACGGTTGCCATAAATTCGATACCACAACAACTTGTTGCATACGGCAGGGGCCAAATTGAATTTTTGCGGGCAAGGCTTACCACTTTTTCAAGATTAGTTGCCATAAAACCTTCCCCCATATATCCTTCGGGAATACCTTCGAATTTTACATGCGTATTAAATTGTACCGGACGGCTCATAATTTAATTTGAATGTTGAAATTTGAATGAAGAATAAATAAAGACTGTTGAGTTCAGCTATTGAATCCATTCAAAATTCATTATTAAAAAATTTTTCATTTTTATTACTCCTCCCACTTTAATGCTCCTTTTTTAAAAATATAAATTAGGCCTGTAATAAATAATGAAACAAAAACTATCACTGCTATAAACCCCGGCCAGCCCAGCTCCCTGAAGTTAACCGCATAGGGGTAAAAGAAAATCACTTCTACATCAAACAACACAAACAAGATGGCTACCAGGAAGTATTTTATTGCTACGGGTTGCCTTGCATTGCCTTTTATTTCAATACCGCTTTCAAAATTTTGCAGCTTATCATTTGTAGTTCTTTTAGGCCCCAGTAAGTTTGAGCCTCCAATTATTACAGCAACCAGCCCTATTGCAAAAATCAATTGAAGGCCTATTGGCAAATAGTTTGAGGCGCTATTTACTTCTGTTGCTTGTAAAAGAAAAAAATGCATATATAAAAATAACTGTTTGCTATTAATGCAAAAATACGGTAGCAAAAGCAATATTCAATACCAATATAAAAACAAAACCTGTTATCTATCCGATAACAGGTTTTTGGTAATGTATTTAATTTATATCTTTTTATTTTTTCTTAGGTGAAGATGGAGCCTGCGATTTTTTTGCAGCCTGCTTGGGCGGGGCGTTAGGGTCAGTTTTTAAGATAAATTCTTTGTTAGATATCATAGATTCATCTGTAGGGTCTAAAGCCAAAGCCTTATTTACATACAGCAAGGCAGAGTCTTTATCTTTCTTTACATTAAAATAATAACCAATAAAGAATTTGTAAGCCACTTTAAGCCTTGTGATGGTAGTTGATTTTGTAGTATCTTTTTCTCCAATTTCAATGACTTTATTAAAATAAGGAATTGCCAAACCTAAAGCACCTGTTGAATCAATTACAGAATATCCATTACCCAGCATATAATAGCCCAGGATATCATCAGGATATTTTTCGGTATATAAAGTAAAGTAACGGTTAGAAGAATCGTATTTATCTGACAGGTAAAAATTATACCCTGCGTTAAATAAATCAACATTGCTGTAATTTGGTTTTACACTAATTACCCTTCCGTAAAGATTAGCTGCTTCGGCATAATTTTTCTTTTTTACATACTCGCCAGCAAGCCATTTTAAATAGCCGGCCTTGTTTGAATTAACAGAGTCTAATGAAACTGCTTTATCAATATATTCAGCCACTTTAGCTTCATTACCTGGGAAACCCCACAATACACTTGCATAAGTTGCATAATCCCGGGGGCCTATTTTGTTTGGTTTTTGTACCTGGAAGTATTTTTCAAATGAATTTTTTGCATTCATTGTGTCGCCCAATTTTACTGCTGCGTATGCTTTTAAGCCATATAAGTTAGGATATGGTGTAGCGCTTGCACTAATACAGTTATCACTAGATGTTAATGCTTCGGCAAAAAGCCCCTGTGCAAATTTCATTTGGGCATTAAGGAAGCAGGCATTGGTTTCATCGCTGCCTTTAGCCCCCAGGTATTTATCAAGGTAAGCGGCTGATTTAACCACATCTGTTTCATAAAAATATTGATACAATGTCCAGTAAACTTTGGTATAATTAGGATCCATTGCAATGGCATCATTATAATACTTTATATAAAGCTGCTCCTGGGCTGTACCTTGTGATTGGTAAATCCTTCCTAAGCGATATGCAGCCCTTGCATAGTTAGGATCCATCTTCATTGCTTCCTGGTACGATGCCTGTGCATTACCTCCATCGCCCATTTTTCGATAGGCATCTCCCAAATCTGTCATCACTTTTGCATCTTTAAACTTTTTTGTTTCGGTAGCCATTTTTAGTTTTTCCACTGCATAAGATGCATCTCCAAATTTTGAATCAAAGTCACCATTGGCAAAGCCTACTGCATCTAATACTTCTACATTATTTTTTCCGCCAAGGCTCAATGCTGTTTCAAAATGATTTCGGGCTTCTGCTGTTTTACCTTCCAACAATTCAATATGCCCCATACCAGCATTTAATAAGGCGCTGTTTGGGTTTGCTGCCAATGCTTTCTGGTAAACAGCTTTTGCACCTTCAATATCTTTGTCCTCGTCGGGAGCTATTAATGTTTGGCCAAGCCAATAAGCTGCTTCATCATTATTTGGGTTAGCTGTTAATAATTGCTGAAAAACATTCTTTGCACTGATGAACTTATCATAGTATAAAAACTTTTTTCCGTCTTCAATAGTTTGTGCTTTACTGAAATTTACAGCCATTATGCTGCATACAAGAATAAGTGTAAATTTTAGGTGTTTCATCTTAGTTTGCTGTTTTTAATCTGTACAATAATAATTAATTTTATAAAAAGCCTGCCGTTAAATCTCTGTAAATATTCCACTTTTAATCATTCATCTTTATTTTTCTTACGCCAAAATCCATCCGGGTTCCCAGGTATGCTCTTTGAAAAATGAGTTGCCCTCTCTCCTGTTCTAAAAAATTTACAAACCCTCTGCCAAGCCCACTGTAATTTTCTTTAAGTATATAATACAAACCACGTACCAAAGGGTATCGCCTTGTTAAGATGCTCTCCTGCATTGGTTTTACATAAGGTTGCCCATCACATACAGTACATTGCACATAAGCAATTTTTACTTTCTTTAACATATTAACCTGTGTGCTGTCTTCGGGGTTCCCAATCCAGCTTATACCTACAAAGCCAATAGCATTTTCGGTTTTGGCAACATAGTCTATCACTTCCTGGCTGTTGCTTACTGCCTGTACAACACTTGTATCAAATTTTTTTCCTTTTAAAATGCTATCAATAGCAAATCTTACAGTGCTTGTTGCATTCATACCATCAAAAACAATTCTCTGGTTCCTGTTAATTTGCCCGGTCATTTGTTTTTGCAACCTGTCCAGCGTAAATAATGTATCGTTGCTTTTACTGTTAACAAGAATAGTGATTGCATCATTAGCAATATTATCCCATGCAGGGCTATATTTTAATGTATCTAAAAAATAATCGTCTTCATCATTTGTTAACCCACGGGTAACAATAATCATTCGATTGAGTGTATCGGTAAACAAATCCTTAAAACAATCGGCTTCAGTTTTATACTGCGCAATGATATGAGCTTCAGGAAAAGTTTTTTCAAAAACACTAATCTGTTCTTCCATCACCGGCTTAAAAGATTCATCAACACTAATATGTATGGTACCGCTTTTTACCGTATCAATTTTTTCTTTCGACTGGTTTTTGCAAGCCGGTAAAAAATGAAGGGTCAATAAGAAACAAATAACCGTTATAAATGTTAGCTTGTTGTTTTCATTTTTCATCTGTCTCTTAAATATTTTTTCTTATATCCCCTGTATATCCTGAAAAGGCCGTATATGACACACACTATACCAAATACTTTAAAAACTCCCGAGTCGTACCGTTCGGCAAGGTCGAGGCTGAATTTTTTTATAAAGATGATAAACACACCCATTGCTGTCCATAACAAGCCCATGCCATAATCCATTATACTTCTCATCCTTATATAACCTTTTTCCCTATCGCTCAACTGTTCTTTCTCAAATTCTTCTAAAGCCATTTTTCATTTTTTACTATTAATAATTATTAATACCAGACGGTGAAAATACTAAAATAATCGCTGACTTTTAATTCTCTGATACAAACTTTACGGGAATGGTATAATAAACAGCCACCTCTTTTCCTTTTGATTTGCCGGGGTTCCAGTCGGGCATTTTTTTCAAAACTCTTATCACTTCATTATTAAATACATCACCTCCATCCTGTATGGTAACAAAGCTTTGCAATTTGCCATTATTACCTACAACAAACCTTATCCTCACATTAACTGTTTCGCCGCTCTGCAATTCATCGGGTGTTTGCAGGTTTTTTTGTAAAAATTTCATCAATGCATTTATACCACCGGGGTAACTTGGTAATACATCCACTTCGTTTTCATTCATAGGCTTGTTTACATCCATCTTTTGTGTTTCAGTATTTCCGTCTCCTGGTGCTTCACCTATCTTTACAGGAACCACTACCTTTTGTTTGCCCGCAGTTTGTACAGTTGTATTGCTTAATAATTCATCGGGTTTTAACTCTTTTATTGAATCGGTTTTTTCGGTATTTGGCACAATGAGTGTATTGCTTACATACATTCTTTGTTTTACCTGCGGATTTTTTTTCGGCGAAATTTTTTCTTTTTTTACAATCTCTTTTTTTACTTCGGGTTGTTTTACAGAAAAATCAACTTTTGTAATTTTTGTTTCGGGAATTATATACACAGAAGTATGCATTGTTTTTTTAACAGGCATTAAAGTAAGTACCGAAAAAGTTATTGAAACAAGTAGCATAAACCCAATTGCAAGTTTAATACGCTGGGGGTAATATTTACGCAGGCAATAAGCGCCATACTCTTTATTACGGTGTTCGAAAACAATATCCAGGATATCGCTTTTCATAATCAATTTGCTGTTCATAATGTTTGGTTTTGAAGTTGAACAAAAAAATCAAAACCGGCGCCGTGTTTGGTAGTAAGATGTGATAGTTTATCAATTCCATAAAAAGAATACAGGCCATTTGTGTTTAAACGGTACTAAAATTTTAAGTGCAGCTTTTGTAATATCATCGCTAATAGCTATCTGCTTATCTTTGCCGCATGAAAATTTTAATGGTATGCCTGGGCAATATATGCCGCAGCCCGCTGGCAGAAGGCATTTTGCAGGATATGGCTATAAAAGCAGGATTAAACTGGCAGGTAGATAGTGCAGGAACCAATGGATTCCATACCGGTGAACCGCCACATCATTTTAGTATAAAAGTGGCAGCAAAAAATGGTATCGATATCAGCAAACAAAGAAGCAGGAAATTTACCACAGCAGATTTTAAAATGTTTGATATCATATATGCTATGGCCGATGATGTTTTGGACGACATGAAAAGGATTGCCAGAAATAATTTTGATTCAGCAAAAGTTAGGTTATTTTTAGATGAATCATTTCCCGGGCAACAAAGAGATGTACCCGACCCATGGTATGGACCCGAAAAAGGTTATCATGAAGTTTATGAAATCATCAACAATAATTGCAGTAATATTATAAAGAAATACAAAACTAATCATTTATTGTACAGCGCATGAGCAACAAACCATCTATACCGCAAGGCACCAGGGATTTTTCGGCAGCCATTGTAAGAAAACGCAATTATATTTTTTCTGTAATTAAAAATGTATTTGAAACTTACAGTTTTGAGCCTTTGGAAACACCAGCTATGGAAAACCTGGAAACACTGATGGGTAAATATGGTGAAGAAGGAGATAAACTTATTTTTAAGATACTGAACAACGGCATCAGCAACGAAAAGAATATCGAAAAATCGAAAGCCGGTTTTGAAAAGTTATTGCAAGGAAAAAACAGCAGCGATATTACTGAACGTGCTTTAAAATACGACCTTACCATTCCCTTTGCCCGATATGTAGCGATGAACCACACAAAACTTACATTTCCTTTTCGCCGCTACCAGGTGCAACCTGTTTGGCGTGCCGACAGGCCGCAAAAAGGACGCTACCGTGAGTTTACGCAATGCGATGCCGATGTGGTAGGCAGCCAATCGTTACTGAATGAAGTGGAACTGGCTAATATCTATCATGATGTATTTACAAGGTTAGGTATTAAGGGTTACGAATTAAGGATAAACAACCGTAAAATTTTAACAGCACTTGCTACTTTATGCGGTGGCGCCGATAAAATGACCAACATAAGCATTGCCATTGATAAATTGGATAAGATTGGAATTGATAAAGTAAAAGAAGAATTACAACAGCGTGGCCTTACCGATGAGCAAATAAATACAATTGAAAGTTATCTTAGTATTAATGGCAGCAACGATGAAAAACTTTTACATTTAAAAGCCATTATTGGAGATATAGAAACAGGCAAACAGGGAATTGCTGAAGTAGAATATGTTTTAGGTAAAACAAAAAATACAAACCTAAGTATTGATTTTACTTTGGCAAGAGGATTGAATTACTATACCGGGATTATTTTTGAAGTAGCTGCACCCAAAGAAATAAAAATGGGAAGTATTGGCGGCGGTGGCCGGTACGATGATCTTACAGGGCTTTTTGGTGTACCCAATATAACCGGTGTGGGTATAAGTTTTGGAGTTGACAGGATTTATGATGTATTGGAAGAAATGAACTTATTTCCTGGCACAGTGCATAGCAGCACCCGAGCATTGTTTTTTAATATGGGAGAAAAAGAAAGTGAATTTGCATTTGGCATCATGCAACAACTTCGTAATAAAGGTATTGCCTGCGAAATGTATCATGAAGCAGCTAAAATTAATAAGCAATTTACTTATGCTGAGAAAAAAAATATTCCTACGGTAATTATTATTGGCAGTAAGGAAATGGAAGAAGGATATTGCACGGTAAAGAACCTTGCATTGGGCAAACAGGAAATGATAGAGAATGATAAACTGGAAAAATACCTGGAATAAAATTACAAACCTTCATAAATAATTGCAGCTCCCTGCCCCACTCCTACACACATAGTTGCAAGGCCATATTTTGCTTTACGTCTTTTCATTTCGTGTAATAATGTGGTAGAAATTCTTATGCCGCTGCATCCTAAGGGATGCCCTAATGCAATTGCACCACCATTTACATTTACTTTTTCAAGGTCTAAACCAAGGTCGTGTATGCAGGCAATGGATTGTGAGGCGAAAGCTTCATTAAGTTCAATAAGATCCAGGTCGCTTACCTGCAGGCCTGCTCTTTGCAAAGCCTTGTTGGTAGCAGGTACAGGGCCAATACCCATAATAGATGGATCTACACCGGCAACAGCCATACTTTTGATGGCAGCCATGGGTTTTAAGCCATATTTATTTATAGCTGCATTGTTGGCCAATAACATGGCGGCAGCGCCATCGTTAATACCGCTGCTATTGCCTGCGGTTACTGTACCGTCTTTTTGAAAAGCAGGTTTTAATTGGCCCAGTTTTTCAAGGCCTGATAAACGGGGGTGTTCATCCTTGTCAAAATCAAAAACTTCTTTCCCTATTTGAACCTGTACAGGAGTTATTTCATCATGCCATTTATTATCGGCTAAAGCTTTTGCATATTTTTTTTGGCTTTCAAATGCAAACTCATCCTGTGCATGCCTGCTAATGTTCCATCGCTTGGCAACATTTTCTGCTGTTTCACCCATCCCGTAAGGAAAATACATTTCGGCAAGTCTTTTATTTACAAAACGCCATCCAAGTGTGGTATCAAAAAGTTGTTGATCACGGCCAAAAGCTGTGCTGCTTTTTGATAAAACAAATGGCGCTCTGCTCATACTCTCCACACCGCATGCTATCATCAATTCCCCATCGCCGCAAGCAATAGCACGGGCACTATCCATAATGGCCTGTAAGCCGCTTGCACAAAGCCTGTTTACAGTATTACCAGCTACAGTTGAAGGTAATCCTGCCAGTAAAGCAGCCATACGTGCTACATTGCGATTATCTTCGCCACTTTGATTGGCAGCTCCTGCAATTACATCCTCAATTGCATTTACATCAATTGATGCATTACGCTTTAGCAGCACTTTTAATACATGTGCTAACAGGTCATCGGGCCTTACGCCACTAAGCGAACCACCATATTTTCCTATAGGTGTGCGGATGGTATCCACTACATAAACTGTTTGCATAAATTATTTTTGCTTTACAAAGAAAGGCAATAGTATTAAATCTGCGAAATTGTAATATAAACAAGTTATGGAAGACAGTTGTTCAAAATCAAATCCAAAAAATTAATGAAGGCTATAGTATTTTGATAGAGTTTGATAAAAATTCTTTTTTACTCATTTATAAGAATGATTAAAATGAACCCTGATTTAGTTTGATTCAACATAAAAAAAAGAGAGATTATTCCCCCCAAAAACAACGGCTGGCTAAATTAAACATTTAGCCAGCCGTTTAAAAAAGGAAGCATCTATTAAATAAAAGATACAATTTCCAATTTTTCTTTTATAAAAATAATCTGGTTCACCCTATCTAAGTTCATTATTATATTTTACTGTTCATTTCTATATGGCGCCATTTGCATTCTTCGGTGTTTGTGGAACTGAAGGCAGTGGTGGTGCTTTTGGCGGCGGCGGTGGTGGAGGTGGTGGTGGCGGTGCTTTTGGCGGCGGTGGTGGTGGTGGCAGTTCGCCATATTTATCCTTAAATATTTTCAACTGCGAATCATCATTAAGGTCATACACTTCCTTAGTGCCGTTTTTAAATTTTACGGTTGCTTTGTTAGTTTTTACACTAATACTTATGCCGGTAACATTGGCCGGCCTTTTTGTTGCCGGCGGAATGGTATCATAAGAAACAATCGCATCATTCTTTATATGTACGGTTTTGCTTTTATCCATTTGTTTCCTAAAGGACAGCAATATGATGCCCAATATGGGCAATACAAAAAGGAATTTCACCAAATGCATATTGGTGGATTTAAGTTTGTTCATCATGGCTATACGTTTTTTTAATGAAGAAAAATTAAACTGATTGGATATACTGTATGTATTATTGCCCATCACTTTCAGTAACAGGTATTGGTATTCTTTTCTGTTGATGCCGTGCTGCAGTACTTTTTCATCAGCAATAAATTCCAGGTTTTGCCTGATGGCCTTTTTTAGCATCCATGCAAATGGATTGTACCAGTTTAGTAAACACAATACCTCCCCCACAATAATATCTAAACTGTGTACCTGCCTCACATGCACAAATTCGTGGCGTATGATTTCTGTTAACTCATTTTCAGCATGCAGGTAACTGTTTACAAAAATCGAATTGCCAAAAGAAAACGGGATGATGTTTTCATCAACATGATAAACTTTTGCTGAACTGCTACAAATTAATTTTGCATTATTCAACATCTTTCTGAATGAGATAAATTGAAAAACAAGCCTTATCAGCATAATGCCCATGCCGGCTAATAAAATAATGATGATAAGGTTCCAGGCTGTGAATGAGGTTACTTCAGGTGCATTGCTTAAAACAGGCACCCATTGCACAACTGAATTTGCAGAGAGATTTTGCTGTTGCAGCACCGGCGATATATCTACCAACGGGATAAAAAATGCAAACATTGAACTACCCAACAGGTACCACCTATTGAAATTATAAAATGTAAGCCGGTGAAGCATTAGCCGGTAAAATAAAAACAGCACGGCAAGGCATACTGACAGTTTTAAAATATATAAGGCACTTACTGGCATCAGGAAATTTTTATTTTTTGTTTTTTTCAATCATACTGATGATTTCCTTCAGTTCACTAGCCGATAATTTTTTCTGTTCCACAAAAAAATTCACCAGTTCTTTGTATGAGTTATCAAAATAATTCTTCACTACTGTACCCATAAACTTTTTTTTATACTCGGCTTCACTAATTAATGGCTTATACAGGTATGCATTGCCCAGCAGCCTGCTGCTTAGGTAATTTTTCTTCTCAAGATTTTTTATGATAGAAGCAACGGTGGTGTATGGGATGGCTTCATCCAGTTTTTCCATAAAGGCTTTTATATTGGCTTCGCCCGTACGCCATACTGCCTGCATGGTTTCTTCTTCTACATGGGTAAGTTTTTCCATCTCTACGAAATTTTCGTAAAACTACGAATATTTCGTAATAATGCAAATTTATTTCTGTAAACAAAAGTTAAAACATCTATAAACCTGTAATTACACTACCTTCAGGGTTTTGATATTTCAACAAGCACATCGGCATTACTGCCATTGCTGGTACACAGGTACACCCTGCCGGCTGGCGATATACAGATATCCCTTATGCGGCCATAAACATTTTTATAAAGGGTTTGTGTATTTACAACCGAACGGCCATCGGCGCTTAAGGTAAGCACCCTTAGTGTGGCGTCTTTTAAAGTGCACATCAGCAAACTATTTTGCCAGGCAGGTATGCGGTTATTGTTATAATAATCCATTCCACTTACAGCAATAGTACTACTGCCACTGCTCCAAATTGGTTCTTTTACATTATTGCTGGTACAAAAACTTAATTCTCCCGCTGCATCACAAGGACCGTTTACATTTGGCCATCCATAATTGCGGCCTTTTTCAATAATATTCACTTCGTCTTCAATATTAGGGCCATGCTCACTTGCATACATGATACCATTTGCCACAACAAGCCCTTGCTGATTGCGATGACCAAAACTCCAAACCGGCGAGCCTGCAAATGGGTTATCGGCAGGTATTGTACCATCAAGGTGTAAACGCAATACTTTGCCCGATAGCGATGAAGTGTTTTGTGCATTTGACTGGTTGGATGCATCGCCTGTAGTGAAAAACAACATAGGCATGGCATCATCACTTATCCAAATCCTTGAACCGTTGTGTATGCTTGAAGCCGGGATATCCTGCAACAGAGTTTTAACAGGTTGAATACTGTTATTCTCAAATTTCATCTGCACTAACTTTTCACGATAGCTACTACCATTGTTATAATTATACACTACATAAAATAACCCATTGGTTAAAAAGCCCGGGTGCTGTACCATTCCTAACAATCCGCCTTCGCCATTGCTAACCACATCGGCAATGGAAGCTGTAAAAACAATATCGCCTGTTTTGGGATTTATCTTATTAATCTTTCCGCCCCTTTCTGTCATCCATATAAAATTATCTTTGCCCCATAAAATCTCCCAGGGATAGTTAAACCCGTTTTTTACTATACGAATTGAATCAGATGGCCAGTCGTCGGGGATGGTTGTTTGCACATCAGAACTACAACGGTTAAACGAACTTGAAATCACAAACAGTACTACGAGTATTAAATAATTTTTTTTCATAACAGGCATTTCTTTTTTTGCCGCAATTTTCCAGCCAAAAATCCCTATTCCCCTGTTTTTGTAAGGTTGTTTTAAAATTTATTTTTTAAAAGATTGATTTTAAGGGCCAACTTTAGGTTGTAAAATTGAAATAAGAAGCGTTTTTTAGAATATTTCTTTTAATACATTCACCGGCAGTACCTTTGCTGCATGTCAGCAGTAAAAAACATACGTAGTCTTAGCCTTGCAGAACTAAAAGAGTATTTTGAATCTATTGGCGATAAAAAATTCCGTGCCATACAAACTTATGAGTGGCTATGGAAAAAAAATGCCCGCAGTTTTGATGATATGAGCAATTTATCGCTTAACCTGCGCAAAAAACTGGCTGAAGATTTCGAATTCAATACCATGACCATCGACACTACCCAACACAGCAGCGACGGTACTTTAAAATCGAGATTTAAAACTTATGACGGACATTTGATGGAAGGTGTGATTATACCCACCGAAAAAAGAAATACGGCCTGTGTATCATCGCAAATTGGTTGCAGCCTAGCCTGTAAATTTTG
>JAHBTO010000012.1 GCA_019638525.1 Ferruginibacter sp. | reverse complement strand
CCTGAACTATTACAAAGAAAACGAAAGCCATAATGGCGATAACCCGCCTGTTGGTATTATTTTATGCAGCGGCAAAAATGAGGCGCTCCTTCGTATCTCCCTGGTTACACTTACTGACTGGATTAAAAGAGGCTTGCCGTCCCACAAACAAAGAGGAAGGGTATATTTTGACAAAGAAGAAGTATTGGAGTATATCAGGGAAAAGAAAATCGGGAAACTGAGTCTGACTCCTAAATTTCATCAACTTAAAAAAGCAATGGGGTAAAGTAATACGTTTAAATGCAGGCCTGATTATTCAGGCTTTTTTGTTGATTTTTATTGCCAAATAATTTGCGAATTCTTAATACCTTTAGGTTGATTAAGTTCTTTTACATCATAACAACAAGTATTATTTGCAAATCACTTACCTGTTAGCTTTAAATGCCATTTGTTTGCAAATTGTTTGCAAATCGGTCAAATTGGAAAAAGTATTATTGCTAATTTGTAAAAAATTTGAAGCTAAACTTTATCGAGTGAGGAACGGATTTAAAAAAAAAGATTAGCAAGGTTTACCAAGCTAATCTTTGTGTAGTAAGTTGAAAATCAGTGACTCTGTTAGGATTCAAACCTAAAACCTCTTGATCCGTAGTCAAGTGCTCTATTCAGTTGAGCTACAGAGCCATATTAGTGCAAGTTAACCAAAAGAACTTTCCAACCTTCTGATCCGTAGTCAAATGCTCTATTCAGTTGAGCTACGGGGCCAAATTTTTTAGTTCGATTTTTTTTAGAAGGATTCGAACCTGAAACCTTCCCGACAGTATCGTCGGGATGCTCTATTCAGTTGAGCTACGGGGCCAAATTTTTTTTGGAGGGCAAAGATAGGATTTTTAACTATCTGTACAAATTACAAACCATTTAAAAATTCAGTATGTATATAATCTACTACATCTACCAGGCTTTTTGATTTTTCATAAATTTTAATCTGTCGGTCTGCCCCGGTACCTTCTTCCAGTATTTTGTGTGCATGGTTTATGGCATGCCTGCTACCTAAATCGGGCACCACATCATCAATAAAATCCAAAAGTTCATAAATTAAAACACGGGTATTTACTTCAGTTTCTTTTCCAAAATCTATCATGCTTCCATCAATGCCATAGCGGCTGGCACGCCACTTATTTTCATTTAATAAAGCACGTGAATACATCATAAAATTTAAGTTTTGGCTGCGTAGTTTATAAAGCTTTGCACATATAGCCTGGAAAAGTGCAGCAATAGTAATGGTTTCCTGTACTGTTAATGGCACATCACAAATCCTAAATTCAACAGTGTTAAAGAAAGGATGCACCCTTAGGTCCCACCATATTTTTTTTGCATTGTCAATGCAATTGGTTTTTACTAAAAGCTTAATATAGTTATCATAAGCTTCTATGCTGTCAAAAAAATCGGGTATGCCTGTTCGGGGAAATTTATCAAAAACTTTTGTTCTAAAAGATTTATATCCAGTAGTGCGTCCTTCCCAAAATGGCGAATTGGTGCTTAATGCATAAATATGTGGTAAAAAATAACGGGCCGAGTTGGCAATATGTATAGCCATTTCACGGTTTTCCATCCCCACATGTACATGCAATCCAAAAATAAGATTGCTGCGTGCAGCTTCCTGTAATTCGTTTACAATTTCGTTGTACCGTACATGTTCGGTAATCAACTGGCTTTCCCAATGGCTAAAGGGATGTGTACCGGCAGCACCAACCCAAAGCCCCAGTTCATCGGCAATACCACTAATTGTTTTACGCAATGTACCAACATCAATAAAAGCTTCATCAATATCCTGGCAAATATCTGTACCTACTTCCACCACTGCCTGGTGCATCTCGGCCTTTACTTTATCTTTAATTACTTTTTGGCCTTCCTGTACAATTTTTTGGTCATGGCTTTTAAGCTCCCTTGTTTGGGGGTCAATTACCATATACTCTTCTTCAACACCAAGTGTAAAATGTTTGTAAGATAGATTTGCCATATGCTGTTATTTATAAAGTTTCTTTTTGGCAGCACTGTTTTTAATGTAGTTGCCCCATGTTAAATTATCGGTATTGTCTTTATGCTCTAAAGCTTTTTCAATAGCATAGGTAGCTGCTGTTTCCACTACCCAGTCAAAATTTTCCTGACCAACACTGTTTACATCTGCATCGGGTGCAGGGTTACAAAAATCAATGGCATACGGTACGCCATCCCTTACTGCCAGTTCAACAGTATTAAAATCGTAACCTAAATAATTACAAATCCTTAAAACAATATCTTCCATCAACTTATATCTTTCTGCCGATGGTTTAAAATCGGATACATAACGCAGGTGATGCGGATTGCGGGGTTCATAGGGCATGATGCGAACATATTTGCCACCAATGCAATAACACCTGTAATATTCTTCAAATTTTATTTCTTCCTGCAGCATCATAACTAATTGGCCAGTTTCTGCATGTTTTTCAAAAAATTCTTCCATACTGTTTAACTGGTAAACACTTTTCCACCCGCCACCCGAAAAAGGTTTCATGTATGCCGGAAAACCAATGTAATTAAAAATACCTTCCCAGTCTAAAGGGTAGGCAAGGTTGCTGAAAGATTCTTCGCTGGTATCATTAGGCAAATCTCTTGAAGGCAATATCACAGTTTTAGGTACCGGCACGTCAATTTTGGTTGCCAGGCAATTATTAAAGAATTTTTCATCGGCGCTCCACCAAAAAGGATTATTAATAACAGTTGTGCCACACAGTGCTGCGTTTTTTAAGTAGGCACGGTAAAACTCAACATCCTGCGATATGCGATCGAAGATAACGGCATAGCCCGAAGGTTCGCCCTGCATCACTTTATCAATACGTACGGCCTCAGCCATAATACCATCTACTTTTTTACTGTTTACCCTTTCTATAAAGGCTTCAGGAAAACTTCTTTCTTTTCCGAATAAAACTCCAATTTTCTTCATAAATTATTTTTTAGATTATTTGCAGATATGGTTCCGGTTATTGTTATACCTAATCAAATATATTTTTTAGCAGGCAATTAAAAAAATTAAGTTTTTAGTATTTTCTTCAAGGGCAAATAATAGCAAGTTTAATTGCATTAATAAGAATCATTTTAAAGGTATTTCCTTATTTTTGACGATATGTCATTGATAAAGGCAGCCCGGATTTTAGTAGAAAACCACACAATACAATCAATTTTTCTGGATCGTGAAGTAAAAGTTGACTTTTATTTTCCGCCAACATATATACCACCCAATAACCTTAGTCTTTTATTGATAAACGATGGGCAAGACCTGGTTACCATGCAGTTTGAAAACATTTTGGAAGAATTGTATGAAACCAATAGTATCAATAATCTTTTTTGTGTAGGCATCCATTGCTCTACCGACAGAAAAAATGAATATGGCACAGCCAACTACCTGGATTATAAAGGCCGGGGTGCAAAGGCAAAACTGTATAACCAGTTTATTTTTGATGAGTTGATACCTTTTATCCGTAAAACTTTATCTGTTTATTCGTTTAAAGAAAAATGTTTTGCCGGTTTTTCGCTGGGTGGCTTGTGTGCCTTGGATATTGTTTGGAACCATCCACTTGAATTTAGTAAAGTGGGAGTTTTTAGCGGATCGTTGTGGTGGCGGGATAAAGACCAGCACGATGCTGATTTTAATGAAGATACCGACCGCATAATGCATAAGCAGGTTAGAGAAAGCAAAAATTTTTATCCCTGGCTAAAATTCTTTTTTGAAGTGGGTACTTTAGATGAAGTGGCCGACAGGAATAACAATGGTGTAATAGATTCTATAGATGATACTTTGAGTTTTATTGAAATTCTTGAAGAAAAAGGATATGAACAGGGCAGGGATATTAAATTTATAGAACTTAAAGACGGCCATCACGATGTACCTACCTGGGCCATTGCTTTTCCACAATTTTTAAAATGGGGCTGGGGTATTGAAGATGAATCAGAAAAATAAAACACTTGATTTTTGTTTAAAGGCTTGCCAAATTTTAAGTACTCAGCGTTTCATTCAATAAACGCTGTTAATATCCAAACTTAATACCCCATATTAAATTGAATAAAATTTTACAACATTAATATGAAAACTGATAATGCTTTACCAAATAAAATATATATAACATATGCGGTTTCATAATAAAACCAAAACATTGGTTAAACTATTACTGTAAATTATGCCATGTAGTTATTAATTGTTAACTTTGCACAAATGTTTGCGAAAAATATATATAATATACCATTGCATATACCAGGGTACACAATACCCGGGCCTTTGGCATTTATAATATCATCATTTAAGGAGTTTCTTCCTTTTTGCAACAAGGTTTTTTACTTTTCAAGTTATAAAGACTTTAAAACCTTAGCCCTGGCCTAATACACACCTGGTCCGGGATTGCTTTGCTCTATAGATTTCCATTAATTTAAAAAATGCGTTCACTGGCGCTGTTTTCAGAAAATGAAAAAAGCGGCAGTTAGTATCGATGCCGTTTGTGTAAATTTTACCGGTACAATTCATAAACGCATTTTAAACAAACTAAAAATTTTTTAAAATGTCAACTATCATCAGTGCTGCAATTATCATTGCTGTACTTATACTTATCACATGGCTGTTTATAGTTATTCATAAAAATAACCAGGAAAAAAAAGCTGCCGGGCTTAGGGTACAATTTAATGAACTGGCCTTTAAAAATAACCTGGTAATTACCGATACCGAAATAATGCACAACCAGTTGTTTGGAATTGACGAATTATATAGTAAAATGCTGGTAGTAAAAACTACAGGTAAAAACAGGTACCGGCACCGAATCGTTTTCCTTGACGATGTTATTGCATGCACTTTGCAAAAAAATACACGAGCAGTTTATGAAAAAGGTAATACAGAGAAAATTACTGAAGTAATTGTAGAACAGGTAAGCCTATTATTTAATATACAGACAAACGAAAACCTTTTGAATTGGTTTTTTATAAGAATGATACCGATTACATTTTTGAATTGCCTCAGTTGCAAACTAAGGCAGAAAACTGGCGTGAGCATATTTCTAAAAAAATAAAAAAGCAACTAAGAAACATAGCGTAATAAAAATAAATAAAATGAAAAAGTTGAGTTTTAACGGAGGGGTTTCAATAAGCGGAATGATTGTGCTAATTATTGTTTTATTGAATGCAATAATTATAAACCATGCGTATATTAATAATGCAAACATGTACTGGGCATTAATTGTAACACTGCCTTTATTGATGTTAGCTATATACGACAGGTGGCAAAAAAAACATGCTGTCATACGCAATTATCCTGTTATAGGTCATTTGCGTTATTTCCTTGAATCTATTCGTCCGGAGTTGAGGCAATATTTCTTTGAATCTGATTTAGATGGAAAACCTTTTAACAGGCGGCAGCGTTCAATTGTGTACCAAAGGGCTAAAAATGAAAAACAAACAGTGGCATTTGGTATGCAAGCCAATCCTTATGAACGTGGTTTTGAGTGGGTGGCTCATTCATTGTATCCGGTAAAAATAAAAGAAACCGATTTAAGAGTAATGATTGGTAACCATTTATGCAGCCAACCCTATAGTGCAAGTATTTTAAATATTGGTGCCATGAGTTATGGTGCCTTAAGTAAAACGGCTATCGAGTCGCTTAATAAAGGAGCCAGGTTGGGAAACTTTGCACATAATACCGGCGAAGGTGGCATAAGTGAATATCATTTACAAGGTGGAGATCTTATATGGCAAATAGGTACCGGTTATTTTGGTTGCCGAGATGAAGAAGGAAAATTTAATCCGCAATTGTTTAGTAAAAATGCCATGCGGCCGCAGGTTAAGATGATTGAATTGAAATTATCGCAGGGCGCTAAGCCAAGTCATGGAGGCATATTACCTGCACAAAAAAATACACCTGAGATTGCAGCTATCAGGCAGGTGAAGCCCGGTATAACGGTACATTCGCCTGCCGGCCATTCATCATTTAACACTCCGGAAGAATTGGTAAACTTTATTAATTGGCTGCGTGAGTTATCTGGTGGTAAACCTGTTGGGTTTAAAATTTGTATTGGGGATAAAGCTGAATTTATTGAAATATGCAAAGCTATCAGGGCAAAAAGGTGTTACCCCGATTTTATAACTGTTGACGGTGCAGAAGGCGGTACAGGTGCAGCGTCGCTTGAGTTTACAGATAACCTGGGTATGCCTTTGTATGATGCATTATCATTTGTAAAGCAAACAATGGATGAATTTAATTTGTCGCAACATGTAAAAATAATTGCTTCGGGAAAAATTATTACAGGCTTTGATATTTTAAAAATACTTGCAATGGGTGCATCGGCTTGCTATTCATCAAGAGGTATGATGTTTTCGCTTGGTTGCATTCAGGCGCTTGTATGCGATAGCGGCAAATGCCCGGTTGGCGTGGCCACACAAAACCCATCGCTGTATAAAGGACTGCATCCTGCAGAAAAATCTGTAAGGGTATTTAATTTTCACAGCAACACCATTAAAGCTACCCGTGAATTGATGGAAGCATGTGGTTTTAGAGATATACATAGTGTACAGGCACGAAAGTTTTTTAAAAAAATTGATGAACAATCAACAAAATCATTTGAAGAAATTTATTTTAATAACAACATGCTGCCGGTAAAAAAGCAGCACATTCAATCACTTTTAAATTAACAATTATGAAAACAATAAACAATAGTTTAATACTTACAAAAGACGATCATAACCTGCTACTTTCTTATTTAAAAGGATGGTGGCATAACAGGAATGTTGACAGGCGTTTTGCTGAAGCATTGCAGGATGACCTTAAAAGCGCTCATTTAGTAGATACGAAAGATGCACCGGCAGATGTAGTAAGGCTTAATTCGAAAGTAAAAATTAAAACAGCCGATAAGGATGATGTAATGGAATTAACATTGGTTACACCCGAAGAGGCAAATATAAAAGAGAAAAAGATTTCAATTATGGCGCCTATAGGCACAGCGCTTATTGGTTTTCGCAAGGGCCAAAAAGTGAAGTGGAACATGCCATCAGGAAAAAAAGTTTATACCATATTGGATGTGATAAATGGCTGATGACGGCAGCATTTGTCATTAACCGAAAAACCAAAACCGTTTTAAGAGTTACCTGTACAAAGGAGTAAGTGAAATATTTAATTCAACAACTAATTTCTTTTGTGCAGGTATTTTTTATTTATAAACTTCTTAATTAATTTAATTAAGCTACAAACTTAATTGTAGATTAGCATTAAAAATTTAAAACAAACTATACCTGAAAAACACCTGTTTTAAATTCGGCCATTTCGGGATTGTGATTGGCGGCTGCAATGCCTTCGGATATATATGTACGTGTTTGCCCCGGATCTATTATTTCATCAACCCAAAGCCGGGCAGCAGCGTAAAACGGCGTGGTTTGCGAATCGTACCGGTCTATCAGTTTGTTTAAAAGATTTTTTTCATCTTCAGCTGTAATAGTTTGTCCTTTACTTTTAAGGCCCGCAATTTCAATCTGCAACATTGTTTTAGCAGCCTGTTCTCCACCCATTACTGCAATTTTTGCTGTGGGCCATGCATAAATAAAACGGGGGTCGTAAGCTTTGCCACACATAGCATAGTTACCGGCGCCATACGAATTACCAACAATGATGGTAATTTTTGGAACAACAGAATTGGCAACTGCATTTACCAATTTTGCGCCATCTTTTATAATGCCGTTGTGCTCGCTGCGGCTACCCACCATAAAACCTGTAACATCCTGCAAAAAAACAAGTGGTATCTTTTTTTGATTACAGTTCATGATGAACCTTGCAGCCTTATCGGCGCTGTCGTTGTATATCACACCGCCCAATTGCATTTCGCCTTTTTTACTTTTTACAACCAGGCGTTGGTTGGCTACAATACCCACTGCCCAGCCATCTACACGGCCATAGCCGCATACAATTGTTTTGCCATAATCTTCTTTAAACTGGTCAAAGCTGCCTTCATCACAAATACAATTTATCATATCAATCATATCATAAGGCTTGGTATTGCCGGCGCTCATGATTCCATAAATTTCTCCATTGTTGTTTTTGGGTGCTTTGCTTTCAACCCTGTTAAAACCGGCTTTTTTTTGTTCGCCAATTTTATTCATTATTTTTTTCACCTGGTCAAGGCATGCTTCTTCAGTCTCAAATTTATAATCGGCAATACCGCTTATACTGTTATGTGTATCAGCGCCACCAAGTGTTTCGCTGTCAACATCTTCACCAATAGCAGCTTTAACAAGGTATGGGCCTGCCAGGTAAATAGAGCCATTTCCTTGCACCATTAATGTTTCATCGCTCATAATAGGTAAATAAGCGCCACCTGCAACACAGGCGCCCATAACCGCAGCTATTTGTGTAATGCCCATGGCACTCATCTTTGCATTATTGCGAAATATGCGGCCGAAATGTTCTTTATCAGGAAAAATTTCATCCTGCTTTGGAAGAAAAACACCGGCACTGTCAACCAGGTAAATGATGGGTAAGTTATTTTCCATTGCAATTTCCTGCATACGTAAATTCTTTTTGCCAGTGATGGGAAACCAGGCACCGGCTTTTACCGTTTGGTCGTTGGCAACAATTACACATTGCCGGCCGCTTACATAACCAATACCGCTTACTGTACCACCTGCTGGGCAGCCACCTTCTTCTGCATACATTTCAAAACCGGCAAAGGCGCCAATTTCTATAAAGGTTGATTCTTTGTCAATCAAATATTCAATCCTTTGCCTTGCTGTTAGTTTGTTGCGTTCCTTTTGTTTATCGGCCGATTTTTTACCACCGCCTTCATATATCTTTTCAAGGTGGCGCTTCACATTGCTCCAGGCCATTTTCATGGCGTCTTCATTTTTGTTGAATGCTACATCCATAACACTTTATTTATTGAAACAAACAGTATCTAATTTTGAATTATGATAGTTTAATAACTGTTCATAATAATCTTTGAGTTTTAGTGCGTTTGTTGGTAATTTTAATAATCAAAAATAAGTTACAAAAATATGGGTAATGAAATTAATCGCATATTAAAACAATTTGCAGCGTTACAACATGGTAACCATTGGACAGATAATAGTTTTAAACAAGTGTTGCATGGTGTAGATGCAGAAAAAGCGATGAAGGCCATTGAAGGAAAAACAAACAGTATCTGGATGTTGGTATCGCATATCATTTATTGGCGTACTTATGTGGCAAACCGGTTAACCGCCTCCAATAACCCTCCGCCTTTTACCGATTTTAAATTACCATCTGAAATTAATTCCAACACCTGGCACCAGGCTTTACAGGATTTTGAATCGGTTTATCATTTATTGCGTAATGCAATCCATCATTTTAATGAAGATAATTTAGATAAGCCTTCTCCCAAAAAAGATCAAACGTATTATGAACTCATCATTGGTTGCCTGCAGCATGATGTGTATCACCTGGGGCAAATGATGTTAATAAAAAAAGTTTGTGCATGATAATTGCATCAATTATCCAAAAGATATGGATATGATTAAAAACGCTGCCGTACCTGCCATGCTTCCTTTTGTTTTGTTATTGTTTATCTGTTGTAAACAACAACCTGTTTTTTCACAAAAAATGAAAGTGTACGACTTGGTTAAAGATTTTAATGCCGTGCCAGATGATAAAACGGATAATTACCAGGCTTTTGCTAAAGCAGCAGAAACCTTATCCAGGGCAGGCGGAGGGCAATTAAATATTCCGGAAGGGAAATATTATATAGCAGCTTATAAAGCAAAAGACAGGGATAAAATTTTGCAGGTAACTGATATTACATTTGCAAACTGTAAAAATTTAACTATTACCGGCAACAACAGCACCATAAGGGTGAACGGAAAATTTACAAGAACAAAAGATTACCAATTGCAGGGGTTAAGTTATCATTATAGTTATAACAATACCGTTTGCCCCTTTAAGTTTACAAACTGTAAAAATGTTTTGTTAAAAGATGTAACACTTTATGGCGAAGTAGATAAAATGAAAAAAGAAAATGGAGTTGTAGAAGGGCAATCGTATGGTATAGCAATTAATGATGCTGCCGGCACAGATGAAAGCAGCCATATTGTTTTGCAAAACATAACAGCACACCATTTTGCAGCAGATGGTTTTTTAATACAAAGCAACGGAAAAGATATTGTGATGGATAGCTGCAGGTCGTACAACAATGCCAGGCAGGGCCTTAGTATTGTTAAAGGAAAACAAATAAAAATCTTCAATTCTGTTTTTGATTCCACTGCTAATACGGGGGCTTATGGATGGCATGCACCGGGCGCAGGCATTGATATTGAAAATGAATTTGGCCCGGGTAAGTTAAGTGATGTGGTAATAAAAAATTGCACATTCAGGCATAATAAAGGTTTTCAAATTGTAACCACCATGGCGTCCGACAGAGTGTTAATCGATTCCTGTTTTATTGAAGATCTTTCATCGGGCTATGCTGATGCATTAAATGGTATAGGTATGTATAGTCTTAATTCAACCCTTTCAAATTGTATTCTTTTTGCTAGCATTCAAGTTGATTTATCTGACCAAATTTACCGGGGTACAGCAGTGCAGGAAATTAAAAATAATATTATTTATTCGGGCAACAGGGGTATTGTTAGTGCCGATTTTGCAAGGCCGGTTAACATAACAGGTAATATTTTGGTAATGCTTCCCAATCCAAAATTAGATACCTATTTCCCTTATATACAAAACCACAATGCTGTGTTTAATGACAACATCATTGTGGTACATGCCGACAGGGTTAAAAAAGATCCCAACCAGGTTACGGCTCTCATGCAAAATTGCAAAGAAGCAAAAAATAATTTTTGGTTGGTAAACGGGTATGATATGCCGGTTGATAAACAAAAAGATTATTTCTTTATGCCGGCTGTAAACAATGTAAAAAATATAGGCAACCAGTTTTTTATGGATCGTGCTGTTGTGGCAAGAAGCAGTTTTAAAGAAAAGAAAATCATCACTGTGGCGCAGGTAAATAAAATTCTTTCCTATAAATTATTTACTGCTTACAAACAATCGGCATACAATAAAAACTACATGGCTGAAGCATCTGCTGTTTGTAAATATACAGGGCAAATTGCTGCGGCTGCAAAATAATAGAAGCAATAGTTTTTAACCTTTTTACAGGTTGGTAACAAATTTATTTTCTGCAATTGCACCGCTGTTTGTTAACGAATTATTTTTTTGCTGATGATCGGCTCTTACTTTATCCTCGTACAAAATTGTATTGTTGTGTGGGTTACAATTTGTAAAAATATTATCACTTAACATCGATTCCTGTACACCATACAGCCTTATTAATTCATTATCGTTACGGCAGTTGGTAATTTTATTATTGCTGAACAATAGTTTTGGCCCCATGGTGCTTTCATCGTTACCGCCACGGTACATGTTTAACAGGCTGCCTACATTGTTTTCAAAACTACAGTTGCTAATCACCATCTCTTCGGTATTATAAAAACCTTTGTTGTCGTTTTCGTCTTTTAAACTGAAAATAGGGCCAGTTATTCTATTAAAGCTTGTATTAGTAACCGAAATCATGTTTGCAAATGAATTTTTTTGAATGTTACAAAAAGCAATCACATCCATTCCTGTAAACTGGCAGTTGTTAATATAGATACTGAAATAATTGCAACTGCCGGCTGAATCAGTATTGATGAATTGGTTAAATGCAAGCGTATCTGTCATCAGGTTTAGGTTTTCTAAACTAAGCGAATTGCTGCCTGTTATTTCAAAAAAATTAATAAGGTTATGATCTGATGAAAAAGCAATTTGCCTGTTGGGCCCGGTGATACGGGTGTTTGCGGTTACCTGTAATGGTTTACTAAAAAAATACCAGTTGCCTGTTAGTTCTATATCAACCTGCCCACTGCCCGATGATAAAGCTGCATACACTTCATGGGCATCTTTACATTTAAAAACTTTGGCATTGCCTGTTTCCTTTGCCGCAGTTTCTTTCCAGTTTGTGCCCATTTGTGTACTGTAATTGTATAAATGAATGAAATACGAAAGGTTTTCACAGCCTGCCAGTTTTGGAAATGTTTCTTTAAGCCTTGTGCTTTCAAGTTTACGCATTGCATCGGGTAAAATGTTTACCGATTTTTTTGTTACTTCAGGAAAATCGTAACTGTTCCATTTAGATATTTTTATTTTAGATTTTTCAAATCCCTTAATGGTATGTACATTTTGTTTATTACTGATGAAGTTATTGGCAAAATAAATGCTATCGGTAGAACTGTATTGGTTAAATAATACATTGCTGCCCGGGTTATAAAATACATTGTTGAAGATATATACATTTATAGGCTGTACCGTGCGTTCCGTATCGGCGCCTTCGCCAAGGCTAATAGGGCTGCAGTTGTAAAAAGTATTGTTTGCAATTACAGCATCACGTACAGCCAGGTACCTGTGTGGTGGTGAATTAAATACACCATTCATAATTGCCAGCGGCGATTTAAAACCCTTGCCTACACAGTTATAAAAATAATTATTTACAACCCAGTTGCCTTCATTAATTACACGTACACCACCTGAGCCTCTTTTACCATTGCCCCAAAAAATATTTCCTTCCACAGTGTTGTTATTGCCATGCCGCAATACTACACTGCCCTGGCACTCTTTAAATACATTGTTTCTTACCACGTTGCCACACGATTTGATGGAAACAATCTCAGTTTCTCCATCGCAATGTTCAAATAAGTTATTGCTGATAACTGTATTGCTGTAAAAAGTACAATGTTGCGATACACCAACCCTAATTATTTCTCCGCCATTGCTGCCCAGTGGTATTCTTTTACCAAAATAATTGCTGTCGATGCTATGGCTGTTTTGCCGGCTCCTGTCATCATCTAATATAACGGCAACCAATACACCCAAATTGGTTTTGTTGATAAATGTGCAATGGTCTATACGGTTGTTTTTTCCATAAAAAGCCACCCAGTAATTTTCTTTTTTACGGTTTGTGTTGTTAAAACTTTTTATTGTGCAATTGGTAATACGGCAGTTGTTTGCAACTATTTTTCTTTTCCTGAATTCCCATACACTACCGGTAGATGCAAAACCATTTGTAAAAAACAATCCTTCAACAATAATATAACTACCTCCCAGCCTTAAGCTGCTTTTGCCTGTTATCATTACCCGGCCGTTTGTTTCGGCTTTAAAAACTATCGGTTGCTTAGCATTGCCCTGGCAGCTAAGTATCATATCTAGGTTTTGCCATTCGCCGTTTTTAAGCAAGATTGTATCGCCGGGTTTTGCATCTTCATTAGCAGCCCTAAGTTCTTCTGCATTAGTAACTGTAATTTTTTTTGCCTGAACTGATATGCAGCATAGTAAAAGAAAAAAAATCAATGAATGTTTTATCATACTATTTATTTAGTGTTTAAGTTTTTTTTGAGAAGATTCCCTTATATGCAGTTTTGTTTTAAGTACTTTTTCTACATTACTCATGTCTTCCTTGTTATGCATACATTCAATAAAAAGTTTGGCAGTAGTTTTTCCCATTTCAAAAAAAGGTTGCTCTACACTTGATATGGTAGGAGATACCAGGTTAAGTATGGGTTCGTCGTTAAAACCAACAAGGCCTATATCATCGGGCATTATCAAACCTTTCTTTTTAATTGCCAGCATGGCGCCAATGGCCATGCGGTCGCTGATGGTGAAAATTGCATCGGGCCTTTTCTTCATAGATAATAACTCTTCAGTTGCAAAAAATGCATAGTCCTGGTTAAAATCGCAATGCATAATAAGGCTGGGGTCGGGTTTAATTTTATTTTTTTTCAAGGCGCTTAAATAGCCTTCCATTCTTTTGTTGCTTATATCAAGATTTTTTGGGCCGGCCAAAATGGCTATGCGTTTATATCCTTGCTCAATCAAATGTTCTGTTGCCTGGAAACCGCCGTCTTCATTATCTATACGTACACTGGGCGCTTTTAAATGTGGTGTAACCCTGTCGAACACTACCATCGGTATTTCTTTTTCCTGTATTTTTTTTATATGGTCAAAATTTTTTGTTTCGCTGCTTACCGATATGATGAAACCATCCACTAAGCTTTCAAGTAACCGCCTTGTATTTAATATTTCCCTGCCAAACGATTCGTTACTTTGGCATATCATCACGGTATATCCTGCTTCAAGCGCCACTTCATCAATGCCTCTTACCATCATTGATAACACATAATCAAGGTTGGGTACTATTACTCCAATAGTATGAGTTTGTTTGTTGCGTAAACTAAGCGCTAACTGGTTGGGCTGGTAATTTAGTTCAGCTACAAGGTTAAGAACCGCCTGCTTGGTTTCTTTGTTTACATCGGATGCGTTACGTATAGCCCTTGATACTGTAGAAACTGAAATATTCAATTGCCTGGCTATATCTTTTATTGTAGGCGGTTTAGTCATTCGTTAAAAAATCTTGTAGTGGTAAAGCTAATCAATATTAAATTTTCGGGAAATCCGGTACCGTTACCGGTACCGTTATCGGTTTAAAAATATAGAAATTGGTTAAATATATTTATGGGAAGTATAAAAATATTTTAATAAAAATATAATATAATTAGAAAATTTCTAACAGCTGTAAAATGCCTAAAGCCGTTTATTAAGGCTACTATTGTGGAGGTAGTTAACGATTGTATTTAAAAAAACTGCACAAAAAATAAATTTCTTTTACCCCATTTAAACTAATTGAACTAACAGGTTAATTTCATAAAAACCCAAAAAATATATACATATTATGAAAGGAAAAATTGCAATAGTAACCGGTGGAGCCAGGGATATTGGCAGGCAGGCTTCTTTAAAACTTGCTGCTGCCGGTGCAAAAGTTTGTGTAAACTATTTTGAAAATAAAGATCAGGCAGATGAAACAATCCGTATGATAAAAGATGCCGGTGGCGAAGCGATAGCTGTACAAGGCGATATGACAAAGGCAGCAGATGTAAAAAAAGTAGTAGATGCTTGCGTGGCAGCTTATGGAGATACAATTCATGTGTTAGTGAATGTTGCCGGCGGATTGCTTGGCCGTAAAACATTACCCGATCTTGATGAAGCATTTTGGGATGCAGTAATGAATGTAAACCTTAAATCGGTTTACCTGGTTACAAGAGCTGTTGTTCCGCACATGACGGCTGGCGGAAGCATTGTTAACTTTTCGTCGCAGGCTGCAAGAGATGGCGGTGGTGGTGGGGCATCGGCCTATGCTGCAGCAAAAGGTGCTGTATTAACTTTTACAAGAGGTATGGCAAAAGAACTGGGGCCCAAAGGCATTAGGGTTAATTGTATTTCGCCGGGAATGATTAATACAACTTTTCACGACACATTTACTAAACCAGAGATAAGAACCAAAGTGGCAGACTCTACCCCGTTAAGAAGAGAGGGTAGGGCAGAAGAAGTAGGCGACCTTGTTTTATACCTCGCCGGCGATTCATCATCTTTCATTAATGGCGAAAGCGTGGAGATAAACGGCGGAACTTATTTTGTTTAAATAAAGAATGATTGTTGCACATTGATTGCAACAACATAAACGATTGCTAAGGATGAACAGGATTTTTACATTGCTATGTGCTTTATTATGGTGTGTGTTTGTGCAGGCGCAGCACCCTTGTACTTTTTTTACAAAGAATGAAGCAGAAGCAGTTAAAAAAAATATTACCCTTTACCCGGTTCTCAGCAAATCATTTACCGATATTAAAAACAGTGTTGACCTGTGGATTGGAAAAGATGTAGATGTACCTTTTCCCAAAGACCCTGCTGGTGGTTATACACACGATAAGCATAAAACTAATTATACTTTAATGTTCAACAGCGGCTTGTTGTACAACCTTACCGGCGAAAAAAAATATGCCACACTGGTTAAAAATATGCTGATGAAATATGCGGCATTAAACCCAAGCTTAAAAAATCATCCACAGGCCACAAGCAGTTCGCCGGGCCGCATATTTTGGCAGGCATTAAACGATGCCAACTGGATGGTGTACACCGGTATGGCTTATGATTTAATTTATAATTCGCTTACAACTGCCGAACGAAAAAAAATTGAATACGGCGCTTTTAAACCCGAAGTGGATTTTTTTACGCATGATTTAAAAAACTGGTTCAATCTCATTCACAACCACGCCGTATGGGCCTGTGCAGGCGTAGGTATCATCGGTATTGCCACCCATAACCAGGATTATATTGATATGGCCATGAAGGGCTCGGATAAAAAAGGTAATAGCGGCTTTATTGCATTAATGGATAAACTTTTTTCGCCCGATGGTTATTATACCGAAGGCCCTTATTACACACGATACGCCATATTGCCTTTTGCACTTTTTGCAAATGCACTAAACAACAGCAACCCTTCATTAAAAATATTTGAACACCGCAATGGCATTTTAAAAAAAGCATTAACAACCTGCCTGCAACAAACAAACATCAATGGTACTTTCTATCCATTCAACGATGCGTTAAAAGAAAAAGATTACACTTCTAACGAACTGGTAACCGCCATTGACATTTTTTGGAAAGCATATGGCCCCGATAAAAACTGGTTATATGTTGCAAATAAACAGGGCCGTGTTTTACTTAACAACGGAGGAACAGCTATTGCTGCTGCATTGACAAAAACAAAAAACATCCCACCCTATTTCAATTATAAGTCTGTTGAATGTACAGATGGTTTTAATGGCAATGAAGGCGGTATAAGTATTTTCAGAAATGGAAAAGGCAAAGATCTTACAAGTTTACTTTTTAAATATACATCGCATGGTTTATCGCACGGGCATTATGATAAACTAGGAATTATGCTGTACGATAAGGGTAATGAAATCATCACCAACTATGGCTCGGTAAGGTTTATTGGAGTGGAACAAAAATATGGCGGCCGTTACCTGCCCGAAAACAAGAAGTATGCGGAACAAACCATTGCACACAATACCATTGTGATGGATGAGACAAGTCATTTTAACGGCAAAGAAGAAACAGCAGAAAAATTTCATTCCGATAAATTGTTTAGCAGTTATACAGATTCTACAGTGCAGGTTGTAGCAGCAAAGGACGACAATGCTTATCCGGGCACACACATGCTGCGTACTTTATACATGCTTTGCCTGCCCGGCGGCAAAAAAATGATAGCTGATATTTTTAATGTGCAATCATCAACAGCACACCAATACGATTTGCCTTTTCAATACAACGGCGCTTTAATAAATACAACAGTAAAGTATGATGCCAGCATAAAAAAAATGGAACCGCTTGGTAAAAAGAATGGTTACCAGTTTTTATGGAAGGAAGCGGAAGGCACTGCAGTTGATACATTGGTACAACTCACTTTCCTTAATCATCAAACCTATTATACTATTTCATCGCTTGTGCAAGACACCGCACAGGTGTTTTATACCCGTACCGGTGCAAACGACCCCAACTTTAATTTAAGGCACGAGCCGGCATTCATCATCCGTAAGCATGGTATTGGGCAGTCGTTTGTTAGTGTGATTGAGATACATGGCAAGTTCGACCCCGTGTATGAATTCTCATCTAATGCATACCCATCGGTAAAAAAGATACAACAGTTGCAAAACGATAAAGACTATACGGTAGCAGAGATATTGGTTGATGATAAAAAATTGATACTGGCACAATGTAACACCAATAACGATGAAAAACAGTTACATACTGCAGCCGGCTTTACATGGACAGGGCCTTTTACCGTAATATATAACCAACAAAAATTAAAATAAGAAAAACCAACATATACTAGTTCACTCTCAAAACAAAAAAAATGGGAACAACCGAATCAACAAAAGTATTCATTGAAAACGATGACATACCCTGGGAAAAAACAGGCGAAGGTGTAAAAAGAAAAATCATGGGTTATGATAATAACCTGATGGTTGTTAAAGTGTCTTTTGATAAAGGCGGAATAGGAACATTGCATAAACATTTTCACTCGCAGGTAACGCATATTGAAAGTGGTGTGTTTGAAGTGGAGATAGGAGCTGAGAAAAAAATTCTTAAAGCAGGCGATGCATTCTACATTCCGCCTAACACCATGCATGGCGCCATTTGTTTGGAAGCAGGTGTATTAATTGATGTGTTTAGCCCAATGAGGGATGACTTTATTAATGGAGAGAAATATTAAAAGTTTTAAAACAACATAAATATAAAACGTATAAAACGCTGCATCATGAAAAAAATATTTTTTACTATTTTCCTTTTATTCACTGCAGGGATAATGTTTGGACAAACTACCTATTATTGGGTGGGTGGCCTTAATGCAAGCACAGGTATCAATACCGGCTCTAACTGGAATACAGATATAAACGGCGCCGGAACTTCCAGGCCATCATCAACCGGGGCAACAGATATTTTAATTTTTGACGGCACCAACCTGGGTGGTGCAACAACAGCTACCGGGCCTGCAACCATACTGGCAAGTTCAAGCATTACCTGTGCACAGTTAAAATTTGTAAATAATGTAAACATCACTATGCTTCGTCCTACTTCGGGCACAAGTACCATTACCATTGCAGGCGAACTTGGAGAAGATTTTGTAGTAAATGCAGGATGTACTTTTAACGTGGCCTCACCAGTAGGAAGTTTACGTTTTACTTTTCAATCAAATGTTGATGCCTGCAGGGTAAGCGGTACCGTATCGCTGATAACACCCTGGCAAATGCGTTTCGAAAATGGAACTTCTGGCGAACCGGGCACATTCATATTCACAAGCGGGTCTTCATTTACCACTAACATCACTTCTTCCTCTTCCTCTTATGCATTTGGAAGTTCATCACAATCATCAGAAAAGTGGGTGGTATTTCAAAGCGGCGCTCATTTATATTATTTAGGCGGATGGAGCCCAATGGGTAATAGCTCTACTTTTTCGGCTATTGATTTTGAGCCCGGAAGTTTCTGGCATCATCGTGCACCTATTGCAGGAGGCTCTTTTTTCAACAATAAAAGTTTTGGAAACATTATTGTAGAAAACAACTCAACCTTAGCTGCCGACGGGCCAATTAATAGAATCAATAACCTCACCATTAATAATGGTTGTACTTTTAAAACACATACTTCGGGCGAAACAGCTATCATGGGTAACCTGCTTGTTGACGGCACATTAAATGCAGATGCTGCCAGCACCAATGAAATAATAATGGCAGGCAATACGCCGCAGGCAATTTCAGGAGCAGGAGATATAAATGTGCCAAATTTTAAAGTGGCCGATAATGCCGATGTAACCTTAAATAAAAATATTACTGTTAGTGATGCTACTACTGTTTATGGTAAATTAAATTTTACCGATAAACAAATTTTAGGCTCGGTTAATTTTGATGCAAACGGTATTAATACAGCAGTGGCCGGTACAGGCGATCTTACTGCAGGCTCGTATGTTATTACCAATACTGCTACAGGTACAACAGGGCAAACTATTACCGGTGCAGGCATACCGGCAAATACTTCTATCGTAAGTGTATCCACCTCTAATAACTATATTATCATTTCAAACCCTGCCACAGCCACTGCTACCAATGTAGCATATAGTGTAACAACAAGCGGCGCCACACTCCGTACTTCCAATACAAACGGGTTTAACCCTGCTTCCGGTTCGGTGATTGCTTCAGGCAACCTAACTTTTGATGATAAGATTAATTATACCATCGATGCTGCAACCACCTGGCCTTTTGGAATCACTACCGGTTCAACCGGAAATATGATACAAACCGGTTCAGTAAATATTAATGCCAACATTACTGCCAATACAGGTTTTACCATCAATAATAACTTGCTAGTAAATGGAAAAATATCTTTGCGCCCTGCCGATACCGTGCATGTACTTACCGGCGCTACCATCAGCGGCACTTTTGATGATACAAAATATATTGCTACCGATTATACCACTGCCGGTGTACAAAGCATCGTACAGGTAGATGGGGTATCTGCAGCAACAACAGTTCCTGTAGGTACAACGCTGCATTATTTACCCATCACTATTACGCCAACGGCTACATCAAATTTCAGCATTGCAACTTTTACCGGCATTACTGCCAATGGTACAATTACCGGCACACCCATGCCGCCATTTCAAAAGCAACGCATGGTAGATGCAGTATGGAATGTAAACAGGCTTAGCGGATCGGGCGATGCAACCGTACTAATAAACTGGCCTACGGTTTTAGAAGGATCTACTTACACAACATTAACCAATGCCGAAATTGGTTTGATACAAAACAACGGCAGTTCATGGAACTTACCTATAGGCACAGCCGATAATACAACCAACACAGCCACTGCTACCATAAGTAGTTTTACGCCAATTGGCACAGGCGCTGTGGCACAGGTTACGCCATTTATATTTAATCCTATACCGGCAAAAACATATGGCGATGCAGATTTTAACGGCGGTGCTACCAGTTTAAATACCACACAACCTATAATATATACAAGCAGTAACCCACTTGTTGCAACAATTGTAGGAGGCCTTATACATATTACCGGTGCTGGTACTTCTGTAATAAATGCATCGCAGGCATCTGATGGTAATTACCCTGCTGCCAGTGTTGATCAAACACTTACCGTTAATACTGCGCCGCTTACTGTTACAGCCGATGATAAAACTAAATTTGAACAAGTGGCCAATCCGCCATTAACTATTACTTATACCGGCTTTGTTTTGGGCGAAACATCAGCTGTGTTATTAACGCAGCCAACTATTACAACAACAGCCGTTTTAAACTCACCTCCCGGAACATATCCAATTACAGTTTCTGGTGCAACTGCTGCCAATTATACCATCACCCATGTAGATGGTACACTTACTGTTATTCCAAAACAAAATCAAACCATCACATTTAATACACTGCCAACAAAAACTTATGGCAATGCCGATTTTAATGCAGGGGCAACCAGTACCAACAATACCATTCCTATAACCTATACCAGTAGTAACACTGCTGTGGCAACTGTTACCGGTAACATCATTCATATCACCGGTGCAGGAACCACTACCATCACTGCATCACAGGCGGGTAACGATGGATATTTTCCTGCAACACCTGTTAGCAGAACACTTACTGTAAATAAAGCAAACCTTTCTATTAAAGTGTTAGATACGGTAAAAACAACAGGTCAACCTAATCCTGCATTTACTATAACTTATACCGGTTTTGTTTTGGGCGAAACAGCTGCAAATTTATTAACCCAGGTTGATGCTTATACCATTGCAAACACCAATACATCGCCTGGTTATTATCCTATTACTTTGTCAGGCGCCACATCAAACAACTATAACATAACCTACACTAATGGCAGATTAACCATTTTACCATTAACCGGTACTACTGCAATGTATTTTAATGCATATCAAAATGCATCGGGCAATTTAACTGTTAAAGTTTATTCTACCGAACCTTTGTTGGGCGATGTGATTGTATATAATATGGCAGGGCAACCTGTTGCTAAAAAGAACCTGTTTATGCCGGTAGGTTTTATAACTACCGATTTACCTGCATTACATTTTCCTTCGGGTATTTATATAGTAACTGTAAGAGGTAATAATGTAAAACTGCAAAAAAAGATAGCTTTTGTAAAATAAAGAAAATTGTATGCAAAGGGTATTAGCAATTTTAATTGTGTTTTTATTATTGAGTTATGATTCAATAAAGGCTACCGGGCCAATGCCCGGTAAGCCTTCGTTGATAGCGCTTGATTTGAAAGCTTTAGAACGTAATAAAGCAGCCATCAATAATAAAGATCAGGCTGTAATTAAGGCATACAAACAATTACTTAAAGATGCTGATAAGGCTTTGCAATTTGGCCCGGTAAGTGTAATGGAAAAAACCAACATACCGCCAAGTGGCGATAAGCATGATTACATGAGCCTGGCGCCATACTTCTGGTACGATTCATCAAAACCAAACGGGCTGCCCTATTTGCGAAGGGACGGACAAACAAACCCCGAAGTAAGACAATACAAGGATAAAGAATACCAGCCCAAACTTTGTGAATATGTGCAAACCCTTGCCCTGGCTTATTATTTTTCGGAGAACGAAATGTATGCAAAGCATGCAGCAGATTTATTAAGGGTTTGGTTTCTTGATACAGCAACAAGAATGAACCCTAACCTGAATTTTGCACAAGCCATCAAAGGAAAAAATGATGGCCGTGGTGCAGGATTGATTGATACAAGGCATTATGTAAAACTTGTTGATGGTATTAATTTATTAAAAGGCTCAAAACACTGGAAGCAGGCTGATGAAGATGGTATGAAAAAATGGTTTACCGAATTTTTACACTGGATGCAAACAAGTGAAAATGGTAAAGATGAAATGGATGCAAAAAATAACCATGGCGCATGGTACGATGCACAAAGGCTGGCACTGGCTTTATTTATAGATAGCACCAACCTGGCAAAACAAATTATTAATAATGCAGCAGCCCGTTTAGATTACCAATTGGATGATAATGGCTTTTTCCCGAAAGAAATGGAAAGAACAATTTCGTTGCACTACACCGCTTTTGTAATGAATGCCTTTTTCAACATTGCTCAAATGGCCGATAAGGTGGGCATTAATTTCTGGAAACTAACAACTCCATCGGGCAAATCGTTGCAAAAAGCGTTTACTGTTTTAAAACCATATTTAGCCGATGAAAAAAACTGGCCGGGCCAGCAAATAAAACCATATAGTTACGAAGACGGGTATATGCTGTTAATGGAAGGCTATAATCATTTTAAATGCAAAGATTGTTTACAGGATATACAAAATCTTGCAGGCGATAAAGCATCAAGGTTGCGAATTAAACTTTTATACTAATTATAAAACTTTTTTTAATTATTCAAACTGCAATTATGAAAAAACTTCAATGCTTATTAATGCTGATGATCTTTATGTGCGGCGCAGCAATGGCACAAAAGAAAACCATTACCGGAAAGGTTATAAGTAAAAACGGGAATGAACCGTTGCTTGGTGTGAATGTACTGGCCGATAAACAAAAAGGCGGAACATCTACAAAGGCTGATGGCACTTATTCCATTAATGTAAACAATGATGCTTCTGTTTTGATATTTTCTTATGTAGGGTATCAAACACAAACCATAGCTATTGGTAACAGAACAAGTATTGATGTGGTGATGGAGCCTGCGGCTACTACCGGCGAAGAAGTAGTGGTAATTGGTTACGGTTCGCAAAAACGGGCAGATGTAACAGGTGCAGTTTCAAAATATCAAAATGATAAGTTAGATGAAACACCTGCATCAAGGCTCGACCAGGCATTGCAGGGAAAGATTGCAGGTGTGCAAATTCAGAATATTTCTTCCGAAGCAGGCTCCGATCCTAAAATACAGGTACGTGGCTTAACCAGTATCAACCAGTCGCAAGGCCCATTGGTAGTGGTGGATGGACATCCCGTACCCGATGGTTTGGCTTTTATTAATATGGCCGATGTGCAATCGGTGGAAGTTTTAAAAGATGCTGCTTCTGCAGCTATCTATGGTTCAAGAGGCTCTGGAGGTGTGATAATGGTAACTACTAAAAGCGGTAAGGCCAATAAAACAAAGTATAGCGTAAAATATTCAACCGGTGTAAAAACTGCTTACAAGTTATACCCAATGATGACAACTTCTGAATATACAAATATGCTTTTTTATGAAGCTGCACTTAAAGCATTAGACCCTAGTATTACTCCACCAACCGGAAACCAAATTGCTTCCACTGCCGAAAGAGGTGCCTATATTATAGAAAACCAGTTAAGGGGTGGCGCTGCTACTAACTGGCAAAACGAAGCAATAAGAAATGCCGGAACAAAAAATCTGCAGTTAAGTGCATCGGGCGGTAACAGCGGCGTTAAATATTACGTATCGGGCGGCTATCAAAATGATGAAGGGCAGATGTATCATAGTAATTACGAAAGATATAATGTAAAAGCAAAGATTGATGCACAGTTTAGTAAGAGAGTAAAATTTTCTTTTAATGTAAATCCATCTTATATAAAAAGAGAAAGGCCTTCGGTAAATTATATCGACTTTGTAAGGTTCCAGTCTTATATGCCGGTAGTGCTTGATGAATCTTTGGCTGCTTTTGTAAGGCAAAACCCAACCTATGCCGATGTAAAAGCCGGCGATTGGGCACAGGCCCGTTATTTTAACAACAGGGTATATAGTGGCTTAATGCCCGATGGTAGTACATGGGTGAATACATCGCCGGTAACACCTTTCAACACAGCTAACAACACACCTAAGTCGGTGATGGAAACAAGAACAATTCGCTCAAACGATTACCGTGTATTATCATCAGCCGATTTAACAGTTAATATTATTCCCGGCCTCGATTTTAAATCGCTGGCAAGTTTTTACCTTTCTTATTCAAGTGCAATTGATTTTGCAAAAGCAAATTCAAACAGGGCAGGCGATTTAAGCACCGGTATTTATAACGATAGGTTATATACAGATATCCTTAATGAAAATACTTTAACTTATACTAAGCGTTTAAAAGATCATGCCTTTACTGCGCTTGCTGGTTTTACAATTCAAAAAACCTCAACCAGGAACGAACAGGCAACCGGTTACAATTATCCAAGCGATAATATAACTACATTAAACAATGCAGCCATCATTGCACAATACCCTTTAACGTTTAATGATATTTATAAAGAAGGTTTGATTTCGTACCTGGGCCGTATCATTTATTCTTATAAAGATAAATACATGATTAACGCAAGTGTAAGGGCCGATGGCAGCTCACATTTTGCACCGGGCCATAAATGGGGATATTTTCCTGCAGTATCGGTTGGTTGGTTAGCAAGCAAAGAAAAGTTTTTGGAAAATGTAAATTGGTTAAGTACGCTTAAATTAAGAGCCAGCTATGGCGCTACGGGTAATAACGTGGTGCCGCCATTTGCCTGGGTAGATTTATTGTATGCCGCTAATTATATCACCGGTACTGGTAATGGTGTTTCTTCTCCGGGTTTTGTTCCGTCAAGAAATTTCCTTTCAAACGAAGAAATAACCTGGGAAACCACATACCAGTTCAACGGCGGTATGGATTTATCACTTTTCAGGAATGCCGTTTCAATGTCGTTGGATTTTTATCAAACCAAAACAAAAAAATTATTGCTGCAGCAAGCCACCATGGCATTTACCGGTGCGCCTACTACCTATAATAATATTGGCAGTATGAAAAACAATGGTGTTGAATTTGAAATAACAACCAATAATTTCAGAAAAAAAGATTTCAGGTGGTCAACAACAGCCAACATTGCACATACCAAAAACTCCATTACCGAATTAGGTGGCGAAGCTTATTTACTTAACCAGGGCGAGCGTACAGAAACATATATGAATAAAGTTGGTGGTCCATTGGTTCAATTTTATGGATACAAAACTGATGGGGTTTGGTTATCGCAAGCCTATATTACTGCTGCACAGGCTGCAGGCCTGTCAAGCACTATGAGCAATGTATTTGTTGCCGGTGGTTTAAAATTAGTTGATACCAATGGTGATAATGTAATTGACGCCAACGACCGTGTGGTTATAGGAAACCCTTATCCCGACTTTACCTGGGGCATCACCAATAATTTTACTTATAAAAATTTCGATTTCAGTTTCTTCTTCCAGGGCTCCCAAGGTGGGCAGTTAATTAATGGCGATGCCAATTACAATGAAACCAAACGCTACAATAAAAATTATAACCAAAACAGGTGGTTAAGCCCTATGTTCCCGGGCGATGGAAAAACGCCTTATTCAACACTTGGATTTAACTGGATGCTTACTGATTATGTAGTAGAAGATGCATCTTTCTATTCGTTACGTGAAGTATTGGTTGGTTATACCTTACCTCAAAAATGGGTTAATAAAGCAAGGCTAAGTTCATTGCGGATTTATTTTTCGGCACAAAACCTTTTCTTCCATTCGGCATCAGGTTACAGGGGTATTAATATTGAAGGAAGAAGCACCAGCGGTAACTATGCAACACCATTAATAGACGGATACCAAAGAGGTTCATTCCCCATTGCAAAAACTTACCAGTTTGGTATTGATTTAAATTTTTAAACCGATAATATTTTTATTATGAAATACATTCAATTTGTCATCATCAGTATTTTTTGCATCAGCATAAGCGCCTGCAAAAAAACAATCGACCTCTACCCCGAGTCGAATATTAATACGGCAACTTTTTACAGTAATTATTCCGAAGTGCAGGCAGGCATTTTAGGATGTTACAATGGTTTACACAATCCACAATACAGGGAATGGCAGATGACGGAACTGCGTTCGGATAACTCATGGCAGGGTGTTACCGGAAGCACCAACTCTTTTAACCGTGACCTGAGCGACCTTGACCAGTTTATACCTGCAACCACCAATGCAGGCATTTACAGTTATTGGTTAGATACCTACAACAATATTCTTAACTGCAATGTGGTGTTAAAAAAACTGGGTGTAAGTTACGACCCCGCAAGCGGAACCATTAATATGGCAAGTGTAAATATTCCTATTTCGGATGTTGACAGGAAACAGTTTGCTGGCGAAGCCATGTTTATAAGGGCATATCATTATTTTAATTTAGTGCGTTTATTCGGCGGCGTATTCCTTATTCATCAACCCGTAACTCCTACCGAAGCAAAAACCATCAACCGTTCTTCGGTGGCAGATATTTATAAATTGATTGAAGCAGACCTTACAACTGCATCCACTTATTTAAGCAATGCAAAGTTTTCGCAAATACCGGCAGCCTATGTAGGCAAAGCAAATGCATGGGCGGCAAAAGCATTGCTGGGCAAAGTTTATCTAACCCAAAACCGTAAAGCCGATGCCATAGTGCAATTGCAGGATGTGATTACAAACAGCGGATTCTCATTACAACCAACTTATGCAGCTGTATTTTCTATCACCAACGAAATGAATTCGGAAATACTTTTTACAAACAGGTACAAATCAGGCGGCCTGGGGTTAGGCTCCACATTTGGAAATGATTTTGGCCCGTTAAACAGTGGCTCGGCTGTAATCAACGGATCGGGGCTTGGATGGAATGCTCCTACTACCGAAATGGATACGGCTTTAATTGCAACAGATGCCCGCCGTAATGTAAACATTTCTTTTTACGGTACAGGCCCGGCAGCAGTGGTGTATGTAAAAAAATATCTTTTCCCGGTTGCTATTTCGGGCGATGGCGAAAGCGACTGGCCCATCATACGGTATGCCGATGTATTGCTGATGCTGGCAGAAGCACAGGGATTTTCACCATCAAGTATTGCATTGATAAGCCAGGTAAGAGAAAGAGCAGGTATTGGCCCTGTACCCAATACGGTTAATACTGTTGCCTTATTTGAAAAAGAACTTGCAGAACAACGCAGGCTGGAGTTTGCTTTTGAAAACCAACGATGGTTCGATTTGGTGCGTTACAATACCACCATGACCACCATTTCGGCCGAGCAAACTATTAAAGACCATTTTGCACATACTTATGCTGTTCATTATTCAACCTATACCGCACCAACACCTACACTGGCGCAGTTACAGGCAAATGTTACCACTAATCGTTTGCTGTTACCAATACCGCAACACGAAATTGATACTAATACGCAATTGGTAATTGCACAAAACCCGGGTTACTAAAATGAAAAAAATAGTTTTTGTTTTTGCTTTGTTTTTTGTTTTTAAACAAATGTATGCACAGGTTACAGATTCGGTAACAACCTATAAACCTGTTGAGCTTCCTGCAGGGTTTACTGCACAATTGAATGTGGTATATACAAAAGTAAACAATTGGGAAGGTAAGATGGATATCTATCTGCCGCCAAAAGATAATAAGCCAACACCTGTAGTTATTAATATACATGGTGGCGGATGGAACCATGGAGTGAAAGAATCACAAACAGGATTCAGTACTTTTTTTAAAGCTGGTTTTGCTGTTGCCAATATCGAGTACAGGCTTACCGGGCAGGCTACGGCACCGGCAGCTGTGGAAGATGCAAGGTGTGCATTGATATATCTTATTAAAAATGCACAGGCATTAAATATTGATGTAAATAAAATTGTAACGATGGGTGGCAGCGCAGGCGGGCACCTTGCATTACTTGCAGGTTTGCTGGGCAATAATCATATTTTTGATACCCATTGCAAAGGGGTAGAAAATATAAAAGTAGCCGCCATTATTGATAAATATGGTGTTACAGATATTTGGGAAAATGGTAATGGAAAGGTTTTAAAAAGTAAATCGGCCAGGAACTGGTTAGGCAGTAAAGTTGCTGATAAAGATTTTGTTACTTCTGTATCTCCCATTAATTATGTAGATAAAAACAGTCCGCCGGTTTTTATTGTTCATGGCAATGCCGACCCCACCGTGCCTTACCAGCAATCGGTTGATTTGCATAAGAAGTTACTGGAAGCAGGAGTAAAAACAGAATTCATAACAGTAGAAGGCGGCTTGCACGGAAAATTTGAAAAAGAAAAAAATACTGAAATCAATAAAGCGATAATGGCTTTTATAAAATCTATACCTGCTTTTAATAGTAAATAAATTGAAAAACACAGTGCCTGTAATATTTGTATTAATGCTGCTGAATGTGATGTGTAAAAAATCAGCCGTGCCTGAACCAATATTAGTACCTCCCGTACAACAACCTGTAGTGTTAAATGCAGATGGCCCGGGTAATACGTACGAACTAATAAATAATGTATTGGCGCCGGGATACAATGCTGTTGAAAACCCCGAATGTGCACACCCTGCTTTTGGCAGGCATATTGCCGAAGTATGGGATGCCGAACTTAACAGTTATGTGTTTGAATTTTACATGCATGTTACACCCGATAATGACCGCTGTATTAATTTCGACAGGCAAAGGGTTGAAATAAAAACGTATGAATCATCTCCTGCAAACCTGAAAGGCACCATTGGTGAAACCATAACATATAAATGGAAATTTAGGCTGGCACCGGGTTTTCAGCCATCATCAAGTTTTACACATATACATCAAATAAAACCCGTAAATGGCGACGACGGTAACCCTTTGTTTACACTAACTGCACGAAAAGGTAATCCCAATAAACTGGAGTTGATACATGATAACACAACAAAAGTTGCTACGGCAGATTTATCGTTGTTTGATGGCGTGTGGGTGCAGGCTGTTGAAACAATAAAAGTGGGTGCACATGGCACCTACTCGATGATGATAAAGAGAATTAGCGATGATGAAACTTTGCTAAGCTATTCAAGTACAGATATAAAAACCATCAGGCCCGATAATGATTTCATCAGGCCTAAATGGGGTATTTACCGTAGCCTGAATGATGCTGCAAGCTTAAGGGACGAAAGCATACGGTTTAATTTGTTCAGTATTGAAGAAATGAAATGACATTACATTTATAATTGCTAAATTGAAAGCAGATAAAAAAATAAATGTAAACATGATAAACTTTAAATTAGAAAACAAGATAGCGCTTGTAACAGGCTGCAGCAGCGGAATAGGAATGGCGGTAGCTGTTGAGATGGCAAAAGCCGGTGCCGATATCATCGGTGTTAGTAGTTCTATGCCGGCAACAGGCAGTGCGGTAGCGGCAGCGGTTGAAGCGGCGGGTAGAAAATTTTATGCCTACCAGGCCGATTTTTCAAATCGGGATTCATTGTATAAGTTTTTAGAAAAAGTAAAAGCCGATCATCCCCGAATTGATATATTGATAAATAATGCCGGCCATATCATGCGCAAACCGGCAGCCGAACATCCCGACGAATATTGGGATATCATTATTGATATCAATTTAAATGCACAGTTCATCATAACCCGTGAAATTGGTAAACGAATGGTGGAAGCAAAACAGGGAAAAATTGTTTTTACCTGCTCTTTATTAAGTTTCCAGGGGGGCATAAATGTGCCGGGATATGCAGCCAGCAAAGGCGCTGTAGCATCTTTATTAAAAGCATTTGCCAATGAGTGGGCGGTGCATGGAGTAAATGTTAATGGCGTGGCGCCGGGTTATATTGCTACTGATAATACAAGGCAGTTAAGGCAAGATGCTGATAGGAATGCAGCCATACTTGCCAGGATACCGGCCAACAGGTGGGGTACACCGGAAGATATGGCCGGTGCATATATTTTCCTTTCATCGCCTGCTGCGGATTATGTAAATGGAACCATATTAACCGTAGATGGTGGGTGGATGGGTAGATAAAAATTATGGTGAAAAGAATTTTTAAAATTAAAAGAAAAAAATTATGCAAATAAGATTTCAAAATAGCCCCAAAGAAACTAGCCAGATGAATACGCAGCAGCTGCGTGAAAATTTTTTAATTGAAAATTTAATGGTAGCCGGTTCCATACAATTAACCTATTCGCATTACGACCGGATGATTGTTGGCGGTGCCGTGCCAACAACAAACCCCATTGCTTTGCCATTGGAAGAAGAATTAAAAGCGAATTATTTTTTAGAGAGAAGGGAAATGGGAATTATAAATGTTGGCGGTAAAGGAACTGTTATTGCTGATGGAGTTAATTATGAAATTGATAAATTAGGATGTGTGTACCTGGGCAAAGGCACAAAGGATGTGAGTTTCAGTAGCAGCGATGCAAAAGCACCTGCTATATTTTACCTGCTATCGGCGCCGGCACATAAAACTTATGCCAACCGTAAAATGACTAAAGAAGAAGCACAGCCTGTTAATATGGGTGATGCTGTTACCAGTAACAAGCGAACTATTTATAAATACATTCACAACGACGGAATTGAAAGTTGCCAGTTGGTGATGGGCCTTACCACGCTTGCCGAAGGCAGTGTGTGGAACTCGGTACCACCGCATACGCATACACGCCGTATGGAAGCATATTTTTATTTTGACCTGGATGCTGCCCACCGTGTTATGCATTTCATGGGCGAGCCGCAAGAAACAAGGCATATAGTTATTGCTAATAACGAAGCAGTGTTATCTGCACCGTGGAGTATGCATTTTGGCGTGGGCACAGCCAATTATGGTTTTATTTGGGGTATGGCCGGTGAGAATAAAGAATTTACTGACATGGATCAAAAAGCAGTAGCCGAATTAAAATGATTAAATGCTTTTAAAGTTTAGTTTTTAATATATAAGTCATCAGTGATGGCATTAAAAAAATTGTATGAAAATAAAAGGACTACGTTGGTGGATTATTACTTTAATAGGTATTGCAACAGTAATAAATTATATTGACCGCAGCGCCATCAACATTATGTGGCCTTATATTTATAAAGATTTTGGTATTGCAGATGCTGATAATAAAAATGCCCTGGCGCTCATCACCACTTTTTTTATGATAGCCTATGCCATTGGCCAAACGGTAACCGGTAAAATGATGGATGCTATTGGTACTAAGCTGGGCATGGTGGTATCAATTGCTGGCTGGAGCATTTCCATTGCATTGCATGCAATTGCCAAAACTATTTCATCATTCAGCATCTTCCGTTTTTTTCTAGGCCTTAGCGAAGCAGGTAACTGGCCGGGTGCTACCAAAAGCAATGCCGAGTGGTTTCCTCCCAAAGAGCGGGCTATTGCACAAGGCATCTTTGGCGCCGGTGCATCGCTGGGTTCGGTGGTTAGTGCGCCGGTGATTGCCATGTTATATTTATCAATTGGATGGCAAGGCACTTTTGCCGGTATTGCTGTGCTGGGTTTGCTTTGGATTGTTCCCTGGCTTATTATGAATAAAACAACACCCGATAAGCATCCATGGATAACAAAAGAAGAACAAGAACACATTTTGGACAATAAAAATGAAAAGACAAAAACTGCAACCGAAACAAAAGTATATAGCTGGTGGCAGTTGCTGAATTTTAAAGCCACCTGGAGCATCATATCATCCCGGTTTTTTATTGACCCTGTATGGTGGTTGTTTGTAACCTGGCTGCCAACTTTTTTAAAAGAACAATTTCATTTTGATATAAAACAGGTTGGCGCTTTTGCATGGTTTCCATATTTAATGGCCGCCATTGGTGGTATCATTGGTGGTTATTATTCATCCCGTATGATTAAAAGAGGAGTTGATGCGGTAGCAGCACGTAAAAAAGCAATCACCATAGGGTCGGTAATTATGCTGGCATCGTTGGTTGCCATTGTGCTTATGCTTAATCAGCTTAAAGAGCAACCGGCAGTTGCCATTGGTTTAATCAGCATCACATTGTTTGGTTTCCAGTTTTTAATTGGCAACATACAAACACTTCCTTCCGATTATTTTAATGGAAAAAATGTGGGTGTAGTAGCAGGCATGGGCGGTACAGCGGCAGTAATAGGTGTTTTAATCACCACCTGGATGGTACCGGTGATTACAAAAACAAGTTATAATTCTTTCTTTATCCTGGCTGCATTGCTGGTGCCACTGGCCTGGTTATCGCTTAAATATTTTGGTAAAAAAGATTTTAACGCATCCTGATAGAAATATATTTCTTTGATGATACTGTTGATTTTTGGAAGAAGTAATAAGGATTATTTGTAACAATGTTTATGAAAATTCCTGCAGCATATCATCCATCGTTTTTGTTACGTTATAAAATGATGATAATTTTTCTATCACGGCTTCTACCAGCGCATCGGGGCAACTTGCGCCACTTGTAACTAAAATCTTTGTTACATCTTTTTGTGGTAAAAAATTATTTGTAACCATCTCTTCCCTGGTATGAAAATTAAAATGCCTGATGCTGTTTTTTGAAATTATCTTTTCATCATTATTAATAAAATACGTAGGTAATTTCTCTTCACATAATTCTACCAGGTGCGATGTGTTGCTGCTGTTATAACCACCCACAACAATTGCAAGATCGGCATCGGTTTGCAGCATACCATACACCGATGACTGGTTATCGTTGGTGGCATAACACAAAGTGTCCCTGGTATCGGCAAACCTTTGTGTAATGTTGGTTTCATCTAAACCATATTTTTTTTTCATCACATCTTTAAGATAATTGGCAATGGCTTCTGTGTCGCTTGCAAGCATAGTAGTTTGGTTTACCACGCCAATGCGGTCAAGGTCTTTTGCAGGGTTAAATCCATCGGTATATTTACCTGCAAACTCGTCATAAAAAGTAGCAACATCTTTTTCGCCGGTAATGTATTTGCCAAGTTCAACAGCATCGTCCATATCGTTTACAATAACAGTGGCCGTGTGTGCCGATGCATGTGAAAAAGTGGCCCTTGTTTCTTCATGCGTGGGTTTGCCATGCACCACTACGGTATAATTTTTTTTAGCAATCTGTTCACTGCGGTTCCATACTTTTTCTACAAAAGGGCAGGTGGTATTATATTTATGTATGGCAATGCCTGTTTTTGTCAGTTGCTCTTCAATAGCAAGCGTGGTACCAAAAGCAGGAATGATAACAATATCATCGCTTGTTAATGTTTCAAAAGGTATTACTTGTTTGCCACGGGTGTCCTGCAAAAATTTTACACCTTTTTCAATAAGGTCGGCATTTACCTGTGGGTTATGAATCATTTCACTTAATAAAAAAATACGTTTACCCTGGTTTTCTTCAATGGTTTTAAATGCAATTTCAATGGCATTTTCTACGCCATAGCAAAAACCAAAATGGCGGGCAAGGTAAATTTGCAGCGGTCCAAAGTTGAGCAGGGTGGGAGTAAAATCCTTCTTCATCTTATCCTCTTGCTTCCTTTTATTTTTGATGGATGCAATTAACGGGCTGCGGTATATGATGGGAACATTAAATTTTTTCATGTGTTGAATATACAGTTGCAAAGGTACATGGTTAACAGCTAAAATATACGGTTGTAATTATTATCGGCAGGCTTACTTTTGATAATATAAAACATGTAACTCAACAATGGAAACACAACCTGTTTTTAAAAGAGCAAATTGGATACAGCATACTAATATTTATGAGGTAAACCTGCGGCAATACAGCGCCGAAGGTACTTTTAATGCTTTTGCCAATGCGCTACCACGGTTGGCTGCAATGGGTGTACAAACACTTTGGTTTATGCCCATACATCCAATTGGTAAAATAAACAGGAAAGGAACTTT
>JAHBTO010000011.1:0-45000 GCA_019638525.1 Ferruginibacter sp. | reverse complement strand
GAAAAGAATACCAAGAAAGCAAAAACGATTAAAAAGTTACTTCATGCAGAAATAAACCATAGGAGCTTACAGAAAAATCGGCTTTTGTGCAATCTTTAAGTTGTATAATTTGTTTAAAATCCTGAATTGAGATTTTCCTTTTACCAACCAATAACATTGTTCCTACCAACCCCTTAACCATACCTCTAAGAAAACGGTTAGCTTTCACTTTGTAAACAAAACAGTCTTCCTCTTGCACCCACTCGCTTTTGTATATTGTACAATTAAATGATGTTACTTGTGTATTTCTTTTAGAGAAACTTGTAAAGTCGGTATATCCTTTTATTTCTTTAGCTGCCAATTGCATAAGTTCCATATCTATTGTATAGGGAACATAATAAGCAACATCTTGTAAAAAAGGGTTTTTATGCTGATATATATAATAGTGATATTCTCTTGTTTTTGCATCGAACCTACAATGTAAATCGTTTGATACTTTAAATATCCTTTTGACTACTATATCCCAGGGAAGGATTGCATTTAGATTATAAACATCTTCTTTTATAGAAATTTCTGCATCAAAATGAAAAAAATTCTGTCGTGCATGTACACCTGCATCTGTTCTTGAAGAACCTGTAAGTTGGAATTTATGTTTATAGAAAATCAATAATGCCTTTTCTAACTCGGCTTGTATTGAATTTGCATTTTCCTGAACCTGAAAGCCTGAGTAGTTTGTGCCTTTATATGAAACTTCTATAAAATAACGGGGCATAGCCTGTTTTTATGATAATTATATTAGTGGTTTACCATTGCCTTAAACCTATCTTTAAAATAATTATCTGTTAACTGATTTTGTAATGTTATAAAATTGTCTAAATCTGTAACATAAGGATATGCTGCAACATAAAACTTATACCTTTCTTCTTCTACCAAATACAATACACCCAAGTTTTTGATTTGCTCTGTTGTAAAACAAGTTGATGCAAATGTGTTGATAGCTATTTTTGTCATATCCGGTTCACTTTTAGCCGATGACATTTGACTACGAAGTTTTAAAAACCCTTTTTGTGTAGCAATGCTTTTACATCCCGAATTATTCTTCAATTTTTTTTCGAAATCATCTTTACTACCCGAGGTCTGAATATTTTCAGATTTTTTATCAAAAATCACAAAATCATTATTTTGAGTAGTAACCGTATCGGGTGTGGCATTGGGATTTTGCAATTTCATATCTAAAAAACGGGCATCCTGGCTGGGATTTGCATCCTGCATTTCTTCCTTAACAGTATATGTAGATTTGTTTTCTGAACTACCGGATATGATTGAATTTTTAACAGGCAATAAAATATCGATTGTATCATTGGATGCAGCATCTACATAAATCATCTTAAATCCATCGGCCAGACTATCATATTTTATTTGAGAAATTTTATTGTTATCAACTTTATGGGTAACTACTTTAAAAGTATCAGCCTCAATATCTAATTTGTTTTTAATTTCATTATTTTCAATAGCTGATTCGTTTACTTTTTGTGAATTATTAATAGCTGTAACTGCACTATCAACCTTGTCAACATTTTTTAAAACCGCAGGCTGATTTTCTGCTTCAACCAGAAGTATTGAAGAATCACCCACTACTTGTGCCAAAACCTTTGCAAATTCATCTTCGTTTTTTATAATTTTTACAGGCTTAGCAGGCCCAGTTTGTACCACGGCCTTTACAGGTTGCAAGGTATTTAAGCTTACCAACTCAAAATTTTTTGTATCATTTTTTTGTATAAGATAACCTGCATTTGCATCTTTTGTAGATATGCTTACTTCCTGGCTGGCTAATTTATCACCTGCAATACCAATCACCAGGTTATAAGTGCCTTCATGCAACTTGGGTATGATAATATAACCATTTTCGGAAGAGCTAAGGTATTTTCCATCTACCTTAACAAAAAAAGGACTTTTATCATCTGATTGTAAATAAATAAACCTCAGTTGTTGAGCTTGTACACCCATCTTCAAAATGAATGAAAAAAAAACAGTTACTATTATTTTAAAAAAAGGCATATCTACTAATATTTGAACTTTTGCAGCAAAAATAACCCTTAAAAACCGGCTATTACCACTAAAATAAAAATACAAATCATATTTAACAGTGTAAACTTACATTTGTACCTAAAATAATAAATATGAAAAAAATAATTTTCTTAATTGCAATTGTTGCCGGGCCTTTTTTTGTAAAGGCACAGTTTGAGCAAGAACCAAAAGATACAACCTGGAAAACTATTTACAGAGCAAGCAGTACTAAAATAAACGACCTGGTACACACCAAATTGGATGTAAAATTTGATTACGATAAATCGTACCTGTATGGAAAAGCATGGATAACGTTAAAACCACATTTTTATAAAACAGATTCTTTAACTCTTGATGCAAAAGGAATGGACATTAAAGAAGTAGCGATGGTTAAAGGCACATCTAAATTAAAATTAAAATACGAGTATGATGGTATGCAATTAAAAGTGATGCTTGATAAAACTTACCTGGGAGGAGAAAAATACACTGTATATATTGATTATGTTAGCAAGCCCAATGAATTAAAGGTTAAAGGAAGTGCAGCCATCACTGATGCTAAAGGTTTGTATTTTATAAATCCTAAAGGAGAAGATAAAAATAAACCTATACAAATATGGACACAGGGTGAAACAGAAGCTAACAGTGTATGGATGCCAACAATTGATAAACCCGACCAGAAAACTACGCAGGAAATTTATATGACTGTACCTGCAAAATATGTAACGCTTAGCAACGGATTACTAAAAAGCCAGAAAAAAAATGCCGATGGAACCCGAACCGATTACTGGAAAATGGATCTTCCGAATGCCCCTTATCTTTTCTTTATGGGTGTAGGTGATTATGCCATCATTAAAGACAAGTATAAAGACAAAGAAGTAAGTTACTATGTAGAAAAAAGCCAGGCACCTTATGCAAGGGGGGTGTTTGGTCATACACCTGAAATGATAAAATTTTATTCAGAAAAACTTGGAGTTGATTACCCCTGGCCAAAATATTCGCAAATTGTTGGACGAGATTATGTAAGTGGTGCTATGGAAAACACCACCGCTACCCTGCACCAGGAAAGCGCTTACCAAAATGCCCGCCAGTTAACTGATGGCAATACCTGGGAAACAGTTATTGCTCATGAACTTTTTCATCATTGGTTTGGCGATTTGGTAACCTGCGAAAGCTGGAGCAACATTACCGTTAATGAATCGATGGCAGATTACAGCCAAACTTTATGGATGGAACACAAATATGGTAAAGATGCCGGCGATGAAGAAAATCAAAATGGATTATCGCAATACCTCTCAAACCCATCAGATAGCAAGAAGGACCTTGTAAGGTTTTATTATGCTGATAAGGAAGATGTTTTTGACCTGGTAAGTTACCAAAAAGGTGGCCGTGTATTACATATGCTGCGTAACTATGTGGGCGATGATGCATTTTTTAAATCGCTAAACACATATTTAAATGCCAATAAATTTGGCAATGGCGAAGCACACCAGCTGAGGCTTGCGTTTGAAGCAGTTACCGGGCAAGACCTAAACTGGTTTTGGAATCAATGGTATTTTGGCAGTGGCAATCCTGTTGTTAATATTAATTACAACTATGATGATGCAAATGGTAAGGCAATGGTTATTATTGAACAAGTACAAAAAACAGGAAACATTTTTAAACTACCAATTGCAATTGATGTTTATACCGGTGCTGCAAAAAAGAGATATAATGTTTGGGTAGAAAACAAGACAGATACTTTTTATTTTAATTACACCCAAAGGCCCAGCCTTATAAATGTAGATGCTGATAAGGTAATGTTATGGGCAAAAAATGATAATAAAACAGCCGAGAACTATATATTTCAAATTAACAATGCTCCTCTGTATTTAGACAGGAAAGAAGCGCTTGATTATTTTAATAAGAAAAAAATGCCTGAATTAGCTATTGGGCTTACAGATAAATACGGGCCATTAAGAACAAGTACAATACACAGATTAGAGTCATCGAAAATTGCTGAAGACCCCAAAATTATTGAAGCCATTGAAAAAATTGCCAACACAGATAAAGACAGGAAGACAAAGGCAGCAGCCATCAGCTATCTTGCTAAAACCAGTAATATTAAGTACAAATCTCTTTACGAAAAAAATATCAATGATAGCAGCTATTCGGTTGCAGGCGCATCGTTAGATGGATTGATTGGAATAGACCCCGGTAATGCTTATGCACTTGCAAAAAAATACAGTGCCGATGCAAAAGGCGATTTAGGCGCAGTAGTTTCGGAAGCTATTATAAAATATGGCACCGAAGCTGATTTTGATTTTATTGCCAATCGTTTTGATGAAATGCCCTTAAGCCAGGAAAAACTACAAGCTACTGCTACATTTGCAGGCTATTTAGAAAAAATGCAAAATATTGGCAATGTTAAAAAAGGTATCGATATGATCATCAAGTTCCGCAATGCCATTCCCGAACAGTTCAGAGGTTTTGTAGATCCTATGATTAGGGGCGGATTAGATAAATTAGGTAAAACAAAAGGAAAAGAGATTGAAGATTATATTAACGAAGGATTTAAATAAAATATATTGAAATTAAAAAATGCCCCCGGAAAAACCGGGGGCATTTCTTTCGTAAGTTATTTTTACCAGCTACCGCTTGCGCCACCACCACCAAAACTACCACCACCAAAACCACCAAAGCCGCCGCCGGAACTACCACCGCCGCCGCTCAAACCGCTGCCACGACCACTTCCACCAAGCATGTTTGCTATCGTCCAGGCGGCAAAACCCCTGCGACTCATAAACGAGCCTCCGCCACCTCGGCCACTAAAGATTGCCAAAAAAATTATAATAAGCACAATTATAAAAATGATATTACCAATGCCACTACCTCTTCTGCCATAATTTTCAGGCGCTTTATACTCTCCCTTAACAGCTTGAATAATGGCATCTGTGCCTTCATCAATACCCCTATAGTAATCATCGCCTTTAAAATTTGGTACAATCACTTCATCAATTATCTGCTTTGCAGTTAAATCGGGTAATGCACCTTCTAAACCATAACCTGTGGCAATATTTAACTTTCGGTCGTTTTTTGCAATCAGTAAAACAATACCATTGTTAAATTCTTTTCCTCCTACACCCCAGGCCCTGCCAAGCTCTACATTAAAATCAGCAACATCTTTTCCATTTAAAGTTGGGATGATTACTACTGCAATCTGTGTAGAAGTACTATCGTCAAAGGCTACCAGTTTGTTTTCTAATGCCTGCCGCTGATCGGCTGTTAATGTGCCGGAATAATCATTTACCAGCTGCGATGGTTTTTGTTTAAGTAAATTATCGGTGCTGAAATTATCCTGCGAAAAAGATATAAAGGAAACAAACAGTAAAATAATTATGGAAAAAAATTTCTTCATTTTGTAAAACAATCGCTGTGCTTTTTATTTTTCTTAGCTGCCAAAAACTATTTCGTCGGGTAATTCATTCTTGTCTTCTGAAGGAATAAATGGAAATTCCTGTTTTAAGGTTTTGCCTATTTGTGTAATACATTGCACTATTCCATTACAGATATTATCTTTTTTAAACTGCGATAACATTTCTTTTACAGCATTATTCCAATAAGCATCTCCTACTTTTTGATAAATGCCCTCATCGGCAAACAATGCCAGTTCGTGATGATCCATGGCTATATACAGTAACACGGCATTTCGGTGGTCTGTTTCCTGCATTTTTAATTTAAAGAAAATTTCTGCGGCCCTGTCAACGGCATCTACATAATAATTTTTACTTTCAACATATACCCTAATTTCTCCGCTGGTTTCTTTTTCAGCTAAGCGTATCACATCCACTATCTGTTGTTTTTCTTCAACAGAAAAAAATTCCTTCTTTTTAAAAAATGGAAATATCCGCATTAAAATTTTATTTCTGTTATTGTATCGGCACCTTCATCTGCCTTAAATCCTTTTTTTTCATTAAAGCCAAAAATACCCGCAACCAGTTTTGTTGGATATGTACGTACAGCACTGTTGTAAACATTGATGGCTTCATTAAAATCTTTACGTGCAATTTTTATTCTGCGCTCGGTACCTTCTAATTGTGTTTGCAAACCTGCATAGGCCGATGATCCTTTTAATACAGGGTATTTTTCGATATTGATGATGAGGTTATTGGTGGCAGTTGCAAGGCTATTTTGTGCATCGGTGGCTTTGTTAAACTCATCTGCTGTTTTGTTGGTTGTGTTAAAATTCACTGTCATTGCCTTGCTCCTAGCTTCGGTAATTTCAATAAGTGTATTTTGTTCAAAGTCCGAAACACCTTTTACTACATTTACAAGATTAGGAATGAGGTCCAGCCTGCGTTGATAAGCATTCTGAACCTCATTAGCCTGGAGTTTCACTTTTTCATCTTTTTTTACAAGCGAATTATAAGTGGTAATCAAATAAATTCCCACAATAGTAATGATACCTGTAAGTATATAGCTTGTATAATTTTTCTTCTTCATGCCTTGCAAACAGTTGGCTTTATTTCTTATTCAGGTCATCAAAATTCACATCCACTTTTTTCTCGGCGCCTGCATCAGCCTTAAAGCCTTCTTTTGCGCTAAAACCAAACATTCCAGCAAAAATGTTCATCGGGAAAGACCTTACCTTGGTGTTGTACACATTCACCGCATCGTTAAAAACTTTCCTCGAATTTTTAATATTGTTTTCGATGCCTTCTAACTGGCTCTGCAGTTGCATAAAGTTTTGAGTAGCTTTTAGGTCGGGGTAGTTTTCTACTACAGCAAGTAAACGGCTTAATGCGCTTGTCATTTCGCCCTGTGCAGCCTGAAACTTGGCAATATTTTCGGGTGTAAGGTTATCGGCATTAATATTTACACTTGTTGCTTTTGCCCTTGCCTCTACAAGTGCCGTTAAAGTGTTTTGTTCAAAATTGGCAGCACCTTTTACCGTGTTAACCAGGTTACCCACAAGGTCGGAGCGGTTTTGGTATTCAGTCTCCACATTATTCCATGCCTTCTTTACATTCTCATCCTGCTTAACCAGGCCATTGTATCCGCCACAACCCATAAAAACAATAATCAGGATAATTGCTGCAACGATTAATAATCCAATACGTTTCATAATTTTTTTGTTTTAGTGTTAAGAGTTTAAAAATAATGTTTTCTTTTATTTCTTTTCTATTAATTTAAAATTTGATAAATGTAACCGTTATAAACTGTTAATTTTTTGAACCTGTCATCTTCCCGTTAAAATAATATTCAAAGAGTTCTACCCATTAATAGCAGCTATACCAGGTAAAACTTTTCCTTCAAAATATTCCAGCATGGCGCCGCCTCCGGTACTTACATAACTTACCTTATCGGCAAGGTTGAATTTATTTACAGCAGCCACACTATCGCCGCCACCTACCAGGCTAAAAGCGCCATTGGTTGTAGATGCTGCTACAGATTGGGCCACAGCTTTTGTACCTGCCTGGAATTTTTCCATTTCAAAAACTCCCATCGGGCCATTCCATAAAATGGTTTTAGATTTAACAATTACCTCATTAAAAATGCCGGTTGCTTTTGGGCCAATATCCAATCCCATCCAACCATCGGGTATGGCATCGCTTGGGCATATTTGTGTATTAGCATCTGCAGCAAACTTATCGGCAATTACCGAATCTTCGGGCAGGTGAATGCTTACATTTTTTTGTTTGGCCCTTTCTAAAATATCCAGTGCGGTTTGTAACCGGTCGTCTTCGCAAAGTGATGATCCTATTTTACCACCCCTTGCTTTAATAAAAGTATAAGCCATGCCGCCGCCAATGATAATATCGGTTGCCCGTTGCAGTAAATTTTCAATAATCAAAATCTTATCCGAAACTTTTGCCCCGCCAATGATGGCGCAAAAAGGCTTTTCGGCATTGTGTAATACTTTTTCGGCACTCTTCACTTCATCATTCATCAGCAAACCAAACATCTTGTTACCGGGCGAAAAGAATTTTGCAATTACCGCTGTAGAAGCATGTGCCCGGTGAGCAGTACCAAATGCATCGTTTACATACGCATCGCCCAGTTTACTTAGTTTTTCTGCAAAGGCTTCATCGCCGGCTTCTTCTTCTTTATGAAAACGCAGGTTTTCTAAAAGCAACACTTCTCCCGGCCTAAGCATGTTAGCCGTCATACCCGCCTGTTCACCCACACAGTTGTTGGCAAAGAAAACCCTGGTGCTTGCTTCGCCAATGGCAGGGGTAGTATTGCCGGGATTTAATAATTCAAATAAATGTTTCACCAGGTGTTTTAATGAATACTTATCTGTGGGGCCGTCTTTAGGTCTGCCCAGGTGGCTCATCAATATTACACTGCCGCCATCATTTAAAACTTTTTTTATGGTTGGTATGGTAGCCTTCATCCGGGTATCATCGGTAATATTAAAATCTGCATCCAGCGGCACATTAAAATCAACCCTTATGAGTGCTTTCTTTCCTTTAAAATCATAATCCGAAAACTTAGACATAGTAGTATGTTTTAAAAAATGAACCGCAAAAACAAAGATCGCTTAGTGATTACCCGGCGCCTCAATGTCTTTGCGGTTAAAAATTATCCTATAAAAAAATATTATCCAATAAGCTTGGCAAAATGATGTACTGTACGCACCAACTGGCTTACATAACTCATTTCATTATCGTACCAGCTTACTGTTTTTACAATCTGGCTATCGCCCATTTGCATCACCTTGGTTTGTGTGGCATCAAATAATGAACCAAAACTGGTACCTATAATATCGCTACTCACAATTTCATCTTCGTTGTATCCAAAGCTTTCGTTGCTTGCAGCCTTCATGGCAGCGTTCACTTCTTCGGCTGTAACTTTCTTACTTAAAATAGAATACAGTTCTGTTACAGAACCGGTAATTACTGGCACACGCTGTGCACCACCATCTAATTTTCCTTTAAGTTCGGGCAATACCAAACCAATTGCTTTTGCTGCACCGGTGCTGTTAGGAACAATATTGGCTGCTGCAGCCCTTGCCCTTCTTAAATCACCTTTAGGATGTGGTGCATCCAATGTGTTTTGATCGTTGGTATAAGCATGTATGGTACTCATAATACCGGTAACAATTCCAAAACTATCGTTTAAGGTTTTAGCCATTGGTGCCAGGCAATTGGTAGTACAACTGGCGCAACTGATAATTGTTTCTGTACCATCTAATACCTGGTGGTTTACATTAAATACAACTGTTTTTAAATCGCCGGTTGCCGGTGCAGAGATAACCACACGTTTTGCACCTGCAGTTAAATGGGCTTCGGCTTTTGCTTTATCGGTAAAAAAACCGGTGCACTCAATCACCACATCCACATCGTGCTGCCCCCAGGGAATTTGTGCAGGGTCTTTCTGTGCATATATCTTTATATCATCGCCATTTACTACTATCGAATTTTCGGTAGCTTTTACATCCTGGCCAAAGCGGCCTTGTGCGCTATCGTATTTTAATAAATGTGCCAGTACTGCCGGGCTGGTTAAATCATTGATGGCTACTACATCAATACCCTGCATATTGTATATCTGGCGATATACCAAGCGGCCTATTCGGCCAAATCCGTTAATAGCAACTTTTACTGTACTCATATCGTTAACTTAATTTAAATTTTGAGTTGCAAATTTACGAATATGGAGGCGTTTATTAATAAGAATATTTTTAATTTTTAGCAACTGTGTATAATTGGTTTAAATGCAGTGTAGGCAGTAGTAGTAAGCTTCATTATAATAAGTAGTTACAAAACTAATGCTTTACTCTTTTAAATTATTTGGCAGAAAAACCACAGGACGTTATCTTTGCCGTCCTTTAAAGGAAAATGCCGCGTTGGTCAAGGGGTTAAGACGCCTCCCTTTCACGGAGGAATCACGGGTTCGAATCCCGTACGTGGTACAAAAGCTTTTCATTTTTTTGAAAGGCTTTTTTTATTGGGGGCTGTTACCATTTGTTATGCTATTGAACATTTGTTCCGGCTATTCGTTACAAGCTTCTCTTTGTTTGCTTTTCACTTCTATCCGGCAGCCATTGGGCTAAATTTCATTATTCAACTTTTCATTAAATTTTATTACAGCTTATTATAACAAGAACCTTGCATTACTGAAAGGTTCCTGCTAATTGTAAAACCTGCTTTTGGTTTTTCTACTATCCTTTATCAAATTTTTTAAAGATAGTTTTTACACTTCTTTCAATTTCACGGTTGGTTAAATTATGGCCATCAAGTTCACTAGTTGTCCATCCCTGCCAAATGGCTTTATCTGTACGGCTGTCAATCATGGTTATGGTTACAGTTCCTTCTTTTACGGTAGTAGTGTACCTATCGTAACCCATAAACTGCGATGGGTAATAAAAAGTATATAAACGGCCTGTACGCCTGTTGTAATAGCTGCGTGAAAAAGGTTCGGAATAAACCGGGTCTTGTTGTTGTTTACGGTTTTTTTCAACCAGCAATTCGTAATTGATGATTACATCCGGATTATTATTTGTTTCCTGCCAACCTTTTTTCTGTAGTTCGGCATTAACCGAATTACGCACATTTACTTCGGTAATGTCATGTTTCCAGTTCTTTTCTCTTCCATTGGTACCGGGTTTATCTACCCAGGCATAGGTTTTATATTTACTAAAATCGGCGTTTTTATCTTTTTGTATATGAGCTGTACCTGTACAACCTGCAAAAACGGTAGCCAGTAAACCCCAAAACATTATTGTTAATACCTGTTTCATAATTGCAATTTTTAGTTGTGATTGCTTATAAATATTAACGCAAAAAATATGCTTGATGTAAAATTGTCAGTGTGAAAGTTTAGTAAAAAAATGGCGGTTTTTTAAATTTCAAAAGCCTTAAAATTGTTTACACTGTATTGTTAATTTTTGATTATTTACCTTTATAAAAAACCAAATTATATGAGCATAACATGGAGCGGAGTATTTCCGGCACTCACCACAAAATTTACTGCAGATGATCAATTAGATCTTCCATTATTTGAAAAAAATTTACAGGCCCAACTGGCTGCCGGTGTAAACGGTATTGTACTGGGTGGCACCCTTGGCGAAGCAAGTGTGCTTACAACAGCAGAAAAAGAACAGTTGATAAAATATGCTGTTGAAAAATGTGCCGGTAAAGTACCTGTTGTTTTAAACATTGCCGAAGGTAGCACTAAAGAGGCTTTGCAACAAGCTGAATATGCAAAAGCCTGGGGCGCTAAAGGATTAATGGTGCTGCCGCCTATGCGCTACAAAAGCGATCACCGGGAAACTGTGCAATGGTTTAAAACCATAGCCGATGCTACAGAATTGCCCATCATGATTTATAACAACCCTGTTGATTATAAAAATGAAGTAACGATTGATATGTTTGCCGAACTTATAGCCTGTAAGAATATTGAAGCAGTAAAAGAAAGTACCAGGGATGTTACCAATGTTACCCGGATGAAGAACAGGTTTGGCGACAGGATTAAAATACTTTGCGGTGTAGATACTTTGGCAATGGAAGAACTTTGTTTAGGCGCCGATGGATGGGTGGCTGGATTGGTTTGTGCATTTCCTAAAGAAACTGTTAGCATTTATAATTTGGTAAAAGCAGGTAAGATTGAAGAAGCTGCAAAAATTTATCGTTGGTTTATGCCATTACTTGAATTGGATATACACCCCAAACTTGTACAGTATATTAAGCTGGCAGAAACACAGGTAGGTATTGGATCAGAAAATGTAAGGGCCCCCAGGTTAAAACTGGAAGGAAAAGAAAGAGCAGATATTTTAAAGATTATTGATGATGGAATTGCAAATAGGCCAGTTTGAATGTTGAATGTTGAATGATGAATGATGGATGATGAATGATTAATGGTAAATAGTAAATAGTAAATTTTGTTTTTTTGATTTTTGATTTTTGATTTTTGACTTATGAGTTACAAAGATTTTAATACTGAAGAAATTAACCTGGTAATGCAGGAAGCATGGAATGCTTTTCATATTTACAGAAAATTTTCTTTACAACAGCGGGCTGCTTTTATGAAGGCTATTGCTGTTGAACTTGATAATTGTGGTGATGCACTTATACAAACGGCCATGGGCGAAACAAATTTGCCCGAAGCAAGATTAAGAGGCGAAAGAGCAAGAACAATTTTTCAACTAAACAGTTATGCCGAAGCATGCGAAAAAGGCAACTGGCTGGAAGCAAGGATAGACACCGCCATCACAGATAAAACCCCACCCAAGCCCGATATAAGAAAAATGCTGGTACCACTTGGCCCGGTAGTGGTTTTTGGCGCCAGTAATTTTCCGTTTGCTTATTCAACAGCCGGTGGCGATACAGCCTGTGCTTTTGCAGCCGGTTGCCCGGTTATTGTAAAAGCACATCCGGCTCATGCCGAAACCTCGGAGATAGTTGCCAATGCAATTTTAACAGCGGCAAATAAATGCAACATGCCCAAAGGAATTTTTGCACACGTACATGGCGCATCATTTGAAGTTGGAAAAGCTTTAGTACAGCATCCACATACAAAAGCTATAGGTTTTACAGGTTCATATATTGGCGGTAAACAATTATTCGATTGGGGTAACCAACGTAAAGAACCCATTCCTGTTTTTGCAGAAATGGGCAGCATCAACCCTGTATTTTTAATGCCCGAAAAATTATATACCGAATCCGCATCTATGGCACAGCAATACGCAGCTTCAATTACATTGGGTGTTGGGCAGTTTTGTACAAACCCCGGTTTATTAATTGGCATTGAAAGCGAAGCTTTAAAAACTTTTATACACGACCTGGGGAAAGCAATTCAAAAAATTGCACCGGCGCCCATGCTGCACAGTGGCATAGTAAGCGCTTATAAAAAAAATAAAGGCAATGCTTTATTGCAGGATGATGTACACCTTGTGGCAGAAAGTGAAACCGAAGTAAAAGAAAACGAAGGCTTGCCAACAATTGCTACTGCATCCGGACAGGCATTTTTAAATAATCCTGTACTGCACCAGGAAGTGTTTGGCCCCTACTCTATTGTTATAAGATGTAAGGATATGCAGGAAATGATTACTGTAGCAAAAAAACTGGAGGGACAATTAACAACAACGCTGATGGCAACCGAAACCGACATTACCGGAAACAATGAATTAGTAGAAGCAATAAAAAATATCTGTGGCAGATTTATATTAAACGGCGTGCCAACAGGTGTAGAAGTATGTTTAAGCCAACATCATGGCGGGCCTTTTCCGGCAACCACCGATAGCAGGTTTGGCGCCGTAGGCGCCGATGGTATTAAAAGATTTGCCAGGCCCATTGCTTTTCAAAACTGGGCAAATAATTTATTACCCGATGAATTGAAGAATGAAAACCCACTGAATATTTGGAGAACAGTTAATAATGAACTTTCAAATGAAAAAATTTAAAGCGAAACCTGTACCTGCTTTTTTTCTTTTATTAAAGAAAGCCATGCAGTAATTATAACAGATAAAACAAAATAAACTACCAACACAATATTAATCCAGGGTAAAAAAGCAGTAGCGCCAAACCAATCGCCCAGGTAAAAAATAATTCCTATTCCAAAAACAACTTTTATAATTTCCCAAATAATGGCATAGCGGTTTCCATCCATCAATTCGGTAAAAGCATATACCATTAAAAAAACAAAAGCGCCATATATAAACATACCCGGTTTACCAATAGAGGCTATATTTCCAAATAAATAACTGATAAAAAATAACAGCATAGTTAATTGCACCCAGCACCAAACATGCATAAATACTGATACCTGCGTATCATACTTTTCAAAATTGTATGCATCTTCAATTTTATATACCGGGTATTTTTCAGCAACATCTGCAGGCCGCCAACCAGTAGGCATAAACCAGATACGAAATTTATCTTTTACACTTTTTGCATGCCATGCATCCTTAATCATCAGCCATAAATGCAAAAAATTTATTTTAATGGGGTTCCATGTTCTTACCGGCCGGGTAATACCATAAACCGGTTTTACATCGGGCATTTCTTCCTGGAAAGTGCCAAACCATTTATCCCAAAAAATAAATATCTGCCCGTAATTCTTATCAATATATTCTTTGTTTAATGCATGGTGTACACGGTGGTGCGATGGTGTAACGATTATCTTTTCTAAAAACCCCATTTTGCCAATATGCTGCGTATGATACCAAAACTGTGCAAACAAATGCAGGGGTGCAACAATGGCTATCAGCTTAGGGTCAATTCCCAACAGGGCTGCCGGCAATAATAAAATAACAAACAATCGTACAAAAACAGATATGCTTTGCCGAAGTGCACAGGCCAGGTTAAAATCTTCGCTACTATGATGGATGATATGGCTGTTCCAGAAAAAATTAATTTTATGATCAAGTGCATGAACGGTATAACCTGCAAAATCAAGCACAATAAAAACAATAAGGTAAGTGTACCACTTTGTATCGATATGAGTAAGGGCTACCCTGTTTACCAGCCATTCGTAACTTATCAAAGCAATGGCAAGGCCCAGTACATCTTTGGTAACATTGGTAACGCCTGAACAAAGGCTGCTAATCATATCTAAATTACGCACCGTATCTTTCCCTTTGTACCAGCCATACCATTTTTCAAAAAGTACCAGCACCAAAAAAGCAGGCATTGCAATCAGTAAGATTTTTCCGTACTGTTCCATCCCATAAAATTACAGAATGAAACAAAATCATCCTAACAAAAATTAAAAGGCATAGTTACATTTTATCTTGTTAAACTATTGGGAATTTTTAAAGTTGATGTAAGCCTTCAAAAACAAGATTTCAGCATCCTGCTATATTTTAACAAAACCAAAATTGCCCCGCTTGCAATATGGCACAGTTTTATTACCTGTTAAATAAAAATTATTATTTAACCTTAAATCTAAAAAAAGTCATGAAAAAAATTTTTACACTTTCTGCAAGCTTAATTCTTGCAATGGTCTTATTCAGCAGTTGCGTAAAAGAGCATATTGAACCAACCTTTGATGAAAATTACTGGCTCAGCAAAGAAGAAGGAGAAGTGGTGTACAGCGATCCCTATTGCGATTATTTTGTTGTGGAAACTTACTATGGATACAATATTGTACGCACTAACGCAAGTTCAAAACCATATGAAGGCGATTTTGTTTACGGCAATTTTAGCAACCTGGGTACAAGGGATATGTACAACTATTCAGGAAGGTTTGTATTTACAGGTACCGTAACCGACTACTGGTTATCATATAATGAAACCCTGGATGCACTGGATTACTATTGCCCCTACTATGGCAAAGGCATCCAAAAAAGGGTTTTAAAAGAATCAACAAAGTTTAAGAAAAAATAAAGGTTGATGTTTGAATAATGAGGCCACTGTTTTTTAGCAGCGGCTTTCTTTTATTGATAAATAGCAAATCATACAATTTGTAAAATACTTTCTAACGGATTTTTGCATTACAAACGAAGTTTTAATTAAGTTGCATAGCAAAATAACCGTTCATTTGAAAAAGACATTTATATGTATTGATGCACATACTTGCGGAAACCCTGTGCGATTGGTAAAAGAAGGTGGCCCCGCACTCATTGGTAGCAATATGAGTGAAAAGCGCCAGCATTTTTTAAAAGAATATGACTGGATTAGGAAAGGGCTGATGTTTGAACCCCGTGGCCACGATATGATGAGCGGCAGTATCCTATATCCGCCACACGATTCTGAAAATGATGTGGCTGTTTTATTTATTGAAACAAGCGGATGCCTGCCCATGTGCGGACATGGAACCATCGGCACCATTACCATTGCCATTGAAGAAGGATTGATAAAACCCAGGATACCGGGCACCGTTAGGATGGAAGCGCCGGCAGGCCTGGTAGAGATTGCATACACAATGCAACAATCAAAAGTTAAAACAGTAAAGCTAACCAATGTACCTTCTTATTTAGCCGAAACAGGGTTAACAGTTAATTGCCCGGGGTTGGGAGAAATTATTGTTGATGTATCGTACGGAGGAAATTTTTATGCAATAGTAGATGTGCAGAAGAATTTTAAAGGCATTGAGCATTACACTGCCGATAAACTGATTGCCTGGGCAAGGGAATTGCGTAAAAACATTAACGATAAATATGTGTTTGTACATCCCGAAGATGAAACCATAAAAGGGTGCAGCCATATTTTATGGACGGGTGCCGTACTTGATAAAACTTCTACTGCTCGTAATGCAGTATTTTACGGCGATAAAGCTATAGACCGCAGCCCATGCGGTACCGGTACATCGGCACGTATGGCACAATGGTATGCAAAAGGATTATTGAAAAAAGGTGATGCGTTTATTCACGAAAGTATTATTGGAAGTAAATTTACAGGAAGGATAGAAGAAGAATTAACGATTGCAGGTAAACCGGCCATAAGGCCCAGCATTGAAGGATGGGCAAAGATTTACGGATACAATACCATCAATATTGACGACGAAGATGACCCGTATGCTTTCGGTTTCCAGGTAATTTAATAGTGCCTGCTTTTTTAATTGATTAAATTGCTATGATATTTTTAAAGGTTAATACATTACAATGAAAGTTAGTATCATTGGCGGCGGCATAATAGGATTATGCAGTGCTTACTTTTTAGAAAAGGAAGGTTACGAGGTAACCATTATTGAACGAGGAGATATTACCGATGGCTGTTCGTTTGGTAACATGGGTTTTATTTCGCCCAGTCATTTTATCCCATTGGCAAACCCGGGTGTGGTTTCACAAGGTTTAAAATGGATGATGAGTTCCACCTCCCCTTTCTATATAAAACCAAGGCTTAACCTTCAACTTGTACAATGGGGTTATCATTTCTGGAAAAACTGTACTCTTAAAAAAGTACAGCAAAATTCGAAACCCTTGCATGAAATATTACAACTTAGCCGCCGGCTGATTGAAACAATGAGGGATGAACTTGGCAATGTATTTGAAATGCAGGAAAAAGGCTGCCTGATGATTTGTAAAAAACAAAAAACACTTGATCATGAATTTGAGATGGCCGATGAAGCCGAAAAATTTGGATTAAATATTGAACGATTGAACAGGGAAGCCGTACAGGCGCTTGAGCCTAATGTGGAAGTGGATGTTGCCGGGGCTGTTTTATTTAAAGATGACTGCCACTTTGATCCGTCAAAACTAATGAGAGGATTGTTTACATATCTTCAAAATAAAAAAACAGTGCAATTTCAATTGCACACAACTGTAACCGGGTTCGAAAAAATGAATGGAAAGATTACTTCTGTAATCACCGATAAAGGAAAATTTGATTGTGATGAAGTTGTTCTAGCGCCGGGCTCGTGGATGCCCGAGCTGGCAAAGATGATGGGCATTAAATTATTATTACAGCCAGGCAAAGGTTACAGTTACACTTATCAGCATATAGAAAACAACTTGCAATACCCTGCCATACTGGTAGATGGCAGATGTGCTATCTCACCCTGGGGTGCACAGTTACGCATTGGCGGCACTATGGAATTGAGTGGTATCAATAACAAAATACTTGTAAACCGCATGCGTGGCATTTTTGATTCGGCAAAAGATTTTTACCCGGGTTTACAAATTGATTTTCCTCCCGAAGAAAAAATATGGAGTGGTTTGCGGCCGGTATCCCCCGATGGATTACCATATATAGGCCGTCATCCATCTGTTAATAATGTTGTTTTTGCAGGAGGTCATGCCATGCTGGGCCTTACTTTAGCAAGTGGCACCGGAAAATTAGTTAAAGAAATTGTTCACAAGGATACTACAAGTGTTGCCATTGATGCTTTTAAAATAAACAGGTTTGGATAAGCAAAAATTTTGTAATCCTTGCTGTAATAAATCAATGCATCTAACTTAAATAAAATTCATACTAAACTACATCATTTGTAATAATAAAAAACGTTAGTATTTATTATTGATGATTTGTTGTATCCTTTGGTTTCTTTTTTAATTTATCCAGCAGATCTTTTAAAGAAGGTTTATTAGCTTCAGGTTTTGTTACAGGCGATGTACTATCGGTAACGGCAGATGTAGCTGTGTCTTTTTTGCCAAATAATTTTTTTCGTAGCTCTTCCTTGGCTTTTTCTTCAAGCTGTTTTTTCAAATTATTCAACGAATCTTTTACAGCATTTTTTGCACTGTCGATTTTTGCCTGTGCAAAGTCTTTTACCTGTTCTTTCATCTGGTCAACAAGTGTTTCGCCGCTTTGTTTTAAATCCACTTTTAAAGAAGGGTTTTTGATGGTGCCTGTCATTCCCATTTTAAAGTTTACCGTTTCTCCAACTTTTAAAGGAATGCCTTTTGCATTAACGGCGGCAGCCAGGTTATTTACAAACTGATTGCCTTCGGTACCCATTAAAGCCCTGGGCAATTTAAGATTAATAGCATAGTTTATGCCTTCATCAAAGCCTATACCCTGTAAACCACCAATCTCCATTTCAATATCTTTTAGTTTTACAGTAAAAGGTTTAATCAACATTTTTCCATTCGAAAATTCAAAAAAAGTTTTCACATCTTTCATCGAAATAGATTCCAGTTGTTTTACATGCAGGGCAGATGCAATTTTATCAAGTGGAGCAAATTTGCTCAGGAAACCTTCAATTAAAAATAAGTTGCCATTTCCCGAAACAGTGTTCATATCAATGCTCATACCATCTCCCATTTTTCCATTGGCTGTTAAAACAGAAGTAAGTTTGCCAGCCAGGAATTTTCCTATGGGCATTAATTTTTGTGCCGTATTAAAAGCGTAAAAAGTTTTTTGTATATCCACTTGCTCTACATCATAACTCATGGCTATAGCAGGTTTTTTCTTATCTGCTTTAGTACTGTAAGAGCCATTTATTGTAATGTTTCCATCCAACGCATTACCTTTTACATTATTTAGTTTAACTGTTTCATCATCTACCTGTATAGTGCCCGACAAGTTGTTTATTTTTAAATTATCGTATTGCAGGTTATTTATTTTGGTTGATAAGCTAACATCAAGATTGGAAGGAACAATAAAAGGTTGTGTTGAAGAATTCTTGGTTGCAGTATCAGCCGAAATGCCAATCCAGTCGTTTACGTTAACATTATCGGCATCTAAAGTAAGGTTGGCGCTTAAAGGCTTACCGCTTAATAAATAACTAAGCAGGTTATTGATTTGCCCGCCACCCGTAAAATTTGATTTTTGGTATTGGCCCGCCAGGTTTGATACATCAATTTTAGCTGGCGTAAAAACTGTATTAACTGTATTTATTTTTACGCCTGTGGGGTAATTGGCCGAGCGGTAATTAAAATTATTTACAGCTACTGTACCGGCGGCATAAAAATTATTGAACTGCTTATTTTCTATTTCTTTTACATTGCCTTTAATATTTACATCGGCATTTAACAGGCCGGCAATACTTGTTCCCTTATCTAATTTTATAAAGCCTGCCACATGCCCCAGGTCAAGCTTTCCTTTGGCAGCCGCATCAACAAACATATTACTCACCGGCTTTTTAACCAGCAACCGAAAATCGAAAGGCTCTTTGTCAATAGCCAGGTGGCCGTTTGTAATATCTACCTCCAGGTTATCTGTTTGCCCGTCTGCATTATCAACTACTGCATTAAAATTTATCTGTTCTACTGCTTTTGGTAAATCGGTATATTTAAACGAGGCATCTTTTACATTCATGGCCAGGTGATATCCCGGCATGCTTGTTTGGTTATAAACACCTTTTACATAGCCTTCAAAATTTGCTGTGCCATTGGCCGATACTTTATCAAATTCGGTTTTATAAATAGTGGGTATTAGTGAAAGTATTTTTTTAAAATCTGTTGATGCCGATTTAAAACTGATATCCAAATTGTATCCATCGGGCAGGCTTTTGATATTTCCTTTGCCGTTAATCAGCAAATCGTTTAGCAATGCTTCCACCGCATCAAAACTGTACACATTGTTTTTGTTATCTACTTTTATATCGGCAGTTACAACTGTTTTTACTTTTGCCAGGTACGGAATTAACCCATAAGTGAAAGTAACCGCATCGGCACTTGTGTTTGTTTTTAGTGTAAAGAGATTGGAAGTAAAATCGCCACTACCGCTATGATTGAGGTTTACAATTTCGGCGCTCATGCCCGATGCTGCATCAGTGTATCGCACATAACCATTCTCAACCCCATATTTTTTTAGTTGCAGGTTAAAAGGCTTGGATGACGTTGTTGATTTGTTTTCATCCGGTTTTACAATATCCCAATTGGCAAAACCTTCTTTAGTTACAATAGCATTAATACGTGGATGTTCCAAGAAAACATTGTAGATGTTCATATTTTTTCCCCTGAAGAAACTCATAATATCAACCGTTGCATCCAGTCTTTTTGCATACAATAAAGTATCTGCAGCAAAATAATCGGTGCCTGTTACCTGTAATTCATCAAGGCCAATGCTCACTTTAGGAAAATGGCGAAAAAAAGAAATATTCACTTTTTTAAAATCAACCTTTGCATTTATGTTATTGTTTATTTCGGTTTTTACCATTGCCACAATTTTATCCCTGAAAAAATATGTGGAGGCAAACAATAAAACCAATAACGCCAACAGGCTTATGAAAAATATCTTTACAATTTTTTTTAACTTCTTCATGATTTATTTCAATTACTAAACACCTAATATTTCATCGCATCAAATAAAATGAAAAGCCAGCCATATCCCAAAAACATCGGTAGCAGGCTAACGGTTGTATGTTATTAGAAGATGCTTTTGGCTTATTGTTCAAAAACTATTCCAATTCAAAATAGTATGTTGGTTTGTATTCACAAAAAATCATTCCAGCCCAATCTCGTAGTGCATTTCGGGTATCTCCACATCGGCAAATCCTTTTCTTAAAAGGCGTTGTTTAAAATCCTGTTGCACATTGTATTCGCCATGCACCAAAAACAATCTTTTAATTTGTTTTGCATCCTGGCAGGCAAGCCATTGGCAAAGGTCGTCGTAATCGCCATGGGCGCTCATGCTGCGGATAGATGCTATTTCGGCATTCACTTCATGTTCGGTTCCAAAAATACCCACTTCTTTTGCACCCGCAAGCAGCCTGCCGCCAAGTGAATGAGGTTCGCAATATCCGCTAAATAAAATAGTGTTGCGGCTGTTTTCGATATTATTACTGATATGATGCTTAACCCTACCTGCATCGCCCATGCCACTTGCCGATATAACAACAAACGGCCCATCAGTAAAATTCAGCATCTTAGATTCATCAACAGATTTAATTAGTTTAAGGCCGGCAAAATTAAATGGGTCGGCATCTTTTTGCAATACCTTTTGTATGGTTTTGTTGAAATAAGAAGGATAACTTTTTATGATTTCGGTTGCTTTAACACTCAAAGGACTATCAACATAATAATTTATTTTAGGCAACCTGTTTTCAAGTTCAAGTTGGTTAAGTGCATATAAAATTTCCTGTGTGCGCCCAACGCTGAAAGCTGCAATAATAAGTTTGCCCTTTTTTTGAATGCATGCTTTTTCTACCCAATCAAGTATTTGATCGGGTGTGGTAACAGCATTATCGTGCAGGCTGTTGCCATAAGTTGATTCCATTATTATATAATCGGCCTGCGGAAATTCAGCCGGCGATCTAAGTATCACATCCCTGTACCGGCCCACATCGCCGCTGAAACTGATACGGGTTACTTTACCATTCTCCTTCACTTTTAAATGAACCGATGCACTGCCAATTATATGACCTGCATCTTTATACAAAACTTCCACAAACTCATCAATGGCAAACCAATTATCGTATTCCACTTCTACAAAATGATCCATGGCAGCCATTGCATCATTAGTATCATACAATGGTTGCAGGTAAGGAAGGCCTTCATGAGCCCTGCGCTTATTTTCATATTTCACATCATCTTCCTGTATGCCTGCCGAATCTTCTAACATCAATGCCGTTAATGTTTTGGTGGCAGGTGTGCAAAACACTTTGCCGTTAAAACCATCTTTAACCAATTTTGGGATAAGGCCACAGTGGTCGATATGTGCATGTGATAAAATAAGGTGTGTAACTTTAGTGGCATCAAAACCAAAACTCCTGTTCAGCATTTCGGTATCACGCCCCATGCCTTGAAACATACCGCAATCTAAAAGATACTGGTTTCCGTTTTTTAATGTGAGCAGGTGCTTGCTGCCGGTTACTGTACGGGCTGCGCCGTGGAAAGCTATTTTCATATTGCCAGCCTCACTAATGGAGGATTCTTCATTTATTAATTATGTGGCATAGCACAAAACTAATTGAATGAAGTTTTAAAACTTTTATAAATGATTCCTATGCAAATCAAAAACCCTCTTTAATGTTTTTTAGTTTCCCTCTACATCATAATCAGGAAACTGCGGCCCAAGCCATCATACCCATACCAATCTCTATAGCATTTTCATCAATATTAAAAGTTGGTGTATGCACTCCGCTTGTTATACCTTTTGATTTATTACCGGCTCCCAACCTAAAAAAACAGGCGGGTAGTTGGTGAGAATAATAAGCAAAATCTTCGGCGCCCATTCTTAACTCAGTTTCTTCTACATTTGATTCGCCTAAATATTCACGGGCTTTTTTTATGGTTTCGTTTCCGAGTTGTTCATCATTTAAAACAAAAGGATAACCCACATCTATATGTATTGTTGCTTCTGCACCCATGGCTGCAACCAATTCAATAGTTTGTTTTTTTATCAGTTCATGAGCTTTAAAGCGCCATTCTTCGTTCATAGCCCTGAAAGTACCCATCAACTTCACTTCGGATGGAATTACATTGGTGGTATTGCCTCCCTGGAAGGAGGTAATAGATAACACTGATGGATTAAAGGGGCTGTTGTTTCTGCTTACAATTTGTTGCAGGCTTATAATTAAATGCGATGCAATTAAAATGGTATCTGCAGTTAGCTGCGGTGCCGCAGCATGGCCACCTTTACTTTTTATACTGATATAGATTTCATCGGCGCTTGCCATTACCATACCATTTCTAAAACTTACTTTGCCTACTTCAAGCCCGGGATGTACATGCAGGGCAAATATTTTTTGTGGCCGAGGATTTTCCAGCACACCTTCCTTTATTAATAAACTTGCACCGCCGGGGTTTTTTTCTTCTCCGGGTTGAAAAATCAGTTTCACTGTACCCTCCCACTCATCTTTTAATTGGTTTAAGATTTTTGCGGCACCCAGCAAACAGGTTGTATGTACATCGTGCCCGCAGGCATGCATCACACCATTGTTTTTTGATTTGTAGGGTACATCATTTTCTTCCATTATGGGCAAGGCATCCATATCGGCACGTAACGCAGTTACCATTGCACCCGGGTTTTTGCTTTTTATCAATCCTACTACGCCTGTTGTGGCTTTAACTTCAAACGGGATTCCAAATTCTGAAAGTTTTTTTTGTACAAATGCCGAGGTTTCAAATTCCTGGTAGCTTAATTCGGGATTAGTATGTAGATGCTGTCGTATTTGTATAAATTCAGGAGCGTATTTTTTTGCCAGTTGCCTAATCGTATCTTTCATCATGAAATAAATATAAACCTAAAGTATCAAAATAAAAAAAGGTTTCTTAACAGAAACCCTATATGATTTGTTTAATATTATTTATCCAAATCTTTTAGTTTATCGGGTTTTAGTTCAATAGTATCGGGTACTATATAAACACCACCTGTAACTACACCGTCTCTTTCAATTTGTTTTTTAGCCTTTTCTGCATCTGCCTTGTCTTCAAAATCGCCAAACTTCATTTTAATAAATGGGCTTTGCCAGGTCATAAAAACATTTTCGCCTGGGAAAGTTTGCAGCAGGTATGTTCTTACCCTCATAGCGTAAGCCCTGTCGCTGCTTTTTAATACAAACAAACGGTAACCTTTAACAAACCGTTTGGCCCGGTTGTTCATATCAAGTTCTGCTTTAGCCAGTAAATCAATACGGGGGTCTTTAGTAATAGTAACTTTTGAAATAGGGTTTGCTGTAGTATCGGTTTTGAGTGTTGTTTGAGCCCTTAAAGCAGCAGGCCCAAAACAAATAAAAATAATAACCGTAAATTTTTTCATATACATCCTTTTACAAAAACCGTTCCATCAACACCTTTTTAAACTTATAAAATTGAAGGTAATATAAAATTACATATCATTAAAACTTCTTAAGCCAGGTTTTATTACAATTTAACTTATCAATTGTGCTTTTATTTATATCAACCATTATAATTTTAAAAACTAAAAACATAATTATATAAGTGGTTGTTTTTAAGCTTAACCTTTTGTTATATTTATCTTTCAATTTTAAACACCAAAACCAACCTGCATGCAAAAACTAAAATTTTTGTTGGTGCTATTGTTAACAGCCATCAACATTCAAATCATCAAAGCACAGGCTACTTTCCCGGTAAATGATGTTGCCAATCCTAAAATATCATGTTTTGCATTTACCAATGCCATTATTGTTAAAGATGCACAAACCACATTACAAAATGCCAGTATGGTTATACGGCAGGGTAAGATAGAATCTGTTGGTAATAACATTTCCATTCCAAAAGATGCAGTAGTTATTGGTTGCAGGGGAAAATATATTTATCCTGCATTTATTGATATTTACAGCGATTACGGAATTGCAACCCCCGAAAGGCAAACAGGAGGTGCCGGTTTTTTTCGTACGCAACAAATTACTTCCAATACAAAAGGCGCTTATGGATGGAACCAGGCTATAAAAAGTGAAATTGACGCTTATAAAATTTTTAGCGCCGATGCTGCTAAAGCAAAAACTATACGGGATATAGGTTTTGGGGCTGTACTCACACATCAAAAAGATGGTATAGCAAGAGGCACAGGTGCGTTTGTTACGTTGGCCAATCAACCCGATAATTTTGTGCTGCTAAAAGAAAGAGCATCGGCCAACTATTCTTTTAACAGGGGTACTTCGGGACAAAGTTACCCAAGCTCTATGATGGGGATGATTGCCCTGCTAAGGCAAACTTATTTAGATGCACAATGGTATAAGAATAACCCTACCACCGAAGGTGAAAACATTTCTTTACAAAGCTGGAACGAAAATCAAAACCTGCCTCAAATTTTTGAAGCCAACGATAAATGGAACGACCTTCGTGCAGATAAAATTGGGGATGAATTTGGTGTACAATATATCATTAAAGGCGGTGGCAACGAGTACCAGCGCATAAAAGAAATGAGCGAAACAAAAGCATCTTTTATTTTACCTCTTAATTTTCCGGCAGCCATGGATGTGGATGATCCAAACGATTTAAGATTTGTTGGGTTAGATGATTTAAAACATTGGGAACTGGCGCCCGGCAATGCAGCTGCTTTTGAAAAAGCCGGTATCAATTTTTGTTTAACCACTGCCGACCTTTCCAATCCATCTGAATTTATGGCAAACCTGCGCAAGGCCATTGAATATGGATTATCAGAAAATAAAGCCCTGGATGCTTTAACAAAAACACCGGCAAGCTTGTTGGGTTTGTACGATAAAATTGGCAGCCTTGATGCAGGAAAGATTGCCAACTTCTTAATTACATCGGGGCCGGTATTTGCAGAAAAAACAATACTGCTTCAAAACTGGACACAAGGCATAAAAAATTCTGTGAAGGACGAAAACTGGTATGATGTGAAAGGTGTTTATAATTTTATAGCTAACACAAATGCAGGTACAAAAACTTATCAATTAAATTTAAAAGATGCTGGTGTAGCACAATTTATTAATAAAGACACATTAACAGGAAAATACAGTTACGACGGGCACCTGGTAAAATTAAATTATACCGAAGGCCGTGGTAGAAATGCTGCAGAAACTATTTTAAGTGGTGCCGTAACAGGCAATACCTGGAATGGAACCGGTAAAGATGCAATGGGGAATTTATTTACCTGGACTGCAACTTTTGACAAAGCAGCTGCTGAAAAAACAGATAGCGCTAAACCACACAAGCCACTTAATTTAGGTAAAGTAACTTATCCTTTTTTAAGTTATGGTTGGGAAGAAATGCCCAAACAAGAAAACCTGTTAATTAAAAATGCAACCGTATGGACCAGTGAAAAAGATGGCAATTTGCAAAACACCGATATATTGGTTAAAAACGGGAAAATTGCAGCTATTGGTAAAAACCTTTCGGATGCAACAGCAAAAATTATTGATGCAACAGGTAAAAATGTAACGCCGGGTATTATTGATGAACACTCACATATTGCGGCAGCATCTATCAACGAAGGCGGGCAAAGTGTTACATCAGAAGTTAGGATTGGAGATAACCTTAATCCCGACGACATTAATATTTACAGGCAGCTAAGCGGCGGAGTTACCACATCGCATATACTGCATGGCTCGGCAAACACAATTGGCGGACAAACACAATTAATTAAACTACGTTGGGGCGCTAACGACCAGCAGCTAAAATTTGCCGGTGCCGACCCTTTTATAAAATTTGCTCTTGGCGAAAACGTAAAAAGAAGTACAAGCACACAAGGCAATAACCGTTTTCCGGATACCCGGATGGGAGTTGACCAGGTGTTGGTTGATGCTTTTACAAGAGCAAGCGATTACCAGGCAGCATTAAAATCGGCCGCAAATAAATCAACCGTAAGAAGAGATTTAGAACTTGATGCCCTGGTAGAAATTATGAACAAAAAAAGATTTATCACCTGCCACTCGTATGTACAAAGCGAAATAAATTCTTTAATAAAAGTTGCCGACAGGTTTGGTTTTACCGTAAACACTTTCACTCATATTTTAGAAGGATACAAAGTTGCCGATAAATTAAAAGCACATGGCTCCAACACATCTACCTTTAGCGACTGGTGGAATTATAAAATGGAAGTGATGGATGCCATACCTTACAATGCATACATTATGCACAAAGTGGGTTTAAATGTGGCCATCAATTCGGATGATGCCGAAATGGCAAGACGCCTGAACCAGGAAGCCGCCAAGAGTGTGAAGTATGGCGGTATGAGCGAAATTGAGGCTTTGGATATGGTTACCATTAACCCTGCAAAAATGCTGCATATTGATAAACAAACAGGAAGCATAAAAGTTGGTAAAGATGCCGACCTGGTGATATGGAGCGATAATCCTTTATCCATTTATGCAAAAGCCGAAAAAACAATTGTAGATGGCATTATTTATTTTGACAGGGAAAGAGATGCCAATATGCGTAAACAAAACCAGGCCGAAAAAGCAAGGCTGATTGCTAAAATTGCTTCTTTGAAAAAAACTGCCGGCCCGGGTGGCGCTGGCAATTTCCGAAGTGCCAGGCCAAGGTTTGAAGTGATAAATACCTGCGACGATCATTACCATAGCCATGGCTTATTAACTATAGATAACGACGAGTTAGATAATCAATAATTAATCTGAAAAATAATTGAAATGAAAAAAATATTATTTTATACCTGCGCTTGCATTGCCACTATAAATGTCTTTGCCCAGGAAACCATATCACCTGCTACAGCACAAAAAGAAATAATTGCTTTAACCAATGCCACCATCCATGTTGGTAACGGGCATATAATTAATAACGGCACCGTTGTTTTTAATAATGGAAAGATAACAGAAGTGGGCACTACTGCTTCTGTTAACGGTGCAAGAGTAATTGATTGCAAAGGCAAACATATTTACCCGGGCTTAATCTTATCCTCATCACAATTAGGTTTAATTGAGATAAATAACATTAGAGCTACCATTGATGCCACTGAAATTGGAGAAATGAACCCAAGCATCCGTTCGTTGGTTGCATACAATACCGATTCAAAAGTGATAAATACTTTACGAACCAATGGAATTTTACTGGCCAACATTGTACCATCAGGCGGTATCATTTCTGGCTCATCATCAGTGGTACAGTTGGATGCCTGGAATTGGGAAGATGCAGCATATAAAACGGATGGAGCAATTCATTTTCACATGCCATCATTATTAAACCGGGGCAGAAGAAGATTCTTTAGCGCCCAGTCATCAAATACCGACCCTGTAAAAGAAGGGCTAAGCAGGATTGAAGAAGTAAAAACATTTTTCAGGGAGGCAAAAGCTTACCTGGCACAGCCAAAACACGAAAATACCAATTTGAAATTTGAAGCGGTGAAAGGGTTGTTTGATAAGAAACAAAAACTTTTTATCCATTGTAATATTGTAAAAGAAATGTTGCTGGCTGTTGACTTTGCCAAAGAATTTGGATTTGATGTAGTGTTGGTAGGCGCTGTTGATAGTTGGCAAATTGCAGATATTTTAAAGAAAAACAACATTGCAGTTATTTTAAATCAGCTACATGATTTGCCTGCTATGATTGACGATGATATTGACCAGCCATTTAAAACACCTGCTATGTTACAAAAAGCCGGGGTGTTATTTTGTATAAATGATGATGATGGCAATAGCCGATACCGTAACCTGGCATTTAATGCAGGCACCGCATCGGCATACGGGCTTAGCAAAGAAGAAGCACTTAGCGCCATTACGCTTAATGCCGCAACCATATTGGGTATTGCCGATAAAACCGGCAGTATTGAAACAGGAAAAGATGCCAACATTGTAGTAAGCGAAGGCGATATTTTAGATATGCGAACAAATATCATTGACCATGCATTTATACAAGGCCGTCAAATTGTTTTAAATAACAAACAAATGCAACTGGCCGATAAATATGAAAAAAAGTATGGAATAAAATAAATGAATACTTATAAAAGTAAAAGCGCTTCTGAGTTACAGAAGCGTTTTTTTTGCCTTGGTTTGTGGCTCACAAACCAATTCTAACATCGCAACATCAAAGCGATTGTTCCCTTTTTTTTCTTTGCCCACTTTGCGGCTTTGCGTAAATTAAAAATTATATAACCGTTTCGTGTATTACAAACCGAAGTAAAAAGTATTACATCAACATCAATCTTCAAAACTTTTTAATAAACGCTTTTAGCGGTATCTTTATCTCTTTAATAAATAATTATGCAACCAATAGCAGAATCAGAGTTAATTATTAACAAACGTGGCGCTATTTATCATTTAGATGTAAGGCCCGATGAGTTGGCAGATACAATTATAGTAGTAGGCGACCCCGGCCGTGTTGAAAAAGTAAGCAAACATTTTGATAAGGTAGAGCACCGTTTAACGCACCGAGAATTTAATACACATACCGGTTATATTGGTAACAAACGCATCTCAGTCATTTCCACCGGCATTGGCCCCGATAATATTGATATTGTTTTTAACGAATTAGATGCATTGGCAAATATTGATTTTACAACAAGGCAGATAAAAGATACGCTCACTAAACTAAACATTGTTCGCTTTGGTACTTCGGGCTCTTTGCAAGGTGATATTGCAGTGGATAGTTATGTAGCTTCATCGCATGGGCTTGGGTTAGATAACCTGTTAAATTTTTACAGTTATCAAAAAACGGCTGATGATAAAGCCATGGCTGATGCATTTGTAGTACAAACAGGTTTAGATACCAACATCACCCAACCTTATGCATTTAGTGGCAGCCAAATGTTATTGAAAAAATTCAGCAACGGTTATCATCATGGCATTACAGTAACCTGTCCCGGATTTTTTGGTCCACAGGGAAGGATTTTAAGATTAGGGCTAAGCAGTCCAGGCCTGGTTGATAAACTTACGCAGTTCAGTTTTAATAATCACCGAATAACTAACTTTGAAATGGAAACTTCGGCTATATTTGGATTAGGTAAACTGATGGGGCATGAATGTATGAGCATAAATGTCATCATCGCCAACCGGGTGGCAAAAACTTTTTCAAATGACAGCGAAGCAGCGGTTGAAAAAATGATTGAAAAATCATTAGAAGCTTTAACTGCTTAAAGTATTAAATGACTTAAACAATTTTTGATGATTGCAAATAAGATAATTCCCAATTTCTCCTCTCCTGCCCATGTTGACCAGGTTGGTATTGAAGAGCGGGCATCAAGGTTTACAAAGCGAAGTATAAAAAACGAAAGCAAAGTAAACGGGTTAAAACTTGCCCTCAACATGATTGACTTAACTACGCTTGAAGGAAAAGACACTCAGGGAAAAGTAAAACAGCTTTGTTATAAAGCACAGCACCTGCATGATGTATATCCCGGCCTGCCTACGGTAGCCGCTGTTTGTGTTTACCCTTCGATGGTGAAAACGGCTAAAACAGCTTTGGGAAATTCTGGCATTAAAGTGGCATCAGTTGCTACTGCTTTTCCAAGTGGGCAGGCGCCACGTGATGTAAAAATTCGTGACACAAAATATGCCGTACAAAATGGCGCCGATGAAGTGGATATGGTGATATCGAGAGGTAAATTTTTAGAAGGAGAATACAATTTTGTATTTGATGAAATAGCTGCCATTAAAGAAGCCTGTGGAGCAGCAAGGCTGAAAGTTATTTTAGAAACCGGTGAATTGGTTACCTATGACAAAGTGCGCAAAGCAAGCGATATTGCCATGTATGCCGGCGCCGATTTTATTAAAACTTCTACCGGAAAAATTTCGCCTGCTGCTACCATGCCGGTTACATTGGTGATGCTGGAAGCCATTCGTGATTTTTATTACAAGACAGGAAAAAAAATTGCGATGAAACCAGCCGGCGGTATTTCAAAAGCAAAACTGGCATTGCATTACCTGGTGATGCTGAATGAAGTGCTTGGCGAAGACTGGATGAACAACGAATGGTTTAGGTTTGGCGCAAGCAGCCTTGCCAACGATATACTGATGCAACTAATGAAACAAAGAACAGGCGTGTATCAGTCGGCAAATTATTTTTCAATAGACTAGGGAAGGTTTAAAAGTTTAAGAGGTTTAAAAGGTTTTTATGGCAACTATTAAAAATTTTGAAGACATTATTTCATGGCAGGAAGCAAGGGACCTTAATAATATATTAGGCAAGTTAATTAATGAAAAGAGGTTTGAACATAATTATAAACTGATTAATCAAATTGAAGGATCTACAGGCTCAATTATGAATAATATTGCAGAGGGATTTGAAAGGGGCGGCAATAGGGAATTTTTACAGTTTTTATTTATAGCAAAAGGCTCCTGTGGCGAGTTGAGGTCTCAATTATACTGGGCATTAGACAGGCAATATATTAATCAACCAGAATTCAACAAGCTCTCTTTACATGCAATGAAAATCGGCAGCCAGGTTCAAAAACTAATTACATACCTGGAAGACTCAGAAATAAAAGGTGTTAAGTATAAAAGAAGAGAAACTGAACTTAAACCAACTTCTTAAACCTTTTAAACTTATTGAACCTTTTAAACTAATTTAACTTACGTTATGGCTAAAACAAAAAACAACACTATCAAATTAAAATTCGACAGTGCAAGAAATTTGGCGCCGGCGCCCGAAAGTAGAAGCGCTGCTAAAATAGATCCACAGTACAACCTGTTTATCAATGGCAGGTTTGAAAAACCTTCAGGCAAAAAATATTTTGCAAGTATTAATCCTGCTACTGAAGAAAAGTTATCGATGATAGCCGAAGCCAATGATGCAGATGTAAACAAAGCAGTAAAAGCTGCAAGGGCTGCTTATGAAAATGTTTGGAAAAAAATGCCGGGTGCCGAAAGGGCTAAATATATTTACCGTATTGCAAGGATGATACAGGAAAGAGCAAGAGAGTTTGCCATTATTGAAACGCTGGATGGCGGCAAACCCATACGTGAAAGCCGTGACTTTGATGTACCCACTGCGGCAAATCATTTTTTTTATTATGCCGGCTGGGCCGATAAATTAGAATATGCATTTCCCAACCGCCATACATCGCCACTTGGCGTGGCCGGGCAAATAATTCCATGGAATTTTCCATTACTGATGGCTGCCTGGAAAATAGCGCCGGCACTGGCTTGCGGCAACACTGTTGTGATTAAACCGGCAGAGAACACTTCGTTAACTGCATTAAAACTTGCTGAAATAATACAGGAAGCTGATTTACCTGCAGGCGTTGTAAATATTATTACCGGCGCAGGTGCAACAGGGGCAGCCATCGTAAATCATCCCGATGTAAATAAAATTGCATTTACCGGCAGTACCGAAGTGGGAAAAATTATACAGCGTGCCATTGCAGGTACTAATAAAAAAGCAACGCTTGAACTGGGCGGTAAAGCAGCCAATATTATTTTTGATGATGCACCGCTCGACCAGGCAGTGGAAGGTGTTATCAATGGTATCTTTTTTAACCAGGGGCATGTATGCTGTGCCGGTAGCCGCCTGTATGTACAGGAATCGGTTTTTAAAGAAGTGGTACGTAAATTAAAAGACAGGTTAGAATCGCTTATTGTAGGCGACCCCATGGATAAAAATACAGATATAGGCGCCATCAATTCAAAAGAACAATTAAACATTATCAATAATTATATTAAAATTGGGCAGCAGGAAGGTGCAGAGATGTATCAAAGTACTGCCAACCTTCCAAAGAGAGGTTTTTATTGCAGGCCAACCATTTTTACCAATGTGGCTCAAAGTAACCGCATTGCACAAGAAGAAATTTTTGGACCGGTGCTTGCCATTCAAAGCTTTCGTACCGATGATGAAGTGATAGAAAAAGCCAATAACACACCTTATGGCCTTAGCGCCGGTGTGTGGACGGATAAAGGCTCCAAGATTTTTAACATGACAACAAAATTAAGAGCAGGCGTAGTATGGGCAAATACATTCAATAAGTTTGACCCAACTTCTCCTTTTGGAGGATACAAAGAAAGCGGCTATGGCAGGGAAGGTGGAGTGCATGGATTAGCGGCGTACGTTAATATCGTTTAAAAGGTTTCATAGGTTTTAAAAGTTAAACCAACAACTTAAAACTCTTAAACCTCTTAAAACTTCTCAAACCTTTTAAACCCCTTAAACTTCTTAAACATTTAATATGGCTACAACAGAAAAAAGACTTGAAGTTTTAAAAACCTACAAAATATACATTGGAGGGCAGTTTCCACGTACCGAATCGGGAAGGTATTACCTGGCAACCAACAGTAAAAAAGAAAAACTGGCTAATATATGCCTTAGTTCGAGAAAAGATTTTCGTGATGCCGTAAGCGCTGCCCGTGGTGCATTTGGTGGGTGGAGCGGAAGAGCAGCATTTAACCGTGGACAAATTTTATACCGCATTGCCGAAATGCTGGAAGGCCGCAAAGCACAGTTTGTAGATGAACTGATGAAACAGGATGCAGATAAAGCACAGGCCGAAAAAGAAGTAAACCTTTGTATTGACCGGCTGATTTATTACAGCGGCTGGTGCGATAAATTTCAGCAACTCTTCAGTACGGTTAACCCGGTGGCTTCATCGCATTTTAATTTCTCAAACCCCGAGCCTACCGGTGTTGTTGCAGCCATAGCGCCGCAGGAAAATTCATTACTTGGAATTGTTTCTTTAATTGCTCCCATCATAGCCGGCGGTAATACCTGTGTGGTGCTTGCATCTAATACAAAACCATTGTGTGCTGTTACATTTGCCGAAGTGCTAAACAGCTCCGATTTACCCGGCGGCGTGGTAAATATTCTAACCGGAAAAATTGCAGAGCTTGCTCCCTACTTTGCCGATCATATGGATGTGAATGCAACAGTTTATTGCGAAACCGATGCTGCCACACAAAATATGATTAAAGAAAAATCGGCATTAAATGTAAAAAGAGTGGTTCTTTATGATAAAGTAAAATGGAATGATGCAACAGCACAGTCGCCTTATTTTATAATGGACCTGCAGGAAATAAAAACCACCTGGCACCCAATTGAAAATATTGGCGGGGCAAAGGCGGGATATTGATTCAATTAAACTTTTTTAATAAAAAAAACCGGTTCATTTTAAAACCGGTTTTTTCTTTTTATGCTTCCTTCCCGTGGCAATGCTTGTATTTTTTGCCACTGCCGCAGGGGCATGGATCATTTCTTCCGGGCGCCTTTTCAACTCTTATCGGTTCCTGCTTTACCTGTTCCGATGGGTCGATATAATCATTTTCGGCACTCATCATTTCGGGGCCGCCGGCGCCTGCAAACTCTTCCTTACGCTGGCGCATACGGCTCATATCGGTTTTTCTTTCCCTTCCTTCACGTATCTGCCCGGCATTGGTTTGTTCCATTGGTATTTGTGCATGGCAAAGGAAACTTACAATATCCTTATTCACCTGGTCGTCCATCTGCTTAAAGGCGTTAAAAGCTTCTATCTTATAAATCACCAACGGGTCTTTTTGTTCGTAGCCCGCAGTTTGTACACTATGGCGTAAATCATCCATGGCACGCAAGTGTTCTTTCCAAGCATCATCAATTAATGCCAAAGTGATATTGCGTTCCAATGCATCATTCAGTTCCCTTCCTTCGGTAGCTAAATATTTATCAAGGTTGGCCAATGCCTGTATAGCTTTTTTACCATCGGTAAATGGCACCGCCACGTTTTCGATATGGTTACCCTGCTCTTTACGAATATTTTTTATGATGGGCAATGTTTGGTTAATCATTGCCTGCGTTTTTTTACGGTATTGTGTTACCGCTTCTTCATACAACCTGTCGGCAAGGTTGTTAGTATCATCTTTGTCTAACTCTTCTGCAGTAATGGAAGTTTCAATTCCGTAATTTACAATAGTAGATAGTTTAAAACCTTCGTGGTCGTTTAATTCTTTAAAAGAATTTATCAGGCCAACGGCAACAGAATAAAATGAATTATCAAGGTCAAGCGCCAGCCTTTCGCCAAACAATGCATGGTTACGTTTTTTATAAACCACGTTACGTTGCTTGTTCATCACATCATCGTACTCAAGCAATCTTTTGCGAATGCCAAAGTTATTTTCTTCCACTTTTTTTTGTGCACGCTCAATAGATTTTGTAATCATGCTGTGCTGTATCACTTCGCCTTCTTTATAACCCATACGATCCATCAGACCTGCAATACGCTCGCTGCCAAACATACGCATCAGGTCATCTTCAAGCGATACAAAAAAGTTTGAGCTACCGGGGTCGCCCTGCCTTCCTGCACGGCCACGCAACTGCCTGTCCACACGACGGCTCTCGTGCCGCTCGGTACCCAGTATGGCCAAACCACCGGCTTCTTTAACACCCGGCCCCAATTTAATATCGGTACCACGACCGGCCATATTGGTAGCAATGGTAACTGCTCCAGGCAAACCGGCTTCGGCTACAACCTGTGCTTCTTTGCCATGTTGTTTTGCGTTTAATACATTATGCGGTATGTTTTTTTGTTTCAGCATCCTGGAGAGTAATTCACTTACTTCCACATTAGTGGTACCTACCAGGCAAGGCCGGCCTATGTTACGCAGTTTTTCTATCTCATCAATAACGGCCTTATATTTTTCACGCTTTGTTTTATAAACAAAATCCTGTTCATCCTTTCTTATTACAGGTACATTGGTTGGTATGTTTACCACATCTAATTTATAAATACTCCAAAACTCGCCTGCTTCTGTTTCGGCAGTACCCGTCATACCGGCCAGCTTATGATACATACGGAAATAATTCTGCAAAGTAACAGTGGCATAAGTTTGTGTAGATGCTTCAATCTTTACATTTTCTTTTGCTTCAATAGCCTGGTGCAAACCATCCGAGTAACGGCGGCCTTCCATGATACGGCCTGTTTGTTCATCCACAATTTTTACAGCGCCATCAATCACCACATACTCCACATCTTTATCAAATAAAGTGTATGCTTTTAATAATTGCTGCACCGTATGAATACGATCGGCCTTCACTGCATAATCATTCAGCAGGGTTTCTTTTTGAAGCAGCTTTTCATCGGCGCCGATGTTGCTTTTTTCAATTTCAGCAAGGCGTGTGGCAATATCCGGTAAAATAAAAAATTCGGGGTCTTCGCCACTGCGTGTGATTAATTGTATACCAAGGTCGGTAAGGTCTACCTGGTTATTTTTTTCATCAATATTAAAATATAACTCTGCATCTACTTTGTGCATTTCTTTTTGCTGATCGGCCAGGTAATAGTTTTCGGCCTTTTGCATTTTTACCCTAATGCCCGGTTCACTTAAGTATTTAATTAAGGCGTTGTTTTTGGGTAAACCACGGTGGGCTCTAAACAAAGCCAGTCCCCCGTCTTTTGGGTCATCATTGCCTTCGGCAATTTTTTTCTTAGCTTCAATTAAAAACTGGTGGGTTGCTTTTCGTTGTGCATCTACCAGTTTTTCAATCCTGGGTTTCAGGTCAAAAAACTGCTGTGTGTTATCGCTATGCCCTACCGGCCCGCTAATGATAAGCGGTGTACGGGCATCATCTATCAAAACACTATCTACCTCATCCACCATGGCAAAATGGTGTTTACGCTGCACCATTTCATTTGGCGTATGCACCATGTTATCACGCAGGTAATCAAAACCAAACTCGTTGTTGGTGCCATAAATAATATCTGCATTGTAGGCATTGCGGCGGGCATCGCTGTTGGGTTCGTGCTTATCTATACAATCAACCCTTAATCCTAAAAATTCAAAGATGGGGCCGTTCCACTCTCCATCACGCTTAGCCAGGTAATCATTTACCGTAACCACGTGAACACCTTCGCCAGATAAAGCATTTAAATAAGCAGGCAGTGTACTTACCAGGGTTTTACCTTCACCGGTTGCCATTTCGGCAATCTTGCCTTCGTGTAAAACCATACCTCCAATCAACTGCACATCATAATGCACCATGTTCCAGGTTACTGTAGTGCCGCCGGCCATCCAGCTATTTTTATAAGTTGCCTTATCGCCATCAATAATGATATTATTTTTTTTGGCGGCCAGTTCCCTGTCAAGTTCTGTTGCCGTACATTCAAGTGTTGCATTTTGTGTAAACCTGCGGCTTGTTTCTTTTATTACGGCAAATGCCTCGGGTAGTAATTCCTTAAGCACCACTTCAAGCTGCTTATCTTTTTCTGTTTTTAAATCATCTATCTCCCTGTAATAAACATCACGGCCATTGATATCAGTTATGGGCAACTCCTCTGCTGCTTTCTTTTTTTCTTCTATTGATGTATTGATGGTATTGAGGTGTGCAGCGATACGCTCTTTAAACACTGTAGTTTTATTCCTTAACTCATCATTTGAAAGTGATTGGTATTGAACAAAATATTGATTGATTTGCTCAATAACAGGTTTAATTTTTTTTACGTCCTTTTCGCTCTTGCTACCGCCAAAAAGTTTTGATATTACTCCAATCATAAATACTGTATTGTTGGGTATGCTGTATAATTAATTTTTAAAATACTAATATATATTGTCAAATTTGGTGCTGAAAAACCTTTAAAGCCATATTGACAGTATTTTGCCTCTTTAATTAAAGGGCAACAAAGGTAAGCATTGTTTGGGGTTGAACCGTAAATGGTTAATACAGATTTGAATGCCGGAACAGATTTTAAAAACAATCTACCAATAAATTTGTTACGTAATTTTTAAAAAGAAATATATGAAAAAGATTTGCCTGTTATATTGCCTGCTGGCATTTACAAATTTTGCATTTGCCCAAAACATTGATTTAACAAAATTTGAAAAAGAGCGAAACCGGATACAAAAAAATTCGATGATTGCACTGGCAGGCTGGTCGGTGGCAAATATTGTAGTTAGCGGAATTGCCACCGATACCCGTAATATAGAGATGCGTAATTTTCACCAGATGAATGTGATGTGGGGTGCCGTAAACCTGGCTATTGCCGGACTGGGCTATTGGGGTGCAGCAAAAGAAAAAATTAATAACCCCGTTTTAGCCGATGTACTAAAACACCAAAACAGGGTGCAAAAAACTTACCTTATAAATGCCGGGCTTGATGTGGTTTATATAGCTGCAGGTTTAATAATGAACAAAACAAGCGATAACCAAAAAAAGCCCGAAAAATTTAAGGGTTATGGTAATTCTATTATGCTACAGGGCGGATTTTTATTAATTTTTGATGCTATTAATTATGCCATTCATAAAAAACATGGAAAAAATGAACGCCCAGGATTTTTTTGAATCCAGGTTTCTCCTATCACATCTAACTAATAAAATGATATGAAATGAATTTTAATTTAAAGAATTATCTTCTTTTTGATTTACTTAACTCCTTTTTTAATCTAGAATTTTCTGATTTTAGGTTAGTAATCAGTTCATTTAATGCGTTCCTCTCTCTTTCATGACCCTGAATTATTAGTTTTTCAATATTAAAATACCCATTAGAGGAGTCATTAAATGTATTGTGAATAATATTATCTGGGTCAAAAACATTAAGAAATTCAACAGTAACACCTAAAACGGAAGCAATTAATTCAACCGTTTTTTCAGGAATTGTTTTTTGTTTATTTTCCAAATAGCTGTATTGTTCCTGAGATATGTCAAGTTTCTTTGCCATATAATCCTGGCTATAACCTCTTATTTCACGTATTTTTTGAATACGTTTTCCAATTGTTTCCATTCTTTTTTTGGTTAAGTAAATTAATAAAGTATTTAAGCAATTTGGTAGTTTATTTAACAAATTCTCTACAATATTATGATAAAATTTTGATATTTGATTTATACCGGTATAAAATGGATAATTCCTTTCTCCAACTAAAGTAAGGGTCAATTTTAAATAACATTCCAAAAAATTATTTTATGTTAAAAAAAAATTTGCTTTCATCCCTTTTGGGAATAGTAATGTTAAGTCTAAATGCATTCGCAACACCTTCCTCATTTAGTTCATTTAATGTAATAATCAATAATGCGAAAAAGACTATTAGTAATAAAAATGATATTCGTTCTGATAAAGATTGGATATTCATAATTGAAAATAGCAGAATTTTTACAGAAAAATTAATTGCTAATGGTGTTGATATGAAAAATACCGAATTACTAAAAAGTAGCGATTTATATCTTAAATTAGGATATTCTAAAGAAAATTTTGATGCTCTTAATAAACAAATAAAAACGGCAGCAAAACGACTAATAGAAAAATACAATCTTCAACAGTACAGCAGTTGTAAAGATTGTGCTACTCATTTTGAAGAAAAAGTTAAGAAATTAGAGAATGCAACCACCTATTTTAAAGAAAATGCCGGAAGTTTAAATAATTTTTATTCCTCTCTTGTAACAAACAGTACATTTTCAGAACCTGAAGAAAATGGGCCAGGTTGTGGTTTAGCATTTTATGCCTGTGCTGCAGTTTGTGCTGCTAGTATTGAGATTTTTCCAGTTTACATTGCATGTTGTGGAGTTTGTATGTGTGAATATTGCAGCACCCCTCCAGCGTGGTTAGGCTGTAATAATAATTAATTTTTTAGTATCAAAATAAATCAGGATTTTACAACAAGTTGTAAAATCCTGATATTTAATTATTTTATGAAGAAAAACAAAATAGAAATAATAATAAATTTTATAGCAATATTTTGCTTAGGGTATTTAACATGCTATACAATAGAATTTAAAAATGGAGGTCGTTATTTTCTTATCCTTTTATTTATACTTGTTCTTACAAAAATTATCCGATTTTTAAAAAATAAAAGATGAAAAAGTTATTTATTAGTATCTTTTGCATTGGTGCTTCATTTATCATTAGTGCACAACCTGCCTCATTAACTATTGAAGCTGCTTCAGAAAATGAGAACTACTTAATTAAAGATCAGGAAAAAACAGCTTTAAATTTTGCTACTTCTTTTTTTCTGAAAAATGATACTCTAATTATTAAAGATTTTCTTGCACAAACTAAATGGGCTATAAGAAAATATGATTTATTAAAATATGATACTTCATCCAAAACTGGCATTATTTTATTAGTAGTAGATAATTCAACTAAAGAAAAAGTATATAAAGGAGATATTGCTATTTATTTACAAAATGAACCTAAAATTATTACAACTCTTGAAGCCTGGGATGGAAAGTTTACAATAGAATACATATTAACAAAGCTAGTTTTAAATAATAAGAAAATCTTGTAACCAATTAATTTCTTTATTCTATATACTACTAGTATTATTCTTCAAGTTTAAAGATGGATAAGAAAAATGAATCTGTTAACCTTTACTTAAACCGTCCAGCCACTTCTAAAATGTTTAACCATTTAAATTCTCCACCCTATCTTTACACGAATAAATTCGTAGCAATGCCTTAACAATAATGAAAAAAATCACCCTTTTATTTTCACTGCTTGCAGTTGCATTTACAATACAAGCACAAGTTAAAGGTACCCTGATAGATTCAGCAACCCTTAGGCCCATTGAAAATGCCGTTATTGGTTTGGTTGTAAAATCTGCCCCGGCAGATACCAGTTACACTTTCACTAATGACAAAGGGCAGTTTAGGTTTGAGGATGTCCCAAGGTCAAATTTCTCCATCATAATACGCCATCTTGGCTATTGGCCCATTGCCAAATTTGTTGCAGTAAATAAAGTTGAGAAAACCATTGATGTAGGAAGTTTTATTATGGCACAAGATGCCAAACTGCTGGCAGAAGTAACGGTAGAAGCACCTGCCATTGTGGTTAAAGAAGATACAATTGAATATAACGCCTCATCATTTAAAACTAAAGAAGGCGCTGTGGTAGAAGACCTGATTAAAAAAATGCCCGGCATACAGGTTGATAAAGATGGCAATGTAACCGCACACGGTAAAGCGGTAAGCCGTGTAAAAGTAAATGGAAAAGATTTTTTTGGGGGCGATGTAAAAACAGCAACCAAAGAACTGCCAGCCAATATTGTTGATAAAATACAGATAATAGATGATTATGGCGACCAGGCAACTGTTAGCGGCATTAAAGACGGCGACCCCGATAAAGTGATGAACATTCAAATTAAAAAAGATAAGAACAAAGGATTATTTGGAAGAGTTACCGCCGGTTATGGCACACAGGACCGATACCAGGCTTCGTTTAACGGCAATTATTTTAACAACGATATGCAAATATCTGTATTAGGCAACAGCAATAACACCAACACATCGCTGTTTAATTTTAGTGGCGGTGGCAACCGGGGTGCAACCAGTATTATGAGGTCGGGTATGGCGGCAATGAGCAATATGGGTGGCATGGGCGCCATGAGTAATTATGATGCAAGCGCATTCAGCGGCAGCAGCAACAATGGCATATCAACCACCAATTCGTTTGGCTTTAATTACCGTGATCAATGGAGCAAAAGGATAAGTGTGTATGGCAGCTATTCTTACAATCATAAAAATACCAGCCAACTGCAAACCACATCATCTCAAAACTTTTTTGATACAGCAAGCTTTGTAAATAACCAGGATATAAACAACCTTACAAGGGGCAACTCCCATCGTTTTACATTTAATTTGGAATACCAGGTTGATTCGTTCAACTACCTTAAAATAAGCCCCAGCATACATTTTAGCGGCAGCAATGGCAATAGCTTTAATTCATTTGATTATAAAAAATTCGACAGCACAAAAACCACCGACGGTAGCAACAGGAATATAAACAGTTCATCTGCGCCCAACTTTGCCATCAACTTATTGTATAACCATAAGTTTAGGAAACGTGGCCGCAATTTTTCGGCAAGCATCAGTTTAGGAACAAGCAACAATAATTCGGACCAGGATATTACTAATTTAAGTTACCAGTATGTACCTCCGTTTGTGGGGCCACGTAATATTTTTCAATACATTGACCAGGAAAACAATAACCATAATTATGGGGTACGGTTTACTTACTCCGAGCCTTTGAACAAATACCAAAGCATTGACCTTACTTATTCGCATAATTTAAATTATAGCCGCAATAACCGGCAAACTTATAACATAGATTCGGCCACGCAGGCAAAAACACTTAATAGCATTTTAAGCAACGATTACGAAAATGAATTTTACAATAACCGCATTGGCCTGTCGTTACGAACTACTAAAAAGAAATATAATTATACAATAGGTTTAAGTTTACAGCCTGTAAACCTACAGGGTAACTCTATTACCAAAGACAGCGCCTATAAAACAATTAAGCGGGCAAATGTTTTTCCTATTGCAAGATTTGCATACCATTTCAACCGTACAAAAACCTTTAATTTAAGTTACAACGGAAATGCCACACAGCCCAGCTTTAGCCAGTTACAGCCTGTACCCGACCAAAGCAACCAGCAAAATATCACATTAGGTAATCCTAACCTTAAGCCATCTATGAACCATAATTTGAATTTTTCTTACAACAATTTCAATATCATAAGTGGTAAGATATTATTCACTAATCTTACATTCAGCACTATAAAAAACCAGATTGTTTACAATAATATTAACCAGGGTGCAGGCCGCCAGTTAAGCATACCACAAAATGTAAACGGTTATTACAACTTACTTGGTTTTTATGTGTACTCAAGGCCATACAAAAACAGAAAATATGTGGTTTCGGTAAGAGGTTCTGCCAACTATAATCATAATATCAACCTTATTGACAGTATCAGAAATATTGGCCAAAACTGGGTTATAAGCCAGGGCTTTAATTTTGAATATAACTATAAAGAAATTTTGGAATTAGCTGCAGGTGTTACATATAGCCTTAACGATGTTCATTATAAGAATAAAACAAGCGTTGCTTTATCAACACTAAAAAACTCATCCAGCAATGCATGGACATTTAGCAGTAATATGAACCTGAACATTACCAAAACTCTTGTTTTAAAATACGATGTTGACTATACAATTAATACCGGCCTGGCCAGCAATGTGAGCAAAAACCAGGTTATTATGAATTGCTCGCTTGAACAACAATTATTTAAAAAGAAAAACGGCATACTTAAATTAGAAGCTTTTGATCTGTTTAAACAAAACAGCAATATCAACCGTTCGGTAACCGCCAATCAAATTATCGACAGTAGAACAAACCAGCTTACCAGGTATTTTATTGCCACATTTACATACAGGATACAAAGGTTTGCCGGTAAGTCAACTACCCCCGGGCCGGGTATTAATTTCAGGCAAATGAGATCTCAGCGGCCGGCATTTTAATGTGAAGAAATTGCCTTTAAAGAGCCATTTTTAACTATTGTAGATTGCCGATTTTCTTATACCTTTGCCAGCCTAAAAGCTGTCAGGCGACAGATACTGTTAATTTAACCAGGGTATAATTATGAGTGGTGCATTAAAAGAGGTTCGTAACCGCATAAAAAGCGTTCAGAGTACACAACAGATTACAAAAGCCATGAAAATGGTAAGTGCGGCAAAACTGCGCCGTGCCCAGGATGCCATTACACAAATGCGCCCTTATGCACAAAAGCTACAGGAAATGCTAAGCAATATTGTAAGCAACAGCGATGGCGATGTAAATATGGCATTGGCTGCACAGCGCCCGGTAGAGAATGTAATGATTATTGTGGTTACCAGCGACAGGGGTTTGTGCGGCGGTTATAACAGCAACCTTATAAAACTGGCCAAACAGGTTATCAACGAAAAATATCCTCAGCAATTTGCAAAAGGAAAAGTACAGGTTTTACCCATTGGTAAAAAAGGATATGAGAATTTTTCTAAAACCGGCTTTAAGGTGGTAAACCAGTACTGGAATATATTTAATGGTTTAAGTTTTGAAAAAGTGCAGGCTGCGGCAAAACATGCAATGGATGCTTTTGCCAATAAAGAAATTGATGCAGTAGAACTGATATACAGTGAATTTAAGAATGCCGCCACCCAACGATTTATTGCCGAACAGTTTTTACCGGTAGCTAAAGTTAATAAAGTAGAAGGGCAAAAAAATGCAGATTTTATATTTGAGCCTGGTAAAGATGTTTTGATTGCCGAACTGATGCCTAAGATTTTAAATACACAATTATTTAAAGCTACTTTAGATGCCAACGCCAGCGAACATGGCGCCCGTATGACAGCTATGGATAAAGCAAGCGATAATGCCAACGAATTATTAAAGACATTGAAGATAAGCTATAACCGTGCAAGGCAGGCAGCCATTACAACAGAGTTAACAGAGATTGTTAGCGGTGCCGCAGCATTACAGGGATAAAAACCAATATGCAATTAGCTAATTCGATAACTATGCTAATTCATATAGGCCCAGGTGCATTTTAAAGTAAAATAAGTTTTGCATTAGAACAATTAGCACATCAGCTAATTAGCAAATTAACAACATGGAACTTTCAGAAATCATTCCACATATTGAGGCCTTAATATTTGCCAGCGAAAAACCGCTCAGCAACGAAGATATTCTTGAGCTAATCAACAACGCACTTGCTTTTATTGAAGACCGTGCCACAAAGGAACAGGTTGATGCCGCTATTGAAGGCATCAGCGAAAAATACAGCGCCGAGTTTTATGCTTTTGAATTAAAACAGATTGGCGGCGGCTGGCAGTTTCTCACCAAAAAAGAATTCCATAAAACCGTTGCACAGTTAAATGGCGATAAATTTTTAAAACGTCTTTCCACCGCTGCACTCGAAACCCTTGCTATTATTGCCTATAAGCAACCCATCACCAAAAGCGAAATTGAAGCCATACGTGGTGTTAATTGCGATTATGCTGTGCAAAAACTATTAGAGAAAGACCTGGTGATTATATCGGGCCGTAATGAAGAGGCTGTTGGTAAGCCACTGATTTATGCCACATCAAAATCATTTATGGATTATTTTGGCATCAACAGCGCCGATGACCTGCCAAAAATTTCGGAAGTGATGATGGAGGAACTTGTAAAAGCAACTAACGTACAGGAAGCCGAAAAAAATATGGACGCTCCCGGTGATAATGATGATAATATCGAAATAAATTCTACAGATATTACATCGGGTGAAGAAGATACATTTTTATCGGTTACAGAAAATGGAAACATTATTGAAGAAGTAAAAGACGAAAATAATTCCGACGAGAAAAATCAATCATAACATTTACCGGCAATAAATTTTTACAGGGCATGATTTTTTTCATGCCTTTTGTTTTTGCATTAACTTTAGTTTATGGCAATACAAGTAAAATCTTATCATCTGGTAAAAATATTTTTTGCAAGTCTTTTATTTGTTTCATGCACTGCTGCCCAAAAGAACAACTCGATGAACAATGAAATAAAAAATACTCCTTTAAAAGGTTGGGAATATTTTGATAAGCAGGGCCACCGTGGTTGCCGTGGCTTAATGCCCGAGAATACTATACGGGCCATGATAAAC
>JAHBTO010000010.1 GCA_019638525.1 Ferruginibacter sp. | reverse complement strand
GTAAAATTTTTTGCCTTGTTCATTTGGTACCATTGGTCAAGCACGCCAATCTTCATATTAGCGCCCAGGCGTATCGAAAAAAAGCCCTGTTTGTTTTTCATGGTGGCGCCATACCTGCTCCAGTAAATTTTTCTTTTTACTTTAAAGGGTATGCCTTTAATTTTCAGCCTGATGGTTTTCACTTCCAGGTTAAGCCATTGCCCGTTAAATTTATATTGCAATGCATTGGCAGGGTTCATCTCCAGTTGATATTCATCCATGCGGTCGCAATAGTTTACGGTATGTGCCCAGCCCAGGTTTTCGTTTACACCATGCAGTATGCAGGGGCCGCCGGCCAGTAAACCGCCGGTTACGTTTAATCCTTCTTCACTGCAAATATGTGCTTCGTAAAAAGCCTGCGGGCCTGTATTTGGCTGGTGTGCATTTACCAAAAGGTAAGCTTCGCCTGTGGTAGTTTTTGAAGCGCTTACGGCAACGGAGTTGCTGCCTTTTTTATTAAGCTCGGGTACCTCCCATTCGTTGTTTTCAAAAATGCGTTGCAAGGCATTGCCGGCGCCATTAAAAATGGTAAGCGCAAAAACCGATGAGGATATGTATTCTTTTTCGGTAACAGGAAAAATTTTTTTATGCAAAATTTCGCCGGGGTGTGTTTTAGCATAATCGTTAATACCCTGCACATAGCCGGCAATTAGTTTTAAAAAAGCAGGTGTAAGCGTATTCCATTTTTCTTCGGTTATCTCCCTGCATCGAAAAAGGGCAAAAGCATAATCGCCGGCAGCGCCTTTTTTGCCTTGTACGGCAGCCATCAGGTTTTTTGCGGGCAATATCACTTCCTGCATGCTTTTAAAATCATCTTCAGCTTGGGCCCAGGCCAGGCCATAAGCCACTTCGGCATCTGTTTTGGCAAAAATATGCGGCACACCAAAACTGTCCCTCACAATATCAATGGCAGCGGGGTTAATAGCAGTTTGCGAAAAAGACGTATCAAATAAAATGATAACAATACAGGTTACGAATATTTTCTTCATCAATTTAATGCAATGAATAAATGTTGGAAATAAATGTTGCTGCCGAACGATTTTATAAATTTAACACAGGTAGGTTTATGAAAAAAAGAAAGTGATTATTTTTTTCTCACTGGGTGAATTTTTTTAAACATGTATGTCATTTGTTTGATGTAAATAGAAATTGTACTAATCACAACTTTTATTGAGATAGTTTATATTTTTTATCAATTTTTTTTAAATGAAAAGTAAATAACAGAAACATAAAAATTATTTGCAAATTTCAAATCCAAATATTTACTTTGTAATTCAAAGTGCTTTTTATATGAACGATCAGCAACAACCCCTGGAAGATATCCAGCACATAAAAAAAATGATGGAACGCAGCAGCCGTTTCATAAGCCTGAGTGGTTTAAGCGGTATAGCCGCCGGTGTATGTGCATTGGCCGGCGCCTGGTTTGCCAGCAGGGAAATTCACTGCTGGGTTAAAGGCGATTGCCAGCTTGGCCTACTGATAAGCTCGGCAGGCGATGAACTCATCAACAGCCTTTTTTGGATTGCCACTTTAACTTTTGCAGGCGCCTTTTTATCGGCATTTATTTTCACTTACCTGCGCAGCAAAAAAAACGGCATACCTGTATGGGGCGCCACCAGTATGCGTTTGCTTTGGAACACTTTTATACCGGTGGCGGTTGGCGCCATTTTTTTAATACGCATGATGCAGTTTGGCGAATTTCAGTTGGTGGCGCCGGGCTGCCTTATCTTTTACGGCCTTGCACTTGTGAATGCCAGTAAATATACCCTGGGCGAAGTGCGTTACCTGGGTTTGGGGCAAATAGTGTTGGGCATTTTTAATTTGTGGTGGCTGGGTTATGGCTTGCAGTTTTGGGCCATGGGTTTTGGAGTATTACATATTGTGTATGGCGCCATGATGTGGTGGAAGTATGAAAGGAAATAAAACTTATTTGCTGCATGAAGAACCCGATAGAACATCTGAATAAAATTTTTGACAGCCGCATTCGCCTGGGTATTATGAGTGCCCTGATGGTAAATGACGCTGTAAGTTTTAATGAACTTAAAGAGTTGCTGGATATTACTGATGGCAACCTGGCCAGCCACCTTAAAACACTGGAAGAAAGCGGGTATATAAAATTTCAAAAAGCATTTATAGGCCGAAAAACAAATACCACTTATTCCATCACCAAAACCGGCGAAAAAGAATTTACCCTGCACTTAGATGCACTAACGAAGATGATAGTATCAGTTAAATAAGCGCCTTAAAAATCTAAACCTAAAGCAACATATAAAACTGGTTTGCCTTTAAAGAAACCACTCATGGGCCAGCCTGCATCAAACTTCACAAAATAACCAAGCAATGTGCTTCTTACACCAAAACCATAACCGCCGGCAAACGGGCCTACACCACCTGATTTAACCTTTACCTGTAATGGAGGTTGACCATAAATAACCTGCGGCCTTTTAAAATTATTATAAGCGCCGTTCCAGGCAGTACCTAAATCAATAAACTGTATTACCTGTAAATTATTTAAAAACGAATTATTGATAACACGGTTAAAAAAGGTAGATACTATCGGTAACCTAAACTCACTGTTAATTACAACAGCATTGTTTCCATTGGCTACATTTTGTATATAACCACGCATGTTTACTGCCAGGCTTTGAAAAGCATAAGTTTGATCGTTTGCAGGCTGGTTGTTAGTATTAAAATACCTTTCCTTTACAAGGTCGCCGTTTGAATTATATTTTTGGTTTTGACCAAACATCAGCCAACCATCAACACCACCCAGGTAATAAATCATTTTTTGATTGCCCCAGCTAAAATCGCCGGCAGCACGGCCTGCCCAAATAAAGTTGCGTAGTATGGGATAATAATAACGGGCATCAAATCCAAAATTAAAAGTATTGGGCCCATCGGCAAACTTCACCTTGTTCACCTGCCGGTTCCAATCTATATAAAATTTATAACGTAACCCGTTCCAGATATTTAAAGCAGGGTTTAGGCTGTTGTCGTACACATATTCCAAATGTGTAACAGAATAAAGTGTTTTATCATCGGGGTATCCCAGCGAAAACTGGTCTAATGCAGATACTACAAGTTTTTCGGAACGTATACCTGTTGAAAGCCTGATGCTTTTGGTTCTGTCAAACGGGTAGGCAACATTTACCTGGTAAAGGTTGGTAAAGTTTCTTAAAAGGTAGGTACCGGTTTGGTCGGTGCCCTGTTGTACATTACGGTAATAAGTGGCGCCCCAATCTATACGGCGTTTGTAATTTTGGTAACTAATCAGCCATTCATTATCTTTTAAATTAGTACCTATTCTAAATCCTCCGGTTATTTTTACATCTTCCATTAGTTCGGTAGTGCCCAGCCTGATAAGTGCATTTAATACCGAGCCCGAGTTTAGCATGATGGGGCCAGCACCACCCTGGTAAGCCTGGTAGCGGTTAACCAATACGCCTGTACTAAATCCAGCCGATCCGTAATCAACAGAAAACTTGGGTGGCTTATAGCGGAATTTTTTTATTGTTTTTAATACATCGTATTTAGTTGAAGTTGCAGGTGCGGTGGCTGTAGATGCCTGGCTGCTGTCTTTTTTATCATTATCAAATTCTGTTTGAAAAAAATCGCCTGATTTTTTTGCTGAATCTGCGGCTACTATTTGTTTGCTTACCCCTGCGGTATCGGTATATTGAGCCATAATTTTTTTCATGTACTCGGTAGGTTGTGCGGTTACATTACGGCGCCGTAGCACATTTTCATCAATCTTAAGTTTGTAAAGAATTTTTTCATCGCTTTGGCGGGTTACTTCGCTCACCTGGTTATTATCACCGGCAATACGGGTTTCGGCAAGTGTGCTTTGGTAATTGGTTAATGGAAATGTATAAGCCGAATCGGTTGAAATGGAAACAACAGCTACGGTATCAATATCAGTTTTTTTATAAACCCTTAATGTACTATCTACTTCTTTGGCCGATGGGTTACGTAGTATTTCCCCTGCAATCATCACTAGTGTATCAAGTCCTTCTTTTTTGGTAGAGAAGAAACCTGCATAGCGGTTGCCCACACCGTTTTCGTCGCTAACGAATGTAAAATGGTTTTCGTTATACTGCATGGGGTAGCGGGCATTGCCATATTTTAAATGCGATAACTGCGATATTTGGTTAAGCTCGGGCTTATCGCCAAAGTTGGTAATTAAAAAAATATTATAACGGTTATCGCTTGGTAAAATACTATCGCCGGTTTTTGCATCGGGGCCGGGGCGGTTGCTGCTAAAAATTATCCCGGTTTTATTAGGAAAAGCTACAAAGGAAGCGTCCAGGTCATCATACACATCATTGGTAATCTGTTTTACTTTTTCGTTTTGCAGTTCAAGCGTATATATATCGGTATGTCCATTTTTAACGGCAGATAATAAAAGTGTATTGCTGTTAAGCATATACTTCATATCCTGTACCTGGTCAAATTGTTTGGTTAGGTCAATTTTATATTGTTTAGTTCGGGTTATGATGTCGTAAACAAATAAATTAAGTTTGCCTTCTTTTGAATATAAAACCGAAATCCTTGTGCCTTTGGGGTCCCATGCCATCATGGGATAATTAGGATTTATTTCGTTTTTGTAACTGCGTACACCGTATTTTAATAAGGTTTTGTTTTCAAATTCATCATTATAAATTACCCGTACAATACCTTTTTTAAACTGAGTAACCACATAAGAGTTGTTACGCTTTACAGGATTTACATTAAATCTAAAATAATCTAACCGACTGTTTATATCAAAACCATCTACATAGCTTCCTTTGGGATATGGTTTTCTTCGTGCAATATCCTTGTAATATTTTTCATCCTGGTATTCCATAAATGCAGCCAGCAAATCTTTAAATTTCATTTTGCAAATTTGTAAACTGGCTTTGTTTAAATTTTTATAAAGGGTGGCCAGGTATAAAAAATAGGTAACATTTTCTTTTTTGTATTTTTCTTCAATAAAATACCAAAAAGCATGGCCGGCTAATTCAGGTTTTTCAAAAGCAAATTTTGTAAACTTATTATAGTTACCGCTAAGTATTTCGCTTTTAAGTTCATCGTCCAACTGGGTGCTCCAGTTTTGAGCCAGGTAGTTAACGTATCCGTCTGTAAGCCATTTAGGTAAATCAAGTAATGCCTGGTTGCCTGCAATTTCTCCAATATCATCGCCAAATAAACGGTTTTCTGTTAAAACCTGGGCTATGCCTTTGCGTATTTGAAGGTTTAATTTTTGATGATCAGCTTCAAAATAAACAACCATTTTGTTATTCACTAATTTAGTGCCGCCACTGTTTTGCCAGTCAATACCAAGGCCTATATTGCTTTGCTGCATATCTGCAAATTCATTATACAAAACGATATTAGCCCTGCGTTGCAAACTGTATTCAGCAGCTGCCTCCATTTGTGGTAATTCTTTCTCGGCGCTTTGTGCTATAAATTTTGCCAGCTCTTCGCCATTTTGATAATAATAAACGTTGAAATTATTGGTTTGATAATAGTTCCATTTGAACTTTTTAAACTGCACCCTGTTTTTCCCAAACTCAACAGCATTTACCTGTGCTTTTGCCAGCATTGCACTAAAAATTATGAAAAAGGAAATTAAACTTATTCTGCTGAACTTTGCCATGTGTGAAGATTGATTATGAGAATTAAAATTACTTTATTCGGCTTAATCATTAAAAAACAATTTAACGCTCATTATGTTAAAAATAAAATCATTTGTTTTTAGTCCCATTCAGGAAAATACGTATATCCTGTATAACGAGTTAAATCATTGTATCATAATTGATCCGGGTTGTTATTTTCCTTACGAACAGGATGAACTAACAGGCTTTATTACAAAGAGCAATTTAAAACCGCTAATGCTGCTTAATACCCATTGCCACCTTGATCATGTATTTGGTAACAGGCATATTGCCGGGCAATACGGCATTACATTACAGCTCCACAAAAAAGAAAAACCATTGCTTGATTATGCACCTGCATCGGGCCTGATGTATAACATGCCTTTTGATAACTACGAAGGCGAATATATTTTTTTACAGGAAGGAGATATTATTAAACTTGATAAAGATGAATTAAAAGTGATAGAAGCGCCGGGCCACTCGCCGGGGCATATTTGTTTTTACTGTGCTAATCAAAACTTTATTATTAGCGGCGATGTACTGTTTAACCGCAGCATTGGCCGTACCGATTTGCCGGGAGGCAACCACCAATTGCTGTTAAAAAACATTAGGGAAAAATTATTTGTATTACCCGGCGAAACTATTGTTTACAGCGGGCACGGCCCCACTACAACTATAGGCGAAGAAATTTTGCACAACCCTTTTTTAATGGAATAAATGGTTGTTAACGAAGGAGAATGCATTGAAGGCTTGAAAATAATTTAGTAAATTACAAATAATAAAATTGACTTTTAAAATTAATTGTATGAAAAATATTATAAAAGCAGGTACAATACTTTTAATGGTAATGATAATTTTAAATCCGTTATCTACTAAGGCACAGCATAGCGAAGTAAAGCGTAAGATTGAGAAAGACATGGAAAAGAAATATGCCGATCCGCAGCGGCAAAAGGGCAAGGCCGAATTAGAAAAGATAACTTATGAAAACGATAAGCGATATAAAGACCCCACCAATAAAGTACAGGCCACCATTTCGTTTGAAGAAATAGACCTTGATAAAAAAGGGAAACCCAAAAAAACCATGGTACAAAAGCTGGTATTTGGCAAAACCGGCGAATGTATGGTGATGAACGAAGGAGACAAAAACGAAACCTGGATGATATATAATTATGCCGATAAGGCCAATTATATAGTAAATGTAAAAGATAAAACAGCCATGAAGATGCCGCTGATAAACATGCAAAAAATGGCCGAAGCAAGTGCTAAAAGGGATGCTGAAAAAAATGTTGACGGAAATAGCAGCAGTTCCTGGAAAGCAACCGGCGAAACACAGGTAATAAACGGATACAATTGTACAAAATATGTGTACACTTACAGTAATAACAAGCATTATGCTACCATGGATATGTGGATGAGTAAGGATATAAAACTTGACCTTGGCGATAACTATATGTTTGGTGCAAGGCTAAATACTTATAAAGTTCCTGCTAACACACATCATACAGAAATGGGTGGCGGTATGATAGTGCGTTCTATTTTATATGATAAAAAAGGTAATGCGGTGCATCAGCGTGATTTAAAGGAGTTCAAAAAATCGGCCGATGAACAGTATTTTGATATGAGCAAGTTTAAAGTGAAAGATATAATGGATGCACTTTAAGTTTTTTCCTGGCACAGTTCTACCAACACAGCATTGGTACTTTTAGGATGTAAAAAACATACCAGTTTATTATCTGCACCTTGTTTGGGTTGGGTATTCAATAATATGAAGCCTTCATCCTGCAGTCGTTTCATTTCTGCCCTAATATCAGCTACTTCAAAAGCAATATGGTGTAGGCCTTCGCCTTTTTTTTCAATAAATTTTGCAATCACCCCGTCAGGTTCGGTACTTTCCAACAGTTCAATTTTAGTATCGCCTGTTTTAAAAAAAGCAGTGTTTACTTTTTCGCTATCAACCAGTTCGGTTTTGTAGCAGGGGCTATTGAGCAGCTTTTCAAATAAAGGGATAGATATGGCCAAATTCTTTACTGCAATGCCAATATGTTCTGTTTTTTGCATGTTTAAACCCTATTACTTTACGAAATCGGTAAAATGAAAGTTAAGCCGCTATTTTAAATGCTAAAATAGAACCTTTTACAGTAATTTTGCTATATTAAAAACAGAAACAAAACAGTTGATTATATGTTGAAATTGCCTATTTACTTAGATAATAATGCAACAACACCAATGGACCCCCGGGTGCTGGAAGCAATGACTCCATATTTTTTAGAACATTACGGTAATGCAGCAAGCCGCAACCATCCTTTTGGTTGGGAAGCCGAAGAGGCCGTTGATTATGCAAGGGAGCAGGTAGCCAAACTCATTGGCGCCGATCCTAAAGAAATCATCTTTACCTCAGGGGCCACCGAAAGCGATAACCTTGCCATTAAAGGTGTGTACGAAATGTATGCCAGTAAAGGTAATCATATCATTACTGTAACTACAGAACATAAGGCTGTTTTAGATACCTGTAAGCATATTGAAAAAATAGGCGGCGAAGTAACTTACCTGGAGGTGAATGCTGAAGGGTTGATTGATTTAAAACAACTGGAAGCCTCTATTAAACCAACCACAATTTTAATAGCAATTATGTACGCCAATAATGAAATTGGAGTACTAATGCCGATAAAAGAAATAAGCGCTATTGCACGCAAACACGGTGTATTGTTATTTACTGATGGAACACAGGCGGTGGGTAAAGTACCCGTAGATGTAAATAAAGATGGAATAGACCTGATGTCGTTTAGTGCACATAAAATGTATGGCCCTAAAGGCGTGGGTGCATTATATGTACGACGCAAAAACCCAAGGGTAAAAGTAACAGCACAAATGGATGGCGGTGGCCATGAACGTGGAATGCGAAGCGGTACATTAAATGTGCCGGGAATTGTTGGTTTTGGTAAAGCCTGCGAATTATGCAGGCTGGATATGGAAGAAGATACCAAACGTATCAGTAAATTAAGAGACCACCTTGAAACAGAATTATTAAAACTTGAAGAAGCTTATGTAAATGGCAGCCGTGAACACCGCTTGCCACATGTAACAAATATTTCGTTTAAATATGTGGAAGGCGAAGGGTTGCTGATGGGCTTTAATAAAAATATTGCACTAAGCAGCGGATCGGCCTGTACATCTGCCTCTTTAGAACCAAGCTATGTATTAAAAGCGCTAGGTCTTGGCGATGATTTGGCACACTCTTCGCTGCGATTTGGTTTAGGAAGGTTTACAACTGAAGAGCAGATTGAGTACACTATAAAAGCAATTAGCGAAACAGTTTTAAAATTAAGAGAGATGAGCCCGTTATGGGAAATGTATAAAGAAGGGATTGATTTAAACACAATTGAATGGGCGGCACATTAAAACTAAAAAGGCAAAGTTCAAAAGCCCAAAAAATTGTATTGTATCTTTTTGGTTTTTACTTTTGAATTTTGACTTTCAATAAATAATTTAACTTAAAAAAATAATAATCATGGCATATTCAGAAAAAGTAATTGATCACTACCAAAACCCAAAAAACGTTGGTACGCTTGATAAATCTGCCAAAAATGTAGGAACCGGCCTGGTAGGCGCTCCCGAATGTGGCGATGTAATGCGCCTGCAAATACAGGTTGATGATGCAGGTGTAATAACCGATGCAAAATTCAAAACATTTGGATGCGGTTCGGCCATCGCTTCTTCTTCTTTGGCTACCGAATGGCTTAAGGGCAAAAGCGTAGATGAAGCTTTGAAAATAGACAATATGGCAATCGTAGAAGAGCTAAACCTTCCACCGGTAAAAATACATTGTAGTGTATTGGCCGAAGATGCCATCAAATCGGCCATCAACGACTATCGTGTTAAAAACGGGTTAGAAGAAATTAAATTTGCCGAAAGCGTAGTACATTAAAAAGTAAAAAGAAAACCCCAAAATTGTATTTAACTTTTTTCTTTTCACTTTTCACTTTTGACTTTTAATTTTTTACCTAATATGGTAGCAACAGATAACAGCATTTACATTAGCGATAAAGCAAAAACCAAAGTGTTACAACTTATGGAAGAAGCCGGTGTGGCTAATGACAAAACTCATTTTTTAAGAGTAGGTGTTGTTGGTGGTGGATGCAGCGGCTTAAGCTATAAAATGGATTTTGACAATGAAGTGAAACCAATGGACCAGGTTTTTGAAGATAAAGGAATTAAAATTGTTTGCGACCTTAAAAGTTTTTTATACCTCGTAAATACTGAGCTGGAATTTAGCGATGGGCTTAATGGCAAAGGGTTTTATTTTAATAATCCTAATGCAAGCCGTAGTTGTGGCTGTGGCGAAAGCTTTGCTGTATAACCGGTACAGGATATATTTTTAAATGCCTCCCAAAAACGGGAGGCATTTTAATTTTTTAAAAAAAGATCCCCCGCTTTTAAGCCGGGGGATGCACTTGGTTTTGGTAAACAAAAACAACAACCAGAAATAGATATAAATAAAAAGTGTGAATTTATTAAATGATAAAAATGGGTACAATCATCCAAAGTTTGAAGTAAGACAACAAACCTGGTTTATATGCTGCATATAATTACAAAATGTATCATTTTATTAAACATTAATTAACTGCTTATATAGTAAATTGCAACAATTTTAAAATTTCATGTGGAGCATTTGTAAAAAAGAACTCAACCAGTTTTTTAGTAATCTTACAGGTTATATTGCCATCATACTTTTTTTGATGATGAATGGCATATTCCTGTTTGTATTGCCCGGCAGCAATATTTTTGATTTTGGCTATGCCTCCCTCGATAAGTTTTTCGACCTGTCGCCATGGATACTCATGTTCCTTGTTCCGGCTATCAGCATGCGCTCACTTGCCGATGAATTTAAAGCCGGTACTTTTGAAACACTTAAAACAAGGCCTTTAACATCGTGGCAAATAGTATTGGGCAAGTATTTTTCAATTGTTGTTGTTTTACTGCTTGCCATACTTCCCACAGTTATATATATCATTACAATTAAAATACTAAGCGCACAAGGAGGTGTAGATAGCGGCGGTATTGCCGGTAGTTATATTGGATTATTTTTACTGGCTGCATCCTTTGCAGCGATAAGCCTTTGCTGTAGCGGGCTTACAGCTAATGCAGTAGTGGCATTTTTAATTAGTGCATTTGGTTGCTTGTTATTATATTTTGGATTTAATGCTTTAAGTAAACTTCCTTTTTTTGCCAATGGTCCCGATTATTATGTTGAAATGCTGGGTATAGATTTTCATTACCGCAGCATGAGCCGGGGTGTTTTAGATAGCCGTGACCTCATTTATTTTATAAGTGTAATTTTTTTGTTTTTATTAATAACCGTAAAAAACCTGTATAAAAAATAAACCGGCACATTGGCCTTTATTTTTAGGGCAGTATGCGGTAGTAACTTATAATGAACCGGATGATAAATATGATAAGGAAAAGCAAACTTTGGTTATTAATAACCATCGTGGCGCTTGTTGCTGTTAACTGGCTGGCTTCTTTATATCATAGCCGAATAGATTTTACAAATGAAAAAAGGTTTACACTTTCATCACCCACAAAAAAAGTATTGAACAAACTAAATGATGTGGTAAAGGTGGAAGTTTTTTTAAAGGGCGATTTCCCCAGCGGATTTAAAAAACTGGCTAACAGCACCGGTGAAACACTTCGGCAGTTTAAAGAAATTGCAGGGAAAAATTTTCAATATAGTTTTATAAACCCCGATGAAGATGTTGAAGGTACCAACGTAAAATGGGCCGATACGCTTTCGGCATTGGGCTTTTATCCTATCAACCTTACATCACAGGTAAAAGCAGGGCAACAACAACAAATAATTTACCCGGTAGCATTTGTACATTATAAAAATCAGGTAATGCCTTTAATGCTTTACCAGGGCAAAACAAAAGCCATCACTTATGCTGAAATTAATAGTGCAGAAGCGATGATGGAATATAATTTCATCAGCGTTATCAACAAGCTTCAGCAAAAAGAAAAACCCATTGTGGCCTATGCCATTGGCAACGGCGAGCCAACAGGCTACAATACCGAAGACCTGGTACGTAATACATTACAGCAGGAATACAAGTTTTACACAATCAATTTAAACACACAACCGGTAGTGCCTAAAGAATTTGATGTATTAGTTTTAGTAAAACCCACACAACCTTTTAGCGACGAAGAAAAATTAAAACTTGACCAGTATGTGATGAATGGCGGTAAAATAATTTTCTTTATTGATAAACTAAATGCAGAACTCGACAGCCTTCAATCAAAAAAAGGCGAAGTGGTTGCTTACGACCGGGGCCTTGAGCTAAACGACCTGTTATTTAAATATGGTGCAAGAATTAATCCTGATCTTATCATGGACCTGCAATGCGATTTTTTGCCCTTTGATGTAAACGGTAATGGACAGTTTGAATTACTTCCCTGGAATTATTTCCCGGTGTTTGAAACAAAATCAAACCATGTTATCAATAAAAACCTTGGTTTTGTTAGCGGCCGTTTTGTAAATTCAATTGATACGGTTGGCGCCGAAGGGATAAGGAAAACAATATTGTTAAGCTCATCGCCCAACTCAAGAACCATTGGCACACCTGCATTGATAAGCGTTAAGGAAAATGTGAATGCTCCGCAAAACGAAAAATTTAATAAGGCCAATATACCGGCGGCAGTTTTATTAGAAGGAAAATTTCAATCGCTGTTCAGCAACCGTTTATCGCAGGCCATGAGCGATTCATTAAAAAGTTACGGCGCTATTTTTATACCACAATGCATTGCAGATAATAAAATGATTGTGGTGGCAGACGGGGATATGGTTTTAAACTCGGTGGTAAAAGGTAACCAGGCTATACCTATGGGTATGAACCCATATACTTATGAAACGCAACAGGAATTTGCGTTTGCCAATAAAGATTTTTTACAAAACTGCCTCGATTATCTAATCAATAGTGCTAACCTTTCCGAAGCAAAAGCCAAAGATTATACTTTACGTTTACTTGATAAAAATAAGGTAGATGAAGAAAAAAATCAATGGCAAATAATAAATGTAATTGTACCCGTTTTGGTGATTATTTTGTTTGCAGTTATTTACCAATTGGTACGAAAAAAGAAATATACAATTAAATAAAATGAGTAAAACTGAATTAATATACCTTGTTTTTAGTGCAGTAATTATTATTGCATTGATTTTTGATTTAGGATTACTCAGTAAAAAAAACCAGGTAGTGAGTTTTAAAGCTGCACTGGTACAAACAGTATTTTGGGTATTATTATCATTACTTTTTTGCTGTTTTATCTGGTACGAAAACGCAGGCGGCAATGGTAAAGAAGACGCTATCGCTTACATCTCGGCATACCTGTTAGAGTGGTCCTTGTCTATTGATAATATTTTTGTGTTCATCATTATCTTCTCATTCTTTAAAGTGCATCCCGAAAATTATTCAAGGGTATTGCTGCTTGGCATATTGATGGCCATCATCTTCCGTATCATATTCATAGCCGTTGGCAGTGAGCTGGTAGCCCGATTTGATTGGGTGATGTATATTTTTGGGGCCTTCCTGGTATATACCGGCATTAAAATGTTCAGCAGTAAGGAAGAAGCTGAATTTGACCCACAAAAAAACTGGAGTTACCGCCTGATGAAAAAATTCATGCGTATTACAAATGCGGAACCCAAAGGACGTTTCATCATCATGCATAACAACAAGGCGTATTTTACAACTCTTTCTATGGTGGTGGTAATGCTGGGGCTTATTGATATTGTTTTTGCGGTAGATTCTATCCCGGCGGTTTTTTCCATCATCCCCGATCCCTCAAAAAAACTACTCATCTATTCGTCTAATATTTTTGCTGTATTGGGTTTACGCAGCCTTTTCTTTTTATTAAGGGGCGCTGCCAGCAAGTTCGATTTTTTGCAGCAGGGTATTGCCATTGTGCTATTATTCATTGGTGTTAAAATGCTTATTGCAGATTGGGTTCATCTTCCGGTTTGGGCATCCTTACTGGTAATAGTATTTTGTATCAGTGGTTCAATCATTTATTCTATTTATCACCAGCGTAAAGGAGTACCATCAAATTATGAACATTAATTTATTAGCATAAAAAGTTTTGGTGTATAGCATCACACAAATATCAAGTATCATCAACGCAACATTGTCAGGTAAAGATGATGGGTTGATGATTGAACATATTTTGCTCGATAGCCGTAAATTATTATTTCCGGGGCAATCAGTTTTTTTTGCACTGGATGGAAAAAGATGGCAGAGCAGTTTGTTTATTGATGATTTATATAAGCAAGGCGTACGTTGTTTTGTAGTAGATGAAAATTTCAGTAACAAAAAAATTAATGAATATGCAGGCGCCGCCTTTTTACGAGTGCAGGATGTTTTACATGCATTGCAATTACTAACAGCATGGCATAGCAAACAATATTCCATGCCAGTAATAGGTATAACAGGCAGCAACGGAAAAACCATTGTAAAAGAATGGCTGTACCAGTTACTGCAGTACGATTATAATATTATACGCAGCCCTAAAAGTTATAATTCTCAAATAGGTGTGCCTCTCAGTGTTTGGCAAATGAATAATCATTACAACCTGGCAATTTTTGAAGCCGGTATTTCTTTGCCGGGCGAAATGGAAAAACTTGAAAAGATAATTGCACCGGGTATTGGCATCATTACAAATATTGGTGATGCACACAGCGAAGGTTTTACTAGCTTATCGCAAAAGATTCAGGAAAAACTGAAATTGTTTGTACATAGCAAGCTGCTTATTTATGGCAGCATTAATACAAAACTTGATAAAGAAGTTGTGGAGTTTAAAAAAAACTCGGCCACCGGCTTAAAACTTTTTACCTGGGGCAACAGGCAAACAGATACTTTACAGGTTTTAAAAACAGGAACAAGCAGCAATCAAAGTACAATACAAGCAAACTACAAAGACCAGGTTTTTGAATTTACCATTCCATTTACCGATGCAGCATCGGTTGAAAATGCCCTTACATGCTGTTGCCTGTTGTTAGATATGGGTATTTCAACAAAAGATATTGCCGGCCGAATGCTGCAACTGCGGCCTGTAGAAATGCGCCTTCAATTAAAACAGGGCATCAACAATTGTTCTGTTATTAACGACAGCTACAGCGCCGATATTAATTCGCTAACCATTGCATTAAATTTTTTACAGCATCAGCAGCAGCATAACAAGCGCACTGTAATCTTAAGCGATATATTGCAATCGGGTAAAAAAAGCCAGGCATTGTATGCCGAAGTTGCCGCCATGCTCGAACAAAAAAATATCAATCGGTTTATTGGTATTGGTCCGCATATTAGTGAACAGCAGCAGGCATTTAAAAATATTAAAGAAACTTCTTTCTTTATTTCAACCAGCGAATTTAAACAGCAATTCCGTAACCAACAGTTTAGTAACGAAACAATATTGTTAAAAGGTGCCCGTGTATTTGAGTTTGAACAAATAAGTTATTTGCTTGAAAAGAAAAGACATCAAACGGTATTGGAAGTAAACCTCAATGCAATTACCCATAACCTGAATACTTATAAACAAATGCTTGCACCAGGCGTTAAACTAATGGCTATGGTAAAAGCATTTAGTTATGGCAGCGGTAGTTTTGAAATAGCCAACCTGCTACAGTTTAATCGTGTAGATTACCTGGCTGTGGCTTATACCGATGAAGGGGTGGAATTACGCAAAGCAGGTATTAGCCTGCCGTTGATGGTGATGAATACCGAGGAAATAACTTTTGATGCGCTAGTTGAAAATAACCTGGAACCTGAATTGTTTTCGTTTGGGATAATGAAAAATTTTGCGGCTTATTTAAAAAATGCAGGCATAACCAATTATCCCGTGCATATAAAACTAGATACAGGCATGCATCGGCTTGGGTTTATCCAACAGGATATTGAAGCATTGTGTGAATTACTGAAAGATTCACCGGTTTTTAAAATACAATCAGTTTTTTCTCACCTGGCAGCTAGCGATTCGGTTTTGCACGATGGCTTCACCGCAGCGCAGGCAGCATCTTTTACAGGTAGCTGCAATAAAATTAAAACAGCAATAGGTTATAATTTTATTCGCCATATTGCCAATACATCGGCTATACACAGGCATCCGCATTTACAATTTGATATGGTACGGCTTGGTATTGGTTTGTATGGCGCCGATGCTGTACAGGCCATACAACAACAATTAAAAAATGTTACCACTTTAAAAACTACCATCTCACAAATTAAAAAAATAAAAAAAGGCGAGAGTGTAGGGTATAACCGAAATGCAGTAGCCGACAAGGATTCTGTAATTGCAACTGTTAACATTGGTTATGCCGATGGGTACCCAAGGATATTGGGCAATGGCAATGGTAAGATGTGGCTAAATGGAAAAAGAGTGCCTGTAATTGGTAATGTATGTATGGATATGACCATGCTGGATATAACCGAAGCCACTGCAAAAGAAGCTGATGAAGTGATAGTGTTTGGAGAAGAATTGCCGGTGGCTGAACTGGCAGCCATGGCACAAACAATCCCCTACGAAATTTTAACAGGTATTTCGCAGCGTGTAAAAAGGGTTTATTTTGAAGAATAATGTAACTAAAGCCAGTACTGTAGATAGGATGTATCAATCCTTTCAATCACTTATCTTTGCCAATCATTATGAAAGCAAAACATGTAACGTTAATCATCTTACTGATAATTATAGCTGACCAGGCGTTAAAATTGTGGATTAAAACAAATTTCCATTTAAATGAATCTCGGCAGGTAATTGGTAGTGGGTTTCAATTATATTTTGTTGAAAACCCGGGCATGGCTTATGGCTGGAAATTTGGCGGTAACTGGGGTAAGATGGCACTCACCATTTTCAGGATGGGGGCTGTTATTTTTGGTACCTGGTACCTGGGTAAAATAATCAGGGAAAAACAACACCGTGGATTTATTTTTTGTGCAGCATTGGTATATGCAGGTGCTTTGGGCAACCTGATAGACTCTTCTTTTTATGGTTTGTTGTTTGATAAAGGCATGACGATGGACCCATCCATCAATGAATACATTGGTTATAGCGGACTGGCTAGTTTTTCATCAAAAGGATATGCATCTTTTTTACATGGTAATGTGGTAGATATGCTTTATTTCCCTGTCATTAAAGGGCATTTCCCTTCATGGTTTCCTTTTTGGGGAGGCGATGATTTTGAGTTTTTCAGGCCCATCTTTAATATTGCCGATGCATCAATCACTACCGGTGTGTTAAGTATATTGGTTTTTCAAAAAAGATTTTTTAAACATAAGGAAGCTGATGAAAAACACCGCACCGTAGAAACCAATGCATTAGTAAACGATGAGTCGCAGGTATCATAAAAACATTTCTTAAAATTGCCGGGCAGCACAATTTTATAGATGATTAGCGTTAATTTAATACCACCAATTATAATAAGAAAAAGGTACTCATTACAACATTAATTTAATTTGATTGGTGTGTATAAATAAACAGCTAATGCAGCAATTGTTTTAATTTTAGCATCTTGCAAAATAAAAAAGGTATTACATAATTTTTGTTTGTAAATTATTTTGAAATATAACCAATGAAAAAAATAGTAGCGATTTGTTTTATAAGCCTGTCGGTAATGATGTTATCCTGTGCAAAAGAATACAGTGACGAAAACAGTACACAAGGAAACGACCAGATAGTTGGCGTTGATTGCCGCATCAGTAAAATTGTGTATACCGATACTGCAACACTAACAGGCCTTGGTTCTATTGCTGCCGATATCAACAGCCAGGATGATGTAACCAATATTATACAATATGACAGTGTTGGAAGGATAATAGAATTTATTGCAAATCCTTTTATTACCAATGATACTGTTCATTTAAATGCTAATGAATATTTCCTGGTAGATTTTAATAAACGTATCATAAGCTTACACGGTTTATCCGACCCCACCGACCCATTATCGCCACAGTTTGATGCAAGCTATTTTTATAATGCAACCGGTTACCTTACCTCAAAATTATATGCTTACACGGCTGCTCCGGGGGTGCCTTATAAAAAAGTAATTTATACTTACAACAATGGTAACCTTATACAAATGACAGCAACAAACCTGTTAACCGGCGATGTTACCAGTAATGCATCCATGGAGTACTATACTAATATTATACCCAGAAGGTACATCTATATTTTCCCCGATGAAATAGTGTACGCTTATTATAACCAGTTTTACAACTTTGGCGAAAAGCCGTATAACGCAATTAAAAAAATAACTGTAAGAGAATATGATCCGGGTAATGTGTTAAGAGATTCAACGGTTTCAAACTTCAGCACTTATATTATGAGCAGGGATACTTATGTCTTTAGCGTGCAAATGTCGGGTGATGATCAGCCTTGTATACCAGCGCTTGCAGGTAAACTTAGCTTTAGCTATAAATGCAAATAATTAAAGGCCTTCCAAAAAACGGAAGGCCTTTATTTTTCCATGACAAAACAACCTTTACAATTTTATTATTCTTTTATTTATTACCTGGTTTTGATAAGTTAAAGAGATTATGTACATACCTGCAGGAAGATTTTTTACAATATCAAAACTACTTTTATTCCACCCTTTTTTTGCATGCCATTGTTGCGAAATCAATGGTGCCCCATATGTATTTAAAAGATTTAAAGTTACTATACCGTTATCAGGTACCAGGTAATCTAGTACCAGTTTGTCGATAACAGGATTAGTGAAAGTCTTTACTTCAAAATTTATATTGCCATTGTTTACGGCAATAATCTTACTATAAACAAAATATCCTTTTGTATCAAAAATCTTTAATCGGTAATAACTAATGCCCGTAATTTTTTCGGGGTCGTTAAAACTATAGATAGATGTATTTTGGTATGGTATGATTGCAATAGGTTTAAAATCGGTTGCATTGCTGCTTTTTTCTAACTGAAAATATTGAATATTATTACCTGATGAAATTTGCCAATTTACATTTGCATAGTCCTGTATAATTTTTGCTGTAAAATTTGTAATGGTTGTATTTAATATTACACCGCAATCAATAATATTTAAAAATATATTGCTGTTATTGCTGTACGAGCAGTTTATATTGTTGAGGTTAGCAGCTGTAGTAGCTACTACCACCCTGTAACGATGGCCGCTATCGGGTTGATTGGCAATAAATGGAGGATAGTTTACAGTATATTCCCATTGCCCGCTAACATAAGATGGCGAACCGGTACCGCTTACACCGGTATCATTCCAGGTTACACCGCCATTTGTACTACGCTGCCATTTGTAATAAGTATAATTAGGAAACCAGCATCTTATTGTTGATGCCAATTCAACCAGCGAGCCATAGCAACCTTTAAACTCAGGATTATAGTTAAGTTCTATATCGGGTACGCAAGTTGAAAGGCTTACATCATCAATTGCCCAATCGTTACCACCGCCGCCAGGTGAATTGTTGCGTATAGAAAGTGTAAATGAAGTTTGTGTAGGGCCAGTTAAATAAGTAAATCCCTTTTTCTCCCAAAGCCCTGTATAGGGAATGTCACCGGTAGTGTAATAATCAATTCCATTTAATTGAAAAGTTAGGTTTGGCTTTACACCTGGAGGATAGGGGCCGTTAAACAAAGCATTTAAAGCTCCACGGCCATTACTATCGCACGAACACTTAGGGCATATATTCCTAAACCATGCACTAAAGTCGTAATAGGTAGCCGGGCATAAATTACTTACATCCTGTTGTATGGCACGGCTTGTGGCATAGCTGGCATTTACTACTGCCATATAGCCGCCGGTAGTTCCTACCGGAGTTGCAGGGTTGCCAGCAGTTGGGCTTGCTGCACCGGTATGGTCACCAATAATATCCCAAACGGTAAACACCCTTGAACTGTGAGGGTATGCTACACCGTTATTAGTAGCGCCGGTTGCGCTGCTATTGTTGGCAATACCATAACTGCCATCATTAGGTGAATTGGCCGAAAAATTTACAAATGTATATCCCGGCACAATGGCCGATGCACTCCTGTTTTGAGTATTGCCACTGCCAAACGTACCATTATTTTCTATTACAGCATTGCCACCAACAAAATTGGGGCAAACACCAATATTTTGAAACAACATAAGGTTGTGTGCAATAAAACTTGCAATTACAGGCGAACCCGATTGAGTGTACCTGAAAGCGCCGCCATGCATTGTGAGTAAAGTGTTATAGGGCAATGCATTTATCCTTACCCTAAACGAAGCTACCATAATACATACACCTCCATAAAAAGATGGTTTGTTGTTATATGCAATGGTACCTGCACCTGCAGTGCCGTTGCCAGTATTATTTGCATTACCGGTACCGGTACCCATGTTAATGCGTATAGTTCTATTGGTATTATTAAACATAGCTGCATCATCGCCGGCAGCATCACTGTACGACCTAAAAACCAAACCTTCATTGGTTAATATTTTAAGCGTACCGGGTATGTAAGTAAAGTTTGAATTAATAGTATCGTTGTACCTAACCTGGGTTATGGAAAAAGAAGAGAAACTGCCTACAGCAATAGAAGCCCTTATTTCAAGTGTATCGCCCGGTTCAAAAGTACCACCGGTTAAATTTTTTGACACATTGATATAGCTTTTGCCAGTTTGCACCTGTGCAAACAATGGCTGCCTGTTAACCTGTATTGCCAGGCATAATATGTACAAGTAAAAGGATAAGTGTATAGTTTTTTTCATGTGGGTACTGTTTTGGTATTAAAATATTGTGAGGATTTTTTTTCAATTTTAGTGATAAACATGAATGAGATGTTGCCATAGTATTAGTATTCAGTATTTACTGGTATTTTTTTGGATAATGAGAGGGTAACATTTATTAGCAGCGTACATTAAAAAAAGTAAACAAAATACACTGTATGCTGTATTTTTTTAACGGGTATTGTGCAGATATTATTTTGTAAAAAACAGTTTTTTTAAGCTTGTAGTAAAAAAAGATTTTTCTTGTTTTTTTACTTAAAGAGAATTCTATAAAACCTGAGGCATTTTAAGTGCTATAATAGTAAAAACAAGTAGTAAAAGTTGAAGTTAAAATACGTTGTAAATACAAGTAAAAACCGGTAATTTACGAGTGATTAAAAATTCTATGAATAATTACTTATAGTTCGAAATAATTCCTTTTTTTACTCGTTACCAATTAAATAAATACCCTTTTTTGAAAACCCTTTAGCAGCATAAAATAATTAATAAAAACCTTGCTTATGAAAAAGGTATTATGCAGCTTAACCATATTAGTTTTAATGATTAATGTGCAGCAAGTTTTTGCTCAAACAGAAACTTTTGCAAAACGAACTGTTGCCAGTGGCTTTAATTCGGCATGGGAAGTAGTGTATGGCCCCAATGACTCATTGTGGGTTACCGAAAATAAAGCATATATCATCTCACGGGTTAATATTGCAAACGGAAATAAAACACAATTAGTTAATTTGCGAGCTACCGATCCTACTATCAATTTTACTTCAGGCAGTGGCATTCAGCCACAAGGTGGCCTTATGGGATTGGCTATTCATCCAAACCTTTATTCTTCTGATGCATCGGTACGTGCAGCTAAACCATGGGTATATGCGGCTTATGTTTATAACCGAGGTAGTTGCCCCGGTACCAATACAAGTTGCATTTTTACAACAAAGATTGTAAGGTTTGAGTATGTTGGTAATTCTTTAATAAACCCGGTTATTATATTAAACAATATACCCGGTAGCAGCGATCACAACTCTGGCAGGCTTGTAATAAGCCCTGTAATAGAACCCGGAGCCGATGCAGCCCATACACAATACCGCCTTTATTATACAGTAGGCGATATGGGTGCAGGGCAGTTTTTAAATACTACCCGTACAGAAAATGCACAAAATGTAAATGTGATGGAAGGAAAAGTTTTGCGTATTAATACCGAGCCCGATGGAGATGGTGGTGCCGATGACTGGGTACCCAACGATAACCCTTTTTACAATTCGTCATCTATTACAGCACAGGACTATGTTTATTCATTGGGACACCGTAATGCACAGGGCCTTGTGTGGGGAACTGTTAATAGTACAAATATTTTGTATAGCAACGAACAAATGGATAGAACTGATGATGAAATAAATATTATACTGCCCGGTAAAAATTATGGATGGGACAAAGTATCAGGTTATTGTGATGGCAATGTAAATGGTTATAAAATTGGTCAAAACAGCAATGCTAATGAACAAACATTTTGTAATGCTACCCCCACCCACCAGGAGCCTATATTTACTTTGTTTACAGAACCGGCATCGGGCATGGCAGCATTAATGGCACAAAGTAACAATGCATTATGGCCTACCATAGCCTGTTCCAGTTTAGAATTTTACAATTATAATGTAATTCCCGACTGGCCTGCTTCTTTATTATTAACCCCACTTAAAAAAAATTTTATTTACAGGCTTAAATTAAATGCTGCAGGCAATGCTGTCATTGGCGATACCATCTCTTACTTTAGGGGAGATGGTAACAGGATAAGAAGGGTTACAGCATCACCAAACGGATTAGCATTTTATGTTGCCCGTGATATAGGAGCATCTGCTAACGGTGGTAGCATTATGGAATATACTTATACCGGCCCCACACTTTCAATAAATAACGATGCTGTAAACCCAAGGGTTGTAAAAAATTTAATGAAAATATATCCCAACCCCGCAAGCAGTATTTTAAATGTTGAAAGCAAGAAAGAAATGCGTAAACCCTTAAGAGCACAGTTGTATGATATTACAGGTCGGCTGGTTATGGAAAAAACTGCTTACCAGAATAATTTTAAAATTGATATTTCATCTTTACAAAAAGGAGTTTATACTTTTAAGCTGTACAATACATATGATGTAGAAATGCAGATTGAAAAAATCATTGTCTTGTAAAAAAATGCACCGCTTTTGTAGAGCGGTGCAATGTAAAAGTTTTATTATCGTATAAAGATAACGTTATAGTTATCAAATTTTACCAACCATATTTGCAGGCACCACCCATTCATCAAATTCTTTTGCTGTTACATAACCAAGTTTTACTGCCATTTCTTTTAAAGTGGTTCCTTCTTTATGGGCTTTCTGTGCAATTTCGGCGGCTTTGTAGTACCCAATTTTTGTGTTTAAAGATGTTACCAGCATCAGTGAATTATCCAGGTGTTTTTTAATATTGGCTTTGATGGGTTCTATGCCTATAGCGCATTTATCATTGAACGAAACACAGCCATCGCCAATTAGCCTTGCGCTGTGCAGGAAATTGTAAATCATTACCGGTTTAAAAACGTTTAGTTCAAAATGACCGGTAGCACCGCCAATGTTGATGGCAACATCGTTACCCATTACCTGTGCAGCTATCATGGTTAATGCTTCGCACTGTGTTGGGTTTACTTTGCCCGGCATAATGGAAGATCCCGGCTCATTATCCGGTATAAATATTTCGCCAATACCGCTTCTTGGCCCCGATGATAACATGCGGATATCATTTGCAATCTTCATCAAACTAACGGCAACGGTTTTTAAAGCGCCATGTGCTTCTACTATCGCATCATGTGCAGCCAGAGCTTCAAATTTATTATCAGCAGTTTTAAAAGGTAACTTAGTTAGTTTAGCAATTTGCTTTGCCACGTTTACGGCATAATTGGGTGGTGTGTTTATGCCTGTACCTACTGCGGTTCCTCCAAGGGCCAGTTCGCTTAAATGAGCCAAACTGTTTTTAATGGCTTTCAATCCATGGTCTAATTGCGATACATATCCGCTGAATTCCTGGCCTACAGTTAATGGTGTAGCATCCATAAAATGTGTACGGCCTATCTTTACCACTTTCATAAATGCTTTCGACTTTTTATCGAGTGTGTTGCGTAGCTTGGTAATGCCCGGTATAGTTGTTTCTATCAATATTTTATATGCAGCAATATGCATCGCCGTAGGGAATGTATCATTGCTGCTTTGGCTTTTGTTAACATCATCATTAGGATGCAGGTATTTTTCTTTGTCGATTAATTTACCTCCGTTTAAAACATGTGCACGATAAGCTATCACTTCATTCACATTCATATTGCTTTGGGTGCCGCTACCTGTTTGCCAAACCACCAAGGGGAAATAAGTATCTAATTTCCCCTCAAGTATCTCTTTACAAACCCTGCCAATTAAATCTGCTTTCTTTTTGGATAATACACCGGCTTGCTGGTTGGTGATGGCAGCCGCATGTTTTAAATAGGCAAATGCCTTTATAATTTCTTTAGGCATACGGTTTATATCCTGTGCAATTTTAAAATTATCAATGCTACGCTGGGTTTGAGCACCATAATAAGCTTCAGCAGGCACTTTCACTTCACCCATAGTGTCTTTTTCTATCCTGTATTCCATAAATAAGGTTATTAATTTTTTAAATGTTGAGCTGTAAAGGTACGATGAGGTAACAAAATAGAAATACCCCCTTTTATTTTTGTATTGCAATTCTTATTTGTTATTTACATAACAGACAGGTATTTTTAAGTCTAAATCCTGCAGGATGAAAAAGTCAGTTTTTATTTTCTTTCTTGTTACAGCTCAGTGTTTATTTGCACAAAATTATCAGCCCAATTGGCAAAGCCTCGATAGCAGGCCGGTACCGCAATGGTTTAAAGATGCAAAATTCGGCATCTTCATCCATTGGGGCGTTTACTCTGTGCCTGCATGGTGTACTAAAGGCAATTATGCCGAGTGGTATCAATATGGTTTACAAACAACAGATACAGCAAGGCAAAAATTTCACAAAGAAAATTATGGCAACCGCTCGTATTACGACCTGGCCAATGATTTTAAAGCCGAATTATTTAACCCGGATGCATGGGCAAAACTATTTGAAGCATCTGGTGCAAAATATATTGTACTTACATCCAAACATCATGATGGGTTTACCTTATGGCCAAGCAAGGAAGCCGACCGTGACTGGGGCTTTAAATGGAATGCCGTTGACGTAGGGCCCAAAAGAGATTTACTGGGCGACCTTTTTAAGGCAGTGAGAAAAACTTCGGTACATGCAGGCATGTATTACTCTTTGTACGAATGGTTTAATCCACTTTGGTTAAAAGATAAAAATAAATTTGCCATCGAACATACATGGCCGCAAATGAAAGACCTAATTGAAAATTATAAACCGGATGTTTTTTGGACAGATGGCGACTGGGATGTGCCTGCCGAAACCTGGAAAAGCCAGGAGTTTTTAGCATGGCTTTATAATGAAAGCCCTGTTAAAGATAAGATAGTAGTAAACGACCGATGGGGCTCTGGTGTGCGATTTAAGCATGGTGGCATTTATACACCCGAGTACCAACCCGATCTTGATTTTGAAGATCATTACTGGGAAGAGAGCAGGGGCATGGGTTACAGCTATGGTTACAACCGTGAAGAAGATGCATGGGATTATAATTCTACTCAGTCGCTGGTATTGCAGTTAATTGATAAAGTAAGCCGTGGCGGAAATTTTTTACTTGATATTGGCCCAGATGCTCATGGAAAAATTCCTCCCATCATGCAGGAGCGATTGTTACAGATAGGCGACTGGATAAAGATAAACGGCGAAGCAATTTACAATACAACAAGATGGAAAGAAAGTTCGCAATGGAGCAGTGGTAACAGGAACTATAAAGACAGGAGCGGAGATATGCTTTTAAAAATAACCATCAATCCTGATCTTGGTTATGCGGTAAAAGAAATCTTTTACACTTATAATGCAAATACAAATTCTTTGTATGCCATCTTTCCCCAATATCCCGATAACGGGCAACTAACATTAAAGGATATTAGTTTGCCCACAGGCACCAACGTCAGTTTTTTATCAACAAATGAAAAACTACAATGGAATGATGCCGGAAAAAATACACTGATACAACTTCCTGAATACAATCCAAATAAAATTAAAGCGCCTTATGCCTTTGTTATAAAGATTGATAATTATGGAAAGTTTATGGCAAAGCCTGTGATGGATGTTGATTATAATAAGAATGCTTCCAAACCGTCTATAAGCTTTTATGTAACACAGCCTGCTATTGTACGCTATACAACTGATGGCAGCGAACCCACTCTTGAATCAACATTATATATAAAACCTTTCAGTATAGATAAAACTGTAATCATTAAAGCCAAAACATTTGGAAAAGGAGTTTTATCAAGCAATACCACTACTCAAAAAGTAAAAACATACAATTGGATGAAAGGTATGAATTTGACTGGGTTAAAACCGGGCATCAGTTATAAATATTATCAGCCCGATAAAGATATTAATATGATAACATCATTTAAAACTGCTGTTGTAAATACAGGTGTTGCGGATAACATATCGCTGGCAAAAAAACAACGCACCGAAAAATTTGCTTTTGAATTTACTGGTTACATAAAGATTACAAAAGATGGCATGTATACATTTTATACTCAATCAGACGATGGCAGTAAATTATTTATTGATGATGAAGAAGTGGTGGATAATGATGGCGACCATGGCTCAACAGAAGTGAGTGGCAAAGCGGCATTAAAGAAAGGGTATCATAAAATAAAGGTTATTTATTACGATAGCGGCGGCGGTAACGTGCTAAAAATTTTATTTAATGCCGAAGGAAAAGATAAAGTAGAATTACCCGGAAGCATGTTATTTCATTAAACCAAAACGATGAACCAAACTAAAAATAATTTCCTGCTGCCATTGGTGCTGGTAACAAGCCTGTTCTTTATGTGGGGCCTTGCGTATGGTTTGCTGGATGTGTTGAACAAGCATTTTCAAGATTCGCTGAATATTACAAAAACAAGATCAACACTTTTACAGGCTGCATATTTTGGTGCATATTTTTTAATTGCATTTCCTGCAGCCATGTTCATGAACAAGTATGGGTATAAAAAAGGAATCATTGCCGGGCTGTTATTATATGCCACCGGTGCATTTCTTTTTTACCCTGCAGCACAGCAATCAAGTTTTAATTTTTTCCTGCTTGCATTATTCATACTGGCATCGGGCCTTGCTTGCCTCGAAACCGCAGCCAATCCTTATGTAACGGTTTTAGGCAAACCACAAACTTCCGAATTCAGGCTTAACCTTTCGCAATGCTTTAATGGTGTAGGTTCATTCATCGGCCCAATCATTGCTGCCAAATTATTTTTTGGCAAAACCAATGTAAACGGAAGCCTTGATTCGGTTCAGTTTGTATATATCGTAATCGGAATGGTTGTTTTGCTGATTGCAGGTTTGTTTGTAAAAACGGCGCTGCCCGAAATAAAAGAAAGTTCATTGGTATCGCAGCAAGTGCATGATACCAAACCTTTAATTAAACACAGCCATTTTGTAAATGCGGTTATTGCACAGTTTTTTTATGTAGCCGCACAGGTTGGTGTGGCAGCATTATTTATAAACTATTGTACCGAGGCAGATAATCATATTAATAATGCCAAAGCAGCATACCTGCTTTCTGTAAGCATGTTATTGTTTACCGCAGGCCGTTTTGCAGGTACGGCTTTGATGCGAAAGATTGCTCCCAACAAATTACTGATGTTGTATTCTCTTATCAATATCTTGTTGTGTGTTATTGTTATTTTTAAAGATGGCTGGTTTTCTGTTTATGCATTAATGGCTGTTTTCTTTTTTGAATCCATCATGTTCCCCACCATATTTGCATTAGGCGTTAAAGACCTGGGGCATCATACAAAAAAAGGCGCTTCATTCATCATCATGTCAATTGTTGGCGGTGCATTGGTGCCCTATTTTATGGGGATATTATCCGAGAAAGCAACTGCCTATGCCTATATTGTACCTTTATGCTGCTTTACTGTGGTAGCCTGGTTTGGATGGAAAGGATATAAGATAAAACAATAATCATGTTTACACTTAAAAATAAAATTGCCGTAGTTACCGGCGGCGGAAGTGGCATTGGCAGGGCTATTGCCACCACATTTGCAAAACAGGGCGCCACTGTACATATCCTCGAAATGGATTTAGATGCCGCCAATGCTGTTGTAAATGATATAAACAAAATGAATGGAAAAGCATTTGCACAGCAATGCAATGTATCGGTACAAAAAGAAGTGCTGGATGTTTTTGAAAACATTGGCGCTATTGATATGCTTATTAATAATGCCGGCATTGCACATATTGGCAAAGCCGATACAACAACAGAAGAAGATTTTGACAGGCTGATGCAGGTAAATGTGAAAGGCGTGTACAATTGTATTTTTGCAGCTATACCACAGTTAAGAAAATCAAACGGCGGCAGTATCATCAACATGGCTTCAATTGCCGCAAATGTTGGTTTGCCCGACCGTTTTGCTTATAGCACCGCAAAAGGTGCGGTAATGGCAATGACATTGAGTGTGGCCAAAGATTATATCAGCGAAAACATCCGTTGCAATTCTATTTCGCCGGCAAGGGTGCATACTCCTTTTGTTGATGGTTATTTAAAAAAATCGTACCCGGGCCGGGAAGCAGAGATGTTTGAAAAACTTTCAAAAACACAACCCATTGGCCGCATGGCTAACCCCGATGAAGTGGCCGCACTGGCGCTGTACCTCTGCAGCAGCGAAGCGTCATTTATTACCGGTTGCGATTATCCCATCGACGGGGGCTTTATTAAACTTAATAATTAAAATATTATGAAGCTGATTCGTATTGGAGATCCCGGAAAAGAAAAACCTGCTATAATCATCAGTGATGAATGGCTGGATGTATCGGCATATATAAAAGATTATGATGAAGATTTTTTTGCTAACAACGGGCTTGCATCTTTAAAAAATATTATTGCCGAAAAAAAATTACAACCTGTTTCAAAAAATACACGCCTGGGCGCACCAATTGCAAGGCCATCAAAAATAATTTGTATCGGTTTAAATTATTCTGATCATGCTGCAGAAAGTAATATGCAATTACCTGCCGAACCGGTTATTTTTTTTAAATCAACCACAGCGCTGGTAGGGCCCAATGATGATTTAATTATACCCAAAAACAGTACTAAAACTGATTGGGAAGTAGAACTGGCGCTTGTGATTGGTAAAAAGACAAGCTATGTAGAAGTAGCAGAAGCGATGGACTTTGTGGCGGGGTATGTGTTGCATAATGATTATAGCGAACGGGCATTTCAACTGGAACGAAGCGGGCAATGGGTGAAGGGTAAAAGCTGCGATACCTTTGCACCGCTTGGCCCCTGGCTGGCTACAAAAGATGAATTTGCTGATATAAATAACCTGCGGTTATGGTTAACCGTTAACGGTAAGATGATGCAGGATGGAAATACAAAAAACCTTGTGTTTAAAATTCCGCACCTGGTATCTTATGTAAGCCAGTTTATGACATTATTGCCCGGCGATATTATTTCAACAGGCACACCGGCGGGGGTGGGCATGGGGCAAAAACCGGCGCCGGTGTACATACAACCAGGCAATGTAATTGAACTTGGTATTGATGGTTTGGGCAGCAGCAAACAAAAAGCCGTAGCGTGCAAACAATGAAACAATTAAAAAGATATTGCCTTGCACTTGATCTTAAAGATGATCCTGCATTGATTGCTGCTTATGAAGATTATCATAAGAAAGTGTGGCCCGAAATAATAAACAGTATAAAAGATGCCGGTATTAAAGTGTTGGATATTTACCGTACCGGTAATAGGCTGTTTATGATTATTGAAGCCAGTGATGATTTTAGTTTTGAAAAAAAATCAGCGGCTGATGCGGCTAACCCTACAGTGCAGCAGTGGGAAGAGCTGATGTGGAAATATCAACAATCATTGCCCTGGGCAAAACCGGGAGAGAAATGGATTTTGATGGATAAAATATTTGAATTGCCATGACCATTGATTCACATGTTCATTTTTGGAACTATGATGCAGTAAGGGATTCGTGGATAACGGATGAAATGAAAATATTAAGGCAAAATTATTTGCCGGGCCAATTGGTGGCTCATTTAAAAGAAAATAATATTGATGGTTGTGTGGCCGTACAGGCAGATCAGCAGGAGGCTGAAACATTATTTTTGTGCCAGCTTTCAAAAGAACACGATTTTATAAAAGCTGTGGTAGGTTGGATTGATTTGCAGCAGGATGATATAGATAAACGGTTGCAATATTTTTCACAATTCCCCGTCATAAAAGGTTGGCGTCATATAGTACAGGCAGAGCCGGATGGGTTTTTAGAGAAAGAAAATTTTCTTAGAGGAATACAGGCATTGAGCAATTACAATTATACCTACGACCTTTTGCTTTATCATACACAGTTAAAACAGGCGCTTGAATTTGTACATCAGTTTCCACAACAAAAATTTGTTATTGACCATTGTGCAAAGCCGGATATAAAAAATATAGAAATAAACAATTGGAAAATATACATGAAAGAAATGGCGGCTATGCCCAATGTGTATTGCAAAATATCAGGATTAATAACAGAAACAAACTGGAACAAATGGGCAGCCACTGATTTTTATTCTTATCTTGATACCGTATTTGATTTGTTTGGAACCAATCACTTAATGTTTGGCAGCGATTGGCCCGTGATGTTGTTATCGGGTAATTACCGGCAATGGAAAAATCTTGTAGAAAAATATATGCAGGATTTTTCTGCAACTGATAAAGAAAAAATATTCGGACTAAATGCAATTCAGTTTTATAATCTTTAAATATGAACCTTCAGTTAAAAGATAAAGTGATTATTGTTTCCGGTGGCGCCAAGGGGATTGGTGCAGGTATTACCAAAGCACTAGCTGCGGAAGGGGCTGTACCTGTTATTATTGGCCGTAATGAAACTGATAACAAAGCCATACTGGATGAAATTGGCGGCAAAGGTTTTTATGTAACTGCCGAACTTACAAAACCGGAAGAGTGTAAAAGGGCTGTTGACGAAGCGGTAAAAAAATTCAACAGGATTGATGGGTTAGTTAATAATGCCGGTGTAAATGATGGTGTTGGTTTGGCAAATGGTAATTACGATTCGTTTATTACATCATTACATAAAAACCTGGTGCATTACTACCTGTTGGCACATTATGCTTTGCCCCATCTTATAAAAACCAAAGGAGCCATTGTAAATATCGGGAGCAAGGTTGCAGAAACAGGGCAGGGCAATACATCTGCGTATGCTGCAGCTAATGGTGGCCGCAATGCATTAACAAGAGAATGGGCGGTTGAATTACTAACTTATGGCATAAGGGTAAACGCAGTTATTGTTGCAGAATCTTACACAGCATTGTATGAGAAATGGATCTACTCATTACCAAATCCCGAAGAAAAATTAAAATCAATTACCGAAAAAATACCACTTGGAAAAAGAATGACAACCACCGAAGAAATTGCCAGCATGGTAGCATTCCTGCTTTCAGAAAAATCGAGCCACACCACTGGGCAGTTAGTGCATGTTGATGGAGGCTATACACATCTTGACCGTTCAATTTAATTGGATGAAAATTTTTGTAACCATAATTATTTTATTTTTTACAAAAAATGTTATTGCACAACCAACAGTAGCCAACAATCTTGTTTTTGATTCACTTGCAAAAAAATGGGACGAAGCAATTCCCCTGGGCAATGGATGGTTGGGTGCATTAATTTGGCAAAAAGATGATAAGCTTAGGTTATCATTAGACAGGGTTGATCTTTGGGACGACAGGCCCATGCCCGATATTGATAAACTGAAATTTGATTGGGTGGTACAGAAAGTAAAGCAGCAGCAATACGATTCGGTGCAGAAGATAGGCGATGAGCCTTATGAAAAATATCCTGCACCAACAAAAATACCGGGTGCAGCAATTGAGTTCAATCTGCAAATACTTGGCAAAGTTGTTTCAAACACACTTGATATCAGCAATGGCTTAAATGTTATCAAATTTAAAAACGGCATTATTTGTAATAATTATATACATGCTGTAAAACAAGTTGGTTATTTTAGTTTTGAAAACATACATGCTGAAATAATTCCCCAATTGGTGATTCCAAATTATAATTCAGGAAAGTCAGGCGCCGTAGGTAACAGCATTGCAGGGCAGGGGCTTGAGAAACTGGGTTATGCAAAAGGCTCTGTAACTAAAACAAAAAACAGCATCCGTTATCACCAACCAACATGGAATAATAATTATTACGAAGTATTGCTGCAATGGCAAAAATTTCCGGGCAATAAAATAATTGGCCAATGGACCATCAGCAATAATAAACCTGCAACGCTTCCGCAATTAAACAACAAATTAAAAGAACCTACTTTTTGGCCATTGCATATTGCATGGTGGAAAGATTACTGGAGCCGATCATCAGTTTTGTTGCCCGATTCATTATTGCAAAGGCAGTATTATCTTGATATGTATAAGTTTGGCTGCGTAGCAAGAAGCAATACCTCTCCTATTTCGCTGCAGGCTATTTGGACAGCCGACAATGGAAACCTTCCACCCTGGAAAGGCGACCTGCATCACGACCTTAACACAGAACTGAGTTACTGGCCCGGTTATACAGGCAATCATTTAAACCTTACTGCTTCATTTACTAACTGGCTCTGGAATGTGAAAGCCGAAAATAAAAAATGGACGAAAAAATATTTTAATACCGATGGTTTGAATGTTCCCGGCGTTACCACTATCAGTGGCAAGCCCATGGGTGGATGGATACAGTATTCTATGAGTCCTACCACTGCAATATGGCTGGCACAGCATTTTTACTGGCAGTGGAAATACAGTATGGATGAAAAATTTTTACAGCAAAAATGCATTCCGTATTTTAAAGATGTAATGCATTATTTCAGGCAGATAAGGAAACTGGATACGGTACATCAGCAATATTTAATTCCATTAAGTTCTAGCCCCGAGTACCATGATAACAGCATCAACGCCTGGTTTAAAAGATATACCAATTACGACCTTGCACTGGTGCATTACTTATATAAAAAGGATGCAGAAGTTTTAAAAAAGAAAAACGGATTAGCTGCACATCAAATATTTGAAGAAGAAAAAATGTTGCCTCATTATGATGTAAACGAAACCGGCCTTACCATTGCGCCGGGCCAAAACCTTGATGAATCGCACAGGCACCATGCACATTTGATGGCCATTTATCCGCTTGGCTTGTTAAGTATGGATGATGAAAAGCAAAAAGAAATCATCAACAGGTCGCTAAGCTGGCTGCAAAAAAAAGGAACAAGGTTGTGGACGGGTTATTCATTTTGCTGGGCGGCCTGTATTTATGCAAGGGCAAAAGATGGCGACAGCGCTGTAAGCATGCTGCAAAAGTTTGCATCTAATTTTTGTTCGGTAAACAGTTTTCATTTAAATGGCGACCAAAAAGGCGGGCAGTATTCCGATTTGCAATACCGGCCGTTTACTCTTGAAGGTAATTTTGCATTTGCACAGGGCGTGCATGAATTATTGTTACAAAGTTATAATGGATATATCGAAGTTTTTCCGGCAATACCGCAGGCGGCCGCTAACGGTCAGGCAGGCTGGCAAAATGTTTCGTTTAAAACACTAAGAGCCGAAGGCGCTTTTTTAATTAGCGCTAAAAAAGAAAATGGCCTGGTAACACAAGTGAAAGTTACAGCCCAAAATGGCGGCACACTTAAATTGAAACTACCTTTTAAAACCTGGATAAGCAAAGGAGTTAACAGGCTGTTGGTAGAAGTAAAAAACGAAATTGCAACCGTTACATTAAATAAAGGCCAAACTATAATTTTTGAAAATGCGTATGAATAAACAAATATTAATGCTGTTGTTTTTTTGCTGCCCTTTTATATTAATGGCGCAAAATAATACACCCATGCCAACAAAGGCACAGCAAGCCTGGCATGAAATGGAGTTTTATCTCTTCATGCATTTTGGCCCCAATACATTTACCGGACTGGAGTGGGGGCATGGTAATGAAAAAGAAGAAATTTTTGATCCCAAAGAATTAGATTGTGAGCAATGGTGCCGCATTGCAAAAGCCTGCGGCGCAAAAGGCATTATCATTACCGCAAAACACCACGATGGTTTTTGCTTGTGGCCAAGCAAATATTCAACACATACTGTTAGGGAAAGCAAATGGAAAAACGGCAAGGGCGATGTGCTGAAAGATTTATCGGCAGCATGCAAAAAATATGGTTTAAAATTCGGCGTATATATATCTCCCTGGGACAGGAACCATCCTGATTATGGCACCGAAAAATACAACGATGTATTTGTAAATATGATGAAGGAGCTGTTCACCAACTATGGCCCTATTTGGGAGTTGTGGTGGGATGGCGCAAACGGAGAAGGCCCTAATGGAAAACAACAGGTGTATGACTGGCGCAGATTTGAAAATACGGTAAGAAAGCTTTCGCCCAACACAATTATATTTAGCGATATTGGCCCCGATGCCCGATGGTGTGGGAATGAAAAAGGAATTGCCGGCCAAACAAACTGGAATACTTTAGATACAGCCGGTTTTACAAGAGGCAATGGCGCACCAACGGTAGATACATTAAACACTGGAAATATTAATGGTAAAAACTGGATACCGGCTGAATGTGATGTTAGCATAAGGCCGGGATGGTTTTGGCACGATGACGAAAATTTAAAAGTTAAAAACCCACAAGAACTTTTCAACCTGTATTTAAAATCTGTTGGCCGTGGCGCTAATTTATTATTGAATGTGCCGCCCAACGATAAGGGATTGATAACCCCATTTGATTCTGCAGCACTTGTTGGTTTTAAAAAACTAAAAGATGCAAGTTTTAAAGATAATATAGCAAAAAAAGGAAAAGGTTTTTTTATACCGCATAATGGAATAAAGCCTGCAGCATCTATCAATGATGGTAATAAAAAAACTGTTGTTACATTAAAATTGCACGGGCTTTCATCTGTGGGGATAGAATTTAAACAAGCGCAATCCATTAATTGCATAGTGTTGAAGGAGGATTTGACAAAAGGCCAAAACTGTAAAAATTTTCAATTGCATATTGTTGATGAAAAGCAGCAAATGATGAAAGCAATTACAGGAACCACCATCGGCAATAAACGAATCATCAGTTTTCCCAAAACAAATGTTTCAAAAATTGTATTAACGGTTACAGGGCAAAAAGCAGCCACATCAAACAGTGAGATAGAAGCATATTTATTGGACGAAAGTTTAATTGAAAATTAATTATCGCCCTTTAAAATCAGCCTTTCTTTTTTCGAGGAAGGCCGTAGTGCCTTCTTTCATGTCATCGGTAACAAAACAGTTTCCAAATTCTTTTATCTCTTCGGCAAAACCGTTTTTAGTTTCATCAAAAACGGCATTGGCCGCTTTTATACAACCGGCCACTGCAAGTGGCGCTTTAGTATTAATGATGTTGAGTATTTTTTTTGTGTGTTCAATTAAAGATTCGGCAGTGGTAACATAATTTACCAGGCCCAGTTGTTTTGCTTCGTTGGCATCAATCATGTGTGCACTCATCAGTAATTCCATAGCCTTTCCTTTACCAATTAAATGAACAAGCCTTTGTGTACCGCCATAACCGGGTATCAAACCAAGGTTAACTTCGGGTTGGCCAAATTTTGCGTTTTCGCTGCATAGCCTGAAATGACAGGCCATGGCCAGTTCGCAACCGCCGCCCAGTGCAAAACCGTTTACGGCGGCCACAATGGGTTTAGGGCTGTTTTCAATTTTAAAAAAAATATCCTGTCCACGTTTTGCCAATGCCATTGCCTGTTCCTTGTTCAATCCGCCAAACTCGGTAATATCAGCACCGGCTACAAATGCTTTTGACCCTGAACCGGTAATGATGGCCGATTTAATGGCTTCGGTATTATTTATTTCATCAACCACATTGTTTAAATCGGTAAACACATCTTTGTTTAGTGCATTTAATTTATCGGGTCTGTTGATGGTGATGGTTAGTATACCGTTTTCTAATTCGGTGAGCAGTGTGCTGTACATATTTTCATTCTTTAATTAAAGATAATAATTGATGTGGATGTATAAAAAAACCAGGTGTTATTAATGACTTGCTTGTTAAAGGCAGCATTAACCCGAACCCCGGTTTATTACAACAAATTTAAGACCATTAAAATACATCGAATAAAATATTTGTGATTTGTCCCGATGCAACTTCGTTGATCGAGATTTTGCAAGCTCAACTTTCAATTTAAGTTCTTACGATTTTTGATAATCCCGATGAGAATCGGGATGATTTGCTTTCAATTTAAGTTCTTACGATCTTTGATAACAACAGCTTAGCTTAAAAGCCTTATCCAGCCTGTGTTTTTAAAGAAAATAGAACCTTAAAAATCGTTAAAAAAGCCTTCGTGAAGATAATCTCTGGAGGTTTTTTTATTTCTACAGTTGGCTTAATCAGCTAAAAAAGTTCTAATTGCTGCGGAATTTCCATAGGTTGGGCTTGTTTTTGCCCATGAAATATTTCCATATTCCCAAACTGCTTGTCGGTAATGGTCATGATGCCAACCTTTCCTTTTTCTGGTAGTATTTTCTTAACTCTTTTTACATGCACTTCGGCATTTTCCATACTGGCGCAGTGGCGCAGGTACAGGCTAAACTGGAACATGGCAAACCCATCTGCCATAATTTTTTTTCAGAATGAGGCGGCTATTTTCCGCTCAAGCCGGGTTTCGGTAGGGAGGTCGTAAAATACAAGTACCCACATAATACGGTATGCGTTCAGGCGGTTTTGCATATTAATAATGGCGCTGTCATCCTGAGTGTAGCGAAGGATCTGCCCGGAAAATGATTTAAAGCTTGAGGTTAAGTGCTGTAGCTGGGCAGATTCCTCACTTTAATAAGCGTAGTACAATCCTGGCAGATTCCTCACTGCGTTCGGCGGTAGTACTATAGCCCGGCAGATTCCTCACTGCGTTCGGCGGTAGTACTATAGCCCGGCAGATTCCTCACTGCGTTCGGAATGACAGCAATGCTCGGCAGATTCCTCACTGCGTTCGGAATGACAGCTATGTTTCATCATTTAAAAACTTCCAACCGGGATTAAAATTGTTTATAAGGGCTTCTTTTTTCTCACGGCGCCAGCCTTTTATTTCTTTTTCCCTGGCAATAGCTTCCTTTATATCTACAAAATGTTCGTAGTAAATCAGGTGATAAGCATTGTATTGGCCTGCAAAACTTTTACTTCGAAATGGTATTGCATTTTGTTCATGTTCCCATAAACGGCGATGAAGATCGTTGGTAACACCGGTATATAAAACAGTTTTGTTTTTATTGGTAGTAATATAAACATAGTAATTATGGCCCAATGATATTTTCATAAGCTGATGTTTTGTGTTTATGTTGAGTGTTGCTGTCATCCTGAGCGTAGCGAAGGATCTGCCCGGATAAAAAGCAAAATTGAGCAGATTCCACACTGCGATTGGCGGTAGTACAATAACCCGGCAGATTCCTCACTATCGTTCGGAATGACAGCAAAGTTCGGCAGATTCCTCACTATCGTTCGGAATGACAGCAATATAATAAGTTGTTAATCGAATTTACTAATATTGATTATTAGAAAAACAAGAGATAAAACGATTCTTGAATAAGATGAATATTGAGCCTAATTAGTGTGAGCAGATATGAAGGGCATTTGTTTAGTGCCGTGTAAGTTTTAAAAATTCCTATTGCGTTTCACCCATTCAGTTATGTAGCCAGCAATTTCTGAAGTGGTGGCGCCGGGTGCAAATAATTTACCAACACCTAACTTATTCAACTCAGCCATATCATCTTCGGGTATAATGCCGCCACCGGTTAACAGTACATCATTCATTTCTTTTTCTTTCATCAGCGTAATAAGTTTTGGAAAAACAGTATTGTGTGCGCCGCTTAATATGCTTACACCAATGGCATCTACATCTTCCTGCAGCGCAGCATTAACTACCATTTCGGGTGTTTGGCGCAGGCCGGTATAAATTACTTCCATACCTGCATCACGCAAGGCGGTGGCAATTACTTTGGCTCCACGGTCGTGGCCGTCTAATCCTACTTTGGCAACCAACACTCTAATGGGTCTGTTCATATATACTTCTGTTTTACAAAAATACATGAATGTACACAATACCAAATTTAATTTAACTACAGCAGCTTATTTTTTACAAACACTGTGTATTTAAAAATTTGATGGTTGCTTTGTTATAGTCACTGTAAATATGATGATCGGAAACGGAAATACTTATTTGTTCGTTTACAAATAACCGTTGCAAAATAGTAAGGCTGTTATATTCGGGAAACGAAGCAGGGTTTGCCTGGTAGGCAGTTGTAAACACATCAATAAATCCTTTAAAATAATTTTTGCTATCTAAAAATCCTTTACTTTTTAATTCATTAAATATGGCGGTTGACTTGGCAACAGTAATATCGCCACGGCGGGCAAAGCGTTCGGCATACAGGGGCGCTCTTTCATTTATAAAATATTTACTGCAATAGCCCCGGCTGGTTATTAATTGCGAATTGGATAATGCCGCTGCATTTCCGGCAGGGCCTACATTTTCATTATTATCAAACCGTGCCATACAAAATTGTAGTGGAGTAACTGTTGTTAGGGCCGCAACTCCGGCAGGCGCACAATAACTTACTGCTGCTTTGTATTTAAAATAATCAGAAAGATAGGCTGCAAAGTTTCCACCGTTACTCATACCTACGCAATAGCGAAGTTTACTCCTGTTGGTAATACCACGGTTATAAAAAGTATCGGTAATAATTTTTATATTGGCATAATCAACATTGTTTACAGAATCGGCCGGCGATACCAGCCATCTTAATTTACCATCGGCATTGGCATCTACGCCTGTTGTTGTTTCTTCCGATTCGGTTACAATAATACCAAAACCATCATTTACCAGTTCTTTATAAAGTTGTACAAATTCAAAACTGTTTACCAGGTTTTGTGCAGTACCGCTTGTGCCATGCAGCAAGTAAACAAATCCTTTATGCCCGGCCGGAAAATAATAATAAACAGGTTTCATCCTGTCTCGGCCACGTATCTGCTCAAATTGTAAAGTAACCGGTGTTATTGATTTTAATGTACCGGTAAATGAAACATTTTTGTTTGGCATAATGAACCATGTATGCCATTCGCCGGGACCATTAAGATAGGTTACATCTCCACTCCATTTATCAAATACCTGGTTATCGCCATAAGCAATGCTGAAGATATGAACCGTATCGCCTGTTTTATATTTACTGCTGCCATAGCCATTATTTACAGTAACTGTAAAACTATCTGTGGTTGGTGGCGTTACAATCGGTGTTAACGTATCTGAAGATTTAGAACAACTGGTACAACTGATGATGCTGATAAATACTAATACGGTAAGCAGTACTCTCATTAATTTTTTGTTTTTTTTGACTGAATGAGATCCTGTTGGTTTAAACGGCATCAAAATTTTTTTATTGCACTTTCAATACGAAGTATGGTTTCATCTTTACCAATCAGTTCGGCAATTTGAAAAACGGGTGGGCCAAATTTACCACCCACCAGCATGATGCGTAAGGGTAGTTGCAGTTCTCCAGGTTTGATATTTTTTTCTGCAGCCAGTTCTTTGAATGCTGTTTCAAGTGTATGCAACTGCCAATCGCCTGTCAGCTTCAATAATTCTATAAATGCAATAAAGAAATTCTTTTTTTCTTCATTCCATTTTGGTTTCACAGCATCCACATCTAATTGCACCGGTGTACTAAAGAAAAATGAAGCTTGCTGTACAAAGTCGGGTAGCAAAGTGCAACGGTCTTTTACCAGTTCTAATATTTTTTCAAAATGTGCATCATCATTTATTGTAATTCCTGCTGCTGTAAAATTCTCTTCAATATTTAACTTATAACTTTTAACATCTAACTTTTTAATCCATTCATGGTTGAACCATTTTGCTTTTTCATAATCAAATTTGGCGCCTGCTTTATGCACTCTATCCATGCTGAATTTTTTAATCATTTCATCCAGCGTGTATATTTCCTGTTCAGTGCCATCGTTCCATCCAAGTACGGCCAGCATATTTATAAATGCTTCGGGCAAAAATCCTTTTTCTTTAAACCCTTCGGTAAATTCATTGCTCCTTGGGTCGGTCCAGTTCATGGCAAAAACCGGGAAACCATATTTTGCCCCATCTCTTTTACTAAGTTTTCCGCTTGGCCCCATAATCAAAGGCAGGTGTGCCCATTGCGGCATTTTATCTAAACCAAAAAGATATTTCCATAATAAGATATGTACGGGTGCACTGCTCAGCCATTCTTCTCCCCTAAAAGCATGTGTAATTTTCATAAGGGCATCGTCAACTACAACTGCCAGGTGATAAGTGGGCATTCCATCGGCTTTTAATAAAACCTTGTCATCAACTACTGAAGAATCAAAATTTACATCTCCATGAATCATATCGGTAAATGATATGTTTTCCTGTTCGGGCATTTTAATTCTTATCACATGCCTTGCACCCATCGATAATAAACTATCTGTTTCATTCTTTGGTAAGGTTAAAGAGTTTTTCATCTTTAATCTTATCTTACTGTCGTATTGTGGCGATGGGTTTGATTCGGTTTTAAAATCAACCCTCATTTTTTCCAGTTCTTCGGGGGTATCAAAAGCATAATAGGCATATCCTTTTGCAACCAGTTCCTCGGCATATTTCCTGTAAATTTCTTTTCTTTCACTTTGCCTGTAAGGCCCGTATTCGCCGGGTTTTTGTATGCTTTCATCGGGCTCCAGGCCACACCATTTAAGGCAATTAAAAATATATTGTTCAGCACCTTCTACAAATCGTGTTTGGTCTGTATCTTCTATCCTTAATACAAATGTGCCTCCATGCTGGCGTGCAAACAGGTAATTATATAAAACAGTACGTACACCTCCCAAATGTAAGCCGCCGGTTGGGCTTGGGGCAAATCTTACTCTTACTTTACTCATCCTGCAAAGATAACGGCATTCACAATTAGCTGATGATGGATTAATAAACTGAATAAAAAAACCGTGAAGATTTTTCCTCACGGTTTATAAATAATTTCAATTGTATATTACCATAAAATAATTGTTCTTTCAGGCCTTCCGTCTATTGAGATGGTTGCAAGGTTATTGCAGGTACCATCACCATAATCTATCACAGCATAATGATTTGGCCCTTGCACTTTTAACTTGCCCTTGTCAATATTGTGGCAGTCGTTTCTTTTATGTAAAGCTTCTAACACAGTGATATCCCTGTAAGCGCCGGCTTGGTTGGTAACTCTATGATTACCGGTAACTAAAAATGCATCATCTGTTAAATCCCAGGGAGTACCTACACCTTCATTTTGTATTACATTTCTAACGCCCTGGTGTAGCCAATATTTACCTGTTGGCGCTGTTACTTTTCCATTTTCAGTTTTACGCTCCCAACTCCTTGTGGTTGCGGTGCTACCTGTATTGGTCCAGGTATAAGTTCCTTCAATCTTATAACCACTAACAAAATAATTGTCAAAAGTCATAATGGCTGTGCTGCCTACTTTTCTTACAGAATCAGAAATAACGATATTTATTTTACCGCTTCGTACAATACCGTAAGGGCCTGTACATGATGTGCCAAAATCAATTACAATGGTTTTTGGGAAACCCAGTAATGGGGTAATTGTAACAGTGGCACAGGGAATAAAATTGTTGGTAACAATGGGGCCGGGTGCAAATCCGCTTCCCGCCACATTATTTTCAACTGCTGCCTGTAAAAATAATTGATTAGCGTCTTCAGTAAAATTATCAGATATTGCCTGGTCAGTACTTAATTCAAATGTTGTTTCATAATCTTGAGCTTGTTCTTCTACTTTTTTACAGGAGTTAAGGCAAAGAGCAAAAGTTGCTACTCCTAATGCAGCTAAAAAGGGTTTTAGTTTCATAAATTTTGAGTTTTTGATTAGGTAAGACTAATACAATAAAGAATGGTTTAATGATTTTTTAAAATTAATTTGCCTTATGTTTTACACTGCTAGAACGCCAAAATGGGTAAATAAATTGTTCAACAAAAGTGTTTGGGAAATGCCCGTCAAAGAAAAAGCTATTTATTTAAGTTTTGATGACGGCCCACACCCCCAGATTACAGCATTTGTATTGGATGAATTGCGCAAATACAATGCCAAGGCTACTTTCTTTTGTATTGGCAAGAATGTTGAAATGTATCCCGATGTATTCAATAGGATATTACAGGAAGGGCATGCGGTTGGCAATCATACTCATAACCATTTAAATGGCTGGAAAACAGGGAGAGCAGAATATTTATCCAACATATTAAAGGCCAGGGAAGTAATCCCGTCAAACTTATTTAGGCCGCCCTATGGGAAAATTTTGCCCGGGCAGCATAAAGCATTATTGCAAATGGATGAACCTTTTAAGATTATAATGTGGAGTGTGTTAAGTGGCGATTTTGATACAGCCATCACTTCCCAGCAGTGCTGTAAAAATGTATTGGAAAATACTAAAAGTGGCTCTATTATTGTATTTCATGATAGTGAGAAGGCAAATGAACGCTTGAAATTTGCTTTGCCAGTAGTTTTAGAAACTTTTACCAAACAAGGGTTTTTATTTAAAAAGATTCAATTTTAAGAGTATTTAAAAACTTTTTTTTGCAGATTATTTAACAAAAAAAAATTGGGCCGGGGTAGAAACCCTGGCCCGTTTTTAATCCGTACCCTATGAAAACTAGGTTAAATGTACATAGTTGTTATTGAATTAACAACAATTTTTTAACAGTTTTTTTAAAGGGTTATAACGTGAGGCACCCCGTTTATGTAAATAATAGCCTTATTATCGCAATCTCCGTTGCCGTAATCAAGTAAGGCTTCACGGCCGTTTCTAACCAGTTTAACTGTGCCTTTTACTATCCAGGGGCATGTAAATTTCTTGATTAAAGGTTCCATAATAAGAGAAGCCCAGGTATCGCCGGCGGCATTTGATCCGTTGGCATTACCGGTAATCTTATATATATCATCCAGTGGTAAACGTGGGGTACCATTACCGGCTACTTGTAATACATTCCTTGTACTGTTCCACATATGCCACCTACCCGAATTGGTGTTTGTAATTTTACCATTTATTACAACATTTTTCCATCCTTGCATATTTGATGTGCTGGTATTTTCAGAAATATGAGTTCCTTCTATATGAAAGCTGTCAACATAATACCCAACAAATGTAGTTGATACTTTGGCACCCGGCACCATCATTGGGTTTGTAAAAATTGATACAATTTTACCTTTTCTGAATTTCCCGTCACGGCCCAGGCAACCATCTCCAAAATTGATGGTAACTGTTTTAGGAAATACATGTGGGATGTTGGGAACCACAGTAATAGTAAAACACCTGCCTTGTGTATTAGCAGTGGTACTTCCAAGGTCAAATAAGCCCGATACATTTGCACCTACGCCAAGATCTTCGCCGGCAACACTACTGTTCATACTGGCGGTAATGTTAAATACATCGTCATACTGTGCTTCGGCTTCTGCATCCTGGGTAGTTACGTTTTGAGTAGAAGCTACTTCGGCAGGATCTGCTGTTGTTACAGGGCTAAGGCTTTCATCTTTTTTACAGCTTGTAAAAGCAATAGCTCCTATCAGGCCCATAGTAAATAAACAGGTACTGAGTTTTAATGTTTGTTTCATAATAATAATTTTAAAATAAAGGTGAATAATACGAACATGGGTATGACTGCCTGCAAAAGGCATAGTTTAAAAAACCGTTAAATTTTTTTTAAGCAATTTTGTTGTTTAATATTATAAGATGATAGATACACATTGCCATTTGTATGTAAATGAATTTAAAACCGATATAAACGATGTGATTGATAGGGCATTAGCCGCAGGCGTTGAAAAGTTTTATTTGCCGGCTATTGACAGCACCGAACATTCAAATATGTTATTGCTTGAAGAACGGTTTCCGGCTTTTTGTTATGCCATGATGGGATTACACCCATGCTCAGTAAAAGAAAATTGGCTTAATGAGTTAAAAATAGTAGAAGAATGGCTTGCTAAAAGAAAATTTGTTGCTATTGGAGAAATTGGACTTGATTTTTATTGGGATACTACCTTTACCGAACAGCAATATAAAGCATTTAGAATACAAATAGAGCTAGCCTTGCAATATGGATTGCCTATTGTAATTCATACCCGAAATGCCATGAAGCAAACTATTGAAGTAGTGGAAGAATATGTATCCAAAGGGTTAAGAGGTATTTTTCATTGCTTTGGCGGAAGCATTGATGAAGCAAATAGAATTATTGATGCCGGCTTTTATCTTGGTATTGGCGGCGTGGTTACATATAAAAAAGCCGGCCTTGCTCAAGTGCTTGAAAATATTGATTTAAAATTTATGGTATTAGAAACCGATGCACCTTATTTAACACCTTTGCCATACAGAGGTAAAAGAAACGAAAGCAGTTATTTGAAATTTATTATTGAAAAGCTGGCGTTGGTGAAAAATGTTTCGGTGGCCGAAGTGGAAACTGCTACAACAGCAAATGCAAAAAAAATATTTGCTTATTAAATAATTATTGCGGAGACTGAGGGACCGCACAACCCAAAATATACGCTTAAAAAACAATGTGTTATAAGAGCTAAAATACCTTGCTAACCGAATTGCTCACCGAGAGATTCAACTTCTAAAACAATGAACTAAAATGCTTAAGTGCTTATATAAATATAAGAAATTAATTGCAGTTTTAGGCAAATTTGTGCTATTATTTTTACAGTCTTTTTGGAGGAAATCTGAAACACAGAAAATCTATTTTCATACCTTACCTATGCCTTTGGTATAGCTAACAACTACTTTAGTTATTCAGAAATTCAGTAACACTTTCTTTTTTTAGAGAAGTGAATTCGCAGAACTCATCAACTGAAATAAACTCCCCTGTCTTCTTCTTATATTTTTTTCTGATCCTGGCAAGCAGCTTCCTGGCGGCACGTTCTTTACGTCCGGTAATATTCATAATGTCTTTTGCATAAATGACTATGCGATTTGGGATCGTTTGCTGCATAACCCTGCACGTTCGGAACCGTTGCTTTTTTTGTTTTAATTCTCATTCTACTATTGTGGTGAAATGCAAAAATAGAATAATTCTAACAGTGCACTGTAGATGATTCTTTGCAAAAACATTAATCTTTAAACCTTATAAAAATGGCAAAACAAAAAGGTATTATCAAACTGGAAGGTACTATCGGTGATATTACTTTCTACAAATCGCAGGACGGCTTTTTAGCCAAAGGCAAGGGTGGTATTCCTGCAGACCGGATAGCCAATGATCCGAACTTCCAGAGGACCCGGGAAAACGGATCTGAATTTGGCAGGGCCGGTAAAGCCGGAAAGACTTTAAGAACTGCCCTTCGTGCTATGCTGCAGAATGCATCGGACAGCAGGATGGTAAGCAGGTTAACGAGGGAGATGGTTAAAGTGATCCATGAAGATGTTACCAATCCCCGTGGATTGCGTAATGTGATAGATGGAGAAGCAGAGTTGCTGATTGGCTTTGAGTTTAACAGGAATGGTAAACTTGGAACCACTCTTTATGCTCCCTTCACAGCAGTCATCGACAGGGTTGCCGGAACGCTGACAGCAAACCTGGCCGCATTTGTTCCACAGAACATGATTGCAGCACCCGGAGGGACCACTCATTTCAGAATCGTTTCGGCAGGCGCTGAAGTTGATTTTGAGAATGAAAGCTTTGTTGTAGACAGCCAGCAAACTGCGGTGCTTCCATGGGATGCAAACCCTACGGCTGTGATCAACCTGCCTAATGCAGTTACTGCAAACAGTGTTCATCCTCTTTTCCTTGCGCTTGGGATTGAATTTTACCAACAGGTTAACGGGCAAATGTACCCTTTGAAAAACGGTGCATTCAATGCCCTTTCCCTGGTGAACGTAAATGGAGTTTAATCTTTAACCCTTTGAATAATGAAACTGGAATTGATCAGAACTTATTTTCCGAATGGTACGAATGGATCGATTTTCCTGAACGGAAATTTATTATGCTACTCTATTGAGTTACCATGGCACAACAACTTAAACCGGATTTCATGCGTACCGGAAGGAACTTATGAGCTGGTGGAGCGATACAGCCCTAAACATGGATGGCATTTGATGCTGCAAAATGTGCCAGGCAGGCAACTGATCCTGGTACATGCAGCCAATGATGCCATCAAGGAATTGAAGGGCTGTATCGCCCCGGTTTCACTTTTAACTGCTGAAGGAAAAGGAACAGGTTCAAGGGTAGCTTTAAGAAAAATAAATTCAAATGCATTTGCAACCCTGGCCAAAAAGGAAAAAGTTTTTATAACAATCAAATCAGACAAATGAAATTATCGCAAAGGATTAAGTCGCCCACACCAAAGTTTTTTAAGAAAGTACGGAATATAGGTCTTACAATAGCTGCTCTCGGAACTTCTATTTTAGCGGCACCAGTTGCATTACCAGCCGTGGTTCTAAAAATTGCCGGGTACCTGGCTGTTGCCGGTGGAGTTGCCGGGACAGTGAGCCAGACTGCAGTAAAAGGAGAATAACATGAATCAGCCTTATTTTGATAACAGTACCAAGGCAGGAACAATTGGCGGTACTCTTTTAACAATATTCGTCAATATCAAAAGCGAAGATCTGTTGAAAACTGCAATTCTTGCTGCAGGTGGAGCGGTGGTAAGTTTTGGAATCACCCATTTTCTTAAATTTCTTATTAAGCGACTTAAAAAATAGCTACTTCGATTGTGGTGACCGAAGTAAAGAAGTAAGCCCCGGCCAGAAAACCGGGGCCTTACTTTATAAAACCTGCTACGACGCAGGAATTATTTTATGCTGCCAGGCCAAATGAACCAGGGCAACCCCATTAACAACCGGGCAACGCATGATAACGCAAACCTGAGCATTATACAAGCAGCCATAAAAGAAATAAGAAACCCACTGCCGGCGACGACGACCGGGAAAGCTGGCCCTGAAAGAAGAAGCAGCTGAAGAACGAGATGAATTTTGCATAATAAAAAATTTAGAGCTTCTTACCAGTGGCTGCAGTTCCAGGCCAAAAGGAAACGGAATAAATGAAGGCATTTCGCCAAGCTCAGTGTGACAGCCGTGCTGCAGGCCTGTGTTTATGCCGTAGTCTTTTGGCTGTCTGGCTTTAGTTTAGCCGGGCTTAGTCCTGCCGCTGATGCAGCCACTACCTTTGCGGAAGAATTGATTATTTTATGAAAAATGCAAAGGCAGTTTTATCAGGACCTTTGCCTGCCGGTAAAGTATTTATGCAAGAGATAGCTTTGCAAATTTTCAGATGCCAGCAGCTGCTGACCAAGGGAAGATTTCAATAACTCCAGTTTATCAAGCGTATTTAAAAGTTCCTGGAACTTTGACCAGTCCTCATATACTGCTGGTGCAACTTCCTTCAGGGTATCAGCTATGTCAGCTTTATTAATAAATGGAATGGCAGTGCCACGCAACCGGATTTTAAACTTTTTTGCTTTAAACAGGGCATAAACTAACCAGAAATAAAACCGGAAATACTTTTCATTGGAACAAATAACTACAAAAGAATTTACCCAGGGCTTTAGAGAAGGTTTGCCGGCATTCTCACCTTTTGCAAGAATAAAAAAGACATTTGGCTGAGCCAAAGCACCCAATTGATAACAGCGGATTTGAGGAAACATCATAATGATTAAGCTTTAAGTGATTCTCATCCCCTTTTGAAAATTTTAAACAAAAGAAAAAAGAGAAAAAAAGAAAGCTTAATTACCAAGCGGCGTGGCTGGAACGGCAAGGAGGAACGGAATAAATGGAGGCACTTCGCCAAGCTCAGTGTGACAGCCGTGCTGTGGATTTGTGTTTATGCCGTAGTTCCTTGCCGGACCAATTTGATCCGGTATGTGATAGCCGCTTAACTTTGCGATTTTTTTATTTATTGCCTGGATTTATTCTTCTCCTTTCATTTTCCTGTACAACATATACAGGTCAAACAGCAATTTGAAGATGTCATAAACCAGTTTAATTTTTTCAAACCAGGTCTTCTTTGTTTTTAGATTTTTAGGAATAGACATAATTATCGATTTAATTATGCCCTTGGTCTTATTGGGAGAGCGCTCCCAAATGTGACGGTCTTTCTTCAGATTGAAAAGGACAAATGAAAAACTTCACTTGAAAACCTTACCAGCAGAGGATTTTCTTAGAATTGCCGGTAAAAGCGCCTGCGGCAAAAAAAGAAGCATAGCTGTGCGGCAAACTTGTCCGCACTGTAGCGTTGGAGGCGAGCCGCCGTAAGCAGCCGAAGAGAGGAGGAACGACGAACGAAGGCTGCTGCGAGCCCCCATGAGGGGCTGGCAGAAAAGCCATGAGGAACGAATGGCGATGCCAGCTCCATGTGGAGCCGCCGCAGTATATTTCCCGTCAGGGTACGGAGGCGGCGGAACGATGCAAGTGAGCTTAGTGCTGCATGGCGAAATGAGGGACGAATGAGCCATGTGTCAGGGCTTGTGTTAGGAGCAGCACTTAGTGAACGCAGCCGAAATGGGGATAGCCGGCGAGCAAAATAATGGGCAGCGGGTGGACTGAACGCTACTGAAGTGAATGAATGACGTAGTGAAGCGAAATGGAACCCAGTGAGTATGGTAGCATTGGCTTGCGAAAGGCTGGTGCATTCCCTTGTGTGTTGCATTGTGTCTGGCTATGGGATGCCCGGCCTTGAAGCAAATGTGATAGCTGCGAACGTGGTGTAATGAAGCGTAACGAAGGAAGTAATGAACGAAGTGGCGTGAAGGACACAGTAGCTGCCGTGAGGAATGAGGAGGAACTGCAAGTAATATGACAAACCTGCGTAGCAGCCCGAAGGGCATTGCATGTGCAGCAATACCATAAAAGTGTAATAAAAAATTTTATTGCTGCTGATGCAATGGTTTGGCATATCTACTTGCTGACGACGAATGACGAACACCTATTTACCGGCGAAGCGTGGGGTCTGTGCGGAGGGAAAAGAAGCATAGGTTTTGTGCGGTGGGCTTTCTTTCAGCCAATTCATTCATTAAAAAAAGAAAGCCCTCTACCAGGGAGGCTCACATGACGAAGTAAATGAATGGCCTAACTGTGATGAAAAAACAAACACACCAGGCGAAACGAACCAGCAGCTAACCCAGATGCTGCCAACAAGCCAACGCTGAATAAGAACTGACATAACAAAACGATTAAAAATGAAAAAATAAAATAACTGCTCTCTAACAGCATCCGGGATTGCGGGTTGCAGTATAAATGATGGCCTTGTGAGTTAGGTTTGTGTTTATGCTGCGAAGCGTTGGCTTTGTGCCGGTGCTATCTTTGCAGTTTATTTTATTTTTTTAATCGGATTGACAGTTGTCTGCGGTGGGTTGGCGACATGATGGGTTGATGTAGAATAAAGATTGTTACGGAGACGGTATTGATGCCTAATGAACAGAACGTACAAGGGAGACCTTCTTCCACTGGAAGAAGGTAGACAACGAAGATGCCATGAAATACTGAAGCTGGTATTAAACTTTCATTCGTTGTATTCTTACAGCATTCATTATCGCAAGTAACGCCACTCCCACATCTGCAATTACCGCCTCCCATAAAGTGGCAATACCGCCAGCACCGAGAATCAATACAAATACTTTTACCGTCATGGCCATAGTGATATTCTGCCAGACAATGCTACGGGTTATCTTTCCTATTTTGATAGCAGATACAATTTTAGATGGTTGGTCATTCTGAATTACTACGTCTGCCGTTTCGATGGTGGCATCACTTCCTAATCCACCCATTGCTATACCAGCATCTGCTAAAGCCAACACAGGTGCATCATTTACACCATCACCTACAAATGCAATGTGCTTTCCTTCATTCTTTAACTGTTGTACTTTCTCTACTTTTCCCTCGGGGAGTAAATCGCCGAATGCTTCATCTATACCAACTGCTTTTGCCACTTCATCCACTACGGATTGTTTATCGCCTGACAGCATAACTGTTTTAATATTCAATTTATGCATGTCTTGAATTGCCTGTACAGCATCTTCTTTAATTTCATCTGCAATGGTAATATAGCCTGCATACTGATTGTTGATAGCTATCACAACAATGGTGTCAACAATGTTTTCAATTTCTTCCGGATAGGATATGTTGAATTTCTTCAGCAGTTTTACGTTACCAGCAAGCATTTCTTTTCCGTCAACCATTCCTTTTAATCCATGTCCGGCAATTTCTTCAACAGCTTCAACTTTTACTTCATTTGTATTACTCTCTGCATAATCTGCTATTGTTTTTGCAATCGGATGTGTGGAGTTTTTTTCTAATGCTGCGGTAAGATGTACCAATTCTTTTTCATCAATATTATTTGTTATTACTTTCTGTACTTTAAAAACTCCTTTTGTAAGTGTGCCTGTCTTATCCATTACAACGGTATTGATCTTTGTCATTACATCGAGGAAATTTCCTCCCTTGAAAAGAACGCCGTTCTTTGATGCAAGTCCTATTCCTCCAAAATAACCAAGAGGAATAGATACCACCAATGCACATGGACAACTGATAACCATGAATACCAATGCCCTGTAAAACCATGTTTGAAAAACATAGTCGGCTATAAAGAAGTATGGAACCAAACAAACTGCAATGGCTAAGAAAAATACAATAGGCGTATAGACTTTTGCAAAACGACTGATGAATAATTGCGTTTGTGATTTTCGTGCCGTGGCATCCTGCACCATTTCTAAAATCTTACTCAGTTTACTATCCTTAAACAAAGACTTTACTTTCACTTCAGCCACTGTATTCAAATTAATCATGCCGGCCAAAACAGTTTCTCCTTTATACTTGGTGTCCGGCTTGCTTTCGCCTGTCAAGGCTGCTGTATTGAAGGAAGCATTTTCTGAAAGCAGTTCGCCATCGAGGGCAACTTTCTCACCTGGCTTTACTTGTATGGTTTCATTTAACTCTACAATGGATGGATCTGCAATGAGCGGCGCATTGTTTCTTATTACGGTTACTTCATCGGGCCTTATATCCAGTAATGCTTTGATGCTGCGTTTTGCATTGCTTACGGCTGCATCCTGAAACCACTCTCCAATCTGGTAAAATACCATCACAGCAACACCTTCTTCATATTCGCCAATAATGAATGCTCCGATTGTAGCCACACTCATCAAAACAAATTCATTAAAAATATCGCCTCGTTTTGATTTACGAAAGGCAAGGTCTAACACTTTTCTTCCAGCAAGCAGGTAGGCTGCGGCATTTATTATTAATGATGCTAATTCGGGTAATCTGATTTTGAAAGCATATTCCAATACTAATAACACTATTAAAATGAATAGTGCCAATAGTAAATCCCAATGTGTTATCCAACCCGGTTTCTCTGATTGAAACTCTATATTGTGGTCGTGCAAGTCTGTATGTTTTCCGTTATTTTCCATAAATATTTATTAATCGCTGTGACCTTCTGTATTTGTTTGCTTTGCTAATATGAAAAAGGAGCCCTTTAGTACCACTTTTGCATCCGCAGGAATATCCTTTAACAAAGTGATTTCGCTATAACCAACATCACTTGTGCCTTTTACAACCGGTATTCTTTTAAAATGAGTTTCATTTTTCTTAGTATCCACGGAATCAACTATAAAAATAAAATCCTGACCCTGGTAATTGACGATGGCTTCAGTTGGTATAGCAGGCAAAGTGGCCTGGTCAAGACTGATGTTTGCTGTAATGTTCATCCCATCAATCAAGCCTGTCTTATCGCCTTTTACCATTGCATGTACTGAAACCGCTTTGCTTTCATTTTCAAAAGAAGAACCTAAAGAAAATATTTCTGCATCATACTCTTTACCAGGATTATTGGTTACTGTAAAATGAATGGTTTGCTTATTTTTTATTTTGGGTAAATCTTTTTCGTACACAAATAAATCAAGATGCAGGCGGCTGTTGTCAACTACTTCTGCAACAACAGTACTCAGGTCAACATAACTGCCCATCTTTACATGTACATTACTTACTACGCCGCTTATAGGACTACGCACTGCCAAAACAGAAATTAACCTGCCGTTAGAAAGTGAAGATGTACTGATGCCCATCAATTGAATCTGCTGTTGCAATGAAGAACGTCTTGTCCTTAGTGATTTTAACTCTGCATCGGCAGCCTGTAGATTTTTCAACGCACCAGCATTACCAGCATTTAATTCTTTCTGACGGTTGTATTCCTGTTCAGCTAATACAATTCTTGAATTGATACTCAGGTATTCACTTTGCACCTGTATAAACTCCGGATTAGAAATGGTTGCAATGGTTTGGCCTTTTGAAACACTATTGCCCGGCTGAACCAGCAATGATTTTATTACGCCGCTGTACACTGAATTGATGCTGGCCTTATTCTGGTTAGGTACTTTAAGCACACCGTTTGTTTTAAGTGAAGCCGTTAACTGCTTCTGTTCAATTGCTCCAAACTCAATGCCGATGGTTTTAATCTGATCCGCAGTCAGTGTGGCTTCATCAGGATTTGTATGTTCATCAGCATGGGTTTCTGTTTCTGGTGAAGCTGTTTCTGTTTTGTCCTTACTTCCGCAGGAAACAAAGAAAGCAGCAGCAATAAGGGTAATAATGAAGACTGATTTATTTTTCATAAACGAAATTATTTATTGATAAAGTAATTGTATTGAATGACTGATTGATTGTAGGTATTAAGCACTTCCAGGTAACTTTTCTGAATATCGATTGCCTGGGTTAAGAATTGTGATAATTCAGCAAAACTTATTTCACCTGCCCGGTATGCAAGCGATGATGCTTTTATGATTTCATCAGCTTGTCTTAATCCACTGTTTTCATAAAACACTAAAAGACTGTTATTCCGTTCCACTTGTTTTTGCATCTGCAATTGTTGGGTACTGAACAACTGTTGCTGATACTCAAATTGCTTTTGCTGCAATAAAACCTCGGCCTGCGCAGTTTTAACTTTACTGCGATAAGCTGAAGCCCCGAATAAAGGGAAGGACGCTGTAACAGAAAATCCGGTAAAGGGATTACTTGCCCCCCACAATCGCTGACTGAAAAAACGGCCTGAAAAATCAGGTTTGTTTTCGTTTTTAATTACTGAAACTCCTGCATTGGCAATATTTATATTCTGTGATTGCAAGGCCAGTAACGGATGCATTGTATCTACCGACACAACAGGCATTGATAGTTTTTCGAGTGGCAGCATCAGGGGTAACATCAAATCATTATTATTAACTAACTGTGATAATGATTGTTGCTGAATATTTATATCGTTGTCAATTTGGCTGAGCAAAGCCTGCAACTCTGCCATCCGCACATTAGCAGCAATACTGTCCAAACCACGGCTATCGCCTGTTTTTACTTTTAATATTGCGGCTGCACTTAATGATTTATAAATACTATCAAGACGATGAAACAGAAACTTCTTATCCTGCAAATACCAAAGCTGATAATATACTGTTCTAATATCTCTTTTTAAATCTACATCTATGGTTGCTGCCGTTGCTTCATAATATTTCAACTGTTCATTGTACAGGTTTTTCTTTGCTTTGTACAAACCGGGCCAATCAATGCTTTGAGAAATTCCGATTTTTAATACCCCGTTTTTGTCGGCCGGGCTTAAATCTTCATTCTCGGCGAACACACCGGTTTTAGGAATCATGGTTGCCGTCTTTACCAGTTGCTTTCCTTTATTTATATGTTGTGTATTGATTCCATATTGCAGGTTATTTTTTGCAAAGTTGATGGTTTCATCAATACTTATTCTTTTTTGAACGGGCTGCTGTGCCTCAACATTGAATGAAACCAGTAAGAGCAAAATTCCTGCAACTGTCGTTACAGCTTGTTTCATAATTCTTTTATTTCTTTTTGAAAAAATGATATATAAACAGGGCAACACAATCAGTGTTAAAAAAGTGGCGGTAATTAATCCACCTATAACTACTGTTGCCAATGGCCGCTGCACTTCGGCCCCTGCACCCGATGAAAGCGCCATGGGTAAAAAACCCAGCGATGCTACTGTTGCTGTCATTAAAACCGGCCTTAACCTGATTTTAGTTCCTTCCCAAACCCTTTGTAGAATATCGTCCATACCATCTTTCTTCAATTGGTTAAAAGTGCTGATCAACACAATGCCATTTAATACTGCAACACCAAACAAGGCAATAAAACCAACTCCGGCAGAAATGCTGAATGGCATTCCTCTCAGCAATAAAGCAAAAACACCACCAATGGCACTCATCGGTATGGCCGTAAAAATTAATGTTGCGTCTTTTACGGAACGGAATGTGAGATACAGCATAAAAAAGATTAACAACAAAGCAAGTGGCAACACTATCATTAATCTGGCAGAAGCTTTTTGAAGGTTTTCAAATGTTCCTCCGTAGGTATAATAATAACCGGGTGGCAGTTTTACTTTAGCATTCAATTTTTCCTGTGCTTCTTTCACTACACTTGCCACATCACGGCCGCTTACATTAAAACTTACATAAATCCGCCTTTTACCCGACTCCCTGCTAATTTGTGCAGGGCCGGTTTTGAATGAAATATTGGCTACCTGCGATAATGGAATCTGGTTGCCATCATTTAATGGTACATATAAATCGCTGACATCGGTAAGCCCGGTACGATGTGCACTGTCCAGCCGGACAACGAGGTCAAATTTTCTTTCATTCTCAAAAACAACTCCTGCTTCTTCACCTGCAAAAGCGGTGCTTATAATGTGATTGATGTCCTCAATGTTCAATCCATAACCTGCTATTTTAGCCCGGTCGTATTCAATTGTAATTTGTGGTAAACCATCTACCCGTTCCACCTGTGGTTGTGTAATGCCTTTTATCGGGCCAATGACCGCAGCCACTTTATCTGCATAGGCAACCAGGGTATCCAGATTTTCGCCAAATATTTTAATGGCAACATCCTGCCTGATACCCGTCATTAATTCATTAAACCGCATTTGAATTGGCTGACTTGGCTCTGCAATAACACCGGGTATGGTTGACAGTTTGTCCCTCATTATATCAGCCAGTTCATAAAAGTCCTTTGTAGTTGTCCATTCTTTTTTAGGTTTCATGATCACCATCAGATCCGATGCTTCCGGTGGCATGGGGTCTGTTGCAATGTCGGCAGCGCCCGTTTTTCCCACTACCATTTTTACTTCGGGATATTTCAATAACATCCGTTGAGCCATCATTACTGTTTCTGTTGTTTGTGACAACGATGAGCCCTGTGGTAAAACAAATTCGATGGCATAATCTCCTTCTTCCAGTGTTGGAATAAATTCACCACCCATGTTTTTAAAGATGATAATGGAGATGATCAACAACCCTACAGCAATACCTGTTACTGCATATTTGAATTTTACTGCTCCCTTAATTAATGGTGCATATATCCGCTGAAAGAAACCCATCATCCTGTCGGCAAAAGTTCTTTTGTGTGTTATGTTTTTAGAGAGGAACAATGCACTCATCATAGGGATATAAGTGAGTGATAAGATCAATGCTCCCAATATGGCAAATGATACGGTTTCTGCCATTGGCCGAAACATTTTTCCTTCAACACCCTGCAACGAAAGAATAGGTAGATAAACAATAAGAATAATAATTTGTCCGAAAGCGGCTGAGCTCATCATGCGCCGGGCACTGCCACCAACAGCATTATCCATCTGTTGCTGTGTAAGTTTTCCTTTTAGTTTTTCACTTGCAAAAAAGTGTAAGGTCGCTTCCACAATGATTACCGCTCCATCCACAATCAACCCAAAATCAATTGCACCCAGGCTCATCAGGTTTGCACTTACACCAAACAGGTTCATCAAAGCCAAGGCAAATAAGAGAGACAAAGGAATGGCAGATGCAACTATTAAACCTGCTCTTAAATTTCCGAGAAATAAAACCAGTATCAGTATTACAATCAATGCACCTTCTACAAGGTTTGTTTGCACCGTATTGATGGCACGGTCAATTAAATTGGTCCGGTCTAAAAAGGCTTCTATCTCCACATCATCAGGTAAAGATTTTTCTACTGTTTTCATTCTTTCCTTTACCAACTCTACTACGGTTGCACTGTTTGCGCCTTTCATCATTAAAACAATTCCACCAACCACTTCTTTTTCGCCGTTGTACGTCATCGCTCCATACCGGGGTGGCGAACCGAACTGTACGGTAGCTACATCCCTTATCAGAACCGGGATACCGCTTTGATGTTTGATGACGATGCTTTCAATATCTGCAAATGTTTTTACCAATCCCACTCCACGGATGAAGTAAGCGTTTGGCTTTTTATCAATATAAGCACCTCCTGTATTCTCATTATTTTTTTGGAGGGCTATAAATATTTCGGGGATAGTAATATTCATTGCTTTTAACCTTTCCGGGTTAATAGCTACTTCATATTGTTTGCTGATGCCTCCAAAACCTGTAACTTCAGCTACGCCTGCAATACCGGTTAACTGCCGGCCTACTATCCAGTCCTGCATGGTACGTAAATCCATTGCAGAATATTTTTGCTCACTGCCTTTTTTAGGGTGAATTACATACTGGTATATTTCTCCAAGGCCCGTTGTAACCGGACCCATTTCGGGAGTACCCATGCCTTTGGGAATTTCGGTTTCCGCAATTTTTAGTTTTTCGGAAATAAGCTGACGGGCAAAATAGATGTCCATTTTTTCTTTGAACACAACAGTTATTACACTTAGTCCAAAACGGGAAAACGAACGCATTTCCTCAATGCCCTGTATATTGGAAAGCGACCTTTCAACAGGATAGGTAATAAACTGTTCTACTTCCTGTGCTGCCAGTGTTGGGGCACGGGTAATAACCTGCACCTGGTTATTGGTAACATCCGGCAGTGCATCTAATGGCAATTTAGTGGCACTCCATAAGCCCCAGATAATAAGTGCCAATGTCATTACACCTATTATCAGTTTATTTTTTATACTGAAGTGAATTATTTTATTCAACATGTTATATCTATTTGGTTAAATGCCCGTAGACGTGCATGATTCTTTTGGCGATAGCTGCTGAAAGAATGGCACAACTCAGTGCAATAACAATTATTTTAATTACCCGGATTGCCAAAGGTTTTTTTTCCTTTTTAGCATTTTTTCCGGATTCCATTTTAAAAATGGATAAGAGAATGATAAATGCGATACATACCAATTCATTGGTTATGCTGCAAATTCAGTGAAAGGAGTAACTATGCTATTTTAGGAGGTTGCCAGATATTGCCATAGAGTTGAGTATGAATGGCGATATTAAAAAGCGGATATTTCTCTGATGAGAAAACAGATTTTACAAGCTCTGTTTTTGAGTTGGCTGAATAAAATGCTGAAGCTGCGCAGCAGGTGCAGGTGCAAAATGGAGTGCAAACTTCATTTTTGTGTTCATGATCCTGGTGAGAGGTAGCAGCTGAAATTTTTGTTTGTGCTTTTGCATTACACTCTACACTGTCGCCGCAAGGCAGGCAGGACAGGTACACCATGAAGAATGCCAGTAAAGTGAATAAAAATTTCATTGCTGCAAATATAGATGGATTTGTGGCAATTTTTAGTTTTTCAAGCAATCATTAAATCAACGATGTTGCATTTCCTGGATAATTCCTTATTTCGGAATAAGGATGATTTAAATGGCAGTTTGTTTATTATGTTGCCTATGTGAAATTATTACAAGAATTGTCATGATTGCAATTGAAACCAAAGAAGATGGTAAGGTTCCCAGTTCCAAACCACCTTTTGATAAAGGCTTTGTCAGGAAGTCGCCAAAGGTTGCACCAAATGGTCTGGTAAATATAAATGCAATCCAAAACAATAGGATATGATTTATTTTTGTATAATAATGAAGTAGAACAACAATTAAAATGATAATGCCTGTAACCAATGCTCCGTTTAAATAACTAAAGCCCATATTGTCACTTAGAAAGTCCCCAAAAGCAGTACCTAAGCTATTAGAGAATAGTATGGCAACCCAATAATAGATTTCTTTCGGACGTTCAGATATGGGATATACTTCAAGGTTTTTGTATCGCTTGTTCCACAAGTACAAAGTCAAAATCAAACAGCCAATAAGTATTAAACTTCCTAAGGCATAACCTAAATGTAATGTCCTGTCTATATAATCTGAAATTTCAGTACCTAATGTGGTTGTCCCAACAATTACCAACCAATAAATAACAGTTGTATATTTTTTAACTGTTAGTTGTGCAAACAAAACCAAGGTAAAAAACAAAAGTGTAATTCCAATTCCTGTTGTATAACCTAAATTTAGGGTCATTGAAATAAAGTCGCCAAGTGTTTCACCAAGTGTAGTAGCCACGATTTTCATCAGCCAAAATATCAGAGTTATTTTGGCAACTTTATTTAATTGCTCCATGCTTTTTATTTTAATGTTCACAAGCGACTGATCCATCCTCGTTAAAGATAACTTCTTTTGTGGTGTTTCCTTTAGAGATGTCCAATAGGTATTGAACTCTCTTATCGGCCAATGTCAAAAGTTCGATTTGTTGAGCAGGTTTATAACCTGCATATTTTGTTTTTGCTATTTCTAAAATACTTTTTGGTGCTTTACCAAGGTCAATGTCTTCTTCCTTTTGAACATAAGTTCCGTCAGGTAAAAAAATTAAGGAAAAGGTGGCACTCCCTTTTTTAGTTATAATTACATCAATGGCGTCTCCCCCGGAGCACAACGGGTCATATGCTGCAGATTGCATTATATAGCCTTCAAAATTTTTAGAAATAAACTCTTTGATATTTAAAGGAAGTTGGTTTATTGCAATTTCACAACTTAATGAAGCTATCGTTTGTAGGGTATCAGCAGGTAAGGAATTTTTAGCTATAGTATCTTTTTGAGACTTGTCTACTTCCGGGGTACTTCCATTATTACATGCCGTAAAAAATAAATACAATGTCATAAATAATGATACTGCGATAAGTTTAATCATTTGATATATATTTTATGTGTTGATAAAAAGTTGAAAAGGTTTATGCTGCTGAAATAAAATTGCCATAAGGGCAGGCTTTGTGCGGTTGGGGTATTGACCAAAGGGCCGCCCATAACTGAAGCTAAATTTACATTTAAAAGTTGATTGTTGGCACTACTGATCTGCTGAATTTCAACAGCCGAAATTATAGCTTGCATATGCTCTGCCATTAATTGCTCCAATGTAGAGCCCAATTGCACAAACATTTTGTTTGCTGCATAGGAAATTTCGAAATCAACAACATGATGCCCCAGCTTGTATCGGCGGACATTTTACAGAACCATAACTACAAAATACACAACAGTCGCCTTCATTAGGTTTCAGTCTTGTTTTGCAGTTTTTACATTCATAAAAAAACTGACAGGCATCAGTAGGCATTGTTTCTTCCTGTTTGTGTCCACAAACCGGGCATGTAATAGTTGATTGAAGTATGATGCTTTTTTCCATTAGTTGTTAATTACTGTTTGTGAAATTACTTTGTATCCTGTGCTTTTAATAGCCGAAGCAATACTGTCAATAGAAGTTTTGCTGTTGTCAAATTTTACCTTACTGTTTGCTTTTTCATAAGAAGTTTGGAATTCGATAACGCCGTTGACTTTTGATATTTCACTGTTCACATGTTCTGTACAGCTTTCGCAAGTCATACCTTTTATCTTAAATTCCGCTTGCCGGATATCGCTTTTGTCAACTACAATAACTTTTGTCACCTGAGGCTTGGGATAAAATACTTTAGCATAGTAGGGAAAGACAATTAACAGACCTGCAATAACAGTAACGATAGCTAAAAACCGCTTTGATTGCAGGAATGATCTTTTACTGTCTGTTTCACATTCGCAATCCACATTTTTTATAGGTTTCAATTTCTGATACCAGGCGAAAGCAAAAACTGCAATTGCCAAACCGATTAAATAGGGACGGTAAGGTTCAATCCATGAAAAGGAAGAAGCCAAACCACTTGCCCCACCCAAAAAAGCCAAAACAGGAGTGATGCAACAAAGTGAAGCAGCAACAGCGGCAAAAATTCCTGCTAACCAACTTTTACTATTTTTTGTTTTAGTTGTCATGCAGGTTGTGTTGTTAAGTTTTGTTGATTAATGATCTTAAAAAATGGCCGCAATATTTTTAAATGCTCTCTACGTAATGAATAGAAAATTGTTTGCCCTTCTTTTCTGGCTTCAATAATGTTGCCATCTTTCAATTTGCGTAAGTGCTGAGAAATTGCAGGATTGCTCATACCCAATATATCACTTAGGTCGCAGGGACAAAGTTCATTTTCTTCTTCCAGCAGATAGATAATTTTCAGACGCACTTCGTTTCCTGTCAATGCAAGAACCTGACCAAGCAGTGAAAACGAACGGGCATTGGCTATTAGTTTTTGACGGCAACTTTTAATTTGTTCTATATCTGCCTGTACCCTGATGCAAGTGTCGTTAACCATTCTTAAAGAGATTTGAAAGGCAAAGGTAGCTCAATATTTAGTATTTAAGCAAATGCTTAAATACAAATGACCACAGCATTAATAAATAATTTGTTAAAAGGAATGATCTATCCTATTTATTTATCTGCTTTTTCAAAAGTTGTGCATTAATCGCTACTATAATGGTACTTAAACTCATAAAAACAGCACCAACTGCCGGACCAAGAACAAATCCTGCTGAATAAAGAACACCTGCAGCCAATGGAATGGCAAAACTGTTGTACGCTGTTGCCCAAACCAGGTTCTGCACCATTTTTTTATAGGTGGCTTTACCAAATAAAATAAGATTGGCAATGTCTTTGGGATTGCTGTTTACCAGAATAATGTCAGCAGTTTCTGCAGCTACATCTGTACCAGAACCAACAGCAATACCCACATCTGACTGCGCCAAAGCAGGTGCATCATTTACTCCGTCGCCTGTCATGGCAACAAACTCACCTTTTCTTTGCAATTCTTTTACTATTTCCACTTTTTGGTGTGGCAGAACTTCTGAATAATATCCATCCAAGCCTAATTCATCAGATACAGCCTTTGCCACTGTTTCATTATCACCGGTTGCCATCAATACTTTAATACCATTTTTCTTAAATACTCTGATCGCATCTGCACTTTCCGGCCTTATCGCATCTGCCAGTGCGATGTATCCTGCCAACTTATCATCAACCAAAACAAAAACAACAGTTTCTGCTTTACTTGAATAAGCTCCTTCCGGTACGGTCAGATTTTTATCTTTTAAATAACCGGGGCTTACCACTTTTATTGATTTCCCCTCTACGGTTGCTTCAACCCCCTTTCCTGTGATGGCATTAAATGCTTCTGCTTTGGGTATGGTTATGTTTAGTTCTTTTACTTTATTGATAATACCCACTGCAATCGGATGCTCTGATGTTTGTTCCAATGCACTTGCCAACCTCAACAATTCGTCTTTTGAAATTGAAGTTTCAACAGTTTCAAAACGGGTTACTCCAAAAACACCGGTAGTCAGAGTTCCAGTCTTATCAAATAAAAGTGCTGTTATCTTTCTTGATTCTTCAAAAGCCGTTCTGTTGCGGATCAGCAAACCGTTTTGAGCAGACACTGCTGTCGAAATGGCAACTACTAATGGTATAGCCAAACCCAATGCATGAGGACAGGCAATCACCATCACTGTAACCATACGTTCTAATGCAAAAACAAATGGATAACCAGCAATCAACCAAACTGCCAATGTACCAAAGCCAACAGACAAGGCGATATAGGTAAGCCATTTGGCTGCCCGGTCGCTGAAGTTCTGCATTTTTGATTTTGCCTTCTGTGCTTCCTCTACCAGTTTAATCACTTTATTCAGATAGCTGTCCTTTCCGGTATGCTCTACTTTTATTTTCAAAGATCCATTACCATTAATTGAACCACCTATCACTTTATTATCTTTTTCTTTTTTTACCGGCTTTGACTCCCCGGTAAGCATGGATTCATTCAGGTAACTGCTACCTTCTTCGATTATACCATCCGCAGGAACCTTCTCACCGGGCTTTATCATTATGATGTCGTCTTTTTGCAGCATTTCCAGTTTTACATCTTCAATACGTCCATCTTTTGTAACCCGATGTGCCTCTGCAGGCATCATGCTAACTAATAATTGTAACGCTTTTGATGCTCCTAATACTGATTTCATTTCGAGCCAATGACCTAACAGCATGATGACAATTAAGGTAGCCAGCTCCCAGAAAAAATCCATCCCTTTTAGTCCGAAGACAGTGGCCGCACTATAAAAATAAGCTACTGAAATTGCCATTGCTAT
>JAHBTO010000001.1 GCA_019638525.1 Ferruginibacter sp. | reverse complement strand
CTTACTGTTTTTTATTACGGCTTTTATATCATAAGGCAAACCATTACTTTGTGTGGCTTTAAATGCTATATAATTATACTGGCCTTGCAGCATGTTGCCGCCTTCGGCAAAAAACCTGAGGCTTACTTCGGGTGTTTGGTTTGCCGCAGTGGTTTCTTTACTGTTGGTTACGTTTATTGTTTTGTAATAGATAAAGGCCGTATCAAAGTTCAGCATCCAGGTGGTGTAAGCCCGTATGCCGTAAGTGCTTTGGGCGCTGTCGGGTAGGGTAAAATAACTGTCGGCGCTCGATGCAAGTATGGGCATGGTTTTATGCTGCAATATGTTGCCGTCTTTATCTAACAGGTCGGCATACAGGTTGGTGCTGATGTTTGTTGGCAAATCATCGGCCAGTATATAGGCTTTAAACCAAACTGTTTCGCTGCTGAAATAGGTTTCTTTATCGGTTTGTATATGTATTTTTTCCTGCGGAAAATTATCGGCATACAGGTTTAAGGTTGTTTCTACCTGCTGCGCTTGTACGGTTAATAATAAAAATAAAGAAAACAGGGTGCAGTTAAAATGTTTCATCAAACGAGTTAATTTAAATAGCCTAAATATCAACTATTAACGAAAGTACTTTAAAGCAACTTATCAATTGTAATAAAACTTAAAGCGTTAACATTATTTTATGCTTATTACTATAATAAAATAGCATTAAAAAAATTGGCATCGGGTTATGTTTTATAATTTTACCGTTTATAAAATAGCCTCGATTTCATTTAAAAGGGAAATCATATTTTTGTTACATGCGATATAAATTATTTATTGTTTTTGTTTTATTAATTAATTGCGGTATTTCCAAAGCACAGGAAAAATGGGATTTGCTTAGGTGTGTTACGTATGCTATGGACAATAATATTTCGGTTAGGCAAACCGACCTGCAAAGTAAGAATGCTGAATTGCTATTAAAGCAAAGTAAACTAGGGCAACTACCCAGTTTAAATTTTAGTGGCGGGCCAAGTTATAGCAGTGGCCGCAACCAGGACCCTACCAACTTTAGCCTGATAACACAAAGCTACTTATCGGCTAATATGCAATTGCAGAGTAGCGCCGAAATTTTTAACTGGTTTAGTAAACGCAATACCATTGCAGCCAATGAATGGGAACTTGAAGCAGCCAAAGCAAGCACCGATAAATTAAAAAATGATATTGCATTATCAGTTGCTAATTCATTTTTACAAATATTGCTGGCAAAAGAACAGGAAAAGATAGCAGCTGTACAACTGCAGCAATCGCAGGCACAATTAAGCAATACCCGTAAATTGGTAGATGCTGGATCGTTGCCCGAACTAAATGCCGCCGAACTGGAAGCGCAGGTGGCAAGAGACAGTTCTACTTTAATTTCTGCAAAAGGAAATGTTTTCCAAAACATACTAAATCTTAAATCTTTAATGGCATTGGATGCCGATACCTATTTTGAAATTGAGGCGCCGCCGGTAGATAAGATACCTGTAGAAAAAATTGCCGACCTGCAACCCGAAGCGGTTTATAATTTAGCTATTGTAAATATGCCTCAACAGCGGGTTAATGATTTTAAATTAAAAGCAGCACAAAAAAGTGCCGCAGCAGCAAAAGGCAACATGTATCCAACACTTTCAATTTTTGGAAGTTTGGGTAGTGGTTATAATAACCGTACAATGGAAATAACCGGATCAACACAAATAAATGCGCCATTGGGCAAGGTTAATGTTAATGGAACCGAATACAATGTATTTCCACTTCAACCATATAATAGTTATACTTATGATAAACAGGCTTTTTTTTCGCAGATAAATCAAAACTTCCGGCAAACGGTTGGGTTAAATTTAAGCATACCCATTTTTAACGGGTTTAATGCCCGTACTAATTACGAAAGAAGCAAGATTAATATCAGGAACCTTCAATTACAAAAAGAGCTGGATGATAAAACATTAAAATCGGATATTTATCGTGCTTATGATGCTGCTATTGTGGCTTTGGAAAAATATAATGCAGGTAAAAAAAGTGTAGATGCAGCCCAACGTACTTATGACTTTGCAAAAAAACGCTATGATGTTGGGATGCTTTCAACATTTGAACTGATAACAAACCAAAACAACCTGTTTAGCGCTAAACTGCAAAATGTGCTAAACCAGTTTGATTATGTTTTTAAAATGAAAGTGCTGGAGTATTATAAGGGACAAGGGTTGAAATTTTAAATAGCTTGTAAAATTATACGGATTATAAAAAATAATTGTGTAAAGCAGAGTAAAGATATTATGTACAAGAGTGCGACGCCAATAAAGCTGAACAGTGAGATTGGGCCGGGCTCAAAAAAAAAAATAAGATAAATGAGTAAGTCGTTAAAATGGATTTTGATTAGTTTGGGAATTTTAATTGTACTGTTGGTAGTACTTTCAAAAACCGGTGCCTTTGGCAAAGATGAAGGCTTGAAAGTAACAGCCGAAAAAGTGCAGCGCCGTACTATAACAGAAGTAGTGAATGCCAGCGGAAAAATTTACCCTGAGATTGAAGTAAAGATTAGCCCCGATATTAGTGGCGAAATAACTGAATTGAATGTACAGGAAGGTGATACAGTAAAAAAGGGGCAGATACTGGCACGTATTTATGCCGACATTTATAATATACAACGCAACCAGGCAGCCAGCGGTGTAGAGCAAAGCCAGGCACAGGTAGCTAACTCACAAGCAGCTATTGATGCATTAAAAGCGCAGCTGGAGCAAGCACAGCGCACTTATGATATGCAGAAAAAACTTTTTGATGAAAAAGTGATAAGCCAGAATGAGTTTAATGTGGCCGATGCAAATTTAAAAAGTGCAAAAGCTAATTACAATGCAGCCTTGCAGGGAATACGTAGCGGACAAGCCAGTGTAAAAAGCGCCAGGGAAAATCTTGCAAAGGCAAATACCGACCTGAGCCGTACAGAAATTACCGCACCCATGGATGGTGTGGTTAGTTTATTAAGTGTAAAAAAAGGTGAGAAAGTAGCGGGCAATAGTTTTAATGTAGGTACCGAAATGTTGCGTATTGCTGATATGAGCAAGATTGAAATAAGGGTGGATGTAGGTGAGAATGATATACCCAAAGTGAAACTTGGCGATAGCGCTATCATTGAAGTGGATGCATACAGCGACCGAAAATTTAAAGGGTTTGTAACACAAATAGCCAGCAGCAATAATGGCGCTGCCACTGCAAGTGCATTAGCTACTACCTCTACCGATGTTACACAATACAAAGTGTATATCAGGCTATTGCCTTCCAGCTATATGGATATGCTTGGCAAGGGCAGTTTCCCCTTTAGGCCGGGTATGAGTGCCAGTGCCGATATACAAACAAAAACACATCAAAATGTTTTGAGTGTGCCCATCAATGCTATTACTACCCGTGATAAGAATGACAGTACCAAAACAACATCTGCAACTAAAAAAGACGAATCATCAGCCAAGCCTGCCGTATCGCTTGATGACGACCTGGAAGTGGTAGCATTTGTAATTGATAAAGATGGAAAAGTAAAAAAAGTGAAAGTGAAAACAGATATACAGGACATCAACTATATTGAAGTTACCGAAGGCTTAAAGGAAGGTGAAATGGTGGTTACCGGCCCTTATGATGTGGTTAGTAAAACTTTAAAAACCGGTAAAGAAGTGAAAGTGGTAGATAAAAAAGATTTATTTGATAATAAGTAGCTGCCCGGTTTAGAGTATTTACAATAAAACTTTTTATTTTTTTTATATTTTATCTAAACAATTGTTCTGCCACAGCAACACTTTCGGGTTTGCCTACATCAACAAGTTTATCGCCGGTGTGGTCAAATCCATAAATGGGATGATCTGCAGCAAGGCTGAGATAAGTATCAACAAGCGAAAATTTTCCCCGCTGCGGAATGAGTTGAAATATTTGCGGATTAAATACAACTACGCAACTGTAAGACATTTCTTTTAAATTATTTTTTGGTACAGTAATTTTTTCCTGGCCGGTTGCATTATTCCTCCAGCCACATAACCTATCATCTTCATCAAATAAAAAATTGCGGGATGTTTTCCTGTTTGTGATACCAAAAGAAATTAATGCCTGTTTGTTTTTATGAAATGCAAGCAGGCTGTTGATATTTAGGTTGGTTAAAAAGTCGGCATTAAGGGTAATAAATGGCTCTTCATTTTGCAGCAGGTTTTTTGCTTTTAATAAGCCGCCGCCAGTTTCAAGCACTTCATCTGTTTCATCACTGATGCTGATATGGCTTCCCCAACCGTTATTTTTTTTTATAGCATCTATCACCTGGTCAGAAAAATGATGCACATTCACCACCACATCTGTTATATTGTATTGTTGCAGGTATTCAACATTCCTTTGTAAAAGCGATTTACCGTTTACCAATGCTAAAGCTTTAGGATGTTTATCCGTCCATGGTTTAAACCTTGTTCCCAGTCCTGCTGCAAAAATCATAGCTTTCATTGTATCCAGTTTTGCTTATTGGTATGCGTTAAAACAATCTTTACCTTAAACTTATTTCTTAAATGCCTGGCCAGGGCTTCGGCCGCATACACACTTCGGTGCTGCCCACCGGTACAGCCAAAATTTATCATAAGGCTTTTAAAACCCCGTTTAATATAATCGCTAACAGAAATATCAACTACATTATATACACCATTTAAAAATTGCAGCATCTCTGTTTGCTGTTCAATAAAATCTTTTACCGGTTTATCAAGGCCGCTTTGTGTTTTGTACATATCAATTCTTCCGGGGTTTAAAATGCCACGCATGTCAAACACATACCCACCGCCGTTATCAGTAATATCCTGGGGTATTCCTTTTTTGTACGAAAAGCTGTTGATGGTAACCACTAAAGGTGTTTCGGATGTAGCCTGCACAGGAGTAAATTCCTGTATCACTTCTTCGCTGGTACATATGTCAAGCACTTTTTTAAATTCGGGCAATGCAATACCCAATGACTGATTTTTTACAAACCATTGCAGGTTGTGCAAAGCAAGTGGTATGCTTGTTAAAAAATGTGCTTTACGTTCAAACAAACCACGAAAACCATAAGCGCCCAGCACTTGCAGTAAACGTATCAGAACATAACCATTGTACTGGCTGCGGAAAGTTTCTCTATTAATTGTTTTGCCTAAGGTTTGTTCAAAGCCTGTCATATAATCTTCCAGCAGCTTGCTTTTCCATTCATCGTTAAGATTTGCTCTTGCTTGCCATAACAATGATGCTACATCGTATTGCGGCGCTCCCTGCATGCCGCCCTGGTAATCTATAAAGTGTGTGCTACCGTTTTTACCAATCAGTATGTTGCGGCTTTGAAAATCACGAAACATGAAAAACTTATACTCGGTATGAGAAAGATAATTGCTTAATGCTTCAAAGTCATCAATAAGTTTTTGTTTATTGTATGGCCTGCGTAATGCATCCAAAAAATAATATTTATAGTACAGTAAATCGGCCATAATAGCCTGCTTGCCAAATACCGTATTGGTAAGGCACTGGCTATAATCAAGCCCATCGTGGCCTTTTACCTGCAGTTGTGAAAGCTGGTACAAACTTTCTTTATAAAGATTATACACTCCACCTGTAAATCCATCCCTTTCCAGGTGGTCTAAAAGAGAGTCTTTTCCAAAATCTTCCAGTATGTAAATATCTTTTTCGGTATTAATGCAAAATATTTCCGGTACGGCCAGCCCTTTTTGCCTGAAGTGTTTTGAAAAATAAATAAAGGTTTCGTTTTCTTTAAGGTTGGCGCCAAAAGCAGCAATAAATGTTTTATCTGCAGTATGCAAACGATAATAATGCCGTTCGCTGCCGGCCTGTGGCAGCATATCTATAGCTGTTATGGGTGTTTTTGAAAATGTAGAAAAGAGTTCTTTAATCCTGTCAACTGTTGAAAGCATTGTTATATTTTATCCGGGTAAAAATAGTTTAAAATAAATCAGTTCCCAAACCATAACATTGTACAACAAGTTGAATAATCTATTTGAAAAATTATTTTTTATTGTGTTGTTGAAGTGAATGAATAAGTTTAGATGGCACAACATCTTTTTACTTAAATGTTAGATTGACTAACATTGATAATTTTAAAACAATTTACCCTGCCTGCCGGGCACACTAAACTTGCTTCTATCCAAATGCCATTCTTCGGCATTCATCTTATACAGTTTACCGTATTTTTTATATTGTTGTGCCACCATTTCCGCAATGCTGCCTTCGCCCCTCATGCGTACACCCCACCGGCTGTCGTTAACCTTGCCATCGTGGCTTTGTTCTATTAAATGCCAAACCTTTTCTGCATGGTTAGGAAAATTTTTAAACAGCCAGTCGTGAAATAAAAATTTAATAGCGCCATTTAATCGGATGAAGGTATATGCTGTAAACGTAGCACCATTATCGGCAGCCGCTTTCATAATGCGCTGCATTTCATGTTCATTTAAGCCCGGTATCATTGGCCCCATCATAATGCCCATACGTACACCGGCGCTGCTTAGTTCGTTAATAACTTTCAATTTTTGTTTTGCAGTTACTGTTCTTGGCTCCATCATCCTTCGCAAATCTTCATTAAAAGAGGTGATGGAAACCATGGCCGACACAATCTGTTTTTTGGCCATCTCCTGCAGCAGGTCTTTATCTTTTAGTATCCATGCGTTTTTAGTAAGTATGCCTACCGGTTGGTTAAATTCATTGCACACTTCAAGCAGTTGCCTGGTAAGTCGGTATTTTTGTTCGGCAGGCTGGTAACAATCTGTATTACCGCTAAGCATAATAGGTGTAGCATCCCATTTGGGATGAATCAAAAATTTACGCAACAATTGCGGTGCATTTTTCTTTACCAGTATTTTTTGTTCAAAATCAAGGCCGGCGCTGTAGCCCCAGTATTCATGCACATTACGGGCATAGCAGTAAATGCAACCATGCTCGCAACCTGCGTAGGGGTTCATGCTATAGCTCATGCCTACATCTTTACTTTCAACTTTATTTACAATGGTTTTTGATTGTTGTTCGATATATTGTGTGGCTAGGTTTTTTTCTTCCCAGTCGTCAACAGCTTCTACATACTCTTTGCTTATTTCATTTTTTAAAAACCTGTTTTTAGTGTTAAACTGTGCGCCACGGCCCTGCATGTACTGAACTTGTTGGGTATGCTCCGTTGGTTTAACTTTATGATGGTCTTGTTGTAATTTATCGCTCATTATTTATGTGTTTTCATTATTCATTAACTATCGAAAGAACTGAAATAGAAATTCAGTTGGGTGTTCATTTTGATGATGAATGGCAGCCTGTTCATCATGCCAATGGGTTTACATTTTTACAAATGCCCGTGATTACACAAACAAATCCCGGCGCTGTGCAACTTTTTAACTGGGGCCTTATACCGCATTGGGTAAAAACAAAAGCTGATGCAGATAAATTAAGAGCCCAAACTTTAAATGCACGTTCCGAAACTGTTTTTGAAAAACCTTCTTTCCGTTCATCCATAACAAACCAACGCTGTCTTGTTATTGCCGATGGTTTTTTTGAATGGATGGACTTTCAAAAAAAGAAATATCCACATTATATTTATTTAAAAAACGGGCGCCTGTTTTGTTTTGCAGGAATTTTTTCATCCTGGACAGATAAAGAAACCGGTGAACACATCAATACGTTTTCTATCCTTACAACCAAGGCCAACCCTACAATGGCAAGGATACATAACAGTAAAGAAAGAATGCCCGTCATCATACCAGCATCATTGTATAAAAAATGGTTATCAGCAAAGCTTAGCAAAGCAGAGATTGGCTCGTTTTTTAATCCTTACCCCGATGCTGAAATTGCAGCCCACACTATCAGCAATCTTGTTACTTCACGCAACCTTAATTCAAATGTGGAAGAAGTAAAAATGCCTTTCTATTATCCCGAACTGGCGTTATTGAAATAGGTTTCCCTGCTCGGCATTCACAGGTAAATATTCAAATTCAAAGCGCCTTACTATCTCGTATCTTTTTTCGTTTTTACCTTTTCGCAGCAACAGGAATGCATCGGCCAAAAAACGACCGGTGAAACTTTTTTTAAGGTATTGCTTCATGGCTTCAAGATATTTTTCCTTTGGTATCCGGCCAGCCAGTGCAATCTGCGGATCAAGCAAAAAATGCGGATCTTCCCCCGATGCTTTCATGAGCACCCTTGCCTGCTTCAGTTTTTTTACCAGTTGCAACACCCGGGGCTGGTTGGCAATACGGATAAAAATGGCATGCATTGGGTAACTGCCAAAATCCCTCAATTCAACAATAAATGGTTTTTCGGCCATAGCTACCTGTTGCAGCCGGTTAATAATCTTTTCTTCCATTGCCGGTGTTGCAGCAAACCTTACCAGTGTAATATTGGGCCGCCCCGTATGTGGTTGCAGGATATGGTATGTATCCTGTAATTCTTTCCTGGCTTTTTCAATCTTATGCCGCAGTTCCTCATGCGGGTTCAGTATCAATACATACTCATACAGCCTGTAGCCCGGCATTTGTGTTAATGTTGTTTCCATAACAAATAATTTTTTGAGTAAAATTTCAAACACTAATTATTTTAGCATAAATTTACTAAATAATTTGGTATTTAAAATTATTTTTTATGGAAGTAGAAAAGTTTTTTGGCAGCCGCTACAGCGGTAGCAAAGCCTTTACACAGCAGGATGTAAGCAGCGCCAATGCCACAGGTTTTACCGCCGCTGCAGACGATTATATGGAACGGGGTATTGACCTGAATGAGCAGCTCATCCGCAACAAGCCTGCAACTTTTTTTATGAGAGTGAGCGGCAACAGCATGGTAAACGCAGGAATTTACCACGGCGATATTGTAATTGTAGACAGGAGCCTTACCCCGCAAAACGGCAAAATTGTAATTGCTGTTATTGATGGCGAAATGCTGATACGGCGGTACGAAAAAACAATCAACCGCCTGCGGCTGGTACCCGAAACAGCCAGGCTATCGCCAATTGAAGTAAGCGAATTTTGCGATTTCAAGATATGGGGCGTGGTAATTTATATCATAAGAAATGTATGAAAGCTATTATAGATTGTAACAGTTTTTATGCCGCCTGCGAACGGGTTTTTAAACCATCGCTAAATGGCAAGCCTGTTGTTGTACTCAGCAATAACGATGGCTGCATTGTATCCCGTACAGATGAGGCAAAAGCGCTTGGTATAAAAATGGCCGGCCCTTATTATGAAGCAAAAGAAATTTTGGAGCAACACAAAGTTGCGGTGTTCTCCAGCAATTATCATTTATATGGAGATATGAGCTGGCGGGTGATGGAAACCCTGCGTACGTTGTGCCAGCATGTAGAAGTATATTCTGTTGATGAAGCCTTTGCCGACCTGGAAGGCATCAGGGAATCGGCCATGTGGAATTACGGGCTGCATATCTGTAATACGGTAGAGCAATGGACGGGTGTACCGGTTTCGGTGGGCATTGCCCCAACCAAAACATTGGCCAAAGTAGCCAACCATATTGCCAAAAAAAACAAGGTAGCTACACAGGGCACGGTAGCTTTATTAACAGCCGGCCAAATACGTGAAGCCCTTGAAAGTACACCGGTGCAAACTGTTTGGGGCGTAGGCGCCCGCAGTGCAGAAAAACTGCACTGGCTTGGTATTGATACCGCCTGGAAACTTCGTAACATGAGCGAAGAATGGGCCCACAAAAACCTGGGCGGCGTGGTTGGCATACGACTGATAAAAGAATTGCAAGGCCATGCCTGCATTGAAATGAAAGACCCGTTAAAGAAAAAGAAAATGATTGCCACCACCCGTATGTTTGGCAAACCGGTTTTTGAATTAGCCCAGCTAAAAGAAGCTATTGCCAGCTATACCAGCCGGGCTGCCGAAAAATTACGCAGGCAATCGGGCGCTGCAGGCCTTGTGCATGTGTTTGTGGTTACCAACGATTATCCCGGTAACGAGTACAGCTATCGCCCTGCAACCAAAGGGTTATACAGCATACTGCCTATCGCAACTTCATTAACCAACGAACTGATAGCACATGCCAGCATGCTGATAGAGAAATTATACAACAACGGATCAAGATACCTGAAAGCAGGCGTGATGCTGGGCAATATTGTACCCGATACATCGGTGCAGTATAACCTGTTTGCCGCCCCGGCAAATGATAATGCAAAAACTCTTATGCATGTGATTGACAATGTAAACTTCAGCATGCGTGACGAAATGGTGAAATTTGCTGCTGCAGGTACAAAAAAAAATTGGAGAATGCGGCAGGAGTACAGGAGTATGCGCCATACCACCAGGTGGGAAGAATTGTATGAAATCAGCTAATTTTACGCAAGTAAGATTATGATTACAGAAAATAATAAATCCTGTGCAGTAATAGGGGCAGGCGTATCAGGATTAGGTGCTGCCATACGCATGCGTAATAAAGGTTACAAAGTAACCGTGTTTGAAGCCAACGCTTTTCCGGGTGGCAAATGTTCGTCGGAAAGTAAGGATGGTTACCGCTTTGATATGGGACCATCGGTTTTTACCATGCCGCAATATGTGGATGAATTGTTCATCCTCTCGGGCAAAAACCCCCGTGATCATTTTAATTATATCCCATTAGACCCCGTTTATAAATATTTTTTTGAAGATGGTACCTGCCTGGATGCTTATCACGGGAAAGAGAAATTTGCAGAACAACTTGCTGCAAAAACCAACGACAAAAAAGAAGATATCATAAAATATCTCAACAAAACAGAAACCATATACAACCTTACCGAAGAAGTTTTTTTAAAAAACTCGTTACACAGGCTTAAAAACTTTTTTACCTGGCCCGTACTAAAAGGTATTTTAAATTTTGGAAAAATAGGCGCTTTTGATACCATGAACGGCGCTAACCAAAAAGCATTTAAAGATACAAGGTTGGTAAAGGTATTTAACCGGTACGCTACTTATAACGGCTCCAGCCCCTACTTATCGCCAGCTACTTTAAATGTAATTGCACATGTAGAAATTGTAAAGGGTGCGTTTTATCCTGTTGGTGGTATGTATAGCATTACATCATCATTAGCACAACTTGCAAAAGATATTGGGGTAGCATTTAAATATTCAACCCCTGTAAAAGAAATTATTATTAATAATAAAAAAGCTACCGGTATTAAAACCAATGATGGCATACAGGATTTTGATATCATCATCAGCAATATGGATGTATATAACAGTTATAAAAAACTGATGCCAACAGCCAAAAGGCCTGCCAAAACTTTAGACCAGCCAAAATCCAGTTCGGGAATTATTTTTTACTGGGGTATTAAAAAAGAGTTTACACAACTTGGGTTGCACAATATTTTTTTTGCAGATGATTACGAAGCAGAGTTCAACTGCATCTTTGCAAAAAAATCTATTTACCACGATCCTACTATTTACGTAAACATCACCAGCAAACATACGCCCGGTGATGCACCACCCGGTTGCGAAAACTGGTTTTCGTTCATCAATGTACCAAATAACCAGGGCCAAAACTGGGATGCATTTATTGCCGAAGCCCGTGAGAATATGATTAAAAAAATAAACCGCATTTTAAAAACAGATATAAGGCCACTGATTGAAAGTGAAATGGTATTTGACCCCCGGGTTATTGAAAGCCGCACTTCCAGCGCTTTTGGCGCCATCTATGGCAACAGCTCCAACAATAAGTTTGCAGCTTTTTTACGCCATGCAAATTTTTCGAAAGACATTAAAAATTTATATTTCTGCGGAGGTAGTGTACACCCGGGGCCCAGTATTCCGCTTTGTTTGTTATCGGCAAAAATTACAACCGGCTTAATTAAATAAAAGGCGGCTTATTTAGTTTAAATTTGCCCCACATATTTTTTCAAAAAATAAATTCAGTTAAAACAGGCTTACCCCATACATGAGTAATACGGCCATAATAGAAATAGAAAATTTAACCAAGACATTTAAACATGCCGAAGAACCTGCCGTAAACGGTATTTCATTTTCAATAAACCGAAACGAAATTTTTGGCTTGCTGGGGCCAAATGGCGCAGGCAAAACAACCACCATCTCCATCTTGTGTGGTTTGTTTGCACCAAGTAGCGGCAAAATTGTTATTGATAGCAAAAACCTGTACGAAGAATTACCCTTAATAAAAAAAATCATAGGCATTGTACCGCAGGATATAGCTCTTTATCCTACATTATCGGCACGTGAAAACTTAGCTTTTTATGGCAGCATGTATGGATTACACGGAAAAAATTTAAAAAACCGGATTGAGTTTTGGCTTGAAAAACTTGGATTGAAAGATACAGGCAAAAGACAGGTTTCAACTTATTCTGGCGGAATGAAAAGAAGAGTAAACTTGATTGCGGGCATTTTACACCAACCCAAAATTTTATTTTTAGACGAACCCACAGTTGGTGTAGATGTACAGAGCCGTAATGTGATTATTGAACATTTAAAAGAGATAAATGCAGCAGGCACTACCATCATTTATACATCGCATCACATGGAAGAGGCGGAAAATTTTTGTACAAGGGTTTCTATCATCGACCATGGGAAATTATTAACTGTTGGTACACCGACGGAATTAATCAACAACAATACCGGCGCTGCAAACCTGGAAGCCTTATTTTTAAATTTAACCAACCGAAAACTGAGAGACTGATGCTGAATAAATTGCTTGCTACGGTTAAAAAAGAAGCGCTGCTGTTATTAAGAGATAAAGTAGGCCTTGCTGTTTTATTTGTTATGCCGGTGGCATTGATACTGGTGATGACGCTGATACAAGATTCGGCTTTTAAATCCATCAATGAAAAAGGTATTCCCATTGTTTTTGTAAATGATGATAACGATTCGCTGGGATATAATATTAAACAGGGGTTGATGCAAAATGATTTATGTTACCTTGTTGATAGCATAGATGGAAAGCCAGCCACTGCTGAACTGGCAAAGAAAGCGGTTAGCGAAGGAAATTTTTTGCTTGGCATTGTAATACCTAAAGGCGCCACTACAGCTATCAGGAAAAATGTATCGGCGCTGGTAGATGAAACCATGAATGGCAGCGACAGCCTTCAACAACAACAAGACTCTGTTGAAATAACTATTTTAATTGACCCGGTTGCAAAAAAATCTTTTTTAAATGCAGTTACCAGTAACCTGAGAGAATTTATATCGGAAGTAAAAACAAAAATTATGTTCCAGTCTTTTTCGGAACAAATTGCCGATGTAATCCCCGACAGGCAAAATGCGCCTACAAATTCATATAAAAAATCACAGATTATCCATTATAAAGAAATCTTTGCTTCAACAGCATCTGATAAAATTATCCCAAATGCTGTACAACATAATGTACCTGCATGGACAATCTTTGCCATGTTCTTCATTGCCATCCCCTTATCAAACAGCATCCTTAAAGAAAAAACCGAAGGCAGTGTATTTAGGTTACACACTATGCCTACGCCTTACCTGTTATTAATAAACGGAAAAATAATTGTGTATGTAATAGTTTGCCTGTTGCAATTTTTGCTGATGCTTGCAGTAGGTAAGTTCTTATTACCACAATTAGGATTACCGGCATTGGTTTTAGGTAACAGCATGGCTGGTATTTTACTTTTAACACTTGCTACCGGATTTGCAGCTACCGGTTTTGGCGTAGCGGTTGGTACATTAGCTACTACCGATCACCAGGCGGCAATTATGGGTTCACTATCCATACTTTTATTATCGGCGCTAGGTGGCATTTGGGTACCAAGTTATGTAATGCCCCAAGTGATGCGTACTATCAGTTCTTACTCGCCATTAAACTGGTCGCTGGAAGGTTTTTATAAATTATTTTTAAGAGGCGGTACCGTTAATGATATTTTACCCGATGTATTAAAATTAATGGCCTTCTTTTTTGTAATGATGGCAATAGCTCATTTGGCAAACCGAAAAAAAAGAAATGTGTAACACATGAATACAAACAGCATAATAGAAGAAATAAAAAAGTACATCGAAAAAAATATTTTGGCTGAGGCTGTTTCGATAGATGCCGACACCGACCTGAAAAAAGCCGGCATTGATTCTTTTTCAACGGTAGAAATAATCCTTTTTATTGAACGCAAGTTTGGCATTGCCATACCTGATGAACAATTATTACCCGAAAATTTTAAAACCTTGCGTTCATTGGCTTTAACGGTTACAAGGCTAATGAACAATAAAGCTTAAAACGCTTTACATGGCAACATTTAATAAAGCCAATTTACCTAAAAAAATTATTTTAAGCGGTGCCGACTGCTTTCATCTTGTATTGGATAAACATGCAAAAAAGCATGGTGCCGGTGGTAATGTAATGCGAAAGGTTTTTTATTTTAACGACAAGCTTGATTTTAAAAAAGTGGATGTCATCTTAAAAAGTTCTCCTGTAATTTACTGGCTTTGTAATATCAAACTTATTTATGGTACAATAATAAATACTGCTTACTGGAAGTTTACCAATGCCGGCAATGAAATAATACTGCAAGAACATCATGAGGCCCGGGAAAACGAAATCCCCGAATCAATTTTAAATAGAAACATTACAATTGATGCAAAAAGATTTATTGAAGCCGACCTGGTATATTATCCTTCGGGTAGCTGTGCTTTTGTATTATCTTGGAACCATATACTGTTAGATGCCAAAGGAACCACTTTGCTTTTTGAACATTTAAACCAACTTGCTGCCAATATGCCACAAAACCCCGGCCTCTACTTTCCAGCAAAAGAAAAAAACCAAAATATTTTTCAGCATATAAAAAACATGTACAAGATTAAAAATTTTGTACAGCAATCTGCAAGGCCACCGGTAAGTTCTGTTGCCTCAACTAAAGTAAAACCCGGCAATGGAAAAACCTGTACAAAAATAATTTCGTTTGATGCCGGCGAAACAATGAAGATACAAAACAATGCAATTAAGGCAGGCTCCCGGTTTGGGCCTACATTGTTTTTTATAGCATGTTGTGCCCATGTGGTTCATTCTATAAACAAACAAAGAAATAAAACCGGCGACCTTTGGTTGCCTGTGCCATACGATGGAAGGCTTAAAGGCGCTACCGGTCCAATAATATCAAACAGTGTTTCTTTTTTATTTTACCGTATTCAAAAAAACGAATTAACCAGCGTGCCGCAAATAGTAAAAAGTTTGAGCATGCAAATGACCGGGCAAATAAAAGATGGTATTCCACAGAAATATAAAATGTTCTTGAACATGATGCGGCATTTGCCCTTGTGGCTTTATTATTTTTTAATCAGCAATACCAACAAAGGAGTTTTTGCAAGTTTTTTATATACTTCAACAGGCGATAATTTCAGCAACATGGAAACATTGTTTGGTAACCCTGTAAAAAATATCGCTATGGTTCCGGCGCTCACCTTCCCACCGGGCCTTACATTTGTTTTTTTACATCATCTTCAAACATTGCATATCAACATTTCTTATTCGCAGGATATTATCAATAATAATGAGTTAGCTTTAATTGAAGAAAACATAAAAGCAAACTTACTTGCTAATTATTGATGAAAACCGATATACATACAGATATTGTTGTTGCAGGTGGCGGCGCTGCCGGTATTGCTGCTGCTATAGCCGCTGCCAGGCAGAGTTTAAATGTTTTACTTATTGAACGCAATGCCTATCCTGGAGGTAAAGCCACGGCTGCCGAAGTGGGTACCGTATGCGGTTTATACAAATTCAATAAAAAAAATAATGCTCAATATTTAGTGAAAGGTTTTGCAAAAGAATTTGCAGAACATCTTCAAAAAAAATCCGGTACAAAACCTTTGTTCAATGCAGATGGCTTACATTACCTGCCATACAATATTGAAGATTTTAAATCTGTTTCTCTTGAATATTTACATAAAAACAAAGTGACTGTATATTTTGATACGGAAATAAAATCGGTGCAAACCCATCAACAAAAAATAAATACTGTTACGGTTATAAAAAACGGTCAGCAGTTAAATATTAATTTTCAATCTATCATTGATTGTACGGGTGCAGGCATTATCGGCCAGGCGGCTCATTTACCAACCATTGAAAGTTATACATACCAGGCTGCAGCGCAGGTTTTTAGTATAACAGGAATTGAAGAAACCAACGAAGCAAGGCTTGGATTAATTATCACAAAAGCTGTAAGTGCTGCCATAGCAAATAAAATATTACCTGCGTTTTACGATCGGGTTTATATTGTTCCCGGTTCTTTAAAAAACAATGGGGCAAGTTTTAAAGTGGGCATCCCAATAGCGGTTACTAATACTCCCGAAAATTTACAGGAGCTAAAAAAAGCCGCTCATAGTTTTGTTAGTAATCTTACTACTTTTTTAATTGCTAATGTTGATGTATTTAAAAATGCATCAATAAAAAATATTGCAAGCGAAGTGGGCACAAGAACGGGGCAAAGAAATGTTGGTAAATACATTTTAACCGAAGAAGATGTATTAGCCTGCAGAAAATTTGATGATGGCATAGCCCTTGCTGCCTGGCCCATTGAAGAATGGGGACAGGATAGGAGAGTTAACATGCGTTATCTTCCACAGGATGATTATTACCATGTACCGGCTGCCTGTTTACAATCGGCAGGCATTGGTAATTTATTTTTTGCCGGGAGAAATATTTCGGCTACCGATGCCGCCATTGCAAGCGCAAGAGTGATGGGTATTTGCCTGCAAACAGGTTATGCAGCCGGCTGCCTTGCTGCTGCTGTTGTAAAAAATATTTCAATGGCAGATGCTGTTGTTCAAATTCAAACCAGTCAATTATAATTATTTTTGCAAGATGAATGAATTGCCTGTTTATGAAATACTAAAAGAAGCCGCCTATAAATGGCCCGGCAATGCAGCCGTGTATGATGAACAGGGAATGATAACATTTGCTGAACTATATAGCGAAGCCGAAAAATTGAAACAGGAGTTGATACGACTTGGTATTAAACAGGGAATGGGAATGGGAGTAATGGCTGGCAATGGAAGACTTTTCATCATTGGTATTTTTGCAGCAGTGGGTACAGGCGCTACCGTTATGCCTATGTCGCCACAATTGAAAAGAGCCGAAATAAATGATATTTTACAGGAGGCAAAACTGCACGCTATTATTGACGACCGATCTTCCATTCAACCATTAAATAGTATTGAAACGGTTATTCCCTTACAACATGGCTCTTTCCGTTTTGCATATACAGAGGTTGATATTGCAATACCATTTGCCCCTTTTGTTCAGCAGCCTGCATTTATAAGGTTTACATCCGGTACAACCGGAAAATCAAAAGGTGTTATTGTATCTCATCAAACCGTACTCGACAGGATTATTGCTGCAAACAACGGGTTACAACTTGGTCCATCCGACACCGTTATATGGGTATTGCCCATGGCCTATCATTTCATCGTTTCAATCATTTTGTATGTAAAATTTGGTGCAGCCATTTCTGTTGCCAAAGATTTTTTAGCAAAAAATATTATTGATACCACCAACAAACACAAAGGCACATTGCTGTATGCATCGCCTGTACAGATAAGGTTATTGGCAAATGATAACGGCTCTGAAAAAATGCCATCATTAAAAAAAGTAATCTCTACATCGGCAGGTATTGCATTGGATGTTTGCAAAGCATTTAAAGAAAGGTTCAGTATTGATGTAAGCCAGGCTTATGGTATTATTGAAATTGGATTACCCATCTTAAACTATACAAAATCGGCCGAGCACCCCGAAGCCGTTGGTTATGCACAACCGGGATATACTGTTGATATTTTAGATGAAAACCATAACCCATTGCCCGATGGAAGCACCGGTATATTGGGCATTAAAGGGCCGGGCATGTTTGATGCCTACTTAGTACCTGCCACTTTGCAAAAAGATGTTTTGCAAAACGGGTATTTTTTAACCGCCGATTTTGCATCAAAAGCAAAGGATGGATTGATAACTATTGAAGGACGTTCAAAATCGGTGATAAACATTTCGGGGCTAAAAGTTTTTCCTGAAGAAGTGGAAGCTGTTTTGGAAATGATACCCGAAATAAAACAGGCACGTATCAGCAGCAGCCCACATCAACTGTTGGGGCAAATTATTGTTGGCGAAATAGTATTACACAAAGGCGCCAGCATTGATGTAGAAGACGTAATGCAGTATTGCAAAAAAAGACTATCGGCATTTAAAGCGCCACAACGGTTAACAATTGTAGATGCTTTACCTATGACCAAAACCGGTAAACTGCAAAGGCATTAATTTCGTTTAATACGTTGCTTTTAATTTTTCGTACAACACAATATTCATCAATACCAGCAGCATACCATAAAATGTATCTTCAAATGGTATGCTATAAATTCTCCATCCAAGGTTTTCAGCATCGTTATATATTACCACGGGGATAGCAGTAAGAAAACCATTTACAATTAAAAATGGAATTAAACAGATGGCATAAGAAACAAGAAAAGAAACTGCATCAAAATTTTTAAAAAATTTGGGCAATGAATATATAAGAAGAATAAAAATGCCTGTAAAAATAAATGTCCACCCGGTATAATATTTATCATGGTAAAATAATCCGCATACCAATAACAGTACACCCATTATAATTAAAATACGATTGGCATTTTTTTTATTTGTAAGCTTAGGAAAATAACTTCTTATACATGCATAAATAAAAACACAGCAATAAGGTACAATAAAAAAAAACAGGATTTCTTCAATAGGAAGACCAATAAAATTTATTCCTGTTACATAGGCTTCATTAAAACTCCAAACACCCAGTTTTGTAAAATATGCATCCCACACGATGTACAATATTGCCGGAACAAGAGTGGCCGGCAATACATATTTCCATTGTTTATAAAAAGCCACTTTCTTATCAAAGCTAAGCGCCAACGGGCCTGCCAGTGAAGCTGCCAGGATTATAAAATATGTGTAGTGGAGATTCAATCAGGGAAATCTTTTTTATGGCAAAGCCTGTTAACCGGTTAAAGCATACAATCAGGCTGAGGTTGTATTGGCAGCTTTCATGTCTTTTGCATTTCTTTTTTTATCAGCACGTACTTTATCCCAATATTTTTTATGTACCCATAGCATACCAAAACTTTCGCCGTCATGCCTGTCTAAATGTTTATGATGCATTTTATGTGCCCAACGTAAAGCACGTACATAGGTATTGTTGCTTCGGGTAAACCATTTAAAGCGTTGATGGATGATTACTTCGTGCACCAAAAAATAAGCTATTCCGTATAAGGTAAAACCAGAACCAATACATATCATCCAGTATTGTTTGTAAATAACGCCAAACATAATGAGCAGCCAGCTTGGTATGGCAAATATTAAAAAGTATGCATCGTTTTTTTCAAAAAAGCCGGGGCCTTTTTGGTGGTGGTCTTTATGTAAGTACCAGCCAAACCCATGCATTACATAGCGGTGCAGGCACCAGGTAAACCCTTCCATCAAAATGAAAGTAGCCAATGTAATTGCTATGTAAATAATCCAGTTCATAAAAACTTATTTCAAAAATGTTCGTAACAATAAAAAGAACATCATTTGTATCAACAGCAAATTTACTGCGAATTTGTTTTGCTTGCTGAATTTTACAAAATGAAAAACAGTCAGCAGTAAAACACTTACTACAAACCAGCACATATAATTAAATACCGGTATACTGCCATCGCCACTCCAAACCCAATAGCCCAGTTTTACCGCAACAGGTTCCATCAGCCAGTCGAAAAAAACTGCCAGGGTGGCGCCATCAATAATCACCGATAATGCTTTCATGGCAGCAGGTGTATTACCAGTATCTGCAGCTACACGGTTAATCATCTTCATCAGCAAAGCATGTACGCTTATACCGCAGCAATAAATAATTATAAACCAGTTAATACCAATTAGCAAGGGTACATCCTTAAACTTAAATCCCAATACATTACTATATGTATAATCGCCAAAAAGTACGCCGGTATGTATACCTATTATTTCAACAGTTACCCCTACCAGGAAACAAGCGATAAAAAAAAACAAGAAATGCAGGTTCTTTTCTGTTTGTGTCCATATAAGCAATGCAAATGATAATAACAGGTTAAAGGGAGTGGCTTTAAGAAAAAAAGATTTATCAAAATATAATAAACCCACCAGGCCGATAGTATGAAACAAAACGGCTATGGCTGTAGCTACCTGGAATTTTGAAACCCTGCTTAACACAAAAATTTATTTCTTGGTTGATGAATCACTAAGAGGTGGATTGAAGATACGTTTCCATTTTTGGAAAAGCAATTTTAAACCACTCAGTATATTTTTGAGGATGCGATTGAATAGAATCCCTTATCTCTGTTATTGTTTTAAAGCAGTAGTCGCTCACTTCTTCGGCATTGGGTAATATTGTTCCATTGTAATTGCCTATAAAAACATGATCAAATTCGTGTTCTGTTAATCCATTATCAAACTGTGCTTTGTAAATAAAGTCAAATGCTTTTTTCAACGAAACACAAAAGCCCATTTCTTCCTGCAGGCGTTTTTGTGCTGCAGCAAGTGTCTCCTGTCCTGGTGCAGGATGACTGCAACAGGCATTGGTCCATAACCCTGGGCTGTGGTATTTTTTATCGGCTCTTTTATGTAACAGCATTTCGCCCTTACTATTAAATATAAAAATGCTGAAAGCCCTGTGGAGCAGGGCTTTTTGATGAACTTCCATTTTTTCCATGGTACCCGTTTGCACATCTTGCTCATCTACCAATATAACATCCATAATTGCGATACGGTTAATATAAATTTAATTGTCTTCTTAATCCGGCCTTGGCAACAATATAAGCTTTGCCATAATTAGGTATGCGTATCCGCTGTTCTAAAATATGAGCAGGTGCAGTACGTTTTATTTTTTTAAACAGCGATAAATAATATTTGTATGCTACATATACACCAAACCTTGCTTTTGTTGGCAGGTTTAAAATTCCTTCATAAGCATTTTCAAAATCAGTGGCAATATCCATTTCAATTTGCTTTTTCATGGATGGGGTAAAGTTTGTAAAATCTACTTCAGGAAAATAAGAACGGTTCAATAACTCATAATCGGCTTTTACATCCCTTAAGAAATTAACTTTTTGAAAAGCTGCACCCAACGCCTGTGCCGATGGTTTTAAATCGGCATACAGGTTTTTATCGCCTTCGCAAAAAACATACAGGCACATAAGGCCCACTACTTCGGCACTGCCATAAATATATTCCTTATAGCCATTGCTGTTGTATTGTGTTTTGCTCAAATCCATTTCCATGCTGTTGAAAAATGATTCTACCAGGTCGAGCGAAATATTATAATTCCTTACCGTTATCTGGAAACTGTGTAAGATGGGGTTAAGGCTAATGCCCCTGTCGATGGCAGCATAAGTATCTTTCTTAAATTCTGATAGCAGTTCTTCTTTCCGGTACTGGTGAAAAGTATCAACTATTTCATCGGCAAAACGTACAAACCCATAGATATTATATATGGGAGTGCGCAAATCGGGATGAAGTAATTTGATAGCGCTGCTAAACGATGTACTGTATTTTTCAGTAACCGCTTTGCTGCATTGCTGGCTTACATCGTGAAAAAGCTTTATCATTACCTGGTGTAATTTTCTTTTAAATTAATACAAAGGTTTTACTAAAGGATATTAACTTAAAAACAGGTTTATTATTATCAGTTTTGGTTATAATATTTCAATGCTTCTTTAGCCACCACCTCTCCGCTTATAAGGCTGGGAGGCACCCCGGGCCCCGGCACCGTTAATTGCCCGGTGTAAAATAAGTTTTTTATTTTAATACTCCTGCAAGCAGGCTTTAAATTTGCTGTTTGCATCAAAGTATTTGCTAATCCGTAGGCATTACCCTTAAACGAATTGTAATCATTTACGAAATCGCTTACCGAGTAGGTTTTTTTATAGATGATTGAATCTTTTACCGGCTGGCCTACAAATTTTTCGTACCGGTTCAATATTTTTTCAAAATATTTTTCCCGCTGTTCTTCGGTATCCCCTTCAAGGCCGGCCGCAACCGGTATTAAAAAAAATAAGTTTTCGTGCCCAAGGGGCGCCACAGTTTTATCTGTTACCGATGGCGCACATACATAAAACAGTGGGTTGGTTGGCCATTGTTTTGATGTATATATCTCGTGCCCATGTTTTTCAAAATCGCTGTCAAAAAAAAGCGAATGGTGCAAAATGCCTGTCAGTTTTTTATTCAATCCCACATAGTACAACAAACAACTTGGCGCCATCACCCTTTTATCCCAATATTGCTTGCTATAAACCCTGCAATCTTCGGGCAACAGTTTTGTTTCTATAAAATGATAATCAGCTGCACCTATCACCACATCGGCAGGGTAAATATTGCTTGTTACTTGTTGTTTATTATTTGAAATAGCAACAACAGATTTTGCTTTTCTTCCTTCAACTTTTATTTCCGAAACATTACTGTTGAAAACAAATTTTACACCTAATTCTTCGGCCAGCAAATACATGCTTTCTACAATTTTATACATGCCCTCTTGCGGATACCAGGTGCCCAATTTTAAATCGGCATAGTTCATAAGGCTGTACAATGCCGGTGTGTTTTGCGGTAAAGCGCCTAAAAACAAAACCGGAAACTCAAGCAATTGCCGCAACTTTGGGTTTTTAAAATATTTACTGATGTGCTTGCGCATAGAAGTAAACACATCCAGTTTAAAAACACCTTTCACCAGGTCCCAATCTAAAAACTCGGCATACGAGCGGCCGGGTTTATGTACCAGCTTATTAATACCAACTTCATATTTATAAGCCGCCTCCTTCATAAAACTATCCAGTTTTACAGCGCTGCCGGGTTCAATATTTTCAAAAAACTTTTTAAGATCATCATAATCGGCCGGGATATCCATCAGTTCATCGTTCCAATAAATGCGGTAGGTTGGGTTTAAGCGGTGTAACTTGTAATAATCAGATACTTTTTTACCAAAGCAATTAAAAAAACGCTCAAACACATCGGGCATCCAGTACCAGCTTGGGCCCATATCAAAAGTAAAGCCAGCATCTTTAAAATGCCTTGCCCTGCCGCCGGGTATTGATTGCTTTTCCAGTACTACTACATCCCAACCTGCCTGTGCCATAAAGCATGCAGCCGATAAGCCTGCAAAACCACTTCCTATAATTACCGCTTTTTTCAAAGTGCTAAAATACGTTATAGAATGTAACGCACATCAGTGGCATTGGGTATTATTTTTAAAATGCTAAAAACGGGATAACTGCTGTTTAAGCAATTTACGGGCAAAATGTATGCGACTTTTGATGGTGCCAAGCGGCTCCTTTAGGATAGTAGAAATTTCGTGGTACTTATATCCTTCAAAATATAATTCAAATGGAATCTTAAAAATTTCGGGTAGGTGATAAACAGCTTCTTTAATTTCTTTTAATGAAAGATTGGTTTCGGCTGTATTGGCAATGGCAAATTGTTTGTTATCGGGCAAGAACTCATTAGCCGTATTACTAAAAACGGTTTTTTGTTTGGCTGCCCTGCGGTAATTATTAATAAAAATATTGCGCATGATGGTATACAACCATGCTTTAATATTGGTACCATCATTAAACTTATCCTTATTTGCAAGTGCTTTGTATAAAGTTTCCTGTACCAGGTCTTTTGCCGCTTCCATATCTCTTGTTAAGGTGATGGCAAAAGGTTTCAGGTAATCGGAGTTTCTAATTATTGATTGGTTAAATTCGAGGGTTGACATTTCTATTCCGTTTAACTAACTATACGGTAAATTTAAACAAATGGTTTCTTTGCAAAAAATCAATTGTTTAATTTTTTTGTTAATAAATTAAACGCATTATCATTCAATTAATTAACTATTTGTGAGTTAGATTTTTAAGAGCATTAGGGTTACAATTCAGATACAAAGTCCATCACTTCTGAAAATGATTTTTTAAATAAAATTGGAGCAGTAAGTTTTTTATGGTATGAAAGTGTTAACTGGCCCGAAATAACTATTGGTATGGTAGTTATTTTTTTACTGATGGCGGTAATAAATTTATCAAGGTTGAACTTGGTGCCACAGGTTGTTAAATGCGTATATAGGTAATCGGGTTTTTTTAAAGTTGCCACAAATTCAACATCATCATTTGAAATACAGCATCCCAGGTAATAGGTTGATACGCCCCTGCTTTTTAATAGATAATTTACAAATAAAAGCCCTAGTTCATGATATTCTCCTTCCGGTAAAAATAATAATACAGATTTTTGGCTATGCACACGGCTTTCTACATGCTGAATGCCTACAATTAATTTTTGCCTGATGATGTTTGATACCAGGTGTTCCTGTGCCGGGTTGATATGATTGGTTAACCAAAGTATTCCGATTTTATTTAAATAAGGAAAAATAATTTGCAATATGGTTTTTTCTATGCCTCTTGTAGCAATAAAACTATCCAGCAATTTTTCAAAATTTTCCATATCCAAATCAACCATGTATTGAATGAGTGAATTTACAATTCTCTCCTGCTGTGCTTCTTGCTGGCTAAGTAAAAGAATTTTCTCTTTCATCTCGGCATCCTTCATCTTATCTATATGAGAAATTTTAAACCCATATTTATTTAGTAACGCCACGTTAAGAATTGTTTTTAATTCTTCGTTGCTGTAGTAACGTATATTGGTATCAGTACGGGCAGGTTTTAAAAAAGAATAGCGCTGTTCCCATATACGTATAGTATGTGCTTTTATACCTGATAATTTTTCGAGGTCTTTAATGGTGAACGAGTGCATATTGCCGGGTTTACTATTTTTAAACAACTGTTATGTATGTTTGTTTAATAAACTCAATATTAGGTTATCAAATGTAAAGGTTTAACTTAAAAAGGCCGTGCCGGGAGGTTTTTAAAAACCATTTGTGCTATTTTATTGCCCGGAAAAAGAATGGACCACCCGGTAAGGAAAATAATCATCAAATCAGTATAAACCGATGCATTTTTTTGATACCATAATTCCAATTGGCCTTTGTACGGATAAATAGCGGCATACATGGCTTTGGGGTCGTTTGTTTGGGAAACAAGCTTTTCTTCATCTCTGAAAATTAGAGACCCTATACCTGTGATACCGGGTTTGCTATTATATATTACTTCCTGTACATGTTGGGGATATAATTTAAAACTTACTTCCATCAATGGCCTGGGGCCCACAATGCTCATATCGCCTTTAAATACATTAATGATTTGCGGCAACTCGTTAATTTTTGAAATACGTAACAGCTTTCCAAATTTTGTAACACGGGGGTCGTTTCGCAATGTGATTTCGCCGGTACCCATATTTGGACTATTCTTAAGCATGGTGGCAAACTTCCAAATATTAAATAACTTGTTTTTATACCCCATCCTTTTTTGAAAATAAAATATTTCGTGCTCGCCGGTTATTGATAAGATAATAATTGATAACAGCAGTATAGGAGACAGAAGTATTAAAGCAACAGTTGCAATCAGTAAATCAATAAATCTTTTAATAAATCTGTACATGATGAGTTATTAATAAGCAGCCATCTTTTTTCCTGTTCATCTTATTGGAAGGGCAATGTGCAGCCAATGATAAACGTTTAAAATACTTCTTTTATTTTTTTGCAAACAGCAGCAAGTTCTTCATTAGTTATATTTGTAGAACATGGAATACTTAAGCACCGCTGGTAAACATAATGAGACCGGTTGTTTTTGTTGTAAAAAATATTATTGGTAAACATACGCAATTGGTTCATAGGCACCCAAAAGGGGCGGCTCTGCATCTTGTTATCGTTTAAAATCTTTAAAACCTCTTTTTGTTTTTCGGTTATAATAGTTGGCAACCAATTATTGGGACTTACATCGTTGCTAACTTGCTGAAATTTTATATCGCCCACTCCTTCCAGTTCATTTTTATAAAACTCCATTATTTCTTTTTTTCGTTTTATAAAACCGGGCAGCTGTTCCATTTGTGCTACACCCATGGCAGCAGCCACATTTACCAGGCGGTAATTGTAACCAATTTCATCGTGCACATATTCAAAGGGGTCGCTTTTGGCCTGCGTAGTTAAATGCTTTGCTTTTTTTGCCAGCGCTTCATCATTGGTAATAATCATACCTCCACCGCCTGTGGTTATTATCTTATTACCATTGTAACTAAATGTACCCATCAAACCAAAGCTGCCAGCATGTTTTCCTTTATAGTAAGAGCCCAGGGCCTCGGTACTGTCTTCAATAACCGTAACATTATTTTTATTTGCCAGTGCCATCAACCTGTTCATATCGCAAATATTACCCAGCACATGTACCGGCATTAAAACAGGTATTCGCCTGCCGTCTTTTTTGTGATAACAAACCCCGTTACGCTGTTCTGTTTCTTCTGCAAAAAACTGTTCCAGCAAATCCAAATCCATCTGCCAGTTGCCGGCATCGGTATCAATTAAAATAGGGTTGGCACCGGTATATTTAATAGAGTTGCAGGTAGCAATAAAAGTTATGTTTGGTGCAATCACATAATCATTGGCATTAACCCCCATCAGGATAAGGCAAATATGCAAAGCTGTGGTACCACTGCTTGTGGCTACGGCATATTTAGTACCTGCAAACTCAGCGCTCATTTTTTCAAACTGATCAACATAAGCACCCACGCTGCTTACCCAGCCGGTGTCTAAACAGTCTTTCACATATTTCCATTCGTTGCCGGCCATATTGGGGCCCGATAGCAGTAGCATAGATTATTTTTTAAAATTCTTTTTTACCTGGTTTATTATATTCATTGATGGTTTTTCGACCAACCTGTATAATATAATGCCGGCAATAACTGAAACTAAAATACCGGTAACATACCATATACGGTTATAAAAAACCAATTCATTGCTGTACTTAAAAATAAGAACATACATGAATATTAAAACAGGCAAATGAACCAGGTACAATGAATAACTTATTTCGCCAAGTTTTATTATTCCTTTTATAAACCAGTTTTTCTTAAACTCGTATTTAAGAAAAACAACGATTAAGCAAAAAGCCGAAATACCCGCTGCAATGCCTGCCCAAAAATGCTGCTTTGCAAGTGCCAGTACATCAAATAAAATAAATAACCCAAAAGTTACTGTTAATAAAATTGGTTTATAATTTCGGCCGTCAAATTTAGATAATATTTGTTCTTTATAAATGTAAATAAACTGGCCTAAAGCAAAATAAAAATTGTACTCGAATAAATACCGCATAAAAATGTGGCCGGGATGGTACCAGTTTACAATAAATGCACCGCTAACCAACAGCAGTAATGAAACAAAAAGGTAAACCTGCTTTCTCAAAAAAACAAATGGCACGATGAGGTAAAAAATTCCTTCGTACAACAGCGACCAATAAGCAAAATTAAACCCGATATATTCCCCGTTTTTTAAGAACAGCAATGCTTTTAAAAAATTTGAAAAATCGAGGTTTTGGTTTGCTGTTATCAGGCGGTTGTTAAATTCCCTGTGTGTATCGGCATGGTAAAGCCCGGGCGCAAACTTTCTTATCCAAAGCAATACAGCCACCCCGATGATGATGGAAGCGATATAAGGTGTATAAATCCGGATAATTCTTACCACGTAAAATTGTTGTAGCCGCTGCACAAAACTTCCTTTTGCATTTTGCAGGCTCATGGCTATAAAAAAGCCCGATAGCACGAAGAAGATCATTACCATTTCGGAGCCGGCCGTGGTAAACAAATCGATACCGAACTTTAAATAATCAACCACCAGCCATTGGCTGCGTGGGTATTTAGCAAGATACTCGGTACCGCCGCTCCAAAGTATAAATTTTGCATGGTAAATAACTACATACATAGCAGCAACGCCTCTTATTGCATGTAACAATGGAAACTTAGCTTTATAATTTTCAATTTTCGTCATGCAGTAAATGCTAAGCAATAAGCATAGCCATTGCTATTAAAACTGTGTACTGCCATGCTTTATTTTATTTAAATAAGGCAAAGTTTCCTTTAATTTTAAAAGCAATTATATATTCCTGAATTTTTGAGCAAAAGAGTCTGTAACAATGCCGGTTTTTAACAGTGTATAAATTTCTTTAACGCCGTCGGGTACAGTTTTGGTAATAGTAAAACCCAATTCGTTTTTTATTTTATCGAAATTAACACGGTAATCACGGGGGTCTTCGCTGCTTTCTACATATATTACATTTACATTGGGTACAACCTTGCAAACTTCTTTTATAATCATCCCTTTTGTATAATTCTCTTCGGTGCTGCCTACATTAAATACATTGGCTTTCACTTTTTCTACCGGGCTTTCTAATACCAACACTACAGAACGGGCCAGGTCATCAACATGGCAATAAGGCCTCCAAAACTGTTGCCCCCATATTTCCTGCTCTCCATGTACGGCTGCATTACGGGTAAATTCATTCACAGTTAAATCAAAACGTATTCTTGGCGAAAAGCCATACACTGTACTAAACCTAAGCGCCGTACTACACATCGGGCTGTCTTTTTTTTCTTGCAATAAATATTTTTCGAACTTCACTTTAAGTTCGGCATATAAAGAAACAGGGTTTAGTGAAGATGTTTCAACTACATACGAATTAGGATCGGGCATTTTTCCGTAATTGCTGCATGTGCTTGCAAATACAAAACGCTTTACACCTGCGGCTTCGGCCTTGTTAAACAAGTTAACCGATCCATCCCAATTGGTTTCATTGGCCTCATCACTAAATTTTTTACAGGCAGGGTCGCCAACAATAGCAGCAAGATGTGCAATCGCATCAATCCCTTTTAAAGCATTGTCCACATCAGCGGCATTGCGTACATCTCCTTTCATAAATTCAAAATTGGGGCTCAGCATTACATCATACAATGCATCGCCGCCAAATTTTAATGAATCAAAAGCTCTTACATGATGGCCATTACTTAACAACTTGCGAACTAAAACAGAACCGATATAACCGGCGCCTCCTGTAACTAATACCTTCATAAAATTTTATTTAGCGCAGCAAAGATAAGGGGAGTTTGTGAGTTTAAAAGTGAAGCTTTTTGTAGGTTATATAAAAAATTATTTTGCAGGCACGCCTTTTACCATTACATCATCTGCCACATTTTTAACCACTACCGCACCGGCGCCAATAACTGCGTTTTTACCAATTTTAATTCCCTGCTTCACTACTGCATGAGCGCCAATAAATGCACCCTCGCCAACCTGCACATTACCACAAAGCACAGCGCCCGGCCCCACATGGGCAAAATCTCCTACCACACACTCGTGTTCTATAATAGCGCCAGTATTGCATATAGCGCCAATGCCAACTTTTACTAATGGGTTAATCGTTACACTTGCTGCTATCATTATTCCATGCTTTTCCATCGCTGCAGTAGTATCAATTACAGCCGATGGATGAATGGCATTTGCCGGAAACAGGTTGTGTTTTTGTAATTGGTTATAAATTTTCCTACGGATATTATTATCGCCAATGGCAATAAAAAATTCATCTTTATTGAATGCATTAATGGCTTCTGCCGATGTTTCGTTACCTATATACTGAAGATGAAAAGGATTATATTTTTTTTCAGATACATCGCAATACCTGTTTACTTTTTTACCTGCAGCTTGTAAAATACCGGCAACCACAAATGCATGACCGCTATAACCAATTATTATCATTTTACTTTTTTTCTAATTTACCAAATTTTTATACGCCTCCAGGATTTTTTGCCAAATTACTTCCTGTGTATAGTTTTCTTTCACTTCTGTTTGCAGTTGTTTTGCCAATCGCTGCATTTGTATAGGCTGCTCTAACGCAAATTTTATTTGCTGTAATAGTTGTTGTTCATTACCACAATCAAATATTAAACCTGTTTTATTATCTGTTACTATATCAACATTACCGGCAATGCGGCTGCATATTACCGGTAATTGCATGGCCCCTGCCTGTAATAACACATTTGGAAAACCTTCACGATGAGATGGGAAAATGAAAATATTTGATAAGTACATATAATACTCAACGTAATTGGTCCAGTTGATGTGAATGATAGAAGGGTTGAATCGTATTTCCTGCAGGGTTGATTTTGGTAATGGGTCCAGTTCGTTTTCAAACTCGCCGGTAAGAATCAGAATCAGGTCAGCATTATCTTTTTGTAGTTGTGTAAAAACATTTACCAATTCAGTAATCCCTTTATCAACTACCAGCCTGCCTATACAAAGAAGGTATTTGTTTTCGTTTGAATAATTTATTTCTGTTTTAATACTTTCTAAAATTTTTACATCAAAATTTTTTTGGTTGAACCGGTTTATATTAACACCGTTGGTTGATCCTTTTCCTATCATCGACAACTTAACCGGGTTACAAAGTTTATGATCAGTTATAAACTGTTTTAACGATGCACTGTTTGGCCAAACATGTGTTGCCATTTTGTAAGTTATTTTTTCAATAAACTTAAGCAGCCTGTATTTATTTCCTTTTTCAACCATCAATGGCAGGCCCGCAACTGTATGTATCCTGTTTTTTACGCCACAAATCCTGGCTGCCATCATACCCAGCAAACCAGCCTTGGGAGTATGTGTGTGTACAATGCCCGGCTTTTCTTTTTTAAAAATTTTTATCAATTGCCACAGGCATTTTACATCTTGCCAGGGTGTTATTTTCCTGGTCATGGGAACAATAATATGCCTGCATTTTTCTTTTTCAATTACATCGGCAAGTTCTTTTCCATCTGCACTTATCATCAATACATCAAAACCTTGGCTAGCCATAAAACTCATTTGCCCAGGCAACAGGTAGCGTAAAGCCATAGGAACCGTTGTAATGCGTATCAATTTTTTATTTGAAAGCGGTTGGCTCAAAAAAAAGATGTTTGGGTTGGGTTTATATTTTATCTTGCTAAAATAATATCATATTATTTAAAGACAAGTTAGGCTTTTTACAATAAATTTGAAGAATAGATAAGCTACTGTTTTTTAAGCCTCACCGGTAAATTAACCAACTACGGTTTATGGGTTTTTTAGATTTCATATTGTTTCCTGTGTATGTGGCTTTTTTTTATTTTTTATTTAAATCAAGAAGAAAAAAATACGACGACCCTGTTTTACAATTTTACCACAAGCAAGGTTTTTGGATTAAAGTGCTGGCAGTTTTACCTTTTACTTTGTTTAATTCCATTATTTCGCCCGGCGATTCGTTTGTACTTTTTTATACCGAAGGCGCCCATATTGCACAACTTATTTTAAAAGACCCATCACAACACCTGCATTGGCTTTACTCGGCCGCTGCTGATTTTGACCAAACACTTTTAAAAAACCCCAAAAACCTTGGCTATCTAAAAATTGATAATAATTATATGGTGGTAAGGTTAACTGCTTTGTTTTCGCTTTTAGCTTTTAAAAAATATCTTGTTCTTAACCTGTTTTTTTCCATGATATCTTTTTCGGGTGTATGGAGGCTTTATCGTTTTTTTTATGAGCAATATCCGCACCTGCATAAACAATTTGCTATTGCTATTTTGTATTTACCCAGCTTTGTTTTTTGGAGTTCGGGCATTTTAAAAGATCCCATTTGCACAGGCGCTGTTGGCTGGATTACGTATGGTATGTACGAGATTTTTTATAAAAAGAAAAACCTGCTGTTTAACCTGGCAATGATAATAATATTTGGATACCTGTTGTTTGTTATTAAAGTGTATATCCTTATTTCGTATATTCCTTTTTTCTGTTTATACCTTATTTTAAAAAATGTTACATTAATAAAAAGCCGCCTGTTAAGGGTTACTCTTGTTTTGGGTTTGATAGTGCTTGCGGTATCAATGTTTACAACAGTTATGAAAGAGATTGCAGGCACGCTTGTTGGGTATGGTAGCGATGACATAACAAAAAATATAACAGCATTTCAAAAAGCATACGCCGAACAGGAAGATGCCACTTCAAATTTTTCGTTGGGTGTAGAATATGATGGGTCGGTACAAAGCCTTATACGTATTGCGCCTGCCGCCATCACCGCCACGCTCTTCAGGCCTTTCCTGTGGGAATCGAAAAAACTATCTACACTCATCTCCTCGTTCGAAAGCCTTGCCATTATGTTCTTTACGTTATTTGTATTTTTTAAAGCGGGGCCACTCTTCTTTTTAAGGTCTATCACCAAAGACCCGGTGATACTTTATTCGCTTTTGTTTTCGATATTGTTTGCATTATTTGTAGGCGCCACTACTGCTAATTTTGGTACACTGGTGCGTTATAAAATTCCATGCCTGCCATTTTACATCATCGCCTTGTTTCTTATACAGGACAGGATACGCAAAATAAAAAACAGCCCCGTGGTAAGCGGCGCTGTGTGATTTCAAAGGGGGTTAACAATAAACCATTATGCGTTTACAGGCCTTTCTGCTGAACGGGTAGTTGAGAAAGGCGCTAAAATATTTTGCCAGGTATTTTTAATATAACTGTTTACTGAGTTTGTAAGTGAAATAGTTTCACCGGATTTTAATTTTGCTAATATTGATGGTGGAGTAGCATCAAAATTACTATTAAATGCATCGGCCACCGGCCAAATGATGAAACTAAGTTTTTTAAACTTGTCGGTTTTTTGAAAAAGCAACACTACACCGGTGAAGGCTATAAGAAAACAACAGTAATGTAATAATGCAACCAGTTTATTATTAAACTTCACCTGGTGAATGTGAAACCTGTTTCGTATATAGTAATACATTTTCCAGCCCGAAGCGTAATCCCAGTCTTTCTTTATCGAGAATGCAGTAGAAGGATGATAATGTATACTGTTAGCCACTGTACAAACAGGTATTTCGTTGCGCCTTACAATGCGGTAATAATATTCTGTTTCATCGCCCCATAAAAAATATTTTGGCTTTGGTACACCCACCCTTTCAATAATACGGCGGTGCAGTAAGGTGCCATTAAATGGATGGCCTATACCATGTATGATATTGCAATCAACTTCATCCAGCGATTTGTATTGTTGTGTTTTCCATACAAACGATTTTTTATCTTCCTTATCAATAACCGCACAATTAAGCAGGCGCAGGCAACCATCATCTGCTGCCAGCAAATTTTCCAGGGCATCCTCTTTGGGGTATCCGTCGTCATCCATACACCAAATCCAGGCATAATTATTTTCATAAGCCCAGTTTATGCCGGTGCTAAAACCTCCACTTGAACCGGTATTATTTTGATTGATAAAAAATAAGTCTTCTTGCTTTGCAAGCCATTCATCAGTACCATCGGTACTGCCATTGTTAACTACAAGAATGGCATCTAACGGGCGACTTTGATTACGTAAAGCAGTTATACATTCAGAAAGCAGTGCCTTACGGTTGTATGTAACAACCACAGCAATTACCTTTTCCATAGGAATGGTGTTTGGTTTTTAAAAGAATATACTGGACCAAACTATAACGCTGTGTTTATTAACTTATTGTATTAGGGATAAATTATTTGGGCTGTTCTTCGGTATTGGAAAATACGGGGGGCCTGTTTCCGGACTTTATTGCATGTAAAAAAGCATTTGAAAAATTAAGCGCTTCGCCAATTACATGGTGCATATCCATATACCTGTAAGTGGCCAAACGGCCTAAGAAAGAAACACCTTGCAGGGCTTCGGCATCATTGCGGTATTGCATTAAAAGAACTTTATCTTTCTCGAGCCTTTTAGGATAATAGGGTATATCTGATGGTTCTGTTTCTTTACTAAACTCTTTAAAATAAATGGTTTTATCGTGTTGCTCCCAGTTGGCAAAATGTTTGTGTTCGGTAATACGGGTGTAGGGTACATCTACATCACAATAATTCATTTGTGCTGTTCCCTGGTAATCACCATCGGCATAAAATTTTTCGAATGTAACAGTACGGTAGCCTAGGCGGCCATGCTTGTAATTAAACCAGGCATCTAAAGGGCCGGTATAAAATATATGGTCGTAACCGCTGATGTCCATACCAGGCTCAAATTTCTTATTAAGCGTAACCTGTATGTTTTTATGTTCCATCATTTTTTGAATAACAGAAGAATAACCATCAACAGGTATGCCGGTAAAAATATTATTGTGATAATTATCATCGTAATTAAACCGTACCGGTATGCGTTTTAAAATAGATGCAGGTAACTCAGTAGGCTCGCAACCCCATTGCTTTTTTGTATAGCCATAAAAAAATGCATGGTACAATTCTTTACCAATGAAATGCAGCGCCTGCTCTTCAAAATTTTGGGGATGGGTTATGGAAGCATCTGCCATTGATTTTAAAAAATCTTTTGCCTGTGCCGGTGTGAAAGATTTTCCGAATAATTGGTTGATGGTATGCAGGTTTACAGGCAAAGAATATATTTTGCCATTGCTCATTGCTTTTACCCTGTGTACGTATGGCCTGAATTCGCCAAAGCTGTTTACAAAATCCCAAATCTCTTTTTTATCGGTATTAAAAATATGTGGCCCATATTCATGCACCATAATGCCGGTTTGCTCATCCCGTTTTGTATGGCAGTTGCCGCCGATATGATCTCTTTCGTCCCATATATCAATGATACAATTGCTATTACATACCAACTGGTTTGCCAGCACTGCACCCGAAAAACCTGCACCTATTATCAAATATTTTTTATTCATACCGGTTAAAAAAATTATTGTTGCAATATACGTTTGTAAATGCGGATATATTTTTCAATAGCTGTTTCCAGCGCATAAAATTCTTTTGCTGCCTCCCGTATTTTGTTGGATTGATTAATGCCAGTTACTTGCATATCATCAATAGCATTGTTGTAATCCTGGTCGGTAAAACTTTTTAGCACTATACCCGATTGGTATTTTTCTACAATCATTTCCACATCGCCCACGCCACTATTGGTAATTAACGGTATTCCCATTGCCATTATTTCGCCATGTTTTGTTGGCGATGAGGATTGTTTTGAATAACAAGGTTTGATAAAAAAAACTGAATACCAGCTTAGTGATAAAAGAAGCGGCACTTGTAACCTGTTTGCCTTTTTCATCATTATCTTTTCGGCAGGTATCCCGTATTTTTCAGCTAAAGATGTAATCTCATCATGCCGGTGCGGCGATATGAATAATAATTTTACAGCCGGTATTCTGGAGATAAGTATTTTGCAAAACTGCATCATTTCATCGGTAAGGTACCATCCACCAATAGAACCAAGATAACTAACCAGCAAATCGTTTTCTTTTATATTTAATTCGGCTTTTAGTTTTATTTTTTCATTTTCAGTAATTGTTGCCGGGTTAAATAAGTTCATATCTACACTACAAGGTATCACTTCCATGGGTATGGCTGCATTGTATTCTTTCCAATCCCGTATTATGTTTTCGGCTGCGTATGTAAGGCAAACGATGCCATCATTAATGCGTACCGCTTCTGCTTCTTTTCGTTTAAAATAATCATAAATGGAACGATACACCGGGGTTTTTGTATTCCACATCCCACCATCCACTCGGCTATCGGCATAAAACTCACGAATATCATTTAAAAATTTTAAACCCATTTTCTTTTTCATCCACAAGCCCACCAATGCCGGTATGCCCGGTCTTGTATGCACCATATCTATTTTATTTTCTCGATGAATTTTTTGTGCCGCTTTTTTTAACTTAAAAACATCAAGCATGGTTGAGGCCACGGGAGGTTTTTTGGTGTAGCTGAGCGGTATCCATTTTATATCATCGGCATCAAGCAACTGCTGAATGGTTTGCCTGTTTTGCTCAAATACTTCTTTCTTTTCACAACTCAATAAAAATATTGAATACCCTGCTTTACTTAATCCCTTCAAATAAGGTATTACCTGGCTTTGCCCAAGCGGATCGGTCATCCCGTCGTAAGAGATGAATAATATTTTTTTTTGTTCGTTGCCGGGCATGTATTAATTATTGATTATCCACTTATCGTACCACATCTGGAACATGAGTATATACCATATTTTTTCAGCTCTTTCAACCTTACCTTCGTAAAAAGATTTTTTTATCTTTTGTATCTCATCGTTATTAAAAATATTTTGCCTGCTTATAAACTGTTCATCAAAATATAAATCAACAAAAGGTTTCAGGTTATTTTGCAGCCAGTTGGCAATAGGTATGCCAAAGCCCATCTTTGGCCTGTCCATCATTGTTGCCGGAATATATTTGTGAACAATCTCTTTAAGGATAAACTTTTTATTTCCTTTATTGTATTTGTAATCAAGTGGCAATTGTGCCGCCCATTCAATAATTCGATGATCTAAAAAAGGTTCCCTGCCTTCGAGGCTAACGCTCATGCCTGCCCGGTCAACTTTTTGTAAAATATCATCTAATAAATATGTTTGATAATCTATTGCCATCATGTACGATAAAACAGAATATCTTTCCGACGACAGGTCGCTGCTATCGAAATACGATGGCATGTTTTTAAATTCATCAATAAACAGGTTGGTTAAATCCCGTCCTCCCATCTGCCTGGTAAGGCTCATTAAAATATTTTTTGCCGATGGTTCTTTCAATAATGATTTCACTTTTTCGTAACGGCTATGAAATAAATATTTTTTATTCAGCACAGGTATCTTATCGGCAGGTACTATATCCATTAACGCAGCTGTTGCCCTACGCATAAAACCCGGCACTTTTTTTATGGAGTTGCCATATTTTACCATGTAATCATAGCGGTTGTAACCGGCAAAAATTTCATCGCCTGCATCGGCCGATAAGGCAACGGTAACTTTTTCCCTAGCAATACGGCTTACCAGCGTGGTAGGTATGGCGCTGCTATCGGCAAAGGGTTCATCATAAAAGAATGGAAGTTGCGGCACAATCTCTAATGCTTCTTTTTGTGTGCAATAATATTCAGTATGATCGGTACCCAGGTGTGCCGCTATCTCTTTTGCAAAAGGGGCTTCGTTTAAGCCCACATCGGGTACGCCAATGGTAAATGTTTTTATTTTTTCGGTATTGTTTTTTTGCAGGATGGCGGTAACGCAACTACTATCGTATCCACCACTTAAAAAAACCCCTACCGGCACATCGCTAACCATACGGTATTGAAAAGCGCTTGTAAGTAGTTTTTCTGCTTCGCTGATGGCATCGGGCAGGCTAATTTTTAATTCGGGTTTGTTGTAGGCATCATACACATTCCAGTACCGGGTTGTTTCAATTGCTTTTGTTTGCAGGTTGAGTAAAAGATAATGCCCCGGCTTTAGTTTATGCGTATCGTTAAAGATGCAGTTTGGTGTGGGCACATAACCAAATTGTAAAAATGCAGCTACTGCATCGGTATTAATTTCTTTTGTAAAGCCCGGGTGTTGCAACAATGCTTTTAACTCTGATGCAAATAGAAATAAGCCATCTTTATAGTAATAAAAAAAAGGTTTTACTCCGGCCCTGTCACGGCAGGCAAAAATTTTTTTATTGGTTTCATCATAAATTACAAAAGCAAACATGCCGATGAACTGTTGTAAAGCAGCCGGCCCCCATTCTTCGTAGGCATGCAAAATCACTTCGGTATCGCTATGGCTGTTAAATGTATGGCCTTTTGATACGAGGCTGTTTTTTATCTCTGCATAATTATAAATCTCGCCATTAAAAGTTATGTGCAGCCCTTTATATGTTTTTGGCTGACTGCCACCTTCCGACAGGTCGATGATGCTCAGGCGCCGGTGGCCAAGGCCGGTAATGGAAGTATCGGTTTCAAATATACCATAGCCTTCACCATCGGGGCCCCGGTGATGAAGGGTACGGTTCATTTTTTCTAAAATGTTTTTACCGGATTTTTTATTAAAATCTACAAAACCTGAAATACCACACATACTTGTTTTTTAAACTTATAAAAAAATAAAATTAACGCAATACCTGCACATCGTTTATATAAATGCTACAGGTATTTTTCATAAATATTTTTTAGTTTTTGGATATAATTATTGGGCCATGCAATTTGTTTTGCCCTGTTGTAGGCAGGCTCGATATTACTGTTAATGTTAATTTGGCCTGATACTATTTTTTCTAAAACTGTCTTCAAACTTTCTCCCGGTTCACCATCATTTACCTGTACAAACAAACCTACCCCATCTATTAACTCTTTAAAAACCGGTATAGATGAAACTATCACAGGTAGCCTTGCAGCCATTGCTTCAACCGGTGCAATGCCAAAACCTTCGGAAGCCGAACAGGAAATAAAAACATGGTATTGATTCATCAATTCATCTACATTTGCCGCCTTGCCTTTAAATTCCACAGCAGAAAGCTGAAAACTTGTTTTCATCTTTTTCAATTTATCGGCATCAACTCCATCGCCATAAATATCCAATGTTACAGGAAGCTGTTTAAGCATTGCCATTTGAGCCAGCATGTACTCGTAATTTTTTTCGTACTTCAAATGCCCCACAGCCATACATCGCAGGGTTTGGCCCGGTTTGTATGGATTACCTTGCTGTGCATTAAAAAAATTACCTGCTGCAAAATTGTACAATACATCCGTGGTGCCGCTGTTTGTAATATACTTTACATAATCATCAACCGCCGTTTTGGAAACACCTATGAGATGATGATATGGCCTTGCTGTAAATTTCTCCATCATCTTTAATAGCCTGTTTTTATTAAAATAACAAAAACTGTATTGGGAATGTATGGAATAAAATAAAGGAATATGTTTTGGTGCAGCAAGTTTTGTAATGATACCCGATAGGGGCAGATGTGCATGAACTAAATCCGGCTTATGCCTGTTGATGATTTTACGAATGCTGAAAACAGCGCCTGGAATACGTAATTTATTATTAACCGTAACTGTATAATGTGTAAATAGTTTTTTTAATGCAGAATCAAATTCGTATAAATGAGAAAGGCAAACAACTATATGCTCATCGGCAGGCGAAAGCTTAATGCTATTGATAAGCAAACTTTCGGCACCGCCCCTGCCCAACCCGTCAATAACATGTAATATCTTCATAAAACATTTATAGGCCGCTGCCTTTTTTTAAAATTTTTCAAATGCATTCCTTTTTAAAATATGCAGCAAAAGTATCGTATAATTGCCTGCTTATGATTTCGGGCTGCCTGCCCGATGCAATATATTCTTCGGTAAACGATATAAGTTTTTGAGAAATTTCAAACGCCTCTACCCTGCAATTTTTTTTATACGCCAATATCAGTGCATGCATACGGGCTGCATATACATAGGCTGCTTTTTCAAAAATTGAATTCAAATCTTTTAAGCTTGTGATAGCAGCCACCGGTATTTGCACATTTTGTGTTTGCAGGTATTGCTGAAACAAGTATGCTTCTGCAGCATCGGTTTCAGTTGTATAAAATAAGATAACCTTTAACCTCATATTGGTATATCGGTCAATAATCTTTTTCCATTGGGCAAAATACATATCCCTGCTTTTACCTGCCATACCAAAAACTTTTTTGTATTCATCGTAGCCGTAAATGCCTATTAATGCTGTGTTGTCTTTTTGGTAATTTGCTAAAGGATTCTGGTTAAAAAACGCCATATCAGGAGCAAGGTTTGCCTGCAGCTTAAAATTCTTTAATATACTTTGCCCGGAGAAATTATCCCTTACCCATATGTTGCTTGCATATTGTAGCGCTCTGTTATAAAGAATTTTTTCAATGGTATGAAATTCACCAGCAGCACCTACACCGGCAATGTAAAAAGGTATATTCATTTTTTTGATAACCTTAGCCCATACATGCAATGCTATTGCAAAAAAACTTACACGATTGCTTTTTGATGAATTGATTAGCTGCCCGCCACCAATAACAACCATGTGGTATTGCTGCAATGCAAGGCATTGTTTCACCTGTTTTGAAAGGTTAAAATAATACCTGCAATAAATAAAAAAAGAAAGCAAATGAGTTGCCTTGTTTTTAAAGATGGCGGTAAACCTATTTTTTACAGGCGTGGTTTGGATTTTTGAATAATCGTATGCCGGCAGTTGTTTTATAGCCGGGTTAGTAAAATAACTAAAGTATGTATTGAAACCCATCGCAGTAAAAAGCGCTTCCATGCTTTGTTTAATAGCCTGGTCGCCAAGGTTGCTGCTGTAGCCTTCGTTAACTATCAATACGTTTTTTGTCAAAATAAATACACTATAATTTTTCTTTTAATTGTCCGCCTTATTAAATTTTATGGGTCTCACCTGTTTATATAACTTACTTTGTTTTGCCAAATCTATAAAATCAACTAAGGCTGTTGACTTACCATAGTATGCCACTAAAAGATACAATAAGGCAAACACGGTACTGGTCATCAAAATTCTTACTAAAGGGTGTATTTCAAAATTATGGCCTAAATAATAATCAAAGCCCCATGCGGCAATCATCACCAGCAGGCTTTTAATTATGATTGGGCTAATATCTTTAATCTGTTCCTTCATAGAATAACCAATTAACCTGCCACTGTAAAAAGTGTTCATATAAAAAAGAAACAGGCCATAAAAAACTTTAAACCACAATAATGGAAAAATGCCAAAAAAGGCGGCGGTTAACGTGCCTGCAATGCCCACCGATTTTTTAACCAGCTCTATCTTAAGCAAGAGGTCGCTGCGGCCTTTTACATTCAGTATATTTATATTATACACCTGCAAAGGATACATGACTGCATAAATACACAGTATTTGAAAATAAGGTACGGCAGGCAACCATTTATCGGTAAGCACAATCTTAAACAGAGGTGTGGCAGTAATTATCAGTAACATCATCAATGGCGATATCCAGAAAATGATTTGTTGCATTACTTTACGATATACAACTTTAAGCTTTTCGTTTTCATTTTGTATTTGTGCAAAGGCAGGATAGGTAACCTTATCAACAGCACCGCTTATTAACTGTACGGGGAAAATGCTGAGCGTATTTGCCTGGTTATACAAGCCCAGTATGATTGGTGTAAACATTTTACCGATGATGATATCATAAATATTATTGTAAATAGTATTGATGATGCCGATGATGGAAAGTTTATACCCAAAGTTGAAATGTTTTCGCAACAGTTCTTTATCAATGATAAACACAGGTTTCCAGTTGGTGAACATCCAGTGCTGTGCCATAAAAACAGTAGTACGAATTAGGTTCATGTACACCAGGCTCCAGGCGCCATAACCATTATTGGCAAACCATATACCTGCCACTGCGCCAATGATGGTAGCTGGTAACTGCATATACAGTTGCAGTTTAAAATTCATTTCTTTGGTAAGTTTTGTATTTTGTACACTTACCAGGGCTTGTAAAATAAAAATGATACCATATACTCTTACGATATCAGTAAGTGGAGGCTGTTTAAAAAAATGTGCAATTAACGGTGCTGATAAAAATAATACCAGGTAAAGAAAAACACTGAATATCATATTCAGGTAAAATACTGTTGAGTAATCTTTATTGGTAATATTAATAGTGCGGATGAGTGAAGAGGCCATACCACCATCAAGCAACACCATGCCTATCGAAATAAAAACCTGCAGCATGGCAATGATACCAAAATCGGCAGGCACAAGCACACGTGAAAGAATGATAAGCACAATAAAATTGATAGCCTGTACACTAACCTGGTGGCCAATCACCCAAAAAAAACCCGTGGTTGTTTTTCTTTGTAAACTCATTATTTGTGCAGGTTAACCAAACAATTCGGTTTTTTATACATCAAAAATCTGTCAGGCTTTAGTTCCTTTTACCACGTAAGCCACACAATTATTGTAACGGACCGGGCCGCCCCAAACATTTTTCATACCATTTTGCTGAAACCATTTTTTTACAGTACTTATTTTTTGTGGCTGGTCGTACTGAGGGCTAAACATGTCAAAAGTGTCGAGTATGCACCATTCCCTAATTTCTTTTTTTGACAGGCCCTTTGGGATGGTGCCTTTTATATCGCAAATAGGAATAAAGCGATTTACAAACCTGCCAATACCAATTTTATTAAAGAAAGTGGTGGCAGCAATCATCCAATCTACATTTTTTTCTATTTTTTTAAGTAGCTTTTCGTTGCTCCATTTTTTTGTTATTGGCCTTAAGATATATTTAGCTTGTAATTTTGTCCACCATCCGTTTACACAATAAAAATCTACAATTACTTCTGCCCCGGGCTTTGCCATATTAATTAACGACTGAACAGTTTTATTTACATCAGGCGTATGCTGGATAACACCAAAACAAAACACCTTATCAAACTGTGCTTTGGCAAATGGCATTTCATATACACTGGCCTGGTATAAATGAAAACGATCTTTATGATGGCCATTGTTTTTAAAATTTGCTTCTACGGCATTGCTGTAATCTACACTATACAGGTTGGCGGCAGTATGGTCAAGTACAATTTGTGAAAACCTGCCGGCGCCACTGCCCACTTCAAGAATATCGCAGCCTGTTAAATCCTTTTTATCCCATCCGGTAACGGCAAAAAAACGGTTATAGCTTAACTGCATGTTCTTTTGCTCACGGTCAATTTGAGTAGCGGCAAACTTGTTCCACTGGTATCCGAAGTTTTGGGTGTAGTTATTGTCTTCCACTAGGCGGTAAGCCCCATTTTTAAAAGGAAAAACTATTTCGCCGTTTTGCGTTAGTCCGGAAGGTTGTTGCAGAAGGGGTTTTTGTGTAAATGGGTTTTGTAAGGTTATTTGAAGATTCATTGGTGCATAAAAATTTGTGCAGTACTACAGTTAAATTTTATTTTGGTTTACTCAGTTAATTTTTTGTGTTACCCGGTTTAAACGGTATTAAATTAATGATATTGCCTTTGTTTACTAAGAATGTTGTTTAATATTTAATTCTTTAATAACATCCTGGCATTGATAATTAACCCCAGCAAAGATACATAGGTATAAAAATAGCAATTAATAATTTTGCTATGTATTTACAATACTTGCAGTTACGTATTTATTATCCCAAAAGCGGTTTAATCTTTAACTTGCAGCTACCTGGCATTTCAGGTAAAGCCCGGTCTTTTTAAAACCAAATAATATCAACCCTGCCTATGCAGAATATTACTTTTATTGATTATTGTTTACTGCCGGTTTACCTGTTCATATTTTATATTATCGTTCGCAAACGTTCTGTAAGCTATAGCAACCCCGATTTAAGGAAGTTTATTGTAACAGCATTTTTCCTGCGCATGCTTGGTTCCATCGGTTACTCAATGATGGTGCAATATTATTATGGTTATGGAGATGCATTTACCTTTTACTATGGAAGTAATTTTTTTAGAGACCAGTTGATGCAAAACTCGGGTGATATTAAATATCTTTTTAGTAATGCCAAAGAATTTATGGCCTGGTTTAATGCTGAGGTGGGAGATATCAACTATGCCGGTTATTTTGGTGTAAGCTCTAATTTATTTGTAATGAAAGTTGCCACATTGGTTTCTTATCTTTCTTTCAATAGTTTCCTTATCATCTCTTTGTTTTTTGGATTTTTTTCATTTGCCGGCCAATGGAAAATGTTTACCGTTTTTAATGAAATTAACAATCAGCAACATCAGCGGTTAATGGCATGGGCAGTTTTATATACTCCTTCCATTTGGTTTTGGGGCAGTGGGTTAATGAAAGATTCAATTTGCCTGGGTAGTATGGGGTTTATCATTTATTTCCTATACAAAATATTTATAAAAAACCAACGAAAACTGAGAGATATTATATTACTCTTGTTCCTTGTTTTTGTAGTAAGCCAGGTAAAAAGCTATATCACCATTATATTAGGTATTGCTTTAGCTACATTGATACTGGCAAATTTTATCGCTTCAATAAAAAATATCATCATTCGGTCGTTTGTTTTAATCATCTTCCTTTTCACATTAGTATTAACCGCATATTTCAGCAACTTTAATGCACAAGTACAAGACTTTGCAGAAGAATATATTTTACAATTTGACAACCTGCATAAAAGTTATGAACAATTGCAAAACGCAGAAGAAAACAGCGAAGGCGGACTTACCAGCATTAATACCAATATCACTTTACAGGGCCTTATTGTACAAAGCCCCTGGGCCATCTTTACCTGCCTGTACCGGCCCTTTATTTGGGAAAGTAGGAAAATCATCATCCTGCTTACTTCTCTTGAATCAATGTTCCTTTTTTTTTCAACCTTATTTGTAATTATCAGAACAGGTGTTTTAAAGTCAATTAAGCTTATTTTAACTGATAAATACATTCTCTTTTCATTTATTTTAGTTACACTTTTTGCTATGCTGATAGGGCTTACCACATTTAATTTTGGCACCATGGTAAGGTATAAAATCATCTTACTGCCTTTTTATTATTTTATATTGGTAAGATTATATAGCTATGCCGTAGAAGATAAAACCGAATTAGTTATAGGATGATGAAAGCTATATTTTTGTAATAACCATAAATTAATCAAAAAGGGTTTCCAATAATTTAAAATAAATTACTTTTAGCCGGTAGATTGATAGAAACACCGGCTTTACCAAACCACTACTAATTTTACTTAGGCTTACATCATATAAATGAAAAACGAAAGAGGAAATAAAGGATTATTTGTTATATCATTAGACCTGGAATTACTTTGGGGCATATGGGATGTAACTTCTAAAGATGCACCTTATAGTGAAAATATTAAGGGTGTAAAAGATGTGATACCGGCGTTATTAAAAATTTTTGAGGCCTACCAGGTAAAAGCCACATTTGCAACTGTTGGTTTTTTATTTGCAAAAAATAAAGAAGAGCTGTTAGCATCGTTACCTGTTCATAAACCCACTTACAGTAATACTGGTTATAATGTGTACGAAAATGAAATTAAAAGTATAGGCAACGATGAACAAGATGACCCTTTGCATTTTGGATATTCGTTATTACAACAGGTGATGAACAGCTCACACGAAATAGGCACCCACACCCATAGCCATTATTATTGCCTGGAAGATGGACAAGATGCCAAAAGTTTTGAAGCCGACCTGCAGGCTGCCAATAAAATTGCAAAAGATAAAAACATACAGTTACAAAGCTTTGTATTTCCACGCAACCAGGTTAACAACGAATACCTGCCCATACTTTTTACAAATGGCATAAAAACATACCGTGGCAACCCTACAAGCTGGATTTATAAACCCCGTCATTTTGCTGCCGAAGTTTTTTTTATCCGGCTGTGCAGGTTGCTTGATGCTTACCTGCCTTTATCGGGCATGAACGGGCATACAATAATTGATGAACCCGGTAAGCCTGTAAATATTGCTGCCAGCCGGTTTATGAAACCCTGGTTTAAACCATTAAGCTGGTTAGAGCCTTTGCGTATTTACCGCATTAAAAAGGAAATGACCTATGCTGCAAAAAATAATAAACTGTACCATTTATGGTGGCACCCTCATAATTTTGGAAAAAATCTTGAAAAAAATATGAGTAACCTCAATTCACTATTAATGCATTTTCAATATTTGAACAGAAAATATAATTTCACTTCTTGCAGTATGAACGAAGCAGCCAATTACAGCAACCGGTAACACATGCAATCCAAAAAAATAATTTTACTGGCTTCCAACTGCCAATCTTCCCGTTGGGTATATCATGCTTTAAAAAACCTGTTGCCCATCAGCCATGTTATTATTGAACAACCCGTTTCAAAAATTCAATTATTTAAAAGAAGGATTAAAAAAAACGGATTATGGCTGGTAACAGGGCAGGCCATGTTTACAATATTGGTTACTCCTTTATTAAGATGGAAAGCAAAAAACCAAAAAGACACACTGATAAAAAAATACCAACTGGTAGATATTCCTTTTAATGAAGACGAGTGCAATTTTGTTACATCAATTAATGATGAGCATTGCAGGCAATTATTAAAACAATATAAACCCGATATAGTAATTGTAAACGGAACCCGTATTATCAGCAATGCCACTTTACAAAGTGTAGATGCTGCTTTTATAAATATTCATGCAGGTATTACACCGCAATACAGAGGTGCACATGGCGGGTATTGGGCTTTGTATAATAATGATAACAGGAATTTTGGAACAACCATCCATTTAATAGATGCAGGTATTGATACAGGCGCTGTGTTAAAACATGTATTTGCACAGCCGGGCAATGATGATAATTTTACCACGTATCCCATCATACAGGTAGCTGAGGGGATAAAATCTTTGCCGCAAGTGATAATTGATTTTATTGATGGCAGAGTACCTGTATCTAACAATGTTGAAAAAGGGAAAATGTATTACCAGCCTACCATCTGGCAATACCTTACAAACAAAACAAGGTAACGAAATGAAAAATAAAATTGTTGCATGAAGATAGCATATAACAAAACGCCGATTGATAAAATAAAAGGGCCTAATAATATCATTGATGTATTTACCAGCTTAGACAATAGTGAAAATATTGATAGCGATGTAGTAAAATCGTTTGGTGAAGAGTGGAGCAAGTTTGCCGTTCATAATGATGAAAGCGTAAGAGAATTACGTAAAGAATATTTTGATATTGTGAACGAAACTATGGTGAACAAAAATACCTACATGATTGATATTGGTTGCGGTAGTGGCCGGTGGACCGATTATTTCACCGATAAGGCAGGGTTTATTGAAGCCATTGACCCAAGTGATGCAGTTTTTGCAGCAGATAATATGCTGGGCAAAAAAGATAATGTACGCATTACTAAAGCAAGCGTAGATACCATTCCCTGGCCCGATGAAACTTTTGATTTTGGAATGAGCATAGGCGTGCTGCATCATATACCCAACACAAAACAGGCATTAATAGATTGCGTAAAAAAAATAAAAAAGGGTGGTTATTTTTTTGTGTACCTCTATTACCGTTTTGATAACAGGGGCATCATTTTTAAATCAGTTTTTTACCTATCTAATATTTTCAGGCTGGTAATTTCACGCTTGCCGGGGCCATTAAAAAAAATTGTGTGCGATATTTTGGCTGCTGTTGTGTATTGGCCGCTATCACGCTTTGCAGGTTTACTGCATAAATTAAATTTACATGGCCTGGCAAAAAAAATCCCGCTTGAGCCTTATTACAACAAACCGTTTTACAACCTGCGTAACGATTGCCTCGACCGCTTTGGAACCAAACTGGAACAAAGGTTTTTAAAATCAGAAATTGAAGAAATGATGAAAGCCGCCGGCCTTACTGATATTGTATATGGCGAAAAGAGCGCTTTCTGGCATGCGGTGGGCAGAAAGTTGTAGGCTGCCTTTTAATTTATTTGTAAACTATGGTACCAGTTAGCTGTGTTTTCAATCATGATTTCACGGGTGAAGGAAGAAGTATATTTTTTGTAAGCTGATGCTTCTAATTTTTTTCTTTCTTCGGGATGATTGAGCAGGTAAATTATTTTTTGTGCTAATTGTTTGCTATCGCCTTTGGGCGCCATCAATGCAGTAATTCCATTTTCCATTATTTCATTTCCTGCTGGTGTATCAAAAGCCACCACGGCTTTTTGTAAAGCAAATGCTTCTATGTACACGAGGCCAAAAGGCTCAAACAACGATGGCAAAACCACAATATCCGAATGGTTGATATAAGAATAAGGATGCGGTATAAACCCCATGAACTGTACATGCTTTTGCAAACCCATTTGTTTAGTTTTATTTATGAGGTTGCTTTTTTCACTGCCTTCACCAATTACCAACAATTTTATTTCCGGAAAATGTTTTGTCAGTTCCTGCAAAGCTTCCAATAAATAATAATGGCCTTTCATTGTTTCAATTCTTCCCACAATAATAAGCTGTGGATTTGCAAGGCGGCAGGTGTTAGTATATTGTTCTTTATTGAATGGCTCAACAATATTTACACCATGGTGTATAACCGGGTATTTTTCTTTAGTAAAGCCCATGTTAATAAACAAATCGGCAATGGCATGCGATACGGCTAAATTCTGGTTTATTTTTTTTAAAGTAAGTTTTGTAAAATAATAATACAGGTCTTTCTTGTTTATTTTTTTTCCGGGTTGGTATTGCAGCATCACCGGTTCTTTGTAACCATGTTTTGATGAGATAAGATAAAGGTGCGGATAAAAAAATGTTTTTAATACTGTAGCAATAAGATCAGAATTAACCAGGTGCGAATGCACAATGCGAATGTCATTTTTTTTGAGGTAACTATTTATTTTTTTTGCTGTATTGAAGATAGAAAGCCTGTTGGCCACAATTAATAAAGCAGCTACACCATTAGCTTCAAGATCATCGCAAAAATCTTTAAACACAGCCGAAGTTCTTTGGGGTGTAACCACTATAAGGTGGCAATGTATGCCATACTGATGTAAACCCGGCAGCAATTGTTTAATATATTTTTCGGCACCTGACACCGCCTCGCTGTATATAAGATGTACAATTTTCAACTGTTGAATATAGCTTTATAGCTTTGCAGCATTTTTTTATTAGAATAATTTTCTGTTGCAAAATTAAATGCATTGGTTGCTAATGTTTGTGCTAAAACCGGGTCGTTAATAAAAACCCATATAGCTTTACACAATTCCAATTCGTTTTTTGCCTGCACCAACAACCCATTCTGTTTATCCTTTACCATATTATTTACCCCCAAAACATCCGAAGCAATAATAGGCACCCTGCATGCCATTACTTGCATAATAGCCGTACTCATAGTTTCGCCAAGGGTGGCATGTACATATATATCCAACTTGTTGATATAGGCGGGCAAATCTGCAACATCAAGCAAGCCTGCAAAAAAAACATGCCCTGTTAAATTTAATGAAGAAACAAGTTGCTGTAATGCCGGTTTCGATTCTCCTTCGCCGGCAATATGCAATTCGATTTTTTTTCCTGTTTTATTTTCCTGAAGACATTTTGCAAAAGCATGTATCAGTGTTACATGGTCTTTTGATGGGGTTAATCGGCTAAGCATTCCAATCCGTATGGTATCAGTACCTTGCTTTTGTGCCGGCGAAAACAGGTGCAGGTCTATCCCGTTGGGTATTACAGTTGTTTTTTTATTGCTGAAAACAAAGAAAAGTTTTTTTCTAACAGCATCCCTGTATTCGTTACTTAAAAAAACTACACGGTTTGCCTTTAGCAGGGCTGCACATAATCCCAGCCATTCTTGTTTTGTTTTTAAATGATTGGCTTGAGTTTCACGAACTACAATCTTCATTTTTTTTGCTGATTGTTTTACAGCTTTCCTTGCAGGGAAGATATAAGCGCTGCTGTGTAAAAAAATTACATCGGGCGCCTGTTCAAGTATGATGTTTGTAATTTTTTTATAAGCTTCAAAATCGATGCCCGGTTTTTTCTTTACATAAAACCAGGGGATGCTACAGGCTTCGGCCTTTTTTACATATTCGTCCCTAACATCCTCAATACCGAAAAAAACTGCTACAAATTCAAATTCATGTTTTTCATCTGCACCCACCATCGAAAAAAATACATTGCCATGGCCGCCCAGCCCCGAATATAATACATGCAATACTTTCATTTACCTTCTAAAATTTTTACAATATTAGTGTATTACATTCAACAAGGTTTACACTTGCCGGTATATTGATTCAAAATAAGCCTGCATTTTTGAAACATCATGTTCGGCAAGTACAAGGTTTCGTGCTAAGTTTGTTTTTTGTTCAAACTGTTGTGCATCCAGCTTAAAAACTTTTACCAATGTGGTTGCCAGTTCTTCTTTAGAAAATTTTTCGGGAAGGTAATATGAAAATTCCGGCCGGGCAATCCACCTTGTTTGCCCTACATCGGTTACTACAGGAATATTGCCCGCAGCCATCGCTTCCAGCAAACTTCTCGACGGATAATTATTATGCAGTTGCAGCGATAAAAAAACTTTGCTTTTGTTTACAATTACCCAGGGGTCTTTTTGAAAACGAATAGTTATGGGCAGATGCTGATATTCGTTACTGCTTAAAATTTGTTTCAATTTTGTTTCTAAAGCGCCATGACCAAGTATGTAAAAATGATAATCTTTATTACCGGCCTGCATCAATTTTTTGTACACATAAGGCAGGAACAATAAAATCTGCTCCACCTGTTTCACTTCATCAAACCTTCCTAAAAAAACTATCCAGTCTTTTTTTTGTTCAGGCGGCAAGGGTTTATATACCGATACATCACAAAAGCTATTAGATGTACGGAATATTTTTTTTTGTTTCCAGAAAAAAATCTTTTTAACAGTTGCATAAACTCTCGGGTCAAGCACATCAATGGCATTTGCATATAAAGCGCTTGCCAGTATCAACGCCATATTTATCCGGCCATCTACATTTAACCTGGTACCGGTAATAGATAAGAGTTGTCTTGTACCTTTAATTTTTATTACCGGCGACAGGCCGATGAAATGTATGATATCGCCTTTTGTGGCTTGTGCCTTTAAAATGTTTTTTACATTTTTTCGGTATTGCCAAAAACTTTTTCCTGAAAGGTTGGCGGCAATTATATTTTTATTGCCTGGGTTTACTTCCCCACTTTCGGCAAGTTTTTGATAAAGGCTTTCATTCATTACCAGTTTTACAATAAAACCTTTGTCAGCATTTTCCTGGAAACTTTTCCATAATCCTGTAAAGCGTTTTTCGGCGCCGCCAATATGAATGGTACTTAAAACAATAAACACTTTGTTCATGCAATTTCCTTTTTACAAAAAGCTGCATCATAGTGCAGGCCTGTTCAGGCAAACATTTCTCCTGCCATCCAATAACGCCAGCTATTATTTATATTTTTGGTGCTCGGCTCCGCTTTTATTTCCTTATCTATTTCGGCAGGATTAATAATTTTATTTTTAACCAGTTTCTTTTTTGCTTCGTGTATTTTTTCTTTCAGTTCTTTTCTTTCCATCCAACTTTGTTGCGGCGGTTCATACCCTATTTTATCTTTTCGCCAGGCAATTTCGGTGGGCAATTCATTGGTAAATGTTTCTCTCATTAACCATTTTGTCCAGCCATTGTTTATTTTCATTTGCGGTGGCAGGCTAAATAAAAACTGCACCAGTTCATGATTTAAAAATGGCAATCTTACTTCACGGCTGTGCGCCATGCTGTTCCTGTCGGCATAACGTAACAAATCCTGCAACGAAATATTAAAGAGGCTATGGTACAGTGCATGGTTAAGGCTTTGAAAACGGGAGGGCAGTATAATGCGTTCTTTTTTATAATGATTGTAAAAGTCGGGATGCAGGCTTGCATTTTTTATTTGCTGGTATTGCCTGTAAAATTTTCGCAGGTTGTTTATATAAGGCCCTGCAATTGTTTTAGCCATCAACTTTACACTCACAGCTTCCTGTTTGTTTATAACATTGCCTGCATGCAGGTTTTTATAAGCAGTTATTTGTTGTGCATATAACTGCCTGTTATTTTTTTTCAACTCATCAAAATAAGGTTGGTAATATGTATGGTAACCGGCCAGTATTTCATCGGCGCCCTGCCCATCTAACAAAACCGTTACCGAATTATTTTTTGCCAGCTCCATCACACAATATTGCACATAAATACTTGCGCTGCCATAGGGCTCTTCCTGGTGCCAGCTAAGTTTATCAATATTTTTTATCAAACCTTCGTCGGTGGGGGTTACAAAATGCGGTTGCACATTTGTTTTTGCAATTACATAGTCAATATACTTTCTTTCGTCTTTTAAAAACCCGGGAAACACTGCCGAAAATGTTGCCTGTTTCTGATTGCTGCTTTTCTTAAGTTCATCAATCACCGTTACCACAAGGCTGCTATCGAGGCCGCCGCTAAGGCTGCTGCCCACGGGCACATCGCTACGCAGGCGTTTATTTACCGAATCGTAAAAAAGGGTTTTTAATTTTTCTGAAGCCTGTTTTTGTGTTATTGAATGATTGGTATATTTCCAATCTATATCATAATAACGGTGCATGGAAAAACTACATGTACTGCAATTGAGTTTTAGGTAATGGCTATGGGGCAGGCGATGACAGTTTTTATAAAACGTTTCGCCCTGATCGTTGATATTGTTCAGTTGGCCAACTTCAAGGTAATTAAAAAGCATGCGCTCATTTACCTGTTTTGGTAAACCTGCTGCCCAAAGGCATTTCATTTCGCTGCCAAATAAAAAATGTTTTCCGTTTTGGTAACTGTAAAAAAAAGGTTTTTCGCCAAAGCGGTCACGTGCTGCAAATATTTCATTGGTTTTTGCATCGTAAATAACAAATGCAAACATACCATCAAGCATTTGCAGGCAGGCTTCTTTGTGCTGATGGTATAAAGCAAGTAATACTTCTGTATCGCTGTTGGTGAAAAAAGAATAACCCTGTTTTACCAGTGTATCTTTCAGTTCGATATAATTATAAATTTCGCCGTTAAAAACCATGCTGTACCTGCCTGCATAATGCATTGGCTGATCGGCAGCATGGCTAAGATCAATGATGGAAAGCCGCCGGTGGCCAAGCGCTACCTGCCCATTATCGCTTATCCAGTGGCCTTCTCCATCGGGGCCACGGTGTGCAATAACATCGGTCATCTTCTTTACCCTTTCTAAAGAAACTTCATATTTATCAAGGGCAATAATGCCTGCAATTCCACACATACTTTATAATTTTTAAGCGCCCTGTTTCCGTTTTTTTAATTTTGATAATACCAGTTGCAATTTAGCTTTATTGGCAACCAGTATAAATAGCAACATCAGCAGTGCCACTGCAGTTTTTACAATCACCTGCATCAGCAATCCATCAAAGCTAATAAACCTTACACTAACGGCAATAGCTGCCATCAGCAACATCACTAATACCACTTCGGTATATTTATATGGTATGGGATAAACTTTATTGCCTTTATAAAATATCCAGGCGGGCACAATTAACTGTGCGGCCAATGTTGCAATAGCCGAGCCTTCTTTTCCATATTGTGGAATGAGGATGATATCTAAAATGATTGTAACCACCGTGGCAATCATCATGGCAATACCAAATGATGAAGGTTTTTTTGCAATAGAAATTCCTATGCTGGCAATGGAAGTAAAGCCAATTACAACAAGGTTGTAACCCAATATGCCGGCCACCCAGGCTGCATCGTGATATGCAGGCGCAGTAAGTACCAATAAAATTTCGGGAGCAAAAATCATTAGCAATGCTGCTAAAAACCCCATTGCATATCCAAACAATAAAAACACAGTAGCATACACTTGTTTGGCATTGTCTTCGTTCATGATTGAAAAGGCAAACGGAATCCACGCCTGTTGAAATGCACCTGTAAATAATGATATGCCCGACGCAATATAAGCGCCTATTCCAAAAATACCTACCTCGGCCTTGTTTTTAAAATATACAAGAAAATATGAGTCGGTGCTGTTGAGCAGCCAGTAAGCGATGGCCGCCGGTATAAAAGGAAATGCATACTTAAGCATGGGCTGCAGCCTGCTTTTTAAAAAATATTTTAAGTGCAGCCATCCCTGCATTTGCTGCAATGCAACCAGGCTAAAAATGGCTGATGAAATGGTAAGCGCTGCAAACACACCGGTGATATGCCAGCGCAATACCACCACAAATAAAACCGACAGGCCAATGGTAACAATGGTTTGCGATATGGTGAAAACAACGGTGGCTACGGGTTTGCGCCTTACCCTGTACCAGTTGGTTATTACCTGCGGAAGTATATTGGTAACTAATGCTATAGCCGGAAGTATTAAATAGATAGGTTTTGCATCTTCTTTAAAAAATGCTTTTACCAAAACAGGACTTAATAAGATGATGATGATGGCTGCTGCAGCCGATAAGCTAAGCTGAAACCAAACCCAGGTGCCAAAAGTTTTTTTCTGATCTTCTTCATCATTGGTATCATAATACCACCTGTGCGAAGCGTTGTCCATAGAGCAAAGCATGAGTATACCAATTAAATAAAAGGTAATGTTGATAAGGTTGATGATACCATAATCTTCGGGAACAAATATCCGGGTGTAGATAGGAATTATCAATACACCTACCAGGCGGGCCACAACACCTGATATGCCGTAAATCATTGAATCGCTGCCTAACTGTTTTAGTTGCTTAAGCATGTGCCTTGCTTTATCTAAATGGGTTTACCAGGTTAATAATTGTTTGTTGTAATTTTTTTTGAAGTTGATACCAAAGCCATGCTTATTTTATTGCCTGAATCTTATTTTTTAAAAAAATTCCTGATATCATGAACAGTTTCAATTGCTTTTTTTGTATCGCTTAGCCTAAAGCCATTACCATTTATAATATCCTGGTAAGATTGTGTGTGCAGTTCGGTAAACCCATCGCTGAATTCAATAGACTGGTTGTTGATGGTAAGAGTGCGGTAAGTACGTTTACCGGCAGCTTTTATATCGGCAGGCAATGTTTCTGCATCAATACTCAGCATCCAGTTTACAGATGCTTTTTCAAGTTCAAGTTTTCCTGAGGCAGTTACTTTTGTATGTTCAACCACTTTGTTTTCTTTTACATTGCCAAAAATCCATATCAGCATATCAAAAAAATGAACGCCTATATTGGTTGCTATACCACCGCTTTTTTGCAAATCTCCTTTCCAGCTTGTGTGGTACCAGTGGCCACGAGATGTGATATACTTTAAATCTACTTCATGTTTTGTACCTGCCGGCGCTTCGTCTATTTGTTTTTTTAATGCAATGATTGATGGGTGTAACCTTAATTGTAAAATGGTGTACACTTTACGGCCTGTCTCTTTTTCAATTTCTTCAAGTGCATCAATATTCCAGGGATTTAAAACAATTGGCTTTTCGCAAATAACATCGGCACCAATGCGTAATCCAAACCGAATATGTGCATCATGAAGATAGTTGGGGCTGCAAACACTAACATAATCAATTTTTATTCCATTGCGTTTTTGTTTTTCCAAGTGGCGATCAAATCGTTCAAATTCAGTAAAGAAATCCGTATCGGGAAAATAACTGTCGAGTATGCCCACCGAATCATGTTTGTCTAATGCGGCAATCAGGTTATTGCCTGTATCTTTTATCGCTTTCATGTGCCGTGGTGCAATATATCCGCCGGCGCCTATCAATGCAAAATTTTTCATGTTGATTTAGTTTTGGGTATCAATAATCCGGATGTTAAAATGATCAGGCTTTTTTCAAATCAAACATCTGTTTCAACTTACTATCAACCCAATATTTATTTTATTCTTGTAACGGTATTATTTTCTAACAAATATTCCTGCCCGCTCTCTGCACAAACAGCTTTATTATTTTCATCAAATTTTAATTTATGCCCGTACTCACTCATCCATCCTTTTTGTACACCGGGGTTGCCTACAATTAATGCATAAGCCGGTACATCTTTTATAACCACGGCACCTGCACCAATAAACGCATATTCGTTAATGGTATTACCACACACAATAGTTGCATTGGCGCCAATACTTGCTCCTTTTTTTATAAGCGTTGTTTTATACTCATGTTTGCGACTTACGGCGCTGCGTGGGTTTATCACATTGGTTAGTACCATGCTGGGGCCCAGGAAAACATCGTCTTCGCAAATAACACCTTCGTAAATGCTTACATTGTTTTGTACACGTACATTATTACCCAATATAACTTTTGGAGATACCACCACGTTTTGCCCCAGGTTGCAATTGTTGCCAATAACCGCCCCACTCATGATATGGCAGAAATGCCAGATTTTGGTGCCCTCGCCTATCTGGCAATTTTCGTCAACAATGGCTGTTGGATGTACATAAAAATTCATCTGCCTAATTTTATTCTGCAATCTTTTTTAAATATTCGCCATATCCGCTTTTTGCCAACTCATCTGCCAGTTTGTTTAAATGAGCTTTATCTATAAACCCCATTCTAAATGCAATCTCTTCGGGGCAGCCTATTTTTAATCCCTGCCTTTTTTCTATCACCCTTACATATTCAGAGGCATCATTCAGGCTTTCAAAAGTGCCTGTATCTAACCAGGCAAAGCCACGGTTCAATACAGCTACTTTTAGTTTTTTCTGTTGCAGGTAATAATCGTTTACTGCGGTAATTTCGTATTCGCCCCTTGCGCTTGGTTGAATATTTTTTGCAATTTCAACTACAGCGTTATCATAAAAATACAAACCCGGTACCGCATAATTGCTTTTTGGCTTTGCTGGTTTTTCTTCAATGCTTATAGCATTGTTGTTTTTATCAAATTCTACCACGCCGTATCGCTCGGGGTCGCTTACTGGGTAAGCAAAAATAACAGCGCCATTGGGGTTCACGCTATTTGTTAGCAACTGCCTGAAACCACTTCCATAAAAAATATTATCGCCCAACACCAGTGCCACGCTATCGTTACCAATAAATTTTTGACCAATAACAAATGCCTGTGCAAGGCCGTTGGGCACTTCTTGTTTAGCATAATCAAATGCACAGCCCCACTGGCTTCCATCGCCCAATAATCTTTTAAACTGGTCCTGGTCTTCGGGGGTTGTAATAATCAACACTTCTTTAATGCCCGCCAGCATGAGTGTGCTTAGCGGATAATAAATCATAGGCTTATCATAAATGGGCATCAATTGCTTACTAATACCCTTTGTAATTGGATACAGCCTGGTGCCTGTGCCGCCTGCAAGTATGATTCCTTTCATTGATTTATCTTTTGTGGTATTGCTCTGTATAATAATGCTGGTACTCGCCACTGGTAACATGTTTTAGCCATTCGGTGTTTGCCAGGTACCAGTCAATTGTTTTGCTTATCCCTTCTTCAAATTGTAATGATGGCATCCAGCCCAATTCTTTTTTTAGTTTAGATGCATCAATGGCATAACGTAAATCGTGGCCCGCCCTATCGGTTACATAGGTTATTAATTTTTCCGAACTGCCTTTTGGCCTGCCCAATTTATCATCCATCTGCCTGCACAATTCTTTCACCAAATTAATATTAGTCCACTCGTTATGTCCGCCAATATTATAGGTTTCGCCAATTTTACCATTATGAAAAATAACATCTATGGCACGTACATGATCTTCTACAAACAGCCAGTCCCTTACATTTTCGCCTTTGCCGTAAATGGGCAGCGGTTTATTATTGATGATATTGTGAATGCAAAGCGGTATCAGTTTTTCGGGAAAATGATAGGGACCGTAATTGTTACTGCAGTTGCTAATTTTAACCGGCATTTTATAAGTATGATAAAATGCTCTTACAATATGATCGGATGAGGCTTTGGATGCAGAGTAAGGGCTGCGTGGGTCGTAAGCGGTAGTTTCTGTAAAAAAACCTGTTTCGCCCAGTGAACCATACACTTCATCTGTAGAAATATGATAGAAGATTTTATTTTCATAATCGCCTGCCCATTCTTCTTTTGCAGCCTGTAACAACGATGCTGTACCCAATACATTGGTATTGATAAAAGCCAATGGGTCGGTTATAGACCTGTCCACATGGCTTTCGGCAGCACAATGCAACACTGCCGTAAATTTATGGGCAGAAAAAAGATTGCGTAATAAATTGAGGTCGGTTATATCGCCTTTTATAAAATGGTAGTTGGGTTCGTTTTCAATATCCCGCAGGTTTTCGAGGTTACCGGCATAAGTAAGTTTATCAAGATTAACTATTGTGTAGCCGGGGTATTTACGCACAAATAACCGTGTAAGGTGCGACCCAATAAAGCCTGCCCCGCCGGTTATTAAAATTTTGTGCATGTAATATATGTTGGTTTTAAGCGATGCAAAAATAGGCAATTAGTGCTTAGTTTGATATTATAAGCCCATTACAGTTAATGAAATACAACCCTATAAAAAAAAGGATAAACAAACTTTTCAATTAAATGCTGATGTATTGATAAATCATTAATTGAAAATAATTTATTTAATTGCTTATTTGCATTAAAGCCTTTGATACTTCTGTTACAGGTAATTTGCATGTTTTATCCAGGCATACATATATAGTGGTTTGCCCGGCTATCAATTTATTTTTTAGCAATGCCAACCGGCTTTGTTCTTTTGAACCAAGATAGATGGTTTGGGGCAGGTAATGCTGGTCAAATTCTTTCAGTTTGCTTATACAGTCATTGCCGGTTATGGCCACTTCGTAAAGCGGTTTGCTAAATAAGGCCTGCAATATGCCCCAATTGGTATAGAAATAAATATTTTTTTCTACATCTTCCTCTACATTGATGAGCATTTGTTTTGCCTTGCCGATATAATCTTCGTTATAAAAAAAATGCCCCAGCAAAAAAAGGTTCTTTGCCATTTGCGAATTGGAAGATGGAATAACATTATCTGCTATTTCCATTTTACGGGAAATTAAATCGGCATATTTATTATGTGTATAAAAAAACATTTTTGTTTTGGGGTCGAAGAAATGCTCCAATGCATAAGCAGTTAAAGTATTAGCCTGTTTAAGCCAGCTTTCATCAAAAGTAGCCTGGTACAGGTTTATAAACGCCGTAATGGTAAAAGCATAATCATCAAGCAGCGCATGAATGGTTGATTTACCGTTTTTAAAATTTCTTGTCATTTCCCCGTCATTTGCAATGGCATGTTTTAATAAAAACTTTGCATTGGTAAGGGCTGCATGTAAAAATGTTTCATCGTTAAAAACCCTGTAGGCATCAACATATCCTGTTATCATCATTGCGTTCCAGCTACTGATTATTTTATCATCAAGACCGGGTTTTACCCTTGTATTCCTTATTTTCATCAGCTTTTCTTTTGCAGCATCAATCTTTGCTATCAGTTCATTTACAGTAATGCCCAGTCTTTTTGCTGTGGCTTCATCTGTTTCGTGGCGCAACAAAATATTTTTTCCATGCTCCCAGTTGCCTTCTGCTGTTATATTGTAGTAAGCAGAAAATATTGCAGCATCAGCACCCAGTGCTTTTTCAATTTCGGCCTTTGTCCATACATAATATTTTCCTTCTTCGCCATCGCTGTCTGCATCAAGCGATGAATAAAAGGCCCCTTCGGGTGAAGTAAGTTCTTGCTGTATAAAATGCAATGTTTGATATACCACTTTTTTATACAACGGGTTTTTTGATTGCTGATAGGCATGTGCATATAAACTTACCAACTGCGAATTATCGTACAGCATTTTTTCAAAATGCGGCACATGCCAGTTGGCATCGGTTGAGTAACGGGCAAAGCCGCCTGCAAGATGATCGTAAATACCGCCATCGGCCATATTTTGAAGGGTTACATGCACGGCTTTTAGGGCTACTTCGTTTTTTGTTAGATAATTATAATGCAGTAAATATTCCCAATTGGTAGGCATGGGGAATTTTGGCGCCCTGTTGGCGCCGCCTTTTATTAAATCAAGATGTGGCAAAAGGTTTGCAAACTGTTTATCAAGGCCGGCCAATGTAAATTCAGTATTACTATCCTTAAAGTTAACGGCCTCTACCAGGTGAATGCCATTGGTAACCTGTTGGGCGCTTTTCAATAATTTTTCCGGCTCTTTCTTTTGCATCTCTACAAAATATTCCAGCATCTGCATCCAGTTTTTTTTGGGGAAATAAGTGCCGGCATAGAAAGGCCTTCCATCGGGTAAAGCAATAGCATTTAGCGGCCATCCACCGCTGCCGGTAATAAGTTGTGCGGCAGCCATATACACCTGGTCCACATCGGGGCGCTCTTCCCTGTCAACCTTTATACAAATGAAATGTTCGTTCATAAGTTTTGCCACTTCAGTATCTTCAAAACTTTCGTGTTCCATTACATGGCACCAATGGCAGGCGGCATAACCAATGCTTATGATGAGCATTTTGTTTTGAGCCTTTGCTTTTTGCAAAGCTGCATCGCCCCAGGGGTACCAGTTTACCGGGTTATGAGCATGTTGCAACAGGTATGGGCTGCTTTCATTAATGAGTTCATTTGTATAAGTATTATTTGGATTCATTTGCTTGTTTTTAGTTTCGCCGCTTTGTCCACAACTGGTATTCATCAACACAATAATGCATACTATGATGGTGCTTATTTTTATTTTCATTGCAGCAAACTTCGGTACTCTTTAAAGTTAAGCACTAAAGGGTTTAATTTATTTGAAATGTTTATAAATAAAAAAGCTGTACAAAATTTATACAGCTAATTAAAAATTCATCACCTGTTATTTTACTCATGCTCATTTTAAAGTGTTTTAAAATTTTGCATAACTATTAAATCATTTTTTCGAAAGCCCATATTTTCCAAACTCAATCAGTTGTTTGGCATCAATATATCCTTTGGTATAAGTAATTAGTTTGCCATCTGCATCTGTAATGATTAATGTAGGATATGCATTTACCCCGTATGTAGCAGCCACAGCCGGTCCATCGCCACTTTCCATATCAAGCGCCACATTTACAAAATTTTTATTGAAAAATTCGCCGGCAGCTTTATCCGGAAATGTATTGCGCTTTAGCATCCTGCATGGGCCGCACCAGGTGGTATAAGCATCTAAAAAAATCAGTTTGCCTTGTTTTTTTGCTTCGGCTTTTGCCTTTGCCCAATTTGATTCGATGAAGCGGATACCTTCATCAGCTTTTATTACATTATTATTATCATTTATTTTGGGTGCAATGGCAAAGGCAATGATAGCGATAACTGTAAGCAGGCCTATAAAAAAAATTTTCTTGTTCATGGTATGTAATTTACTTGCAAGTAAAACAATTACAGTGAACCAGTTTTTTCTTTAACATTTTATTGAAAAAACATGGCTGTTTATTACCTGCAATTGATGTTTAAATGCAATAACATTATTTATGTGTACTGCAATATTTTAAGGAAACAAAATTGAAGTAAATTTGTTTATAAGTTTTTGCATAAGCAGGCAATACAAATGGTTTACTGCTTTCTTATGTTTTTACAATGAACAAACTCTTAATAGAAATACGGGCATGTACGGTTTGTAAACAATTTTTGCCTTTTCCGCCCCGGCCCATTGTACAAGCTGCCCGGCAATCTAAAATAATCATCATTGGGCAGGCGCCGGGTTTAAAAGTGCAGCTAAGCGGAATACCCTGGGATGATGCAAGTGGTAATGAATTAAGAAGGTGGCTTGGCGTTACTAAAGAACAGTTTTATGATGAACGCCTGTTTGCATTGGTGCCGATGGGTTTTTGTTATCCGGGCAAGGGTATATCGGGTGATTTGCCGCCAAGGCCCGAGTGTGCTCCGCTTTGGCATCCCCGGCTTTTGCAATACATGAAAGATGCAAGGCTCATCATCCTTATTGGGCAGTATGCACAAAAATATTATTTAAGAGAAAAATTAAAACCAACACTTACCGAAACGGTAAAAAATTATACAACATATTTACCGCAATACCTGCCTCTTGTTCATCCATCGCCCCGAAATAAAATATGGCAAAAGAAAAACCCCTGGTTTGAAAAAGATGTGGTGCCACAGTTGCAAAAGATTGTAAAGCGAAGTTTAAAATGAAAATGTTGCAACTTTGGTTAACTCCATTTAAACCTGTAGTTTTTTGCTACAAAGTTGTGGTGAAAAGTAGTAGCCCCGACAAGAATCCCTGCCTGCCAACGAAGTGGAAGGGAACTTGTATCTAAAGTTTAGGAAACTTCTATTCCCTGCCTGCCGGTTTACCTGCCGTAGGTATGGCAGGCAGGTATCCATTGAACTACAGGTCCAATAATTTATTATTAAATAGAAAAAATGCGGATAAATAATCCGCATTTTAAAAGGTAGTAGCCCCGACAAGAATCGAACTTGTATCTAAAGTTTAGGAAACTTCTATTCTATCCATTGAACTACAGGGCCAAATTTTAATTTGGACGGCAAAAATAAGTAAATACCCCTTTATGTTTTCATTTAGCTTCAATTTTATGTGTAATCCCTATCTTTGCCCTCCTAAAATTTATGGTTATGAAGTGGTTGAACTTTCTTATCAAATACAGGCTGTGGTTAGGTATCCTTTTCCTGGGCCTTGCCATCTTTACTAATATACAGGCAGGTTTTTGGCCTTCATTTGTGTTATATCTACTTGCAGCTATCGCCATCATTGGTCATTTTTTATTTGGCCCCATGCGGTTGATACAATCATATATGGAAGATGGCGATATGGAAGGCGCAAAAAAAGTTGTTGATTCCATTTGGTTTCCTGCCATTTTAATTAAACCCGTTCGTTCTGTATATTATACCATTAAAGGCAACCTTGATATGGTGGACCAAAATTTTGAAAGCGCCGAAAAGAACATGAAAAAAAGTCTTGCCCTTGGCGGTGGCTCACTTACCAAACAAGCCGAAGGACCCAATAAACTTCAGTTAGGTATGCTGATGATGCAAAAAGGCGATATTAAACAGGCAGAGAGCCTTATACGGCAAGCCATTAGGGCCGGGCTACCCGATAATGAAAATAACGCAGCCGCTTACCTGCAGCTTTGTTCAATCATGATGAACAAAAGAGAGTTTAGAGCAGCTAAAGATTTTTTTAAAAAAGCAAAATCTTTTAAACCCACCACACCACAAATTGTGGATCAAATAAAACAAATTGAAAAATACATAACCAGGATGCCTGGTTAATCATCAACTGCAGGGCATATCATCTAAAATATTTTATAACACACTTGCTTATTTATTTCTATTAAATAAAAGGGCAAATATTATGCTTTACGGTATCTTTGACCAATGCGCCACTACAGGGAGATATTGCAAAAAAAATTTGCCGAAGAATATAAAAAACTAAATGATGAGCAGCGCAAAGCTGTAGATACCATCGAAGGGCCGGTGATGGTAATAGCAGGCCCCGGAACCGGTAAAACACAAATACTGGCAGCACGTATTGGTAAAATATTGTTAGATACCGATGCCCTTCCCGAAAATATTCTTTGCCTTACTTACACCGATGCCGGCACTATTGCCATGCGTAAAAGATTACAGTATTTTATTGGCGCCGATGCTTACAAAGTAAACGTGTACACCTATCATGCATTTTGCAATGATGTAATACAAGATAACCTCAACCTGTTTGAAAAAAATTCACTTGATGCCCTGTCTGAGTTGGAAAGCATTGAACTGCTTAAACAATTGATAGATACTTTTCCAAAAGGCCACCCTCTAAAAAGATACCGTGGTGATGTGTATTACGAAATAAATAACCTGCGCAGTTTGTTTTCTACAATGAAAAAAGAAGGATGGACGCCTGTATTCATGAACGAAAAAATTGATGAATACCGAAATAGCCTTCCTCATCGTGATGAATATATTGCCAAAAAAAAAGTGAAAGACTTCAATAAAGGCGATGTACGAACCGATAAGATTGCAGAAGAAACAGAAAGGATGGAAAAGCTGCGTGCCGCAGTTAACGAGTTTGATAATTTTCAAAACCTGATGCGGAAAAAAAGCCGCTACGATTTTGATGATATGATTAACTGGGTGATAAAAGCATTTGAAGAAAACAAAAACCTGCTTGCCAACTACCAGGAAAAATTTCAATATCTTTTGGTTGATGAATACCAGGATACAAGCGGCACACAAAACAGGTTGGTGCATTTACTAATTAATTATTGGGATAGCCCCAATGTGTTTGTAGTGGGCGACGACGACCAAAGCATCTTTCGTTTCCAGGGCGCCAATGTTGAGAATATGCTGGAGTTTGCCAGCAATTACCAAAAAAACTTAATGACTGTTGTGCTTACCAACAATTACCGCAGTACACAACCCATATTGGATGTATCAAAAACACTCATATCAAGAAACGAAGAAAGGCTGGTAAAACAAATTCCCAACCTAAGTAAAGACCTGGTAGCAGCAAATAATAAAATTAACAAGCTTACAAACGATCCTCAAATTCTTTGCTACCAATCAGCCAAAGAAGAAATGATGGATATTACCAACCGTATTGTAGGGTTGATAGAACAACAAGTAGAACCGGGCCGTATTGCCGTTATTTATAAAGAAAATAAATATGGCGAAGAGCTGGCAACTTATCTAAGGCTTAAAGGCATCCCGGTGTACAGCAAACGTAAAATAGATGTGCTAATACAATCTTTTTCGAAAAAGATAATTCAACTTTTACGTTACCTGAATGCAGAACACGATATACCGTATGGCGGCGATGAAATGCTTTTTGAAATACTGCATTTTGATTTTTATACAATACCGCCTATTGAAATTGCCAAGCTTACTGTAGAAGTAAACAATTTAAAATACAAAGGCGAGCAAACTTCTATCCGAAAACTTTTATACGACAAAGCCAATAAACCTGCACAGGATTTGTTTGATAGTGGCATACATGAAGGCCTCAAAATCTTCAGCCACATGATTGAAAAACTGATTGCAGATGTTTCCAACGTAACACTGCAGGAATTGTTTGCACGCATTATACAAAAGGCCGGTGTTTTAAGCCATATCATGCAAAGCGATAATAAGATTGCACTAATGCAATTGCTTACTGCTTTATTTGATTTCATTAAAGACGAAACCAGCCGCAACCCATCACTGGATTTAAAAGAGCTCATCAGCATACTTGACCTGATGCAAAAAGAAGGCATAGCCTTACCCATGAACAAAATTGCCGGCACCGATAAATGTGTAAACCTGTTAACCACACATGGCAGCAAGGGCCTTGAGTTTGAGTATGTTTTCTTTGCCGGCGCCAATGCAACTTTTTGGGAAAAGAAAAGAAAACCCGGCGGCGGTTATAAATTTCCTGATACTTTATTTTCGAGCAAACATGCCTCATCAGAAGAAGAAGAACTGCGGCGTATGTTTTACGTAGCGCTAACAAGGGCCGAAAAACACCTTTATATCTCTTATGCCAATTACCGCAACGATGGTAAGGAGTTGGAGCCATCTATGTTTATTGCAGAAATACAGGAAGAAAACAACCTGCCAGTTAAAAACATAAACATTCCGACAGAACAAATGATGGAATTTGAGTTACTCAATTTTACATCACAGGCACCCGAAATTGAACATGCCGAGGAAGATTTCATTTCATCCATCCTTGATAAGTTTGTGATGAATGTAACAGCCTTAAACGCCTATCTTGATTGCCCGCTTAATTTTTATTACCGTAATCTCATCCGTATCCCTTCGGGTAAAAGCGAAGCCACCGAATTTGGCTCGGCCATACATTATGCCCTGGAAAAACTTTTCCGCAAGATGCAGGAAAGCAAGTCAGAAAAATTTCCATCAAAAGATGAGATGATGGCAGATTTTAATTGGTACATGCACAGGCATCGTGAAAATTTCACCAAAGAAGCTTTTGACCGACGTATGGAATATGGCGATGAAGTGCTGCGTAATTATTACGACAAATACATCAAACAATGGAATAAAGTGGTGGCGGTAGAACGTAATATAAAAGGTATTGTGGTAAATGGTGTTCCTATAAAAGGTAAGTTGGATAAGCTTGAATTTAATGGCAAGGAAGTGAATGTGGTGGATTACAAGTCGGGCAATTTTGAAAATGCCATTGCAAAACTAAAACGGCCTGGTGATAAAGACCCTATTGGCGGCGACTACTGGCGGCAGGCGGTTTTTTACAAGATACTGGTAGATAATTACGAACAAAAAGACTGGAAAGTTATCAGCACCGAATTTGATTTTGTAGAACCTGATAAAAGCGGGCAATACAAAAAAGAATTGATTGTAATTACTACAGAAGACATAGATAAAGTAAAAACACAATTAACCGAAGTGTGGCATAAAATACAGAACCGTGAATTTTATACCGGCTGCGGCAAGCAGGATTGCCATTGGTGCAATTTTGTAAAAAACAATAAGCTTGCAATAGCTTTACACGATATTGAAGACGAAGAAGAAGTTTAAGTAATATTTACATTTTCAATTAAAGCCAAACTCTTTAAGTTTACAGTTTAATAAAGCATCATGAGGCCAAAGCATTTTTTATTTACACTTATCCTGCTCATTATAGGATATGCTATGTTAGTTGGCAGCAGCGGCTGCGGACAGATAGGCATGCCCACCGGCGGTCCAAGGGATAGTATCCCACCTCAATTAAACAGCGCTTCGCCTGCTTTAAAAAGCACCAATGTAACCGGCAATAAAATTACGCTAACGTTTAATGAATATGTAGAAGTAAAGGATCCACAAACCAATGTACTGGTATCGCCCATGCCTAAAAAAAATCCTTCGGTTGATTATAAATTAAAAACGGTAACCATAAAACTAAAAGACAGCCTGCTGCCCAACACTACGTACAGCATCAACTTTGGTAATGCTATTGTTGATGTTAATGAAAGTAATGTATTAAAAGGTTTTACCTATGTTTTTTCTACCGGCAATAAAATTGATTCATTAACCCTATCGGGCAAGGTTATAATTGCCGAAACCGGCAAGGCCGATAGTACCTTACTTGCCCTGCTTTACCGCAATGCCGATGACTCGTTGGTACAAAAAAGAAAACCGGATTATATTGCCCGGCTTAAGGGTGATGGTAGTTTTGAATTTGTTAACCTGCCTGCCGGCAATTTTAAAATATATGCACTAAAAGATGGTGATGGCGGTTACACTTATAATTCTAAAAAAGAATTATTTGCATTTAGTGATAGCAACATAACTGTTGCAGAAAAAACAGAACCGGTAACTTTATATGCATCGGCATTAGAAAAAGAGAGCAAAACACCAACAACTAAACCAAGTGCACCTGCAAAAAAATTAATACTTACTGCCGGTTCTTTATTACAGGATTTACTGAGCCCTTTTCAATTAAGTTTTAATAATCCGCTAAAAACTTTTGATACCGCAAAACTAATTTTAACCGATACCAACTACAAGCCTATCCCGGCCACTGCCTGGTTGGTAGATAGCAGCCATACCAAATTTTCATTGGCAGTTAACTGGCAGCAGGGAATGCAATACCGTCTTGTAGTTGACACATCCGCCATCTCCGACTCTGCAAACAACCATCTTGCCAAACAAGACACCTTGCGTATTACCACTAAAACACAGGAAGATTATGGAAATGTTGTGTTCCGTTTTAGTAATCTCGACCTTACAAAACACCCGGTATTGCAATTTGTACAAGGCGATGAAATAAAGAACAGCTACCCCGTAAGTGCTATGGAATGGAGTAATAAATTCATCAACCCCGGCGAATACGATATCAGGATATTATATGATGATAACAATAATGGTAAATGGGATCCGGGCAATTATTCAATTAAGCTACAACCCGAAAAAGTGATATCGCTTTCGCAAAAACTGGCTGTAAAAGCCAATTGGGATAACGAAAGGGATATTAAATTGTAAAAGCTAAGCGCTAACAACTATTTTTGCTGCATGATATTTTCCTCATCACTTTTAGAAAATGCCGTTAATGAATTTGCCAAACTGCCCGGCATTGGAAAAAAAACTGCCTTGCGTCTTGTACTGCATCTTATAAAACAAGATGCTGCTGATGTAAGCAGGTTTAGCCAAACCATTGCAAAGATGAGAGAAGAAATAAAATTTTGCAGTCGTTGCTATAATATTTCCGACAAAGAGCTATGCAATATCTGCAGCAATCCCATGCGTAAAAAAGAAATGCTTTGCATAGTTGAAAACATACGTGATGTAATTGCAATAGAAAGCACACAGCAGTTTAATGGTGTTTACCATGTTTTGGGTGGCGTCATATCTCCGCTTGATGGTATTGGCCCCGAGCAGTTAACCATTGATGCATTGGTTAACCGCATTGCCAAAGAAGAAATAGAAGAAATCATTTTTGCACTAAGCCCAACCATACAGGGCGATACCACCATTTACTATATCAGTAAAAAATTAAAACATCTTAATATAAAAATAACCACCATTGCCCGTGGTATTTCATTTGGCGGCGAGTTGGAATATGCCGATGAAATGACGCTTGCAAAGAGTATCAGCAACCGCATACCGGTCGAAAATTTTATTGTTTCGGGCAATTAAGCCGGCCACAGCTACCTTTTAAAACAATATAGGGTTTTGTTTTATCGCCTCATTCATTTAAATTTGCATATCAAACAGGCAGATTTGTTTATTGTTCGGCCTGTTATGTTTCACCAACTGAACTAATAAACGAAAGCAATGCTGCACTTCTTCTCCCAGGTTGATTCTCGTTTAAAAGTTTGTGGTAATTTTTTAGCCGGCATCACAGCTATGGGCATCATCGTTGTGTCACTCACTTGTACGGCAACGCATTATTGAGCTAAATGTAAATGAAATGAAAACATTACAGGATTGTTTAAAAGAACGCATCTTAATTATTGATGGCGCTATGGGCACCATGATACAGCGTTATAAGTTGGAAGAAAAAGATTTTCGTGGCAATCGTTTTAAAAACTGGCAGTGCGATGTAAAAGGCAACAACGATTTGCTGAGCATTACACAACCGCAAATTATAGAAGAAATTCACAAACAATATCTTGAGGCTGGGGCCGATATTATAGAAACAAATACCTTCAGCAGCACCTCAATAGCGCAGGCCGATTATGAAATGCAATCGCTGGCTTACGAACTAAATGTAGCAGCAGCCAAATGTGCCCGTAATGCAGCAGACGAATACACAAAAAAAAATGCAGATAAACCCCGGTTTGTTGCAGGCGCCATTGGCCCTTTAAACAAAACACTTTCGCTATCGCCCGATGTAAACAACCCCGGTTACAGAGCAGTAAATTTTGATACCGTAGTACAGGCTTATACCGAACAAATAAAAGGATTGGCAGATGGAGGCGTTGACATCTTACTTATTGAAACCATCTTTGATACACTTAATGCAAAGGCGGCCATCTTTGCTGCAAAAAATTATTTCCGCAAAAATAATATTGCCGAACTGCCCATCATGATCAGCGGCACCATCACCGATGCAAGCGGCCGTACATTAAGTGGCCAAACACTGGAAGCATTTTATGTGTCAGTTATGCATGCAAACCCATTAAGCGTAGGGTTAAACTGTGCTTTGGGCGCAGCAGAAATGCGGCCGCATATTGAAGAGCTAAGCCAAATAGCAGGATGCTTTACTTCTGCTTATCCCAATGCAGGTTTACCAAATGCCTTTGGTGAGTACGACGAGCAACCGCATGAAACAGCACACATTATTGAAGAGTGGGCTAAAGAAGGCTTTGTAAATATTGTAGGCGGATGCTGTGGAACTACACCCGACCATATAAAACATATTGCAGAAGAAGTAAAAAAATATAAGCCAAGAGAATTACCAGTTATAGAATTAGTATAAAAATGAACATCATAAAACCATATTTGCGATTAAGCGGTCTTGAGCCGCTTATTGTGCGGCCCGAAACAAATTTTATTAATGTAGGCGAACGCACCAATGTAACCGGCAGTAAAATGTTTGCACGCCTGATACGTGCAGGGCAGTACGAAGAAGCATTGGCAGTTGCCCGCCAACAGGTAGAAAACGGCGCACAGGTAATTGATGTAAATATGGATGACGCTTTGCTCGATGGCGTACAAGCCATGACATCATTTTTAAACCTCGTACAATCCGAACCCGATATTGCCAAAATACCCATCATGATCGACTCTTCTAAATTTGAAATTATAGAAGCAGGATTAAAATGTGTACAGGGTAAGTGTATTGTAAACTCTATTTCAATGAAAGAAGGTGAAGAAAAATTCATTGAGCAGGCATTCATCTGTAAATCGTATGGTGCAGCAGTTATAGTTATGGCTTTTGATGAAACAGGCCAGGCCGACACCAAAGAACGTAAAGTGGAAATTTGTAAACGGGCTTATAAAATTTTAACAGAGCAAGTGGGCTATGCCCCGCAGGATATTATTTTTGACCCCAACATTTTTGCCATTGCCACCGGCATTGAAGAACACAATAATTATGCAGTAGATTTTATAGAAGCCACCCGTGAAATAAAAAAACTAATGCCGCTTACAAAAGTTAGCGGTGGTGTAAGCAATGTTTCTTTTTCATTTAGAGGCAACGAACATGTACGTGAAGCATTCCACAGCGTATTCCTCTTTCATGCCATTAATGCCGGTATGGACATGGGTATTGTAAATGCCGGCCAATTGGCAGTGTACGATGAAATTGAACCCGAATTAAAACAACTGTGCGAAGATGTTATCCTTAACAGGAATAATAACAACAACGAAACCACCGAGAAAATGATAAACTTTGCTGAAAAAGTTAAGGCAAAGGGAAAAGAAACAGTTAAAGATGAAAGTTGGAGAAAAGAATCTGTTGAAAGCCGCTTATCTCACTCTTTAGTAAATGGCATTACCGATTATATTGAAGCTGATACCGAAGAGGCAAGGCTGCAATACCCCAAACCGCTTGATGTTATTGAAGGCCCGCTGATGGACGGCATGAACATAGTGGGCAACCTTTTTGGAACAGGAAAAATGTTTTTGCCGCAGGTGGTTAAAAGCGCCAGGGTGATGAAGAAAGCGGTAGCTGTACTTACACCTTATATTGAACAGGAAAAAGAAGAAAGAAAGAAAGCACAAATTGCTGCAGGTACAACAGGAGATGATCCCGCCGGCGCTGCAAAAATTTTACTGGCCACAGTAAAAGGCGATGTACATGATATTGGTAAAAATATTGTGGGTGTGGTTTTAGGATGCAATGGTTACCAGGTAATAGATCTAGGTGTGATGGTACCTGCAGAAAAAATTTTAGAAACTGCCGTTAAAGAAAATGTTGATATAATTGGACTTAGCGGATTAATAACTCCATCGCTTGATGAAATGGTGCATGTGGCGCACGAAATGAAAAGGCGTGAAATGAATTTACCATTATTAATTGGCGGCGCCACCACCTCACGCATGCATACTGCCGTAAAGATTGCCCCACAATACAATAATGGCGTGGTGCATGTTTTAGATGCAAGCCGCAGTGTAACGGTAACAGGCAGCCTGTTAAACCCCGATCAAAAAACACCATTCCTGCAAAGCACAAAAGCAGAATATGAAAAGCTGGCCATTGATTTTGGAAATAAAAAAACTACAAAACAATTTTTAAAATTTGAAGAAGCACAGCAAAACGGCGCAGCTATTGACTGGGAAAAATACAAGCCAATTGCACCAACATTTACCGGCACTAAAATATTGGATGATTTTCCACTGAGTGAAATTGTGGACTATATCGACTGGCAACCTTTCTTCATTGCCTGGGAAATGCATGGTAAGTTTCCGGCCATACTAAGCGATACTGTAATTGGTGCCGAAGCTACCAAACTATACAATGATGCAAGAAAATTGCTGCAACAGGTGATTGATGAAAAATGGCTTACCGCAAAAGGCGTTGTAGGGTTTTGGGAAACAAACAAAACCGCTGCAGACAGTATCCAAATAAAAGATAAAAACATACAGCTTGAATTTTTACGGCAACAAATTAAAAAAGCTGCAGGGCAGCCCAATTTATCTTTAGCCGATTTTATATCGCCCAACCAAACTGATTATATTGGCGCATTCAGTGTTACTATTCAGGGAATAGAAAAACACATCAAAAATTTTGAGGCTCATTTTGATGATTACAACAAAATAATTTTACAAGCCCTTGCCGACCGCCTTGCAGAAGGCTTTGCAGAACTGCTGCATAAAAAAACAAGAACCCAATACTGGGCTTATGTTTCTAATGAACATTTGAACAACGAGCAATTAATTAAAGAAGAATACCAGGGCATACGGCCGGCGCCGGGTTACCCTGCCTGCCCCGATCATACCGAAAAATACAAATTGTTTACACTGCTTGGTGGCGAGGAAGCTACCGGTATCCATCTAACCGAATCGCTTGCCATGTATCCTGCAGCATCGGTTTGCGGATGGTATTTTGCACACCCCGATAGTAAATATTTTGGCGTGGGTAAAATTGAAATCGACCAGTTAGAAGATTATGCTAAAAGAAAAGAAATGAATATTGATGAAGCAAAAAGATGGTTAAGGCCCATATTGGAGTAAATCAATTTTACGTTTCGTATGTTTGTTGTAAACAGTTCCGCATGCGTATCATATCATACAATGTAAACGGCATACGTGCCGCTATTAAAAAAGGTTTTATTGATTGGCTTACAACCAACCCCGCCGATATTATTTGCCTGCAGGAAACAAAAGCCACAAAAGATGATGTTGATGTAAAACAACTGGAAGAGCTTGGATTTAACCATTATTGGTTTAGTGCACAAAAAAAAGGTTACAGTGGCGTTGCCATTTTTTCAAAAATAAAACCGGGTAATGTTGTTTTAGGAAACGGAAACAAGCTAAGCGACGAAGAAGGAAGAGTAATACAGATGGATATTGGCGATATCCGCCTCATCAATGCCTATTTTCCATCGGGTACAAGTGGCGATATAAGACAGGATTTTAAATATACATGGCTGGATGAATTTAAAAACTATCTTGATGAGTTAAAAAAGAAATATCCCAAAATAATTCTTGTAGGCGATTATAATATTGCACATAACGAAATAGATATACACGACCCCAAAGGCAATAAAAACAGCAGTGGCTTTTTACCGCCGGAAAGAGAATGGATGACCAAATTCTTAAACAGTGGATGGGTTGATACTTTTAGGGTATTTCATACTGAACCGCATCGCTACAGTTGGTGGAGCCAACGGTTTCCATCGGTAAGGTTAAACAACAAAGGCTGGCGTATAGATTATATCAGCGTAACCGAGCCGTTAAGAAAACAATTAAAAGATGCAGATATTTTTGCGGATATAAAACATAGCGATCACTGCCCAATATATGTGGAGATAAAAGAAAAATAACCACAACAATAAATCAACTACACAGTTGTATAAAAAATTTTTAAACCTAATTTCATCCTGCAAAATGATTATTTACAATGTAACCATAAAAGTTCATGATTCAATAAAGACCGAATGGCTGCAATGGTTAAAGGAAGAACATATACCCGATGTAATCAATACAGGATGTTTTACACATGCAGTTATTATGCGCCTGATGGAGGTGGATGATACTGAAGGGCCTACCTATGCGGTACAATACCATGCACAAAGTAAGGGTCTATATAATAATTATATAGAAAACCATGCCGTGCAAATGCGGCAGAAAGGATATGATAAATGGGGCGATAAGTTTATTGCTTTTCGTACCGTAATGCAAGTTGTTAACTAATTGTGCAAAACAATTTTCTTTATATTTTTTTATGTTTATAGCTTTTTATAAATCTACAAAAGCCGCATGTGTAAAGGGTTTCAATAAAGACTCCGCTAAAACTCAATACTGTAAAGGGTTTTATTAATTATTGCAGTACAATATTTTTTAATAAAAATTATACTAATCAGCCAAATCCCTTGTTAACTGTGGTTTTCAGGCATTGCCGGGTTGAAAATATTTTTTAAAAAAAATTTTGTTGCAATCAAAAACCTTCTATATTTGTTGCAGTTAAAAAATTCAAAAAAAATTATCATGAACAAAGCTGAATTGATTTCAAAAATTGCAGATGATGCAGGTATCACAAAAACCCAGGCTAATGCCTCTTTAGATTCTTTTGTAGCCGCTGTTACTAAAACTTTAAAAGGTGGCGGTAAAGTTACTTTAGTAGGTTTTGGAACTTTCTCTGTTTCAAAAAGAGCTGCCCGTAACGGTCGTAACCCACAAACAGGTGCTGTTATCAAAATTAAAGCAAAGAAAGTTGCTAAATTTAAAGCCGGTAAAGAATTATCTGCTAAATTGTAATTTAGTATCAACTTAAAAAAAAGCAAGGTGCTTAAGTGCCTTGCTTTTTTTATAACAAATCATTTTTAATTTTTAAAAAATAAAACACATTTTATGGGACGTGGAGATATCAAAACTAAAAAAGGAAAAATTTTTGCCGGTTCATACGGGAAAAAAAGACCCTCAAAAACTACTGTAAAAGCTGGCGCACCCAAAAAAGAAGCCGCGGCTAAAAAGAAGGCTTAGTTAACAATAAAAATTGGCCATTAACTTATTAAGTGTTTATGCAAGTAAAAAAGTAATGGTCAATTTTAAGGTGCCAGCCTTTCTATCTTCCAACTTTCATTTTGTTGCAGGCTATACTGCAGGCGGTCGTGTAAACGATTGGGCCGCCCCTGCCAAAATTCTATAATAGTGGGTTTTACTACATAGCCGCCCCAGTGCAAAGGCCTGTTAATAATGCTATTTGCAAATTTCTCTTCAGCGGCTATTATGTTTTTTTCAATTACATCCCTTGATGCAATCACTTTACTTTGCGGAGATGCCCATGCACCAATACGGCTACCCATTGGCCTCGATTGAAAGTATTCATCACTTTCCTGGTTACTTATTTTTTCTACCCTGCCCGTTATCCTTACCTGCCGCTCTAACTCTTTCCAAAAAAATACAAGAGCAGCATGTGGGTTTTCAAGCAACTCATTTCCTTTTTTGCTGTTGTAATTAGTAAAAAAAACAAATCCTTCTTCAGAAAAAGATTTTAATAAAACAATCCTGGCATTGGGTATCCCCAATGCTGTTGCTGTTGCAAGTGTCATAGCATTTACTTCCAATATCTCGCTTTCCACTGCCTCCTCCCACCAAATTGAAAATTGTTTAAATGGATTGGATGCAAGATCTTGTTCCAACAGGCTTTTTAACTGGTAATCTTTCCTGATGCCTGCAATATCTTTTTTCATCTTTATATTTTTCTACTGCAAAATTCACCTAATTAATCCAAACAAAAAAGCACCCTGATTTAAATCAAGGTGCTTTTATATTTCAATTCAAAATCATTAACGCATCATGCTTACTGCCGAAATACCTAAAGCGCCAAACAATATGGCGCCCAAAACTGCAGCCAATATAAAGTATATAGCAATCATTACCAGGTACGCTACCACCATATACACCACTTTTTTATCTTCGGGAGTTTTCTTTAATGGGCCTATACCCAGATACATAAGGTAAATACCATAAACCCATGCAGCCAATGGAAGCAACCAGCCCAAAACCGGAATAAAAGAAAGTAACGCACCAATATATGAAGGCGTTGCTGAGTAAGCAACAAGCTGCGCCGATTTACCCATATTTTTTTCGGAAGCAAAACTTGGCGCCAATGTATCAACCACAATAACTGTTATGTAATATGCAAGTACTGTAGAAATAAATGCAATAACAGCTAAAATAATAAAATACTTTAAGCCAAAGCTTCCTGCAAACAAAAAGCCCTTTAATAAAGAACCTAATGATGCAACCACTGCCAGTGGTAATACATAGCCCATTAATAAAGATTGTGGAGTAGCTGTTTCTTCATTAATTACCTGCCACTCGGTTTTAGGGGTAATTAAAATGTTTTTTACCCTGTCGATTATGTTCATAAGTAATAAGTTTTAGGATAGTAAAATAAAAAATAGGTTTCAGCAAAACAAATGTTTACACATATATTTTTATATGGTACATCACCTTATATGGATTGTGGTGCTATTTTTTCTCAGCTTCTAAATGAGCCAGCCTGGCTTTTAAACCATCATTTTCAAGCCTGGTAGATTCTAATGTGCTTTCTAATTCGGCAATACGAGCCGTAGCTTGCTGTAATTTTATATTTCTTTGATGCAATGCCGTTAGCTGCTGCTCTACATCGGTGAGTTGTGTTTGCAAGTAAGTATAATCACTTATCAAATCGTTGTATTTTTTATTTAGCCTGGCCATTTCGGTAAGTTCCTGGTGTAGTTCCAGTTCTCTTTCTTCGGCGCCAATTGCCTGCTGCTCTTTAATACCAAGTTTATTATTTATGCTCTCAAGTTCTAACTTTTGTTCATCAAAACGACTTCTTAATTCTGTAGCTGCAGCCAGTTCGTCATTCAGAAATTCTATTTCATTTTCTCTTGATGCTAGCATAGCATTAACATCGGCCAACTGCACCTGCAGGCTTTCATTTAATGAAATTATTTTTTTAAGTTGTTCTTCGGTTAACATACAATAAAATTTTTATTGAACCGTGTTATACTAACGTACAACTGTACCTACTTTTTCGCCACTTACCACTTTTAGCAGGTTGCCGGGCGTGTTCATATCAAAAACTACAATGGGTAGGTTGTTTTCCATGCAAAGCGTAAAGGCTGTCATATCCATCACCTTAAGGTTCTTTTGAATGCAGTCGGCAAAAGAAATCGTTTCGTACTTTGTTGCTGTGGCATCTTTTTCGGGGTCGGCAGAGTAGATGCCGTTTACCCTTGTACCTTTCAGGATTACTTCTGCTTTTATTTCAATAGCCCTTAGCGAACCGGCTGTATCGGTTGTAAAATATGGGTTGCCAGTGCCGGCTCCAAAAATAACAACACGGCCTTTTTCGAGGTGGCGCATGGCCCGGCGCCTGATATACGGTTCGGCAATTTGCTCCATTTTTATAGCGCTTTGCAGCCTGGTGTAAATGCCTGCTTTTTCAAGGCCGCTTTGTAAAGCCATTCCATTTATAACTGTAGCCAGCATACCCATATAATCGCCTTGAGCCCTTTCAATTCCGCTCTCAGCCTCGTTCATGCCACGATAGATGTTGCCGCCCCCAATTACAATAGCCACCTGCACACCCAATTCTGTTATTGATTTTATATCCTGGGCATAACGTGAAATAACTTCACTGTCTAAACCAAAATTTTTATCACCCATTAAAGATTCGCCGGAGAGTTTGAGAAGAATTCGTTTGTACTTAGGAAGCATCTGCTTAATTATTTTTTGCGAAGATATATTTTTATAGCCGTTTAACTGCTTTTATGGAATACATCATGGGCATTTTTTCATCCATGCCTTTTATCCGCCACATTTCATCAGGGCCTTTTTCAAGATTATTAAAGCAATTAAAGGGCGAAAAAGAGAATTCGTTAAATTGAACCACTTGTAATTGGTATTTAATTAAAGCATTAAATATTTCAGAAAAAGGATGGTTCCATCCATGCTCTATTGATTTGATAGGAGCATTCCTATCGCTGTATGTGCCCGAAATTTCTTCAGTTATTACTTCGGTATTAAAATAACTGTACTTTATTTTTTCAAAATAATCGTCCATCATCCATAAGGTAGGATGAAAATCGGCTATATAAAAAATGCCGCCGGGTTTTAAAAAATGGGATACAATATTTGCCCAGACATCAAGGTTGGGTAGCCATCCGATGGTGCCATAAGAGGTAAATACAATATCGAATTTTTTATCCAGGTGCTTCTTTAAATCATAAACATTGCAACAGATAAATTCGGCTGATGATTTAATCTCTTTCTTTATTTCATTGGCCAGTTTAATCGCTTCATCACTCAGGTCAACCCCGGTAACAATGGCCCCTTCCCGTTCCCAACTCATGGTATCCATCCCAAAATGGCATTGCAGGTGCAAAAGCGATTTTCCTTTTACATCCCCCAATTCATTTAATTCAATTGTTGTTAAGGATGACGATCCTTTTTTAAAACCTTCCAAATCGTAGAATGCAGAATCTTTATGTACACCGGTGCGTTTATTCCACGAAAGGCGGTTATCTTCAAAATGAGTCTGGTAGTTTTCCATTACCAATATTACAAAAAACAACCGTCTTACAAATCTTACAGGTTTAAAATATCATTTGTTATTTACTTCGCCTTTACAAACCGGATAGTTTCTTCCTTACCGTTATACATTATTTTTAGCAGGTACACCCCGGCAGCATAGCGGCTCACTTCCAGGCTAATGCCATTGCTGTTTGAAACAGATTGCTGTGTTATTAATTTGCCTCCATTATCAAATACCTGCAATTGCAGTTTATTAATGATGGCGCTGTTGCTGATGGCAATATTTAATTTATCAGCTACTGGATTGGGGAATACAGAAAGCAGTACATCATTTTCCAACACCCTTAATAAAACAACATTGCTGTATTTGTATTTGCCATCTGCATCAACCATTTTTAGCCTGTAAAAATTATTCCCTGCCAATGGAAATTCATCAACCGAAGAATAATTTTTTGCCGTAATGCTGTTACCTGCTGCCAAAACGTTTTTTATAACCGTAAAACTGTTTGCATTGGCCGAACGCTCCAACTCAAAATGCGATGTATTTATTTCCTGGCTTGTAACCCATTTAAGTAAATTGGTTTTACCTTGTTGCTCGCCGATAAACGATAATATTGTAACCGGTAAAGGACCTAACGGATAAACTATATGCGACCATCCATCGCCTGCACCACCAAAAAAAATGTTGTTGGGTGCCACGCTGAAATTATTAAAACTCCAGCCATCGCCTGCGCCGCCTAAAAATATTGAATTGGGTGCCGGAAAAAATCCACTATAGTGCCAACCATCGCCATTACCACCCAAAAAAATTGAATTGGTAGATACATTATTATTAAAGTTACCCCATCCATCGCCATTACCACCATAAAATATATTATTAGCTGCGTTGGTAAAACTGTTAAAATTACCCCCATCGCCAATACCTCCATAAAATATGGTATTATTGGGCGGTTGTGCTGTAAGCGCCATCACATGCAAAATGCAAGTAGCTATTAATATCAATTTTCTTTTCATTGCTGAATTTTTTATGATGAAAAGAAAAAATTATTCGGCAGTACGTACAGCCCGGCCATTTAACATGGTATATACAGATGCATAATCTAAGTTACCGCTGTTTCTTTCGCATACTCTTAATGAAGTAAACCCAGAGCTATAGGCGCCTCCCCTTGTTGCCATAGCCAAATTATTGGCTGGTGATGCCCAGTTTAATGTATTAGCTTCGGCAGTGGCGCTTAAAACACCATCGCCATGAAGCCCGTTGAAAGACCTGCCAGTTGTATTACCTGCAGTAACCACCAACTCGCTATAATTACCACTCATTTCCATTATACCATAAAAAGTTGCGCCGCTGCTGGTACGGTCACTAGTTGCAGTTGCCAAAGCGCCGCAACGCATTGCTACACCTGGGCCACCAGCATAATTGGCATTACCAGTTGCCCATGTTTCATTTGCTGCACCCTGGTTTGATGGAGTAGTAATGGGCGCAATGGTTGTATTACCCCAGGCATATTCTAAAGGGCTTGGTAAATTATTGCCACCACGGCAGGCTTTTTCGTATTCAAGTTCCGTCATGGGGCGCATGGCAGCCCAGTCTAACCAAGCCAGAAAATTTAGAATAGAGTATAAATCTGCTGCTCTTTCAGGTTCTGTTACCAACATATTAGGTACAAGCCCGGTAGCTCCCACGCTGTTTCTTGCATTTGCATTGGTTTGATCGAGTGTGTTTAAAAAATCTACCACCTGTTGTTTGCTAAACTCATATTTCATGCTCCAGAATGCGTTGTATCCTTTTGGAAAACCTGCAGGAATAGAACCAGTATTGTCAAAAAAAGCATCGGCATATAACTCCCCGGCGTTAGTACCACAGTTAATAGCGTTTTCGCTTGTTATGGGAAACCATGTATCAACAAGGCCATCTCTGAACTTATATGCTTCTGCAGATGAATTTCCCAAATTAAAAGGGCTTTGCGGCACATACACCATTTCAACAGCATATACCCTTACTTCTACATTTTCATTATCCAGTACGCCATCGGCTCCGTAGTTCCAACGCAAGCCTGCGGCTGTCCAGTTTACGTTTCCAATACCATCGGCATTGCGGTACATCCATGCACCTTTTCCATCGGCCGAAATTTTTATTTCACTCCCGGCTGGCATAACCTGGCCTGTTGTGTTTAAAGTGGCATGCTGCCATACCGAAGTACTCTGCTTACGGTATTTTACAAATATCCAGCAGCCGTCATAATTGCTTTCGTTGGTACTGGTGCGCCAACTGTTTTGCCAGGCTATATCGTAATTTACCTGCGTATAATGGGTAGATAAAGGGCCTGTTGTATTCTTTGGGCCTAATGATACGGTTGATACAATAACATTGTTTGCCATGGCTGTAGCCATTACTACAAAAAAGCAAACTGCTGATAGGGCTAATTTTTTCATATTTATTTATTAAGTCACAAATATGATTAGTAAATGAATTATAAAACATACGTACTGGTGGGTATTTATTTTAAATAACTGTAAGGATAAAACGAAAAAAGAGTTTCAACTTTTATAACTATCCTTCTTCGAAAGTAAAAGTAATAATCTATGTAACTGTCACATTCCATCTTTGCAACTGTGGCATTATTTTTTGCTTTACTTTTATCTCCCATAAACAGTTCCTCATGTTTAATAAATTATTACTGCTTTTACTGCTTCCTGTACAGTTATGGGCACAAAGCTTTACAAAAACAGAAATCAGCCGCTGGCAACAACAAGCCGGTCGGGTTACCATCATTCGTGACGAAAAAGGCATTCCGCATATTTATGGAAAGTCAGATGCAGATGCTGTTTTTGGATTGCTTTATGCTCAATGTGAAGATGATTTTAAAAGAGTAGAGATGAACTATATTGAAAAACTGGGCCGCCTAAGTGAAGTAAAAGGTGAAAATTTTTTATATGAAGACCTGTTGATTCGCTTAGAAGTAGATGCCGAACAGGCGCAGAAAGATTTTGCCAAATCACCACAATGGTTACAAAAACTTTGCAATGCTTTTGCAGATGGAATAAATTATTATCTCTACACACACCCTTCGGTTAAACCCGCATTGCTCAACCGTTTTCAACCCTGGTACCCTTTTTTATGGACAGATGGAAGTATTGGCGCCATCAATACAGCCGGGTTGGGTGCCGGTGAATTAAAAAATTTATACGCTACCGGCGAGGCCGTTGCAACCAATCATTCTATATCAGAAAATGAAACAGCGCAACAGTTTTTTCAGGATGAAAATCTTAGCGGATCCAACGGATTCGCCTTTGCGCCGAAAATTACAGAAGATCATAATGCTATATTATACATCAATCCGCATGTTACTTTTTACTTCAGGCCCGAAGTGCATGTGGTAAGCGAAGAAGGGTTGAATGTATATGGCGCCGTAACCTGGGGACAATTTTTTGTGTACCAGGGTTTCAATGAGCATTGCGGATGGATGCACACCAGCAGCGCCGTAGATGCAGCAGACAGCTATATTGAAAAAATTTCAAAAACGGATAAAGGCTGGGTATATGAATATGAAAGCAAGCAAAGAAAAGTGAGAGAAGAAAAAATTATTTTGAAATACAAAGAAGGTGAACAGATAAAAGAAAAAACATTCACTGCCTTGTTTACACATCATGGCCCGGTGATGGGATATAAAAACGGACAATGGCTGAGTGTAAGAGCCGATAATCAGATAGCTGCCGGGCTGGAGCAAAGCTGGCTTCGCAATAAAACAAAAAGTTTTGCTGATTATAAAAAGACAATGGACTTAAAAGGCAATATTTCAAACAACACGGTGTATGCCGATGCAGAGGGAAACATTGCTTACTGGCATGGAAACCGCATTCCCATAAGAGATACAAAATATAACTGGAATGAACCGGTTGACGGTAGCATTAAAGAAACTGAATGGAAAGGTTATCATTCCGTAAGCGAAATTGTGCAAAGTATCAATCCGCAAAACGGTTGGTTACAAAACTGCAATTCAACCCCATTTACGGTTGCCAAAAATTTCAGTCCGAAAAAAGAAGATTATCCCGCTTATATGGCTCCCGATGGTGAAAACTTCAGAGGCATTAATGCTGTAAGAACGTTAAACGAAACATCCAATTATAATGTAGATAAAGTAATAAAGGCCGGCTACGATACAAGGCTTGCTGCATTTGAAGTATTGGTGCCGGCGTTGGTAAATGCATTTGAAAAAAATGTAAAATACCCGGATTCATTGTATGCTTTATTGGTAGGGCCGGTTACCGTTTTAAAACACTGGGACTATCGCAGCAGCGAAAATTCCATTGCCACTACATTAGCCATTGAATGGGGAGAACGTGTTCTACCGCTTATAAAAGCAAGTACAGGTACTGATGACGTTTCCAAAACAAAACTATTTGCTGCCGATGCAAAACCGGAAGCACTGTTGTTACCATTATTAACAACTATTACAGATTTACAAAAACGATTTGGCAGGTGGCAAATGGGCTGGGGACAAATCAACCGCTTTCAAAGAATTTCATCAGATATAGAAAACAAGTTCAACGACAAGCTGCCCAGCTATCCGGTTGGGTTTGCTTCATCCCGTTGGGGAATGTTGCCTTCATACAGCAGCCGCATTTTTCAAGGCACCCAAAAAAGATATGGCGTTAACGGCAACAGTTTTATTTGTGCGGTAGAGTTTGGACGATTGGGCAATCATAAAATAAAAGCAAAAGCCTTATTGGCCGGCGGCCAAAGTGGTGATGAAGAATCTCCTCATTTTTTTGACCAGGGAAAGGCATACAGCAAGGGGCTGTTCAGGAATGTATGGTTTTATAAAGAAGATGTACTTAACCATGCAGAAAGAACCTATCATCCCGGTGAGTGAGCAGTTTTACAACAAAATATTAGAAATAAAAAAAGACGAAACTTTCGTCTCGCCTTTTTTTTGGAATCAATTATTCATTTATCCCAAAGCCACCCTTTTAAAATCAGTAACTTTTAAGTCGGTATCAATATTTTTTAAATAATCGGCTACAGATTTGCTATTGTCTTTTACAAAAGCCTGTGCCATTAATGTATTTTCTTTAAAAAACTTATTCATCTTGCCATCGGCAATTTTCTCAGCCATTTCAGCCGGTTTGCCTTCTGCTTTTATCATTTCAATTGCAATAGCTTTTTCCCTGTCTTTTATTTCCTGTGAGATGGAAGTTTCATCAACCGCCAATGGGTTCATTGCTGCTATTTGCATAGCTACATCTTTACCGGCTTCGGGGGCAGCTTTGGTCATAGCCACTAATACACCCATACGGTTGGCGCCATGTATATACGAAGCTACATAAGGTGCATCAACTCTTTCAAATTTTGTGATGGCTATTTTTTCTCCAATGGCTGCCAACTTATCGTTAATCATTTGCTCAACTGTAGAGCCGTTAACAGTAACTGCATTTAGTTCTTCGGCTGTTTTTACATTGTTGGCAATGGCTGCATCGGCAATTGATTGTGCAAAGGCAACAAACTCGGCATTTTTACTTACAAAATCTGTTTCGCAGCTTATGCAAAGTACAATACCGCTTTTGCCATCGGCAGTTGTTTGTGCAATTACCACACCTTCTTTAGCTTCACGATCGCTGCGTTTAGCTGCCACTTTTTGGCCCTGCTTGCGCAGCCAGTCTATAGCTGCTTCAAAATCTCCATTACTTTCTGTTAATGCTTTGCGGCAATCTAACATGCCGGCGCCGGTTGTTTGGCGTAATTTATTTATGTCTGCTGCTGTTATTGTTGTACTCATATTTAATATATTTTAGTCTGCAATGATGCAGTTTTTAATAATTGTTGAATAATGAACTTTAGTACAAGAGTGCGACGCCAATGAAGTTTAATAGTAGTACAAACGCCGGGTTCAAAAAAAAAATCTACTTCAATTTTAGTATCACTCTTTATCGTGTAACCGTTGCCGGTTGTTAATGACTGTTTATTACCTTGTTCCGCCTGCTGCCGGCTTTCTGCCTCCCTGGCCCGGGCCAGCTACCCTGCGTTTTGGCTGGCCAGATGCACCCCTGCCACCACGTTTACCTCTTTCTTCTCCACCATCTGCAGTTGACTCAAAACGAGCTGCTTTGGCTTCGGCTGTTTCTTCTGTTTCGTTGTGTTCTTCTTCATCTTTGCTAGCCTGGCGCTCCTGTAATCCTTCTGCAATGGCTGCCGTTAAATAATTTATAATAATGGCAATTGACTTTGTTGCATCATCATTTGCAGGTATTGCAAAATCAATTTTATTAGGGTCGCAGTTGGTATCTACCATACCAAAAGTGCTAATACCCAGTTTTCTTGATTCGGCTAATGCAATATGTTCGTGGCCAATATCAACCATTAAAACGGCCGCAGGTATACGGCTTATTTGTGCAATGCCGCCTAATACTTTTTCCATTTTTTCCTTATCACGGGTAAGGGTTAGGCGTTCTTTTTTTGTAAGGCTTTCGGCGCTACCATCGTTCAGCATTTTTTCGATGCTTTGCATTTTTTTAACGCTTTTGCGAACGGTGTTAAAGTTGGTTAACATACCACCCAACCAACGCTCGGTAACATATGGCATGTTTACTCGCCTGGCGCAATCGCTAACAATTTCTTTTGCTTGTTTTTTGGTAGCTACAAACATTATTTTTTTACCGCTGCGTGCAATTGATTTTAATGCGGCAGCCGACTCCTGTAACCCTTCTACGGTTTTATTTAAGTCAATAATATGAATACCTTTTTTTTCAGCAAAAATGTAAGGCAGCATCTTGGGGTTCCACTTTTTCTTTAAATGGCCAAAGTGAACACCTGCTTCTAATAGTTGTTGTTGTAAGGAAGTATTTTCCATTGTTTATTATTAAATTTTTAATAGTATCAAGATATTAGTATTAACACGGGTATTAATTTTATCATGTTACCCGTAACGTTATACTTGTAACAAACTGTATTAACGCTTGCTGAACTGGAAGCTTCTTCTTGCTTTTTTACGTCCCGGTTTTTTACGTTCTACAGCACGAGGGTCTCTTCTTAATAAACCTGCAGCTTTTAAAGCTGGGCGATATTCGGCGCTTACTTCTACCAATGCACGGGCAATACCCAGTTTGGCTGCTTCTGCCTGTCCTTTTACGCCACCGCCTGTTGCATTTACTACAACATCAAATTTATCTGCCGACTCAATAGTTTTTAAAGGTGCTTCTACCTGGTTTTGTAAATATACCAGTGGGAAATAAGTTTTATAGTCTTTACCGTTTACTGTAATCTTACCATCTCCTTTTGAAAGAAAAATACGTGTTACAGCTTCTTTTCTGCGGCCGACTGTGATTGTTTGTTTTTCCATTTATTTTTTAGCTTTTAGCTGATTATTAAAATTTAAGTTCTTTTGGTTGCTGTGCAGTGTGTGGATGATTGGCACCCTGGTATACAAATAGTTTTTTAAACATTTGGCGGCCCAAACGGTTTTTTGGCAGCATCCCTTTAATTGCCCTTTCAATAATTACTTCGGGCCTGCGCTTTAATAAATTTTTTGCAGGCTCTTCTTTACGGCCACCGGGGTATCCGCTAAAAGTATCGTACAACTTATCTTCCATCTTGTTGCCCGTGAATTTTACTTTTTCGCAATTGGTAACTATAATATAGTCGCCACAATCAACATGAGGTGTGTAATAAGCTTTGTTTTTGCCACGTAGTATCGCCGCAATTTTTGAACACATGCGCCCTACGGTTTGATTAGTACCATCCACAACATACCAGTTGTGTGTAACGGTAGCCTCGTTTGCATGTTTTGTAGTAAAATGTAATTTGCTCATTTTTGATCTTTTATTTAAGTGATGCTACCGCCATCCCGGTAGCTTTTTTTATTGGACGGCGAAGGTAAGGGCTGTTGACGCAAACTTCCAAAGAATATAGAAAGTATTTTTAATTGCGCTTTTATAACTAATTGATTTTCAGTAAAAATTTTGACAAGAAAAAATAATAGTAGGCAAATTGCGATTTTTTCTACAGCAAAATACAACATATATTAAGCTGTTGTATAATGATTGTTTGATTATTGCGTTTTTTATTAAAATGATGGTTGTCCTGCATGAAATCGAATAAAGGCGAGCGATAATGATACAGGCATTTGTTTTACTTACAATCAATATATAAGCTATGTTATTTTTAAAATGATGGTTGTTATCAAGGCTAATCACTGCTTTTGATTTTAAGTATTTTTATCCTGCACTTATTAATATCTCATACTAAATCTTTTTTATGAACAATGATATCCTACCGGGAATAAAAACCCCCGAAAAAAACGACCAGGTAATTTCTTATTATGCACTTAGGATTTTGATTGGTGCCACAGGTGTGCTTTTACCTATATTACTAATCATTGGTAACTTGTTTGCCAACAACTCTTTTAAAATTGAATATTCGGTAAGCGATTATTATGATAACGGAACTGCAGGTGATATTTTAGTAGGCATCTTATTTGTGCTTGGCTTTTTTTTAATGACCTATAAAGGCTACGATAAAACCGACAGCCGGGCAGCCAACCTTGGTTGTGTGTTTGCGTTAGGCGTGGCCTTGTGCCCTACCACAAGTGGTAATAATTTTATACATATACTTCATTTTGTGTTTGCGTTATTGCTTTTTTCTGTTTTCATCTTTTTTTCGATATACCTTTTTCGTAAAACAGGGCCGGGTAAGTGTACTAAACAAAAAGATAAACGCAACAAGGTTTACCTGGTTTGTGGTATTTTAATGATTGCCAGTATAATTGGCATTGCATTGGTTATGCTTGTATTTAAACCTGCGGCACAAGATTATCATCTTGTATTTTGGTTTGAGTCGCTGGCGCTGGTGAGTTTTGGCATATCGTGGATTACCAAGGCCGAATATTTATTTTTAAAAGATAAATGATGGTTGTAAAACATAAGCCATGAATGTGTTTGAAACCTCTCTCGTGGCTTTAAGAAAAACAGAAGGCCCCGTTTAAATCCAACTTCTGCTTATAAATAAGACTTAAAACTTTAGAACCTTATCCCTATTGCCAGGCCCGACCTTATGCCGGCCCATGGCCCTTTAAAATCCATGGTGGCGCCAGTGCTGTTAACAGTGTAAGTGAATTTTGTAAGCGGTATATCTGTATCGGCAAACGAATCTCTCAGTTCTTGTTGCTCCGAAGGCGTCATATTTTTGCTGCCGGTTAATTTACCATTTGAAGTTCCATAACCCGGGCCAAGTATCCACCAGTCTAAATACACCGGGCCGCCCAGTTTAAATTGTGCACCAATCATTATCCCTCCCGTAATTGCGGTGAGGTTGCCGCTCATTGGAATTGTTTTAGTAGTGCCGTTGTCGTCATATTGAAAAGGCAGGCTTGTATTATACCTTGCAATATTGGCATACAGCCCAAGGTAAAAGCCGTTTAAAGCGCCTTTTTTGCCAAGGTAAAATCTTGCTTCGGGCATAATGGCAAAATTGCCAATACGCAAATCGTCAATTTGCTTTTCGGTATCGGGGTCGTCGGCCAGGTTTTTAAAGGTACTTTTAAAAGGTATGCTGCCGGTGGGCATATACCGAAAAGTGGCAGCCACTGAAATTTTTCGTGCCACAGCCCTTTCGTATTGGATGCTGAAATTTTTAAGCGCCAGCGCAAAAAGGTTTAGCTTAACTACATTTTTTGCCGCAGGCATTTTATGTTGTTTTTTTTCATTTTCGTTTTGTGCAAGCAATGATGCTGAACAAAAAATGAAAAGCATTAATAAAGAAATTTTTCTCATGATGTATTGTTTTAAGTTTATTAGAAGTTGTATTGAAAATAAATATATCGGTTATTACTTTAAAATAAAATATCCACCAGTACGTAATTGATAAATGAAAAAAACAGAGTTTGCATTGATGCTGACCAAAAAATAAATTAAGGTTAAAACCTTAAGATATCTGCATTAAACAATACCCCGATATTTGAATTAAATCCTCTTAGCTCTCTTATCGGAATCCTTTTATCGGAACCAAGCACATGTCTTAAATCGGCAAAAATTGAGAAGTTATTATATTGAATACCGATCTTAATTCCCATTGCCCAAATATTATCGCTTACCGTTTTATTTTTAAGTAATATCCTGTAATCTGCCGTATCCTGATTAGGGATATTTAAATAAGAAAGATAACCTGTTAAAGTAAAATCAACATTATGTTCGGTACTATCTACAGTTTTACTAAACCTGAAAAGGTATTTTAATCCGGTAGTATAATTAAGCGTAGAAAAATGATACGATGCCAATTTAGCGCTACCGGTATCCAGTGATGCTTTTATAGATTTATTTGAAAATTCAAAAAACGGCACTATGCAATGCTCCTTAAATGAATTTAACTCTGCATATTGTTTCAGGCTAATTGCATACTCCATGGTTCCTAAAAATGAATTATTGCCCACTTCAGGAAAAATTAAAGTTTGTGCAATTAAAGAATCTGAATTACTTGCATTTTTATTAAAAGAAAGGTAAAAAGTTAATTCAGATTTATCTCTCATTAATGGTTTAACAAAACATGAAAATTTACCTGAAGCATTAAATTTTTCAAGCTGCTCTTTATTTACATTGCCAACACCAAATACGCCAAATGTATTCCTTTTCACTTTTCTCATTTCATACACAGTATCAAATTTATAAACATTGATTGAATCTGGAATTTTCCCTGATTCGTTTAATTTGGCATCAATGAAAGCGCCGTTACTTTGCATGTTTTTAACTTTAACTTGTTTTTGTTGCACATTGATTACTTTGATGATTTTTGATACGGTTTTATTTGATGGTATATTTTGCTGGCATATCCCATTTAAGCATAACAATACAGCCATTGTTGTTATCACAAACCTCTTCATAAAAAATTACTTTGGTTTTACAAATTTGTAACAACCTGTTAGAGTTTCAAATGTGGATACGCCTTTTTTCGAAGGGTGAAAACACCCAAAATAATAAGTGTAAAAGCTATTGCATTTATCAAAATGATTGTTGATTTTAGAGTTCTGATAAAATCCTAAACTAAAATTTACTAATCATGAAAAAGTTATTCCGGGTCTTTACCATTGCCTTTTTGTATAACTGTATCTGTTCTTGTAACGGTAGCGGAGGAGGAAATACTAATCCTCCCAATGACAGTATTCCTACAAATGTATCTGCTAATACAGACAGTTTAGAAATATGCGAAGGTATTGACAATACTGATTTATGTAATGGGGCGGGGGGTATTGCTAATATCATTATTGAAACCAGTAAAGCACAAACTTTGTTTAACAATTTCAACACTATTTTTAAAACCGAGGGTGGCAAACCAATAAATGCCTTTGAACCGGTTTACTGGCTCGACAACTGCACGGTAGAAGGTATTGCAACATTCTTAAAAACACAAAAAGACCCTGCTACAGGCAAGGCCCTTGACGGCATTCGTATCTTCTTTGGCTGCGAAACCAAAGACAACCCCAAATACGGTACTGACCCATATAAGCGGCAAACAACAATAAATATTTTTCCCACATATTTTGAAAAAGCAACAGCTCCAAACATATCAGACCATAAAACAAGTAAACAAAAGATAACGATAACCGGCATTTGTTCATCGCCCTATTTACAAGATTACAATACTGCAGACCTTCAAAATAAAGAATTTGAAAAAATTTATCGAAAAGGGGGTATCAAAGACAGCCTTTCAAAATCTGTTTGGATTGATGCTTGCGTTATTTACACCCTTGTTAAATTATTAAAATTACCAAAAGCAAATATCGACGGAGTAAATATAAATATGGCAGCGTATGATAATAGTTATCCCCGTTTATCAAGGTTAAAAGATAACCAAACAACGGTAATATTGGTGCCCACAAGGCTAAATGGAACAAAACATGAAAACTTTTGGGATATAATAGAATGTATTAATAAAAAAATTGAAAAAATGGGTTTGCTTCCCTCCGGGGGATTTAACCATGGAGAACTATGTCCCAATAATTGTTATTAAAAATGTTTCCTTTATCAACATTCTACTATTTTGAAATAGGCACATTGCTTTTAAGCGTAGTAGCTTTTTATCGGTTCAGGAATAAACCACTTCACTGGTTTATTCCCTTTTTATTTTTTATTGTATGTATTGAACTTACCGGAAGGTATATTAGAAGAGTATTACATGAACCCAATACATGGCTATATAATTTATCCATACCAATTGAATACCTTTTTTATGGCTTTATTATTGCCAGTTTATGCTTAAGTGTAAAGTATAAAAAAATAATATATACAGGTATGGTTCTTTTAACAGTAGTTTCTATTATAAATATATTGTGGATACAGGGATTCATGTTTCCAAATACCATTACATATAAAACAGGGTGTAGCCTGATGATTATTTCAGCCTGTGTAGGTTTGATTGATTTATTTAGATATGATGAACATGTTAGTTTATTAAAAAACCCGTTGTTTTGGATTTGTACGGGAGTGTTATTTTTTAATGTAGCAGAGTTCACTACCTTTTTCTTAATTGAGATTTTTATGCAAAAAAAATGGCAAATCACTAAAATTTTTACATTGGTAAATAACAACATGATTTATGTTTTGTACACTTGTATATCATTAGCTATATTGACTACTATTAAATGGAAGAAGCAATAACAAGAGACCTTATAACAGCAATTATACTTATTGTAGTTGCTCTTGCTTTATTTGTAGTATTGTTGTCGGTTCTTTTTACATCCCGAAAAAACAAACTTCTCAAAGAAAAACAACTCATGAAAACACAATTTGAACAGGAGCTCCTACAAACCCAACTTGAAATACAGGAACAAACCTTAAGAACCATCAGCGAAGAGATTCATGATAACGTGGGGCAGGTGCTTAGCCTGGCCAAACTTAACCTAAACACTTTTGAAAACAACCCACAAAAAAAATTAGACGACACAAAAGAGCTTATCAGCAAAGCCATTAACGATTTAAGAGACCTTAGCCGCAGCATGCATGGCGACCGCATTGCTGAACTGGGCCTGCTACAATCGCTTGTAGTTGAGCTACAGATATTACAAAACAGCGGTGAGTTTGAAACACATTTTAATATAACCGGCGATACTTATAAACTACCGCCTCAAAAAGAAATGGTAATCTTCCGCATTGTACAGGAAGCGCTGAACAATACCATCAAACATGCCAAAGCAAAAAACATATACCTGAATATAAAATATCAGCCAAATACATTTACTTTAACCGTGAAAGACGATGGTGCCGGGTTTGATATAGTTGCCATGCAAAACAAAAATGGCATAGGTTTAAAAAATATGCAAAACCGTGCAAAACTTATTGGGGCTACCTGTACGTTACAATCATCCGTAAACGATGGAACAAGTATAGTTATTGAATTACCTATAATAAACCTTTTAAATAATTCACATGCCTAACATTGTTTTAGCCGACGACCATGTATTGCTCCGCAACGGGCTTGCCGAATTGGTAAAAAGCCTGGGGCACACAGTTTTATTTGAAGCCAATAATGGCAAAGAACTTATTGCCAAACTTCACCCGCATTCATTACCCGATATTGTTTTGCTTGATATTAACATGCCCGAAATGGATGGCTACAAAACTGCTCAATGGCTTAAAGTAAACCATCCAGGTATAAAAGTGCTTGCCTTAAGCATGTATGATAATGAAACCGCTATTATACGTATGCTTAAATACGGCGCAAGGGGTTATATACTTAAAGACAGCGAGCCTATTGAACTAAAAAAAGCTATTCAGTCGCTGATGGAAAAAGGGTTTTTTTACAGCGAACTGGTGAGCGGTAAACTGATACATGCTATCAATAATTTAGAAGATGAAGGAGATGGCTTACAAAACCTTACACCGCTTAATGAACGGGAAACTGAATTTTTAAAGTACACCTGCACCGAACTTACCTATAAAGAAATTGCCGATAAGATGTTTGTAAGCCCACGCACTATTGATGGCTACCGGGATGCCTTGTTTGAAAAACTGCATGTAAAAACAAGGGTAGGCCTGGTAATGTATGCCATTAAAAATGGTTTAGTGAATGTGTAATTTAATTACATCGCAGGTTTTAATATCAATTATTTCTTTTTTTTTTGAATAGCTGGCAAGGCTAAACAAAAAAGAAATTATTTACCATACACTTTTTTACCGCTGCTATAAGTTGCAATCACTTTTGTATTTAAAATGGCCGATGGCTCGCAGGTTATTAAATCGGTATCCAATATGATAAAATCGGCAAGCTTTCCCGTTTCTAAACTGCCCTTTCTTTTTTCATCAAATGATGCTTTGGCAGCCCATATCGTCATACCCCTGATGGCTTGTTCACGTGTTAATGCATTTTCTATTTGAAACCCTTCAGGCGGAAACCCTTTTGCATCCTGCCTTACTACGGCGGCAAAAAATGTTTTAAACGGGCTGATATCTTCCACCGGGAAATCAGTACCTAATGGTATCCACCCGTTTTCATCTAACAACTGTTTAAAAGCATAGGCGCCTTTAACCCTTACAGGGCCCAGCCTGTCGGCAGCCCAATACATATCGCTGGTGGCATGTGTTGGTTGTACCGATGGTACAATATTATTATCGCCAAACAAATGAAAATCGTTTTCATTAATCACCTGTGCATGCTCAATGCGCCAACGCAAATCGTTTTTCCCTTTCAGGTATTTAGCATAAGTATTTAAAATGGTGCGGTTACCACTATCGCCAATGGCATGTGTACACATTTGCCATCCGTGTTGTGCAATTAATGCGGCAACCGAGTCAAAATGTGCAGGAGGACTTAATAAAAATCCAGTCCAGCCGGGCTTATCGCTGTATGGTTGCAGCAAACATGCGCCTCTTGAACCAAGGGCTCCATCGGCATATACTTTAAAAGAGCTTACATTTAAATAATCGGTTTTTATTTTCCCTCTTTTAAATGCATAATCATAATTTTCTTTGGCATCGCTCAGCATAATATTCATACGCATTTTAAGCACACCGTCTTTTTGCAGCGATTCTAAAAATTCAAGTGTTTTATAATCAAGCCCACAATCATTTACCGAAGTTAATCCCACGGCAAAACAATTCTGTTGCGCCTGTAATAAAGCGTCTTTATTTTCTTCTTTGCCGGCAGCAGGAATTTTTGAATAAACCAATACTTCTGCATTATCAACCAATATGCCGGTAAGATTTCCGTTTTTTGTTTCAATCTCTCCACCGGTTAACTTATCGCCCGGTTTAATGCCTGCAAGTTCTAAAGCTTTTGTGTTGGCAATGGCGGCATGCCCGTCAATCCTTTCTAAAATTACCGGCCTGTTTGGAAACAGTTCATTAAGCTTTGTGTTATCCGGAAATTGTTTTACTTCCCAATCATTTTGATCCCATCCACGGCCGGTTAGCCAGGTACCTGCAGGTAATTTTTTTTCAAACTCGCTGCAGCGGGCAAGCACTTCATCCCAGCTTTTAGTATCTACCAGGTTTACTTCTTTCAGGCTGTATGCATATCCAACAAAATGTGCATGAACATCATTAAATCCGGGTAAGATGGTTTTACCACCGGCATCTACCAACGAATCTGATTCATACTGCTTAAGTATATCGTCGTTTTTGCCAATAGCAATAATTTTTCCTTCGTTTACAGCCATGGCTTCGGCAACAGAAAATTTTTCATCAACCGTGTAAATTTTTGCATGATGAACAATCAATGCAACTTTTTGCCGAAACTTACAGGAAGCAAGTGTGCATACCAGGCAGGCGATGGTTAATAAAAAAGTAACCGGTATTTTTTTTATCATAGCAATAAATTATTTTTCAAAAGTACGGTAAATGGTGGTGAACCCATAAAATCAAAAACATACAATCTTCAATCGCCTTATCTTTACGATATGCAGTTTAACCAAATCATAAATGCCAGGGTAAAAAACGAAACCGACAAACCGATAATGAGGAAAGATATTTTTCCCATTAGCCCTCGTTTAGAAAAATACCTGCAGCAATATGGCCGTGAAAAAAAACTGCCTGTAACTTACCGTGACCTGCTTAATTACCGCTATTCAAATCCTGTTATAAACAAAAAAGGCAAGGTAACACACTGGGAAACTGCTGTGTACGACCTTAAGGAAATGGAATTCTTAAAAGAAGGCCTTGTAAACACTTATGCAGCATTAAAAACAGAAGGCAACCTTAGTTTTGTAAAACATTTAGATGTAGAGCGAATTGATTTTTGTGAATTTGGAAACAGCATGCCCTTTCGCATACGCATCATCAACCGCATAAACGATAACTACGATCATTTTTATATTAAAGTTGCAGATGCTTCACGTATATATGGATTAGAACTTGAAGACTTGCTTACACCCAACCGTATTACTTTCTTAACATTTAAAAACACTTTGGTAGAAGAGCATATACCCGGCATACCCGGAGATGTTTTCCTGGAAGATTACCTGCACCTGCCCGAAACCAATAAAATTCGTATTGCCAAAGAGTTTGTAAAATTTAATGAACGGTGTTTTGCAAGATTACTGGGCGATATGCGTAGTTATAATTTTGTGGTAGATATTACCCCAGATATAGAAGATTTTCAATACCGCCTGCGTGCCATTGATTTTGACCAGCAGAGTTACGAAGGAAGAAAGAATCTGTACCTGCCTCAGTTTTACAGGGAGAATTTTGATTTTGTTGACCTTGTGTTAAAAACCCTTAGTCCTGAAGTAATTGCCCAATACCAGGTAGAAGAACAAACAGCCATGGCATACAGGGCTATTGCTGCACGCAAGCAATTGTTTGAACTTTTGAGCACTATGGTAAAGGATGAGATATCGGAGTTTCATAAAATAAAAATGCTGCGTGAAGAGCTGGATGAACATTTCAATACAAAGTATTTTTCTAAATGCAGCACCATGGGCACCATTGTAAAAAGGCAATTAAAATTTGTTTTAAGGGAACACCTGCAACAGATATTTCCTTAAAAGCATTTTAATCTTTTTGCTTTTAATTTTTATCTTTATTGCCATTTCTCATTCATGTATAATTCAACACAAACTACCGCTATACAAAACAGCACCAAAACCTGGCTGGTAAATGTAAAAGCAAAAAACATATCCGATTTTATTTCAAAAGACATTGAAGGCTTACGTAATATTCTCCGCTTTCATGAGTACAGGTATTATGTACAAAACAATCCGCTCATCAGCGATTACGAATATGATACACTTTATAAAGCCTTAGAAAAGTTTGAACATGATAACCCGGACACAATTACAAAAGATTCTCCCACACAGCGTGTAGGCAAAGGCTTGATAAAGGATTTTCCTAAAACAGCACACCTTGTTCCCATGCTTTCGCTGGAGAATTCGTACAATGCCGACGACCTTTTAGATTTTGACCGCAAGGCAAAAGAGTTATCGGGTCTTGCCCAAATTGAATATTGTGTAGAACCAAAATTTGATGGCGCCAGTATTTCGCTTGTTTATGAAAACAATATGCTGCTACGTGGCGTAACAAGGGGCGATGGTGAAGTGGGTGATGAAATTACTTTAAATATTATGCAGATAAAATCGGTTCCGCTATCTGCAAAGTTTAGCGAATATGGAATTGGGCAGGTGGAGATACGTGGCGAAGTGCTTATGAATAAAAAAAATTTTAAAACATATAATGATGCATTGATTGAAGAAGGCATTCCGCCACTGGCCAACCCACGCAATGCCGCCGCCGGCTCATTACGGATTAAAGACACGGCAGAAGTGAGCCGCCGCAACCTGGAAGCATTTTTATACCATGTAAGTTTTATCAGCAATAGCAACCAACATACAAATGATACAAAGCAACCAACCACACATGCAGGCATGCTTGAAATGCTTTGGAGCCTTGGGTTTAGGAGCCCTAAAAACGAAATGAAAATATTTAAAGGCATTGAGGCTGTAATAAAACATGTACACGATTTTGAAAAAGAAAGAGATACCCTGGGATACGAGATTGATGGCATGGTGATAAAAGTAAACGACCTGCATTTACAGGATGAGCTTGGCATGACATCTCATCACCCAAGGTGGGCTATTGCTTTTAAATTTAAAGCAAGGCAGGGCACCAGCAAACTAATTGCTGTTGATTTCCAGGTGGGCCGTACCGGCGCCGTTACCCCGGTTGCTAAAATAGAACCGGTACAGGTTGGAGGGGTTACCGTTAGCAGTATTTCGATACACAACGAAGATTACATAAAGGAAAAAAACCTGATGCTGGGCGATACCATCCTGATTGAACGCAGCGGTGATGTGATACCTCAGATAGTAAAATCTTTTCCGGAACTTAGAAACGGCAAAGAGAAAAAGATACAATTTCCAACACATTGCCCGGTTTGCGGGCATGCTTTATTTAAACCGGAAGAAGATGCCGTATGGCGATGCATAAACCTTAACTGTACTGCCCATATAGTAGAAGGCATTATACATTTTGTAAGTAAAGATGCAATGGATATAAAAAGTTTTGGCGAAGCTAATGTGCGAAAATTTTATGAACTGGGTTTTATTAAAAACATACCGGATATTTACAACTTGCCATTTGAAAAAATTGCACAGCTTGATGGTTTTGGCGAAAAATCTATCGGCAAATTGCAACAAGCAATTGAAGATTCAAAGAAGCAGCCACTTAACCGTATTATTTATGCCTTGGGCATACGCTATGTAGGCGAAACTACAGCCAAAACCCTGGCCCGTGCTGTTGACCATTTATTACAACTTGCCGATTATAGCGAAGAGCAATTAAGAGAACTGGAAGATATAGGAGTAAAAGTTGCCAAAACCGTGTATGAATTTTTTCATAACAAAGACAATATCAGGTTACTTTCACAATTGGAGCAACTGGGGCTTCAGTTTAAAAACAGCAATAAAAACCTGGTAACAGGAGGCAACCTTACAGGTCAAACTTTTTTATTTACCGGCACACTTGTACAATTAAAACGCAACGATGCCGAGGCGCTGGTTGAAAAAAACGGGGGCAAGCTGTTGAGCGCCGTAAGCAGCAACCTTAATTACCTGGTGGCAGGCGAAAAAGCAGGCAGCAAACTGGAAAAGGCAAAAAAAATACCTTCGGTAAAAATAATTTCCGAAGAAGATTTTTTAAAAATGCTACCTGCTTAGTTTTTAAAAACAGTATATTTATAGTCGGCCTACATCCAATCCGCAGCTTATGATTTTATTCATTTTCTAAACCATACACAATGATTAAAAAAAACAATGGTGAAGTTTGGAAACAGATAAACTTCAATGGCAGCAAACAGCTTCGTAACAAATATGCAATATCATCGCATGGCAGGGCGGCCAGTTACAGTAACGATGTACTTAAAGATGGCAAACTGTTAAAAGGTTCTGTAACATCGGGCTACCGAACGCTGAACCTTCACATAGATAACAGCAACGGTACTATTTATATTCACCGGCAGGTGGCAAAACTGTTTTGTAAAAAACCTTCTTCTAAATATGAATATGTTATTCATCTTAACCACAAAAAAACTGACAATATCTATACAAATTTAAAATGGGCAACTGCAGATATGGTAAGCACACATCAGCAAAACAGCCCCGAAAAAATAGCGTATAAGAAAAAACAGGCCAACCGCACAGTAGGATTAAAGCTAACCGCCGCACAGGTTAAAACAATCAAAAACATTATTAATAACCCAAAGCGAAGAATTACATACAAACAGCTTGCAGCCAAATATAAGGTTAGCGAAATGACTTTGTTTCGTATTAAAAGCGGCGAAAACTGGGGGCGTATAAAATAATAAACACCCGGTTTCATATATTCATATTCAACCAATATCAAATTAAAAACCAGTATGCTTCATCCTGCTACTTTAAAATTTCTCAACAGCCTTAAAAAAAATAATAATAAACCCTGGTTTGATGAAAACCGTAAACAATACGATGTTGTTAGGGCTGGCTTTATGGAAATGGTTTCCGATATAATAAAGCATATTGCCAAATTTGAACCGGCAATAGGCACACAGGCCGCAAAGGATTGTGTTTTTCGCATTAACAGGGATGTACGTTTTAGCAAAGACAAGAGCCCTTACAAATCTCATTTTTCCTGTTACTTTAATAAAGCTGGCAAAAAAAGCAACGGTTCCGGTTATTATCTTCATATTGAGCCGGGCAAAAGTTTTGCCGCCGGCGGCATTTGGATGCCCGAGCCGCAAGTACTTGCCAATATAAGGCAGGAATTGGATTATAATTTTAAAAATTTTAAAAAGATAATTGGCAACAGCCGGTTTAAAAAAACATTTGCCGGCGGTGTACAAAGCGAAGAAAGTTTAATGAGGCCGCCAAAAGGATATGATGAACATAACCCTGCCATTGAATTTTTGAAAATGAAAAGTTTTATTGTAAGCCATCCTTTTACCGATGCCCAGGTACTTAGCAATAATTTTGTAAAGGACATAACAGCAACTTTTACTGTTATGAAGCCATTGATAGATTATTTAAATACAGCTATTGATTAAATGCGGCACAAAACTGTTTCAAAAAAAATGGCCAGAGATAAAAATCTCCGGCCTTGCTTACCTCTGAAACCACAAGAAAAATATAAATAAGGTTATAGCTTATTAGTTTAAATAATAATTATAGATATTCCTGAACAGTATTGTTCGATATTGGGGGTGATTTTAAATAATATTGGAGGATTATGTAGAAAACCAAGCAGGCTGTAAAATTAGTCTTTTTTTAATATTCTAAAAATTTATTTTGCCCAACTTCAAAAAAAATTTGATAAAAAACAGCTATAAACGATGTAACCCTGTATGGTAAAGGGTTCACCCCGTTTTAAGCCATTTATCGTATTAACACTAACGGCTTTAAAACTAATAATTGTTAGTTTTGTTCAAAAAGATTTGATGGCCCGGATAAAGCCCCATAAAAATGGCACTAAAAAAGACCTGATTACCCAAAAAGCAGCAGCCTTGTTCAGGTTAAAAGGATACTCATCTGCCTCTATGAGGCACCTGGCCGAAGAGGTGGGTGTAGAAGCGCCCAGCCTGTACAACCATATCGGTTCTAAAAGCGAGATATTACAAGCTATCTGTTTTAAAGTAGCCAACTCTTTTACATTTTACCTGGATAGTATTGATTTTAAACATGCAAAGAGTACAACATTGCTGGAATCAATCATCCGTTTTCATATTAAAATGATGCTTACCAGTTTTAATGAAGTATATGTAGCCAACCACGAATGGAAACACCTGAAAGAACCTTATCTTAGTAATTTCCTGATGCAACGCAGGGCTTACGAAAAAAGGCTGATGGAAATAATGGAGGCTGGTATGCAAGCAGGTGAATTAAAGAAAACCAATGCATACTTATCGGTATTAACCATTTTATCGGCAGTACGTGGACTTGAATTTTTACCTGCCCGTAAAAAAGATATCAGCAACACCCAACTGGAAAACAATATGGTAAATCATTTATTAAAAGGAATAATCAAATAAATCATGGCTGTACATTTTCATACATTACAAGTAAAAGAAGTGCGGAGAGAAACCCCAGATTGTGTTTCAATTGCATTTGATATTCGCAACGAAATATTACCGCAGTTTGCTTTTGAAGCAGGGCAAAACATTACAATAAAAAAAGTGATCGATGGCGAAGAAGTACGCCGTTCCTATTCCATTTGCTCGGCTCCTTTTGAAAATGAACTAAGGGTGGCTGTTAAAAAAGTAGAAGGAGGAAAATTTTCGGAATTTGCCAATGAAAATTTAAAAACCGGCGATACACTTGATATACTACCTCCCACTGGTAAATTCAATACAAAACTGGATGCAAAAAATACTAAACAATACCTGGCTTTTGCAGCCGGCAGCGGTATCACTCCCATTATTTCAATAATTAAAACAACACTGCAAACCGAGCCTGCAAGCAGTTTTACATTGGTATTTGGTAATCGTGGGCGTCATTCAATTATTTTTTTTGAAGAACTGGAAGCATTAAAAAACAAATACCTGCAACGGTTTAATTTTATAAACATATTAAGCCGTGAAAAAACAGAAGCGCCGGTGAATGCTGGCAGGATAAACACCGAAAAATTAACACAACTTGATAAACTGGTTGATTATAAAAACACCGATGATTTTTTTATATGCGGCCCCGAAGAAATGATTTTTTCAGTAAAAAGTTTTTTAGAAAATATTGGTATCGATAAAAAGAAAATCCATTTTGAGTTATTTACCACCCCGGGGCAAAAATATGTTGTTGCCAGTAAACCTTTAAAGGAATCAACGGGCCCATCAAGCAAGGTTACTGTAAAACTTGATGGCAGAAGCTTTGACTTTAATTTAGGTTTTGACAGCGACAGTATTTTAGATGCAGCCCTAAAGCAAGGCGCCGACCTGCCCTTTGCATGCAAAGGCGGCGTGTGCTGTACCTGCAAGGCAAAACTGCTGGAAGGTGAAGTGGATATGGATGTTAATTGGGGGCTTGAGCACGAAGAACTGGAGCAGGGATTTATCCTCACCTGTCAATCGCACCCAAAAACCCAAAAAGTAGTTATTGATTTTGATATAAAATAACAATACAGAATTAATACCGTAACCTCACCCCCGGTAAGATAATGGCTGTATAATTCCTGTTTGATGTAATTTCATTTCTTCTTCCATGCCCACGCTGTGCCTTTAATCTTATTTGCTGACCATTGGTGGCTGTAGTAGAATTAATATCAACATCGGTTTGTACACGGCCAAGTTTAATTACACCTCTTGCAATGGTACCACGGTTAATTATAGTAACTCCATTATAAACTACCGGGCTACGTACGGTAAATGTTACAGGTATATCGGTGCGTTCGGGCGAGTTGGCAAGATTATCCTGTAAATAAAGATCTACTTCTACTTTTGAACTTATATAGATGTCTTTAGGCTGTGGTTTTTTCTCTTCTTCCTGCTGCACAACAACCGGCGCCACTTTTTTCTTTTCTTCTTTCACTTTCACCGGTTCTTTTTTTACCGGTTTTTTTTCTTTTGAACTTTCTTTATCGTCATTACTATTGTTACCATCACCGGGTATGGTAATTTGGTTACCATCGCCGGTAACAGGTGGTGTGGTATTATCTGTTTTTGTAGGCGGGTTAATATATTCTGTTGATGAATTGCCCGATACGTCAATTGGCTTGTCATCATTTTTTTGCAGGCTATCGGTATTGGTTTGTGCGATGTTAGTATTTGACCTGTTCTTAAATATAGCTAATGAGATAATAAGAAAAAGTAACAGTAAAGCAATAGTTAGATATAATTTTTTATTATCCTTATATCCCTGCTTAAGCGATTCAACGGCTGATGTTTTTGTTGCCACAGCCTCTTCCCTTGTTTGCATAGCCGCAAAACTGTCTTCAAGCCTTGTTGCGGCTATGGTTGATTTATTTGCTGCAGCAGTTAACGATGCAAGATTTATATCCCTGTATTGAGGAAATGCATTTATTAGCGCTTGCTGAAAAGACCTTGCATCTGCAAACCTGTTTTCGGGTTTTTTTTCAATTGCCTTCATTACAATATCACTAAGCGCTTGTGGTATGGCCGGGCTGGCTGTTGATAATGCTATTTTGTTAGGCGCTGTTACTTTTTTATTAAGTATGGCCTGCATCATATTATAGTCAGTATCGTTTTCAAAAGGCAATTGCCCTGTAAGCACTTCATATAAAGTAAGCCCCATGGCATAAATATCTGATGATGCCGATGCATCTTTGCCTTGAATAAGCTCAGGCGCCATATACTCGATGGTGCCGATGATTTTATTAACCTGTGTCATCTTTTGCTCGCCGGCAATTTTGGCAATACCAAAATCCATAAGCTTTACCGTACCCTCGGGGGTTAGCATCAGGTTAGCAGGTTTTATATCCCGGTGAAAAATATTTTTTTTATGGGCATGATTAAGCCCTTCCAAAGCCTGTATAAAAACCGGTACCACAAATTGCGGAGGCAGTGTATTGTATTTTTTCCTGAGGTCTTCAAGGTTAGTGCCTTCTACAAATTCCATCACCATAAAATGGTTGTTTTCCTGCTCCAGGAAATTATATATAACGGCAATGTTTACATGTAAAAGTTGAGCCAGCACCCTTGCTTCTTTTTTAAACCTGTCTAAAAACTGCGGCTGCACGGTAAGTTCGGGGTGCAGCATCTTTAAAGCCACTTGCCTACCAAGCATTGTGTCTGTTGCTTTATATACAGTACCCATTCCACCTTTTCCTAACAAGGCGGTTATTTCATAGTTAAAAATCTTTTTCCCTATCATGATACGTTTAAATTAAATACCATTCGGCAGGTTTACATCTCTTGTTAATTTCATGGCCGATGTGTCGTTATTATTACCGGGTAATTCAATATCCCTGGTAAGTTTTGTTTCTGTTTGCGGCGCTGTACTTATCTTTTGTGCAAGTGCCACAGTGATGTTGTCTTTACCGCCTCTCCTTTTTGCCTCATCAATTAAATAATCTGCAATTTCCTGTAAAGATTTTTTTTGCATTGCTTCAGCCAGTTCGTCGTCACTTAAATAATCGTGCAATCCATCCGAACAAAGTAACAACTTATCATTTTCATTAAAAGTTAAATCTGACTTCCCTGTATCTACCCTTAAAGTTGGTTTTGTACCCATAGCATTTATAAGCACATTCCTTTGCGGATGTACATCCGCCTCTGCGGCTGTAATATCTCCATTATTTACCAGTTGTTGTACATAAGTATGGTCTTCGGTAATTTGTTTTATTTGATTATTTTTTAAAAAATAGGCCCTTGTGTCGCCTGCATGTGCAAAATAAACTTGCGCCCCCGTTACCACCAACACTGTGCAGGTAGTACCCATTCCTTTATAACTGGCATCAGTTTGCGACATACTGAATATTTTTTTATTGGCTGTAACAAACGAATTGGCCAATGCTTTTTCTATATCTGTGTCGCTATTTTTTTTAAAATATTCTTCGCTGATGGTTTCCATTGCAATTTTACTGGCAACCTCTCCGGCATTATGCCCGCCCATACCATCGGCCACCAGTAGCATACAGCCTTTTGATGAGTTAATGCCTTCGTCGGCAATTTTTACAAAAGTGCCGGAGTCTTCATTATTTTTACGCACATTACCCACATCAGTTTTTACCACAACTTTTAAAACACAGTTATCCTTTGTTACAGGTAACGGTTCAGCAGGTTGCTGTTCAGTTGTTTTTTTCTTTTTTTTCCACCAGAACATTTTTTTAATTTTTTATTTTATCAAGGTTGTAATCGTAAGAACTTCGCCTGGGCGATATTTCCACTTCTATTTTCTTTTCTTCATAACCATCTGCCTTAATGGTAAACTTAAACTTATCGCCTTCTTTACCTTTTATGGTATATGGTAAGGTAAGTACTTTATTATCTGGTGTAATAAGCACAGCATTGTCGATACCGGGTACATTAATGCTTACTTTTTCCTGATTAATACCTGATGTGGTTGTTTCGGTTTGTGGTTCAATTTGAGGTTTATTAATGGGTATATCCGGAGTTTTTTCTTTCAAAAATATAATTAGCAATAACACAACTATTGCCGATGCAATAATAGCCATATTTTTTTTTGATGGCAGTTTAAATGGCAACTTGTTTAAATTTGTTTCGCCTCCGTTTAAACGATTATCATTAAGGATTTTTTCAATTTCTGCTGCCGAAATACGACTTGCTGGATTTACTTTTAATCCCCGCTCAATTATTGTTGCCATCTTATTTGAAATAACAGGAACCAGCAATTGGGGATTGGTAAAACTTCCTTTAACAATTTTTGCTCTCATCACCACCGGGTTGGTTGCATCAAAAGGCATAAAACCTGTAAGTAATTCGTACAGCATCACAGATAAACTCCAAATATCCGATTTCATTTCTTCTTTTTGTTCAAATTGCTCGGGAGCCAGGTATTCTATAGTGCCAACCACAAAACCCAATTGTGTAAGTTTGGGCGAATATTTATGTTTTGCAATGCCAAAATCAAGCATTTTTACTGTGCCATCTGCAGTAATTTTAAAATTTTGTGGTTTAATATCACGGTGAATGATTTCTTTTTTATGCAAATAGGCAAGTGCCGAAACAATTTGGCGGAGAATATTTTCAGTTTCGCTGTTTGAAAGTTTTCCTTTTCGGTACAGAATATCGCTTAAGGTTTCTCCTTCTACAAACTCCATCACTATGCATAGCTTGTTGTTGCATTTTGCATACTCGTACAACATAGCAATGTTAGGATGATTTATAGAAGACTGGATGTAGGCTTCATTCTTAAATCTTTCGGCAAAAGATTCTTCGTGTAAAATTTTTACAGCTGCCGTTCTGTTCAACGAAGCGTTATAGGCTTTATATACATTGCCCATACCGCCCGACCCTATTTTTTTGGTCAGGCGGTATCCGGCAACTTCTGTAATCTCTTCATTAGCATATCCCATTTATTAAGCCCCTTTTATCAACATTAAAATCAGAGTAAACCTAATTATTTATTAGACAACTTTTTTCTGCCCATCAGTTCAAGTCCGTATTTAATGGGTACGGCAAAAGATATTCTTGCCCCCCCGGCAGATGCTCCTGCATAATAAATACCCACTACATTTCCTTCATCATCAAACATGGGTCCGCCGCTATTGCCAGCTCCGGTGGCATTAATAGTTAATTGGTACGAATCACCAAAGCCACTGTAGGTAAGGTTTTTATCGGATGATGCCGGTATAACCCTGCCTATATTACCTGTAGTAACGGTGGGGGTTGGCATGGTGGTTTCTTGTGGTTGGGGATTAAACGGATCGTTTGATTTGCGAACTACATATTCCTGAGGCGCTATACCAGGGTAACCCATCACCGTAACCACTTGTCCGGGTTTTATATCATCATAGCGGTCTTTCATAGTCACTTTTGATAATGATTCGGGAATATCTATTTTTAGCATAGCCACATCGTGTTCATCGCTTGGTGTAACAGATACGGCTGGCCTACGAAGAACCGTATTAGCAAACACTACATTCATATATGTGTTTCTTCCTTTTACAGTACCCTGCCCTGCAGGACGTCCCCCAATCATGGTCGCATTAGCCGGTACATAATCGGCTACCATTTGTGGCATAATAGAAACATCTGGAACTTTTTTACCATTCCTTATTAATACTCCCGGAAATGCATATTGTTCAAAATTATACCTCGTATTCCAGCATGCCCCAACATGACGGTTAGTTAGTATGAACCCGTCTTCCGATACAACAAAACCAGACCCACTTGCGCCTGCTATACCAATTGGTACACCCACTTGTACATTACGTTTTATATCTAAATAAGGCTCTATACTTTTTCCATCTGCGGATTCAGTGTAAGCAGCCCTGTAAACGGGATTTCCATCTGGTCCCTTTTCTATTAAATATACATGCCATAATTCATCGCTTGTGCTGGCATCAAATATTTGCCAGCCAAATTCAATCTGCACTACCCTGTCTTCGTTTTCTTTCGAAATCATTTCAGGAGTTTTCTTATTCTTATTTGTAGAGTCCTGAACATTTACAATAGTAGTATTTCCTTTAAATATTTTGTCTTTAAAAGCATACACCAATGCACCAAGCGCTACCAATATACCAATCAACACAATCGCCATCTTATTTGATGATTTTTTTCTTTCGGCTACCAGCATTCGTTCTACCGTTTGCTTGCCAAGGCCTACTTTGGCAACTTCGGCCGGCGCTATAGGTTCTAATGCAGATTCTGTAGTGGCTTTAATTGAAGTAGGTATTTCTACCATTCGTGTAGCAGCCATTAAATCTTGCGGCCTTGGATTAATATCAAAAGTAAATACAGGGCCATTCATTCCTAATTGAACTTCGTCGCCTACTTGTAATGGCACCGAGCCTTTAACACGGTTCTTATTTACAAATATGCCGTTGCGGCTGTTGTTGTCTCTTATTTCAAATTTTGGTGGATCATCACTTAATTTTACAATCTTACCATGCTCCCTGCTAACAATAACTTCATTGTCGGGATCATATGCAATATCACTGCCTGTTGCCCGGCCTATAGAAAGCTCCTGTTTACCGAAATCAAATTCTTCAACCTGGTTTGCCTTTGTACCGGATATGTGCTTGATGACATACCTTTCAATAGTTGTACTCATGTTGTTTTGGTTTTATTAATTAATGATAATAATGATGATGATTAAACGGAATTGAAAATTAAAAAGGGTTTTATTGAAAAGGATAATTTGGAAATTTATGGTCAGCCAAGAAATACACAAATACCAACCCTGTACTAAATAAGGTTTTGGTATGATTATACAGCAATAGTTTTGGACTTTAAATATAGCCCTTTTTTTTATAACCTCAATGTTTTGTAGGAATTATTTATGATAAAATTAGCCGGTATTTATTTTTTAATAATATATCCTGAACATTACAGGCTTCAGTTACTATATAATTATTGAAACGCATTTCAGATGAAAAAGATGTCATTTTTTTCAAGTGTTTTATTTATTAACATACAGATTTGCTAAATCAAATATTAAAGAACAATCATACTAATTGCTTAAGGTTTTAATACTCCTCAAAAAACAATGATTTTTATTATCATCATTCATGCAAATAAAAACAACATGATGCAAATCTGGCGCTACCGCCTTTTTAACCACCCACCCAAACACTAACGGCTGTTAGTATTTTCAGTATCTTTACTGTTATAAAAAAACAATCATGCAGGTACAGGATCTTGAAAAAATATTCCAGGACAAAATTGATGCTGAAATAAAGATTGAGCCTAAAGACTGGATGCCCGAAGCATACAGGAAAACCAATACCAGGCAAATAAGCCAGCATGCACACAGCGAAGTAGTAGGCATGCTGCCCGAAGGCAACTGGATAAGCAGGGCGCCAACTTTAAAACGTAAAGCAATTTTAATTGCTAAAGTACAGGACGAAGCCGGGCATGGGTTATACCTATACTCAGCAGCCGAAACCTTAGGCAGCAGCCGTGATGAAATGATTGCCGACCTGCTTAGCGGAAAAGCAAAATATTCTTCCATCTTTAATTATCCTACTTTAACCTGGGCCGATATGGGAGCCATTGGATGGCTGGTTGATGGGGCTGCTATTTTAAACCAGGTAATGCTATGCCGTACATCGTACGGGCCTTATGCAAGAGCCATGGTTAGGATTTGTAAAGAAGAAAGTTTTCATCAGCGGCAGGGTTTTGAATCGTTATTAGTTTTATCAAAAGGCACTGCTGAACAAAAAGCCATGTGCCAGGATGCAATAAACCGTTGGTGGTGGCCAAGCCTGATGATGTTTGGGCCCAAAGACAGCGAAAGCACCAACAGCGACCAAAGCATGAAATGGAAAATAAAACGAAAAACAAATGATGAACTTAGGCAGCAGTTTGTTGATATGACAGCCATGCAGGTGAAAGTGCTTGGCATGACACTGCCCGACCCCGAATTAAAATGGAATGAAGAAAGGAAACATTATGATTTTGGTGAAATAAACTGGGAAGAGTTTTGGAATGTGGTGAAAGGTAATGGCCCCTGCAATAAACAAAGGCTTGCCGCCAGGAACAAAGCGCATGATGATGGTGCCTGGGTGAGAGAAGCGGCAATGGCATACAAAGCCAAGAAAGAGAAAAAAAGAGATGCAGCTTAATTATATAGACCCGGAATTTATTATTTATCACTTCAAATAATACTGTTTAACTTTTACTAAAATGAAAATTGGTTTAACATACACCATTAGCCCGGGTCTTCATGATGAAACAAAGCATAATAATTATATTAAATGGTTGAATTTGCCGGGCCAGGATGAAATAATCACTTTCAAAGTATCAGAATCAAATTCAAAAAGGATTGAAGAATGCAGCGGTTTAATTTTATCGGGAGGCATAGATATACATCCCCAATATTATAATAGTAGTTCCTTAAACTATTGCAATGCACCTGTTAAAGGGTTCCAAAAAGAAAGAGATGAATTTGAAATAGAAATTTTACAGCAGGCTTTTAAACAAAACATACCTGTATTGGCAATATGCAGGGGTTTACAATTAGTGAATTGTTCATTAAATGGAACCCTGGTTCAAGATTTAGGAGAATCGCTGAATAAAATACACAAACCGGAAACAGATGATAAAATACATGGAATAAATATTGAAGAAAGCAGTTTATTATATACAATTGTTGGTGAAAAAAAATCACCTGCGAACAGCGCACACCACCAGGCTATTGATAAATTAGGCGATGGTTTGATGATTAGCGGTAGGGCAGATGATGGCACTATAGAAGGAATAGAATGGGCTGACAAATCAGCTAAAGCCTTTTTTATTGGTGTACAATGGCATCCTGAAAGAATGTTTAAATTCAATCTTGATACCAACCCTATCACTAAAAATATAAGGGAGCATTTTATTAATGCGGCAAAAAATATACAACTATGAATTGTACAATTAAAAAATTCTACTACGGCGATATACCTGAAGATAATAGCGGCAGCAGTAACCAATCTGCAAGTAATGTTAGTGCAAACGGCTGGCCGCTTTGGGAAGTGTTCATCCGCAGCAAACAAGGATTAGACCATAAGCATGTGGGCAGCCTGCATGCAGCAGATGCCACCATGGCTATTGAAAATGCAAGAGATGTGTACACCCGCCGGCAGGAAGGGGTAAGCATTTGGGTGGTGGAGAGTAAACATATCACCGCATCTAACCCCGATGAAGCCGGTGAATTATACGAACCTGCTGTTGATAAAATATATCGCCACCCTACCTTTTATCAATTACCCGATGAAGTGGGGCACATGTAAAAATTAAAAAGGTAAAAGTCAAAGAAAAAAAACAAAAAAGGCTTTTACTGCTATCATTTGAATTTATTTTATGAGTTTTTTAATTGATTATACACTGCACCTTGCCGATAGCAATTTAATTCTTGCACAACGAAATGCAGAATGGTGTGGCCACGGGCCCATACTGGAACAGGATATTGCCATCACCAATATTTCGTTAGACCTGCTTGGGCAATCAAGAAATTTTTACCAGTATGCCGCAACTTTAATGGGCAATGGCGCTACAGAAGATTCGCTGGCTTATTTACGAACAGAGCGTGCGTTTAAAAATTGTTTATTAGCCGAGCAACCCAATGGCGATTGGGGGCAAACTGTGTTAAGGCAATTTTTATACAGCGCCTTTCAGCAATTACTTTACCGGCAATTACAAAATAATAAAGATGAACAATTAGCCGCCATTGCCGCCAAAGCAATAAAAGAAATTGCCTACCATGTGCGCTGGAGCAGCGAATGGGTTATACGCCTGGGCGATGGAACAGGAGAAAGCCATAAGCGCATGTTACATGCAATAGATGAATTGTGGAGATATACCGGCGAACTATTTATCCCTGCCGATTATGAAACTTCAATGGAAGTAAATGTAACAGCGTTAAAAGATAAATGGATGCAAATAGTTACATCGGTATTTGAAGAAGCAACATTGCCCATACCCGAAAAAACATTTATGCAAACCGGTGGTAAAGAAGGAAGGCATACCGAGCATTTAGGATATATACTTACCGAATTACAATATTTGCAAAGAGCATATCCCGGCGCCCAATGGTAATTGAACCTACTATATCAAAACAAAATATCTTAAAAATATTAAGCCGGGTTACCGATCCGGAAATTCCTGTTCTGTCCATCATCGACCTGGGCATTGTGAGGGATGTAATAATTAATAATGATGAAGTTGAAGTTATCATCACACCAACATACTCCGGCTGCCCGGCCATGGATATGATTGCCATGAATATAAGGTTAGCATTGATTGAAAATGGTTTTTCAAAAATAAAAATAACAACCGTACTTGCCCCCGCCTGGACAACCGATTGGATGAGTGATGACGGAAAAAGAAAATTAAAAGAATACGGCATTGCTGCACCCGATAAAAAATTTGAAATAGCCGCCGATGGTGTTGAATGCCCGCTATGCCATTCAACCAATACAAAACTTATTAGCGAATTTGGCAGCACGGCCTGCAAGGCATTGTATCAATGTAACAACTGCAGCGAGCCTTTCGACTATTTTAAGTGCCATTAAATAACTTTCTATATTTTTTATGAAGAAATTTTATGTGTGTAATCAGGTTTGTAGAAGATTTTTTTACTTTGGCTTTATAAAGCACTATCAACTTTATTGTATTTTGCAACTACTAATATGCTTGTTTCTATAACTTAATTTTTTACATTATAAAGACCTGAATTAAGCTCAGAATTAAGCTCAGAAGTTGTCAAAACCCTAATTATGTATGGTGCCAACAACATTACCTGAGTTCCGATTACCAGAGTTCCGTTGTCAATGCCCTAATTTTGTAGGGTGCCAACAACGCCATCACCTAAATGTAGGTTTTCAACTCTGTTGTCAATGCCCTAATTTTGTAGGGTGCCAACAACACATACTTTCCGATATTCATGGTGTAATTAGTTGTCAATGCCCTAATTTTGTAGGGTGCCAACAACTACATATGTTTTTTTGCTGTCAACATACTTGTTGTCAATGCCCTAATTTTGTAGGGTGCCAACAACAGTGCTTTATCTGTACCGTTAATTATTCTAGTTGTCAATGCCCTAATTTTGTAGGGTGCCAACAACAGCAACGGAAGTAGCCTTGTATAAGGTTTTGTTGTCAATGCCCTAATTTTGTAGGGTGCCAACAACTTATAAATCTCTAAGCCTTGCTGGTTAAAAGTTGTCAATGCCCTAATTTTGTAGGGTGCCAACAACAGAAGTTAGAATAATATGCATTGGTTGCACGTTGTCAATGCCCTAATTTTGTAGGGTGCCAACAACATTTTTGTATTTTTGTGTTTTGTGAATAAGTTGTCAATGCCCTAATTTTGTAGGGTGCCAACAACTGAACTGAACAAAATTTCTTTCCACATCTGGTTGTCAATGCCCTAATTTTGTAGGGTGCCAACAACAAAACATCCCATAACCCGGCAAGCACAAAAGTTGTCAATGCCCTAATTTTGTAGGGTGCCAACAACAGTAATACTGCAGAATGGTGTTTTAATCTCTCTTTCAAAGTATCCGGCATAAAAAAACGGGGGCATTACCCTCGTTTTTATTTTTCTTTTACGTAATTTTTACTTCTCTATTTTTTACACACCCTAAACCCATATAAATGGATAATATCAACCCTGATGTAAAACACAACGCAAATGCCTATACCATTTCTAATGCAGGTCATAAATTTTATTTTGGTCACTACCTTAATAATGCAAGGCACAACCTGTTTAAAATTTTCAATCAGCTTCTTCATAAATACAACCAGCCGGCGGTAGAGGAAGGCTGCCTCAGCGATTGCATTTTACTTAGCCCGGCAAAATTCCAGGCCTTTGTAAGCCCTGCCGCTCTTTTTGAACAGATGAAGCAGTATATCCCGGTAATGGAATATTTAAAGGAGAATAATAATGAAGAAGCCGTATTTGGTACACTCCGCAGGTTGCTGCTTGACCTGAACAGCTTTCGTAATTATTTTTCACATCATCATTATACCGCTCCGTTACAGTTCAATAATTTTAAAGAGTCGCAGAAGTTTAAAAAGTCAATGCCCTACCTGTTTGGCAGTGCTGTGGCAGTAGCCCGTAAAAAAACCAAATTGCCCCACGAAGCATTTGATGAGATATTTAAATGGAAATCCGGAAAAGATAAGGAAATCCTGGAACCTTCATGGCAGCAGGAAATGATGGAAATAAATTCAGCAAAACCAACCCTGTTTGGGCTGGTATTCTTTACCTGTCTTTTCCTGGAAAAAAAAGATGGCACTTTGTTCATTAGTCGCATTAAGGGCCTCAAGAATACCACCGAAGATAAATTTAAAGCCAACAGGGAAACCTTCCTGGCTTTTACTATTACGTTGCCAAAACCTCCCAGGCTCGAAAGCAGTGATATAAAACTTGATCTTGTTAATGAACTCTTCCGGGTTCCCCATTCGGTGTTTAAAACATGGGAAGCTGAACAGCAACAGGCTTTTACCATTACCAATGAAGAAACAGGGCAGCAGGCTGTTATGAAACGCTATAAAAACCGCTTCGATTATTTTGCCCTTCGTTATTTTGAAGACAACAATGCTTTGGAGAATATTTTCTTTCATATAAGGCTAGGCGAAGCCTGCCTGGCTGAATATGAAAAAGAAGAACCGGGCAGCAGCATAAAAACAAGAAGACAGGTTACTAAAAGCCTGAACGGGTTTGGCCCATTACAGTTTTTTAATAACCATACGAATCTTGAAGACCTTGGCTATGACACATCAAACCTCAGGGAGGGGCAAATGATAAAAATAAACGGGATGCCTTTAAAATATACACCACAATACCGCATAGTAGATAATAAAATCGGGATAAAGATCACTCATGAAAACACGCCTCACATTATTCCACAAATAACTAAAAAAGAAAAGCAACTTCACAGCGTAAATCCGTTTACTTTTACCAATGCTGCTCCCGATATAATATTAAGTACTTACGAACTGCCGAACCTTTATCTGTATAATTACCTGTACCGGCTTGGATTCATAAAAAGTCCGCCACATGATTTTTTACAAAACTGGCTTCAGCAGCAGGAGGTTTTGTTCAGCTCTTTAAAAAACAAGGATACAACCCGGCTGCAGGATACAGGATATAAAAAAAATAAGCTGCCCCTGAAAATTAAAACTCACCTTGAGGGTGGTATGAATGCAAAACGGGAAGTACAAAAAAAACTAAGAGCGCTGCTTAATAATACAAACGAAACTATTGATAAACTGCTTGAACAGGGTAAGCTGGAAAAGGGTAAGGGCAAAACAGGGTTTACTGCAGGCTCGGTTGCCACATGGATTGCCACCGATATACAGTTCTTCAGCCGGCCTGATGACAGGCAGCAAAAGCTCAGTGATTTTGAATACAACACACTGCAGGGTTATTTTGCTTTCTTTGGCAGCAACAGGGAAAAAATAGATGCTTTATTAAAGAGTTTTGAAATAACAGGGAGTAACAATAACCGGCACCCTTTTTTAAATCCTGTGCATGTGATGGTAAATGAATTTACACTACGGGTAAAGGAGCGACAAAAAAAAGGAAGAGGTCCAAAGAGAAAATTTGATACCGCCATATACAGTTTATCAGCATATTTCAAAGATTATCTTTTAAAAAGAAGAAAATACCTGGAATCCCTTTTTAAAAATTTAAACGATAATATAATTGACAGCATCAGCTATTTTACCAAAGTAAAAAGAAATACCGAGCCTGCGCTTGATTTCCACGAACCGGTAATGCTTCCCCGTAACATTTTCAACGGGCCTATTGTACAGGGATTAAAAGAATTTATACAAACCAGGGGTATTGCATTTACGCCGGGAGATGAAAAAAAATGTTCCCCTTCATTCTTTCTGAAGCAACTGCTGCCCGATTTACAGAATTTTTATACTTTCCCGAGAGTATATAAAAAATATAAAGAAACAAAAGAAGGATTTGAATTTGTGGAGGATCTCATAATAGATAAGGATAATGACCTGAGAAAGTGCCAGCAAAAACTTAAGTCTGATGGAGAGTCTTATTCAGAACTTTTAAACAGGGTTGACAAAAATGAACAAGATATACGGCTGGAACAATACCGGGACAGGGTGATGTTTATGATGCTTAACGAGTATTTCAATAACCAGGGTATTGAGGAACTTGATTTTACGGATAAAACATTACAGGATTTCAGTAAGGATTATATGGATGATGCGACAAAAACCATTCTTGATACCGAAATAGATATGAGCGTACGACTGAATGGTGTGGATATTAAAGCCCGGCTGCCGATAGGACGATACGGCGAATTCAGGAAAATACTAAGAGACCGCCGGATAAATGAGCTACTCAGCTATTTTGATAAACAAGTGTCCTGGGAAAGGGTTCAGGAAGAATTAGAATATTATAACCAGAACAGGGAAAGGGTATTAAAAGCCTGTATCGATTTTGAAGAAGCTGTTTACTCGAAACACAGTAAAAAAATGAACCACCTTATAAAAGACAATCACATTTCACATCCTGCATTCCTGAATTTTTACAATTCCGATATTGCCAGATTAAGCGATACTTTTCCAGGACTAAATGATAAAACGAATATTGCCGAATTTAGAAATGGGTTCCTGCATAACCAGGTTATCGAAAAAAAGGGTTTTTTGGGGGCGTTTCCTGAATTTGAATTTGATGATACTTTAATTACAAAACAAATCACGGAAAAAGTGATAGATATTTATTCCAAACTAAAATTATCTGTATGATATTACTTCAAACCGACAGTACGAAAACAGTTTCCTGGATAAAGGAGTTTACAGACTATACAACACCTGTGAATAATATTGCTGCCATATTAATAGCTATTTTTGGAGGGTTGCTGTGGAGCTACTATAAAAGACGGGAAATTAAATACCAGATTGTAGGAATAAGGTTGGAGGCTTATTTGAATTCTCACAAAGCGATTTGGGGATTATTAAAATATCTTTCAAGGAAAGAAAAAAACGACTCTGTTTTTATTTGGAATCCCAACACTAAATTATGGAGATTTAACCCTGTAATGGCAAGAAAGTTCAATGAGGAGTTAAACAAAATTTATTATACCGATGGCAATGGCATCATGCTGGAAAAAGAAATCAGGGATAAGTTATTTGAAATTGAAAACAAGATACTTAAGTGTCTCCGAAACCTGACCCCGGGTGAATCTGGAATTTTGGAAATTAAAAATGAAAGTGTTTGCGATGAAGTAATGAAGTTAAAAGATTCGTTGATAGTTGACTTAAGAACACTGGTATCAAAAAAAGGGATGTTGAAAAATAGTTGACTATTATGTGCATATTTTAAAACTAACAAAATTTAAGTGCCCTTTCGACTATTTTAAGTGCCATTAATTTTACAATACAATTCTGTACATTTATAACTATGGACTTAAGCATTTATTTTGAAGAAGCCGCACAGGTTTCTGTTGCTTTCATCATTGGCGCCGTAATTGGCCTTGAGCGTGAATTCAGGAGCAAACCTGCAGGCTTTAGAACAATGATTTTAATTTGCGTAGGTTCCTGCCTGTACACCATCTTATCTAAAGAAGCCGATAATGCAAGCGGCGACCGCATTGCCAGCAACATAGTTACCGGCATAGGTTTTATTGGCGCCGGTGTTATCTTTAAAGAAGGCATTACTGTAAATGGGTTAACAACCGCCGCCATCATTTGGGTTACGGCCGCATTGGGCATGGCCATTGGCTATCACAATTACCCATTGGCCATTGTGGTATCGGCCATGGTGGTAATTGCCTTGTTTGTGTTAGAGCCGGTGCAAAGGTTTATAAACAGGTTTCATAAAGTGAAAGATTATAGAATACGGACCGAATCAACAGGCGATATTTTTAAAAAAGAAATTGAAGTTTTTTTTGCTACCAACAGCATGACATACAGGTGTATGAAAATAGTTAAAGAAAATAAAGATGCTGTTTATTTATACCGCATCAGCTCGCCCGACAGGAACTATGATATTGTAAACAATTATTTACTGCACCATAAAGAAGTAAAGAGTTTTGAATTTTAAATTTTTAATCAAATCATTACCATGCCGTCTATAATATTTCAAATAAAAGATGCTGTTGCATACATCACTTTAAACCGGCCCGATAAATTTAATTCGTTTAACCGTGAAATGGCTTTATTAATGCAGGAAAAACTTGATGAAGCCGCTGCCTCAAAAGAAGTACGTGCCATTTATATCACCGGCGCAGGCAAAGCTTTTTGTGCAGGGCAGGATATTGGAGAATTGGTTGGTGAAGAAAAAATTGAAATAAGGCAAATACTATCTGAACATTATAACCCGATAGTAGAAAGAATAAGAAAAATTGAAAAGCCAATTGTAGCCGCAATAAACGGTGTAGCCGCTGGCGCAGGTGCTAACATGGCTTTGTGTTGCGATGTGGTGCTGGCTGCAGCATCAGCAACATTTATACAGGCTTTTAGTAAAATTGGATTAATACCCGATAGCGGCGGCACTTTTACTTTGCCCAGGCTTGTTGGCTGGCAAAAAGCAAGCGCCCTGATGATGACCGGCGATAAAGTATCGGCAACAGAAGCCGAAAACATGGGCATGATTTATAAAGTTTTTGCCGATGATATTTTTGAAGAAGAAAGTAAAAAGATTGCAATAACACTTTCGCAAATGCCAACCAAAGGGCTTGCTTACACAAAGCATGCATTAAACCAATCGTTCTTTAATCATTGGGAGCAACAACTTTCTTTTGAAGATCATTACCAACAAAAAGCTGCCGGCACTCAAGATTATGCCGAAGGCATCAATGCTTTTTTAGAAAAAAGAAAACCCGTTTTTAAAGGCAGTTAGTTTTATTAAAATTATTTTATGCAAGATCTTTCATCGTTGTTTTTATTAAGAAAAGATATAACCTTTTTAAATTTTGGATCGTTTGGCGCATGCCCACGGCCTGTATTTGAACGCTACCAGCAGTACCAGTTAGAACTGGAACAGGAACCGGTTGAATTTATTGTTACCAACGGGCCTAAATACCTGGAACAATCAAGGATAGCGCTTGGTAATTTTGTTAATTGCCATCACGAAGATTTGGTGTATGTTACCAACCCATCCTATGCGGTAAACATTATTGCCAAAAGCCTGGCACTGCAGCCCGGCGATGAAATACTTACCACCAACATTGAGTATGGAGCATGCGATAAAACATGGGAATATTATTGCAACAAAACCGGCGCTGTTTATAAAAAGCAACCCATACGTTTTCCATTAGAGAGTAAAGAAGATTTTATTAAACAATTTTTCAGTGGCCTTACTACCAACACAAAATTGGTTTTTATAAGCCACTTAACAAGCAGTACCGGCCTGCGATTACCCGTAGAAGAAATTTGCGCCATTGCAAAGCAAAAAGGATTGATGACGTTTGTTGATGGCGCCCATGGCCCGGGGCAGGTGCAAGTAAACCTGCAAACCATGCAAGCCGATATTTATACCGGCGCCTGCCATAAATGGATGCTTACACCCAAAGGCAGTTCGTTCCTGTATGTAAAAAAAGAGTTGCAGCATTTATTTGACCCGCTGGTAGTAAGCTGGGGATATAATGCTATGTTCCCATCATCATCAAAATTTTTAGATTACCACCAAATGCAGGGCACCCGTGATTTTTCGGCCTTTTTAACCATCCCCGATGCCATACAGTTTATGCAGCAAAATAACTGGCAGGCAGTGGCTGCGGCTTGCCGCCAATTAACACAGCAAAATGCAAATACAATTTGTACATTGTTGAATACAACTGCACTGGCGCCTGTAACCGATGATTTTATTGCACAACTGTACAGCGCCGAAATAAAAACTAAAGAGCCCGAAAAATTAAAGTCGGTTTTGTTTAATGAATATGCTATTGAAATACCTGTAATGCCGCATGGCGATAAAGTGTACCTGCGTTATTCCATCAATGCATTTAATAAACAAAAAGACTTAGATAAACTTTTTGATGCATTAAAATCAATCAGGCAAAAAACAAATTTGATAGAACCTTAAATTACAATTATGCCAACATCGCAACAAGTGGTTACGCACATGATGAAGAACGACCTCTTTAGCCAATGGCTGGGTATTGAAGTTGTAGAAATAAAAGATGGTTACAGTAAGATAAAGATGACGGTACGTAAAGAAATGGTAAACGGTTTTGGTATTGTGCATGGTGGCATTGCGTTTTCCTTAAGCGACAGCGCTTTTGCCTTTGCCTGCAATAACCGCAATGTATTGTCAGTAGCGTTAGACACTTCCATCAACTTTACAAAACCGGTGCATGTTGGCGATGAATTGACTGCTGAAGCGCTTGAAATACACAATGGAAAATCAACAGGTTTGTATCATATAAGCGTAACAAACCAACACGGGCATGTGGTGGCACTTTTTAAAGGCACTTGTTTTAGAACAAACAAACCGCTGGTATAAACCAAAAATCATTTTAATATCCAATAAGTAACAACCAGCCACAACAAGCCCTTCACTAAAAAGAAAAGAAAGCCCCAAAAGCCAACTTTTTTAATCCACATTAATAATACAGAAGTTTTTTTATTGTTTTCGGCTGTCATCATATTTATTAAAATTATTTAGTTAGAAATTACCTTATACGTTTTAAAATCACTTGTCATAGGTGCAGGCCTTCCTTCGGCTTTGGCTTTTGCCAAATCGGCAAAACCACGTTTGTGCCCTTCAATAAAAGCAGGAGAGGTAGTCCATGTTTTAAAAGCGCTTTCATTTTCCCAAAAACTTACAATAAGGTAAGCATCGCCTTCTTTTACCGGGCGCAATACCTGCATGTCAACAAAGCCCGGCATAGTATCAATAGCGTGTGCCCTGCTTGCAAACAATTCTTCAAAACGTTCCCTGTACTCAGCACTACAGTTTATATAATTCACTGCTACAAAATTTTTTTGCATAATTTTTACTTTTTTGTGACACAAAACTATCCCCACAGCTAACAGCCCACTTTCAAAATCGGGAAATGCATTTACAGATTAAGGAAAAATCATGCTATCCATATATCTAATATCAAAGGTTGATTTATAAAAAACGCAGACTTAACTTTATTTTAAATTGCAAATATGATATACGAGTTCCAGGGATATAAGCCGGTTATTCATCCATCTTCATATATTCATCAGCAAGCCGCCGTAACAGGTAATGTAATTATTGGCAGTAATTGTTACATTGGCCCGGGCGCAGCCCTTCGTGGCGATTGGGGGCAAATAATAATTGAAGACGGATGCAATGTGCAGGAAAATTGTACTATACACATGTTTCCCGGTGTAACCGTTGTATTAAAAGCTGGTGCACATATTGGCCATGGCGCTATTATCCATGGCGCTACCATTGGTATAAACTGCCTGGTAGGCATGAACACAGTAATAATGGATAATGTGATACTGGGCGATGAGTGTATTGTAGGCGCTTTAAGTTTTATTAAAGCCGATGAAGTTTTTGAAAAACGAAGTTTAATTGTTGGCAACCCGGCAAAAAAAATAAGAGATGTAACCGATGAAATGATACATTGGAAAACCGAAGGCACAAAACTTTACCAGCAATTACCAAAACAAATGTTTGAAAGCTGCAGTCCTTGTGAACCGCTAATTGAAATGCCGTCTAACAGACCGGCACAATCAGCTATTTATAAAGCATGGAACCAAAACAAATAATTATTTAGATGGCTGCCAAACTACTTTTTCATTAGTGGCCAGTTTAGCAAAGTCGGGTAACTTACCATCACCCTTACCCGTAAAACCGCCATCGGGTGCACCCAGGTAATTACAGTTTTCGTCGTACACTTCATTATAAAAATCGCAGCAGGGCATAGTTATGTAATAAACCTTTTTACCGTTGTAGGTAAATTCGGTTACTTTTTGCGGGCGCTCATGCGCCTCTTTCAGTTTAAATGAATCAATCTTGTTTTTTATACACTTAGGCAAAGCCGCCATATCAGCTTCAGTGTTTTTTAATGTGTCTGATTCATTTTTTGGGGTAGAGGTACTTGTGATAACCGAATCAGCATTATTTGCTTTATTGCTTTGCTTTGTAGAGCCACAACTAAGTATGATAAATACCGGTATCAAAACTAATTTAAACATCATCAGGTATTTTAAATTTTAAAGTATAAATGTAAGATGATTTAAAAGTAAAATTACATACATGCATAAAATTTACAGACCTTTGCGCCAACAATGGAAAAATCAAATTTTGTAGACCAGATAAAGATTTTTTGCCGTAGTGGGCATGGCGGCGCCGGTAGCAAACATTTTATGCGTAATAAACTTACCGCCAAAGGTGGCCCCGATGGTGGTGATGGAGGCCGTGGCGCCCACATTATACTAAAAGGCAATGCACAATTATGGACCCTGCTACACCTTCGTTACTTTAAAAATATTTTAGCCGAAAACGGCGAAAACGGAAGTAAGAACAATTCTACCGGCAGGTATGGAAAAGATATCATCATTGAAGTGCCGCTTGGCACTATTGCACGTGATGAAAAAACGGGCGAAAAAGAAGTGGAGATATTAGAACACGGACAGGAAGAAATATTAATGAGAGGCGGACGAGGCGGGTTGGGTAACAGTAATTTTAAAACAGCCACCAACCAGGCACCTGATTATGCACAACCCGGCGAGCCCGGCTCGGAAGGAATAAAAATACTTGAGTTAAAAGTTTTGGCCGATGTAGGATTGGTTGGTTTTCCCAATGCAGGCAAATCTACATTGCTTAGTAGCATAACAGCGGCTAAACCAAAAATTGCCGATTATGCATTCACCACTTTAACGCCACAACTTGGTATGGTTGAATACAGGGATGCCAAAAGTTTTTGTATTGCCGATTTGCCGGGTATTATAGAAGGTGCTGCCGAAGGAAAAGGGTTAGGCCATCGTTTTTTACGGCATATAGAACGTAACTCCATCCTGCTTTTTTTAATTCCGGCCGATAGCGCCAATCATAAAAAAGAATTTGAAATTCTTAAAAACGAACTTGAACAATACAATCCCGAAATGTTGCATAAAGATTTTGTTATCGCCATCAGCAAAAGCGATTTGCTGGATGATGAATTAAAAGCTGCCATAGAGAAAGAGTTGCCAAAAAATATTCCGCATATATTTATTTCATCAGTAACCGGTTATCATTTACAGGAATTAAAAGACCTGTTGTGGAATACATTAAGCACTGCTAATAAACTTTAACCAGCCTTGGGTACCATCATACAATACCTGCGGCAATTTTATACAAAAGATTTCAGGCTTTTTTATTTCATCCCGGTTATAGCCCTGATGGGTATTATCATCTATTTAAATTACCGGTACCAGTTACAAGATAATTTGATTGGAAATGGGAACAACCTATGGCGCTGTTTTGCTGGATATTGGCTGTTATATTTTGTGCCCTTTGCAGCCGCATTTTTACTGCAGTTTTTTTTTATTAAAAATATAACCTGGCATAAAAGTTATTGGTTTTGGATAATACTTTTTTTGGCCCCGGCTTTTTTTTCATTCAGGGTAAACTTTTATTTTCATCAACCATTATTAAAACATTTTTGGAGTGGCGATGAATTGGTATTTTGGAACAATAGCATTAACCGTATTGTAAAGGTTTTTATTTTGTTGATACCTGTGTTTATTGTTTGGTATATAAAAGATAAGGACAACCAACTTTTTTATGGTGCCACTGCAATAAAAGATTTAAAACCATACCTGATTATGTTACTGATGATGGCACCCTTTGTTGCTATTGCCTGCACCCGTAGCGATTTTTTACAAACCTACCCCGACTCAAAATTTATTCAGCAACTTTCACTTTCATCAAAAAAAATACACTATATCATTTATGAACTTTGCTATGGTTTCGACTTTGTAAGCATTGAATTTTTTTTCAGGGGATTTTTAATCCTTTCTTTATATAAAATTTGCGGCCCCCAATGCATCGTACCTGTGGCTTGTTTTTACTGTGCTATTCATTGTGGAAAACCACTTGGCGAAGCTATCAGTAGTTTTTGGGGAGGTATCTTTTTGGGCATTATCAGTTACCATACAAAAAGTATTTGGGGAGGCCTCATTGTTCATGTAGGCATTGCCTGGATAATGGAAGCCGGAAGTTGGATGAGCATCCTGTTTTAAAACAGTATTGCATAGCAATAATGCCATACATCTGTATAATAATGTATCTACATACATTTACAGCTATTGCAATTAAAAAAAATCGTGCTTAATTTTAATGTTGTAAAAAATTGAAAAAAATTTTACAAATATTACTCTTCGGTACCTTGTGTATAATACTTTATGCCTGCCCATATAGCAGTGCATATAATATTGATGAAGAACCCACCATTTATGTAGAAGACGCTTTGATAGGAGACTGGCTTGCATATATTCAACCACAGGGTACATCCAGGCAGGAAAGCGTTACCATGTCTCTTCGAAAAAGATCGGATACAGAATACGATATTTCTTTTACCGGTTACCTGGACGTTATAAAACAATACAATAAAATTACAGGCGATTCACTTAGTGGTACTGCATTCATGTCAACGGTTGATGGTATGCAGTTCCTCAACATAAAAATAAATTCAAGGGTTTATATTGCACAGCTTGTTTTTAAAAATGACAATCTTTCTTTATTACCACTGGCCGAGCATTTCACTAATAAGATGATATTTAACAGCCAGGACCTTCGCAACTCTGTAAGCTTCCATTACAAAACCCGTGTGCATCCTGTGTTAGATGATGACTTCTGCTTACGTAATATGGTTAAGCTTGATTAACACTGTGAAAAAATAATTCCATAGCATGGCTTTGGTTGCATTTGTAACAGTTGCAAATCGTTTACTATTTTGTAAATTGCTGCTCTACAAAAAAAATAAAGTATGCTTAAAGCTAAGATTGCTGGCATTGGATACTATGTTCCTGAAAATATAATTACCAATAACGATTTAAAAAAATACATGGATACCTCTGATGAATGGATCCAGGAAAGAACAGGTATAAAAGAACGGCGTTATGCTCACCGTACCGGCGAAACCACCACCACCATGGGTGTACAGGCGGCTACAATTGCTATTGAAAGGGCAGGCATTACTCCACAGGATATTGACTTTATTATTTTTGCCACCCTAAGCCCCGATTATTATTTCCCGGGCTGCGGCGTGTTGTTGCAAAGAGCTATGAAGATGAAAGAGATTGGGGCATTAGATATACGTAACCAATGTAGCGGTTTTGTTTATGCACTGTCAGTTGCCGACCAGTTTATAAAAACCGGCATGTATAAAAACATATTGGTGGTAGGCAGCGAAAAACATTCTTTTGGTTTAGATTTTAGTACCCGAGGTCGCAGCGTGAGTGTAATTTTTGGTGATGGCGCCGGCGCCGTGGTTTTGCAACCAACTACTAACCCCAACCAGGGTATCTTAAGCACTCACTTGCACAGCGATGGCGAAAGCGCCGAAATACTTGCTATGTACAACCCCGGCACACATGCCAACCATTGGGTACAAACACCGCTTGCAAATTTTGATGATGCAGAAATAGGGCAAATGTTTATGAGCAATGCAATGGTAAATGAAGCACAAAATTTTCCTTTCATGGATGGCCCGGCAGTTTTTAAAAAAGCCATTATTAAAATGCCCGAAGTGATACAGGAAGCATTGCTTGCAAATAATTTAACAGCAGCAGATATTGATATGCTGATACCACACCAGGCCAACCTGCGTATAGCACAGTTTGTACAACAAAAGTTAGGATTAAAAGATGAACAGGTTTTTAATAACATACAAAAATTTGGTAACACCACCGCAGCATCGGTACCCATTGCACTTTGCGAAGCATGGGAAACCGGTAAAATAAAAGACGGCAACCTTGTTTGCCTTGCAGCCTTTGGCAGCGGCTTTACCTGGGCCGGTGCATTATTAAGGTGGTGATGTTTTACAATGCTTAATTCACCGGCCAACCAAACCAACTATGAACAGAAGATTTATTTATTTCATCAATCCAATTTCGGGTACCGGTAAAAAAACATTTGTTCGGGAATGCATCAGTAGTGAAACAAAAAAACAAAATATCCCTTTTGAAATTGCAGATACCAATGCTGCCGGTGATTATGCTTACCTTAAAAACAAAATCGCATCAGAAAAAATAACCGATGTTATCGTATGCGGCGGCGATGGCACCGTAAATCAAATTGCCAATGCGGTACAGGGAATACCAGTCAACATCGGTATTATTCCTTCGGGAAGCGGCAACGGGCTTGCTTTTGCTGCAAAAATTCCCAAAGCGGTAAACAAAGCCCTGCAGGTGATCTTTAATGGAAATGCCATTGCAGTTGATGGTTTTTATATCAATAAAAAATTTAGTTGCATGCTATGCGGCCTGGGTTTTGATGCACAGGTGGCGCATGATTTTGCCCAACAACAAAAAAGAGGCCTGGCCACTTATGTACAACAATCGGCCAAAAACTTTTTTCGTGCAAAACCATACCCGTTTGAATTAAACATTGATGGAAAAATTTTTGACACCGAGGCTTTCTTTATCAGCATTGCCAACAGTAACCAGTTTGGCAATAATTTTACCATTGCCCCAAGGGCAAGTTTGCACGATGGCTTGCTTGATATTGTGGTAGTAAATAAGATGAGCAAGATGCGGATGATATGGACGGTGCTTAAACAAATACGCAACGGGCAGGTACGCATGTACGAAGATAAAAAATATCATCGCAACGATATTCACTATTTTCAAACAAAAAAATTGAATATAAAAAACCCGTCGTTAGCACCATTACATATTGATGGCGACCCCGCTAATACTGACATCCATTTTGAAATTGAAATTATTGAACAAGCATTTACACTGCTTATGCCCTGATTATTTGTTTAGCAATTGTAATATACTTTGCATCGATGCCTGGTTAAATGCATTGTTGAAAGATTCTTTTATATCTCTTTTTTCGGTTGCCGTTAAATGAAAGTTGAGTGCGGCACCTTTATCATTAGCCTGCGGCTGATACATAAAAATGGTGCGTTGCAGGTTCAGCGTGCTATCATCCTGCAGGTAACTAAACTGGTCAGTCTCAGAATAATCTTGCTGCTTTTGCCAGTTATGTTGCAGCATAGTGCCCGGCTTAATGATGAAATCGGTTACCGATTCTGTTTCATAAGGCTGCTGCCAGTTGTCGAGCATGCGGTCTCTAAGTTGTACAATCACCACGTGGCTGGTGTTTTCTTTAAGCCAGTCTTTAAAGTTTTCAATAAAGCGGAGCGTTGTTTCTAACCCAAAATTATCCCGCAAGCCGGCATCCATCACATCAATAACAGGATTGCTGGGTAACCATACACTTGGTAATACGTAAGGGAATGTGGCATTCATACGCAGCGCTGTAAGCAGGCGTACATTCATTGGGTTTTGTTTGGCAAACATGGCTGTAAAGTCAACCGCATCGGGGCTTACGGTATTATCATAAACCAATTGCTGAGGTTTCATCAAAAAACTGATGGGTTGTGTGCATATCATCATACGCCTGCCATCCTGGGTAATGGTAGAGTTAAAAATCATTAAAGGGATAGCGGCATTTTTTTCGTCAGTGGTATAATCACTCAAATGCTTATTAAGCAAACCCTTAGTGTTGCTGTTAAGTTTTTCTTCAAATGCATAGCCCCGGTCTTTTACATATTTATAATCGCCTACGGTAAATTTTTGTGCCGGCGAAAAAATATCCCTTGATACCATAGATGAGAACAAAGGGTTTAAAAGGTCTCTTGCTATACGATTGGTGTATGCAGGGTCGTTCAAATTAACAGTACTGTCTTTCAATTGCTGCCTGTACAACTCACGGTAATACGTGGCCGCCAACATGCCACCACTGGCGCCGTTAATCATCATAGTGTGTTTAAAAAAGTTACCGTTGGTTACACTGTCCAGTTTTTGAAGCGTATTCATCACAAAAGTGCCGCTGCGTAAACCGCCACCACTAACATTTATAAAAAACATCACGGGCTTTTCTTCGCTTTGCTTTTTTTTCCAGTTGTTGAGGATAGCAATCATGTTGGCCCTGTCGGTTTCAATATTTACAGCCGAACAAAGTTTTTGTAAAGATGCCTTATCATAATCGGGCCTGTTTTGTTTGTTTATATAATTTAGCCCGTAAGCTTTGTTACGGGTATCTATAATTTCATTTTTATAAAGTATATCAACTATTAAAAGCAGCCCAATAAAAAATGCCAGGCTCCAGCTTTGTAAAAAGTACGATAAGGCGCCAATAACAGCAGTCATGGCAGCAAAAAATATAAGTATACTGGCTGCTGCCGGCACCTGGAAGACAGGCTTATCCATAAAAAAACCAATCACAATTAAAAACACAAATGCTAATACAATGCTGATGATGGCAGCAAAATGATGCCTTGTAAACACCAGGTTTAAATAGTCCCTGTTGTAGTGCGCCACGTTTCTTACTTTACGAAAACGGAATCCTTTGCCCAGGTAATAACTCACTTTCATGCCAAAATTTTCATGGTCTTCCTGCTGTTGCGAATAGTGTTGGTTAAAATGGCGATCCATTTCTATGATAGGCGTAATAGTGCGTTGTATAGTTTTTTCTGCACCAAAAAAATATGCGAAAGAAACTGCCAGAATAAAAATTAATCCGCCCAAAATCCCTAATACAATAATTGCTGTTTCGCCAACACTCATCAGTTCTTTTTGCCTATCAAACGAAGCCAGTTTAACAAAATAAAACAACAGGAACAGCAGTGGCAGCACAGCGTTATTGATGCAGTATTTTAAAAATGGTTTAGCCGTGGTTGCCAAAAACCTGCATCGTTTGCTATGCAAAATAAAGGTTGTGATATTCCAGCTCATTATAAAAACCCCAATAGCCATGCCAACAATTGATGCACTTAATGCGTCTACGCTGCCCAGGTATTCGGGAGTAAAAAATAATGCATCAGCGCCGTAGTCTTTCATAAAAACGCTGTTGATAGTACTGCCAAGTATATACCAAAACACCAGCAACACCTGGAATTTCCTGAAATGTAAAATGAATAGTTGAACAGGGAACGAATAATAAATATCTTTCAGAAGTTGCTTCATGAACAAACAGCGTTTTTTAAAATTACTTATAAAAAACACATTCAGCAAACCTTGTATTTACATATAATAACTACATAAATCAATCATACTGCTTTTCTTCTTACAACAAAAATCAGCGATACAATAACCGTCAAAAGCATCATAGCTGTAAACTGATGCAGCACACCAAGTACTACAAGCCGGTTAGCATGTACGGCGTTAAGCACTGTTAATATGCCAAGCGTAACCTGTGTTAACACTAATAAAAAAACAGCCAACTTAAGCCTGTTGAATAATTTATTGCCTGTAATATTTTTTGATTTGAACCACCAGGCGGCAATCAATATCAGTAATAAATATGCAAGGCCACGATGAATAAAATGAACGGTAAGCGGATTATTAACCAGGTTGACCGTAGTAGGCGATAGCTCCCACATGCCGGCAGGCGCCATGCTACCATTGATATCGGGCCAGGTAGGCGCTATAACAGCGGCACGTAAACCTGCCATAAAACCACCGTATATCAATTGTAAAAACATTACAACCAGTATGCCCAATAAAAAGTTTTTAAGTTTTGAATGTACAACAAGCTGATGTTTTTTAATTAGCATGCTTAATGCAAACCATAAAGTATAACAAAGTAATCCAAGCGCTGCAATAAAATGAGTGGTAAGCTCTACATGGCCAACAAAATATTTTTGGGGTACCAGCCCGCTTTTAACCATAAACCAACCTATAAAACCCTGCAAGCCACCTAGTATAAAAAGGATGATCATTGGCTTAACCATCCCTTTATTAAATTTTTTAGTTGCCACAAAATATATGAAGCCAACTAAAAATACCAGCCCCATCAATCGTGCCCAGGTACGGTGAAACCATTCCCAGAAAAAAATAAATTTAAACTCAGACAGGGAAAAATATTTATGAACATATTTGAACTGATCGGTGCCTTTATATTTATCAAACTCAGCCTGCCAGGCTGTATGGTTAAGTGGTGGCAAGGCGCCGGTAATGGGTTTCCATTCTGTTATTGAAAGGCCCGATTCGGTTAGCCTGGTAATACCGCCCAGCAAAACTTGTATAATTATCATGCCCACACCAATCAATAACCAGGTGGCAACTTGCCGCTGCGCTTGCTGTTGTTGTAAATTATCCATTGCAGCCGCAAATGTACATAAGCATAGTTGCTTTATTAAAAATGAATTGTTTTATTATTGTTTTGGTTGATATTTGTTAATGCAGATGTTAGCATCTTATTTACATACAAATTTTATTGAAGCCGGTGTAGATGAAGCCGGCCGTGGTTGTTATGCAGGGCCAGTTTTTGCAGCAGCGGTAATTTTACCAAAAGATTTTCATCATCCATTGTTAAACGATAGCAAGCAATTAAATGAAAAGCAGCGTAACCTGTTAAGGCCGGTGATAGAAAAAGAAAGTATTGCATTTGGAGTTGCATCAGTTAACAACGAAACTATTGATGCAATAAATATTTTACAGGCCAGTTATTTAGCCATGCATCTTGCTATAGACAAACTAAAAACTTATCCCGAATTTTTATTGATTGATGGTAACCGTTTTAAACCATATAAAAAATTACCACACCAATGTATTGTAAAGGGCGATGGAAAATTTGCATCAATTGCTGCTGCCAGCATTCTTGCAAAAACATACCGGGATGAGTTTATGCAAACAATACACAAAGAATACAGCCATTATGGTTGGGATAAAAATAAAGGTTACGGCACGGCTTACCATCGCAAGGCAATTAGTCGGTTTGGCCTATGTATGTACCATCGTAAAAGTTATAACATATAACTGGCGTTTCTTATTATAAAAGTCATCACTCTTCCCACAAACCCTGTCCCTGCCTAATGATTTGCCAGTCGCTTGTTGTACAATCAACCACTGTTGAAGGCACCATGCTACCAATGCCACCGTCAATTACAAAATCAACCTTATCGCCAAAGTTTTCATAAATCACTTCGGGGTCGGTGTACTCTTCTACCAAATCGCCGGGCAGCGATGCACTCAGTATTGGGTTGCCCAGTTCTTCTAAAATATGGCGGCAAATATTATTATCGGGCACCCTAATGCCCACCGTTGATTTTTTGCTTTGCAAAATTTTTGGCACTTGTTTGCTGGCAGGTAAAATAAAAGTGTATGGGCCGGGCAAATAACTTTTTAACATACGGTACAGTGGCGTATCAATACTTTTTGTGTAATCGCTTAAATGGCTTAGGTCTCTGCAAATAAAAGATAGCTGTGCTTTTTGAGGATCTACATTTTTTATTTTACAAATTTGAGTTATTGCCTTATGCTGATTAATATCGCAACCCAAACCATAAATAGTATCGGTAGGGTAAATGATAACACCGCCATCCTTCAGGCATTCGGCCACCTGCCTTATAAGCCTTTGTTGTGGATCTTGAGGATGAATGCTGATGAGCACAATGATAATGTTAAACTGTTACCTGCAAATGTAATGGTTCACCATAATCTAAACCTTTCTTTTTATCAGTCTATCACAACCTAAAAATCATTTTAATCATTTACTTTTGCCCCAAATTTAAAAATAACCTTATGTCAGTAATATGTGTTGGTACCATGGCTTTTGATGCCATTGAAACTCCTTTTGGTAAAACAGACAAAATAATAGGCGGCTCGGGCACTTATGTTGCGTATGCTGCCAGTAATTTTTTAACGCCGGTACAGCAAATATCTATTGTAGGTTACGATTTTCCGGAAGAAGAAATGAACGAACTAAAAAAACGTGGCGTGCAACTTGAAGGTGTTGAAATTGTAAAAGACAAAAAATCTTTTTTTTGGAGCGGTAAATATCATTTAGATATGAACAGCCGGGATACATTGGTTACAGATTTAAATGTATTGGAAGATTTTAACCCGGTGGTGCCAGACTCTTACCAGGGTGCAAGTTTTTTAATGCTTGGCAACCTTATGCCCAAATTGCAAATGAGCGTTATTGACCAGTTAAAGGTTAGGCCCAAGCTGATAGTGATGGATACCATGAATTTTTGGATGGATGTTGCTATGGATGATTTAAAAGCTGTTTTAAAAAAAGTAGATGTGTTATTGGTGAATGATGCCGAAGCCCGTCAATTAAGCGGAGAACTTTCGCTGGTAAAAGCAGCCCGGGAAATTATTAACATGGGGCCTCAATTCCTGATTATAAAAAAGGGCGAACATGGCGCCCTGTTGTTTCATAAAGACCATGTGTTTTTTGCACCAGCTTTACCGCTTGAAGAAGTATTTGACCCCACCGGCGCAGGCGATACTTTTGCCGGGGGCTTTATTGGCCATCTTGCAAAAACAGGAGACATTAGTTACGAAAACATGAAAACTGCCATTATTGTTGGAAGCGCCATGGCAAGTTTTTGTGTTGAAAAATTTGGACCCGACAGGTTGAAAGAGATAAACAAAGAAGATATAGATGCACGCCTTGCTGAATTTGTGCAATTAGTAAATTTCGATATTGACCTGGTTTAATATATACTTTATTGCTTTGCCACTTTACCTATATAATTTTTAAAAACAATTTTAACCGAGTACTGTTTTAGAATTTATAATTACAATCAATTTTATAATAATGCTCGAAATTGTACTTCTTTATTTTCTTGCCAAAAACATAGGCAACCTGGCCATTAAAAAAGGGCTGCCGCCGCTTAAGTGGAAAATAACAATGATTGCTAACTGGATACTTTTTGAATTTACAGGTATGTTTTTAGGTATAAGTTTTTTTGGAACAGGCAACTTAATTGGCCTGATGGCCATTGGGCTTGCAAGCGCTTTTGGTGGTTATTTACTTATTAGGTATATACTTGAAAAAAAGCCCAATGACAGTACTTTAGACGGTTTTGGTGATTGGGAAAACCGATAACTTAGCTATATTGCTGTTTTAACTACCAGGATGAATTAATTTCTTCTTGCCAGCACTATCGTATTCTTAAACTGTTTTTTCTTACCATCCAGGTTAAATACTTCGGTGTAGATGATGTAAATACCTACGGCCAGTTTCTGAAATTTTTCGCCCAGCCCATCCCATCTAAAACTTCCTTTGGTACCGCATAAAGCATTGCGTTGTAAATACCTTACCGCACGGCCATTGGCATCAAATATGGTGATGTTAGCTACATAGCCCGGCGATGGAAAACTGTAATCAATCGTTGCAAAATCATCCATGCCATCATTATCGGGTGAAACAATTTCGGGCGAAACTGCAATATCGCCCTGTACCTGCATATCAATACGGTACTGCGAATTTTTATACGTTGGTGTTCCGTATCCTACGCTGCTTGCAGCCGAATGCCAGTTATCCTCGTTTTGTGTGGCTGCATCATAGTCTATCCTTTCCAGTGCCACTCCTTCTTTATTATCTAAAAGTTTAAAATGCCATTTATCGCTGTACAATAGTTCGTCGGTTATTTTTCCCTGTTCGTTTAATATTACCACATTGCTTTTATCATCATTGTACGATGGCATGCTTACTTCTACAAATGCATCGGGGTTCATGGTTATAAAATCTCTTTTTACAACAGATGCATCGGATGTTACCACGATAAAATCCTGCGGATACAATAAATTGGTTTCGGTGCTAAGTTGCGCAATACTGCTTACCGTGCCTGCCGAATTCCTGTTGGCTATATACAGGTTTTTTAAATCAATCACTTTACTTGTTCGGTTATACAGTTCCACGTAATCTACACCCGTAGGTATGGGGTTAAATAATATTTCATTTATCACCACATCAAAACTATCGGTGGCAGATGCAAGCCCCAGCTTTACGGTATTGTTTGTACCAATGGCATTGCCCACGCAATCGGTAAGCGCCGATGCTGTAACTGTATATACTTTATTACGCACCAATGGTACATTTAGTTGTAGCGCCACTTTGCTAAAACCCGGCGCTATGGCATTGGCCGTTTGTGGCGTACCAACACCATCGCTGATGTTGTAATTAGCCGCCACAGCAGCTTTTACCACATCAACCGGTTCATCAAATACCAATACCACATGTACGCTATCAGTTGCATAAGCCCTAAGCAATCGGGGCGATGTGTTATCTGCATTAACGCCATCTACCGAATTTTTTTGACCAGGTGTTCCACCCTTTACATCATTGCTTGCTATCCAGTTGCTAAACCCATTGCAGGGATTTTTTGTATCAATCATTTCCAATGACCATCCACCGTCTTTTTTCAATTCGTTTTGAAACCATTTATCGGTATAATTAACCGAATGTATGATGGCGCCGGATGCATCGTATAACGATAACTGATCGCCTCCATTATCAAGCGACGGAAAACTGGTTACCGCAATAACATTTCCATAAGCCATCATGGCAGCAACGGCGCTACCGGTACATACTATCACAAAACTATCGGGCTGCAAAACAAAAGCAGGCATAGCCCCGCTTTGACCGGTAATATCGCCAATACGCCAGCCCAATAAATTAATAGGGAAAGCAGTGGTATTTTTCAATTCTATCCATTCATTATTAGGCAGGGCCACAGGTGGCGATGGGTCGGCCATTATTTCATCAATAACTATATCATAAAGTTTTGGCGTGTAAAAACTAAAATTAGAAGTGCCGTTGCTGATTGCATTACCCGAAAGATCGGTAACAGCATTTACAGTAAGCTGGTAAATGGTTCCGTTAGCAAAAGCGCTTGCAAATACTAAATGCACTAATGCCGAGTTAACATTATCTCTTACTGCAGATACCGGCATACCAATGCCGTTGTTGGCCATATAGTTTGATGATATTTGGCTGCTGGCAAGTTCAACCGGTTCGTTAAACAATACATCTACTGCTGTGGATGATATAGCTGTTGATGAAATGATAGAAGGCGGTGTAACATCCGGCACGTAAGCTTTCACTTCTATATCGTCAAAAAAATGCCGTTGAAAAAAACTGGCAGTGCTTTGTTTTACCAGGATGCCAAAATAGGCTGATGTAAGATAAGTTGCATCGGTAACCACGCCTTCATTAAAATAACTGTTGCCGGTACCGCTTAAATCTCTTGATAAATTCCATTGATTGGCAGCATTCCTAAAAACTTTAATCTTCATCACATTATTGCTTGTGTTTAATACACCGTTAACCCCATCAATAATTTTTACAATGGCGCCGCCTGCATCTTTCCTGTACAGCGATATTTCGTCATCGGTATTACCAATACGTACAAAATAACCGGTGGTAGAGTTGAGGCTGATATCGCTGGCAGATGCGGTTAAATACACGTCAATATAATTGGCCGATGAAGGATTGAATGTAATTTGTGTATAAAACTCCCATTGGGCTGTTGTAGCCATTGTACTGGCAGTACTTAAATAAAAAGTACTGTTGGCAACAGTATTGTTGCTTTGCAGCTGTAATGAAGGGTTAACAACCCAATCGGCTGTATTGCCTACCCATGTGGGGTTAGAGGTAAAATCACCGTCGGCAAAATTATCAGTAAACTGGCTATATCCTTTTGTAATAAACAAAAAGAAAAAACCGGTGATGATAAGTTGTTTTAATCTCATAAATAGTTGGGTTATGTAATAAAGATAACTTTTTTAACGGGTTTAATTAGGTTAAAAAGCAAATAATAAAACAGTGCTTTTTAATCAACAGGTTATAATTCAACACCCGTTTTTTATTTTGGCTGAATTGGGTTTTGTGTTTAATTTCGAAGCGCAATGATAAAATATAAACATACTTGTTTTACTAAAAAGCCCAACCATTAAGGGAAAGCATAAGTGTAATGATGTATGTATCAAAATAACTGGCCTTCCCAAAAACGGGAGGCTTTTTTTATAATTAATAAAACAAAAAGTAAAATGAAAGTTGCAGTTGTAGGCGCTACCGGTTTAGTAGGCAGTAAAATGTTACAGGTATTGCAAGAAAGGAATTTCCCGGTTACGGAACTAATTCCTGTGGCCTCAGAAAAAAGTATAGGTAAAGAAATAAGTTTTAAAGGTAAAGTATATAAAATTGTAAGTGCTGCCGATGCCATTGCAGCTAAACCCGATGTGGCAATTTTTTCTGCCGGCGGCAGCACATCGCTTGAGTGGGCGCCAAAATTTGCAGCTGCAGGCATAACTGTTATTGACAACTCAAGTGCCTGGCGCATGGACCCCACAAAAAAATTAGTGGTGCCCGAAGTGAATGCAACTGTATTAACAAAAGAAGATAAAATAATTGCCAACCCTAACTGCTCTACTATACAAATGGTAGTGGTATTAAAACCTTTGCATGATAAATACAAGATAAAAAGGGTGGTGGTAAGTACTTACCAAAGCGTTACCGGCACCGGCGTAAAAGCAGTAACACAACTGATGAACGAGCGTAAAGGCGTAGAGGGTGATATGGCTTATAAATACCCTATTGATTTAAACGCCATACCGCATATTGATGTTTTTCTTGAAAACGGTTACACCAAAGAAGAAATGAAAATGGTGAAGGAAACAAATAAAATTATTGGTGATGATAACATAAAAGTTACCGCCACCTGCGTACGAATACCTACCATGGGCGGCCACAGTGAAAGTGTGAACATTGAATTTGAAAATGATTTTGACCTTGCAGAAGTGAAATCTATCCTCAGCAAAGCACCGGGAGTTGTTTTAAAAGATGATGTTACCAATAATATTTACCCCATGCCATTAACGGCTTTTGATAAGGATGATACATTTGTAGGCAGGATAAGAAGGGATGAAACACAACCCAAAACTTTAAACTGCTGGATAGTGAGTGATAACCTTCGTAAAGGCGCTGCCACTAATGCAGTGCAAATAGCAGAGTATCTTAAAGAAAAGGGGATGCTGTAAAAAATAAAAATTCAATGCTTATAAATTGGATATATCAATACAAAGGAGCAAAGATTAAAACTTTGCTCCTTTGTCATTTAGTTTGATTGTATTAACAGCAATCTTAAAATATTTGTTCAATTATTTATGCAGTGGCAGAAATTTCCCAAGTTTCATTTCCCCTAAGTAGTTTATCTAAATCGCCTTTTCCTTTCCTGGCTATTACTTCTTCAATCTGCATTGTTAAACTATCTTCATAACAAGCCCTGTCGGTTTCATAAAAAACACCAAATGGCCTTGGCAGGTGCCCTTCCAGTTTAGGGTCATCAAACATCCGTATCAATATTTGTGCTTTATAAAAATCCCGTTCATCATGTATCCATAAATCATCGGCAGATGCACCGGCTTCCAGGTCGGCAATTACAGGTTTAAAACCATCCAGCTTTATTCCTTTGTTTTGAGTGGCACCAAAAATCAATGGTTTGCCTTGCTCTAAAAACAACACTTCATCCGGCTTGGTTTTCTTTTCGGTAAATATTTCAAAAGCACCATCATTAAAAATATTGCAGTTTTGGTATATCTCTAAAAACGAAGCTCCTTTATGTGCCTGCGATCTTAAAAGCATTGCCTGTAAATGTTTAGGATCCCTGTCCATAGTACGGGCAATAAAACTTGCATCGGCACCCATGGCCAGCGCTAAGGGATTAAAAGGATGATCGATACTGCCAAACGGTGTTGACTTGGTTATCTTATGCTCTTCGGATGTTGGTGAATATTGCCCTTTTGTTAAACCATAAATCTGGTTATTGAACAACATAATATTTACATCAAAATTGCGGCGCAGTAAATGAATGGTATGGTTGCCGCCAATGCTTAACCCGTCGCCATCGCCGGTAACTATCCACACACTCAGTTCGGGGCGTGCCGCTTTTAAGCCGCTGGCAATAGCGGTAGCCCTGCCATGTATGCTGTGCATACCATAGGTGTTCATATAATAAGGAAAACGGCTGCTGCAGCCGATGCCACTTATTACAACAATATTTTCTTTTGGAATACCAAGGGTTGGCATCACTTTTTGCACCTGTGCAAGAATGGAATAATCACCACAACCCGGGCACCAGCGAACTTCCTGGTCGGTAACAAAATCTTTTGCGGTTAAGGGAGGTAGGGCAGATATAGTATCACTCATACTAATAATAATTGAGTTATAAAGTTATTGAATATTGAAACACAAACAATGGTACTACAATTAAAATGAATTTTAAAATTTTACCGGTACCATAACCAGCCATTAACCTTCCTTTTTTTGCAACTCTTCCCAATACTCGGCTGCCCTCCTGGTGTGTGGCACCACAATGGTTCCGCCAACAATATTTGCTACGGCAAACACTTCATACACCTGCTCGGTGGTAATACCCAACTCGTGCGTTTTGCCTAAATGATATTTAATACAATCATCGCATCGTAAAACCATACTGGCAACAAGGCCTAACATTTCTTTGGTTTTTACATCTAATGCGCCGGCTGCGTAAGTGTTGGTATCTAAATTCCATAATCGTTTAATAACAAGATTGTCTTTACTTAAAATCACATTGTTCATCCTGGAACGATAATCGTTGAATGCTGTAACAAGGTTGCTCATAAAAAATAATTTAAATTGAATAATAAAATTATAGATGCAAAAAAAGTTTGCATAATAAAACCAATAATCTGTTTAGATTTTTTTATTTGAAAATTGTGTACACAATCCAGCTCATCACATAAGCAAGGCCGGTCATGTAAACCAATTGAATCATTGGCCATTTCCAGCTACGGGTTTCTCTTTTAACCACAGCCAATGTACTCATACATTGCATAGCCAATACATAAAACACCAGTAATGATAAACCCGTTGCCAGGTTGTACACTTTTGTACCATCTTCTCTTACGGCAGCTGCCATTTTTTGTCTAAGTGTAGTATTGTTATTGTCTGCATCATCGCCCACACTGTACAAGGTTGCCATAGTACCCACAAAAACTTCCCTGGCGGCAAATGAAGTAATTAGTGCAATACCAATTTTCCAGTCGTATCCCAATGGCCTTATAACAGGTTCTATAGCCTTTCCTAATGACCCGGCAAAGGAGCTTTGCAGCAATTCGGTCCTTCGTTCTTTATTCAATTCATTAGCCTGTTGAGGATTTTGTTTTACCAGTTGCTCGTATTTAGCAGTAACTGCTGCCATTTTTTTTGCCGGGCCATAGGTACTTAAAACCCATAACAGCAAGCTTATAATCATTATAATTTTACCGGCATCAAATACAAATATTTTTGCTTTCTCTATCATGGTAGTAATTGCATTCTTCCACCTTGGTGAGCGGTAAGAAGGTAATTCCAAAATAAAAAAGCTGCGTTCGGCGCTTTTAATAAACCATTTCATCACCCAGGCTACAATTAACGCCATTACTGTACCCATTAAATAAAGCCCCATCATTACAAGGCCTTGTAAACTTAAAAATCCAAAATATAATTTTGAGGGGATGACTAATGCTATTAAAATAGTGTACACCGGCAGCCTTGCACTGCAACTCATAAGTGGCGTTATCATAATGGTGAGTAGCCTTTCTTTTTTGTTTTCGATATTGCGGGCACTCATGATGGCCGGCACGGCGCATGCAAAACCACTTATCATAGGCATTACACTTTTACCATTAAGCCCCACCTTTCTCATCAGCTTATCTGTAAGAAAACTTATACGGGCCATGTAACCGGTATCTTCCAGTATCGTTATCAAACCAAACAATATCATTATCTGCGGTATAAATATGATAATACCGCTTAGCCCGGCAATTACACCATTAATTAGCAAATCGCTCCACCAGCTAACCGGCAACATGTTACTTAGTAAACCACCAAACTCGCCAAACAACCATTCAATACCATCCATAGGATATTTGGCCACCCAAAAAACACTTTGAAAAAGCAGGAATAATACGGTTATTAAAATTACATATCCCCATACCCGGTGCATCAGTATATCATCGAGCCGCTCGTTAAACATGGCCTTTTGTAATGGGTCGGCTTCCACCACTGTTTGTTGCATAATATGCTTAATACGGCCATAACGCTGCATAATTTCTTCGGCTTGCGTTTTGGTTGGGTTAAATTTATTTTCAATTTCTATTTGTTCAATAGTATCCTGCATACCTTCATCAAGCAAAAACTGCTCGTGGTTTATCAGGTAATGAATAGCCTTATAATTGCTTATTTCGGGATAATGGTTTTTAACACCGTTAATGGCATCTGCAGCCAATGCATGGTTATCAATAAAACCACGTGCCGGTGGATGGTATAAATTTTCGGCCGATTGCTCAATCACTTTTTTTAATTGCTCAAGCCCTTTACTTTTTCGTGGGTTTACCTGTACAATGGGTACACCTAATTCTCTTTCAAGTCCGGGTATATCAATTTGTGTTCCTTTTCTTTTTGCAATATCCATCATGGTAAATGCTATTACCACCGGTATGCCCAGGTCAATAATTTGCGAACAAAATAAAAGGTTGCGTTTAAGATTGCTTGCATCGGCTACCAGCAAAATCATATTGGGTTTTATATTAGCATCCTGGTTAAGTAAAACTTTGTATGCCACCCACTCATCGCTACGTTTTGGATAAAGGCTATAAGAACCGGGTAAGTCAATAATTGTAGCCTGTAGGTTTTCCGAAATTTTACTTTGGCCCATTTTTTTATCAACTGTTACCCCCGGAAAATTTCCTACCCGTTGGTTTAACCCGGTTAAATAATTAAACAGCGAACTTTTGCCGCTGTTTGGATTACCTACCAATGCTATGTTTATATGCTTTGTCAAAATTGACTGCAAAAATAACTGTAAACCTCTTTAAAAGGTTACGATTTAAGAAAGATGCCCTTTGCTAAGTGAAAAATTGAAACAGATACACACATACTAATTTTTACAATCCATTTACACAAATAGCAGTACTGTAAGTTATCTTTGCTTTTCCACACCAAATACAAATACATGAAACATTTCCTTTGGTTTTTATTATTGATTTCTACAGTTAGTACAGCTCAAAAACGTAAAAAATCACAAATTAAAGCCGATAATATTGTATTGGCATCTTTACATAATCATATTGCATACCTGGCCGATGATAAACTGGAAGGAAGAAGAACCGGTACCGAAGGCGAAAAACTTGCGTATGAATATATCACTAAGCAGTTTGAACTGGCAGGACTAAAAGCCAAAGCCGATAATGGTAGCTATATTCAGGCATTTGAAGTAAATGACGGCAGGCAAACAGGGCCCGGTACCAGTTTAATCATCAACAACACAGCCCTTGTGCCTGATAAAGATTTTTTTCCGTTTTCTTTTAGTGCTAATGCTGAAAAAGAAACATCGGGTGCCATTGCATTGCCTGAAGGAGATGCTGCCTGGTTTTTAGATGTTAAAGAATTACTGGAAGAGAATAAAAACAATCCACACTTCGACCTGGAAGATGCCATCGTTAGGCATGCCAACAAAGTATCTGGCCATGGCGCCAGTGCTTTACTTGTTTATAACAGCAGTAATATTGATGATGAATTAAAATTTGAACCAAAATCAAAAAAAGAATTTGTAAAAATTCCCGTACTCTACATCAGTAAAGAAACAAAACAAAAGTTTTTTAAAAATGAAACCGTACCAGCTGATATTAAAATAAACATCAGCATCAGCGATAAAAAAAGAACCGGCCACAACGTGGTGGGTTATATTGATAATGGCGCTGCTAATACGGTAATTTTAGGCGCACATTACGATCATCTTGGTTATGGCGAAGACCATAATTCGCTGTATACCGGTAGCCAGCCACAAATACATAACGGCGCCGATGATAATGCAAGCGGTACTGCAGCATTAATTGAGTTGGGTAAGCTTTTAAAAAAATCTAAACTTAAAAAAAATAATTACCTGTTCATCGCTTTCTCGGGTGAAGAGTTGGGTTTGTATGGAAGTAAATATTATACCGAACACCCTACCATTGATTTTTCTAAAGCCAACTACATGATAAATATGGATATGGTTGGCAGGCTTAATGATAGTACACATGGATTAACCATTGGCGGCTTTGGCACATCGCCTGTTTGGGGGCAAGAGATTGATGTACACGATAAATACCTGAAGATAAATATTGACAGCAGTGGTACAGGCCCCAGCGACCACACATCATTTTACAGGAAAGATATACCTGTTTTGTTTTTCTTTACCGGTGCACACAGCGATTACCACAAACCATCTGATGATGCCGATAAGATTAACTATAATGGCGAACTGTATTTGATAAGATATATTTACAACCTGGTAGAAAAAAATAACAATAAAGGCAAGCTTGCTTTTACCAAAACCAGGGAAGCACAGCCACAGGGCCGCAGAAGCTTTAGCGTAAGCCTGGGCATAATGCCCGATTACACTTTTAGTGGCATTGGAGTAAAAGCCGATGGCGTAAGCGAAGGCAAAGTGGCTGAAAAAGCAGGTATAAAAGCAGGTGATGTGATATTGAAAATTGGTGATCATAAAACAAACGATGTACAGGAATATATGAAGGCATTGGGTAAATTTAAAAAAGGCGATGCGACAACTGTTACGGTTAAAAGAGGAGATGAAGAGCTACACTTTAATATTGTGTTTTAAAATAAAAGCAAATAAAAATGGCAACATCTTCAAAACTTATTATTGATAACGAAGCGCTGGCACAGGAGTTTTTTGAAGACTCTATACTACTTGGCATAGTGGCGCCTGTAAAAGATTACCAGTTTAGCTGGCAACTTAACCAAATGCTTGGGCTTAATTTTAGAGTTAACAACGATATAGAGATACAGCTTACCAAAAAAAAACGTAAATATTTTTTTAGTATTTACGAATATGCTTTGCCAACCACATCGCTCATACATTATTTATACAACAACCAGTATGACGGCGAATACCTGTTACCCGAATTTAAACACCTTGATTTTTTATGGCTGATAAAAGGCGAGTTGATTGCCAACGAAGACTTAAATATTTTAATACAGGCTATACGCTCACTGCCGGGCGTGCAACTTGTAACCGAAATGACTAATGAGAAAATAAAGAATAAACAACATCTTATTTTTTAATAAATTTTATACAAGATGTGGAAAGAACAAAATAATAAACTGTATAAAAATTTTGAGTTTAAAAATTTTTCGGAAGCCTTTGCATTTATGGCAAGGGTGGCTATTGAAGCAGAAAAGATGGACCATCACCCGCTATGGACAAATGTGTATAATAAAGTGGAGATATGGTTAAGCACACATGATGCAGGCGATGTGGTAACCGACAAAGATCACAAGCTTGCACAAAAAATTGATTCGCTATTAAAATGAAAATGGCAGCTTAATTATTTTTTTGCAAAATAAGCAAACAATGCTACTACCGAAACAAGCGTCCAGGTTGCTTCTAAAATAATAAAAGGGATATAATCTATCATCCACGATGCAAGGCAAGCCATACCGGCGCCAATTACATTCATCAATATATAAACAAGGCTGCCTTTGTCCATCTTATTAAAGAGGTTCAATAAAAAAGCAATAAGCAGGATGGCTACGCCTATAAAGCCAATCCAATCGCTAAGCGGTAAATGCATAGCTATATTTTTATGTTAATCAATTTTTCTGCAGCATCAGTAAAACGGCCAATGGGCGCAGCAAAATCTGCTAACCCGTTTTCAATAAATAATTTTTTTACTTCATCCACGGCGCTTTCATCTACAGCAATTAACAAACCGCCATTGGTTTGCGGATCGGGTAACAGGTTAAAGGCTTCCATTACATTTACGCCTTTTTCAAAAGTAGTTTTGGCATTATAGCTGTTCCAGTTTCGGTAAGTGGCATCGGGTATTATCCTTTGTGCCAGGTATTCTTTTACACCATTTGCCACAGGCAGCATTGAATAATTTATTGCTGCCCCACAATTACTTCCTTCTGCCATTTCAACAAGATGGCCAAGTAACCCAAAGCCGGTTATATCAGTCATGGCAGTTACTCCATTAATTTTACCAAGCGCCTCACCAATTGTATTCAGTTGCGTCATTTGATTTATCATCACAGCAACATGTTCATCTTTTATAACAGCCCTTTTTTGTGCAGTAGATAAAATGCCTACTCCAAGTGGTTTGGTAATAAAAATATAATTGCCCGGTTTTGCCGTATCATTTCTTTTAAGGTTGCTTATATCAACCAGGCCGCTTACTGCCAGTCCAAAAATAGGCTCGGCCGAATCTATGCTATGCCCGCCTGCCAAAGGAATGCCCACTTGTTGGCAAATGCTACGGCTGCCATCCAAAACTTTTTGTGCAAGTGTTACCGGCAATTTTTCTACCGGCCAGCCTAAAATAGCAATAGCCATTACCGGCCTGCCTCCCATGGCATACACATCACTGATGGCATTGGCGCTTGCAATACGGCCAAAATCAAAAGCATCATCTACAATGGGCATAAAAAAATCAGTGGTAGAAATTAAAGCGGTACCATTGCCCAAATCATAAGCAGCCGCATCGTCTTTGCTGCTGTTGCCAACCAATAATTTTTTATCGGGTTTAACAGAAATATTTGACTGCAAAATTTCATCAAGCGCTTTGGGAGCTATTTTACAACCACAACCGGCGCCTTTTGAAAACTGTGTGAGTTTTATTTCATCCATGCCCCAAAGTTAGGGATAGGTGTGATTTATTTTTTTATCAATATTTTTTAATCATCGGCCAGGATATTAAAATTTTTAATTTTTACAACCGGTGTTATAATGTAGAATATGAAATGATATTATTCTTCTTTTTTTCTAAAAACAATAGCTGCATTTTTTTTATAATCACCACTAAATCTAATTTCATACCGGTCGTTTCCATCATTCACTATTAGCAGGCCGGTGTTGGGAGGAAGTTTTCCCAGGTTTTCGGCATACATAATTATTTGAATGCTATCGCCGGTATTAACCGTGCTTATTTTTTTACGCACCGCATTGGTGCTTAATCCCACCCGTGGCATAATCACTTCACCATTCATAATAACACTTACGGTATCGCCATCCACTTCTCCGTTATCATACAATGTAAGTTCCAGGCTGTCGCTTTTATAATAAACAGATTCTATGGTTTCTACTTTGCGGTTATTTATATCCGTAGCCGCATTGGTAACTGCTGCAGGTTTTGATTTAACCACAACAGGTTCTTTCTCCCTGGCAGGTTCGTTTTTTACTGTTTGTGTAGCAGGTATTTTTTTCTCTTCTACAGGCGCCGGTTTTGCAGTTTGTGTTTTTACTACTTCGGTTGGTTGTTGCTTTACTATTGCAGGCTGTGTTTTTTTAACAACAGGCACCGGTTCTTTTTTTACCGGTGCAGCTTTTGTAGTAACCTGTGGCGCAGCTTTTACAACAGGTTCTTCTTTTTTTACAGGTGGGGCTACAACAGGCGCCGGTTCGGCTTTTGCACTTACAGTTGTTACAGTTTCTGCTTTTACAGGTTCAGCAGTAATTTCTTTTCCTGTTTTTTCGGGTTCCGATGCAGAATTGGTTGCAGCAACAGTTTCTTCTTCTTTTGCATTTTTTATAAATGATAAATCTTTTGCAAGGTCAAGTTCTTGCAGATGTGGTATTAATGCAGACTGGCTAAAGTTATTTTTTCGTTCTATAGTTATAAAGCCGGTTGCCGGTGCATATTCTTTTGTTCGGTTGGTTTCAAACCTTCCGCTAAGGATCATTTTGTTATCCTTAATATCAAGTCGTAAAACATTTATCATGTGTACACCTTTGGGTGGTTTAATGGGATAATTGTTTGCAATTAGCTCCACATCCTGTACCACTACTTCATTGCCATCCCTGCGTATTTTAATTTTTTTAACCCCATGGTACTCTTTATTATTAATTATAAAATAAGTATGAGAATAACCGGATAGCTTTCCTTTATTTTCGCTGATGGCAATTTCGTAACGGTAATTAAGCTTGGTAGTATCGTTATACATGGTACCTTTCCAAAGGCCTGTAATATCGGCATAAGCAGGCGACTGCGCTATTGCCTGTGCATAACAAACAGATATTAGAAAAAAAACAATCAGGCGCTTACCGTATTGCATGATAATAGTTTTTGTGTATTGATTGCAGTATCAACGCCTGCACAGGGTATTTTATTTAAAAGCAACGAAAGATTTTCACGATTTTGTAATCCTTTATTATACCATTTATCGTAATAGCTTAATAAAATACTGAAACATTCTTTTATATTATCTTCTTCTAAAAACCTAATTGCATTTTTTGTTTCAAGCCCTCCCAGTCGTTTTTGAATACGCAGGATGGCTTCCTGTAGTTTTTCTTTTTTTAGTTTACCATACTCTTCGGTTATATAGTTTAATCTGTGTTCAAAAGGTATATCAATAAAAAATACAGGTGCCTTACGCATTTTATACCAAAGCGGCATGGGTATTTGAAGGTTTCCTATCCGCTGGCTCTCATCTTCAATAAAAATAGCAGGCGCCGGTTTATTATTAGCATCAGTGATACCGGTTTTATTTTTCAAACTATCATTTGCTGTAAATAATTTTTCTGCCAGCATATTTTCAAACATTTCCTGCCCGGGCTGGGGTATATTTTCTAATGCTCCAAATGCCGAGCCTTTATGATTAGCCAGGCCTTCCAAATCAATAATTGTATTGCCTCGGTTTGCCAGTTCGTGCAGCAATAAAGTTTTTCCACTGCCGGTATATCCGCCAACAATATTAAAGTTGTAGTCTTTTTCAAATTGCGATAATACCCATTTGCGATAAGCTTTGTACCCGCCGGTTAACTGGTACACTTTAAAACCATACATATCTAAAAGCCAGGCTACGGCAGCGCTACGCATGCCGCCACGCCAGCAATGCACTATTATATTTTTTGATGGTTGTTGATTGTTTAAAGATGAAAAATCAGCTGTAATACGCTCGGTTTCTTCTACCATACCCCTCATCTTAACAGCAAAAAAATCAAGCCCTGTTTTTATTGCTGTTTCACGGCTTTGTTGTTTGTATGCAGTGCCTACCTGTTTTCTTTCATCATCAGAAAACAATGGTAAACTATATGCATTTAAAATATGTGCATGTTTATATTCGCCGGGGCTACGTACATCTAATACAGGATATTGCTTTGCAAGCTTTAAAAATTCTTCTATAATTATTTTTTGTACAGGCACATTACTAAGTTATAAATTATTGGTAAATCAATGAAAACAGAAAAGGAGAAAAAGAATAATTGTATACTCTTTTTCTCCTTTATCTTTTTAATTATAAGCACAATTCTGCTTCTGTTACAATTACCCGTTCATACTGGTTAAAAACTCTGCATTATCTTTTGTGCCTTTCATATTTTTCAACAATAAATTAATGGCTTCCTCGGGGTTCATATCGGCAATATGTTTACGCAATACCCACATACGCTGAAAAATATCTTTATCAAGCAACAGGTCGTCTCTTCTTGTTGATGAAGACACTATATCAATGGCAGGGTAAATCCTGCGGTTAGATAATTTACGATCCAGTTGCAGCTCCATATTACCGGTTCCTTTAAACTCTTCAAATATCACTTCATCCATCTTGCTGCCTGTATCAACCAATGCTGTTGCAATAATAGTTAGTGAGCCTCCGTTTTCAATTTTACGTGCCGCACCAAAAAACTGTTTTGGTTTTTGCATAGCATTGGCTTCTACACCACCGCTTAAAACTTTACCGCTTGATGGAGCTACCGTGTTATGCGCCCTTGCCAAACGAGTAATGGAATCAAGTAATATCACCACATCGTGGCCACACTCTACCAGGCGCTTTGCTTTTTGTAATGCCATGGTGCTTACCCGTACATGTTTTTCGGCTGGTTCATCAAAGGTAGATGCAATTACTTCGGCTTTCACGCTGCGTTCCATATCGGTAACTTCTTCGGGCCTTTCATCAACCAGTACAATCATCAGGTAACATTCCGGGTGATTTTCGGCAATGGCATTTGCCAGTTCTTTCAGCAACATTGTTTTACCGGTTTTAGGCTGTGCCACAATCAATCCACGCTGCCCTTTGCCTATGGGTGTAAAAAGGTCCATAATACGGGTACTGTAATTATCTGCTTTGGTACAAAGCTCTAATTTTTCATAAGGAAAAAGAGGTGTTAGATAATCAAACGGAACCCTGTCTCTAACTTCTTCCGGCGATTTGCCATTAATGGTTTCAACTTTTAACAATGCAAAATATTTTTCGCCTTCTTTTGGTGGCCTCACACTACCATAAACGGTATCACCTGTTTTTAATCCAAATAGTTTTATCTGGCTGGGCGATACATATATATCATCTGGAGAAGAAAGATAATTATAATCGCTGCTACGTAAAAAACCATAACCATCCTGCATCATCTCAAGCACACCTTCGCCCTGAACCACACCGTCGAACTCTATATTAAATACCGGCTGTTGGCGTTGGTTAAATTGTTTTGAAGGTATTTTGGTTGCATCCTCTTCCAATTCAATTTCGGGCGCCTGGTCTTGCTCATCTTCTGCTGCCAGCATTTGTGCAATGGCTGCCGGTATAGTGGATTCCTGTTCTGTAATGGGTTTTATTTCTGCATCATCATCCAATTCCAGAACTTCTTCCACCTGTTTTTTTACAGGTTTTTTTTCGGGTTCTGTCTTTTTGGATTTAGGTACAGTTTCGTCAGTAACTGCGGCAGTTTTTACAATCCGCTTGCGTTTAGGTTTTTCGCCTTCCTTCTTTTTTTCGGTAGCCATAATGGTTTGGTTTTCCAGTATCTTGTTTATAAGATCCTGTTTTACAAGTTTTTTTGCGTTGGAAATGCTGTATTGTTCAGCAATGTCTTGCAACTCAGGAACGAGCAGGTCGTTCAGTTGTGAAATATCGTACATAAAAAATTGAAACTGTGTTCTTCAAAAAAATCCCGCCTTAATCTGATTGAAATTGAGAATTAAAATGATGGATTAAATCGCTGATGAATGATTGCTTGAAATACCCTATCAGCAAGATTCGGTAGCAATATTACGGCGTTTTTTTAAAAAAATGAATTTTTTTTTGAAGAATGGCAAAACATTTAATAGCCTCATTGCTTAAACAGTTGCCTGCAACGCATTTACACAATATCTTATCTTTGCACCCAATTTATATTTTTATGTTTAATAAAAGAATAAGGATAAAGGATTTGCTGGCCAGCGATAAAACCAACTACGAAGCAACGGTAATGGGATGGGTGCGTACTTTTCGTAATAACCAGTTTATTGCACTTAACGATGGCAGCACCAATAATACTATACAAGTGGTAGCCGGTTTGGGCCAGTTTGATGATGCTATTTTAAAACGTATTACCACCGGGGCTTGTATAAAAGCCAGCGGGCAAGTGGTTGCGTCATTAGGAAAAGGGCAAAAAGTAGAATTAAAAGCAAGTTCTATTGAAATACTGGGCGACAGCGATGCAGAGAAATTTCCTTTGCAACCCAAAAAGCATAGTCTTGAGTTTTTACGAGAAATTGCTCATCTGCGTTTTCGTACTAATACTTTTGGTTCGGTATTTCGTATCAGGCAAACACTTGCTTATGCCATTCATAAATTTTTTAATGATAAGGGATTTGTTTATATGCATACTCCCATCATTACTGCAAGCGATGCCGAGGGTGCAGGTGAAATGTTTAGAGTAACAACATTGCCTTTAGATGGATCGGCTTCAAAAAATGAAGATGGTACTGTAAACTACAAAGAAGATTTTTTTGGCCGCAGTACCAACTTAACCGTAAGCGGGCAACTGGAAGGAGAGCTTGCCGCTATGGCCTTCGGCGATATTTATACTTTTGGCCCCACATTTAGGGCCGAGAACAGCAACACCACCAGGCACCTTGCCGAGTTTTGGATGATAGAACCCGAAGTGGCTTTTAACGACCTGGAAGATAATATGAACCTGGCCGAAGAATTCATCAAGTATGTAATTAGGTATGCCATGGATAACAATGCCGATGACCTTGAGTTTTTGGCACAGCGCCTTGCTGATGAAGAAAAACAAAAACCCCAAAACGAAAGAAGTGAAATGGGACTGATAGAAAAACTAAAATTTGTGGTTGATAACGATTTTGAAAGACTAACCTACACACAGGCCATTGAAATACTTAAAGAAAGTAACCATAATAAGAAAAAGAAATTTCAATACCCGGTAGAAGGATGGGGTACCGATTTACAAAGCGAACATGAACGCTACCTGGTAGAAAAGCATTTTAAAAAACCCGTGATACTAACAGATTATCCAAAAGAGATAAAGAGTTTTTACATGCGGCAGAATGATGATGGCAAAACCGTAGCCGCTATGGATATTTTAGCGCCCGGTATTGGCGAAATAGTGGGCGGCAGCCAACGGGAAGAAAGGCTTGATAAGCTTACCCAACGTATGAAAGAGATGAATATACCTGCAGAAGAATTATGGTGGTACCTTGATACAAGAAAATTTGGCTCCTGCCCCCATGCAGGCTTTGGGCTAGGCTTTGAGCGGTTGGTGCAGTTTGTAACCGGTATGGGAAACATAAGAGATGTAATACCTTTCCCAAGGTATCCTAAGAGTGCGGAGTTTTAAAAGAGTATGCCTTGATATATATTTTACAAACTCTTCTTTAATAAAATTAATTACAAGCTCTTAATTTCATGAAAGTGCAGTTGGTACTGGTTACTATTTTTAAGACAAGGCCGGCTTTGGATATGATCAATTGGCTGATGCAGGAGAAGGCGGAAAAAGATGAAGCTGCGAATGTGGTTTCCAAAACTCAATCTCTTTCTTAGGTGCAAGGCCACTACAAATACACAAATAAATTAACCGCTGGCTGAGATAATAAAAGATCAATTGAAAAAGGAGCTCTGCTTAGTGGCAAACACTTGCACCGATTTGGGAATACTTACCCCTTAAATTTTTGTAATGATGGTACTGATGACGCTGATTACTACGTTTATGACGTGACCGGCGTTAGATCTGATCGATTGACTGATGCCGGAGAACAAAGACACTTAATTCATTTAAATATAGTTAAAAAAATGTGACTCATATTTTATACCTTTTAAGCTGAAGAACGAGTAACTTACTCCTTTTTGTTAATCTTTTATTTAGTATACCTGACAATATCCAAGTATCGACTGTTTGTACTGTAATTATCACGTATCATTAAAAAACAATAACTTGTAGCATCTAAAAAAATACCAAAGGGGGCATCTTCATCATAATCTTTATTTCTTTTATGATGAATTATTTGGTAATTTCCTGAATTATCGATTTTAGCCCAAAAGAATTTGTAATCAGGATCGGTTCCTTCACATTCAAAATCCATATCTGAAGAATATCCGGATCCCATAAATAGCATATCATCACTATTGGTTGCATGTCGTCTCGCATGGTCAAAACCAACAGGAGGCAAATAGTCTCCGTCTGACCCCCCAATACATTTTTTCCAATCTAAATTTCCTGAAGAACTTACTTTGCCAATCCATATATCTTGCTCTCCTTTGGCTCCCGAAAAATCACCAGTTGTTCCATTTGTCTGTGCTATCCAGTAACATCCGCCGTCATCAGTTTCAGAAATGTTTCTGATATCCGCTCCTGATCCTCCTCCCCAGTAGAACCTTTTCCAGAGTATAGTTCCTGTTGCATTTGTCTTAATTAGCCATGCCGCACTAGATGTACTCGAAGGGTTTCCTGTTGCATCACCATTTTGACTAAAAGTATATCCGCCTATATACAAGTTACCATCACTACTTTTTCTTATAGCATGTGCAAATTCAGATGATGACCCACCGTAACATTTCGCCCAAACCAGAGTTCCGGCAGAAGAAACATTTGCAACCCACATATCCGCATTATTGGTTGCTGGATTATTCTTACCAACCACATCTATATCATTAGAATATGTATACCCAACAACTACAATTCCGTTTGCAACTGCATCAAAATCAAATACTGATTCATTGTCCGATCCTCCTATTACCTTTTTTGATATTATATTACCATTGGAGCCAAGCAATACACACCAGATATTGGTTCCTCTTCGGCCGCCCACATTACCTATATCTCCATCATTTGAGTCTGAATCACAGACGACCCAAATATTTCCATTGGTTAAAGGTTTTACCCTTATATTGTTTTCCTTTTTTGAGCCGCCTAAGTATTTTTTCCAGATAACATTAAAATTTGAATCTAGTTTGACCAGTAATATATCTTCTGCTCCTTTGTAACCAGGTCCACCCCAAAATCCTTCACCATTAATGGTTTGAACAGTTACAATATAATTTCCATCACTTTGAGCATAGCAATGAACACCATCTCCCCCCGTTAATGGTGACCCTAAATAGGTAGCAAGTCTTGGTTCGGCTAAAATCGTTCGACCTCCATTAGTACAATTGACCGCCTGAGTGTTGTCATCATTATCAGGAGGTGTTTTGGTACAACATGTTAATAGGGAAAAATGTAAAAGAAATAAAGTTCTAAAAATTAGAGGATTCATAATATAGTAGTTGATAAATGATAAATATGCTTATTAAAGCAGGCCTAATTCTTAATTGAATTTATATTTTGTTTTAAATACGCCATTTGTTATCTCACCTCTTCCAAGTATGATTGTTTGGCAATTCTGGGTTTTATACCTTGTCAAAGAGCCCTGGAAAGTGCCACTTATTGTCAATCCGGTCACATTAGTTATCGTAATAGTTATATAGTCTCCCGGGTTTACAACACCATAATAACCGTAGTTTGACTGTTCACTTATGCTAAACCTGAAATACATCTTCCCGTCACAAGATGTATACTGTTGACCGGTAACAGGCCTGTTTGTCATCTTAAGGTGTAATTCAACATTGGTATTGTTCCCGCCAGGTCCTCCGGTGCAAGTACCACTAGGAACAGTCATAGGAAATGGTTCCTTATACTGATTATGTGCCCTAAAAAACAATTTAAGCAGGCCCAGATATGGATCACATTGAGTTTGGGATGAAGTAAGGCCATCAGCATATAGATGCCCCCACCATGGGTATTTGAAACTTAATGGGGTATTATTTAGCCTAAAGGAAAAAAAAGAATCAACAGGGGTTCCAATGATTAAATTATTATCTCCTTGTTTATTGAAGAAAACCTTTTTGCAGCCATCTTTCTCCACGCTAATCTTCCCATTCCATAACACATCACCTTTTATCATTCCAGTATATCCATAATCTCCAACCGGGCATCTTAGCGTAATCGTCCCATTAGTTCCACATTCTGGTATACCACTAATGGTTGTTTTAAGTGAACCTACATAGTTGTTATTTAGCATTACATCTATATCATATACAGAATTATCATCAGAATAAAATACTACTGTTCCCGAATCAAGTATAACGCCTGAAGGGGCAATATTTCTTATTCCTGATTTAGAACATGAGTTTAATACCTGCATTATAATAATACCTAGTATTAAAATTTTATTCTTTGCCATTTAAATAAGTTTTTAGTTTGAAATAAATTGTTAGAAGATTAACTATTCATCTACAAAAGTGATCTCCATGTTATTATTATAAATACCAATAAAATATTTCCGCCTGTTCGCTCCATCTGGCTGTCGTGGAGGAGGGGCAAGCATTAGTACCGCTTCTTTCTGTATTCTCAAAGCTGAGTTTATACCGGTAAGTATAGGTTCCGGAAGGAACGGGGCCCTGATCCTGTCTTGCATTTTCTTCACCAGGCCCATAGGTAACAGGAATATTATCAGAATAATACTGCAGGCTTGCGGTCCAGTTGTATTTAACATAGATGGTTGGTTCTTTTTCCTTTTCGCATGAATTAAATAAAAGAAGTGCGAAGAACATTGATAATAATATGCTGATCTTTTTCATCATACTCATTTTTAGTTAGTTATTAATAGTCGCAATCAATAAAGTCGGAATCCCAGCTTCCATTATTAGAAACCTGCACATTGGTTATATACACAAACACTTTATCTGATGAGTTTGCCCAGTTGCTTCCATGTGGTGCATCCCGGTTGTTTCCTTCATCATCCGGATCAAAGCCGGCACCTAATCTCCACACATCTAAAACTTTATGCTCTCGCCTGGTTACAGCTTCTTTTTCAGGATCAACTATATTCCAGCCAAACCGCACTTCCTTATTATATAAATTACGGAATTGTATATTCCACATATACTGTCCCTGATAAAATTCACCCCTGGAAAGCCGGAACTGTATTCCCTTGTAACAGCTTACTTTTTTCCATTGGCCCCAGTCGGATGCGTTTTGTTTGGCATTTGAATTCCCGTTGAAAGACATGAGTAATAATACAAATAAGCTTGCAAGGGAAAATAACAGAAGCTTTTTCATTGTTTTATAGTTTTAAAATATTTAATAAACAGAAGTGTTTTATCTGCAAATGATCTTTCAGTGGATTTTGATGGGTCAAAATTGTAAAGACTGTTATAATTACACAATACCAATTTTCTGGTATATTTATTCTAATCACAGTTCTCCTGCACAAGTAATTAGTGATATGCTTTGGGGGGAGTATAAATAAGTAACCTTATCTCAAACTTACCATTGCTTACAGACTGCTAAGTATGCCAATGAAACGTATTAAGATGCTTTTATGAAAATTTTCTGAAAATAAGTTTACCAGGCGATTTAAGAGCAAGACATTTCAAAAATTGTATCCTAAAAACCTACTGGATTTTTATAAAAGTTAAAGACCCTTCAAAAAAGCTCCGTATATCCCTATATAGTTTTTCTTATACTTAATGTAAATATGAATATTATAATTTTTATTCTTCTCCTGGAATTATTGAAATAGTAAATTTCATTAACACACCAACCTTTTTATAATTAGCCCTACCTGGTATAGTCATTATCTTTTACTTTTTATGGGTAAAACATAAAACAACTGCTTATAAAAGCTCAGTACACCAATTCGGATGTTCTGTACCTTAACCAAGATATCACCAACCAGTTTTTCCTGAGTATTTATACTGCTGAAACACACCGTAAGAACATTATGCAGAAACTTGGGCTGTACAATCCCAATTCATTAATGAAGTTCATTATTAATAACAATATATAATCAGCTTCAGGATGCCTGAAGTTGCCCCTTAAATTTAAAATGTACCAGCTCATCTTTATACAATGTAGCCTGGATACTTATTTTCCCACTTTCGGATGCAACATATTTTATTGATGCCTGAATTAGGTTCTTTTCCTGCGGATTGATGATTGCCAGGAATTTCATATCAGTCGCCTGTACCAGATTGGTCTCTTTGCCCAATATATGTTCTAATATTTCTTTTATCATCTGCATCATACAAACACCCGGCACTACGGGTTGGTTGGGAAAATGCCCCTCAAAAATGCGATGGCCGGCATTAATATGCAATTGTGTTTTTATTTCTGTATCAGAAACTGTTTTTTCATCAATCGTAAAAAAATCGTTTAACAATATCATTGTTCAATTTTTTTAAGCCCAATATTAAATGTAAATGTTTTGTGCGATATGCCGATGGTATCGGGAACACCGTTTACAAAATTTTTCATTACCGCATCTACAATCGGTTTTTTATTGGATGCCCTTTGCATGTGCAATAACTCCGTTGCCCCTGCATTGGTAATATAATAATTGTACCCTTTTTTTTGCGGAAAAATAAAATAAAGTTGTTCATCCTTTGTTTTTACAATGGCTTTGTTATCATCAAGTGTATTCATCAGCACCAGTTCAAAATCGTGGCGTAGGGTTTTTATCACCGATTTACGGTTCATTTTTTTTATAATGGAATATACTTTAAAGCTGCCGTTGGCGCCAAATTCAAAATCAAAAAAACTAAGGCCCATCTCGTTGCTAAAAACCATTCGTATGCTGCTATCGGGCATTTTTTTTATAAGCAGCAGTCCGCTTAAATGATTGCCCACCACATCAACAGTAGTTTTATACAAAGCAACAGTAAAAGCCGGTTTAAATTTTTGTACAACACTTACATTGGCCGTGGCCGATTGCATTTGCTTATGCACCGGCGAGCAGCTTAGTATAAACAACAAACAGCTACTTAATATCAAATAAATTATCCGGTATGGGTACATTCAGTTCTTTATTGGTAAAACGCATAAGGGTGTTATCGCCCGAAAGTTCCTGCATTTGAATACTCAGTACAGAATAATCTTTTTTATCAACCACCACATTTATCAGCCTGAACAATTCTTTCATCCCTTTTGTAACCGGCGTTAATTCAACCAATGCATTGTTTTTGTTTTCAAAAACCCTGGTTTTAAAATCGGTATTATCAAGCGTGGTTCCCTGCATGCAGTCAATCATTATCCTGTTTATTTGCTGAAACACTTTATTTGATTTTGTTGATACTTTGCTTTCTTTTGCCCCGTCTTTCACATACACTTTGTCTTTGTTAAGTATCATCAGGTATGTAAAAGGCGTATGGTATTCCATCCGTACACGGCTGTCTTTTTTAAACCAAAAATTTCCTTTTGAAATTATTTTTTCTGATAGCATGCTTAGGTTTTTTTCCTGCACAAAACCGGCCTTTATTGAATTTGTTTTCTGGCTTGCTGCTGCAAAAGCCGTTTTAAATTTTGCCAGGTCGGCCACGGGGCTATATCCTGCATATTGGGCTTGCGATGAAAAACCTGCAACAAAGAAAAGTATGGTAAGTAATAATTTATTCATAAGCAGTCAAAGCTAACATTTTATCTAACGGAACAATATTATAACCCATTTTTTTAACTTCTTTTATAAAACGTGGCAACACATCAAGAGTTATTTTACAGGTGTCGTGAAACAGGAAAACAGCGCCGGGCTTAATACCTGCACAAATTTTTTGTAATAAAATATTTTCATCTTTAGCCACAGTGTCCATCGATCTCAGGCTCCACCCAACAGGTGTATATCCTCCTTTAATGATTGCTTTTTTTACATTAGGGTTGGTAACGCCATAAGGCGGCCTGAACAATTTTGGTTTTACGCCAATCACTCTTTGCAGTTCTGCATCCATTTGTTGCATATCCTTCAGCATTTTTTTTGCGCTATACAAATCAAACCAAAAATGATGGGAGTAACTGTGGTTGCCAATGATATGCCCATCGTTATGAATTTGCCGTAAAATATTTTCATTGCCGGCAATACGGTTGCCAATACAAAAAAATGTGGCTGTAATGTTTTGGTTTTTCAATACATCCAAAACAGAGGCTGTATGCTCAATGGCCGGGCCATCATCGAAACTGATGGCTATTTCTTTATTACTTGTGTTAGCATGGCAAACAACAGGTATAAAAAATCCGGCGCTTATATTAATACATCCCCAAAAAACAATAAGCGAATAAATTATAATAGAAAGCAGGTAAAAATAAAATGGCACCCTTAATACAATCAATACAAACAAGAGTGCGATAAAAAAGATATTTGTGTTGCGGAAGTTTAACATGCCGAGAGCAAATATAAAGAATGATGTATGCCCATGTAGTGGTTATACACTAAAACCTTTTTTATATTTTTTTGTGAAGATGGTTGATGGCTGATGATTGCCGGCAGTTTTTTAAACTTTAAGATGTGTGCCGCCAGCCAAACAGCAAAAGTTGCCGCAGTGGGATATTCGCCACACAAATGCTTATAGTTTATGGTTTGTTTGCCTGCAAGAACAGAAGTAGATAACGTATCATATATTTTATCGCCGGCAACATCGCCGTTTTTGCCGGTGATGATAAGATTTATTTCGCTGATATTTACATGATGCTTTTGTAAAAAATTATTTACCTGTTGTTCTACTTCAGCAGCATTGGCTGGCTTATAAAAAGTATGCAGGCCATCAAGTTTTGCATAATCTGTATTGGAAGCTTCTTTAGCAAGTAAAAAAAATGTTGCGCCTTCGCCTGCAATAGTGCCTTTTGATGTTGATTGATAAATATCAAGGTTGCAAATATTGCCTTGTTTATATAAACCCAGCCTGTTTAAAATGGTATGGCTTGCATTGATGATTTCATCGATGGCGCCCACTAACACATTGCTGGCATCATTTTCTTTTATCAACATCATAGCATCAAGCAGGGCACTCTCAAAAGAAAAACCACGATGCACAAAAGCATTGTTATAATTATTGCATTGCAGCATAAGCCCTATTTGGGCGCCAATAGTATTGTGTGTAGATTGAATGAATGCCGTTGGTGTAAGCAGTTCTTCATTAAACTGCACCATCTTGCTTAAAAAAGAATGAGTATCATCCAAACAGCCATAGGCTGTACCGGTAACAATTGCATCGGGTGTTTTAATTGCAGCCTCGTGCAAACATTCCATTGCTGCGGCTACGCCCATGCGTATGATGCGGCTCATACGGCGTATCAGTTTGGGGTCGATGAAATCTTTGTATTCAGGTTCAATAGCAGTAAGCCGGTTGCCGTTGTAAACAACAGGCGAATCATCCATTGGCCCGTGGCCAAAAGTTTTTTGCGGAGAGATATTGCCTGTTGCCCTGATATACATCTTATACTTTTGAAAAAATCAATGATGAACAATTGCCTCCAAAACCAAATGAGTTAGAAAGCACATGATTTAGTTTTATATTTTTTATACATTGCCGTTCGGGTACAAACGGCAAATCGGCCATAGGTGTTTGCAGGCGCAGGTTGGGAAAAATAACGCCATGCTGCAAAGCCATTACACTAAACACTGCTTCAATGCCGCCGCTTGCGCCCAATGTATGCCCGGTAAAGGTTTTTGTTGAACTCATTTTTGGATATCGCCCATTGAACAATCTTTTGATGGCAGTGCCTTCGGCAATATCATTATTCTGTGTGCCGGTGCCATGCAAATTAATGTAATCAATATCGGCAGGTTGTAAACCGCTTTTGTTTAAGGCGCCGCTCATGGCTAAAAAAGAACCTGTTCCATCGGGTGATGAAGCTGTTTGATGATAGGCATCGTTTGCATTGCAATAACCACTTAAAATTATATTGGGTTTGTTTTTTAATGATGCGGCAACTTTTTCGGAAACCAATACTAAATATCCGGCACCTTCACCAAGGTTAAGCCCACGGCGGTTTTCATCAAAAGGCTGGCAAAACTGTTCATCTACAATCATCAAAGTATTAAACCCGTTGAGTGTAAATTTTGTAAGTGAATCGGCGCCGCCGGCAACAGCCACATCAATTATATTGTTCCTGATAAGCCTTGCTGCAAAAAAAATTGAATTAGCCGATGATGAGCAGGCGGTGCTAATGGTGCTGATATAATCTTTAATACCTAATGCATCAGCAACCAACTCCGTTACGCTGCCACATTCGTGATGAACCACATTGCGTAAGCGCCCTTTGTTATTATCAGCAATAAAATCGGTGAAAAAATTTTCTGTTTTATCCATCCCGCCAACCGAGTTGGCCGATAAAAAACCACAACGCAGCGATTGTAAATTTTCAATACCAGCATTTGCCAGCGCTTCTTTTGCTGCCACTAAACTTAATAAAGCAGTACGGCTTTTTAGGTTAGGCAGGCCGCTTAGCGTTGCCAGTTGGTTATTACTTAATTTAACTTCGGCAACGGGCAGCCTTTTTTTATGAACCGAATTTAATTGCTGCATCTCACCCATGCCTGCATGGTCGTTTTGAAGGGCAGTAAGGTTTTGTGCCACATTATCACCTATCGCTGAAATGATACCTGTGCCTGCAACAAAAACGGGTTGGTTCATATTTATGCATTCTGTGCCTGGTGAGCTGTTATATATTCGGCCATGGTTCTTACTGTTTTAAAAACCTTTGGGCCTTCTTCGGCATTGGACAGTTTAATTTTATAATGCTGTTGCAGCAAAACAATCAGTTCCAGTGCGTCAATAGAATCTAACCCAAGTCCTTCTACAAACAAAGGCTGGTCATCCCCAATATCTTCAGGTTTAGTATCCTGTAAATTTAATTGGGCAATAATCTGCGATTTCAAATCCGACATTAATTTATCCATTTTATACCTGGTATATTTTAATTAAATTTTCTTTTGTAAAAATAATGGAATTAGCGCTTTTATTTTTCTCTATTAAAAATAATGCGGCCTTATATTCATTATTTAATAATTCGACCCAGCCGCAAATACAACATTGCAATATATTACAATTAAGCAGGTTGTTTACATATTGTTGAACAAATGCTGCATCAAACTCATCAAAGATAAAAAATGCATTTTCGCCCTTAAAGCCATGTGTGATAGCTATTTCGCCAATCATTATATTGGGCAGGGTATAAACAAACAAGGCAGGGCTTGGTATTTCATTTGTTGTTTGCAGGTACCTGGTATCGGTATCAAGGCTGCTGTTTTTATTTGATAAAACAATGCCCGTTTCTTCAGGCTTATATTTTGCCGCATCAAAACTGTTTTGCAGCAACAGTTCGCAGGCAAGCCAACCCAGCTTGCTCAGGTTATCCATCTTATGAAACTTGGGATATTGATTGTTTAGGTATCTATATACCGAAACAAGAAAATCTGAAATGGCCAATCCTTTATTTTCAAAAATGGGTTGCCCGTTTTTATAAACAATATGATTGGAAATAATGCAACTGGATGTTATATATATGCTATTTGACAATGTTTAATAAGTGATTAATGAGTGTACTACTTTTTCATAGAATCTCTAAACGTTATTAATCTGGCTAATGTTTGCAATGCTGTATCATGAGCTTTTACATAAGGGTTTGTTGTATCCCATACATAACCTGCCAGCACCGAGCATATCATGCTTTTAATTTCGGGCACCTGGTTATCGGCAAAAAAGATAGTATCTAATGTACCATCGTACCATGCCATTACATAAGAACGGAAAGTATCTACACCCTGCATCATCGGTTTTGTATATTCGGCATCCCAATCCACATTTTCTCCATTAAGTTTTTTTATCACCAGCTTTGCGGCTGTTTGGCTCGATACAGTTGCCAGGGTAACGCCTGATGAAAAAACAGGGTCTAAAAATTCTGTAACATTCCCGGTTAATACAAAACCATCGCCATAAAATTTATCGGTGGTGGTTGACCATGATTGCAATACCCTGGGTTCAAAAATCATTTTTACATCTTTCATTCTTTCAGCAAGGTAAGGTTCTGAGGCAAGTAATGCCCTTAGCTGATCTTCCGGGGCGCCCTGTGTGGCATCAAAAAATTCGGGGTTGCCAACAAAGCCTACTGATGTATTTCCGCTTGAGAAAGGAATTACCCAAATCCAAACTCCTTTTTGATGAACAATGATAGTGATACGGTTGGGTTCATCATCCATGGTACGGTTTTTATCAACCACATGTGTAAATAATGCTTTTCGTGGCGGCAGGTTTGATGGTCTGTCGAGATTAAACAAGCGAGGTATCACTCTTCCATAACCACTGCCATCTACAATAAACTTTGCTTTTATTTGCGATTTATTTCCGTTAGCATCTTCAACGGTTGTTAAAGATTCGGAGCCATTAAATTCAATTCCTGTTACTGCTGTTTCATAACTGATAGGCACGCCCATACTTTCAACAGTGTCGGCTAATTTTTTATCAAAGTCGGCCCGTGTTACCTGCCAGGTGTGCGTCCACCCTTTTGTGTATTGATCAGAAAATTTATAATCACAAACCTTTCCGTTTTTCACAAACTTGGCTCCATATTTTTCCTGGAAACCACATTCTCTTACGGCATCTAAAAATCCTGCTTCATCCAATGCTTCCATGCATCGTGGCAATAAGCTTTCGCCAATTACAAACCGGGGGAATTTTACTTTTTCTACAATTTTTACATTAAAGCCTGCTTTATTAATAATAGAGGCTGCTACAGTGCCTGCCGGGCCTGCGCCAATTACTAGTACATCAACCTGTTCTGTTTTCATTTTATTTTTATTTTCTTTTTTTACATTTTATAAGTGTTTGGCTAAGGCCAATCTGGTCTGTTAGTTCTGCTATCTCAAAACCTGCATCGTTTACACATTTAAAAAACACTTCGGAACTATACATCTGGCTGTTACCATTTGCCAATGCGGTAAAGTAGAGAGATGTTTGTTGCAAACAAAATGCAGCTACTTCAAACTTTTGCCGGTCCCAATAAGGTTCAAGTATTACCACTTGCCCATCATCATCTAATGCCTGGTAACATCTTTTTAAAATAGATACAATTTCATTTTCGGAAAAACAATCCAGGAACTGGCTCATCCATATTACATCAAACCCTTTCGGAAATTTTACGGTTTCGTCCAAAATATTCACAGGTAAAAAATCAACCCTGTGGCTAAGCCCATGTTCTTCAATTTTTTGTTTTGCTACATTCAACTGCCCGGGCAAATCCATAATGGTGATATGAACATCGGGCGAAAAATTGGCAGAAGCAATAGCCCACTTACCGGTATTGCCGCCAATATCCAGTAATTTTTTTACACCATTTTTATATACCATTGGTAATACTAACGGGAACGCATCATCGGAAAAATAATGATCAAAACTAAACCAGCTTTTTTGTACATGTGCCGGCAATTGCGATAAGCCTTCATAAATGGTGGGCCAGTTGCCAAATTCTTTAAGGCCAATGGCTTTACCTTTTTCTATACTTTCATCTAAATAAAAAAGTCCTTTATAATTTACATCATGTACAAAATTCATATTGGTAATGGTGAGCGGATCGTGCAAAACAAAATAACCTGTTTTGCCTAAAGTGAATTTATTTTCGTTTAGTAAAACCAACCCAAGGCCAAGGCCCGATTCCAGCAAAACCCTAACGCCATAATGTGAAAGGTTTAGTTGTTTAGCAACTTCTTCTATTGTAATTCCTTTTTTGCCGCTGTCTTCTACCAGTTTTAAAATACCGCTGTTGCGCAACACCCTTGCCGCCTGGAAAATTACCGGGCCAAATGCAATCCACTGTGCGGCTTCTTTAGCATTAAATGCCGACTTTTTATCTTTTGAGAAAAACTTCATAATTTTTTACTTACTGTTTTTAGTTTATGAATTATTGTTTACTAAAAACCATTGCAGCATTACAGCCTCCAAACCCAGAAGCTGTTTTTAAACAATGATGTAAAGGTGATTGAAATAATGATGAACAAATATTTACAGGTTGTGTTACTCCTAAATTTTTAAAACCAGCAGTTGGCATCACTGTATTTTCTTTTAATGATTGGATAGATACAACAGCTTCAATTAAACCGGCAGCGCCCAGCGTATGGCCGTAGTATCCTTTTAAACTGTTTAATGGCACGGTTTGCAACCCGGCCAGGTTGATAGCTTTGGCTTCCATTTCATCGTTATAAACTGTGGCTGTGCCATGTGCCGATATAAAACCGATATCGTTTGTTTTTACATTAGCCATTTGCATTGCTTTGTTAATGGCAAGGTAAAGTTCTTCGCCGGTACGTGATGGCCCCGAAATATGATTGGCATCATTACTAACAGAACCCCCTGTAACCTTGATGCCCGAAGAAAATTTTTCATCGCTGCTGAGTACCACTGTACTTGCTCCTTCGCCTAAATTAATTCCATCCCTGGCAGCATCAAAAGGTTTGCAAATGGCGGCACTTATTGCCTGGAAAGATTGAAAACCCGATAAGATGAATTTACTGATTACATCTGCACCGGCTACAACAGCGTGTTTGTATTGGCCTGTTTGTATCAGCCGCATACCGGTTATAATTGCCAGCATGCCCGATATGCAGGCGTTGGATACTATTACTGGTTGATGTATAAAACCAAAATGGTTGGCAACAATCTTTGCCGAACTGTTTAAAGATATCCTTTGATACAATTCATTCGAGTGCGCTTCTGTTTCTAACAAGCTTATATTCCCTTTGGTGGAAGAAATGATAAGAACAGTTTTATCATCGGTTGGCTGTATGGATGTGTGAGCTAAAGCATCGGTGATGGAAGCAATCAGCAGTTTTTCAAATTTTGTATAGCAGTTTTGAAGTTGTGATATTGAATTCTCTTTTTTTTCATCAAACAAAGCTGCATAAAAAGTTTGTTCGCTCATACGCCTGTTATCATGCAATTGAATGCCCGATACATTTTTCTTAAGCTGCTCAAAATTCTCGGCAGTAGTTTCGCCTATTGGTGAAAATATGTTATCTGAACTTATAAAAATATCTGTCATTGCTTCATTATCATTAAATCAACCCATGTTTCTTTTTCCAGTCTTCAAAAAAAGGCGGGTTAGCCAGTTGAAGCAATAGATCATCTTTGTTTAAAAAAACCTGTACCGATGAGCCGGTAGCCACCACCTCGCCGGTTGCGGCATTTGATAACCTATAACTGAATTTCATTTTAGCAGCATCTGTGGGTATGTAACTTGTTTCTATAATTACCGTATCTCCATATCTTAGTGAGCGTTTATAATTACATTGTACACTTACAATGGGTGTTACATACCCGTGTTTGTATACATCAAGGTATTTTAATCCATGCTTTTCGCCAAAAGCTTCCCTTCCATCTTCAAAATAACGTACATAATGGCCATGCCAAACAATCCCAAGCGGATCGGCTTCGTTAAAGCGTACCTGTATTTGTGTACTGCAGTTCAGTTCAGTTTTCATAATCAATTTATCAGCCTCCGTATTTTTCTTTCCAGTCTTTATATTTTTTCTTGTTAATTTCTACAATTGATTTTTTTATGATAGATACCCAGAAATTACGGAAACCAAATCCTGCAGCCTCCTGCTCAAGCCTTTCGGCCATCAGTACTTTTTTTGTTTTCATATCCAGCAACACTACCCATACCGAGCCATAGCTTTTCTTTTCTTCTTTTTTCATGCCTTCCATAATAAAAACCAGGCCTACGCCGCTTTTGCCTTTTAAGTTAAGCGCTTTTGCTTCGGCGGCAATATCATTTTCGGTAAGGCGGCTAAAATCTGCCGGGTCGTTTGATGCGATATTATCGGCATTGGTTTTTTCATTACGCTCAGTTACGGCATCCAGGTCGTTTGTTACTGTATTGCTGCGGTTAAAGGCGCCGGTGATATTATAGTTTTTGGGTTCGGCTACCACTACCTGGTTCATACTGTTAAACAGGCGGTTCTTGATATCGGACGTGTTGTTTGAGCCCGGGTCGTTAATAAGGCGTGCCTTGTAATAATCTATGCCCAGGTAGGTGAGTGGTGTTTCGGTAGTGTTGAAAAATTCTTTTATAGTTTGTGTAAAACCACTAAAAGAGCAACCTATAAAAAATAACAGGGCTGCAATTTTTTTTAGTTTAATTGTCTTTTTCATTTTTCAGGAATTTTTATTTTGATTGATAAATATTTTCATTTTGCATTGTGCAACTACATTACCATTGCAGCTGATTTTTCCGGATATTAATGTTACATCAAAAACCTGGTTATCGATAGTTATTTCGGTAATTAATTTATCACCGGTTTGGGGTAATGCAAATACCTGTAAATTATTTACAGCACCAATATAGCCTACCAATACAGGCTTGTTTTCAGATTGTGCAATATATCCTGCTCTTGCAGCAGCTGTTTGTGCAATGTTTTCTACCAGGCCGGGTTCTTTAAAAAAACCATCTTCTACAAAAATGTTATCGGCTTTAATTGTAAAAGCGGTGGTAACGGTTGCCTCATTAAAATTAAGCAATGTATCCACCATTACAAAGGGAGGTTTTTGCGGTATCAACAATGCTATATTTTCAAATGCAGTCATCTGTTTATTCCCAAAAGTTAAAATAATTAAACCATTGTTCGGGATATTTTTTCAGTTTTATTTCCATTTCGGCACTATAATCATTCAGCATATGTGGTATCAGTTCTTCTTTACTTAAATGGCTGTAATCTTTAATGGCACTGGCAAAAAGATGGTAATGCATGTTGTTTTCTTTTACTGCAAATACGTACGATACCGGCACTTTAAAAGTGGCTGCCAGTAAAAAAGGGCCTTTGGGAAACTTTGCATCCTGCCCAAGAAAATTTGTTGTAACTGTTTTATTGCCAGGCAAAAACCTGTCGGCATGCATACAAACCAGTTCGTTTCTTGCAAATGCATCGCTGATGGCGTAAATATGATTCAGGTCATCTTTTTTAATAACAATGATATTCATATTGGGCTTGCCGGTTATGCCTTCAAGGTATTTTTTTATTTGTTCATGCTCTGCATCATACAATACAATATTGATGGGTGTTTTAAGGCGCTTAAACAAATGGCCTGCTACATCCCAATTACCGATATGGGCGCTCAGTAGTATGCCTCCTTTTTTCATGTCGGCAATTTTCAGCAGGTTTTCTTCTCCATCAAAATTAAAAGTAAACCTGTTTTTTATTCCTGCCATTAGCACCACTTTATCTATAATACTTTGACCCAGTAAAAAATAATTTTTATAAATTTTAAGGATAGATGAAACCCTGCCATAGCCCAGCTTATGCCTGTACAACAAATAAATTTGCCGGGATGCAGAATAGGAAAAAAAGAAATAATATAAACTTACAAACCTTAGCAGGAAATAGGCAGGTAATACCCCAAAAGTTTTTAATATCCAAACAAAAATGCGGTACCCAAGTGGGCTGCCTTTTGATTTTCCCTGCCAGGCAGACATTATGCCAGTTCTTTTGAATTTACACGTGAAATTACATAATCATAAAAGTCCTGCAGGGTTGCAATATTTGTAAAGTCTTCGGGCTTTACTTTAAACTTAAAATTGTTTTCAATTACAACCACCAGGTCAATATAATCCAGGCTGTCTAAACCAAGGGTTTCTTTAAGGTTAGCTTCAGGAATTAATTTTTCTGGTTCCACTTCAAATTCGTCGACCATGAAATCGTGAATTTTTTCTATAATCGCTTCGTTTGTCATAAACAGTACTTTAAATCAGTTTTCTGATGATTAATGATGAGTTAGTTCCTCCAAACCCAAAGGAGTTGGACAAAAATACAACTATATCTTTTTCGATGGTATTTTTTGCTATATTCAATTTTGCTGATTCTTCATCAGGGTTTTCGAAGTTGATATTAGGTGCCACAAACGAATGTTGCATCATAAGCATTGAATATACAATTTCACTGGCGCCAGCCATCCAACATTCGTGGCCGGTCATTGATTTGGTAGAGCTAACCAATGGCCTGTGCAATGCAAATACTTCGTGTATGGCTTGTGCTTCACTGCTATCGCCTGCCGGTGTAGATGTGGCATGTGCATTAATATAATCCACTTCTTTAGCTTGTATCCCGGCATCTTTCATAGCCCTTTGTAATGATCTTACTGGCCCGTCAACCGTTGGGTTTGATATATGCCCGCCATTTGATGAAAACCCATACCCGATTACCTCGCCCAAAATTTTTGCTCCTCTTTTTTGTGCCGATTCAAGTGTTTCCAATATCACCGTAGCTGCACCGCCGCTTGGTATCAAACCGTCCCGATCCCTGTCAAACGGCCGTGATGCTTTTGTGGGCTCGTTTTCCCTGGTTGAGAAAGCGGATAACGCATCAAAAGTTCCCATACTTAAATGGTTAATTTCCTGGGCGCCGCCGCAAATAATCATATCCTGCAAACCGGTTTTTATAAAATGATACCCCAGCCCTATAGAATGTGAGCCGCTTGCACAGGCCGCACTAATGGTAAAATTTATACCACGTAATTTAAAGATGGTGGCCAGGTTCATGGTAACTGTTGAGTTCATGGTTTGAAACACAGCGCCGGAACCAACAAGGGTGGTATCTTTTTTTTCACGTATGATATCATTGGCTTCTATAACCGATTTGCCCGAGCTATCATTGCCATATAAAATACCGATTTCGTTTTTTGCAATATAATCTTCGTCAATACCTGCATTTTCCAATGCCTCAAGCGTAGCCAGGTATGCATATTCGCCCTGCTCGGGCAACATGATACGGGCCCGCCTGTCTAACTTACCTTTTAGTTCCGGCTTATCTACAAAACCTGTTAACCCCGAGCGGTATCCAAATTCTTTGCGGAACGGATCGAATACAATGCCCGATTTGCCTTTGTACAGCGAATCCCTAACCTCATCAAGGTTTTTTCCTATACAGGAATAAATGCCCAGGCCTGTTATAACTACTCTGTTCATAATGGTAAGTAAAAAATAAAAAATCAAAATTTAAAAAAGCTCATTACAAATCAATGTGTTTTTATTTTTCCTTTTGAATTTTCACTTTTGAATTTTGAATTTAAGAATACAACCCTCCATTCACCGAGATTACTTCGCCGGTTATATACGCCGCCTCTTTTGATGCTAAAAATGCAACCGCATGAGCCACTTCCTCCGGTAATCCAAAGCGTTTTAACGGAATCAAGTTTTTTAATTCTGCTTCGTTCAGTTCTTCTGTCATATCTGTTTTAATAAAGCCCGGCGCCACCGCATTTACGGTTACACCTTTGCGGCCTATTTCCTGTGCCAGCGCTTTTGTGGCGCCAATAACACCGGCTTTGGCAGCGCTGTAATTTGTTTGCCCCGGCAAACCTTTTAAGCCCGATAACGAAACCATATTAATAATACGGCCATACTTTTTTAATAGCATACTGTTCACCACTAATCTTGTAACATAAAAAAAGCTATCGAGGTTTGTTTTTAATACATTTTCCCATTGCTCATCTTTCATCCACATCATCAATCCGTCTTCACGTATGCCGGCATTATTTACCAGTACTTCAATCACTTTATCTTCATTTGCTTCTATCCAATTGCCCAGTTTGCTTTTTATTGCTTCTTTATCCGAAACATCAAATTGAATTATCTCTCCGCCAGTTCCTTTTTCTTTCACCAAAGCCAACGTGTTTTTAGCTTCTTCTTCGTTCGATTTATAATTAATTAGTACATGGTACCCCATCTCGGCCATCTTTAAACAAACGGCCCTGCCTATACCTCTCGATCCTCCTGTTACTAATGCAAACCTCATCTTTAATATTTATTTCTTTGTTGAATTTCCGTTTTTAAAAGCAATCAGCAAACCCGATTGTTCAAAATAATTTTTAATCATGTTAAGGTCTTTATACTTTGGCTGGTCGCCTACAAATTTTGGAAATATTTCCCTGATTGTTTTATACACTTTTAAAGTTTGAGTTGATAACCTGGGCACACAACCAATATAATCTATAGCCTGAAGCACAGTCATCATCTGAATTGCCAGTACTTCAAAAGAATTATCAATTACCTTTTTTGTAATAACGGCCGCATTGCATCCCATACTTACAATATCCTGGTTATCGTTGTTATTGGGTATACTATGTACATACATGGGAAACGACAAAGTTTGGTTTTCGGCCACGGTTGATGTGGCTGTAAATTGCATGCCCTGCATCCCAAAATTAAAACCAAGCACACCCAGGTTTACAAATGGCGGAAATTTTTTATTGAGTTTTTCATTCAACAAATAATTCAATTGCCTTTCGGAAAGCATAGACAGCCTTGTAACAGCAATCTTAAGTTTATCCATCTCCAGCGATACATAGTCGCCATGAAAATTACCGCCATGAAAAATATTTTTATTGGCTACATCAATAATGGGGTTATCGTTAACCGAATTAAGTTCGTTAACCACCACGTTTTCTGCACTGCAAATGGTATCATAAACTGGGCCCAGCACTTGTGTTACACAGCGCAGTGAATAATATTCCTGCACTTTGTCTTCAAATACTTCCTGGTTAAGTTTATCAGGATTATATAAATGCTCGGAGCGGTTACGTATCATCTTGCTATCGCCCAAAATATCCCTTAGCATGGCAGCAATTTTTTGTTGCCCTTTGTGATGTTTTACAACATTAAGTTCGTAACTGTAGTGGTCGTCAAAAGCTTCTACTACTTCGTTAATCATGGCCGATAACATTACCGACCACTCTAATAATTTTTGAGCCTGTATAATGTTTAGCAGGCCAATACCCGTCATGGCCGATGTGCCATTTAAAATGGCCAGTCCTTCCCTGATTTGAATTGATAGGGGTTTAATATTTAGTTTTTTAAAAACTTCTTCGGTTGGTTGCAACTGCCCCTCATAAATTACCTCGCCTTCGCCAATTAATACCAGTGCCAGGTGGGCTAACTGCACCAGGTCGCCACTGGCACCCACACCGCCGTGTTCAAAAACACAAGGCATTACATTTTTATTAATAAGATCTTTTATCAACTCCACAGCATCGGTATGTACACCGGAGTATGCCTGCATAAGGCTGTTAAGCCGTGCAATCATTAATGCTTTTACCGAAATAGGCGACATTAGATTACCAGCGCCCGAGCAATGGCTCCTGATAAGGTTGTATTGCAACTGAAGCAGGTTTTCGGTACTTACTTTATACTGTGCCATAGGGCCAAACCCTGTATTAATGCCGTAAATAAGCTTATTTGTTGAAAACTGCTTTAAAAAATGAAAGCTGCCATCAACTTTTTTTACCGCATTTTTATCCAGTTCAATTTTAGTATCGTTAAACAGAATTTCTGCTACATTATCTAAAGAAAGGGCTCCGCCTCCTACATTAACCATGGTTGGGATTTTACTTTACTGTTAATTTTGGTAACCGCTCAGGTAAAAATAAAATAAAGAATTCAAACTTTGATTTTTTGTGTTATTATTGAATGAAGTTACTTAAAGCGCCTATACGATAAATGTGGCTGGTGGGTATTTCATTAATTGTATTATTTTTTACTTTTATGTTGCATTAATTTTAAAATTTAAATCAAAAAGTATATGAAAAAATTAAAAATTACATTGGCTATTGCGGCCATCTCTTTCTTTACTTTTTCGGCCTTTGGCCAAAGAGTGAAAAAAACAAGTGGTGATGAGAATATATTAAAATCGGAGTCGAGTATTAATATTGAATTTAATTACGACAATATACAAGTAGGTAAATACAAAACCGAGCAAGAGTATATAACCGCAAAAACTGCCGAGTATAATAAAAAAGAAGCCGGAAAAGGCGATAGCTGGGCTAAAAGCTGGGCTAATGATAAAGAAAGCAGGTTTGAACCTAAGTTTATTGAACTGTTTACCCGTGAAAGCGGAATGACAGTTAGCAAAGATGCCAAGTACACCCTGATATTTAAAACCACTTCTATTGAGCCGGGATATAATATCGGCATTAGCCGTAAAAATGCCGAAATTGATGCTGAGGTTTGGATTGTGGAAACAGCCAACAAAGACAATAAACTGGCCACCTTTACCATTAGCAATGTACCCGGTGGCACAGCATTTGGTTATGATTTTGATACCGGTTTACGTATATCAGAAGCGTATGCCAATGCAGGTAAAAAGTTAGGCAAGTATTTAAAGTAAGCAACTTATAAAATCAAAATCATACAAAAGCCTCCTGTTTGGAGGCTTTTTTTATTTTCTCCTGTCGATAAACCGTATAGCTTTTCTTCCTGTTTCGGGAAACTGTATTTTGTGCATTTCGTCTTTTGAAAGATATTGCACCCGTGGGCTAACCCGTAACCGGGCTTGCAGGTATGATCGTATCTTACCATCGGTTTCTTTGGATTGATTGGATACTTGTAAATGCAGCAACACTTCATCAAGGCCAACTTCGTTATTGTACACTTCTGCCACAAAATCATCAATCTCATCCATTTCATTCAGCAAATCAAATAAAGCCGGCGGGTATAAAGTAGTGCCCTTGAATTTTATCATCTGTTTTTTTCGGCCAAGCAATGGCGTTAGCCTTAAACTTTTACGGCCACAACTACAAGGTTCATCAAAATACATGCATATATCGCCAGTTTTGTAACGCAGCAGGGGCATCGCTTCCACACCCAAAGTTGTAATGGTTACTTCGCCGGGCTCACCTGCCTTTACAGGCTGTCCGCCTTCATCCAGCAATTCTACAATCAACAAATCGGGTTGCAGGTGGCCGCCACACATAGCAGTACATTCTGTAAATGCCGTTTGCATTTCGGTAGATGCGTAGGTAGAATATAACTGGATATTCCAGCTATCGGTAATTTTTTTGCCAAGCATGTTTAAACTAAAATCGGCATTACGTATATTTTCGCCAATACATATTGCTTTTTTTACAGAAGAGTTGTTGATGTTGATTTTGTGTTCGTTTGCAAAAGCTATTAGTTTAAGTATGAAGGATGGTACTGCAACTATAGCTGTTGGCTTTAATTTAAAAATGGTTTCCCATTGAAGCGATGGTACACCCGGGCCAAGCCTAATGATGCCTGCACCTAATTTTCTTAAACCTGTATAATAAGCCATGCCTGCCATAAACTGCCTGTCTAACGTAAGCATCAACTGGTAAATATCATCAGGCTTACCATCTGCACAAATAAAAGAATTATACTCGTTATTGGTAAGCCTGTTTAAATCATTTTCGGTTAATGCAATAGTAACCGGGCTTCCAAGTGTGCCGGAAGTAGAACTGTATTCGATAATCTTATTGGTAGGTACACATAAAAAATCGCTGTTGCGCTGTTGTAGGTCTTCTTTTGTAGTAGTTGGTATTACAGACAGGTCTTCTACCGATCTAATACCTGCCGGGTTAAACCTGCTTTTTGTAAACAGTTCCTTATAAAAAGGAGAATGTTCATGTAAGTAAATCATCAACTCCTGCAGTTTTTTCCCCTGCATGGTTTTTATTTCATCTTGTGAAGGATACACTGCTGCCATAATTTTCTTTTCTTCAGTTTTCAATTATTACAAATGCCGATGCCATTGTTTTAGTGTGCGAAATTGAAATAGATATTTTTTTAACTTTTAGTTCTTCTACGGTTTTTGATGTGTTACCTAAAAGCCGCAGTTCTGGTTTTCCCTGCTCATCATTATATATCTCAATTTCGTTAAAAGCCGTACCCTTGCTCCATCCTGTGCCCAACGCTTTTAAAAAACTTTCTTTAGCTGCAAAGCGGGCGGCATAGTGCTGGTATTTAAAAGTACGGGCTTCGCAATAAGCAATTTCGTGGGCAGAAAAAACAAGTTCTTTAAAACCGGTTTTCTTTTCCATCTTTTCCATCATCCTTTCCACATCAACCAAATCGGTGCCAATGCCATATATCATAAAGCTATACGATGTTTTTTATTAATAATATCCAAACAGGAAAATATTATTTCTCATTTATCTTTCTTATTTGTTTTCTTATATGTTCTTCTTCCTGCTTTGTTGCAATTACTTTTGTTAGCGCTACCTGGTAATTATGCAAAGCTGCTGCATATTTTTTTTGCTTATACAAATAATCTCCAGCTAATACATAAGAATTATAAAACTCGGGATTGCTGGCTATCAAACTATCAACATCCACATTGCCACCATCCAGTATTCGCTGCTTCAATGTACGAAAAACAATAAAGTTTTTATAGGCTGCTGTTAGCAAAAATGAATCGGGGGCAATGGTTAAACTGCTATCAATAATTTCATGATTATCTTTTAAACCATGCAGGGCAAAAATCTTTTTTAAATCGTAAGCAACATACTGGCCCAACTGCCAGGGCGATGTAGAAACCCATACAATTAATTTTTTGGGTTCAAACACAACCGAGTGGTGTGCAATAAGCTGGTTGATGGCTTTTTCGTTGCCCATACCAATGTTGGCTCCGTTAAGCCCTTTCTGGTCACGTAAAATATTAATTGTTTTTTGCACGCTGTTTTTCCCGTTTTCGTCCAGCAACTGTGCCAGTCTTTTATAGCGGTACATTGATGCACTTTCTTTTTCCTGCTGTATATTCATTTTTGTTTTTGATAACGAAGGGCTTTGAAAATGATTGGCGCAAATGATATAATCTTTATGAGGATCGTACACATCCAAAGCGTTGGGAGTTTTTTCAATAATCACTGCTTTATTGTCGTTGGCTGATGCCACAAGAAAAGATTCTGATACAAACATCTTTCTCGACTTTGCTATAGCAATAGCTTCATTAATATTTTTTGCATATTGCAGAATTTCTCTTGTAACTAATGATACCGGTGTGGCCGAGCTGGTAGGCAATGCTGTTTTTGCTGCATTGATGGTTACCGATAAGCCCTGGTCGTTCATACCCGAAACAGCGCCGATAAAACCGCCCCAGGTAACGGTCATAAACTTATGCCCCTGTTGCGGATTAAAGAATGCCACAATCTTATCCTGAGCAAATTTATCGCCTACATAAAAATCAAAATTGCGGCCTATGATCATCGTACTGTCCTGCGACATGGCGCCCCAGGTACCAAACGATGTGCAGCCAACCAATGCCAGGTTTTGCACAGCATGCCCAATATCGTGCGCTGCATGGTAATTTAAAATACGCTGATAATTGCTGCCAAGGTATTGGTATTTTGGTGAGGCAGATTCTGATACGCCATAAATCTCATCCAGGTATTCTTCTTTTACATTCTTATCAAGGTTACGGTTAAAAAAACCTATCAGGTACTTTAAATAATGGCGTTGAAAATTTGATGGCACCAATTTACTTATCTGTTCTGCAAAATGATCTTCCTGCCGCACCACCAACTCTTTACTAAGTTTGCCGTTTATAACTCCCATTTCAAATGGCGGCCCATCAACATACATTTCAAACAGGCCGCTTTTGCTATGGCGAAACCAACTGTCTTTAATTGTGTAAAAACCATTACCATGATCAGTTCGCTGCAATTGCAGGCTGCTCATATCTTTTATAACCGGTGGCTTTACCTTTGAAACCTGTACAACATATATGGCGCCAATAAGCAGCAACAATAAAATGCAACCCAACACATAACCAACCCTTTTCCAAAATTTTTTTCGTTTAAGCATTTCTAATCTTTTCAATTACAGTTTCGTTTCCCATAAAAGCTACACAGGTAACAAGGCCGCTCATGGCTGCACCAAGTACACCATGTAAATTAAGATTTTGTCCTGTTAAATAAAGGTTAGGTATTTTAGTGCGTGGTGATATGAATGTTTTTAATGGGTTGTGATAATCTTTTGCAATACCATACATTGAGCCATCATAATTACCAATATAGTCCCGGTATGATAAAGGTGTTGCCGTGTAATATGATTTGATGTGCTTACGCAAACCGGGGAATTTTTCCTCAACCAAATCTATCAGCAATTCGGCTTTTTGTTTTTTAAAAGATTCATAGTCGGCGCCCCTGTTATTTTCGTTAGATACGGTATTGAATGTACCAGCCCATTGTTTTACATCATCAAACTTCATATAAGCCAATATCGTCATCGACTCAGCATATACATCCGACCTTGATGATGCCGAAAAAAACAATGCATAACCCAGCGGCCAGTTTTGTTCGGTATAACCAGGCATATTCCAAACCTGTCCTTCCTTATGGTAATAATAATTGTGTTTTAAATAAGGAAAAGAGTCTTTATTAAAAACAACATTTACTATAAAAGAAGAAACGGTGTTTTCTAATTCTTTAACACGGCTGCGATAGGCAGGTTTTATAATATCAGTCTCGGTCATATCAAGCGTACGAACAGGGTGCATATTGCTGATAAAATTTTTTGCCCCTATGTGTGAGCCATCCATCAGTTCAACCGAAGTAACTTTTCCATCATCCACAACAATTTTTTTCACTTCGGTATTGCGGCGTATTTCTCCTCCGTGCTTTCGTATATTTTGCGCCATAAATTTGCTGATGGCCGATCCCCCGTCAATACATTTCCAGGAGCTTTCAATATAACTGTTCAAAATCATGGCATGTACATACAATGGTGTTTTACCGCCCTGCCCGGCATACAAGGTATTGTTACCGGCAAGCACAGCCTGCAATTTTTTATTGTTTGTGATAGATGCAATATATGCCTGTGCGTCTATTTCAAGCACCGGTGTTTTTTCGTTGATATCGCCGCCGCTTCGCAAATTGTACAAGGGAAACCGGCTGCATACATCTTTTATTTTATCGCAATAAATACGCAGCGCCTTTTCTTCATCAGGAAAATCTTTTAGTAAGTGCTGTATAAAATTTTCGTAACCTTGTGCATACACATATTCCTTATCATCGTTTTCAATAATTATTTTATCAAAAACATCTTCATCCATTTTCTGCAGTTTTAACCTGCCAATAATGTCAAGGTATTTAAACACCTGGTAAAGGTTTTGCCCCTCGCCTAACCCGCCTAAGTAATGCACACCCGAATCAAAAATCACCCTATCCCTCACATAGGTTTGAAGACTACCGCCTATCTGCCGGTTTTTTTCAAGCACACAAACCTTGTAGCCTTCACGGCTAAGTATATCGGCACAAACCAGCCCACCCATGCCGCTGCCAATAATCACTATGTCAAAATTTGCTGTCATTAATTATTTGCTGCTTTTAAAATAAACAAGGTGTTTGAGGTAAGTTTAGAATCGGCCATTTCGGTACAAAGCATATTGTTAGCCGCAGCCATTTCCCTTATCATACTGCCCGATAAAAAACTTAACCCTGTTTCTTTTGTTTTATTAAAGTTTACCACTTTGGTTGATAAAAATTCGGTAAGTCTTGTTTTTTTGTGCATCGCTTCTTTGTCTTTATCGCCATCACGTATGATGATACTGCCACCGGCATTTAAATGCTGTAAACACTTTTCAATTACCAATTTTTGCTCGGCGGGTTGTAAATAATGCAGCATATCGGCCATGATGATGCAATCGTATTTTTCAAATGCAAAACTCATTACATCGCTATGTACAAAATTAATGTTATCGGTTTTGCTAAAACAATGATTGGCAGTTTCAATTTTTTCTTCATCATAATCAATACCGGTTATATGCCTGTTTTTTTCAACAAACCAAAGCATGTAGGGCATAAAGCCATAGCCACAGCCAATGTCAAGTATCTTTCCTTGTTTGGGTACAAGTTGGTTAAATGGCTGGTAATTTTTTTCGAGCTTTGTTTTTATACGCATATACCATTCAAGCACCGGGCCTTTGTACAGGTAATTATAAATAAGTTGTTCCCTAAAATATTTTGGTTGTTCAATTTCTGTTCTAAGTTTTTCAAACTCGGCACGAAAATAACGACCAACAACTTTGGATCTTTCGGCATAACCATTTCCATAAGATGTATCGGCAGTTTTAATCCTTGGTAATATTTTAACTGTAAGTTTCCCGTCTTTTAAAAGCTGGTCTTGTTTGGTAAGTGTATAATTAGTGCCATGTATCATGATGGGTAAAATATCTACATCAAGTTTTTGGGCTAAATAAAAAGCGCCTTTATGAAATCTTTTAATCACTCCATCTTCGGCCCTTGTACCTTCGGGAAAAATAATTACTGAATAACCGTTTTTAATCCTTTGTTGTACCTGGCTTAAATCTGTTTCAATTTGCTCGGCCGGAAAATAATCGGCCAGGCGGATGACTTTGCCAAACAACGGTGAATTCCATATCCGGTTGTTGGTAATCATTAGCAGTTTTGGATGCAGCATTATCAATGGTAAAATATCCAATGAAGATTGATGATTAGCAATGATGATAGCAGGTTTTTTAAAATCTTCTCCCTGCTGATTGATGATTTTCTTTTTTACATTAATCATTATATACACCAGCCGCTTGCAAACAAGCGCAATAATTTTATGATACAGCAGCTTGCCTTTTTCTTTTATATTGAACAAAGAAAAAATATACGCCAACAGCGTAAGCGTAACACTCCAGCCAATAAAATACGAAAATGCAAATGATGATTTAATGAAGCCCCACAGCGTCCAGGGAAAACGGTTACGTTTTACCCTGTTAGTTACCAGTATCCTAAACAAAAAAGGGATTAACACCTGTGCAATTATTACCACGCAAAGAATACCGATGATAGAGATTAACGCTATGGAACGCAGCGCCGGGTGCTGTGCAAATATTAACACACCCAGGCCGGCAACCGTTGTTACCGCCGATAGTATGATGGATGATTTAAATGATGACAGGTTTTTTTTGCCGGTTTTATATTCCTGCAGTAAACCATCCATGATGAAGAGGCTATAATCATCGCCCAGGCCAAATATGAGTGCAGAAATGATGATGTTAATGATATTGAACCGTATGTCAAAAAGGCCCATGATACCTAATATCCAAAGCCAGCTTATGGCCATTGGTATAAACGAAACCAGTGTAAGTTCTATTCTTCCATACACAAGCAGCAATACAAAAAACACCAACATCGAAGTCATTAAAGCAATGCTTGTAAAATCCAAATTAATGATTTCAACAAAACGTTTGGTAAGGTATTGCTTATCAAGCACGGTAACATGCGCCTTGTTTTCAAATGCATCATACACTTGTTGTTTTTTTTCGGGAACGGTTTTTACCAGGGTAACAACGGTTGCTTTTCCTGGCTTTTCGGTGATATAATCATCCAGCAGGTTTTTTCGCACCGGCGCCATGGCATTTTTATCAACAGGTGTGTATTCTTTATCAAGCAGCAATTTAAAATTATCAAATGCCGATGCATTGAATTTTAGTGCAACACCTTCTTTAATTAATGTTGCCATCAGTTCATTTTTCTTATCTGCGGTCCAGTACCTGTTCCATCTTTCTATCCTAATTTTTTGTAAAGAATCGGAAATAATAAGAGAAGATACGCCTGAATATTTTTTTACAACCTGCTTGTCCTTTAGTTTATCAATATCGGCCACCAATTTTTCGTTATTAGCCAATGCTTCATCCAATGTTTTTCCCTCGGTAACAAGGTACACCGATTGTAGTGCGTATTGGTTGATGTGGTTCAATTGTTTTTCTGACTGCTTTAATCGTTTGCTCATGAAATTCATGTTCTGCAAGTCGGGTTCAAAACCGGCTTTGCCTGCCCAAAAAGCAAAAAAAATGGTTAACCCAAAAATGAGGATGACGAGGTATTTGTTATACTCAGGTTTTAAAGATGCAAGCTTATCTATCCACGAAAAGTTATCTAAAACATGTTGCGTAGCCGGCTGTTTTTTTGCAGCAATAAAATGCGGCAGGAATATTAATGAACACAATGACGCTCCCACTAAGCTGAAAGCTGCAAACAGGCCCAGGTCTTTCAGCATTTCCGATTCAACAAACTGCAGGCACAAAAAACCTCCAATAGTGGTAAAGCTGCCAATCGTCATCGGTTTGGCAAGGTCTTGTATCAGCTCTTTTATATTTTTTGTATGCCGGTAATGGTTAAAAACATGTAGCGAATAATTTACGGCAATACCCAATACCACCGAGCCGGTACCCAATGCAATTACCGAAATGCTTCCTTTTAAAAAATAAATAACAGCCAGCGAAAACACAGCGCCAAAAACCACCGGCACAAGTATAATGAAGGGTGCCGTTTTCTTCCTGAAATAAAACCCCAGGAAGATGATGATAAAAAGTATGGTGATACCCTGTGTTAGCAACGTATCTTTCCTAAGCTGTAATGCATTGCCTACCGAAACGGCGGTTGCACCAAAGTAGGATGCAGTAATATTGTTGCTGCCATTATTAATCAAACTATCCAACCCTTTAAGTAGTAAAGCGTTTTTGCCCGTATTGTTAGGAGGATATTTGGGAGTAATGAAAAACAGCAGGTGTTTCATATCCCTGGTTACGATATAATTTTCGTAGCGTTCAAAATTTTCATCAAACTGCAGTTGCTGCAGTTTTTTCATTGCCAGGAACGTGATGCCCACGGGATCTTTGCTAATCATGGTTTTTAAAGCAAAGCCTGTAGGAGAGGTAAGTGTACGAAAATCCTGCTCAAGTGTTTCCTTAACTTTTTGTGGTTTTATGAGGGAATCAATTTCTAAATAATCTTTTTCATCAAGAAAAACAGGCAGGTGTTCGTTCAGCAATCCAAATAACTCCATTACCAGTTCGTCGTCAACCTTTACATTTAATTTGCCTATGAATGGTGTAAGTTTTAATTGGATGTTTTCAACAAGTGTATCGGTGTATGCAATGAGGCTGTCGGGCTGTGCGGTTGCGGTAGTATCTTTAAGCGATACCATAACCACTAGCTTATCCATGAACTTTGAATTTTGAAAAACTTCGTTCAGTTTTTCAATCTTTTTATCTTTTGGTAATATTTTAGATATGTCTTCTTCAAACTTAACCCTTGATGCAAACCAGGCTGCCATTAAAAAAATTATCCCAAATATGATATACAGGGCAAGCCGGCGCTTTTCAAAAAAATCATAAATGTGCAGGAATATTTTTTTCATGTACAGGTAATCTTATTAAAGGGGCATCCGCTTTTTTTCTATCAGCTTTAAAAAAATAAAGGTAAGTAACCCAAATATGATGGCAGCTACAACAGCCAAAGTTATACTGCCATAAATATATTGTACCAGGTTATCTTTTACAGATTGTAGTGTTATTGATTTGCTGAAAACAAACGGAGTGGCATTTGCCCCCATCCAAATGGCGCCCATTTTATAACTAAGAAAAATTATCAATGGTATTAAAGGTGGTATACTGATATTGGCTGCAACAATTACTAATGGTTTGTTCAGCTTTAATAATATGGCTAAAAAAATGGCAGTAACCAGTTGAAACCCCCAGATGGGAATGATGCCCATAAAAATACCAAAGGCAACTGATAAGGCTTTTAGCTGTGCCGAGTGATGCGGATTGAACAAATGATTGTTGAGCAGATTTTTAAATTTTTCTCTGCTGAACAATATTCTTAAAAAATTACGAGGTTTGATATAGAGAAAAGCTATCAGCACTAAGAGCGTATTTAAAATACTGATACGAATAAAATCTTTATAGGGCCTGAAATGCGAAACCCTTTCTTCTTTTGGCGCATAATAAACTGTTACCGGCACCCACAGCACATCTACGCCTATCCAGGCTGCACGCACCAGCACTTCAATTTCAAATTCGTATTTACGGGTAAAAAAATGCATATTCTTTAGCGCCCGCAAAGGGTAAAGGCGATAACCCGATTGTGTATCGGGGCAATTGATGCCGGTTTCTGCCTTAAACCAAAAGTTTGAGAACTTGTTGCCAAAGCTGCTGCCGCCCGGTACCGATTCCTGGTTCATATTTCTTGCACCAACAATGATGGCATTAGTGTTTTCTTTCAGTTTATTAAAAAACAAAGGCAGGTCTTTTGCAAAATGCTGCCCGTCTGAATCTATTGTAATTGCATGACTGTATCCTTTTTCAACTGCATATGCAAAAGCTTTGCGTAAGGCCCAGCCTTTGCCCATATTTTTTGCATAGCTTACCAGTTGAACCCCCGGGAGATTTTTTAAGAGGTTATCTGTATTATCAGTTGAACCATCATTTACAACAATGATATCATTATTATAAGCCTGCACATCTTTAATTACGCCTGCCAGGGTTGCTGCATTATTATATGTAGGAATAATTACACAGGCTTTTATATTGTTATCATCCGCACTCAATAAATCAGAACCGGCCATTATGATCTGTAATTAAATAAAGGGTTAATAAAATTTAAAAAGCAAAGCTAATATAATGAGGCGCTGTGTAAAAAGATAAGTTTGATTCTATTTTCAACTCTTGTTTGTATAATGAAATAGTTTTTTTAAAAAATCTACTATTAAGATTTAAAAACACCTGTTTGTTATTTACTATTTCTTTATCTACAAATTTATTACAGCAAATGGCTAAAATAAGGCAATCAAACAGAGACTTATTTTAGCACCAATTAAAAATCCCCTATTGTAATGTTACAAATAGATAATCATTTTTAAGGTATTTTAAAGATTAACAATTACTTGTTAAATATTTAATTTACAAGTATTTATACAATGATTGCCAGTATTAACAAATGAATTTATTAAATAAAGATCTGTACAAAAAAATATTTGTGGCATGGTTTTGGAATTTACCAACATGAATTTGCAAATGAAAGTCTCAATCTTAAAAAACTATTAAAATTTAAATACTATGTCTGACACAAATTTTCCAACCCCTTCTTCAACCGGCGCTACTGCCGCTAAGGGTTCTGGTTATAAAAATGCAATCATCGGGGTTTTAGCTGCCGGCCTTGTAGGCGTATCTGGATATCTTGTTTATTCAAAAAACGATTCAGCTAAAACAATTCATCAGCAAGAAACTCAAATTGCTACTGTAACATCCGAAAAAAGCGATGTACAAGCAAGTTTTGATGCTTCACTAGCCAGGCTCGATTCAATGAGCACCGTTAATACAAGTTTAGCTAGCCAGTTAGCTGATAAAAATGCTGAAATAACAAAAACTAAAGCCGAGATACGTAGCATCCTGAACAAGAAAAACGCAACTGCCGCAGAATTATCAAGAGCTAAAACTTTAATTGCATCGCTTAATGAAAAAATTACTTCATTAGAAGCAGATGTTGCCCGTTTAACACAGGAAAATCAGTTGTTAACAAATGACAATGTTGTTTTAAAACAAGAAAAAGAAAAACTAACAGCCGACCTTGCTACCACTACTGAAGTAAAACAAAATCTTGAAAAGAAAGTTGATGTTGCATCTACTTTAAATGCAAGTAATATTGTAATTACCCCAATCAACGTAAAAAGGTCTGGTAAAGAAAAAGTTTCTACCACTGCAAAACGTGTAGATAAATTATTAGTAAGTTTTGATGTAGACAATCGTATTATACAACCCGGAAGCACAGATGTATATGTGTTGATTTTAGATCCGGAAGGAAAACCAATTACCTCTGGCCCTGAAACTTTTACTACCAGGGAAGATAAAGCTTTAAACTATACCGCAAAGCTTCCTGTAGATTTGGAAACTGCAAAAAAGAAAAATGTTGAATTTGCTTTTGCACCGGGTACCAGCTTTAAACAAGGTAATTATACCGTACAAATTTATCAAAATGGTTTCCTAATCGGACAAGGTGTACGTGAATTGAAAAAAGGTGGACTGTTTGGATAAAGCAACACTCACTCTAATATATATTGCAGTTTAACTGTAATGCAAAAAAGGCCTTTTGAATATTACATTCGAAAGGCTTTCTTGTTTTTGCTATATTTTAAAATTAAATGCAGATTTTTTATTACAAGTATTTTTAACCTACCCGGTAATTTAAAAAAGCCCTATAGCATTAATAGTATTTCTGTTTAAGAATTAAAATTGAGGAGTGTATATAATAAACCAATTGCTATTATTAATAACTTTGCGCTTTTTATTTTATGAAGCAAACTATTAAAACAATTGCTGTAATAGGCGGAGGGCCTTGCGGCTGCTCCTTAGCCTTGCAATTAAAAAGAAAAGGATATAAAGTTGGTGTTTTTTATATTGAAAAAAGGCCGGAGATAATTGTGGGAGAATCGTTAGTGCCAGCTATTATACCCTACTTACGAAAATTAGGTATTGAAGAAGAAGTAAAAACATACAGCACCTATAAACCAGGGGCCTCTGTTTGGATTGATGTGGATGATGAATCTACCGCCGCATTTACCTGTGCCGGGGGCACATTGCCACATTATGCCTACAATGTTCCCAGGGTAAAGTTTGATAAAACAATTTTTGATTTAGCAGTAAAAGAGGGAGTTAGTTTTTTTAAACAGGCAGCCGCATTAGAATATAATTCCGAAACGGATGAAATAAAATTAAACCAGGCAACCATTAACGCTATTGAAGACTTTTTTCAGGGGCAACCCGATTTAATTGTAGATGCAAGTGGCCGAAGTAGAACTATTTCTCGCCTTATTAATATTCCTGCAAAAGAAGGAAAAAGGAAAGACATTGCCATATTTGCACATCTTAGCGGCGCAGAAAGTATAAGCCCTTTTAATATTCATTTACACAGGTTTTCAAAAGGATGGTTTTGGCGTATACCATTACCCGACCGTATTTCAACTGGTATAGTAATTAAGCCCGAGTTATTAAAATCTTATGGTCAAACCAAAGAAGAACAGTATGATAATTTGTTAAAAACAGATGAGACCTTATTGAGGTTTAATTCAAATGCCAAACGTGAAACCGGCGTACAACTATATTCAAATTACCAATTAATATCATCACGCTTATATGGAAAAAACTGGATGCTGGTTGGTGATGCAGGCGGATTTCTTGATCCAATATTCTCTTCGGGACTTTTTTTAGCCATTAAAGGTAGTTTTGAAGCTGTGAACGCAATTGAAAATTTTAGTAATCAGTCATTAAAAAAGTTCCAAAAAAACCAGATGAATGAACTTAAATTATGGCAACAGTTAGTTGATACCTGGTATAGCGGCAGGTTATTTACATTAATTAAAGCCGGGCAAGACAGGTTAGATACTTCATTTGGACGTTTTGTAGAACCATATATAAAGCGCCATTTAACAAGGATTTTTACTGGCGAAGCAGTTTACAGTGCAATTAGCCGGGCATTTTTAGCATTTGTACTTGGTCCTATGATTGGTATGATGAAAGTGGCAAGGCTTCATAAGCGAAATGTTAAGGATTACGAGATTAAATAACCTTTATTAAGCAATGTTAACATTATATATACCTGTTATATCACATCAAATATCCATGTAAACAGAACTTTTTATTGCTATTTTTTACAATTTATTGGATAATTTTCGATAAAACATATTTAAGCCCAATCCGTTCATAAACCCTAATTGCCGTTCATCAAAAACGCAATTTTCATCTTTTTACTGAACAAAATTTCAAAACATAATACCAGTAAGGGTTTGGGGCCTTTTTACCCTATTAATCTAAGCCTATTACCAATATATGCTCAGTACTTTATATTGCATAGTACTGTAAATATACTTATCTTTGTGTTATCAAAGTAAGAAAGGCCGTAAAAGCCCCATTACAATAAAACAAATATTATAACATATAAAAACAAAAGTCATGAAAAAGCAATCAGAAATCAACTTTACACAAATTAGTAAAGAACACACAAAAGAATTAACCACTGTAGTAAAAGAAACCTTAGCTCCGGTTAGAAGATTAACCCCGGCTGATTTGTGGAATATTCAACGCAGAAGCAAAACAATGATGTACAGAAGGCATTTGGTTTAATGCTTTATTCACTATAAAAGTATAGCCGTTTTTATATGTGATATTTCATAATAGCTTCTCTACCCTTAAGCCTCATAACTAATTGAGGCTTTTTTATATTATGCACTTAATACTATGCTTTATTTTTTTTACAAAAGGTAAAATCCCCTATTTTTGCAACCCCAAACGGGGCACATATTCCTCCTTAGCTCAGTTGGTTAGAGCATCTGACTGTTAATCAGAGGGTCGCTGGTTCAAGTCCAGCAGGGGGAGCTAAAAGGGTTCGGATTTTTGAACCCTTTTTTATTTGTAGTACAACTTTCATCAAAAAATCCTGCTGTATCTTTACTGGTGCATATTTAAAAATCTGCCGATGGAGTTTATTGATTATTACGAAATTTTAGGAATACCTAAGAACGCTACCGAAGAAGAAATAAAAAAAGCTTACCGCAAACTGGCACGAAAACTTCATCCCGACCTAAATCCAAACGATAAGGATGCACATAAAAAATTTCAACAGATTAATGAAGCTAATGAAGTTTTAAGCGATCCTGAAAAAAGAAAAAAGTACGACCAGTATGGTAAAGATTGGCAACATGCTGAGCATTTTGAAAAACAAAAACAATACAATCAACAAAATCAATATCAACAAACAGGAGGTCAATCGTTTTCAGAGTTTGACGGTGGCGATTTTTCCAGTTTTTTTGAAAGTATGTTTGGCAGTGGCAGAAAGCAACAGACAAAATTTCGAGGGCAAGATTATCATGCAGAACTTACCTTAAGCCTAGAAGCGGCCATGCAAACGCATCAGCAAGTGTTAACGGTTAACGGTAAAAACATACGAATAACAATTCCGGCCGGAGTTGAAAACGGCCAACAAATAAAATTAAAAGGTTATGGAGCACCTGGCGTAAATGGTGGGCCTGCCGGAGATTTATACATTACATTTAATATTACAGCCCACCCTGTTTTTAAACGCCTTGGCAACGATTTATACATGAATGCTGTAATAGATTTATATACAGCAGTGCTGGGAGGAGAAATAACTATTGATACGCTGAACGGAAAAATAAAGCTTACTGTAAACCCCGAAACTCAAAACGGTACTAAAATAAGATTGAAGGGAAAAGGATTTCCGGTTTATAAAAAAGAGGGAGAATTTGGCAACCTGTATGTAACTTATTCAATACAACTGCCTACCAACCTAACAGTAAAACAAAAAGAACTCTTTACTCAATTAAAGAACTTAAAATAAAATCTTATGCAACAACCGGAAACAATAGCAGCAGATGAATTTTGTTTACATCATCATGTTGAAATGTCGTTTTTATATGCTTTAAAAAATGAAGGGCTTATTGAACTGGAGATTGTAGAAGAAAAATTAGTCATTCCACAACAACAGTTGCCTCAATTAGAAAAAATGGCAAGGCTGTATTACGATTTGGATATTAATATTGAAGGCATTGAAAGTATTACACATTTATTAAATGAAATTGATAAAATGCAACAGCATATAAACCATTTAAACAACAGGCTTCATTTATACGAAGGGGGAAAATGAAATTTGATTTTATCATTATAGCAATGCAATAAAAATCCCATCTTCTCTTACATCAACCTTATATGTTTTTAAATGGTACCCTTCGCCGCTTATATTATACCCGTTTAGCAAACTATATTTATAATGGTGTACCGGGCAAACAATATTTCCCAATACATCTATATACCCGTTAGCCAATGTTCCCCCGGCATGTGGGCATTTTTGCGGGCAGGCAAATACTTTTCCGTTGTGTAGAGCAAGTGTTATGTTTTTACCGTTAACCTCTACCTCTGCAAGGCCATTATTATTAAATTTAATCTCATTTACAGATTCAGCTAATTTATACCATTGTGTGTGACCGCTCATGTAATACAATTATACTTAACTTATTTACAGCTACAGTAATAAATAAATTTTAAAAATAAATGAGGATTGAATTTTTATCGGTATCATACAAATTCTATCAATAAAAAAATTCTACTTTATAAGGATACCGTATTTGGTACATTTTTCGTACTTCATTCAAAATTGTTTGGCGTAACCCATCAATATTTAATCGTTGTGTAGCCGATACAAATACACAATGGCCTTCTGTTTCTATTTGCCAACGTTGTTTTAAATCATTTAATATTTCTGTTTTCACCTCGGGTTGCAGCCACTGGTCAAACGTTTGTTCTTCATATTTATCCATTTTATTAAAAATGGTTATAATCGGTTTATTGCCGGCACCAAGCTCATTCAACGTCTTTATCACAACATTCAACTGGTCTTCATATTGCGGGTGAGAAATATCTACCACGTGCAATAAAACATCGGCTTCACGTACTTCATCCAATGTACTTTTAAAACTTTCTACCAGGTGATGTGGCAGTTTTCTTATAAACCCAACTGTATCGCTAAGTAAAAAAGGAGTTTGTTCAAACACAACTTTACGGGTAGTGGTATCAAGAGTGGCAAATAATTTATTTTCGGCAAATACATCACTTTTGCTTAAAATATTCATAAGGGTTGATTTGCCTACATTGGTATATCCTACCAATGCCACTCTAATAAATTCTCCCCGGTCTTTTCGTTGTGTTACCGATTGTTTGTCTATTTCGGCCAGGCGTTTACGTAATAATCCAATTTTATCCTTTACAATACGGCGGTCTGTTTCAATTTCTGTTTCGCCCGGTCCTCTTGTGCCCACGCCGCCCCCCTGGCGTTCAAGGTGTTTCCACATTCCTTTTAACCGGGGTAAAATATATTGGTATTGGGCAAGTTCCACCTGAGTTTTTGCTTGTGCTGTTTTAGCTCTGCTGGCAAAAATATCAAGTATAAGATCGCTACGGTCTATAATTTTTACTTTCAGTTCTTTTTCAATATTCTGAATCTGCGCCCCTGTGAGTTCATCATCAAAAATCACAAGGTTAATATTTCCTTTTAATAAAATATACTGTCTTATCTCTTCCAGTTTGCCCTTACCAACAAATATCTTACTATCGGGATGTGGCAGTTTTTGTGTAAAACGTTTTACCGCTTTGGCCCCGGCTGTTTCTGCTAAAAAAGCAAGTTCATCCAGGTATTCATTAACCATGGGCTCGGTTTGTTCTTTATAAACCAATCCAACTAAAACCGCTCTTTCTTCCTGATTAATTTTTTTCTTTGTTTCTATCAAAATATATTTTCTTTTCCCGCTTTGTTTAAATTTTTATTTAAAACAAAGCGCTCCGTTTACTTACCGGAACGCTTTTAATAAACTAATTTCATTTTTTATTTGCTTACTGTGTTGCTTGTAACCCCCTTTAACCATTTTGCCATTTCAGGACAGCTTTTATAATCATCGTCAATCATAATATAATAGTTAACCACTTTTTTCATAAACCAGTCGCCAAGCACATCATTCTTTTTTTCTTCAAGCGCCCTTGATGCAATGCGGTCATAATCATCTTTAAGATTTTCCCGGTGTGGTTCGGTTCTTGTTTTTAAGTATACAAGCCTTACACCCTTTTTTCCTCTTTCATCTGTATATTCTACAGGTTGTGAGTATTGGCCGGGTTTTAAATCTTTTAGCATCATCACCAGCCCTTTATCAAGTTGGTCAATAGTTAAATAAGTACTTCCGTCGGGCCCGGTAATTTGTCCTGCCGTAAATTTACTGGCTTCATCATCACTGAATTTAGCTACGGCAGTTCCAAAATCCATAGCGCCTGTCATCAATAATGCCCGTACAGAGTCAAGTTTTTGCATTGCATCTTTTATTTCGAAGGATGTAACCTGTGGTATCAATAATATATGCCTTACAGATGCATCATCGCCTGCACGGCTTACCAATTGCATAATATGATAACCAAACCTTGTTTTAAAAGGATTGGATACCTGCCCCGGTTTTAATGTAAATGCCTTGCCCAGCCAAACTGGGTCAAGTTCTCTTGAATAGCGGTTTACATCATACTGCCCGCCTGTTTCCTTACTGCCCGGGTCTTGTGTGTAAATACTTGCCAGTGTGGCAAAATCACTTTTACCGCTTTCTACCTGTTCTTTAAACCCTTTTAATTGTTCAATACAGTATTCTTCTGCCTCCCTCGTTGCCTTGGGATAAGATATTATTTGGCTTACTTCCACTTCGCTTTCATAATAACGCAAGCTGTCTTTGGGTATCTTTTCATAATATTCATTCACTTCTTTAGGGGTAATGCGTACATTTTCTACAATTTTATTACGCATTGCTTCTGCCAGTTTTTGATCACGGATAGGCTCTTTAAAATCTTCCTTAAGTTGATAAACGGTTTTACCAGCTATTTTTTCCAGTTCATCTTTAGAGCCGTATTGGCTGATGAATGCCCTAATCCTGTTATCAATAATTGTTTCTACTTCTTCGTCTGTTACCGGTAACGAATCTTTTTCGGCCTGTAATACCAATGCTTTAATTCCCATTGCCTGTTCAAGCAACAAACAGCGTGCATTTTCGGGAATGGCAATATTCTGGCGCTGCATATCCAATATGCTGTTATCAAGATCGCTTTTTAAAATAATCTTATCGCCCACTACAGCAACTATCTTATCTGCTACAACAGCCTTTGTATGCCCCGGTTGTGCAATGGAAGTAACAGAAACTGTAAATGATGTAATGAGGATGAATAAATACTTTTTCATTAAAATTAATTTTACCTGCCTGTATGCTGTTTACTTTAGAAGCAAGTATCAAAAGTAAGCCTGCCCTGTTTAACCCTTAGCTAAATAATATTCATTTAACAAAAGATTGAGAAGCTAAATACTATAGAATTTGCTTACCCTGTATTTTTTATAGAGTACGTTTCACTTCTATTTCTTCAAATGCTTCTACTATATCTCCAACTTTTATATCGTTATAATTTTTTATGGTAAGGCCGCATTCCATGCTTGATGTAACTTCTTTTACATCGTCTTTAAATCTTTTTAAACTGCCCAGTTCACCCGTATAAATAACAATACCATCACGTATCAATCTTATACGGTTATTTCTAGCCATTTTTCCATCCAGCACAAAACATCCTGCCACACTGGCTTTATCAAACTTATATACTTCTTTTATCTCAACATTGGCCAGTATTTTTTCTTCAACACTTGGTTCAAGCATACCTTCCATTGCGCTCTTGATTTCTTCAATAGCATTGTAAATAATGGAGTATAATTTTATCTGGATAGCTTCCTGCTCGGCCAGCCTTGCTGCCTGTATTGAAGGCCTTACATTAAAGCCTATGATAATTGCATCAGAAGCATTGGCCAGTGTAACATCGCTTTCTGTAATAGCACCAACTGCTTTATGAATAACTTTTATTACAATTTCTTCGGTACTTAATTTTTGTAATGAATCGCTTAATGCTTCTACCGAACCATCCACATCGCCTTTAATAATTACATTTAGCTCTTTAAATGAACCCAATGCCAGGCGGCGGCCAATTTCATCAAGTGTAATGTGTTTTCTTGCACGCATACCTTGCTCACGCAAAATTTGGCCACGTTTATATGCCACACTTCGGGCATCGCTTTCGTTTTCAAAAACTTTAAAAGTTTCGCCAGCCTGTGGTGCGCCATTTAATCCTAAAATTAAAACAGGGGTTGATGGCGGCGCTTTCTCTTCACGCTGGTTACGTTCGTTATACATGGCTTTTACTTTTCCAAAGTATTGTCCAGATACAATCATATCGCCAACTTTAAGTGTACCATTTTGCACCAAAATAGTGGCAACATAACCACGGCCTTTATCAAGCGAAGCTTCAATAACTGTTCCGCTGGCTTCCCTGTTAGGATTTGCTTTAAGTTCAAGAATATCTGTTTCAAGTAATATCTTTTCCAATAGCAGTTCTACATTTTCACCGGTTTTGGCGCTTATTTCCTGGCTTTGATATTTACCGCCCCAGCTTTCCACCAGTATATTCATACCTGCAAGCTGTTCCTTAATCTTCTCTGGATTAGCGCCGGGTTTATCCATTTTATTAATTGCAAAAACCATTGGCACATTGGCGGCCTGGGCATGAGAAATGGCTTCTTTTGTTTGTGGCATCACTGCATCATCTGCAGCCACTACAATTACAGCAATATCGGTTACCTTGGCACCACGGGCACGCATGGCCGTAAATGCTTCGTGGCCAGGTGTATCTAAAAATGCAATATGCCTTCCATCTTTTAATGTTACTTCATAAGCGCCAATATGCTGGGTAATGCCCCCGGCCTCGCCGGCAATAACATTGGTATTTCTTATATAGTCAAGTAATGAAGTTTTACCATGATCCACGTGCCCCATGATAGTAACAATTGGCGCCCTGGGCAACAAATCTTTTTCATCATCATCTTCTTCATCTATATCAAATTCATCGGTATCTTCTACACCTAAAAATTCCACTTCGTAATTAAATTCACTGGCAACCAGTTCTATTACATCCGCTTCCAGCCGTTGGTTGATAGAAACCATAATACCAAGGCTCATACATTTACTGATAACATCGGCAAAACTTACATCCATTAAACCTGCCAGTTCACTAACCGAAATATATTCTGTTACTTGTAGCTTATTGCTTTCTTCGCCGGTTGCTCCAGCCTGTTCAGCATGCTCATCACGCTTAGCTTTACGGTATTTTGCTTTCAGGCTTTTTCCTCTGCCCCCGGCGCCTGCCAGTTTAGCCTGGGTTTCTCTTAACTTTTCCTGTATTTCTTTTTCATCAATCACCCTTTCTTCCCTTCGAGATGAAGATCCGGCACCACCCCTGTTAAAACCATGAGCGCCTCCCCTGTTTAATGTGCCAGTTCCTAAGTTGTTATCACCATGCCTTTTGCCTTGCGTTGAAGTTCCCAGCTTTTTTTCCATTGGAATACGCTTACGCTTACGTTTTTCGTCGGTGTCTTTTTTAGGACGAGTATCATTATCAACAGGCAATTCAATTTTGCCCATTATTTTGGGGCCAGATAATTTTTTTGCTTTTATGTTTTCTATTACGGGTGTTTCTTCTTCCCTGAACTCCTCCTCTGCAGTTACAGCTGTTTCTTCTGTTACTGCCGTTTCTTTTTTAGATTTTTTGGGTGGTGTATCTGTAACTTTTTCTTCGCTTGTTTCTTTTGATGCAGATTTTTTTGGAGTTTTTTTAGGCCGGGTTGATGAGTCTATGGCATCAAGGTCTATTTTATCAACTATTTTGGGTGTTTCAAGTTCTGGTGCTTTAAGCTTTGTAACTTTTACTTTTTGTTCATCTGCTTTTACTTCTTTGGCCGATTCTTTTATATCCTCAGATTGTTTTTGTTTTGTTGTTTCTTCTTTTTGTTCTTCAGCAGGTTTTTCTGTTTTTGCTTTAGGTGTTTCTTTTTTAGCAAAGGAAAGATCTTGCTCATCTTTTTTCTTTTTAGGCTCACTGCTGCCGGTACCCTTGGGCAGGTCAATTTTCATTGCCTTTTCGTGGGCCATTTTATCTTGCTGAAATTCTGTTTGTAAAACCTTGTACATCTCTTCGGTTAATTTAGATGCCGGTTTTAACTCGGCTCCATCAAAACCTTTGGATACAAGAAAGTCTACCAAGGTATCTTTACCTATGTTAAACTCTTTGGCTGCTGCCATCAACCTTGGTGTAGTTACTTCTGCCATTCTTTTTTTGTTTGCCTTGCAAATTGCAGGGCTTAATTTTCTTTAGTTATCCTGTTTTATATTGTATTGCCGCCAGTACTTATTCCTTTCCAAACTCTTCAAGTAAAATATTTCTTACTTCTTCAATTGTTTCTTTTTCAAGGTCTGTTCTGCGCTCAAGTTCTTCGGCTGTTAATTCCAAAACCGAGCGGCCGGTATCACATCCAACTCTTTTCAATTCATCAATAATCCATGGTTCAATTTCATCGGTAAATTCTTCCAAATCAATATCAAATTCCTCTTCTTCGCCTTCGTTATCACGGAAAACATCTATTTCGTAACCTGTGAGTTCGCAAGCCAGCTTTATGTTTACGCCACGGCGGCCAATGGCCAGCGAAACCTGGTCGGGTTTTAGGTAAACATTCGCATGCATTTTTTCATTGTCCAGTTCCATGCTGGTTATTTTTGCAGGCGTTAATGATCGTTGTATCAGTAACTGTATATTGTTTGTCCAGTTGATAACATCTATGTTTTCATTTCTAAGTTCACGAACAATTCCATGAATACGGCTGCCTTTCATACCTACGCAGGCGCCAACGGGGTCTATGCGGTCGTCGTAACTTTCTACCGCTACTTTAGCCCTTTCACCCGGGTCTCTAACAATTTTCTTTACCACTATCAGTCCGTCAAAAATTTCAGGAACTTCAATCTCCAATAATTTTTCGAGGAATGCCGGGCTGGTACGTGAAATGATGATTACAGCCTGGCTGTTTTTTAATTCCACTTTTTTAACAACACCCCTTACAGTTTCGCCCTTTTTAAAATAATCGGTTGGTATTTGTTCGCTCTTGGGTAACAGCATTTCGTTACCTTCTTCATCCAGCAGCAGCACTTCTTTTTTCCAAACCTGGTACACTTCGCCACTAACAATTTCACCAATGCGGTCTTCGTATTTTTTAATCAGGATGTTTTTCTTAAGGTCGTTTATACGGGCAGCCAGGGTTTGTTTTCCGGCCAGGATAGCCCGGCGGCCAAACTCTTTCTGTATATCCACTTCTTCGTACAACTCTTCGCCAACCTGGTAATCGGGTTCTATCTTAATAGCATCCTTGTATTCAATTTCGGTTAACGTATTATACAAGTCATCATCTTCAACTATGGTACGGCGGCGAAAAATTTCCAAATCACCTTTCTGGTCGTTTACAATTACATCAAAACATTCATCACTACCGTATTTTTTACGGATAAGTGTTTTAAATACATCCTCCATCACTTTCATCAATGTAGGACGATCAATGTTTTCAGCATCTTTAAATTCCTGAAAGGAGTCTATTAAATTAATACTTGCCATATTCCGCTCCGGCCTCACTTTTATATCCCCGCCGGGGTAGGGGTTTTATTAATAATTAAATTTTTATCAAAACTTTTGTGTGCTTAATATTTGCAAAAGTTATTTCTTCTGTTTTTGTAACCGCTTTTTTACCTTTCCCTTCAATTATTTCAATAGCTATTTTTTCATCTGTTACTGTATTAAGCCTGCCGATTTTTTTCATTTCATCCATCATGGTAACTTCTACATCCCTGCCAATATTTTTTTTATATTGGCGCAGCAGTTTTAAGGGTTCATTTAGCCCCGGGCTGCTCACTTCAAGCGAAAAATCGCCGTTTGGATACATGCCGGTTTCTTCCATCAACTTATACAGGGCACGGTTTATTTTAATGCATTTTTCAATTCCAAGGCCATTATCAGCATCAATATATATCTTAAAATTATTGGTGGGTTTTATTTTAATGGAAACCAAAAAAATATCGCCAGTAAGTAAAGGTTCAACCAATTTTTCTACCGCCTGTATTTGAGTATCCTGCATCATGATAAAAGAAGAAGGGAACGCCACCGTTCCCTTCAATTGATTCATTGTCCGGTGCAAATATACGCAAGCAGGCTGTAATTGCCAAAATGAACTTAATTAAAATTTTATTTCCCATTGCTTAATTTTAACAGCTTTTCACCTGATAGATATATACATTTGCAGAATGGGTATAATAAGAGTAATATTTGAATTGCTGGTTTTGTACATTTTATACAAACTCATATTCGACTTTGTGATACCGGTTTATAAATCAAGTAAAGAGGTAAGTAAAAAAGTTGAGAAAATGAGGCAACAAATGAAAGAATATGAAAACCAGGATAGGCCTTTAAAAAAAGAGCCTGCAAGCAAAGTAAATAAAGAAGATTATATCGATTTTGAAGAAGTAAAATAAACTCCCTGCAAATTGACTTATATTATTACCTGCTCTATTGTTTCCTGCCCCAGCAGATGATGAGTTTTAAAACCCAGTTTAGCAGCCGCTTCAATATTTATAAGTGTATCATCAATAAAAAGTGTTTCCGCTGCTTCAAGATTTTCCCGGGTTAATGTAAATTTAAATATATCTGCATTAGGTTTTCTTAATCCCACTTCGTTAGAGTACCAGGCTTTTTTGAAAAAACTGTCAAAATTGGCTTTACCGGTTTGCTGAGTAAACTTTCTTTTAAAGCATTTTACGTGTATGCTGTTGGTATTGCTTAACAGGTAGAGTTTATAACGTAAAGAAAGTTTTTCCAGATGGGCAAGGCTGCCTATTCTGAAATCAAGTATCAATGCATTCCAGGCGTTTTCTATATCTGCATTGCTGATGTTTAGGTGGCTTCTCTTTTTAAATGCCTTATAAAATTCTGCTTCGGATATAGCGCCTGTTTCAAGTTTTTCAAAAAGTTCATCGGCCTTAAACTGCGAAAACATTGCTTCAAAATTTTTAACTCCCAACTTTTCAAATGCGGTAATGCTTTTTTTAAAATCGATGTTCAGCAATACGCCACCAAGGTCGAAAATGATGTTTTTAATATTATCCATAATAATAATGCCCAATTAAAAATCTGTTTTATTTTTCTATATCTTTTACACACCTAAATCCTGTATGATCCAAACCTGTATCAGGCGATGTTTTCATACGTGATGTAACACGGTAGCCTTTACAGTAGGCAGCGTTGCACAAAAAAGAACCGCTTCTTACCACTTTTTTGGGTATTGTAGGTTCCATGGGATCGTAGCTGCCAGGCGGCCCTTGCGGATTAATGCTTGTTTTGTTTTTTATGCTTTCATAATAATCGGGTCTGTACCAATCGCTGCACCATTCCCAAACATTGCCTGCCATATCAAACAACCCATATCCGTTTGGTAAAAATGATTTTACCGGTGCTGCACTGTAAAACTTATCCCACTTTATGTTTTTATATGGAAACGAGCCCTGCCAGGTATTGGCTTTTGGCCTGCCATCTTCAACCGCTTCATTTCCCCAAGGGTATTCAGCATTAATTAAGCCTCCTCTTGCGGCCCATTCCCACTCTGCTTCTGTAGGTAATCTTTTGCCTGCCCATTTACAATATGCCATGGCATCATCCCACGATACCTGTACAACCGGGTAATTGTCTTTTCCCCGGATATCACTGCCGGGCCCTTCAGGATGTTTCCAGTTAGCGCCTTGTTTCCAAGCCCACCATTGCGATGCATCGTTTAACGAAACAGGATGGTTGGGAGGATTAAACACCAATGATGATGCTACCAGCAAACTATCATCCGGCTTTGGTGTACCTGCCGGCAATTGTTTTTTCATTTCTTCCCAATCAGGTTTTTTTTCGGCAGTTGTTATATACCCTGTAGCCATTACAAATTTTTTAAACTGTGCATTGGTAACTTCAGTTGCATCCATCCAAAATGAATTCACTTTTACTTTATGTTGCGGATATTCATCCTGCCTTCCTTCATTATCCGATGCCCCCATCATAAATTCTCCCGAAGGGATTTTAACCATGCCAGTTAATGAACTTTCGCCTTGTACAATGTTTGTTGTATCATTTATGGGCGAGAACCTTGCAGGCAAATTTCCTTCACAGGATACAATACTATCATGGTTTTTATACACTGCATTGGTTACAGGTTGTTTACATTTAGCAAAAACTACAAGCATCCATAAACATATAATAACATGTTTTCTCATTATTAAAAATTACCGGTATTTATACCTAACTAAAATCAATTTAAAAAAATGTTTTGCAATTATACATGTAAATTAAGCGGATACTATTATTGTAACTATGCTACTTTAATTTTTAAATAAAAAAATTAGCAACAGATACCTCTTTTTACTTACTTTTGCCGTCCGTTATGTAAAAATAACAGGGCCTATAGCTCAGTTGGTTAGAGCACCTGACTCATAATCAGGTGGTCCCTGGTTCGAGCCCAGGTGGGCCCACAACCTATAAAATAAGAGGCTGCCCAAATGCGGCCTATTATTTTATATGCCTGTATAAAAAGTATAACTGTTGCATTACACCATAAAAACCAACACCTGCTTTATTTAACGCTTCATTAAATTATTTGCCGTTAATTTGCAGCTTCAAAATTGATTATGAAGAAAATACTATTTATTGCCATTACACTGCTTTCCGTATCAGTATTACATGCTCAAAATAAAAAAAATACCCCCGGTTTTATAAACCGTACCGGCGATCATTTAATGTTGCAAATTACCAGCGACCACTGGATTGGTGTACCAGATAGTATTAAAAGCCACATGACCGGGTTTGCCAGGGGTGTAAATGTTTATGTTATGCTTGATAAGCGTTTTAAAAGTATGCCCAAAATGAGCGTGGCTTTTGGTTTAGGAGTGGGTACCAGCAATATCTTTTTTAAGAACATGTACATAAATATAAAATCAAAAACCAATACGCTGCCTTTTACAGATGTTGAAAATGCCGACCACTTTAAAAAATATAAGCTTACCACTGCTTTCCTGGAACTGCCAATTGAATTACGTTACACAGCCAACCCCGAAAGAGAAAACAAAAGTGTAAAAGCCGCTATTGGTGTTAAAGTGGGTACGGTGCTTAATGTACATACCAAAGGAAAAACTTTGTTGAGTAGTACAGGCACTCAAATTAACAGCTATACAGCTAAAGAAACCAGTAAGGGCTTTATCAACTCTACCCGTATTGCTGCAACAGCAAGAGTTGGCTATGGCAATTTTTCGGTGTATGGAAGCTACCAGCTTAATAATATTTTTAAAGATGGTGTTGCAGCCGATATGAAACTTTTTCAAATCGGTATCTGCTTTAGCGGCCTGTAAACCATTTATATAGTAATTTATTATCCCTTCTTAGTAAAATAGGAAGGGATTTTTGTTTGTTGCTCTTTTGTAAAAATGTAACTTTGCGGCTCATTCCACATCATGAGCGATGATATAAAACACGAATGCGGCCTTGTCTTTATTCGCCTTCGCAAATCTTTCAGTTATTATCAGCAAAAATATGGCACCGTTATGTACGGTCTTAATAAGCTTTACCTGCTTATGGAGAAACAGCATAACCGTGGGCAGGATGGTGCAGGAATAGCGGCCGTTAAATTAAATACCGAGCCGGGTTACCCGTTCATGCATCGTTTAAGAAGTGGTGCCAGCCAGCCTATCTCCGACCTTTTTGCACAGGTAGGTAAAGAAATAAATGACATAGAAAAATATCAACCCGATATAAAAAACCATCCCGGCCTTATGAAAGGCCATCTTAATTTTTTAGGAGAAGTTTTGCTGGGGCACCTGCGTTATGGCACACAGGGAAAAAACAATGCAGAGTTTTGTCATCCGTTTATAAAAAGACATACCATACCGGCACGAAACCTGGTTTTGGCAGGTAATTTTAACCTGGTAAATACCGAGGAACTTTTTGGGCTTGTAAATATTGATCCGGGTGAGTTTCAGCGGCAGAGCGACCTGGCGGCGATGATGGAAGTTGTGTATCATTTTTTGGTGAAGGCCGATGAAGCATTCCCCGGCGAAATGGATATTGTAAAAGTTTTAAAAAAAGCCGTTCCCTTATTTGACGGTGGTTTTAACTTCAGTGGCATCATTGGCAATGGTGATGGTTTTGTGATGAGAGATGCACATGGCATTCGTCCGTCTTACTATTATATTAACGATGATGTAATTGTTGCAGCAAGTGAAAGGGCTGCCATACGCACCGCATTTAACCTTGGCGAAAACGAAGTAAAAGAACTGATGCCCGGCCATGCATTGATTGTAAAAGCAAATGGCAATTATTTTATTGAACAAATTATTGAACCAAAGGAACGAAAGGCGTGTAGCTTTGAACGGATATATTTTAGCCGTGGAAGCGATGAAAAAATATACAAAGAAAGAAATGCACTGGGTTACCAACTTAGTAACACTGTTTTAAAGGCAATTGATTACGATCTTAAAAACACCATTTTCTCATTTATTCCCAATACAGCAGAAACAGCTTTTTATGGATTAATAAAAGGAGCCGAAGATTACCTGAATAAAATAAAGATTGAAAGGATACTTAGCTGGGGCAAAGATTATGATGAAGAAAAACTGGCTGAAATGGTTAACCGTAAAATACGAATTGAAAAAATAGCCATTAAAGATGTTAAGCTACGCACTTTTATTACCGAAGACAGCAGCCGTAACGAAATGGTGCAGCATGTGTACGATATAACATACGGCACCGTTAAAAAAAACACCGATACACTTGTGGTGATTGACGACAGCATTGTACGTGGCACCACTTTAAAAGAAAGTATCATACGCATGCTGGCGAGGCTGCAGCCCAAAAAAATTATCGTTGTTTCTTCGGCTCCGCAAATACGTTACCCCGATTGTTATGGCATTGATATGAGCAAGATGGGTGATTTTATTGCATTTAGGGCCGCTATAGAATTACTGAAAGATACAGGGCAGTTGCAGCTTCTTGATGATATGCTTGAAAAATGCAAAAGACTGCATCGCAACAATCAACTGCATACCGAAAATATTGTTCGTGAAATTTATAAGCCATTTACATTAGACCAAATATCAAATAAGATTGCAGCACTTATCACACCAAATGATTTGCAAATACCCGTTAGTGTAATTTATCAAACAATTGAATCATTACATGAAGCATGCCCTACCAATACCGGCGACTGGTATTTTACCGGCAACTACCCAACCCCCGGCGGCAACCGTGTTTGCAATAAAGCTTTTATGAATTACATGGAAGGAAAAAATGTAAGGGGTTATTAAACCCTGCAACAAAATTTATCAGTTATATCTTTAACTAAAAATTTCATTCAACAGCCCCGCTAATCGTACACCACCTTTAAGCAACTGTTCGTTTACGCTGGCTATGTATTTAAAATTATATTGGTAGCTTAATTTTTCATCAGGCTTAATATCAGAATAAATTTTTTCGGCCAGTTGGTACGACTGCCAAATCCAGTCGCTCACAGTTTCGGCATGCCAAAGCTTGCGTTGTTCTTTTGTAGTGTAGTTAATGGCGGCAGCATACTCGGTATAACTTAATTGCTGAAAATCTATCAGCTGCTCATCCCAAACCTGGTGCAGGTTATAAGGTTCTTTAAACCATGTTATCCTTATTTTATTTCCTCCCAAATCTTCATGCCGCCCAACGTGTAAGGGCTGGTGTAAATCGCCAACAATATGTATAACAAGGCGCAAGTACAAAACTTTTTTATCTTGTTCAAGATCTTTGTTTTTTAATTGCTGTGTAAGCCAGTTAAGTTTAGTGTAAGCATCGGTGGCCGAATCTGTTGCCAGGTATGCTTTTAACTCTGTTTCGGTAAGCCCTGCCTTTAAGTTTATATAATGCCACGGGCTCAGGTATGAATAGGTTGGATCTGATTTTATAAAATCGGGCCAGTTACTTGTTATAGCCACCGATTCGTTTCCTAATATTTTATAAATCTCTTTCCTGGTTTTTTTTGTAAGATAACAATCGGCTATTTGCCCAATGATACGGTGACCCAAAACACCCCAAGCCATACTGCTAAATGGTGCATACATAAACAAACTAAGTAAAATAAGTTTTTTAATCTTGTTCTTCATCTTAATAAATTATTACCAAATCTACTGAAGTTTTGTATAGCGCCTCTGCTACTGTTATTCTATTATTTCAAATAGCAATAATTGTGCTTTTTCAAGCGGGTTAAAATTATTATCTGCAATAAACAGTAAAGATTTTTTTCCGTTAGGTAAAACAGGCCCATAAGTTACGCCTTCAATATTATCAGTATAAATACCCAGGCTGTCCATATTCAACAGCAACGTTTTATTAACCGGTATAAAATTTTTGTTGTTTGTAAGTGTAATACCGGTTACATCAGTTGCTGCATTAAGGTTAGCAATAAATACTTTAATAGTGCAGGGAAGCCTGCCGGTTGAATACGATCTTTCAATAACAAGCAGTTTATTATTACCCAGGCTCATAATATCTGATATACCGTTTACCTTAAATGCATTAGAAGGTTTTGCTTCATAAGCAACCGCATCAAGTTTATAAGCATATTGCGCAACTGCTTTTTTTGTGGCTGTGTTAAATTTATTAATACGGATTAAAGCATTGTTATCAACAACCTCTGCTCTTGGGCCATCTTCGTATAATGGTTCTTCTACACTTACATAAAGCGTTTTATAATTATCTGCATAAGCAAGGCCTTCAAAAACGCCGTTTCTTCTTGGGCCTTTTTCAACTGCCTGCATGTGCATGTTTGCAGGAAGCTGGAAACTATTAATAAACTTACCGTTGGTTTGCATATTTGTAACCGATGGGTTTATCAAAACCGTATCGCCCGGCATTACAATCCTTTCACCTTCGCTGCTCCAAACCAACGTTTTTGTTTTTGGATTATAGCGCATTGCTTCAGGATCGGTTACCTGCAATTTGTTTTGTTTTTTATTAGGATAAGCCAGCCCATTGCTTTGAAGCAAATTGTGCACACCTGTAAAAACAAGACTGTCAATTTTATAATTGTTTAAAACAATCCGGGCAGTATAAAAACGGGCTGCATCAATATCGCTTCTATCGTCGCAAATAAAATAATAAACATTTTCGCCTGCATCGTAATCAATACCCGACAATCCGCCTACAGTAGTATTTTTATACTGCATGTTATAAGGTATTTCATAAGCGTTTAAAAATTTTATGCTGCTTATTGTTACAGCACTATGCAATATTTTTTTAGAGGTAGTGCATGATAACAACAAAACAGAGGTAGCAATGATTAAGAAAAAACGACTGCTTAATTTTTTCATATAGATAATTAGTTAAAGAAGCTGCAAAAGATAAATGTACAATTACCTGTTTGTAAAATTATTTTATACTTTTATAAAAACATACTGGTGAAAAAGGTTTTTATTATAAGGCATGCCAAGAGCGACCAAACCTTTTATGGCAACGATTTTGAAAGGCCATTAAACGAACGGGGAAAAAAAGATGCTCCCCTGATGGCTGAACGCTTATTAAAACAACAAAAACATATAGATGCTTTTGTGGCAAGCCCTGCAAAACGTGCCAAACAAACTGCCGAAGCCTTTGCTACCATATATGAAGCACCTGTAGAAAAAGTAATTTTCATTTCGGCGCTGTATCATGCCCCTGCAAATGTATTTTATGATGTAATTGCAGCCTTACCAAATGATTTGCACACGGTAGCAATTTTTTCTCATAACCCTGGTATTACTTATTTTGTAAACAGTCTGCATGAAAAGGTGAATATTAATAATATGCCCACCTGCGGAATATTTGCCGTGGAAGCCGATATAGAACAGTGGAAAGACTTTATAAAAGCTAAAAAGAATTTCCTGTTTTTTGATTATCCTAAACTTGCACTATAAAAGTATTAATTTAAAACTAATCCTCATCCCTGTTGATACAAAGCTTACTTTAATTAACTGTTTAATATTTTAATGAAAGCAGAGTAGTAAGCCTGCTGTTTTTTTATTCGTTTAAAAATCGTTACACAACCAAACTGTGTTTTGTTTCGTATGTATTATTAATACTCCAATATCTTCAAAAAAATGATATTGAATATTTTAATTAAATTTTTTTATGAGGTTTCTTTTTTTAATTGTATATAGCCTGTTTTCCATGATTTGTTTTGCACAAAAGAAAGATTTTATCATAAAAAACAGCGGAGACACAGTGTACGGAAAAATTGTATTGAAGGATAAACATTTTGTAGTTAGTGCAAAGGGAAAGCAGAATTTGGTAGTAAATGCCGCTGATGTAAAAACAGCCCATTTAAAAAAATATAAAGGCAGCCTGGTGCTGCCCTGTAAGCTAAATACTTATATTGATAACCTGGAATTTTTGGAAAGGTATAAATATATTACCTACCAAATTGATACAGTGCTTATTCTTTCAGAAGTATATAACACCCCAAAAATGAATCTATATTTTTGTATGGATGCAAATGAACAACAGTATTATTTTATTAAAACGCCCAAAGATTCGCTCCCCATACAATTATATGTAAACTATGCTTTGGCCGGTGGTAGTACAGGATATGATTATTTTTATGCCCGTGGCCAGGATGCAATAACACATATTGAAGTGCAAAGGGCATTTGTTAACCAACTGAAATTAGCAATGGAAGATTGCCCTTCAATTTCAAAAGAAACATGGCTGCTTCTTGATTACAGGATTTACAGTTTTAAAAAATTAATTAAACTGTATAACGAATGCAAATAGTGTATAAAAAAATTGTTTTGTATTAGTAACAAAAATCTGTTTAATCGCTCAAAAAATTATTTTATAAAAGTGATGATTTGGTTTGTAAGTGTCACTCTTTTTTTACAACAGCATTATTTTTATTTTGCAGGTTTGCCAGGTAAACTCCTGCAAAAATAAGAACCGCAGCCATAATTTTATAAGTTGAAAGTTGTTCGTGCAAAAATAACATGGCAATTAAAGCAGCAAAAACCGGTTGCGAATAAATATAAAAACCAGCCATGGAGGCGCCAAGATTTTTTATACCATACAAATTAAAAAGATACGCAAGGAACGTACCGGTAAAAACAATTAGCACCATGCTTAAAATATCAATATTGTTATATTGATTCCATGGTATCTCAATAAATTCTGTCCAGCCAAAAGGCAGCACAAATATTAACCCCGTAGTAAACACCCATCTTAAAATAATTACAGGTTCGTATTTCTGCATTAATGGTTTTACAATAACAAAATAAATAGTGTACGAAACAGCATTAATGATAATCAGTACATCGCCCAATAAAATATTATCGGCATTGCCGGATGTTTCTTTGGCTACAATTAATACCAGGGCGCCTGCAACACCTAATACCAATCCTAATATTTTCAAAAGCCCAATCCGCTCTTTTAAAATCCAGGCAGCAATAAATACAATCAGTATAGGGGTTATTAATAAAAGTAAAGCCGCATGTATAGGGTAAGTAAGCGAAAGGCCTTTTAAAAAAAACAACTGGTTAATAGCAATACCTGTTATTGCACACAACACAAGCCTTAACCAGTCTTTTTTATCAACTTTTGTATTACCCGGTTTAAATAAAAACAATATCCAGAACAATACTAAAGTAACAGCCACCCTAACCACATTTAATCCAAATGGTTTTACCAGAGCATTATTAGTAAGGTGTTTTACAGCCGTAAGGTTTATGGCAAAAAAAAGATTTGCAAAAGCCAGCGCCAGGTGAGCTGAAATTTTTTTGTTCAACTTTAAATTTTGAACTGTAAAAATAAGCATAAAAAAAGCCATTGCGTTTTTATTGCAATGGCATTATATTTACTAACCCCCTAAAATATTTGTCTTAATGCACTATTGAGATTCTTTAATTTTTTCTCTTATTTTAGTTTCAATTTCGTTTGCCATTTCGGGATTATCAATCATCAGTTGTTTAACCGATTCACGACCCTGGCCAAGTTTGTCTCCATTGTAACTAAACCAACTTCCGCTTTTTTGTACAATTCCCAGTTCAACCCCTAAGTCAATAATTTCGCCAACTTTAGAAATACCCTCTCCGTAAACAATATCAAACTCGGCCTGCCTGAACGGAGGGGCCACCTTATTTTTAACTACTTTTACTTTTACATGGTTGCCAATAGCATTATCTCCATCTTTTATGGTTGACATACGACGTATATCTAGCCTTACAGAAGCATAAAATTTTAAGGCATTACCGCCGGTAGTGGTTTCGGGGTTGCCAAACATTACGCCTATTTTCTCCCTTAGCTGGTTAATAAAAATGCAGCAACTGTTGGTTTTAGAAATAGTGGCTGTTAATTTTCGCAAAGCCTGGCTCATTAGCCTGGCGTGTAAGCCCATTTTACTATCACCCATTTCGCCTTCCAGTTCACTCTTGGGTACCAGGGCTGCTACCGAATCTATCACTACCACATCCAAAGCGCCTGAAAGTATTAAGCGGTCGGCTATTTCCAAAGCCTGTTCACCATAATCGGGCTGCGATATAAGCAAGTTATCAATATCAACACCCAGTTTTTTTGCATATACGCTGTCAAATGCATGCTCTGCATCTATAAAAGCGCACATTCCACCTTTCTTTTGCGCTTCGGCAATTACATGTATGGCAATGGTTGTTTTACCACTCGATTCGGGCCCGTATATTTCAATTATTCTTCCTTTTGGCAAGCCGCCAATTCCAAGGGCCATATCCAAACCGATTGATCCGGTTGAAATAACCGATTGTTCTTCTTCAACTCTTTCATTCATCATCATTACCGATCCTTTTCCAAAATCCTTATCAATCTTTTCCATTGTTAATTTAAGGGCCTTAAACTTTTCCGATCTTTCTAAATTGTCTGTCTTGCTCATTGTTTGAATTTTTTAATTGTTGTATCTGTGTTTTGCGTTGTAAATGTAAATTCGGAACCAAAGATAATGTTTTAATTTTATTAACACTAATTAATTTAGTATTTTTTTGATAATTTATTTAGCTGGTGGTTTTTTCAAAAAAAAGCCCATCCCGAAGAAACGGGACGGGGATGTGTTCAAGCATGAGAAAAATCCACAAAGGAAAATTCCTTTGTTCTCAAAAAGGTTCGGTCGTAAAACGGGCCTAATATTTTTATGGTTTTCAGTAAGGCTAACGTTTTAATTAATTCTTAAACAAATAGAAGACAGTTTGATGAACAAAACAATACCACAAACTGGTAATTTTTTGGGTTAAAACACCCTTTTTTGACCTCTTTATTAAAATAAAGTTTAATAAAAGCGTAAAACAGGATATGTATTTATAATATGTATGCTAAGTTTTAAAAAAATTTTTTTAGAAATAAACACATCTAACACCGCTTTAAAAAAATACGTATTTAATAATTTACCGGAAATCAATTCCCCCAAATTTCTTTTCACTATTCATTTAAATGAAAGTAAAAAAATTTTTGCACAGCATGATAAACTTATTTAGTGGTAATACTTTTTAGCAAATGCAATCATAGTAATTAAACTTTTTAAATTACAATCTACAGTTTAAAATGTTGTTTACATTTTTAACCGATTATAACAACTGCTGTATCCATTTATCCTCATATTTATTTCCTCACATACAATTTCCTGCAATATCCAATTCGTAACTTCGCCACATGACGAACTATTTAGATGAACTGAATGAACCACAGCGAGAAGCGGTAACGCATGTTAACGGTCCTATCATGATTATTGCCGGCGCCGGCAGCGGTAAAACAAAAGTTCTCACCACACGTATCACTCATTTAATGGCTGCACATAAAGTTGACAGCTTTAATATACTGGCATTAACTTTTACCAACAAAGCTGCTGCCGAAATGAAAGAAAGGGTAGAGCGCATTTTAGGTAATACCGAAGCCCGTAATTTATACATTGGCACTTTTCACAGTGTATTTGCAAGGATATTAAGAGCCGAAGCAGGCAAACTGGGCTACCCATCAAACTTTACTATTTATGATACCGATGATGCAAAAAGTGTGGTAAAAACCGTTATCAACGAACTGTCTTTAGATGATAAACTATATAAACCCAACGTGGTTTACAACCGCATTTCATCAGCAAAAAATGCATTGATTGGCCCTGCAGAATATAATAACGATTGGGCGCTGCAACAAGAAGATAGCCGTGCCAACCGCCCCGCCATTGGGCAGGTATACGATGCTTATGTGAAGCGCTGTTTTAAAAACGGCGCTATGGATTTTGACGATCTGCTTTTAAAAATGTATATCCTGCTAAAAAACTTTCCCGAGGCATTAAGTAAGTACCAGCGCAAATTTAAATACATATTGATTGATGAATACCAGGATACCAACCCCGCCCAATATGAGATAATAAAACTGCTGGGCGCAATGCACGAAAACGTTTGTGTTGTGGGCGATGATGCACAAAGTATTTACAGTTTTAGAGGTGCAACTATTGAAAACATATTGCAGTTTCAAAAAGATTACGACGAAGTGAAAGTGGTGAAACTGGAACAAAATTACCGCAGCACCCAAAACATACTGCATGTAGCCAACGAAATAATTGCAAACAACAAAGGCCAGATAGAAAAAAAATTATTTACCGTAAACGATGAAGGTGAAAAGATAAAACTGGTGCGTACCATTACGGATAACGACGAAGGCAAGATGGCCGCAGATACCATACAGGAACAGAAACTACGCAACCATTATTTCAACAAAGATTTTGCCATATTATACCGCACCAATGCACAAAGCCGCAGTTTTGAAGAAGCATTGCGCCGCATGGGCATTGCTTACCGCATTTATGGCGGCATAAGTTTTTATCAGCGTAAAGAGGTAAAGGATTTTATTGCTTACTTAAGGCTGGTGGTAAATCCCAAAGACGAAGAAGCATTAAAGCGTATAATCAATTTCCCCGCAAGGGGCATTGGCAAAAGCACCATCGATAGAGCTGTTTTATTTGCCAATGAACATAACCTTACCATGTGGGAAATCATCAGTAATGCTAAAAAGTATGGCTTTAAAAGTAATATGCATGAAAGCCTCAACAGTTTTGCCTACATGATTAAAATGTTTAGCAGCGAACTGGAAAAAAAGAATGCTTATGAGCTGGCAGTAATTATTGGCAAGAGTACAAATATTGTAAAAGAACTTTTTAACGATAAAACAACCGAAGGCCTGGCCCGCTACGAAAACGTACAGGAGTTATTAAACTCCATTAAAGAGTTTACCGAAACCCCATCAAACCTTGAAGACGGCGAAGTGGGTGATAAAAGCCTGGGCGCTTACCTGCAACAGATTGTTTTGTTAACCGATGCAGATGATGATAAAGGAAATGATGATGTGGTAAAGCTAATGACGATACATGCAGCTAAAGGACTTGAGTTTCCGGTGGTATTTGTAGGTGGGCTGGAAGAAACACTTTTTCCAAACGCCATGAGCATTAATACAAGGGAAGAACTTGAAGAAGAACGCCGGTTATTTTATGTAGCCATAACAAGGGCTAAGCAACGGTTATGGTTAAGCTATGCCAATGCCCGATACAGGTTTGGACAGTTACAACAAAATGAACCCAGCCGGTTTATTGAAGAAATACCTGAAAACTATCTGGATAAAAGTTATGCAGGCAGCGGTGCTACAACCGGTAATGGCTGGAACCAAGGTAACGCTTATGATCGTATGCAAAGAAATTTTGGCAACAGTGGATGGCAGGCGGCACGCCGTGCCGAAAAACAATACGGAGCCCCACCCACAAAAAAACCGGCTGAAACATTTTATACAAAACCGGCAACCACCAAAGCTGTTGAACATACCCCTACCGAAAATTTTACCCCAAGCGATACCAGCAATTTACAAGTAGGCGCAAAAGTAGAGCACATGAAATTTGGCTTTGGCCAGGTGATGAAGATGGAAGGCGCAGCACATAATCCCATTGCTACTGTGCATTTTGAATTAAATGGCGAAAAGAAAATAATGCTTAACTATGCTAAACTTAGGATAGTGGAATAAAAAGCCTTTTGCGAAATCCGAAAATTATCCCTTTTAACAGCCATTTTAAACTAAAACAGCCCAATTCTTGTTAGTTTTGCAGTTGAATTTTTAAATACAGTTTTATGATAAAGACAGGAAACCCCGTTATCAGTATTTATACCGAAATGACGCCCAACCCAGAAACAATGAAATTTGTTGCCAACAAACTTTTATACCCGGGCAAAAGCATCGACTTTGCTGATGAAGCAAGCGCAAAACCATCGCCACTGGCGCAGGAGCTTTTTACTTTCCCGTTCATTAAAGCTGTTTTTATAGCCAGTAATTTTATTACGCTTACAAAAACCAACGATACCGAAGACTGGCAGGATGTGATTCCATCAATAAAACAATTTTTAAAAGAATACCTGGAGGAAGGTAAAGTTGTGGTGAATGATGATGAAGTGGCCAGCATGAAAACAGAAAGCAGTAATGTTATAAGCGCCGATGATGATGATGTGGTAAAACGCATTAAAGAGTTATTGGAAAATTATGTAAAACCTGCCGTAGAAATGGATGGCGGCGCTATTCAATTTAAAAGTTACGAAGCCGGTACCGTTAACCTGATGATGCAGGGAAGCTGCAGCGGCTGCCCAAGTAGCATGATAACTTTAAAAGCCGGTATTGAAGGTATGATGAAAAGGATGATACCTGAAGTGAAGGAAGTGGTGGCCGAATCGGAGTAATAATATAAACCCGTTTTTATCCGGTATTATATAAAGCATCTTACACAGGTGCTTTTTTTATTTTGCTTAAATTGAGCAGTATAAGATGAAAACATATCAACTCAAATATCTTTACCTGTTTTTAGTACCGGTATTATTATTTGCATGTTCATTAAGTAAAAACCCACAAGGCAACCAAATAAAACTACTTCAAAAAGGAAAAATAAAAGAAGATACCAGTTTTGTTTACGGGCTACCGTACGAAGCCGGTAAAGCGCATTTGCTGGTACAGGGTTATTATAGCAAATACACACATAGGAACAGGGCGGCTCTTGATTTTAAAATGAAGAAAGGCACTAAGGTATGTGCAGCAAGAGATGGCATTGTATTACGTATAAAAGAAGATGGCGATAAAGGTGGCAGTAATAAAAAATACCGGCCTTACGGTAATTATATAATCCTAATGCACCAGGACAGCTCCCGAACCGGTTATTGGCATTTGCAGCACAATGGCGTATTTGTAAACCCGGGCGATACCGTAAAACAGGGGCAGGTGATTGGCCTTAGTGGAAGAACAGGTTATTCGTTTTTTCCGCACCTGCATTTTATAGTTTGGAAACCCGATGATAAAGCAAGATGGAAACAGGTGGGCTCCCGTTTTCAAACACAAAAAGGAATCCTTTATCTTAGGCCTTTTAGATTTTATAGAAATACAAAACCAAAAAATTGAGTGTAACAGAAATTTTTCAGCAGTTTGTAACCGATATGCAGCATACAAGCTGGTACGAGTATATGGCCGTGTTTGCCGGCATTGCAAGCGTATGGTACAGCCGTGCCGAAAATATTTTAGTGTACCCGGTAGGGTTGATAAATACAATCACCTACATCTACCTTAGTTTTAAAGGTCATTTGCTGGGCGAGGCAACCGTTAATTTTTATTATACAGTGATGAGTATTTCGGGATGGTATATGTGGAGCAGGAAAAACAAACAAAAAGAAATCATATTGCATATCAGCTTTTCAAATAAAAAAGACTGGCTGAAACAAATTGCATTTTTCCTGTTTTTTTATGCCGGTATTTTTATAGCGCTTACTTATTTTAAATCTGCATTTTTTGATGGTGTAATTCCCTGGGCCGATGCTTTTGCATCGGCAACGGCTTTCACCGGCATGTGGCTGATGACAAAAAAGAAAGTAGAAAGTTGGTACTGGTGGATAGCCACCAACATTGCATCTATACCATTATACTTTGTAAAGCACTATGTATTTACCAGTGTTTATTATTTAATACTTTTGGTAATGGCAGTGTATGGATTAATTGAATGGAGAAAAAAAGCACTACGGCAACATGAGCTACTGCAAAGCAATTAATAAAATGAAGCCTGGCGAAAAACAGGTGCATAAAATTTACCACGATACGCAATACGGTTTTCCTATTGACGATGATGATGAATTGTTTTGCCGATTGGTATTAGAGATAAACCAGGCCGGCCTTAGCTGGACAACTATTTTAAATAAGCAGGAGGGTTTCAGGAAAGCCTATCATAACTTTAGCATAAAAAAAGTAGCGGCATTTAAAGAAAAAGATATTGAAAGGCTGATGAACGATGCAGCCATTATACGCAACCGGTTAAAAATTAATGCGGCCATTCAAAATGCAAAAACCATCCGCCTGTTACAAAAACAATTTGGTTCTTTTAAAAACTGGCTGGCACAGCATCACCCAAAAACAAAAGAAGAATGGACAAAACTTTTTAAAAACACTTTTACTTTCACCGGCGGAGAAATTGTAAATGAGTTTATGGTAAGCACCGGTTACCTGCCGGGTGCACATGATATAAATTGCCCGGTATATAAAAATGTACTAACATCAAAACCTGCATGGTATGAGAAACGTTAAAACCTGGCTGATTATAAAAGGGATTTTAATTATTATTTTAACCCTCACCATTATTTTTTATCCCACGCAGGATAACTTTAGAAAAATCTTTAGGTTTATTATTCTGGCTTATTTTGTTATCAGTTTTATTGTTGATTTAAACAGGTTAAAAAAACAACAGTGATTAAGAAAGTTGTAATCATAGGGCCCGAATCAACCGGCAAAAGCACATTGTGCAAACTACTGGCCGATAACTTTAATACTATTTGGGTTAAGGAATATGCCCGGGAGTACCTTTTAAAGCACGGCACCAATTATACTTTTGAAAACTTACTCAGCATTGCAAAAGGACAAATTGAAGGAGAAGAAAATGGAATTAGCAAACTTGCACATCAACAAAACGGCAGCAACCAATTACTGTTTATTGATACAGATATGTATGTAATGAAAGTATGGTGCGAATTTGTTTTTGAAAAATGCCATTACTGGATATTGAACCGCATTGCTGAAAGAAAATATGATTTGTACCTGCTTTGTAATGTTGATTTGCCCTGGGTTAAGGATGAACTTAGGGAATACCCCGACCTTGCAAGCCGCAAAAAATTATACAAACATTATAAAGACATACTCATAAACCAAAATGTACCCTGGGTTGATATAAGTGGTGATTACGAACAAAGGCTGGCTAAAGCTATTGATGCTGTACATACAATTTAATATCACCTGATAATTGCTTGTACATCGGGGTCGGTAGCAAGGTTGTTCATTTGCCTTACAATATTGCTGGCCCGGCCTGCCACATAATTACTCAGGGGCTTTACGGTAAATCTTTTGGGGCTTGGCAGGCAGGCTGCAATTTGTGCCGCTTCGTACATACTCAGGTTTTTGGCATCTTTATTAAAATATTTTTTTGCAGCCGCCTGCACACCAAAAACACCACGGCCTGTTTCAGCAATATTTAAATACCGCTCTAGTATGGTGCGTTTGCTCCATAGTTGTTCTATTGAAAAAGTAAAAAACACTTCAATGCCTTTTCGTAAAAAGCCACCGCCCTGGAACAGGAAAACATTTTTTGCCGTTTGCTGGCTGATGGTGCTGCCGCCTCTTTGTTTTGTAGGATGCCGTTGGTTATACTTCATAGCCACTTTTATCGCTTTTAAATCAAAACCATCGTGGTCGGGAAAAAGCTGGTCTTCGCTTGCAATTACCGCAAGCTTTATGTTAGGGCCCATTTCATTGTACGAGATATAATCCCTGCTTAGCCCATTGCCCTGCAACAGGTTACTAAGCTGTGTTAATGTAACCGGTGGATTAAAAAAAATGCCAATAATTAAATATAATGTGGAAGAGATATAAGCAATGAAAAAAACCTCTTTTAAAATGATGGCTATTTTTTTTACAATTACTATTTTTCGCAACAGGAAAAAATACACAAGGCAAACAACAACAACCAATGCCAGCACAAGCAGCATTTTAGTTTTAAGGTTATGCACCGTAAAACCTGCCACCGAAAATTTTTGAAATATAAAAACGAGGAACCAGCATATATGGGCAATAAAAACCCAGAAAAATATTTTCTTTAAGGTTGTCCAGGTTTTTTTCATGGCTGCATGCAATTTTATTTGCAATATTTCTTTTAGCTTTTTCAAATGCCAAAAAATAAGCTTATTTTTTTTGATTACTCATGTTCATATACTGCAGCTTGTATTTTTTTCCAATTACCATTGCGCTTTTTTTTCCTTTTGCCATAAAATAGCCAAGTGTGCCAAGGCCTACCGATGCCAGTAATAATGGTACGCTGAATTTTTCACGGTCGGCCAGGAACACGATACCGCTGGCCAATGCCAACAAAGCGCCACCACCCATCAACGAGGCGCCGCTGCCTTTTAAATTAAAATTGGTTCGCACTTTTCGGCCAATGGCCGCTACCTGGTTGTAATGGTATTTATAATGATAGCTGCCCACAGTATCAATAATAAATGTACCTATATTGGTTGGTAAGTATTGTATGATGAATTGCTGCAGGTACAGCGTATCGTTTTTAATACCGTTTATATATGCATCGCTGAGGTAAGCGCCGTTTGTTGATGTAAAAGATATGTGCATACCGCTGTAATAAGTGGCCACTGTTTTATCATGTTTTTTCAATATTATAAAATCGGCCTGTTGCGCCATTGTTGGTACGGTTATAAAAAGAAATACAGGTAAAAGTGTTTTCATAATAAATCCGGTAGCAGGAAATGATATGTGGCAGTTTACATTCATCCTTCATTAACCAATGTATAAATAATGCCTATCAAAATGCCAAAACCAAATAACAGGTACAATACTCCCGATATCCGGTTAATAATAAGTATTACACGGTCGCTAAGTTTTTTACCGATATAGCCGGCACCCATTACCTTGCCCACATCGGCCATCATATTTACAACCATGCAGGTTGAAAAAATAATAATCCGGTCTTTTAATGAATACACCGATGCAAGCGATGCCGCCATGATAACCCAAAAAGAAATTACTGCCGGGTTTAGTGTGTTTAGTATAAAACCAGAGGTGGTGATGGCAAAATAGTTTGTTCTTTTTTTACCTGAGGATGTTACCACATCGCCTGCCAACTCTACCTGTTCCCGTTCATACCGGGGCTCTACCTTCTTCATAAAGGCATAATAAATACCCATGCCTATTAAAAAAATACAACCGGCAATACCAATGGGAATTTTAAAATTAAGCAGCACTTTAATCGCTTCGCTAAAACCATTGCTAAGTACAATCCAAATAAGGTCGCTTATCCATACACCCACAATAAAACTAAACCCGCCACGGCGGCCATGGTTAATGCTTTGCTTGATGATGGTAAATATAACCGGGCCCACCGAAAATATGAGCAGTAAACTTATAGCCAGCCCTTTTATAAACGCATCAAACATCTGTTAAATTTAAGGAAGGATTTTTATAAAATGAATTTGAATTGCCCGGCGCTGCCCTTTTGTTTTTATTAAGATTCATTTAACACTTGCAAAGGCAATGCCCTCCTGCATTACCCGTTATCAAAATTAAAACCCTGTATGTAACACCGCTACACTTTAATACGGCACAGCTTTTGAGAAGCTGTATCAACAAACCAATACTGCTGCTTTCATTTATCAACCTTAAAAATTGTTTTATTGAAAGCGATTATTAAAAACACCGTACTTGTAGCTGTTTACCTGTTGTTTACTGCAACAAAAAGCCATGCACAATTTTATAAAGACATGAGTATTGGCCTTAACGGGGGCGCTTATATTTACCAAGGCGACCTCTCACCACAACGTTTCGGTTCTTTTAAAACCATACAGCCCGGCATTTCTGTTTTTGTAAAAAAACCTATCAATCATTTTTTGGCAGCACGTGTGCATATAAGCCTTGCCCGCCTTGTTGGCGATGAAAGCCGCTACAGTATTCCTGAATACAGAAAGCAAAGAAATTTTTATTTCTCCAGCCCGGTTGCCGAGTTTTCGGGGCAGTTGGTTTGGAACATACGAGGCAGGAATTATGAAGACCGTGGCATTATGCCCTATATATTTTCTGGTGCAGGCGTATCGCTGCTTGCTGTTAAAAAAGATTACAGCCGTATGGATCCTGTAATTTTTAATGATGGCTCTGAAGTGGTGGCGGGCCTGGTTGTTGATAATTTACACGGCACACCCAGGGCCGTATTGGCAGTACCTATTGGTGTTGGCGCCGAGTATCCAATATCAGAAAGGTTTTCGGTAAATATCGAAACATCGTACCGTTTAATATTTACAGATTACTTAGATGGATTTAGCCAAAGTGCAGGGCCCAAATACCAGGATCATTACCACAGCACCTCTGCAGGAATTATTTATAAGTTTGGCGCCCGAAATAAAAATAAAGAATTGGGCTGCCCGGTGGTAAGGCTTTAAGCTAATGATTCCTGTTTTAAAAAATTTTGCCATTCGTCAAGCATCTTTCCTTTAAGCACACGGGGAAACTTATGCTGCCCGCCTTCCTTGCCTTTTAGTTTCATAAACTTCATAAATGTATCTTCCGATAAAACTTTTACCATTATATCTTTAAGGGCATGGCGGCGCTCTACTTCATAGTCGTCGTTTAATTCTTTTAGCCGCTTATCAATGCGTAACTTCAGTTCGTTTTCATCAACCGTATCTTTTGTTGCCACATACCATTGGTGTGCAAAAAAGTTGCCATGCGGTATGCCTGCCACGGTAAATTCAGGAATATATATGTTCATGTTTTCGGCCACAATTTCAATGGCCTTGTTCATATTATCAACACTCAGGTGCTCGCCCACCATGCTTAAAAAATGTTTGGTGCGGCCGGTAATTATTATTTCACTGTGTTCCCTGTCAACCAGCCTAACAGTATCGCCTATGGCATAGCGCCATGCGCCGGCATTGGTGCTTATCAATATTGCATAATCTTTGTCTTCTTCAATTTCATGTATCATCAATGCTTCCGGTTCATCTACCATATTTCCTTCGCTGTCAAAATTCTCCTGGTCAAAAGGTACAAACTCAAAAAACATATTGTTGTTTAAAGCAAGGTGCATACCTTTTGCATCCTGCCTGTTTTGGTAGGCCAAAAAACCTTCGCTGGCCAGGTAGGTTTCAATATAGGTAATGGGTTTGCCCAACAGTTTATCAAAGCCTCTTTTGTAAGGCTCCATAGCCACGCCGCCATGAACATAAAATGCCAGGTTGGGCCATATTTCATGAATGTTTTTTAATGCATATTTTTCTACAATCTTCTCCATACACAATTGCAGCCAGGCAGGCACGCCTACAATAAATCCAATATCCCAGTTGGGTGCATTGTTTACTACTTCTTCTAATTTTTTTGCCCAGTCTTTTTCTTTGGCAATTTTTTTACCGGGCTTGTACAAACCCAATCCCTGGAACCAAAAGGGAATGTTTTTTTGTTGTATGCCGCTTAGGTCGCCGGCAAAATAAGTAGGGCCTTTTTGCAATTGTGTGCTACCGCCTAAAATGAGCCAACCCTTACCTACGGCGCTCTTAGGTACGTTATCGTACCAGGTAAGGCTCATAAGCTGGTTAAAGCTGGTAATGGTATTGCTCCTGATTAAATCTTTTGTAATGGGAATATATTTACTGGTAGCATCGCTGGTGCCGCTGCTAAGTGCAAAATATTTTATAACTCCAGGCCAGCATACATCAGGTATGCCTTCTTTGGTTTTATACCACCATGCATCATAAATTTTATTGTAATCAAAAGTGGGAACACTTTTTTGAAATTTTTTGCCGGGATGATTGCTCAATAAAATATCATCAAAACGATAACGCTGGCCAAACTCAGTAAATCTTGCTTTCTTCAATAACTTTTTCAGCACCTTAATTTGCTGCCTGCGGGGGTTGCTAACCGGGATGTTCAGCGCCCTTGCAATAGACTTTGGAAGCTTAATGTCAAATAATGGCATCGGCAGTTAAGTGGTTATAAAACAAAGATAAAAAAATAACAGTCTCGGCATCTTTTATCTTGTATAAAGATGTAGTATGAATGTTGAATGTTAAAAACAAAAAATTTTCATTCAATAAAAAAAACTACTGTATTTCAAATAGATGAAGCCGGGCTTGTTTACCAAATAATAACTAAATTAGCCCTCTACTAAAAACAAAGAAATATGAAGAAGTTATTTATTATGGCCTTGCTTTCAATTAGCCTTTTTAAAGCACAGGCCGATGAAGGTATGTGGCTGCCGATGCTGCTTGGCAAGCAAGTATATGCCGATATGGTTAAACGTGGATTAAAGCTTACACCCGAGCAGTTATACTCTATCAACAAAGCATCTATTAAAGATGCCATTATCATTTTTGGCGGCGGTTGTACCGGCGAAATTGTAAGCAGCCAGGGTTTGATTTTTACAAACCACCATTGCGGATACTCGGCTATATCGAGGGCCAGCACAGTTGAGCACAATTATTTAGCCGATGGATTTTATGCTTATAACAAAGACCAGGAAATACAAAGCAATCTTACGGTGCAGTTTTTAGACCGTATTGTAGATGTAACAAAAGAAGTGGAAGATGCTTTAAAAGGATTGAGCTATGAAGAAAGGTCGAAAAAAATAGGCGATGTTTACAAATCAATTACCGATAAAGTTGCTGATAAAGAAAACGGGCTTGCCGGAAGAATATATGCTATGTTTAAAGGTAATCAGCACATCATGTACGTGTACAAAACTTACAGGGATATAAGGTTGGTAGGCGCTCCACCCGAAAGCGTTGGTAAATTTGGCGGCGATACAGATAACTGGGAGTGGCCACGCCATACTGGCGATTTCTCCATTTTTAGGGTTTACACAAGTAAGGATGGTAAACCTGCCGAATACAGTAAAGACAATGTGCCATTAAAACCAAAATACTTTTTACCGGTAAGTATAAAAGGATTAAAAGACGGTGATTATTCAATGATTTACGGCTATCCCGGCAGCACCAACCGCTACGAAATAAGCTATGGTATAAAACTGAAAAACGAAATTGAAAACCCCTCTTTAGTTGGTTTACGTGATGTTCGTTTAAAATATATGCACGAGCAAATGATAAAAGACCCTGCAGTAAAATTAAAACTGGCCGATAACTATGCAAGTGTTGCCAACTATTGGAAATTTTTTGATGGCGAAACCAAGCAACTTATCAAGTATCATGTGTACGACCAAAAGAAAGCGTTTGAAAATAAATTTGAAGCATGGGCAAAAGGTAAACCCGAATTTGAAAACATTTTACAGGACTATGCAAAAAATTATGCCGATTGGACACCCTATGCAAAACAGCGGCAATATTTAATTGAAGGGATATTAGGTTCGCACCTTGCAGGGGCTGCATCGGGCCTGGCATCGCTTGAAGCTAAACTGCTTGACAATACAACACCTGCTGCTGAAAAAGAAAAAGCTATAAAGGCTGCCGCACAAAGCCGTGCAAGCTTTAAAGAAAAAGAAGACCTGCCAAGCGATGAAAAGATTTTGGCTGCAACCTGTATGATGTTTTATAACGATGTAGATAAAAGCCAGCACCCTATTGGTTTTTACGAAAGCATAAAAGCTGCTTACGGCAGTTTAAACGATGAAGCCACATTTAAAAAATGGGCGCATGATGTTTTTGCAAAAACAATGTTGCTTGATGATGCCCGGTGGAGCGCTTTTGCCGCTGCCCCAACTGCTGCAGCCTTGCAGGAAGATCCGGCATTTGCTTATGCATCGGCATTTATTAAAAACTATACCGGCAAATATGCATCCCTGTACTCAGCTTTTCGCAATAAAAACGATGAGTTGGGCAGGTTGTACATGAAGGGTATTATGGAGATGAACCCGGCTGCTGTTAAAAAAATGTATCCCGATGCTAACTTTAGCATGAGGGTAAGTTATGGCAATGTAAAAAGTTATAACCCACGTGATGCCGTACATTACGATTATGTAACTACCAGCAAGGGCATATTGGAAAAATATATACCCGGCGATTATGAGTTTAACCTGCCGGCAAACCAAATTGAATTGCTAAAGAAAAGAGACTTTGGCCAGTACATTGATAAAAGCCGTAACGACCTTGTCATAAACTTTATTACCACCAACGACATCACCGGTGGTAATAGCGGCAGCCCGGTTATAGATGGTAATGGCAATTTAATTGGCCTTGCTTTTGATGGCAACTACGAGGCATTAAGCCATAAAATTGCTTTTGATAAAGACCTTAACCGCACTATTTGTGTAGATGTACGTTATGTACTTTGGTGTATTGATAAACTTGGCGGCGCCAAAAATATCATTAATGAACTGAAGCTGGTGAGGTGATGAATAACTGAATAATAAAAAAGCCCTGCAACATTTGTTACGGGGCTTTTTATTTATAGTAACCCCTTCTCGTATGCAAGGTGTAATGCCTGCGCCCGGCTATTAACATGCAGTTTCTCGTAAATATTAATTACATGTTTTTTGGCCGTATTGGTACTGATGTTTAAATGCCCTCCTATCTCTTTATACGACAGGCCCTGCACCAGTAATTCAAGTATCTCTCTTTCTCTTTCTGTAAGATCAAAAAAAGTTTTTGATTCGGCACTGTTTTGTTTTTGAAGTATTTTAAGATCGTTGTTTTGCACTAACTGCAAAATCTTATGTGCAATACCCGGCGAAACAGGCCCGGCACCGCTTTCATGCATCTGCCAAAGCATTTCGGCAATATTTTCAGCACTTTCATCTTTTAGCAGGTAGCCAAATGCACCGGCTTTTATTGCTTTAAAAATCTTATCCTCATCATCAAAAATGGTGAGTACAACAAATTTCACCGAAGGGAAGAAAGAAGAGCCGGAAGCAATGGCATCCACACCATCCATGTTCGGCATCTCCAGGTCCATCAATGCCACATCGGGCCAATCAACAGCAGGCAGTAATTTCATCTGCTGCAAAAAATCTTTCCCATCCTGTGCTGTTAATATCACTTCAAAAAGGTTGTTCCTTACCAGCTTATCTTTTATGATATTTCGGTTACTGGCTTTATCGTCTATAATGGCAACTTTTATCGGCATAAAATGTTTTGCAAACTAATAATTAAAATATTTTTATTCAAATAATCCATTCGGATACCATTAAATCAATAAACTCACATTGGTGCCACTGTTTTCAGAAGATTCAATATAAATGTCAAACCCCGATTCTTTTGCCCTGTCTTTCATGTTTTGTAGCCCGTTACCCTGTCCGTTATTTTTAATTTCATCATAATTAAATCCTTTACCATTGCTATTAACCTGCAATAACCAATTATCTTCTTTTTTACTGCTGTTAATAGTAATGCGGCTTGGGGCTGCATGTTTGATGGCATTGGTAACGGCTTCCTGCACTATCCTAACCACATTAAGCGCTTTTGCATGGAGTAATTGTTTGCCCGCCGGGGCTTCGCCTTCTGTTACAAACTTAATTTGTGGATAGTACCTTGTTAGTGTTTGCATAAAATTCCTGATACGGAGAAAACATTCTTCTTCTGTATAGTATTCTTTTTTTAAAGCCCAAACGGTTTCTCTTAAAGATGTGATGATATCTTTTGATGCATATTTCAAATCATTCATCAGCTCCTGTTTTTCGTTAGTATCTTCTTCTTTCTGCAACAATTCGGTATTATATAGTACGGCATTTGCATAAGCGCCAATGCTGTCATGAAGGTCACGTGAAATGCGTTCTCTTTCTAATTGTATCTTATGTTCGCTTTCCAACTGCAATAGTTTTTTTTCGTATTTACTTTTTATGTACCTGTTAACTGTATATGCAATACCAAATATTAACAACATCCCCAACATAGTACGAAACCACCACGATTTCCAAAACGGTGGAAGGATACTGATATGTATTTCCTTCATAGGCTTTGCTTCTTTATCAAAAACATGAGAAGCGTACAGTTTTAACACATATTTGCCCGGGGGTAAAGAATAACGTACTTGCTGCATACCTTTGTTTTGTATCCATTCATTATCTATCCCGGTCATCATGTATTGATAAATATATTGGTCGGGGTTATTATTGCCCATAGCTATAAAATCAAAAGATAAAGAGTTGCGGTTATAAGGAAGTTCCAGTTTTTTAATGTTCCAAACAGCGGTGCCTGGTGTGTACTCACTGTTATTAACCATAATTTTTGAAATAAAAAGGTTAACCTTATCTTCAAAACTGCTTATTTCTTTAGGGTAAAAACTGCTTACACCATTTACGCCGCCAAAGAATAATTCGCCATCAGCAGCTTCTGCAACGGTGTTGGTATTAAATTCGTTTTCCTGCAAACCATCTTCTTTTGTAAGTTGCAGTAAACTGCCATCGTTGTTCAGTTTAAAAATACCTTTATTGGTGCTGCACCATAAAAACCCTTGTTGGTCAAACATCATCGCATAAATACAATCATCCGGCAATCCATCTTCTTTTGTTAAATGTTTTAATACTTTACCGGTGCTGTCAATTTTAAAAACCCCATTATTACTGCCCACATAAATATGTTTTGCACTGTCTTGTGCAAAGCACCTAACATTACCTGTGTTCTTAAAGGGGATTCTTTTTATTTCTTTAATTGTTTCTGCATCCAGGAAAATAAGTTCATTGTTGGCATGTGTAATAATCTTATCGCCATACTTTAGTCCGCCCATGGTATAGGATTGAGTTACCTGGTGTTCAGATACAATGCCCTGGTTAAAATTTATTGTGTACAACATGCTTTGGGTAAGGGCAATGGCAGTTTTTTCATCCCAGTACAGGGTAGTACCAAAAAAATGTATCCCGCTTTTTTCTTCCGGCAAATAAGTGGAGATTTTTATCGGTTTTAACTGAGAAAGGTTTTCATTTAACTGCCAAACTTTTTTTTGTCCGTTGATGAACAACAGGTATCCTCCCTTATTATTTTTAATGATTGTGTTAAGGGTAAACCCTTTACCATAACCGGGCAATATGTTTATTTGTTTCACCAGGTGCTGAAGTGTGTCAAAAATGAGCAACCCTCCCTCGAATGTGCCTATCAATACACGGTTGTTTATCTTATCTGGTAAAATGGACATCGAATTATTATTTCCATTTACATCATTACCGTAATACTTAACCGGGTAGTTGTTCCTGATGATTTTGCGGATACCTGACGTAACACTTAGCAGGTAAAGATTACCGTAATTGTCTTCCCTGATGCCCCAAATATTTTTTGTTTCTACAAACGGTTTGTTCTGGAAGTTAACCAACTCGGCTTTTAACTCCCGTAATGTACTGTCGGTTTCATAGAGCTTACCATTAAAGGATATCAAAGTTTTATTTTGCCATTGATGTATTTCACAACGTGCAATTTTTTCATCATCTTTTCCCTTAACCCGTATAATTGTATTTGCTTTTGTGCTGAAATTATACACCTGAAGTGCATTATTTATCTTAGTGGAATAGTATAATACCTCGTTGGATGATTTCAGGCGCAGAAAAAATAAAGAAACGGAGGGGATAGAATCGGACCGGGAGATTAATGACTGCTTTTTAAGATCCCACAGGTACAGGTTTGATTTGATAAGGAATGCCGCCCGGTGATTAATAATGTTTTCACTTGCTATCGGAAAATAATCGGTATTGAGTGAATAATTAAGCAGGTTACTGTTGGTTTTTGATACCATGCGATAGTCATCGGCGCTTAACCCTATTATCGTTAAGGCTTCATCATATAAATAAATGATGTTTTCATCTTCGCCTATAAAGCGCATTTTTATGCGGTCATTTGTTTTGCCCTGATATACCAGTTTGAACTTGTTGGTGGCAATTTCATATTTACTTACTCCCATTGAATGGCTGATGAGCAGGTCGCCGTTTTTACACCTGAAAAAAATTACAAACTTATCATCAGGTAGCCCTTCCTGTATGGGTATTGTAGTAAAATTTTTTCCATCAAATTTTTGAATGCCGTTGGGGAAACCTATCCAGCAAAAATTGTTTTTGTCAAAAGCCATATCTGTTATAGTGCTTTGCAGCAACCCTTCATTTACACTATAGCTGAACGAATTAAACCGCTCAATGGTTTGTGCCTTTGTGCCCATGGCAATAGTAAGAATGCAGCAAATCAACAGCTTTTTATTCCTCAATGGCGCCTGTTTTATTCCACTCAAAATACGATTTCCGGTTTAAATTTTCTTCTTATCCAAATGGATTATTTTTATCCTTCACATGAAGGGGTACATTTCAATACCATTGCTGTTGTATATGATATCAATGGCCGGTTGCTGGAAAGCGTAAAGATTACAACAAGCAGTCAGCAGGTTAATTTGAGCAGATACACTAACGGGGTTTATTTTATCAAGCTCAACAATAAAGAAGTTTTAAAAATTGTGAAACAATAAACATAATGGAGAAAAAGGATATTGTAATCATCATCATTGTTTTGATTGTGATTGTTTTTGGCTAAAATTTATATTATCTCTCTTGCTTAAACATGGCCGCCTTTTTTAAGGCGGCCTGCTTTTTTCAAAACAGGTTCATAACTTAGCGTTATGCCAATACTTAACATCGAGTTTAAAGCTGTTACCAATAACCTAACAGGGCTGGAAGCATTGCTGCAACAGAGGCATCCAGTTTTAGTTGGACACGATCACCAGGTAGATACTTATTTTAATATTCAACAGGGCCGGTTGAAATTACGGGAAGGAAATATTGAAAATGCTCTGATACATTATGAACGGGAAGACACAGCAAGCGCTAAAGCCAGCCATGTATTATTGTATCAACACAAACCGGATAAAGCGCTAAAAGAAATCCTGGTTAAAACGCTTGGGATAAAAACCATTGTAGATAAACAACGGAAGATTTATTTAATTGATAATGTAAAATTTCATTTTGATACAGTAGCCGGCCTGGGAACATTTGTAGAAGTGGAAGCCATTGACAAAGATGGAACCATGGGCAAACAAAAACTGCAGCAGCAGTGTGATGAATATGCTGCCCTGTTTGGCATTGAAGCAAAAGATTATTGTTCGGTTTCTTATAGTGATATGATTTTTCAACTCTAACCTTTATGTCATCCCGAACGCAGTGAGGGATATGCCGGGCTTTAGTACAATTGTTCAACATATCCCTCACTGCGTTCGGGATGACAACTCAACTTATCTTTGCATCATGGCAGAAGACTTAACCATCATACAAGGAACAAAAGAAGAAATTTATCAATCGCTAATACCACAAATAAAAGCTTTACTTGATGGCGAGCCCGACCTTGTAGCCAACCTGGCAAATGTAGCCGCAGCGCTTAAAGAGCAGTTTAAATGGTTATGGGTTGGCTTTTATTTGGTGAAGGAAGATGAATTAGTGCTTGGCCCTTTCCAGGGACCCGTAGCCTGCACAAGAATAAAAAAAGGAAGAGGCGTTTGCGGCACTGCATGGCAAAATGTACAAACACTAATTGTTGATGATGTAGAAAAATTTCCCGGCCATATTGCCTGCAGCAGTTTATCAAGGTCGGAGATTGTGGTGCCTATCATCCGAAATAATGTGGTGGTTGCCGTACTTGATGTGGATAGTGAAGCGGTAAACCAGTTTGATGAGATTGATAAAAAATATTTAGAAGAAATTATTTCGCTTATAAATTTTTAAACCAACAATACATTACGCTTCACAAAGCACCCTGCCCTACTTTTTAATTTTTACTTTTTGGTTTTAACTTTTGATTTTTTACTTTTTCCTTCAATCACATTATCCTTCCATCCCCATAAATATCGGCATGCATAAGTTCGGTAGGGGCTCCATTTTTTTGCAACTGCCAGCATTTTTTCTTTCATGGCTTTTTTGTCGGTTGTATCTACCTTATACAATTTACTTATCGCCTGCTGAATGCCCAGGTCATCCACTGCAAACACATCTTCCCTGCCCATTGCAAACATCAATACCATTTCCACCGTCCACTGCCCCACACCTTTAATTCTTGTTAGGCACTTAATCACTTCTTCATTGCTCATCTTGTGCAAACTGGCATCGGTAATATTTTCTTCAATAAAAAAATTGCACACATTTAGTACATAATTTGCTTTGGCATTACTTAGCCCAATGCCCCGCAGTGTTTCAAAAGATGTTGATGCAATTTGTTTCTCAGTTGGCTCTCCTCCATCATATAACTCAATAAACCGGCGATGAAAAACATCGGCCACTTTTGTACTTAGTTGCTGGCTCATGATGGAGTAACAGAGGTATAGGTATATATTGTCTCTTTTCTTCAGGCTATGTGGCTGCTGAAGTTCAATAATTTTTTTAAGCTTTTTATCTTTAGATAAATGCAGGATATGTTTCAATCAGTAGTTTTTATTTCTATAAATCTATAAACCAAAAAGGTTACAAAGCAGAAGTATTAACCATAAAGCTTACAAAGATGAACACTAAGATCAGGGGATTATACCCTCGTGTCCATCGTGAAAAAAAACTTTGTGTTCTCTGTGGTTAATCACTCAGTTTATTTCCCAACTCATCTCTCCGCCTTTTTCATCTTTTAAGTTAATCCCCGCCAATGCAAGTTGGTTTCTTATCTTATCGCTTGTTACAAAATCTCTTTTAGCTTTTGCTTCTTTCCTAATCTCAATCAGCAAATCCATCACGCTGTTAAGCGTTTTATTATTTGCCACTTCATTTTTCAATCCAAAAACATCTTCCAGGTAAGCCTTAAATTTTTGCTGCATTAAAGTTAAAGTAGTGGCAGCTATCGCATCCGTCTTAATAATTCCATCTTTCATCGAATTAATAACCGGCACCAGCTCAAACATACTGCCCAGCACTTTTGCCGTGTTAAAATCATCATTCATAAATTCATCAAACTCACTAATACGTTTATTTACTTTTGCATCTAGTTCGGTGTCGCTTGCAACTTTGTTTTCGCCGGCAGTAAATTGTTTCAGCACTTCATAGGCATCCCATAGTCTTTTAAACCCTTTCTCTGATGCCTGCAAGGCTTCGTTGCTAAAATCAAGTGTACTGCGGTAATGTGTTTGCAGCATAAAAAAGCGTACCGTCATAGGTGCATACGCTTTTTCTAAAAGTGAGTGGTTTCCGGTAAATAATTCTTCGGGTAAAAAACCATTGCCTAAAGATTTACTCATCCTTGTTCCATTAACGGTAAGCATATTGGTATGCATCCAGTAATTAGCCGGGCTTGTATGGTAGCATGCCTGGCTCTGTGCAATCTCGTTGGTATGATGTGTGGCAGCAAGGTCCATTCCGCCACCGTGTATGTCAAACTTTTTTCCCAGGTATTTTTCACTCATGGCCGAGCACTCAATATGCCATCCCGGGAAACCCATGCCCCAGGGGCTTGGCCACTGCATCAGGTGTTCGGGCTTGGCTTTTATCCATAAAGCAAAATCAAGCCGGCCACGTTTTTCATCCTGCCCGCCAAGTTCCCTTGTACCTTCTAAAAGGTCTTCCATTTTACGGTTGGTTAAAATTCCGTAAGGATGTTCTTTATTATATTTCTCCACATCAAAATAAACAGTACCGTTTACCTCGTATGCATAACCGTTAGCAATTATCTGTCGGGTAATTTCAATCTGTTCAGATATGTGCCCCGTAGCTGTTGGCTCAATGCTTGGTGGCAGTGTGTTTAGCAATTGCATCACATGATGAAAACCCAGCGTGTACTTTTGTACTATTTCCATTGGCTCTAACTTTTGAAGCCTTGCAATCTTGCTAAATTTATCATCCCCTTCATCACGGTCGCCTTCCAGGTGGCCGGCATCGGTTATGTTGCGTACATAACGCACTTTATATCCCAGGTAACGCAGGTAACGGTAAATAATATCAAAAGAAATAAAAGTGCGGCAATTACCCAGGTGCACATCGCTGTATACGGTGGGGCCACACACATACATGCCCACATGGCCTTCGGTAATAGGTGTAAAAATTTCTTTATCCCTCGATAGTGTATTGTAAATTCTTAATGGCATATTTATTTTTTTGTTCCCGGCATTGGGTTATTAATTTAGCTTCATTGGCGTCGCACTCTTGTACAGTTAAGCAATGTGCGGCAAATAAAAGCTATAGAAAATTTTTGTAAAGATATTAAGCTATGCCGCAAGGGCAACAGAAAAGTTGATATGTATTGTATTTCTTCATGAAGAGTGCTAAGGTATTACTTTTTAGGCAATCCTATATCGGCAATAACAGGAAAATGGTCGCTGAGTTTTTTTTTGATGAGTTCAAATTGATGAACCTCCATTTTTTCATCCACAAAAATATTATCAATCCTCAAAACCGGTGATATGCCGCTGAAGGTGCGGCCCAGCCCTCCGCCTTTTTTTACAAAAGCATTTTGCAAGTTGCCTCCAATGGTATGATAAGCATAGCTGTTGGGTACATCATTAAAATCGCCACACACAATAACCGGGTAAGGGCTTTTGGCAATCTCTGCCTGCACCCTGTTGGCCTGTAACTGTCTTCTTAAAAATCCTTTTTTAAATTTACCAATGATGCTTTTTGATTCTTTAATAGCATCTTTATCTTCCATGTTGGGCTTATCAATATATTTTAAATTAGAGCGGCTAAACCTTAACGATTGCAGGTGAATGTTGAACACCCTGATGGTATCGCCGTCTTTTACAATATCTACATACTGAAAAATGGAATTATAATCTCTGGGATACCAGCTCACTGTTTGTTTGTTGATGATGGGGTATTTTGAAAAAATGATAATACCGAAATGTGCATAACCCCAAAAATCTTCCTTGCTGTTGTACGAGTAGAAATAGTTTTTAAAATGCAGCTTTCCTAAATAATCATCTATGTGGCCATGCATCCTCACCGCACTGTCTTCGGCCACCATTTCCTGGAAACAGGCAATATCAGGTTTGTATTCATTAATGATATCAATCATCTGCTTTTTTACATTAGGATGTTCTTTATCTTCCATTACATTAAACTGTGCCACATTCCAGGTCATCACCCTCAAATCGTTAAGCTGTTTTTGTTTATTAAAAGTATAGGATAACCTAAGCGGGATGATATTGGTTACAGGCTTATAAGCCAATACTATAGCAATAAGCGAAATTAGCGCCAGTTGCGGCTTTACAAACAACCAGAAAAAAATGAACGCTAACAGTACCAGTAAAAAATAAAATGCCGAAAGCGTAAGGAAACCAATGGGCCAAAAATAAACAGGGTTAAATAAATATCCGTAACAACCCAGCAAAAAAAGAATGGCCGCAATTACATTAACGATGATAAAAAATTTTTTTGTTAACCTGCGAAAGATGCTTTTGGCCATATCATAAAGTTAATGCTAACCTCAATAAAGTATAGTAAAAGGTAAGCCTTTGTTATTCTTCGCCGGCTCTTTTTAAAATATCCCTTTCTTCTTTAGTAAGCTGGTTAATACCTTTTTGGTTTATTTTATCCAGTATCTCATTAATACGTTGTTCGGTTACGTTTGCTGTTTTTTTATACGGGCTGCGGTTGCCGGTATTATAAAATACTTTTTCTTTTACCGAATTACGGGCTTTATGTTTATTAGGCTCAAACAGGTTCATAAACCAGTTGTATAAATTATTCATCCAAATACTGCCATCAATCTTTTTTTGCAGTAATGCTACAAACAAAAATCCGGCACCGGCACCGGCAATATGGGCAATGGCAGTAGCAGCAGGTTTATCTGTAACCGAAACCAGGTCAATTGTAAAATAAACCATGGTAAGTATCCAAAGAGGTATGCCTCCGTTTATATGCCTGAATATTCGGTAGCCGGGTGCAATCATTGTAGCTGCTGCGGCAATGGCCATTATCGAAGCGTTGGCGCCAAGTAAGGCTGATGAATAATTGTTTACTTTATTAGTTGGCAACAGGTATGATGCAGCAATATAAAATAAGGCCGCGGCAAAGCCTCCGTACAAATATACCGGTACTAATTTTTTATTGCCGCTAAGGTTTTGTAAAATAGACCCAAAAGCCCAAAGCCAAAGCATATTACTAACACCCCTTAAAATTTCCACTTCGCTAAACATAAAAGTAAAAAATGTCCAGGGCCTGCCTGCAAATGTTGAAACACTTGCAGGTAATTGAAACCAGGGCAACACCCGGCTGTAAAAAACCGCACTAGAATTATCATTTGCTTCAATGGCCACTTTAATAAAAAGCAATACCAGGAAGAAGATAACATTGAATGCAAAAAGCCATACCAACGCATTATCGGGTTGGCCCAAAGTAAAACGTTGCCTCTTTATTTTATAATCAATATACCTGTCCGATTCTCCCATGATGTAAATTAGCTAGCTATAAAATTACTAACACTTGTTGCAATGAAAAGTTAGTGTCAGTAGAAAGTTTTTTTATCTGTCTTATTCCAAATTATAACCAATATAAGGCCCATCACCAATCCGCCCAGATGGGCAAAGTGGGCAATATTGCCGCCCGACGACGGATATACACCACCAAATAAATCGTAAGCAGCCATCAGCGCTATTGCATATTTTGCTTTTACCGGTACAGGTATGGGAAATATAATGAGTTCGGTATTGGGAAACAGGTAAGCAAATGCTGCAAACAAACCCATGATAGCGCCTGAAGCACCAACAGCCGGCACGTTTTCTAATGCAAGGTGTGTAATGCCTGCAGCAATGCCGCAAATAAAATAAAAAATTAAAAATCTTTTGGGGCCCCAGGCTCTCTCCAGCAACGAGCCAAACATCCAAAGTACAAACATGTTAAAAAACAAATGGAAAAAACCTCCATGGGCAAACATGTGTGTTACCAACTGGTAGGGTTTAAAATATGTTGTCTCGTACGGAAACAGGGCAAGTATACGGGTTATTTTTTCTTCGGGCCCGTCAAATAAATATTGCACCAGGTACACCAGTGCATTAATGATGATAAGGTTTAAAACGATGGGTGTAGTACGCTGAAACCTGTTTCCGTAATTATTAAAAGCCATTTTACAAATTTAGTTGTTTAAAGCCTACAAGGCGTTTGGTAAAGGTTAAACTATGCTAAAGATTTTAAAATATCATTTTTTATTTACTTAATTTTTCAAAGTAAGTAAAACTACGCACTCTATATGATGTGTATGCGGAAACATGTCTACCGGTTGTATTTTTTCCACTGTATATTTTTCACTTAGCAATCCCAGGTCTCGGGCCTGCGTGGCTGTATTACAGCTTACATATACAATACGTGGCGCTTCTATTTGTAACAGTTTGTTCACTAACTTTTCATGCATGCCTGCCCGTGGCGGATCTGTAATAATAACATCGGGCCTGCCATGAACAGCAAAAAAATCATCGTTACAAATTTTTATTACATCGCCGGCAAAAAACAGGGCATGGTTAATATTGTTTAATGCTGCATTTTCTTTTGCATCAGCAATGGCTTCTTCTATGGCTTCTACCCCTATTATTTTTTTTGCGCCTTTGCTTACAAATATCCCAATGCTGCCGGTGCCGCAATACAGGTCGTATACAACTTCACTGCCGGATAATGCGGCAAAATTCCCGGCTACCGAATAAAGTTTTTCGGCCTGCCTTGTATTGGTTTGAAAAAATGATTTGGGTGAAATTTTAAATTCAAACGCTTCGTCCCCGTTACCTGTAAAAAGTTTTTCGGTTATATATCCTTTTCCAAAATATACCTGTGGCGTTAGGTCGTATATACTGTCGTTCCATTTGGGGTTGATGGTGTATAACAAAGTAGTTATTTCCGGAACCGTTTTTAATAAATAATCAAACAGTTTTTTCCTGTCAGCTTCTTCATCATAATTTAAACAAATATTCACCATCAACCCGCCGGTGCTACTTTGCCTTATAATAATATTACGCAACCAGCCGGTATGTTGCCTTATATCGTAAAATGTAAACCCATTCTCCTTTGCAAAGCTGCGTACTGTATTCCTTATCTTGTCATTAACATCATCCATCAGGTAACAGGTTTCAATATCAATTACCTTATCAAAAATACGTGGCACATGAAAACCCAATGCCCCTTCACTTGCAATAAAATTTGCATCATCCATTTCACCTGGCAATAAATATCTTTTGTTGCTAAAAGTAAACTCAAGTTTGTTGCGATAATGTTCTGTATCATTTGCACCTATGATTGGTAAAATTGGGGGCAATGCAATTTTGCCTATGCGCTGCAAATTTTGCTCAGCCTCCTGCTGTTTGTATTGTAATTGTTTTTTATACGGAAGCATTTGCCATTTACATCCGCCGCAAATACCAAAATGTTTACAAAACGGAACCACTCTTTCTTTTGAAGGTTCCTTAATAGTAAGAACCCTTCCTTCGGCCCAGTCTTTTTTATTTTTTACCAGCAACACATCAACCACATCGCCGGGTACGGCGCCCGATATAAAAATCACTTTACCATCTTGTTTGGCAAGTGCCTTGCCTTCGGCTGCATAATCGGTAACCAACAGGTTCTCCAGTATTTTCTGCTTGTTTTTTTTTCTCACAGCAGCAAAAATACCGTTATCCGTTCAATAATGTTTTGTTAACAATATGTCATTGTTACAACATGCAAACACCACTTTATGTACACAAACCAACCATTTTAAATACATTTGCTATCCTTAAATAATGATGAAAAAATACACAGTTTTAATTTTTACCGCCTTATCCTCCTTAACCGCATTAGCACAGGGTTACCAGGTTACCCTTAATGCTCCTGATTTTAAAAGCGGTATAACCTACCTTACTTATTATATGGGCAGCAATTTTAATGTTGCCGATTCTGCAGCAATGGGTAATAATGGTAAGGCTGTATTTAAAGGTTCATCTAATTTACCTCCCGGTATTTATTCTATTTTTTTCCCTGGTAAACGGCAAAGAGTTGAGTTTTTAATTGATAAGGAACAAAACATTACCGTTACAGCCAACGATACATCTGACCTGGTAAATAAAACAGTTGTTACCGGATCAAAAGAGAATATCTTATATGATCAATACCAAAGATTTGCAGCAGTAAAAGGAAAAATTATTCAACAGGAACGAATTGCTTATGCGGCATCTGTTACAAAGCAGGACTCGATGCTGCATGAAAAAAATTTTACCGTAGCCAATAATGAATTAAATGCCTACCGGGAAAATATTATAAAGAATAAACCGGCCTCTATGATGGCAGCATTATTAAGCGCTATGAAAGAGCCGGTGTATAATTATAAAGTGCCTGTAACCCGGCAGGATAGTATTGATAATTACAATGAGTATAAAAAACATTACTGGGATGGGATAACTTTTATGGATGACAGGATTATACGTACCCCTTTCTTTATAAAAAAACTGGAACGGTATTATCGTGATGTTATTTCTCCCGACCCCGACAGTATCATAAAAGATATAGATTATAAATTACTGCTTGCACGCTCGGCACCGGAGATGTATAAATTTTTGCTTAACTGGGTAACCGATGAATTCATCAACCCAAAGTATATGGGGCAAGACGCTGTGTTTGTACATCTTTTTGAAAATTACCACAGCAAAGGCGTAAGCAGTTGGCTTAGTGAAAAACAACTGGAAGCCATAAGCCGCAGGGCTTATATGCTGATGGCAAATTTAATTGGCGAAAAAGCTGCCAACCTTGATATGCTGGATACGCAAAACAAACCGGTTTCGTTATATGGTATTGATGCCGATTATACCATAGTTTGTTTTTGGGACCCCAATTGCGGCCATTGCAAGGAAGAAGTGCCAAGGCTTGATTCGATTTACAATGCAAGCTGGAAGCAGCATGGTGTAAAAATATTTGCTGTACTTACACCTGATGGCAAAACCAATGTACTGCCCGAATGGTTAAAATTTATAAAAGAACATAACCTTACCGGTTGGACCCATGCTTATAAAACCAAAGAAATGGAAGATGCAGATTATGCTGCACAAAAGCCCGGATACAGGCAATTGTACGATATCACATCTACCCCAACCATATATTTACTGGATAAGGAAAAACATATTATTGGCAAAAAACTAACCCTGCTGCAGTTAAACGATCTGCTTGAGGTAAAATGGGCTACAGCTCCGTCAAAATAAAACATATACCGGCTTATGAAAAAAATATTCTTATGCTTTGTTTTTGCAATAACCGCAACAGCCGCATTTTCGCAAACCATTTTTACGTATGGTAAATATGCTGTTGACAAGGCAGAGTTCATGCGGGCTTATGAAAAAAACAAAACACCCGTAACCAATAAAGAACAATCGCTAAGGGAATATCTTGACCTGTACATAAAATTTAAACTAAAAGTAAGAGCAGCATTAGACTTAAAACTTGATACGCTGCAAAACCTTATTTATGATGCCCAAAGTTTTAGAAGCCAGATAGAACAAAGCTTCCTTAATAACGAAAAAGCAGAAGAAAGTTTGGTAACCGAAGCCATGAACAGGGGAAAGAAAGATTTACATGTACTTCATTTTTTTGTAAAAGCTGCTAACAATTTAAATATTGCCGATACACAAAAAGCATATAAAGAAATTGAAAATATATACAAAGCATTAAACAGTGGTAAAACAGATTATAACAATATTGTTACAACCAACCCGGCTGGCACGGCTACTTTTAACGACCTTGGTTTTGTAACAGTTTTTACTCTGCCATACGAATATGAAAATATTATTTACAATTTAAAAGAAGGACAGGTTAATAAACCTTACCGCTCAAAAAACGGTTGGCATATATTTAAACTTGTTGGCGAAAGAAAAGCTGTTGGAAAATGGAAAATTGCACAGATATTGATTTCTATACCGCCCAATGCAACCGAAACTGATAAAAAAAATCTTAAAGAAAGGACCGATTCTGTTTATAATTTATTAATAAATGGAGGCGATTTTGGAAAGCTTGCCCGCCAGTTTAGCGATGATAAAACAACCTATGGCAACAACGGCCTGCTACCCGAGTTTGGAACCGGTAAATTTGATATTGCTTTTGAAAATGAAGTATTCAAGCTTACAAAAGATGGTGAAATAAGTAAACCTTTTTTAAGCCCGTATGGATACCATATTATTAAAAGAATTTCGCAAACACCTGTGCCGGCCAATAATAACGACCCCGCCTACCTGTTTGATATGAAGTTAAAAACCGAACAGGATAGCCGGATAAATATTGCAAAAGACCTGTTTACAAAAGAAGTTTTAAAAAAGGTAAACTTTAAAAAAACAAATGCTGTTTCTACAACTGATTTGTTCAGGTTTGCCGACAGTGTGATAGCAAATCCTAAAACCGAAACCAGCGACAAGGTTAAATTTTCTATAACAGAAAAAATTGTGGCCACTTATACCAGCCATAAACTTACCGGAAAAGACTGGCTTGATTTTGTACGCAACTACAAAGGGTCTGGTGAATTATATAAAGGAGAGAGCAACGAAGCGTTGTTTGAAAAATTTATTGAAACATCGGTAATTGAAGATTATAAAAAACACCTGGAAGATTATAATCCTGAGTTTAAGTACCAGATGGAAGAGTTTAGGGATGGTAATGTATTGTTTGAAATTATGGAACGGAATATTTGGGGCAAAGCTGCAGCCGATACTGCCGGGCAAAAAAAAATATATACCGAAAATAAAAACAAATACCTGTGGGGCGCAAGCGCCGATATCATCCTTTTTAATTGTGCCAATAAACTTATGGCCGATGAAACAAAAGTTGCATTACAAAAAGGCGAAGACTGGAAAAAAATTGCCGAAACAAACCTGAATATACAGGCCGATTCGGGGCGATTTGAATTAACGCAGTTGCCAGCAAAAATAAATGCTACAACTGCACCTGTTGGTTTAATTGTGGATGGTACGGTAAACCCTGTGGATGGAAATGTAAGTTTTATAATACCCATTCGATATTACGATGCAGGTATGCAAAGAAGTTTTGATGAAGCCAAAGGTGCCGTAATAAATGATTATCAAAATATGCTGGAAGATAAATGGGTGGCTGAGCTAAAAAAGCAATATCCTGTTAAGATAAACGAAACCGTATTTAAGTCTTTGTTGAAATAGTTACTTAAAAAAATATTGCAGAAAAGCCTGTCAACAAAGTCGGTTGGCAGGCTTTTTGCGTTAACAGAAAATGTTCAGGAAAAACCCTTTCAACACATTGAACAGCCGTTCAATGGTTTTTATAAAATAACCTAAACAATCATCATGAAAAAACTGTTACTGGCAACTGGCATCTTATTAGCAATAGCACAAACAGGTAATGCGCAAAAAATTTATGTGCAGGGTGGCTTAAACCTTGCAAATATTACTAACACAAACGATGGGCAAACAGAAAAAAACAATGTACTTGCTTCGTTTAATGCGGGCATACTTGGCCGCTATGGTTTGTTACCTAATTTAAGTCTCGAATCGGGAATTTTATTTACCGGTCATGGTTCTAAAGCCGAAACATATTTTTTTACTAATAACTATTATGTAAAATCAAAATTTAATCCTTATTACATTCAGGTTCCGTTGAATGCTGTATTTAAAGTTCCAATACAAAAAGGAATAAATATATTTTTTAATGCCGGGCCTTATGCTGCTATTGGTATAACCGGTAAATCAAAACAAGAAGCAAGGCTTGGCCCATTTATTACATCTACAACCGATAATATAAAATTCAGCAACGACGATCCCTTTACATCGCAACAGGATGATGCTGCTTACAATAAACTAAAGCGTTTTGATTTTGGTTTGAATTTTGGCGGTGGTATTGATTTTGGCCCTGTAATGGTTAAAGTAAACTATGGGCTGGGGCTTACAAGGATAAACTCTACCGAAAGCAGTAATAACGAAAACGACAGGAACAAATACCGCACACTCAGTATTTCGCTGGGTGTTCCGCTGGGTAAATAATAGCCCTCACCTGAAAACAAAAAACCTTTCCTGCCCGGAAAGGTTTTATTATTTAAAAAATTTGTTTAACAACGTTGCCAACAATATGTGGTCGGCCCAAAGTATAATAATGTAAAACCGGTACTCCAAAGTCTTTTAATTCTTTCGATTGTTGTAATAACCACTCCGTACCCACCTGTTCCACTTCTTCATCTGTATTACATTTCATAATTTCTTTACTAAGTGCAGCGGGCAGGTCAATATGAAAAACCTTAGGTAAAACAGTAAGTTGTTTTTTAGTGTAAATAGGCTTAAGCCCCGGGATAATAGGAACCGTAATGCCAATATCCCTACAGCTTTTTACAAAGGCATAAAATTTTTCATTGTCAAAAAACATTTGTGTAACAATATAATCGGCGCCTAAATCTACCTTTTGTTTTAGGTAGTGTAAATCGCTGTCCATATTTGGCGCTTCAAAATGTTTTTCGGGATACCCCGCCACACCAATACAAAATTTTGTTTGGCTGGTATTTTTTAAATCGTCTTCCAAATATTTTCCTGCGTTAAGATTTACAACCTGTTTCAGCAAATCGCTTGCATATTCATGGCCTCCCGGCTCGGGTAAAAATGCAGTTTCGTTTTTTGCAGCATCGCCACGCAAAACCAATACATTATCAATGCCCAGGTAATGCAGGTTAATTAAAGCATCCTCTGTTTCGTTAATGCCAAACCCTCCACAAATTAGGTGTGGTACTGTATCTACGCTATATTTATTCATTATAGCAGCACAAATACTTTCGGTACCCGGCCTTTTACGTACCACCACTTTCTTGAAATTACCATCGGGGGTTTTTTTAAATACATGCTCGCTGCGGTGGTATGTTACATTTATATATGCCGGCTTAAACTCCATCAATGGATCAAGGTGCTGGTATAATGATTGAATACCTTTGCCTTTTAAGGGTGGTAGTATTTCAAAAGAAACCAGTGTTTGTGTAGCCTGGTTAATGTGATCAATTACTTTCATCAGTTAAAAAATATCTGCAAACATAATCAAGTAAACATAAAGAACTGTTATTTATTAATAGTATTAAAGCAGTTTAAAGGTTTACGCTATTTTTGTAAAAATAATTCATTTTGAATTTAACCATACAAACCAAAGACCTTGTAAAAGTTTATGGCAGCCGTACTGTTGTAAATAAAGTTTCGTTTAATGTAAAGCAGGGAGAGATTGTTGGATTGCTTGGCCCCAATGGCGCCGGCAAAACCACTTCTTTTTACCAGGTGGTGGGCTTAGTAAAACCCGATGAAGGCGAAGTTTTTTTAAACGATATCAACATTACCAAACTGCCCATGTACAAAAGAGCACAAATGGGTATTGGCTACTTGCCACAGGAAGCAAGTGTTTTTCGTAAGCTAAGTGTAGAAGACAATATACTGGCAGTGCTTGAAATGACTAAACTTAAAAAAAACGAACAAAAAGAAAAACTGGAAAGCCTGCTGGATGAATTTAACCTGCAGCGTGTACGCAAAAACAACGGTGATACACTAAGCGGTGGCGAAAGGCGCCGTACAGAAATTGCAAGGGCTTTGGCCGTAAACCCAAAATTTATTTTACTTGATGAACCCTTTGCCGGCGTGGATCCCATTGCTGTTGAAGATATACAATCAATTGTAGCAAAATTAAAATTCAGAAACATAGGGATACTTATCACCGATCATAATGTAAACGAAACACTCTCCATTTGCGACAGGGCCTATTTACTTATTGATGGAAAAATATTTACACATGGCACAGCCGAAGAACTTGCCGCCAACGAGCAGGTACGTAGTTTGTACCTGGGTAAAAACTTTGAATTAAAAAGAAAGGACTATTTACATGATGAAGCTGCCCGATAATTTAATTATCTTGGCAACGAAATGAAATTACTCTCATCAGTAATATCCAAATTAGCAAGAATGCGCCTGTGGCGTATCGAAAACTGGAGTAACCACCCGGTAGCAGTACAGCGAGAGGTATTACAAGAGCTTGTTACAGCAGCACAATACACCGAGTTTGGAAGAAAATATAATTTCTCGAAACTTTTTACCCTTAAGGAATTTAAAAAAAGGGTTCCCATTCATGAATACGATGATATAAAACCATACATATTAAGGATGATGAACGGCGAACAGAATATTTTATGGAACACTCCTATAAAATGGTTTGCAAAATCATCGGGCACCACAAGCGATAAAAGTAAATTTATCCCCATCAGCGACGAAAGCCTGCAGGATAACCATTATAAGGCAAGTAAAGATTTGCTAAGTACTTACTATAAAAATTTTCCCTCAAGCGATTTATTAACCGGCAAAGGACTGGTAGTAGGCGGCTCACATCAAATTAACCAGCACAATGAAGATATACAATACGGCGACCTTAGCGCCGTACTTATGCAAAACTCTCCTTTTTGGGGGCAATGGATACGAACCCCGGAATTAAGTGTAGCGCTTTTAGATGAATGGGAAGAGAAAATTGAAAAACTTGCGCAGGTTACTGCTGATGAAAATGTTACTTCGCTTGCAGGCGTACCCACCTGGACATTGATATTGCTTAAACGCATTTTAGAAATTAAAAACAAAACAACCATTAAAGAAGTGTGGCCCAATTTAGAACTGTATATAACCGGTGGTGTTTCTTTTGTTCCGTATAAAGAACAGTTTGATAAAATAATCGGCAGTAAAATAAATTATCTTGAAATATACAATGCCAGCGAAGGATTTATTGCCGGGCAACAAAGTCCGGATGATAATGGTTTGTTGTTATTTACAGAGCATGGTATCTTTTATGAATTTATGCCTGTTGAAGAATATGGAAAAGAAAACCCAAAAACTGTTGGCTTAAACCATGTGCAAACCGGTAAAAATTACGCATTAATAATAAGTACAACAGGAGGGTTGTGGCGATACCTGATAGGCGATACCATACAATTTACCAACCTTAATCCTTATCTTATAAAAGTAAGTGGCCGTTTAAAACATTATATTAATGCTTTTGGCGAAGAGGTTATTGTAGATAATAGTGATAAAGCTATTGCCTTTGCTGCAGAAAAAACCAATGCAGTTGTAAATGATTACACAGCAGCACCCGTATATTTCAGCGAGCATGATAACGGGGCACATGAGTGGTTGGTTGAATTTGAAAAAGAACCTGATAATTTTGAAAATTTTGTTTCGCTGCTTGACAGCGAATTAAAAAACATCAACAGCGATTATGAAGCCAAGCGACATAAAAATATAGCTTTGCGATTGCCCATTGTACATAACTTAAAACCGGGCACATTTAACAACTGGCTGCGTAATAAGGGTAAACTGGGTGGGCAGCACAAAGTGCCACGGCTGAGTAACGACCGAACAATCATAAATGAAATTCTTTCGATTTCCTTATAATTATTATTTATGCAGGAATTTATTTGCAAAAATTGTAAGAATCATTTTGTAGGAAAATATTGTAACAACTGCGGCGAAAAAATACATAATGAAAACGACAAAAGGATAAGTATCCTGTTTGCCGATGTTTTTCATTTTGTTACTCATTTTGAAGGTACATTATTAACCAGTCTTAAAACAATTATCCTGCACCCGGGAAAGTTTTCAGAAGATTACTGTAACGGTGTTAGAAAAAAATATTTTAAACCCCTTTCACTTTTTTTGATGTTAATCATCTTGTATCTCCTGTTTCCTGTTTTTGAAGGATTAAATATGAGGCTCTTTTATCACACTACACATGAAATGTATGGAAGCTTTGCACAAAAGAAAGTATCTGCATTAATGGCTGCTAAAAATATGGACTGGGCCCAGGTGTCGGAAACTTTTCATGCCAAGGGCGAAAAAGTGTCGAAATTTTTGTTGTTTATAATACTTCCTGTAATGGCTACTCTATCTTGGCTATTGGCTTTTAAAAAAAGAAAATATTATTATGATCATTTTATTTATGTTACAGAAAATACTTCTTTCCTTTTATTATGGGGGTTCCTGGTGTTGCCAATAATAATGCTTTTTTTAAGGATAATCTTTGGAACTAATTTTTTACTTGGCGATAAAATAACAGGGCCTGTGATTTTGACTGGTATGCTTTTATTCAGTTTTATTTCTGTTAAACGCTTTTTTAAATTCTCAATTTGGTATTGCATAATTTATTCAATAATTTACCTTGGTTTATTAGTATTATTTATCCAAAATATTTATAAATTCATCCTTTTTTATTTAACAATTACCCAATTGTAGGTATGAAACTACTCAATTCAAAAAACACCATCATCACCGGGGCGGCACGGGGCATTGGTGAAGGCATTGCCATTAAGTTTGCTGAGCATGGTAGTAATATTGCTTTTACTTATGTTAGTGATTCAAGCGCAGCAAAAGCAAAAGCACTGGAAGAAAAATTAACATCAATGGGTGTTAAGGCAAAAGCGTATCAAAGCAATGCCGGCGATTATGCAGCCTGCGAAAGTTTTGTAAATGAGGTTGTGAAAGAATTTGGCAGTATAGATATATGTGTTAACAATGCAGGCATATCTAAAGACAATTTATTACTGCGTATGACACCCGAACAATGGGATGAAGTGATGCAGATAAATTTGAAAAGTGTTTTTAACATGACAAAGCAGGTGATACGCCCCATGATGAAAGCAAAAAGCGGCAGTATCATAAACATGAGCAGTGTTATAGGCGAAATGGGCAATGCCGGGCAAAGCAGTTATGCAGCCAGCAAGGCAGGTATCATCGGTTTTACAAAAAGTATTGCCAAAGAACTGGGCAGCCGCAATATACGCAGTAATGCCGTGGCGCCGGGTTTTGTAGAAACCGATATGACAAGTTATTTAAAAGAAGGCGAAGGCGCCGAAAAATATAAAGCCGATATTCCATTGGGTAGGTTTGCAAGCACCGAAGATATAGCCAATGTTTGCTTGTTTTTGGCCAGTGATATGGGTAGTTATGTTACAGGCCAGGTTATTAGCGCTTGTGGTGGATTAAACATTTAAAGCTTGTATTAAAATTATATTTAGAAAATAATTTAATCCCAATTTTTTCCTGTTTATATAAATCCTTCAATTAGTCTTTTGCTTTAAATTTGTTGATGGCTTTTCTTGTAAAATCGCTTAATACTAATTTACCACTAATGGCTGCTCTTTCTTTAAGTAAACCGTCCCAATGATCGGTGCCTGCCCAAAATATTTTTTTCATAGCTGCCATTGCCTGTGGGTTTGAATTGGTTAATGTGTTAGCCATCCTGCTAACGGCTTCATCCATTCCTTCAACAGTTTCATGCATTTCTGCAAATAAACCTTTTCTTCTTGCCCAATCGGCATTGCGCCATGTTGTAGCATCAATAGCAAGGCCGCTAAAAGCCGATATGCCTATTTTTCTTTCAACAGCTGGCCCCACCACAAAAGGACCAATACCCACCGCCAACTCACTTAATTTTATATCGGCTTTATTTGTAGCAATGGCGTAATCAACCGAAGCGGCAAGCCCCACACCGCCACCAACACTTTTACCCTGTATACGGCCAATAATAAACTTTGGGCATTTACGCATAGCGTTAATTACATTGGCAAATCCGCTAAAAAATACCAGTCCTTCTTTTTCATCCTTAATGGCCATCAATTCATCAAAACTGGCGCCTGCACAAAAAGTTTTTTCGCCACCACTTTGTAAAACTATTACCCTGGTTTCATCATGCGTACCTGCAAAATGAATTTCCTTGGCCAACTCTTCCAGTATTTTTATAGGTAATGAATTGCTCTGCGGATGAAAAAATTCTATGGTATTGATGCCATGTTCAATATGGCTTTTTACATACGCTTTATCCATGATATAATTTTTTTTAAAAATACTAAATATAGGTTCATTCGGGTTTAAAATATTACTTAAAGTAATATTGTAGATACCTGCGTATATGTTTTTATTAACATGTATTTTTAATTTTTAGCCCGATATTTGGTATATCTAAAATAAAAAATAATGAAAATCATTAACCTGGCTTTACACCCAACAAATGATAGGCGCTATTTGGTATCTGCCTTACTGTTTGTGTTTGTCTTTTTAATAAGTTCATGCACTAAAGAAAATCCGGGAGGCGGTGGAGGTACCGGCGGCGGCGGCACTGGTGGTGGTGGAGGTAACGGTAATCTTTCTGAACGGATTATTTTAGACACCTCTTATGGTACCGATACCAAACAAAAGATGGATATTTATTTGCCCGCAGGGCGCAACAGCAGCACTAAGTTGATTGTGATGATACATGGTGGCGCCTGGTATGGCGGCGATAAAAACGATTACAATTATATGAAAAACCTGTTGAGAGCTAAATGGCCCGGCGTTGCCATTGCTAATATCAATTATCGCCTGGCAAGTAATGCAGCCAATATTCATCATACCGAGATAATGAATGATATTATTGCTGCTGTAAATTTTATGGCAAATAATAAAACCGCTTTTGCTATTTCTGATACAATGGCTATGATTGGCGAAAGTGCAGGTGGGCACCTGGCTTTATTATACACTTACGCTTTTAATACCAATAATTATGTAAGGGCTGTTTCGGATATGTATGGCCCGGCGCAAATAAATGACTGGAGCTGGTATAATACATATAATATATTTTTAGGGCAATCGGTTGGTGATGTATTAACAATATACACCGGCAGCCCCTGGACAACGGCTACAACCCCGCTTTATGAATCGGTTAGCCCAATTGTTCGTGTAAACGCCCAGTCTAAACCAACCATCATTTTTCATGGTACCCTGGATTTACTGGTACCACTTTATCAAAGCCAGGCGCTTAATGCAAAATTAAATACACTTGCTGTACCTCACCAGTATCATGAGTATTTTTTAGATGGTCATGGATTTAATCCAACTAATCAAAATGATTGTGCAAATAAAACAGTGGCTTTTTTTCAGCAATATTTGCAATAAAATATAAACTGCGAATAAGCAGGATATTTTATGCCTGCTTATTCTTTTTTGCTACCATTGTTAATATGGTTGCCACTCCGGTAATCTCGTCATTATCATCAATAATTTCTACCAGCCATTTCACAATTCCTTTATCAATATCATCGCCCTGTTTAAAGTCTTCGGGTTTTTCTATAACACGTTTATCGTTTTGCAGTTTTTCTTTACAGGTAAAGCGAACGTATAGTTCTGCGCCGGGATAAACAGGTTTTGTAAAACGTAATTCATCAATACCGTAATTCAACAGCACCGGGTTTTTTTCGTAGCTATCAACAAACAAACCTGCAGCCAGGCTCATAATAAAATAACCGTGTGCCACCTGTTGTTCAAACATAGTGCCTTCAAAATCGGTGGTTTTTATATGTGCATAAAAATGATCACCGCTTAAATCGGCAAACTTATCAATGTCATCGGCTGTAATAATTCTTTTTGATGTAATAATTTGGTCGCCAATTTCAAGTTCTTCAAAATATTTTTTAAAAGGATGTTTGCCCGGGTTTTTACCGATGGCATATTGCTGGTAAACTTCTGTAACAGCAGTAATAGTTGTTGGCGAACCCTGTATGGCTGTACGCTGCAGGTAATGTTTAACTCCACGCAGGCCACCCATTTCTTCTCCTCCGCCAGCCCGGCCCGGCCCGCCATGTACTAGTAACGGCAACGGTGAGCCGTGCCCGGTACTTTCTTTTGCACATTCGTTATTCAATATCAATATGCGGCCATGATGCGATGCAGCATTAACCACATAATGTTGTGCTGTTTTATAATTAGCTGTAACAATTGTTGAGCATAGGCTTCCCTTACCTAATTTACTTAAGGCAATGGCATCATCTGCTGTTTGGTATGGCATAATAGTGCTTACAGGGCCAAAGGCTTCTACTTCATGCACTTCTTTTGTTTCAAATGGCTTTTCATTCATGAGTAAAACGGGGCTCATAAATGCACCTGTGTTTGCATCTGCATCAACTACGTCCACACTATCCAAACTACCATAAATAATTTGTGATGATGCCAGTAATTTTTGTACCTGCTCTTTTACTTCGTTGCGCTGTGTTTGCCCGGCAAGCGAACCCATGCGTACAGTTGTATTCAGGGGGTTGCCTATTTTGGTTTGCGATAGTGAAACGGCAATGCTTTTCCACACATCTTCCATTTTATTTTCGGGCACAAATATTCTTCGTATACCGGTACAGCGCTGCCCGGCTTTCAATGTCATTTCTTTTCGTACTTCTTTTATAAAAATATCCCATTCGGGCATTACTGCAGTTACATCCTGGCCAAGTACAATACAATTAAGCGAATCTGCTTCCATATTAAAAGGCACATTCTCTTTCAGTATGTTTGGGTTTGATTTAAGTAAAAGGCCCGTAGATGCCGAACCGGTAAATGTTACCACATCCTGCGATGTAACATGATTGAGCATATCGCCTGCGCTGCCACACACTAATTGCAAAGCCCCTTCGGGTAATATTTTGCTGGCAATAATTTCCTTAACAACCGCTTCGGTAAGGTAACTGGTAACCGTAGCCGGTTTTACAATGCAGGGCATTCCGGCTAAAAGGTTTACGGCAATTTTTTCAAGCATACCCCATACCGGGAAATTAAATGCATTGATATGAACAGCAATACCATTTTTAGGTACCAAAATATGTGTGCCCATAAAACTGTTGTTCACACTTAAGTTGTGGCTGTCGCCATCAATAGCAAAACTGGTGTTGGGCAATTTTCGCCGCAGCGATGCGTTGGCAAATAAGTTTCCAATGCCGCCTTCTATATCTACCCAGCTATCGGCTTTTGTGGCACCCGTTTTGTAACTGATGGTATAAAATTTATCTAAGTGTGTTCTTAAATGTAGCGCTAATGCCTTCAACATGTTGCCCCGTTCGTGAAAAGTCATTTTGCGTAGTGCAGGGTTTCCAACTTTTCTTCCATAATCAAGAATATCTTTAAAGTTAAACCCCTTTGTTGTGGCATAGCAAATGGTTTCGCCGGTTACAGCATTATAAAGTTGCTGCCCTTCGCCATCACCTGTAATCCATTTTCCTGTTATATAGTTTTCCAGCTTCATGCAATCGTAAAATTTAATATGCTAAGTTAACTTAAAAAGAAAAGAGGCAATTTGCCCCTTTTAATAAATTAAACCATGCCAAACTGTTTCAGATGGTGCCTCACATGTTTATAATGCAGCAGCACCCATTCTTCAAAATTTAATTCTCCAAAAACAGGATGTAATGTTTTTTCATCTTTGTTATTGGCAAAATGGTTTTCAAAAGCCGCTATTGATTTATTAAGGTTGTTAATGGCTTCGTCCATCGAAGCAAATCTTAAGGGCAAAGGCTCTTCGCCTATTACGCTTAGCGGGGCCTTGGTATTTTCTCTGAATTCTTTATCGCTAAGTAAAAACTCTTTGTATTTGGGCAAGTGTTCTTGGGGAATAGCCAATGGAAATTTTATTTTACCCGATGATACATAAAAAAATCCTGCCACATGTTCAACCATTTGCTGGCCGTTCATTTTGCCCCAGTTGCCTGTAGCATCTCCTTTTATTTTTTTAAACAGGGCAAGGCATTCTTTTGTTATAAAATTTAATTTTATTTCATCCATAGCAGCAATGTAAATTTATTTTTATTCCTGTTTAAATTACCTGGTTTTTAAAAACAAAAAACATCCTTTCCAGGATGCTTGTTATTAAAAGTAAATTTTTTATTTATCCCTTTTATCAATCTCATTACAAAGGCGCTCAAAAATCTCCTCAATGGTTCCTTCGCCTTTAACCATTACTACTTTATCAAACTTTTTATAATGATCTGCTACCACTGCAGTCTTATTGCGATATTCATTTATCCGGGCCCTAATTACTTGTTCGTTATCATCATCGCTGCGGCCGCTTGTTTCGCCCCTTTTCAATAACCGTTTAATCAGTTCTTCTTCGCTTACATCAAGTGCCAGCATTACAGCAATGGGTGCTTTTTTTAGTTTTAATAATTTATCAAGTGCAATTGCCTGCTCCTGTGTACGAGGAAAACCATCAAACAAAAAACCTTTTGCTTCCGGGTTTTCATCAAGCGCCGAGCTTATCATTCCAATCACCACTTCGTCGGGTACCAGTTGCCCTTTATCCATAAAATTTTGTGCTTCTCTGCCCAAATCTGTTTGGTGGCTTATCTCGTGGCGCAGCAAATCGCCGGTGCTTAGGTGTTTAAGGCCATACCTGGATATCAGCTTTTCGCTTTGTGTTCCTTTGCCACTACCCGGCGGGCCAAATAATATTAAATTAAACATATAGTTAGTATCCTTATGAAGTAAGCAAATATAACATTCGTATTTTAATTATTCATTAACAACAAGGGCTATCTGTTTAAAATCCATAAAATGCTGTTTTTCGTAGATGAAAAAAACTATTTATCACGAAATTTGTTTTTATAACATGAAACACTCACTGTACACCATCATCCTGGCATCTTTATTAATATCGGCCTGTACCAATGCACAGGTAAATAAAACAACAAATATGGACAGTTTAAAAAAAGATAACCCTGTATTTTCCAAAACAGACAGCAACAAGGTAGAACTTAGCAATGCCGAATGGAAAAAAATACTTCCGGCAGATGTTTACCATATTGCCCGTGAAAAAGGTACCGAAATGGCTTTTACCGGAAAATACTGGAACAGTAAAGAGGGTGGTACTTACTACTGTGCCGCATGCGGCAACCCATTATTTAGCAGCAATGGCAAATTTGAAAGTTCGTGCGGCTGGCCAAGTTTTTTTGAACCCATCAGCAAAGGAAGTATTATTTATGCTCCGGATAACAGCCATGGCATGCAGCGCACCGAAGTAATGTGTGGTAAATGCAAGGCTCACCTGGGCCATGTTTTTGACGACGGGCCACCACCTACCGGTTTGCGTTATTGTATAAATTCGGTTATCCTTGATTTTGAAAAAGCAAAGGAGGTAGAAAAAAATTTCAACTCAAAAGGTAAATAAATATACCCAATTTAATATCGCCGTTCATACTTTTCATTTGTATTCACGGCGATTTTTTTGCATCTTCATTGTTCATAAACAAAAACAATGAAGCTATTAATTCCTTTTATCCTCAGCCTTTTTTTTATTTCAGTTTGTAATAACATCGATGCTCAAAAAATTTCGCTCGAGCAGTTTAAAAATTTAAAACCACGCAGTATTGGCCCGGCCGGAATGAGCGGCCGTGTAACAGCGATAGATGCATTGTACACAAATCCCAATTTAATTTACCTGGGCACAGCATCTGGCGGCGTATGGAAAACCGAAAACTGTGGCAGTAACTGGACCCCCGTTTTTGATGAGCAACCAACGCAGAATATAGGTGCTGTTGCCATACAGCAAAGCAACCCTTCTGTTGTTTGGGTAGGAACCGGCGAAGGTAATCCCCGTAACTCGGTAAGTATTGGCGAAGGCATATATAAAACAATGGATGGAGGAAAAACATGGAAAATGCTGGGGCTTGAGAAAACAAAAAATATACATCGCATCATCATAGACCCCGCCAATCCTAACACGGTGTATGTAGCGGCTATTGGCAATCCTTTTGGTATTCATCCCGAACGTGGCGTATATAAAACCACCGATGGTGGCGACACCTGGAAATTAATTTTACATACCAACGATAGCAGCGGCTGTGGCGACCTGGTAATGGATCCCACCAATCCAAATAAATTGATTGCAGCCATGTGGCAACATCAGCGCACACCCTATAGTTTTTACAGTGGTGGCAAAGGAAGTGGTTTGTTTATTACCGTAGATGGAGGAAAAAACTGGAAGAAGCTTGGTAAAGATGATGGTATCCCCGGCGGCAACCTGGGAAGGATAGGGTTAACCATTTCGTACAATGAACCAACAAGGGTGTATGCTTTAATTGAAGCAACAAAAAACGGTTTATACAAATCGGATGACGGAGGCTTTAGTTGGGAGTTGGTAAACAGTAATAAAAAAGATGTTACAAACCGGGCATTTTATTTCCAGGATATAAGAGTAGATCCTAAAAATGAAAATCGTTTGTATAATATTAATCAAATCATCTCCATGAGCGAAGATGGAGGAAAAACTTTTTCAACCGTAATTCCATATAGCGGTATTCATCCCGATCATCATGCATTTTGGATAAACCCGCTTGACCCTAATTTTATACTGGATGGTAATGATGGCGGCATAGGCATCAGCAGGGACCGTGGCCGTAACTGGAATTTTAATGAACGTATTCCTGTTGGCCAATTCTACCACATAGCTGTTGATAATAAAATTCCATACAATGTAATGGGAGGCATGCAGGATAACGGTTGCTGGCACGGGCCTGCTTATATTTGGCGTTACGGTGGAGGCATAAGAAATTATTATTGGGCCAATGTTGGCAGCGGCGATGGGTTTGAAACCTCTCCCGACCCCGATGACAATGATTGGGTTTACTCTATGAGCCAGGAAGGTGTACTTCAAAAACAAAACGTAGTTACCGGCGAGCAAATGGGTATTCAACCGCCGCCACCCGATTTAAAAACTGTTTTACGATTTAACTGGAATGCTGCATTTGCCCAAGACCCTTTTGATACAAAAACAATTTATTTTGGTAGCCAGTTTGTTCATAAAAGCACTAATAAAGGTTTAACATGGGATATTATTTCGCCAGACCTTACCACCAATAACAAAGCCCAGCAAGACCAATCCAATAATGGCGGCCTTTCAATTGATATAACCGGTGCCGAAAATTATAATACTATTCTTTGTATTGAACCATCAGCTATAGATAAAAATATTATTTGGGTTGGCACCGATGATGGTAATGTGCAGTTGAGCAGGGATGCCGGAAAAACATGGACAAATTTCAGGGAAAAAATTCCGGGTATGCCTTTGGGAAGCTGGATACCGCAAATACGGGCCAGCCGCTATAATGCTGGCGAAGCTTTTATTGTTTGTAATGATTACCGAAGGTCAGATTTTAAACCTTATATTTTCCGTACAAGAAATTACGGACAAACATGGGAGCGTATGATAGATGAAAACAAAGTGAAAGGTTACGCATTGTGTATGATACAAGACCCTGTAGAACCCAACCTGATTTTTGTAGGTACCGAACATGGGCTTTGGATTAGTTTTGATAACGGCGTTAATTTTCAGCAATGGAAAAATAATTATCCTTCTGTATCAACGTACGATATGGCTATACAGGAAAGAGAAGCCGATTTAGTGGTTGCAACCTTTGGCAGGGCTATTTATATTTTTGATGATATAAAAGCTTTTAGAAATGCTGCTGCCAATAACGGAAATGCTTTTGCAAAAAAACTAACTGTATTTAAGGCACCAACAGCATATATGGCTAATTACAGGCCCGAAACAGGTTACGACTGGAGTAAGTGGGGATTGTATGAAGGTGATAACCGGGGTAGTGGTGCTTCTTATTCTTTCTTTGTAAATGCTGCAGAAAAAACCGGCGCCACAAAAAAACACAAAGCCGATACTGCCACCGTAAAAATATACGATAGCAATAATGAATTAATACGCACACTTAGGTTTAAAGTGGACACTGGTTTTTCCCGCAGATCGTGGGGGTTCGAAATGAAAGGCGTACGCAGGCCCGGTTCTCCAAAGCCAAAGCCCAATTCGCCTGAGCCTTCGGGATATCCCGTTTTTCCGGGAATGTATAAGTTAGTAATGATGTTGGGTGACGATACTGATAGTACAATGATTGATGTAAAAGCAGACCCCAACGTGCCGGCAAACAAACAAATTTATGATGCAAAATTGCAGTTGCTAAAAAGGCTTGATAAAAGTACCGTACGCCTTACTGAAATAACGGACAGGTTAAGCGATGCAGAAGAAACTATATCAAAAATTGAAGCCCAGTTAAAAAATGAAGAAGGTAAACAGTTTGACAGCCTTCGAAAAGCGGGCAGCGCTATGACTGATTCTATAAAAAGTATCCGCAATTTTATTTTTGGTAAACCACAGGAAAAACAGGGATATGGTACTCCTTACCAGTTAACGGTAATGAGTACATTAAACAATGCAAAAAGTGAAGTGATGAGTAAAACCAAGATACCCGACCAACAGGAAATACGAATGGCAAATGAAGCAGAAGGTTTAGTGAATGATGCAGTACAAAAAACAAACAGTTTTTTTAACAGCAAATGGCTTGATTATAAAAAACTGGTAAATACAACTCCAATAAAATTATTTACCGATTATAAGCTTATTGAGTGATGGTAACTTTTGCTTAAACATAAAAAGAGAGGGTTATATATCGCCCCTCTCTTTTTTATTCTTTGCCATCCCCCTTTAAAATTTTACTTTTGTCCATTAATGTAATGCTTATGAGTAATGTAAAACTGAGTGTGCTGGCCGAAACTTTAAAGGGTTCTGAAATTGTTCGTTTAGGGGGCATTATCAAAGAAAAAATAAAACAGGGAGAAAAAATATATAACTATACAATTGGTGATTTTAACTCTGCCATCTTTCCTATCCCACTTGAGCTTGAAGAAGAGATTATCAATGCATATAAGGAAAAAGCAACCACTTACCCGCCAGCCGATGGTTTACTGGCATTAAGGGAATCTGTTTCTGCATTTATAAAAAAAAGAGAGGGGCTGGATTATTCTGCCAACGAAATTTTAATTGCCGCCGGCGGCAGGCCGCTAATTTATGCATTGTACCGGGCTATAGTTGATAAAGGCGATAAAGTAATTTATCCTGCACCCAGCTGGAACAACAACCACTATGTTCATTTTACCCAAGGCGAACATATTATGCTGGAAGCTAAGAAAGAAAACAATTTCATGCTTACAGCATCGCAAATTAAAGAACATATAAAAGGCGCCAGCCTGCTTTCGTTATGCTCGCCACTAAACCCTACCGGTACCACTTTTGGTAAAGATGAACTAACGGCTATTTGCGACCTGGTGATTGAAGAAAACAACAGTCGTGCCCGTGACGAAAAAAAATTATACCTGATGTTTGACCAAATATACTGGACTCTTACATTTGGCGATACCGTACATTACAACCCTGTTTCTGTAAGGCCACAAATGAAAGACTATACCATTTTTATTGATGGTATCAGTAAGTCATTTGCAGCAACAGGTGTTAGGGTGGGTTGGGCGCTGGGCCCCGAAACTGTGCTAAAAAAAATGAATGCCATTAATAGCCATGTAGGCGCCTGGGCGCCTATGGCCGAACAAAAAGCCGTTTCAAAATTTTTATTAAAGACCGAAGTGTTAGAAAAGTACTTCGCCAATTTTAAGTTGGAGGTAAACGAACGGCTTCAAAAAATATTTTTAGGTTTTCAGCAAATGAAAAACGAAGGGTTTAATGTTGATGCCATTGCTCCCGAAGCTGCCATCTACCTAACCATACAAATTGATTATGCCGGTAAAAAAACAGCCCAGGGAAAACTGCTGGCTTCACAAGCCGATGTAACATCGTATATTTTAGATGAAGCAAAACTTGCCATTGTTCCTTTTTACGCTTTTGGCGCAAGCAGGGAAAGTAACTGGTACAGGCTTAGTGTAGGCACTTGTAAAAAAGAAGAAATTGATGAAATGCTGGAAGCCCTGAAAAAGGCATTGAGAAAAATTAATTAAATGCCCGGAAGCTTGTTATTAATTTTTACAATTTAAAAAAACAAAAGGCTTTAATTCGTTGTTGCGGATAAGGCTGCGCAATTGGTGAGTTTTTGTTATTAACTTGTATTTATTGAGGTCTATAATTTCGTGGGCAACAGCTAAACTGTCTAATCCTTCAATAGTGTATATCAGCTTATGTAGCATTTCTACTTCATGCTCAATAGCCTGCGGAGTCATTATCTCCTGGTTGAACAAAACCAGCAAATCTCGGTTTGGGTTGTTCATGTTTCTTTGGAAGTTAGTTTAAACAGTTATTTATAGCCCACCATCCCCTGTTTATTAGGGCAGCCACACTGGCTTTTTTTTGATGATGCACAACTTGCTGTTAATATAACTGTTGCTAATATTAACAGCAGTAATGGTAATTTATTTAATAGTTTCATATAATAAGGTTACAATTTAAACTATTTTCACCAACATTTATTGCTTTGTTTTGATAAAAGGTAAAAATTTTAACAGCTTACAACATATGCCACGGGTGTTGGTTGCGCCATTAGATTGGGGGCTTGGCCATGCAACCCGTTGCATACCAATTATTTTAACCCTTCTTAATAATGGTTGTATTGTTATTATTGCTGCCTATGGGCCTACAAAAGATTTATTACAAAAGGAATTCCCGGCTCTTGAATTTGTAGATTATAGGGGCTATGAAATGCAATACAGCCGCCACAAAGAATGGTTTATGGTAAAATTATTTTTGCAGTTTCCTAAACTGTTCAGCCGTGTACGGGCCGAAAAACGCTGGCTAAAAATGGCCATTGAAAAATATAAGTTAGATGCCGTAATATCTGATAACAGGCTGGGCATGTCAAACAAAAAAATCACATCCATTTATATAACGCACCAACTGTTTATAAAAACAGGTAACAGTTTTCTAAACCGGTTTGCTCAAAAAATACACTACCATTATATTAATAAATACAATGCATGCTGGGTTCCCGATTGGGCTGTTGACGAAAATCTTGCAGGCGAACTTTCGCATCCGGTAAAATTACCGGCAATTCCGGTTACTTTTATCGGGCCCTTATCAAGATTTGAAAAAGCCGAGATGCAATTAAAATTTGATTGTTGTTGTATTATTTCGGGGCCCGAACCACAGCGTAGCATTTTTGAGAACATCATTTTAAAACAAGTACATGAATGCAATTATAAGGTTGTAATTGTACGGGGGTTGCCACAACAAACAACCCCGCCTCAAATAAAAAATCCGCTGGTAACAATTATCAATCATCTGCCAATGGCAGAAATGAGCAGGTTGATACAGCAATCAAAACTTATAATTAGCCGCAGTGGCTACTCAACCATCATGGACCTGGTAACACTGCAAAAGAAAGCTGTGCTTGTGCCAACCCCCGGGCAAACCGAACAGGAGTACCTGGCAAAATACCTGGGCAATAAAAAAATTTTCATGGCAGTTAATCAAAATAATTTTTGCCTGGCCGATGTTTTAAAACAGTTTGATACATTTTCTTTTTCAACAATCGATTCAACAGGTAATGATTTAAACGATGCAATAAAAAATTTTGTTGCAGGAATTTTTGTAGATTAATAACACAGAAACTTAAACCCCCTGTTTATTTTTTTAAGATCAGTTAAAACAGAATAACCCGTGGCGTACCATTCATCGCTTTTAAGTAACGCTTCTACGGGTAGCTCGTTAAGTTGTGATGGTAATGATGTGCTGGTAAGTACCGGTGTTTTTAATGCAGGGAAACTGTTGGGCATAGCAGCATAACCTACCCATGTTTTTTTTGCAAACAACACATCAAAAACATTTTTATAAAATTTTGTGATTTTCTTTTGTAAAAAAATAAATACTGGAAACCCTATGATGAAAAACATACTCAGTAAAATATCAAGTAATCTTTTATTGCGCCGCTGAACAGGGTTTGCAATATTGTAATTATTACCCACGGCCACATAATCGCCTTTTTCTTTGCTGCTGTTGCTGCCCACAATACTACTGCTGCCTGCGCTATGAAATTTACTGTAGATACCGGTTGGCAATGTTTTTACAATGTTTATAATCTCCTTAAAGCTTAGCCCGTTTTCGCAAAAAATAATTTCATTAACACTGTATTTTTTTACAAGGCTGGGCAATTGATTAATTTTACCAAGTGAAAGCCCTGTTTGGGTAAGGCCGCTTTCTATACGCCCCAACACTTTTTCGGGCATTCCGGCCTGCTGCATCAAAGAGGTAATTGCTTTATAATCTTTTTCTCCTGCCACAACTATTGTTTGTTGCCTTTCATAATCTTTTGGTATGGTTTCCAGGTATTGCCATTTAATAAACAACCTGCGCATGATGTTCATTAAAATATATGACAATGCTATGCCTAATACAAGTATGCCCCTCGAAAACCTTACACTCTCGGGCAGTAATGCATAAGTGCTTAAAATAATCAATGCCGCTACAAGTGTTGAGCGTACCAGTTGCGACTGTTTGTATCCTTTATCATACAATCCCGTATAATATGCCGCCAATAAAAAAATGGCGGTAAAAACAGGGAAGGCAATCAATATCACATTGGGTGAATAGTTTGTTTCGCCTTTAATATAATTGCTCCAAAAAAATTTTGTAAGCCATAGCGATGTAAGTATGATGATGGCATCCAGTACCGGCAACCCAATCTTTTTTAAAAGATGGCCAATGGCCGAAAATAAAGCCCTCATCAGGATGGCGGCCTGTATAAAAAAAATATAGATGCCCGCTTTAGTGCCACTATAATGTTTTTTCACAAAAAGGCTCATTGCCTTGTAAAACATACGTACATAATTTAGGCTTCCTCTTTTAGTGCTTTCGCCTTTAAAGTGAATGATAGTACTATCGGCAAAATAATAATTCTTATACCCCGCTTTTTGTATCCTGTAACTTAGATCCACATCTTCGCCATACATAAAAAACTGTTCGTCAAAATCTCCAACTTCATCCAAAATTTTTTTAGGCATCATCATAAAGGCTCCGGCAAGTACATCCACTTCGTGAGTTTCGTTTTCAGGTAAATGCCCCAGGTGATACCGGGCAAAAAATTTTGATTTGGAAAACAACATCGCCATTCCACTTAATTTAAAAAACGAAGTAAGAGGCGAAGGAAAAGCACGTTTGCTTTCTTTTAAAAATTTACCTGAGCCGTCTATCATTTTAATGCCTAGCCCCCCGGCATTTGTATGCTGTTCAAAAAAATTCAGGCATTTATCAATTACGTCTTCGGGCAATATCGTATCGGGGTTAAGGTACAGTATAAATTTGCCTTTGGCTGCTGCAAGCGCCTGGTTATTGGCTTTTGCAAAACCAATGTTGGTAGCATTCCAAATAAAATTAACATTAGGGAACAAAGCAGGCAAAAAGTCTTTACTGCCATCATTAGAATTATTATCAGCCACAATTATTTCTGCTTCTATATTTGAACATGCTTTTTGTACCGAATGCAGGCATTGCTCCAGGAAATATTTTACGTTGTAGTTTACAATGATAACAGATAAAAGCATATTCAAATATAGTAAAGAAGCCTTTGTATATTTGCGCCATGCTTAAAACTACACTTTTACATGCAGTGGAAGCCGGGGCTAAAGAACTACGGCATTTTTTCAATAACGATGACTTAAAGATCAGCAATAAGGAAGGTATTAACAACTGGGTTACCGAAGCCGATCATGCTGCTGAAAAAGCTATTATTGATTGCATTAAAGCTCAATACCCCAATCATTTTATTTTGAGCGAAGAAGTGGGCGAAATAATAACCAACAGCGATACTAAATGGATAATTGACCCTATTGACGGCACCATCAATTTTGCAAGTGGCATACCGCTTTGTTGTGTAAGTATTGGTGTGGAGTATAATGGCCAAATGATATTAGGCGCTGTATATAATCCCTTCATTAACGAAATGTTTTTAGCCGAAAAAGGAAAGGGTGCAACACTCAATGATAAAAAAATTCATGTAAGCAAAAAAACTTCGGTGCTGCATAGTTGCCTGGTAACCGGCTTTCCTTACACCTATTTAGATATGCCTAACGGCCCTTTGCAGGTTTTTGAAAAACTGATACGTAAGGGTGTTCCGGTACGTAGGATTGGAAGTGCTGCTATTGATCTTTGCTGGGTGGCTGCTGGCAGGTTTGAAGGTTTTTTTGAACACAGCCTTAGCGCATGGGATACGGCAGCGGGTTATTTGATTGTAGAAGAAGCAGGCGGCAAAGTAACAGATATGGATGGCAATAAATATTCGCCTTATCAAAAAAAATTAGTGGCCACAAACGGTTTAATACATAATGAGTTGCTGGATGTAATTCATAACAGAAAACAGTTGTAAATGCAAGAACGTACCGAAATATCAACACTGGGTGAGTTTGGCTTAATTGACCATCTAACCAAAAATAATGAAACAAAAAATTCGTCTACCATTGTAAGTGTGGGCGATGATGCAGCTGTTATTGATCATTACGGCAGGCAAACTGTAGTTACAACAGATTTGTTGGTAGAGGGTATCCACTTTGATTTGATGTACACGCCATTAAAACACCTTGGTTATAAATCGGTGATTGTAAACATAAGCGATATATATGCTATGAACGCAACACCAACACAAATCGTAATTAGTATAGCTATAAGCAATAAGTTTAGCGTAGAAGCGTTGGATGAGTTTTATGAAGGTGTATATGCAGCTTGTAACCGGTATAATGTTGACCTGGTGGGGGGAGATACCACCACATCACAAAAAGGATTTATTATAAGTGTAACGGCAATAGGAGAAGTGGCACCCGATAAATATGTAAAAAGAGATGGCGCTAAGGTGAACGACCTTGTATGTGTTAGCGGCGATTTAGGCGGCGCATTTTTAGGATTAACCATTTTAGAAAGGGAGAAAAAGATATTTGAAGAAACCGGCGCACAACCCGACCTGGAAAACCAGGCTTATATTGTTGGCCGCTTATTAAAACCCGAAGCAAGAAAAGATGTGATTGAATATTTTGCCGAACATAATATTGTACCTACCAGCATGATGGATATTAGCGACGGGCTTAGCAGCGAAATGCTGCACATTTGCAAGCAAAGTAATGTGGGATGCGTACTGTACGAAGACAAATTGCCATTAAATGAAGACAGCAAAGAGTTTGCCTACAAGCTGGAACTTGACCCAACAGCTTGCGCACTAAGCGGTGGGGAAGATTATGAATTGTTATTTACCATTAACCAGGCCGACCATGAAAAAATTGATAAAAACAACGGGTTTAGCATTATAGGCTATATTACCGAAGCGGCAAATGGAAAAACATTTATAACAAGAGGCGGCAATAAACATCCATTAATTGCACAGGGGTGGAATCCATTGAAATAAAAGCATCTTAATATAAGTATTATTGAAGTTGAAAATTTTGACAACAGTTAATGAAAACCATTAAAATAATCTTTGTTTTTTCTTTAGCTGTTTTCCTGTGTTCCTGCGCCGCCACTAAAAACTATAATCCCAATAAAAAATTTTCGCCCCGGCAATTACAAAAAGATTATTCGCTGTTAAGAGAAATACTTGAAAAAAAACATCCGTCGCTTTACTGGTATACCCCCAAAGACAGCATGGATATGTATTTTGACCGTTATTACAATTTGCTGCACGATAGCCTTACCGAGCAGCAGTTTGGCTGGCAGGTAATAGCACCTCTTTTACAAAAAATACATTGTGGCCACACAAGCATGATTCGAAGTAAAACTTATAATAAATGGGTGGCAGATAAAAGACTCCCGTCTTTTCCTTTGTTTTTAAAATGCTGGAATGATACCATGGCTATCACTGCCAATTTAAACCGTAAAGATTCTGTATTAAAAAGAGGCATGCTCATTACATCGATAAACGGAATTAAAAATACAAAGTTGGTTAGCACAATGTTTAATTACCTGGCCGAAGATGGTTATGCCGATAATGTAAATTATTTAAGGCTCAGCAATAATTTCCCATATTTTCATCGCAACATTTTCGGTATCAGTAAAAATTATACTGTTACCTATATTGATAGCACCAGAACAGAAAAATCTATTATCATTCCCGCCCTTGGTTTTGCTAAAGACAGCACTTTATCCAAGAGAGAAAAGGCTGTTAACAGAAAACAAAAAAAACAAAAGAAAGAAACAAGGAAAAAAAGGTTGCATGATATAAGGTCGTTAGCAATAGATACAACCAACAACACAGCAATTGTAACCATCAATACTTTTTCAGAAGGTGGCTTGCGCAGGTTTTACAGGCAAACATTCAGGTACATTAAAAAAACAGGCATTACTAATGTTGTGTTAGACATAAGGAACAATGGTGGTGGCCGCATAAGGCTATCTACCCTGCTAACAAAATATGTAAGCAGGCAAAGTTTTAAAGTGGCCGATTCTTCTTATGCTGTTTGCAAATCTTTGCGGCCATATTCAAAATACATAAAAGAAAGTTTTGTAAATAACCTTGGGTTGTTTTTGCTTACTAAAAAAAAGAATGACGGGTTGTATCATTTTGGACGATGGGAACGAAGGTGGTATAAACCAAAAAATGAAAACCATTTTGATGGTAATTTATATGTGCTTATTAACGGTTCCACTTTTTCGGCAGCGGCGCTTTTCAGCAATGCAGTAAAGGGGCAGCCCGGCGTTACTTTAATTGGCGAAGAAACAGGTGGTGGCTGGCATGGCAACAATGGCATTTTAATTCCGGATATTGTTTTACCCGTAACACATATTAAAGTAAGGCTTCCGCTATTCAGGCTGGTGCAATACAATCATGTACCCAAAAACTGGCATGGCATACAGCCCGATATTTACATTCCTACCAATTATAAAGCATTGTTAAACGGTATAGATTATAAGATGCAGGTGGTAATGGAAATGATAAAAGATAAAAACGAAAAGAGTAACAGGTAATAATTATTTATCTATAAAATTTTAAACCTGTCTGCGTCTCTCCAAAAAGGGAATTTCGCTCTAACATCATCAAGATCTTTTTTTTGTAATTCAATGGTAAATATATCTTCTTCATCAGCCAGGTGATATAAAACTTGTCCCAACGGATCAATAATAAGGCTGTTGCCGCTGTGGTAAATATTGTTACCATCATTACCCACCCGGTTTACACCTACAACATAACATTGATTTTCTATAGCTCTTGCACAAAGCAATGTTTTCCATGCATGGTTGCGGCGCTCGGGCCAGTTGGCCACATATATTAATACATCGTATTCGCAGGCAGCATTTACTGCAGATTCTTCTTCTTGTATTACAGTCTGCTGTCTTGCCCATACCGGAAACCGCAGGTCGTAACAAACCATCAGGTTTATTTTCCAGCCTTTTACCGATGCTATCAATCTTTTATTACCGGCTTTATAATGTTTGTCTTCCTGTGCAAAAGCAAACAAGTGCCGCTTATCATAATATCCATATTGCCCATTGGGCAGCATCCATACCAGCCTGTTATAATAATTACCTTCTTCTTCAATCATCAGGCTGCCGGTAAGTACAATACCGTTTTCGTGGCTAATCCTTTTCATCCATTCTACCGTTTCACCCGTCATGTTTTCGGCAAACTGTTGGGGTTGCATGCTAAAGCCGGTATTGAACATTTCGGGCAATACCACAATTTCAGCATTATTCTCAATGCTGTTTATCTTTTGTTCAAACATGCGTAAGTTGGCCGCCTTATCTTCCCAAAATAAATCGCTTTGTATGATTGTAATGCTGAGGGTTGACATTATATTTAATTGTACTCAAATGTACGTACGTAATTTACACAAATGCCAACGCTTTTGCTATATGTTAAATTTAAACTGGTTCAAAATTGAATAATAAAGGATTATTAATATCGATGGGTTTAACTTTACTATTGTTGTTTCTTAAATAAAAACCTAATTTCAATTTGCCAGTTGTTTTAAACTATAAACATATATTTTATGGGCGCTAAAAAATATATTTCCTATTTTTTAAATCCTTTGCTAAATCCTTTGCAATCATTGCGTACACATAAGGTATTACAGGTAAACCCAACGGTTATATCAGACCGTAAAGAACCTGAATTAACAAAGCTTAGTGTATTTAATTATAATACTAAAGAAATGAGGTTTCAAGAATTTGATTCGGTTAACGACAGTTTTTCTTTTATTGATCCGGCCGCAATAACGTGGATTAATGTTGATGGTTTAAAAAAAATTGATGTTGAAAATATTTGTTCAAAATATGGTATCCATAACCTGATTGTAGAAGACATCTTAAGCATGGGGCAGCGTGCAAAAACAGATGAAATTAACGGGCTGTTGTTTTCGCTGATGAATATGCTGTATTTTAATGAAAAAGATTCGTCGGTTGAAGTGGAACAAATTAGCATTGTACTTGGAAAAAATTTTGTAATCAGTTTCCAGGAAGATGCTACCAGGGATGTGTTTACACCATTAAGGGAAAAGCTAAAAATAAACAACAGTAAAGTACGGCAAAACGGGGCCGACTTTTTATACTATTCGCTTATTGATTTGATAGTTGACAATTACTTTGTAGTAATGGAAGGCCTGGGTGAAAAAATTGAAGAGCTGGAAGAAACGATTGTAAGAAATGCAAATACCCGTAGCCTAGCCAAAATAAATATGCTTCGTAAAGAAATGATTATTCTTAAAAGAAGTGTATCGCCGGTAAGAGAATTGGTTAACGGTATTTTACGTAGCGAAAGTGAATTGATTGAAGAGCGTACAGAAAAATATTTTAAGGATGTACACGACCATATACTACAAGCTAACGACCTTGCCGAAAACTACCGTGATATGATGATGAACCTAAACGACCTTTATTTAAGCAATGTAAACCTTAAAATGAATGAAGTAATGAAGGTAATGGCAGTGGTTACCTGCCTGCTGGCTCCAGCCACAGTTATTGGCGGTATTTTTGGGATGAACTTTGAAACCATTCCATTACTGCATAACAAGTGGGGGTTTTTTATTTCGGTAGGCCTTATGCTGTGCATACCATTGGTTATGCTACGATTATTTAAAAAACGGGGATGGTTTTAACCCTCAGTTGATTTGGGTTTTTTATAAATAGGTACCGTACTGCATGGCTCGCCATACATAATACTTTTTACCACAGGCCTTAGCTTGTTTGTAATAGCAACATAAGCAGTTTCGGTAATAGGTAATTCGCCACAGCCTTTAATTACTACTCTTTTATCCCGGTAATCGTTAATATTAATTGCAGAAAGGTTATTTAAGAAAAGTGTTTTATGCAAAAAATCTGCATCGCCAAATACTATATTCCTGGCAACAGGCTGCAGGTAACTTGTTACCAGCATATAAGCCCATACAGGTATTACAGCATCTGCAGTACAGGTAATGGCAATATTTTTTTCTTTGTAAGCAGTTAGGTCCAGGTTTTTCATTGTCTCCCTAAAATCTTTTTCCTTTAATATCAACCCCATAAACAAATGGTCCTTCATATCAAAAACAACGGTTTCTTCTTTTGGATAAAATTCTTCCAGGTTAAGCGTAATGATACCGCTTTCTGCCACTTTATTTACAAATACTTCTGCCATCATGCAAAGATAAAACAAAACAGCCATCATGGTTTTATGATGGCTGCCTAAAGAAATGTATTTTAACTTATTAATTTAAAAAAACTTGCTCCTGTTATCTTTAATAGTTGCCTTTTTGCGTAAACCTTCAAACCAATTAGATACGGCCTGGTTTCTTAATGCGGTAGTTTGCCCGGCCCTGAATTGAGCAATATTTTCATTATCAGTTTTAGCGGCAATGCTGTTAACTTTAAAAACATATACAGCAGTTTTTCCGGCAAGTGGTTCGGCCACCTTGTTAAGATTAGCTTTATTAAAAATTGCTCCTATTAGTTTTGGTTCGTTGCCTATCGAGTTAATGATTTGGGTTTTAAAAGTAATGGACGAATCGGCGCCGGCATTTAATATTTCTTTGCTGTATTTTGAAGCCGCTGTTTCCAAAGTAACATTTGCACCCAGGTTTTTAATAATCATTTCTCCTTTCTTCTCTTCTTTAATTGAATTTTCTGCAAGTGGCCTTGCCGTTTCAACATCCTGTGTACCTTCTTTATAAATCTTATCAACTGTTGCCACTATAAACTGGTCGCCAACCGGCATTGGATCGCTTACATCTCCCTTTTTAGCTTCAAAAACCCATCGCACCAATTGTCTTGCATCCTGCAGCTGTCCTATTTGTGCATCATTTTCTTTTATAAGTGTTGGCACGGTTATTTTCTTTAAGCCATTTTTTTGAATGTATGCTTCCATTTTTTTAGGGTCTTTTTCGGCAGATAATTTTATTGCTTCATTACTTGCTTTATTAATGGTTTCTTCACTCGAAAAAATTTCTTTTGCTAAAAATGCTATTTTATAAGCCGGGCTTTGTCCTTTTTGTTTTAACACTTCCACAATATGGTACCCAAATTGAGTGCGTACAACACCCATTGAGCCGGTTGGTTTATAAAAACAAAAATCATTAAACTCAGGCACCATTTGTCCGTAAGCAAATGTACCAAGGTCGCCGCCTTTTTCTTTACTGCCATCGGCAGAATACTGTAATGCCAGTGCTGCAAAATTAGCACCTGCTTTTATTGCATTATATATACTGTCGGCACGTTTTTCTGCAACACTATCTTCTAATAAAGGCTCGCCAGTTTGGTTGTTAACAGTAGCAATTAATATATGTCTTGCATTTACACTGTCGGGTAAAATTTTGCTACCAATATATTTTGCCAATACATAATCATTATTATCCACATAGGGTCCATAAACAGATCCTACAGGAAGTTTTATTATTGAATCTAATGCATGACTATTGATTTTTGATTTGGGTACATAGTTGGTATCAAATTCAATTGCAGAGGCATTTCTTGCTAAAAACGTTTTAACAGTATTATCGTTAGTATTAGCAAAATCACTTTTCAAATTCTCTACCAGCAATTTTGTTTTGGCACTGTCTGCAGCGCTTGGTAACTGGCTAAAGGCAACATAAGAAATCATGCGGCCTGCTTCTTGTTTAAAAAGCTGTTTATGCTTTGATACATAATTTTCAATATCTGCATCTGTTACTTTGATAGTACTGTCGCTAATAGTTTGGTATGGCACCTGTACGTATGAGATTGTGGCAAAATTGTTTTTTTCCTTAAGATCCTTTTCTTCCATCCAAGTAGGGTAATAGGCGCTTGCATTTAATAATGCAAAATATTTTGTTGATACACTGGTAAGCTTTTGTGGTTCTAGTATTTGTGCATTTACCATCTCCCACTGCTCGCCTTTCATTTTTTTAATATTGATAAGCGCCTGGTTAACTTTGTTAATATCCAGCTTACCCGTAGCCTCGTCTAATAATTGCCTTTCTTGTAAAAATGGATTACCGGGTTCATTGCTTTTTAAAACACTTTCCAGTTCTTTAGATGTAAAATCAATACCCAATTTATCTGCTTCGGCATAAAAAACTTTTTCGGCTACAATTTGGTTCCATACCTGTTCACGTATCTGTGCTGTGCGTATATTGGTAGGTTTAGCTCCCGATTGTTGTTCTTCCTGGAGCTCCATATTTTTAACTTTTGTATTAAATTCATTTTGTCCAATTGCCTGGCCATCAACCTTGCCTATATTTCCACTGGCGGCATTAAGATTATTGCCACCTTGCCTGGCATCCATTAAAATAAATCCAATTAAACTAAGCGCTATAACTACAATAACAATTGCAGCACCTTTTTCACGTATTCCCTGAATAATTTGCATAAAACTTCAATATTAAATTTTGGAGGGCAAAAATAGGGTAAAATTGTATATAAATCAGCATTTTTAAGCAGTAAAACCTAATATAATGCAGGTTTGGCAAGGTATAGCATACTTTACAAAACAAGTAATACTTATAATTATATTTTGCTTTTTATGATTATAAACATAGCATAGTTAATAACATAGTTTAAATGTTGATAACCGTTTATTTTAATAATTACAACGATGGATAAGATGAGTATATTTTTACCTTTTGAAGAATAGTAAGCCAAAACCTGTTAGAAAAAGTTAGTTTATACCAATCTTATTAACAGGAAAAATATACTAATACATAGGTTTTCTTTTCACAATGCATTTTATTAACTGCTGTTAAAAAAATAATTTGAAAATAAAAAAGAGAGCCATGATACTTATATTATTATAGCTTATACAGAATATTATGAATGTTAATTTTATGTGGATGGTTGTTAATAAACCAAAGGTTTTAATTTTGCAATATTGGCAGGTTTTTTATTTACACATATTAACACGCCTAATAGTAGTAAGTGATTATAAAAATATAAAGTATTAATACATATTATGACAGATATTAACAACGCAATTGCCGCAATAGAAGAAAAAGGTTTTCTTGATATTGATATAGATCCGGAGTTGGATTTATTTGCTGCAATTGAAAAATTAAAAAAAGAAAAAAATGCTGTTATACTGGCTCATTATTACCAGGAACCCGATATACAGGATGTAGCTGATTATATTGGTGATAGTCTGGGTCTTGCTCAGCAGGCAGAAAAAACAAGTGCCGATATGATTGTTTTTGCAGGTGTACATTTTATGGCCGAAACTGCAAAAATTTTAAATCCTAATAAAAAAGTATTATTACCCGATTTAAATGCCGGTTGTTCACTTAGTGATTCGGCCCCACCTGCTTTGTTTAAGATTTTTAAAGAAAAACACCCCAACCATAAGGTAATAACTTATATAAACTGCAGTGCCGGTATTAAGGCTTTAAGCGATATTATCTGCACCTCATCTAATGCACAAAAAATAATAGAAACTTTACCAATAAACCAGCCTATAATATTTGCACCCGATAAAAACCTGGGCGCTTATATCAATAAAAAAACCGGAAGAAATATGGTGTTATGGAATGGATCCTGTATGGTTCATGAAATTTTTAGCCTGGAGAAGATTACCAGGTTAAAAATAAGGCATCCAAAAGCAAAGCTCATTGCACATCCCGAATGCGAAGAGGCTGTTTTACGTGTAGCAGATTTTATAGGAAGCACTACAGGTTTACTGAAATTTACTAAAACAGATGATGCATCTGAATTTATAGTGGCTACCGAAACAGGTATTTTACATCAAATGCAAAAAGCTAGCCCCAAAAAGGTATTTATACCGGCACCACCCGATAACAGTTGTGCTTGTAACGATTGTCCGCACATGAAATTAAATACACTTGAAAAATTGTACTTATGCCTAAAGTACGAAAAGCCCGAAATTATAATGGATGAACAATTAAGAAAAGCAGCAAAAAAACCAATTGATGAAATGCTTAAAATAAGTGCACAGTATGGGTTGTAATACAGTTTTAAAAAAAGCAATTCTAATTTTATTTAGTAGTTGTTTTGTTTTTTATTACGGATGTAATAGTAAAGCAAAAATGAAAGAAGCAAATACATACTATATAGAATTAGTAAACTGTACATTCGATAGCCTGAATAAAGCTGTAAGTAATGGAATTTATGGTAAGGTTTCGTTTTATAAAAATAGTCAGCTACAGGTATTATCAATGAATTATGTAACAGATAATTTACCCGAAATGCATTATTTTAATAATGTAAATATGCTGAACAATAATATTGAAGAGGGAACAAAAAAAATTCAAATTACATTTATAGACCCATTTTCATATGATAGTGTAAAGTATAAAATGCAAAAATATGTTTACAGTAACAGGCAATGGATAAAAAACTCTGATATAGGAATTGTAAAATCAATTTCAAATCTTGTACGACCTAAAAATAAGCTTACAGAGCTAACTGAAGGTATTGTAATGAATATTGTGCATTACAGTTATTGATAAATTCAACTTATTATTAAGTGGTTTTAAAAAGATATTTTGTATTTTTTCATGACCAAAATTTAAATCAAATTCAGAAATCACTATTCATTATTGAATAAACTGCTTAGGCATATTCCTTTTTTAAAAGCTGTATTATTACATAGTATATCCGCTTTTGGTGGGCCACAGGGCCACCTTGGGATGGTGTTAAAAACATTTGTTGATAGACGAAGAGATATTACTAAAGAAGAATTAATGGAATATGTTTCTTTCTGTCAACTACTACCGGGGGCATCATCTACACAAACATTAACATTAATTGGTTATAAAAGAGGCGGCGTAAAATTAGCTGTACTTACACTCTTTATTTGGATTTTACCAGCCTGTACATTAATGGGAGCGTTATCGTTTATTGTAGGAAACATAACGGAAGAAAGTGTTCATAAAAATATATTCAGGTTTATTCAGCCAATGGCAATTGGTTACCTTGCTTATGCAGCTATTAAAACATATCATGTAAGTATAAAAAATACCATTACACAAATTATTATGTTGGTAACATTACTTACAACTTACTTACTTTTTAAAGCACCCTGGATAATTCCTACCTTAATCATTTGCGGAGGTATTGCAACAAATTTTAGTGATAAAAGGATACCCGAAAAAGAAGTAGTAAAGCCCAGGCAAATTAAATGGACAAACATCTGGCTCTTTGTTTTAATTTTTGCTGTTGCCGGTTTTTTAAGCGAAACCGCCCGTAAACAAAACTGGGATAACAAAAAACCCTATAACCTGTTTGAGAATTTTTACCGGTTTGGATCGTTTGTTTTTGGTGGTGGCGATGTATTAATTCCATTAATGTTAGATCAATATGTGGCCAGGCCAACATCTGAAAGAGTAATAAAAAAGAATCCCAATATTATAAGAGTTGAAAGAGAAGAACTGCTGACAGGTGCCGGAATGGTTAGGGCTATACCCGGTCCGGTGTTTTCTATAGCATCATTCATGGGAGGAATTGCATTAAAAAATGAGGGGCCCAGGATTCAGTTACTGGGTTGTTTTATTGGATCTATAGCTATTTTTCTTCCAAGTGCATTATTGGTTTTATTTTTCTTTCCCGTATGGCAAAATTTAAAAAAATATATCGTCGTCTTCAGGGCGCTGGAAGGGATAAATGCAACAGTGGTAGGAATTATGTTTGCCGGCACACTTTATCTAATCAAAGACGTTTCTATTTTATCTTTAAATGCAGCAAGTTTCATTAATATTGGTATTATTTTAGGTACTTATTTAGTTTTACAATACACTAAGATACCTTCACCATTCATAGTATTATTTTGCCTGATAACAGGTTTTTTATTCTAACTAATTTTTATAATACCCGGCCTGCTCAATTTCTTCTTTAACTAAATCAGGCACTAAAAACCGGATAGATTTTTTTTCTTTTATTAACTTACGTATATGTGTAGACGAAATATCAAGCAATGGAGCATTCATAATCTTTATATTAGCCCCCCAGTTTTCTGTAATTTCAAATCCCGGCCTTTTATAAATATAAATGGGGTGATTTGCAATAATAACTTCATAATTTTTCCAATTAGGCAGGTTTTGAAAACCATCACTTCCCATTACAATGGAGAATTCATATTCTGGAAATTTTTCATTCAAATAAGCAAGTGTATCAACAGTATAAGAGGGTTTAGGTAAATTAAATTCAACATTACTGGCTCTTAATTTTTTCTCACCGTCAATTGCTGATTTAATAAGGTGTAAGCGCTGGTATTCGTTCAATAATGATACAGATTGCTTAAATGGGTTTTGGGGCGAAACCACCAGCCAAACCTGGTCGAGGTTAGTTTCATTTGCAATATGATTTGCTATAATTAAATGCCCGTTATGTACCGGGTTAAAAGATCCAAAGTAAAGCCCAACCCTCATTTTTGTTGTTAAATTTTTAGAAATTTAAAAAACTTCCTCTACCCACACCTTATCTGCTTCATTAAGTCGCAAACTTAAATGATATCCAGCTACAATTATTGAAATTGGATCGCCCAGGGGCGCTAATTGATCTATTTTAATTGACTCGCCCGGAATACACCCCATTTCCATAAGTTTTAAAAAGATGTCATCACTTTCAAACTCTTTTACAATTACTGTTTTACCTACAGCTACTTCCGATAATCTTTTAATCATTAATTAATTGAATTAAAATGCAACACAAATGTATCAAATCAATATTGTTATCTAATTTCGATATAAGAAATAACCATATGATTTATATCAGTTTTATTAATAACGATAGGGTACCAACCCTTAAGCATAAGCAACAATTAAAGAAGTTTATTGAAAAACTGTTTATACATGAGAAAACAACTCTTAAATCTCTCTCTTATATTTTTTGTTCAGACGATTACCTGTTACAGGTAAATAAAAATTTTTTAAAACACAATTATTATACAGATGTTATCACCTTTAATTTTAATGAACCTAAAAATCCGGTTGAGGGAGAGGTTTATATTAGTGTTGACAGGGTTAAAGAAAATGCAAAAGATTTAAATACTAGTTTTAAAAAAGAATTACACAGGGTAATTTTTCATGCCGCCCTTCATTTATGTGGGTATAATGACAAGAAAAGCCGGCAGGTTATTTTGATGCGTAAAAAAGAAGATGAATATCTTGAAAAGTATTTCAAAAAATAATGATTGTTTCACGTGAAACAAAAAACCTATCAAAAATGATTTTTTTCACGTGGAACATTATGTTACTCATGCATAATGGCTTTACGTACCTTTGCTCTCATGTTTCAAGAATATGATATTATAGTTGTAGGTGCTGGACATGCCGGATGCGAAGCTGCCGCGGCTGCCGCAAATATGGGTAGTAAAGTACTATTAATTACTATGAATATGCAAACTATTGCCCAAATGAGTTGTAACCCGGCAATGGGAGGGATTGCAAAGGGGCAAATAGTAAGAGAAATTGATGCCATGGGCGGATACAGTGGAATTGTATCAGATAAATCAATGATACAATTTAGGATGTTAAACCGCTCAAAAGGTCCGGCTATGTGGAGCCCAAGGGTACAAAGCGATAGAATGAAATTTTCGGCTACCTGGCGGCAAATGCTTGAAGAAACAAAAAATGTTGATTTTTACCAGGATATGGTAAATGGTATTATAGTTAAAAAAGGGAGGGTAACAGGGGTTAAAACCGGATTGGGACATGAAATAAAGGCCAAGGCTGTAGTATTAACAAATGGAACATTTTTAAATGGTGTAATACATATAGGCGAAAAAAACTTTGGAGGTGGCCGTATGGCCGAGAAATCTTCGGTAGGTATTACAGAACAACTTGTTTCTCTTGGATTTGAAACAGACAGGCTAAAAACGGGAACACCACCAAGAATAGATGGAAGAAGTCTTGACTATTCAAAAATGGAGGAGCAAAAAGGCGATGAAGAAATAACTGGTTTTAGTTTTTTAGATGTTGAACGAATTAAGCCAAATGAACAAAAAAGTTGCTGGATAACTTATACAAATGAAAAAACACACGATATTTTAAAAACCGGTTTTGATAAAAGCCCAATGTTCCAGGGAAGAATAAAGGGTACAGGACCAAGATATTGCCCCAGTATTGAAGATAAAATAGGCCGATTTGCAGAGCGTGACAGGCACCAGCTATTTGTAGAGCCTGAAGGTAAAGATACAATTGAAATATATGTAAACGGTTTTTCAACCTCATTGCCAGAAGATGTTCAGTATCAGGCACTTAAATTGATACCTGGTTTTGAAAACTGTAAAATGTTCAGGCCGGGCTATGCAATTGAATACGATTATTTTCCACCTACACAACTAAAATTCAGCCTCGAAACCAAACAAATTGAAAACCTTTTTTTTGCAGGACAAATAAATGGAACTACAGGTTATGAAGAAGCAGCTTGCCAGGGTTTAATTGCCGGAATTAATGCCCACCAAAAAACAAAAAATTTAGAACCGGTAATATTAAAAAGAAGTGAGGCATATATTGGCGTACTGATAGATGATCTTATAAATAAAGGAACAGACGAGCCATACCGTATGTTTACAAGCAGGGCCGAGTTTAGAACTTTATTAAGACAGGACAATGCCGATTTACGCCTTACAGAAAAAAGTTTCCGGCTTGGCCTGGCATCGCAGCAAAGGATGGAGAAGGTAAAAGAAAAGAAACAACAAGTAGAAAAACTAAAAAATATTTTATCGTTACTGAGTATAACACCCGAAGAAGCAAGTAGCTATTTAGAAAGCGTACAATCATCACCGTTATATATAAAACAGAAAGCATCACAACTTTTACTAAGGCCCATGATTAGCCTGAAAGATATGGCAAACGGTATTTCCAGGGTTAAGGATGCCGTATCAGGCTTTGATTATGAACAACTGGTACAGGCCGAAATTCAGATTAAATACGAAACATACATTGAAAAAGAGAAAGAACTTGTTTTAAAAATGAGCCAGTTGGAAGACCTGGTAATACCCGACAATTTTAATTATGAAAAACTGGTTTCTTTAAGCAAAGAAGCAAGGCAGAAATTTAATAAAATAAAACCCCGAACTTTGGGACAGGCATCCCGAATATCAGGTGTTAATCCAAGCGATGTACAGATTTTAATGGTATTTATGGGCAGGTAAAAATTATAAAAATGACACTGAATTTTTTTATTGATACAGAAAAGGAAAAGGTATTTGAACAGGTTACAACCTATTTGAATGAGAAGAATTTGCAAATAAGCAAAAAAGATGACAGCCGCCCCTGGGGAGGTTTTTTTGTTATTGATGAAGATGAGGCAGAAAAATTCATTAACATATATTTCCCCCACCTTACCAAAGCAGATTTGTCAATTTCCGGAAAATTAAGCCCCAAAATATTAGTTGTAGCCCCGGGAAAAAGATTAAGTTGGCAATATCACCACCGCAGGGCCGAAATTTGGAAACTGATTGGCGGTACGGCTGCTGTTGTAACCAGCGATACCGATGAAGAAAAAGAAACCCGTAGCATGCAAATTGATGATGTAATACAACTTAAGCAGGGAGAACGCCACCGCCTTGTAGGACTAAACGGTTGGGGTATATTGGCAGAGATATGGCGGCATACAGACGCTGATAATCCAAGTAATGAAGATGATATTGTGAGGGTTCAGGATGATTTTGGAAGATAAGTAACAAATATCAAATTAAAATAATTGAAACCACGTAATACCTATCTCATTTTCATCTTTTTTAATATTGGTAATTACTTCTCTTAATACACTAATACAAAATGATAAAGTTTTGTAAAATAGGTGTTATTGGGTATTTGATGTTATGAAATCTGTAATTAATTTTCCTCTATGCAAAACAAAAGGGTTTATTTTTTAAACCAATAAATGTATTGATGAAATATTTACAAATACTTTTTTTATTATTTTTTTCCTGCAAAGTATTTTCACAAAATAAATTAGCGCTTATAGTTGCAGTAGGCGACTATCCGCCATCAAGTAAAATAAAACCGATTGCTTCAGTAAACGACATAAAATATATAAAAGCCGCACTCCTTAAAAATGGATTTACAGAAAAAAATATAGACACCCTCATAAATAGCCAGGCAACCAAAGCCGGTATTTTAAAAAGTCTTGATCAATTGGATGAAAAGGCAAAGAAGAATGATATTGTAGTTATACATTTTTCTTGTCACGGGCAGCAAATACGAGACCAAAAAACAATTGCCGAAGGGAAAGATGAAGATGACGGGTATGATGAAGCGCTAGTACCTTACGACGCTTTACCTAAATATAACCCCACGGGCTATCATGGCGAAAATCATTTGCGGGATGATGACCTGTATCCAAAACTGGCTGCCATTAGGCAAAAACTAGGGGCTGGGGGCAGTTTGCTTGTAATGATTGATGCCTGTCATTCGGGTACGGCTACTCGTGATGAAACCTTTGCAGTAACCCGTGGCGAACCCATCCCTTTTCCAGACCCCGAAAACCCACTCGACTCTGTCATTAACCTGTCGGCAGCAGAGGCCAAGCAGGGTTTTTTTGAGGCCAACCAGGATTCGGTTTCAAATATGGTTGTTATCAGTGCTTCATCGCCGCACCAGGTAAACAAACAGGTTATTATTAATGGCGAAGAACTTGGTTCACTTTCTTATTCCTTTTATAAAGCTTTAAATGAAATGAACCCGGGCAGTACGTATGGTTTATTGTTTCAAAAAATACGGGCATCAATACAGGCATATATTCCCGAACAATTGCCCATGATAGAAGGAAATCAGCAACAAATTATATTTAGCGGTAAGTATAAAACTAAAGAAGATAAAGATTATATACGGGTTGGATATGAAGGAAGTGCAGGAAATATGGACTCGGTGTTTACTATTGAAAAAGGATTGATGGATAATATTGGAGTAGGTAATTCCTGTAAAATTTTTAAGCCCGGCAACGCACAACCATATGCTACTGCTGTTATACGTAAAGTAGAAACATTCAGGAGCATAGGCGTTGCTGATAAAGAACTTCAAAAAGACGAGCTGTACGAATATAAAATGGAAGAAGAGAATTATGGCGGCCTGCAGGCATTTATTAAACTTAATTTTTCAGAAGCCGGAAAAACATCTAAAAAACTTGAGAAACAAATAACACAATTTATTAAACCCTATAGTTTTTTATCTATAGCCGATAAGGCCGATTTTCAGTTAGAAGTAAAATCGGCCAATGGCGAAAAAACAGCTACCCTTACCGACCGGAACAATAAAAAAATATGGAATACTAACCTTGAAAACCGGGACTCACTTTCTGCCGAAGAAAAAAAACAGTTTATTTATGATATTAAAAAAGAGCTGCGGATAAAATATTTACGTACTATGCCCGATGGCGGAGACCTGGCACCATTTATTTCAGCAGCAGTTGTTCCCTCAAAAACATACGATAGTACACAACAAACTACCTTAAATATTGGAGATATTTATACATTACACATAAGAAATAATAGTAACCAAAACCTCTATTATACAGTGCTTGATATTTATCCTGATAATACTGTAGATATCTTGTATCCATATAAATCAAAAGAGCCGGCAGATTATATAGTTAACAAAAACAGCACAGTGGTTCGTAAGTTGGCTGTAAGTTCTGGTTCTCCGGCTGGCGTAGAGTTTTTAAAAATAATTGTATCAAAAGAACCAATGGATTTACGCAGTGTATTTGAAAAAAGAGTTACAAGAGGAGAAATGCAACCCTTCCAGGTTGTTTTAGACGACCTGTTCAGCGATAAGGAAGGGGCTGTATCAACCCGTAGTGATGTATCTAGCGTAAAAGCACAAGAAATAGGCATAATCAGCGTTAGTTTTATAATTAAAAAACAATAATTACCCCAAACCGGTGAATATATCAATAAAAAAATATTGCTTTTTTTTCTTTTATCTTTTTGCATTAGCCGGCAGCTATGCACAAACAAATACCAATACAGAAATAAAAGAACTTTATTTTAAGATATATTATGTGTATCCCAAAAACGATACCATGATTGTATTTATTGATGGGGCAAAAGGCCTGGGAGTAAAAAAGGGTGATGAGGCAACTGCATACCAGGCATACGAAAAAACTGCAGAAAATGCTAATGAAAGCAGAGATTTTAAATCTATCGGATCGGGCCGTGTGGTAAAATCTGATAGTGTTATTGCCTGCATGATCTTGCTTGATAACGACAACGAAAAATTAAGGAGTGGCGATATGGTGGCATTAAAAGTTCATATACCCGCAATTGCCAACCGCAGTATTTTTTCACAACTGGCATTTAATAATATCTACCTTACCAATGCAAACAGAAAAAAATTTTACTCGTTACCAAACCTTGTGTATAACGATGGAAAAAATTTAGAAGACTCTATATATGCAACAATGTTAAAAGACTGCGTTGATTCTTACGAAATGTTAAAAGATATGGAGGGCCTGCCCGAAAGCGTTACAGGAAAAATGACAGAAGGCAGTTATGCTGGAAAAACAGTTTTAGAGGTTTTACGGGATGCAAAAAAGACAGATATTGAAAGTTTTTTAAAATTTGTAAATGACTATCCGGGCAAATACATGGCAAACGATTTTAAACTAAACGAAACCTTTGCCACCTGGCTCATTAACAAGGCTCCCATTAGCCCCACCGAAATTAAAGAAGCGCTATTTCCAATATATAAGAATAAAAAGTTGTTTTTGGAAAAACTGGCACTTTATAAAAAGCGTATTGTTGACGACTCTTATTGTTTAAAATTTGTGGCAGATGTAGAGAAATATCTTGCAGCAGACGATTTTATTAATGCAGCCAATTTTAATGATTTTATAAAAACTATTGCTTACGCTGTAAATGATACCGGGGGCAAATCGCTTGCATGGGTTTATGAAGCAGAAATAAATCATAAGCAAAACAGGTATGAAAATGCTATTTCGTTATGCGATTCAGCAATAAAATATGCACAGCAGGCCAATCAATATGAATATGAACTGGCAGCAATTTCTAAAAAAATATTTTGCTTATATAAAACCAACCAATCAACCACGGCTAAAATTTTACTTAAACAATTTGAGGATAAACTGGAAGCCTATAAACCCAAAATAACCACAAATGTTTATAACAGTAACTGGCAAAAACGATATGAATATGCCGGATCGCTTTACTATAAAGAAGGAAATTACGGAGAAGCGCTTGCCCTGTATGCTAAACTCATCCAGTTAAATAAAGGAATAAACAGTTATGGATCTATAAAGAAGAATGCAGAGTATTTTACTTTTATTGGCCAGGTTAATAACGACCAGGGAAAACCCAACAATGCCCTGGATTCTTTTGCTAAAGCAGCCATTATATACAGGGCAAATTTAGATTCACTTAACTGGGCAAAAGTGCAAAACGATATTGCTTATAGTTATTACCTGCTTGGTAAATATTATCAAAGTATAGCACACGCCGATTCGGCACGCCAAATGTTATTATTTGTAGGCGATGATAACAATGCCGGTTATTCAAAATCTTTAACAGGCAGTTGTTATTGGGAACTTGGAAAATATGATTCGGCTATTCTTGCACATAAAAGTTCAATAGCCCTTCGAAAAAAAGCCAACAACGCATTAGGCCAGGCAAAATCATGGAAAAGTATTGGTGAATTATATTTAAAAAGCGGCTTAAAAAATGAAGCACTGGCTGCTTATGATTCAGCAGCTGTATTTTATTTACAGCTAAAAGACAGTTCGGGCCTTGCAGAAACTTATAATAAAAAGGGGAATGTTTTTTATAATGATGAAAACAATAAAATGGCTGTTGAGTATTTCGAAAAGGCAAAAGGTGTTGATAGTAAATCAACAGTAGAAGCGCTTTTTAACCTGGGTAATGCCTGGTATGATATTGACTCAATAAAATCACGCAATTATTTTATGGCTTGCATGCATTTAAGCGATAGTACAAAAAATACCGGTTACCTTTTTGAAGCCACCAGGTCGCTGGCTGGCCTTGCTTACCGATCAAATAATATTACAGGAGGTAATAAACTATATAAAAAATGCCTTGATATAAGTAAACAGCTAAATACTGCACAAAGCTTTGGCGATTGTATGGTGTTACGAGGTTATGGTTTTAAAGTACAATCAGAACTGGATAGTGCATTATATTATTACAGCAAAGCAATTCAGGTATATGATACAATTAGCCAATCTGCTGTAATATGGCAACTAAACAATATTTCGGAAGTGAACATATCTATGGGCAATTTTCCAAAATCAAAAGAAATGTTGAATAAAGCCATAGCTATGGCACAGGCTACAAATAATAATATTGCGCAGGGCTCTTCGCTTGAGGCAACATCATTTTTATATGGGCTTACCGGCGAATTTGAAGAAGGCCTTAAAAACAGCGATAGTGCTATTGCCATTTTCATCAGGTCGGGCAACATATTGCGTTTAGCAAATGCATATGTATCACGAGGCACATTGTATAAAAGCATGGGCGAATACACAAAATCTATTAATTCGTTTTTAATAGCCGACAGCATTTATATTGACCAGCAGGTAAATGAATATAGGAGTACGGTATCAACCGATATAGGGGTAGTTTATTTTACCCAAACAGATTATGTAAATGCCTTAAAATATCACCGGCAGGCTTTGGAACAACTGAAAAAAGGAGTAGTTGATGAAAATTACCTTTTGGCAATTGGCAATATTGCCGAAGACCTTTTTTATCTTAAAAAATACGACGAGGCAGAGAAATACTTAATAGATGTTTTTCCAAAAGCAAAAGAAAAAAAACTTTACAGGATTGCTTCGGGCATGGCGCTTAGCCTGGGTAAATTATATTACGAAACAAAGAAAACCGAAAAAGCCCTGCCATATTTTGAATATGCGGCCGAATATGCAAGCAGCAGCGGCGAAAAAGAAAAAGCTATTGAAGCATTTAACTACCTGGGACAGATTAATAAAGACAAGGGAAAAACAAAAGAAGCAAAAAATGATTTTGTACAGGCAACAAAAATTGTTGAAGATTATAAGATAGTAAGCGGGTGGGAGCCTTATTATCAATTGGGGCTTATATATTTTAATCAAAACAGTTTCGACAGCGCTATAAACTATTTTAAAAAAGCAGTTACTTTGTTAGATAAGAATGCCGAAAACCTTTATGGAGGAGAAAATGCAAGAAAGATTTTTAATAACGACCCCCGCAAATCGGATTTATATAATAAAATAACATTTGCCTATTACAACCTGGGAAATATAAAAGAAGCCTGGGCTTATGCAAACCGCAGTAATATTGCCGGTATAAAAGAATTATCGGGCTCCATAGCATCTTCATCAAACAACGAAGAAAAAAACGAAGCATTAAAAAAACTGCTTTCGATGCAACAAGCTAAAAAAGCATTAGAAAATACATTAGAAAAACAAGATGGGGCGGCAAAAGCAGAAACTCTTAAAAAGATAGAAATACAGGAAGCCAATTACAATAATTTTTTACAGGATGTAGTGGAAAAGTATCCTGAACTTAGTATTTATTTTAGCAAGAGTAATGCAGATGAGTTTAATAATTATAAAAGCAAAATACCTGCCGATGCAGCTGTACTGTTATACCTGCTTAATAACGATAACCTGATGATATTTTCATTAACCAATGAAAAACTTTCGGTTGATACTATGACGGTTGATGTTACGCCTAAAATAAATGCTTTTATTGATGCAATAAAAAATACCGATAAACAGACCGGCACAGGCGCTTTGGCTGTACGTTCAGAACCGGTAGATGAAGACGAACCTGCCAGCAAGGCCGAGTTTAAAGATGTATCGGGCGACTTGTACAATATACTGATTGCAACTGTTGCAGATAAAATTAAAGGGAAAAAGAAATTATGCATCATCCCTTCGGGTGTTTTCAGCAATATGCCTTTTCAGTGCCTTGGTAAAAAAACAGCAAACAATAATTTTAAATTTTTGATTGAAGATTACAGTATTTTTTATACCAACAAGATGTCGATATTTAACAATCAAGATGAAGAAGCAAAACCCAATTTTGCGTCTTTTGCTGCATTTGGTGTTCCGGATGCAACCTTAAATTATAATATTGATGAAGTAAAAGAAATTGGAAAAATACTTGGTTCCGATTCAACTGTGTATGCCGATGCAAGAGCCACCGAAAGCATGGCTAAACAAAGCCTGCGCCAAAAAAAATATATACATTTTGCCACACATGGCGTTTTAAATTACTCAACAGATTATTCGCAATCGTACCTTAAACTATTACCGGATAAAGATACAAGCAATGGTAATAACGGAAAATTAACCATGCGTGAAATACAAAGTCTTGGCATAAGAGACTGTAACATGGTTATCTTATCGGCTTGCCAAACAGCAGTAAGCAAACAACTGGTAAAAGGATGGAACATATCACCGGCAAATTCTTTTTTGGTAAGCAATGTAAAAACAGTTGTTGCAAGTTTATGGAAAGTGGCCGATGAACCTACAGGATTATTAATGCAGTATTTTTATGAAAACCTTTCATCGTCTGCATCTATGGATAAAGCAGAAGCGTTGCGGCTGGCACAGGTTAAACTAAGCCAAAACCCTCGCTTTAGTCATCCTAATTATTGGGGAGCATTTGTTTTATACGGCGACTGGCGGTAAGTAAATACCGGCTGCAGGGTATTGCTATAAATTTTTAAAAAATTTAATTTTAATAACAAAAAACAACAATTATGAAAAAGGTTTTTTTAATGATGATGGCGCTGATGTTTTTGAACTTTGTTGTACAGGCTCAAAAAAAATCACTTAAAGGCTCTATGCCATTTAAAGCGCCATGTACAACCCTGATGGGCAGCGCATTATTACCAACAGCAATAGATACTACCCAGGGCAGGAACGTTGCAAATAATGACCTGATTTGGGAAAACGGTGATGTAATTCTCGTAAAATTTATGGATGATGTGGGCAGCCAAAGCTTACGCAACATGATTATGCAATATGCAAAAAGCTGGGAGCAATACGCCAATATCACTTTTAAATTTGTACCCGATAATACACCTGTAACAAACATCAGGATAAAACTTGGTAGCCGTGATGATAACCTTGGCCACAATTCGCAATTGGGTATTGCCTGCAATAATGTACCGCAATACCTGCAAACATTAAATCTCGACACTTCGGATTTTATAGATTATAAAGCATATGTGGAACAGTTTAAAAAAGGCGGCCCTTTTTTAGAATACCTAAAACGCAAAGGAACTAATTTTAATAATTATACTTATGGCGATCTGTATAGAGATGTGGTAGCTTTTAAAGATCCTAACATAAAATGGAACTACAGCTCAATGAGGGGTACCACTGAACATGAATTTGGACATGCACTTGGTTTGTTGCACGAGCAAAGCTATCCAAACGGTATAAAATGGAATAAGGATACGGTATATAAATATTACGCAAAATACCAGGGCTGGAATAAAGCCAAAGTTGATTTTAATGTACTGGAAGCAAGCGATATTTTTTACACCAATGGCACCAGCTACGATCCGCTTTCCATTATGCACTATCCCGTATATGCATGGCAAACTCTTGACGGTTTTACTGTAGGATCAAACACCGAAATATCAGAAGGCGATAAAAAATTAATAGCTGCCCTGTATCCAAAAGACAAGAAAATATCTGATCTGGCTGTTCCTAAAATTCAAATTACAAATATTGATTACGGCGAAATAAAAACAGATAATGTTAAAAAAGGCCTATTGATATATCCTTCATTCGACATTCAGACAAGCGCTTTATTGGGTACGGTTTATTTTGTTGCTCGCCTAACCACTGAAGATGGAATGTATTACATACCTACCACAAATGAAAATTATAGCTGGAACAAAATGGCTGCCACTTATGTTAAGATGAGACTAATGCCCAGCACCAATACAAGCTTTAATAAAAACGGGAAGAAAAACCTGGAACTGTTTTTTCCTTTTAAAGATATGCCCGACCTGAAAGGCCAAAAAGTAAAAATTGAGTTTTCTGTTTACCAGGATGATGTGGTGAACAACAGGTATCAAAAACTAACATTTAATTTCCTGTCATCGCCGGTTACGGTGCCAGGAAAATAAAAAAGGTTTTTTGTAAAATTATAAGGGGCGGCAACTTGCCGCCCCTTATAATTTATATTTATAGATAAATTTTTATTTTATTATTGCTTTATTTGCCGCAAGCACCATCTTTAATTCTCCATAACTAACTTCTCCATGTAACATATCAATTAATGTTTTGTGGCTTTCTGTTCCATATACAGCAGCAGCCTCCAATACCAGTTTTTGTTTTTTACTGCTTACCAGTTCATTGATGTCAATCTCTTCATTAGCAATTAACCAGGCAAGGTGGCCTTCAATAGTGTTGGTTGTTAGTTTTCTTTCTTTGGCAATAGTTGTAATATCTTTACCTTCTTTATATAAATTGAAAGTAACTGTTTTTGTATCGGTTTTTATTTCGCTGTTTTTATGTTTTCGTTCTTTTTTTATAGTTATTGTTTTAGGGGCCATGTTTGTTTCTAACCCATATCGGTTGCAATAACTTTCCACAGCTTCTAAAATTTCATCACCATATTTTTCAACTTTTGCTTTTCCAAACCCTTTTATTTGCAACAAGTCTTTTTTATTTAATGGAAGGTAAAAGCTAATTTCTTTTAATGTAGCCTTATTGGCAACCATATAGATGGGTTGCCCGCTTTCGGCACAAACCATATTGCGCCAGCGGTTTAATGTTTCATAAAGTTCGGCATTAGCTTCGTTGCTGTTTATTGTTTCGGAGGCTTCGCTGGCATAGCAGCTAAGATTAAACTTTGGAAGCGTAAATTTTAATTTATACTGCAAAAAGCCGGTAACAGAAAAAGCCTGCTTGCAATACTGCATATTATAAATACCATGGTAAATTGCAATAGCAAGCTCATTTAGTTTTTCATCAACAGGCTTGGCTGCTTCTTTATGCTCTGTATTTAAGGGGTGTGATTTCAATTCATATAAATAATGTTCCAGTTTTGGAATAAAATGATTGGCCGCATCCGTAATTCGTTTTTGCAGCGCTGCATTGTTTTCTATAATACCTTCTGCCTTCAGCAAATGCGAAATATGGCCAATGAATTTAAAGCCCACTTCTTTATCGGTAGTTAAATGCCTATTAAAATCATTTATCCATCCCAATGCTTCCTTATTTATTTTTTCTTTGTGATGTTTAATTTGTTGTTCAAGCTGCTGTGCGCAGGCTGCTATTTCTGCAAAAGAAAAAATATCTTCTAGTAATTGCTGCGTAAATATTTGCCTTGCTGCGGCAAAGCGGTCTGCCAGGTTGCCTTTATAAGCAAGCAATTGCTGTCCTTTTAAAACATTATCGTTATTATGGATGGCTGTAGCCGGTATTTTACTTATCAAAACAATCCCTTCCAGGCTTGTACAGCGGCTTAATGCCACATACACCTGCCCGCTGCTGAAAGCTGCGCCGGCATCAATCATTACTTTTTCAAAAGTAAGGCCCTGGCTTTTGTGTATAGTAACGGCCCATGCAAGCCGTATTGGATATTGTGTAAAAGTGCCTATGATTTCTTGCTCCAGTTTTCCGTCTGCATGGTTAAGTGTATAACGGGTGTTTTCCCATGTTTCCTGCCCAACTTCAATTTCGGCACCATCGCATTCTACTATTATTTTTTCGTTTTGAAGTTCTTTTACAATTCCTATCTTACCGTTGAAATATCTTTTTTGTATCACATCGTTTTTTAAAAACATAACCTGGGCGCCTTCTTTTAATTCAAGCTCTTCTTCTACAGGGTATAAATTTTCAGGAAACTCATCTTCTATCTTTGCCTTGTACAAAAATGAAGAACTGTTTAAATTATACAACTTAACCTCGTTTATCTTATCGGCTTGTTTATTATGAGATGTGAGTGTGATATATTTTTCATCAGAAGATGGGTTGAAATGCGGAAGATATCTTGTGTGCAGGTCTTCAAAATCATCTGCATCCATATCATTATTTCGAATTTTATTAAGCAGCCTTACAAAGCTTTGTTCGTTTTGTCGGTAAATCTTGTCTAACTCAATCAGTAAAGGCGATTGCTCTTTAACAACTATACTGTCGAAAAAAAACGGCGATTCGTAATATTCTTTTAAGATACTCCATTCTAAATTTTGGGCAACAGGAGGCAATTGGTACAGGTCGCCAATGAATAATATTTGTGTGCCACCAAACGGCAGTTGGTAATTTTTACGGGCATGTTTTAAAATGGTATCAATAGCATCCATCACATCGCAACGCACCATGCTTACTTCGTCAATTACCAGCAGCTCCATTTTACGTAATAGGGTAAGCCGTTGTTTGTTGAACTTTATTTTAGCCAGCAATTCCTCCTTATTGATTTTTGTTGGTAAAAAAGGATGAAAGGGCAACTGGAACAAACTATGTAATGTTACACCCCCTGCATTAATAGCAGCTACGCCGGTTGGCGCCGCCACAATAATGTTTTTGGTGCTGTTCTCTTTCAGGTATTTTAAAAAAGTTGTTTTGCCCGTGCCCGCTTTACCGGTAAGAAAAATGTTTTCGCTGGTTTCGGTTACAAAGCGGTATGCAAGGTCAAACATTTCGTTTCTTTCTATGTTTTGCATTGCAATAAAGATAAGAATGATAAATACAAAAGAACGCCGGCAAATTTATAGTATGCCGGCGTTCTTACATTTTAAGCCGATGCTTTAGCACCCAAAAGCAACAGCTCGTTCACCTGCACTTCGGTGATGTACTTTTTATTGCCGTCCTTATCTGAATAATTGCGATTGATGAGTTTGCCTTCAATGGCTACTTCAGATCCTTTTGATAAATACTTTTCAGCAATTTCTGCCACTTTACCCCAGGCAACTAAATTATGCCAGGTGGTTTCTGTAACTTTTTCGCCGTTTGCATTGCGATAGCTTTCATTAGTGGCCACAGAAAAACGGGCTAGTTTTTTACCACTTTCGGTTGTTTTTACTTCAGGAGCATTGCCTAAGTTTCCAATCAGTTGAACTTTGTTTTTTAATGCGTACATAGTTGTAAGTTTTGTGCTCGCCCTTCATTTTTTATCCGGGTCTGCGGTTATTAATTTATTTCAATCAACCGTTTGTTATTTGCGATTGACAACACAAAGATGGGGTTGCAAAAAAGCCATAGCCGGAGATTATCCTTTTACTTACCTTTATAACCGTATGTAAACGGTTGTATCGGAAACAATATTTGATAAAACTCAAGCCAGTATTATGCCAGAGCAAAAAGAAACCAAAACATGCCTGTTTTGTAAAAAGCCTGTAAAAGGCCGTAGCGATAAGAAATTTTGTGACGATTATTGCCGGGCTGCCTACAATAATGAGCTTAAAAGCGCCGCAAATAATTATATACGTAATGTTAATAATGCCCTTGGCAAAAACCGAAGGATACTGGAAAGCCTGTTGCCCGAAACAGAATCAACAGTAAAAGCCAACAAAGATAAACTGATAGAAAAAGGTTTTCAGTTTAAATACCATACACATCAATACACCGCCAAAAACGGCAATACATATTTTTATTGTTATGAGTATGGATATTTACCATTAGATAATAATTGGTATTTGATTGTAAAACGAACCGAGGAATAAAATTGGGGATAACACATTTAGTATGTTGCAATTTGTGCTAATAAAACTTTATTGAAGTAGCTTTGAAAACTTAATTAAAAATTTACGCTTGCATTTATTTAAAACCACAGGATTTATTTTTTTATTACTTTTTTCATTTGGAACTTATATAAAAACAAATGCCCAATGTGGTACGCCTATTTCTGTATTTCCATACAACGAAGGATTTGAAACATCAAACGGAAACTGGACAACCGGTGGAAATTTTTCTGACTGGGCATGGGGCACTCCGGCAAAAGCCGTAATCAACGGTGCTGCATCGGGTACCAAATGCTGGATAGTGGGCGGCTTAACAGGCAGTAGCTATAATGATGCAGAAGCATCCTGGCTACAAAGCCCTTGTTTTGATTTTACAAGCTTACAATATCCGTATATTTCTTTTGCTGTTTTTTGGGAGATGGAAAGAAGATTTGATGGCGCCAGTTTTCAATACTCAACCGATTTTGGTGCCACCTGGACAAATGTAGGTTCAGTTTCGGATCCGGTTAACTGCCTTAATGATAACTGGTTTAATTACACTCCCATACAATATATAAATACACTTTCAACAGTAAGAGATGGGTGGTCGGGTAATATACAAACTACGGCAGGAAGTTGCCAGGGCGGTGGCGGTAGCGGCAGATGGGTTACAGCTAATCACTGCATGCCCAACCTGGCGGGAGTGCCCAATGTTATCTTCAGGTTTATATTTGGTGCAGGCACCACATGTAATAATTATGAAGGGTTTGCAGTAGATGATATTACTATCGGCGAAGCGCCACCTAACAGCGCAGCATTTATTTATTCTTGTACAAACAGCACAACGGTAAATTTCACCAACACATCTGCCCTATGCCCTACCGGCACCAACTGGAACTTTGGAGATATTGGTTCGGGGGCAAATAATACATCAACCCTGCCTAATCCTACACATGAATTTTCGGCGCCGGGCACTTATACCATTACATTAACCGTTACCGGCCCGGGCAATGCACCATCAACCACTACTCAAACAATAAATATACTTGGGCTTACAACTACAGTGGTAAAAGACAATGATTGTTTTGGTGATACCAATGGCTCAGCATCCGTTACAGTAAATCCAATAACAGCAGCGCCATTTTTTTATACATGGAATACAACGCCTGCACAAAATGTGCAAACAGCAACCGGATTAGCAGCCGGCACATATACGGTTACTGTAAACGCATTAAATAGTTGTACAGCCACTGCACCGGTTGTAATTACACAACCTGCAGCTTTATCGCATACTGTAAAAATTATACAGCCCGGCTGCGGCGCTGCTACTGGCTCGGCAGCTATAACACAAAATGGTGGTACAGCGCCATACACTTACAGTTGGTCGCCATCTGGCGGCAATGCATCAACTGCAAGCGGGCTTACACCGGGCAATTACACCGTTACTGTTACCGACAGTAAATCATGTTTCGAAATTATTAATATTAATATTATTCAGGCATCGTCGCCCACAATTAGTATAACAAATAAAAAAGATGCCAGTTGTTTTGGACAGAAAGATGGCACAGCAACAGCAATGGCAAGCGGAGGCGCTATGCCTTATACATATAGCTGGAACACTGTGCCGCCACAAAGCGGTGCAACAGCCACAAACCTTGCTACAGGAAATTATACTGTTACAGTAACAGACAATAATGGATGTAATGCCTCTGTAGCGGTACATATAAATGAACCGCCAAGCAGCGCCTGTGGCGATGTGTTTTTCCCAAATGCGTTTACACCCAATGCCGATGCAAAGAATGATGACTTTGGCGCAATGGGAAACATTGCAGCTATAAGTAATTATCTACTGTTAATTTATAATCGTTATGGCGAACTTATTTTTTATACCCGTAACCCATCAGAAAGATGGAATGGTTATTATAAAGGAAAACAATTGCAAGGCAGCTATGCTTGGGTTGCTTCGTTTTCATACAAAGGAATTAAAAGAGAAGAAAAAGGAACCGTTACCATTATCAGGTAATTATTATTTGCACCTGTAGCAATAACTATTCACTAACAATAACAACATTTTATTAAAAGTTTTGTTTTTGTACATTTAAGAATATTGAATAACCAAATTAAAAATCATCAATAATGAAAAAGATTAAGCAACTAGCAAGTATTGTAACAATGTTTCTTGCCGGCTCTTTGTTTTTTATTGCGTGCAATAATGCAGATAAAAATAAAGATACCGCCAACACAGAAGCTACAACAACTGAAAGCGCCCATGCCGTGGCAATCCTTAATGCAACCATGCCCGATACAACTTTAACCGGCACTGCCGATTTTGTGGCGCAGGACGGAAAAGTTAAATTAACTGTAACGCTATCTGTACCGGCATTAAAAAACAAAAGCGTAGCGGTACATATACACGATATGGCCGATTGTGGCGATATGGGTAAAGGCGCTCATGGCCACTGGAACCCCACCAACCAACAACATGGTAAATGGGGAACCGGAAGTTTTCATTTAGGCGATATTGGTAATGTAAGTTTAGATTCGACCGGCAAAGGAACATTACAAATGGAAACTGATTTATGGACCATTGGCGGCGATGCAAAAACAAATGTGCTGAACCATTCAATAATTGTACACAGCGGTATGGATGATTTTACATCTCAACCGGCTGGTAATGCCGGATCAAGAATTGGTTGCGGTGTTATAGAGAAGAAATAATTATTTAAATAGCTACTGCTATTTGATACCGACCATACAAGTTTTATAAAATATTTGTATGCCCGGTATTTTTTATTGTATGATGTAGAATGATTTGAATTTAAAAACATCGTTTATAAATAAAACAATACCACAACATTTCTGTTTTACATATTTTGAAAGAAGCCTGAATTTTTTTAATTAACCACATTGTAAAAATTATTTTTTGTGGTAAATATGTGCCAGGAACTCTTGTTTTATAGCTTCTTCTTTAAACCTGCCAGAGTAACTGGCTGTATGGGTTTTGCTATTGGTATCTTTTATTCCTCTTGAAGCCACACATAAATGATCGGCCTCAATTACTACCGCCACATCATCATGCTGCAATATTTCTTTTAAAGCATCAGCAATTTGTATAGTTAAGCGTTCCTGTACCTGAGGCCGCTTTGCATAATATTGTACCAGTCGATTTATTTTTGATAATCCAATAACCTGTTTACCCGGTATATAGGCAACATGCGCTTTACCAATTATTAGTACAAAATGATGTTCGCAGTTTGAATAAAGGGTTATATCCTTTTCTATCAACATGTTTTTGTAGCCATATTTGTTTTCAAAAAGGCTTATATAGGGTTTGTTATCCGGATTTAATCCGCTAAACATTTCCTTTACAAACATTTTTGCAACCCTTTTGGGTGTATTGCATAAACTATCATCATTTAAATTCAGGCCAAGTGTTTGCATTATTTCTGCAAAAAGACCTTCTATCTTTTTTATCTTTTCGTAATCGCTCAATAAAAATTCGTTTTCTTTTATGGGTGAATTTATTGACCTGTTATTAAAATTTATATTTAATACTTCGCTCATAATTAATTTAAAGTTGGTTAATAATGTTCATCACTTTTTCGGTAAACGGGTTACAGTATCTTAAATTAAAATCAAACAATTCTTCAGCGGCATAAGATTTTTCAATTTTGGCTCTCATCATAGCTTTAGCCCTGTTTAATCGCACTTTTACATTCGCTTCACTAATATCAAGTAAAGATGAAGTTTCGGCTACACTCAATCCGTTAATTTCTCTTAAAGAAAATACCAGCCTGTAATCTTCCGGAAGGGTTAAAAGTGTTTTTTCTAAAATATGTCCCAACTCCCTGTTTTGAATTTCATGTTGGGTATTGTTATTTGAATGAGTAAACATTGGTGCTGCGTTTTCATTTATTATTTCGTTTGTAATTTCATTTTTAAAACTTGATTTTTGTTTTTTATGGTAGCAATTATGCAGCATAATACGAATAATCCATGTTTTAAAATTTGAACGCTTTTCAAATTGCGATAAACTTTTAAATGCATTGATATAAGTATCCTGCATCAGGTCCTGTGTGTCATCGTGATTAAAATTATACGACCTGCCAATTTTATACAAGTAAGGGTTATACCGCCTAACAATAATTTCATAAAGCGGTTTTTCGCCTTTAATTATCCGGTCAATAATTTCGGCCTCGGTAAATTCTTTTAGTGTAACCATTTTATGCTGCAATTTTTGATAACCTAGCCATAGAAAATGCTGCAATAGCCATTACAAGATCCCGTACAGCAATATCTACATAATTAAAACCAGCCAGTAATGATAACGCAATAACGGTGAGCCATGCAGCAACAATGTATCCGCCAATTTCGGATTTTTTTAAAACAATAACGCCTGCCACCATTTCAATAACGCCTACCACCATCATAAATACAGATGGAGAAAAGGGTAATAAATTTGCAACAGATGGATTAATGTATTGATCCCATTGGGTGAGCAGGTTGGTAAATTTATCGGCACCGGCTACAATAGGCACAATAACGAAAGTGTACTTTAGCAGGTTGAATACCTGTGTAAGTATTGGGTTGTTGATTTTATTTTCCATTTTTTTTGATTTTAATAGTTTCTATCTATTAGAGTAACTATTAACCCAAAAGGTTACAATAAATACCGGAAAAATAAATTGCGTTACATAATTGTGCTTACTTATTACCAATAGTGCATATAGCTTAACTATATTTATAGCTGTAAAACATACAACAGTAAAAAGTTGATTTGATAAGAAAGAAAGGAAAAGAAATTGTGTTTAACCGTTGCTATATAAACCCGGCATAGAAAAATTATTTTAATTTTTTAGGAGGCTTTCCCTTTCAGTTACCGAATTGTTTTTAATACCGGTAACCCATCCGCAACAGTTGGCGGCGCCACAACGGCAATTAAAAGGTTCCATATTTTCATCAAGAAAACTTGAGTAGTTGAGTGTTAGTTCTTCTCCTGGCTTAATGTTTCGCAATGCTATAACATTTAATCCTTCGTAGGCGCAATTGGGGTTACAACTGTGATTTTGAGGCGCCCAGTTTGACGGGTTGTTATCCCATAATAAAAATAATTCTTTACTAAGCGGATAAGCATATTTTTTAAAAGTTTCTATTTCATTAATATTCCAGTTGTGCTCTACATAACGGCGTGTTACCAGGCGCTGAGCCATTTCTTCGCCTTTAAAAACAAGTTCGTTAGCTTGTATGTGTTGAGTGGCATAAATACCATAACCAGCTATGGCATTACCCTTCATTACATATTTTTTTTGATGGCGTTTGTAGCGGGCAATACCCTCTTCAATTATTTTTTTAAGAAATCCCGCTTGGCCTATACCATCAATTTTTAAAATATAATCGGCAGAGCCTTCATAACCATCCTGGTAAAAAACCGAACAGGTAAAATTAATCTCCAGGAAAAATATTTCGTTGTTTGCATTCACCCTAAAATCCAACCGGGCATAACCTACACCGCCAAAGCCCTGGAAAATTTTTACAGCGGCTTCTTTTAGTTTTAATTCAAGTACGGGATCGTTACAGGGGATATTTGCTTCGGGATGTAATTCAGAAGTTTTTAGTGAGTAAGTTTTAAACTGAAATCCCTTTGGAAAAATGTATTCAATGGGTTTAAAAACAGTGCAAGACTTTTCATTACTAGCATCGGCAACAAGCATCACTGTAAATTCTCTTCCATCTATATATTCTTCTACCAATAGCGGCCCATATTCTTCAATAATTGCATTACATTTTGATACAAGCTCTTCTTTATTATGCACGAGCGAATGTTCATCAATGCCTAAGCTATCGCCTGCTTTATCGGGCTTAACAAACAATGGGTATTGCAAGTGCTGAGTTTCTTTATCAATACTATCAATTGAGTTGATTAATGTAAAAGCGGGGGTTTTTATTCCTGCAGTATATGCTACATATTTCATCAGGTCTTTTGGCGGATCGTACAAAAGTGATGAAGGCCCTGTGAAGGGAAGATTTAAAAGTTCCATAAAATAAATCACTTCAACAGAGGGGATATTCCATTCTAAATAACCTTCGCATAGGTTTACAAAAATATCGTAGTTTTTTTTCTTTAACTCTTTTAACTGTTTATATGTAGTTAGTTTGTTTAACAATACATGATCGAATTTTGATTGAGGTAGTAAATGGTTAAGATTTCTTACAGGGTCGTAATACTGGTAATCAACATCTGAAGTAGTGTAATCAGGTTGTAACACACAAATTTTAAGTTGCAGGTTTTGGCTCCGAGTATCCGGAATTTTTAATAACGGCTGACTTTGATTTTGTGATGATTTCATGGTGGTGATGACAATAAGCAGGAGGTTATTTAGGCAATTCTTCTTTTTAATACTGTAGCAGTACGGCGTGCAAATGCATCATTTATTATTTCGGCAACCAGTTGGGTAAAACCTGTATTGCTAAACCTAAGTATAGCGCCAATAGAAGTAAAGTCTTCGTCTTCGCTAAGGCCGCATTGTGCATTTACTTCAAGCACATAAAGTTTTCCGGTTTGTTTGTCCATTCTAATATCTACCCTTGTATAGCCGCAGCCTTTTGTTGCCACATAAGCATCCCAGCTTATTTTTTTAATCCTGTCAATCAGTGCACTATCGGGTAATGCGTATTCATAAAAGTTAGCATCGTTGGGCATGGGTGTTTCTTCTTCATAAATTTCCCATAGCCTGTCAAAAGATAAAAACTTTTCTTCTTCGGGTAAAGAATCATGAAAAACCCTTTCTACCGGTGTATATATTTTTGCATCCTTTGGATTGTTGTATGAGCCTGTAATAAGTACAGTAAATTCCGGTCCGTTTATAAATGATTCAGCAATCAGTCCATCGGCAGCTAATTGCCAGCCACGGTATCCTTTAAACATACTATCAACCAGTTTTGTAAAGCTGTGATTATTATGCACTACATTTTTTATACCAACCCCCATGCTTCCGCCGGATATGGATGGCTTTACAATTAAAGGGGCGCCCAGTTTATTAATAATATTATCCAGGTTTTGGTTATTGCTGCGGATTGAAACCCATGAAGCAGTTGGAATACCGGCTTTATCAAAAGCCTTCTTCATGGGAATTTTAGAAGTGGTGATATTGTAAAAATATTCATCGGCGCCTGTATATAATAAACCTTTATCGTGCAGGTAACGAATTACAGAAACCCCGGGAGTGCCATTTACCTCATCACCATCGCAAAGATTAAAAACAATGGGAGTTTTGTTACCTGTTTCTTTTTCTTTTGCTATCCTGTTAATTACAGAGCGGTAATCTTTTAAAGTAACCGGTTGCCAAACCCACTCAATAGCAAGTTGTGCAAATGCTTTTTGGTATTCGGCAATGCTTTGGGTAAAATCGTAGTAATAATCAATATTGGCATCATTTGTTTGCAAGTAAGGCGCCAAAACCCAAACTTTAATTAGCTGGGGCGATAAGGAAGATAATGGGTTGGTTAATAACATAACAATTAAAGCTTGTTACAGGGATAGCTTTTGTTTTACCTGCTGCCTGATAAAATCGGTTAGTTTATATTTTGAAAGTGTTTCTACCGATAAGTGCGATGCGCCATTTATTAACTGCAGACAAGCATCATTACCACAATTGCATACAAAAGGCTGTGCCATTTCCCACTCGGTGCTTGGATAAAAAAAAGTAAATTCATCTCCCGGTTGTATCGGTTGCAAACAAATCAATTCCATGGTTGCAGTGTTGAAAAAAACATTGGGTGCACAACTGTGGTTGATGTATTGCAAAAACTGGGGCATTAGCGTAATGTGGCTATCGGCGCCGGTTTGCACGGTTAGGTAAGTTGCATAGGTTTGAGTTGTGCCGGCATCAAAATGGCATATAACATCGCCGGGCAAAAAACTAACGGTGGCGTGTAACGATTTTTGATTTGAAGCATTATTCAGTAACACGTTTGCAAAAACATGGTGGCTGATAACTTCGTTAACCGGGTTAGTAATAGAAGTTGTTATCATGCGTTTTAAGCTATAAAAATCTTTAAAAGGTTTAAATTGATTTTAATTGATTACCCTGCTCCAGTTGGTTCTATTAAGTAAATGTATAAAAGCCTTTACTAATAAAAAAGATTATTAACTATTACGTGATAAAGGTGGATTAATAAGCATATTGTGTGTATAACCTAAATGATTGGTTTGACAGGCAAGTGTTTTAATATAGGGGTTAAAAATTTGGCAGCAAGAGGTTATTATTGGTTGTTATATACTTCAAATACATAGCAGGGCCAGGTAGTTTTGTTTTCATACAGCCCCTTAAAGTACCAGGGTTTAAAAGTGGCGGTTACGTACAAGCTTTTACCGGGGTATTTTTCTGAAACCCATCGCTGTTGTTTGCTTTTTAACCCCAGGTAATAACCTTCATCAACTAAATGAAAGCCTAGTTTTTTAAATTCATTTAACAGGCTGTCGCCCTGTTCTTTTAAATGAACGGTATGAGCAGCCCGCCATGAAGCCTGAGGGTTTACATCTATATAAAATGTGGATGCAGGCATCGTTAGTTCTGTTCCGCTAGTGTCTTTTATAGTTATATTTTGCGCTGCATAAAACTCGCCTTTTTTGCCATATACAAAATCGGTAGAAAGGGGTTTCATAAATAGCTGAATACAGGATAAATCGGCACAGTTAGAAAGATCTATTAATTCTACTGCGGTTAACATGCCTCTTTTAGGCCCTACTTCTTCCATCTGCTTTTTATCTTCTGCCTGTATATTTTCCAGTTCATCAAGGCCTACCGCCCTTTTATTGGTTGGGTTTGAACAGGCGCTTATACACAATAAAACAGTAACCCATAATTTACACAGATAGTTATTCATAATCTTTTATTGTTTAATTCTATAAAAAAGTATGGCAGGCGAACCGGGTATATTGTTTTTCGCCAGGCTAAGTATATCAATATTCTTTTTGGTGGCACGGGTAATTTGTATAAAATGATTGATGATGGTATCGCCTTTAGTGCTTATTGCAATTAAATGAGGGTACTGTAATCCATTATTGGTAACAACAGAGGGCAACAACCGGTATTGACCGGTATATTTTAATGTGTCGTTTTTAGGATACGTTACTACCCGGTAATTAAAATTTCCATCTCGTTGTAAGCGTAGCAAAAGTAAAGTACTATCGTTTTTTTGTGCCCATGAGCCAAGATGTGAATCTCCTTCATCCATATCGGCACGCACTATATCTATACCTTGTGTTTTTTCCCTTTCACGGTCTAGCCAATGCCTTACAGCCAGGAAAACAGCAACGGCCAGAATGAAAAGAAAAAAATATTTAGCCTTACTCATACTTTGTTAACATTTTATGGCATTAATGTTTTAATATTTTAGTCAGGCTATAAATCAACAGGACAATAACAGGGATGCCCACAAACAACCATAAAAAAATACGAATAGTTTTAGAGGCAGATGTTACGCCTATTTGTTTTAATGCCTCCTCTTGTGAGAGGTGAAGTAAACTTGCATCGGGTTGTTTATATTTTAATTCGTTTAATAACGTAACAAAATTCTCATCATGGCTATTTACAAATATTCGTTTCGTTTTCATTTTTTGTCCATCAGGATATAGAAAAATAAATTCTGAGTCGTAAGAATAATCGCCGGCCGAGCGAGCATTGTTGAGATTTTGAACTTTGTTTGTTGCAACAAGGCAAAATTTTTTAATACTTGATATAAGAATATTAATATGCCGGGGCTTATCCAAAACTCCCTTTCCTTGTGTTTCGGCAATAAATTGCCTGTCTGTTAATGTTAGGTTTACCGTTGCTGAGGAGTGGTCAAGAAAATAATGAAGAGGTTCCTGCATGGTTACACAATTTTATGATTCATATTTAATTTAATCGCCCTGTTGCCTGAACCCAATTTTATTGCGCTGCTTGCCGGTACCCCAACGATTGGGTTCGTTAATATCAAATTCTTTTACATCATCAAGAATTATTGTATTCATCATTTCGGTAGTTCTATTTTCTTTTGCAATAGCTGCCAGCCTTAAGTTTTGGTTTTTTACACATTCGGCTACAACCTGGCGAACCGTACGGGCATTGCCAAAATTTTCATCTCTTTGTTCATACAACCATTTTAAATAGTTTACCAGGTGTGCCGATGCTGTTTCATTGGGAGTTACGTTTTCTGTATTAAATAGGGCAGATGCAATTGCCCACATTTCTTCGGGGTTATAATCTGGAAATTGAAAATATTTATCAAAGCGGCTTCGCAATCCTGGGTTGCTATTGATAAAATCCTGCATATTATCAGGATATCCGGCTACAATGATTCCTATTTTACCACGGTTATCTTCCATATATTTTAAAATAGTGGCAATGGCTTCTTGTCCAAAATCATTTTCTGATAACCCATGGCTGGCCAATGAATATGCTTCATCAACAAATAAAATTCCGCCAAGGGCTTCATCTAGTTTGGCTTTTGTTTTAATTGCTGTTTGTCCTATAAACCCTGCTACTAGTGTTTCCCGGTCAACTTCTACTAAATGTCCTTTTTCTAAAATGCCCAATCCTTTATAAATAACCGAAAGTATTCTTGCTACGGTGGTTTTACCAGTTCCCGGGTTGCCGGTAAATACTGAGTGTAATGAAAATTTATTGAGAAAATCTTTACCGGTTTCTTTGTAAAATTTTACCAATGTTACCATTTCGTTTACTTCGTTCTTAATATTTGCCAGCCCTACAAGGCTATTAAGCTGGGCGAGGCTTTTTTGCAAAAGAATTTCGGGGGTTGGCATTGGTGCTATATTAACCTGTGGTATTACTTCATCTACTTTTACAGGTTTTACATTGGTTTCTTCTTTCCAGGTATCGCCTACTTCAAATGTGGCGCTGGCCAATAATATTTCCATAAAATAAACATCAACGCTATAGTAATTATTCTTCCATAAACCCGGCGTAGATGATCCCCAACCATTTTGAACCGTATAAGTAAGATGTTGGGTATTTGATTTCACATAAATTAATTCTGAAGATTTACCTTTTAGAAACCCGGCTTTATCTAAATAATAAAAAAACAACTCAACATAAAATCCTTTTTCGCTTTTACTCTTTAGTTGAATTTCGACACAAACAAAACGGGTTTCATCTCGCTTAAATTTATTGTAGTATTTCCTGGCAGGGTCTGCTTGTATGTTTGCATCGCTTTCAAATAGTTTTATTGATTCAATGTTGATATACCCGTTTTTTGCAAGCGCATCGGGCCCCAGGTCTTCTATATGAAATACAGTTTCGGATACTACACTATTATCAATTAGCACACTCCACTTGTAGTCACCAATTTTCCAAAAATCGCCTGCAACAGGTTTACCCCAGCTTTCACGTATATAAACAATATTTTCTGTCTTGCTCACTTTTCGGGTTTGATTGAGGCTGCATAACTTAACAGGGTTAGATGTAGTATTTAAGGTACATTCTAATGTAACATTAAGGTCCCAGTCTTCTTCGTCAAACAGTTTATTAAAAAAAGAAAACTCTACATAAATATAACTAAGCTCATACCTGTCGAATACACGACGGTATTTTTTTGTGCCATCAGCCATCCATTCGTCGCTGCCATGTACTTTTAAATCTTTTACAACAAATTTTGATTGCATTGCTTTTTCCATAGAAGAAATATTTAAAAAGATGTAACACTCATTTAGTAAATACCTGTATTAAGTATATATTTTAATACTAAAATTGAGGTTCTATATTACTAACTTTATTACTTCAGGTTTGTAATATTTACAAGGTACAATCAAAAGAATTATTGTTTAATGATTTTTATATTCTTACTGTTTTTATCGCCATCCCATTTTAAACACAGGTGATATATTCCGGGGGGCAATCCCATTAATTCTATTGCAAACTGGTTATTGCCGGTCAACAAATCCTTTTGGCTTTGATGTACCAATGCGCCTTTACTATCAAACAATTGAACTGTTGTTTTATAAGCACCATCCAACTTAATGTTTATGTTTAGTTGCTGCTTAACGGGGTTGGGCCATACATGCCAAATGATTTGGTTGTTGCAGGAGGTTGTGTTGATTGATGTATAATTTTCTTTACCATCATTATCTACCGACTTTATCCGATAGAAAACCCTGTTAAGAGAAGTCCCACGGGGGTCGGTGTAATTATAATTTTGCATAACGCCATTATGCCCCAATGCCTGTTGTGTAAATAATGTTATCCAATTTATACCATCAGTACTACGCTGTACTTCAAAATGATTGGTATTAATTTCCGTAGCTGTTTGCCAGCTTATTGCTACAGCATTGTTTTTACATGCCACATTAAAAAGGCTGAATATTACTGGCAATGGTCCCGAAGTTTCGGCTAATGTCCAGGGAGAGAGGCTTTCGATACCGGTAAGTTGCACCCAGTTATCAACCGTATTTCTTGTTACGCTTCCTGTAGCACCTTGGTCAGCCCAGGTTAAGCTGTTGTAGTCATATTTCCAATGCACCAATTTGGTTTCATCGGCGCCGGCAAGTTCTGCATCAAAATAATGAAGGCGTAAAGTAGCATCAAGGCCATTATCTTTTCCGGGGTCTATAAAGTTGAACTCATAATATCGCTGTATAGCATTAGACGGTAACCCTGCCTGGAATATATAGCCACGATTAATTATTACTTCGCCCAGGTTTTTGATGGAAGTAATGCTGGCTCCAATATTTCCGGGATTTATGTTTGTTGGTTGATTTAAAGTTGGCCTGGCCTGCACTTTCCCACCTGTAGCGCCAATGATACGGCTGTTTTCATTTTCATTGATTAATGTTCCGGTGCTACCAAGTAAAAGTGTATTATTGTTGAGGTTAAAATTGCCCGAAGTAAAAACCATTTGCCCGGTTACTTCTTCATTGTAATTCTGCAGGCTTACCTGGTGATTATCTGATTTGGCAATCTCAAGATTCAGAAAACCTATGTAACCACTTATGTTATTGTCGGCATTACCGGTAAACAGTACATTGCTACCCGGTTCAAATGTGATGACCGCTCCTCCTTCGGGACCCCGAATAAAATCTTCATCCTGTAAGGTAACAGTACCGCCTACATGAAACATAGCTCCGCCTTGTACATACAATTGTGATTTTACCGATGTAATTGTACAGAGAAACGCAAGGAGGTATAATGCTTTTTTCATTTTCAAGATTTTTAAGGAATCATATTGAGGTTAATTCATTTTTCTTTTAATCCTCTCTATTTCTTTAGTGAGTGTGTCAATCAGTTTTTGTTGCTTTTCTATCATTTGCTGTTGCTCCTGCACGGCTTTTACTAATGGCACTACAAATTGTGAATAGGAAAGTCCGTAAGCATCTTTGCCGGTCTTAGGCATGATCACTCCATCAAAATCATAACCTGTCTCATTAGCCACCTTCTCTACTTCCTGTGCAATAAAACCGCTATGCCTTATCTTTTCCGATTCGGAATAGCCTGCGTATATAGCATCTGATATTTTACCTGTCTGGATAAACTGATTGAATTTTCCTGTCTGGAAATTATAAACCACCGGACGCAGCTTTAAAATAAAGTCAAGACCTTTTACTGATTCGGTGATATTGGTTTTGAATCTTCCATCAGAGGGTGTGGTAAAAGGGACCTGTCCTTCAATAACTGTAACCGATGAATTTCCCAGGCGTATTTTGTTGCTGGCGTTGACGACTGTTCCATAGCCTATGGCTGTTGCGTTGGTTATATTTCCTGAGGAGACATCTGCAAAGTACCCGATGGCTGTATTATTGTTTCCTGTTGTGTTGGTGCCTAATGCATTATTCCCAATACCGGTATTATTGTACCCAACTGTATTTTGATAGAGTGATTGGTGCCCCAGTGCTGTATTGCCGCTACCTGATGTATTATTAGATAGTGAGAGGTAACCATAAGCGCTATTGGAACCACCATTACTTAATTTTAATGCGCCTGTTCCCATTGCTGTATTACCTGAACCGTAAGTATTGCTTTCAAGGGCAAAACTTCCGGTTGCAGTATTTCCCCATCCGGTAGTGTTGCTAACTCCGGCATTGTCTCCAATAAAACTGTTGAAATAGCCTGTTGTGTTAGCCATTCCGGCAGATGACCCTACAAAGACGTTGCCATTTGCCGTGTTATTTTTACCTGCTTCGGTGCCAATAATAGTTACCCAACTCCCTGTGTTATTTATTCCTGCCGTATTTCCAATGATGGTATTATAATCGCCGGTAGCAGACTCTCCTGCGCTAAAACCAATAGCAATATTATATGAACCGGTGATATTATTCTTAAAAGCAGAATACCCGGCAACTGTATTACCGTTACCAGTAGTATTGTTCTGAAGTGAATGAGTGCCTAAAGCAGTCAACCATGAACCTGTTGCATTTGAATAGGCTGCCTGATATCCTAATGCAGTGATTTTAGAACCGGTTGTATTGCTGAATAAAGCTTTTGAACCGATAGCAGTATTCAGACCATCACCACCATTCTGATTATACATTGCCGAATCACCGACAGCTACTAAATTATTTCCTGAAATATTATTAAACAAAGCACTGGTACCCATAGCTGTATTGGAATAACCGGAAATATTATTGAGTAGAGCTTCATTACCGGTTGCCGTGTTATAACTCCCGGTTTCGTTTGCTGCCATCGCCGAAATCCCGATGGCGGTATTTTGTCCACCCGTAGTATTTCCGCTGAGGCTGTAATTTCCTGCAGCAGTATTTCCGCTTCCGGTAGAGTTGGAAGCCAATGTACTTGCACCTAATGAGATATTATTAAAACCGGTAGTATTTGAATATAGAGACTGCATTCCTAAAGCAGTATTAAATCCACCGGTAGTGTTATTCGACATAGATTGATCCCCAATTGCGGTATTGTCACTTCCGGTTGTATTGCTGTAAAGCGATAAGTTTCCGATACCGGTATTATGCCCACCTGTAGTATTAAAGCGAAGCACATTTGCCCCAAAAGCTGAATTATATTTTCCGGTAGTATTACTGATAAGAGATTTATAACCCAATGCACTATTGTAGGTTCCGGTAGTTAAAGAATCAAAAGTGCGAAAGCCGAATGATGTATTAAATCCTATACTATCAAGGCGTCCTGCATTTGTATTAAATATCCTAAAACGCAAAGGCGTTTGATCAGTTGTTCCAATAAATTGTGTATTAGGGTCTGTACCACTATTCCCGTATAATAACCAAGCATCTTGCCCAACATTACCAAATGTGCCATTGCCCCGCAATACATCGGTTGATTGTCCAGTAAATTTCAAACTATACACAACACCATTTTTATCATGCCGTAAAAGGCCGCTATCAATACTATTTGCCAAAGTATCTACCCGTAGCCCTCCGGCAACATGTAGTTTGTTAAGAGGTGTTGTAGTACCGATTCCTACATTTTGAGCTTTACTAAAGAAAGTGGTAAATAATACACTTAGTACGATAGTAATTTGTTTCATTGTGAAAAAATTTTTTTATTCAAGAGATGGAGTTAGTTTTTTAAATTTTATTCATATACCGTTTAACTGGTATATACATCTTCATTTTAAAAAGGACGTAATAATGATTTATTCAAAAACCATTCATTTTGAAACCATACCTCTTTAATTATTTACTATCCCACCCGATTACAGGTTTTTGTATCATTTTCTCTCATTTCTATAAAAAACCTTAGCTAAAGATGTATTCATTTTAAATTCATGATTTACTGATTTCGCATGCTCACTTCTTTTTTCATGCAAGGCTCTATCAATTTGAAAATGGTATCTCTTCTTTCAGGGTTATCCTTGAAACTCTCATTCATGTTGTTTTCAAAAATTACTTTTACGGCTACAATTTTTTTCAATTCCGTATCATCTCCATTATGTGCAGCGGCAATTGCTTTATCAACCAAAGTGCAATAGTTGTTTGCAACTGACATTGCATCACCATAGGCTGATGGCAATTCAGTGTTTGAATTATTTGCGGATGAATTGTCATCCTTTTTATCATCAGAATACTTTTCGTCGCATTTCTTCATTCCTTCCATAATAATTTGATAAGTTTTACTGTCTTTAAAATATTTATCATCCACTTCTTTTTCATAGGATTTCTTTTCTGCCAAGGCTGCATCTTTTGCTGCACCTTCAGCAGCATTGTGTACTTTTGTATTCAACTCACAATATTTGTCTATTACTGCCTGCGCATCTTTACCGCTGTTGTTACACGAAGAAAATAGCATAAGCATATAAGTTATAATTGCTATTGTCGTTAAGGTTGATTTAATTTTCTTCATTGTTATTTTTTTAAATAATTGTAATGGTTTGGTTTTTTAAACTCACTATTTAATAGCGCTGCAATCAATAAATTCACCGCTAAACCCGGATATATAAGGTGAGCCATACTTACCACCTCCGGCATAATTTTCATCAATAAGTACTACTGCAAATCTGCATTGGCCATTTTCATCTTTGTATAGTGTCCAGGCCTCGGCATTTAACCTGCGTGATACCGGAAAGCCGGTTTGGCTATCATTATAAATTGTCCATCCTGCAGGGCCACTGTATGGATATACTTTATGGTTGATATAAGTGAGGCCATACCTACTACAATAATTTTTTATCATCGGTGTAAGCGTTGCAGGTTTCAGCAGCGCATCAGAGGGAGTAAAATGGTTGCTATGCCACCAGTCGGGAAGCCTGGTATATTTGCTTTTCATCGCTTGCGCCAGCCTCACGCCGTCTATCCGTTTTTGTGAATTAGCTATAAGTGCAACACCATCTTTTGCGTTAAACTGGTAATTAAATTCACCCAGGGCAATAATGTTTTTATCGCTTTCTAATGGTTTTCCCCAATCGTCGAATGAATAGTTCCATAAAACTAATTGTACTGTATAGTCGCCATTAGAAGGAAAAGTTTGTTGTATTTTGTCTTCCCTGGTTGCCAAATCCATACCTGCGGCAAATTTAAATTCATTGATATTGTCGGGTAGTTCGGCCACAGCCTGCAGTGTGGAAATTTTAGAAGGCTCTGCCAGTACATCAAAATTTAACCAGGTATTATTCATTTCATTTTCTCTTATCAAAATCGGGCGACTCCTGTTGTTAACTGTGTGTTCTATAGTTTGATCGTAATTAAGATTGCTTTTGCCCTTTGGCGTTATTAATATCCCATAGTTCAAATAATGAAAATCTTTGTTGGGCTGCTCATTTAATTTAAAAACATCAGCAAGTTTTTTTCCGCCCAACTCCATTCGTCCGTAAATAAAATCTTTTGATGTAAAAGAAGATTTTGCCCCGGCATTACTGTTGGTGAACGGCTTATCAGAAAAATAAAATTTTACATCTGATATTATAATAAAAGGGTATTCCATCTTATTATTGTTTGTAGTTGATGAAGAAGTTGTTGTTGATTCTGTATTTGTTTCGGGAGCCAGGTTGTTTGTTAAGCCTGAACCTTGAATGTTTTCAGGAACTTCGTCTTCAATGTTTTGGGATATTGAAGTTGCAGGTTTATCAATGACAGATTCTGTTTTCTGCTTTATTTTTTTTAAAATTTGTGCCTGGCCTGTTATTGAAACAGAAAGCATATAAATGAAAAAAGATAAGATGATTTTCATTTTAAAAAGATTTATGGTTTTTAAAAAATAATATGCATGTAGGTTATTATTGTTTTGCTATTGGCAACCCTGCCGTTTCCCATGCCTTTATTCCCCCATCAATATGGGCTACATTAGTATATCCCATTTCTTTTAATGTTTTTACAGCTAAAGCAGAGCGTCCACTGGATGCACAATAGAGAATGATTCTTTTCTCTTTGTCAAATTCTGGTTTATGATAGGACAATGAAGGGTCGGCATAAAATTCAAGCATACCACGTGGCGCATTAACAGCGCCGGCTATTGTACCAGTTTGTTTTAATTCGTCGGGCTCACGTATATCTATCACTGTAATGTTTCCTTTCATTATCTCGTCGTAAGCCTGCCTGGGTGTAAGATTTTCAATCTCCTGTTTTGCCGCCTTTACCATGTCGGTTGCTGTTTTTTGTGCCATCATTTTTTGAGTTGTTAAAGTGAAAAATAAAAAGAGGCTAATAAGCCTGACTGTAAGTATAATCTGCTTCATAATTATTAATTTTAAAATTAGTAGTAGAAATGACCATCAATTTTCAAATGTAAAAACCGGAAAATTTAACCCACACCACAAAAAGACTAATGGAAGTTTTTGTAGAAATAAAGCTGTTTATACAGAGAAATGGTTTTTAAGGCAGGTTTGATGCTGTTTGTCGGAAAATTTTACGGCTTGTCATTTTCAAGTTTTTGGGTAAAACTTGTTTTATAACTTTGATTAGCCCTCATAAAAAATAAATCATCATCCGCATTAGCGGCAACTAAATAATAAACCGATGAATAAGGTACTGAATTCAATTAATAATTTTTTGTACAACGACTTTATTTTATCTTCTCAATACAGGGTATCTCGTCATATTGTATATTGGGTGTTTCATACATTCATTTGGGCTCTTATTTGGGTATTGTTAGGCACACGATCTTCTTATGGACGAGAATTGATTAATATGACGATGTGGTTGCCGGTATTTATTTTGTATGGTTACCCAATGGCCTACTGGGCAGTACCACAATTATTAATGAGGGGAAGGCTGGTACAGTTTTTACTTTTGATACTTGCCTGGGGATTTGCCGGGTTGTACATTGATATTTGGTACAGGGCTTTTATTTATATTCCATTACAAAAAGCAATGGGGTTTAAAGATGTTTTACCAACAGGCCCACTTGCATTTTGCTACTTATGTTTAACCACATCTGCAGCAGTACCCATGGTTATTAAGTTTTTTAAATTTTGGAATAAAAAGCAGCAGGACCTGCTTGAAGTACAACAAGAAAAGATGCTTGCCGAACTACAATTGCTGAAAGCACAGGTACACCCACATTTTTTGTTTAACACCTTAAACAATATTTATTCTTTTTCATTAGAGAATTCTCCAAAAACACCGGGATTATTATTGAAACTATCGAGCCTGCTTAATTATATGTTATATGATTGCAAGGCAACATCAGTACGGTTGGAAAAAGAACTGGATATAATGAAAAACTATATAGAACTGGAACGTGAGCGCTATGGTGATAAAATTGATATATCGTGGGAAGTATCGGGTGAAGTAGGCGATAAGTTTATAGCACCATTGATGATGCTGCCATTTATTGAAAATGCATTTAAACATGGTACATCCGAACAAATAGAAAAATGCTGGCTAAGCGTTGATATAGCTGTAAAAGCAAATACACTAAAAGTTAAAATTGCTAACAGTAAAAATGAAAATACGGTAATACGCAGTAACGGTATTGGTATTGCCAATGTTAAAAAAAGGCTTGCATTAATTTATCCTGAAAACCATAAATTGAACCTAAGTGACGAAGGTGATTTTTTTGTAGTATCACTTATGGTACAATTAAATGAAGAGGCCGTTGCTAAAAATTCTACCCCTTTATTTACATTACAACCAGTTATTCATGAAGTTGCAATGCCTTCTTATAGATGATGAGCCACCTGCATTAAAGGTGTTGTCACGTTATATTTCGGAAGTTGGCGGTATGGAGATAGTGAGCCAATGCAGTAATGCTATTGAAGCGATAAAAGTTTTGCGAGAACACAAGGTGGATGTTATTTTCCTGGATATTAAAATGCCCCGTATCATTGGTACCGATTTTCTTAAAAATCTTTCACAACCGCCTAAAGTAATTTTTGTTACAGCATACCGGGAGTATGCCGTAGAAGGGTTTGAGTTAGATGCCGTAGATTACCTGGTAAAACCCGTTTCTTTTGAACGGTTTTTAAAAGCCATTACAAAACTTAACAGGTTGCTTGGCAACGAAAATTACACTATCTCTTCATCATCAACACAGGATTTAGATGAATCATTTATTTACCTGAAAGTAGATAAGGATATGAAAAAAATCTTTATTGGTAATATTATGCATATTGAAAGTTGTAAAGATTATGTAAAGATATTTTTAACCGATGGTAAAAAGCTATTAGTGAAGCAGTCTATATCTGCCATTGAAAACCTGTTATCCGATCATAAATTTTTACGGGTGCATCGTTCTTATATAATTTCTATAAATAAAGTTTCGGGGTACAATAGTATATCTGTACAATTGGGTGAAACAGAAATTCCTATTGGAAGGTTATATAAACAAACAGTTTTGGATCGGCTTCAAAACGGTTGGTAATTATCGCCTAACAAAAAATTCTACTAAAGCTAATTAGGTATAGCCAACGTTAAGTACACATACGGGTTAATCGACCACTCATCGTTCATTTGCATATCATATTGGCCGTAGCGCAAATCAAGCAGGTGGCCGGTTTCATTAATTTCCCAAAGTGTAAGTTGTTTTTTGCCCTGCATGTTATAATATAGTTCTGGTAGCAGTTCGGGCATAATGCCATTCCAGCATAATTGTATTACCTGTTCTTTTTGAGTTAACGCCTTATTGTTTTTACTGCTGTTTAGTTCGCACCAATCTCTTTTAAAGAAGCCACAGTTGGCGTTTAACAAAATTTCCTGGTTTATAGATGTCTTTTTCATAACCTAAGTTTTTAGTACCCGTTATTATGATGAAGAATCTGCCCTATTGTGATATGGAAACAATATAAATTCTTGTTAAGAAACCTGTGTACTGTAAAAAAACAAAAGCCACATCAAAACGATGTGGCCATTGTTACTTCGCACCTGTCTTCACTTTTTAAAATCGTTTATTCCATAATAATAAATTTGTTTTTTGCCGGGATAAATACCTTCTATTTCAAAATTACCATCTTGCCTGCTTAAAGCCTGCTTTAAGTCGTTAGGCGATTTTACATCAATATCTCCCACTTTAGTAATGATAAAACCGGGTTTGATAGTAGTTTGGTCGTTAAGGATACCTTCTCCAATCTTACCAACTTTAACACCACCGGCAATACCAAGTTTTGTGGCTTCTTCTTTTGATACAGATGTAAACTCGGCCCCCAGCGATTTTATGGCTGCTTCACGCTGACTGGGAAAACTGCCCAATTTACTTTTTAGTGTAACATCCACCGTGTTCTCCCGGTTGTTTCTTACAAAAGTGATGGCCAGTTTATCGCCGGGTTTATGCCTTGCAATAGTTTCGGCCAGTTCAGATCCTGTAGTAACCGCTTCGCCATTAATTTTAATGATGGCATCTCCTTTTTTAATACCGGCTTCGGCAGCTGCACCGGTGGGGTCGGTTTCCATAACCCATACACCATCAATATCATCATTAATACCCAGTTCTTTTTTCTTTGCATTATCAAGGTCTTCGGGAGCCATGCTAATACCCAGGTAACCCCGTTGCACCGAGCCATATTTCATAATATCGCTCACTACTTTTTTCATTAGGTTTGAGGGGATGGAATAGGCATACCCTGCATAAGAACCTGTAGGCGAAGCAATAGCTGATGTGATACCAATTAACTGCCCGTTTGTATTTACCAGTGCACCACCACTGCTACCGGGGTTAACGGCTGCATCAGTTTGTATAAATGCTTCAACTGGCGCTGTGCCCTGCTGATTAATGCCAATGTTTCGGCTCTTGGCGCTAACAATTCCCTGTGTAACGGTTACATCTAAATTAAGCGGATAACCAATGGCCAGCACCCATTGCCCTAAATGCACATCATCCGAATTACCAATTTGCATTACCGGCAAATTCTTACCATCAATTTTAATAATTGCCAGGTCGGTATTTGCATCGGAGCCTATCACTTTTGCTTTAAAATTTTTGCGGTCGTTAAGGGTAACGGTAATTTCAGTTGCGCCATCAACCACATGGTTATTGGTAACAATATACCCATCGTTGCTGATGATAACACCGGAGCCGGAGGCCCTTTGATCGGGTACTACAATATTACCATTGCCGCCAAAAAAACGTTTAAATAAATCATCATCGCCAAACAGGTTGCCAAACGGGCTTTGCTGCCGCTCTACTACTTCGTTTGATTTTGTAACGGTTTTTATATGTACCACCGAAGGAACGGCAGCAATGGCCGCATTTTCAAAATCAACAGGCGGGTTAATATTATTTGTATAATTTGTTTTAAGTACCGGTATGCTGTCGTTTTGCTGAGGGGTATAATTTTTACCGGATTTGGCAAATAGCGTTAAACCGGCCATAACAAGTACAAGGCCCAAAGCAAATGTTATTATTTTTAATTGCTTTTTCATTTGTGTTTATTTTATTGTTGTTAAGATTATTTTTTATTTTCTTAAGCTGTTGACGTATTCAAAAAAATTAAATTAACCTGCAAGGTTTAAAACAACTCTCCTCTTTCGGTAAATCTTATTCTATGTATGTTTTTATCCCATACAGACGATTGATGTGTTTTGTGTTTGTCCGATTCCTGTTGTTGTATTAAAGCCGATAAACGGTTTATATGCTCCTGCAAAAGTTCATCATCGGCATTTGTAAAAACATCAGTTATAACCTGCTTTAGTTGCGGAATTTTGTTAACAATGATACCTGAGAATGCAGTAAAAATACGGTTTGTATCTTCTATGCTTAACCCATTATCGTTAGCCATTTGTTTTAAAACCTGGTACATGATTGTAAATATTTTAGTTGATGCTGCAAGAAATCAGTCTTAATATTTTTGATGATTAAAAAGAAACAAAAGTTCCCTGCACTACTGCAGGGAACCCCATCTTAACCCTGAAACCAGCCATGTGAAGAGAACCTAACCACGGCTTCTTCAATTTTGTATAAAAAACTATAGTTGATAAAAACCAAAAACCCAGTTACGGTTGTACAATAGTTGAAAGTTTTTTTAGAAGATTTCATGTTAATTAAGACTGATTTTTTTTGCTGCTTAAAATTATTAAATACAGCCACCTTGCGTAAGCTATAATCGTTGATTGGGCAAATAGCATCGGTAAAAAAGGAGTGCAATTATTTTACAACAAAATTTTCAGCGAAAGAGAAACCACCATCAAACAGCAATGGTTTTAAAAAATTTAAAGTGTAGTAAGAAAGTGGCCGGCTTCTTTTACAGCAGCATGGCATACAGTTGAAATTGATGTGAAGTTGGTATAAAACATTTCTTCATCGGGGTTTTCATATTCAAGCCTGTTTAAAAAGGGTTGTAGTTTTTCATTTAAGCCCATCACAGAAACTGTAGTTTTAAAATTATGTGCTAACTGCCGCACCTGCTGTAGGTTATTACTCTTCCAGGCTTTTTCAATTTCATCCAATTGCTGCGGCACCATTTCTATAAACTGCATGGTTACATCTTTTTCGTAATCGGTATCACCGCCGCTAACCTCTTTCATATAATTAAGGTTGATGTGCTGATAACTGTTTATGTTATAATTACTATAACTGTTTGTTGGGGGTTTGGTTTTTATTTTGGCAAACTGTGTTAACAGGCTGTATAGTTTTTCAATATTGATGGGTTTTGAAATGTATTCGTTCATCCCAAACGAAATACACTTTTCTTTTTCGCCGGCAAGTGCATGTGCCGTCATAGCTATGATGGGTACATCGCTCTTTAACTCATGCCTTATTTCCTGCGTAGCAGTATAGCCATCCATTTCGGGCATCTGAATATCCATTAGCACGAGGTTGTAATTTTTATTTTTAAGTTTTTCAACAGCTTCCCTCCCGTTTTGGGTTAAATCATATTGCAGGTTCCAGTTTTTAAATAAATGTTTTATGAGATTTTGGTTTACCTCATTGTCTTCGGCCACCAAAACAACCACATCTTTAAAATTAAAACCACCGGTTGCTGGTAGCTCTTTAGTAATCGGCTCATCTGCTCCGTTAGCAATTACACGGTAAGGTATCATAATATGAAAACTAGTGCCCTTGCCCGGTTGGCTTTGTACTTGTATGCTGCCGTTTTGCAATTTTACCAGGTCGTTTACAATTGAAAGGCCAAGGCCGGTGCCGCCGTATTTCCTGGTAACCGCATCATCGGCTTGTTGAAAACGGCCAAACACCTGTTGCAGTTTTTGAGGGTTGATGCCGATACCTGTATCTGCAACGGTAATACCTGTTTTTAAAATATCTTTTTCAATACCCTCGTTACTTATATGTATGTTAATGCTTCCCTGTTCGGTAAATTTTATGGCATTACCAATCAGGTTAACCAGTATTTGTGTAAGGCGCATAGCATCGCCATTAAGTGTATCGGGTACGGCTTCGTCTATTTGGGTTGATAATTTGATATTCTTCTCCCTGCTCTTATCGGCAAACATCACTTCTACCGAATGTGTAAGCCCTCGTATGCTGAACGGTGCTGCTTCAATACGCATCATGCCGGCTTCAATCTTCGACAGGTCTAATATATCATTGATAATGCCGAGCAGGTTTTCGCCCGATTTTTTTATGGTTTGCACATAACCGGCTGCATCCTCATCTAATTTTTTTTGTTGCAGCAGGTTTGTAAAACCCAGTATAGCATTCATGGGGGTGCGTATCTCGTGGCTCATATTAGCCATAAAATTTTCTTTTATATGTGCCGACTCCCGTACTTTTTTTTCTGAAATATGCAGTTGCCTTATGAGCAAACCTTGTTTGCGAATGATATTGATAATGTACCAAAACAACATAGCACCGCCGGCTAACACCGATAATATCAACAGGCTTATAAACAACTGCGCTTTCTTACTGCTTTTTTCAATAGTAAGCATGGCTTGAGCAAAATGTTTTTTACGGGTGTTGTCAATCTTATGTATCAGTGTAACAATTGAGTCGGTTAACCTTGAACTGCTGTGGCTGGCAAACATTTTTTCTGCAGCATCTTTACCCTTTGCCCTAAACACTTCCAGCACATTTTTATCGTACAGCAGTTTGTGCTGCACCAATGTATCCAGTTCATCAATATACCTGGCCGAGCTGTCGTCGTCGGTAATCTTTTGTAATTTATTGAGGTTTGTTTGGGTGGCTTCTACATTTTTTTCGAGCCCTTTAAAATAACCTGCATCGTTGGTAACGATAGTGCCTTTTACAATGCTTTCCATCGATATCACGTATTTTTCCAGGTCTTTCAACTGGGAGCTTACCGTAACTTCTTCCATCAGCTTTTGGTTGCCGGAAATAAGCTGGTCGTTATTTTTTGAAAAGATGAAATGCACATAAATAAGCATCAGCATGCCCACTACAAAAGCGGCCAGTATAAGCAATGAAATTTTTTTATTGGCCATAAGTTACTATCACCACTAATTTACGAAATTCAACTCTCCTTTTCGGAAGGTGTTTTTAAATAACGCAATATAAAAAATGCAAGAAAAGAGATACTGAGTATGATGCCCGATATTAAAAGTATGATGGATAAGGCGCCAAAACCTGCATCGATACTTTTTAAAAGATAAAAAGCAAGAAAAATTAATATAAGTGTACTCAGGAAAAATAATATGGGGTAAATAATTTTCAAAAAAACGGTTTTAGTTTTTTAAATGAGGCTCCTGTAGAAACAGGAGCCGGTAGTATAAACATATTGCTAATGAGAAAACCTTAATGCTTCATTTGATGAATCAAAGCTATCGTCAAAAACAAGCAGCCAAAAGCTGCAATCGATGAACAGGCAATAACTATCGGCAGGGGTGAATTATATTAATTAAAACTGAGAAATTGTAAAAGCAAGGGTGGAGAAAATTTTAGAAAGGGGAAGTAGGATTGTGTAAAAAAGTTTTTATAAAATAAATTATAATAAACTAGGCAAAAAAAGAGAAATCATTTGTAAATAATAACTACACATATTTCAATATATCAGGCTTTTTAAATTTTAATTCATTAGTTTTATAGCATTGATTTAGCAGTATTGCAATATAAAAAATTGGTTTTAGTAGGTATTGATCTGGCTGATGTTAATATAGTGTTTGGAGGAATTTTAGCTACTGCTTTTTATCCAGATAACATGAAAGAAAAGAAAGAATAATGGGAGATATACATGCAAAAGAAGTCAGGAGTTATAATATGAGCCAAATTAGATCTAAAAACACAAAACCGGAATTAGTAGTTCGTAAATTTTTTTTTGCAAATGGGTTAAGATACAGGCTGCACAGTAAAGACTTACCCGGCAAGCCGGATATAGTGCTGCCAAAGTATAGAACGGTAATTTTTGTTCACGGTTGTTTTTGGCATGGACATGAGAACTGCCGCTACTTTGTTGTTCCGAAAACACGGACAAAGTTTTGGCTTGACAAGATTGAGTGCAACAAACAAAGAGACCTGGAAAACTTTTCCGACCTTAAAAATCAGGGTTGGAAAGTTTTTACCATCTTTGAATGTGAACTAAAAGGAATAAAACAAGAGAGAACATTGAACAAAATTTTGACACGGTTAAACAAATTATCAGCAGTTAATTAAGCATGAGCAAACTCAATTACATAGACCTTTTTGCCGGAGCAGGTGGGCTTTCGGAAGGTTTTATCCGTGAGAAGTTTGAGCCGGTTGCACATGTGGAGATGAGTGAGGAAGCGGCCGACACATTGAAAACCCGAATTGCATTTCACCACTTCAATCAGAAAAAAAAACTGGCAAAGTATTATAGCTATCTACAACAAGACATTTCAAGAAATGAATTGTGGGATTCCATCCCACAGCATTTGCTTGAATCTGTTATCAATGAAGAAATCAGTAACAATACAATTGAAAGCATCTTTGAAAAAATTGATTCGCAACTTGGCGAAAAGAAAGTTGATGTAATCATTGGTGGTCCGCCTTGTCAGGCGTATTCACTTGTGGGAAGAAGCCGAGACCCAAACAGAATGAAAGGCGACAAAAGAAATTTTTTGTTCCGCTACTATGCAAAGTTTCTCATTCGCTATAAACCAAAATATTTTGTGTTTGAAAATGTGTTGGGTTTGCTCACAGCAGGAAATGCAAAGTATCTTAATGAAATGTTGGAACTGTTTGAGGAAATAGGTTACTCAGCCGACATGAAAGTTCTCAATGCGGAAGAATACGGAGTGCTGCAAAAAAGAAGACGAGTAATCATAATCGGCAGAAAAGGAAAAGCGAAATTTCATTTTCCCGAACTTCAAAAGATGGAAAACCACTGGCAGACAAAACGGGATTTATTTTTTGACCTTCCTTATTTGAAACCAGGACAAGAACTTGAAGTTGCCGACTACACAAAAAGTATCAATGAGTATTTGAAGAAAACAGAAACAAGAAACGGAATTGATTACACAACCCAACACATCACACGAAACCACAACGACAGAGATTTGGAAATTTACGCTCTTGCAATTGATAAGTGGCTGAATGACCGACAGCGGTTGAAATACAACGACATTCCAAAAAGATTACAAACACATAAAAACACCGAAGCATTTTTAGACAGATACAAAGTGATTGACCCAACCGGACATTCTCACACAGTAGTTGCGCACATTGCGAAAGACGGACATTATTATATCTATCCTGACCTCAAACAAGTGCGTTCAATTTCAGTTCGTGAAGCCGCAAGAATTCAATCGTTCCCTGATGATTACTTTTTTGAAGGAGGCAGGACAGCAGCGTTCAAGCAAATTGGAAATGCAGTTCCACCATTGATGGCAGAAAAAATTGCAGCATCATTAAAGTATCTTTTGCTAAACGGCTAAAGCAACATTGAAGTGAACCAACATGAATCAGGATTTAATTCAGAAACTGCAATACTCTTATGCAGGGCAAAACGAAGCCCATTCACTTCCATTGCCACTGAAAGATTCACTTAAACTAATTACTGATTTTTTTGCAAGTAACACAACCAACAAGCTTTGTTTGGTTTTTCCGACAAAAGAGTATTCTGCTCAATGGCTATCTGTGCCAACAGCTTTATTTCTAATTGAAAATGATTATACGGAATACAAAGAGGAAATCTTTGAATCATACAGGCAATATAATCTTGGTGACAAGTTGAAACTCAATGGAGATGCTATTGTTGAATGGGGTGGAATCCGAAACAATTCTGTTGCTTTTAAAGCGGGCAAGGAGCCAAACATTGCAACTTTCACTATTGACATTACCCAGTCAATAAAACTTCAACGCACAGAACAAACAAGACAACTCTCGTCTCTAAAACGAGTAAAGCAAGCTCTTCCGGGAAAAATCATTACTCCAACTGACGAATTGTTGGAAATAAATACTTACGGCAACAAGGAGTTCATGAAAAATAAAATTTGCCTTGTAAGCAAATTCAAATCTTACGATGATTCTATTGAAGACATAGCAATGAATCTTGCTTCATTGCCGGAATATTTCCAGAGCGGTAAGATTGATGAAAACGGTGCAGCAGACATAAACAGCCCACTACTTATTTCAAACAACCTTTCTACTCTTGCTTTGTATGTTACACTTTCTTCAAGTTCAGTTTCAAAAATTATAATTGATGGATTTTCAACGATACAGGAAAGAGGAACTGACTTTTCAGACATTGATGTAAAGAACATTCCAACAATTCTGATTACTGACTTGTCAGAGATTGAAAGTTTTGAAACTATCGGTAACTATGGCTTTGAGTTTTTCAATTTCACAAAAGAAAATTTAAAACTTGACCATTCAGCAAACCTTTCTCCCTTTCATTCTTTTGAAAAGAAGCTGAGAAAATACATTTCATTCAATGTTGTAAAAGAGATTTGCCATGATGCAGAACTTGAAACAACCATACAGAAAATTCACTCCATTGAAAAGGATGAATCCAACAATGATTTAACTTCACTGAAAATTTCTCTCATTCAACTGACTAACCTGGTTTCAAGAGTTGCACACTTACCAACGACAGAAGAAATTTCAGTTCTCAACTCCAAAATAAACAGCATTGAAACTTTGTTTCTCCGATACAGAATGTGGTTAGGTGATTCACACAAACCAATTGAAGAAAGTATTTCACTTTTAAAATCAGTTATTGCAAGGTTCGCAACGCAGCCATCTGAAAAATGTGCAAGGTTGAAAACCCTCATGAGTTCAAAGCAATATGATTACATCATTTGCTCTACCGATGGAGAGGCAAAAGCATTGGATGATTCGCTTCTGGCACAAATTCAGAAACCAAGAGTAATCTCTGTTGCCGATGTGAACGACAAATTACTTTCGAGCAAACCACAGAAAGCAATTCTTACAGGATGGGCTAAATCAAGCAATATCAACAGAATTCTTTCATCATTTCTTTTCTCTGAACTCACTGTTTTATTCTATCAGTTTGAAAACAAGTATTACAATTCATTGCAAAGAAGAAACAGGCAATACAGTGAGAACATAAAAGCAACGATAAACAACAAAGGCATTCGTTCAGAAAGTGAATCTGCAAAACCAAAAGGATTTTCAGATTTGTATTCCGGTGACGAAGTTGTTGAAACAACTTCTGAAAGTTCGTTTGACATTTTAGATTTTGAATTCAAACTTGATAATGCACAGTATTCAAAATATACAGCGAAAGGAAATTTGATTAATAGCATAAAAGCAAAACGGGTTGTGTTTGAAAGTGACTTTTTTATTTACACAACTGAATCGCATAAATTTTTAGTCATAAACGAATTGATTGATAAACATGGGGAGAAAGCCAATCTTCACAGAAGAAAAGTTGAATCATTGCAAACCGGAGATGTGATTGCTTTGATAAATACAGACAGAGATATTTTGGTAGAGTTGGTGGAGAAGAGCACAAACACCAAAGAATTAGCTTCTGTAAAACAATGGACAGAACTTTGGAAAAATCTTTTGAAAGAATACTATTCCTCAATAGGAAATAATTTCAAAAAATTGGTTGAGGACTTACGGAAGAATGATTGCAAGAAGCATGAAGTTACAATCAGAACATGGTTGCAGGACGAAAGTAGAATTGGTCCAGATGATGATGCGGACATAATTAGTATTGCCTTGCTTACAAATTCAGATTTATTGAGTGATAATATTAAGACGGTAAGAGATTCAATAACAAAAATGAAAGGATGGAGGCACAATGCATCAGATTTTATTATAAGTAAAATCAAAGCACAAATACATGAGTATGCTGACAGTTCTCTAATAAACAAACAAATATCAATTGAAGGATTAGGTAGTGTATCTATTTTGAAAGTTATTGATGTTTCAAATGTGTGGGAGAATATTGATGTTCGTTATGTGAACAGGCTTCTTCAAAATGAAATTATCTGATGGCAAAACTGCTACCACCATACATAGACAAGAATTGCAAAAGCACAGGAGAGAAAATGCTTTTTGAATTTTTCAAAAACAGCCAGTTCACAAAGGATTGGGTTGTGTTGCATTCACTCAACCTTTCGCAACACACGGTTCGCTTGTATGGTGAAATTGATTTTCTGATTCTCATTCCAGGAGGTGGAATTTTTGTAATGGAAGTAAAAGGCGGTGATGTAAAATGTATTGAAGGTGTTTGGCACTATACAAACAAATTCAATGTAACAAACACAAGCAATGTTGGTCCGTTCAACCAGGCAAGAGATGCAATGTTCTCATTGCGTTCTGCTATTGAAAAAGAATTCGGCAAAGGACACAAATTCACAAAAATTCTTTCCGGTTTTTTGTGTGCATTCCCACACATCAGTTTTGACAAGCAGAGTGTTGAATATGAACCCTGGCAGATTCTTGATAAAGATTCTATCAAAAACGGAACAGAAATGTTTTTTCAGAATCTTGTAAAGCAGTTCACCAACAAACACAAAAACCAAAGATGGTTTTCAGAGAAAGATTCATTACCTGATGAAAACGATTTGAATTCGCTTTGCGATTTTCTGAGAGGTGATTTTGAAAGAGTGAGGACGGTAAAAGAACGGTTAGATGAGTTTGACAAAGAAGTAAAAAGATACACCGAAGAACAATACAGAATTCTTGATTCAATTCAACTCAATGAGAGAAGTGTTACACAAGGGAGTGCAGGCACAGGAAAGACAATGATTGCACTTGAATCAGCAGTGAGAGCAGCAGCCGAAGGCAAAACAGTTTTTCTCACTTGTTACAACCGCCTAATTGGTGAGTGGATGCAAAAGCAAGTTGAAGACTGGAAAGACAAAATCACAGTTTCAAGTTTGCACAGTTTTTTGATTGAGCAATCAAAAGGTTTTGACTACGATAAAAACCAAAGCAGCAAACAGGATTTTTACATTATGTATTTGCCGACATTGTTGAAGAACATTTATCAAAAAGGAATCAGCAAGAAGTTTGACAAATTGATTGTTGATGAAGGACAGGACTTAATCAGAGAAGAATATTTGAGTTTGTTTGATTCGATGGTAACAGGAGGATTAGCAAATGGAAATTGGGAAATCTACGGTGACTTTGAACGGCAAGCCATCTATGCACAACTCACAAGAGCAGAAATGTTTGATATGCTGAAAGGTTTAGGTCAGCATTCAAACTTTTTGCTGAAAATAAATTGCAGAAACACAAAACAAGTTGGTGAAGAAACTTCTTTGATTTCAGGATTTGAGAAGCCACCATTTCTGTTGGAGCATCTTGAAGGAATTCCGGTTGAATATATTTTCTACACAGATGAAGCACATCAAAAACATTTGCTTTCTCAGCAACTTCAAAAACTATCCGCAGCAAAACTTCCTTTGAATGAATTGGTGGTTATCTCACCAAAGAAGTTTGAAAACTCATGTTCTGATTCTATGCTTGGTTTTACAATCAGAGAAATAAAAAACAATGGAGAGATTTCACCGACACAAAGTTTCTTTGGTTTTGCAACAGTTCAGTCATACAAAGGCATGGAAAGCAATTATGTTTTGATAACTGACATTGAAAATTTGACAAGTGATATTGCAAAGTCATTATTGTATGTAGCCATGAGCAGAGCAAGATATGGCTTGATACTTTTCATTTCTGAATCATTGCGAAATGAATACAGGGAAATTCTAAAACGAAAACTCAATTAGTATGAGAGACGATATTCTAAAATTCATAAAGAAAGAATTGATTGGCCCCGACCCTGTAAAACCACACATACAGGAGAACGGAGAAGAAATTTTGCTCAACGAACCGCCAAGATTGAGATATGGTGCAGGAGTATTATTTCCAAGAGCAGCCACGATAGAAAAACTTGATTCCACTTCAACAGAGGAAGAAAAAGTTTTAGAGAAACTGGAAGATGAAAAGAAAGAAGTTGATGACCCTGTTACAGCAGAAGAAAGCAAAGCACCTGTTGATATGGCAGATGATTTTGAAGAAGAAATCGGACTTGCAAATTCCTTTCTTCCTTCTGCAATGGGATTCAGTTGCTTTTCAAAAATTCCGAAAGACGGTTTCACTATCAAAGTAAATGTTGGTGTTTATGAAATCAAAGAATATAGTTATCAGAAAGAAGATGGAACAACTGTAACGAGAAAAGCTTATTACAGAATTTCCCTTGACCAGGAATTTGCGTTAGCAGCAAACGAGATTCCGTTACAGTCGGGAAAGTTCATTGATAAAGTTTTGGCGGACAAAGAAGGTAAACCAATAAACCTGAAACTGAATATCCGTAACAGAACACATGGAAAAGATTCAGACAAAAACATTCATTTGCTCACATTTACTTTGATAAATCAAAACAACGGAGGAGCAGAGAACATTAAGAATGAAGATTGCTTTTTCCAGGTTTCGTTTTCAGTAGCTTCAAATGAAAAATGTTTTTGTCCATACAAAGCCGCATCTTCTAAGACAGATAAGGATGATGAGAAATCAAATCTGCTTTTGTTCAGGAAGAAAAAAACTTTTGCAGTTGGTCATGGCTGTTCACCATCATGGAATGACAGCGATATTGAATTCACAAATTCAATTACAACTGAGGTAATTCCTGTTTATGAAATAAAACCAATCGTTCCGAATGAATTGAAAAGCGTTGAACTGAAAATGTTTGACCTGAGTGATTTGTCGGAGAAAGACATCACCACCAATCTTGTAAAACTGAATGCCGAATATGAAGGATGGATAGACCGGCAAGAGGAAATTGCAAACGAAGAATTGAAAGACGAACTTTTGGAAACGGCATTGCGACATATTGATAGTTGCCGTTTGTGTTTGCAGAGAATGAAAGAAGGAGTTGAACTTTTGAAAAGCAATGAAGAAGTAAATCGTGCTTTCAAACTGATGAATCGTGCAATGTTGTTGCAGCAACTTCATTACAGTATTGAAACAAGAAATTGGATTATTGAAACAAATGCACCTGTAACAAAAGTGAAGGATGCTGTCATTCCTGACATCAACGACAGTTCAACATGGAAGCCAGGACTTGGAGCATGGAGACCTTTTCAACTTGCATTCATTCTTATGAATCTGAATTCAATGTTGGATGCAGGGCATCCAGACAGAGAAATGGTTGACTTGATTTGGTTTCCCACCGGTGGAGGAAAAACGGAAGCATACCTGGGTTTGTCAGCATTTACAATTTTCCTGAAAAGATTAAAAGACAAAAACGATTCAGGCACAACAGTGCTGATGCGTTACACATTGCGACTTCTCACAGCTCAACAGTTTCAAAGAGCAGCATCATTGATTTGTGCTTGCGATAAAATCAGAAAGGAGAATGAAGAAGAACTAGGAACAGCGAGAATTACAATTGGACTTTGGGTTGGTTCTGATTCAACACCAAACAGAAGGGATGAAGCACGAATAACATTTCAGAAAATGGAGCAAGGCAGAGAGGAAGAAAATCCGTTCATTGTTTTGAAATGTCCCTGGTGCGGTTCTCAAATGGGTTTGATTAAAGGCGCGAACAACAATCGTGTTAAGGGCTATAAACGCAGACCGGTTGAAGGAATTCAAACAATAATTTTTCAATGTGACAATCCGAAATGTGATTTTTCTACATTAGAGAACAAACTTCCACTAATTGTAATTGATGAAGATATTTATGACAATCCACCTACTCTCTTAATCGGAACAGTTGACAAGTTCGCTATGCTTACATGGAAGCCAGAGGCAAAAACAATTTTTGGTTTCAGAGGAAATGAAAGAATGTTTTCACCGCCTGAATTGATTATACAAGACGAGTTGCATTTGATTTCAGGTCCTTTGGGTTCAATGGTTGGTTTGTATGAAACAATGATTGAAGAACTCTGCACAGCAAATAATGTGAAACCCAAAATCATTGCATCGTCAGCAACAATCAGCAGAGCCAAAGAACAAATCAATTCGCTTTACGGCAGAGGAACAAACAATGTAAATATTTTCCCTGCACAATGTTTAAGTGCAGGTGATTCATTCTTTGCATACGAGAACACAACAAGCACAGGTAGAATATACACGGGCATATTTGCATCTGCGTTACCTTCACATGCTACTGCACAGGTAAGAGTAATTTCTGCTTTACTTCAATCAGTAAAATCAATTCCAGTTGCAGAAGAAATTTTGAGAGACCCATATTGGACTGCATTGACTTACTTCAACAGCATTCGTGAGTTAGGACATGCAGCAACACTCATTCGTGCAGACATCCGGGAATACATGAATTCAATTTGGATTCGGAAAGCAATCAAAGGAGACGAAAGAAGATTTATCAATCGTGATATTGAATTGACAAGCCGTATCAACAGCAATGACATTCCAGAATATTTGGAACAACTTTCAAAATCATGGACAGGCGATAAATCTGAATATCCGGTTGATGTGTGCCTTGCAACGAACATGATTTCTGTTGGCGTTGACATTCCACGATTGGGTTTGATGACAGTTATTGGACAACCGAAAACAACTTCCGAATACATTCAGGCAACAAGCCGTGTTGGTCGTTCAAAGAAAGGCCCAGGGCTTGTCTTTACAATTTACAATTGCTCAAAACCGAGAGACCGTTCACACTTTGAACACTTCCAGGAATATCATTCAAAAATTTACAGCAAGGTTGAGCCAACAAGTGTTACTCCTTTTTCAGCACCGGCAAGAGAAAGAGGACTGCATGCAATCTTAGTAGGACTGATTAGACTTTATTCAACTGACCAAAGTTCAACAACACCAAAACCTTTTCCGCAGAAGGAAATTATTGAAAGAGTAACTCAAATAATTTTTGACAGAGTTCATTTAATTGACGATGAAGAATACGAAAATACATTGGAACTTATTGAAGAAAAACTTGACTACTGGAAAAATGAACTTCCTCTTGTATATGGCTCATTCGGACAGCAAACAAATATTCCTTTAATGTATCCGGCTGGAACAAATCCATCAGAAGATATAAAGGCAAGAGCTTGGTCGACACCAACATCAATGAGAAATGTTGATTCAACTTGTGAAGCGTATGTGATTCCGGCAGAATACTTAAACATAGTCAACTAAAATATGCCAGCTAAAAAACCAATTAGAAGGTTGCAGTTAATTTCTCCCTGGGGAGTTGGACAGATGATAAACTTTCCAAAGGATGAGTCATTGATGGTTGTCGGACTTGATATGTGGGAAGAAAAATTCAGAACGATTACCGAGTTGGATGAATTCAAAGTAACCGAAGAACGATTAGCAAAGAGATTAGGTGTTAAAGAATTCAGATTGCCTCCTGATTTCAGAGACCCGGGTCCAGGCATTACAAATTCGTCACTGAAAATTCCATTCATAAGATTTCCACGGTGGCATTATTGCACAAGGTGCGGACACATGGAGAAAGTTTCAATTTATGATTCTCAAAAACCGACTTGTTCCGGAATTTCTTTTGATTCGGGTAGATCTTGTAGTGAACTTCCAGCCCGACAAAGACAAAAATTAATACCTGTCCGTTTTATTGCAATTTGTCCTAAGCACGGTCATATCGAAGATTTCCCTTTTATTGAATGGGTTCATGGAGGATCAGAACCTGAAGGTCAGCACAATTTGCGCTTACGTGCGGGAAGAAGTTCGGGAGCTTTGTCCGGTATTGAAATCACTTGTAGTTGTGGAGCACATAAAACTATGGGTAATGCCTTCAATGAAAGTTCACTTACAAAAATTGGAATTACTTGTTCAGGAGGGCGACCGTGGTTGGGAGAGGAAAAAGATAGGCAAAATACAAAGCATTGTGGTGAAGAGCTTAGAGTAGTTCAAAAGGGTGCATCCAATGTTTACTTCTCGCAGGTTCGAAGTTCAATCTATTTACCTCAATGGGAAAAGTCAATCGACAGAAAAATCATTGAAGTATTAGAAAAGAATTGGAATTGGCTTTCCTCTGGATTGGTAAATGGCGAATTTGACAAAATGCGTTTTGAGTTGGTTGCAGAACAAAAATTTAATCCGGAGAAAAGAGATTACTATACTGAAAAGTTGTTGGATGCTGCCAATAAGAAACAAACCGGACCAGATTTGAATGAAATGGGTGATGAGGAAGAAAAGTATAGAAAAATGGAATATGATTATTTAATTGCTGGAGGCGGTTGGGAAAATGAAGATTTTTATTGTGAAAAAGAATTAGCAATAAGTTATGAGCAAGATTCTGATTTTAAAATTATTCAATCAGGTTTTCAGAGTATAGGGCTAGTCCATAAATTAAAAGAGACAAGAGCATTCGTTGGGTTTTCAAGATGGCTTCCAGATGATGGAAAATCATTGACTGAAAAAAAGAACTTCATAAAACTTGGCCAGAGTATTGAATGGCTTCCGGCAGTGGTTGTGAGAGGCGAAGGTGTTTTCTTTGAATTCAATGAGAAGCGCTTGAAAGCGTGGGCTGCAAAAGATGAGGTGATCAAGAGAGCAAAATTATTATCTGACAATTACAATCGACCAAGAGAAGCGAAAGGATTGAAGCGAAGGGAAATAAAACCGGAGTTTGTTTTGATTCACACTTTTGCTCATTTGGTTATAAACCAATTTAGCTATGAATGTGGTTACGGAAGTTCTGCATTGCGTGAAAGAATTTATTGCAATCTTGAATTTCCAAATGACACAATGAACGGAGTTTTGATTTACACTGCATCAGGTGATTCAGAAGGTTCATTAGGTGGTTTGGTGCGACAAGGAAAACAAGGCAATCTTGAAACGATAGTTTATAATGCTATTGAAAATGCAAGGTGGTGTTCAAGCGACCCAATCTGTATTGACAGCCACGGACAAGGTCCGAACTCATGTAATCTTGCAGCTTGCCATAATTGTGCCTTGCTTCCTGAAACTTGTTGCGAAGAATCAAACATGCTGCTTGACAGAGCAATGTTGATTGGTGAGTTAGACAATCCTTCTTTGGGGTATTTTGATTTTAAATAAATGATTATAGATGTTATTCAAATATTCTAAGGAACATTAACAAATATTACTCAATATTATTTTTAATCCCCCCCCCACAAAAAAATCCTCTACCTTACATTTTAAATTTTTCAATAAAAAACAAACAATTGGATATAATTACAGTAACAGGTTTGGCGGCTGCGGTTTGCACCACTACGTCGTTTGTGCCGCAGGCTATTAAAACAATTCGTACAAAAGATACTTCGGGTATTTCGTTGGGTATGTATACGTTGTTTTCTTTTGGTACGCTTCTTTGGCTTGTGTATGGTATATCAAGTTATAACCTGCCCATCATCATTGCCAATGCGGTTACATTATTGTTTGCACTTATTATACTTACATACAAAATTAAATACCGTTAACTCATCATATCTCTTTAATCAGGTTGGCAAGCAATGCCGTCCACCCGGTTTGGTGTGAGGCGCCAAGGCCATGGCCGGTATCTCCATGAAAATATTCGAAGAACAAAAGATCCTGTGGCCTACTTTGTAAAAAATTGCAATCGCCATATACGGCCAATTTTGAGTTTTGTGGTTGGTATAAGTTTAGTAAACGGTTACGCAGGTCGCAGGCAATATATTTTAGCGATGTATAATTTTGCGAACCTGTTGGGTATTCAACGGTAAAATCATCGCCAAAATACCTGTAAAATTTCAACAGCGATTCTATGATAAGGAAATTCACCGGAATCCATACAGGGCCACGCCAGTTGCTGTTGCCGCCAAACATGGCATTATTGCTTTCGCCCGGAGTGTAGCGTACTTCATATCCTGTTCCATCAACTGTTAATTGATAAGGATGCTGTTTGTATGTTTTTGAAATAGAACGAATCCCGTATGGACTTAAGAATTCATTTTCATCCAGCATACGTTTTAAAATTGCCTTTAACCGGTGCCCTCTTATTAAACTAAATATCCTGCTGTTATTTTTACCGGGTTGGTTCCAATGCGACACCTGCTCAACCAAATGGGGGCGGTTATTAACAAACCAGTTTAATTTATCATCAAGATCTTTTTTATTGCCAAGTACATCTTCGTAAAAAACTTCAATAGCAAGTAAAGGGATTAAACCAACAAGGCTGCGGAGTTTTAGCGGAAAATTTTCTTTTTCGCTAAATGCAATGGCATCGTAAAAAAAACCATCTGTATCATCCCATAAGCCGGTATTAGTGGTGCCCGAATTTTTTATGGCGCCGGCAATATGTAAAAAGTGTTCAATAAAATTTCCGGCAATATCTAGGTATGCATCGTTGTTGCTGGCAAGTATCATGGCAATACGATACATGTTTAGCGAATACATAGCCATCCAGGCTGTGCTATCGGCTTGTTGTAAGATACCTCCTGTTGGCAATGGCATTTCCCTGTTAAACACTTCAATATTATCTAACCCCAAAAATCCTCCTTCAAAAATATTATTGCCTTCGGCATCTTTACGGTTTAGCCACCAGGTATAATTAATCAGCAACTTTTGAAACATGGTGGTTAAGAATTTTTTATCGGCACCGCCTGCATTTTGCTTCTTTTCTGTTTCATAAATATATAACGCAGCCCAGGCATGTACAGGTGGGTTCACTTCATCAAAAGCCCATTCGTAAGCCGGCAGCTGCCCCATGGAATGCATGTACCGTTCATGCGTTAATAACAGCAACTGTTCTTTGGCAAAACCAATATCAATATTTGCAAAGGCAATACATTGCAGTGCAAGGTCCCAGGTGGCAAACCAGGGATACTCCCAGTTATCGGGCATACTTATGATATCGGCAGCACTAAAATGCTGCCAGTTTTTATTGCGGCCTTTTTTTCTTTCGGGTGCAGGCGGTAGTGAGCCAACATCGCCATTTAGCCAGGTATGCACATCGTAATAATAAAACTGTTTGTTCCATATTAAGCCGGCCCAGGCCTGCCGCTGTATAGTTTTTAGCTGTTTATCATTGATGTTTTGTTGCAGGGCTTCATAAAACAAGTTGGTTTCGTTTATCCGCAGTGCAAATATTTCGTCAAAATTTTCAAAAGGTTTTTGTTGCTGTATTTGGCAAAGGCGCAGGTGTATTTTAATTTCTTCACCAGGGTTGATGTTGCTTTTATAAACTGCCGCTGCTTTTGTTCCTCCCCTGTCGGGATTGATACTGCTGTGGCCGTTTACAATATAATTGTTGATTCCATCTTTATAAAACCTGTTGTTATCATCATAATTATATAAACGTTTGTTATTGGTTTCGTTTTCGCAAAAAATAATGTCATCGGCATTTTGGCAATACAAAAAATAATTACCCAAAACTTGATGTTGAATTTTTACCTGGTTTTTATCTGAAGCAAAAAGCAATGGTTTTTCTTTTTGATTGAGTGGCTGCCAGGTATTACGAAACCAAATAGTTGGTAAAATGGTTAGCGGCGCTTTTTCGTTGCTTTTATTTAACACCGTTATTTGTATCAGTAAATCATCGGCGCCTGCTTTGGCATATTCAATACAGATGTTGAAGTATTGGTTGTTTTCAAAAATGCCTGTATCGGTAATTTCAAATTCTGTTTCATCTTTGCTGCGGCTTGCATTTTCTTCAATCAATTGTTCATAAGGAAATCTTTGTTGCGGATACAGGTATTGCATTTTCATGTATGCATGAGATGGCGCCGCATCGGTATAAAAATAAATCTCTTTCACATCTTCGCCATGATTGCCCTGCTGATTGGTGAGGCCAAAATATCTTTCTTTAATAAAGGGATCTTTATGGTTCCAGAATGCAGGAGCAAAACAAAGCTGTTGTTGGTTATCGCAAAAGCCGGCAATGCCTTCTTCGCCCCAGCGGTAAGCTTTGCTGCGTGCCATATCGTGGGTAATGTAGTTCCAGGCATCGCCGCCGGGGCTGTAATCTTCCCTTACAGTACCCCATTGCCTGCCCGATATGTATGGCCCCCATTTTTTCCATGCAGCATCTTTTAGTCTTTCTTGTTCTGTATTCATAATTTATCCGTTGGTTGAAAAGCCGGGATACAGCGTCATACCTCCATCAATAAAAACAGATGTGCCGGTGATGTAATCGCTGTCGTCGCTTGCCAGCCATACGGCTAGTTTACCAATATCTGCCGGTTGGCCAATGCGTTGGTAAGGTATTAACTCAAGCAACTTGTTTAAAGCTTCTGGTGTATCCCATGCTTTTTGGTTGATGGGAGTTTGTATAGCGCCCGGGCAAATACTGTTTACACGTATTTGATGCGGAGCATATTCCTGTGCAATACTTTTCATCAATAACATGATGCCACCTTTAGATGCTGCATAGTTTGCATGGCCTGCCCAGGGTATTTCCTGGTGTACCGAACTGATGCAGATTATTTTTCCTGCCGCTACCGACCGCCCTGCTACCACACCTCTTTTTAAAAATTCTTTTATAGCTTCACGTGCACATAAAAACTGGCCTGTAAGGTTTACGTCAATTACTTTTTGCCATTGCTGTAATGTCATTTCATGAAAAGCGGCGTCTCGTTGCAGGCCGGCATTGTTTACTAAAATATCAACAGTGCCAAATTTAAAAATGGTTTGCTGATACATTGCAATCACTTGTTCTTCATTGCTTACATCGGCTTGTATTGCGATGGCATTACTGCCAGCTGATTGTATTTTTTCAACTACTGCATGAGCATCATCGGGATTAACCACATAGTTTACAACAACGTTGGCGCCAGCCTCGCCCATTGATAGGGCAATGCCTTCGCCAATGCCTGAATTGGCGCCTGTTACAAGGGCTGTTTGACCTGCTAATTTTTTTTCAGCCATAAATAGTATTGATTTTTTCTTATTAGCTTAATCATTGTAAAGGTAGGCACTACAATTTTTTTAGTGCCTGGTTTATTATATCCATGTTCAGCAGTTCATTCATGGATAAGGCGGTATATTGAATCTCCATTGTGGGCCTTCCGTTATTGTTGGTTAATGATAATTTAATTTGAGACCTGTTAGTTTTCCAAACTGTATTTAAATAGAGTTTATCGTTGGCTACTGCTTGTCCAAAATCATATTTATCATAAGGTTTTACATTATTGCTCCACACTTCATTTTCGGCCAATGGATTTCCATAACGGGTGGTAAGTAATTTTTTAAAAATGTAGTAATCCTCTACATACAATTGTGGGTTACGGTATGTTTTGGTAAAGATGTACATACCGCTTTCCAGCTTTTTGTTTTCGTTAAAAATAAATGCCACTTCGCAATTGAACCCACCAAGAACATCTTTGTACAAAAGTTCATCGTTATCTATATTTTTTATCAATGCTGCCGATTCGCCATATTGTACCTGGTTAAAAGATGTACCCCAGTTAAATGCTCTAAAATCGGGGCCTTGTGCATTTGCTACCGTAAAAATTACAAACAGCAGCATGGTTGTGTATATTATCTTTTTCATTGTGATAAGTTTTAATAATACTGCTGCGAAAGCTATAAAATGTTTATATGTGATTTATTGCCCAATCGGTAATTGGGCGAATACTATCGGTAAACCGTAATTATTATTAAAGCATTTAAAAAGTATGATGAACTATTAAAGGAGGGGAGAAAATTTATCAAAGAATATTCATCCGTTTATTAAGCGTAGCCCTGTACGCATCTGCCACGGGTACAGGTTTTCCGTTTATGATGAGGCATCCGTCTTGTATGGTATCAATTTTTGCAATTGCAACTAAATAAGAGCGATGAACTCTTAAAAAATCCGATACAGGTAATCTTTCTTCAACAGATTTCAATGTGGTATGTATAGCATAAAATTTTTGCACTGTATGCAGTTTTACATAATCACCCATTGCCTCGGCAAATAAAATATCATCCAGTTTTAAACGCCTTACAATATTTGAATCCCTGATAAAAATAAATTCATCTGCATCCAACTTAACTTCTTCATTTTTGCTTTGCAATATCTCCCTTGCTTTATCAATGGCTTGTATAAAGCGTGCAGGCGTTACCGGTTTTACAATATAATCGGCCACGTTTAGTTCAAAGGCTTCGGCTGCATAATCTTTTTTTGATGTGGTGAAGATAATGACGGGTTTTTTGCTGCCCAGGTTTTTGGTAAGCTCAAGGCCTGTCATGTGGGGCATTTCAATATCCAACAGGATGATATCAACCGGTTGTTGTTGTATTAAATTATATGCTTCCATAGCAGTGGCGCACTCGCCCGCTACCGTAAGGTCTTTAACCTGGCTAGCCAGGTGTTTTAGGGTGGTTCGGGCTATTTTGTTATCATCAACTATTAAACAAATCATGGGTTAAAGGTAGTTTTTTAGTAAATTATTAAACACATTTAAAACAACATCAATCACATTGTAAACTAAAAATGAATATGTGCCTATGATTGAACGACCGGTTTTGCCTGTAGAACGATTTGTGCTTCGATAAAGTTAATACCGCAGTTAAATTGTAAATGCAAAAAATATCTTAACACTTAAAAAATACTACCATGAACGTTTTTGAAAAGGAGAATGTTACCGGCAAGAATCTTGAAGGTAAGCATCCCAACATGCCGCTTAAGTTTTTAACCGCTTCATCTATTATTGGCGATAAGGTGCATAACGAAAAAGGCGAGCACCTTGGAAAGATTGAAGATATTATGATAAATGTTCACACCGGGCAAATTGAATATTTTGTAATAAAGTTTGGCGGTTTTATTACGATTGGTGAAAAATATTTTGCCATCCCTTTCAATTTGCTGCAGGCAGATCCGCAGAAAAAACAGTTCATCTTTAATGAAAGTAGGGAAAGGCTTGAAAAAGCCCCGGGCTTTGATATGAACCATTGGCCCGAAACCAATTTTCATGCAGAAGCTACTTACTGGAGGTTTATAGGATAATAGTATTGAAATAAGGATAAAATAAAAAAACCTCAACGTGCAGTTAAGGTTTTATTTGTGGTGTGGGGCGGGATTGAACCGCCGACACAAGGATTTTCAGTCCTTTGCTCTACCAACTGAGCTACCGCACCATCAATTTGGGCAGCAAAAATAAGGGTATTCTTTTAATATCTGCCACCTTCCTTTAAAATTTCTGTTATCAATTACCGTATTCGCATAAAAACTTTATACGCATTAGTTTTAACTGCTCCCAGTTAAAATTACTGTCGGCCAGTTCTTCCTGTGCCACCTGCAGCGATGATGTTTCGCAGTTTTTGAAATAATCCATTATTTCATCCTGTTCGTATTCATCTACCATTTCATCAATGGCATAATCGAGGTTTAACTTGGTGCCACTTGCAACAATGGTTTCCATTTCTTCCAGCAATTCATCAATACGCAGGTCACGTATTTTTGCAACCGTTTCCAACGGTATTTTTTTATCTATGTTTTGTATAATGAATATTTTGTTATTGTTTCGGTTTACCACACTTTTCATTACAAAGTCATCAGGTTTTACAATATCATTCTCTTCCACATATTTTTTTATCAGGTCAATAAAGGGTTTTCCATAACGTAAAGCCTTGCCTTTGCTAACGCCGCTTATTTTTTCCAGCTCGGTCATACTGGTAGGATACATGGTGGCCATATCTTCGAGGCTGTTTTCTAAAAAAATTACAAAAGGAGGCAGGTTTTTTTCTTTGGCCACTTTTTTGCGGAGGTCTTTTAATAACAGGGTTAATTTTTCATCGGCAATGCCCGCTTCAGAAACAGGTTGTTCGCCTTCTTCATCATCTGCATTGGCTTCTTCAAAAAGGTTATTAAGTACAATTTTAAATGATACCGGCTTTTTTAAGAAAACATTTCCTGCTTTTGTAAGTTTAAGTAATCCATATTCAACAATATCTTTTTCAATAAGGCCAGACAGTAACATCTGTCTTATAAGGCTGTTCCAGTAATGATTTTCTTTATCGTTGCCACTTGCAAAAACATCCAGTTCTTCGTGCCGGTACATTTTTACTGCCGGTGTAGCCTTGCCGGCAAGTATTAATAACACATATTCAACCGGGAATTGTTCGCCCAAAGCTTTTATAACTTTTAAAACAGTTACGGCTTCATCTTTTGCTTCAATCTTTTCTTTTGGATGCAGGCAGTTGTCACAATGGCCACAACTTTTTTTATCATCGTAATGTTCGCCAAAATAATGTAACAGAATTTTACGGCGGCACACACTACTTTCGGCATAAGCTACGGTTTCGTTTATCAACTGTGCCCCTACTTCTCTTTCGCTTAAAGGCTTATCTCTCATCAGGTGTTCAAGCTTGGCCACATCTTTATGAGAGTAATAGAGAATACATTTTCCTTCCAGCCCGTCGCGGCCGCCACGGCCGGTTTCCTGGTAATAGTTTTCTATTGATTTTGGTATGTTATAATGAATTACAAACCTGATATCGGGCTTATCAATACCCATTCCAAACGCAATGGTGGCCACTATTACATCAATATCTTCATTTAAAAATTCATCCTGCCGCTGCGCCCTTAATTTACTATCGAGGCCGGCATGATAAGCAACAGCTTTAATACCATTGGCCATCAGCATCTTTGCAAGCTCTTCGGTTGTTTTACGGTTAAGAGTGTATATGATGCCGCTTTTATTTTTATGTTGCTGTATAAACCTTACAATGCTTTTATTGGTTTGGTCAAGGTTTATCTTGGGCTGTATTTCGTAATGCAGGTTGGGCCGGTTAAATGATGATATAAAAATTTTTGGTTTACGTAAACCCAGGTTTTTAATAATATCGCTTTGCACTTTTGGGGTGGCAGTGGCAGTTAATGCTATCACTGGTTTTTTTTCATCTATCAGGTCCATCATTTCTCTTAGCCTGCGATACTCGGGCCTAAAATCGTGGCCCCATTCCGAAATACAATGGGCTTCATCAACAGCAAAAAAAGATATGTTGAGTTCTTTAAAGAAATTGATGTTGTCTTCTTTCGTCATGGTTTCGGGCGCCACATACAGCAATTTTGTTTTGCCGGCAAGCAAATCATCTTTTACAATTTTTTGTTGCCCTTTGTTTAAAGTGCTGTTTAAAAAATGTGCTACATTATCTTTATCGTTATAACTTCTTACCAGGTCAACCTGGTTTTTCATTAACGCAATCAATGGCGATACCACAATGGCAACACCTTTGCTGATAATGGCCGGTAGCTGGTAGCATAAGCTTTTACCGCCGCCAGTGGGCATAATTACAAATGTATCGTTGCCGTTAAGCAGGCTTTGTATTATTTCTTCCTGTGGCCCTTTAAAGCCATCAAATCCAAAATGGTTTTGTAATTGAACGGCTAAATCTGATGGGTTGCTTTTAGCAGCCTTTTTTGGTTTAGGTTCCTTAGATGTGGATTTTGTTTTTGCCATAATTTTCCTTCTCCCGGTTTTGTACAATTCGGTAATAAAACTTTAATAAATTTTAAAGGGCAGCGAAGTTAACTAATGTATTTGCAAAATCAAGCTGCATCAAATTCCGGGGACTGTTAATTTTTCAGTCATTTAAGTTAATCAAAAAAAGCAAACCTGCAAAAATTCAAACTATAAAATTATTTGTAAAAAGGGTGATACTTTTTTATGCTATACCAGTCCTTTGCATTATGGATGAATTGAAGTAGGTTTGCGGCAATTAATAATGACTACGGATAAAATCATAACAACTGCTTTACGTACTATTGAGTTAGAAACCAATGCAGTAAGTGGATTAAAAGCTTCAATAGATGCCGGTTTTTCAAAAGCTGTTTCACAAATTGCCAATAGTAAAGGACGCCTGATTGTAAGTGGTATTGGTAAAAGCGCTATTGTGGCACAAAAAATAGTAGCCACTCTAAATAGTACCGGCACCCCCTCTGTTTTTATGCACGCTGCCGATGCTATCCACGGCGACCTGGGCATGGTACAATCCGATGATGTGGTAATGGTTATCAGCAAAAGTGGCAATAGCCCCGAAATAAAAGTATTGGTACCCCTGGTAAAAAACTTTGGAAACATATTAGTGGGTATGGTTGGTAATATGCAATCATTTTTAGCGTTAAATAGTGATATAGTTTTAAATACTACTGTTGAGCAGGAAGCTTGCCCTATAAACCTTGCCCCCACCAGCAGCACCACGGCACAAATGGTAATGGGTGATGCATTGGCTGTGTGCCTTATGGAAGAGAAAGGTTTTAGCAGCGATGATTTTGCAAAATATCATCCCGGCGGCACACTGGGTAAAAGATTATATTTAAGAGTGGCAGAAATTGCATCGCAAAATGAAAAACCAAAAGTATTGCCGGCTGCCACTATTAAAGAAGTAATAGTAGAAATGACTAAAAGAAGATTGGGTGTGGCAGTGGTAGTTGATGAAGCAGATAAAGTTTTGGGAATAATAACCGATGGCGACTTGCGACGTATGCTTGAAAAAACAGAAAGTATTACAGGGCTAACAGCAAAAGATATCATGACTAATAACCCCAAAACTATTGATGCAGATGTGCTGGCAGTAACAGCATTGGAAGAAATGAGAAAACATAACATCAGCCAGTTGATAACAGAAGAAAACGGGTTATACAATGGTATTATACATATACACGATCTTGTAAAAGAAGGTATCATTTAACATGAATAAGAATAATTATGTAGCCATCATGGCAGGCGGTATTGGCAGCAGGTTTTGGCCTATTAGCCGTACCGATTACCCAAAACAGTTCCTGGATATTTTAAATACAGGCCGCACATTAATACAAGCCACATACGATAGGTTTGCAACATTTATACCAGCCGAAAATATTTACGTGGTAACTTTTGAGCAGTACAAAGATATAGTAGCCCGGCAGTTACCGCAATTGCCCGTTGAAAATATTTTGTGCGAACCATCCCGCAAAAACACGGCGCCATGCGTAGCATATATATCTTATAAATTGCAAAAATTAAATGCAGAAGCAAATCTTATTTGTGCTCCATCCGACCATTTGATAACCGACGAAAAGGGATTTAAAAAAATATGTACCGATGCCCTGCAGTTTACCGAAAACATAAAAGCATTGGTTACACTTGGCATACAACCCACACATCCTAATACCGGTTACGGATATATACAGTACGATCAGCAACCCGTTGGCAACAATGTTTTTAAGGTTAAAACATTTACCGAAAAACCCGACCTTGAACTTGCAAAAACTTTCATAGCAAGCGGAGATTTTTTATGGAACGCAGGCATTTTTGTTTGGCAGGTAAAAAACATTATTAAAGCGTTTGAAAAATATTTACCCGAAATAGCCGAAGTGTTTGAAGCAGAAAAAAAACATTTTAACAGCAACAGGGAACAAGATGCTATTGAACGTATTTACCCGCTTTGTGTAAACATAAGCATCGATTACGGCATTATGGAAAAAGCCGATAATGTATATATCATACCATCATCTTTTGGGTGGAGCGATTTGGGTACCTGGGCAAGCACGTATGAAAACCTGGAGAAAGACTACTTGGGCAATGCAGTGGCAGGCAATAATGTAATGGTGATAGACGCCACCAACAATATGGTGCACGAAAGTAAAGGAAAGCTGATAGTGCTGCAAGGCCTTGATGAATTTGTTATTGTAGATACCGATGATGTGTTACTTATTTGTAAGAAAAACAAAGAACAGGAAATAAAAGAATATGTGGCTGAGATAAAAAGAAACAAGGGAGACAAATATTTATAGTAACTTGCACATTGATAATGTGTGTTGATGGCCGGTTTTAAACCCCAAATTCCTTATGAAATATCTGAAATATTCATTGTTGGTTTTATCTCTATTGTTTTTATCCCTCAATTTTATTGATTATAATATTGTAGAAGACGATGAGCCGCTTTTATTAAATGAAAAATTTGACGCTTCATTATTGAAATTAAATTCGTTGCAAAAACTTGAAACTTATGTTGATAGTATTGCCGAAGTTAAAAAAATACCACAAGGCTCTTTAGGCTATGCCATTCTTGCTAAAAACGTAATTTCCGACAGGTTTTATCATAAATACGCCACACAAAACCTTGATGAAAACTGGATAGCATCAGTAGCGCAAAAAACCACCGGGCTATTCCTCTCTTCAAAAATTACAGCCGATGATATACTTACAAGGCCATACGGTTACTGTGGGCAGCAAAATATGGTTTTATTTGAACTGCTGGAAGATAAAGGCTTGAATTGCCGGGTTGTATTTTGGCCCAAACATTTTGCCATACAAAGTTATATAGATGGTAAATGGACCTATTTTGACTCAAACCTTGAACCTGTTATTGCCGATGAACAACGGGTAAATGAAAAATGGCTGCATAGTCCCGACTCTCTTGCTATTGCTTATAATAAAGATTCAAAATGGGTATCTACCACATTTGGTAACCCGGTTAAAATCAAATACGGAAAAATTGATGAAAAGCCCGGCGCCCATGCATTACTTTTTCAAAAAATTACAAAGGTGCTTTCAAGAATTGCATTCTTATTCCCATTGCTTTGGTTTGTATATTTGAACAGAAAAAAAACCAATACTTGCAACCTACCATTACAAGCAAACTACCCACCGCAGGAATAACCATTTTTACGGAGATGAGTGTATTGGCTAATGAACACAAAGCTATTAACCTGGGGCAGGGGTTTCCTGATTTTTTGATGGACGACCAACTGGTAGCCTTGGTAAACGAAGCTATGCAGCAGGGGCATAACCAATATGTACACATGAACGGCCTGAAGGTTTTACGTGAACAAATAGCCGAAAAAATTTCTACACTCTATACAAACAATGTTCGTCCCGACACAGAGATAACCATTACACCCGGTGGCACTTACGCCATTTACACAGCGCTCACCGCTATTTTACAACCCGGCGATGAAGTGATTGTTTTTGAACCAGCTTATGATTGTTACATACCTACCATTGAAATGAATGGTGCTATACCAGTATTGATACCGTTGGTTTATCCCAACTACAGTATTGACTGGGATTTGGTAAAGCAAAAAATAACCACCCGTACCAAACTAATTATGCTTAACACGCCACACAACCCTACAGGAGCGCTGCTTAGCACTAATGATATTATAGCCCTACAAAACATTGTAAAAAATACAGGCATTTTTATTTTATGCGATGAAGTTTATGAGCATTTGATTTTTGATGGGAAAAAACATGAGAGCATGTTGCGCTACCCCGATTTGTATGAAAGAAGTTTTGTTTGTTTTTCGTTTGGCAAGGTTTATCATTGCACCGGCTGGAAGATGGGTTATTGTGTGGCGCCTACAGCACTTATGAAAGAGTTTAGAAAAATACACCAGTTTAACTGTTTTAGTTGTAACAGCCCGGTACAATATGCCCTGGCTGAGTATTTAAAACAAAAAGATAAATACCTGCAGTTGGGAACTTTTTTACAACAAAAAAGAGATTACCTGTTACAGCTGATGAAACAAACAAAATTTAAGCCATTACCATCGTACGGTAGTTATTTTCAATTATACAGTTACAAAAGCATTAGCCATGAAAGCGAAAAAGATTTTGCCGTACGCCTAACAAAAGAATATGGAGTAGCAACCATACCGGCTTCGGCATTTTATAAAAACGGGCAAGACAATAAGGTTTTACGTTTTTGTTTTGCAAAAAAAGAGAGCACGCTTGAAGAAGCGGTTAACAGGCTGATGAAATTGTAATGGATGGTTCAATTACTTGTTACCGATACAATTCCTGTTTAAGTTATACACCAAATTGTGTAAAGTGATGATCGAGGTGTTTGTACATACTTTTACCCCACTGCTCGCTGGTATATGTGCCAAACATGGGGTGCGGAAATTTACCCACATTAGCAGGCCCTCCATTGTAAAATTGGTTTATCAATTCTGTTAGCTCCAGTTTTTCTTTTTCAAAATCCCTATCATCTTTTATCAAAAAATTGGGTGCAGTTGGCAGGTTTCTTTTCCAGGGCTTGTCGTTGTACAACATTTTTTTAAAAGCCCAACCTATAAGCCTGCCCATGAAAATACGGGGTAACTTTTTATCGCTTAACGGAACTGTAAATGCTTCTTTGCAATGTGCCAGCATCTGGCTTACTGTCATTTTACCCCATTGGCGTTGCGATTGCGGAGTAAGCTTGCTGATACGGTTAATAATTTCTGTGTACGTTTCTTTATCAAAAAGATTTTTCATTAAGCAATTGTTTTATTAAAGTTAAAGCAGGAAGTTAAGATTTGAATTGCAATTTTAACCAAACACAAAACTTATTTTAAAAGAATTTTTAATGTCGTTCTGTTGCAAAAAAACTTAACTGAACAGGTACTCTACATCTGATTTTGTAAGTGCTTTTACAAATCCGGCATCATCGGCTATGAGGTCGCTGGCTAATTGTTTTTTCTTTTCCTGTAATTGTAAGATTTTGTCTTCAATAGTATCCACACAAATCATGCGGTAGGCAAAAATATTTTTCGTTTGCCCAATACGGTGTGTTCTGTCAATAGCTTGTTGCTCTACAGCAGGGTTCCACCAGGGGTCAACAATATACACATAATCGGCGGCTGTAAGGTTTAAACCTACGCCACCGGCCTTAAGCGAAATAAGAAATACCCTGCACTCATCGTTGTTCTGAAAATTCTGTATAGCTTTTTCCCTATCTGTGGCCGATGTACTTCCATCAAAATATTCAAACGGGATATTGTCTTTTATCAGTTTCTTTTTTATTAAAGCAAGCATGCCTAAAAATTGCGAGAATATCAATGCTTTGTGGTTGCCAATATTTTCTTCAATTTCACGAGCCAGTTCATCCAGTTTGATGGAATGATTGGGATATTTTTCTTCTTCGTTTAAAATGGCCGGGCTATCGCATATCTGCCGCAGCTTCATCAGCCCCTGCAATATGGTTAATTGCGATTTTGCAATGCCCTGCTGATCGATGGTGCCCAAAATTTTCTCCCGGTAACTGTTACGGTAGGCTTCGTACAGTTTGCGTTGTTCATCTTCCATTTCGCAAAACAAGATGGTTTCTGTTTTTTCGGGAAGGTCTTTGGCAACCTGTTCTTTGGTACGCCGTAAAATGAACGGGTATAAAAGTTTTCGTAAATGTTCTTTTTGTTCCTGCTCGCCAAATTTATCAATTGGTGTTGCAAATTCGTTTCTGAAAAATTCAACATTGCCCAGTAAGCCGGGGTTTAAAAAATTCATTTGGGCAAAAATGTCAAAAGTGTTGTTTTGTAAAGGCGTACCGCTCATACAAAGCCTGTTTTTTGCATTTAATAAAGATGCTGCCTTTGCAACTTTTGATGCAGGGTTTTTTATGGCCTGGCTTTCATCGAGTATCACATAATCAAAATTCAATTTCAGTAGTAATTGTATATCGCTGCGCAAAGTACCATACGTGGTAATAATGATGTTGTGTTTCTTTAGTTCTTCCACATCTCTTGTACGTACGCCGCCGTGGTGTATATACCAATTTAAAGATGGGGTAAATTTTTCTACTTCGCTTTTCCAGTTATAAATTAATGTAGTGGGGCAAACCACTATAGATATTAAACTGCCGTTGATTTCTTTATAATGATGCAGCATGCTTAATGCCTGTATGGTTTTACCCAAACCCATATCATCGGCCAGTATGCCGCCCCAGCCTACATCATTTAAATAATTCAACCATTGAAAACCTGCTGTTTGATATGGACGCAAAATAGTTTGTAAATGTTCAGGAGCGGCTGTTTGTGGTATATTTTTAAACTCTTTAAGGCGTTCATATTTTTCATCTAATTCAAAACTCAACTCGTTTGCATCCCTGTTTTCATACAACTCATCAATAACACTCATGTGATATTTCGACAAGCGAAGCTGGTTAGCCTTTCCATCGCCTACTTTAAAAAGCAACGAATACCGTTTCAGCCATTCGTCGGGCAATATACCAAGCGTACCATCGCCTAACTGAACAAAAGATTGCTTGTTTAGCAGCGCCGATTTTATTTCATCAATACCCACCCGTTGTTTGCCAAATTCAATTTCCACTTTGGCATCAAACCAATCAAGTCCGCTGCTTACATGTATATGTGTGTTGGGCCTGGCTGTGTTAAATCTAAAATTGCGTAAAGCTTCAAAACCAAATACCGGTACTTTCATTTCGTTCATAGCATCCATAAATAAAAAGAACCAGTTGTTTCGTAATACATCGGCGCCTTTTAACACAAGTGTGTTTTTATTATCGCCCGGGCGCACAAATAACGAATGTAGGTTTTCTAATTTTTTAAGAAAAGTTTCTTCAGCTTCTAGGTTACGTTCAATAATCAATATCTTATCACCATCGGGGATAATGATGTTTTCTTTATCTGTAGGCCTGGTTTCAAAACCTTTATAAGTATAAATTGGCTGAAACAACAAATAGTCGCCTTTTTCCTGCAATTGTAATTTAATTTCCGGATCGCCGCTTTTAATTTCCCTTACCAGGCTTTTGTCAAACTCAACATGGTAATCTTTGGTTAAAGGCATTATAACGGTCTTCATTTTATCGGCCCAATTTTCTTTATTGAGCGTTATATCTCCTTCTTTTAAAAATTTTTCTGCCTGCAAAATATCTTCTGCTTGTTGCCACAGGTACAAAACATCATCATATAAATAAAGCAGGCTACTGCTACATTCATTGTTGGCAAAAGAAGCAGTGCTGTTAGTTAATTTTACTGCACAGTTAATTTTAAATTGATTACCATTTGCCATTACTTTAAAAACAGGGGCAATAAAGTGGTTGCTAACTTCTGCTTCTACAAGATTGTTAGTAGTAAATTGTTTTCCCTTTGGCAGGTAATAAATAAAATTGTTGCCAGCCTGTTCTTCAAAAATTTTTTTAAGTTTTGGCTGAAGGTATTCACCAATCAGTGCTTTTGTGTCATCGGGTAAATCATCACCATCTACATGAATGATGTTATCCCAAATACCACTAAAGGGAGAGTTTCGATTGAGGTATTTATTTATTTCGCTGCTTTGTAATTTACGTACCTGTTGCAACAGTTGTTTATCATCTTCACTAAACGGTTCTGTATTTACAAATTTTGCCAGGTCAAGTTTTTCTACTTTACCAATAAATTTTTGTTGTTCTTCATCAGTTTCTCCCTGCACGGCATCTACTATAAAATAAGGATAAGAAGATGCATTGAAATTAAAAACAAGGCCTAATTTTTTTGCAGGTTGCTCAGCCAAAACAATTTCTTCGTTTGGTACATTGGGTACTATAAAAACTTCTGTAGGCTTGGCGGATGTAACATTTGCTGTTACTCTTTTTATTGAAGTATCAAGTAATTTTAAGTATGGTTTGCCATCTTTATAAGTAAATTCAAATTTGCCTTCCAGGTCATCTTGCAGGCTGTAACCATACATTTGTAACAGCTTATTTTTTTCTTTATCCCAGTTACGTATGGTATCAAAATAATTGGCGCCATAAGCATCCAGCAATTGTAGAAATAGTAAGGTTTTGTGTTCGCAAAGCGGGTGTTCGGTTTCGCTGCATTTGCAGGAAGTATCAAAATTCCTTTCATCGTTTTTTTGAATCACCAGCGGAAAAATTTCTCCATTAATCTGCAACTCAGCTTCCACACGTTCATCGGCTGCTTTTAAAATATTGGCTTTGGTACTGCGTAAAATATTTTCTGCTTCGGCATATATTCCAGGCGATGATAGCAGTTTTATCATCTTTAAGTCAATATGTTTCATTTTGGCAACTGTATGCCGTTGGTTGTATTGAATATTGGTATTACCCAGCATATTTTTATCAACCATATCCTGTAAACGTAGTAATGCAGCAGCCTCATGACGGCAAATATCGCCCAGGTTGTAAGGGCAGGAGCAGCGCACCGTCATTGATTTTGCATCGGTGTATTTTTGAATATACACTTTGTAAAATGTGGCATAGCTATCGTCTTTAACCCTGAATACGATGCCGCTCATGAGCTGGTCGTGTTCTACCAGTTCAACAAAACCCTGGGCATGAATTTTTTTACCACGACGTATCACTTCATCGTTGCCGTTATTATAAACATATTTTATAAGGTGCGGTAAAGCCATTATTTATAATTGCCGATTTAGGATTTCAGATTTTAATGTTTTATAACAATTTTTTTCAAGCGTTTTTTCTGAAAAAGGCAATTTGCAAAAATAACAAAAATAAGGCAGGCTTTAAAATCTTTCAACAAGTTTTATAGGTGGCATCGCCAGTATTTTGTTTAAAGCTTGTATTAATTTTTAATGGATATTATTTTGCCAGCAGTTTCCCATCTTCATATACTATCAATGTATTGGCAACATCCTGGGTAAGGCAATATTGTATATCTTTTTGTAAACCAAATCCCGAAAGGCGCTGGTAATGCGATGCATTTTTTGATTTCATAAAATCAAAAAGATTTGGTTTTGCGGTATTATACATGGTTAATGCAATTTGCGATGAATCGCAATTGATTGAAAAATGTTTATTAATACGGTCAATTACGGCGCCTGCAAATAGCATATCTTCAATATTCACCCTGTTTTTCCAGGCAGCACAACCAAGTATTATATTTTGATTTTGTTCTACCAGGTAATTGCAAACCGCCGACAGGTTTGGAAACGAACCGGTAACAATTCCTTTTGCATTTTTATCTAATGCAAGTTGTAAAAGCCTGGTGCCATTGGTAGTGGTAAGTACAAGTGTTTTACCTTCAATAAATTCACGGGGATACTCAAATGGAGAATTGCCATAATCAAGGCCTTCGGCAATTTTGCCATCTCTTTCACCGGCAGTTATACTGTCAATTTGTTTACCAATACGAATGCATTCGGCAACACTGTCAACCGGGATGATAGCTTTGGCTCCATTGTGTAATGCAGTGGCAATAGTAGATGTAGCCCTAAGCACATCTATAATTACAACAATACTTTTATCAACTTCGTATAAATTTAACAGCGATGGAGATAAACAGGTAAATAATTGGGGTTGGGATGGTTCCATATTTAAAATTAACTTAAAACGGCTTTCCATTTTTGGGTTTCGGCATATTCTTTAATTACCTTATTTCTTTTTATTAAAAATTTTTGCAGGTAATTTTTTAAGAAAATATTATTAAACAATTTACCGATGATGCCATAAGGGCTTTCAAAATTTAGCAGGTCAATCATGATGGTACCGTTTTCGGCTTGCTTAAAATGATGTTCGTGATGAAAATTTTTAAAATCGCCCTTTATCATCTCGTCAATAAAAAATACAGGCGCTTGCATGGCTGTAATTTTAGAAGTGAATCTTCTTGTTTTAAAAAGGTGCCTGGCTTGCCAGGTTACCGTTTCGTTTATATTGATAAGGCCGTTCATTACACCATCAATTGCTTTTTCGTTAGTATCGGCAGCAGATATCTGGTGCAGGTTAATACTCCGGCTTAAATCGAACACCCTGTATACAGGTGCATTTATAAAAGAAGTTAAATGAATTTTAGGCATATTACAACTTATTTATTGCCTGCGGCGATACTAAACAAAGGGCATCTTTACCACATTTGCCTTAGTTAATGTGTTGCGGATGCTTACATATATAATAGTATCAGGAGCAGCAAAATCACTATCAACATATCCCATGCCAATTGCCTTACCAAGTGTTGGCGATTGTGTGCCCGATGTAACCCTGCCAATGATGGCGCCTTCAAAAGTTTTTATATCATAACCATGCCGTGCAATGCCTTTTTCAAGCAGCTCAAAGCCCACTAACTTTTTTTTAAGGCCTTCAGCTTTTTGTTTTTCAAAATAAGCCCGGTTGGTAAAGTCTTTACTAAATTTGGTTATCCAGCCAAGGCCGGCTTCAAGCGGCGATGTGGTATCATCTATATCATTACCATATAAGCAATATCCCATTTCTAAACGCAGCGTATCTCTTGCTCCCAGGCCAATAGGTTTAATATCAGCTTTTTTGCCGGCATCAAAAATGGCATTCCAAATTTTATCAGCATCACTGTCTTTATTTTCAAAATAAATTTCTACTCCGCCTGCACCGGTATAACCGGTAGCGCTTATTAATACATTTTTAACTCTGGCAAAAGTGCCTTTGGTAAAAGTGTAATATTTAAGGTTCATCACATCTTCATCGGTAAGTGTTTGCATTATTTTTGTTGCATTGGGCCCCTGTATGGCCAGTAATGCTGTTTTATCAGATATATTATGCATCTCTACTTCTTTATCATTATGCTGTTGCAGCCAGTTCCAGTCTTTTTCAATATTACTTGCATTAACCACCAGCATATAAGCTTTGTTTTCTTCCAGGCAATATACAATCAGGTCATCTACTATTCCGCCATCATTGTTTGGAAAGCAACTGTACTGTGCTTTTCCGGCGGTTAATTTAGCCGCATCGTTGCTGGTAACCCTTTGTATCAGGTCAAGGGCATTTTCTCCTTTTAAAATAAATTCACCCATATGGCTTACATCAAATACACCTACCGAGTTGCGTACGGCTGCATGTTCATCATTTATGCCCGAGTAACTTATGGGCATATTATAGCCTGCAAACTCAGCCATCTTAGCGCCTAAGGAAATATGTTTTTGGGTAAATGGTGTCTCTTTCATCTGGTTGTTTTTAAACTGCTAAGTTAAGCAGCATTGGGTTATTTTAATATTCATTTAAAAAACAAATCTTGTTTACCTTTTAGTAATAATAAAATTTTAATCTTTTGCCATTATTCAATAATTGCCATTTGCCAATAAAACTTTATCAAAACCTTTTATCAATAAACCATCATTATAAAACTAAAATACAGGTAATTTACTTTTAATAAACAATCAGCCATGAAAAAAAGTATTTTATTAGCATTAACTTCTTTGTGTTTTTTTTATGCAGGCGCCCAGTCATTATTTGTATCCAGAGATATTGCAACAGCCTATAAAAACGGAACCCGTTCACTTGATGGCAAGCCGGGCAAAAACTACTGGCAAAACAGAGGTATTTATAAAATAGATATTACCGCTATGCCTCCCGGCAGAACAATTACAGGAAAAGAAACAATTACCTATATTAACAATAGCCCCGATACCTTACGGAATCTTGTTATAAAGCTGTTTTTAAATATTCATAAACCCGGCGCCCCACGTAATGGCGGGGCTGCTGCCAATTACCTTACATCGGGTGTGCATATAGATAAATTTGAAGTAGATGGAGCGGCAAGGCCTTTCCGTAATGATGATTTTGTATTTACAAATGTTGCCACACGTTTACCCAAGCCATTGCATCCAAAAGAATCGGTTCAGCTTTCCTTTGAGTGGCATTATGATGTATCGTTGCAAAGCGGCCGTGAAGGGATGATAGATTCCACCACTTATTTTCTTGCCTATTTTTATCCAAGGGTTGCGGTATATGATGATTATAATGGCTGGGATAATATGAACTTTATGGATTCGCACGAATTTTACAGCGACTTTAATGATTATGATGTTACCGTTCATGTACCCAAAAACTATATTGTTTGGGGTACCGGCACTTTACAGCAACCCGAAAAACTTTTACAGCCTGCCATCTTGCAACGTTATAATCAGTCAATGATTTCTGATGCTACAGTACACATTGCAACAAAGGAAGACCTGTTGAATAAAAAAGTTACTACGCAAAATGAAATGAACAGCTGGCAGTTTAAAGCAACCAATATACCCGATATGGCTTTTGGCTTAAGCAATCATTTTGTTTGGGATGGATGCAGCGTAGTAGTGGATGATGCAACCGGCCGCAGGGCAAGTGCGCAGGCAGCATATAATGATACGGCGGCCGACTACCGCCATGTGGCGCAATATGCCCGTCATTCGCTTGATTGGCTATCTCACAACTGGCCGGGCATACCTTACCCGTACGAAAAAACAACCGTGTTCCAGGGGTATGCAGGTATGGAGTATCCCATGATGGCCAATGATGAATCGTATGCCGATACCACATTCTCGAGGTTTGTTGCCGAGCACGAAATTGCACATACTTACATGCCGTTTTATATGGGCATTAACGAAACCCGTTATGGTTTTATGGACGAGGGCTGGGCCACCACTTTTGAATTGTTGATTGGTACGGCCGATATGGGAAAACAAAATGCTGAAAAATTTTATAAGCAATTTAGAGTGCAGGGATGGACACATTCAAACGCATCTGATTTGCAAATACCCATTATCACCCCCGGCGATGCCCTTACTGGTTTTGGGTTTGGCAGCAATGAATATGGTAAAGCATCTTTGGGTTACCTGGCTATGAAGGATTTGCTGGGCGATGCAGGGTTTAAAAAATGCCTGCATGCTTATATGGATCGTTGGCATGGCAAGCATCCTACTCCCTGGGATTTTTTTAACACCTTTAGCAATGTGGCTCAAAAAAACCTCAACTGGTTTTGGAACAACTGGTTCTTTAGCACAAACTATACCGATTACGATTTGCAGGCAGTAAAAAAATCAAAAACAGGCTATGATGTTTTAATAAAAAATATAGGAGGCTTTTTTGCACCGGTAGATGTTATCATTAATTATGCCGATGGCAGTACCGAAACAAAACACCTAACACCTGCTGTTTGGGAAAAACAAGCCCGGCAGGTAACTGTGCCGGTAAAAACAAATAAAAAAATAAAATCGGTACAACTGGATGGGGGAATTTTTATGGACGCCGATGAAAGTAATAATATAAAGGTTGTTCAATAACATAGCTACAGCCTCATAACATCAGTAGCCATTAAAGCATTTGTAAAATGCAACATCCGGTTTTAGTAACGGAGATTTTATAATTGATACATGGTTCTTTAAAATTATTTGTTATCTTAACCCTCCGTTTATTTTAAAACCGATTTGTATGACTACTATTGCTCTTTATAACCTGAAAGGTGGCGTTGGTAAAACTGCCAGTTGTGTAAATTTTGCCTATTTAGCTGCTGCCGACGGCTTTAAAACCTTGTTATGGGATATCGACCCACAGGGTTCATCGTCTTTTTATTATAAGGTAAAGCCCAAAACGCATCCGGGCATAAAAAAACTCATTACCAAAGATGCAGATTTGGAAAATGCCATCATGAGCAGCGATTTTGAACTGCTTGATGTAATACCTGCCGATAATTCAAGTAAAAGTTTCGATATCATGCTTGATGAGATGAAGGGAAACAAGCACAGACTGAAATCAATATTAAAACAATTGCAGGCGGAGTATGATTTTGTTTTTATTGATTGCCCGCCCGGCTTTAGTGCTCTTAGCGAAAACATATTTAATGCGGCCGATATAGTATTGATGCCGGTGATACCTACCACTCTTTCTATACGCACTTATCACATGGTAAAAGATTATTTTAAAGAAAAAGACCTTGATATTAAAAAGATGATGTGCTTTTTTACCATGACCGACCTGCGCAAAAACCTGCACAACGAAATAATGGAAGAATTGTATAAAGACAAACGTTTTTTTCAAAACTATATCCCCTATTTAAGCGACGTAGAAAAAATGGGTATTTACAAAGCTCCCATTATGGAATTTGCCAACAGCAGCTATGCCGCCAGTTGCTACCGTGAACTGTGGTTAGAGATAAAAGAAGGTGTATTATAATATATATTTAAAAAGATAAAAATTTTATTGATTAGTTTTGCCGCTTATGAAAAGAGAATTAAATAGCTGGTTTAGCCCGGCACTGCAAAAAGACATGCCCATTGTAACTTACGGCGATTATGGCAAAGCCATTTTGTTTGTACCTACTGCAGCAGCAGATTACCTGGAGTATGAACGGTTTCAGATGATGGATACGCTAGCGCCATATATAAACGGTGGCAAGATAAAAGTGTTTTCTATCAACAGCATCAACAACGAAAGCTGGCTTAATAAAGAAATGGCCGGAGAACACAAAGCCATCAGGCATAACCAGTTTAATGAGTATGTTTTTAACGAAGTAATTCCGTTTATTAAACACAGCACATCTAACGAAACAGAAATCATTACCTGTGGCGCTTCTTTTGGAGCATTACACAGTATGAACCTGTTTTTAAAACGTCCTGATATTATTAACGGCGTAATAGCCATGAGCGGTGTGTACGATCTTACAGAATATACAGATGGTTTTTTTGATGAGCAGGTGTACTTTAACAGCCCCATGCATTACATACGCAACCTAACCGATCATAATATACTTGAACAGATACGTAAAAGCCATCATATACATATTTTAACCGGAAGCGGCGCTTATGAAGACCCAAATGCTTCAAGGGCTTTTGCAGGGCTGCTTTATAGCAAAGGCATCACTTATGAACTGGACGTTTGGGGCGAAGAGTGGAAACACGACTGGCCTACATGGCGAGCCATGTTACCACTTTATTTTGAAACAAGGTTCTGACTTTTCTTTAAAAACAACACAATAATATAAAGGCTTTTTCAGTTATGTAGATACCAATATACCTGTATCATGAAAAAGCCCTTACTTATTTTTGCCCTTAAGTGTTCGGTTATATTATATTTTGCCGCCTGTACCGGGATAAATGATTATGGAAATACAGTATCGGCTACCTCAAAAGTAACTAAAGGAACCTGGAAGATTAATTTGTTTACCCAGGGCCAACAAAACGAAACCAACCAATTCTCTAATTGCATTTTAACATTTGATCCCTCGGGTAAATTAACCATTATTAAAAACGGCCAAACGATAACAGGAAACTGGATTGAAGATAATATTATGCAAAGAATTACCATCAGCCTTAATACCAATGATGCAGTATTAACAAGGCTAAACGATTACTGGAATATTTCTAAAATAAGTAAATCAGGCATCAGTTTCAGGGGTAATCAAAATTCGGTAAACGACAGGTTAGAAATAACCAACCTCTAAAATAATTTGAATTTAGTTTTTGTTATTTGAGTTTAATGATCTTAAAAGCTGTTCTTAATTAAGGACAGCTTTTAAGTTTTTAAATCTTGTTGATTGGCGGCAAGATTTGTTTTATTTTTACCCAATGCCAAAGAAATTATTTTTATTAGATGCATTTGCTCTGGTTTTTCGTGCTTATTATGCATTAATACGAAATCCAAGAATAACAAGCAAGGGCCGTAATACCAATGCCCAGTTTGGGTTTACCAATACCATTATTGAGCTAATAAAAAATCAAAACCCAACACACATGGCTGTTTGTTTTGATACACATGCGCCAACCGAACGCCACACCGATTTTGCCGATTACAAAGCCAACCGGCAAGAAACACCCGAAGACATTTTATCGGCAGTGCCTGATATAAAAAAAATTATTGAAGCGCTCAACATTCCTGTAATTGCTATTGATGGTTACGAAGCTGATGATGTTATTGGCGCCCTGGCAAAGCAAGCCGAATCGGCAGGGTACGAAGTGTATATGGTTACACCCGATAAAGATTACGGCCAATTGGTTACCGAAAAAATAAAAATTTACAAGCCGCCCTACCAGGGTGCACAATTTGAAATACTTGGGCCTAAAGAAGTTTGTGAAAAATGGGATATTGAAAATGTAAACCAGGTAATTGATATGTTAGGTTTGATGGGGGATGCGGTTGATAACATCCCGGGCATCAAAGGGGTTGGTGAAAAAACAGCCTCCAAGCTGTTAAAAGAATATGGCACACTTGAAAACATTTTAGACAATGCAGATAAGATAAAAGGTAAGCTGGGCGAAAAAATAATGAACGGCAAAGAAGATGCCATCATGAGTAAAAAATTAGCTACCATTATTTTAAATGTACCGGTTGAATTTCATGAAGAAAATTTTTTGATTAAGGATATGAATAAACCGGCCTTAAAAGAAATTTTTGAAGAACTGGAATTTAAAACCCTTGGTAAAAGAATTTTAGGAGAAGAAATTACAGGAGAAAGCACAGTAACCGCCAATAATGCAGCTGTTGTGGCTAAAGAAAATGTTCAAATGGATTTGTTTGGAAATATTATTGAGCCAACCAAACAATCTACAGTTGCCAACAGTACAGCAAATGAAATTATTTCTGTTGGCAAAAACATCAACAACAGCGCCCATGATTATACATTAATACAATCGGATACCGAAATAAAAAACCTGGTTTCATACTTATCTGCCAGCAATGAAATTTGTTTTGATACAGAAACAACCGGCATTGATGCTAATGATGCAGAATTGGTAGGAATGAGTTTTTCTGTAAAAGCCGGCGAAGGTTTTTATGTTTACTGCCCGCCCAATCAAAAAGAATCTGCAAGGAGGCTTACATTTTTTAAGCCCCTCTTCAACGATGTTTCGAAAACATGGATTGGCCATAATTTAAAATACGATATGCTGATACTGAAATGGTATGGCTGCGAACTAGCAGGCAATATATTCGACAGCATGCTGGCGCATTTTGTTATTGAGCCCGATGGTAAAAACGGGATGGATGCATTGAGTGAAAAATTTTTAGGCTACGAACCCATACATATTGAAGAACTCATTGGCAAAAAAGGAAAAACACAAGGCAACATGCGTGACCTGGAGCCGGAAAAAATAAAAGACTATGCATCAGAAGATGCAGATATAACATTGCAATTAAAGCAGGTACTGCAACCCATGTTAAAACAAAAAGAAGTAGAGAAGGTTTTTTACGAAGTAGATAATCCTTTGGTAAAAGTTTTAACTGCAATGGAATTTGAAGGCATAAAAATTGACGAAGCCTTTTTAAATGAATACTCAAAAGAATTAGAGAAAGAAGCAAAAACGGCGGAAGAATCGGTGTACGAGCAGGCTGGCGTTAGATTTAATTTGGCATCGCCAAAACAACTGGGCGAAGTTTTGTTTGAAAAAATGCAGATTGACCCTAAAGCAAAAAAAACAAAAACAGGCCAGTATGCCACCGGCGAAGATGTGTTATTAAAACTTGCCAGTAAGAACAAAATTGTAGATGATATCCTTTCATTTAGAGAGTTTACAAAACTAAAGTCAACCTATGTGGATGCACTGCCCCTGATGATAAATAAAAAAACCGGCCGGGTGCACACTTCTTATGCACAGGCAGTAGCCGTTACCGGTAGGTTAAGCAGCAACAATCCAAATTTGCAAAATATTCCTATACGCACCGAAAGGGGCAGGGAGATAAGAAAAGCATTTATTCCCAGGGATAAAGACTATGTTCTTATTTCGGCCGATTATTCACAAATAGAGTTACGAATTGTGGCTGCCATTAGCGGCGATAAAAATATGTGTGATGCTTTTAAAAACGGGAAAGACATACACAGTGCAACGGCTGCCAGGGTTTTTAATGTAGATGAAAAGGATGTTACCAAAGAAATGCGTTACAAAGCAAAGAGTGTAAATTTTGGTATCATATACGGGCAGGGCGCATTTGGCCTTGCCGAAAACTTAGGCATTAGCCGTACCGAAGCAAAGGAGATTATTGATAATTATAAAATGCAGTTTCCCAATATACAGAAGTACATGGATGATACCATTCATTTTGCACAGGAACATGGTTATGTGCAAACCCTAATGGGCCGTAAAAGATGGTTAAGAGATATTAACAGCGCTAATTTTACTGTAAGGGCATTTGCCGAACGTAATGCCATCAACTCTCCCATACAAGGCTCGGCTGCCGATATGATAAAGTTGGCCATGATTAAAATACATAACGAATTCAATAAGCATAATTTTAAATCAAAAATGCTGTTACAGGTACATGATGAATTAGTTTTTGATGCACATAAATCAGAAATAGAAAAAATAAAACCGATTATATTGAATTGCATGCAAACCGCATTGGCTTTGCCTAATCATGTACCAACCGATGCGGAATTGGGTATAGGCAATAATTGGCTGGAGGCACATTAAATACGTAGAGCAACCCTTTTCTATTTTTACAAACATAGCTGCATGAATATACCAACAATCATATATTGCTACGATGCTTACTGCGGATGGTGTTATGGATTTAGCCCGGTAATTAAAAAAATTGCTGCAGAATACCACAACAAGCTTGATGTAGAAGTGTTAAGCGGAGGCATGATGGTGGGCGAACAGGTAATGCCTATTGAAAAGATTGGCCCCTACATTGCATCTTCATATTCAAGAGTGGAAGAACTTACCGGGATAAAATTTGGCGAAGAATTTTTATGGCATTGTAAAAACCCGGGTAAGAGTGACTGGGTGATGAATTCTGAAAAACCTGCTATAGCATTATGTATTATTAAAGAACACTCACCCCAACAGCAACTTGAATTTGCCGGAGATTTGCAATATGCCCTTAACTACGAAGGCAGGGATCTTGATGATGACGAAGCTTACCGGCACCTGCTTGATAAATACAATTTGCCACCCGATGTTTTTTATTCAAAACTTAAGAGTGATGAATACAAGGATATGGCATACTACGAATTTTCGTTGATGAAACAGTTGCAGGTAAATGGTTTTCCAACTGTATTTATACAAACCGGCGAACTTAAATTTGTAATGATAGCAAGAGGATATACCGACTATGAAACAGTTAAACAAAGAGTTGATAATGTATTAAATGAAATAAATGCTTCTGCTTAGGATTAATAGATTTTATCAGCTTATTTAACGGTTCATACTTTTACACTTCCTTTTAAAAAATAATTTTTGTATTTTCCTGCACTAAAATTTTATGTCATGAAAATATCAACCTTAACTATTTGCGCTGCAACCTTTGTAATGTTGGCTTGCAATAATAAAACAAACGAACCCAAAACACCTGCTGACTCTTCAGCCACTGCTACGGTTACAGAAACTCCAAAAGATACTGCAATGCACACAATGCCTGATTCTGCCGCAATGATGAAAGCATGGAATGATTTTAAAGCCATTGGCCCCATGCATAAATGGATGGAAAAAACCAATGGTACCTGGGTGGCCGATATCAGTACCTGGATGGATCCTTCCTCAGCACCTGAAAAATCTGTAGGTACAATGGTACAGTCTTCAATACTGGGAGGAAGATATGTAGTTGGCAAATATTCGGGCACTGTATTTGGTCAAAAAACCGAAGGGCAATTCACTATGGGCTATGATAATGCAAAAAAACTTTTTGTTAGTACCTGGATTGATAACCAGGGTTCAGGCATTGCTTTTATGAGTGGAAACTATGATGAAAAAACAAAAACACTCAACTTAAATGGATATCAAACCGATCCTATATCCGGAAAAGATAGCAACATAAGGGAAGAAATGACTATCATTGATGATGACAGTTACAGCATGGCTATGTATGGCGCAGGCCCCGATGGAAAAGAAATGAAATTTATGGAAGGGCTGTATAAAAGAAAAAAATAGAAATAAAAAAACCCGGAAAAATTTTTCCGGGTTTTTTTTATAGATTGAAGAATATTATTTTTTCATTGTTTTCTCATAAATAGCAATCCATTCTTCTACAGTAATCTTTGAAGCAAGTTCTCCAATAAGTTCAAAAGGTATTTTATCCATTTTTTTAAACCGGATGCAGCTTTTGCCCATATCTAATTTTCCAGCACCGGCCTTGGTATAAGCACTTACAAACCATTTTAGCAAGGCAGGGTTGGCATAGATACTCATGCTGTAAACGGCTACAAAATTTTTTTGCGAAGCGATATTCATAAACGGTAAAGGCTCTTTAGGATTGCAGTGGTAACCTGTAGGGTACAGGGCATGTGGCACCACGTAACCTATCATGCCATAGTTCATGCATTCTTTAAAACCTTTTGGAAGATTCTTTTTAATAACTTTTCTTAATTTCATAACCACGCTTTTGCGGTCGTGAGGCAATGCGTCTATGTATTGCTCTACTGTAGCGGCTTTTGTTTGCATAAGTAATTCTGTTTATCACCAATAAGTATACGGTAAAAATTCCTCAATCCATCTTCTTTTGTAATTATAAATATGAAGTTAACTTTAAGTCCGATGCCAACAATTAATGAAATTTTTCAATCAACTACAATAATATATTAGTATGTTTTTCTGCGATACTCCAGGTCAAAACTTGTTACCCATGTTTTGCCATTATTGCTGCTTGTTTCTCCATGCTGCCTTACTTTGTTTACACCCAGGTTGTAAAATGTCATTTTCTGAATTTGCCAAAGTGTATCATTTATTTGTTCATTAGCTGTTTGTAAAATCATTTTGCCATCTTCATAATGACCGTTAAAATACTTTGTAATCTTGCCTGTATTATCAACCCAGTATTGCTGCCAGTTTTTTGTTGCAGCATTGTACATGTTGAAACTTTTACCTGAATAGCGGAAACCATTTTGTAAAACTGCACTTGTCCACTCTTCCAATATGGTACAACTGTCAAGCAAAAGGCTAACCTTACTGTTGCCAACTTTAGCGCCCGATTTACCAAAAACATCCCATTCGCCAACCCAAAAATCAAACTGCCTGTACATAGGTTTACTGCATGGTAATCCTTGTGCATTTGAATGTAAAAAGAAAAAAACACTGCCAATTAACAAGAGTAATTTTTTCATGATTTTTTTAGTGAAGACAATAATAATGATGCCGACGCTTCTTTTTTTATCCTGTAGTTTTACCGTTTATCATTTCAAAAGCAAAGCATCCACACAATTACCGGTAAAATAAAAATTTACTGATTAAGAAGCAAGCCCGGCGACTCTCAAAACTCATTTTTCCACAAAAAATTTTTTTAAACTGTTGTGTGTTTTTTAACAATCTTAATGTGTAATCAGGTTTTCACTTTCATCATACTTATAAAATGACGGATTAAGATGATGAGAAATAAAATGAAAAAAATTGTTTAGGCAAACAATGGTTATACAGGGGTTTTGGTTTTGCCCCGCTTTTTTAAGCGGGGCCTTTTTATAATTATATCTTTAAGTTGTAGCATTTTTAAAAACGAGGAGCCCCGCAAATAAATTTGCAGGGCCCTTATTCGCATTCACCTTTAATGAATTATTTTCCACCACCCCCCTGGCCGGGGCCTCCACCTCTTTGTGACCTTAGCGATGGTTCAATTTCATCTTTCCATTGTTTCATTTGAGCCTCTGTAAAAATTTCTTTTAATTTATTATCCCTTGCTTCTGTAAGTTCTTTACGTTTTGCACCCATAGCTTCACGGTCAAAATTACCACTTGAGCGCATTTCTTCCATGGCTGCCTGTTGGGCTTTGTAAAAGTCTGTAAAAATAACTTCTGTTTTTGATTTAATATCTGCATCCAGGTTAAGCGGTACTAATTTTTCCATAGTGGCTTTAGTTCTTTCTTCAGGAGTTTGGCGTTGCCTGCCACCTTGTGCCGATACTGCATTAATGCTAAAGATAGCAGCAATAGCTATCAATATGATTTGCTTTTTCATTTTTTTTTTTTTAATGATGAAATTTATTTAAAAATTTAATTGATTACTATTTGGGTGTTTTTTTTCTTGAATCTGGGCTACTGCTGGTTGGCATTTTTTTGTTTAATATCCTTGCAAACAGCGAGTCAAATGCAGCAAGCTGATTGGGCTTACAAATGTTACGAATGTTTTTTAAATGATTAAACATTAGCATTTCCACCATTTTTTGATTGGTGGCAGATTGTGAAGCAACAGCATCCATAGTAGAGTCGCTAAAGTTGCCGGCAGCTAACCGGGTAAATTGTTTGTCTTTAGAGCTACGTAGGCTGTCGAACAATTTTTTCATGTTTTCTTTGTGGCTGTTGCTAAGGGATACATATTGAGCAACCTGTGCCGAGTCAAATCCTATTTCGTTTTTTAAAAACCCTGATATCATGGTTACCCTGTCAGGACGTTTAGAATGAGGTTTATTTTTATTCATCAATAAAAAAGACAAAAGGGCTATATTAGTTATTAATAAAATAACGATGATTAAAAGGTAAACCTTCGATCTGTTTTCTTTTTTTATCATTATGGTTGATTATTATCGTAGTCATAAATAGTGGCTACAGTATATGAAAACTCATCGGTAGGCGCCTGCGTTGTTTGCTCTGCAACCGAGGCTTGTGCTGATGAATTTTTAGATACAATAACTGCAGCATTAATTAAAATAATTAGGCACAGGCCTGCAAAAGCTACTACCGGCCTGCTTATTATCCTGCCTGCTTTTTCCCACAGCGATTCTGTTTGCTTATTTATACGTGCATGAATACGGGTAAGCAAAAAAGGCTTTACAGTTGCTCTTTTAATACCTTCTATACTGCTTAGCGCATCTTCGGCAAGTTTGTGTATGGTTTCTATATTTTTCATTTCGGATCTTTTAATGTTCCGTAATATTTTATTAATTCTTTTTTCAAATTTGCTTTTGCCCTGCCAATCAAAGACTCAACAGCGTACAGGGTTGTGTTCATTATTTCCGCTACTTCCTGGTAACTCAGCCCTTCAAGTTTATGCAGTGTAAAAGCAATACGCTGTTTTTCGGGTATCCGCTTTAAAGCATTAAATAACTCACGTGCTTTTTCTTTCTTCTCTAACTCTACGCCGGGATGGTTGAATAATACTGGGTGTATATGTTCTTCATCCCCGCTGCCTAATAAACTTTGTACAAAACCAAAGCGCTTTTTTCGTTTCTTTCTTTTTTCATGATCAAGCGCTTTGCTTACCGTTATCCTGTACAGCCAGGTAGAAATCTTTGAATCGCCTTTAAAAGAACTTATCGACTGGTATGCCTGTATAAATACTTCCTGTGTTATATCATCTGCATCTTCTTCATTTTGAACTATGCCCAACGCAGTATTATAAACCATATCCTGCCAATCATCAACCAGCTTTGTAAAAGCTTGTTCATTTCCCTGCTGCAGTTGTGCAATTAATTCGGGTTGGTTCAAAATGGTTCATTTGTTTATCCTTCTAAATTAATTAAAAGGGGCGAAATCCACCACCATGAGGAGGAGGCCCCATCCTTTCCCTGTCGTTATTCATATTAGTTGCACTGGCAGTTCCAAAATTTTTCAGGTTGTAAGTGAATGTGAGCATGAAGTATTGCTTCAGCACCTGGTTCTGTACATCCTGTATAGAGCTGGCAGTAGTTGTACGTGTAATACTTTGGTTTTGTTTCAGCAGGTCAAACACGGTAAGTTTAAGTTCTCCGGCCTGGTTTTTCAGGAATTTTTTTCCAATTCCTGCATTCCATAACCAATAGTTTTGGTTAAAGCCGCCAGATAAACCACTGTAGTTTTCATTGCTGATATCGTTTTGTAAAAACCATCCTTTTTTATTGAGCAGGTTTAGCTGCAAGCCTGCCGACTGCTGAATATATTTTGTGGTTGGGTTAACGGTATTTTTTACCGTATTAAAATTGGCTGAATAGTTCAGGTTGAAATCAACATATTCACTGATGTTGCTCGCAAATGCCACACCTGCATTATAGGTTGTTGATTGTGATTTGTTTTTTATATTATCAATCATACCCGGTATTTCGCTGTAATTTAAACCGGCGTTAATACTCATATTTGTTTTTATAAATTTCAAAGGCATAGAGTATGTTAAGAATGTACGCAGGCTCCAGTAACCGTTCATATTTACCGGTACCGATAATTGCGAACCCGGGTGCAGGGTTACAGTGCTGCTCAATACAGTATCCTGCCCTTTAATATTATAAATGGCATTGGTTATATAATTGCTGTTTTGCTGTAAAAATATATTGGCAAAAAAGCTTTTTGATTTAGCGGTATTGGTATAAGTGTAACGGGTGCTAAGCATATTACCCACCTGTTGTTTAAGGTTAGGATTCCCTTTTGAAACATACAAGGGATCGCTGTTGTTAATTACATCCTGCAACTGGCTAACAGATGGTGTATTGGTGCTGGCACGATAAAATACCCTGATGCTGTTTTTTGCATTTATTTTTTTACGCCACATTAAATTTGGCAACAGGTTATTAAAATGCAGGTTTACATTGGCTGTATATGGATACGACTGATCGCTGTTTAACTCGGTGTACTGATAATTTAAACCCACCGAAAACATGTTATCCCTGTCGCCAATACGGTAGCTTAAACCTGTACTGTGTTTAGTGATGATATTATCAAATTTATTTGAGAGGCTGTCAACAAATACTGAATATTTATTGCCTGCATAATCGTACTTAAACACTTCGAGATCTGATTTGCTTTTTGAATAAGAGGGAGAGTAGTTTAATTGTAACTGCCCCTTTTTACCAATGGGTTCGGTATAAGCAATATTTGCCGAAAGCTGGTAGCCGTTTGATATAGAGCTGGTATATTGCTGCAGCGAATCGTCGGTGTTTACAGTATTGTAATAATAATTCGTTTTATTTATGTTATAAGTATCTCCATCATTTTTATTGATAGCTGTTCCTAAGTTTATAGAAATAGTCCTTCCTTTTTTGGCAAAGGCGTGGCGATACAAGATATTATTGTTGAAATTATACCCGGTACCTTTTGAGTTGGTATTATTTAACGACCTGCTTAAACTATCTGTTGGTGAATAAGAGTTAAAATCCGAAACATCACTAAAAAGTTTGGTGGTTTGAAAACTTAAACTTGGCATAATCATCAGCGAGTTTTTATCATCTATCTTATAATTAAACCTGAAGTTTAAGCGGTGGTTATTGTTTTTTGTATTCGACAATACATTTTGTTGTTTGTATAATGTGGTATCGTTTGCTAAAAAATTTTGTGTGTTTGAAAACTGGTTATTGTTGGCATTGTTATCGTTAAAGAAATAGCTTCCCGAAACATCTACTTTTTTCCACCATTGATCAGAATAGTTAATACCAAAAGAATTTGTTTTGCTAATTCCGTTTTGAACACCTACATTAAAACTGTTTCCGCCACCAAATCCTCCAAATCCGCCACGTCCACCACGGCCACCGCCACCGCTAATACCTAAAAGGTCTTGCGAAGCAAAATTTTGTTGGTTAACATTATTGGTAAGGCCTACAAATGTTAGGCGCATGTTGTTTTTAAATACACTTACATTACCTCCCGCATTATAAGTACCTTGTGTACCGGCGCCTGCATACACCCGGCCAAACTGCCCATTTCGCATACCCGTTTTAGTAACAATGTTTATAGCTTTTACACTGTTGCCATCATCAAAACCTGTAAATGCGGCCTGGTCGCTTAGTTTATCAAATACCTGTATCTTATCAATAACAGATGCAGGCAGGTTTTTTAAAGCCGCTGTTGCATCATCTCCAAAAAAATCACGGCCATCAACCGTAACTTTTTTCACCTGTTCACCGGCTGCTGTTACATTGCCGTTTTTATCAACTATTACTCCGGGTAATTTTTTTATCAAGTCTTCGGCTGTTGCATCGGGGTTTACTTTTAGTTGGTCGGCATTAAATTGCAGGGTATCTCCTTTTTGTGTAACAACCGGTTTTTTGGCAACTACGGTAACCTCATCAAGTTCTTTAGCCATTTTTGTAAGCGTAAACTGTAAAGCGGTTTTATTGCTTGCCTGTAAATTGATGTTTTGTTCTATAATATTATACCCACTTGCACTTGTTGTTAAGCGATACTTGTCTGCTTTAAGGCCATTAAAAACAAAGTCACCATTGTTATCTGTTAAAACAATAATAGGGTGTAATGAGTCTGACTGGGCTCTTAACTCTACAGTGGCCCCGGCAATGGGTCCTTTATTGTCTTTGTCTGATAGTTTACCTTTTAATGTTATATCCTGGCTTTTGGCAATTACAGCTACCAGGCTAAAAATCAATACTAAAAAAACGGGTTTTAAACGCATAAAAATTATCTTTTGTACGCCTTATTAGACGACATCTTATAAATAAACCGGCGCAGCAGGCAGCGTTTTTAAGTGAAAAAAACTCCTTTGAATTAAATACGGTATTTATGCAGTATAAATGGCAATTTCTATGGATTAACGGAGTATTATGAATACCTGTAAAAAAAATTAATCTTTTAAAGTTAACTTGCGCCCTTAAATAAACAACATATATGGAATACAGTAAATTGGTATCAGTAACAGGTTTGCCCGGATTGTTTGAGTTATTATCTTCAAAAGCCGATGGCGGCGTGGTAAAATCGCTTGAAGACAAAAGCACAAAGTTTGTGAGCACAAGGGTGCATAATTTTTCACATATTGAAAGTATTGAGGTTTTTACAACAGCAGATAATGTAAACCTGGCCGATGTATTTAATGCTATGGCGGCAAGTAATGAAAAACTACCTGCCGAAAAAGATGCAGCAGCTATTAAAAAATATTTTGAAACAGTTTATCCTGCAATGGATTTTAGCAGGGTATATGCCAGCGATATGAAAAAGATGGTGAAATGGTTTACTATCTTACAGGCAAATAATATAGAGATAAAATTATCTGATATGCCCGAAACCGACACCTCAACAGATAATAAGCCCAAAGCAGTAGAACAAAAAGCAGCAGCCGTAAAAAATGCCCCTGCCAAAAAAATTAATGCACCCAGAAAGATGGCATAATCATCGACTGCATTTTCATTTTTTGTAAAAGTTTTGGAAATTTCCAAGTAAAATTTGTTTTAAAAAAGGCAACCTGGCATTATGTAGCCGGGTTGAATACAACAACAGCACAATGAATTACACAGCAGATATAAAAAAACTACCAAGGCATTTTGTTCCACAAAATTTTGTTATAACAGATTGGCCAAGCCTGGAACCCTTCTTTAAAGAGTTGCTTGAAAGGAAAATTGAAAATAAAGAAGAACTGGAAAAATGGCTGAAAGACCAGAGTGAACTGGAGGCGGTAATTAATGAGGATGCTTGCTGGCGACAGATAAAGATGACATGCGATACCGAAAACAAAGCACTGGAAGAAGCTTTTACATTTTTCTGTATGGAGATTCAGCCAAAGATTCAACCCTATGCCGATGCATTGAATAAGAAACTGGTAAATCACCCATTAACAAAAGAACTGGATGCCGATAAATTTTTTACGTATCTGCGTAACATAAAAAAAAGTATTGAGTTGTTTAGGGAAGCAAATATTCCGCTGCAAGCCGAGCTGGCTGTATTGCAGCAGCAATACGGATCCATCTCCGGTAAAATGACCGTAACGGTGCAAGGCAAAGAATACACTTTACAACAAGCTGCAAAGTTTTTAGAAAACCCCGACAGGAAAATAAGAGAAGAAGTTTATTATAAGATAAATGAAAGAAGGCTTCTTGATAAAGAAGAACTGGATAAATTATATGACCAGTTAATAGAAAAAAGAAACCAGGAGGCATTGAATGCAGGCTTTGATAATTACCGTGATTACCGCTTTAAAGAATTGGGGCGCTTTGATTACAAAAAAGAAGACTGTTTTAAATTTCATGATGCAGTAAAGCAACATGTACTTCCCCTGGTTAACATTATTTATCAAAAGAAAAAAGAAAAACTTGGGCTTGAAACTATACGCCCCTGGGATATTGAAGCCGAACCATCCAACATTAAACCTTTACAGCCTTTTACTACCAGCGAAGAACTAATAGAAAAATCAATTGCTTGCTTTACAAAGCTGCGCCCGTTTTTTGGGCAGTGTCTTTCAAAAATGCAGTCAATGAAACACCTTGACCTGGAGAGCCGCAAGGGTAAAGCCCCCGGTGGCTACAACTGCCCGCTTGCTGAAAGCGGCGCCCCTTTTATTTTTATGAATGCAGCCGGGCAAATGCATGATGTTACTACCATGCTGCACGAAGGTGGCCATGCTGTTCATTCTTTTTTGGCGCACCCGTTAGAGTTGAATGGCTTTAAAGAATACCCCATGGAAATTGCTGAAGTAGCCAGCATGGCGATGGAGCTGATGAGTATGGATGAATGGGAAACCTTTTTTACCAACGATACAGATTTAAAAAGAGCAAAAGAACACCAGTTAGAAAGAGTGATAACCATTTTTCCGTGGATTGCAGTAATAGATAAATTTCAGCACTGGATTTACGAAAACCCTATTCATACACACGAAGAAAGAACCGCTTCGTGGGTTTCAATAGTTAAAGAATTTGAAGATGATGTGATTGATTACAGTGGGCTGGAAACTTTCAGAAGCAATGCATGGCAGCGCCAGTTACATTTATATGAAGTGCCATTTTATTATATAGAATATGGTATTGCACAGTTGGGCGCCATTGGTATATGGATGCAGTTTAAAGAAAACAAAGAACAGGCAATGGATAATTATTGCAAAGCGCTTTCTTTGGGTGGCACTAAAACATTGCCTGAACTTTATGCGGCTGCAGGTTTAAAATTTGATTTTAGCCCCGATAAGATAAAAGTGCTAATGGATTTTGTAGAAAAAGAAATGAACAAATAATTTTTTTGGGTTTAATGGTACCGTTTTATTAGCATATAGCCAATATAATTATTTACACTTATTGCAAATTCCACTTATTACAACATCTGTTTGCTTTTGTGTAAAACCCTTGGGGAGCTTCACTTCAGGAATTATCACATTTTCTAAACAAATGGTTTTATCGCAAACATCACATATAAAATGTACATGGTTATCGTGATGATGCCCCGCCTCACAATTATCTTTACATAAGGCGTATAAAATAGAATTATCGGTAGTAGGTATATTATGTATGATACCTTTTTCAACAAAAGTTTGCAAGGTTCGGTACACGGTAACCCGGTCAAAACTTGCATCGGTATTTTTTTCAATATCGGCATGTGCAAGCGCACCGGGGCTGTTTAAAAACATGTTCAGTATTTTTTTACGGCCTTCGGTTATACTGAGTTGGTTTTTTTTAAGTATGTCTGCAATTTGTTCCATCATAAAGTTTATTTAATTAAAAATTAGTTTTTAAAAAAACTATTAATTAGGGTTACTGCTAAAACCATTCATAAAATGCTTGCTGGTAACTTTTTCTTTTAGTAAGCCCTTAATATCTTTAAAAAGTTTTTGCATATCATCTTCTACCAGTCCATCATATATGCCACGTACCCGGCGCTGCTTATCTACAAGAGCAAAAAACTGTGTGTGTATAAATTGCTCGTTTATGTTTTGTGTGGAGTCTGGTTTATTATTGTCGATAAGATAACTCTGCCGGGCCATTTTATAAAGAGCGTCTTTATCGCCGGTAACAAAATCCCAGTTTGGGTTAACTACCGGTTGCTGTTTATTATTGGCACTATCATAAAATATATTGTATGAGCCGTCTTCATTTTTTTCCAGTTTTCCATTTATCATCTTTGCCTCATAGGCTTTTAATAAAGGTACTGAATCGGTCTCGGGCATGCATGTATGCGACAGGATGAGGAACCCGGGTTCGTCTTTAAATTTATCAAAAACCCTACGCATATTGGCATTCATTTTTGGGCAAATGCCTTTGCAGGTTGTAAAAAAATATTCGGTTACATATACTTTGCCATCTACGTCATCCTGTGTTATTTTTTTCCCATCCTGGTTAATGAATGAAAAATCCTGCACATTTTCATTTAAAACCGGCAATAACGATTTAGTTAAATCTTCATCTTTAAAAACAAAAAATAAAAATGCAGCAATAAGTAAAGTAAAAAAGGCTACATAAAACAACACTCGCTTAATCATCTCAATTTATTTTTACAAATTTACAACCCTTTCAAAGACCAAAACAAAGCTACTTTTATTTTTTGCAACATTGGTGCAAAAATGTATCTTTACGGCTTCTATGAATATAAAATTAAACTGGGATGCCCTTGGGATTGCCACATCAATAGCTTGTGCTATTCATTGTGCATTGCTGCCCATCTTGTTAACATCATTGCCAATATTTGGCACAGATATCATACATAATTTATTTTTTGAATGGTGTATGATTGCAATTGCTTTTTTGGTAGGTTCTTATTCACTTTTTCATGGCTTTAAAAAACATCACCACACTTTACTACCTGTTTTGATATTTAGTACAGGGTTTATTTTTTTAGTATTAAAACAATTTAGTGCATCTTACGAAATTCTTTTTTTAATTATTGCCGTTTCATTCATCATTAGTGCACATTTTTATAATTACCGGCTTTGCCATAAAAGCAAATGCACATCACCACATCACACGCATTAATACTACACCGCTTTAAATTTCTTATTTTTAATAAACTAAAATAAATACCATGATAAAAAATATCTGTGTAATTGTGTGTACTTTAATTTTTTCACATATTGCTACTGCTCAAAACAAAGACGAAATAGCTATACGTAATGTACTGGATAAGCAGTTACAGGCATGGAACAATGGTGATGTAGAAAAATTTATGGATGGATATTGGCAAAACGATTCTTTAATGTTTATTGGTAAAGCTGGTATTACATACGGTTGGCAAAACACATTAAATAATTATAAAAAAGGATATCCCGATACGGCCGCAATGGGTAAATTAAAATTTGATATACAGGAAGTAAGACGCTTGTCTGTATTGTATTATTTTATTGTGGGCAAATGGCATTTAACAAGGAGTATGGGTGATGCAGGAGGGCATTTTACACTTTTATTTAAAAAAGTAAAAAATAAATGGGTTATTGTGGCCGATCATAGCAGTTGATTATAATTTCCATTTACGTTTAAGGTAAATTATAAGTGCCACAAGGGTTATAAGAAAACCTGCGTAATAAATATAATTAGTTAACCGGGCCTTGTTCTCAAAAAAAGCAAATCCTTTATATATTCCGATATAAACATTGGATATCATCCATATCAATACAATGGAAACAGTGTTTATAATCTTTAATAAAAGTTCTTTTGTTTCATCTTCCATTCCCATAATCACCCTTCATACCTAATTGGAGGAATAAAGTTGTATAAAAGTAATTAAAATAAATATGGGCTTTTATTTAACCAACATTTTTCTAAAAGCAATACTATCGCCCATAAAAACGTTAAAATCTACAAAAGTATCAATACCATTAACCCTGCCTTTTTCATTATGTTGCCAAAATACCCAGTTGCGGTTAATACGAGGTTTATCTTTTACATAATAATGTGCCACCCATAAAGGGTACTCATCAAACGCCCCGTTAAGAAAAGTTTCATAAAAATCTATATTGGTATAAATGATGGGTTTTACCTTGTAATGTTTTTCAACCATCAGCAACCAGTCTTTAGCCCTTTGCTGTACATCGGCTACAGATGCGCCATTAGATGTTTCTATATCCAGTGCCGGCGGCAAGTCGCCCGGTTTTAAATCTACAGTTTCAATAAAATTTTCGGCCTGGGCTTTACCACTTTTACTGCTAATAAAAAAATGATATGCGCCACGAGGTAACTTTGCTTTTTTTGCATTGAACCAGTTTTTCCTAAACCCGTCATCAACCCTGCCAAGGCCTTCGGTGGCTTTTATAAATGCAAAACCAATTTTAATGTCTTTATCCTGCATGGCTTCCACTTCGGCCCAGTCAATATTGTGCTGGTAGCGGCTAACATCTATGCCATGTATTGTATAATTGCCTGGTATATCTATACCAAATGCCGGGTAGCGTATAAACCTGGGGCGGTTATTATATGCATTGATATAATATATGGCACAGGCAACAATAACAAGCAGCAAACCCGGTATCAATATTGCTTTTAATATGCCTTTTTTACTTTTTGCCAATGTGGATTGTTACAAGTGGTTTTACGCAGTTGGTTACAAATTTGCATTAAAAGCAGTTTATAACAGTATAAAATTTTGTGAAAGGGCAATAATGGTTTATCACATTCGTTTTATGAATTGCCCGTATTTAATGCTGTACCCAAATGAAAATAAATAAAGGCATGGTTAAACAAAGTTTTAAACATTTTAAAGTATCCAAAACAGCGTGGATACTTTTTTTTTCAATAACACTAAGCTGTTTCAATAAGGTTTTTGCTATGGCAGATACTACGCAAAAGCCGCTGCTTGCTGCTGTAAATACAAATGATAAAGCATGCGAAATAACTCTTGATGCCAATGTTATTTATCCCGAGGCATTAGCAGGTAATGAAGAACAAACTGCAGCTTATATTGAAAAATTTGCAAAAAACAGGCGGGCCTACCTGCTTCGCACTTACAAGCGAAGCCAAAAATATTTTCCTAAAGTAGTATCAATACTTGATAAACACAATTTACCACAGGAGCTAAGGGTTTTGCTTGCCCTTGAAAGTGCTTTTAATGCTAATGCAGTATCAAAAGCTGGCGCTGTAGGTTATTGGCAAATTATGGATGATGTGGCAAAAGAATATGGTTTACGCATTGCTACTAAATCAAAAGAAACAAAAGTAAAGGGAAAGGGAACAAAAAATACCAAAGCAAAGAAAACCATTGTCAAATCAAAACCACAAAGAGACGATCGCAAAAATTTTTATAAATCAACCTATGCTGCTGCCCGTTATTTAAAAGACCGAAGCCGAAACCTTGATAACGATTTACTGCTGATGGTGGCAAGCTATAATTGCGGCGTGGGAAATGTTTGGGAGGCTATGAAAAAAACCGGTAAAGACGACCCCTGCTTTTGGGATGTAAAGCAATACCTGCCATCCGAAACACAAGCTTATGTAATGAACTTCATTACCCTTAATGTAATTTTTAATAACTACGAAAAATTTGAAAACAATACTTTGTTGTTTACACCTGTTACATTTAACCCCGGCAATGTAAAAGAAGTATTAACTGAAGCGCCAGAGCTTACATCCTCCAACCAATAACCGGTTGTTTTATCTTTTTATTACAAAGTGTAATCACTGTATCACTCTTAATCGGCTTACCTTTGCTAAATGCCTCAGTTAAACTGGAATGATAGTAAAAACCTTTTTAGCAAACTCACTTTTCGCCGTTTTGTAAATGCAGTAAAAGTGTTATGCAGTTTTTATGTAAGCCGTTTTTTAAAACGGCCTGTGCAATGGGGCTATCCTGTATCTATATCATTTGAACCTACTACCAGTTGCAATCTTCGCTGCCCCGAGTGCCCAAGCGGTTTAAGGCAGTTTAGCCGGCCTACCGGTATGCTTAAAAACGATTTTTTTACAAGAACCATCGATGAAATTCACAAAGAACTTTTATACCTTATCTTTTATTTCCAGGGCGAGCCTTACCTAAACCCCGATTTTTTAAAGATGGTGAAATATGCCAGTGATAAAAAAATATACACAGCCACATCAACCAACGCACATTACTTAACTGATGAAATAGCTAAAAAAACTGTTGAAAGTGGCCTCGACCGTTTAATTATCAGTATAGACGGAACTACACAGGATGTGTACCAGCAATATCGTGTAGGCGGAAACCTTGAGAAGGTTTTAGCCGGCGCCAGGAATATTGTGAAATGGAAAAAACAACTAAAGAGTAAAACACCATTTGTTTTTTTCCAGTTTTTAGTAGTAAAGCCCAACCAGCACCAAATAGAAGAAATTAAACAACTTGCCAAAGAAGTAGGAGTAGATGAAGTGAGGTTTAAAACGGCCCAGGTGTATGATTACAAAACCGACCCCAACAACCTTATACCAACCATTGATAAATATAGCAGGTATAAAAAAAATGCTGATGGTACTTATATTCCAAAAAACAAATTGGCCAACAGGTGCTGGAAACTGCAACATGCCAATGTGATTACATGGGATGGTTTGGTAGTGCCTTGCTGCTTTGATAAAGATGCAATGCACCAGTTGGGTAATTTAAAAACGCAAAGTTTTAAAGAGATATGGCATAATGATAATTATAAACAGTTTCGCAGTCAATTGATGAAGAGCAGGAAAAATATTGATATTTGCGCCAACTGCAGCGAAGGCGTATCTGTATGGAAAGAATAAAAAAATAAAACAGCGATGGCTCAACATGGTTTTAACGAAAGGCTAAGGCAAGTTGTAATATTAATAATAATAGTATTAATGGCTGTATTATTAATTACGCAATTGCAGGTGTTTATTCCGGGGTTGCTGGGCGGTGTTACATTGTATATATTATGCAGGTCTGTTTATTTTAAACTTATTTATAAAAGAAAATGGAAAAAAGGATGGACAGCAATTTTATTTATACTGGGTTGTATCCTAATTGTGTCCTTACCTATATATTTAAGTATAACACTGGTTTCGCCTAAAATTAGCGCCATTACTCAAAACCAGGATAAAATAATTACCGCCATAAAATCTGTATCAGATAAAGTTGCCGAAGAAACCGGCATTGTCATCTTATCGGGCGAAAGTGCAAAAACCGTTGTAGAAAAAATTACGGCTTTTTTACCGGGCGTGTTAAACAGCACCATTGTTGTTATTACCAACATAATTATGATGTTTTTTCTTTTTTATTATTTGCTGGTTAATGGACGTGATGCAGAAAGGTATTTAGCCAGGGTGATACCATTAAAAAATGAAAATGTAAACATACTTGCCAGCGAAACTAAAATGATGGTAAAGGCAAATGCCCTGGGTATTCCCATAATAAGTATTGTGCAAGGGTTGGTTGCCGCACTGGGTTATTGGATTTTTAAAATAGAAGATTGGGGATTGTGGGCTTTTGTAACCGGTGTATTTGCTTTTTTTCCATTGGTAGGCACCATGATAGTTTGGGTGCCATTGGTAATTTATTTAATTATACAGGGCGATAATTGGAATGCCATTGGCCTTGCAATTTACAGCGGCCTTATTACTGGTAATGTTGATTACCTGGCAAGGCTTAAACTGATGAAATATATGGGTGATGTGCATCCGTTAATTACAGTGCTGGGTGTTATTGTAGGCTTAAACCTGTTTGGTTTTATAGGCCTTATCTTTGGGCCGTTACTGGTTAGTTATTTTTTAATTCTGGTGAAGATTTATATCAATGAATTTTCTGACGATGATAACAAAGAGGTAAATGCTACCAATGAAATAAAATCTTAAATGATTATTATAAACATGAGTTTAGAAAAAGATATAACACAACAAAACTTCCGTAACGAACATCAAAAAGGCGTTATCAATATCATTTATACTTACAACTGGATTAATGAAAAGATGAAAGTTTTTTTTGATAAAGAAAACATAACGGCACAGCAATTTAATATACTGCGTATTTTACGTGGCGCCGGCAAACCTATCTCAACCCTGCAGATACGAGAACGTATGCTGGACAAAATGAGCGATACCAGCCGTATTGTAGACAGGCTGGTACTTAAAGGCCTGGCAAAAAAAAGCGTTTGTAAAGCAGATAAACGGTTAGTAGATGTAAGCATAAGTGATAAAGGATTAAAACTGCTTTCTAAACTTGATACTTACCAGGATGATATGGATTCAGTAATGCAAAACCTTTCTGCCACAGAAGCAAAAACCTTAAACATATTATTAGATAAAATCCGTAACAGGGAGTAATAAAATTTTCATGAAATTTTTCTTTTCAATTTTTTTTTCAATCATCATTTGCATAATACCCGTTTTTTCGAAAGCGCAGGCAAAGCCAGAGTTTCGTGGTGTGTGGGTAGCTACAGTTGATAATATAGACTGGCCCACAAAAGGCAATTACGATTCAGAATTACAAAAAGCAGAGTTTATTAAACTGCTTGATATGCACAAACGAAATGGCATTAATGCTATGATAGTGCAGGTAAGGCCTGTAACCGATGCCTTTTATCCATCGCAATACGAACCCTGGAGCGAATTTTTAACCGGCACGCAGGGCAAGCCACCAACGCCTTTTTACGACCCACTGCAGTTTATGATAACCGAAACTCATAAACGGGGCATGGAGTTTCATGCATGGATGAATCCCTACAGGGCTGTTTTTAAAATTGGCAAATCTTCAATTGCAGCTACTCATATTACCCGTGTACATCCTGAGTGGTTTTTAACCTACGGCGATAAAAAGTATTTTGACCCCGGCAATAAAGAAGTACAGGAGTATTTAACCAACGTAGTAAAGGATGTAGTTAGCCGCTATGCGATAGATGCCATCCACTTTGATGATTATTTTTACCCGTATAAAATACCCGGTAAAGATTTTCCTGACAATAAATCATATCGGCTTTACGGAAACGGAATGAGTAAAGACGATTGGAGAAGGAGCAACACTGATTCCATCATCAGTAAATTAAGCGTTGCTATAAAAAAAGAAAATCCTAAATGCCAGTTTGGTATTAGCCCCTTTGGTGTTTGGCGAAACAGCGATAAGGACCCTGTTAACGGGAGTAATACCAATGGCGCACAAACAAATTACGACGACCTGTATGCCGATATATTATTATGGTTGCGTAAAGGATGGATTGATTATGTAGCGCCCCAGTTGTATTGGGAGTTTGGCCACAAAGTGGCTCCTTACGAAGTTTTATTAAACTGGTGGAGCAGGCACACCTATGGCCGTAACTGCTATATAGGCCTGGGTATTTACCGTGCCAACAGCAATGCCGCCTGGAAAGACACAACACAGTTGCCACGCATGATTGAAGCGCTAAGAAACACACCCAACATACAGGGGATGATTTTTTTCAGCAGCAAAACATTTGAAAAAAATCCTAACGGGTGGGGCGATACTTTAAGATTAAAATATTTTAAAGATGCTGCAGCAACTCCTGCAATGAACTGGATAAAATAATTTACTGCTTTATTTTTTTTTGATAGTAGCAATAAGTAAGGCAACTTACTCTTTTACCTAATTTATCTACCTTTACAACTTAAAACATTACACTATGCCAGGCTACGAATTTTTTGGACAAGAAGAAAGAAAAGAAGTTAATGATGTGCTGCAAACAGGCATCATGATGCGTTATGGATTTGATGGCCCACGTAAAGGGATATGGAAGGCAAAAGAGCTGGAAGCGGCTATCTGCAATACATTTGGATGCAAACATGCACAACTGGTAAGCAGCGGAACTGCCGCACTAACTACTGCCATGAGCGCTCTGGGTATTGGTTATGGCGATGAAATAATTTTACCATCATTTACATTTGTGGCAAGCTTTGAAGCAGTACTTAGTGTTGGCGCCATACCGGTTTTTGTTGATGTGGATGATACATTAACACTAAGCCCACAGGCTGTTAAAAATGCTATTACTAAAAAAACAAAATGTATAATGCCTGTACACATGTGTGGCAGCATGGCCGATATGGATGCCTTACAGGCAATATGTAAAGAGCATAACTTGTTATTACTTGAAGATGCCTGCCAAAGCATTGGTGCCTCTTACAAAGGAAAAAAACTTGGCACTATCGGTAATGCAGGAACGTTTAGTTTTGATTTTGTAAAAACCATTACTTGTGCCGAAGGTGGGGCAGTAATGACTAACAATGAAGTTGTTTACCAGAACTGTGATGGATACAGCGATCATGGCCACGACCATAAAGGCACCGACCGAGGTGCCGACCAGCATCCATTTATAGGGTATAATTTCCGCATTAGCGAATTGCATGCTGCCGTTGGGTTGGCTCAAATAAAAAAGCTGGATAATTTTTTATCTATCCAAAGAAAAAACCACACAGCATTAAAGAGTGCACTTGCAACAATACCCGAAGTTTCGTTCAGGAGAATTCCTGATGAAGGCGGCGACAGTTGCACTTTCCTTAGCTGGTTTTTACCAACAGAAGAAGCCACCAAAGCTGTAGTGGCCGAATTAAAAGCACAGAATATACTTGCCGGTAATTTCTATTGGTATGTTAACAACTGGCATTATATAAAAAAGTGGGATCACCTAAAAAATGCTGCAACGCTTAATGCCCTTCATCCCGATTTAAAAGCAGCCGTAATGCATCATGCTACAAAAGATTTTAGCGCAAGCGATGCCATCATGTGCCGTTGTATTTCAACTGCCATTGGATTAACCTGGACGGACGAACAATTACACACAAAGTGTAATCAAATGGTAAATGTAATTAAGAAAGTGTTGAGTGAGCAAAAGGCCACTGCCTGATATATTGCAAAATTTGAAGTATTAAAAATTAAAACTGTTTTACTGCATTTGGCTTCTGCTCTAAATAATCATTGTATTGCAACGAGCCAAGCCTGAACCTGAAAGGGATTTTTGTAGCTTTTTCAAATTGCCATTCCTTCTTACAGAAAAATCCTAAATTATTTGAGTAATAATTTCCTGTAATTGAAAATACGGGAGTAGTGTGTTCAATAACATTTGGATTAATGAGAAAATTTAAAGCAGCTTCTTTTGGTATAAAAGCACAATATAAATTATCTGCTTTTTTTTGTAAGACTTTATTTTTTGTATAAAATAAAACCATTGTGGGGATACTTTTTTGACAAAAAGCGGCGCTTGCCACAAAAATCGTGCAAAAAATTAAAAATTTAGCTTTTTTATACACTTTACAAGCTGTTTACAATGTAAATTTACGCTGTTTCTATAGTTATAATTTATATTTTTTTATCAAAAGCCTTTATCCTTAACAGTTATACAGCATGGCCTTAAGTCAGGGATTATACCAAAAACAACTACAAAAATTATCGCCTCAGCAAATACAATTAATGAAACTATTGCAGGTGCCTACTGCCCTGTTGGAGGAACGTATTAAAGAAGAAATTGAAGAAAATCCTGCGCTTGAAGAAGCAGAAGAAGGGCACGAAACCGAGTACGAAGAAACGGTGGATGAATTTTCTGAGTCTGAAGACAACGAAATGGAAATGGATGGCAGCGCCGAAGAATATGAGAACATAGATATCAGCGAATATGTAAGCGAAGGCGACGATGAAATAAGCGATTATAAATTAAAAGACAGCAATTATCCAGAAGTGGACGAAAACAGGGTAATACCAATTAAGGTGGAAAGGGGGTTTAACGAGATAATGATGGAACAGCTTGATATGCTTACTTTAGATGAGCATCAAAAAAAAGTAGCCCTGCAAATTATAGGAAACCTAGATGATGACGGGTACCTGCGTCGTGACTTTTCATCCATTGTAGATGACCTTGCTTTTAGGCAAAACATACAAACTTCCGAAGAAGAAATTGCAGGGTTGGTGCAGCAGATACAACAATTTGACCCACCCGGTATTGCTGCCCGTAACTTGCAGGAATGCCTCTTGCTTCAATTAGAAAGAATGAGGGATGCCGGTAAGAATGTAGATATGGCCATCCGAGTTCTTGAAAAATATTTTGATGAGTTTACAAAAAAACATTACGAGAAAATACAAAGAAGCCTTAATCTTTCAGATGATGATTTAAGAGATATAATAAACCAGGTTATTAAACTTAATCCTAAGCCGGCAGGTAATGTAGGCGATAGCAACAAATCGGAAAGTTATATTGTACCCGATTTTTTTATATATAATAATGCCGGCAAGTTAGAGCTAACACTTAACAGTAAAAATGCACCCGACCTGCGTATAAGCGAAGGTTACCGTGAAATGCTAAAAGAATATGACCGGGGCAGTAAAAAAGACAAACGACAAAAAGAAGCGGTAATCTTTATTAAACAGAAAATTGATGCAGCCAAATGGTTTATTGATGCCATCAAGCAACGGTACAATACGCTAATGAATACGATGGAAGCTATCATGAATTACCAGCATGATTTTTTTATATCGGGCGATGAAACAGACCTGCGACCTATGATTTTAAAATACATTGCCGAAGCTACCAACCTTGATATTTCAACTGTTAGCCGGGTGGCAAACAGTAAATTTGTACAAACAGAATTTGGTACATACAGGCTTAAGTTTTTCTTTAGCGAAAGCCTGCAAACAGATAGTGGAGAAGAAGTAAGTACCAGGGAAGTGAAAAAAATACTGAGCGATATTATTGAAGCCGAAGATAAGAAACACCCTTACAGCGATGAACGCCTGACCGAAATGTTGCAGGAAAAAGGATATAATATTGCCAGGCGTACTGTAGCCAAATACAGGGAACAATTAAATATTTCTGTGGCACGCTTAAGAAAAGAACTATGACTACACATGTTACCTTTCAACAAACAAACGAAGAATTGCCACTGCAAAATAAGTTTATAAAGTTTTTGGCTTATTTTTTTTCGGTGGCATTTCATCCTTTATTTGTGCCGCTATACGTGGTGGCTTTTTTAGTGTATTGCCATCCTTCGTATTTTACCGGTATTAGTAATGGAACTAAGTTGCAGTTAATACTGGCTACTTTTTTAAATACAGTATTTTTTCCGGCTTTTGCAATTTTGATAATGAAGGGGCTGGGCTTTATTAAATCGGTTTTTTTACATACGCAGCAAGACCGCATTGGCCCATACCTAAGCAGTATGATATTTTATTTTTGGATGGCCCGTGTATTTTTTAAGTTCGATCCGCAACTTCCATTAATACTTGCATCGTTTATGACGGCAGTTTTTTTAACTACTGCTGTTGCCTTAATAGCTAATATTTTTTATAAAATAAGTATGCATGCTATCGGTTGTGGAGGTATCATCGGCATATTTATCATCATTATGAACAGCAACACTATGCTGATGACTTGGCCATTGGGTATTGCTTTTCTTATTACCGGCCTGGTATGCACATCCCGACTACTCATCAGCAATCATACTTCAAAAGAAATATATATGGGGTTGTTTGTAGGGTTGCTTTGCCAGCTTGCGGCTGCTATTGCCATATTATAAAAATAAAAGGCCCCAATTTTAATTAGGGCGCTTTTCTCCTGTTGTGCCTAACAATAAAAACTTTAAAACTGTAGATGAAATATAGTTTTTACCGCAAGTAATTTAACTGGTTAAACCAGGGATAAAAATGTAAAAAGAATATATTTTTTAATAAAACTTATGCTTGAGTTTAATGTGTTACTATTGCTTTTACAATGCATGAATTATTGTTGGGTTCGGTTTTAATATTTTGGTTTTATAAATCGTATTTTCAAAGTGGTTTATTGTACCAAACCAATGTATTTTATAAATATTTTTATTTCGTATATGCTTTACAGTAAAACTACTTAGCAGCCTTACTTTTTGATGGGTTTAAAAACAACGTAAATGTTCTTTAATTAACAAAAAAGCTAATGCTATAGACTTTTATAAAGCTTTATCTTTGCTATATCAATGAACCGCAAATCATTTATGAAAATATTTTTTAACGTACTGTTTTTGTTGTTGGTTTTTATAAGCCATGCAAATTCGGCACAAGCCGGTTTTGATAAACAGGCCTTTTATAACACTATGTCTTCTGGCAGCCTGGAAGAGATAAACAGTATGTTAGAAACTGTAAAAGCTTCAGCACTTGATGAAAAAGATGCATACGAAGGGGCTTTACTAATGAAAAAGGCAGGCCTGGTATCAAAAGCAAAAGAAAAATTAAGCTTATTTAAAACCGGCCGCACTAAGCTAGAATCTGCCATTAAAAATAACAATAACAACATCGAGTTTATTTTTTTGCGGCTTATCATCCAGGAGCATGCCCCCAAAATGGTAAAATATAATGGTAATATCGAAAATGATTGTGAGATAATTCGTAACCATTATAAAAGCCTTCCATCGGTTGTACAAAAAGCCATCCTAGACTACAGCAAAAAATCAAAAGTTTTAAAAACGCTATAGCCCTAAATTTGTATAGCATGCCTAAAAAAATCCTAGTAATTTATTATACCCAATCGGGACAACTGGAAGACATCCTCAATAATTTTACAGCACCACTAGTACATGCTGGCAATATTGTTGAAAAAGTGCGTGTGCATGTAGCAAAGGATTATCCTTTTCCCTGGAATGGCAAAGCATTTTTTTCGGTAATGCCCGATTGTGTTTTAAGTGTACCAACGGCATTACAACCTTTTCAGCTTAAAGAAAATAAATACGACCTGGTGATACTTGGCTACCAGGCATGGTTCTTATCGCCATCAATACCGGTAAATTCTATTTTACAACAACCTTCGGTAAAAGCAGTTTTAAAAGATACTCCTGTGATAACTATTACCGGCGCCAGGAATATGTGGATTAGTGCCATGGAGCGATTAAAAAAAATCTTAAAAGCATCTGAAGCAAAACTGGTTGGCAGCATTGCCCTGTTTGACAGGCACCATAACTTTATAAGTTTTATCACCATCTTTTACTGGATGTTTAAAGGTAAAAAAGGCAGGTGGCTGGGCATATTTCCCAAACCCGGCGTGTCTGATGAAGATATTTTACACTGCAGCCGCTTTGGCGAAACCGTACAAAAACATCTTGCTGTTGAAAGTTGGGGTGGATTACAGGAAGAGCTGATTCAACAAAAAGCCATCGAGGTAAAATACAACCTGATGTTTATAGAATCAAAGGCAAGCAGGATATTTGCGATATGGGCAAACATAATTGCAAAAAAGAAAAAAAGAGGCCCCTGGCTTGTTGCATTCAAATATTATCTTTTAATTGCATTGTTTATAGCAGCCCCGATAATACTAACTGTAGATGCCATCTTCTTCAAACCATTTTTATCGGGCCGTATTAAAAAGCAAAAACAACTTTATTCAGGCGTAAATTAATTTTAGTTCAGATGAGTCTTAACGAGGTTTACATTATAAACACTTCTTCATTTTTTCCAAACAATCCGGTTAGCAACGATGAGATGGAAGAATACCTGGGATATATCAATGATACTCCCTCAAGGTCAAAAGCAATTGTATTGCGTAATAATGGTATTAAACGCAGGTTTTATGCGCTAACTAAAGAAGGGGTGCCTACTCATACCAATGCACAAATGACTGCATTGGCTGTTGAAGCCTTGTTTAAAGATGACCCTACCGAAATAAAAAAAATAGAACTGTTAAGCACCGGAACATCCACACCCGATCAAATGATGCCATCACATGCCGCTATGGTACATGGCTGGCTACCGCAAACAAATCCTATTGAAGTAGTTTCTCCTTCGGGAGTTTGCTGTGCCGGCATGCATGCTTTTAAATATGCCTATCTTGCCACAAAGGCCGGCGAAGTAGATAATGCCGTGGCAACCGGGTCGGAGCGTTTTTCGGTTTCATTGTTGTCATCAAATTTTGAAGACGAGGCAAAGCGATTAAAAGAACTTATGGAAGATCCATATATAGGTTTTGAAAAAGAATTTTTAAGATGGATGTTATCAGATGGCGCCGCTGCCTTTCATATTTCAAATAAAAAAAACGATAATGGTATTAGCCTTAAGGTTGAGTGGATGGAAGGCTTCTCTTATGCAAATGAACTAAGCGCCTGCATGTACCAAGGCGCCGATAAATTAAAAGACGGCACATTAAAAGGCTACCAGGATTATACGCCTGAAGAATTAACCGCCCAATCAATACTCAGCATAAAGCAGGATGTAAAACTATTAAGCAAAAATATTGTTTTGTATGGCGGGTATGGCGTATCGGCATCATTAAAAAAACATGGTGTAAAATCTAGTGAGATCGATTATTTTCTGCCGCACATGTCGAGCGAATTTTTTAAAGACAAGATATACCAGCAACTGATAGCCAACGAAACAGGCATTATGTACGATAAATGGTTTGTAAACCTTACCCAGGTTGGTAATGTAGGTGCAGCATCGGTATATCTTATGGTTGATGAATTGTTTCACAGCGGCAAACTTAAAAAAGGCCAAAAGATTTTCTTGTTGGTACCCGAAAGCGCCAGGTTCTCTTATATGTATTGCATGCTAACAGTTTGCTGATACCGCTAAAGGCTACTATTGGTTGTTGGTTAATAAATGAAATCTTTTTCAAAAAATGAAAAAAGAAGAAATTCCCCAGGATGACGGTGCACTTAACAAACTTACCAAGGAAGTGGTATATGCTGTTGACAAAGATGGCAACTACACAACCGAGCTTAGTACCGGCTGGAATGTAAAGTCAAAGGCGCTTGATGTGGCTTGGGATGATATTGCGCAGCGAATTGAAAATGCCCGCCAGAAAGTTATAAACAACCAGGCCAGTCCTATTTTATATTTTATTGAACTGAGGTTGATGGATATTGGCATTGTAGCTGCCTATACAGGTTTTTGGAAATGGACGATAAAAAGACATTTAAACCCTTCGGTTTTTAAAAAATTAACGGAAAAGAAATTACAACGATACGCCGATGCATTTAATGTAAGTGTGGAGGAATTAAAAACAATGAATGTGCATGAAGACTGAATTTAAACACTTGCAGGCAGCGCACTGTGAAAACGGTGTTACCACAAACTTATTAAGAAGCGTTGGTGTAAATAAACTAACCGAACCTTTGGCGTTTGGTATTGGCAGCGGATTGTTCTTTATTTATATACCCTTGCTTAAAATAAATAAAGGCCCTGCCATTGCATTTAGAACCATGCCCGGCCTTATTTTTAAACGCACCTGTAAATCACTAAATGTACCGGTTGTACGAAAAAAATTTAGCAATAAAGAAGCTGCTTCAAAATTTTTAGACGATTGTTTGCAAGCCGGTCAACCGGTAGGCTGCCAGGTAGGGGTTTACTATCTTACTTATTTTCCAAAAGAATACCGATTTCATTTTAATGCACATAATTTAATAGTGTACGGCAGCCAGGGAGACGATTATCTCATAAGCGACCCGGTGATGGAAAACGTTACAACACTTACTAAATACGAACTGGAAAGGGTTCGTTTTGCAAAAGGCGCATTAGCGCCCAGGGGGCAGATTTATTACCCGGCTTCGCATGTAAATGTAACTGATGATCAATTACGAAAAGCCATTAAAACCGGTATTAAAAGAAATGTAAGAGACATGATTAGTATTCCCGGGCCAATTGCAGGTGTAAAAGGCATTTCGTACACAGGCAAAAAAATAAAAAAATGGAAAGATAAGCTTGGCTCAAAAACTGCAGGCCTGTACCTGGCGCAACTGGTGCGTATGCAGGAAGAAATTGGTACCGGCGGCGGCGGTTTTAGGTATATCTATGGCGCATTTTTACAGGAAGCTTACGCTTATCACCCCATTGACGAATTACCCGAAATATCTAAACTGTTTACACAAAGTGGAGACATGTGGCGCAGCGCTGCGGTGCAGGCTGCCGGTATATATAAAGGCCGCATAGGTAGCCAGGCCGATTATGATATGATGGGAGATTATTTATTGGAGATAGCAGAGATAGAGAGAAAAGCATTCCTGGCACTGCGAAATATAAAATGGAATTCATGAGTAATGCAGCAGTAAGCATCAATCATTTGGGATTTACTTATCCCGGCCAATCATCTTCCTGCTTTAGTAATTTAAGTTTAACGGTGCAGGAAGGCGAACGCTTTGGCCTGTTTGGCCCTAATGGAGCAGGCAAAACAACTCTCATGCATTGTATCACGGGATTATTATCGTATCAACAAGGCAGCATTAAATTGTTAGGTTACGAAATAGCACAGCACAAAAAATCGGTAAATAAACTTTTTGGTTATGTACCGCAGGATTTTTCTTTTTACCAGGAACTAAGCCCTGCAGAAAACCTTGCCTTTTTTGGCGCATGGGCCGGCTTACAAAAAAATGAAATAAAAAATAAAACAACCGAACTGCTTGAAGTGCTGGGCCTGGCAGATGTACGCAATAAAAGAGTAGAACAATTTTCGGGCGGGATGAAACGCAGGGTGAACCTTGCCATTGGCGTAATGCACAACCCCCGTGTTTTATTTTTAGACGAACCTACCGTTGGTGTAGATGTACACACCAGGCATGCCATTATCAACTATCTTATTAAATTAAATGAAGAAGGCGGCACTACATTAATATATACATCGCACCAATTAGCTGAAGCCGAAGAGTTATGCAATAAAGTGGCTTTAATAGATGATGGAAAAATAATTGCACACGATACTTTGCAACAACTGGTTGCCGATTATAAAGAAGAAGGGCTGGAAGGGTTATTCATCAACTTAACAGGTAAATCGTTCAGAGATTCATGATGTTTAAACTTCGCAGCACCATATTAAAAGATATACGCATCTTATTTCGTGATAGGCTGGGGCTTATTTTTATGTTTATAATGCCCATTATTTTGGCTATTGTAATTACGGCGGTACAAAACAGCACGTTTGAAATACTAAACACCAATACCGTTCCTACTCTGCTTTGTAACAGGGATACCGGGGAAGCAGGCAAACAAATGGAAATAGCCATCAATAAAGTTGGCATGTTTAATTTAAAACAGGTAACTCCCAATATTTCTGAAAAAGAAATTGCTAACAGGATGCATGCAAAAGATGCTGTTGTAGCTATCATCATTCCATCCAACTTTACACAAAAATTAAAACATAAATCGGAAGAGACAGCAAAAAAAGCTTTGAAGAATTTTGGAATGTCAATCGATAGCCAGCATGTAACCGACAACGATAGTGTACAGCCTGTCACGGTATTTTATCACCCGGTTTTGCAAGAATCATTCCGTCGTTCTATACAAGGAGCTTTAAAAAGTTCTTTACAAATGGTACAAAACAGGGAAGTTTTAAAAAGCCTTTATTTTTCTTTAAACGAAACCGCATTACCCGATTCGCTGGAAAATGAACTAATAAATAACCAGCTTGCAATTAACGAGATACCTATATCACGAGACGGTAGCCGAAACATACCCAATGCTACACAGCATAATATACCGGCCTGGACCATCTTTGCTATGTTTTTTGTTGTAATTTCTTTAGGCAGTAGCGTGGTAAGAGAAAAACTCAATGGTAGTTTTGTTCGCTTAAAAACATTACCTACCAATTATCTTGTTGCACTCATATCAAAACAACTTACTTACCTGTTGGTAACATTTATACAGGCGCTTGTTATATTTTCAATTGGTATATGGTTGTTTCCATTAATGGGGTTACCCAGGTTAAACATACCTACCGATATAGCGGGTGTAATTATTGTTACCCTTATATGCGGTTGGTGTGCAGTAAGCTATGCTATTATGATTGGCGTGTTTGCTAAAACACAGGAACAGGCTAATGGCATTGGTGCTGTATCAATTGTATTAATGGCGGCTGTTGGAGGTTTGCTTGTTCCCAGTTTTGCCATGCCTTCTTCTTTTCAGTATATATTAAAAGCATCACCCTTACATTGGTGCTTACAATCATATTATGGATTATTTTTAGAAGGCGGAAAATTGAGAGATGTAATACTAAATATTATACCTTTATTGGGTATTACTTTACTAATACAATTAATTACTTTATACGGGTTAAAAAGAAAAAACCTAATTTGAAAAAGATATCATGGAGACAGCAGAACTAAAACTACAGCTTAAAAAACAAATTGTGGAATTCCTGAACCTGATACAGGTGAAACCGGAGGATATAAAGGATGATGAACCGTTATTTGGAGAAGGGTTGGGCCTTGATTCAATTGATTCAATTGAGTTAATTGTTTTATTAGGCAGGGAATACGGCATCAATATACAAGACCCCAAAGAAGGCAGGAAAATATTGGTTGATATCAATACCATGGTTGCATACATTGAGCAGCACCGAACTAAATAGGTTTTTAAATCCCAATTTATAAAGTGTAAAGCCCGGGGTTTGATGCCGAATAGCTTAATCCATTTATAGTTTTTTTGTTAAATATTCCTTTGGTATTACCGGGTTAGTATAAGTTTCTTACATCATAAATAAATGTTTTGAACAGGGTATTCGTTACAGGCATGGGAATTATCAGCGCTATTGGAAATTCCGTGGCAGAAAATCATCTTGCTTTAAAAGAAGGTAAATCGGGTATCAGTAAAAACTTAAATCTCTTTCCAACTAAATATGCTTCCTTATTACCTTTTGCACAAGTTGGCATAAGCACAAACGAACTAAGCAGTAAACTAAAAATAATTGAAAAAGGTGTTACCCGAACAAGTATGCTTGCACTGCATGCATTTAATGAAGCTGTTGAAGATGCCGGGCTTTCGGGTTCAATTATTAGTGCTCATGACACTGCATTAATTGGCGCCAGTACTGTAGGTGGCATGTGTTTAACAGATGAACTTTATGAAGATGCCAATAAATGTGAACAAGGGTCTGATTATACTCAATCGTACGATTGTGCATCTGTGTGTTTGTTTTTACAACAGCGTTATAAGATGAGCGGTATCATCAATACTATTAATACGGCTTGTTCTTCGGCAGCCAATGCCATCATGTATGGGGCTATGCTTATTAAAAATGGTTTTGCCGATAGAGCCATTGTTGGCGGTGCCGATAGCCTGGCAAAATTCACCATCAACGGGTTTAATGCGCTTCATATTTTATCGCCAGAAACATGTACACCTTTTGATGAAAACAGGAAAGGTTTAAACCTTGGCGAAGGAGCTGCATTTCTTGTTTTAGAAAAAGATGCTGCCGAAAAAAAAATTTATGCTGAACTAACAGGATATTGCAATGCTAATGACGCCTATCATCCATCCTCTTTATCCGAACAGGGCGATGGGCCATTTTTTTCTATGCAAGGCGCATTGCAATCGGCCGGACTTGCTGCTGCTGATATCAATTTTATTAATGCACATGGCACCGGAACAGAAAATAATGATGAAGTAGAAAGCAGGGCTATGATACGATTATTTAATAATCCTCCTGATTTTGCATCAAGTAAAGCTAATGTTGGCCATACACTTGGCGCAGCAGGGGCTGTGGAAGCTGTTTTCAGTATTTTAAGTTTATATTACCAGGAACTGTATGCTAACCTGTATTACAACAAAGCCATTCCATCAACCGGTTTAGTACCGGTGCAGGTATATAAAAAAATGCCTGTACAGCATGTTATGAGTAATTCATTTGGTTTTGGTGGCAATTGTTCTTCATTGATATTTTCAAAAGCCTGAGTTTTTATGATGTATATACAGCATTTCAATTGCATATCGCCACAACATAACGTTTTAAACAACGATTTGGATTTACTCAATGATGCATCTGAAAAAAAAATGCAGGCAAATGAACCGGTATATGAAAGCATACCTCCGGGTGTGTTGCGCAGAATGGGTAAAGCTATAAGAATGGGTGTAGGGGCAGCATTGCCAATATGTAAAGCGCCTGCATTGTTAAATGGTATTTTAATTGGCACGGCAAATGGCGGCATGGAGGATTGTATAAAATTTTTAAACCAAATGGTGCAATACGAAGAAGGCTTACTGGCACCAGGCAATTTTGTACAAAGCACCAACAATGCCATTGCAGGGCAATTGGGATTATTAACCGAAAATAAAAAATATAACATTACCCATGTAAGCCGTGGGCTTGCTTTTGAAAATGCATTGACAGATGCCATGATGCAGCTTAAGGAAAATCCTGCAGGCTGTTATTTGCTGGGTGGTGTTGATGAGCTATCTACATACAATTATAATATTGAAAAACTTGCCGGTGCATATAAGGAAGAAGTTGTATCAATTAAAAATTTATATACAACTGATAGCCCCGGCTGCATTGCAGGCGAAGGCGCCTCTATGTTTGTTGTAAACAATGATGCTGCAAATGCCATTGCAAAAGTAGAAGCAGTTACTACGCTTCATAGTAATAACTTAAATGAAGTAAAGGATAAACTTAAAATATTTATCGAAGAAAATTTATGTGATGATGACAAGATTGACTTGTTTTTATCAGGAGAGAATGGTGATAACCGGGACCTAAAATATTACACTGCCTGCGAATCTTTATTAAACAGCAATACCACTGTTGGCCGCTTTAAACATTTGTGTGGCGAGTATCCCACAGCATCTGCATTTGCATTATGGCTTTGCTGCATTTTGTTGCAAAAACAAAATATTCCTCATCACATCATCAAAAAGAAAACAACTGAAAAGAAGTTAAAGAATGTTTTACTGTACAATAATTATAAAGGATACCAGCATGGTTTTATGCTGATAAAAAGCTGTAGGTAAAAATTGATAACTTTTAAAATACCTTAAAACGTAATAATGTTTCCCCCCCCAAAAAACTACCAGGCAGCCATGTTATAAAGTTTATAACCTTACAACATGGCTTTTACAATTTTGTACATATTGTGTAATGCCTGGCATACAATTTTGTTTAATCGGCAAAGCGATAAATACTGTGTAGGTCTTTTGTACCCCTGATGGTTACCCCCAGGTCGTTAATGATGCCATCATGTATATCATATACCCATCCGTGTAAATGCAAGGGTTGCTTTCGTATCCAGGCGTTTTGCACAATAGATGTTTTACCAAGGTCAAGCACCTGTTCCATCACATTCAATTCTACAAATTTATTAACCCTTTCTGTTTTATCTTTTATTGCATCCAGTTGGGTATGATGAATACGGTAAACATCTTTAATGTGCCGAAGCCAGTTATCTATTAAGCCATACTGTTTGTTGCCCATGGCGGCTAATACGCCACCGCATCCATAATGGCCGCAAACAATAATGTGTTTTACTTTTAACACTTCTACGGCATACGATAAAACGCTCAGTAAGTTCATATCGCTGTGCACCACCATGTTTGCAATATTGCGGTGCACAAACATTTCGCCCGGCTTAGTGCCGGTGATGGCATTGGCTGGCACACGGCTGTCGCTACAACCAATCCATAAATAATCGGGGGTTTGGCCTTGAGACAGATCTGTAAAAAAATCGGGGTTGGTCTTTAACTGATTGGCTACCCATTTTTTATTATTTTGTAATAGTTTTTTATATGATTTTTCCATTGTAGTTTTTTTTAGTGTACAGATTGTACGTTATGTGTATTTTCAATTTGATAAACTTCCCTGAAGCCTTCCAGCTTACAAGTTATATTTTTAAAAGGCGCTTTTATATCTCTGAATTCTTTTATCAGTTCCAAAATATCAAAGTCAATATAATCGGTGGTGGATGCGTCTATAACAACCCTGCTGTTTGCCGGTACGTGGTCAAGCATTTGCCTGATGCTTGCTTTGTTTAAAAAAGAAACTTCTTCGGAGAGTTTAACATGTATAATATCGCCTTCGTGATGTTTATCCTTATGAAAAAAATAAGAATTTTTTAAGTTGCCGTGTAAGATGGCTCCTGTGGCGGCAATTAATCCGGCCAATACACCAATTAACAGGCCCTCGCCTTTTAAAGTAGGTGCAATGCCAAACAGGTCAATAGCAAGAATAACAGTAACGGTTACAAAAAAAGGTATGAACTGGTATTTACCGTTCTGAATAATATTAGTAAACACTTTTAAATTACATAATTTATAGCCTACTAAAATTAAAATTGCAGCCAATGCACTTAACGGAATTTTATTTAACAACGGTGCAATAAAAATTACACATACCAACAATAATATACCATGCAGTATGGCAGATGTTTTAGATTTTGCACCAGCATTTATATTAGCGCTACTACGCACTATTACGCTGGTTATAGGTAAGCCGCCAATAAGCCCGGCTATACTGTTACCAATACCTTGGGCAAAAAGTTCTTTGTTCCTGTTAGTTACATTTCGTTCGGGATCTATATTATCAACTGCTTCAATACTAAGCAATGTTTCTAACGAAGCAATTAATGCAATCATAGCACCGGTTATTATCACTTCGCTGTTTAAAAAGCCATTAAAATCGGGTAATGTAAAAAAACTTAAAAATTCTGAAGTGGTTTTTGCCGCCTGAATTTTTACAAGGTGATCGTTACCGATAAAAAATGCACTGTTTGTTGCCTTTAATATTTCATTAATGATTACAGCTACAATAACGGCAACCAATGCACCGGGTATTAATTTTACTCTTTTTTTTATGAAAGGTTTTTCCCAAACAATCATGATTAAAAGTGAAATAACACAAATGATAAAAACACCCACATCAATATGCTGCAATGGTTGCAGCAATTCATGCATATCTTCCATGCCATAAGGAAACAGCTCATTAAAGTTTCCGTTTTTGTCTTTATCATATCCAAAAACATGTGGCACCTGCTTGGCAATAATTAAAATGCCGATACTGGTAAGCAAACCTTTAATAACACTTGATGGAAAATAATTGGCAATACCGCCAAGTTTTAAAAAGCTCATCAGCATTTGCAGTATGCCTGCAATAACCACGGCGCAAAGAAACAGCCTGAAATCGCCAATGTTTGTAATGGCGGCAAGTACAAGTGCAGCAAGGCCGGCTGCCGGGCCACTCACACTAAGTTTTGAACTACTTAGAAAACCGATTACAACGCCGCCAACAATACCCGAAATAATACCACTGAAAAACGGGGCGCCCGATGCAAGCGCTATACCCAAACACAGTGGCAGCGCTACAAGAAATACAACTATACTGGAAGGAATATCTTCCTTTAAATATTTTAAGGACATAATCTTTAATAATGTTTTTATATTTTGAATGAATATGCTGCAGGTATATGGTTGTGCCTGCAAAACATTTTTTGCTTTGCTTAATTACTTAAGCCAAAAATTTTGAAATATAAAAACTAAAGATCGGGCGGAGGGGCAATCAGCTCGAAATGTACAAGGGCATATTCCGACTCGTTGTGTAAAGCGTATTGTGCACGGTTGCCTGCTGCAATACCTGCCGAAGGCAAATGAAATTCATGAACATATTCTTCCTGTAAATTCAGGTTAGAGCCAATGTTGGAAGATTTTTCTCCCGTAGGGATATCTTGTGCAGTAGATTTTTTCTGGCACTGCTCAATATTATTTTGTGCATTACCATACACAAAAAAGTTTACGCCGGTTAAAAAAACCAGTGTAAAGCACATGATTAATGCGGCAATATATTTGCCTAATGATGTTTGTAATGATATAATGCTTGTGTTTTTCAAGTGTCGCAAAACTAACGTATTTTTTTTGTTGAAAGTATAAACTGCTTGCTTTATTTATATTAATATGCTTGTTATGGAATTTTTTTGACAAAAATTTTACTTAACGGGTGGGTATTTTCAAAAGTAGGAAAATATATGTTTGAAGTTATGAACTAAAGTTGAAAAATGAACGTCGAGCACTTACGGAGTCTGATATACTGATGATAAATATCAGCATCATGCCTCGTCAGCGTCGTTAGACCGGAACCGCTGTTAATAGTAGCATCCCGAAGTTTCGGGATTTCATTGTCAAGCCCTGCCTTTTGCAAATACTTTTGTTAGCTGTATGTGGCTTTCTATCCGCCGATTTACTTTATAATTTTATTTTTACTCCTGCACTCAACTGTAAATAAGCATGTGTCAAAGCAATTCTTCTTTCGTCTTGGCTAAACGTGTAATCGTCTTTTGCTACTGTATTTCCAACTGAGTAAGATAAGCAATTAGTCAAATTTATTTTTTCATTTAAAGTATAGTCAAAGCCTAATCCCAAATTTAAAGAGTATCCTTGCCAAATATTTTTCTTGAAGCCCGGGTAATTATTTACTTCATATTTTGTATTTAAAAGAAAATTAGGAATATAGGTACCATGTAAAAAAATATTTACAGCCGTTGTTTGTATAAAACTGTATGTAAGTCCTAAGGGAATTTGAAGTGTCCTAAATGCAACACTCTTTGTTGTATAAAGTATTTTGATTGAGTCATAATAGGGTGGCGGTAATAACGATTGGTCTACAAAAACTTTTGTATTTAACTTCCGTGATATGAACCCTAAACCAAGGTCAACGCAAAGTCTTTGTGTTAATTTATATTGTAAAGAGGCGTTTAATCCAATGTTAAAAGTTGAAAGGGTTTTCTTTTCTTTCCACCGAAAAGCATAATCATTTTTGTGAAATGTCAACTCTGGTTGAAGTTGCAAGACCAATGAAAATTTATCATTATTCTGTCCATATACAAAGGTTGAAAATAGAAACAAGATTGATGTTATTAAATGTCGCATATTATAGAGGACAAAATATTATTAATGAGCGTTGCTTTAGTTATAAAGTATTTGGAATGGTAGTTTTGCCATTTGCCAACGGTGACGGCTTGCTGCAGTGTAGATATTTAAAAAACTGTCAGCCCGGAGCCGCCATGAAAAACTGAAGTTGAAGATAATAATAAAAAGCTGAACATTGAATGTTGAGCCCGAATCGCTGCTGATAGTAGCTCTTAACTGATGTTACATTGCCAAGTCCTGCTTTTGCAAATACATTTGTTGGGTGATAGCCTTCTAATCTATTAAAAGATTTAAGTTATAAACAGTACCATTTAATGTGAACACTAAGTTAGATACCGAATGTTCGGTTATTTTTAAATCTCCAAAGTCGAACTCCTTGTGATGGTTGGGGCAAAGTAAAATAATATTTTCAGGCGATTCTCTCCCCTTTAAATTTTTAGCTTTTATGTGCGCCGCCTCAATATATTTCGTTCCATCCTTTTTTAGGATTGATGTCCCACAAATTTGGCATTGAAAATTTCTTAAGAACTTAATTTGAGCAATTGTTTTATTGTCTCGTTTATAAATTTTATGATTTATTGATATAATTTCAGGATCAGTCTCTTTTAAATTTTTTAAGTCGTTTAAAATCTGCGCCCTCTTTGTTTCTTCTTTGAGATATTTGATAATTTCATTTTGTTCGATTTCGTCTGCAGGAATTGAAGGTTTAATTTTTAAAAACTTTTCATAAATAGATCTGACTTTATTTAACTTTCCTTTTCCAAAACTCTCATAATATTCTATGTGTCTTTCAAGAGCTGATAAAGCAGTTGAGAGTTTTGATATTCCATAATCATTATAAATATTCTCAAGAAAGTATTCGATTGAAGGCGCATTGAGTGTTCTGGTAAACTTATCACCTTCAATCATGTATTTAAAATCATTTATGTAGTCAGCAGCTGAATTTGAATTCATGCCTTTTGACGTAAGTAACATTTTCCCTTCATTGTACGTCATCTTCCCTTCGTAAACATTTTTTGAAGTAGAATAGGCTAATGGGAAAAAATCTTCTGTGATTTTCATTAGTTAATAATTTTTTACTACTGTGCTAGACTATCGCCCAACGTACGAGTATTTGCGAAGGCATTGAATTCATTGTTCGTTCAGCCCGGTATCCCGATTGTTATCGGTACCCAATTGCTTGCTTGCCGGTAGGCAGGAAAATATATGTTTGAAGTTATGAACTTAAGTTGAAAAATGAACATCGAGCTCATACGGAGTCTGATATACTGATGATAAATATCAGCATCATGCCTCGTCATTGTTGTTTGACTGGAACCGATGAAGTATGCTTTCATTTTTATTCAATGTAGATCATAATCTTTTCAAATCTTACAATACCCTAATCATTATGTTTTTAAAATAAACTTTGTTGCCATGGTCTTGCAAAGCAATATGTCCTTTTTTGGCAGCGCCGTAGTCGGGGTATTCTTTCCACTTACCTGTTTCTTTTTTATTTTTCCAGGTATCGTCCCAGGCATTAAAGCTTACAATTTTTTCGCCGTTCAGCCAATGCTCTACATGGCCTTTATTAAAAACTATCCTGCTGTTGTTCCATTCGCCTACGGGCTTTAATTTTTTCTTTTCGTTGGGTGTAGTCATAGCATAGTCTGCGCCGGTCTTTTGCCAGTCTTCCAGTTTTTCGGGAAAACCAATGTCATCAATCATCTGGTACTCGGGCCCGGTTTCGTATGGGGCAGTATATTTTTTGCTTTCAATAACATGGTACATTACGCCGCTGTTGCCGCCCTTGGTTATTTTCCAATCCCATTTCAACTCAAAGTTTTCATATTCGGCATCGGTTACAATATCGCCACCGTGTGCATCGGCAGCGGCACCCAGGCAAACCATGGCGCCATCTTCAATAGCCCAGTTGGGTATGGCGCCGGTTTTATTAAAGCCATGCCAGCCATTCAGTGTCTTTCCATCAAACAGGCTCACCCACATAAAATTATTTGTTTTAGACTTTGCAGGTTTTAATAAAAATGAAGTACAAATTGCAGATATAAATAAAATGCCTGCGGCAATAAAAAATTTTGTTTTCATGATGATTGGTTTATTTTTTTATTAATTGCATGTTTTCGGGGTTCCATAAAATAGCTTTGTCCTGGTTATAGCTATCGTTGCACAAAAGCGCCGGGGCTGCAGCCCGGTAACCAAACACAGCATCTTCGGTTACTTTGCCTCCATTACGTATAGCTGTAAAAAAGTTTACAAAGTGATCGTAAGGCCCGCCTTTATAACCTTTCTCTGCTGCAAAAGTATATTCTTCGGGAGGCAAAATTCTTTTACGGTCGGTAACCGGTGTGCCTGCTTTTTTCATTTGCTCAATGTAAAAAGGATCGTCTGAATCTGTTGTCTTGTTTCTTTTCAATGTTACTGTATCCCAGGTTATATCCATCGATCCTTCGCTACCTACTAATTTTAAATACGTGGTACCGCTGGTGCCATCTACAAAATTGCAACGCAAAGAAAGATTAAACGGTGCATGAGCTTTACTCTCAGGATAATCGAATGTGCCTAATAACACATCGGGCACTTCACGGCCATCTTTCCAGTAGCGCAATCCGCCGGAGGCGTAAATTTTATTTGGCCCAAAAGAATTAGTTATAAAATGTAAGCTCGAAAAAAGATGAACAAAGAGATCGCCGGCCATTCCTGTTCCGTAATCGAGATAATTCCTCCAACGAAAAAAACGGGTAGCATCAAAAGGCCGCTTGTGTGTATTGCTGATAAATGTTTCCCAATCAACAGTAGTAGGCGATGCATCGGCAGGTATAAGATACTGCCAGGCGCCAATGGGCGAATGCCTTGCCCAAAAACCTTCAGCATAATTTAGCTGGCCAATGGCGCCGTCTTTTAAAAGCTCTTTTGCTTTTTCGTTGCCCAGCGATGAAACGCCCTGGCTGCCCACCTGGAAAATTTTTCCTGTTTCTGTTTGTGCTTTTATTACAGCCGGGCCTTCGGTAATATCATGTACCATTGGTTTTTCGCAATACACATGCTTGCCTGCACGCATGGCATCAACCGATATTTGCTGGTGCCAGTGATCGGGTGTGGCAATAATTACAGCATCCACATCAGTGCGGTTTAATATGTCTTTATAATGCCTTGATACGAAAAGATCTTTACCCCATTTTGCCTGTGCCTCTTTTAAACGGCCATCGTACAAATCGCAGGCAGCCACCAATTTTGTGTTGGGCACCTGCAAAGCAGTGATGGTATCCTGCACTCCCATGCCGCCGGAGCCTATCAATGCAATATTGATTTTATCATTAACACTGACAGGTGATCTCTTTAGTTTTTCAACATGAACATTTTTTGTTGTTGAAGCCAAAACATGTGAGCCGGTAGCCACGGCAGCAGTGGCAAGCCCCATCTTTTTTATAAATTTTCTGCGTGAAGAAGCCGATATGTTTTCCATCCTGTAAAAATTGAGTAAGAAAATTTTATTTGATTAATTGTTATTCTAATTCTTTAATGCGTATGTTTTTCCATTTTACTTTTATTCCGCCTCCGTCATGTATCTGTAAGGCAATAAATCCCTGGCCGGCACCAATCTTTTCATCTTTTAAATAAACCATCTTATGCCCGTTGAGCCAACTTGTAATTTCATTGCCATTCACCAGTATCCTCATTGTATTCCATTTACCCATCTTTAACCATTTTTCATCTTCGGGCTTTGGTTGTATCAGCCAGCCCCTGCCATACGATTCATAAATACCGCCGGTGTGCTGGTTTGGTGGCGCCACTTCTACCTGCCAGCCACTGATTTTTGTGCCTTCGATACCGGAACGAATGAACACTCCGCTATTACCATTGGCTTCCTGTTTAAACTGCAGCTTCAGTTCAAAATTCTTGTAATTTTTGTTGGTTGAGAGATAACCATATTTTTTATCGGGGCCGCTTTCGCAAACAAGCAGGTTATCTTCAACATACCATTTTTCTGTACCATGAATGGTCCAGCCGGTTAAATCCTTTCCATTAAAAATAGAAGTGAATTTTTGTGCCGGTACAGCTATGAAATAAAAAGAAGCAACCAATAAAAACAACAATTGTTTCATGTTAAGAAAAAATTGAAAAGAAGAATTAATTACAAAATATTCTTTCTCTTAAAAGTAAGCATGATTTTTTACAAATCATAAACCCGGCATTACTGTTCTACTAAATTTTTAAAGCAGAACATCATATTGTTACAATTTGGGTTTTATTTTTAAGTTCATTGAGGATTAGTTGTACTTTCACTCCGATAAATTTTTTACTTTTCATTATGCCCATTATCCAAAATATATCAAGGTTTTCGCTATCATTATTGCAACCTTTTGCCATGTTATCGTATTTGAACAAGCAAAAAAAATTCATTCAAAAAAATATAGATCCACTTTTAACCGAAGCAAAAAAAGCAAAGGATGGCAGCCTTGATGAAGATGATTGTAAAAAGATAACTGGTTATTATGGTTTGGCGGTACCTGCTGTTTTAGGCGAAGCTTTTTGTGCATTGAGAGGAAAGGCAATGACAGGAAAAGAACGGTTGGCAAGCACCTGCCAGGGGGCCATGACCGGCTTGGGCGATGATTTTTTTGATAAACAAAGATTATCGGCACAGGGCGTAAAAGATTTTATAGAAAGCCCCGGTGCATTTACGGGCAACAGCACAAGCGAAAAACTTTTTCTTCATTTTTATACAACGGCGCTTAACAATGCGCCACATGCCCAACAAATGCAGCAGCAACTGTATAAAGTATTTCATGCGCAGTTGCTAAGTAAACAGCAGGATGTGCCGGGCTTATCGTATGAAATGCTGAAAGACATCACTATTAGAAAAGGCGCCGAATCATTATTGTATTACCGAACGGCATTTGAACATCCTTTAAAACCCGGCGAAGAAAAAATGCTTTACTGCCTTGGCGGCCTCATGCAATTAAGCAATGATATTTTTGATGTGCATAAAGATTATTGCGATGGCGTAACAACCATGGCAACATCAGCAAAAAAAATTAAAGAGTTGCGTAAGTATTATTCAGCTGTTTTGCAAATGGGGTTTAAAGAAGCGTTTAGGGTGGGGTATCGTAAAAAAAATGCACTAAAATTTTTGGGTATTCTCTCTATGGGTATTTTCAGCCGCTGTTATGTTTGTATGCAACAGTTAGAGAAACTTGAAAAAAACACGAACGGTGTTTTTGATGTAAAAGCGTATAAAAGAAATGATTTGATTTGCGATATGGATACAGCGTACAACAAATGGAAATCACTATGGATTCATACCAGGCTAATGTGTTTTAAACGATAGTTTGTGGTATTTATTTTTACAACTTTTACCAGTACGCTGTTTATAAACCATTCATCAACTGCTGTACCAATGCTGTTTCAAAACCCTTTTGTATTAAATGATCCTGCAGTTTTCTTTTTTTGATGAATATATTTTTTTCGGCTTTTAGTGATTTTAATTTTTGGTCAAAAAGTTTTTGCAATGTATACCGGTAATCGGGTTCATTGATGGAAGAAAGCGCTTTTTTTATACAATAATCACTAACCTGTTTATATTTAAGTGCATGCTTTATTTTAATGCGGCCCCACTGTTTTATCCTGAATTTGCCACCGGCAAATTGTATAGCAAACCGTTCTTCGTTCAGGAAATTTTCGCAGATTAGTACACTTAATAATTCGTCCACTTCATTCTTGTGCATACCAAGGCTGTAAAGTTTTTCCTTTACTTCGCTGTGGCAGCGTTCCTGGTAGGCACAGTATTGTTTTGCCTTTTGAAGCGCCTGTTCTTTAGTGAGTGATTTGTTGTTATTCACCTTGTAAAATTAGTGCTCCTTAAATTGTAATGCATGGTATTGCCACAAAGCACACGAAGATTTTTTACAAAGAACGCAGAGATACAATTTCTTTATGTGTTTTATGGTTAATTGCTTTTTGCTTTGCCTACATAAAAAATGATTGGCTCACTTCTTCCTTCACCATTGCCATCGGTTTGGGCGATGGGATTTCCTGCTTTGTCGAGCGACTGAATGACCCAGATAAATTTAAGTTTGGCGCTATCGGAGTTGATGAAAGATAATTGAGGTTGCCATATATATTGTGTTGCACCAATAATTTCCTTATCAAGCAAAGGTTGGTTGCTTCTAAGCGCTTGCATTGGGCTTTGTGTTTGCAAAACTTCAAAAACCTGCAAGCGATAAGTTACCGGCGATGGCTGCCTTGGTATCACAGGCGTCCATCGGAATGTGATGGCTGTTTGTGCTGTTTTTTGATTAAGTATCTCTTCATTGTAAGGTTTCATTAAAATGGGCAACTGTGTACTGGCCAGGTAAAAACTTTTGCATTGTACTTCACCTAAAGCGGTATAATCTACCGGCCTTACAGGTTGTAGGCAAAGGGTATAATTATCTGCAGGCAGTTTACCAGTTCTTTGTAATGCAGTTTTATATTTACCGGTAAACATCATAAACTCTAAAGGGATTACATCATTTGCAAAAAGAAGTGTTGTGCCTGTTGGGTTGCTTGAAAAGGACGGAGCTTTAGCAAGGTCTGTATTTGCAATTACGGTTCCATCAACTGTTTTTATTTCTGCTTTTATTTTAAACTGGTCTATAATTATGCCGGGCGAGCTTACAATCAGCGTAAGCACTTCCCTTCGGTTTCCCCATTCGCTTAATTGTGCTGGCGGTTGCGCCATTAAAATAAGGTTGGTGTTAACCTGTGCATAACCTGCAATACAGGTGATTGCCGTTATGATGCTGTATATTATTTTTTTCATTTTTACTTTTTTGTATCAAACTTGTACTGGAAACCTGTTCTGCTAATGCTTTCCAGGTAACTGGCACCGTTAGGCGTTATTTCATTTCCGTATTTAAAATAATTGGTGGTTAAAAAAGTATTCCAGGTAAGTTTCTTTGATATTTTAAAATCTATATTGCACGATGCCACCAGGTTGTTGTTGTTCTTAAAACTATTCAGTTTTCCCAGTGTGTACTGCAACTGGCCACGCAATTTTAATTTCTTTTTTACAGCCTGCATGCTTAAGGCGCTGCTGAGGGTAAACAAAGTAAGTTTTACCCCGGGAACATCATTGTAAAAAAATAAAGCGCTAAAGTCTGGCGTTATTTCTTTTTCAAGATAAGTAGGTACATAAGTTAGCAACGCAGTATGAGTATTGTTGGATGTTGTTAATCCTGTCATCACATCCCTTTCATCGTACTTACTGTAATTATAATTTAGGCTTAGCAGGTGAATAATTTTTTTACCTGTCCAGGAAAAAGTTGGGTTAACACCAAAATCATTACTTACATTTTTTATACCATAGGGGTTCATACCACTTGCAGCCTGGAACCCAAAATTATTATAATTCACATTTAAACTCCAATGCTCATTAAACTGTGTAAACCAGTTAAGGTTACCAATAAACTGGCTTGCTTTTAATGCAGTATTGTTAACGTTATTAACCCGGCGCCCTACACTTGCAGTTACATTTATTTTTTTCTTCCAGGCATTGAATCTTGTGTTAACTGTATAATCAATCCTGTCGGGTTGCATATATGGGTAGCCTACCGTTTGAAAACCTGCGCCAATATATTTTGCACTTATTCCTATATCAAAATTGTTTGATTTTCTGCCTGCGGCCACCTGGCCGGCAAAATCGGTGAGGGTGGATGTGTGTGGTTCAATAAAGGGCTTAAGGCCTCGTAGCAAGCTTGTTAAAGGTGTTGTTACATCTTTAGTAAAAGTTGACTGTGCTGCTTCGGCTTTAAAATAAATACCGTAATCTGTGTAAGCATTTGCTTCCACGCTAATAACTACCCCTTCCTGTGGGCGAATAGTTAATGGTGGCGGTGCAGCAGATGTTGGAACATCTTTTCCTTTTGCAAAATTTACAGCAAATAAATATTTTCCTTCTTCTTCTTTGCCTAGTTGAAACATCCAGTTCTTACGTTTATATGCCCCGGTAACTGTTGGTGGTCCTGCAAAATAATTTACTGCTTCTTGTGATATTCCTGTAAAAAATTTAAACCTCCATGTTTTGGGCCTGAGGTCAAACCCAATTCCAAAAATTCCTATATCTCCTGTTGAGAGGTCGGAGTATTTCAAATATTGCGTGCCTAATTGCAGTTCGGCCCATTTATATTTGGGGTTTAACCCAAAACTGTTAAGAGGGTTGGTAATAAACTGCCCAAAATTTTGATTTTTTATACCTGCATATGGCCCGGCAAAATTGGTGGGTATAGCGGCAAAATTAAAATTAAACGGCAGACTGAAATTTTTTCCAAATGTAAAGTTGGGTGTAAAATTAAAACGTACCTGGTTCCATGGCTTGCGTGCTGAATAGCCGGTCCAGCCAGAAGGGCTGCGGTTTAAACCATATCCTTCATAAGTGATACCGGCCGTACCGCTTACCGAAAAGCTAACCGGTTTTGTTTGTGCCAGGGTATAGCTCCAAACAAAACAAATAAATAAAAGCAGTGCCAGCTTTTTTGTAATCATTTTTTTTATTTTGGTACTATTACTGTAAGTTGGCAATTACATGGTTTACCACCGCACATACCCGACAAATTGTATGTATAAGTTCCCGAGTTGAGGAATGTGTAACTATAATTGGGTCCGGTTAAAACCGAGGTAAGACCTGTTGTATTGTTAGTGATTGTTACGGTTAATCCCGATGGCCTGCATGTTTGTGATGATGGTGTACACTGGAAATTTGGGTTAAGGGTAACCGGTATATTTCCTTTTGGAATTGTAATAGAACCGCCGCAGGCAACTGCTTTTTGTCCTCCTTCGTATATGAATATAGGGTCCCATGCACAGTTACAGGGTTCGCCATTATTACCTCCGCTGCCCGATTCTTTACAATCTTTACCATTATATATTTTATAGCAAATAGTTGTATCACACATTACACAAGCCGTATCGGTAAATGTATATCGTATGCAATATTCAATAGTATCACAACAGCAGGCAATAGGGCTGCGTGGCGGCAATGGTATACTAAAGTTTAATGGTACGCCATTGGCAAAACTGTAACCCAAACTATCTTTCCATGTAATGAGATGAGTAAACGGAACGTTTGGAGGAACCGTATTAAAAGTAAGTGGGCTTGTTGGGTTTGTGATGTTGCCGAAATGTTTAGGATCTTTTACGCAAACATCGCAATCCTTCGGATGTTTCACCTCAAAATTTACCAGCGATACAGTTACTTTAGTAAGTTTTCTTGGCCCTGCTGTTAATGTTGCATTTACAGTTAGTACATCATTATTGATACTTTGCGTAGTGGCAATTTTTTTAAGCAGGTCTTTACAACATCCGCCCGGTGGCACTTCGGGCACTACCACTTCTATACAAACCGGGTTGCTTTCAACAGGGTTAATATTGTATCCACCGGTTTGTGATTTGGCAATAAAGCCAACGGTATTGCAATCTGTTAAACCATTTCCTGTTCCGGCAGGAATTTTTGTTTGAAAGGTAAATGTATAAGATGCCCCCGGTGCTAACGTGTACGTGGGAACGAAAGTGAATTTAACCCCGCCATTCAATACACTACCGCTCCATGTGCCCGTATTACATGGCGTACCCGTTGCAGGCCATCCGGTGCAAATATTTTGTGTAGATGTGTAGGTGGCTGTGTAATTGATATTTGCCGGCGCCGTAAGCATCTGCATATTAAACTGGTTGCTCACCGGTGTTGAACTGGGGTTGCCAAGAATAGTAAGGTTGCCAATGGCAGGTATCCTGTCAATCACCACTAAATTATCTACTGCAATGGTGCCGGTATTACGAACGGTTATTTCCCAATCAACCGCTGTGTTGGGGTTGCCATTACCGCTGTTTGCAAAACTACTGTTCAGGTTTCCTTTTACTTTTTTCTCAACACCAATGGCGGCAAATGCACAGATGTTGAAATAAGAGTAACAGGTATATTGTGAATTGATGAGGTTCCCTCCCGTCATTACACTCCAAAATGCATTAGGCCCACCCACAGCACCCGGTTGAACTACTGCTTTAAAACATATTTTATATGTGTTGGTATTGCTTACCGGGATATTAGGCAGGTTAAACTTGATGTTGGATGAAGGAACAATGGTTGGGTTGGTTGAAAATCCTGTATATACAACACTTGATGGAATAGCTTGCAACCAGGTAGGTAATTGTATATTATATTGGCCACCGGTAAATGTAGCATCACCTATATTCTTAAATTCATAACAGAAGTCGAGAGTGTCGCCTAAATTTTTGCAGCCAGGTATATTTGGTTGCTGTATACAATACAGGTATGGCTGCGGATTGTAAATAATAACAGGGTTTTGTGTTCCTCCCGGCCCGCAAGGGATACAGGGGTTGGGCGGCGCTACACAATTATAGGTGATAGACAAACTATCCCTGTACGGAGGGTTGCCGGCCGGCCCACTGCACGAAGAGGTAAGGTTATAATATAAATACAAACTTACCGATTGCCCCGGCAATAAGTTGTTGATGATATGGTCGAATTTATTGGTATTGGTTGCCGGTGCATTATTATCGGTTGCGCCATTGCCTATCAATGGGTAACTGGATGTTGGTACAAGTGCACAGTTATAATATTTGATACTACAGTTTAACCCGGCTTGCGATGTATTCTGCATTACCGAATTAGGACTGTTTACCAGGTGAACTGCCGGAAGAAAATTAGTAGATACAAGGTTCAGCGGCGAATTACCTGTATTGGTGATGTTGTAATAGAAATATGTGGAAGTGGAAGTTGATGAAACAGATATACTTGTATTTGTTGCCGGTACTGCAGGTATGGTATATGATGCAGCTACCGGACCTTTGATGGTACTGTTAGGAATATTGCAGTTAGTTCCTTTTAATATTACATTGCTTGTAAGAGTTTGCCCAAGCCCTGTATTACATGGTAGCTTCACCACATAATAAAAACAATCGGCCGCCCATTGGTTAAATTCGGACACATTGGGTGTAATGGTTGTTCCCGATAGTGTGTAAGTAAGAGACCCGCCGGTTACCGAAGTGATGGTTCCCAAAGCAGGAGAAAGATTGATGGTAAAGCTTGGGTTTTTTATTTTGAAACAATCGGGGTTATAATAACATACCCGGTATGTTACCTCTGCTGTAAGCTGGTTAAACGACCAGAAATTATGACTTAAAGAAACATTATTGTTCAATATACCGTTTGATGTACAGCTTGCAGTTTGTGTGGTACTTAAATTATCTGTAAGCGTTCCGTTAAATACAGCGGGCTTTATTACATTGGTACACGAGTCGGGACATTTGTATTTGAAACATAAATTAAAACTGATTGCGCCTGTATTAGTACAGGAAGACAAGTTGCTAATTGTAACTGTAACAGACGAACCACTGTTGGTTACCACCATGCAGCCCGGCAGGCTGGCCGAACAACTGGCATCATAACTTACCAGTGAAGAGTTATAATTAATAACAACTGTTGCACTTGTTGTGGTATTTGTCCAGTTAAATGAAACATTTACAGGAAAGGTTGTTCCTAAATTATGTGCCGTGGGATAAGTGGGGTCGCTTAATGTGAACCCGTTTACCTGTGCTTTAGCAATACTGCACAAAACAATCCCCGCCATTATCAGAAAGAACCTTGAATATATACTTAGCTTTTTCATAATTGTCTTTTTTGGCATTAAGGATTATTGTGCTTTTCTTTCTATAGTGTAACATTTTATAACATCGCATGCATGGCAGCAAAAATCCCATAAGGTGTATCGTATGCAAACTGTTATCTTATCGCCGCAGCATTTTAAACTGCTACCCGGAGGTACAGCAATTGGTAATGAAAAACTATTTCCTTTAGGTATTGAAGGATGAACAATTATTGGCCCCGTATTAATAGCTCTCGCCTTACCCGGGGGCTCTTCTGCAGGCACCAACTCTGTATTATTTGTTCCGCAAGTGGTACATTTTTCTGTAGGATTAGAAGGCTCGCCTGTTCCTCCGGTACCATGCCCATCACAATCTTTTTTTACATTGGATAACCATGTCCACTCTCTGCCAAAATTTATCCCGTTCAATAATCCTGTTCCAAAACCTATGAATGCCGAGCTTGCCGGTTTTATAAAATTGCCCCATTCTTTATTCTCAGCACATTTTACGCAATTGCTGTCGCCGGTTTGTTCAATATTAAAATAAACAAGCTCAATAGTTACTTTTTTTACATTGTTAGCATTTAACCCGTTTAAAAAACCTGATATTAAAATTTGTCCGCTCGTACTTGCGGTACTGGTTAAAGTATCTTTTGTAACGGTAACACCAATTGTTCTACAGGGATCGCAGGGGCATTTTAAAGTGTCCCAGGCAGTTTCATTATTTACATTATCCGGGTCGTTTGGCCATATAGCATCAACAATGAACTTGATAGTCTTCATACTATCGATACAGCCTACCGACCCGGTGAACATCTGCGATGAATTTGCAGGAATAGTAATTGGTAACCCCGGTGTGGTAGGGGTAAGGTTTGTTATGGGCCCTGTACCATTAACCCTGTATTTTATTGCCGTTACCTGTGCTGGGTTGCTAAGGTGCAGGTTACTAATTTTGATATATACATTCTGCTTGTTGTTGATGCAGCACCCCACATCCACACTGTCAATCTTTATATTGATATTATCATCCCCCATTTTAAAAACAAAAGGCTCGCTGGTGCCGTTGTTTCTTCCTATAGGTTTTCCTTCCCTGTCCAATGCCTGCACATTCCAGATAAAGTCGCACAGATAGGGTGGTTTGCAAGGGCCGGTGAAAATTTCTGTTACAACAGCCTGTGTAATATTATCTACATCTTTTGTAACAATGGGTTGATTGGCATACATAGCCTGTGTTCCATTTTGTCCTTGCAACTGTTGCCATACTTTTAAGCGATAAGTAACAGGTTCTTTTGGTTTTGGCACAACAGGTGTCCATCTGAATATGACGGGCTTTTGAATATCTTTTTTAAAAAACTTTTTTTCATTTTCAGGAGTAAGTAATACAGGTGGGGCATAATCAGTTTCCTTAGGAGTTGTTACCATAAACTCTTTGCACACTTCATTGCTTAATTCTCTTCTTTGTGAATTATAAAATTGTACACAGATGGTATAGTTTCCATCTTTTAGTTCATTACAACCTGCCAATGCCCCGGCAAGTTCAGCAGCAGAAAATGTACGGGTGGTAAAATTATCTACAGGCATTCCGCCGGTTGAGTTATTGCTACATATTAGCGAGCCATTCGCCTTTAGTTTTATTACTAATCTTATATCATCAAGTTTTACCCCCGGGGGAACCTGTGCAACCATTAGCAGGGCGCCCGGCGTACTGTTCCATTTATCTATAACCGATGGTAACTGGTTCTTTACTGTAAAGCTTACAATTTTTATTTGCTGTACCTGGCCATAAAGCCCCAAACAAAAAAAGGCTGGTAAAAACAGCGTAAACAGTTTTTTCATAAACATAAATTTTTGGTAATGGCCATTCCTAAGCAACCTGGTATAGATAAACTAAAATAATATTTAAAATATTGTATGTTAGCAAAACTTTTTAACAGGTGTTAATAGTTTTTTTCCTGGCTAAAACAATTTGCTTTTTAGGATTTACTTGGTTCAAACATCAGAGCTATATGTTTTGAATGTTATAACCTGTACGAAAAAGTTTAAAAATAGCCTGTATTTTTAACCCTGTTAATTTTATATTTGCCAACTAAACATATTATTATGAAGTTTATCGTTTCGTCATCGGCTTTGCTTAAACAACTACAACAAATAAGCGGTGTAATTAATACCAATACCGTTTTACCTATTTTAGAAGATTTTTTATTTGAGATAGACAAGAATAAGCTTACAGTAGTAGCTACCGACCTGGAAACGGTTATGAAAGTTCATCTTGATATTGAAGCAAAAGATAGTGGTAAAGTTTGCATCCCTGCAAAAATTTTGCTCGACTCGTTAAAAAACATTGCAGAGCAGCCGCTTACTTTCAATATTGATAAGAATTTTGCAGTAGAAATTACCAGCGATAACGGTAAATATAAAGTGATGGGCGAAACGCCGGATAACTTCCCCAAAGAGCCGGCAGCAGATGATGCCAATACTTTCACCATGACATCATCAGGCCTGGTAACTGCCATCAACAAAGCATTGTTTGCAGTAAGTAACGATGATTTGCGCCCGGCTATGACGGGGGTTTTCTTTGAACTGGATAAAAAATCAATAACATTTGTTGCTACTGATGCCCACAGACTGGTACGTTATACCCGTAAAGATGTAAGCTGCCCTAAAAAAGATTCTTTCATCGTTCCTAAAAAACCTTTGAACTTATTAAAAAGCGCTTTGCCCGATAATGATGATGAATTAAATATTTCTTATAATAGCAACCATCTTTTTGTATCGCACAATGGAACCGAGTTGGTTTGCCGCTTAATTGATGCCCGTTTTCCGGATTATAAAGTGGTAATACCTGCTGACAACCCTTATAAAATGACTATCAATAAAAATGATTTTCAAAATGCTTTACGCAGGGTAAGTGTGTTCAGCAACAAAAGTACCAACCAGGTGGCGCTTAGCATTAGTGGCAGCGAACTGCAACTGGCTGCACAAGATGTTGATTTTAGTTTTGAAGGTAATGAGCGTATGGCTTGCCAGTATGATGGCGAAAATTTACAGATTGCTTTTAATGCAAAGTTCCTGATAGAAATGCTTGGCGGTGCCGATACCGGCGATATCAATATGGAGTTGAGTACCTCTACAAAAGCTGGCATCATAAAACCTTCTGAACAGGGCGAAGACGAAGAGTTGCTGATGCTGGTAATGCCGTTAATGCTGAATAATTAATTGAAATAAAAATCTTATAACAGATACGCTGTATTGTAACCGAAGCCTCTTTATAGCTTCGGTTTTTTAATGCAAGTGCATGTTGTTTCAATCCCGGTATTATTAACTAATTTTATTCATCCTACATATTTAAAACAAATTGAGTAAATACAGGATAAGATGAATTTTAAACTGGTAGCCACTTACGATAATTTTATGCTGGCAAATATGGCTATGGGGCTGATGACAGATAATGATATTAAATGCCATTTGAAAGATGAGCAGATTGTAACTATGGACCCCTTACTGAATGCAGCAGTTGGCGGCATTAAATTACTGGTAGAAGAAAAAGATTATGACAAGGCGCTGGCATTGATGAAACATGCCGAGGAAGAATATATAAAAGATGTTGCCTGTCCTTCTTGTAAAGTTCATGCTATGACGATTGAAGAAAAAACAAATAACCCACAGGATTTTTGGGGTAAATTAAAAAACCGGGTACTATACGGACAAACTTCTACATACAGTAAAAAATACAGGTGTACCAACTGTAATCAAACTTTTGATGAACCACCTCCATCATTTTAAAAAATTTAATTGATTAGTTAGATGAAAAAGATTGCGATGATTCCGGCACGCTATGCTGCCACCCGTTTTCCGGCTAAGCTAATGCAACTGCTGGGGAATAAAACTGTAATTCAACACACTTATGATAATACCGTTGCAACCGGTTTGTTTGATGAAGTGATGGTGGTAACCGACAGCGAAATCATTTATAAAGAAATTACAGGCAATGGCGGCAAAGCCGTAATGAGTATAAAACAACACGAAAGCGGCAGCGACCGCATTGCTGAAGCCATTGCCGGTATTGATGTGGATATAGTAGTGAATGTGCAGGGTGATGAACCCTTTGTACAAGCAGCGCCATTGCAAAATTTGCTTGCGGTTTTTGAAGATGAAAATGTACAGGTGGCATCTTTAATGCAGCAGTTGCACGATGAAAAATTTATAGCAGACCCCAACTATGTGAAAGTGGCGGTAGATAAAAAAATGAACGCATTATTTTTTAGCCGCAGCCCCATACCTTATCACCGTGATAAAAACTTAACGCCGGTTTATTACGAGCATGTGGGGGTATATGCTTTTCGTAAACAGGCATTGCTGAATTTTACAAGCTGGCCCATTACGCCGCTTGAAGCTGCAGAAAAAATAGAGTGCCTGCGTTATCTTGAAAACGGTGTACCGCTTAAGATGGTTGTAACACAATACATGGGAGTAGAGATTGATACGCCTGAAGATTTGGCAAGAGCAGCTGCATTACTGAAGTGAATTAACCACAGATAACCACAGATTTTTACACAGATAATCACCGATATTATGGAAGAAATAAATAACCTTACCTATAAAATTATAGGTTCGGTTTACAAAGTGCATTCTGAACCTGGGCCTGGCCTATTGGAAAATGCTTACAAGGTATGTTTATATCATGTATTAAAAACCGAAGGATTTTTTGTAGAAAAAGAAAAGGCCATGCCATTGGTTTTTGAAACTGTAAAGTTAGATGCAGGTTACCGGCTTGATTTGTTAGTTGAAGATAAAGTGGTTGTTGAAATTAAAGCAGTAGAAGCTTTTACTGATGTTCATATAGCACAGGTGTTGACTTATTTAAAGCTTTCAGGTTGTAAAGTTGGTTTATTGCTTAATTTTAATGTTGCAGATATGAAAAAAGGAATAAAAAGAATTATACTTTAACAAAAACCGCAGTATTAACTAAAGGATTGTAGCTATCTGTGGCTTTAATCTGTGTTTATCTGTGGTAAAAAAATAAATTATGGCATACAGAAATTTTAAAATGGTAGGCTATGTTATATACGGCCGTGGCTCATTCAATCAATTAGATGAAATTATTGCACCGCATCGTATAGCAGGCGCCCCCATGGTTTTTTTGGTTGATCATTTCTTTGAAGGTAAAGAACTGGCCAACCGGGTTCCTGTAAAAGGAAACGACAAAATTATTTTTGTAGATGTAACTTACGAGCCCAAAACAACCTATGTTGATAAACTAGCCAATGACCTGAAGCAGGAATTTGGATCAGTGAGCGGCATCATTGGTATAGGCGGAGGCAGCGCCATGGATCTTGCAAAAGCCGTATCGCTGATGATGACCAATACCGGCAGCAGCGCCGATTACCAGGGATGGGACCTTGTAAAAAAACCCGGGGTTTATAAAGTGGGTATCCCCACATTAAGCGGTACAGGTGCCGAAGTGAGTCGTACCACTGTACTTACAGGCCCAACTAAAAAACTGGGGATGAATTCTGATTTTACTCCTTTTGACCAAATAGTACTTGATCCCGAATTAACCGCAAATGCACCGGTTAACCAAAGATTTTACACCGGTATGGACTGTTATATACATTGTATTGAAAGTTTAACCGGAACATACCTGAACGAGTTTAGTAAAAGTTATGGCGAAAAAGCATTGCAGCTTTGCAGGGATGTTTATGTAAATAAAAATGGCTGGGATGCCGACAGCGATGATAAACTGATGATGGCTTCGTATGCCGGTGGCATGAGTATTGCCTATAGCCAGGTAGGTGTAGCACATGCGGTTAGTTATGGCTTAAGTTATTTACTGGGTACAAAACATGGTATCGGCAATTGCATCGTGTTCAATCACCTTGAAGAATATTATCCCGAAGGTGTAAAAGAATTTAAATTGATGGTTGAGAAAAATAACATCGACATACCAAAGAACATTTGTGCCGGCTTAAGCGATGCTGATTTTAATAAGATGATTGATGTTTCGCTTGGTATGAAACCTCTTTGGGAAAATGCTTTGGGCAAAGATTGGGAAAAGCAGATGACAAGGGAAAAGCTACGGCTTTTGTATGAGAAGCTGTAGTACAATTTTTTCTTATTTGTATGTATACTAACTTCATACTTAGTGTACATCTTTACAAAGATGTACGCTATCTTTTTGAACTTACAATTACTAAATTGTCTTTAATAGTCAAATAAAATGAGTAGAAAATAACGATTTCAATACATTAAAAACCAATAAATGAAGATGTTTGGCAGAACAGGCATCCACATTTATATAAGTACAGGCTTTTGAGGCATGGTTTCATAAAAAAGAATGGGCTGTTACCTGGCTTGTACCCTCGTTAAGGGAAGATATTTATACATATTGTAATAGCGGATGATAAGGAGGAAGCTGAGAAGGCTGTACCATAAATTATAAAAATAATAAAACCTGTTCATCAGTACATATCTTTGCAAAACATTCATTCAAAGGCAAAACTTCGGATCAGAAACCCGGGTTAAACTAAAACACAAGCCTTTGCCTGGTTTTACAGGCGCAATATTAAACAGATATGAGCAAATCAGTTTTTAACAGCATTCCTATTTCAGTATCCTTAAATTCAACATTAGAAGCCGAAGACATACAAAAAAAACAAGACGATAATAAGAAAAGGCTCTTATTTATTTCTTCTCTTGCAGTTATAGTAGCGGTTGCCATTAGTGTAATAGCCAAATTGTTAGTTTACCTCATCAACTTCATTACCAATGTTTCCTTTCATGGAAAATTTTCTATTGCAGATACAAGCCCTGTTGGTAGTTCATTGGGCATTTGGATAATTTTAATACCGGTGTTGGGTGGTGTTATTGTGGGTTTAATGGCGCTGTATGGTTCTAAAGCAATTCGTGGCCACGGCATACCCGAAGCAATGGAACAGATACTCACCAACCAAAGCAAGATAAAGCCTACTATTACATATCTTAAACCCATTTCTTCAGCAATCTCAATCGGCTCCGGTGGCCCTTTTGGCGCCGAGGGCCCCATTATTGCAACAGGTGGTGCATTGGGCTCCACGCTGGGGCAGCTCTTAAAAATATCGCACAACGAACGAAAGATTTTACTGGCTGCGGGCGCCACTGCAGGTATGGCTGCTATATTTGGCAGCCCTATTGCTGCTATTTTTTTAGCCATCGAATTATTGCTTTTTGAATTTTCGCCACGCTCTTTTATACCTGTTGCATTAGCATGTATAACCGGAGCTGCGGGCCATCATTTTTTATTTGGGCAAAGGCCTGTTTTTGAAATTACCACTCCCATTGCAACTGCAAGCAATATGGCATTACTGGCATATAGTATAATGGGCATCATTATCGGGCTTGTATCGGTTGGGGTAACAAAAATTGTTTATCAAATTGAAGATTGGTTTGAAAAACTTCCTGTACACTGGATGTGGTGGCCGGCTATTGGTGGTATTGTGGTAGGTGTAATTGGTTATTTTGCTCCTAAAACCTTAGGCGTTGGTTATAGTAATATTACAGAAATATTATCGGGCAACCTGCCAATTAAAATCATCATCAGCCTTTGTGTATTAAAATTTATTTCGTGGGCCATTGCACTGGGTAGTGGTACATCAGGCGGAACCCTTGCGCCATTGCTTACCATTGGAGGTGCCGCAGGTGCAATTTTAGGTATTTTCGTACAGCAGTTTTTCCCAACTGCAGGAGTAGTATTACCCTTAGCCGCATTGGTGGGTATGGCATCTATGTTTGCAGGTGCATCAAGAGCATTCATCACTTCCATCATTTTTGCATTGGAAACCACAGGGCAGTCAAATGCATTGCTGCCCTTACTTGCTGCATGCAGCGCTTCGTATTTCATTTCATTCTTCCTGATGGAAAATACCATCATGACTGAGAAGATTGCACGCAGGGGAGTGAAAACTCCTGATTCATATGAACCCGATATACTTGAGAAGATAACAGTAGAGCAGGTGATGGACCACAGTGGCCTTATATTAAGTTCGGAAAACAGTATTGCCGAAACAATTGCCTGGCTTGAAAAAGAGCCGGAGTACAAAAGCAACTATTTTATAGTATCTAATACGCAGGGCGAATACAAAGGTATCATCAGCTCTTCGCAACTGTATAGCAGGATTCACTTGCCCAAAACAAAACTGCAGGAGCTTATTAAACAAAAATCTGTTTATGTAGAAAGCAGTAACAGCCTGCGTACTGCCATAGAGATAATGGCTAACGAACATATAGATGTGTTACCCGTTTTATCTAACGAACCTCAAAATATAATTGGAATCTTATCATACCATAACATCTTGGCCAGCTATAAAATGGGAATAGATGATGACAAAAGGAACCGGCCACATATTTCTTTAAAAAGAAACAGTTTAAAGCTGCTTGTACATGGCCAAAAAGTAATTAGATTTTTTACTTTAAAGAAAGATTGAGTTTAGAAAGCAGAAACAAACTTATGGGAAAGCTTACTCAAAAGATTAATACCCGTAAAAGTTTACAGTAAAACTTTACTGCAATTTTAAAATTGGTTTAAGAGGAGTTGTATATACAGGTACATGTGTACCGGTAAACAATTAAGCCAATATTGTAATTGACAATTAAGAAGCGATAAAATTTTTCAGCCTTCTGAATTCCCTGTTGTTTTGAGATTCGAACATGCTTTTAAAAGCACGGCCCAGGAATTTAACCACAGCATAAAATGCAAAGTGTTGAGTGTTGGTTTTGGATTTCATAATATTGGATTTAATTAAACCAAAAGTACAATCAGAACATCAACTTTGTCAAGCGCAATTTTGCTGAATTTTTTAAAAAGTAATTTCCACAGCCAAATGGTTACTTTACTGCCTGCTCATTAAAATTATGCTTATACTTTCGGCTCTTTTTATAATAACGTATTGGATAAGTATCGGGGTTTTGCCTTAGCTTACCAATAAAATTTTTTATTAACTGCACAACAATATGGTTGTTTTTTTGCGGATATTGGGGTTTGTTCATAAAAACTGGTTATACTAATCTTAACGGAACCTATTAAAAAATATTGTATAGGGATATTTACATTGTACTGTAACGGCGTTAATAATTTATGAAACAATTGCCTTTTGTAGAGCGTATTTGTATTTACCCGGTAAAATCGCTGGATGGTATTTGGTTGCAGGAAGCACAAATTGGGCCCGGCGGCTGCTTATTGCATGACAGGGAATATGCCATCTTTGATGAAAAAGATAAGTATGTAAACGGTAAAAAAAATCCACTGGTACATCAATTAAGGTTGAATATGGATTTTGAAGCAAAAACCATTTACTTTAGGCACCAGGCGCAAACTAACTGGCACAGTTTTCATTTGCAGCACGATAAAGATGCTATTGACATTTATCTCTCATCTTTCTTTAATAAACAGGTTATTTTAAAACAAAATACAGAAGGCGGTTTTTTAGATAAACCGGTTAAAAGTGGAATGACGCTTCTGTCTACAGCAAGCCTGCAAACAGTGGCCGGCTGGTTTGATAACTTGCCATTGGAAGAAACCAGGCAAAGGTTTAGAGCTACCCTGGAATTAGGTAATGTACCGGCATTTTGGGAAGACAGGCTTTTTACAACTGAAGGAACTGCTATTGAATTTACTATTGGCAATGTAAAAGTTTTAGGGATGGGACCAAGAGCCAGGTGTGTAGTACCAACCCGTAACCCACAAACCGGAAAGGATATACATGCTTTTCAAAAAACTTTTGCATACTGTAGGGAACAAAATTTACCTGAAGGGTCGGCATTGAACAATTATGGACATACTTATTATTTGTCGGTTGATTGTATGATACCATCATCCGAAATTGGAAAATGGATTGCAAAAGGTGATGAACTTAAACTAACAGGAAACAAGATTAAAGTTGGATAATTAAAACCTGCAATTTTTTAAACCTAATGGATATATTACTTGATATATTAAACCAGATGATAAAAGCACACCCATCATCAAATTTTATAAACAGTTTGCATCAGCAATATTGTAACCGTGGTGGGCTAAGTAAAAAACAATTAGAGGGTTTACATAGTAAAGCATTGAAAACAGCATCCATACCTCAAAATAAAATTGCCACCTTAGAGGCAATTATTAAAAAAAAGCCTACCCGGGAAAGGGCTGCAGCTTCTATAACTGCTACTTTACCCGTTAAAGACAAAGAATTAGGAAATACACTTACTGCTATTCTCCAAAAATATCCGGGTCACAAACGGGTGCTTTTCTTAAAATCTAAATTTGATAATGATGAAAATATTTCTGCCTCAGAAAATGCAGAGATAGAGAGATTTAAAAAATTACTTTTATAAAAAAATCATCAGGCGCCTTTCATTTCTTGCAGTAATTTTTGCAACCTGAACATTTCATCCCTTAACCGGGCAGCCTCCATAAAATCAAGGTCTTTGGCTGCTTTATTCATTTCTTTTTTTGTTTTAGCAATGGCTTTTTCCATTTGTGGTATAGTTTCATACTGTACTTGTTCTTCTGCAGCTACTGTTACCAATTCTTCATCAGGGGCCAATGAGTGAGGGTTAGAGGGGTCGTAACCTTTTACATCTAACACAGAACCTTGTGCAATAATTTGCTCAGTAGTTTTTTTAATAGTGGTGGGTATTATATTATGTTCGGTATTATAAGCAATTTGTTTTTCCCTTCGGCGATTGGTTTCATCAATAGTGCGTTGCATACTGTCGGTCATTTTATCAGCATAAAATATCACCAATCCATCGGCATTACGGGCTGCACGGCCCGCTGTTTGTGTAAGGCTTTTTTCATTTCTTAAAAATCCTTCTTTATCTGCATCCAGTATGGCAACCAGCGAAACCTCTGGAAGGTCTAATCCCTCTCTTAATAAATTTACACCAACAAGCACATCAATGGTACCTAACCTTAACTCACGCAGTATCTCCATCCTTTCCAGTGTATCTACTTCGCTGTGTATGTACTTACTTTTTATATCTATACGATGCAGGTATTTGTCCATTTCTTCGGCCATGCGTTTGGTTAGGGTGGTAACTAAAACCCGGTCGCCTTTTTTTACCCTGTTATCAATTTCATCCAGCAGGTCATCAATCTGGTTAATAGATGGCCGCACTTCAATAGGAGGGTCTAACAATCCGGTAGGACGCACTACCTGCTCCACCACTACACCGCCGCATTTTTCCAGTTCGTACTTGCCGGGTGTTGCCGATACATAAATTGTTTGGTTCAATAGCGTTTCAAACTCATTAAAGTTAAGTGGCCTGTTATCTAATGCCGATGGCAGGCGAAAGCCATAATCTACCAATACCAGTTTACGGCTACGGTCGCCGCCATACATACCGCTTACTTGTGGTATGGTTTGATGGCTTTCGTCAATGATGCAAATAAAATCTTTCGGAAAATAATCCAGCAGGCAAAATGGCCTGGTGCCGGGTTTTCGTCTGTCAAAAAAACGAGAGTAGTTTTCTATACCATTGCAATAGCCAAGTTCACGAATCATTTCAAGGTCGTAGTTCACCCTTTCGTTCACCCGCTGTGCTTCAATATATTTTCCGCTGCTTTTAAAATATTTTTCCTGTGCTGCCATCTCGTCCTGTATTTCATACACCACTTGCTGTAATACATCTTTAGGCGCCACATATAAGTTTGCCGGAAAAATGGCTGCATGCTGTACTGCGCTGATACGTTTGCCGCTGCTTAGCTCCAGCGTTTCTATCATTTCTATTTCATCGCCAAAAAAAGTTATGCGATAACCAAAATCAACATAGGGCAGGTTAATATCAATAGTATCGCCCTTAACACGGAATGTACCTCTTGTAAAATCTCCTTCGCTGCGGTTATATAAAGAATTTACTAATGCATGTAAAAAACCCTGGCGTGAAATAACCTGTCCCTGCTGTATACGGATGATTCCGTTTTCGTAATCGGTGGGATTGCCCATACCATAAATGCAACTTACACTAGCAACAATAATAATGTCTCTGCGGCCACTTAATAATTGTGCCGTTGCCTGCAGGCGCAGTTTATCCAGTTCTTCATTTATGCTAAGGTCTTTTTCAATATAAGTGTTGCTCACAGGCATATAAGCCTCGGGCTGGTAATAATCGTAATAAGAAACAAAATAGCCTACTGCATTATCTGGAAAAAATTGTTTTAGCTCGCCATATAACTGTGCAACCAAAGTTTTGTTATGGGTGATGACAAGCGTGGGTTTTTGTACCTGCTGTATCACATTTGCCATAGTAAAAGTTTTACCGCTGCCGGTAACACCTAAAAGTGTTTGGTGTTTTTCGCCATTCAGGATACCATCGGTAAGCTGTCGTATGGCATCCGGCTGATCGCCGGCCGGGGAATATGGTGCTTGAAGTTGAAAAGGCATAATCAGTTTTGCAATTTACAAAACACAATACGATTATTTTTACAGTAGTTTATCTGCTTCACTTTTTCGGATAAACCATGCAATGGTAAACGACGGTATGAAATCGGTAAATGGGATAATCTCTTCTAAAAAATTTAAAACACTTCCAATCATTCCCACACGGCCACCAAACATTTTGTAAAATATAAATGCCGATATGGGAGCAAAAACCACATCGGCAGACTCGCCCAGCCAAGGTATAAGATAGGTTACCATGCCCGCAATATCCATGGCTATGCAAATTGCAATATGTGGAACAAATATTTTTTTATTAGTCATGATATAACAAAAACGGGTTGAAAAAGAACAACCCGTTTTATTTAATTGAGAATTTTTTTTATTTCACCTGTTTCTTTGCCGGCATATCAGCACTTGCCATTTCCACCATCATACTTACTTCATCAATTAGAGCATCATCGTTGCCGCCAAAGCCTACGCTTTTAAAACGTATGTTACCTGTTTTATCAATGATGAATTTTGTGGGTATGCCACTCACTTTAAAATCGGCCACTACTTTATCTTCATTATCCAGCAAAACATGAAACGGATAATTGTTTTTAGTCATAAAATCAGCAGCATTTTGTTTTTTATTTTCTACCGATTCCCAGGTATCTACAAAAACAAATTTCACATCATCTCTCACTTTTAATTTTTCCTGTACTGCTTTCATGGCAGGCATAGATGCAATACAGGGGCCGCACCAGGTTGCCCAAAAATCTACCACTACCACTTTACCATTAAGGCTGGTAAGGCTAATATCATTTCCATCAAGGTCTTTTAAAGTAAACTTAGGGGCAACTTCGTTTATCATGGTTTTGGCAAGCTCTTCCCTTCTTTTTTCTTTGGCTGCGGCTTCCAGTTTAGTAAGATATTCATCAAACCCTTTGTCCGATTTTTTTTCTTCTACATATAAATCCTTCAGCAATTCTTTTGTTTTGGAAGAGGCGGCTCCATCCTTTACAAACTTTTCTATTTCTTTTTTAGCTTTATCGGTAGGTAACACTTTTACTAAAAGTTGGCTATAACGTTCATTGTATTCTGCATTTTTAAACTCATTTATACTTGCAGCATCTTTTGCGTACCGAAAGCCGTTTTTGTAGTCTTTTAAATTATAAAGTATTAGGGAGTAGGTATCGCCATACATTGCATATTGCCTTTTACGTTGCTCATCCCATTGTTTTTTAGTAATGCTTCCGGGTTTTTTTTCTGAAGGCGAGGTCATTTCTTTTTTTGCCCAGGTTGTTGCTTCATAACTCATTTGCTTAGCTTCGGGTAAAGCCTCGTTTGCCAATGCCATGTACCAGGCAGAATTGTTGTAAACACTGGCTTTATCTGCCATTGGTAAATCTTTAGCCCAATATTTTAATGCTTCATAATTTTTATCTTTTTGATAAGCTTCAGCAATATTACTTTTTAAATAATTTATTGTTTGCTTATCATCTGCTGTAGGCGGATAGGCTTTAATATATTCTTCAAATGCAGCTTTTTTACTATTGCCATCCTTGGCTTTATAAACAGCATTCATGGCTTCGGTTTTTTTCCATTTGCCATCGGGGAATTTTCCCTTCATGATGTTGGTAAAAGAATCGGCCGTACTCTTCATCTTAAAACGGTTGTACCATTGCGAAAGAATACCATAATCAGCTTCATTTAAATTGCTGTTAGTTGCTAACTCTTTTAAATGTTCAATGATAATCGGCTGGGCTTCTTTTTTCTTTGCCGAATTGATGGCATACAGGTAAGATGAAAAATACGCAGCATCATTTTTTGCATCGGGGTAAACTTTCATCCCTTCTTCAATTAATGCAAGATTTTTATCAGCTGATGTTTTCATATTAAACAGGTATTCGCCATACCCGTTATAAAGCGAACCTGCTGCTGCGTAATAACCCAACACAGGTTTGTTTTTTTCATATACAGGTACTATATATCCATCGCCGGCATTATTGTCTTTAACTTTATTATCATTTGCCGAAAAACCAAATGCAATGCAGGTTGCATTGCTGTCTAATTTAAAGTTGCCCGAAAATACTGTTCCGGTTTGTACAGTTTTTGGTTCTAATACATTCATCCCTTTTTTCCCAAATACATAAACCAGCACATCAACTTTTTTTTCATCAATCAACGGAGATAATTTTTTATCGTATTTAAAACTTACCGTTTGCCCGTTTTTAGGCATTGATGGAGTTATTTGTAAGGCTTCAAACTTTACCTGTGCTTTTACTGCGCCTGATAATATAAAAAGGCATACAGCTACCATTAATTTTTTCATGGGGGAGTTGTTTTTAGTATGAACAATAAAATTAAAGTGAAATGGATTTATTAACAAATGAACAATGTTAATTCTTTATATATCGTTATTAACTCACAATATTAAAAGAGAATATGCAGGGTGTTTTTTATAAAAAGAACATCATTTTAATTCATCATAACCCTTGCCATACGGTTGATTTAACGTACATTTGCGCCCTTTAAAACAACAGCCGTAAACATACTGTAAGTGATTTGACTGTTTTTTGCAAAATACTTTAGTATAAGGCTAAAAGTTACATAATGAATATAAGGAACATCGCTATTATTGCCCACGTAGATCACGGTAAAACAACCCTGGTTGACAAGATTTTGCACAGCACCAACATTTTCCGTGAAAACCAGGAAACCGGTGAATTGATAATGGATAATAATGATTTGGAAAGAGAGAGGGGCATTACCATTTTCAGTAAAAACGTATCGGTTACCTATAAAGGCGTTAAGATTAATGTGATTGATACACCGGGCCACAGTGATTTTGGCGGCGAGGTAGAACGGGTTTTAAAAATGGCCGACGGCGTTTTATTATTAGTTGATGCATTTGAAGGGCCAATGCCACAAACAAGATTTGTATTACAAAAGGCTTTGCAATTAGGCTTGCACCCTATTGTTGTTATCAATAAGGTTGATAAACCCAACTGCCGCCCCGACGAAGTACATGATGCGGTTTTTGAATTGTTCTTTAACCTTGATGCTACTGAAGAGCAATTGGATTTTCCAACCATTTATGGTAGCAGCAAGAATGGTTGGATGAACACTTCATTAACAGAAACCAACAATATTTTTCCTTTGCTAGATGCTATTTTGGAACACGTGCCGGAGCCTGTAGTAAATGAAGGAGCTACGCAAATGCAGATTACTTCGTTAGACTACTCATCTTTCCTGGGAAGGATAGCTGTAGGCAAAGTGGCAAGGGGAACAGTAAAAGAAGGGCAGCAGGTTGCATTGGTACAAGCCGGTGGAACAATAAAAAAAATGAAAGTGAAAGAACTGTACACTTTTGAAGCGCTTGGCAAAAAGAAAGCAACAGAAGTGGCTGCTGGCGATATTTGCGCTATTGTTGGTTTGGATGAATTTAATATAGGTGATACAATTTGCGATGTTGATTTTCCGGAGGCGCTGCCTGTTATCAGCGTAGATGAACCAACCATGAGCATGATGTTTAGCATCAACAATTCTCCCTTCTTTGGCCGTGAGGGAAAGTTTGTAACCTCACGCCATTTGCGTGACAGGCTGATGAAAGAAACCGAAAAAAACCTTGCATTACGTGTAGAAGATACCGATAGCGCCGATAGCTTTTTAGTATATGGCCGTGGTATTTTACACCTGGGCATATTGATTGAAACCATGCGCCGGGAAGGTTTTGAATTAACGGTAGGTAATCCGCAGGTGTTGGTGAAAGAAATTGATGGTAAAAAATGTGAGCCTTATGAAACTCTTGTTGTGGATGTACCGTCTGAATTTAGTGGAAAAGTAATAGATATGGTAACACAGCGAAAGGGCGAAATGTTGATAATGGAAAGCAAGGGCGAAATGCAGCATCTTGAATTTGATATCCCTTCAAGAGGGTTGATAGGATTACGCAGTAGCATGCTCACCAATACTGCCGGCGAAGCTGTGATGGCACACCGGTTTACAGACTACCGCCCATGGAAGGGTGTGATACCCGGCAGGAACAATGGTGTGCTGTTATCAAAAAATATGGAAAGAACAACCGCTTACTCAATTGATAAATTACAAGACAGGGGAAGATTTTTTGTAGATCCGGGAGATGAAGTGTATGCAGGTCAGATAATAGCCGAGCATATTAAGCCGGGCGATTTAAATGTAAACGCCACCGAAGCAAAAAAACTTACCAACCACCGTGCAAGCGGTAGCGATGATGCAAGCCGTGCTGCGCCAAAAATACAAATGACTTTAGAAGAGTGCATGGAATACATACAGCAAGACGAATGCATTGAAGTAACACCCAAAAGCATACGAATGCGTAAAGTGATACTTGATGAAAATGAACGAAACAAAGCATCAAAGCAAATGAAAAACGAACCTGTATAAGGATTGCGTTTATTTAAAATACCGGTTTAAGATGTCCGCAGTTTTTTCTTCATATGGCTGCGGATATTTTTTTGTAAAAGTTTCAAAAGCTTTTTTACCCATCTCAGCCCAGTTGTGTTTTTGTTGCCAGCATTTTTCAAGCGCCATATCTAATGCAGCCACAGATATTTCATTACATATAAATCCATTTAAAGTGTCTGAAATCCACAATGGCATATCGCCCACATTACTTACCAGGCAGGGCCTTGCCATGGCCATAGCTTCTACAACACTTATAGGCATTGCATCAATGCGGGTGCATTGCAATAATAAATGGCTTTGTAATAAAGTTTGTTTAACATTGGCGGTATAACCTTTTAAAAATACTTTATTCTTCAGTCCGGATTCACTTACCAGTTTTTCTAATAGCTCTTTATCTTTTCCTTTACCGTATAAATGCAATTGCCAGTTCCTATCTTTCCATTTAGATGCTGTTAAAACTTTAACCAGTATATCCTGTGCTTTTCTATCTATGTCCAGTTCTGCCAACATCACCCAGGTACAGGTACCATTTTCAAGCGGAGGGAATGCAGGCGCCACGTTTTCCGGAATAAAAGTAATGGGATTTGTAAGAGTAGATTTTTTTTCAATGGTAAAGCTAAATTTTCGTTCTAACACTTCAAATATTTTTCCGGCATCGCCAAAGTTCATTTGTGCGCCGTACACCCAGCGTTGTAACAATTCTTTTTTTGTATAGGATAGTTCCGCTTTTTCGTTATAGTTGTGGTTAATGATTACATAACCAGGAAGTTTTTTATAAAGATTTTTAAAAGGTGCATGCAACACATCTTCCCAACCTCCCTGGTTTACAACAACAAGGTTGTAATTTTTAAAATTGATTTTATTGAGCGATTTTTTTATTGCGATTTTTTTAAAAAATCCTTTTTTATTAGGTAACAGGTAAATATCACACCCGGCCGATTTTAATTTTTTTGTACGCTCATTTTTCTCTTTCCAATCAAAGTAACAAACACTTACACGGTAATTATTTGCACTCATCCATAAAGCAGTACGATACCATACTTCTTCACTACCGCCCCATGCAGCTCCATTCATCAGCGAGATAAATAATATTGATTTCAAACTATTGCCTGCATTTATAAATTCTGTAAAGCATTTATTTAGCTACTAATTTAACCTATTATTTTATAGCACGTTAAGTTTTATACTCTTCAAAATTCTTTTGTCTTTTAAGCAGAGATCTCCATCTTTACAAATATTTCTTTTAATTCAATTACCATTGAACATATCGCACCATACAAATAATTTTCTAAAACAATACTTTGATAAGGTATTGGTGGTAACAATTCCACGGCTTACTATGCGGCACCAGGCCATACAGCAAAACCTTTTGGGTCTTGATTTTGAATTTTTTTATGGCGCCGATAAAATGGAAATTGATTTTGAAAAGGCCAAAACAGATGGCACTTACGATGAAGCATCAGCCAAAAAATTACAAAGACAAGGCAAGGCTCTTAATCATGGTGAACTGGCCTGCTCATTAACTCACCGATTGGTATATGCAGCAATGATCAAAAACAGTTGGAAAAGAGTGTTGATACTGGAAGACGATGCAATACCATTATTAGCAACAATCAACCAATTGCCTGAAACCTTACAAGAGTTGCCTGCCAATTGGGAACTGGTTTACCTGGGTTATTTAAAACATGAAAAAGTAACTATGGGTTTAAAGGTAAAACAGTTTTTATATAAAATAGCCAGTGCATTAGGCATTATGACATGGAGTTATAAAATGGTAAGCAATCTTTTACCCAAACCATACAGTAAACATTTGCGTAAAGCCGGCTTTCATGATTGTACACATGCCTATGCAGTAACGCAGCAAGCGGCTGCAAAATTACTTAATGCACAAACACCGGTTGTGTACCGAGCCGATGACCTTTTATCATCAACCATTATGAAAGGAGAGTTAAATGCGTTTGTTACTGAGCCTAAATTTTTTGACCAGGAAATTTTTCGCAATGCATCTATTTCATCAGAAATAAAAGAAGGGTAGGTATATTAATTATTACAACTACTCCATCTTATCTATAACTTTTTTTAAAGCCCCGGCCATTTTTGTATTTATCTTAAGCAATTCTTCGTATTGCTGCATAGCGCCGGCTTTATCTTTTAACTCTGCATAGCAATACCCGGTGTACAGATAGGCAAGGTCAACAACCGAAACAGTAAGGTTTTTTTTAAATTGTATAATGGCATCCTTAAAGCGGCCACTTTGCCTGTAAGCATAAGCAAGTTCGCCATAAGCAGTCCTGTAATTATTATTCACAGTAAGCGATTTTATGCCATATACAATGGCCGAGTCGAATTTACTTTTTGTGTTAAAACACCATGCTATATTGTTATATATTTCTTCATTAGCTGTATCGTATAATGCAGCTTTGGTAAAAAAATAAAGTGAAGAGTCGGTATTGCTTCTGTAATAACGATAAATTTTTCCCGCAGCCACAAGGGCGCTGGTTAATTTAGGGTTTATAGCTACCGCTTTTTTATAAATAACCAGGGCATCATTGTATTTGCCTGTCATCATATACAGTTCGCCCAATTCAATATATGCCGAATCGTATTTTTTTTGAATGCTGATAGCAGATTTAAAAGATTGAATGGCTTCGGGAATCATTTTCTTATTTTTATAATCAATTCCCTTATTAAAATATAGGGTTGCCTTATTGGATGTTTGTGCATGCAAATATGATGTACCAACAAATAAAAAAATAAAAAATACAAACAGCTTAGGCATAAATACAAAAGGTTTTGGTAAAAATAAATAAAGTAGTTTACAGCAGCAATTAAGCGTAATGTTTTATAAAATAATTTAAGTGAATTTAAATACAGGGGCTTAACTTTGTGGTACAATGAAAAAGCTGGTTTATATAACTGTTTTGTTTTTTATAGTGCTTCTTGTATGGAGCAATGCAGGGGCACAATGTTCAGTATGTACAAAAACCGCATTGCAATTGGGCGAAAAGCCCGCTACGGGCCTTAACAGGGCCATCCTTTACCTGATGCTGGCGCCATTTACCATTGTAGGTTTTATAGGTTACCGCTTATGGCGGGGCAACAAGGGTGTTAAAGAATAAATATACCCGTAGTATTTTATTATCTCAAAAATAATTTTTAATAAAAGAATAAAGGTTTAAATCTTTACCGGCTGCTTCAATTTTTTCTTTCAATACTTTTTTATCAATCGCTTTCATTTTTTTTTGCTGTATAAGATGAAAAGCTTTTTCGGCTAACAGCCAGCTTCGTTTTTTATTTTCATTTCCTTTTAATAATAATTCGGTAATTGCTTTATAAAACTCTGCTATTCCTTTTTTTTGCGATGCTATTGTTTTTATTACAGGTATATGTGTATCCTGGTTGCGATAGGCAGGCGCCAGCATAAGTTTTAGATTTTTTACAAACAAGTCGGCATCGGGCCGGTCGGCTTTGTTAACCACAAAAATATCTGCAATCTCCATCAGCCCGGCTTTCATGGTCTGCACTTCATCACCGGCTTCGGGTACTACCACAACAGCAGTAATATCTGCAAGGCCTGCAATTTCCACTTCACTTTGTCCCACACCAACGGTTTCAATAATTACATAATCAAAACCGGCAATTTTTACCAGGTCGCTTATTTCAATAATTTTAGGATGCAGCCCGCCAAGCGAACCACGGGTAGCTAATGAGCGTATAAAAACTTTTGGGTGATTATACCAGGCGCTCATCCTTATCCTGTCGCCAAGCAGGGCGCCCAGGTTAAAAGGCGATGAAGGATCTACACAAATTACGGCAACAGATTTATCCTGCCCAACCAGCAATTCAATTAAAGCATCAACCAGTGTGCTTTTGCCGGCGCCAGGGGGGCCAGTAATGCCAATAACAGGTGTGGCAGATGCAGGCAATGTTTCTAATAACATTTCATAATCATTCACTTCATTTTCAATTAATGAAATACATCTTGCCAGGGTTTTTTGATTGCCTGCCAGTATTTCATTTATTTGTTGTTGCCACATAAAACAAATTTCTTTTTAATAAAATCAAATACCAAATTAATTACAAAGAACCATGCTTATAACCATCCCGGGCTTAAAATTTTCATAAGCAATACAAATTGTAAAATAAAGAATGGATTATTGTTTCTTTGCAAGATGAACATCTCTGTTGTTATCATTACTAAAAATGAAGCACATATTATTGGCAATACGCTGCAAAGCCTGCAGCCTGTTATTGGCGATATTGTTATTGTAGATAGCGGCAGTACAGATGAAACAATTGCTATTTGTAAAAAATTTAATGCTACTATTATTGAAACCGGCTGGGATGGTTATGGTATTAATAAAAATAAAGGAATTGCTGCTGCAAAAAACAACTGGATATTAAGCCTTGATGCAGATGAAGGTATTGACGAAGAACTGAAGGCGGCGCTTACCGGCCTTAATGAAAAAGAAGAGGAAATAGTATATAACATAAGGTTTAAAAATTTTTTTTGTAATAAATGGATACGGTTTGGTGAGTGGGGCTTTGATGCACATATAAGGTTGTTTAACCGTAAAAAAGTACAATGGAACATGGCTGCTGTGCATGAAAGCCTGGTGCTTCCAAAAAATGTAAAAGTTTTAAAACTTCCCGGCCATATCTTGCATTATACGGTTCAAAACATACAGGAGTATAATGCAAAAACAGAAAATTATGCAAGAATGAATGCCATAAAATATGCGTCAGCAGGTAAAGCACCCAATTTGTTTAAACAATATTTTTCACCGGTATTTGCATTTTTACAGCATTATATTTTCAGGCTTGGTTTTTTGGATGGAGCCGAGGGGTTTATTATTGCCAAAACAACTGCACGCTATACTTTTTTAAAATATAAGTATCTTAATGAAATAATAAGCAAACAAAAATAATGACCAACTTTATACCAATATTTCCTTTAAGCATTGTTGTATACCCGGGCGAAAAACTTAACCTGCATATTTTTGAACCTCGTTATAAACAACTGGTAAACGAATGTGTACAGGCTAAAAAACCCTTTGGTATACCGGCTGTAATTAACCAACGTATAAGCGAAACAGGAACATTGGTGCAGGTTACTGAAATAAGTAAGTTGTACAACGATGGTAAAATGGATATAAAAACCGAGGGGCTGCAGGTTTTTAGAATGCTTGAGATGATAGAACAATTACCCGACAAAATGTACAGTGGTGCAATAGTAAATTACCCTGCAAATGAAACAATTGGCAACAAAGTACTTATGCAAGGCATTGTAAAAGGGATAAAAGAGTTGCACAGGTTGCTTAAAATTGAAAAAAAATTTTACAAACCCGATGATGAATTATGGAGTTATGATGTGGCACATCATGCAGGGTTAAGTTTATTAGAAGAATATGAATTGCTTGAACTGCTGCACGAACTGCAGCGGCAGGAATATTTAAAACGGCATTTAACAAAAGTTATTCCTGTATTAGCCGAAATGGAACAACTAAAAGAAAAAGTAAAAATGAATGGCCATTTTAAACATTTAAAAGGGTTAGATAATTAATAGGGTATAATTTTTTCAACAAGAAAATCAATCCCAATAAACCAAGTTACGCCAAAAAATATTTCAATGAAAAAAACCATCTGTTTCGATTTTGGAAACACACGTTTAAAAGCAGCCGTTTTCATTGATGAAAATTTTACCGAAGAAATTATTTTGCCTGATGATAAAACGGCCAACATTGAAAAATTACTGGAGCAACACCAGCCACAAAACACAATTTTATCATCGGTAATTAATCATAATGAAGATATCGAGAACCTGCTTACACAAAAAACAACTTTTCACAAACTTTCTCATTTTACAAAAACAAATTTTACTACACCTGTTGGCAAGCCCGAAACTATTGGAGCCGACAGGCTTGCTTTATCGGCCGCAGCAGTACGATTTTACCCCGGCAAAAATAACCTGGTAATATCCCTTGGCAGTTGTATTACTTATAATTTTATTAACCAGTATAATCAATTTTTGGGGGGCAGTATATCGCCGGGTATGGATATGCGTTTTAAAGCCATGCAGTTATTTACGGCAAAACTACCCGAAGTTAAAAAAGACTGGAATTTTCCGCTCATTGGATACGATACCAAAACAAATATGCAAAGTGGGGTAATAGCCGGAATGTGTTTTGAAATTGATGGATTTATTAATGCGTATGCAGTTAAATATGGTAACTTTAACGCTGTTTTAACCGGTGGAGATACATCCTATTTTGCCGGGCAACTTAAAAACAAGATATTTGCCGACCCTTATTTTTTATTTAAAGGACTTTATGCACTCAGCGAAACTAACAATGGCTAAAATATTTACCGTACTTATTGTGGCATGTGGGTTACATTCACAAGTGTGGGCACAAGAAAATTCACCTTATTCAAGATACGGGCTTGGAGACCTTACCCCCAATCATAATGTACTTAGCAGGGCTATGGGTGGCATTACAGCCGCTATTGCTGAAAATCGCAGTATTAATTTTGCTAACCCTGCTTCGCTTGCATCTATTTACAGTACTATTTTTGATGTGGGAGCAGATATTGATTACAGGATTTTAAAAAGTAGTAACCCGGCAAAAAAGTTTACATCAGCAAATACATATGTTTCATACCTGCAACTTGCTTTTCCGTTAACCACCCCCAAAATGGCAAAGAAAAAAATGTTTTGGGGTATGAGCCTTGGTTTGAAACCGGTAACCAACATCAATTATAAAATACAAACCGAAGAACGGTTGCCTGGTATTGATAGCATACATACTTTATACGAAGGATCGGGTGGTATTAACCAGGCATTTTTAGGTACCGGGTTTAAGTATAAGAATTTTAGTATTGGTATAAATGGTGGTTATATGTTTGGCAATAAAAATTACAGTACCATTGTATCATTTGTAAACGACAGTGTTTATTATTATACTTCAAACTCGGCAAACAAAACATCTATTGGCGGGCTATTTATAAATGCAGGAATGCAATACGATATTGCTTTATCAAAAGATGAAAAAGGCAATGTTAATCAAAATTTAAAGCTTGGTGTTTATGGTAACATGCAGCAAAATTTGCGTGCCAGCAGCGATAAAGTAAGAGAAACAATTTTGTATGACCAAAATGGTGCTTTTGTAAGAGTGGATAGTATATTTGAAGAAAACAATGTGAAGGGAAAAATCAGATACCCGGCTACAGTTGGCTTTGGATTTTCTTATCAAAATTTAAACTGGATGATAGGCGCCGATTTTGAATATGGCAACTGGAGTAACTACCGTTATTATGGGCAACAAGACTATGTACAAGATAATTGGACTATCAGAGCCGGCGCACAATTTTATCCTGCAAAAGAAAATACACCGGTTAAAAAGTATTTCAACTTTGTAAAATACAGGGCAGGTTTTTATTACGGGCCCGATTATATCAATACCGGTAAAACAAGGCCAGAGTATGGTGTTACTATTGGCGCAGGCCTGCCGCTTACTTCGTTAAAGCGTATCAGTTACAATGGCGAATTTGTAACTTTAAATACAGCACTTGAAGTGGGTAACAGGGGCAATAAACAAACCAACCTCAGGGAAAACATTATACGCTTTAGTATTGGTATATCTATGAATGCAAGATGGTTTCAAAAACCTAAATACAATTAATGCATTGGCGGTTTATACATAATCGCTGCTGGCTTATTGCAACAAAACGGTGGCTGTATATTACCGGTATCAACAAGCAAAATAAAACCATAATACCCTTATGCACATTACTTTTGGTAATGCTTATGATTGCAACATCCTGCGGTAACAGCGATGCAGAAATTGATGCATACAACAAAAAAAGTCTGGGTATTGAAGAAATAAAAAATGCCGATATCAATTATACCATTGGCGGTAAACCAAAAGCAAAACTAACCTCACCCATTATGTTGCGTGTGCAACAAAGCAATCCCTATGTGGAATTTCCAAAAACACTTCATGTAGATTTCTTTAACGAAAAAGGTGAAGTAGATAGCCGGCTTGATGCCCGTTACGGAAAATATTTTGAGCAGGAAAGTAAAGTGTTTTTAAAAGACAGTGTAAGGGTAATAAACACCCTGGGCGATACTTTATACTGCAATGAACTGTGGTGGGACAGGAACAGAACGGGTCGTGAATTTTATACCGATAAACCCGTGCGTATACGCAAAAAGATGGAAGTAACAGACGGCACCGGCATGGAGGCTGCACAGGATTTTAAAAACTGGGTTATATTAAATCCTTCTAAAGGAATTATGAAAATACCGGCATCAGAGTTTCCGGACAACTAACCGCTGTTTAAAACTTTTACTACTGCTATTTGTTATCTTTACACAACATTAAACCAGATTAGATATGGAATACCGCCGCCTGGGAAAATCAGGGTTACAACTAAGTGTTCTTTCTTTTGGAAGCTGGGTAAGCTTCAGCAAACAAATAAACGACAAGGTGGCCGATGAACTGATGGGTGTTGCTTACGACAAGGGCATTAATTTTTTTGATAACGCCGAAGTGTATGCCTTAGGCGAAAGCGAAAAGATGATGGGCCGGGTGTTGAAAAAGAAAAAATGGGACAGGACATCATACACAGTTTCATCAAAAGTATTTTGGGGATGGCGGGGTAAGGCAAACAAACCCAACCAAACTGGCCTAAGCCGCAAACATGTAATAGAGGCTTGCCACGAAGCATTACAACGGTTACAGGTAGATTATCTTGACTTATACTTTTGTCATAGGCCCGATAAAAATACTCCCATTGAAGAAACCGTTTGGGCTATGAATCACCTTATTCAGCAAGGAAAAATATTGTACTGGGGCACAAGTGAATGGAGTGGTGTGGAAATAATGGAAGCACACCGGGTGGCAGATAAATTACAGTTGATTGGCCCGGTGATGGAACAACCCCAATACAATTTATTTGAGCGGGATAAAATTGAAAAAGAATTTTTAGAAATATATAAAAATGCAGGCCTGGGCACTACAATCTGGAGCCCGCTTGCCTCTGGTTTATTATCAGGAAAATACAACGATGGCATTCCTAAAGGAAGCCGCTTTGCGCTTGAAGGATTTAACTGGTTAAAAGATAGATGGATGGTGGACGACAAAATAAAAAAAGTTAGGAAGTTGAGCGAACTGGCATTAAAGCTGGGTGTAAGTACCGCCGCCTTAAGCATTGCCTGGTGTATAAAAAACCAAAATGTTACCACTGCAATTTTAGGAGCATCAAAAAAATCGCAACTACTGGATAATTTAAAAGCGTTGGATGTTGTTGCTTTGCTAACACCCGATGTGTTGGAAAAAATAGAAAACATCATGAAAACAAAACCTGTATTACCTGAGCATTAATATGGCAGATATAATTTTATACGGAATACCTAATTGCGATACTACCAGGAAAGCAATACAATGGTTGCAAAAAAACAAGTTTGATTTTTATTTTCATGATTATAAAAAAGACGGTATTAGCAAAAAAAAATTGCAGGAATGGGGCAGTAAATTAGGCTGGGCAACAATTTTAAACAAACGAAGTACTACCTGGCGGGAGTTGCCGGTGCAAGAACAGAAAAAAATAACTAATCAGCAGGAAGCAATAAATGTGATGATGGCGCACAACAGTGTTATTAAAAGGCCGGTAATTGAATATAAAGGCAACCTGTTGATAGGTTTTAATGAAGAGGCGTATAAAACACAGTTGAAAAAATAAATATTAACCATAAAAAAAGTCCCTAAACAATTAAATAAGTTGGGGCAAATAAAAAACATGAAACGTAATGCAACAGCCGTTTGGAACGGTACCGGAAAAGAAGGAAAAGGTATTTTAACCACACAAAGCACCATTTTAAACAACACACAATATTCTTATAGTTCTCGTTTTGAAGAAGGCGCTGGCACCAACCCCGAAGAATTGGTGGCTGCAGCACATGCCGGATGTTTTAGTATGAAATTAAGTTTTGTTTTAGGCGCAGCAGGGTTTACTCCCGACGAAATAAAAACAAAATGCGAAATCACTTTAGCCGATGGCGCTATTACCGAATCGCATTTAACGGTAAATGCAAAAATACCGGGCATTAGTAAAGAACAATTTGAAACTGCTGTGTTGGATGCAAAAACAAATTGTCCTATTTCAAAATTACTAAACACTAATATCACACACGAAGCTGTGTTGGGATAATTATTTTAGGTATGAAATGATTTGTCCCCGGGTATGCCGGGGACTTTTTTTTATACATTAATGCATGGCTTCGGCAAGGTTTACTTTCTTTTTAATGTTGCCCCTTACCATAATAACAAATGGTACACACAGTAAAAACATAATGCTTAAATACATAAACACATCCATATACGAAAGTACTGCCACTTGTTTTGTTATCATTCCATCCAGCCCTGCATAACTTGCTTTTAATGCTGCATCTGCAGGCATACCCTTGCTCATTAAAGCGTGCTGTATGCCATGCAGGCGCTGTTGCACTGCGGGGTCGCTTACCTGTAATTTAGATACCAGGTCGCTGCGGTGTACCATGTGCTGGCGAGATAAAAATGTAGTGATGATGGCAATGCCAAACGAACCACCAAGTTGCCGCATCATTCCTGTAAAAGCGGCACCCTGCCCTATCTCCTGCCCTTTTAATGTTGAAAGAGCAAGTGTTGTAACGGGAATAAATAACATTCCCATGGCAAAACCTCTTACAATCAGCATCCAAAAAAAATCTCCTTCTCCTGTATCGGGGGTTAGTATTTTAAATCCCCAAAAACAAAATATGGCAAACAAAAACATACCGGTAGCTGCAATATATTGGTGAGGTATTCCTTTTTGAAGTAAAGTTCCAATAACGGGCATCATAACAGCCGTTGTTAATGCAGATGGAATCATTAGCATACCTGCCTGCATTGCTGTCCATCCTAAAATAGATTGAACATAAAGTGGGATAATAAATGTGCTGCCATATAAGCCAAAGCCCAGGATAAAAGATAAAATAGTACCAACTCTTAAGTTCCCGTTTTTTAATACCCTTAGCTCTACAATGGGTTTTCTAAAAACCAGTTCACGCCATACAAAAAAATACAAACCAAGGCCAGCTACCACCGATAATATAAGTATTGTGTTATTGCTAAACCAATCATCATCCTGCCCCTTTTCCAACACATATTGTAACGAGCCAATGGCGATAGCCAGTAAACCTATACCCAGCCAGTCAATATCTATTCCTTTGCTTTTTTCAGCATATTTAGGACTGCGTACAAATTGTAAGGTGAGCAAGGTGGCTATAATACCAATAGGTATATTGATGTAGAAGATGTATGGCCATGATGCATTATCAATAATATATCCACCCAATGGCGGCCCAAGCGTAGGCCCTATAATAACTCCCAATCCGTAAATTGCCTGTGCCATACCTCTTTTTTCGGGTGGGTAACTTTCGGTGATGATGGTTTGCGATGTAACCAATAAAGCCCCACCGCCAATACCTTGTAAAAACCTGAAGATTACCAGTTCCCAAATACCGGTAGCATTGCCGCATAAAAAAGAAAAAACGGTGAATATGATGATAGAAGCTGCAAAATAATTTCGGCGGCCAAACTGTTGCGATAACCAACTCGTCATAGGAACAATGATTACATTGCCAATGGCATAAGCCGTAATAATCCATCCTGCTTCGCTTAAAGTGGCGCCCAATGTACCACGCATGTCGTTGAGGGCAACATTCACAATGGTTGTATCCACTATTTCAAGCAAAGCACAAAAGATGGCGGTAATTGTAATAATCACTCTCCTGCTTCCATATTCAACTAACGAATCCATCTGCTGCATCCTGTTATTGTTATCCTGTAGTTTGCTAATTAATTAATGTGTACATCAACTGTAACGTTCATGCCTGGCCGCAACCTTTTAACCAGGCTATCGGCTGTGTTGTTATTAAATTCAATTTTTACAGGCAGCCGTTGCACCACTTTTACAAAGTTGCCACTCGAATTATCGGGAGGCAATAATGCAAACCGAGAGCCTGTTGCTGGTGAAAAAGAAGAAAGTGTGGCTTCAAAAGAATGATTGGGGAAAGCATCGGCATGTACAATTACCTTTTGGCCAACTTTCATGTTTTCAAACTGTGTTTCTTTAAAATTTGCCACCACCCATACATCCTGGTTAATAACAATACTAAACAATGATTGCCCTGCCTGGATAAACTGTCCTTCCTGCACATTCACTTTCGATACAAGGCCGCTTTCCTGTGCAGTAACTACAGCATAAGAAAGATTAAGTTTAGCTTCTGCCACTTCTACTTCCCTTTGTTTAATAATGGCACCTGCTACATTTATTTGTGATGAAGTGGCTTCGCTTTGCGAAGCAACAGCATGTGTTTGCTGGTTAACCTGGTTTTTTTGCTGCTCTAATATCTGCACCTGTTTTTCTGCAGTTTGTTTTGCTGCAGTAGCCATTTCAAATTGCTGTTGTGTTATCGAATGGTCTTTTATAAGGTTGGCATATCGCTCATAATCTTGTGTGGCTCTTTGTAAATTTATTTTAGCAGCCTCTATTTGTGCATCAATGGTTGATACACCTGCATGCGTACTTGCAATATTTGCTTTAGAAGCATTGGTGGTAGCTTCAGCAGCTCCTAAATTACTTTTGGCCGTTGCCAGTGCAGCTTCTGCCTGTTGCACTTTTAAAACTAAATCTCTTTCATCAAGCAATAAAAGGGTATCGCCTTTTTTTACCCACTGGTTATCTTTTACCCGAACTTCTTTTACATAGCCTGCTACACGGGGTATTACCGGGCTAATGTTGGCTTCTACCTGTGCATCATCTGTTTCTTCATGATGTTTGCTGTGCAGGTATTTGCTAATTCCAAACCAACTGCCGCCTATAACCAGCAATACCAGTACAATAATGAAAAACCTGTTCTTTTTCTTTACAGGCTCAACGGCTGATTTTTCTGCAGATGTTTTTTGGTTTGTTTCCTGGTCCATATTCCTGTTTTTGTTTTTTTATTAATATTTTAAAGTTCCTGTTACCTGTAATAATTTATTATAGGCTACAAAAGAATCGGCCTTTGCATTGGTAACACTTAATTTTGATTGCAGCAAAGCCACATCTGCATCTAACAACTCGGTTGTAGTTGCCAGTGTATTATCAAATTTATTTTTAACAATACGGTAATTTTCTGTTGCCTGTTGCTGGGCTTTTTCATACACTTTTATTTTCATTGTGCTAACCACATAAGCCTGGTAAGCCTGGTTTACCTGCAATCTTATATTATCGGTAAGCATATTTTCAGCTTCTGTAATTTGTGTAATGTTGGCTGCGGCCTGTTGTATTTTTGACTTGTTTTTCCATAGCGATGCAATATTGTATTTTATACCCAGGCCAATATTTACTGCATTGTAAACGGTAAGAAACTTAGGTACATCGGCTGCAATATAACCCCCTGTTAAAGCAAGTGAAGGGTATTTATCGGCTTTAATGGATTTTAAATTTATATCTGCTGATTTTTTTCTGAATGAAATAGCGTCGATGTCTTTCCTGTTTTGTAATGCATCTTGTTCATAATCTTCAAGGTTTTTAACTGATGTGGGCAATGCCAAACCGCTTTTATCAGGTATTAAAACGGTTTGTTCGGGCAGGCCCATCATGATGTTCATATTTACACAGGCAATCTTATAATTACTTTCAGCATCCAATAACGATAATTCAATGTTAGATGATTGCAGTTCGGCTTTAAGTAAATCATTTCTTGCAAGCAAACCGTTTTTTTCCATGTTGGATAAATCCTTCACTCTTTGCTGCGATTGGCGAAGGTTTTCTTTCACCAATTCAATGGCCTGGTAAGCTTTATATAGGTTTATGCAGGCACTGATAATATTTAATGTTACCGTTTCCTTGTCATTTTCTGCGTCTAATTTTACAGCCTGTTCTAAAAATTTTGATGATTGTATGCCATAATTAATTTTTCCGCCATTATAAATAGGAAGCGAAACATTGGCAATACCGTAAATGGCCTGGTTGATAGAAGGGCCACCACCATTTCCCGAGCCAGATTTTAAATTGATGTTTGCCTTTACCGGTAAATACAGGTAAGAACCGCTGATGCTTGCATCTGGCAATTTTTTTTCTTCTGCTTCTTTAACTTTTGCGGTGGCCTCCAGTATTTTGGCTTCATTGGTTTTTAACTGGTGGCTGTTTTTTAAACTAAGGGTAACAGCTTCTTGTAAGGTAAGGGTGCGGCTTTCCTGTGCATGCAACAGTTGAAAGCAAAACAGTGTTGCAATAAATAAAATACTTTTATACTTCATGGGTAAGTATTGCTTTAAAAATAAATTTGAAATGTGCATTTAGTTTCTTCTTCATCATTTTTTGAAACTGGCCTTCGGGCATATCCTGCAGGTTGTTTATCTCCCTGTAAAAATGCTGGGTGGTTACGGCATGCGATATGCTGCCAATTAAGGTGGACATTAAAATGGGGATGTCGATATTTTTTGTAAAGTAGCCGGCTTTTTGCCCCTCCTGTATAATTTCTTTTATCAATTGCTGGTTGCGTTTTTTAAAACCTTGTATTAATCCTGCTATGGCAGAGCGCCTGCTTGCCACCTGCTCACGGCTCATTATTTTATGAAAACTGGTTTGGTTGTAAAATTTATCAATATAATACTCAATCATCATGTTCACTTTTTCTAAAGGGTTTAGCGCTTTATTGGTAAGCATACTCACCAGTTTTTGCGTAGTGCCTTCGGCCCGGTAGCTGAACAAGGCTTCCAGTAATTTTTCTTTTGAACCAAAATAGTAGGAAATCATGGCAACATTAATGCCTGCTACTTCTGCAATATTCCTTACCGATGTTCCATCGTAACCCCTGTCGGCAAAGAGTTTTTCGGCAGTTTCTATAATCTTAACCTGTTTACTGTTTAATTCCATTATTAAAATAATGAAATGCAAAGTTAAACAACTGTTTAATATTAATCAAACATTTGTTTAATTTTTTTTGATAACCGGGCTGTTATATTTTATATTAGATTTGAAAAAAATGTACACATGCAGTTTAAAAACAAAACAGTTATCATCACAGGCGCTTCAAGAGGAATTGGTAAAGCCATTGGTTTAAGGTTGGCAAAAGAAGGCGCAAATATTGTTATAGCATCAAAAAGTGTGGAAGAAAATCCCAAACTGGGCGGCACCATATTTTCTGCTGCTGCAGAAATTGAAGCTGCCGGAGGACAGGCATTGGCGGTTCAATGCGATATACGTTTTGAAGAACAGGTGCAAAATGTTGTTGATAAAACCATTGAAAAATATGGCGGTATTGATATCCTGGTAAACAATGCATCGGCCATAACCCTTACACCTACCGAACAAACCGAACCCAAGCGTTTTGACCTGATGTACGATATTAATGTACGTGGCACATTTATGATGAGCCGGGCCTGCATACCTTTTCTTAAAAAAGCAACCAATGCACATATTTTAAACCTTTCTCCTCCCATTAATATGGATTTAAAATGGTTTCAAAATCATCTTGCCTACACCATCAGCAAATATGATATGAGCATGATTGCTCTTGGCTTATCGGCCGAACTAAAAAAATATAATATTGCTGCTAATGCTTTATGGCCCCGTACTACCATTGCTACCGCTGCCGTAAATAATTTATTAGGTGGCGAAATGCTGATGAAAATGAGCCGCACGGCAGACATTTTAGCCGATGCTGCATTTTATATTTTATCAAAGCCATCAACAGCATGCACCGGTAATACATTTATTGATGAGGATGTATTAGCTGCCGAAGGCATTACTAATCTTGAAAAATATTCTGTAGTACCGGGCGCACAATTGTACAACGATTTATTTATTTAGCCTTTCCTGTTAATAAAACCATAAAGCTTTTTTTGTTTGATGAACGGTAACTTTTTTGCCTGTAAGTACGTTTAAATTCGTATCTGCATCATTAAGCCATGAATGATGCGTAACAAACCAATAAAGTATAGCCATGAAAATTTTTAAGCTAAAAGCTTTATGCTTATGCATATTGCTTGCCACAACTGCCTATAGCCAAACGGCTAAAAAAAAGATTGCCGCTAAAAGAATACAATCGTCCATTAAAATAGATGGGGTTTTAAATGAAGCAGACTGGAAATCAGCGCCGGTAGCAGATAAATTTATTGCATTAAGGCCTGTTCCTTTTATCCAGGAAAGCCCTGATAATGCCACTGAAGTATATTTTTTATATGATGATGCAGGAATTTATATAGGGGGTTACTTACATGAAAAAAATAAAGACAGCATTGCCGCCGAGTTAGTAGGCCGTGATGGTTTTGGTAACAATGATTTTTTAGGGGTGATTTTTGATACCTACCAGGATAAACTTAACGGCTTTGAATATTTTGTTACGCCGTTAGGCGAACAGTTTGATGCAAAACAGGCGCCTAATTTAAATGGCAACAGCGAAGACTTTAGCTGGAATGCTGTATGGGAGAGTAAGTCGAAGATTAATGATGATGGTTGGAGTTTTGAGATGTTTTTACCTTATTCTGCCATCAGGTTCGGTAAAAAAAATGTGCAGGATTGGGGGTTAAATATTGTTCGCAGAAGACAAAAAAGCGGGCAGCAATTATTTTGGCAACCAATAGACCCTACTGTAAATGGTTTTTTAACGCAGGAAGGTACACTAACAGGATTACAAAATTTAAAACCTCCTATGCGTTTGCAGTTCTCACCTTATTTTTCTACTTATTTAAACCATGATGGAACGGCTGCACCCGGCATTAACAAAAACACTAACACGTTTAATGGTGGTATGGATGTGAAATATGGCATTAACCAGGCTTTTACTTTAGATATGACACTGATACCCGATTTTGGACAGGTGCAATCTGATAACCGTGTGCTAAACCTTACACCTTTTGAACAAAAATTTAATGAAAACCGTGCATTCTTTACCGAAGGCACAGAATTGTTTAATAAAGGAAATTTATTTTACAGCCGGCGTATTGGTGTAGAACCACGGTTTAAAAAAAGATTTTCGCCAGGGCCAAACGAAACCATACAAAAAGACCCGGCACAAGCCAAAATACTTAATGCTACAAAAATAAGCGGCCGTACACAAAAAGGTTTGGGTATTGGTGTACTTAATGCGGTAACACAAAGTCAATACACCATTTTTGAGGATGATGTAACTAAACAAACACGAAAGGTAGAAAACATGCCATTAACCAATTACAATATTTTGGTGCTTGACCAAACATTAAAATATAATAGCAGCATATCATTGGTTAATACAAATGTTTGGCGCAGCGGTAATGATTATGATGCAAACGTAACCTCGGCTTTGTTTGACCTTAATGATAAAAAGAACAAATGGAATGTAGGTGGAAATGTAAGCATTAGTAACCTGGTTGGTAAAAACGGTAAAAATACAACCGGGTATGCACACAGCATTTACTTTGCCAAATCAAGCGGCAGGTTTACATTTAATATATGGCAGGATCTTTATAATGATAAATATGATAAAAGTGATTTTGGATATTTTACCAATAACAATACCATGGACCAGGGTGTATGGGCAGGTTATAACTGGACAAAACCAATTGGCTGGTTTAATCAAATGTCAATAAATACAAATTTCTTTTACAGCAGGTTAGTTTCACCTATTGATATTTTACGACGTAAAGAAATGATGTACCAGAATGCCGGTATCAATTTTAATTTTAATGCACAAACAAAAAAGCTTTGGTGGGTGGGTGCTAATATAAATGCCGGGCCTAACCGTAATGATTTTTATGAACCAAGATATTATGGAAGAGTATTTAAAGATAAGAGCCGCTTTAATGTAAATCTTTGGTGGGAGAGTAATGCAGCCAAGAAATTTTCATGGAGCGGTAGTGTATATGCCGGAACAGGAGGGGTTTTTAAAAGAAAAAACTTTGAATATACTTTCACCGGAAAAATTCGTTTTAGCAGTAAGTTCTCTATTGATAATTCTATTGATGTATTTAGCAGCAAAAACCAATCAGGCTGGGCTGCCAACATTGGTGCCGGTAGAGACACAATCATTTTTTCAAGAAGAAATGTAAACAGTGTAGAAAACATCATCAACTTTAAATACAATTTTACAAACCGTATGGGTGTTACTTTAAGGGCAAGGCATTACTGGAGCAAGGTAAGGCCTGTGCAGTTTTATGAACTGGATAAATATGGCGACTTGCAAACTCCTGCAACCCCTTTTACGCAAAACGTAAATCAAAATTATAATTACTTAAGTGTAGATATGGTTTTTAACTGGCAGTTTGCACAGGGAAGCTTTTTTAGCATTGTTTGGAAAGATATTGGTGAAGATTTTAGCCGTGAGTTTGAAAAAAATTATACAAACAATCTGGGTAATACCATTAGCGGTAACCAGTTTAACAGCTTGTCGGTAAGGGTTATTTATTTTTTAGATTACCTTACTTTTAAAAATAAACTTAAAAAGAAAAATGCATAAAAATTGATTGGCATTTATGCATCATTGCCAGTTTTAATGCTTACTGTTATTTCCAATCATAATGGCCGCCATTGCCAACCCTGCATCTTTAAGTAATTGGTATAAATTACCATCTTTCATTACCTGTGGTACATGCATGGTAAGAATAAAAATAAAAAACATGGCTGCCAGTAAATAGCAGGCAAGTGTTTTAAATTTATTGATGATGATGGCAATGGCAGCCAAACCAAAACATACACCTACTAAATAAACCCAAATGGTTTCGCTGCCGGGAAAATATCCAGGAACCCCTTTAATATCGGCGCCATACTTTAAATGAAAAGCACCAAAATAACCAATAATAAGTGCATAAATAATTTCGGCTACCCTGGTAGGAATGAATTTTTTCATGTTTTGCTGTTTGTTTTAAGGAAGAAAAAATAAGCATTAAAATTTACTTGTGCAAGCTATTTGAAGTTATTTATCCGCCTTTTCGCCCACAAACCAATGCTCTTTGTTTTTAAAAAGTACATTAAAAGTGGTTAAGCTGCCATAGCATCTTGTAATATATTGCTGCAGGTTTACTTTTTCTTCATCGGTAAGTTTTTTATGGCTGTTAATGTTTTGTTCCAGCACACGAAGCCGGTCACGCAGCATTACAATCTTGTGAAAAAAATCATCAATAGGAATGTCTTTAGTCTTTAAGGTTTTATCGGCTGCTTGCAAACTCATGGTGCCGCCAATCCATTTATCTCCAAGCGGAACAACTTCTGTAACATCACTCCATTGCCTTAATATTTTCAGTAAAGATTTTTCTACTTCTGATACAGTTTCAACTTCAGCAGTAATATTTTCGGCAATAATTTCATCAAGGTTGGTATCGGTTTTATCAATTTCTTTTATACCATGATGTATAAATGAAATTAGATAAGTGGCATATCTTACTGCTACAATTACACCCGGCCCAAACTGTGTATGTTGTAATCGGGTTCCAATTCCAAGTGTTAATTGATTTTCTTCCATAAAATAAGGTTTGTTTTTTTGATAAGGTTATTAATCCTGGTTTTACAATTTGTATAAATAGTTTGATGAAATGATTAAGCAGTGTTTGCAATTTCATCATAGTTATAACCGGCCCTATGTAACGATCGTTTGGCCGATTCAAGCGCATAAGCGGCAGTGTTATGAGGGTGCACAGGAGCTTCGGTTACTTTACTTAATTGTTCTAACAATTCGTTTACCTGGTTTTTGGTTAATGCTTCGCAGGCATCATACATGCCACCGGGCTCTTCTTCGGCCAGGTCGTGTTTTTCTAAAACATGCCGGATAACTTTTATTAATCCTGCACTTGGCGGCGGTACCATCAGCGAAGTTAAGGCGCCATGCTCGGCCCTTAACCGGGCGGCAATTGGTAGCGGTATATTGTTATTTGCTTTTTGTGCAGCAGGAAATAGAATCTTTTCTTCCATCTTAATATGTGTAAGCAAACCAATCCTGAACTGCAGGTAAGATTCCATTTCAAATTCACCCGCTTTTTCTGTTGCCTTATTCAATAAAGCTTCTATCCGGTGATGATCGTTTGTAAAAAAATTATAAAGAGGTTTGTTCATATGGTTGATTTGATATGTATCAAAGAAATTTTACGCAGCTTTTTTGTAAATATAAATAAGTTGATGGAGAGGTTTACAAAATTGAATTTTTTGCAGAGATGAATTGTTGCAGTAAATTACCATTCGGCTTATTCATTTTTAAAATAGCAAAATCATGTTCCATAAAAAAAATCTTTTGTTCTTTTTATTTGTTTCGGTTGTATATAGTAGCATTGTTCAGGCGCAGGATACCACACAAAAAATAATTGCAGGCCGCAGCAATGCCTCGGAACAAATGCAAAAACCATATTTGATTTTAATTTCGGCCGATGGTTTTAGGTATGATTTGGCGGAAAAATACAATGCAACATTTTTAAAAACTATAAGTGCAGGTGGTGTAAAAGCCACTTCCATGAAACCTTGTTACCCATCTCTTACCTTTCCCAATCATTATTCTATCATTACCGGCTTATACCCCAGCCATCATGGTATTGTAGATAATTCGTTTTACGACAAAATGAGAAACCAGTTTTATAGTATTAGAAATAAAAAAGTAGTGGAAGACCCGTCCTGGTACGGAGGAACCCCGTTGTGGGTGCTGGCCGAAAGGCAAAAATTATTAAGCGCCAGTTTTTATTGGGTAGGCTCCGAAAGCCATATTGATGGCGTAGATCCTACTTATTATTATAATTACAACGAAGCAATTTCTATTGATAGGCGAATTGAAATTTTAAAAAACTGGCTGCAACTACCCGAAGAAAAAAGGCCTCATTTCATCACATTTTATTTTCCGGAGGTGGATCATGAAGAACACCGGTACGGAACCAATTCTCAACAAACAGAAGCGGCGGTACATTTTATTGATCAATCGGTAAAAAAGATGTATGAAATGTGTAACGGCCTTAACCTGCCTGTAAATTTTGTATTTGTATCCGATCATGGCATGACCAATTTGGATACTTTAAATACAATACCATTACCTGCAGCAGTAGATACTTCAAAATTTTGGATAACATCGGGCAGTGCTACTGCTCATTTATATGCAAAAGATAAAAAAGACATTAAACCAACATACAAAAAATTAAAAGCAAGTGCTAAAGATTATGATGTGTACCTGGCCAATAAAACACCAAAGAAATGGCATTACCGCACAAAGAACGATAAGTTCAATCGTATTGGTGATATATTGATGGTACCACACCTGCCCAAAGGGTTTAATTTTTGGGGAAGAAAAATTGCATTTGGCGCACATGGTTTTGATAACTCATTACCCGAAATGCAGGCTACCTTTTATGCATGGGGCCCGGCATTTAAAGAACATTATGAAATAGGGAATTTTGCCAACATAAATATTTACCCCATGATAGCACACATTTTAGGATTAAAGATTGAAAATAAAATTGACGGCGATTTTAGCGTGCTTAGAGAAATATTAAAATAGAAAGATTATTTAATTTTCTTTTTTGGCAGGATTACGTTGGTTCTGTTTGTTTTCCCAGAGAAATTTAAAAGCATAAGAAGAATTAAGGATATACCTGTTAAAACTTACTTCATCGGCAGTGCTTGCAAATTCATAAGTTGGTAAATAACGCACCATAAAGCTATCTAGTTCTTCGCCTTTTAACTGCGTTATACGGCCAACAAATTTTTTATTAAAGCGCCAGGCAACATATTTATCCTGTTCTTGTTTTTCAAGCCGGTTTCTAAATGCCAGCATACGCTTGTTTCTTTTAAACCTGAAAAGGTTAATGATTTCATCAAGATCGGCGCCTACGGCGCCATTGGGCGATACGCTGGTACGTATGGTTGGTTTACGGTAATTATAAAAATCTGCATACAACTCACGGTTTTCTACCGAGTCTTGCTGGTACGATTTGGTAACCACCACCACTTCTTTTAAAGTACTGTATTTGCTTTTTACTTTTATGTGCAACGAAATATCAAAATGCTGCAGGTTGGGTATTTGCGCTACGGCAAATTTTTGGGTGGGTTTATCCTTATATATAAAAACCAGTGAATCATTTTCAGCAACAGCAATTTTATAATTACCAAGTGTATCGGAGGTAGTGAATTTTCCTGAAGAGCTTTGCACCAGTACATTTTCTACATAATTTTTTTTTGATTCATCGTAAACCGTACCTGATACTGTTACCTGGGCTACCAAATTGCCGGCTGTGTAAAAGGAAAATGAAAACAATAAGAATATCTTAAAAAATATATGCAAAGACTAAATATTAACAGCGGTAAAAATAATGTTTATGCAAATAAGCAATCAGCTATTTAACTATCATTTTGCTTTTGTAACAGGCTGTTAATAACAATGGGATAATGAGCATGCTCAAGTGCATGTATTTTTTTTGCAAGTGTTTCGGCATTGTCAGAGTCAGTTACTGAACATTTAGCCTGGAAGATAATTTCACCATGATCATACAATTCATCAACATAATGAATGGTTATTCCGCTTTCTTTTTCATTTGCAGCAATTACTTTTTCATGAACTTTACTGCCATACATACCTGCTCCCCCATAGTTTGGTAATAATGCCGGGTGAATATTAATAATCTTTTTAGGATATTCATTTATTAATGCAGGCGGTATTTTCCATAAAAACCCGGCTAACACAATAAAATCAATTTTAAATTTTTTTAACTCTAATAAATAATGATTTCCGTTATCAAATCGTTTTTTTTCAATCATCAATACAGGGATACCATTATTGGATGCTATATTTAAAACCCCTGCACCGGGTTTATTACAAACAATTAGCGCTACTTCCCAATTAGTTGTTTGTTTTGCATTATCCGTATTGTTGCTTTTGTTGAGGTACGATTTGGATGCAGCTATAATTTTTTCGGCATTGCTACCGGCGCCACTGGCAAAAACTGCCAGCTTTATTGTTGGTAGAAGATTATTTTTTTTATTGCCTGTTATTTTTTTGCCAATCCTGTATATATACTTTTTAAAAAAAGTAAATTGGCCCAATGGAATACTGATAAACAAAACACATAAAGGCCAAAGCAGGGTTATCAATATAATATATAATAGTACCCATATAACCCCTTTTTCTAATCCTGTAAATAAAAGAATTTTACGGCCGGCATATCCGCAAAGGCTTCCACCCAATGCAAAAGTGGCTATAATTAATACCAACCTGGTAGTATTTACATTCCAACGGGCTTTAAGTTTTTCAAACATGCGGCAAAAGTGGACTAAAAATTTGTGATTTAATCCTCTAAAACGATAATTTTTTTAGGCTTAAAATTGTTTACAAATACATGACAATTGAAATATAAAAAACGGTGCAATCCGCTGAAACCCATGCTGGATAAGGAAAAAAAAAATTCTGAAATGTTGATATATTGTCAGTATCCTACCTTATTTTTGCAAGTGAACAGGACATTTTTCCACATTAGCCCCGAAATAACTGTATGAGTCGCTATCGAAAAATCTTTAACAGAATATTTGCAAGTATATTTTTAGTTGTTTTACTGTCTGTTAATCAGCAGTCGTTTGCTGCAGATGGTGAAGCGCTTTTTAAAGCCAATTGTGCAGCCTGCCATAAAGTAGATAAAGATTTTACCGGCCCTGCATTAAAGGGATGGAAAGACAGGGTGCCCGGTGGTGATTGGATTTATCGCTGGGTAGCCAATTCGGCCGAAGTGATAGCAAGCGGCGATGCTTATGCTGTGAAGCTTTTCAATGATCACAACAAAGCGCAGATGACTGCCTTTCACAATCAACTTAAAAAAGAAGATATTGATGCTATATTAAAGTATGTGGATGATTGGGCACCACCGGTAGCTGCCCCTACTGCTACGGGAGGCGAAACAGGAACTTCTAACGACTCGTTGATATTTGGTATTTTAACCATGGTGCTGGCCCTAATAGCATTTGTATTGTTACAGGTTAACAGCAACCTTCGTAAACTCTCCGATGAAAAAGAAGGCGTAATACGCCCCGAACCTGTACCTGTTTATAAAAACAAGACATATATAATGGTAGCCATACTGGTATTATTTACCGTGGGTGGATTTTATACCATCAATGCTGCCATTGGCCTCGGACGCCAACAAGATTACCAACCGCAACAACCTATATTCTACTCTCATAAAGTGCATGCAGGAACCAACCAAATTAGTTGCCTGTATTGCCATGGCGGTGCACAGGATAGTAAACAGGCAAGCATACCATCGGTAAATGTTTGTATGAACTGCCATAAAGCCATTGATAAATACGAAGGCCCCGACGAATTAGTAAGAGAAAACGGAGTTAAAGTAGATGGTACTGCCGAAATACAAAAACTATATGCCTACGCAGGTTGGAACAGCAGCACAAAATCTTACAATCCCGATAATGACAATGATGGCATGCCCGACGGATCAAAACCAATTGAATGGATAAAGATCCACAACCTGCCCGACCACGTTTACTTTAACCACAGTCAGCATGTTAAAGTAGGTAAGCAACAATGCCAAACCTGCCATGGCAATATCCAGGAAATGCCCGAAGTACACCAGTTTGCACCATTAAGCATGGGTTGGTGTATCAATTGCCACAGGCAAACAAAAGTTGATTTTTACGACAAAGACAATGGAACTGGAAATAAATTCTACAGCATTTACGAGAAATTCCATAACGACCTTAAAAACCATAAAATGGATAGCGTAACGGTAGAAAGCATTGGTGGAACCGAGTGTCAGAAATGTCATTATTAAAATTAGCACACTAGCACATTAGTTAGCACATTATCATATTATGAAGAAAAAATACTGGCAAAGTTTTGGAGAACTGAATTACACAGAAAGTTTTCAGGAATCAACCAAAAATGAATTTAAAGAAGAACTGCCATTGGCCGACCTTGATGATAAAGGTATATTAGAGGCAACAACTCCACGCAGGGATTTTCTTAAATATCTTGGTTTTAGTACAGCGGCGGCAGCTATTGCAGCCAGTTGCGAAGTACCGGTTCATAAAGCAATACCTTACTTAAATAAACCCGATAATGAAATACCGGGTGTAGCAAATTATTACGCATCTACTTATGTTAATGGAGGCGATACCATACCTGTAGTAGTTAAGCAAAGAGATGGAAGGCCCATTAAGATAGAAGGAAACGAATTATCAACTATTACCAACGGTGGTACTAATGCCCAGGCACAGGCTTCTGTTTTAGATTTATATGATAATACCCGTTTACGCTATCCCATGCAAAAAGACGGTAAGTCGTTTAAAGAAGTTACCAGCTTTGATGCATTTGATAAAATGGTGGGGGCCGATATTACAGGCAAATCAATAGCGCTGTTAACAGGCACCATCAACTCTCCTACTACATTACAACTAATAAGCGAATTCATTTCAAAACACCCGGGCAGCCGCCACGTACAATACGATGCGGTTAGCTACAGCGGCATGTTGCAGGCTAACGAAGCCTGTTATGGTAAAAGGGCCATCCCTTCGTACCATTTTGATAATGCAAAAGTGATTGTTAGCCTTAGCGCCGATTTTTTGGGCACCTGGCTTAGCCCGGTTGAATTTGCAAATCAATATTCAAAAGGCCGTAAGGTTACCGGCGAAAAAGTGGAACTAAACAGGCATATACAGTTTGAAAGCATGATAAGCCTTACAGGCAGTAATGCTGATGACAGGTATACTCATAAGCCATCACAAATAGGTGCAGTGGCGCTTGCTATTGCAGCTAAATTAGGTGTGGCAGTAACTGCACCTTCAATTGCCGATGCAAGGCTTGCAAAAGGTATTGACGACACCGTAGCAGCATTAAATGCTAACAAAGGCGCTGCATTGGTAGTTTGCGGAAGCAACGATGTAAATGTTCAGATCATTGTAAATGCCATCAACGAAGCAATTGGCGCCAATGGCAAAACCATCAACTGGGGTATGACATCAAACTATAAGAATGGTATTGATGCAGACATGGTAAAACTGATTGACGATATGAACAGCGGCGCAATAAATGCCGTGTTGGTTTATGGTGTTAACCCTGCTTATTCATACAACGACAGTAAGAAATTTAAAGACGCATTTGCAAAAGTTACATCAGTATCATTTAATGCTGCTATGGACGAAACCACCGAGTTATGCAAATACATCCTTCCTGCTCACCATTGGTTAGAGAGTTGGGGCGATGCAGAACCCAAAACCGGTTATTATAGCCTGATACAACCAACTATCAATCCTTTATTTAAAACAAGAGCATTTCAAACTTCATTAATTAAATGGAGTGCGGCAGCAGGTAGTATGGTAAATGATTATGAAACTTATTTTAAAACATACTGGAATGCAAAGCTTGGCAGTGTAGATGTATATGAAAAAGCTTTACAGGATGGAGTTATAGAACCGGCATCTATGCCTGTTGCAGGCGGTACATATAATGGTTCAAAAACTGCAGAAGCAGCTGCAGCATTAGCTTCCGTAAAAGGAGCCGAAACAGAAATATATTTTTACGAAAATGTTTCTATAGGAAACGGAAGCCAGGCCAATAACCCATGGCTGCAGGAATTGCCCGACCCTCTTACAAAAGTAACCTGGGATAATTTTGCATTGATAAGCCCTGCTATGGCCAAAGCGCTGGTAGGGATTGATGTGATGACTATGGAAGGAGGCCAGCAAAGCAATTATGAAGTGCATCCAGAAAAACCGGTTATTAAAATAACAGCAACAAATGGTAAGTCGGTTGAATTGCCTGTAATTGTATTGCCGGGTATGAATAAGAACACTATTGCATTGGCAGTTGGTTATGGAAGAGAAAGCGCTAACAAAGAAGATACAGCAACCAATATTGGCAAATCAGCCAATGGTGCTGGTAAAAATGTGTATCCTTTAATTGGTTTCAATGGCACTAATGTAAGTTATTCGATAGCCACTGCCGAAAAAACCGGCGCTACTTACCCACTTGCACAAACGCAGATACATGGCTTTACCGAAGGCCGTGCCATACTTTACGAAACCAATCTAAAATCTTACAATGCAAATCCCGAAGCACTTTTAGAAGAAGCAGCCAAAGAGCGTGAAAGCCTTACCGCCGGGGGTAGCAAAGATTTTATAAATGATGCCACCATTTACCCTAATCATGAAAAACCGGGTATAAAATGGGGCATGAGTATTGATTTGAACACATGTACAGGTTGCAGCGCCTGTGTAATTGCATGTACCGCCGAAAATAATGTAAGTGTAGTAGGTAAGCAGCAGGTGCAGCGTTTTCATGATATGCAGTGGTTGCGTATCGACCGTTATTTTACCGGCGATATGGAAAACCCCGATGTGGTTTTTCAACCCATGCTTTGCCAGCATTGCGATAATGCTCCTTGCGAAAATGTATGCCCGGTGGCTGCCACCAACCACAGCAGCGAAGGTTTAAACCAGATGGTATATAACCGTTGTATTGGTACAAGGTATTGTGCCAATAACTGTCCGTTTAAAGTACGCCGTTTTAATTGGTTAGATTTTACAGGCGCTGATAGTTTCCCAGATAACCAAAAACCTATTTTAGGTGGTTATATGGATGAATCTGTAATGCAGATGAACGACGATCTTACCAGGATGGTATTGAATCCAGATGTTACGGTGCGTTCAAGAGGCGTAATGGAAAAATGCTCATTCTGCGTACAGCGTTTGCAGGACTCTAAATTAGAAGCTAAAAAACAACAAAACCCTAAACTGGTACGTAATGTAAAAACAGCCTGTATGCAGGCCTGCCCAACACACGCTATCAGCTTTGGTAATGTAAATGATAAAGAAAGTGATGTATATAAGATTCGTAATGTGGATCAAAAACACAGGGCATTTTATGTACTGGAACATTTACACGTATTGCCTAATGTGAATTACCTGGCTAAAGTGCGTAATACCGAAAGGCATATTGGTGGAGAAGAAGCAGAAGCATAAGATATACCGGTGAGAATGTAAAAATTCAAAAACCAAAAAGTAGAAATTCAGAACCAAAAAAGTAAAATTCAAAAACCAAAAAGTAAAATTCAAAACTAAGCAACAGTTGTTTTTAGTTTTTTGACTTTTAACTTTTGACTTTAACCATAGATATGTCATTACTGAAATACGAATCGCAACAAAGGGAACCGTTAATTGATGGTAATAAAGATTATCACCAGGTTACAGAAGATATCATACGCCCCATTGAAATGAAGCCGAGCAGGCTTTGGTACATAGGGTTTTTTATCAGTGTTTCCTTGCTATTATTTGGCGTGTACAGTGTTTATCGTGAGGTTACTTATGGTATTGGCCAGTGGAACCTTAATAAAACCATCGGTTGGGGTTGGGATATTACCAACTTCGTATGGTGGGTAGGTATCGGTCACGCCGGAACGCTTATCTCTGCCATCTTATTACTGTTTCGCCAGGGATGGAGAACAGGGGTTAACCGTGCTGCAGAAGCGATGACAATATTTGCGGTTATGTGTGCAGGTCAGTTCCCTATTTGGCATATGGGCCGTGTATGGATGGCTTTCTTTGTATTACCTTATCCCAATACCCGTGGCCCGCTTTGGGTTAACTTTAATTCTCCACTATTGTGGGATGTGTTTGCGGTAGGAACATATTTCACCGTTTCATTATTATTCTGGTACTCTGGTCTTATACCCGATTTAGCAACAGTTAGAGACCGTGCAAAAACCAAGTTCCGTAAATTCTTTTATGGTGTTACAGCATTTGGCTGGACGGGTAGTACCAAACACTGGCAACGCCACGAATCATTGTCGCTGGTACTGGCAGGTCTGGCTACACCACTGGTACTTTCGGTACACACCATCGTATCGTTCGACTTTGCCACATCTGTAGTTCCGGGCTGGCATACAACCATCTTTCCTCCTTACTTTGTGGCTGGTGCTATCTTTAGTGGATTTGCCATGGTACAAACACTAATGATTGTAGTACGTAAAGTTTTAAACCTGCAAGATTATATCACCATGGGGCATATTGATGCCATGAACAAAGTAATAGTGCTTACAGGTAGTATTGTGGGTTGTGCTTACTTAACAGAGTTATTTATTGCCTGGTATGGCCAAAACCCTTACGAGTGGTATGCCTTTAAAGAAAACCGTGCAAACTTATTCACTCCTTATGGCTGGAGTTATTGGTTGATGATGTTCTGTAACGTGGTATCGCCTCAGTTATTCTGGAGCCGTAAATTAAGAAGGAACATTACCGTTACATTCTTCATGAGTATTATTGTAAACATAGGTATGTGGTTTGAGCGTTTTGTGATTATCGTATCATCTGTGTACAGAGACTTCCTGCCATCGGCATGGAGCACATATTATAGCCCGTCCATTTGGGAGGTAGGGTTTTATCTAGGTACATTCGGGCTGTTCTTCACCTGCTTCTTCATCTTTGCAAAATATTTCCCGGTTATTGCTGTAGCCGAAATTAAAGCGGTATTAAAAACAAGTGGAGAAAATTACAAGGCGAAAATGACTGAAATGGAAAAAGCAGATTCGGAGAAATTTTATATTGATGAAGTTTTGCATGCACACCACTAAAATTTTGAATTATAAATTTTGAATTTATTACTATGGCTGGAGGAATTAAAAAATTTGTTGTAGGGTCGTTTGATGATGAAAAGGTATTGTTTCCTGCGGTGAAGAATGTTCGCAAAGCAGGTTACAAAATACACGATGTATATACACCTTTCCCTGTGCATGGGTTAGATCATGCTATGGGTATTCGTGAAACAAGCTTACACACAGCAGGATTTATTTTTGGTATCACCGGCACTACTACTGCACTTGCAGGTATTGGCTGGATCTTTACTAGAGACTGGCCGCTGAATTTTGGCGGTAAACCTCATTTTGATTTACCTGCATGGATACCCATTACTTTTGAGCTTACCGTATTGTTTTCGGCGGTAGGTATGGTGCTAACATTTTGTTACCTGTGTAACCTGGCGCCATTTATAAAAAAGCATCATTTTCATCCAAGGGCTACCGATGATCTTTTTGTTATGGCCATTGAGTGTACCGATAAAACAAATGATGCCGAGGTACAGGCGTTTTTACAAAACGCAGGTGCACAGGAAGTAAATGTACAGGAAGTGGAAACCGGTTGGTGGATTGGAACTTACGACCGTACACAAAAATTATATAAAGAAGAAAAAGGGTATTAAGCATTTAGCGAAAACTAAAAGATATTAAAGGGACTTTTAAGTAAACGAAATGAAAAAAATCGCAATTATATCAACACTCATTTTATCTGCTGCAATTGTTTTTACCAGTTGCAGGGATAAGCGTGAAACGGGCAGGGCGTATATGCCAGATATGGCTTATAGCCGTGCTTACGAAACCTATGCCCAAAGGGATTCATCAATTTTTACAACCGACCCTAAAGATGCCGGGCACAAAATATTTTATAATAACCTGTCACCTGCAGGTACAATAAAAAGAGGAGACCTTTTTCCTTATACCGTACCTAACGATAGTAATGGCTTAATTAATTTAAGTAACCAGGTTAAAAATCCATTAGAACCAATGACCGGTAAAGAGCTTGAAGAAGCCGGCCGTTTATTTAATATCAATTGTGCAATATGCCACGGCGAAAAGGGAGAAGCCAATGGCCCGCTTGCTCCAAAAATTGGTGGTGTTAAAAGCATTATTGCTGCATCGCCTGGTTTTAGCGATGGCCGTCTTTTTTATGTGATGACATACGGGCAAAACAATATGGGTAGCTATGCTTCACAATTAACAAAAGAACAGCGGTGGAGGATAGTGCAATATATCAGGACACTTGAACCAAAAACAGCAGCAACCGAAACAACAGCCAAAGCAGACAGCGCAGCGGCAAAAAAATAATTAAAAAAATTGTGAAGTAGGTTTTGTGAAAGGTGAATGATTAAAACAGAATAATTTAAACAAATTTGGCTTCGTTTTTTTCGGAAATAAAAAAAACAATTAGCCGCAAATAACTCAAAATAAAGAATAGATGGATCATCAATTTCAATTACCCGGCAGTTATAAAAAGTGGACCTATGGCCTTATAGGTGTCGGTGTATTAGCATTGTTGTACGGCCTTATCATGTATCATCCTTTTGCCCATGCAGGGCATGGAGAAAATGTAAACAGCACTCGTTTTTGGGCAGTATTGTTACAAAATAGTGTGTACTTTTTACTTACAGTTAATGCCGTTATGTTCTTTATTTGTGTTACCACTATGGCAATGGGTGGTTGGGTAGTAGCTTTCAGGAGAGTGTCCGAAGCCATATCAACTGCAGTACCCCTGCTGGGTATTATAACATTTATTATACTTTTAAGCCTTGTATTTGGACATCGTACAGATATATATCATTGGTTAGATAAAGACGCAGTTGCTGCCGACAAAATATTAAATGGTAAAAAAGGTTTCTTAAGCCCCACCTTCTTCATCGTTTGGTCATTCATTACTATTTTTCTTTGGTGGTTTTTAGGAAAGAAAATGCGTAGCATGAGTCTTGAAAGCGACAAACACGGTACCATGGATTATGAAGCCGGTAAAAAGTGGATATGGAACAATACTGTTTGGGCTTCATTATTCACAGTAGTGTTTACACTCACCGTAGCTTCTACTATCCCCTGGTTATGGTTAATGAGTATTGACCCACACTGGTACAGCACCATGTACAGTTGGTATACATTTGCCAGCACTTTTGTATCGGGTATTGCATTAATAACCATTTTTGTTATTTATTTAAAAAACCGGGGAGAGCTAGAATTTGTTAACAAAGAACATTTACACGACTTGGGTAAGTTTATGTTTGCATTCTCAATTTTCTGGACATATTTGTGGTTTGCACAGTACATGCTTATCTGGTACAGTAACCAGCCGGAAGAGACAAAATATTTTATTGAAAGAATTGGTACCGCATCAAAAACAGGGCCTTTTAAAGGAATCTTCTTCCTTAATCTTATTATAAACTTTGTGGCACCTATTTTAATATTAATGACTAAAGGAAGTAAACGGAATTGGACATTGATGACATTTATGTCGATATTAATAATTTTTGGACACTGGTTAGATTTTTACCAAATGGTAATGCCGGGTACATTACATGAACATGCAGAAATGATGCCTTTTGAATTTGGTGTTCCTTGTTTGTTTATTGGATTAATAATGTGGAGTACAGGAAATTATTTAAGCAAACATTCAATGCTGGCAAAAAATAACCCGTTTATGAAAGAAAGTATGATTCACCATACATAAGCAACATTACTCAACTGCTTTTAGTTTTTTTGAATGGAAATAGTAAGGATATAAAAAGTAAAAAATATTTGAAATAAAAAAGACACCCAATGCTGATGTTGTTATTCAAATTATTTAATAATGAATAACCAACTAAAAGCAAAGGGTCCTAAATTAAGTATATGAAAGAGTTTTTAATGATAGCTTTAGGCGCATTAATTTTTGTAGTTGTTTTTCAAATTGCAAAAGCAAGCGAATACGTTAGCATTTTAAAAGGCGAAGAAAAAACACGTAAACAAAACAATAGGATAAATGCCTTTTTCCTACTTGGGTTTTTAGTGTTTGGTTTAATAGGAGTTTGGTATTGTAACGAATTGCTGTATCCTAAAACTTTATTTCCACAAGGCTCAGCTTCTGTTGAAGGCGAAGAAATTGATTCCATGATGATGATAACCATTATACTAACCGGAATCATATTTTTTATTACCCAGATATTGTTATTTTGGTTCTCGTTTAAATACCAGGAAAAAGACAACCGCAAAGCATATTATTTTGCACACAGTACCAAATTAGAACTTATATGGACAACCATCCCGGCAATTGTGCTTGCTATATTAATAGTATTTGGGTTAAAAGCCTGGTTTAAAATTACCGGCGATGCTCCTAAAGATGCAATAGTGGTTGAAGTTACCGGCCACCAGTTTGCATGGGAGTTTAGGTACCCCGGCCCTGATAAGGTTTTGGGTAAAACAAACTATAAATTATACACTCCAAAAAATAACCTGGGTGTAGATTTTAACGACCCGGCAAGTCATGATGATATTCATGTAAATACTACTATGCATTTGCCGGTGGGTGTTCCGGTAAAAATGGTAATACATTCGCAGGATGTGATACACGATGTGGGCTTACCTCATTTCAGGCTTAAGATGGACGCCGTACCGGGTATCCCTACTACGCAATGGTTTACACCTAAAATTACCACCGAAGAAATGAGGAAGAAAACAGGTAACCCCGAATTTACTTACGAAATCTCTTGCGACCAATTATGTGGCGCCAACCACTTTGCTATGAGAGGGGTTATTATTGTGGAAACAATGGAAGAGTATAAAAAATGGCTGGCGGAGCAAACATCGGAATATTCAAATTTATTTCCCGAGAAATCAGCGCCAGCAACCAATACAACCGACAGTACAGCAAAACAAACAGCCCAGGTACTGGAAACTAAAAAATAATAAATCCGTTTTGGCATTTGATTGTTTTTTTGCCAAAATGAAAAATCAAAGAATATGAGTAGCGTAGCAACAGTTCAGCATGCAGGTGTTCATGAAGTTCATCACGAACATCACCATCACGAAACGTTTATATCCAAATACGTTTTTAGCCAGGATCATAAAATGATTTCCAAACAATTTTTGGTTACGGGCATTATTTGGGCTATTATTGGTGGTTTGTTTTCTGTAATTTTCCGTTTACAGTTAGGATTCCCCGATACAACTTTTCCCTGGCTGGAAGACCTGCTAGGGCATTGGGCTGCAGGCGGTAAATTAAAACCTGAGTTTTATTATGCATTGGTTACCATGCATGGTACAATCCTTGTGTTTTTTGTATTAACAGCCGGCTTAAGCGGCACTTTTGCAAACTATTTAATCCCTTTACAAATTGGTGCAAGGGATATGGCTTCGCCCATGTTAAACATGCTTAGCTATTGGTTTTTCTTCCTGGCTTCCATCATTATGTTTGCATCTTTATTTGTACAAACCGGCCCTGCAAGTGGTGGTTGGACGATTTATCCTCCGTTAAGTGCGTTGGGTGATGCATCAAGTGGTGCTGTTGTTGGTATGGACTATTGGTTGGTAAGTATGGCCATGTTTATTATATCGTCGTTACTGGGAGGCCTTAATTATATTACCACCATATTAAGTATGCGTACAAAAGGTATGAGCATGACTCGCCTGCCGCTAACCGTTTGGGCATTGTTATTTACAGCAATACTGGGTGTATTATCTTTCCCGGTTTTGTTTTCAGGCGTTATATTATTATTGTTCGACAGGAACCTGGGTACCAGTTTTTACTTAAGCGATATTGTAATTGCCGGTAAAATATTACCCAACGAAGGCGGTAGCGCCATCTTGTTCCAGCATTTATTCTGGTTCCTGGGCCACCCCGAAGTTTATATCATAGCACTGCCGGCAATGGGTATTAGTTCAGAAATTATTAGTGTTAACAGCCGCAAGCCAATTTTTGGTTATATGGCTATGGTGGGTTCATTGTTTGCAATTTGTACACTGGCCTTTTTGGTTTGGGCGCACCATATGTTTGTAACCGGTATGAATCCCTTCCTTGGATCGGTATTCGTACTGCTTACCTTATTGATTGCAGTACCATCGGCCATTAAAGTGTTTAACTGGTTAACTACTTTATGGCGGGGCAATATTCGATTTACTCCGGGCATGCTGTTTTCAATTGGTTTTGTAAGTTTATTCATAAGCGGAGGTTTAACTGGTATCTTCCTTGGTAACTCTGCACTTGATTTGCATTTGCATGATACTTATTTTGTAATTGCACACTTTCATATTGTAATGGGTGTGGCTTCTATATTCGGTATGCTGGCAGGTATTTATCACTGGTTCCCTAAAATGTTTGGCCGCTATATGAATAACACGTTGGCATATATTCATTTTTGGGTAACCATTGTTGGTGCGTATCTTATATTTTGGCCTATGCACTACGAAGGTTTAGCGGGTATGCCACGCCGTTATTATGACTATTCAGGCTGGAACTCATTTAAAATGTTTGCAGGCCTCAATGAGTTTATAAGCTTTGTTGTTATCATTGTATTTGCTGTACAATTATTATTTGTTTTTAATTTCTTTTACAGCATGTATAAAGGCAGAAAAGTTACCAATCAAAATCCATGGCAATCAAATACATTAGAGTGGACAGCGCCTATACATCCGGGGCATGGTAACTGGCCGGGCGAAATACCGGAAGTTTACCGTGGCGCTTATGAATATTCAAAAGATGGTAAAGAATTTATACCCCAAAATGTGCCTGTAGGCGAGGAAGAAACGAAGGGCCATTAAAATTGAATGTTAAAGCTGTAGATGAATATGAGGAGAAATAAAATTTAGATTTTTGAACAGTTCAGGACAAGAGAATAAACACATAACCAGCTCAACATCGTTTTCGCTGGCATCTAAAGTGAAAGATTATTTTCAATTAATCAAATTCACTTTAAGTTTTATGGTTGTTTTCAGTACGGTAGTAAGTTTTTTAATAGCGCCCAATGAACAATATTTTGTGCGTGAAAAAATAATATCAGTTCTTTTACTTTTTGTTGCAGGTATGTGCATAACAGGATCGGCTAATGCCATTAACCAGGTGCTGGAAAAAACATCAGATGCTTTGATGAAGCGTACAGCAAAGAGACCGGTGGCCAGCGGCAGGATGAGTGTAAATGAAGCAGGCGTTTTTGCTTTTTTAGCAGGGGCTGCAGGTGTGTTGATGATGTGGTACTTTTTTAACACAACAAGTGCATTGGTAAGTTTATTAAGCCTTTTTTTATATGGTTTCATATACACACCACTTAAAAAAGTAAACTCTATTTCTGTGCTGGTAGGCGCTGTGCCGGGGGCCTTGCCTTGTTTAATTGGCTGGGTGGCCGCTTTTGGCGATGCTCCAATCAGTTGGACGGGTGCATGGGTTTTATTTGCCATCCAGTTTTTGTGGCAATTTCCCCATTTTTGGGCAATTGCATGGCTGGCACATAAGGATTATACTAATGCAGGGTTTAAATTATTACCTGCCGATAAAGGACCAACAAGATTTACAGCAGTGCAAAGTATTATTTACAGCACCCTGATGGTACCCGTTGGTTTTTTACCTTATGTTACAGGTATAGCTGGTATTGCAAGCATGGTTGTATTGCTTGTTTGTAATTTGTGGATGGTATATGTTAGTGTAATGCTGTTTATACGTATGGATGCAAAGGCAGCAAGAATGGTAATGTTTAGTTCATATTTTTACCTGATGGTAGTTTTACTGGCTTTATTTGCCAACAGGGTGTAAAACATAATTAAAGCCCAATTTAGAGATGATGTACAAGAGTGCGACGCCAATGAAGATGAGTAGCATTGGATAAGCCGGGAAAATAAATTTAAAATTGTTTTTTGAAAAAAAGTGTTATGAGTGCAGTGGCAATGGAACAAAGAAAAAAAATACATCCACATAAATTTACACTGTGGGTTGGCATTGGCAGTTTGTTAATGATGTTTGCAGGGTTAACAAGCGCTTATATTGTTAAGCGTAACCTGGCCAACTGGCAAACATACGACCTGCCCTGGTTTTTTTGGATTAGTACAGTTGCTATTTTATTAAGCAGTGTAACCATTTACCTGGCCGAAAAAAAATTTAAGCAGCGTGAAATGAAAAAATACAGGAGCCTGCTTTTGGTAACTGTAATTTTAGGAGTTCTTTTTATAACTTTCCAGGTGCTGGGGTTTCAACAACTTTGGGTAAAACAAATTACGCTTACAGCCAATGTATCGTACTCATTTATGTATGTAATTGTTAGTTTGCATGCGGCGCATGTACTGGGAGGGTTAATTGCATTAATTGTTATGTATGCAAAAGCATTTGGCACTAAAGTAAGGATATATAACAGTGTGCCGGTTGAACTGGTAAGTACATACTGGCATTTTGTAGATATACTTTGGATTTACTTATTGATATTTTTAATATTGATTAGATAATTGGTTACAAACAAAAAATTAAGAGTTCTTTATTATTGAATATTTTTTAAATTAAAATCTGCCTCATTGCAGATACCTCATCAATAAGAGGATTTAATTGAGGCTTATATTTATCATTATGTCAACAACAGCGATACCAACAAATACCAAATGGTGGAATGGCGGAAGAAGCCCTTTCAATGTAAGCTATGGTAAAGTGATGATGTGGTACTTTTTAATGAGTGATGCTTTTACTTTTGGAGCATTTCTTATCAGCTATGGTACCATCCGTTTTAGTGTAAATCATTGGGCCGATCCTAACCATGTATTTAGCGCCTTTCCTTTTGCAGGACATGCAAACCTGCCATTGGCTTTTGTAAGCTTAATGACCTTTATCCTTATTTTTAGTTCGGTTACTATGGTATTGGCTGTGCATGAAGGCCATAGAATGAACAGAAAGGGGGTTGAAAAATACATGATACTTACAATTTTGGGCGGCCTTGCTTTCTTAAGCTGCCAGGCCTGGGAATGGACTCACCTTATTACCGGCGACCATGCAGTGTTGGTTAACGGACAAATTGAACACTGGGGAACAACTGTAAGTAAAAACCCATGGGGACCAATGGTGATGTTTGAGGGCAAAGAAGTGGCAACACCCGGCCCAATTGCATTTGGCGGGTATTTCTTTGGTATTACGGGCTTTCATGGTTTTCACGTATTTAGTGGTGTAATAATTAATATCATCATGCTTATAAAAACAAGGCTGGGGCATTTTGATCAGCGTGGACATTATGAAATGATTGAAAAAGCAGGTTTATACTGGCACTTTGTAGATTTAGTTTGGGTGTTTGTATTCCTTTGTTTCTACCTTATTTAGTTTTAAAAAATATTTAAATAAACATATTATGAGTAATGCAGTTTCTTCTCCCGAAATAACTTTCCCACACGAGCACCCGGGTGGAACTAAAAGAATTTGGAAAGTATTTTGGATATTATCAGTAATCACAATTATTGAGTTAGCAATTGGGCTTACCATTTATAATATACACAAAGAGCCTAATCCTAATGCTACATTAGTATTAGCATTTAAAGGCATGGTGTGTATTTTAACTTTGGCTAAAGCTTATTACATCGTATCGGTATTTATGCACCTGGGCGACGAAATAAGGAATATGATAATGACTGTTGTTGTACCCTTGTGTTTATTCATCTGGTTTTTGTTGGCTTTTCTTTGGGATGGAGATTCTACCAAACATTTACGCAATACCGATGCCCATAGCCGCCCTGCACAAGTTGAACAGGTGCATCAACCGGCTGCTGTTGATAAGGATGCAAAAAAATAAATACAATAGTTTTCTTAAAATATTAACCATCGCATAACTGCGGTGGTTTTTTGTTTTATTGAATTAATGGGCATCAATGCCGTAAATTTGCAATCACAAATATTACAGGGATAAACCCTGGTAGCGTATGAACAAAAAAGCGTTTTTAGCATTAATGCTTGCTTTGGCAATGCCCATTGCAGGATACTATATTGTTAAGTATTACAGCACGGAAGCTGTACAAATGCCCGGCAGGTATTTTACACCCGATAGTATTGTGGTATCTGATGTTAACGGTAAAAAGGTTACCGATACTATTTGGCATAAGGTAAAAAATATTGAATTTATAAACCAGCTTGGTAATAAAGTTTCGCTGGATGACCTGAAAGGGAGAATTTTAGTGATTGATTTCTTTTTTACCCGTTGCCCTAGCATTTGCCCGGGCCTTGCCCGCAGTATGAAAAGGTTACAGGATTCGTTTAAGAAAAACGACAGCATTGTACAGTTCATATCTATAAGTGTAGATCCAGAACACGACTCGGTACCACAACTACGAAAATTTGCTGACCGCTACAATGCCAACCACGATACCTGGTGGTTTGTAACCGGTAACAAAAAAGAGATATACGATTTTGCATTAAATGAATTGAAAGCGGGCCTTGCTGATACGGAAGTAGATTCATCGTTTATACACACCGAAAACTTTTTTTTGTTAGACAGCAGCCGGGTTGTGAGGGGATGGTTTAACGGTTTTGACAGTGTGAAACAAGCACAACTTGTTAGGGATATTCCATTGCTGATGCTGGAAAAAGATAAAAAGAAGCCATCTGTTTTTCGTGAATTTATTCCCATATTACCTATCATTTTCTTTTGTATTGGGGCAGTGTTTGTTGGGGTTTTAATTTTTAACCGGATGAAGAAAAAAGAAGAAAGTAAAACCTAAATCATGCTACCACCTTCTATAAAGAAAAACGATAAAAAAGCTAAGCTATTAATTTTTACTGTTTCATTTGTGGTATTTGCTGCTGTGGTTGCATTGGGTAAAATTAAGCTAAACGTTAATCCGGGCTTTGATGTACACATATTTGCAAAAGTGAATGCCATTATAAATTCTATTGTGGCAGTTTTGTTGCTGGCAGGGTTAATTGCAGTAAAACAAAAAAAATATCAACTGCATAAAAAAATAATGTTGTCGGCAATATTGTTGTCGGTATTGTTTTTAATCTCATACATAGCACATCACTTACTGGCAGGCGATGCAAAGTTTGGCGACATAAATCATGATGGTATATTAAGCATAGATGAAAAAGTACTGGCAGGCAAAATACGGTTGGTTTATTATCTTATTCTCTTTACACATATTCCATTGGCAGCAATTATATTACCTTTTATATTGTTTACAGCATACCGGGCATTAACCGGCGAATTTGATAAACATAAAAAATTAGTGAGGATAACCTGGCCGGTTTGGTTTTACGTAGCGGTATCGGGTGTTGTTGTTTATTTGATGATAAGCCCTTATTACAACTGATTGTACTTAACAATATTTGTTTAATGTTGAAATATGAATAAAGAAAACAGTTTACGGGTACTCAATATCTTTCACAAAGCTTTGCTGATGGGGCAAATTATTTTTGCTGCTGTTTGTGTTTACCTTGTTTATAGTGGTAAGGTAAAATCTTTTTCCATCAATTTAGATAAGCCGTTACAGGTAGCCGCTTTGTTGATGGCAGCCGCAGGTGTATTTGCAGGCAACACTCATTTTAAAAAGAAATTATTACAAATAAGAGATTTACAGGAAAATGCAAAACAAAAATTTGAAGCATACCGAGCAGCCAGTTTATTGCAATGGTCTTTAATTGAGGTACCTTCAATATTTTCAATAATTTGTTTTTTCCTCACGGGCAATTATGCATTTATAGCGTTGGCCTTTCTGTTAATAATGATATTTGCCATACAGGCGCCTTCTAAAAACAAGGTAGCGCAACAGCTACAGGTTAATGAGGCAGATTTAGAAGAATTATAAAATAGCTTCCACTGCAATTTTCATTTTACTTAAATAGGTTATCAATACCCGGATGGTATCGCCTGTTTTTAATTGTGGCGGTAACTTGCCTGCTTTAGGCGAAAGTTTTGCTTTCATCTTATCTCCAAATAAATATAGATAAATGCCGTGTGGCGAAATTTTATAAACGGTTGCCTGCACCGGCTGCTGTTTTTTATAAGCCCTTTCAGCTGAATAATATTCGGGGATGAATTTTGTTGTGAACAACGATGCGGTAATCTTGTTCTTATTATCGGTATGCAGCAATTCAAAAGTTACTGCTTCATTTAGTTGGGCTTCAGTTGGTTTTAATTGCCAGGGAGAAAGCTGCACCGGAAAAAAAAGATAGCTGTCAATCTCTTTCACAAAATAGGTATTATCTACAACCTTTAAGTAACCAATAAAATTATTTTCTTTTTTTACTTTGTTGATAAGTGCATCCAAGGCATTGTTATACAAAAAACGGATATTACCTGCTTGCATCCTGTCTCCTCTTGCCGAAAGGCCAATAGTAAAGCTTACTACATCCCCAATATGAAAAGCATGTTTTTTGTTGATATTATTTTTAACCATGCTTCCGTTCACCACTTTTTTTCGGCCATTTACAATGTATTCAATCATGATGTAATGCTTATCATGATTAATGAAAGAGACAGTGCCGGTTTGTACATCCTTGCCCATGTTGCTAAAACTTAGTTTGAATGGCTTATAATGCCAACTCTTTAGAAGGGTCCCAAAATCTTTTTACAAAATCTACCACTTTATCGTCTTTTACTTTTACACCATCTTTATTCAGCAACTCTTCCATTGCGGTTGATGTAACAAAATGATGTTTACCGGTAAGTATTCCATTCCTGTTTACTACCCTTTGCGCCGGAACTTTTGGTTTTGCAGCATGTGCTGCATTCATTGCCCAGCCTACCATTCGGGCACTTAGTTTGGTACCCAGGTATGCGGCAATAGCGCCGTACGAAGTAACCTTACCCTTTGGAATATGTCTCACCACTTCATATACATCTGCATAAAAGCTATACTCTTTAGTGGTGCTTTTAGCTGTTTCTTTTAATATGCTTTTTTTATGTGTACTTATTTTTTTTGCCATTTGATATTAAAGATAGTAATTCACTTTGTTTTGGTTCGGGAACATTTTTAAAATTATATGGACAATGTTTGCATCCGTTGCCACAGCAATAACCCCTGTCAAGATGATATTTGGCAGTAAGTACTATAAAGCCCTGTTCATTATAATAAAAATCTTCACCTTCAATCCAATTGTTCTTCATGTTTTAAAATTTCTTGTAGCATTTCATCAATATTTTTAATTTCGGCAGGTAGTGTAAATTTCAGGTAATGTATTTTTTTGCTTTGGGCAATATCCAAGCTTTCATAATGAGTTTTAATTTTTAATTCATCTCTAATAAAAGGTTCAGCATATACATCATCCAGGTCTTCTACAATTTTTAGGTTATAAAGTTGTATAACCCGTTTTGTAAATAAGTAAAGGTTAGGCGAGTCTGTTTTAAGGTGAATGTATCCACCGGGTTTTAGAATTTGATGATACAATCGTAAAAAACGGGGATGCGTTAATCTCTTTTTTGCTTTTGAAGTACGCAACTGTGGGTCGGGGAATGTAATCCATATTTCATCTACTTCGCAGGGGGCAAAATAATCGGCAAGCTTTTCAATTTGAGTGCGCAAAAAACCGGCATTGCTGTAATTTTCTGTAAGGCATTTTTTAGCGCCAATGTACATACGGTTGCCTTTAACATCTACGCCAATAAAATTTTGTGCCGGAAATAACTGTGCCATGCCAACTGTATATTCGCCCCTGCCGCATGCCAGCTCTAAAACCAGGGGGTTTATATTTTTAAAAAATTCATGCCACCTGCTTTTCATTCCTTGTGGGTATTCCAGCACATTAGCAAAGGTTTTTAAGTCGGCAAAACGTTGTAATTTTTTTTGAGCCATGATGGGCAAAGATAAATGTTTGGTTATGTAAACCCTGCACAGTTAAATATGAAATTGTATTAAAAAAGATGCTATTTTACTAACAGCAGGCAAAAGAAAAGAATTAAATTTGCGCCATTAAAAAATTAAAAACATTTTTATATGAAGACAGTCATTGTTCCTGTAGATTTTTCTGAAACCTCTGTACATGCTGCCAAATATGCTGCCCAGTTGTTAACCGGCCATTATGGTGTTACCATGTATTTATACCATAGCTATAGTAAGCCGGTAGAAACAGCAAACGCAAAAGGGGCATTAGAAAGTTTAAAAACAGAATTGCTAAAAGAAACTGTTATTAATATAGAAACAATGGCTTTTGAAGAAAGTGATTTTGTAGATGGTTTAGAAAAAACTGCCCGCCACCGCAATGCCGATCTGGTAATAATGGGTATTACTGGTAAATCGGCTATTGCACAGGCGCTTTTTGGTAGCAATACCCTTAAAATGGCACAACGAAAAGTTTGCCCAGTTTTGATTGTTCCGGAAAATGCCCCATTTAAACCCATTAAAAATGTAATGCTCACATCCGATTTTAAAAATACGCTGGAATCAACTCCATCAGGCTTAATAACAAATTTCCTGGATATGGTAAATGCAAACTTGCATATTGTAAATGTTGATAGCGAACATTATATTTCTCTTACCGAAGATTATGAAAAAGAGAAACAAAACCTGAAAGAACTGTTTAAGAATTACAGGCCCGAATTTTATTTTATGCGCCTGTACGATGTGGATGAGGCCATTAATTTATTTGCAGAAAGCAGGAATATTGATTTGATAATAGCTATACAAAAAAACAGCTCATTCATTACCAAAATGCTAACCAGCAGCCGAACCAAGGCATTGGCTTACCAAAGCAAACTGCCCATCATGATTATGCATGAGTAAAGGTTTTTAAAATTATAAATTTACTTCTCCGGTAAAGTAAAAAGTAAGGTAGAAGTACAACAGCAGAGATGCAATAATGACACCAAAGAGCCTTTTTAACCTGATTCTGAAAGTATTTGGACTTTTTTTTCTACGGGAGGTTATCTATTTAATTCCTCAACTTGTTTCAATAATTCTTTCATACACAGAAACGAATGACTTGGCAGGTAAACAATTTAATATTGAGGAAAATATGTCTATTATCATCACTGTTTTTGCTATATTATTTTATGCTTTTATCATTTATCAGCTACTCTTCAATACAAATAAAATCATTGATATTCTTAAACTTGACCAGGAGTATTACCAAAAAGAGTTTTCATTTAATCTGTCAAATTCACAAATATTAACAATTTCATTGATAGTGATAGGGGCTATTATTTTACTAAACGAAATCCCTGATTTTTTGACACATATTTTTTCTTTAGTTATTGAAAAAAAGTACACCCATAACATAACGTCTTTTAATTTTTCTTATTTAGTAAGTTCGGGCATAAAGATTATAATAGCATTACTTATTATTGGTGAACGTAAAAGGATTATTGAGTTTATACAAAAAAAGCAAGCAAAGAAGTAAATAAGAAATTTATTAAAATATCCTGTTAGCAATAAAAAATAATATTATTTTGGATTTGTATAATTAATAATTTGGTAAGCCATTTCAAATCTTTTTACTTTATAAGATGTCATCCAGTTGATGTACCAATTTGTATTCTTTCAGGTTAAAATAAGCAACCACTTCTGCAAGCAAACTTTCTCTTACTGTTACCAGTAAATTGCCGGGGTTATTTTTATTAAACGCAACAGCATTAATGATAGATGGGTATAATCCTTTGCCGTCAATTTCCAGTTTGCCAGCTTCGTCAATAACCAGCCAGTGTGGGTTTTGCTTTAATGCATCCGATATTATTTGGTTTGCCTTTTCAAAAACGGCCGTATAAAAACTAAACCTACCTACAACGGTTATTGGCTCATCTTCATTTACTGCTCCATTGCATTCAATATCAAAAATTTTTTTTGTATGCAGGTCAAAAATCTTTCTGCTACCGTTTATATCTGGCATCAATATACCATAAATATTTTGTTGCTTACTGCTCCATTGTAGCAACTCGGTGGTTTTGCCGCTGTTAACAGGCCTCGAAAAGATATAGATGCTCATTTTTCAACTACTGGTTCGGTATAAGTAAGTGTTGCAGTTATCAGTGTTGATACAAATGTCCCCCATCTTGCAAATCCTTTACTTGCTTTACTGAACTGCCATGCATAAGTTGTAAGTTGCCTAAGCGCCGGTATAAATGATAGTATCTGTAGCACTTCGGTACTGTACCTGTTTTGTTTTTTTTTCAGGTACGATTTTATAACTTTTGTAAACAAAGGACCAATTAGTAAATACCAAATTATAATTGCCGAAATTGTCCAACTTATTGTTTTTATCACTTCCAGCCAGCCTTGTTTTTTATCAGTAGCAAAAAGGAAAAGTATTGCCGATAAACTTAGCATTAAAAAAATAAACACCCATAACTTTTTGTATTTATTTTTTATAATGGGTTGTTTTTGATTGGGGCTAAAAAGTTTTATATTACCTACCGTTACGTTTGTTTTTTTATCTGTATAAAAATCTTTGATGGATTTATATGTTATCCATGCTATAAGAAACCCTCCCAAAATATAAATACATAAATAAACAACAACAATCCAATAACTGCCATGTTGTGCAGTAAAGCCAATTTGTTTAACAAGTAATGTAACCATACTATCAGTAGCTTTCCATATCGACTGGCCAAAAAATAAAGTAAGTATTAGAATTTTTTGCAGGGCCGATTCCAACATGGCAATAATGCTTAGCAAGAGAATACTTATAAAATTTATTTTCATCAGCCTAAATAATAAATAACCAATCATTGCCTGGAATGCAACAGCAATATAAGCTGTAAACGGCGTGTGCGGACTAACCATCGCCTTAACGATTAACACAATTAAAGCGCTTTTTAAAACCTGCTTATAATTATGGTTAGATATTTCAGCAATCATACTAATCATAATTACAGCCATACCACCTACCAGTAATCCTGTAAACGGAACTTGCAGTGCATGCATTACGCCACCAAGGCCACTTTCAGTAAAAGCCCATAATGCTGTAAGCCTTTGCATAGCTATGCTTCGTTCATCAGCCGTTAAATTTTTATAAGCATTTTTCATTTAACAGAAGTAAAAACAGGTTTATACAAATATATGAAACTGCCATTGCTGTTTTTGTATGATATGTTATTCTGTGAATTAACGGGCTGTTTTCACTTTCATTGAACCATTTTTGTTATTTTTATTGTTGCGATAAATGCAATTGCAATATGGATAAACATAATGATGAGTTTATGAAAGAAGCCATAAGGCTTTCGATTAATAACGTGGAGGAAGGAAAGGGCGGCCCTTTTGGTGCAGTAGTTGTTAAAGACGGAAAAATAATTGCACGTGGTGTAAACCAGGTTACTTCTAATAACGATCCCACCGCTCACGCCGAAGTAGTAGCCATCCGCAATGCCTGTGCAACATTAAATACTTTTCAGTTAGATGACTGCGAAATATATACCAGTTGCGAGCCTTGCCCTATGTGCCTGGGCGCCATTTATTGGGCAAGACCTGCAAAACTTTATTATGCCAACACAAAAGAAGATGCTGCCTTTATAAATTTTGATGATAAATTCATTTATGAAGAAATTGCACTGCCTGTTGAGAAAAGAAAATTATTTACAAAACAGATTTTGAGAAGCGAAGCATTGGAAGCATTTAAAAAATGGGAACAAAGCACTATTAAAAAAGATTATTGATGATAAGTTTCATCTTAAACAATCAATTGATAAAAACCACGCAGGCTGGCGGTAGCACCGTGCTTGATTTTATACGTTATCAAAAGAGGTTTACAGGAACAAAAATTGGATGCAGGGAAGGCGATTGCGGCGCCTGTACCATTCTGGTTGGCGATTTTGAAAATGCTGAACTGGTTTATCGATCTATGACCAGTTGCCTGATGCCGCTTGGTAATGCAAATGGTAAACATATTGTTTCGGTTGAAGGGATTAACATGAATTGCCTGTCGCCGGTACAACAGGCAATGGTTGATGAAAATGGAACACAGTGCGGATTTTGCACCATTGGTTTTGTAATGTCGCTAACTGGGTTTGTATTAAATAGTCAAACAAAAAATTACAACGAAGCCATTGCCGCCATTGATGGCAACATTTGCCGCTGTACAGGTTATAAATCAATTGAAAGGGCTGCATCAATTCTTTCTGAAAAAATAAAAGATAAGCCACATACACAAACCCTTGAATGGCTGGTAAAGAAGAATTTTGTACCGGCTTATTTTATAAACATAAAAGAAAGGCTGGTACAGTTAAGGCAACAACTTACAGCCGAAGCCGGCGAATTAAAAGCTATAACACAAAAATTAGTACTTGGTGGTGGCACCGACCTTGTTGTTCAAAAAGCTTTGAAAGTAAAAAAATCATCACTTACTCATGTTTTTGATAACGAAAAACTTAAAAGCATCAATTTTGAAAATGACCAATGCCATATTGGTGCTGCAGTAACTGTAACTATGTTTGCCGAATCAGCACTGATAAAAAGTTATTTCCCGGGCTTAAGCAAACATATCAAACTAATTTCATCAACACCTATCCGCAATATGGCTACCATGGCGGGTAATCTCGTAAATGCATCGCCCATTGGCGATATGACAATATTTTTTTTAGCGCTTAACAGCGATATTGTTTTAAGCAAAGCCGGCAAAACAAGAGCTATAAAACTGAAAGATTTTTATAAAGGATACAAACAACTTGATAAAGACGAAGACGAAATTATAGAAAAAATAATTTTTAAAGCGCCGCAAAACTGCCATTTTAATTTTGAAAAGGTTAGCAAACGAACACACTTGGATATTGCCAGTGTTAACACTGCCTGCCAATTTCAATTAAATGATAAAGGGTATATTGATTTCATACACTTATCGGCCGGAGGCGTAGCTCCTTTTCCAAAATATTTAAATAAAACCTGTGCTTTCTTAACGGGTAAAAAAATTACTGCAGTAGTTTTAAAAGAAGCCATCGAAATATTAAACAACGAAATTGCTCCCATCAGCGATGCAAGGGGAACAGCAGATTATAAAAGATTATTATTAAGTCAATTGTTCCTGGCACATTTTACAAAACAGGAAGAAGCTGTGAAAGAAGTGTTGAGTGTGTGAAAGAAAATATTTGACAAAGATTTTAAATTGAAAAGATAAAATTGATAACCGACGAAAATAAGAAGAGTACAAAAAACACTGCAAAAGACGCTGCTGTGTGGCAGGTTGGTAATATTGATGCAGCCAATCATGTTACCGGCAAATCAATATATGTAGATGATATACCTGTGATGGAAGGCATGTTGTTTGTAAAAGTTTTCGATTCGCCCATTGCTCATGGCAAAATAAAAAATATTGATTTTTCTGCCGCATCAAAAATGGATGGAATCGTAAAAATATTTTCGTACAAAGACATACCCGGACAAAACCAAATTGGCGGCATCATTCCTGATGAACCTTTCCTTGCCGATAATGAAGTACATTTTAGGGGGCAACCGGTGTTATTGATTGTTGCAGAAAATGAAGATACTGCCGAAGAAGCGCTTAAAGAAATAAAAATAGAGATTGAACAGTTGCCCATAATCACTAATCCACGTGAGGCATTTGCAGCGGGCCATTTATTAAGCCCTTCCAGGAAATTTGAAATGGGAGATGTACAAACAGCATTTAATAACTGCAAACATATTTTTGAAGGGCAGGCCGAATCGGGCGGGCAGGAACAATTGTATTTAGAAACACAAGGAGCTTATGCATACCCAACAGAACATGATAGTGTAAAAATATTTTCATCAACACAGGGGCCTACACAGGTACAACGTACTGCAGCAAAAGTTTTGGGTGTTGGCATGAACAAGGTAGAAGTGGATGTACCCCGCCTTGGTGGCGGATTTGGCGGTAAAGAAGACCAGGCATCTTTTTGGGGCACTGCTGCTGCAATGGTGTCATGGATACTTAAGAAGCCGGCAAAATGTGTACCACACCGCATGGAAGATATGCGTATAACCGGTAAACGAAATCCTTATAGCAGCGATTATAAAATTGGGCTTGATGATGATTTGAATATTATTGCTTACGAAGCTACCTATTATCAAAACGGTGGCGCCGCTGCAGATTTATCGCCATCAATTTTAGAACGAACGTTGTTTCATGCAACCAACAGTTATCAAATACCACATGTAAAAGTTACAGCTCATAGTTGTAAAACAAACCTGCCGCCCAATACAGCTTTCAGGGGGTTTGGCGGGCCACAGGGAATGTTTGTTTTAGAATCGGCCATTGACCATGCAGCAAAAATTTTACAAGTTGATGCGGAATATATCCAAAGAAAAAATTTGATGGATGATGGTTACGAATTTCCTTATGGGCAAATAGTAAAAGATTGCCAGGCAAAGCAATGCTGGGATGAAGTGAATGAATTATACGATGTGTCTTCTGTAAAAAAGAAGATTATAAATTTCAATAAACAAAATAAATTGTATAAAAAAGGCATGTCGTTAATGCCTGTTTGTTTCGGTATTTCATTTACCAATACCATGATGAACCAGGCAAGAGCTTTGGTACATGTTTATACAGATGGCTCTGTAGGTGTTAGCACCGGCGCAGTAGAAATGGGGCAGGGTATTAACTCAAAAATGTTGCAGGTAGCTGCATCAGGTTTTGGTATTAAACCCGAACGGGTTAAACTTGAAACAACCAACACCACAAGAGTTGCCAATACTTCACCTTCGGCAGCAAGCTCCACCACCGATTTAAATGGCAAAGCATTACAGGATGCATGTAACCAAATAAAAAAACGACTGTTTGATTTTATAAAAACAGAATTGACAGATGATGAAGATTGCGATATTGAAATAAGGAATGAAGTGGTGTATATTAATGACGAAGCTTCTGTTTTTAACTGGACAAATTTGGTGCAGCAAGCGTTTTTGAAACGCATTAACCTTAGCGCCAAAGGGCATTATGCCACTCCCATCATCAATTTTGATAAATCAATTGAAAAGGGCCACCCGTTTGCTTATCATGTTTATGGTACCGCACTTACAACTGTAACGGTTGATTGCCTGCGTGGCACTTATGAAATTGATGATGTAAAAGTGGTACATGATTTTGGAAGCAGTATGAACCGGGCTGTTGACCTTGGGCAATGCGAAGGAGGCATTGTACAAGGCATAGGCTGGATGACGATGGAAGAAGTTATTTATAATGATGAAGGAAGATTGTTGTCGAATGCCTTATCAACATATAAAATTCCTGATGTTTATTCTGTTCCAAAAAATATTGATGTGAAATTTTTAAATACAGATGGGCATGCAATGGCAATTTTAAAATCGAAGGCTGTGGGTGAACCGCCTTTGATGTATGGCATTGGCGCTTTTTTTGCCATCCGTAATGCTGTGCTGGCTTTTAATCCTTCATCTGCCATTTCTTACTCGGCGCCAGTTACTCCCGAAAAAGTTTTAATGGGCCTTTACAATCCAGCCAAAGAAAATATCACTGATTGAAGTTGAACAAAAAGAAAGAGAACAAATTTGAACAACACAAGAAAAATATTTAGCAACCGGTGCTGGCTTGATGGTAAACTTCAACCTGCAACGATAGTAATTGATGGCAATAAAATTGATTCTATTCATACTAAACTGCTTGAAGGTGCCGAAGATGTTGCTGATAATATTTTAATGCCCGGCATTATTGATGCACATGTACACGTTAACGAACCCGGCCGTACCAATTGGGAAGGCTTTGATACGGCCACCAAAGCCGCTGCTGCAGGCGGAATCACTACTATTGTTGATATGCCGCTGAATGCAAACCCGGTAACAACAACCGTAAAGGCATTGAATGAAAAAATTGAAGCAGCAAAAAATAAGCTGCATGTTAATGTTGGATTTTATGGCGGATTGGTGCCTGGCAATAAAAAAGATATTGAAGGGTTAATGCAGGCAGGAGTGCTGGGAATAAAATGTTTTCTTACTCACTCTGGCATTGATGAATTTCCCAATGTAGATGAAAAAGAAATTAACGAAGCCATGCCGTTGATTGCAAAATATGGTTTGCCATTGCTGGTACATTGTGAATTAACCAATACAAAGACAAATAACCAACTTGCAGATTTCCCCAAAAGCTACCGGAATTACCTGGCAAGCCGGCCTAAGCAGTGGGAAAACGATGCTATTGATTTGATGATAAATCTCTGCCGCAAAAATAATTGCCGTACACATATTGTACATGTATCATCTGCCGAAGCCTTGCCGAATATTAAAAAAGCAAAAGCCCAAGGGTTGCCATTAACGGCCGAAACCTGTGCACACTATATTTATTTTAATGCCGAAGATATTCCTGATGCAAACTGTTTGTATAAATGTGCACCACCCATTCGTGAAAAAGAAAATAATGAATTATTAAAAACTGCATTAAACACAGGCGTACTTAATTTTATTACAACCGACCACTCACCGGCGCCGCCTGCAATCAAAGAACTATCATCGGGCAACCTGGCCAAAGCCTGGGGCGGCATTGCCGGCTTGCAGTTTTTATTACCGGCATCATTTACAGCATTAAAAGAAACCATGCCAATTGAAAAATTCATTCCTTTGCTTACCGAACATCCTGCAGCATTTTTAAAGATTGAAAATAAGAAGGGAAGGCTGGCTATAGGATATGATGCAGATATTGTTGTATGGAACCCCGATGAAAAATTTGAAGTAATGCCAAAAGATATTTTGCACCGATACGATTGCAGCCCATATAGCGGGCAACACTTATGGGGAACCGTACTGCAAACAATAGTTAACGGTATAACTGTTTATCAAAATAAAAAAATGGTAGATGCTGAAATAAAGTACGGACAATTAATTTTACAAAATAACATACTATCATAAGTTTTATCATTAAACTAAAAAAGGATGATGAAAGGAATTTTAAAACACAGGCAATGGCTTTTGAAAAAGTAAAAGAAATTATTAAGGACTCGCCGGCATTTACAAAACTTACCGACCTGGCAGCAGCAAAACTAGGTGGCAAAGTGTTATTTGCCACAGATGATTTTTTTGCAGAAAAAGAAAATCTTATAAAACCCACACGGGGTATTTTTATTGCTGATAAATATACCGACCGTGGTAAATGGATGGACGGATGGGAAAGCCGTCGCAAGCGTACTGCTGGTCACGATTGGGCCGTTATTCAATTGGCAACACCCGGCAAAATAACAGGGCTTGATATTGATACTAATTTTTTCCTGGGCAACCATCCGCCACATGCATCTGTAGAAGCTGTGAATATTACTGATGCATCTACATTAAAAAATTTACCTGCAAATGAAACAGGCTGGGAAAATATAGGCTGGAAAGAAATCTTGCCAAAATCAAATTTGGATGCAGGCTCACAAAATTTTTTCCAAATCAACAGCAATGAAATATTCACACATATAAGACTGCATATTTATCCTGATGGTGGCGTTGCTAGGTGCAGGGTTTATGGAGAGGTTTTTAAAAATTGGAATATTGTTGCTGCCGGTGAAGAGGTTGACCTGGTAGCAGCCATCAATGGCGGTAAAGCAATTGCCTGTAATGATATGTTCTTTAGTTCGATGAGTAATCTTATTATGCCAAACCGTGGTGTAAACATGGGCGATGGATGGGAAACAAAACGAAATCGCACGCCGGGCAACAGGGATTGGGTGATATTAAAACTGGCTACAGCAGGAATTGTTAACCGTATTATTGTTGACACTGCACATTTTAAAGGGAATTATCCAGATAGTTGTACAATTGAAGCATGTTACAGTAATAACGATGATGATGTAGTGAATAATAAAGTTGAATGGAGTTTACTGTTACCACAACAAAAATTAAGTGCAGATAAAGAACATGAATTTGCAAAAAATATAAATTGCCCAAATAGCGTATCGCATGTAAGACTAAATATTTTTCCTGATGGCGGAGTAAGCCGGATACGTTTATTTGGTACTATCAAAAACTAATTATGCTGGGAATTATTTTATTGTGGGTACTGGGTTTTATATTGGTGATGCTTACCATCATGACCTTTTATCTTCGTAGTGTATCCAAACAATACGAAGCAGATGATGAAGCTGGTATTGATGTAGAGAAAAAAAAACTGGGCATAGCAGATGCTCAAAATTTTGTATATACAGCTTTGGTACTGGTTTCTTTGGGCATGGTTGCCGCCTTATATATTTATGTAAAAGGCACACCCTGGGAAGGACATTTGATGGAGTGGTTGAATATTGTAATTCGCCTCATGCACATCACATTTGGCATTGCCTGGATAGGCGCTTCATTTTATTTTGTTTTTCTTGAGAATGCACTCAACCGAACCAAAGATATACGTGATGAACTGGCCGGTAATTTATGGGCAGTACATGGCGGAGGTTTTTATTACCTGGAGAAATATAAGATTGCGCCTAAAACAATTCCAAAACATTTACATTGGTTTAAGTACGAAGCGTACTTTACCTGGCTATCGGGATTTTGTTTACTTTTTGTAGTGTATTATTTTAATGCATCGGCATTATTAATTGATAAAAATGTATTGAATATTTCAGCGCTTACCGGCATTGGCATTGGAGTTGGCTCTTTTATAGTTGCCTGGATACTTTACGACCTGTTGTGCAAATCGCCGTTGATAAAAAAGCCGGTTTGGTTTACGTTGGTTGGTTTTTTTATAGCTGTTGGTTTTGCTTATTTCTATAGTCATGTTTTCAGCGGCCGTGCTGCTTATATACATTTTGGCGCTATGCTTGGAAGTATTATGGTGGCCAATGTTTTTTTTGTTATCATACCTGCACAAAAAGCAATGGTGAATGCGGCACGTAAGGGCCTTCCATTAAATCCGCAACTGGGAAAAAATGCATTGAACCGTTCTTTGCACAACAATTATTTTACGCTGCCGGTTTTGTTTGTGATGATAAGTAATCATTTCCCAAGCACATTTGGATACGAACAACCCTGGCTCATCCTTACCATCATCACTTTAGGAACAGCGGGTGTAAAGCATTATCTTAACCTGAAAGAAAAAGGACAGCTTTCTGTTTGGGTATTGCCGGTTTCGGTTGTTATCTTACTGGCAGGGGCATTCATATCGGCGCCGCCAAAAAACCCGGGAGCCTGTAATACAAAAATTGAATTCAGTGAAGTAAATGCCATAGTGCAGGAAAAATGTGTCAGTTGTCATTCATCAAAACCAACAGATGATGTTTACAAAGCGCCACCTAATGGAGTGGTGTATGATACACCTGCAGATATTGTGGCAAAAAAAGATTTAATTATGCAGCGTGTGGTGATAACTAAAACAATGCCGCTTAACAACAAAACAAATATTACGCAAAAAGAAAGAGATATTATCCGCTGCTGGATTGAGCAGGGAGCCTCTGTAAAATAAAAAAAATTAATTATGACCATTCGTGCATTTAACAAGTTAAGTAAAGCATCAAAAGCAAAACTTTTGTTGAGCTGCTGCGGTTCTTCAAATTGGGTTGAACTTATGATGAAGCAAACTACATTTAAAAGCGAAGCCATGTTGATTGATTGTGCTATTGATATATGGTACAATCAATGCAGCAGTGCAGATTGGTTAGAAGCTTTCATGCATCATCCCAAAATTGGAGATGTAAAAAGCCTAACGAAAAAATTTGCCGGTAAAGAGCAAGCTTCGGTGGCAACTGCATCTGCAAAAACCATCAGGGCATTAGCTGATGCCAATAAAGATTATGAAATAAAGAATGGATTTATTTTTATTGTTTGTGCTACTGGGAAATCAGCAACAGAAATGCAGCAGTTGCTCGAAAGCAGGCTTAGCAATACCATTGGCGAAGAGTTGCATATTGCCATGGGCGAGCAAATGAAAATTACTATACTGCGTTTGCAGAAACTTTTTACGGAAGCCAACTGGAGTTTTTTAAAACCAAGCCAACTTACAACGCATGTGCTTGACACTTCGATTGGTAAACCCGGAAAAAACATGAGTATAAGTTTACAGATGCCTGTTAATGGCAACTGGCAAACAATTGCACAAGGAATTACCAATGCAGATGGAAGGATTGGCGATTTGCTGCCACAGCAAAGAAATCTGAGTACCGGTGATTATAAATTGATATTCGACACAAAAAATTATTTTGCTTCTCAAAAAATTAAAAGTTTTTACCCCGAAGTAGAAATACAGTTTTCGATTACAGACTCATCGCATTACCATGTTCCTTTGCTGATAAACCCTTTTGGTTATTCAACGTACAGGGGTAGTTGATGCATGAAGTAAAACAACCTGCTATAAAAAGCCGATATAAAAACAATAAAAAATGAGTACATCCATCCCAACAAACAAAAAAGAAGAGTTATTCAACAATTTAAAAAAAGCCAATAAAGCCTTCCAGGAGTTGTATCCCGGCGACAGGAGCGAACGGCAACCTGTACATACATTATACGGCGGGGCTAATTTATTTAAATACGATGCTGCTTCATATCTTGGAAAAAGAGCATTGGAAATTTTTGAAACCTATGCACCCGATGATAAAGTTTTTGGTAAAGTTTTTGGCCTTGATGTACAATCAGGCTTTAGCAGCAAAGTATATAATAAAGTGATTGCAAAATTAAAAACGGAAGCCATTGAAGATTTTAGGATTGATTTTGAAGATGGATACGGCAACCGTAGCAATGAAGAAGAAGATGAAACTGCACGAACTGCGGCACTTGAGGTGGCCAGGGGCATGGCCGAAAAAACATTACCACCGTTTATAGGCATACGCATAAAACCTTTTACCGAAGAGATGAAAGAAAGAGGATTGCGTACACTTGATATTTTTATAACAACACTTGTAAAAGAAACTAATGGCAAGCTGCCCGATAATTTTATTGTGATGTTACCAAAGGTTACTATTGCCGAACAACCGGCAACACTTGCTGCCTTTTTTGATATACTTGAAAAAGAATTAAACCTTGAAAGAGGAATTTTAAAAATGGAGATGATGGTAGAGACTACACAAGCCATCATGTCGATAGACGGAACTAACCCTTTGTATAAATTTATTAAAGCAAGTAATGGCAGGTGTATTGCCATGCATTTTGGCACTTATGATTATACGGCAAGTTGCAGCATAACAGCCAAATACCAGGAAATGGATCACCCGGTTTGCGACTTTGCACATCACATGACAAAGGTTGCTTTGGCACATACCGGAATATGGCTGAGCGATGGCGCCACCAATACCATGCCTATAGGCCCACACCGTGGCGATGATTTATCAAAAGAACAATTGCAGGAAAATATGGATACAGTGCATCGTGCATGGAAGAAAGGTTACGACCATATTCGCCATTCATTATGGAATGGTTTTTACCAGGGATGGGATTTAAACCCGGCACAGTTTCCCATGCGTTATGCGGCAGTGTATGCTTTCTTTTTAGAAAGTTATGATGATGCAGTGGAGCGATTAAAAACTTTTGTTGAAAAAGCAGCCCGTGCAACTTTAATTGGTGATGTGTTTGACGATGCCGCAACGGGGCAGGGATTATTGAATTATTTCTTACGGGCATTAAACAGCGGTGCTATTACCGAAGATGAAGTGCTGGCAACAGGATTAACACTTGAAGAAATACGTGGACGTTCGTTCAAAAAAATTCTCGAAAACAGGAAACGCTGATGGAAGTTTGGAAATTCATACAAAAAAAATTGGCGGCAGGCAAGCCTGTTATGCTAATGTATGTTTTACAAAGCGAAGGAAGCTCTCCGGGTCGTATGGGGTTTAAAATGGCTGTTGCATGCGATGATGAATTTTGTGGTACCATCGGTGGGGGCATCATGGAATTTAAACTGGTAGAAAAAGCAAAAGCAATGTTACAGCAAAACAAAAAAAAGGTTTTGCTGCAACATCAATACCACGATAAGGAAAAAATAAAAGACCAATCGGGTATGATATGCTCGGGCAGCCAGTTGAATGTTTTTATCCCTATTTCAATAAACCAAAAGAATACTATAGAACAAATAATTTCATCTGCAAAAAAATATATTCAGCTTTCTCCATTGGGTTTACAATTAAGTAATGAATCAACACAGGGCTTTCAGTATGTTTCAGAAACAGAATGGTTTTATACCGAACCTATAAATACACAACCTGTAATACATATTATTGGCGGTGGGCATGTAGGGTTGGCCTTATCAGAATTGATGAAGTACCTTGGTTTTTATATAAAACTTTACGATGACAGGCAAGATTTAAATACAATTACTGCCAATTCGTTTGCAGATGAAATTAAACGGGTGCAATATGAAAACATGGGTAGCTTTTTTGAGGAATGTAATAACGATTATGTTGTAATTATGACAGTTGGTTACCGTACCGATAAAATTGTTTTAAAACAACTGATACAACATTCATTTTTTTATGTTGGCTTATTAGGCAGCGATAATAAGATTAATATGTTAATGGAAGAAATGAGATTAGAGGGTTATTCGTCGCAACAGTTAAAAAATATCCATACACCAATTGGGATAAACATTTTTAGTAAAACCCCAAAAGAAATTGCGGTAAGCATTGCTGCAGAAATAATAAGTGTAAAGAACAGGGATTTACCATCGGGAAGGAAATAAAAGAGTCAATTTAAAGCTTTAAAAAAAATTAAAGTATTATATTGTATTACTTAAAACTCCCACACATGAAAAAGCTGCTTTCTACTTTCTGTATATTTTTTGCATTTGTATTATTAGCCTTTGCACAGGAAACACCTGACCTTGCAATGATGCAAAAAATTAAAGACGAAGGAACTAATAATTCGCAGGTGGCCATGATTGCATATAACCTCACCGATGCATGTGGCCCAAGGCTTACTAACTCACCTGGTTATAACAGGGCTTTGGATTGGGCAACATATATCTGCAATAAATGGGGATTGGTAAATGCAGGCCGTGAAGCCTGGGGAGAATTTGGAAAAGGATGGAGTAATGAAGAAGCCACATTAGAAATGAAAGTACCATATTATAAAAGTATCATTGCCTATTGTGTACCCTGGTGCAAAAGCACAGGTAAAGCTATTCGGGCAGAATTGATAATGCTTGATCAACTCGATTCGGCAACGATTGAAAAAGCAGGTGCATCTTTAAAAGGAAAAATTGTAATGCTAAAACCAACAAGCACAAAACTTCCTGATGCATTTAAGGCTTTTGCCAGCCGTTATGGCGATACTAGTCTTGATAATATTCCCGAAAAATACATGTTCACCAGGCAACAATTAGAATACTATCTTCCCTTTTTAAAAGGAAATTACTACTGCCGGTTGTATCTTGAAAAAATGGGTGCAGTAGGCCTTATCAGCAGCCACAATAACTCAGTTGATGGTACTGTGTTTGTTGATGGCGGCTCTGGTTATGCAAAAGGATATGAAGCCACATTACCCGAAATGAAAACTAGTATGGAAGATTATTTAAACCTAATGCGGCTGTTGCAGGATAATAAAAAAGTAGAGTTGGATATGGATGTGCAAACAACATTTTATGATAAGGATCTTACCGGGTATAATTTTGTAGCCGAAATTCCGGGTACCGACCCATCGCTTAGAAGCCAGGTGGTGATGCTGGGCGGACATTTAGATAGCTGGGCCGGTGGTACAGGGGCTACCGATAATGCTGCCGGTTGTATTGTTACACTTGAAGCTATGCGTATATTAAATGCATTGGGTGTACAGCCCCGTCGTACAATACGAATTGCATTATGGGGTGGAGAAGAACAAGGTTTATATGGCAGCTTTGGTTATGTAAAAAAACATTTTGGTAATCCGGCAGATATGAAACTGAAAGAAGAGCAATCAAAAATATCGGCTTATTATAATTTAGATAACGGATCAGGAAAGATACGTGGCATTTACACACAGGGTAACGAAGCGGTAAGAGAAATTTTTAAAGCTTGGCTGGCTCCATTTGCAGATATGGGTGCCAATGGAGGTGTAACACTTAGCAATACGGGCAGTACCGATCATATCAGTTTTGATGCAGTTGGTATTCCGGGTTTTCAGTTTATACAAGACCCATTGGAGTATGAAACAAGAACACATCATAGCAATATGGATACCTACGATCATTTGTCGTTAGATGATTTAAAACAAGCTGCCATTGTAATGGCTGCATTTGTGTACAATACAGCCATGCGAAATGAAATGATGCCACGCAAACCATTACCTAAACCGGAGAAATTTATTTTTGATATTGATTTTCCATTTTAATAAAAATGGTTTTGCATTTTTGGAAGACTAATAAAATTCCTTCGTATTTAAATGAAGGCGTTTAAAATGCAAAAGAGAAAAATATTGTATTTGCCAGTTGGCAGATAAGTTGTTGGTCAGGCGGCCACCAACAACAGAGAGTTATCAAAATAAAAAAGCCCTCGTTTTTTAACGAAAGCTTTTTTTAAATGCTGTAGGGGAAGGGATCGAATCCGCCAACTGGCGGACATTTAGCAGAATCACAAAGCCTGCCTGCCACGAGGCAAATTCAGTGGTATCCCTGGTTCAAATAAAAATTATGAAAAATAAAAAAGCCCTCGTTTTTTAACGAAGGCTTTTTTTAAATGCTGTAGGGGAAGGGATCGAACCTTCACGAGGCAGTTAGCAGAAGCACAAAGTTCAGTGGTCGACCCTGGTCAACTCTACTTTCGCAGAATTGGCTCTATGCTAAGTTTATCCTGTTATCCTCACCCCCGAGACAAGAGGGCATGTCTGCCAAAAATTTCATCACCCCACAATTTTAATCCAATCTTTATCGGAATTGTTATCACAAAACTAAGGTAAAATGCCAATATGTTTAACATATTTTATTAAATATTTGGAAATTATAGAAATAATTCAAATATTTGTTAAACAGATTGAAATAATTTCAAAAACATAATCTATAATGGGCGCTAAATTAAATCTTGACAAACTGGATCTTCAAATCATTCACGAAATGATGGAGACTTCTGAAATTTCTTATGCAGAATTGGGCAAAAAACTTTTTGTTAGCGGAGGAACCATTCATGTTCGTATAAAAAAGTTACAGGAATTTGGTATCGTTAAAGGCAATAAAATGGATGTGGATATTAAGCAACTTGGTTACGAAGTAACCGCTTTTGTTGGTATCTATCTCGAAAAAAGTTCGCTATACGATACAGTTGCAAAAGAGCTTATGAAAATTCCTGAAATAGTTCGCCTGAATTATATTACCGGTAACTACAGCATGTTTATTGAAATTATTTGTAAAGATATAAGCCAGCTACGATTTGTTTTACACGATGAGTTGCAAAAAATTAAAGGTATTGACCGTACCGAAACTTTTATTTCATTAGAAGAAGGCTTTAACAGGAATGTACAGGTAGCACCGGCAGAATAATTTGAAGAAGATATGATTGGGACATTTTATGATATACAAACATTTAATTCCAGTATTAAATATTCATCTCACTTTTTAACAAACAAACTATTTAACTGCTTCTAACATCTACCGCATCTCTTAAACCATTGCCAAGTAAATTAAATGCAAGCACTAAAAGCATTATGGCAAAGCCGGGTATTAATGCCAGCATTGGATTGTGCGTAATAATGAAATTATAATTTTCCTTTATCATCAATCCCCAACTTGGTTGTGGAGGTTGTACCCCAATACCTAAAAAGCTTAAGCCGGCTTCTATAATGATTGCTGTTGCAAAATTAGAAGCGGCAATTACCATCACCGGGCCCAGTATGTTGGGTAAAATATGCCTTAGTATAATCCTGCCGTTTTTTAAACCCAATGCTTTAGCTGCCTGTATGTATTCCATTTCTTTAATAGCCATCACCTGTCCACGAATTAAACGGGCCACACTCACCCACATGGTTAACCCAACGGCAATAAAAATTTGCCAAAAACCTTTTCCCATGGCCATAGTAATTGCAAAAACCAACAACAATGTGGGGATGCTCCAGGTTACATTTATCAGCCACATAATTATTTCGTCTATCCAGCCCCGGTAGTATCCGGCAATAGCGCCCAGTACAATACCAAGAGTTAAAGAAATAAGTACTGCTATTAAACCTACTGCTAAACTTACCCTTGTACCAATAATGAGCCGGCTTAAAATATCCCTGCCAAACTTATCGGTACCCAGCCAGTATTTTTTTGTAATGATATTTTTTTGGATAGTTGCAGGGTTATTGTTGGTTAATTGATTAATAGAATAATATTGTACAACAGATGTGTCTTCGTCAATAAACTTATTAACCAATAGGCTATCGCCCGATATTTTAAAACCTTTAATTGGTATAAGTTGAAAATTGTTTTTTTTACCGTTGAGTATTTCTTCAAACAGGTTGCTTTCGGTTTTATTTCCTGTGGTTATTTTTAAAAATTGTTGTGTATAGCCCGGCTTTTTTGCCTGTATCTCTACTGTTTGTAAATCGGCATTGGGCGAATTATCTGGCGCAATAACATATCCAAAAACTGATATGATAATTGCTGTTATTATTACTATCAAACCCAAAAAAGCGCCTTTGTTTTTTATTAGCCGCTTCCATGTATGGGATTTAAATGAAAAGGATGATTGCATGTAATGTAAATTACTGAAACCCTTTAAGAATGTTGTAATGATGTATCAATATGCAGTATATCATTGGTCCACTCCCTTATTTCGGTACAAAGTAAATCATATTCATCCCACAGCTTTCCAAAAGTTGGTATCATGGTTTTTAATTTTAACTGCCAATCGTCTGTTTGATAATTTTTGGGAAAACATTTTTGTAAAAGGTTTAGCATTATGGCTACAGCGGTTGATGCACCGGGCGATGCTCCCAGCAATGCTGCCAGCGAGCCATCAGCAGCGCAAACAAGTTCGGTTCCAAATTCAAGCTTACCCCCGGTTTCTTCATCTTTTTTTATTACCTGCACACGCTGCCCGGCAATTACCAACTCCCAATCTTCCATTTTGGCAAGAGGATAATAGGCTTTCAAAGCATCTAACCGGTCTTCATCTGATTGGGTAACCTGCTGAATTAAATATTTTGTCAATGGTAAATTATGCCAGCCTGCAGCTAACATAGGTACCATATTATGCCACTCTATACTTTTTGGTAAGTCAAAATAAGATCCGTTTTTTAAAAATTTTGTACTAAAACCGGCAAAGGGGCCAAATAGTAATTCTTTTTTGCCATCAATAATCCTTGTATCTAAATGCGGAACACTCATGGGCGGGGCGCCTATTGAAGCTTTGCCATATACTTTTGCAGCATGTTGTTGAATAATATTTTCATTGCGGCACCTGAGCCACTGCCCGCTAATGGGAAATCCGGCATAACCTTCGCCTTCTGCAATATCCGATTTTTCTAATAGGGGCAAAGCGCCACCACCAGCACCTACGAAAACAAAATCTGAAAAGGCTTTTATTGTATTGTTAGTTAATAAATTTTCTACCTCCACTTCCCAGTTACCATCGTCTTTCTTTTTTAAATCCCTCACTTCGTGGTTTAAATAAAGTGTTACATCGGGTAAGGTTTGCAGGTGTGCAAACATGGCATCGGTTAATGCGCCAAAATTTACATCGGTACCAATACTCATTTTTGTGGCAGCCAGTTTTTCTTTATCATCCCTCCCTTCCATAATCAATGGCATCCACTCTTTTAAAACAACGGCATCATCTGAATATAACATGCCATCAAATAATTTATTTTTTATGAGTGCCTCGTAACGCTTCTTTAAAAATGCTGCATTTTCTTCTCCCCATACAAAACTGATATGCGGTACATGGTTTATAAAACTTTGCGGATTACTAATATATTTCTGTTGTACCAGGTAGGCCCAAAACTGTTTCGACATTTCGAACTGCGATGCAATTTTTATTGCTTTGGATATATCAACTGTTCCATCTTCTTTTTCAACGGTATAATTCAATTCGCAAAATGCCGAGTGGCCGGTGCCTGCATTGTTCCAGGCATCGCTGCTTTCTTCAGCCGCTTTGTGCATTCGTTCAAAAATAATGATAGACGATTGTGGGATTAGCTCTTTTAAAAATATGCCCAATGTAGCGCTCATGATACCGGCGCCAATTAAAATAATATCCGATTTACCGGGTTCGTTAAAATTCATATTGCTGAGGTTATTTTATGTTTCGTCCCTTCCAGTTATATTTCCCAAATGTTCCCAACCAGCCGGCAATAACGGTATATAAAATATGAAAAGGCTGCATTATTGGGAACAACCAAAGTAATTTCTGTTTACCAAAAAATATTGCTACAGGGTATAGAAAAACCAGTTCCACTAAAGTTTTTAAAAGCAACAGCCATAACCATAGTTCCCACATGGACAAACTAAGGTTTGCAATTATAAAATATACTTTGGCAAATGCAGCCACTACCGGCATTGCAAGTAAAAAAAAGTTTACCAGGTACACCAACAACAACACGGCAAATATTCTTTTATCATCGTACTTACCAGCCTTGCTTGCCCAGCGAATGCGCTGGTTAAAAAATTCTTTTAGTGTATGCACCGGTTCTGTTTGTACAATAACATCGGGGCTTTTTAAAAACATTACTTTACCGGGATGCTGTTTATAAATTTTATGCATCAGCAGCATATCGTCGCCACTGGCAATTGTATCAATGCCTTTAAATCCGCCTACTTCGGTAAATGCTTTTTTGGTATAGGCAAGGTTTGCGCCATTGCACATACTGTGTATTTTTTTATGTACCGATGCGGCGGTGATGCCCTGCAGCATGGCAAAATCAAGTGCCTGGAACATCTCAATGAAATTAAAACTACAGTTGATGCTAACAGGTGCGGCTATAAACTGTGGCTGGTATTGATTGTAAAATGCAGCTATTGTCTCTAACCATTTTGCCGGCACAATGCAATCGGCATCTGTTGTTACAATAAGCCCGGCGGTTGATTGTGCAATGGCAACTTCTATCGCTTTCTTTTTGTACGAATTTATTTCATCGCTTACAAAATCATTTAACGCAATGATCTTAAGGTTTTGTAATGGATGATTATTAACAATAGTTGCTGTATTATCTGTTGAATGGTCATCAACAACCATTACTTCAAATAAATTATTATTATATGTTTGATGATTTATTGAATCAAGACAGGCAGCAATATTTTTTTCTTCGTTGCGGGCAGGGATGATGACCGAAATTTTTAATTGAGAGTTTTGATCGGTTGCTTTAAACACAGGTACACTACGCCAACTCATCCAATAATAAAGTATAAGAAGAGCATACAATCCAAAAAAAATCAAAACAATAAAAAGTAGCGCCTGCTGCATAATGGTTTACCGTTCTGCTGTATAAACAATTAGTTTATATGCAGTCATCAAAGCATTAAAATTCAATCACGATGCAACAAAAATAAATTTTTACAAATCAAAATAAAGATTACCTTTGTTTAGTTGCATAAACAACTATATGTCAAACAACCAATTTAAGAAAGGCGAGTTATACAGTTTTATAACGGGCAAAGCAAGTACCGCAATTGGAAGGCGGTTGCAAAAGAATTTTAAACAGAATAATATTGAAATTACCATTGAGCAATGGAGTGTGCTTTATCATTTATGGAAAGAAGATGGCATGAGCCAGCAGGAACTTTGTGATGCCACTTTTAGGGATAAGCCAAGCATTACAAGGCTTGTAGATAACTTGGAGCGTATTAAACTGGTAAAAAGAAATGCTTCAAAAGAAGACAGGAGAAAAAACCTGATTGTGTTAACACCCGAAGGCAGGGAGTTGGAGGCAAAGAGTATGGAGATTGCTAATAACACTTTAAACGAATCGTTGCAGGGCGTAACCAACGGGCAAATTGAAATTGCAAAGGAAGTGTTGCAGATGGTGTATGAAAACCTGAAATAAAAAACAATCAGTAAAAAATAATTCAAAAGCTTAAAATTATACAATCATGAGTACATCAACCGCTACTACCACATCGCTTAAAGGTGGCGAATGGTTAATTAAAGAAAGCAACGCATTTGATACCTATACACCCGAAGATTTTAATGAAGAGCAGCAGATGGTGAAGGATATGTGTTTGCAGTTTTTGCATACAGAAGTGATACCAATTGTAGACCGTATTGATAAAATGGAACCGGGCCTTATGCCTTCGCTGATGGTAAAGGCAGGCGAGCAGGGTTTGCTGGGTGCATCTATTCCCGAAAATTTGGGCGGCCTTGGAAAAGATTTTATAACATCTACACTGGTAAACGAAGGCCTGGGTGGGGGCTTCTCTTTTAGCGTAGCTATTGCAGCTCATACCGGCATTGGTACATTACCCATTTTATATTTTGGTACCGAAGCACAAAAACAAAAATACATTCCTAAACTGGCTAGTGGTGAATGGAAAGGCGCTTATGGCTTAACAGAGCCAAATAGCGGCAGCGATGCATTGGGGGCAAAAACAACGGCTGTGCTTAGCGCCGATGGAAAACATTATATCTTAAACGGGCAAAAATGCTGGATAACAAACGGCGGCTTTGCCGATGTATATACCGTGTTTGCAAAAATTGACGGCGATAAATTTTCTGCGTTTATTGTTGAGCGTGGTATGGAAGGATTTACACAGGGACCCGAAGAACATAAGATGGGAATAAAAGGCTCCTCTACGGTACAACTGTATTTTCAGGATTGTAAAGTGCCTGTTGAAAATTTATTAGGCGAAGCCGGAAAGGGCCATGTTATTGCTTTTAATATTTTAAACATTGGCAGGCTTAAACTTGCCGCAGCTGCCATTGGCGCATCAAAATGGGCGCTTAGCAATTCGGTAGAATATGCTAACACCCGTGAACAATTTAAAGTGCCTATTGCAAGTTTTGGTGCTATTAAATACAAGCTTGCCGAAATGGCCATACGCATTTTTGTTAGCGAAAGCGCTTTATACCGCACGGCTAAATGGATTGATGACAAAGAAACCGAACTGGCAAACGAAGGAAAAACATTTGCCGAAGCACTGCTGGGCGCCGCCGAAGAATATGCAGTAGAGTGCGCCGTTTTAAAAGTACATGGCAGCGAAGTACTGGATTATGCTGTAGATGAAGGCGTACAAATACACGGAGGAAACGGCTTTAGCGATGAGTACAGCATTAGTCGTGGCTATCGCGATAGCAGGATTAACCGCATTTACGAAGGCACCAATGAAATTAACCGCCTGCTTACAGTAGATATGATTTTAAAACGTGCCATGAAGGGGAAGCTTGACCTGATGGGGCCTGCCATGGCTGTAAGCAAAGAGCTGATGAGCATACCTGAATTTGGTAATGATGATGAATCTGCATTTGCCAAAGAACGCAAAGCCATTGTAAATATGAAGAAATGTATTTTGATGGTAGCCGGTGCAGCCGTACAAAAATTGATGATGAAAATACAGGATGAGCAGGAGATACTGATGAATATTGCAGATATGGCTATTGAAACATTTGTAGCCGAAAGTGCATTACTGCGTGTGATGAAGATGGTGGATAAGCATGGTGAAGCTGCAACCCAAAACCAGGTGGATATGATGCGTTGTTATTTAAACGATGCAGTTGATAAAGTAAACAAAACCGGTAAAGATGCCATTAATGCATTTGCAAGCGGCGATGAACAACGTATGATGTTGCTGGGTTTAAAGCGCTTTACAAAAATGGAACCTTTCAATACTAAGGATGCCCGCCGCCGGATTGCCGATACATTGATTACTGAAAATAAATACCCATGGTAATTAAATCTCCATAAAATTTTAACCCGCCGTATTAAGGCGGGTTTTGTTTGCTACAAATCAAATAACCAATTTGTGGTATTTTATTTTTGCGGCCCATTTGTTATATTTATAAAAACAGGCTAAAGCATTTAATACAGATAAAAATATTAACAATGGCAAAAAAAATTAAGACCAAAGTAAAAAAAGCAGCACCTAAGAAGGTAACAACAAAAAAAAGTTCAAACGCTAAAAAGCTGGCTAAAAAAACTATTTCTAAAAAAGCCACAAAAAAAAAGCAGGTTGCTAAAAAAGGTACAGTAAAAAAGAAGGCAGTTAAAAAAACAAAATCACAAAAAACGGCCGCAAAAAAAACAGCCTCAAAGAAAGTTGCTGTAAAAAAAGTGGCAATAAAGAAAACGGTTTCAAAAAAAGCGACTGCAAAAAAAGCATCAATAAAAAAATCAATAACAAAAAAACCGGCTGTTAAAAATAAACCTGTTGCGGTACCTAAACCTGTATTGCCAGCATTGCCTGCAGCTTTACCGGCACCCGAACAGCATGCACTGTTACCCGAACCTGCCATCATTCCTATTGAAGTGCTGATTGAAAAAGTTATTAAAGAAGATCCTCTACGTGTATTTGATAAGCATGTATATCAAAAAGCAACAGCAAAAGGCGACCCTCATAAAAAATTGTATTTTAACAATAAATCAAAAAAAGCAAAGATGCCCTCCAATAAAAAACCTTTATGGCGTAAGTAAGTATACTATTAACTTATGGTTGAAAACCTGCTTTATTAAAAGCAGGTTTTTTCATTTTAAAAATTTTATACTCCACTTGCTTTTTGCCACATACGTTGGTAAAGGATAAATGAAAAAATATCGGCAATAGTTTTAAGTACTAAAAAAACTATCGAAGGCTCAACACCTAAAAATGCAGGCACCATTATAATAAGGTGCATAGGAATAATGCGCAGGTAAGGTAAAAAAAACAGGCTGCCTATATTAAATTTCATTTCCTGCTCGGCAGTTTTACGCCTTATAAAACCAGCCAGCGATTCGGCTAAAAATGCAGCAACACCTATCAGCAAAAAACTTTTATCTACTTTTAAAATACTGAATTTTATAAGTAAGAAAATACCGTAAACAAAATGAAATAAGCCGTAATGCAACAAAAAGAACCAGGGCAGGCAACCTACGTTTTTTTCGGTTATTGGTTGCCCGTTTAGTTTTGCAGTGCCGGGGTCATAATTTTTAATAGTGAGCAGGTCGATAAAATTAAAAAAACCGATGATTACGCTTTGTATCCAATATATCCATACAACGGTTACAAATCCATTATCGTGGTTTTTAAAGTACCAAATACAATAAAGGTTACTAGCCAGTAACATTAAAAAATAAGGATTTGAGAAATATTTTTTAATCATAAGCCGCTACCATTTATAATGCGATTATAAATATATGGATTCGTTTTTTATTTTGATGATACCTGCAGTACAATAGTTGAATTGCATAGTAGGTAATATTTATGATACCAACATTTTATTTTTAACTTAGGGAATGAAATATCTTTTAACCCTGCCATTGATATTGCTGTTAAATTCTTCTGCTGCACAAACAGCCGAAAAGCCTTTTATTAAATTAGTAGAGCCCCGTAAGGCACAAACAGAAACTAAAACAGCCCGAAATTATATTGTAGGCAGTACATGTAAAACCTGCAACCTTACCATTAATGGACAGCAAGTGAAAGTGTATCCTACAGGTGCGTTTGCTTATGAACTTGATTTAAAGCCTGGTAAATCCGATATTAATATCATTGCATTTGATGCGCCCGGCAAATCAGCAAATAAAAAACTGCTGTATAATTATTCATTACCATTGCCACCCGACACAGTTAAAACACTTGAAATTGCCAGTATTGAAATGTTGCCTCATGGAAATTTATTTGTAATGCCCGGCGACAGGATAAAATTTACTGTAAAAGCATTAACAGGATGTACTGTAATTGCAAACGGAAATATTCCATTATATGAAATGCCCCAAAATAAAATGCCGGGTATTTACCAGGGCGAGTATGAAGTGAAAGAAAACGATAGTTTCCTGGTTAGTAAAATTCCGTTCAGCATTACCGATAAAACAGGAAAAACTGTAACCAGGAATAGTAATAACTGGATTAGCATGTTTGGACCGCTTGCACCTAATATAGCTGTAACTAAAGGCAGGCTTTCGCATCTTTTATTTGGATTGGGAACCGATAGGTTAGGGGGCGCTAAAATAGGTTATGTTGATTCGGCTGTGCAGTTGAATATTATTGGCAAAGTAGATAAACTGTATAAAGTTAAGCTGAGTAAAACCCGTACTGCATATATTGATGATGATGCTGTTGACTTTTTACCCAAAGGAACTTTTACTCCCGAATCGTTAACCAACAGGTGGACGGTTTATGGCGATAGCGTTTATGATTATGTGCAACTGGGCTTATCTGTAAAATTACCTTACCAGGGTTTTCAGATTATAAATCCATCCAGAATTGTAGTGGATGTTTTTGGTGCCACCAATAATACCAACTGGATTACGCAATTAGAAAATGTAAAAGAGATAAAGAATGTTTATTATGAACAGGTGGAAGATGGTATTTTTAGAATCACCATCGAACTTAAACATACTCAACACTGGGGTTACAGCATTTATTATAAAGGCAATATACTTACCATAAGGGTAAAGCATCAACCCAAAGATTTATCGCTAAATAAATTAACCATTGCTGTAGATGCAGGCCATGGCGGCAGCAACACCGGCGCCGGCGGGCCTACTGGCTCATCCGAAAAAATGATTACGCTGGCCATATCATTAAAACTGCAAAAAGCATTAGAGGCACAGGGCGCCAAAGTGATTATGACAAGAACCACCGAAAGGTTTTTTGATAACAAAGAGCGTATCTTGTTTTACCGTGATAGTACACCCGACCTGTTGGTTAGCATACATTTAAACTCATCCGAAGACCCTATAACGGTAACAGGTACAAGTACATTTTACCGTTATATAGGATTTAAAAATTTAAGCCATGCAATTTATAAACGTATGCTTGAACTGGGTTTGAATGATATGGGCAACAATGGCAGCTTTAATTTTATGCTCAACAGCCCCACCGAATATCCCAATGCACTGGTAGAAACCCTTTTTTTAAGTAACCCCGAAGACGAAATGAAAATATTGGATGAAGGGTTTCAGCAACAGGTGGCAGATAAAATTGTGCAGGGGATACAAGATTTTTTAAATGATTGTAAAAATAATGAGCAATAATTTTAAAGACAGCAAGTAATAAATAGTTTTCCTGTATGTGCAATTTTTTATTAAAAACAATTGTGTACTTACCAATCAACTGCATTGGTAATCCTGTTTTTTACCTGCGGATACAGGCCACGGTATAATTCATTCAGCACATCTTCTCTGCTTGGTTCGTTATAACGGCTGTTGTTTATCAAAGTCCAGTCGCTGGCGCTTAATGCCCGGCGGTCGCCGGTGTAAGTGGCATGTTCTTCCTGCCAGTTATAATCTTGCCGGTAGGTATTGTACGCAATATTTTTATGCGTTGCAATTTCGGTAATGCTCACTTCCATATCGGCACGTGCGGTAAAATACAACCTGCTTATTTGAAGTGTAGCATATACGGTTTGATATACAGGTTTGCCCAATGTATCCCTTCCAATTTCAACCCTTGCACTGGAATTGCGGTTGTATGTATTGGTTTGTGGTCGTGGAATGTACATATTTCTAAGTGTAAGGTTCACTTCCCAGTCGGGTTGCACATTATCTCGCCGGGCTTCCCAATCACTGTAAAAACGAGCCGGGTATCGGCTGCTGTTTTTACCGCCCAGGTCTCTTATTAAAGTTTGCTGAAAATATTGGTTACTGTAGTTATATCCATAATTACCCCAGCCGGTATTAAAGAAATAAGAATTATCATGCACCGGGTTGATAACTACATTTATTATAGCATTGTTGAATGCTTCATCCATTTTTAGTTTGGCATCTTCATAATTAGGAACATACTTTTCGGTTTTTTTAAAATAGTTGTATGCTTTTTTTGCATTTGCCCTTCCCGAAAGGCTTAATAGGTACATTCCTTCATTATAATAATCTGCAGCGGCTTGTTTTTTTATATCGTAAATGTTTTGCTGATAATTAACCGGTGTTACCACTGCCGATGCTGCATCATTTTCAATGATGGCCTGGTAAATATCTTGTAAAGTGTTGTAACCATCAATCATTTTATCCCAACGGCTTAACTCATTAGATGAACTGTAACTGTTTATTTTGCGCAGGTTACGTTGCTGTGCCAGGTTATACAAAACGGGTAATGCATGTAATGCACTCGTATCGTTGCTGTGTTTTTTTAATGTTTTAATAGCATCAAAAATGGTTTTATCATCACCGCTTTTTTGCAGGTAATCTTTACTGGTTTTGCAACTTATAAAAACCAGCAGGCTTAATAAGGTGTAAAAAATATATTTCATGTTATAGTCCTCCTTCTGCCAATATCATACGCAATATAAATACCATAGTTACTTTAAGAGATTGATGTTTTGATAATATTAACAGCCCTTAAATAATGTCTGGTTTATTAAAATTTGCCATTAAATCTATGTAATCCCTGCCATTCATCACCCTATTTTAACCGTTCATCAAATCCGTAATTCGTTAAAAAAAATTTTATAATCAACAAAACCCAATACAGGCAAGGGTTTTAACAAAATTTTGCTATTATCCAGCACCAGCTACTATAAAAGATATGGTATTATGTGTTGCATAGTACTAAAAAATTATTATCTTTGAGTTGTGAAAGGGAAAAACCGGTTAATTCTCAATCACAAAAGTTCTTAAAGTATAGCCGATTTTGATTTAGGTTTTAAACCTTAAAAATGAAAGGGGCAAAGCCAAAAAAATATAGCCATGATTAATTTATTTTTCGAAAAGACCTTCACTTCATCTTCATCAAATAGCGAAGAAAAAAGTGAAGTTAAAAATTGAAGCCATGAACATTGATAACACAGCCAGCCAGATGCGAAAGGGAGTTCTTGAGTTTTGCATCCTCTCAATAATAAAAGAGGGTGAAGCCTACCCTTCGGATATCATTGAAAAAATGAAGGCGGCTAACCTGAACATCCTGGAGGGAACTTTGTATCCCTTACTAACAAGGCTTAAAAATGCAGAACTACTATCGTACAGGTGGGAAGAAAGCACAAGCGGCCCACCACGTAAATATTTTTCTCTTACAGATAAAGGAGGAAAATTTTACAAAGAACTTGAAACTACCTGGTTTGAACTGGCCAATGCAGTAAGGGCATTAACCAGGAACGGACAGGCACCTATTATTAACAACGATCCTTCGCAAACGGAGGAGGATAACAACTTCAACAACCCCAAATAAGAAAAGTATAGCCATGATTTTTTTGTTGGAACTAATCAACTAAAGAAACAAAAAACTAAAGCCATGAAACAAGTAATAAATATCAACTTCCAGGGACGAGTGGTTCCCATTGAAGTATCAGCATTCGACCTGCTGAAAAGTTATACCGAAAGCCTGGGCCGGCATTTTGCCAACGAAGAAGGTAAAGATGAAATCATCAATGATATTGAAAGCCGTATTGGCGAACTGTTCCAGGAAAGACTAAGCAAAGGCGCCACCTGCATTACAGATGATGATGTGAATGCTATTATTAAAAGCATGGGCCGCCCCGAAGATTTTGAACCCATGGATGATGCACAATCATCTGCATCCTCAGCAACTGGGTCATCAGAAAGCAACGATCAGTCTTCATCATCTTCAACCGCTACACCTACAGGTAAAAGGCGTTTGTACCGGGATGAGAACGATAAAGTACTGGGTGGCGTTTGTAGCGGCCTTGCCAATTATTTTAATGTAGATGTGGTGGTAACCAGGATAATTTTTGTGATACTGCTGTTTTCGGGCATTGGCTTTTTAACCTATATCATTATGTGGGTGGCAGTGCCAAGCAGCGCCACTACACAAATAGGCAGTACCCGTAAAAAACTTTTTCGTGATCCCGATGAAAAAAAGATAGCCGGGGTATGCAGTGGTATTGGCCATTATTTCGGTATCAATCCATGGATACCAAGGGTATTGTTCCTGTTACCATTTATATCATTTGTATCAAAGTGGGGCCATTGGGGCGGTTTTTGGAATTTTGGAGATTTCATGCGCTTTACCTTTAGCCCAACATCACTCATTATTTATATTATATTATGGATTGTGATTCCTGAAGCGCTAACCACTTCAGAAAAACTTGAAATGAAAGGCGAGAAAGTGGATATGAATTCCATAAAAGCATCGGTGATGGAAGAGATGAAAACCGTGGGCAAGAAAGCAGAAAAATTTGGTAAAGAAGCTTCTTCTGTTATCAATCAAAAAGCCGGTGAAGTGGCCAGCGATGTAAAGAATTTTAGTAAACGTAACCGCAGCGGGCTGGGCAATGTAATTGCCATGATTGCAAAAATATTCGCTTACTTCATCATAGGTTGTGTGGGCTTTGCCTTAGTGATGGGCTTATTTGCCCTGGCTGTTATGTCAATCGGTTTATTCCCTTTAAAAGATTTTGTGATTAACAATGGTAGTTATCAAAACCTTTTTGCCTGGGGTACTTTATTGTTCTTTATTGCCGTGCCCATTGTTGGTATCATCACATGGATTATTCGCAAGATAGCCGGCTCTAAAAGTCGGGGCAATATGCTGGGCTTTTCGTTTGGAGCATTATGGGTGATAGGTTGGGTTTGTGTGATATTTTTAATTTCATCAATAAGCCGTGATTTTAAATACAACAGTAAGAATATGACAGAACAGGAAATTGTACTTAGCAACCCTACTGTTAACAAGTTAGAATTAACATCTTATAAACCATTAGACAAATACCGCAAAAACCGCTTTTTTAGAATTGAACCTTTTGCCGGCATTGATGATGATACTGCCTATGTAAATAATGTGGAAGTACGCATTCTTAAATCTGATAACGACAGTTTTAGGGTTACAGCCATAAAGATGGCTACAGGCCGCAGCAGGAGCATTGCAGAAAATAATGCAGCCGCCATTCAATATAGCGGTGTACAAAAAGACAGTGTTTTGATTTTGGATAAAGGTATTTCCATCAATAAAACCGATAAGTTTCGTAACCAGCATGTACTGTTAACCGTGTATGTTCCGGTAGGGAAAAAAATACTGATTGATAAAAGCATTGGATGGTACAGTAATGTGCATATTGGCAACGATTGGAATGATGACTGGTACTATGATGAAGATAATGACAATGAATGGAGCTCAGGAATTGAATATACTATGAAAGCAGACGGAAAACTGTATTCTGCCAATGGTGAGCCTGCAAAAAGAAATGGCCGCTCTACAATTATCATCAACAGTAACGGGGTAGAAGTGATAACTAACGATGGCGATAACAGTAACAGCGGCAATACCGACAACTATCGGTACAATGCCAACGATAACCCTGTTAACAAACTGGATTCGTTAAAGAGTAAACTGGAAAAGGAAAAAGAATATTTGAAAGATTCCCTAAAAAAAGCAAAAGATAAAATTGAACAGCAATTAAATAAGATTGGAGGCGAAGAAGAGCCATTACCATTAAGCAGCACTCGCCTGCCTGTGTTTGGCCCCGTGATGAGCATTTACTAAAATGTTTTTTTATCGGGGAAAAAATAAAGCAAGTGTGCCAGGAAAAAAAAGACCTGTTGGCAGAAAATGAATAAAAATAGTTTCAATAGTTGAGTTGAAGTTGAAACCAACACAGCTCCCCGCTTTTTCGGGGGGCTCTTTTTTTAATAGCTACTTTAATTATTGCAGCTCCGGATCTTTCTTAAGTTGTTTATCAAAAACAAAAGTGCCGCATGGTATAATAGCGGCTGCAAAGGCTTTGGCAAACCAACCCATATTTTTTTTGCAGGCCCCCATCACTTCAAATGCAAAATAGATAAAGGTTAAAAATAAAGCCCCATGCACCCATCCAACTATCTTTACTGCTTCGGGCATTTTAAAAATATATTTAAGTGGCATAGCTATTAATAACAACACCAAAAAAGAAATACCTTCTGCAATGCCTATCATCCTGAAACGATGAATTAATTTTTTTGTACTTTCTGCTAACATAAAACAACAATAACTTTTTATTATTAATTCAATTTGATAACCTTTACCATTATGCTTTATTAAAACCGGTTAGGTTGCATTTTTATACAGGTTAATAATTTACTACCTGCTCTACTATGGTTTTAGGTATTTCCCTCCATTCGTATTGCTGGTTACGTAATTGAGGTTCAAAACCGGCTTCTTTTATTGCCTGTTGTATGCTGCTGCTTGTAAATCGGTGTGGTGCACCAGCAGCGCTTACAACATTTTCTTCAATCATTATACTGCCGAAATCGTTAGCGCCGGCATGTAAGCAAATTTGTGCCACCTGCTTGCCCACCGTTAACCAGCTTGCCTGTATGTTTTTAATATTGGGTAACATAATACGGCAAATAGCAATCATGCGTATATATTCTTCGGCAGTGGTTAAATTATGAACGCCCCTTATTTTTGCCAGCAAAGTGTCCACATCCTGAAAGGTCCAGGGAATAAATGCCAGGAACCCCTTTGCATGTGCCGGTTTGCGACTTTGCACTTCTCTTATTTTTATTAAATGCTCAAATCGTTCCTGTAAAGTTTCCACATGTCCAAACATCATGGTGGCCGATGTGGTAATATTTAATTTATGTGCTTCGTGCATGATATCGAGCCATTCCTGTGCGCCACATTTTCCCTTACTAATCAGGCGCCGTACCCTGTCGGTTAAAATCTCGGCACCAGCGCCGGGCAGGCTGTCGAGGCCCGCTTCTTTTAAAGCTACCAGTACTTCCCGGTGTGTACTTTTCTCCAGTTTGGTAATATGTGCCACTTCCGGAGGCCCCAATGCATGTAATTTTATATTGGGGTATAAATATTTTAATTCTTTAAAAAGATTCACATAAAAACTAAGTCCCAGTTGGGGATGATGGCCTCCCTGCAGCAGCAATTGGTCTCCGCCGTATTTGATGGTTTCTTCAATTTTTGTTTTATAAGTTTCTATATCAGTTATATAAGCATCGGCATGGCCCGGTATGCGGTAAAAATTACAAAACTTACAATTAGCTATACATACATTGGTAGTGTTAACATTGCGATCTATTTGCCAGGTAACTTTTCCGTGTGGTACTTGTTTTTTTCTTAACTCATCAGCCACGTACATCAATTCGGTTAATGCAGCGTTTTTGTACAAAAACATGCCTTCTTCTGCTGTTAAAAAATCAAAACTGAGCGCTTTCTTAAATAAATCATTTAATTCCATACTCCTGCCTTTTGTGTAATAAACAACAAAAGTACATCCATAAGGTTGTAAATTGAATTTTAGCATGGCATGAAAAATATTATTTGCGGCATATTATTTTTATTTGCAATTATTCCCATAAAGGCACAAGAGATTTTGCCGCAGAGAGAGGCCCGTTTTATTACCCGTTTTCCGTTTAAGCAATTTAGTGGCGGTGTAATGGTATTACAGGCTAAAATTGGTAATATAGCCGATACGCTGAATTTTATATTAGATACAGGCAGTGGAGGTATATCTCTCGATTCATCTACCTGTGCAGAATTCAATATTCCAACAAAACCAACAGATACAACAATTACCGGGATAGGCGGTATAAAAAAAGTTTCTTTTGTTTTCGACCACGATCTTTTACTTCCTGGCCTTACCGTACGGCATTTAAATTTTCATGTAAATAATTATGAAGTACTCACCAGTGTATATGGCGAAAAAGTAGATGGCATCATCGGGTACAGCTTTTTCAGACGCTTTATTGTAAAGATAGATTTTGACAGCAGCATGATTGAAATTTTTGCTCCTGGAAAAATGTCCTATCCCGGTGGCGGAACAATATTGCATCCTGCATTTACCAACTTACCCATACAATGGTTAGAGGTAAAAGACAGGAAAAGACTTGGCTACAATTTTTATTTTGATACGGGCGCCGGGCTTTGTTTGCTCTTGAGCGAACAGTTTGCTAAAGACAGTGCAATATTATTAAGCAAACGAAAACCGGTTTTAACTCAGGCCGAAGGCATGGCCGGCAGGTTGCAGATGCGGCTTACGCTTATTAAAGAAGTAAAGATTGGCCCATACAGGTTTAAACAAGTACCTGTGTATTTATACAAAGACGATTTTAATGTAACATCATATCCTTTTACAGGCGGTTTGTTGGGAAACGACCTGTTGCGACGGTTTAATATGATTATAAATTATCCTAACAGGGAAATACACCTGTTGCCCAATAAACATTTTAATGATGATTTTGATTATGCTTATACCGGATTGGGCTTGTACTATGTTGACGGAAAAATTGTGGTGGAAGATGTAATTCCCAACTCCCCTGCCGATAAAGCACATTTTAAAGTAAATGATGAAATTATATCGGTAAACAAGAATTTCTCAAATAACTTACAGGCTTATAAGCAGATATTGCAAAGGCCTTATGAAACCATACATATTGTAATTAGGCGAAACGGCGAATTAAAAGACCTTACAATAAATACTTTAAGCATTCGATAATCTTGCTGCTTGTTTTATTCTCATCCGTACATTTGCACATGATTAATTTTGAAAGATTTGAAACATCCAATGGATTAAGGGTATTGGTTCACCAGGATAAAAGTACGCCTATGGCGGTTGTTAATGTGTTGTATGATGTGGGCGCCAGGGACGAAGACCCATCTAAAACTGGTTTTGCTCATTTGTTTGAGCATCTTATGTTTGGAGGAAGTATTAACATACCGGTTTATGATGATCCCTTACAACTGGCCGGTGGAGAAAACAATGCATTTACTACAAACGACTTAACCAATTATTACTGCCAGTTACCGGCCGAAAATTTAGAGACAGCATTTTGGTTAGAAAGCGACCGTATGCTATCACTTGCGTTTGGCCAAAAAAGTTTAGATGTGCAACGCAAAGTTGTTTGCGAAGAATTTAAGGAACACTATATCAATAAACCTTATGGCGATGTGTGGCATAAACTAAGAGCGCTTGCTTATAAAGTGCATCCCTACCGCTGGATGACAATTGGTGCAGAACTTAGCCATATTGAAAACGCAACACTTGATGAAGTGAAAGCTTTTTTTAAAAAACATTACAACCCTTCAAATGCAATTTTGGTGGTGGCTGGTAATGTAACTTTAGAAGAAGTAAAAAAATATACAGAAAAGTGGTTTGTACCAATACCTGCCGGCGAAAAATATATACGAAACCTACCCATTGAACCTAAACAAACAGAACCCAGGTCATTAACCGTAAAGGCAAATGTACCGTTAGATGCGCTGTACAAATGCTGGCATATTTATCCAAGAAATGATAAGCGATATTATATTGCCGATTTAATAACCGAAGTATTAAGCGGTGGTGGTTCTTCAAGGTTGTTTCAATCGCTTGTAAAAGAAAAACAATTGTTCAGTAATATTGATTGTTTTCATTTAGGCAGTACCGATGCTGGTTTATTAACTGTATCCGGTAAACTGGTTAAAGGTGTTTCAATGCATGAAGCCGAAACGGCTATTAATGAAGAGATAAATAAACTACAGCAGGAAGGCGTTAGCCAGCGGGAGCTTGAAAAAGTGAAAAATAAAACCGAAAGCATGATGGCTTTTGAAGATACCAGCATCACCAACCGTGCTGCCAGCCTGGCCATGTACGAATTAATGGGCGATGCTGATTTAATCAATAAAGAATTAGACCGGTACCGGGCTGTTACCGCCAATGATATAAAAGAAGAAAGTAAAATAATTTTTGACAACAGTAATTCTAATACTCTATATTATTATTCTGATAACTAAATTTTTGAATGAACAGGAAAGAAGCACCAATAATAAAAGATGCCATAGAGTTTAATTTGCAGCTAAAACCTTACCGGCAATTTATTTTAAATAACGGAGTGCCGGTATATTCTGTTGATGCCGGTACGCAGGAAGTGTTGCAGGTAGAACTGGTTTTTTATGCCGGCAACTGGTTTGAAAAACAAAACGCAATTGCATTTGCTACCAATAAATTATTAAAAAACGGCACAAGCCATAAAACAGCTTTTCAAATAAACGAAGAGTTTGAATATTATGGCGCTTTTTGCAGCCGTGCCTGTTATAACGAAACAGCGGTTGTTTCACTTTCGGCTTTAAGTAAATATTTACCTGCGTTGTTACCTGTTATTAGAGAAATGATAACCGATTCGGTTTTTACAGATGATGAACTGAACATCTTTAAACAGAATTTTAACCAACAACTGCGTGTGAATTTGCAAAAATGCGATTTTGTGGCCAATCGCCTTTGCGATGCATACCTGTATGGTAAAAACCATCCTTACGGAACATATACCGAGAGTAGTGATATAGATGCTATTGAAAGCGGCATGCTAAAAAATTTTTTTAAGGATTATTATATTAACGGGCAGGTTGCAATTTTTGTTTGCGGTAAACTACCCGGTAATATCGAGCAATTGCTAAATAATGCTTTTGGCGATTTACCCCTGCGTGCATTTGATAATAAACTAACTTTTTTAAAAGAAACACCGGCAACCGGAAAAAAATACCGCATACAAAATGATGCCGAAGCGGTACAGGGCGCAATACGTATTGCCCGGCCTTTTCCCAACAGGCATCACCCCGATTTTATAAAAGTGATAGTACTGAACGCCTTATTTGGCGGGTTTTTCGGCAGTAGGCTTATGAGTAATATTCGTGAAGATAAAGGGTATACTTATGGTATACATAGTTATGTTCAAAACCATATCCAAAATTCGGCATGGATGATAAGTACCGAAGCCGGTAAAGATGTTTGTGAAGCCACAATTGAAGAAGTGTATAAAGAAATGAAAATATTAAGAGAGGAACTTGTGGGAGAAGATGAGTTGCTGCTGGTACGAAATTATTTAATTGGAACTATACTTGGTGACCTGGATGGGCCTTTGCAAATTATGGGCCGATGGAAAAACCTGTTGCTCAATAACCTTACTGAAGATTATTTTTATAAAACCATTGATACAATAAAGACCATTTCGGCAGAAGAGCTTAGGGATTTGGCAAAAAAATATTTAAACCCCACTGAGTTTTACGAATTAGTTGTAATTTAAAAACTATAATGAATTATACATGCAAAAATGGTTTTTTAAAATACTGGTTTGCTCTGTAAATGTATTTATACTGGCATATATACTGCCGGGTATTAGTATCGTTGATTTTTTTACAGCCATTTTAGTTGCAATTGTGTTATCGCTGCTGGATGCCATTGTAAAACCACTGCTCATTTTATTTACATTGCCTGCCACTATATTAACCCTGGGGTTATTTCTTTTTGTTATTAATGCCAGTATCATTTTGCTGGATGCTTATTTTGTACACGGCTTTAGTGTACAAAGTTTTTGGCATGCTTTGGTATTTGGCGCTTTGTTATCGTTCTTTAATTCGCTGGTTCATAAAAAAGCCTTTCCCGATAATAAGAATGATTAGTTAAATTTCATATTATACTTCCTTGCCTGTAGCTTGATTATTTTTTCAACTTCTGATTCTAAAGTAGCCTCTTTATTTAGTGTTGCATTCTTTTTTCTTTCGGCACTTATATAGTCTTCTCTTTTTTTACTGATACTTTCAATTTGATTTTGAAGCTGAGTCCTTTGTTCTTTTTTTGCCAGTACAAATTTTTTAAGTTCTTCTGCATTCTTTTTCTGTAAACTGTCGGGCAATGTTTTCCTGTCTAATTTTTCAATAAATTTTTCATCACCTGCACAGGCATCTACCAGGTCCCAGCTATCGTTGCGGTATAAATTTGCATTGCTTTTAACGGTAGCTCTTTTTATTGCGGCAGATTTATTGGCAGAATAGTTCATCCTGTCAACACTTTCCTGCATTTGTTTTTGTTGATAACCCATTGCACCATAAGAAATGTATGTGCCATTAAGTTTATCATTTAAAGCAATAATAGTGCTATCATAAGGTGTTGGTATATCTTCAATTTTTTCATTTTGGTTTATTACCGAAAAACTGCCATTGCCACATTCGCTGCTAAGGTTCCAATGTTCTCTAATGCCCTGCATCCTATCGCCACAATAAATAGTATTTACAATTACACCCTTGTTTTTAGCTTCATCGCAAGCTTTAGTGTATAACAGGTTACCCTGTAAAAAATCTTCATTACCGGCTATAAATATTACTTTATAATTTTCGGGGGCTGCATCCCACTGCAATTCTTTTAGCGAAGTATAAATTACCTGCCCGCAGTATTCATAACCACCATTGGTGGTTAAGCTAAAAAGTTTTTTTGATAACAGGTCAAGATCGGTAGTAAAAGCAGATAGTTGTTTTACATAACCATCTTCCGGTCTATTGGTGCTTCTTCCATATTCATATAAGGCAATCTCAATTTGCGGTGTCGTATTATCACATTGGGCTTTACCCATTACATTTACCATATTCCATAACTGCGCTTTTGCCTGCTCAATAAGCCCATCCATGCTGCCACTTACATCCAGTAAAATGGCGGCTTGTATTTTTGGCTTTTTTTCTTTCTTTATAATTGGCTTATTGTTTTTTGTAAAAGAAAAAAGGGATACGGTTGCAATAAATAGAAATGTAAAGGCAATTGATTTGAATATAATTTTCATATACGAATGTTTTTTTCAAGATGCAGGAAGGGATAGTTTTTCATAATTTCATCACTAATAACACACCCTTTATAAATTTCTTAACAAGTATGGGGTTACAATATTATTTTGCATTTTAGGCAAGCTTGCCCAACAACTGCTAACTTTACAAATATTTTTACCAGACAGGATTTTATGCAATTTCATAGAAAAGATTTAAGCAACCAGGAGCTTATCTCCATTTATAAGAAACTTTTATTGCCCCGCATGATTGAAGAAAAGATGCTTGTATTGCTACGGCAGGGTAAAATAAGTAAATGGTTTAGCGGTATTGGGCAGGAAGCTATTTCTGTTGGGGCCACATTGGCCATGCAGCCCGATGAATGGATAATGCCATTACACCGCAACCTGGGTGTATTTACCAGCCGCAACATGCCATTAAGTAAGTTATTTAAACAATGGCAGGGATATAAAGATGGGTACAGTAATGGGAGAGAACGAAGTTTTCATTTTGGTACCAGCGAACATCATATCTGTGGTATGATATCGCACCTGGGGCCGCAATTGGCCATTGCAGATGGGGTTGCACTTGCTTATAAACTGCAAAAATCGGGTAAAGTATCATTGGCATTTACAGGCGACGGAGGTACCAGCGAAGGCGATTTTCATGAAGCATTAAATACAGCGGCCGTTTGGAACCTGCCGGTAATTTTTATTATTGAAAACAATGGCTATGGTTTAAGTACTCCCGTTAGCGAACAGTATCGTTGTAAAAACCTTGTTGATAAAGCAATTGGGTATGGTATTGAAGGAGTGCAGATAGAAGGGAATAATGTTTTAACTGTGTATGATACTATTAAAGGGGTTAGAGATTACTGTAATAAAAACCAGCGGCCATATTTAATAGAATGCATGACTTTTCGCATGCGAGGGCACGAAGAAGCAAGCGGCACCAAATATGTTCCTAAAGAGTTGTTTGAAACCTGGGAAAAACAAGACCCGGTGAAAAATTATGAGCAATGGCTTACCGATGAAAAAATACTGACAGCAGAAAAAATTGAAAGCATAAAAGCCCAAACAAAATCATACATAGAAACTGAATTAAAGATTGGAGCTCAACATCAAACATTTATAGTTGATACAGTACAGGAATTAAAAGATGTGTTTGCACCTGCACCTAATCCAATTAATGCCAATATCAATTTACATACAGGCCCCGAAAAAAGATTTATTGATGGGATTAAAGATGCCCTTCATCAATCTATGCAAAAACACCAAAACCTTATTTTAATGGGACAAGATATTGCAGAATACGGCGGCGCATTTAAAATAACCGAAGGCTTTGTACAGGAGTTTGGAAAAGAAAGGGTACGCAATACACCGCTTTGCGAAAGTGCTATTGTAGGCACTGCACTTGGTTTATGTTTAGAAGGTTACAAGGCCATGATGGAAATGCAGTTTGCCGATTTTGTTACTTCGGGATTTAACCAGGTTGTAAACAATCTTGCAAAAATTTATTATCGCTGGGGCCAGCATGCCGATGTGGTTATACGCATGCCCACAGGCGGTGGTGTAGGCGCAGGGCCGTTTCATAGCCAAAGCAACGAAGCATGGTTTACACATACACCCGGTTTAAAAGTTGTTTATCCCAGCACACCTGCAGATGCAAAAGGTTTGCTGATTGCAGCCTTCAACGATCCTAACCCGGTGATGTTTTTTGAGCATAAGGCATTGTACCGTTCTGTTAGCGGGCCTGTGCCCGATGAATATTACGAAATTGAAATTGGTAAAGCCAGGCTGGTGCAAAGTGGAGATGATATCAGCATCATCACTTATGGTTCGGGTGTGCATTGGGCTCTTGATTATGCAAAAAACCATCCCGCAATTTCAATACATATTTTAGACCTGCGAACATTACAACCACTGGATTACGATGCAATAACAAATGCAGTTACGGCAACCGGTAAAGTTTTACTCTTGCACGAAGACTGCCTTACAGGCGGTATTGGTGCAGAGATTGCCGCCTGGATTGCAGAGCATTGTTTTGATAAATTAGATGCACCGGTAATGCGCTGTGCAAGCCTTGATACACCTGTGCCCTTTAACCTTGACCTGGAGAAAAATTTTATGGCTTACTCAAGGCTTGATGAAACAGTGCAAAGGCTGGTTAATTATTAAATACTGCAGCGCATTACATTATCTTACCTATATTTTAGCAGGCGCAAGTTGTAAGCGCTTATGAAAATAAACATAAGAGATTACTAATATTACCAGGAATATCAGCGGTAAGAAAGACTGGAAGTTAACGCCATCAATAGTAAAATGGCTGATAGATGCAAAAATAAAATCGAATGCAAAACCAACATAAGCCCATTCCTTAATCCTGGCCGGCACTTGCGGAATTACCAATAGCAAACCACCCAAAATTTTGAAGGCCACCAATGCATTTCCAAAATATTCAGGATAACCCAAATGCCTGATGCCTTCTTTGGCAAGTTCGGTTTGCGATGTAAATGCCGGCATCACAGCTTCCATTAAGAAGATGATGATTGTGGTAACCCAGTAAATGATATTTATCTTTTTCATGTTTTTAAATTTAAAATGTTTGTTTTTTAAATCATTTTCCTGTTTGCAAGGCAAATGATTGCTTACAAAATGAAATTTCATCTTGTTCATCAGCCTTTGCTAATTTTTTAATGATAAGGGAATGCGCTTATGCGTCGGGAATTACAGGTTCCACCAGTTTCTTTAATTTTTCCAAAGATTCCTGCCATCCTAAATAACACATCTCTGCAGGTATTGCTGCAGGTAAACCTTCCTGTGTAATTTTTATATCGGTGCCACACATAACTTTAGTAAGGGTTACGGTGGTAATCATTTCGCCGGGCAGGTTTGGATCGTCGAACTTATCGGTGTATTTTAAAAATTCATTTGGTTTTATCTCCAGGTATTGGCCGCCAAACGAATGAGCATTACCTGTAGAAAAATTGGTGAACGACATGTGGTAGCTGCCTCCAACTTTTGCATCAATATTATGTACTGTGCAAGTAAATCCATAAGGTGGCAGCCAGCTTGCAAGTGCACCCGCTTCGGTAAAAGCCCTGAAAACTTTTTCGGGAGTGGCAGTAAATACCCTGTGAAGTGTTACATTATTGTTTTTCATTTTTTTTATTTTTTATAGTGTAAAATATTTTTATTGCCTGTTGTAATTCAATAGCCAGTTGTTGCCATATTTATCCGTAACATCGCCAAACAGTGCATTCCAAAAAGTATTTTTCAAAGGGTGGTTTGCTTTGCCGCCTGTGGTAAGTTTCTTAAACACATCTTTAATCTCTTCTTCGCTGCTGCAGTTAAGGCAAAGAGAAACTGCATTGCCTTTTATCAGCCCTTCTTCCCTTACACAATCGGTAGCCATTATTACTATATTACCATTGGTAAGGCTGGCGTGTAAAATACATTCTTTCATTTTTGCAGGCATTTTTTTTGCCAATGGCGATTCGCCAATTGTTTGAAATTTTAATTGCCCGCCAAGGCATGTTGCATAAAATGTCATGGCCTCCCGGCAGTTGCCGTTAAAAGTCAGGTAAGAACTAAGTTGTGTTGTATGTTTTAAAACTGCTTTCATTTTTTTGTTGAATATTCTGTTTGTATTTGCAGTACAAAGATGTAACGCATCTATTAAAATGGCAATGGGCAAAAATGACAATGAAAGGGTGGAATGCGTCAAAAACTAACATTACCTTTAGTACATGAAAAATGTAGCCATACTGGTACCGCAAAATTCGGTGATGCAGGCCATTGCCGATCCCCAATATTGCTTTAGTGCAGTAAACGGATTTTTAACCATGATGGGGCATAAACCATTGTTTAATGTACAATTGGTGGGCTTAACCAAAGAAGTGTCGCTTAATGCAGGAATGTACAAAGTGCATACCGATAAACTTTTAAAAGATGTAAAGAAAACCGACCTGGTTTTTATACCTGCATTGTTTGGCAATATGCAGCAGGCGGTTGATGCCAATAAAAAAACCATACCATGGATTGTAGAGCAGTATAATAAAGGAGCCGAAGTAGCATCGCTTTGCCTGGGCGCTTTCTTGCTTGCTTCTACGGGATTACTGCACCAAAAAAAATGTTCAACGCATTGGGGTTTTTTAAACGAGTTCAGGGAAATGTACCCCGATGTGGAAGTGCAGGATGGCAGTATTGTTACGGAAGAGAACAGGATTTATTCAAGCGGCGGTGCAAACTCATACTGGAATCTTTTATTGTACCTGGTAGAAAAATATACCAACCGTGAAATGGCGATACTCATTTCAAAATATTTTGCCATTGATATTGACCGCAACAGCCAGGGCGCTTTTGCCATGTTTAAAGGGCAGAAGAACCACAGTGATAAGGAAGTATTAGAAGCACAGCTATTTATTGAAAACAATATACACGAAAGGATAACTATTGATGAACTAGCAGATAAGTTTGCAATGGGGCGCAGGACTTTTGAGCGCAGGTTTAAGCAGGCCACTAACAACTCGGTGCTGGAATATATACAAAGGGTGAAGATAGAAGCAGCTAAAAGAAGTTTTGAAAACAGTCGTAAAAATATTAATGAAGTGATGTTAGATGTGGGCTATACAGATACAAAAGCATTCAGAACTACCTTTAAAAAAATAACAGGGCTAACACCTGTTGAATACCGCAATAAATATAATAAGATGGCGAGGGAAAAATGATGTTCATTAATTAATACCTCATTATTTATTTTCAATTTTATTTCAACTGAATAAAATGGAAGTTTACAATAATTATGTAGTATTAAATTAAAGTTTGTATCGCTTTGTTATGCTTTTATTTGTGATGGTTATTCATTATTTTTAAGGCTTCACAAATATTATTATACTATGAATATTAATTTAAAAAATGTAGGTTTTTTTGCAGTAACAGCATGTGTAGCTTCAATATTTATTTTGTCCTGTAATAATTCTACAAACCAAAATAAATCTGTGAATGATACAACATTTGTAAAAGTGCCTGTTTACGACAGTGCTTTTAATGTAGAAGCAGAGTCATTTGCCGACTTACAAATTCTTCGATACCAGGTTCCGGGATTTGCTGACCTTCCTTTACAACAAAAACAGTTAGCTTATTATTTATACGAGGCTGCACTTTGTGGTCGTGATATTATTTACGATCAAAAAAGTAAATACGGAATTATGCTTCGTAAAACATTAGAAGCTGTTTATAGTACTTTTAAAGGCGATAAAAAAACCGAAGACTGGAAAAAACTGGAAGAATACTGTGGCCGGGTTTGGTTTAGTAATGGCAATTACCATCATTACAGTAATGAAAAATTTATACCTGCTTGTAATTACGGCTATTTTAGAGAAGCAGTACTTAATTGCGATACGAGTTTAATACCAAAAGACCCAACCGAAACGGTTGAAGCTTTTTTAATTCATATAAAACCGATTGTATATGATTTGAATTTTAAACCAAAACTGGTTAACCTTAAACCTAATATCGACAATGTAGCTGCATCTGCAGTTAATTTTTATGAAGGAGTTACTCAAAAAGAAGTAGAAGACTTCTATTCTAGGTTTGATACAAAGGGGAATACGCCGGCCTGGGGATTAAACAGTAAATTAATAAAAGAGAATGGGCAGGTGTATGAAAAAGTATGGAAGATAGGAGGCATGTATTCAGCAGCAATTTCAAAAATTGTTGGATGGTTAGAAAAAGCTGCAACAGTTGCAGAAAATGATCAACAGAAAAAAACAATCAACCTGTTGATACAATATTATAAAACGGGAGATTTAAAAACTTACGATGACTTTAATATTGCCTGGGTGTTAGATACTGCCAGCCGTATTGATGTAGTGAATGGTTTTACAGAAGTATATCTTGACCCTATTGGTAAAAAAGGAAGTTTTGAAAGTGTAGTGTCAATGAAAGACGAACTTGCCACCATGCGTATAAAAGCAATTGCCAACCAGGCACAGTGGTTTGAAGATAATTCTCCGTTAATGCCCGAACATAAAAAGAAAAATGTAAAAGGTATTACAGCCAAAGCAATAACTGTTATTGCCGAAAGCGGAGATGCGGCGCCCAGTACACCCATTGGTATTAACCTGCCCAACTCTGAATGGATAAGAAAAGAAGTTGGTTCAAAATCTGTTTCATTAAGCAATATCATTTACTCGTACAATGTAGCTACAGCAAAAGGCGGGCTATTAGATGAATTTGGGCTAAATGATACCGTAAAAAATCGCATAAAACAATATGGTGCACTTGCCAGCGACCTGCACGTAGATATGCACGAATGTATTGGCCATGCCAGTGGTCAATTAAATCCGGGTGTAGAAACAACGGATAAAACGTTAAAGAACTATGCAAGTTGCCTGGAAGAAGCCCGTGCAGATTTGGTGGGCTTGTATTATATAATGGATCAAAAATTAATTGATATTGGTGTAATGCCATCGCTTGAAGTTGGTAAAGCAGAATATGACAGTTATATCATGAACGGCCTTATGACACAACTTACACGCCTTAAGCCCGGCGAGCAATTAGAAGAAGCACATATGCGTAACAGGCAATTAAATGCCATGTGGGCTTATGAAATGGGTAAAGCAGATAATGTAATTGAGTTTGTAAAAAAAGACGGCAAAACATACACCCGTATTAATGATTACAACAAATTGCGAACATTATTTGGACAGTTGTTAAAAGAAATTCAACGTATTAAATCGGAAGGCGATTACAATGCAGGAAAAAACCTGGTGGAAACTTATGGTGTAAAAGTAAATGCTGCCTTACATAACGAAGTACTGAAACGATATGCTGCTTTAAACACTAAACCATACCGTGGTTTTATACAACCAAAACTGGTACCTGTTATGAACGGCGATAAAATTATTGATGTAAAAATTGAATATCCGCAAAGTTTTTACCAGCAAATGATTGAATATGGTAAAAACTATTCTTATTTACCAATTAAAAATTAAGCGTTTTCAATTTAAAAAGTGGATGCAAATGGCATCCACTTTTTTATACAATTGATTTATTTATGCAATTATGAAAAAAATGCACGAAATAATTTTGCTATAAAAGTTATTTAAGCATTTCTTTTGGTACATCTTTTTGCAACAGGTATTTGTAAATGAATTTTGTTTTCATGTTCATATAATGCAACCATTTGTTGCCACCCCAACCGTGGCGGCCGCCGCTATAAGGCATAAATTCAAAATCTTTTTTAAGATCCTGCAGCTTGCTTATTAATTGAATGCTGTTTTGCATGTGTACATTATCATCAATCATGCCATGCACAATTTGCAACATACCTTTGTATTTTGATGCATAAGTGATTGGCGAACTTGTTTTATAACCTTCGGCATTATTGGCCGGCGTACCCATGTACCTTTCGGTATAGTGTGAGTCGTATAGGTTCCAGTCGGTTACACTGCCGCCAGCCATACCATATGTAAATACATCGGCGCCGTAAGTAAGTGCATAGCAGGTCATGTATCCACCATAACTAAAACCGGTGATGCATATTCTTGCAGCATCAGCATTGCCATTTGCCACCAACCATTTTACCATAGTGCTGTAGTCTTTCATTTCCCAATAGCCCAGGTTATGGTACATATAGTTCACACCTTCTTTTCCAAACTGCCCGCTTGCCCGGTGATCCATACTTACTTGTATTAATCCTTCTTTGGCATACCATTGTTGGTTGCCGCTTAAACTCCAGGTATCCATAACAGTGCCTGCATTGGGCCCGCCATAAATAGAAATAAGCACCGGGTATTTTTTATTCTTATCCATATTGATGGGCCAGGTAACTTTCATAGGCAGGTCATAAATGCCATCATCGCTTTTTACACGTATAATTTCTGTTTTAGCAAGGTTATAATTTTCAAATTCATTTCCCTTGCTGTTACCCAACTCCCTAATGAAATTTCTTTTTGTACTCATCAATGTCATTCTTGTAGGTGTAAGGGCATTTGAATAAGTGCTGATGAAATAAGAGCCGCCGGGTGAAAGGTTAATCCTGTTATCGTAATCGCCGGTTGTTAGGCGCTCCATATTTTTACCATTAATGTTTACCCGGTAAAAATCATTGCGTGCCGTATTTTCTATACCTCTTGCAGTAAAATAAACAATGCCTTTTTGTTCGTCTATAAAAGTGATATCAGTAACAGTAAACCTGCCGGATGTTATGGCATTAATCAATTTTCCTTTCATATCGTAAAAGTAAAGTTGGTTCCACCCGGTGGCATCGCTCTGTAAAATAAAACCGGTGCCATTCTTTAAAAAACTAATGCGGCCTCCCTGGTCATCAAGGTCAATCCAGGTTTTTTGTTTTTCGTTGTAAAACTCTGCTTTGCCGCCGGTAAATACATTCACATCATAAATGATAAGGTTATCTTGCAGGCGGTTCATCCATTGTACCAGTAAAGAACTGCCGTCGGGTTTCCAGTAGGGCATTCCAAAATACTGATCATCTTTTTCATTAAATGCTGCCCATACAACTTTGCTGCCTTCGGGCTCCACAATTCCAATTTTCACTTCGGGGTTGGGGTCGCCAACTTTTGGATAGTGCTGCGTTTCTACCACGCCATGCAGGCCCGGAGCATCGGTAATTGTAAATACAGGCACTTTCGTATCATCCGACCTGAAAAAGGCAAGGTGCTTGCTATCGGGGCTCCACCAAAATGCACGGTAGCGGGTGCGGCGCCCTAATATCTCTTCCATATATACCCAACTTGCATAACCGTTTAATATGGTTTCGCTGCCATCTTTTGTAACACGGTTTTCTTTTTTTGTTTGCAGGTTTATGATGTACAGGTCGTTGTTTTTTGTAAAAGCCACATACTTGTTATCGGGACTTAAAGTTGGGTTTACTTCTTTAGCTTCATCGTTGGTTAAAGCGGTTTCGGTGCCATTTTGTTTTAAATAAATATCATTACCTTTTGTAACAATGGCCGGCTCATCTTTATCTTCACCTGCATCTGCCGGTGCTGCCACTACCTGGCTTGTTTTACCGGTTTTGCAATCAACCAGGCTGTCGTTGCCATTTATTTTTATGATGAAATGGCTGTCATCAACCCATTTTTTAAAAACAGGAAGCGATTGTGTTATTCCCTTAAAATCATTTTTAAAAAACTGTTCATCGGTAAGTTCTTTTTTTTGGGCAACTGCTGCCTGGCTTATGATAACTGTTGCAATAATAGCAAAAGCATATCTCATTAGTCGTATCATTGTTTATTGTTTTTATTAAGCCGGTAAGATAACTTTTTTAAAAAAGAAATGCAGCCGGAAATTGATGAATGGATTATTTGTTCAAAGCACTGTCATCGTCCAATGCATATATACCTCTGCCATAAGTGGCTATCACCAACTGGTTAGCTTGCTTATTTATTGATGGATGAATGAACATATCCTGTACAGAAACAGATGCAGGCAGGTTATTGTTAAGCGGCACCCATTTTTTCCCGGCATCATGGCTTATATAAACACCCATGTCGGTTCCGCAATACAAAATGTTTTTATCTGTAAGCCCTTCTCTTATCACATTTACAGGCGATGCAGGTAAATTGCCGCTGATGCTTTTCCATGTTTTGCCCATATCGGCCGATACAAAAATATAGGGTGTGATATTGTCTTCCCTTCGGTCGTTTAATGTAACATAAATTGTAGATGCATTAAATTTTGATGCAACCAATCTTGATACATGTGCATTAGCCGGTAAACCTTTAGTAATTTCAATCCAGTGGCCGCCATCATCATGGCTAATCCAAACCCTGCCGTCATCAGTGCCTACATACAACAATCCTTTTTTAAAAACAGATTCGTCGATGGCAGTAATAGCCTGGTGATTGATGGCATAAGGCGTTTTGCCCATTTTTTGTTTGTTATTGTAACTTAGGTCGGGGCTTATGCGTTTCCATGTGTAACCACTGTCGGTTGATTTAAACAAGTATTGCATGCCATGATAAACTGTAAAACTATTGTGCGGCGATATCAAAGTATAAGCCAGCCATTCGCCCCTGTGTGTTTCTTCATCTTTGGCAGTTGGCGGTGCAATACTTCTTACCTGTAATGAATCGGGCTTGTCTAAATCAGCCTTTATAAGCCTACCGTAAAAAGAAGAAGTATAAATGGTATTGGCATCGCCGGGGTCAATGGCATGTATTACGCCTTCGCCCCCGGGCCCATATTGCCAGGGTTTAACAGTGGTATCTTTTATGCCAAAAGTATTTTCAATGCTTCCCATCAACGAACCTTCATCCTGCACCGAGCCTATGATGTTATAGGGAACTCTTGAATCGTAGGTTACATTATAAAACTGCGTGGTTGGAATTTCTTTATAAAAATTTTTCCATTTTTTCCCTCCATCATAAGATACAGCAACACCGCCATCATCGCCATTAATGATATAGTTTGAATCTGCAGGGTCAATCCATAATCCATGGTTATCGCCATGTATGTAATCACTTGTTGTATCTGCCGGCTCAAAAGATTTCCATGTTTTTCCTGCGTTGTTCGATTTTGCCATTGGCACTCCTAAGATATACACACAGTTTTCATCCTGCGGGTTAACCCTTATTTGCCCCATTACCCATCCATAAGTGCCGCAAAACCGTTCCATAAAGCTGTTGTTTTCCGACATTTTTTTCCAACTCTCTCCTTTATCATCGCTCCTGTACACTTCCACACCTTTTACTACAATCTCTCTTAGCCTTCCATAACTGTCAAGTTCACCTTTTTTGGGTTCTCTTTTTTTCTCGTGGTTGTCAACAAATGCATACAACACATTAGGATTGCTTTGTGCAACAGCAAGTCCAATTCTGCCGGTATATTTTGTATCGGGCAATCCGTTGGTTAAAGGTTTCCATGTTTTACCGGCATCGGTAGTTTTATAAATATAATCTCCGTCTTCGGGTACGGGGTCGCTCCAGCGTTTGCGTATGCGGTTCCACATAGATGCATATATGATATTGGGGTTAGATGGGTCCATCCTTAAATCGATACAACCGGTTTTATCATCATTGCCTAAAATTTTTTTCCAGGTTTTGCCGCCATCAGATGTTTGATAAACGCCCCTGTCATTATTATAACTCCATTCATTACCACCTGCTGCTACATAAACAATAGAAGGGTTGGTAGGATGTACTACAACTCTGGCAATGGTACTTGTATTTTCTAATCCAATGTGCTGCCAGGTTTTACCGGCATCAACAGATTTATACATACCTATGCCCGGCAACGATGCCCTGAAGATATTTGCTTCGCCGGTGCCTGCGTAAATGATGTTGGGGTTTGATGGCGCCAATGCCATATTGCCTATTGAAAGTGTACCTTGATGATCAAAAACCGATTGCCATGTTTTTCCTGCATCTTCTGTTTTCCATATTCCGCCGGTAGCAAAAGCAGCATACATGATATTTTTATTTCCTGATATGCCCCAAACATCGGTACAGCGGCCGCTAACATTGGTAGGCCCTACATTGCGCCAATGCACATTTTTATAAGGCGATGCATTTAATAATGCCTGCTGCTGCTTAAAGGCGGCAACCCTTGCTGTACCTGCTGAAGGCCGTTGGTTGCTTACAAAATTTTGTGCCAATGTATTTTCAAAGGCAAACAGTAAGATCATTGCAATTGAAAGTGATGGTAGTATTTTTTGCATGATGTTTTAATTTCTGATAATGGATATTATTTTAACGGGGGGAGTAAAATATTGCCCTTGCCCGGGATGCTGCTGCTGAATTTTTTTAACCACATCCATCCCTTTAATTACTTTTCCAAATGCTGCAAAGCCCTGCCCATCGGGGTTTCGTTTACCGCCATAATCAAGCGATGGCTGGTTGTTGATGCAAATAAAAAAACTGGAAGTGGCCGATGCTGGTTTTCCCCTTGCCATAGATATGGTTCCATCTGTATGTAACAGCCCTGTTTGTTTGGTAGTTTCTAAAACAATGGGGGCAAACTCTTTTGCAGAATCTACATTGCCTCCCTGTATCACTTCAATTTTAATTGAATCTTTAGGCTGGTTTTGCAATGTTACTGCACGAAAGAAAGAGCTTCCGTTATACAAATGTGCATCTACATACTTTAAAAAATTTGCTACCGTAACAGGCGCTTTAGATGGATATAATTCGATGGTTATGTTACCAAGTTCTGTATGTATTAAACAATTGATATTATTTTGTGCCCAAAGTGTACCAATGCAAAACAAAAAAAGCAGTATGAAAAAAAATCTTTTCATACTGCTAATATACCATTAAGTTCAATCATTCGGGTTTGTTCTCGGGCCGCATCATGGGGAAGAATAAAACATCCTGGATAGAATGCTGGTTGGTGAATAGCATGGCAAGCCTGTCTATCCCAAAACCGATACCGCTTGTGGGCGGCATGCCATATTCAAGGGCACGTAAAAAATCGTAATCTATAAACATGGCTTCATCATCTCCCCTTTCCATCAGCCTTGTTTGTTCTTCAAAACGTTCACGCTGTTCTATAGGATCGTTCAGCTCGCTGTAAGCATTGGCAATTTCTTTACCATTGCAGATTAGTTCAAAACGTTCTACAAGGCCTGGTTTGCTACGGTGTTTTTTTGTAAGCGGACTCATCTCTACCGGGTAATCGGTAATAAAAGTGGGTTGTATATAATTGGCTTCGCATTTTTCGCCAAAAATTTCATCTATCAGTTTTCCTTTTCCCCATTTTTCATCAGCATGTATATGCAATTGTTTGCAAACTTCCCTGATACCTGTTTCATCCATTTCGCTTATATCAAATCCTGTATGCTCTTTTATGGCATCGTACATGCTGATGCGTTTGTATGGCGCTTTAAAATCAATTTCATTATTGCCCACCATTACTTTTGAATTGCCGTTTGTTGCAATGGCAGCCCTTTCCAACATCTGCTCTGTAGTGTCCATCATCCATTCATAATCTTTATAAGCCACATAAAATTCAAGTATGGTAAACTCGGGATTGTGTGTACGGTCCATCCCTTCGTTGCGGAAATTGCGGCTAAACTCATACACCCAGTCAAAACCGCCAACAATAAGCCTTTTAAGGTAAAGCTCGTTGGCAATACGCATGTACATGGGCATGTCCAATGCATTGTGATGAGTGGTGAAAGGCCTTGCAGCAGCGCCACCGGGAATACTTTGTAAAACCGGTGTATCAACTTCTAATGCCCCACGTTCATTTAAAAATTCACGAATGGCATTCACCATTTTTGTACGCTTGATAAAAGTTTTCTTTACCTCGGGGTTTACAATCAGGTCGGCATAACGTTGCCTGTACCTAAACTCGGGGTCGGTTACTTCATCAAATGCCTCTCCGTCTTTTTCTTTTACAATAGGTAAAGGGTGTAAAGATTTTGTGAGTAAAGTAAATTCTTTTACATGAACAGATGTTTCGCCGGTTTTGGTTGTAAAAACATATCCTTTAATGCCGATGATATCGCCAATATCTATTAATTTTTTCCAAACGTTTTGATACAATGATTTATCATCGCCGGGGCAAATATCATCCTGCTTGATGTATATCTGAATCTTGCCCACTGCATCCTGTATCACAGCAAAATTTGCTTTACCCATATCACGAATGCTCATGATACGGCCGGCGATACAAACATCTGCAAATTCATCTTTGTTGGCATCGCCTTTGTAATTTTCTTTTATAAAAACAGAGGTTGTATTTACAGGATATAACGGAGCCGGGTAGGCATCTATACCAAGTTTTGTAAGTTCTGCCAGTTTTTCCCTGCGTATAATTTCCTGTTCCGATAAATGTTGTGTACTCATGTGTTCAATTATATTTTATTGTTGGTCAGGCTGCCAACAATGGCGCCCAGGCATCTAACAATGGCGGCAAAGATACCGCATACTGCTCATTTGTGTATGCAGGGTTTTTGGCATCGTAATTGCCGGGTTAGTTTCATATATTTAATGCAATAAAATACAAATGAAAATGAAAAGATTTTTTACTGCAATTATGATATGTAGCCTTTTTTGTGGCTGCGATGTTATTAAACAATTACCACAGTCAACAGGCGTTACCGAAACAGAAGCAGGCGAAGGGATAAAAGAAGCGCTAAGCCAGGGCCTTGCCGGCGCTGTTTTGCGGTTGAATAAAGAAGATGGTTTTTTTAAAGATGCCTTGTACAAAATATTAATACCCGAAGATGCCCGTAAGATTGAAAATACTTTACGGGATATTGGCCTGGGCAACATGGTTGATAAAGCCATACTTCAAATAAACCGTGGTGCCGAAGATGCGGTAGGATATGCCAAACCCATTTTTGCAAATGCCATCAAAAGCATGACAATACAAGATGCTATTGGCCTGGTACGTAACGGCGATACAAGCGCCACCCATTTCTTTAGAGAAAAAACAACCGCACAATTAGTGGCTGCATTTACGCCGGTAATAAAATCATCGCTTGATAAGGTGAACGCCACCAAATATTATGGTGATATGGTTAATAAATACAACAGCATACCGCTTGTAAAAAAATTAAACCCCGACCTAACCGGTTATGTTACCATGAAAGCTACTAATGCACTGTTTGACCTGGTGGCGCAGGAAGAACGAAATATCAGGAATAATTTTGCGGCACGAACTACAGATTTGCTGAAGAAAGTTTTTGGGGGATTGTTATAATGAAAGGCTTCTTCAGCACTTTGTATTAATAAATTATTGTAACTTTTTTAAAACCTTAGTTTAAAAGTTAGTACGGGGTAATTAATACTATAAAGGCTATTGTTTTTAAGTTGTTGTAATTGTTGGCTGTTAATTTCAAAACTGGTGCTTAATGCTTTTTTCTTATTACGTTTGGCTGCAATAAATAAAGTAAGGCTACCGGCTAATGCGGCGGTTCCGGTTATATAAAGGATGTACTCGCCTGTATGGTTTACTGATTGTTCACTTGAGAATAAATTTCCTAGTTCTTTGTCGGCATTGTTGCTGGTTGTTACAATACCTGCAATATCAAGTACAACACCCGTACCCAGTAAAATCCAGGCTGCTGTTTTTTGGTTCCTGCTTTTTTTTAGGTAATCGTTTTCCTGTATTGGTTGGCTGAAAGAATAACCAACAAGTGTAAATATTGTGCAGATGGTTATGAATATTTTTTTCATAAAATTTACTTTGTTTAGAAATTAAAAAAAATAATTACGTACAAATTTTTGACTGTTTACAAAAAGAGCAAATAGTTTTTGTTATAGTATAGAGCGGATTATCAATAATCGGCCAGCAGCACGGCTATTACTTAGCAATAGCATAGGCAGCAACTTTTCCATACACAAAAGATCGGTCATTATCATATATAAACCTGCTCAGTTTTTCATCTTTTACAATCTGCTCTTTTAATGTATCTGGAATATCACGTGGTATCATCAGGTTCCGGAATATAACCCTGGCACCTCTCCGAGCTGTTCTTTCAACACCTGTAAACAAACGATTGGTATCTTTATCACTCATCAGTTCGCATATATTAGATAACGCAAAACAATCTATACTTTTATCCGGCATAGAATCTAACCATCCTTGTGCATCAGCAGTAATTAACTTTATGCGGTCAATCCTTGATCTTATAATATCAAAATTCTCTCTTTTTAAATAGAGTGGCACTTCATCTTCATTCTTGTATTTTCCCATCAGGTATAGAAACAAAAAATAATTGCCTTTAACTGGAATGTTTCTGAATGCCTTTTTAGATCGGTTGTAAAAACTTTCTGCAAACGATCTGCTTCCGTCATCAAAACGAAAATAATCGGCCTCCAGGCCACGTTTGGCAAGTATTCTTTTATTAAATAGTATCTTGAACAGGTAATAAAAACGCCTTGTATTCCAAACCTTATCAAAATATATTTCCTGTTCTTCTTTTGATTTCTCACGAAGCAGGCCTAAAACTCTTTTTTTACCCTGCAATAGGGTGATGAACTTTCCGGCCAACTTAATAAACCGCTCATATTTCCCATGCATGATAAATCCTTCTGTTAATATTTTATTTTGGCTGTTCCAAAATACAAGTGCTTGATGACTCAAAGATGATTTGACCCTATTATATAAATTCATCCGGTCGTCATGTTTTTTCAAGCCAGCAAATGAAATAAAGTCTTCAAACTCCAGTTTCTTAATGGCTGCAATTTTAAGCTCCAGCATATAGGATTGTGCAGGATTAATATCAATACTGTAAATAACCTCAGGGTTAAACAACAGGAATCCCAATACATTACAGCCACCTGATGTAATGGCCGCCACGGCATCTTTGTCTGTAATTTTCAATGCTGCATGGTCGCTTTCGGGATCTTCCCAATTATGCGTAAACACCAATTTATATAAGGGCACCTGGTCTTTTTCTTTTTTCATTTTAATAAGTAGTTAAACTGATTAATGTTTTACCATAAGCCTTTTGTATTATAAAATGGTGCAACAGTTATCCCGTGCTTAAGACTTAAATCGTAGATCTCTTCCATTTTATCATTAGTAATATTTCCCCTTCCGGTGGAATAAGTTTCAAATTTATTTTCCAATGCAAGTACAATAGCTTCCAGCGCACAACCATGTGAAATATATGGTGCTTCATAATGATACATACTTTTTGAATAATCGGGGTTGATACTATACCCATTAAGTACCTGTCCCATTCCTCCATGAAATAAATGTACAGCAGCAGGATTATCAATAGTTGTTTCTAAATTTTTAGGATAACCGGCATCACAGATCAAAACATTCTTTTTACAATTAGCCATTTGTATGTTTGTTGAACTTGCAACACAAATTATTATGTCTGCCTCAGGAATCAACTCATCAAGTACTATGGAATAATTAACCAGGATATTATCTTTTATCAATTCCAAGGCGAATTTTTGTAACCTGTTTTTATTCCTTGCACACAACAACATTTTTTTTGTTTTGCCTTTAAAATAGTTAGTACAGGCCATACCAATATCGCCTGTAGCGCCTACAATCAAAATATTAGATTCCTGTAAATTAATACCATATTGGGTTATAGCTTTTTCAACTCCCTTTACAATAAATGCAGCGGTAAGGGTATTGCCTGTTGTGAATTTTGATGGACCTGGCGAGAACGAATCAAAATTTCCTTCCAGGAGGATTGATGTGAATCCACCCATCGTTACAACCTTTGCACCCAATTTTTTAGCAAAGGCCACCGCATTCATTACTTTACTGATATTCGTTCTGATATATTGTGCATCAAGCATGTCAGGGTCAATAAATGTTTCAATATATACGCCATTTGCTTCGGCACCTGTTTTCGACTTTGCATTTATTTTAAAAACATCCCTGGGTGGAATAAATGAAAATATACTTTTAATTTTTTCAACAGGTAGCTTTTCCAGCCTGGGCGTTCTAATATCATTGATAAGGGCAGTAATATGTTGCCAATTTTCCTGGTGGCCTATAATTGCAAAATCTAAGCTGGGAGCCTGGCAATCCATATTATTGATTTTTCTCCTGGTATTCCAATATTGTCGAGCGCACTTGCATATAATGCCAGGGCATTACCACGCATAACAGTAACATCAAGCCCGATATGATGTAATGCGCCTTTCATGCAATCGCCGTTACAAACGCCACAATGGCCACGCAGGTCGGTTGTGGCGGTAAACTCAGCAAGGATGGTCATGCAATTAAAATGGATCTCTTCAAATTTTTTAATAAAGGCTTTAGGGTCTTTATTTAATTCTGCTCGCAGTATATCTGAAGAATGTTCCAGGTGCTCTTTTTCTTCATCAGCAATATTGTGAAAAAGCCTTCCTGCTTCACCCCCTAATGCGTTAGCTACATCGGTATACATGGATACAGCAAATGATTCAAGAATAACTTCCTGTATGATCAGGCAGGCTATAAAATCTTTTTTAATGGCATAGGATAAAAATTGTTTGCGTACATTTCCCCAATAGGGGCTATGCAAATTGATGTTTATTTTAAGATTCTTCTTTTTTGCATAAGCCATGAAACCCTCTGCATGACTCCGTTCGCTGTTGGCATGTTCTACAGCCTCCATTTTTTCATGTGGGTCATCAATGGTTTCTACCAGCGACGCAAAATTTGACATACCGATAAGTTCACCAGTGATAGCCTGTGAAAAAATGTCGGAAATAACATTGAACTCTTCAATGGTTATAGATGCAGGTTGTAGTGTTTCCATAATTTTTAGTTTATGTTTAAAGATTTTTTATACCAAAGAATAATCTTCAAATGGAATTCCCTGTTTCACTTTTTCAACCAGTGTTTTGTTATTTTTTATGCTTAACAACATACCTATTGATTTAAAGGTTAGTTTGAACAAACCTGGAAAGCAGCTATTGTAGGGATCTTTTTCATGTAAACCGATTGAAACAAAAGAGTATGACTTTTCATATACAATATTCCTGGCACGATTTACCAGTAATTTCACCAGTTGTTTATCATGGTTATTCACTGCCAGATATTTTATATATAGCATACGGACAGGCTCGTTCAGAAAAGGCATTTTTGAAATTCCCACTAAGTTGCTGAAAGCATTAATAACTTTCAGCTGCCATTTCATTTTCCATGAAAGTTTCATCACAACATTTTGTTTAATATGCATGGTGTCAATTACACACATAGCTGCTGTAATTTTGTTTCCTTGCCGGGTTATATAAATGTCTGTGCCTTCAAGTTTCTCTTTTGTAATAACACTTCCCAACTGGTATGTACGATAATGGGTGTTTAAAAACTTAAGTAATTCATCTGTTACAGTTGTTGATTCAATTTTATAGCATGAATGGAAAGCCTTCCTTTTTTTTCCTATGAATTGGTGAATATTAAATATTCCGATATTTTCAAAATCCGGTACACCAGACCTGTTCTTAAAAAATGAAATGGGGTTGGTATTGCCTTTTGCTACATTAAGAAAAGCCAAGTCAGCACCAGTCGATATCACATAATCTGCCAATTCATTACACAATTGTAAACCAATACCCTTGTTTCTATATGATACAGCTACTTTAAAGTCGCCGATATATTGCAGCGGATAAACCCGACCACCAACATAAACCTGTTGAAGCGAAACACAGAGTGAGCCAATAATAGTACCCTTATCTACTGCTACAAAAACTTTGGTCTCTCCTCTCATTGCAAGCAGGCTGAAAAAATCTGGTTTTCGGTCAATACGCAATGCAGTTTCACCTGCCATCCCGGTTGAGGCCGTTAACTCAATCAATTGCTGATTATCCTCATTTGTTGCTAACCGGTAACTGAACATTTATTACTAATGTTAAATCTATACTGCCCGAATTGTAAAAGATGATTTCATTTCCAATTCCCTGAACGCTTGCAAGCGTTTCTTTTAAATGTGCCGACCCGTTTTTACAAATAATTATTGTTGAAATATCCATACAATAAGTTTGTGAATCAATTGCATTACCTGCCAAGGTTTATTTGAAAACTAATACCATCAATAGATTTACTTACTCCGGGTGGCAGGCTGAGCCTGTTTTTTTTATTTCTAAAATTAATTTTGCTTTATGCTTATTAACACTTGCCAAAATCATAAAAAGAATACTTACAATACCCGAAACAGTTCATGCCACAATCAATATCTCCGGATATTTTGTATTGGAACTATACAAAATCATAATCTTTTTTATAACCTTATGCCGATATCGTAACCCATGTATTTTGAGTTAAAATATTCATTTGAATGAAAAACCCTGTATTTAAATTTTTAGAAAAATTTGCTGTAGTAATTGTAATATTTTGCTGGGCAAATACATTATTGAAACATGCCAGGATAATAAAAGCAAATATTATAAAGCTTTTCATAATTAATTTATTAAGTGAAAGAAGCTTTTTTACTGTATTAGTTTGCACTAAGCATAAATCTATAGCTATCTAGATTAAATTTAAATACCCAATTGGCAGTTGTATGTTTCCACTTGATATTATGCTGAATTTAGTTTTTAACCCTCCCCCAAAACAGGTACGCTACATTATTTCTTATTGAAAGGTTATATGCTGCAATACTCCTGTTATAAATACAAATGCCCTATCTGCCAAAGACAACTAAAAAAAATAAAAGGAAAAGAGTAGATTTAATACCTCAATCAATTTAATGAGAAATGCCTGTATTGTAATATTGCTGTTAGCAACCCAATGGGTTAAAGCACAGGAAAAATACAATGCTAATAGCTTACCTGTTTTTAAGCAGGTGAGCCACCCTTTTATGCCTACCATCACATCCCGGTATTTATTTTTTAGTACTGATGGGCTGATGTGGTTTTCTACTGCCAGTGGTCTTACTTCTTTTGATGGGTCGGACCTGGTATATTATTCCGATGTTAGCGAATCAAACTCATTCGGCCTTAATAGCATTACAGCAATAGCTGAAGATAAAGCGCAAAACCTTTACATAGCCACAACAAAATGTTTAATCTTTTACAATAGAAAAGATAAATCATTTATTCAACTGCGGTATAAGTTTAATGGTACACCCAAACTCTATGATATAAGTGGTATAGCTACCTATATTGATAAAGAAGGGATGGTTTATTTTGGTACGGGCACAAAAGGTTTATTTATTTATGATCCCTATAAAAAAGTAATGCAGCATTTTAACCTGGATGCTACAAAACCTGATGAGTGGCAGGATAGGTTGTTTAACACAGTATCTTCTATTGCAGCACATGCAAGCGATACAGGTAAAATTTGGTTGGGAACTTATCATGGTATTTATCTTTTTGATAAACACACAAAAAAAATTTCACAAAACTTCGAAATTGTTACGCCTCTTGCACAAAAATATATGTACTTAAAAACTGTAGATAAGCAATTTGTAACTGTTGAAAAAATGGATGTGGTAAACGATTCAACTATTTGGTTTAATTCCTGGGCAGGAGGTTTTGGACATTATAATATACATACCGGCAAGGTAAATTTGTACCTCAGGGATGCTGTTTATAAATCAAATAACCGGCAATACGGTTATGTAATTCCGGGCTTTGCAAAATGGCAACCCGGAAAATATCTTTTAGGTATTTTTAATCCACACCCTGCAATTTATGATGTAAATACCGGTAAAATCAATTTTATAAAACTAAATCCCGATGAGGCTTCTATTGATGAAGTGCGTTTTGTTACAAACGACCGCCATGGCAATCTTTGGATTTTAAGTAAAGGGCAATTATATGCCGAATTACCGATTAATACACAACTATTAACTATCCCTGTAAAAAAGCAAATGCACGGTATTTATTTTAACAACACTTCAAATCAATATTATACCACACCCTATGGAGTATATGTTTACGATAGTAATTTCAACCGGGTAAAAACAATACCTGTACCATTGTTTAATAATTATTTTACGTTTAACGAACCAACTTTTCTTGCAATAACAAAAGACGGTAGCGGCAGGTTTTGGGCAACTGGTTTAGAAACTTATATTTTAAACCCCGGGCAAGATGAGTTTGATCGTATTGATAAAATTTTTCCTTCACTTGCTTGGATAAAAACAAAAGGAGAATTTAATGATGTTATTGCTTTAAAAAACGGCGATATTTTATTGGGTAATATAAATGGAACGGTATATCATATTAATCACCAAACATTTTTAACTGATACCATTAAAATAAATAATTACAATACTACTGGTAGCTATTATTTTAAAGCCATGCCGCTTAATTATGATAGTAACCGAAATGTAGTTTATATACAAAGTGAAAAAACTATTGCACAGTATTTTTTTGCTACCAAAACACAGCGGCCAATACCTTACCTGTCATTATTTGGAAATGCAAAAATTAATGATGCCAGGTTAGATTTTGCTTTAGATTATACCGGCCGAATTTGGATTTGGATACCTGGATATGGTATCAGGATTATTGACCCGGACAAGCTGAGATGTGTTGACTCGATACGAATTGCAACAAGAGGGTTAATAAATGGAGATTTTACCAGGATGTGTTACGGTGGAAATGGGTTTATGTTTTTACAGGCATCCAATGGAATTGTTATTTATAATTACACAAAAAACCGTTCTGTATTGCTTGATAACAGGAACGGGTTAATAAGCCCGGTTAGCAGGTTTATGGGGTATTGTAACGGGTATCTTTGGGTAAGTGGTTACTACAATATTCAAAATTTTAATCTAAAAAATTTTGATAAACTTAGTTTAAAGATTACACCGGTATTAAATAGTATTATGGCCGATACAACCAGGGTTTATGTAAGAGGAGCGATAAATGAAGAAACAAAAATTTATTTGAATTATAATCAAAATAATCTGAACCTCTCTTTTTCGGCACCGGAGTTTTTTTTTCCAGAACGCATTGAATATGCATATCAATTATTACCGGCAGATAAAGAATGGCATTATACAGGTAATGTAAACCGTAAAATCATTTACTCTAACCTTTCACCCGGGAAATATTATTTTAAGTTAAAGGCACAAATGAAAGGAGGTAACTGGGATACACAAGCGCTGGAATATATCATTATTATTAAACCTGCATGGTGGCAAACTTTATGGTTTAGGTTGTTGTGCTTAGTAGCTGCTTTATTTTTAACTATTTACCTGGTTCGGTTACGTATTCAAAATGTTCGCAATAAAGAGATACAAAAAAGTCAGCACGAAAAAGAATTATTAGAGTTGGAAGCACAGGCCCTTCGTTTACAAATGAATCCTCATTTCATTTTCAACTGTATGAATTCAATAAAATCATTGATTCAGCAGCACGAAGAAGATAAGGCTGTGCGTTACCTCACTACTTTTTCAAAATTGATACGTACACTTTTTAGTAATGCCGATAAAAAAGAGATAACCTTGTTTGATGAAATGGAAACCTGCAAACTATATCTACAGTTAGAAGCCATGCGTTTTGATGCCAGGTTTTCATATCAAATTATTGTTGACGAAAATTTAGATTTAAAATCCATTCAAATACCTGCATTAATTATACAGCCATTTATAGAAAACGCTATTTGGCATGGTATTGTTCCTAAAAATGAAAAAGGGCATATCCTGCTATCTGTATTAAAAAATAATAAAACTGTTGAAATTATTATTGATGATGATGGTATTGGCAGGGAAGCATCAAAGCAAAACAAATCTGCCAGTGGATTGAAACATAATTCAAAAGGAGTGAACCTTACACAATCAAGATTATTATTGGATAATATGTTAAAACAACGACATGCAACAATTGCAATAATTGATAAGCGAAACCATTATGGACTGGCCGACGGAACAAAAGTTATAATTACCATTAATGAAGAAATATCATGATAAAATCAATCATTATAGATGATGAACAGCATTGTATTAATGCTTTGCTAAGCGACCTGAAAAATAATTGCCCCAATGTACAGGTGTTGGAAACCTGTAGCTCGGCCAAGGCAGGTATCATGGCCATAAAAAAACATAATCCTCAACTGGTTTTTCTTGATGTGGAAATGCCCTGGATGAATGGTTTTGAAATGCTGGAAGTTTTGGGAGAAGTAAATTTCTCTATTATCTTCATTACAGCCCATGATGAATTTGCCGTAAAAGCATTTAGGATTAGCGCTATTGATTATTTATTGAAACCGGTAGATGAAAATGACCTTAAAGTGGCAGTGCAAAAAGCCGAAATTAAGATAAATGAAGGAGGTAGCCTGCAACATATCAGTAACCTGTTACAAAATATACACCAGCCTACATTCATGCAAAAAATAGCATTACCCAACAGGATTGGTTATGAATTTGCAGATGTGTCTTCCATTATCTATTGCGAAGCTGAAGGTGCTTATACAAAAATTTTTATGTTGGGCGATAAAAAGGTGTTGGTATCAAAAACACTGGGCGATATTGAAGAATTGCTTCCAACCGAATTGTTTATACGAATTCATCATTCTACAGTAGTAAATATTTCATTTATCATCCAATTTTCAAGAATAGACGGCGGGTATGTAATTTTAAAAAATGGTCAAAAGCTTTCAGTAAGTAAAGCCAAAAAAGAAGCACTATTGGAACGGATGGGTTTAAAGTAATCAATAATCGGCCAGCAGTATCTGCCATGCTTCTGCAACTTTTCCTTCATCAAGCAATTCTTTTGCATAGCGATGTAATTCTTTGTCCATATCATCGGGGTTGATTGAAAAATACTGGATGATGTTTTTTAGTTTATCATCATTAAAAGCCGGATCCACAAAAGGCATTTCATGCACATTGGCCAACTGGCCTAAATTATTTCCTGTAAGTATCTTGCTTTGCCTGATACTTTTTGGTAAAGCATCTACTCCAATGCCAAGCTGTGTATTGGGTTTTGCCACTTTAAACAAATTGGTTTCATCAATTTTTGCATACCAATCGCCACCAAGGCGGGCTACATGATGCAGTTTGGTTTGGTCAATTTTTCCTGTATCGTCCAATATGCTTTCATCAATATGCATACACAGCACTTCACAAATTATAAGATTGCCAGCGCCACCTTGTGTACCCAGTGGTTTTACTTCAAGTACTTTACACTCTAATTTTACTTTGCTTTCCTTTACCATGGGCGGCTGCACAAGAGTAGCCTTTTGGGCTGTAAAACCTGCCTTAATAAATTCGTTTATCCCTTTTGGAAATTCGCAGCTTGCCAGTGAAGTTTGTTGCACCATATCATAGTCAACAATATTGATAACAACTTCCGGCACTTGCAGTATGTTATCTAAACTATGTTTGGTAGTATTGTTTCTTACACGCCTTGCAGGAGAAAAAATTACAACCGGCGGATTGGATGAGAATAAATTAAAAAAACTAAACGGGCTTAGGTTTATGTTTCCTTCTTTATCAATAGTAGATGCAAAGCAAATTGGCCTGGGGGCAATAGCATGCTGCAGGTAATTTTGTGCATCGGCAGGTTTTATATCTTTAAGGTTGATGATCATATATTTTTTATACCGCTAAGGCGCAAAAGCGCTAAGTTTAGAATTCATTTACAAATCGTTTTATTCCATCTTTAATCAGTGGTATATGAAAGTTTACTAAAAATCCCAATTTTTTTTGAGAAAGTTTTAAATATGAAATTATTTGTGCTGTATATACCGGGTGCATAACATCGCAACACTTTATTTCAATTACTATTTCATTCTCAACTAAAATGTCAATTGCATAATGTTTGCCGGTATCATATCCTTTGTAGAATAATTTTACCTGAACTTGATTATATGCAATTATATTTCTCAACTCAAATTCTTTTAATAAAGCAAATTCATAAGCAGATTCTAGTAAGCCGGGGCCAAGTTCTTTATGAACATGAAAACATGCATCAACAATTTCTGTTGCTAGTTCATTATATCTATCCTTAATCATATACTTTGCGTCTTAGTGCCTTAGCGGTTAAATCTTCAATAATACAAATTCACTAAAAAAGCATATACCAAGCTGCGCCTTAGCGCCTTAGCGGTTATATTTTCTTCAGCGCCAAAATAGAAAAATCACTTTCATCTTTTACAATGGTATTGCTCAGTTTACCCAACCCGTCAATTTCCATTTCAACCACATCGCCTTCCTGTAACCATTGAGGCACAAAATCGGGATTGTTTAATACGCCTGTGCCATTAAGCTCTAAAAAACAGCCGGTGCCTACAGTGCCGCTGCCAATTACATCGCCGGGCAAAAGTTCAACACCATAGCTGCAACGCTCAATAATTTCAGCAAAGGTCCAGTCCATATCAGCCAGGTTGCCTTCGCTAACCTGTTTACCGTTAACCCGGCATTTCATTCCTAAATTCCATGCTTTGCCGGTATGGTTTTCTTTGCATGGCACTTCATATTGTTCCAGTTCATCTAATGTAACCAGCATGGGGCCTATCACGGTACAAAAATCTTTTCCTTTTGCAGGGCCCAGGTTCAGTTTCATTTCCTCCATCTGCAATGTTCTTGCACTCATATCGTTCATAATCATTAGCCCGCCAATATATTCATCGGCTTCGGTGGCTTTAATGTTGCGGCCGGGCTTGCATATCACAATAGAAGCCTCCAACTCAAAATCAAGTTTTTGAAAATGATCGGGCATGCAAACAATTTCGCCGGGGCCTTGTATACTGTTATGATTAGTGAAATAAAAAATAGGGTATTGGTCAAATTCAGGTATCATATCTACCTTACGGTTTCGCCTGGCTGCTGCTACATGCTGGCGAAAGGCATAGCCATCTCTGCAACTGGTGGGGTGGGGTACCGGTGCAAAAATTTTTGCATCAGTAATAGGTGTTCCCAGTACATTCCTTACCAATCCATCTTTTATTTTTTGTTCAACTATTTTTGCCATTGGTATAAACTCATCCCAAAAATTTAATAGCATGGCCATGGTATTGGGTAAATCATTGTGCAAAGCATCCATGGCATAAATATTGCCGTCAACAACTATTCCCAGCCTATCGTGCCCTTCGTGCAAATAAGTAACTAATTTCATTTATTGTTTTTTTTCGATTTAAAATATATATGTTGTTTTATTTCATGAACAATAATAAGTCGAATATTTTTTATTCATTAATTCTGCAAATTTAACTATTAAAAATGGAGGAACAGGACAGCAATTAATGAAGTTTAATTATTTTTGCAGTGAACTATAGCTTTTATGAAATTCGAAAAAATCCATAACAAAGGACAGGCACAAATATTTAAGAATAAGTACCTGGAATACCTTACTAAAACCCACCCATTGGTAATATGGGGTATGTACATACCTATTTTATCATTTATACTTTACTATGGGCACAGTCATTTTGGTTTAAGCCTTGCTGTAATTGCTTTAACATTTTTAACAGGCGTATTTTTCTGGACGTTTTTTGAATACATTATTCACAGGTTTGTATTTCATTTTGTAGCTAAAAGTAAAACAACAACTCGTTTAGTATATATACTTCATGGTAACCACCACGAATACCCACGTGATAAGCAACGGTTGTTTATGCCTCCTGTACCCAGTATCATAATTGCATCGGTTATTTTTAGTGTAATGTATTTTATAGGATATTTATTGGGTGTAAGTAATTATGTATTTGCATTTTTCCCTGGATTTATGATTGGGTATCTCATTTATGGCAGTATGCATTATGCTATCCATGCATGGAACCCTCCGTTTAAATGGATGAAACCATTATGGCGCAACCACCACCTTCATCATTATAAAGAAACCGAACTGGGTTTTGGTGTAAGTACTACTTTATGGGATCATGTGTTTGGCACTATGTTCGATCTAAAAAAAGAAAAAGAAGACAAGGAAAAAGTACAGGAATTAATGTTTAGCAGGAAGGCTTCCAAAAAAGAATTGCAGGAATTATAAAATTCACCATTTTTCTTCATTATCAAAAAAATTCTTATCCTGGCTAAATTGCCGGCGTGTATTTATTTTCTGTTGCAACCTATCAATAATTAAACCTGCAATAATTTTTCCGGCGTCTTCGTCCTGCTTTTGCTGTAATAGTATTTTTAGTTTTTGTTCATCCACATCTATACGGTATAGATATGCAATAAGCCTGTTAAAATCATTTTGAATAAGTTTATTGATGTATGCAGCCAATTGCAGTTGCACTTGCTGAAAAGTATTATTTTGTGCAATACAAATTGATAATTCTTTATTTAATAAAGTGATTAGCTCAATATTATCCATTTACTATTTTTTACCCGTTAAAACCAGGCGATTATTTTCCATCACACCGGTGCCAAACAAAGCATAGTCATAAATAACCGGATCGGCTTTGTTTAAGGTACGCAAAAAGCCCGTTAGTTCTAAAGCAGCAGCCCAGTTTGATTTAATATTTTGTAAAATACCCAACTGTTTTGAAACTCTTTGTACATGCACATCAAGCGGGCAAATAAGCTGAGATGGAGAAATGTTTTTCCATATTCCAAAATCCACTCCTTTGTTATCAGTACGTACCATCCAGCGTAAAAACATGTTTATCCGTTTGCAGCTTGAGTTTTTATCGGGCGATGCAATATGTTTTCTTGTTCGTTCTGGGATAAATGATAAAGAAAAAAAATAGTGATAAAAACCATTTAATGCATTTTCAACTGTTTCATCTTCTTTATGCATCCACTGTGTAAAAGCTGTTTCGAGTGATGCATATTTTGCATAGTGCATTTTAAAAAACGAAATAAAATACAAAAGATCTGTTGCATTAAAAGTACGGTGTTTAAAGCCCAATAATTTTTTCAAATCATTATCGGTATGATTGGTACAAAATTCATACGGAGCATTATCCATCAATTTTATAAGCTCTTTTGATTTATTGATGATGGTTCTGCGGTTTCCCCACGAAAAAACAGCAGCAAAAAAACCTGCTATTTCCCTGTCTTGTTTTTTAGTAAAAATATGCGGAATAGAGATAGGGTCGGTATGAATAAATAACGGGTTGTTATATTGTTCAACCTTTTTATCAAGAAATACTTTTAATGATGTGTTATCATTTTTCACTCAACATTCTTTTAAGAATAGTGATTCCTATTAAGTCGCTAACGGAATTTTTACCAGTTTGGTTAATAACTATCATTACAGCACTACTGCTATCTTTTACAAAAGCACAAAAAGTAGAAAAGCCATATGTGCCGCCATTGTGCCAATAAACCGGTTGCTCATCTTTTTTAAGTAAAATATGCCAGCCTCGTCCTACTGCAATATTATTATTTATACTTACAGTTTGTGTGGTTAGTTCATCTATGATTTGTTTTGAAAATGCTGTTTGCGGAAAGCAAAGGTTTTGCAGGTAGCTTAGCATTTCGCTGCCCGAACATTTTAAGCCGCCGGCAGGCGCCAGCACATTCATATTCCAAAAGGGGGTTTTATCATCTTTGGCATAATATCCCTGGCTGTTATTATTTGAGCTTGCAACAGAATTAGCTTCTGTAACCATTTTAAAAGGAAGAAAAATATATTTGTCTAAAAGTTGGGCATAGGTAATACCGGCTATCCGCTCTGCTAAAACACCACCCAGGCCTACACCCAGGTTTGAGTAATTGCTTTTTCCATCTGGTTTTGGTGTACAGGTTTTTAAATAGGCATACAGGTCATTCTCCGAATAATTTTCATAAGGCTGCCTTACATTTTTTATTTTCAAATTATTAGGCAGGCGTGGCAGCCCCGATGTATGATTCATTAAATTTAAAAAACTGATGCCTTGCAGGTTTTTATTTTTTTGTACTGAATCTGGCAGGTAGTAAATGATGGATGCAGTATCCGGAATATTTTTTTCGTTTAATACCGCCATTAAAATATACGCTGTAAAAGTTTTGGTAATGCTACCAATTTCAAAAACCGTTGTGGAGTCAAATTTTTTTTCAGTGTCAGGATTAGCAAAACCTGTATTGAAATAATTGCGTTTTGCATCATTTAAAATTGCTACAAATATGCCTGGTACTTTTTCTTTTTGATAAGCGCTGTCAATAGTTTGCTGTATAAAGGTTTTTAAATCGCCTGTAATTTGCTGCGCTTTTATTGCTACAGAAACAAATAGCAAACTGGTTACAAGAAAAAATACGTTTGGCTTTTTTTTCATCTTTATTTATTATCCTATTGCATTGTTTAAGTCTTCAATTAAATCATCTGCATCTTCAATGCCTACACTTAATCTTATCAGGCCATCGCCCAGGCCGTTTTTAATTCGTTCTTCACGTGGTATGCTGGCATGTGTCATACTTGCGGGGTGGTTAATGAGCGATTCTACACCACCCAAACTCTCGGCCAGCGAAAATAAATGTGTAGATGAAAGCACTTTGTTAGCAGCTTCAATGCTATTGTCTTTTAATTCAAAACTTAACATGCCTCCAAAACCATGCATTTGTTTACTGGCAACTGCATAACCGGCGCTATCGGTAAATCCGGGCCAGTAAACTTTACCAATTTTATTATGATTACGTAACCAATGGGCAATTTTTTCCCCGTTTTCGCAATGCTGTTTCATGCGCACATGCAATGTTTTTATGCCTCTTAAAATTAAAAAACAATCCATGGGCCCGGGCACAGCACCGCAACTTTTTTGTACGAAGTATAATTTTTCTCTTAATTCTTTATCGTTCATCATCAAGGCTCCTTGTATTACATCACTATGGCCGCTTAAATATTTTGTGGCAGAGTGCATTACTATATCGGCGCCAAGATCAAGTGGATTTTGTAAATAAGGCGATGCAAAAGTATTATCAACACATAGCAATACATTGGCAGCTTTTGAGATTGTTGCAATTGCGGCAATATCGCTGATATTCATTAATGGGTTTGTGGGAGTCTCGAGCCAAATTAATTTTGAATTGTTTGTAAGTGCAGCTTTAACATTCATTGCATTTGTGGTATCGGTATATATAAATTTAATACCATAGCGTTCCCAAACTTTTGAAAACAGGCGATAGCTGCCTCCATACATATCGTTTGCGGCAATTACTTCATCGCCGGGGTTAAGTAATTTCATCACAGCATCGGTAGCTGCCACGCCACTGCTGAACGCTAAACCATATTTTGCATTTTCAATAATTGCATAGGCATCTTCTAAAGCTTTACGGGTGGGGTTTTGGCTGCGTGCATATTCGTACCCTTTGTTTTTGCCAGGCGCTTCCTGTACGTAGGTGCTGGTTTGAAAAATAGGTGTCATTATAGCGCCTGTGCCCGGATCGGGTTCGGCACCGGCATGTATAAATTTTGTAGCAAGCTTCATTTTAAAATTATTTTTTTTTGAAAAGAATAATGATGCAAAGGTGAGGAAATAAAAATTAAACAATGCAGTAAAAAAACAATGACTTAAATAATCTGTGCAGCACATAAATACCGCCAATCGTAATTATTACGAGAGGTTACGGGTAAAGCCACTACTTTATTTTCGAGTATTTTTTTTGAAAGAATGCCAAAGGATACCAGTTTTTGTTTTGATACATGGATGTATTCCTGCAGCTTACTGTTTTCCATCCAGTTTATTTGTGGGGTTTCAAAACCTACTTTATCTTTTCTCCATATTATTTCATCAGGAAGCTTTTTATCCATGGCTTTACGAAGCAAAAATTTTGTCCACCCATCGTGCATTTTAAATGGCGATGGTAATGTGAAAATAAATTCTACTAGTTCGTGATTTAAAAACGGCATACGTATTTGTATACCATGTGCCATGCTATTGCGGTCAGTAAATCGTAATAACTGCTCAAGCCCCATTTCGCAGGTGCTGAAATATAGGATATCGTTTAATTTAGTAACAATAGGTTTGTGAATCCCTTCCCATTCACGGCCTTTCATTAAACGTAAAAAATCTGTATTAATAAACGGGTGATGAATGGTTTTAAGGTATTCTCTTTTTTCAAGCGCCATTGCTGCATGAGAAGGCAAAAAGGCTGCCATATAATTTTTAAAATCCCATATAAACTGTTGCCCGTTATTTTTAAAAGCAAGCCTTTCTTTACGGGTTGAGCCTAGTTTATGCCTGCTTATTACTTCCTGTAAATACCAATGTATATACCCGGGATAACCAGCCAGTATCTCATCGGCGCCATGCCCATCAAACAGGATTTTTACATCTTGATTTTTTGCAGCTTCAAATACCTTGTATTGCGAAAAAGTACTGGTAGAAGGGAAAGGTTCTTCCTGGTGAAAACATAATTTTTCAAAATCTCGTATCAGGTCATCAACAGTAGTATATACCCTGAAATTTTCTGTTGTATATCTTTTATTGAATAAATCAATATAGGGCGATTCGTCTTTTTCAAAACCGGGGAATACAGCAGTAAAAGTTTTTAATAATGCATTGCTTTTGTTTTCATTTTTTATATAACTATGTATGATAGCAGCAATGCTGCAACTGTCTATCCCACCTCCTAAACAGGCGCCTGCAACAGCTTCGGTACGGTACTGCCTGGCAATTGATTTACTGAACAGCTCTGTAAATTTATCGATGGCATCTGTAATGCCAATATCAATTTTTAATTCTTTATTAATGCTCCAGTATCGTGTAATTTTTGATGCTTTATCTGTGGATGGCTTAAAAGTAAGATAGTAAGAGGGTGGCAGCGAATAAGTTTCTTCAAAAAAAGTTTGTTCTTTATCAATACAATTTTGAACATGGCCCAGGGTGATATAATTAAACATCATTTTTTTGTCGATGCGTTTTTCAACACCAATAGCCCATAATGCTTTCATTTCGCTGCCAAAAACAAAATGTTCTTCATCTTCATAATAATAAAAAGGCTTTTGGCCAAAACGGTCCCTGGCTGCAAAAAATGTTTCATCTTTTTCATCCCAAATGGCAAAAGCAAAAACACCATCAAAATGCTGCAGGCATCTTTCTTTCCAGAATTCGTAGGCAGCAAGAATTACTTCAGCATGGTTTTGTGTGTAAAATTTAAATCCCTTGTTTTGTAAAAACGATTTTATTTCAATGTAGTTGTAAATTTCACCATCGCACACCAATTGGTAACGGTTATTATTATAAGTTTGGTAGGTGCCATTTGTATTTTGAGGGGTAACTGCAAGTTGGCGTTGGCCAAAATGAACTGTGTTTTTATAATTACTCCAATAATTTTCGTTATTGTGCCCACGGTGTGCAATTGCCTTAATCATCTGCTTTACATGCCAGTTAGCATAACTGTTAGATGCCTTTAAGATGATTCCGGCTATTGCACTCATGGTATAAATTTCTGTAAATGGATGCTACTTAAAAATTAACTGGTAGTATAACTTTATAATTTCCCCAGGCCATCACCAGATTACAGCCATAATCTGCCTTTTGAAATTGCATAGTGAAATATTCTATCAACACATTGTTATTGATTGTAGGAAGCTCAGTCTGGAACAGGTCCTTCGATTTATCAATATGTAAGCCCCAGCTATAAAGGTTTTTATTAAATATTATTTTCCACTTATCATGATAAGGTATACAGTACATAATATACCTGCCAGCCGCAACTTTGTTGCCATTAATGGTAACTGGTTTAAAAAACTCAATCTCGGTGGCTTCATTGGCGCCCAGCCGCCAGTCGTGTCCGTAATACTGTATAACATTTTGTGTAACAGAAGTATCGCCAAAAATAAGCCTGCCATTTATTTGTGGCCTGCTATAGATAACCCTGGCAACCGGCTCGGGCATATCGGGTGTTATCATTTTTTGCTTTGGATATTCAACCGGAAAATAAATCATATCCATTGGTGATTTATCAATAGATAGTAACAAACTGTCTTTAACCGATACCGGTATACGGTTTTGAGAATTAATCTCAACAGGTTTATTTGCTTGTTGAGTGCAACAAACAAATAAACTAACTGTAATAATTAATGATAACAATGAAATTGGCTTTTTTACGGGCATACTTTAATGTTAAAATACTATTGGTAAACTAATTTGTACATCTTCCCATGCCATATTAAGATTAGCACCTGTGCCCGTTTTTTCAAAAACCATCGAGAAATCTTCTTTTGTTTCTGTTAGCTTTTGCACAGGCAGGTTTATACGCACTACATCACTTTTTTCATCATACTTAAACGATCCCCAAATATCTGTTTCTTTATTTACAATAATTGTCCATTCAGTTTCGCCGGGAATAGCATATAAAGTATAACGGCCTTTTTTAACTTTAGTGTCGCCAATTTTTACATCGGTAAAAAATTCTATTTCGGTAGCTTCATTTGCTCCCAGGCGCCATACTTTTCCATACTCTACCAGGTTTCCAAATATAACCCTGCCGTTTTTGTGCGGCCTGCTGTAAATAACCCTTGCTATCAGCGGATCTTTGGCTTTGCCTTGTATTTTAAGTAAAGGGTACATAGGTGGATAATATGCCAAATCCAGATTTGATTTATCTATTGCAGGGTATTTAACCTGAGCCTGTACTGATGACATCGAAAAGCAGAGTGCTGCGATGATGGTAGTTAATAGTTTCATGTTTTTTTAAATTAAAGGTAATACATTCAATTTTGTAAAAATTCACTGGCAATATTAAATGCAAATTTTTTTATATCGGGAAAAAAATGAGCATAGCATTCTTGCATACTGTTATAGTTTTTATTAAAGATTTCAAACGCTTTGCTGCTATCATTAATATAAGCAGCACGGCGTACTACACCAGCCATACTTTTTTCAATACCCCATTTATACCTGTAATTATACAGCCAGTTTTGCATTTTCATGTAGGGAAAAAGTTTTGAAAAAACCGGCGGAAACAGGTGCTCATAACCATCCAATGTATTATAACTTAAAAGTGCAAAATTATTTAACGCCTCCCCATTTTTAAAAACAGTATTATCATTAGCTAAAAAATGGTCGTATACCACATCGGCAAAAGCCCCGCTGTATAATCGGTATTGGTTTCTAAAAAACGATTTTAAATTCCTGGTAGCATCATGTGCGTCTGTAAATGCATCTATTTGCCTGTGTAATTTTATCCCTTTTTGAATGGGGGTTGGATACTCAAATTGTTTCTTCCCTTTTATAAAATCACTAATCATATTGCCTACCAGCAATGATGGATTATTAAATGAAAGATATGCATGTGCCAGGTAGTTCATTATAACCTATGAAGTTAAACAGATTATGTTAGCCATATATCAATACCAAATAATTAAGTATAAAATGTTAATACCATTTTCACTTTTTAACTGTTGGCTATCATCATTTATCATTTTATTAAGAAAAGAATACACAGGCAAATTTTAACTGTAATAAATGCCCCCAAAATAGGGTTACATAATTTTTGTTAACCGCTCCTAACAGTAACAAAAGAATTAAGCCGCATTCATATTGATTTAGCTTTGCCAATTATTCTCTCTCAATAATTTTATACAGTAATTCAAGCTGCCAGTCATGAGGCAGTTATTTTTAAAACCTAAAAAGTATAGTTATGAAAAAAATTAAAATCGGCTTAACAGCAGTAGTATTGCTGTTTGCCATCAGCGCCTTTGCGCTTGAGCCTGTAAAGTTAACCCCCGCTGTAAAAGCAGCATTTGAAAAAAATTTTTCAAATGCCCGTGGGGTAAGCTGGGAAAAAAACAACGAGTTTTATTTTGCTTCGTTTACACTCAATAATGAAGATGTAGATGCTGCATATAATGAAACCGGTGAACTTATTGGTATTTCAAGAAGGATCAGTATCAAAGATTTGCCATTAAATATTTCTTTGACTTTATCTGAGAGATATGCAGGCTACGAAGTGGATAAAACTGCAGTGGAATTAACTGTAGAAGGCAGTACCTGGTATTCTTTTAAAGTTAAAAGTGGCGAAAAGTTGCTAAAGCTTAAAGCTTATGCAAATGGCGAAATTACTGTTGAAAGCAAGGTTAAAATTTAAAAGTCATCTATTTATAGCAGCTCCGGTTATTACTCCGGGCTGCTATTTTTTATATAAGATTAATAAACTTTGATAGATAAAAATTCATTAAAGAAATAAGCCTTTTTTAAATTAAATGCCAATTAATTGATATATATATACCCTTTATAGGGTATAGAATGTCTATCAAAAAAGAAAAATTTTAAATATTACAGAGATAATCATAAAATAGTTGAAGATAAATTTGGTAAATCTATTTTTAATAGTATTTTTACCGTAGGATTTGGTTATGCTCTGACAACAGAATATAATATCTTACTTTTCCTTACCTCCCCCTATCCTATCCAAAGGCTTTTCTATTAATATCCGATTGATTTGTTAAGTAAACTGTAATATTATATTATGGCCACAAGGTTTATATTGATTTATATAGTAATTGCATCTGTATGCTTTACATCATGTACCAACACTAAAAAGATAGCATATTTCCGTGATGTACAAGATACTGCTTTCAGGGCAAGATTGCCTATTGTGGAAGCGCCTTTACAAAAAAACGATATCCTAAATATAAAAATCAGCAGTTTAAATGCTAAAGCATCGGCCGATTTTAACCAGGCAGGTGGTGCAGATGGGGCAGCTGCCGGTGGAAATAACCAGGGCAGCGGATATTTAATAGATAACAATGGTAATATTGATATCCCCATGCTGGGCCCCATAAAAGCCGAAGGGCTTACCAAAAGCCAGTTAAAACAAAGGATAACAGATGTTATACTTGAAAAAAAATTATTATTGGAACCTGTTGTAGATATACGTTTTATGAATTTTGAAGTAACAATTTTAGGAGAAGTGGCAAAACCAACTGTTATAAATGTTCCCAGCGAAAAAATTTCATTGGTAAAAGCAATAGGCCTGGCAGGCGATTTAACAATTTATGGAAAACGGGATAATGTGTTATTAATAAGAGAAGAAGATGGCGCAAGGGTTACCAGGCGTTTAAACCTTAACTCAAGTGACTTTTTAAATTCGCCTTACTACTATTTACAACCCAATGATGTTGTATATGTAGAACCCAATGCAGCTAAGGTGGCAGTATCGGGCAGGTCGCAGCAAATTGTGCCAATTGTTTTCACCAGTATATCTGTTTTGCTGCTGGTACTTGATAAGGTTATAAAATAAAAAATGAAACAAGTAAAAAACATAGAAAACGGATTCGAAGAAAAAGAATCGAGCATGATGGGAGATATGATTGCAAAATATATCCCCTATTGGCCGCTGTTTATCTTGGTTTCGGCATTAGCTATTGGAGCAGCTTATGTTTATTTGCGATATGCTACACCAATATATGAGGCTAAGGCTACTATGATTATTAAGGATGAAAAAAGAGGAAGTGAAGATTCTAAACTGATGGAATCGCTTAACCTGATAGCTTCAAAAAAAGTTGTAGAAAATGAAATTGAAGTTTTGCAATCACGCTCTTTAATGGAGCAGGTGGTTAAAAAACTTAGGCTATATGCACCTGTTTACGAACAAGGAAAGGTTAAAGCAAGCGATGCTTATATGATATCGCCGGTTTTAGTTGAAGCACAAAATCCCGATTCATTAGATAATGTTGATAAAATCAGCTTTGTGTATAATAATGCAGATAAGACTGTAACTCTTGAGAATAAGGATAAATTTCCACTAAATGAATTTGTGAATACAGATTATGGAACCCTAAGGTTTGTTCCCAATAAAAATTTCAGCGCTTCAAGGGCCACCGGAAAGCCGATGTATTTTTCTATTGAAAACCCAAAAATAGTAGCATCTCAAATGCTGGGAGGTTTAAAGGTTTCCTCATCACGTCAATCGGCAATAGTTGATTTAAGTTACAGAGATCCTGTACGGCAGCGGGCTGCCGATATTTTAAGTCAATTGATTATTGCGTATGACCAAACTTCAAAAAATGAAATAAATTCATTAGCCCGAAATACACTGGCATTTATAAACGAAAGGCTTGCAATATTGGGTAAAGACCTTGACTCGATTGAAAAGAAAGTACAAAAGTATAAATCGGGAAGTAATGCAGTGGATATAAGTTCACAAGGACAAGTGTATTTACAAAATGTGGGTACCAATGATCAAAAGCTATCTGAAGTAAATAACCAGCTTGCTATTATTAACCAGGTTGAAAAATCGGTTTCAACTTCGGACAATAATAGTGCTATCGTTCCTTCCACACTGGGGGTAAACGATCCCATGTTATCTAACATGCTGAACAAGCTTTATTCTACACAGTTGGAATATGATAAATTAAAGAAAACTGTAGGTGAAAATAATCCTTCACTTTTAGCATTAAAAGATGAGATTAATAAAATAAGACCAAGTATTCTTCAAAATATCCAAAATCAAAAAAGCAGTTTAATGGCTTCACGCCAAAGTATAAGTGCAACTTCGGGCAGTTATAATTCTTTTTTATCGTCTATACCTCAAAAAGAAAGACAGTTGCTTGAAATTAGCCGAGAACAACAATCAAAAAATAACCTGTATCAAATTTTATTACAGAAAAAAGAAGAAAGTGAGTTGTCTTATGCATCTACTGTATCTAATAGCCGTATAGTTGATGAAGCTCTTGCAGGTAAGGACCCTGTAAGCCCCAAAAGGAAGCTAATTTATATGATGGCAATAATGGGAGCTTTGGGATTAAGTGTTGGCCTTATTTTTATTAAAGATGCATTTTCAAATAAAATTAAATACAGAGCCGAAATAGAAAAATCAACTTCGGTACCTGTAATTGCAGAAATAACTTTTGATAAATCTAAAACGCCACTTGTTATTGAAAAAGGCAGGCGAAGTATAGTGGCCGAAGAGTTTAGAAAACTAAGAATTTCTCTGTCGTTTTTAGGTATTGACCCCGATCATAAAAAGATATTGGTTACATCAAGCATATCTGGCGAAGGAAAAAGTTTTGTAGCAGCAAACCTGGCTAAAAGCCTTTCATTAACCGGCAAAAAAGTGGTGTTGGTTGATATGGATCTTAATGTACCAACACTTTCAAAAATATTTAATGTACCTCAACGTGAAGGTATAACCGAATACCTCAAAGGTGATAGATACTCTGATGATATTATACATCCGGTAGATGGGCATGAAAACCTTTCGTTTATTTCGCCGGGCGAAGAATTGCCTGATAATCCTTCGGAATTATTGGCAAATGGAAAAATTGGGTCATTAATTGATTATTTAAGCAGCAGGTTCGATATGGTGATTATCGATACCTCACCAGCCGTGCTTGTATCAGATGCTTTTATAGTATCTGATTTATGCGATGCTACATTGTATGTAGTAAGGCATAACTATACTCCCAAACTGTTGGTAAAACGTATTGAAGAAAATATGGAAATAAATCCGTTAAAGAACCTGGCAATAATATTTAATGGCGTTAAAACCAGGGGTTTCTTTAAAAACAATTATGGCTACGGTTATAATTATGTGTATGGCAGTAAGCAATATGGTTATACACAGCAAAACTTAAAACAAAAAAAATCGGCATAAACCTAAACTCCTATATCATGAAAAATCCACGTAAACTCAAGTCAAATTGGTTGTAACTGAGAAAGGCGAAGCCATGCTGATTTGAGAATCCTTCCAACTATTCTGATTAACTGCACATTTCTAATTTAAAAAAAAATGTTATGCAGAAAAATTGGCACGCAGTGTACACAAAACCGCAATCAGAAAAAAAGGTTGCCGCTTTGCTGCGAAAAAAGAAAATTGAAGTTTATGTACCTATGGTGTATGTAAAAGTAAACACGTTTATGGGCCATAAATTTGTTTTTGAACCCTTGTTTAAATCCATTGTGTTTGTTAATGTAGAACAGCAGGATATTAATACATTACGACAAACCAGCGGCGTAATTAACCTTTTGTATTGGTTGGGAAAGCCTGCTATTATAGCAGAACCAGAGATTACCGCCATTAAAGAGTTTATTGAAAACTATAAGGACATTAAATTAATGCCTTCGTATGTAAATAAAAAAGAAGAGTTATCAATGGATAATGAAGGTGCTGCTTATTCAATTGATGGAAGATTGTATGCAGTAAAAAACAAATCAATTAAAGTTAACCTTCCTTCATTAGGATACTCTTTGGTAGCCGAAATGGATGAATCAGGTATATTTGTACAGGAAATACCAGGCCTGAATAATTATAGATTTGCTCATTCATGATGAAAGAAAATGACAGTGTTTACATAGCAGGGCACAACGGAATGGTGGGCTCTGCTATTGTAAGAGGTTTAAAACAAAGAGGATTCAAAAATCTAATTTGCCGTACATCTAAGGAACTTGACCTACGCAATCAACAAGCCGTTGATTTATTTTTTGCAAAAGAAAAACCCCAATTTGTTTTTTTAGCAGCTGCTAAGGTTGGTGGTATTGTAGCTAACAATACTTACCGGGCTTCTTTTTTGTACGATAACCTGATGATTGCTTCTAACATCATTCATGCAGCTTATGCTAACCAGGTTACTAAACTACTTTTTTTAGGTAGTTCATGCATATATCCAAAAATGGCACCACAGCCACTAAAGGAAGAATATTTACTAACCGGGCCCCTTGAGCATACCAATGAACCTTATGCTATAGCAAAAATTGCCGGCATTAAATTATGTGAAACATACAGAGACCAGCATGGCGCAAATTTTATAAGTGTTATGCCCACTAACCTCTATGGCCTCAATGATAACTATCATCCTGAAAATTCGCATGTATTGCCGGCGCTTATTCGCCGTTTTCATGAAGCAAAAGAAAACGAATTGCCCGAAGTTGTTATCTGGGGATCGGGAAATCCTAAGAGAGAATTCTTATATGCCGATGATTTGGCTGATGCCTGCATTTTTTTGATGGATAACTATGATGAGAAAGAAATCATCAATATTGGATGCGGCGAAGATTTATCTATAAAAGAACTGGCGCAACTGGTAAAAGAAGTTATCGGCTATACCGGAAATATGAAATTTGATACTTCGAAGCCAGATGGCACACCCAGAAAATTAATGGACGTTTCAAAAATAAATACCATAGGTTGGCGTTATACTACACCACTAAAAGATGGTATTAAGAAGGCGTATGCCGATTTTCTTGAAAAAAGGAAATCATAAATTTGTTATCTCTAATCCACAATAAACAGAACACAAAATGAAAACTGCTTTAATAACAGGCGTTACAGGACAAGACGGCGCTTATCTTTCGGAACTATTATTAAATAAAGGTTACAGGGTACATGGTATTAAAAGAAGGTCTTCTTTAATGAATACCAATCGTATCGATCACCTGTACCAGGATCCACACGAAAAAAATATAAGGTTTACCCTGCACTATGGCGATATGACAGACAGTACAAATCTTATACGCATTGTACAGGAAACCCAACCGGACGAAATTTACAACCTGGCAGCCATGAGCCATGTAAAAGTAAGTTTTGACACACCAGAATATACAGCCAATGCAGATGGTATAGGAACCTTGCGTTTAATGGAAGCCATACGAATTTTGGGTATGGAGAAAAAAACCAGGATATACCAGGCTTCAACATCCGAATTATATGGACTGGTACAAGAAGTACCTCAAAAAGAAACAACACCATTTTATCCAAGAAGCCCATATGCTGTAGCAAAAATGTATGGATACTGGATAGTAGTAAATTACCGTGAAGCTTATAACTTATATGCATGTAACGGAATTCTTTTTAACCACGAAAGCCCATTACGTGGCGAAACATTTGTAACCCGTAAAATAACCATGGCAGTAGCTGCTATAGCACATGGTACCCAAGATACATTGTACCTGGGTAACCTTAATGCACAACGAGACTGGGGACATGCAAAAGATTATGTAGAAGCTATGTGGCTTATATTACAACAGGATAAACCCGAAGACTTTGTAATAGCAACCGGTATAACTACCAGTGTAAGAGATTTTATAAAGATGGCATTTGCAGAAGTGGGAATTGAATTGGAGTTTACCGGTGAAGGTGTTAACGAGAAAGCTACAGTAAAATCTTGCAGCAATGCCGCATATCAATTGCCTATTGGAAAACTGGTAGTAGCTGTTGACCCTGAATATTTCAGGCCTACAGAAGTAGATTTGTTGATAGGAGATGCTACAAAAGCTAAAGAAAAATTAGGCTGGAAACCTAAATACACCCTTGCAGCTCTGGTAAAAGAAATGGTAGCTGCCGATATTCAAAACGTAAAAAAATCACTGGCACAAAACAAGATATAACATACCATTTTGAAAGAATAACCTATGCTCTAAGTAAATAATTTAAAATTATTCACAACCGCAGCATAGGTTGCTTTTTTTAATGAACTTCATAAATTGTAACGAATAATCTGCTTTAGTGATTTTATTTTTACAACAGCAGTTTTTTTAAAAGAAAATACCTGCCGGGAAATATTGGTTTAAAATTTTTATCCCGGTTTAATACTTTGTTTACCCCTGGTACAGGTAGCTACTCCTGTATAAACCAGCAACAAAAGATGAGCTTAAATAATCAATTGGGTAGCTTGTGGCAATGGTTGCTTAATTTTTTTACAAAAGGGCATCCACGTAGCCTCGAAGCAAAAAAAAATATTATGGTATCCCTTTTTATAAAGGGAGCCAGCATTGCAATTGGATTAATATTAGTACCATTAACCATTCACTATGTAAACCCATCGCAATATGGTATTTGGGTTACATTAAGTTCGATGGTAGCATGGATTTCTTTTTTTGACATTGGATTTACACACGGGTTAAGAAATAGGTTTGCCGAAGCCAAAGCAAACGGAAACAAAGAACTGGCCAGAACATATATAAGTACCACCTATTATTATATTGGTATCATCTTTATTGTTTTATGGATACTGCTTATTATAGTAACTCAATTTATAAACTGGTATAAATTGCTGAATGTGCCGGCCAGTATGGAAAAAGAACTCACTGTTTTAGTGATGTTGATATTTTCCTATTTCTGCCTCCAGTTTATTTTCCGTATCATCAATACCATCCTCATTGCCGATCAAAAATCTGCTAAAGCTTCATTAATTGATATGCTTGGCCAGTTATTTTCATTGCTCATAATTTTTATTCTTACAAAAACAACCCGGGGTTCTTTACTATATCTTGCTTTGGCTATAGGTATTGCGCCAACTCTTATTTTAATTTTATCAAATTTTTTCTTTTTTAATACTGCTTATAAAGAATACAAGCCATCATTAAGTTATGTAAAAAAGAGATATGCAAAAGACATCATGTCGCTTGGTATGCGGTTTTTTGTACTTCAAATTGCAGCTATTATCCAGTTCGAGTCTATCCTTTTTTTGATTGCTCATTATTTTAAGCCCGAACAGGTAACACCTTACAGTATTGCATATAAATATTTTTTCACCTTACAGATGATTTTCACTATCCTGCTTTCGCCATTATGGAGTGGTGTAACAGATGCTTATAACTCGGGCGATATGGACTGGATAAAAAATGCTATAAAAAAGTATCTTATTATCCTGGCGCCTTTTATACTGCTAGGTGCAATTATGCTGGCTGTATCGGGTGTAGTATATGATATATGGGTTGGCAAAGAAGTAGTGTATGTAAAGTTTTCTTTATCATTGTTGTGCTATATTTATTTTTCGGTAACCATGTTTGCCAGCATATTTGTTTCTGTTATTAATGGAATTGGAGCGTTACGTATTCAGTTTTTTTCGTCGCTGGTAACACCTGTTTTGTTTTTGTCTTTATCAATAATACTGATAAAACAGTTTCATTTTGGTGTAGAGTCAATCTTGTTGTCTTCTATTGTGTCAAATGTATTTGGATATATAATTGCACCGGTTCAGGTGTATAATATTTTTTATAAAAAATCTGAAGCCAGGATTTGGTATAGGTAAAAACATCATTTCTCTCATTCATGAAAGCTGTAGTTCAAATACAATATTCAACAGAGTCCGGCGGAAGATCGGCATTAAGGCTTCAGCGTGCATTTTTAAAAAAAGGTATCCCATCAACAATCATCTCACTTCAAAGAGATATACATCCAGTAGAAGGTATTGTTTACCTGGATAAGTTTAGCCGGTATTTTGCAAATCTTTATAACAGGCTGCAGGTATGGCTTACCAAAAATAAAAATTCAAAATATGCCTTGTTCTCAGTATTACCGTTCGGGATAAACATATCTAAACATGATGAAATAAAAAAAGCTGATATTATTTACTTGCATTGGGTGCAAAATGGTTTTTTAAATGCACATCAAATAGGAAAAATTGCAAGCCTCAATAAACCGGTGATAATGGTGATGCACGACATGTGGAGTTTCTCCGGAGGCTGCCATTATAGTTATGATTGCAATCAATATCTTTCTTCCTGCGGTAATTGCCCGGTTTTTACTTCAGATAGACAAAAAAAATTTGCCGTCAACGAGTTTAAAAGAAAATTAAAACTGTATAAAAAACATAACAATATCTTTTTTGTATCGCCCAGCAAATGGTTGTACAACTGTGCTAAAAATTCAAGTTTATTAAAAGATAAACCTGTTTTTTATATTCCAAATATTATGGAAAGAACAGTATTTAAACCGGTTGATAAACCTGAAGCTAAAAAGATATTGAATATTCCTACACATATCACAGTAATTGCTTTTGGAGCTATATCAATTGACAGCTACAGGAAGGGTGGCCAATATTTGAATAAAGCATTAAAAATACTGGAAACACAAATTGATAGCAGCAATATTTTAATTTTAATGTTTGGCAGCGATTATAATAAAACCCTTGCCGAAACAATACCTTTTAAAATACGTTTTTTGGGTTACCTCGAAGACGAGTACACTACAGCATTGGCGTATAATGCATCGGATGTTTTTGTAGTGCCTTCGCTTGCCGATAACCAGCCTACCACCGTACAAGAAAGCCTGGCCTGCGGCACACCGGTTGTAGGATTTAATGTAGGTGGCATTCCCGATATGATAGATCATAAGCAAAATGGTTACCTGGCAACATATAAAGATGAAAACGACCTGGCTAACGGCATTAAATTTTGTTTAGATAATAATATTAAAGGATCGATGAAGCCATTTTTTGAAATGGACGAAACCATAAACAAACACCTGCAGTTATTTGAACAGTTTAAAAAAATAATCCCAACACCTGAACATGATTAAAGTGGCGCAAATACAATTCTCTATGGAATCGGGTGGTAGGGCTGCCTTAAGAATGCAACGGGCATTTATTAAAAAAGGTGTTCAGTCGGATATTGTTTCATTAAATTATAATACACAGGTAAATTCAGGAATCACTTATTTAAATAAATGGTCGAAAGTAATTTCTAAGATTGATAATAAATTACAATCCATCATTACCCGTAAAATAATTCCGCAGAGAGGGTCATTTTCGTACCCGATATTGGGTAGCGATGTAAGTAAACTTAAGGTAATAAAAGAAGCAGATTACATCTATATACATTGGGCTTTAAATGGCATGCTTAATTTTAACAGCATAAAAAAAATAGCCCAATTAGGTAAACCGGTAATCATTTTCCTGCACGATATGTGGGCTATTACGGGGGGCTGTCATCATAGCTTTGAGTGCAGCAAATATAAAACTACCGGTTGCAATGCCTGTCCTATGTTTACTTCATCTAAAAAAAATGATTTATCGGCCAGGGAGTTTAAGAAAAAACTAAAGCTGTATTCATCATTTAATAATTTTTATTTTATAGCACCCAGCAAGTGGCTTTATGGTTGTGCAAAAGAATCGTTGCTTACAAAAAACAAACCGGTGTTTTATATACCCAATATATTAGATGACGCCGTTTACAAGAAAAACAATAAAGCTGTTGCAAGGCAATTGCTAAACCTGCCACAGGATGAAACCATTGTGGCATTTGGCGCTATTGAAATTAGCAGTCCCTACAAAGGTTGGCCATACCTGAAAAAAGCTTTAGAAATTATACATGAAGAAACAAAGGATAAAAAAATATCTGTTTTAATTTTTGGAAGCTGTAACAAAAAACTGATGGATGAAGCCATACCATTTAAAACAGTATTTATGGGCTACCTTAAAGACGAATATACGGCTGCATTAATTTTTAATGCAGCAGATATAATTATTGTGCCCTCGCTGGCCGAAGCATTTGGTTATGTGGTGATGGAATCGTTAAGCTGCGGTACACCGGTAGTAGCATTTAATGTGGGTGGTATACCCGATTTAATAAGGCATAAGCAAAACGGTTACCTGGCTAAATTAAAAGACGAAAACGATTTGGCCAATGGAATTAGATTTTGTTTAAACAATGATGTAAAGGGATTTTTGCCCGAAGACTTAATACCGGCACTTACAATTCAAAAACATTTAGATTTGTTAAGCCACATCAATGATGTAAAAAATAAGTAGTGCAACATAACTATATTTTAGATCCAAGACTTACCTATATAAGCAGTAATAAGCTTAAAAGCCTTAATCTTTTTTGGCTGGGATATATCATTTATATTTTAGCTTATGTACTTACTACTACTATAGTGTATTTAAGTTATGTAATGTTGCAAGCTATACAATTAGTAGGGTTATTTATTTTTATTATGGGATTGATAAACCTTATCAATTTCAAATTTGATAATAAGTACCTGGGGTTTATGTTCACCTTGTTTTTCAGTTGGCAAATCATTACTATTTTCAGGGGTTTCCAGTTTAATTCAAATTTTATTAAACTGATGCTTTTTGATGCAGGTTTTGGAGTTTTCATTTACCTGGCCCCTGCAATCGTTTTGTTTCCACGTACATTAGTAACTTATAAAAAGCTATTCAATGTTTTAATTATACTCGGTATTTTTTATGTTATATATAATGTTATTTTTTTTAAAGATATCACTAACTCCGATCGCACCAGTTTACGAAGCCAGGGTATGATGGAAAGCTTTGCCGGTTTTCTTTCGTTCCAGGTAGGGTTTATTTTACTTACATATATTTATCATACACCCAAACGCAGAATTTTTGCACTAGGTGTAATAGTACTCACCATATTACTTGCTATTTACCGTGCCCGCCGTGGGTTATTGTTCATGTGTGTTACAACATTGTTGTGTTATTTTATGATATACCTCATAACCACAAAAAATAAAATCCTTATCATTTATGCATCTGTACTTTTATCGGTGATAACGGTTTTTTATATCAGTAATATTTACAAACAGGGGCAGGGCGGCTTATTTGGTTATTTAATGGCACGTGGCGATGAAGATACAAGATCGGGGGTAGAAGAATATATGATTGCCGATATGAGCGAAACCGACTGGATTATAGGAAAAGGCATTGCCGGGGAATACTATTGCCCTAATATTGATGTGAATGATGTAACCGGTTATAGGAATGTGATTGAAACAGGTTATTTGGAAATAATGCTTAAAGGAGGAGGGGTAAGCCTGGTGCTGTATTTACTAATATCATTGCCTGCTATTTTTATTGGTATTTTTGGATCAAGGAATATATTATCAAAAGCTTCGGGGATGTGGATATTATTGAATACTATTTACATTTACCCAATTGTGGTAACCAGCTTTGATGTACGGTACCTAATTTATTGGACAGCCATTGGTATTTGTTATTCAAAAAAAATACGACAGATACCCGACGAGGTGTTAGTAGAATATTTTCAAAAGAAAGACAAGATTTTAAAAGAGGTATTCATTTAAAAACAAACACATCGTAATGCAGTATCCCAAAATATTGATAATAGGGCAATCTTTCAATAAAAAAAGCGGAGGTGGGGTTACTATTTCAAACCTGTTTACGGGATGGCCTAAAGACAGGCTTGCCGTGGCATCTAATGCCAACCTGTTAAGCGGCATAGATACATCTGTGTGTAATACCTATTATCAATTGGGCTATAACGGAAAGTTGCACCCGTTTCCTTTAAATTTAATTTTACCAAAAATTAAATGTGGTTTGTTGCAGGTAAATGAAACGCAACAACAAAACGCTACAAGCACAGCATCTGGTTCAGGAAAATATAAGTTCATTTATAATATACTGCTGGCACTTTTAAATTTTTTTGGTGTATATAATTTGTTTTATAAACTTAAAATAACCAAAGAGTTTAAAGGTTGGCTTATTGCTTACAACCCCGATGTTATTTATACTCAACTTGCTTCGTTAGAACTGATAAGATTTGTAAGCGATATAAAAGACCATACAAAAAAACCAATTGCCATACACATGATGGACGACTGGCCTTTAACCATCAACAAGCCCGGTTTGTTATATGCCTATTGGCAAAATGTTATTGACAGGGAGTTCAGGAAATTACTAAATAAAACAGAATTGTTTTTAACCATCTCTGATGCCATGGCAGAGGAATATGAAAAAAGATATGGCAAAAAATCGTTGCCGTTTCATAATCCAATTGATATCGGATTTTGGAAACCGCAATCTGCAAAAGATTATTCTGCTACCGATAACTTTAAAATATTATATGCCGGCCGTATTGGGTTTGGTATTGCACAATCCATTGCAGATATTGCAGATGCCGTTAACCAGGTAAGTAAAACAAATAAAAAGCTACAGTTTCAAATACAAACTGCCGATGTTGAAGAATTAAAAAAACTTGTAACCTTTAGCAATCATGTAAAATGGGTTCAGCCAGTTGCCTATAACCAATTACCACAAAAATTTTCAGAAGCCGATTTACTGCTGCTGCCGCAAGACTTTGATGAAAAAAGTGTTAGGTTTCTAAAATTTTCTTTTCCTACTAAAGTAAGTGAATATATGATTTCGGGTACACCCATACTTGTTTATGGAGATGATAGAACAGGGCTTACAAAATATGCTTTAAAAGAAAAATGGGCTTATGTGGTTACAAACAATAACAGCACAAGCCTTGTAAACGCAATCTATGAGTTAATATCAAACGAGGCATTAAGGAAATCATTAGCACAAACAGCACAAAATATAGCTTTACAGCGTGAAGATGCAACGATTGTGAGGGAAAACTTTCGTAAAACTTTTATGGCAATACAATAGATAAAAACTAAATACGTATTATAAGAGAAATAAAAATGGCAGATATTTATAGCCAATTTTTGAAAAATGAAATTCAGAAATTTATCACATACAACAGATGTTATTATGCGAAGGTTGCATTTTCTTTTAGGGAAAAGAAACCTTGTATCTGCCGCATGGTGGGGTATTAAGATGGGCAATAATATCAATTTTGATGGTAAATGTCATTTTAAACGTTTCCCAAAATCAAGAATTAGTATTGGTAATAATTGCGAATTCCTGTCAAGACCTAATGCAAACCTTATTGGCATCAACCGGCCATGTATGGTATCTACACTAACAGAAGAAGCTGTAATTGAAATTGGAAACAACTGCGGCTTTAGCGGAACCGTAATTGGCGCTTTTGCTTCAATAAAAATTGGTGACAATGTACGTTGTGGTGCCAATACACTTATTACCGACTCCGACTGGCATCCCGATGACCCACGGGTGGGTCAATCAAAAGCTGTAGTAATTGGTAACAATGTTTGGCTTGGCCTTAATGCCGTGGTATTAAAAGGTGTTGAAATTGGAGAGAATACTGTAATAGGTGCCAATAGCCTGGTTACAAAAAATATTCCTGCAAATGTTATTGCTGCAGGCAACCCCTGTAAAGAAATTGCAAAATTGCCTGTATGAGTGAACGGGCTTGCAACATACTTATTATGGGTGTTTCGTGTTTTGATGGCATGGCAAGTTCTATGCGTGTGCGAAACCTGGTAGAACCACTTGTTCAAAAAAAACTAATTACTGCCAGCAACCTCATTTATCAAAAAGATAATAAGGAGCCAATAGGTAATGAAGGAGTTAAAAATGATATCCGCTATAAGGTTATAGGATTCAGGTTAAGAAATATTTTTTCTGTATTTCCATTTTTATATAAAGGCCTTTCCTTTATCAGGGCAAGCAGGTTAAAGCAAAGTAAAAATATCCTATATAACTATAATTACCCCGATATTAAAAACATCTTTTTTATTTTGTACGCAAAGATGATTGGCTATAAAGTAATCTTCGATATCATTGAAGATAACAACTACCAGGCTCATACAGGTTTTGTTAATAAGTTCAGGTTAAAAACTTCGCTGTTCATCTTCAGGTTTTCAAAATATTTTGCCAATGCCATGATTGGCATTTCAAATCATTTATATGAGTTGATACAAAAAAGTTTTAACAATAAAGTGCCGGCATATCTTATACCCATCACTGTAAACCTGCAATATTTTAAAGTTGATAACAAGATTGATGAAAACAATAAAAACCTGAAAATTTTTTATGGCGGATCGTTTGGACAAAAAGACGGGCTTGAGTATCTCATAAGCGCTTTTGATGAAGTGGCAAACAGCCATCCCGGTATAGAGCTTATTTTTTCGGGGCTGGCACATACACAGGATTTTGAAAAAATTACCCAACAAATAGAAAAGGCTAAAAACAAAAACAGGATAATATACAAAGGTTATTTAAGTACCCGGGAATATTATAACACATTAAATGCCTGCGATATTTTTTGTATGACTAGAGTAAATTCAAAATTTGCAAATGCAGGGTTCCCGTTTAAACTGGGCGAATTTTTAGCATCGGGCAAGGCTGTTATTGCAACAAGTGTAGGCGATGTGCCTGCATACCTGCATAATGAAAAAAACGCATTGTTGATTGCGCCCGAATCGGTAGAAGAAATTGCTACTGCTTTAAATAAGCTCATCAACAACCCCGGCATGAGGAAAGAATTAGGATACGAAGCAAGAAAAACTGCCGAACAAAATTTCGACTCCGAAAAAATAAGCAACAACTTATTATCAATTTTTAATTCGGTATTGTAACAGATGAAGAATACCGGCATTATATTGATAACAAGCCCCAGCTTAAAAACCGAAGAAAATGTAAGCGGTATATCATCAGTCACTAATTTTATTATAAAAAACAATAGCGCACAGCATTACCGGCATTTTGAATTAGGCCGAAAAGACAACGAAAAAAGAAACCTGTTATGGTTTTTTAGGTTATTGGGTAAAACAGTAAACTGGATATACGTTATTACATTTAAAAAAATTAGCCTCGTTCATTTTAATCTTGCATTAAGCAAGGCTTCCGTTATACGTGATGTGCCATTAATTTTATTTGCAAAACTGGCACAAAAAAAAATGATTATTCATTTACATGGCGGCGATTATCTTACAAAAAACCATGTACCTGCCTGGATGAGTGGTTTGTTAAAAAAAATATTTTCAGGAAAAACGCAGGTGATAGTTTTAAGCAGTATGGAAGCCAACTTGATTGAGAAAAAATACAACGCAAAAAATGTAAAAATATTGCCTAACTGTGTAGATTTAACGGATACAAAAAAAATTGCTCGTAATAATGATGTAAAAACTATAGTAAATATTTTATTTATTGGCAGGATAACCGTTGAAAAAGGGCTTGATTATATTGCAGATGCACTGAATAACCTGCAACAGCAGCAATTATCATTTAAATTTTATATGGCTGGCACAGGGCCTGATGAAAAATTATACATAGAAAAATTTACAAAAATGCTGGGAAACAGGTTTGAATTCAGGGGAATTGTTTCGGGCAATGATAAAGTAAATTTGTATAAATTATGTAATATATTTCTCTTGCCTTCGTTATTTGAAGGCTTGCCAATGTCATTGCTCGAAAGCATGTCATTTGGCTTAATTCCTATTGTAACTCCGGTAGGCTCAATTAAAGATGTGATTGTAAACGGTAAAAATGGGATAATAGTTAACGATAATCCTGCAATTGAAATAGCAAATGCAATTAAATTGCTGGTTAATGATGAGGTTTTGATGAATCAATTAAGTGAAAATGCGGCAGGGTATATTCAACAGAATTATAATCCTGAAAAATATATCGGCGAGTTGATTAAAATTTATAATGCTGCCTAAAATAATTAACCGAACTGCTTTTAAATATAAAATGTGCGTTCGCAAAAAAAGTAAAAGTGACCAAACTTCCAAAACAACCATTAAAGCAATTCTCTATTTCAACCGGTAAATACAATCAGTTTATTGATGAAATAACAAGGCTTGCTGCAGCAAAAATTTCTGCAACGGTTTATTATGCCAATGTGCACATGTTTATTGAGGCTTACCGGGATAAAGAATTTCTTGAACTTATAAACAAATCTGATATAGTTACGCCTGATGGGCAACCTTTGGCCTGGATGATGCGGCTGTTTTATGGTATTAAGCAAGACAGGGTTTCGGCAATGGATACACTGCCTGATTTATTACAAAGAATGGAAAAAGAAAAGTTACCTGTTTATTTTTATGGAGGTACACAGGAAATGCTTGATAAAACCGGTAAATTTGTAAAAGAAAAATATCCGAACTTAGTAGTTTCAGGTTTGTATAGCCCTCCTTTCAGGCCACTCTCCGATGATGAAAAGAATGAAATAATTGAAAAAATAAATGCTGCATCTCCTGCTATTGTTTTTGTTTTTCTTGGATGCCCCAAACAAGAAAAATGGATGGCAGGTATGAGAAGTAAGGTGAAAGCAGTAATGGCAGGGGTTGGTGGAGCAGTGCCGGTTACCATTGGTTTGCAAAAAAGAGCCCCTGTTTGGATGCAACGATATGCTTTAGAATGGTTATATAGATTTTTACAAGAACCCCGCCGCCTGTTTAAAAGATATGCTGTTACAAACAGTTTATTTCTTTGGGTAATGACAAAAGAATTTATCAGGCTTAAAATATTGAAACCGGTAAAGCCGGCAAAGCAGCTATATAATGATAATTATGGAAAAATATAAAAAGTTTAGTGCGTAATGAACAGGCAATTTGAACGATACCTGCAGCTTAGCCTTATTTTATTAGACCTGGCATTATTAAATACAGTATATTTTTTAAGCTTTTTATTTTTAAAAAGCAAGTTTATTGCTGTATTTGCAACTTCATATTTTAATTACTGGTTAATTGCAAATTTGTGCTGGATAATTCCTGCATTCTTGCTAAGAACTTATGTGGGAAAAAACATGCTGAGTTTTGAACATTTTACAAAACGCACCAGCCAGGTTTATTTGCTGTGGGTTATTTTTATACTGTGCTACCTGCTGTTTACATACCAGTTTAATATACCACGTTTAGTTGTTACTACTACCATTGTAGGCTTTGGTATTGGCTTATTAATTAACCGATTTATATACCTGGGTATAAGAAACCTGTATAAAGACAGCGACCAGATACAGAAAAAAGTAATTATCCTGGGCTATAACGACACTGCAAAAAAACTGGCTAAATATTTTGAGGAAGACAGCATCAATACAAAACTGGTAGGCTTTATTGAAGATGAAAACAAAATGAATGAGCTTACGCACTACCCGGTAATTTCAAATGTTAAAGACACCCTGCAAGTAGCTAAAGAACTAAACATACAAGAAATATTCTCTACCATTACTCCCGAACAGGATAAGAATATCTACAACCTGATGTATCAATCAGAAAAAGAATGTATCCGGTTTAAGATAGTGCCAAACCTTTCAGTTTTTATAACCAGGGATGTGCATATAGAATATTTTGGCGAATTACCTATTCTTTCGCTAAGGGGCGAACCATTGGATGATGTTGGCAACCGTATTAAAAAAAGAGTGTTGGATATTATTGTAAGCTCCCTGGTAATTGTATGTATTTTATCCTGGCTGATTCCAATCCTGGGGCTTCTTATTATTTTAGAATCTCGTGGCCCAATATTTTTTTCGCAATTACGAACAGGGAAAAATAAAAAAACTTTTCGTTGTTTAAAGTTTCGCAGTATGAAGGCCAATAAAGATGCTGATTTAAAACAGGCAACCCGTAATGATAGCCGTGTTACCAAAATAGGCAGGTTTATACGTAAAACCAGCCTTGATGAATTTCCGCAATTTATAAATGTTTTTAAAGGAGATATGAGCCTGGTAGGCCCCCGCCCACACATGGTAAAGCATACAGCCGATTATTCAAAAGTTGTGGATGAATATATGGTACGCCAGTTTTTAAAACCGGGCATTACAGGTTGGGCTCAAATTAATGGCTATAGAGGAGAAATCACAAATGTTGAGCAAATTAAGATGAGGGTAAATAAAGACCTGTGGTACCTGGAAAACTGGAGCCTTTGGTTAGATATTCGAATCATGTTTTTAACAATCTATCATGTTGCAGCAAAAAATAAAGACACATTTTAATTGAAAATAAATAATGGAAAAAACTAAAAAGATTTATGTGGCAGGACACAAAGGAATGGTTGGTTCGGCCACCTTGCAAATGCTGCAAAAAAATAATTACACTAACCTGGTATTTAAAACAAGCAAGGAATTAAATCTTACACATCAACAGGCAGTACATGATTTTTTTGAAAAAGAAAAACCACAAGTGGTAATTATGGCTGCAGCAAAGGTTGGTGGTATACAGGCCAATATTGATAATCCTGCCAGCTTCCTGCTCGATAACCTGCAAATACAAAATAATATTTTTGAAGCCGCTTTAAAATCAAAAGTTGAAAAACTGGTGTTCCTGGGCAGCTCCTGTATATATCCTAAAGCCTGTCCGCAGCCTATGAAAGAAGAATACCTGCTTACCGGCAAACTGGAACCCACCAACGAAGGTTATGCCATTGCTAAAATTGCCGGGCTTAAATTGTTAGAAGGGATGCACAAGCAATACGGTTTTAACAGTATTAGCCTAATGCCATGTAACCTGTACGGTCCTAACGACTCATTCGACCTTAAACATTCGCATGTATTATCGGCATTAGTGAAACGGTTTTCGGATGCTGCAGAAAATAATGATGAAAGCATTACGCTTTGGGGTACTGGTATTGCCCGGCGTGAATTTATGCATGTACATGATGTGGCAAGAGCTATTGTGTTTTTAATGGAAAATTATAACAATCCGGCATTTATTAATATTGGCTGTGGTTACGACATAAGTATTAAGGAACTGGCAGAAACCATTGCACAAAAAACAGGATTTACTGGAACCATCCATTGGGATGACACCAAACCAGATGGCATGCTTAAAAAATGTATGGATGTAAGCCGTATGGAAGCATTGGGATTTAAACCATTGATAAGCCTGCAACAGGGTATTGAAGAAATGATTGAAATTTATAAATCAACAAAAACAAGTTTAGTATGATTCCTTTAATGAAAAATGCTTTTTTAAATGAGTACGAAACTAAAAAAGCTTTATCCGAATTTATAATGAAAAGCGACCGGCTTAGCATGGATGCCAAATGTGCTGAGTTTGAAGTATTGTTTTCAAAAAAACAGGGAAGAAAACACGGCATACTTTTTAATAGCGGTGGTAGCGCCAACCTTGCCATTCTTCAAGCTTTAAAAAACCTGGGCAAATTAAAGGATAATGATAATGTTGGTTTTTCAGCATTAACATGGAGTACTAATACAATGCCCATTATACAAATGGGTATGAATCCCATTGCAATAGATTGCGAACCATCTACCTTAAATGTAATGAGTACTCATTTACTCGACCGGTTAAAAACTACACCATTGCAAGCCCTGTTTTTAACAAACGTACTGGGTTTTACAGGCGATATAGCTACGATAAAGAAGATTTGTGAAGAAAGAGGTATTATATTAATAGAAGATAATTGCGAATCTTTAGGAACAGAACTACCCGAAGGTAAAGCCGGTAATTTTAGTATTGGTGCAAGCTTTTCATTTTTTGTGGCCCACCACATGTCAACTATCGAAGGCGGAATGATATGCACAGATGATGATGAACTTTCTGAAATGTTGCGTATTGTTAGAGCAAATGGTTGGGATAGAAATTTAAATGCAGCACAACAAGTTAAATGGAGAACTAAATACGGTATCAAATCTGAGTTTGAAGCTAAATATACTTTTTATGATCTTGGATATAATTTCAGGCCTACAGAAATTACAGGTTTCCTGGGTATATACCAATTACAGTTTTTGGATGAAAACATAAAGAAGAGAGAAGCCAATTATTTGCGATTCGAAAAAATATTTAAAGAAAATCCTGATCTTGTTTATCTTAATCATAGCCATATTAATGTTTTGTCAACCTTTGCATTTCCGGTGGTTTGTAAAACACCCGAGTTAAGAGAAAAATACCTTTCGCAGTTTTCGGGTGCAGGTATTGAGATAAGGCCTATGATTGCTGGCAATATGCAAAATCAACCCTTTTATAAAAAATATGCAAAAAATTTATACGATTTACCGGGCAGCGATTTTTTACATACCAATGGATTTTATTGTGGTAATTATCCCGAATTAACAGAAACAGACCTGCAAACTATTAGCAGTTGCCTTTACAAATACTAACCAAAATAACTTACAATGAAAATATTAATAACAGGTGTGGCGGGTTTTGTAGGTTCAAACCTGGCAAAAAGTTTATTGCAACGGGGGCATAATGTAACCGGTATTGATAACCTTAATTATGGTTTTTTAAGAAATATAGATGCAATAAAAGACAATAAGAATTTTCAGTTTTTTATGGGCGATATTGCAAACCCTTTAATTTTAAAAGATGTAAAAGCAGATATCATCATTCACCTGGCATCGCAAAAAATTCCACGCTATACCAATGCTTTGCGTACGCTTGAAGAAAATTACCTGATGCTGCGTAATGTGGTACACAAATGTATCATGGATAAATCAAAAATTTTATTTGCATCTACTTCTGATGTTTACGGAAAAAATCCTAATGTACCATTTTCCGAAAACTCCGACCTTGTAATGGGCCCTACTACCGTAAAACGTTGGGCTTATGCCTTATCAAAAATGTATGGCGAGCAGTACATCATTGCCAACCACGAAGAATATGGTTTGAATTATACCATCACCCGTTTCTTTGGTTCGTATGGCCCCAATCAAAACCTTACCTGGTGGGGAGGCCCTCAATCTGTATTTATTGAAAAAGCATTTAAAAAAGAAGCCATCGATATACATGGCGATGGTTTACAAACCCGTACTTTCACTTATGTAGAAGATACGGTAAATGCACTGATATCGTGTATTGAAAATGAAAATTCGAACAACGAAATATTTAATACCGGCCCAAAGGATAATGCAGAAATAACAATTAAAGACCTTGCCATACTTATTTGGAAACTTGTAAATGGCAAAGATTCGGAACCTAAACTAAATTTTATCCCATATTCAACTTTTGGTAATTACGAAGATGTAATGCGCAGGGTACCGGATATTACAAAAATTTGCAGCAAGCTTGGCTTTAAACCTAAGTGGGATTTGGAACAGGGGCTTATTGAAACAATTAATTGGCAAAAACAGTTTATCTAAAAAAAAGGATTAATGAAATCTGAAAGCTGGGGAATTGTTGGCGGCGGCATTATGGGTATTACGCTGGCATTGCGTTTATCTGAAATGGGATACAGGGTTACGCTTTTTGAAGCAGCACCCGAACTGGGTGGCCTGGTAAGTTCCTGGAAAATGAATGATGTGGAATGGGATAAATTTTATCATGTGATATTGTTATCAGATTTTAAAACAAGAGATTTATTAAAACAGGTTGGCTTAGAAGATAAGATAGAATGGGTGGAAACAAAAACAGGTTTCTATATGAATGGAAAACTGTATTCCATGTCTGATACGGTAGAGTTTTTAAAATTTCCTACACTTAACTTAATTGATAAATTCAGGCTGGGGCTTACAATATTAGTTGCATCCAGGATTAAAAATTGGAAACGCTTAGAAAAAATACCTGTTACAGATTGGTTGCAAAGATGGTCGGGTAAAAATACTTATCAAAAAGTTTGGCTACCGTTATTGCGGGCAAAACTTGGCGATAGTTATACAAAAACTTCGGCGGTATTTATTTGGGCCACCATACAACGTTTGTATGGCGCCAGGCGCAGCGGTTTAAAAAAAGAAATGTTTGGTTATTTGCCAGGCGGCTATAAAAGAATTGTATCGGCACTAAAAGATAAACTCATTAGCCGTGGGGTTCAAATACATACTGGGTATGCAGCAAGGGAAATTACAATTGGCCCTGTATCAAAACCTGTAATACATTTTGCAGCAAACGAGCCAATGGAGTTTGATAAAGTGGTTTCCACATTGCCAGCCGGCCTGTCGGCAAAATTATGTACAGGCCTTACAATAAAAGAAATAAAAAAGCTGGAGGGTATTGAATACTTAGGTGTTATTTGCGTAGCCGTATTACTTAATAAACCTGTTAGCAATTTTTACATAACCAATATAACCGACTCATGGGTGCCATTTACAGGTGTTATTGAAATGTCGGCGCTTGTTGATAAGAAATATTTGGGCAATAACGCTTTAGTGTACCTGCCTAAATATGTAAGCCCCTACGATCCGTTGTTTAATTATTCTGATGAAGAGATAAAGAAATTTTTCTTATCTAATTTTAAAAAGATGTACCCCTGGCTTACAGATGAAGATATAAAGTTTGCAGGTGTTGCCAGGGCAAAGCATGTGATAACGGTTTTAACCGAAAACTATTCACGAAATTTACCCGATGTGGTAACTACCATACCCGGCGTGTATATCATAAACACAGCTTATATACAGGATGGCACTTTAAATGTGAATGAAACCATTAAAGTGGCAGATGATAAGCTTACTCAAATAATGGCAGATGCGTAAAACAAAACCTACAATGATTGCAAGTATTTCTTTAGACCTGGACGATCAGTGGTCGTATATGAAAGTGCATGGTGATGAAGGCTGGGAAAAATTTCCATCGTATTTGGATATAGTGGTGCCTGTATTTTTAGATATGTTTGATAAGCTGGATATAAAAATTACTTTTTTTATAGTAGGCCAGGATGCAGCCATCGAAAAAAATAAGAAAGTACTGCAAAGTATTGTTGACCGTGGGCACGAAGTAGGCAATCATTCTTTTCATCATGAGTCGTGGTTAAAAACTTATTCTAAAGAAAAGATAGAAGCAGAGATAGAACAGGCAGAAGAATCTATCTTACAGGCAACAGGTAAACGCACCAATATGTTTCGTGGCCCCGGTTTTAGCTGGAGCAACGATTTGCTTGAAGTACTGCAAAAACGCAATTATATTTTTGATGCATCTTTATTGCCCACCTATATTTCGCCATTAATGCGGATGTATTATTTCAATAAATCGAAACTTACAAAAGAAGAAAAAGAAAGCCGTAAAGAATTGTTTGGTTCATTTAAAGAAGGCTTTTACCCTTTAAAACCCTTTAACTGGAAATTCAAAAACAGTAAGGGTTTGCTTGAAATACCCGTTACCACTATGCCCTTTTTTAAACTGCCTTTTCACCAGAGTTATTTGTTATACATCAGTGGTGTTTCAATGGGCTTAATGAAAATGTATTTACGATTTGCCATCTTCATGTGTAAACTTACAAAAACACCACCCAGCTACCTGCTGCATCCCTTAGATCTTATCAGTGGCGATTTGGTACCACAACTTTCATTTTTTCCAGGTATGAATATTAAAAGCGAAAAGAAAATGAAAGTTTTTGAAATAGCCATCACTATGCTTAAAAAACATTTTGAACTGTTACCAATGGAACAGTTTGCAAAAAAACTTTCTGTTAATCGCAAGGTTATAGAAACTAAAGCTCATTAATAACATGAAGATATTCTCAATAGTAGGTGCACGCCCCCAATTTATAAAGCTGGCACCACTTTCTGCTGCCCTGCAAAAACAGCACCAGGAAATAATTGTACATACCGGGCAGCATTATGATTATGCTATGTCGCAAAAAATTTTTGAAGACCTTGGTATAAGAGAACCAGATATACACCTTGAAACCGGTGGGGGGAGCCAAACAACCCAGTTTACACAAATGATAAGCAGGCTTGAAACTGCTATGGCAGCGAGCAGCCCACAACTGGTAATTGTTTTTGGCGATACTAATTCTACACTGGCCGGTGCCTTGGTGGCAGCAAAACTAAACATACCTATACTGCATATTGAAGCCGGTTTGCGTAGTTACAACAGGGCAATGCCCGAAGAAATAAACCGCATTGTTACCGACCATGTTTCAAAATACCTGTTTGCGCCAACACCTACTGCTATGAATATTTTACAAAAAGAGGGATTGGGCGATAAAAGTTTCCTTACCGGCGATATCATGGTTGATACCATGGCAAATAATATCAGGATTGCATTACAAAAATCTGCCGTGCTAAATAATTTGAAATTAGAAACAACAGATTACAGTTTGTTAACCCTGCATCGCAATTATAATGTAGATGATAATACTATACTTGAAAACTTACTGAACCAATTAGGAAACCTTAGCGAAAAAATTATTTTTCCTGTGCACCCCCGAACCAGGAAAATGCTTTCACCTTCCTACAAAATTCCTTCCAATATACAAATGGTAGAACCACAAGGCTATCTTGATTTTATTGTACTGGAACATTCGGCTAAGCGTATCATCACCGATTCGGGAGGCATTCAAAAAGAAGCCTATATTTTAAAGAAACCTTGTATTACCTTACGTACAGAAACCGAGTGGGTAGAAACCGTAGAAGAAAAGTGGAACTTATTGGTTAACCCCACATCAAAAAATATTACCGAACAAATTATTAATTTTAAAACCGCATCTGGCCAACAGGATATTTTTGGGATTAACGTAACAGATAAAATGGTTGGCTTTATCAATGCTATTAATTAGTAATTTTTAGCTAAATAAGCTTTAATATTTATTATGAAAAAGGCTTGTTCTTCTTTTGCTTCCTGCCAAGAAGAAAAAAAATTATTACTCGTTAAAAAGGGATTCCCTATTAAAGAGTGTACGCATTGTGGGCACCGTTTTACCCAACTGAAAGAAATGGAGGGGCATCTTGATAAAGTGTATTCAGATGAATATTTTTTTGGAGGAAAAGATGGATATCCCGGTTATTTGCTTGAAAAAGATTTGCTCCTTAAATCAGGACTTAATTATGCAAAAATTATTTCAAAATATACAAAGCCCGGAAAATTATTAGATGTAGGATGTGCAGCCGGATTTATTATGAAGGGATTTGAACAGTCGGGATGGGATTGCTACGGAGTAGAGCCTAATAATACAATGGCCGAGTACGGAAGAAAAGAACTAAACTTAAAAATACAAACCGGCAGCTTAGAAGATTATACAACCGATATTAAATTCGACCTGGTAAACCTAATACAGGTTGTTGGCAGTTTATACAATCCTGATAAATCTCTATCTATTATTAATAGTTTGTTGAATAAAGATGGTTTAGTGTTGGTTGAATCCTGGAATATGAAAAGTATTGCAGCAAGAATTGCAGGCAAATACTGGCACGAATACTGCCCACCAAGTGTAATAACCTGGTTTTCGGATAAAACTTTGTCTCAAATGTTTGAGTATTATGGTTTTCAATTACATGCAAAAGGCCGGCCTGTTAAAAAAATAAATATCAACCACGGCTTATCGCTTTTTGATGAAAGTACACCTAACCTGCCTTTAAAAAAATCGGTTTTAAAATTATTAAGTAAGGCAATAGGTAAATACAATATGCGTTACCCTGCTGTAGATTTAAAATGGTACTTGTTTAAAAAAAATTAACGAGAGTAAATTGATTTTTTAGGTAACAGGATTTAAAATAGAGATTGAACCAAAATAACATTATGAATACTGAACCAAAACATTTTATTACGGTAGTAGCACCTTGTTATAATGAGGAAGCTATACTAGAAACAAATATTGCAACAGTAATAAAATACTTGGGCAGTATTGAAGACAGGTATAATTGGGAAATACTTATTGTAAATGATGGAAGTAAAGATAAAACCGGCATTATTGCAGATGAATTAGAAAAAAAATATTCTAATGTTAGGGTATGCCATCATCCGGTTAATTTTAACCTTGGTATAGCATTGCAAACAGGTTTTAGAAATGCCAAGGGTGATATTATTGTTGTTATAGATATAGATTTAAGTTACGCAGAAGATAATATTGGGAAACTTGCTGACAAATTAGTTGAAACATCTGCAGATATGGTTTTGGCTTCGCCTTATATGAAAGGAGGGAAAGTAACTGCTGTACCTCGTTTTAGGCGGGTAATGAGTAAATCGGTAAACCGATTTATGCGAATGGCTGCACAAGATAAGTATTACACTTTTACAGGTATGGTAAGGGCATACCGTACTGATTTTATCCGTGACCTTAATTTAAAAACAAGAGATTATGAGATTAATCCTGAAATCATTTACAAAGGAATGATATTAAGAGCAAGGATTGAAGAAATACCTGCTCACCTCGATTGGACAGAACAAAATAAATTTGCCGGTAAAAGAACATCAAGCCTAAGAGTGTTACGAAGTTTTTTTTCGGGGTTAATGTCGGGTTTTATTTTCAGGCCTTATATTTTCTTTTTAGGAATTGGATTTTTATTGATGTTGCTTTCTCTTTATCAATTGGTATGGCTATTATACATTACTTTATCAGATCTTGCACACCCCGATTTAACATTGCTTGCCGGTAAAGCACCATCTTTCTCCCATAGCCTTGCTCTTCAGTTTCAAAACAGCCCACACACATTCCTGGTAGGAGGTATCACTTTTATCATATCCATTCAGTTTTTAAGCGTTGGTTTTTTATCATTACAAAGTAAAAGATACTTTGAAGAACTGTTTCATCTTGGTAGCGCTTTAAAAAGGCAGAAGAGGTTGCATACTGATAATAAAACTCAAAACAACAGCAATATATAATGCTTGTTAATTAAAGCGCTCATATTAAAAATGATGAATTCCAAAGCAAGTAATATCTTTTTTTATACATTTCTATTATTGTATGCAGTATTTTTAGTTTACCTGTGTTTTGCATTAAATATATGGGAAGATGAATCATATACATTAAACACTACTTCTCATGGCTTTTCTGAAGTTGTTAGGTTATCTTATACTTTTGAAGGGCAGCCTCCTGTATATTTTCTTTTAATGGCAGCTTGGCGCACAATAAGTGCCGATATAATTTTCGCAAAATTCTTTTCCATCCTTTGCATTGCTATTGCTGCCTTGATACTTCATAAGCTAACTATAGAAATTTCAGGCAATAAAAATAACCACTGGATGTTGGTTATTTTTTTACTGAACCCGTTTACCGTATGGGCAGCCCTTGAAATCAGGTTGTATGCATTTATGATTTTATTGAGCGTGGCAGCCATCTATAATTTCATCTGCTATTATAAATACAATAGCAAACCTGCTCTCTTCACTTTTTTAATTTTGGCTTTGATAGGAGCTTACACTCAATATTTTTTTACTTTATTGGTGGCTGCTCTTGCCTGTTCATTATTGTTATATAAAGGATGGAAATCTTTTTTTATACTTTGCCTTTACCTGTTACCGGTAGTGTTGCTTTTTTTACCCAATTTTTTATACATTCAAATGCAGGTGCACATGCACCAACAAACCACGGCACCTATTCCTTTTAAGGAAATTGTCAATGATATGTTTAGGTCGCCGCAAAATTTTTTATTGGCTTTACACATAGCGCCTTTTAACCGATGGGGAAGATGGCTTATTAAAACTGTTGTAGTAATTAGCCTGCTTATTGCTTATTATAACTTATATAGAAACCGAAACAGTGATAATGACGTTTTTTTCAAAATTATCAATACTTTATTGTTTGCAACAGGTATCCTGTTTATTTTTTACTCTGTTGTTTTTACCATAGAGCAACTAACTTTTGCGGGCAGGTATCTCACCATTATTTTCCCATTAATAATTATATGGTTCCTTTTGCTTAATACGCTTAAACCGGTATTTAAAAATTTGATTTTTGCCGGTTGTGCATTGTATTTTGTTTATTTGCTTTACACTTATTATAAAATTCCTGTAAAGGATTATGATTATAAGAAGTTGGCGGGCTATATTCAGGAAATTGAACAACCCAATGAGCCCATCGTTTTTTACAGCAGCCAATTGGCACTTCCTTTCTCAAGCTATTATAAAGGTGGCCACCAAATAGTTCCTTTACCTAATAAACTTACATTCGACAGTAACTATATATCCAATGTAAAAGATACGTTTGTGCTTAAAAATTCCTTGAAGGCAAAAGTGCAAAATGCAGCATCTTTCCTTTTTATCAGTAACGATTTTGATGCGATACAATTGAACAGGAATATGAACAGGCCTATGATTGACAGTTTCCTAAACAGCCACTTTAATAAGGTGTCTGATACTTTTTATTATGGCCGAAGCAAAACAAGGTATTTGAGGATAAGACGGTTTGAGCTAAAATAGTCTGTAAAATATGTTATAATAAAAACGGGGCAAATTAAATTTTAGCCCCGTTTTTATTGTGCGTATAATTCAATTTAAGTTTATTCTTTCAGCAACTTAACATTGTACAATTGGCCTTCACTTTCTATCCTCAATATATACATAGCTTTGCTAAGTTGGGTGTTTCCGGTTTCAATTTCAACGAGCCTCGACTGTGGATTGCTGATAATTTTTGTGAATACCTGTTTTCCATTCATGTTAATCAATGATACTGTAATATCGCCTTGAGGTATTTTTGCAAAGCGTACATTAATTTTATTGTTAAATGGATTGGTTGTATAAACAATTGATTGTTGTAGTATATTATTTTTAATAACTACTACATTACTTTGCTTGCTACCTCCATCAATATCCAGCATTTTAAGCCTGTAATAATTTATATCGGCAACATTAGCATCTATGTAGGAATAATTTTTTTCTGAAGTGCTGTTACCTGCTGCAGGAGTTGTGTGAAGTAATTTATAATTAAAGCCATCAAGCGATTTTTCTATTTCAAATTGCTTACTGTTATATTCTGCAGATGTACTCCATTCTAACAATACTTTTTTATTTTGTAATGCTCCTTTAAATTCAAGCAATGTAACCGGTAAAGCGCCTTGTGGGGTACGTTTAATGGTTGCATATTCCTGTGGCAACCATGCTCGGTTGGTGCTGTTAAATGGTGATGGGTATTTATCAAGTATCAGGCTCCAACCATAAGCGCTTAATGCTCCGGCAGCGTTTTCATAATCTTCATTACTCAGGTTGTTGGCTAATGATGATGAGTAATCAAAAATAAATTCGTTGATACCAATGGCCAGGTGTGGTGCTACTGCTTCCTGCGCTGCAGTAGATGAATAGATATGATCTGAATGGTCTCCCGGGTTTGCTACACCATCAAGGCTTGATGTATGAAGGTAAAACTGGGGGTCGCTTCCCCTTTCTGTAAGCATTATTGATAAGATGGTATTTACAAGATCATTCCAGGTATATGTGTTGGCGCCATCAATTGAAGTGATATTTGTAATGATACCCTGCTTTAACTTCATTAATGATACATTAGATGTTGCAGGATAGCCTGAACCGGTAGGGCCACCATCGGGTAACCGTAAAAAATAATTTACAATTTGCCCGGCGCCTGAGGGGTCGCCATAGGTATATTTCACCAGGTTTTTACCGTTAATTAAAACATTTTGAGAAGTTGGTACCTGGTACGAAAAAGGGTAGTAAGCTGTGTATGAAAAATCGGATACAGCTTTTGAAGCATAAACAGCACCTCTTTCCCTTGCCTGGTAGTAAGGTGTAGTTGATCCATTGAAAGTTCCGGTTCCATAACCTTCATCGCCTGCAGTAAGTGTAATCATTATCACTTTACCGCCTGCAGCTAAATCGCCGGTAACCTGTTTACACATATATAATTGCCAGTCATCTTCATCGGCCTGCACAAAAAACGAAACCTCTGGTTGTGCTTTTGCTTTAAAAGAAACTAAACAAATAAGTAATGATATGTAAAAAATCCTTTTCATCGTCTTCATTTATAATGTTATTGTACTATAATTTTCCTGGTTTCAATATATTTTCCATTTAAAGTATTAACTAAAATATATCTGCCTTTTTGAGTAAATATTTTACCCATGTTTACCAACAATCCATCTTTGTTTTCAATATTTGTTTCAGTATTAAATATATTGTTTCCTTTTTCATCGGCTATAGTTGTGTGTAATGTTCCTTTTTCGAACGGGCTTATAATCATACTTACATCTTTATTAGTATATACCGGTGATGTTATTGAAACTATCATAGGTATAGAAGTCATTTTATTTCCTGCAATATTCTCTTCTCCTATAATTGTAAATGGAGCATTTCCGGAAGGATTTCGTTTTACTGCAAAATAATCCATAGGTAGCCATGCAGTATGATTTGGTACAAAACTGCTTGCGTATTCTTTTTCAGTAATACCCCATTCTGAAAGCATAAAGATAGCGGCTGCGTTTTCATGGTCGGTAGCACTTAAATTGGCGGGCATAGATGTAGAGGCGTAATCAACAAATTCTGCTATACCTACCCAAAGCATTGCCGATACGGCATCCTGTCCCGCATGTGCAGCATACAAATGATCTGAGTGGTCGCCGGGGTTGGCATTATTATCAAGGCTGGCAGTGTACATCCAAACCTGGTTATCGGTTCCTTTTTCGTTTAATATAATTTGCTTAATGGTATTGGTTAAATCTGACCAGCCTGTATAGGTTGCAGAGTTCTCAACCGATGTTAAAGAAGTAATATTACCCTGCCTTAATTTTTGAAGGCTTTTATTGCCAGTAATAGGAAATCCATTTCCATCAAAATCTCCGTCAGGTAGCCGAAGAAAGTAACTAACTGTATTTCCGTATACATATTTTGTAATGTTATGCCCGTTTACAGCTGCAATAGTTGCTGTGGGTACAGGCAAGGGCGTAGTACCGCTTGTTATATCTGCAGCAAATTTTGCAGAATAAACTGAGCCCATTTCCCTGCTTAAGTAAAATGGGTTGCCACCCGAATATGCTCCATCACCATTACCTGCATCACCGGCAGTTAATGTTATGAATACTACTTTACCACTTGCAGTTAAATCGGCAACAATTTTACTGCTCATAAATAACTGCCAGTCATCTTCATGTGCCTGTATAGAAAATGATACATCTTGTTGTGCCCAAACATTAAACCTGGTAAAGGATAATACAATAACAATAAATAGTAATCTTTTTGCCATAAATAAAAACATTTTATCCGCTTTACTAAAATAAATTAGTGCAAACAGTGTATTGAATTCTTTTATTAAAGGAGTAACATAGGAATTAGAGTAAGACTTCCTTAGCTAAAGCTAAATGGAAAAATATCAGCAGATTTAAATAAAATCTCGATTAGTTTTAGGGCGACTTTTAATACAGATTATGGACCTGAAGGCAAATATATATTTAAAATTGCCGATTTCAAAGGTTTAGGTAACTCTTTTTTAAATAATTTATTTCTATTACGGCTTTTAAATCAAATAAAACAAAATATTTGTAATATTATTTGGGTTATAGTTTATTATTAAAGAACATATAAGGCTTAAATAAAATAAACCTTTGAAATATTAATAAATAAAAACCGTGAATAATTATTATTCACGGTTTAAAAAATTAACTAAGGATAATTATTACATTTTTATAATTGTATGTGTTTGTTTATCTGCATTGTCAAAAAATACAGTAACCATATATGTACCTTTCATTAGTTTACTTAGATCTAACTTGTCTGTAATATTAAACTGGCCTGCTACAATTGATTTTTTTAAGACTATTTTACCCTGTAAATCAAATATTACTATTGATATTACCGCATTTGCTTTTGTAGATGTTACATCAAGTGTTGCAATGTTAATCACCGGGTTAGGGTATATCTTAAATTTATTTTGTTCGGGAATAATTTGTGGCGGCCCGGTAACAGTAACTTTTACTGTATCAATTGCTGTAGCCCCCCTGTTGTCAGTAACCATCAATTCAAATACATACTCACCCGGTACCAGGTTGTTAATATAAGTTACAGCACTTACTAATGAGAAAAGTACATTATTTGAAGGACCTGAAAGTTGCCTCCAGTCATATCTTGCAATAATGCCATCTACATCATTGCCACTACCATTTAAAGTAGCTGAGTTATCCGGGTATGTAACTGTTAAGTCGGGTCCCGCATTTACAGTTGGTGGTATATTTAGTACATCATTAACCGTTACCTGCATGGTATCTCTTCCATAAGCGCCGTTGTTATCTGTAACCCTCAATTCAAATCTATATGTACCTTGCAACATACCTGTAACAGAAGTGGAAGCGCTGTTAGGATTTGTGATAGTACAAGCCGGTCCCGAAATTTTAGTCCATAAATAAGCTGTTATGCTACCATCGGGGTCGTTACCGCTACCATTAAGAGTAACTGAATTGGTAGGTAGTGTAATTGATTGGTCGGGTCCTGCATTAGCTGTAGGCGGAATATTTGTAGGAGCAGCGTTAACTGTTACCTGCATGGTATCTCTTCCATAAGCGCCGTTATTATCTGTAACCCTCAATTCAAATCTATATGTACCTTGCAACATACCTGTAACAGAAGTAGAAGCATTGTTAGGATTTGTGATAGTGCAAGCTGGTCCCGAAATTTTAGTCCATAAATAAGCTGTTATGCTACCATCGGGGTCGTTACCGCTACCATTAAGAGTAACCGAATTGGCAGGTAGTGTAATTGATTGGTCGGGTCCTGCATTAGCTGTAGGCGGAATATTTGTAGGAGCAGCATTAACCGTAACCTGCATGGTATCTCTTCCATAAGCGCCGTTATTGTCTGTAACACTCAGTTCAAATCTATATGTACCTTGCAACATACCTGTAACAGAAGTGGAAGCGCTGTTAGGATTTGTGATAGTGCAAGCTGGTCCCGAAATTTTAGTCCATAAATAAGCTGTTATGCTACCATCGGGGTCGTTACCGCTACCATTAAGAGTAACTGAATTGGCAGGTAGTGTAATTGATTGGTCGGGTCCTGCATTAGCTGTAGGCGGAATATTTGTAGGAGCAGCGTTAACTGTTACCTGCATGGTATCTCTTCCATAAGCGCCGTTATTATCTGTAACCCTCAATTCAAATCTATATGTACCTTGCAACATACCTGTAACAGAAGTAGAAGCGCTGTTAGGATTTGTGATAGTGCAAGCTGGTCCCGAAATTTTTGTCCATAAATAAGCTGTTATGCTACCATCGGGGTCGTTACCGCTACCATTAAGAGTAACTGAATTGGTAGGTAGTGTAATTGATTGGTCGGGTCCTGCATTAGCTGTAGGCGGAATATTTGTAGGAGCAGCGTTAACTGTTACCTGCATGGTATCTCTTCCATAAGCGCCGTTATTATCTGTAACCCTCAATTCAAATCTATATGTACCTTGCAACATACCTGTAACAGAAGTAGAAGCATTGTTAGGATTTGTGATAGTGCAAGCTGGTCCCGAAATTTTAGTCCATAAATAAGCTGTTATGCTACCATCGGGGTCGTTACCGCTACCATTAAGAGTAACTGAATTGGTAGGTAGTGTTATTGATTGGTCGGGTCCTGCATTAGCTGTAGGCGGAATATTTGTAGGAGCAGCGTTAACTGTTACCTGCATGGTATCTCTTCCATAAGCGCCGTTATTATCTGTAACCCTCAATTCAAATCTATAAACTCCTTGCACTAATCCTGTAACAGAAGTGGAAGCGCTGTTAGGATTTGTGATAGTGCAAGCTGGTCCCGAAATTTTAGTCCATAAATAAGCTGTTATGCTACCATCGGGGTCGTTACCGCTACCATTAAGAGTAACTGAATTGGCAGGTAGTGTAATTGATTGGTCGGGTCCTGCATTAGCTGTAGGCGGAATATTTGTAGGAGCAGCATTAACCGTAACCTGCATGGTATCTCTTCCATAAGCGCCGTTATTATCTGTAACTCTCAGTTCAAATCTATATGTACCTTGCAACATACCTGTAACAGAAGTAGAAGCATTGTTAGGATTTGTGATAGTACAAGCCGGTCCCGAAATTTTAGTCCATAAATAAGCTGTTATGCTACCATCGGGGTCGTTGCCGCTACCATTAAGAGTAACTGAATTTGTAGGTAGTGTAATTGATTGGTCGGGTCCTGCATTAGCTGTAGGCGGAATATTTGTAGGAGCAGCATTAACTGTTACCTGCATAGTATCTCTGCCAGATGATCCTCCGTTATCTGTTACCCTCAACTCAAATCTATAAACTCCTTGCACTAATCCTGTAACTGAAGTGGATGCTAAGTTTGGGTTGGTAATATTGCCAGCAGTTGGTCCCGAAATTTTTGTCCATTGATAGGATGTGATATTTCCGTCAGGATCATTTCCACTACCATTTAAATGTACACTATCTGCTGGTAAAGTTATTGTGCGGTCGGGCCCTGCATTAGCCGTAGGCGGAATATTTGTTACACCAATTTCATAAAATCCCATTTCGGGAGCCGATCCATTATATGGTAACCCCACATTGATACCTGCATCTATACAAGGTGAAGAACCAACAACAGGAATATGGTTTGCATCTAAAACAGGGTTTACTGTTATATTACCAGTATTTGTATAATTGGAGGGGTTCCCATTATCAAATAAAATGGCATTGTTGCTACCATTGTTATATTTTGTATTATTTCTTACCTGCAAACCATTCAGGTGACTTCCATAATCGCAACTAACAGCATAATAATTAAAATTGGTTATGATGTTATTAATTAGTTTTACGTTATTAGAAGAATTACCTCCGGGTATATTAACACCAAAATAAGGAGCATTGGCGCCAGGTAATGCTAAAAAGGTATTATTATATACAAACCAATTTGAAGCAGTATAATTGGTTGAATTGTCATTAACTATAATGCCAATGGCATAACCTTCTCTTGTACCATCTGTTTTACCAATATTATAAGCCAGGTTTTTTTGAATGGTAATATCATTCATAAAACTGCCCGGCCTTAACGAAAACATAACCGGCTGCGAAATATTTTTAAAAGTATTGTTTTCAATTATTAAACCTTCGGTTTGAAACTCAAGCCATATACCGGTTTCGCAATGGGCAGCCTGTGCAGTTCTGCCAAAAACATTATCGTGTATATAAGCACTGTATGCATAAGCACCCTTGGTTTGGTAGTTTAAATCCACACTACCCTCAATGATATTATTGTAAATTTCAAGTCCCTGTTCATAAAACATCTCAATACAAAAATCAAAATAATTGCCAATACCATTATATTGATAAGGGAATGGAGGCCTTTTTAAAGTGTTATTATAAATTTTACAACCTTTAATGTGTCCTTCATTCCATAATTTGATGGGCCAGCCCGGCATATTGCCGGTGGTAACTATTGTATTGTTGTATATAAGCATTCCATCCTGTCCGCCAATATTAAGACAGCCGTAACCGTAAGTGCCGTCAAAACTTGCACAGTTAGTTACAGTATTATTATAAAATTTATTACCGGTTGCATAAATAGTTGGTGGAGCATCGCCATTATCATCCCTTCCTCCCCATACTATTCCACGCTGTGCAAAATTGTAAATAATACAATCATGAATTGAAAAATTAGAGCGGCCCTGTATTTGAATTGCCCAGGAAGTGCTGTTTTGGCCGTCCATACTTATATTACTTATATGTTGGTTGCCATTGGTTCCTTCGGGGCTATGGGCCTCAATTATCATTTGAAAAACTGTAGAAAATGAAGCTTTAATTATTGACAAAGCACCCTCGCCTTCGATACTTACACCCACTGCTAATGTACTGGTACTGTTTTCAACATAGGTGCCGGCTTTAACAAAAATTATATTACCGGGTGTTGTTACAGTTGATGTTGCTTTTTTAAGCGTTTTCCAGGGATTGGTTATGCTACCGGTACCGGTATTATCATTTCCAGTTGGGCTTATATAATAAGTTGCTGCATTTGATATACTACTTAAAAAAATAGAAATAAGGAGTAATAAAAATTTCATTGAATTGGAATTATTGGATTTTAAACTATTCTTAATGTGATTAACGCAAAATGTATAGGTTTATTACAATTACTAATATTTCAATAATCACAGGATATTACGTAACAAAAAGCCTTACATTTTTAAAGGGTGCAGAAGGGCAAAAATAGTGCTACGATTAATTAATTTTTATGGGACAAATAAGTAGGATTTTGAAGATAAAATCACCTTTTATATATAACGACATATTTAATTATATAAACTAATGAGTATAATTAAAGGAAGAACAAAAATTTGAATATTAATAATTAGCCCATAGTAAAATCCCGAAAAATTGTTAGTAAAAACCCTATAAATGTTAATAAAATAGATAAAAAATTAACTTTTTAAGCAATTAATAAAAAGAAATGCAAAATTAAACTTTAATATTATATGTTTATTTTATTGAGTGCATATTTTGTATAATTTATTACCACATGCAATATTTTTCAAATAAATTTGTTTTTTTAAACTAAACTTATTTAATGTAATAAGAATAAACAGGTTATTTGCCTGGTTATTTCGTCAAGACTTGTTACCCTAATATGAAAAGAAGGACTTTCTTAATTTCAGCAACGGCAGTTACCTTGGCTGCAGTTTCAATTCCTGCGATAAAATATATCAAAGGCCGTTCAAAACACTACGATTCTATTGTTATACCTGATGAGCTTAGCCGCTTTTGCGATGAAAAAACATTAAGAGCGATTGGTAAAAGTTATCGAATAGCCGTTCCGCAGGAAAAGGATAAAGCTACCCTTAAAAAATTATTGCTTACCGACAACAAGGGAAAGGTATACAATGAAAAGACAGACTCATTTGAATTGATTGAAATGCTGGATGCCAAAATACACGACGACTTTGAAAAAAACTCAATCTTTGTTTTAAATGGCTGGATTATTGCGCAAACAGAAGCACGCCAGTGTGCGTTATTTTCACTAACATAAAATTTACTTTTTACACATGCTTATTGATGCCAGGCAGTTAGAAAACAACTCTCAAATAGAAGGCGACATTTGTATCATAGGTGCAGGGGCTGCCGGAATTAGTATTGCTCTTGAATTAGAAAATACTTTCAAAAAAATAATTTTACTGGAAGGAGGAGGGATGGAATATGATGACAGGATCCAGGAATTATATAATGGAAAAATAACAGGCCATCCCTATTATCCTATGAAAGCAAGCAGGCTTCATTATTTTGGAGGCAGTACCGGGCATTGGGGAGGCATGTGTTCTACATTTGATGATATAGATTTTGAAAAAAGAGAATGGGTAGAAAACAGCGGATGGCCAATAAAAAGAGAAGATATTGCAAAATATTATCCAAAAGCTACATCAATTTTAGATCTTGGCCCCTGCGAATGGAACCTGGATTATTGGCTGAAACAAGACCCCGATTTTAAACCATTACCACTTGATGAAAAAGTTATCTGGTCAAAGATGTGGCAGTTTAGCCCTCCAACACGATTTGGAAAAAAATATAAGGATGCTATTGTAAATTCAAAAACCATACAGTTGCATATATATGCCAATGTGGTTGATTTGGATGCAACTGAAAGTATAAACTCCATCACCCAGGTAACAGTAAAAAACTATGCAGGTAAGCAGCATACCGTTAAAGCTAAAAACTTTATACTTGCCTGTAGTGCTATGCAAAATGCAAGGGTTTTACTGGCATGTAACAAACAGGCGCCTAAAGGGCTTGGTAATGATAATGATTTGGTAGGCCGGTATTTTATGGAGCATGCCGAAATTAAAACCGGCGAACTTTGGCTGAACCATACCGATAAACTGAAGTTGTATTTGATGGAGCAGTTTACTAAAGTGAGGGCAGAGTTGGCCATATCGCCTGAAAAACAAAGAGAGTTACAAGTACTTAATGGTTCAATATCATTAATGCCATTGGAAATGTCGAACAAGACTATTCCGTCTGTAAAACTTTGGTCAAATGATGACCCACGAAAAAGCCTGGATACATTTAAAAAATACTCAACCCTTGATAAACGTAATTTTATTCAAAGGTTTTTTTCAAAAAGTATTTACCAGTCTTATGGCTTATTTACCAGGGTAGAGCAACTTCCTCATCCCGAATCAAGGGTAGTATTAAGCAACGAAAAAGATGAACTGGGCATACCAAGGGCTAATCTTTTCTGGGCCTTATCGCCTATTGATAAGAAAACCGTATTTACTATTAATAAACTTTTGGGGCAGCAGATAGGTGCTGCAGGTATTGGCCGTGTTAAACTTAAAGAATTTTTATTAGATGGCGATGTACAGTTACCAGACTATACAAGTGGTGGCTGGCACCATCTTGGCACAACAAGAATGAGTGATGATCCTAAACATGGTGTGGTTGATGCCAATTGTAAAATTCACGGCATTGATAATTTATATATTGCCGGTTCATCTTGTTATACAACTGGCGGTGCTGTAAACCCAACCCTTACCGTAGTAGCTATTAGTTTAAGGCTGGCAAACCATATAAAAGAAAAAATGGCAATTGTTTAATTTACATCAGCCCCTTAACTTTTCTGAGGATGAAATTCTTTTTCGGTTTAATTTTTTTCTCCAGGCATACATACACCATGTAGCAAAAGCTATCAATACAATTGCACTGCTGCAAAAAATAAGATAGTGTGTTAAATAAAAATAAGCTATAGCTGCAATGCCACTTACCAAATACCAATACCAGCTTTCAAATTTTTTTTGTGTAGTAAGCCAAAACCCTGTTAACGAAGTTGCGTACACAAAATTGCCTGTTAATGCTATAGTATTAAGTGCTGCATTTTTGTAGGATATGAAACCTGCACATGTAAGGCTGATAAATGCTGTAGAAAAAATAAGCATTTGTATAGTTATATCTTTTTTAGATGATTTTGTAATTCGTACAATACGGTGGCCACGCCTGTCACGCTGCCGCCATACCCACCATCCATACAGGCATAGTATAATAAATAAAACGGCAGCAATGGTTTTAGATAAACTTACTTCGCCATCAACACATAAAAACAAGCTAATGGCAGCGGCTAATGAAAATGGTGCATACGCATAAATGTTTTCGCCAATGCAAAACCACATAGCCACCAATAAGGCGGCAATAGCAATTAATTCAAGGATGTTACTGTTTTTTAATTCATAATATACGGGCCTTATGATTTGCTGTTTAAAATTAAAACCCGGTGATTGTATTGAAGCATCAACAACATTTTTTTTAAAAATAAGATGAGATGGCAAGCCTCTTATAAAAAAAGGTTTATTATTATTTCCATTGCCCGCTAAATGATTTTTTTCTATAACCATGCTGTCAATAACTTCGCCCGGGTTTGCAAAAACAGGCGCTACATTAAATCCTTTAATGGAATTATCTTTTATAACAATTTTACCGGCACCCTCTGCTCCGCTAATTTCAATACCATACAATGGAGCATTATTAACTGCTGCAATAAAACTATTATTATAAACCCACAAATTATCTATATAATAGCTGGCCTCTCCTTTCATTACAACACCAGGGCTTATATTGATACCATTACCATTATTGCCATTACCATTTTTACTGCCTATTTCCTCAAATCGGTTATTCCTAATGGTTATATCGTACATACTGCGGTTGCCTTCGGTATAAAAGATAATGCCTCCTGCAATTTTTTTAAAAATATTATTTTCAATTACTACAGCTTCAGTTTTCACTTCAAATATTAATCCGCTCTCAAAATGTTTATTTAATTCCTTTTGGCCAATTGTGTTGTTGTAAATCCAAACACCATAATCAGCCTCATCCTTACTGGTATTTACAAAATCAACAGCACCTTGTATATTGTTGCCATATATTTCCATACCACCCAGTATATTCCATAACTCAATAGCAAAATCCCAGCCTTCATCACCTCCATAATTACCCATAAATGGAACCTTGATGATAGTGTTGTTATAAATCTTTATGTTTTTTAAATAGCCATTATTGCTGTATTTTATAGCAAAACCATTGTAACCCACAGGCCGTTGGTTTTGTGTAATGGTATTATTGTATATCAGCATTCCATCTTGCCCGCCAATATTTAGGCAGCCTCTACCGTATTTACCAGTAGCTGTATTATAGGCCGCACAGTTGTTAACTATATTATTATAAAATTTATTTCCCGTTGCAAATTTTTCAGGAGCGGCTTCAATATTATCATCCCTGCCATCAAAAATTACCCCCCTGTCGCTAAAATCTTCAATCGTGCAATCGTGTATGCTTACATTGCTACGGCCTGCTACTACAATGCCCCAAAAGCCTGTAAGGTTTAACCCGGTAAATTTTAAAAATGAAATTTCCTGGTTACCGGTTGTACCTTCCGGCGACCTAAGCGATAGTAACTCTGCCCAATCTTTGGAAAAAGAACTTTGTATAACCGATGAAACACCTTCTCCTTCAATACTTACACCAACAGACAATACTGATTGTAGTGCTTCGTTATAAACTCCTGCTTTTACATGTATAATACTTCCGGCAGTAGTTACTGTACTTGTTGCTTTATATAATGAATTCCATGGATTGCCTATGCTTCCATTTCCGGTAACATCATTACCCAATGGGCTTATGTAATAAGTTTGGGCAAAACTGTTTTGAAGTAATAAAATAAGTATAAGACTAAAAAATAATCGCATGTATTTCACTTAAGAACTTTTAATAAATGTAATTTTTTTAGTAACAAATTGTGTTTATATTTTGGTTTATTAGGTTGTTATAATAGAGTTCAGGTTATTATAAATTTTTGGCCCCATGTATTTGTTTATTGTTTTACGGTTTGTAAAGTTGGTTAGCGCTGCCAGGTGGTTGTGGTGGTGGAGGTCGGTGCCCAACAAATTAGCTAAATTATTTTCGAGTATGTATTTTGCCGCTTTTTTTACACTCTTGCCATAATAACCGGTAAGTGATAGAATATTTACCTGCAACATAAACCCCATTTCTTTTAGCTGCTGGTATTTTTTATAATTGTTATGATAGTAGTGATAACGCTCAGGATGAGCCAATATAGGCAAGTAACCTTCGCTGAAGATCTCTGCCAGTATCTGTTCCAGGTTATCTGGTGCAGTGGAATATGATATTTCTGTTAGGATAATATTTTTATGAAGTGTTAGTAACGCTGATTTACTTCTCAATAATTCTATAAAATAATCATCAAGCATATATTCAGCAGCAGCATGCAACTCCATTTTTATACCTGCTTTTTTTACGGCATCTTTTACAGTTGCAAGCGCATTGTTTATTATAAATGGAGTGTTTTGGTACAGGTCTCCAATTATATGTGGTGTGGCAATGGCTTTGCGTATGCCCATGCTGTATAAACCTTTTATCAGCAGTAAAGATGTTTCTAAATCAGCAGCACCATCATCTATGCCAGGTAAAATATGCGAATGTATGTCTGTTGTAAATGGAAGGGCTAATGATTCTTCTTTAATATTGTTTTTAAAAAAATTAAACATGCAGATTGTTAAGGCATTTAAAATAATGCAACAGCAACTAAAGAGCTAAGGCAATATAATAATAAAAAACTTAATTTCTACGCTTATAAATAATTGCACTTTTATTCATTTGCTGGTATTTATTTACATCAACCGGCAAACAAAAGATGTATTGTATTAACGAGATAATAGAAAATCGCTTCCTTTTTTATTAAAAAAGTGAACTGCAAAATTATCAGGCAAAAAAGAAATGCAGGTTTTGGATATAGTTTTATAAAAAGTTGCTATTAGCTATTTGTTATTCCACTTTTCGTCCACTCATCACCCTTTTATTCACTTCATATTTATCAGTAGATGTTTTTTTAATCATTAATTTAGGCCTTGCCCCGTTAAAACGCATAAAATATACATCGCCATCATAAGTTACCCTGCCAACTTCGGGGCTGTTATATGGCTTTATCCATTTTTCGGCATCAAGGCGATAAGCGCCTTCGGTATTACGGCCGTTAGCAGCCGAAAATGCAAGAGAACTGTTTTGGCCACTTTCAAAAGATATGTCTAACGAGTTTTTATAAACACCGGTACATACGCCGGCTGTTCCTTTTTTCAATTGAATGATATTAACATACCTGCCATTTTCAAGAACTACTTTGCCTGATTTTACAGTTGCATCTCCCGATGAAAGCTCCCTTCTTAATTCTACATCCTTATCAATATAAAACTGCAGTTTTTCCAATGGGATAGAATTTTGTTCTATTTTATTTCTTGTATCAGTCGTAAAATATGATTTAGAACTGCTGCACGAAGTTAAAAAAACAGCAAAAGCAAGGAAGAGTAAACCGGTAAACTTTATGCCAAGCGATTTAATTGTAAAACTATTCATACATGAATTTTTTAAGATAATTTTTGATGCGATACTTATACAAAGGTTTAATGCTTTTATAAATAACAATGTTAAAGCTGTATAAAAATTCAAATACTACATCAATATTTATTAAATAACAGTTCATTAAATTTTCGGCATACATCAATTAATGCAAAATCATTTGCCATTGATGTAAACTTACAGTTACGGGGTAAAAATTTGTTTTAACTTTAGCATAAGCCATTATCTCTTTCTTCAATAATTAAAACAGGTATCATGCAATTCAGGTTATTTCAATCATCAGTTTATAAAAACAGGCGTACCGTATTAAAACAAAAAATTACAGATGGGCTCATTTTAATTATGGGCAATGATGAAGTTGGTATGAACTATAAAGACAACTGGTACCCTTACCGGCAAGACAGTTGCTTTTTATATTATTTTGGTATTAACCTGGCAGGGCTTGCTGCTGTTATTGATACAGAATCGGGCGAAGAAACCATTTTTGGTGATGATTTAAGCATAGATGATATAGTGTGGACGGGGCCGCAACCAACCATTGCTGAAATGGCAGCTGCGGTTGCTGTTACCAAAACAGCGCCGTATAAGAATATTGAAACCGTTATACGCAAAGCAATAACCAGTGGTAGAAAAATACATTTTACACCACCATACCGAGCCAATAACAGGATAAAGATTGCGCAATGGTTAAACATTGCAGTACGTGCAGTACATGATTCAGCATCGGTACAATTAATTAAAGCAATTGTTAGCCAGCGTTCATACAAAGAGGAATGTGAAATTGTAGAAATGGATAAAGCTGCAGGCATTAGTGCCGATATGCACCTTGCCGCCATGCGTTATACAAAACCCGGTATGAAAGAATATGAAGTGATGGCCAAAGTGAAAGAGATTGCATTTGCAAACAATGGAAGTCTTTCGTTTCATCCTATTGTAACCATTCATGGCGAAACACTGCACAATGTATATGCCGGCAATACCATTAAAGATGGGCAGATGGTACTATGCGATGCAGGCGCTGCCAATGATATGAATTATGCAGGCGACCTTACCTGTACTTTTCCGGCAGGTAAAAATTTTACCCAACTACAAAAAGAAGTATATGAAATAGTATTGCAAGCGCATACCAGTTCAGTAGCTATGTTACAGCCAGGCGTTTTATATAAAGATGTTTATTTAAATGCAGCACAAAAAATTGTAGAGGGCATGCAGCTACTTGGTGTTATGAAAGGTAATGCAACAGAAGCGGTTGAAGCAGGCGCCCATGCCATGTTTTTTCAATGCGGCCTTGGGCACATGATAGGCCTTGATGTACATGATATGGAAGATTTGGGAGAGCCATATGTGGGCTATACCGATACTTTGAAAAAAAGCACACAGTTTGGTATGAAATCGTTGAGGCTTGGCAGGGCATTGGAGGCTGGCTTTACACTTACCGTTGAGCCGGGTGTTTATTGTATTCCTCAATTAATGGATAGCTGGAAAGCAGAAAATAAATTTACTGAGTTTATAAATTATGATGCTTTGGAACAACTTCGCAAGTTCAGCGGCATACGAGTAGAAGAAGATTATTTAATAACACAAACAGGCTGCCGCCTGCTTGGAAAAAAATTACCAATGACAGTGGATGAAGTGGAAAATATCAGGGCGCAGGCTTTATCGTAAACAGATTAAATCTGCATTGCTTAGTAAATAGCAACATCCAATCAATGATAAAGCTTTGCCTTTAATGCAGGTCTTACGCTATCTGCCACATTTTGAAAAAGATTAAGTGGGATACCATAAGAGTTAACCTCATTCTCCAAATTATTTACGGTTGTAAGGTAATTTCTCCAGGTACTTGTTCCGCTTGAAGTATATAGCCGGTTATCATTGGGCATATTAACGGTTAATACAGTTGTTGTGCTGTTTATCCTGTTTAAGTCGTTTGTTCCTTTTGGTAAAATAACCACCACTTTCCAAATCTTGGCCGGTACTGTTACATTGCCACCGTCGATGGTATTCACTAAAGTATTAGATGAGTTATATCCTCCCTGTCCATAGTTACCCATAAAAATATAAGCTTCGTTGTTGGTGCCAACTAAATTGTTGCGAACAAAATCTTCCAATCCGGCCCATGGCCCACTGTTCATGGTTGTTGCCTGCGGAACCATATTAGTCATAAGAAAAGTTGATGAATTAGCTGCGATGGAAGAGGTTCTGTCGCCCGAAGGGCAATTGTGCCCCCTGTCGAAACCGCTGCCACTGTAACTGCTATTTTGCACCTGGTACCATCCAATGGGCAGGTTAGGGTCGGCACGATAATCATCCTGCCTTGATGTAGAGCCTATATCTTCTTTTTGCAGGTGCCATGCAATCCAAACTGAAGTACCTCTGTTACGGTTGTACGCCATTTTATAAAAAATATTATCCTTTAAATAATTTTCGGGATAAGATGTGGAAGCAATGGCATTGGTTGGGTTGCCAAGAAAAATCGGGTCATTCTCTCCGGGGATGGAAGGCGGTGTTAATTCAGTTGTAAAACTGATGGTATTACCATATGCCGTGCCATGGGCATTTGTTGCGTAAGCTTTTACATAATATTTGGTATTTGGTAATAAACCTGTTAGGTTACTGGTAAAGCTTCCGGTTCCGGTGCCTGATTGTATGGTTGCTGGCGCCGATGTGCCGGTGCTCCATATTACACCTCTTTCGGTAACTGCCGAACCTCCGTCGTTACTGATGTTGCCACCGGCAGTTGCAGTATTAGAGCCTATATTGATAACTACAGATGTAGTTATATTTGGCAGGTAAGTGTTCTTTAAATCATCTGTATTTTTTTTACAGGAATAAAGAAATATGCTGATAATTATAATTGAAATGCCGGTTTGTAATTTCATGCTTGATTATTTTGAACAAGTAACAAATGTACTTAGTTTATTATTAAATAGTGCGTTACTTCTTTTAAAATGCCAATATTAAAAAAAGTAAACTGTAACGTTTATCTGTTATGTTTGATTTTTAAAAAACACAGCTATTGCAAATTGTATATGATGCTAACCATATTACTTACATTTATTTTTTATTCAAATACACAATCCCTCAATATTTTCATCGATATAAATTAATAGTTGAAATGTGTTGAATTGTTGTAAGATAACTATTGTTAAAGCTACATAAGTACTACAGCTTATTCGAAATTCTGTTTTTTGGGGGGAGAAGTAAAAAAAGTAAATTATAACTTATTATACCATTCGGGTTAAAAAATATTTTTTCTAAATAAATTAATAGCACTGCATGTTAATAGTTAGTTTTGTTGCTTAATGGGTAACAAAAAGAAATTATTTTTGCTTTTTTATTATAAGTACAATTTAAAATTTTATCATGACCAAAGGACCTATCAGTAATTTTATTGAACATCATTACAGGCATTTTAATGCAGCAGCTTTAATGGATGCAGCAAAAGGGTACGAATCACATTTAAATGAAGGCGGTAAAATGATGATAACCCTTGCTGGCGCTATGAGTACGGCAGAGTTGGGTATTAGCCTTGCAGAAATGATACGGCAGGATAAAGTAGCTATCATCAGTTGCACCGGCGCCAATCTTGAAGAAGACATCATGAACCTGGTAGCACACAGCCATTACAAAAGAGTGCCTAACTACAGGGACCTATCACCGCAAGAAGAATGGGATTTGCTGGAGAACCATTATAACCGTGTTACCGATACCTGTATCCCCGAAGAAGAAGCTTTCAGAAGAATTCAGCAGCACATACATAAGGTTTGGAAAGATGCTGATGAAAAAGGCGAACGTTATTTTCCTCATGAGTTCATGTATAAAATGCTGTTGAGCGGTGTGCTTAAACAATACTACGAGATAGATCCAAAAAATAGTTGGATGCTGGCAGCGGCAGAAAAAAACATCCCCATTGTTTGCCCCGGTTGGGAAGACAGTACCATGGGAAATATTTTTGCCAGCTATATTATTAAAAACGAAATGAAAGCTACCACTATGAAGAGTGGCATTGAATACATGGTTTGGCTGGCCGACTGGTACCGCAATAATTCTTCGGGTAAAGGCGTAGGCTTTTTCCAGATTGGCGGCGGTATTGCCGGCGATTTTCCTATCTGTGTGGTACCCATGATGTACCAGGATTTGGAATGGCATGACGTACCATTCTGGAGTTATTTTTGCCAGATAAGCGATTCAACAACTTCTTACGGAAGTTATTCTGGTGCTGTGCCCAACGAAAAAATTACCTGGGGCAAACTCGATATCAACACACCAAAATTTATTGTAGAAAGTGATGCCACCATTGTGGCACCGCTCATTTTTGCATGGGTGTTGGGTTGGTGATTTTATTTTAAATTTTATAAAAGGGCGCTAAATAAATTATTGGCGCCCTTTGCATTTATAATCCAATAATTTCATCGCATCTTTTATCATACCTTTAAAATAAAAAGCGATGAAAAAATATTTAGGTGCACCTCTACTGTTGTTTATGTTGCAATACACAATGGCGCAAACAACATTGCCCATTCCACTAAACATACAAAGGGCTTATGATAAAGGCACCCGTAGCATGAATGGTAAGCCGGGCAAAAACTACTGGCAAAACCATGCATCGTATGATATAGCCGTTAACTTTCAACCATCTACAAGGCTGGTAAGTGGTACCGAAGAAATAAAATATACCAATAACAGCCCCGATACTTTAAAGACGGTAGTATTTAAACTTTATCCCAATATTTATAAAAAAGGTTCGCCCCGGTTAATGAACATTCATAGCGATGATGTAACCGATGGCGTGCAGATAGAAAAGATACTTGCCGATGAAGAAACGATTGACGCAAAAAAATACCACATAGATGCAACCAATATGATGGTTAAGATAAAACCATTGGCGCCGGGGCAAACCATAAAGTTTACCATCGGGTTTTCGTACACGCTCAATAAAAAATCGCATATACGTACCGGAGAGGTGGCCGATGGGGCATACTTCATCGCTTATTATTTTCCACGTATTGCCGTGTACGATGATATCGACGGATGGAACATGAATCCTTATCTAGGCACACAGGAATTTTATAACGACTTCTGCCACTTTAAAACTTCTATCACCGTACCGGGCAATTATATCGTTTGGGCCACAGGTGATTTAAAAAATGCCGCCGATCTTTTTGAAAGTAAATACCTGCAGCGCATACTGCAAGCCCAAACCGGCGATGCTGTTATTATTATCATTGATAGCAACGATGTAAAAACCGGCGGCATTGTAAAACCCGGCAACACTCATACCTGGGTGTTTGAAGCAGATAATGTTACTGATGCCGTTTTTGCATTGAGCAATCATTATGTTTGGCAAAGCTCAAGCCTTGTTGTAGATAAAGCTACCGGCCGCCGAACAAGGGTGGATGCAGTTTTTAACCCCATTCATAAAGATTATTTTAATGTAGCTTCCGATGCACATAAAACCATTGAAGCCATGAGTTATCGTTTTCCTAAATGGCCATATCCTTATAGTCACGAAACGGTTTTTGACGGGTTAGACCAGATGGAATACCCGATGATGGTTAACGACAACCCGGTTGAAGACAGGGCAGAAAGTATTGAACTTACCACTCATGAAATTTTTCATACCATGTTTCCTTTTTATATGGGCATCAACGAAACCAAGTACGGATGGATGGATGAGGGATGGGCCACTATTGGCGAATGGCTTATATCGCCCATGATTGATTCAAGCATTGTTGACCTGTACGGTGTGGCGCCGGTAGAAAATACTGCAGGCAATGAAATTGATATGCCCATTGTAACATTAACTACGCAGGAGAACGGTACAGCGATGTTTATCAACAGTTATCCCAAACCAGCCATGGGTTACCTGTTTGTAAAAGATATGCTGGGCGATGATTTATTTTATAAAGGCCTGCATAATTATTTTCGTAACTGGGCGGGTAAGCATCCCATACCTTACGATTTTTTCTTTAGTATGAACGAAGGCAGTGGTAAAAACCTTGATTGGTTTTGGAAGCGATGGTTTTTTGATGATGGTGTACCCGACCTTGCTATTGCAAAAGTTGTTGAAAAAAGAAATAAAAAACAGGTTACCATACAAAGCAAGGGAGCCAAACCTGTGCCGGTTGATATAACAGTTATTTATACAGATGGCAGTACTCAGCAATTTCACCAAAGCATTGCCGTTTGGGAAAAAGGAAATACATTAAGCCAGGTAAATTTTACTTCGCTCAAAAAAATTAAGCTTGTAAAACTGGGCAGCAGCCATGTACCCGATATCAATAAGAAGGATAATGAAATGGAAGTAAAGTAAAGTTGCATTTTTAAAAAGTTGTAAGTATAAAAAAGCCACTGCATATTCTCAAATATTATGCAGTGGCTTTTAAATTTTTTTCTTCAGCAAATTATCTTGTTCCCATATTTAAAGGTAAATCCCTTTTAAGCATATCATCACGGTTGGCCATTTCCCATGCGGTATGAAAAATCATACGGGCTCTTTTTTCGTACAGGTTCCAGGTTATTTTATCAACGGTATCGGTTGGTTTATGATAATCGGCCTGCAGCATACCATCATAAAAAAATAATACAGGTACGCCTTTGCGGGCAAAATTAAAATGATCGCTTCGGAAATAAATTCGGTTGGGGTCGGCGGGGTCGTCAAACTTATAATCCAATACCAGGTTGGTATATTTTTTATTTACGCCTTCGTTAATGATGGACAGGTCGCTGCTCAGTTTATCGTGGCCAATTACGTACACATAATTTAAAGTATCGTCTTTCATACGTTCTGTATCTATCCTTCCAATCATATCGGTATTTAAATCTACCGTTGTTTTATCCAATGGGTAAAAAGGATGATCACTATAATATTCGCTGCCCCATAATCCTTTTTCTTCGCCGCTAACCGTCATAAACACAATTGTTCTACGTGGCCTAATGCCATCAGCTGCAGCTTTCACAAAAGCTTCGGCCATGGTAATAACAGCACAGGTACCGCTGCCATCATCATCGGCGCCATAATATATTTTTCCATTGTGCATACCCAGGTGATCGTAATGTGCAGTTAAAAAAACATACTCGTCTTTTTTATCGGTGCCTTCAATAATGCCTGCCACATTGCTTGCTTGTATAATGTTACGTTCTTTTTTAAGTTCCAACTCAACTTTTACTTTTTTTCTTACATACCATTCTTTGTCAAAAATGCTGTTTGTTTTTACGGCTGAAAGCATCTTATCAAAACTATCGCCTATAAGGCTTTTGGCAAATACATGTGATAGCAGGGCATAGCTTACAGTTTTTTCTTTTAATTCTTCACGTGGATAATACACACCGGTTTTTTTACCGTTTGCTACAACCCGTTCGTTAAATGATTCCTGTCGTGGATTAACAATCAACATACCGGCAGCACCTTTTGCTGCAGCAGTGGCCAGTTTTTTTGTGATGCCCGGAAATGTCCATTCGCTGAAACGGTTGTTGCCACTTAAAAAATATTTACCGTCTTTTTTAGGTTCGCCCAAAAAAATGATAACGGTTTTTCCTTTTACATTAAGCCCGGTATAGTCGCTGTATTTTTCATCATCAATACCGTAACCTGCTACAACAATTTCTTTGCTTTTAAATTCTCCGCTTTGGTTGCCATTAAGTGGTATGTTGTAATCGGTACCATTAACTGCATCTTTACCGTTAATTTCAAGTTCAGCCTCTACAAGGCTATCCTGGTAAAGCGGGTAAAACTGCTGGTAACCGTTTAATGCCGGTATAGGTTTTAGGCCCATGGCTTTAAACTGGCTTTGGATATAGGCCGCAGCTTTACGCTGGCCTTCGGTGCCGGTTTCACGGCCTTGCATATCGGCGCTGGCAATTATGTTTAGGTGTTTGGCAAGGTTTTTACCGGTAATATGGCCGGCATATTTTTCCTGTGTATCGGCCTGTGCAAATGATACATTGATGACTGCCATAAGGCAGATGATAGATACTAATTTTTTCATTTTATTATTTTAGTGAAAGGCAAAATAAGTATTTAGCTGTAATAGCTATTTGTGTTTTATATGAACGGTGGGAGCGTAGTTTGAAATTTATGCATATACGGATGCAAAAAATTAACAAGCAATCTTTTCAACCCTTCTTTCGTGCCTGCCGCCTTCAAACTCAGTATTCATAAAAATATCAAGCATTTTTTCTGCGGTGCCATCACGAACAAAACGTGCCGGTATACAAATGATGTTGGCATCATTGTGCTTACGAGCCAGTTCGGCCAGTTCTTCGCCCCAGCAAATTGCTGCCCTTATGCCTTTGTGCTTGTTTGCCGTCATGGCCACACCATTGGCGCTGCCACAAAGTAAAATTCCAAAAGCAGCTTCGCCTCTTTCTACAGCATTAGCAACCGGGTGTGCAAAATCGGGATAATCAACTGAGTCTTTATTATATGTTCCAAAATCAGTAAAAGAGAGGCCTTCGCCTTCTAATACAGAAATAAGGTCTTCTTTGCAATCAAACCCGGCATGATCGCAACCGATGGCAATGGGTAATTTTAAATTGAAGGGAGACATAATGCTGTAATTAAAAGTTGATTGATGAAGATGCAAATCAAAGTTACTTAAAAGCATTTTAACGCACAACATACATTGTATAAAATGCTCTTAAATTAACTCCATTCTCTTTCTTCTTTTTCTTTTTTCTTATCAACCCTTTTTACAATCATCACACTTATTTCGTACAATAATAAAAGCGGTATGGCAACAATTGTTTGACTTGTCCAGTCGGGAGATGGTGTGATGATAGCAGCTACAATTAATATAACTACAAAAGCAAACTTGCGGTATCTTTTTAAGAAAGTCGAGCTTATGATTCCTATTTTACCTAATACATAGGCCAATATTGGCAATTCAAATGCAATGCCGCAACCCAGTATAAGGTTGTTAAGCGTATCTACATAATCATTTATGCTGGGCTGGTATTGTATGGCGCCCGATTTACCTAAAGTAAATGATGCCAGGAAATTAAAAGTGAAAGGTGCCAGTAGAAAATACCCGAAAGCTGCGCCGGTAAAAAAACAAAGCGATACCCAGAAGATGCTTCCACGGGCATATTTTTTTTCTTTTACCGATAAAGCTGGTTTTACAAAGCGCCATAGTTCCCAAAATAAATATGGAAATGCCACAATGATGCCGCCAATCATGGCAATGCTTAGCGCCGATGTGAAAGTACCGTTTACTTCAGTAACCAGGAACCTGATTTTTACCGGTGGCATGCAAAGGCTATCGCCAATATGCAGCCAGTGGCTAAACTTGCACAGGGCGCCATAGGTTACAAAATTTTCGCTGGCAGGCGCCAGTATAATATTATCATACACCCAATCTATAAATACAAAAATGCTGATGGCAGCAACCAGCCATGCTATTACCGAACGCATTAAATGCCAGCGTAATGCTTCCAGGTGCCCCACAAACGACATCTCTTCAGGCTCTTCATCGTGCCTGTTGCGAATACGTTTAAAAAACTTTTTCCTATCCGAATCTACTGTTGCCAAGTATGATAAATTTATCCTGCCTTGTTTTATAAATTTTTTGGCTGGGATTGCAAAGGTAAAGTACTAATAGCTAATCAGGCAGATGAAACTTTTTTTACGTTTCCTGTTCTTTTTAATATTCCCCAGCCTTGTAATTCGCCCTTTAATGCACGATTAAACGATTTGATGAGGATATAATACATAAGCTGCCGGTAAACCAGCCGTTGTGGTATCATCCAAAGCAGTTTCTTGTAATCTTCTTTTTCAAATGCAAAAGCTATGGCTGCGCCTGCTACATCTACCAGCGTAAAAATAAAATAATAAAAAATGATATTGCTGATATCGGATTGAATGATGCCAAAACCGGCGGCCAAAAGGCTCAATACAAGAATGAGGTCGGCAAGCGGCGCTAAAAAAGGCAGTAAAATTTGAAAGATTAGGATATTAGGCAATGCTATCATACCAAAATTTTTATACGATGGGTTAAAGATGGCATCCCTGTGTTTCCAAAAACTTTGCATTACACCAAAGCTCCACCTAAACCTTTGTTTTAAAAATTGTTTCATAGTTTCCGGCGCTTCGGTATATGAAATGGCACTGTTGCAGTTAGCTATCTTATAACCACATCGGTGCAGCCGCATGGTGAGGTCGCAATCTTCTGCAAGTGTATCGGTGGTAAAATAGCCGGCTTTTATGATAGCTTCTTTTCTAAAAACACCAATAGCGCCGGGTATTACGGTGATGCAATTGAGCAATTCAAATGCCCTGCGGTCAAAATTTTGCGATGTAATATATTCGATGCTTTGCCAGCGTGTAATCAGGTTTACTTCGTTGCCTACTTTTACATTGCCGGCTACAGCAGCAATGTTTTCGCTGGTGAATTTTTTCATCAATTCGCTAACGGCATCTTTTTTCAATTGCGTATCGGCATCTATGCAAACCACAAAATCGCTGTGTGCAATATTGATACCGTAATTAAGTGCCGATGCCTTTCCTCCGTTTTGTTTTGTAAATACCTGTACATTTTTTACCATTGCAAATTCCTTTTGCACTTTGTTGTATGTTTCATCCTTGCTGCCATCATCTACAAATATTACTACCAGGTTTTCATAATCCTGGTTTAACAGGCTGGTGATGGTGCGACAGGCATTCACTTCTTCGTTATAAGCAGGTATTATTATACTCACTAATGGTTTTGCTGTGGCGGCAATTTCATTTTTTTCTCTTTGTTTTTGTATAAAGGCAATGATGCCCATAAACAACATGCGCCCTACTGATAGTGCAATACCAACAATAAAAAATGCAAACACTATCTGCCCGGTCCAGTACGATGCTTCTGCAATAAAAAAATTAAGAGAATTTATCCAGCTTCTTTTTACAGGGGGCATTACTTCATCTCTTGTTTTGCCCATTAAATTGGCCACAGTGGTAAACACACAGCCACGTTTTTTAAAATATTCTATAATCCTGGGTAGGGCATCTACGGTTGGCTGGCGGGTATCGCCACCGGCATCGTGCAGTAAAATTATGCTGGCATTATTTGCTTCGGCAAGGCGTATTGTGCGGTTATAAATACTGTCGGCATTCATTTTTGGATCCCAGTCGTTAGGGTCTATACTTTCGCCAACAGTTATGTAATTATGTTTTTTGCTGCGTGCAATAGGCTCAATTTCTTCAAAAGTATGTGGCTCGCTGTCGGCATTGTAAGGCGCTCTAAATAGTATGGTGGAATGGCCGGTGATACATTCTAGTAAAACCCTTGTACATTTCAATTCAAGGTCGGCCCGCTCGGGGCTCATAGTAGCAATGTTGTGATGGGTGAATGTGTGGTTTCCAATTTCAAAACCATCTTTATATTCCCTGTTAAGTAAAGGGATATTTTTTTCGGCATTTATACCAATAATGAAAAAGGTTGCCGGCACTTTTTCTTTTTCCAGTATTTTTAAAATCTGTGGCGTAAAAGCAGCGCTGGGCCCGTCATCAAAAGTAAGTATTATCTTATGCCCCGGCCCCATGGGTGTTTTATCTTCTGCAAATTTTTCATACACGTATCCCGATGGTAGTTGTACATAACGCTGTTCGGCAATAAGCATTTCGGCATTATCTATTTCCAGTTTAATGTTACCTTTTACCGGTGTATAAATCACATCCAGTAATTCACCCTCGCCCGATGCGGTGGGTTTTTTATTGGGGTTGATGGGTAAGGTTTCAAGTAGGCTAAAGTCGAATGGGTTTTTCCTAAGCGATTCGGAACTTAAGCTGCGACCATAAAAATTCCATATCCGAGGGTCTTCACTGCCCAGGTGCCACATGGCGGTACCGGCAGTTGTATAGTCATCGCTAAACCTTAAAATGTTAAATGTAGTTGCTGCATCGGTAAACCATACCGAATGCTTTGCTTCTGCCGATGTATCGGTTTCTGTTTCAATATAACTAAAATGAAGGTTATAGCTGTCGTTATCAAACTGTATAGCTGAGTTTGATAGTTTTGCCATATCAATCACTGCATCGTAATTTAAATCCTGCACATAGCTGCTGTCGTCATCTGTAACCCAGTCTCTGCCATAGCCTGCCAATCCTAATATTATTTTCGACGGATCAATTTTATCTGCCAGCCAGTCTAACTGTTCTTCAATCCATTTTTGAGAAGAGATAGGTCCGGCGCCTGTTGCATCGCTATATTGGTCATAAGCCATCAAAATAACGTAATCAGATACAGGAGTCAGGTTTTTGTAATCATAATCTTCATTTTTTGGAGATACATCAACCGTCATTAATAAATCTTTATTATGCAGTGCTTCATATAATTCTTTTAGTAGCCTTGTAAAAAGTTCATTGTTTTTTTCATCCAGTTCTTCAAAATCGATATTGATACCTTGCAATTTGTAATAGCTAAGTGTATCAACAAGCTGCTGTATGATTGATTTTCTAATTTTGGAATTTGAAATTATTGTATGCGCCAGCTGGCCATCAAAATCGCCAATTCCCCGTGCTTTTTTGTTGCTGTTAAAATTGGTGAAAATGGGTTGAATGCTCAACCTTTTTTGTTTCATAGAGGCCAGCCCGGCGCTATCGATACGGGTTTGAAGTTTGTATGTTTGGGGATCAATAAAAAACCACTCGGGGTAAATTGTATTTAGCTTATCTCCGTTTTTTTGTAAATCGGTTAATGAAGCAGGTTGCCAGGGTACATAAAATGCCGCTCTTATTTGTGATGCATGAAGTTTAATAGCATTTAACTTTTTTAAAGAATCTTCTCTTTGCCTTTTTACAAGAAAGTCCCTGAAGCCTTTATATTTTTTATTTAATGACGAACTGAGGGTGAATTTATTATCGGGATTAAGTTTGTTTTGGTAAAACTTAGCCCTGTTTTTAATATCGGGTAGCCCGGGGTTAGTGCCATTTTTTATTGCCAAAACCAGCACCACAATTAAAAAAAATATGATTAGTAAAATAATACGGCTGGTCCATTTTATACGTTTCCAGCGTGTAGGGTTATTGGTTTGAAATATTTGAGTACTACCACTCATGAAAAACCTTATTGCAAAATTATTTTACAAAACTGTGATTTGATTGCTGAAATATAAAACGCTTAACAGTAGTTTAACCAGGGTACCGTTATCGAATTTATATTGCCCGGTATAATAAAAGAGAAGCCCCTGTTGAAACAGGGGCCGTTACCAAAACTAACTGCTTATGAGAAAATTTGAATTTTTATGCTTTTGATTAAAATTACGCAAAATAGATGCCAAAACTTTTCAAGTTTATGTTAAGCTTTTCATAATACATTTTCATTTTACTTTTTCATTGATTAACCAGCCTGTTAACCATTAATATACTTACATTAAAAAACCACACTGAAAGTTCAATGTGGTTTAAGAAAAATTAAAGTAACCGGTTTATTTTATAAAGCCTTTTATCAGGTCCATAAGGCCGCCACTGCCATTTTTAGCCTGTTGGTCTTGTGCACCGCCGGCTAATTGACTTACAATATCCATAAGGCTGCCACCGCCTTGCTGGCCACCACCTGCACCGGTAAACTGGCTTATCAGGTCTTGAAAATTAAAACCGCTGTTGCCGCTTGCCTGCTGCTGTTGCTGTACCACCTGTGTGCTTTGCCCACCGGTGATTGAATTCAAAAGGTTTTCAAGTGAAAAGCCACTGTTTGATGAATCGTTTGATTTGTTGATTAAGGTGCTGATAACACTTGGTATAAGGTTAGCAGCAATATTATTTGCCTGCGATCCGCCAATATTGTATTTACTAATTAGTTTACCGGCAAAATGCCCTATCATCATATTTACAATTGGATTACTTAATAAACCTTTAACTCCACTACTCTGATTATCACCGCCACCTGTAAATAACGAGATGATATTTTGTAAACCGCCACCGGCAACCATATTGCGTAAGCCGCCGGCAACTGTATTGGTAGCTTCTGCTACTACATCATTGTTTAATTCGTTAGGTATGGCTGGGTTGTTAACTACCGGGTCGCCTGATTGTTCTTTTACAAGATTGAATAATTCTTCTAACATGATTTTTAATTTATTGTTTGATTAATAATTAAAGTTAACTTTTTGTAATTAAAATTACTATTACGATCCCTGTGCCGTAAGTTTCTCGGCATTTTCGGCAAACTGAAGTGCATCCAAAAACTCCTGTATATCGCCATTGAGGATAACATCTAAATTATAAACAGTTAAGCCAATACGGTGGTCGGTTACACGGCCCTGCGGATAATTATATGTTCTTATTTTGGCGCTTCGGTCGCCGGTGCTAACTAAACTTTTTCGCAGGTGCGATATAGCCTCTTCTGCTTTCCTCACTTCTTCATCGTATAATTTTGTACGCAGCATTTCCATGGCTTTTAGTTTATTACCCAACTGCGTTCTGTCTGTTTGGCACATTACAACTATACCTGTTGGCTTATGGGTTAAAAAAACTTTGGTTTCTACTTTATTTACATTTTGCCCGCCAGAGCCACCACTGCGGGCTGTTTCCATTTTTACATCACTTTCTTTAAGTTCAAAATCCACTTCGTCGGCCTCGGGCATAACGGCTACAGTTACAGCACTTGTATGCACCCGGCCCTGGCTTTCGGTATCGGGTACCCTTTGTACACGGTGTACACCGCTTTCAAATTTCATGGTGCCATAAACATCATCGCCTGTAATTTCTACCTGTACTTCTTTATAACCACCAACTGTGCCTTCACTTTCGCTGAGTATGGCGGTTTTCCATCCTCTTTTTTCGCAGTATTTTAAATACATCCTTAAAAGGTCGCCGGCAAAAAGCGAAGCTTCATCGCCACCGGTACCGGCACGAATTTCAAGTATGGCATTCTTTTCGTCGTATGGGTCTTTAGGGATAAGCATAGTACGGAGTGTTTTTTCCATCGCTTCCTTTTTTTCTTCAAGCATGGGTAGCTCCATCTTGGCAAGGCTTCTCATTTCTTCATCATCGCCACCCAGTACTTCTTTATTAAATTCAATATCATCCAGCAACTTTATATAGGCATTGCGGGCATTCACAATTTTTTCGAGGCTGCGGTATTCCTTGCTGGTGGCAGCAAATTTTTTATTGTCACTTACAATCTCAGGATTGGTAAGTGCTACAGCCAGGTTATCAAACCTTCCTTTTATAGCATCTAATTTATCCAGCATAGCCTATACACTTTAAAGGGTGTTTATTGTGTTTTGTTATATAATTTTGTACCCGGCTGCAAACATCTATTAAGCTTCATTGGCGTCGCACTCTTGTACAGAATGCCTTTATTGGGCTTTTTTATGTTTTGCTAATCAATACCGGGCGGCAAATTTACATTATATCAACCATTCATTTTGTATAGAAAATTTACGGCATCACATATTTTTAACGGCTACCAGTTTGTGCAGCAGCAGGTTTTAATTACCGATGCAGCCGGTACCGTAGTTGATATTGCAGATGAAGAAAATGCAGGCGATGGCATAGAAAAACTAAATGGTATTTTATGCCCGGGTTTTATAAATGCACATTGCCACCTCGAGCTATCACACTTAAAAGGATACATACCCAAACATACAGGCCTTGTAGATTTTGTGCTTTCAATTATTTTAAATCGGCAAGTCAATGAAGATTTAATCTTACTTGCCATTGAAAAAGCCGAACAGGAAATGTTACAAAACGGTATTGTTGCCGTGGGCGATATCTGCAATAACAGCCTTACCCTTTCACAAAAATTAAAACATAAACTCATTTACCATAATTTTATTGAAGTAAGCGGCTTTACACCTGCAGTTGCAACAGAAAGATTCAAAAAAGCGGTTGACATTTATAAATCATTTAATGCTCAAATGCCCGCCTGCTCCATTGTTGCACATGCGCCCTATTCCGTATCACCGGCATTGTTTAAGATGATTGATGATTTTTCAGGTAATAACCTGCTCAGCATCCACAACCAGGAATCAGAAGCAGAAAATGAATTTTTTAAAACCGGGCAGGGAGATATTTTACGATTGTATCAGCAATTGGGTATTGAAATTTCATTTTTTAAACCTTCGCAAAAATCAAGCCTGCAAACATGGCTGCCTAATTTTACAAAACACAAGCCTGTAATAATTGTACACAATATTTGTATAAATGAAGAAGATATTGAATTTGCAAAACAACAACCCACCTGGTTTTGCTTATGCCCCAATGCCAACCTGTACATAAGTAATATGTTGCCCGATGTAACTATGTTGATGAAGCATACAGGTAATATAGTGATAGGTACTGATAGCCTTGCATCAAACGAACAACTAAGTATTTTGGAAGAAATAAAAACACTTCAGCAAAACTTTACAGATTTAGATTTATCTACTTTGCTGCAATGGGCCACCAGCAATGCTGCAAAGGCTTTACAAATGGATAGTTTATTGGGCAGTTTTGAAAAAGGAAAACAGCCCGGTATTGTATTGATTGAAGGAGTAGAAAGTTTAACTGTTTCCAATAATACCACTTCAAAAAGGATTTTATAAAAATTTATTGTACTGGCAGTTTATAAAACTTCATGCAGCACCATTAATGTTTTCATTTGCCCAAAATCGGGGATATGCAGGGCATAATACTCAAGGTATTTTAAAAGCAGCAACCTTCTAATTTCACCATTCAATTTAAATTCTGCCAGTTCCTGCGGTTGCATCACTTTTAAAAACTGTGCAGTTAATGATGCTTCATTGCCTTCTAAATAATGTGGATGTATGGGCAGGTGATTAATAAAATTTCCTTCCTGTAAATCAAGCACCCGGTTTATATCACTAAAATTGTCTGTCATTCTAAATCCAAAAAAATGGGCCAGGTGCAGTGTAAAGAACAAGGCAAAATTTGCCACAATGCATTTATCTGCATCATCCAGTTCTATAAAAGCTTCTTCACAAAAATTAAACAGGGCAGCATTAGGTTCAGGTTGTTTAAGGCACTTACTAATAAGCTCGGTCATAAAAGATGCTACACTGTTTTTTATTACATCGCTTAACAGGCTGGTATATAAAACAGCCCACGAAAACTCTTTTATACGTTGCATCTGTTTGTTTTCGTTGTGATATACTACCAAATCTAATATGGCAGTGGGTTGAAAATGGTTGGCTTTTGATGAAGATTTACTAGAAGTACGTACCCCATTAACCAGGTATGTTTGTATGCCAAAGAGTTCGGTAAATATGGTAACCACCAGGCTGGTTTCGCCATATTTAATACTGCGTAGCACTATACCTTTGGTTTTATGAGTCATATTTTTTTGTTTAACAGGGTAGAAGTTTTTATAAAACTCCTTTTTTCGTAAATAAACAAAATGCACTATTACACTGCAAAACAGCTATAATTAACTTTCTTTGCACAATCTAAAATGTAAAATCTAAAATCAAAAAAATATATGTGGCAAAAGCTGGGGAAGTTTGTTTTAAAATTCAGGGGGCCATTGCTTATAATTTTATTAGCACTATCAGCTATAATGGGTTTTTATGCAAGCAAGGTTAAATTAAGTTACGAATTTTCGAAAGCCATACCGCTTGATAATCCCAAGTATAAAGAATACCTGGGCTTTAAAGATAAATTTGGCGATGATGGCAATATTCTTGTTGCGGGCATACAAACCGACAGCCTTTTTAGTTTACACAATTTTAAAGCCTACCAGGAACTTGGCCGGCAGTTAAAAAATGTAAATCATGTAGAAGATGTGTTAAGCATACCAACAGCTATAACACTGGCAACAGATTCTGCTACAGGAAAACTGGCAGCAAAAAAGATATTTACCGATTCGTTACATACACAAACACAGTTAGACAGTGCCACCGCTGAATTTTATAGCCTGCCGTTTTATAAGGGCCGTATGTATAATCCCATAACAAAATCGTACCTGGTGGCTGTGCGTATTAATAAAGATATACTGGCATCAAAAGGACGTACCAAGGTTATAAATGATATTACATCGGCAGTAAATGCGTTTACAAAAAAAACAAATATTGATGTTCATTTAAGCGGGCTTCCGTTAATAAGAACTGTAGTGGCCAACAGGATTCAAAACGAAATGAAATATTTCTTATTTGGCTCTCTATTATTAAGTGCGTTAATTCTTGCTTTGTTCTTCCGTTCCATCAGCACTACGCTGCTATCTTTGTTAGTGGTTGTGTTGGGTGTTATTTGGAGTGTGGGCATCTTGTATTTATGCGGTTATCAAATTACTTTGCTCACTGCATTGATACCCTGCCTGGTGGTGGTGATTGGGATACCTAATTGCATTTATTTTATAAACAAATACCATAGCTCTTATATTGAAAGCGGCGATAAAGAAAATTCATTGGTTAATATGGTAAGTAAAATGGGAGTGGTAACACTTTTTTGTAACCTTACTGCTGCCATAGGCTTTGCTGTGTTTGCACTAACCAAAAGCGCCATACTAAAAGAATTTGGTGTAGTAGCCGGACTCAGCATCATGTTTATTTTTGTTATTTCATTTATTCTGCTACCGGCTGCATTAAGTTACCTGCCATCGCCAAAACCATCGCAAACAAAATACCTTAATAATAAATTCATCATTAATTTTTTATTTCAAATTGAAAGTTGGGTATTGCATCATAAAAAGATGGTGTACTTAATTACTGCTGCCGTTCTGATATTTTCTTTGGCCGGAATATTCAGGCTTAAAAGTGTTTCATATATTGTAGATGACTTACCCCAGGGTGATAAAATTTATACCGATATTAAATTTTTTGAAAAAAATTTTGGTGGTGTAATGCCGCTTGAAATATTGGTGGATACCAAAAAACCCAAAGGAATTTTAAGCCCCAGGGTTGATATACATAAGATGGATTTTTTCCAGGATTCTATCTTAGGCAAAGAAAAAGAAATCAGCAAACCGTTATCGGTAGTTGATGGCGTTAAGTTTTTTTACCAGGCAGCAAGTAGCGGAAAAGGCGATTCTACATATGCATTGCCCGCCTTTGGTAACCCATTGCACGATGTACATAAAATGCTTAACCAGTTAAAAGAAAAGCGCCGGTTAAACCAACTTACAGCTTCTGACTCGGCAAGCATTAAATTGATGGGTTCTTTTGTAGATTCCTCAGAAGAGTACCTGCGTATAAGTATGAACATGGCTGATATTGGTACAGAAAAACTTCCTATTCTTTTAAATGGAATAGAAAAAAAAGCAAATGAAATTTTTGATACGGCTAATTATAAAATACAGCTTACCGGCACCAGCATCACATTTTTAGAAGGTAGCCGTTTCATAGTAAACGGGCTGCAGGATAGTATTTTTTGGGCGTTTTTGTTAATAGCATTATGCATGCTTTACCTGTTTAAATCTGCCAGGATATTGATATGCTCGCTTTTACCAAATGTAATACCATTGGTAATTACTGCCGGTATCATGGGATGGATTGGTGTACCATTAAAACCATCAACTGTGCTGGTGTTTAGCGTGGCATTGGGTATTGCTGTAGATATCACCATCAGGTTTCTTGTAAATTATAAACAGGAGCTACCACTATATAACAACAATATTTTACAAACAGTAAGCGTTACTATAAAAAATACAGGGCTAAGTATTGTATATACGGCCCTGGTACTAATTGCAGGCTTCATTATTTTTTGCGGCAGCAGTTTTGGAGGTACTAAAGCATTAGGTTGGTTAACTTCGGTTACTTTACTTGTTGCTACATTAACTAACCTGGTTTTATTACCAGTTTTATTGTTGTTAACAGCCCCCGGTCAAAATTCAAAAAATGACAAAAAAGCCTGAAAAAGTTTAATCAACCCTGTTTTTAAGGAAAACGAAAAATTTTATCATTAGTAAATAAATGCAGCTAATGGTAAAATAAATTTGTCTTTAAACGTATGATATTTTGTGTATTGTAATATATTTGCCGACTTAAACTAATCAAGTAATGAGAAAAACAATTTTAACTTTAATGGCTGTGTTTGTATTTATCCTGGGCGCAGCCGCTCAAAACCGAACCATTACCGGTAAGGTAACCGACGAAAAAGGGGCACCAATTGAAGGCGTTTCTGTATTAAGCCCCGATGGTAAACAGGGTACACAAACCGGTAGTGATGGCCAATACAGCATCACGGTTCCTCCGTCTGTAAAAACATTAAGATTTTCAAACGTAAATTTTGAATCTGTTTCTAAATCTATTGGAAACCAATTAGTAGTGAATATCACTTTAAAAGCTAAAGATGCTAGTTTAGAAGAAGTGGTGGTTGTGGGTTATGGTACCCAGCAAAAGAAAGCATTTACCGGTTCTGCATCCAAAGTAGAAACAAAGGAAATAGCACAATTGGTTACCCCTTCGGTAGACAAACAATTGGCTGGCCGTGCCGCAGGTGTAAATGTTATTGTACCAAGCGGGCAGGTAAACGCACCGGCTCGTATCCGTATAAGGGGTACTAACTCATTTAACCAAAACCGTTCTCCATTGATTGTGTTAGATGGTTCACCAATTTCTACCGGTAATTTAGGCCTGGTATCAAATACCAATGCATTGGGCGATATAAACCCGGAAGATATTGAATCATTAGAAGTTTTAAAAGATGGTTCTGCAACTGCTATTTACGGTTCACGTGGTGCCAATGGTGTTATTATGATTACCACAAAAAAAGGAACCCGTGGCCGCAGTTCAATAACATACAGCGGTATTGTTGGCTTTAGCAGCCCTGTGCAAAAGTTCGACTTGATGAATGCCAATGATTTTGTAACCATATCAAACGAAAAATTCATAAATGCCGGACAGCTTCCACCAGCAAGGCTTGACCCAGCCGGAACAAACACCGACTGGCAAAACAATGTATTTGTAAATAACGCTTTTACCACCAGCCATACTATTGCTTTAAGCGGTGGTACCGATAAAGCGTTATATTATATGAGTATGAACTATTCAAATAATAATGGTGTGGTGCGTACCAATAAAAGTACTGCATACAGGGTAAGGGCCAATGTAGAAGTACAGGTTAACAAATGGTTGAAGATAGGCAATAACCTGGCTGCATCAAGGCAAAATGATTTTGACCAAAACAACGGTTCAAATACATTAAGTGGTGCAATTGTGGGTGCCATCAGGGCTTTACCAAATGTGCCCATTTACAGTAATACACATCCTACAGGATATAACATTACGCCTAATGCCAATTCGCTTGGCCAGGGTGTAAACCTGCGTGGTATTGATGATAACTATACCAATATTGCTTTTGTATTAGATAATAATAAATATAATTCTGACCAGTACAGGATACTGGATAATCTTTTTGCAGAAGTTACATTGGCTAAAGGGTTAAAATTCCGCAGCCAACTGGGTGTAGATTATTATTCTGATAACAGCTTACAAGCCTGGGATCCTCGCCACGGCGATGGCGCCAGCAACAACGGTTATATTTACCAGGGGCAGCAAAATATTTTTAATACAAATATTCAAAATTACCTCAATTATAACCTGTCGATAAATAATGCACATAATATTTATGCTACCGTAGGGCATGAGTTACAGCAAACCACTTCAAGATTCTTTAGAGCATCTGGTACCAATATATCTGATATCTTTTTTGCAAAAGACAACGTTATTTCTGGTACAGTTGCCACACCAAGTATAGGTGGTAATTTATCAAAATCAGCCATCGAATCATTATTTGGCAGATTGAATTATGACTATAAAGGAAAATATTTTGTTCAGGGAACAATCAGGAGAGATGGACAATCTTCATTAGCAGAAGGAAATAAATACGGCCTCTTCCCTGGCGTATCTGTTGGTTGGAGAGCTTCACAGGAAGGATTTTGGAGAAACAGCGTACTTAATAAAGTGGTATCTGATTTAAAAATCAGGGCTTCTTATGCAAGTGTTGGTAACCGTTTAGGAGGCTTCCCTTACTTAAGTACATATGGTAGCAGCCCTTATGGTAATGTGGGAGGTATATCTCCGGATCTTATTGGTAACCCTCAGTTACAATGGGAGCAAAGTAAAAAATATGATGTAGGTGTTGATATGTCTTTATTCAGGGGAAGAGTAAACCTTACTTTTGATTATTTCAAAAACGACCTTGATAACCTGGTGTTAGATGTACCAACTCCGTTCTCTACTGGTATCCCCAATAATACCATCAAACAAAATATTGGAAGGGTACAAAATAAGGGTATCGAGTTAAGTATTGATGCAACCCTTGTACAAACAGAAAATTTCAGGTGGGGAGTAAGTGCTAATTATTCTCATGTAAAAAACAAAATTGTTTCACTGTTTAGCGTAGCAGGTGTTCCTACTACTTCTTTAGTTAGGTCTAACTATACAGTTGATAGTGTTGGATTGCCCATTAGCTCAATATTTGGTTACCAGTTTGCGGGTGTAAACAGTGGAAACGGAAATCCTGTTTATTACAATTCAGCCGGTTATTTAGTACAACGCAACATTTCAAATGGTGGCTATTATTTTGCAAACTCTTTAAGCGACCCTGCTTTGGGAGCACAAACAACTTTAACCGTTGCCGATAAAAGAATTTTAGGTAGTGCACAGCCAACCGATTTTGGCGCCTTCACAAATACAATTTCTTATGCAGGGTTAACATTAGATGTGATGTTCCGTTACCAATGGGGTAACAAAATTGTAAATATTACACGCCAGGAAATATTGCTAAATCAAAAATTTGCAAATGGAGGTAAAGAATTAACAAACAGGTGGACTACCCCCGGCCAGGTAACAGATGTTCCTAAATTATGGTATGCACAGGATGCTGTTATAAACCAAAATGGCGAAGCCATATCAAGGTTTGTTGAATCAGGTAATTTCCTGAAACTGCAAAATATTACTCTGAGTTATGATTTTGGCAGCAAAAAAGTACAAGCCTTAACCAATAATACCATTAAGAGTGCAAGATTTTATATACAAGCTCAAAATGTATATGCCTGGACAAAATACCGTGGTATAGATCCGGAAGCATATAGTGAAGATGGCCAGGATAATGGTGTATCACCCCAGGTTAGAAATATTTCTATGGGTGTTAATATTGGTTTTTAAGCATTCAAAATTATTAAAATCAGAAATTTACCAAAATGAAAAGAATATATTTAATAGTAACATTAGCTTTTGGGCTTTTGTTTTACAGTTGCTCAAAACAAATTGAGTTAACACCTTACGATTCACTGGCAAGCAATACTGCTTTTCAAACAGCAGACAGGTGTTTACTTGTACTAAATGGTGTGTACGATGCTGCACAAAGTGGTGTTTACGACCCATTAAACGGTAGTGCAAACTCTGTTAGGGGTTATCCTTTTGGCGCTGCTGCTGTAGCCCAGGAAGAAATGCGTGGAGAAGATATGGTGAATGTAGCTACTTTTTACGCAATTACTTATCAAAATACAATTACACCGCTTTCACCTAATAATGTAAATATGTGGAAGGAATTGTATGCACTTATTAATAAAGCAAATATTGCAATAGATGGCTTTACAGGTGCAGGTGCAAATGGAGTTCTGTCTCCAACCGTATCTGCCGATTATATTGCACAATGCCGTTTTTTAAGGGCCATGGCTCACCATGAACTTTTATTACACTTTGCAAAACCTTATGCTGATAATAATGGTGCATCATTGGGTGTACCTTATCGTGATTTTGCAATTGAATCACAAGCTTCTGTTGAATTAGCAAAAACTAAACCAAGAGAACCGGTTGCAGATTGTTATGCAAAAATGCTGGCCGATCTTGATTTTGCTGAAACAAACATCAGCACAGGAACAGCTGGAAATGGAACATCAACTTATTATGCTACCAAAGCTGCAGTAATTGCTTTAAAAATGAGGATTAAATTACATAAAGGAGATTGGGCTGGCGTTATTACTGAAGGAAATAAATTGATACCTGCAACCATTAATCCTCAAAACTGGACTTCTGTTGTTTCTCCAATTGGCGGATGGCAATTAACAAGTACGGTTGACGGGCCTTTTACCAACAATGCATCTAAAGAAAGTATTTTCTCAATTAAAAATGATGCTTTAGATAACCCGGGTACTAATGCAACCTTGGCTAGGATGTTTACACCAAGTGTAACAGGTGCCGGAAGGGGATTATGTTCTATTAGTCCAATACTTTGGAACATGCCTGAATTTACCTGTACCGATAAAAGAAGAACACTATTGTTTACTAATGGTAACGACAACACCAATAATCAAAATAAATTTACTACTAAGTATAAAGATGCCGCTAACCAAAGCGACTGGACTCCTTATATACGTTATGCCGAAGTATTGTTGATGCAGGCAGAAGCTGAAGCCCGTAATAGTGCTACTGTATCTCAAAGGGCAATTGATTTGGTAAACACGGTGCGAAACAGGGCTTTATTAAACCCATTAACTGATGCATATACCCTTGCTTCTTTTTCAACTAAGAATGATTTAATAAATGCAATTTTAAAAGAAAGAAGGATTGAATTTTCTGCCGAAGGAAAACGCTGGGGCGATATTCACAGGTTAGTGTTAGATCCAGTATTTGGAACAGGTGGTGTACCTGCAAAAATGGCCAATGGATTTAATGTACTTTCTGCATTTGTTTGCAGCGGCCCCATACCGGCTACTGGTGTAGCGGCTATCCCATACAGCGATTACCGCTTTTTATGGCCCATACCACAGCAGGAAAGAATTACAAACCCCATTGTGGAACAAAACCCAGGTTATTAATTTATAAAAGCAAAACCCGATGTTTAAAAATATTATTACTATAGCCAGTGCATCTATGCTTTTATTAAGCAGTTGCACCAAGAACGAATCTTCAGTAGGTTCTACAGATACAGAAGCAGCTGTATCATTAACAAATGTAAATGGCAGTTCAAAAACCGTAAACTTTTTCATTAACGGAGAAAAAAAGACACTTGCCGGTACTGTAAGTGCTAATAATACTATCTTAGGTACTTATGTAGGCCTTGGAAACAGCACCACCAATACTATATCACTAAATGATGCTACTGTAACTACAACAGAATATTTTTCTGGCAGCTTTACAACTGAACCGGGAAAAGCATATAACTTTTTTGCTTATGATACATTAATTGCAGGAAAGCTTAAAGGTTTATTGCTTAGTACCGATAGGAGTGTACCTTCCGGAAATATTACAACAGCAAATGTTCGCTTTCTTAATTTTTCTGCTAAATCTCCGGCATTAGAGCTGTGGATGATTAGAAGAGTAGGTGGTGTTGCTAAAGACAGCGTAAACATTGGCAACCAACCTTACATGGGCTCCGTTGCTGTACCAAACGTTGCAACGCTTTCTGCATATACTAGTATTAAAGCAAGCGAAGTAGCAGGTTCTGCAGGTGTTGGTGTAGCTGCATCAGATTACCAAATAAGATTAAAGATTGCAGGTACAAGCACTATTGTTTCTACTTCGGCAGCCACTAATATTATTCCGGGAAGAAACTATACAATTTTTGCAAGAGGAACTTACCCTTCCTCGGCAGTTACTTTGTTATTGAATAATTGATTTTAAAATCATTATTAAAAATGGCGCTTCTTTTGTAGAAGCGCCATTTTTATTTTTAAAGCTTTTATATCTTAAGATTTGATTGGTTGCATACAAACTAAACGATAACTCATTAACCAAAACAAAGCATAGCAATTGCTCCTTTTTTTCGTTTCTCACTTTGCGGCTTTGTGTGAAAAGTTTTCGAATTGCGTTTTCGTATCGTGTGCCACAAATGTTACAACTGAATTTTATTTCAACACTTCGGCCAGTTTGTTTTGTAATGCTTCGGCCCTTAATTCTGTTGCAATAATTTTTCCCTGCGGATCAATAAGCACATTATAAGGAATTCCGTCAAAACCATATAAACCAACTGCAGCGCTGCCCCAAAACTTTAAGTCGCTTACTTGTGGCCAGTTTAGATTATCGTCTTTTATAGCTTTTAACCACGAAGACTTGTCTTTATCGAGCGATACTCCCAATACAGTAAAATTCTTATCCTTATACTTATTGTAAGCAAGTACCACGTTGGGGTTTTCGGCACGGCAGGGGCCACACCAGCTTGCCCAAAAATCTACCAATACATATTTGCCCTTTAGCTGGCTTAATGAAAAGGGTTTATCGTTTACATCGTTCATGGTAAAATCGGGTGCTATACTACCAACTCCCGGCCTTGATTGTGCTGGTGGCGCAGCATTATTTTGTGTTATAGATTTTGCTTTAATAAAAGCAAGTGCTTCAGCAATGCCTTTATGTTGCGGAAATCGTTTGGCAAGGTTGGCAACCGGAATTTCAAGTTTTGATATTTCAACCGGAGCCATGGTGGCTGCGTATAAAGCTACGATAGGGTTTTTTGCTGTATCGCTGTATGTAAATACATATTTGCTAAAACCCTCTGTTAAACTATTATATTCAGTAAGTACCGCATTAAAAGTACTGTCTGTTTTATTAATCCCTGATTTTGCAAATTCAGAAAGTAGCCTGTCTTTACTTGCAATTATCAAACCCATACTATCTGTGGTTTTCATTAGTTTGTTTAGCGAACTATTAGCAGCACCGCTAAAAACAGGGTTTGATGCACTGCTATCGGTGTTTAAATTTATTTGGTTTCCTTCATTAACAAAATAAAAAGCTTGTTTACCACTTTGAGTACGCAAGCGGTATAAACCTTCTTCATTGGCAATGCCTTCCAAATTAAATTTTCCATTTTTTATTTCTGCAGTATCAATTACTTCTGGCCTCCTTTCGCTGAAATAAAGTTCTTCCAGGTAAATCTTTTGGTCGGGTACAGCATGTAAATCTCCTGTAACAGAAAATTTTCCACTACCTGAATTATTATTACAGGCCAGTAATGAAACTGCAGCAAATGCTGCCGTTATTGTTTTTTTCATGTATCAATTGTTTAATTTTTTTTCTAATAATGTGTTCACTAATTGCATATCGGCTTTACCAAGGCTTATTTTTTTTACCTGGCCGGCAAAAAGCCCTATCAACCCTTTTTTACCCATTCGGTATTCTTTTACTTTATCGGGCATAGCAGCTATTGCTTCATCCACCCATTGTTCTACTGCAATGTTATCAGACTCTAATAACAAATTCATTTCTTTTGCCAGTTGCAAAGGTTGCTTGTTTGGGTTACTTAATACTGCATTAAAAATTTTTGATGCAGCTATGCTGAAACTCAATTTTCCTTCATCAACCAGGTTTATTAATGCAGCCAGCTTACTTGGCGGTAAAGAAAACTGTTTGTAAGTAATTTGATTTTCGTTTAAATAGCTTTTAACAGGCCCCAGCATCCAGTTTGAAGCGGCCTTATAATTTGTTGTATGTTTAATTAATGCTTCAAAATAATCTGCCTGTTCTTTATCGTCGCATATAACAGAAGCATCGTAGTCAGATAGTTTCAAATTATTTACATAGTGCTCTTTTAAAGCTGATGGTAAAACCGGCAAGGCATTTTTTATAGTAGTAAGATAATCATCCGTTATATGAAATGGAGTGAGGTCGGGTTCGGGAAAATAACGGTAATCATCAGCATCTTCTTTTGAGCGTAACGAAAAAGTGATGTTGTTGTCTGCATCATAGCTTCGGGTTTCCTGTATGATGGGTTGATTGTTTTCGGCAAGATTGATGAGGCGCTGTACTTCAATATCCACAGCTCTTTTTATATTACGTATGCTGTTAAGGTTTTTCACTTCAACCCTTATACCCAGTTTGGTTTCGCCTTTTAGCCTAATTGAAATATTGGCATCGCAACGCATGCTTCCTTCTTCCATATTGCCATCGCAAATGCCCAGCCAGGTTACTATTTTACGTAGTTCGGTAATGTAAGCAAAGGCTTCATCACTGCTATGTATATCAGGTTCGCTAACAATTTCAAGCAAGGGAACTCCGGCACGGTTTAAATCTATGGCAGTATAATTTTCATCTATATCATGCAAACTCTTACCGGCATCTTCTTCAATGTGGATACGGTTAAGCCTGATGTTACGTACCGCTCCATCAACCACAATAGGCACAAACCCGTTTTTACAAATGGGGGTTGTATGTTGCGATACCTGGTAACCTTTTGGCAGGTCGGGGTAGAAATAATTTTTACGTGCAAAATAATTTTGTTGTGTAATATCACATTGCAAAGCCAAGCCAAGCTTAATGGCATACTCAATTGCTTTGCTGTTCATTTTTGGTAATGTACCGGGATGAGCCAATGTTATTGGGCTAATATGTGTGTTGGGGTTGGTGCTGAATGCAGCGCTATCGCTACAAAATAGTTTGCTGTTGGTAAGTAATTGTGTATGCACTTCCAATCCTATAACTGCCTGGTATTTGTCATTAATTTTCACTTTGCAAAGGTAAGGGGCGGCAGGCATTGGGCAATTTGTGAATACAGTGTATAATTCATTTAAAAAGCATGCAATAGGGCTAAGAATTTTAAAATCAAAAATGCCCCGGAAATTACCAGGGCATTCTCTCATGCTATTTCATGGCTTATGTTACTATATCTTAACTTATTATTTTGTGGTAATATTATAAATTGGCGGTTTTTAACTTTTTGGGAATCTTTATATCAAAATTCAAAGTATTACCATTACGTTTTGCTTTAATGTTGTAAGCATTTTTGCCCATGTTTAAATTTAACTGTATCCTTGCTTCATCAGTATTTGTTATTTTATTGCCTCCAATTTCTGTAACCACATCATCTTTTTTAAGCCCCGCTTTATCGGCAGGTGAGTCTTTATCTACATCCAACACTTTTACACCTTTGCCATCTTCGGTATCCTGAATTTTTATGCCAAGTTTTTGATGCCGGGGAAATGCATCATTATTAAATTCATAATCGTAATTAAAATTTTTACCCGGGGTCCATACCCTTGGCGACATATCACCCAAGTCCTTGTCATCCCACATTTCAATTTTTGGCAACACATTTATACCATTCATACGTGGCATGGTAAACGACCTGGCAATACCATCGGGCCCGTTAAATGAATAGGTCATCACCTTCGATTCTTTGCGCTCGCCAAGTGTAGCTTTTGCCGATGATGTTTTGCCATCACGTTCGTAATAAACAGTAATGTCATCTTTTGGCTTAAACGAAGTAACAACTTCCGATAATGAAGCTGGGTTTTTAACTTCTTTGTCATTGATTTTTACAATAACATCACCCTTTTTTAAACCTGCCTTTTCGGCCGCACTGCCTTCACTTATATCTGTAATTTTTGCGCCACCTGCATTCTTTTCTTCATCCTGAGCACTTGTGGTAACACCTAAAAATGCAGTGGTCTTATCACTGTCATCATTCCAAAAACTAAAACCTTCAAAATCTTCAGGCGCCATCCTAAACCTTGTATTGCCTTTACCATCTCTAATGATGATATTTCGTTTATTAACTGTTATTTCATCATCTTTAAACTCGGATAAAGGTTTTCCGTTTATGGTAATTTTATCACCTTTAATTTCAACAACCACTTTTGTATCCTTATCGCCTTTTTTACGGATAATTATTTCCTGGGTTTCTTTTTTACCCTTATCAGCATTACCATCCTGTGCAAAACCTGTTGTGGTAAAGGCCGCTAAAACCATACAGGCTGCCGTAAATACAATTTTTTTCATGACTTGATATTTTATGTACGAAATGTTTAGTAGGTCAAAAGTAAAACCTTTTTTTGTATTACGAAATATTTCGGAGATAAATATTTTGGTTTAACAAAATTTTTTAAAGCAACTATAACCCACAAAAAATATTAGTGATAAATGGGGCTTAAAAATCAATAGAACATCAATATATATACTGGATAAAATAAATCCAGTTCACAAAAATTTATAACAATGATTTTACTTTATCAATCACTTGCTGTAAAGCGCCTACATTTTGCCCGCCTGCCGTGGCCAGGTTTTTTTGGCCGCCACCGCCACCTTTTATCAGCGGCGCTATGTGTTCTTTAATTATTTTTCCGGCATCCAGGTTTTTTGCTTTTACAACCGTATCGGAAATACCAATAGCAACAAATGCCTTGCCATCTATATTGCTGCATAACACAACAAGATGGTCGTGTACATGATGCTTGATATCGAAACATAATTTTTTAAGGGCATCTGCATTACTTACTTCAACAATATCGCTTATGAATGAAACATTATTGATGATTTCATCTTTGTGTAAAAGCGAATTCCTGATACCAACCAGTTGCCGGGCTTCCAGGTTTTCGATTCTTTTTTGCAGCGATGATTTTTCGGCAGCCAGTTGCTCTACAGATTTTTTCAGGTCGGCAGGGTTGTTTAAGGTTTCGCCAATGGCATGCAGTGTATTAAATTTTTCATGCACTAATTTTTCGGCAGCTTTGCCGCATACCGCTTCCAGCCTGCGTACGCCTGCGGCCACGGCTGTTTCATGTGTTATTTTAAAAAATCCTAGGTTGCCGGTGCTGCCAGCATGTGTGCCGCCGCACAATTCAATTGAATAATTTTCATCCATGATAACCACCCGTACACGGTCGCCATATTTTTCACCAAACAAAGCCATAGCGCCCAGGGCAATGGCTTCGTCTTTAGGCATTTCTTTTATAACAATGGGAATGTTTTGCCTTATTTTTTCGTTTACCATTTTTTCTACAACAGCTACTTCTTCATCAGTAACTTTTGCAAAATGACTGAAATCGAAACGCAGGTGTTCTTCATTTACCAGGCTTCCTTTTTGTGCCACATGTGTGCCAAGCACTTTGCGTAATGCAGCATGCATAAGATGTGTAACGCTGTGGTGCAGGGCAATTCTGTTTCTACGTTCAGCATCAACCTTTGCAATAACTTCTCCGCTCACATCATCCGGAATTTTTTCGGCAAAATGTATGATAAGGTCGTTTTCTTTTTTAGTATCGATAATTTTTGTTTCTGTACCGTCAATGGTAAGTGTGCCGGTATCGCCAACCTGTCCGCCGCTTTCGGCATAAAAAGGGGTTTGGCTTAAAACCAACTGGTAAAGTTTTTTGCCCTTACCCGAAACCTTCCTGTACTTTACCACATGCGTTTTTATCTCAAGTGTATCGTAGCCAACAAAACCTGCTTTTGTTGCAGCAGCCGTATCATTTTTATCATTACCTGCCATCACCCAGTCTTCGGTTTCTAATACAGATGCAGACCGGCTGCGGTCTTTTTGCTTTTGCATTTCATCTTCAAAACCTTTTTCATCTACCTGCAAACCTTTTTCGGCAGCCACCAGTTTTGTTAGGTCTAACGGAAAACCAAATGTATCGTACAGTTTAAATGCTTCCTGCCCACTGATATTTTTGTTTGATTGCTCCAGCATCATCAAACCATTATCAACCGTTTTTAAAAATGCAGTTTCTTCTTCCATCACCACTTTAGAAACAAAGTCCTGCTGGTTTTTTAATTCCGGAAAAACTTTTTCGAATTGTATGGCAATAACCGGCAGTAGTTGATAAAGCAATGGTTGTTTATAATGCAGGTACGAATAATAATACCGCACAGCCCTGCGGAGGATACGCCGAATTACATAGCCTGCGCCGGTATTGGATGGCAACTGCCCATCGGCAATAGTAAAAGCAATAGCACGTATATGATCGGCCATTACCCTAAAAGCAATGGCTTCTTTGCTATCGCTATAATCATATTTTTTACCAACTATTTTTTCAATAGCTGCAATGGTGCCGGTAAAAACATCTGTATCGTAATTAGATGATTTGTTTTGTAGTACTCTTACCAGCCTTTCAAAGCCCATACCTGTATCTACGTGGCGGGCAGGTAATGCTTCAAGGCTGCCATCTTTTTTACGGTTAAACTGGATGAACACATTGTTCCAAATTTCTATCACCTGCGGATGATCGTTGTTAACCAATGAAGCGCCATCTAAATTTTTTCTTTCTTCATCGCTTCGGCAATCAACATGTATTTCGGTGCAAGGCCCGCATGGCCCGGTATCACCCATCTCCCAAAAATTATCTTTTTTATTTCCTTTTAAAATCCTTTCGGGATGTATCACTTTTTTCCATTCGTTAAGTGCTTCTTCATCCATTGGCAGGCCTTCGTTTTCATCGCCTTCAAAAACGGTAACGTATAACCTGTCTTTGTCAATCTTGTACACTTCAGTAAGCAGTTCCCAACTCCATGCAATGGCTTCTTTTTTAAAATAATCGCCAAAGCTCCAGTTGCCCAGCATTTCAAACATAGTGTGGTGGTAAGTATCTACTCCCACTTCTTCCAAATCATTATGCTTACCGCTCACACGCAGGCATTTTTGTGTATCGGCCACACGGGTGTTAGGCGCTTGCTTATTGCCCAGGAAATAATCTTTAAACTGGTTCATGCCGGCATTTGTAAACAACAGGGTGGGGTCGTTTTTTACAACAATTGGCGCCGATGGTACAATGGCATGGCTTTTTGATTTAAAAAAATCTAAAAACTGTTGTCGAATGGCGGCGCTCGTCATCATATTCCAAATGTTTATATGGGTTGATTTTTGTTGTATATGGGACTATATTTGTAAACTTTTGTTCAATGGCAGCAAAGGTAATAAAACAGGTTCAAGCGGCAAGCCACCACGAGATTATGAAGAAAATCAAATACTATTATAATACCCATTCGCTCCGTTATGAAAAGCTGGTTACACCACTGCGGGTGAAACTGCTTAGAGTGTTTGGTTTTATATCTGCTGCGTTGGTTACATCGGCCATCATCATTTGGCTGTACAATAATTTTTTTCCGAGGGCTATTGATAAAGAAGCCCAATTGAAATACGAAATAATAAAAGATAATTATAATACCCTGGCCGCATCAACCAAATTATTGCAGCAACAGATGGCCGAGCTGGAAAAAAGAGATAATGAAGTGTACCGCTCTATTTTTGAAGCCACACCCTTAACCGATAGTGCCCGTACAAAAGCCATTGAAAAGAAAAAAGAGATAGATAAGATTAACCTTATTAAGGGCGATGACCTTGGAGATGAAATTGCCAAAACCCTTAATAATATTAAAGCACGAATGGCTTATGAGGTTGAAAGTTATAATGCCATTGAAAAACTTATCAATAACCAGGAAACCAAACTTGCCAGCATACCCGCCATACAGCCCATCAGTAACAAGCAACTAACCAGGATTGCCAGTGGTTTTGGATTGCGGATACACCCAATTTACGGTATTGCCAAAATGCACAATGGGCTTGATTTTACAGCGCCACAAGGCACACCCATTTATGCCACCGGCGATGGCACTGTTACCACGGCAGGCCCCGGCACCGGCACGGGCAACCATGTAATAATTAATCATGGCTACGGTTACGAAACCGAATACATGCACATGGTGCGTATAAAGGCAAGGGTTGGCCAGCATGTAAAACGTGGCGAAGTAATTGGCTGGGTGGGCAGCACGGGCGCAAGTACCGGGCCGCATGTACATTACGAAGTGCATATTAACGGCAACCCTGTTGACCCTGTTTATTTTTTCTTTAACGACCTTAATGCCGAACAGTACGACCGGGTGTTAAAAATTGCCGCTACTGGCAGTGCCAAAAGTTTTGATTAATTTTATTTATGCCTTTACAACAGATAGCTTTTGATTTTGATGATGCACCGGTTAACAAAAAACCGGCTGCTAAAACACATGCGTTAACAAAACCGCCGGCCGATAAGATAAAAATCAAAACAAAAACCGATAATAAAAAACCCAACAGGGGCCGCATGAGCCTTAAGGAAAAAGATGCCGGCACCGACCTTATTGAAATACCGGCCGATGAAATACTTTTTGAAAAAAAATATTACGCCATTGGTATTGTAGCCGATATGTTTAAGGTAAACCAAAGCCTGATAAGATTTTGGGAAAACGAATTTGATATTTTAAAACCCCGTAAAAACGGCAAAGGCGATAGGCTTTTTAGGCCCGAGGATATTAAAAACCTTAAACTGATTTATCATTTGCTGCGTGAAAGAAAATATACCATGGAAGGCGCCAAAGAATTTTTAAAACAAAACAAACGTGCCGAAGAAAAATTTGAGCTGATAGAATCTTTAAAGAAACTGAAAGGATTTTTGAATGAACTGAAAGCCGGTTTATAACTTCCGTTTAACATATTTGCGGCTGCAGTTATTTTTTTAGAACCGATATTTACTCTTCACAATTTTTTTCTGTTAAAATTTTAAGATGAACAAATACCTTTTGATATTGTTGCTTTTTGTATGTGGCGCCGGTAGGGCTTTTGCACAGGAGCAATACGAAATAAGCCAGGATGAAAAACATCCCGAAGTAAAAGTACTGAGGGGTATCATCAATAAAGATTTAATTAAAAATGATACGGCTTTTGCTTGGTACAAAAGCAGCCAAAGTTATTATAACCCCGATACGGCAACCATCAATGCTTTTAAAAGGGCAAACGGTAAATACCATTTTGTAGTTTTTGGCGGCACATGGTGTGAGGATACACAGTTTATACTGCCTAAATTTTTTAAACTGCAGGAGCTTAGCGGTTTGGCAGATGATGCCATCAGCCTGTTTGGTGTAAACCGTGCAAAAAATTCGCTGGGCAATATTACTAAAGCATTTGATGTAACGCTTGTGCCAACTATTATTGTAATGAAAGACGGAAAAGAAATGGGCCGTGTGGTGGAATATGGCAAAACAGGTAAATGGGATAAAGAACTTACCGATATACTTAACCAATAAGTTTATTTTATTTGATACACATCAATCCCCTTTTCGTTTAGCAGGTACACTTTACCGTTCATGGCTTTTATGGAGATGAACTTGCCAAAGAAAGGCGGCAATGTATATTCCTTTAACTGCAATGATTTTAACGCATAACTATACAGCTTGTTATTGCAGAAGCCGTACAAGGTATTGCCGTTTACTTCCACATCGGTCCAATGTAAAAGTGGTATCCTGTTTTTAAAACCGCCATAATAATCAAAAATATAAAAACCTTTTTGGGGGTCGTATAGATATACAAAATCATTGCGGTCAATTATTTTAACAGGCGCCGGTACCGAGTCAAAAAGGTTTCTCCAGTCAACGGTGGCCAGCAATGTTTTACCTTCTTCATTTATCTTTTTGAGTTTAAAATCCTCTTCATCAAAAATCCACATATTGTTATCGTACGATAGCGTTACATTATTTACATAAAAAATATTGTGCTTGCGCAAATTAATAGTGTTGCGTACCGTAAGCAACCTGTCGAGCGTCACTACGGTAGAAAAATTTTTGTAGTAAAGCAATGTTTTTAGCGGATTGGTTACATCAATAAAAGAAGGGTTGCCATATTTTTTTACATCGTTATACACGGCAAGCGAATCGCCGTTGGCATCTAATTTTTTTAATTGGTTACCGGCGGTTACCAAGTATAGGTTATCCAGGTTATCTACATTAAAATAAGTATAACTGCCCCTAATGGTTTTTACTAAACTAAAAACCGAATCGCTTTGTGCGCTTGACACAGCAGGCGCTATCAGTGTGGCACAAAGGCACACAAAAATTGATATTGATTTTAGTTGTAACAATTGTATCTGTTAAGTAAGCATTTTACAGTTGTATTAATTGCTGCCGGTTGTATAATATTGTAAAGCAACATCGTTTCCATCAAAAACAGCATAGCTGCAATAGTTCATCCAGTCGCCCAGGTTAATATACCTGCTTGTTTCGTTTAGCCTGCAATCAATTGGCAGGTGGCGGTGGCCAAAGATGAAATAATCGAAATGTTTTTTTTGTAACACTTCTTTACAGTAAATGATAAGCCATTCTTTGTCTTCGCCTAAAAACACTTCGGTGGTTTGCCCGGCCTGTGCCCTGCTTTTGCGACTGAAATAATTTGCAATTCCCATGCCGATATACGGCGGTAAAATGCCAAACAGCCAGTTGCAGGTTTTATTGCGGAAAATTTTTTTAATGAATTTATAACCACGGTCGCCGGGGCCAAGCCCATCGCCATGGCCAATTAAAAATTGCTTGTTGTTGAAGGTAAAAGCCCTTGGTTCAAAATAAACCGGTATGTTAAGTTCTGTTTTAAAATAATCTTTCATCCACATATCGTGGTTGCCTACAAAAAAGTGAACGGGTATGCCGCTGTCGGTTAGCTCGGCCAGTTTGCCCAATATGCGTACAAAACCTTTGGGCACCACTTTTTTGTACTCGTACCAAAAGTCGAACATATCGCCAACAATAAAAACCTGTGCTGCGGTAGCTTTCACTTCATCCAGGAAACGGATAATTTTTTTTTCCTTCTGCAGGCTTGCTGCTGCATTGGGCGCTCCCAGGTGAAAATCGGAAAGGAAGTATATCTTTTTGTCTTTTGCAATTTCCATTTACCAGGGTTTGTTTTTTTGCTGCAGGTATTGCAAAAGGTCGCCCGATTCTATTTCAGGCTTGCCGGTAAGGTTTCCATTAAACCAATATATCCATGCCTTATGAGGCTCACCGTGCTGGTAAGCAATCGCCGGTTCCCGTTTGTACAAGGGAGTTTCGCCTTCTTCGATATTCAGTCCTTCATAATCGTCTAACTGGCCAATGGCCCACGAAAACTCGGCGGGGTTATTTATCACATACAATTCGCCCGATATAAATTTATCTTCATCGGTGGCGGCTGCTGCGGGGTAATCGCCCAGGTCGTACATTTTGCCTTTTACAACGGCTTCGCCCAGTAGTGTAAAATATTTAGTGAGGTATTGATATGCAGGGTTACGAAATCCACTACGCAGGGAGCCGTACACAAACAGTTTATAAATATCGTTACTCATAGTTAAATAAAGATACTTGAAAAAATGCAACTATGCCTCTATCAAAAAGCAATATACTTCCCTGGGGCCATGTACGCCGGTAACCAGTGTTTTTTCAATATCGGCCGTACGGCTTGGGCCTGTTGCAAAGCTGATGAGCGAAGGAATATTTTCGTTATATTTTTCTTTTATTTTTTGTAGAGCGTCTTTAACATCATAAACCAACTGGCTTGTATAAGCAATGCATATATGCACCGGTGCATACACACTTACCGTGCGGCCGCTTTGCTGTGCAGCGCTTAAAACAATGGTGCCGGTACGGGCTACTAAAAATTCGCAACCAGTAATGGAGGCATCGCAGCCGGCCAGGTTAATGGTGGTGCTGAATGCTTCATTCCATTCATCGTTGTTGCAAAATATTTTTGTCCATTGCCTTTCATCAATAAGCAAACGTAATTGCTGCCGCATTTCATTTTCATCCATGCAATAAACAAATTTGCCCTGCATGCTGATGAATTCCTGGGCAAATACCACATCAAGCGAATCGGCGGGTTTATGAAAAAGCGAATTGCTGCCTTCGCTTTGCGGAAAAGGTAATGGCACCGGGTGGCTAAGCGCCTGCCTGATACGTTTTAAAATATTTTCTTTAGCCGGAGTTACAGCCATGGTTAACCTAATTAAATCGCCCAAGCCTTTTACAAACTATTGAAAACACCAATTGAGTTTGTAATCAATTTGCCGGCGGTGTTTTTATCTCTTCTTTTGATGCGTTATCAACTAATGAAGCGGCTTCTTTTTCTTTGTTTTTTTCGGCTTCGGCTTCATCAACAATTATTTCAAGCGCTTTCTTTTCTTCAAAAGGCCTTTTGCCTATCAATGCTTCCACATCGCTTTTAAACAACACTTCTTTTTTCAATAATTCTTTTGCCAGCTTTTCTACTTCGGCCTTTTTTTCTATCAGCAGGTTTTTGGTTATTTGATAAGCCTTGTCAATAAGCTTACGTACTTCTTCATCAATCATCTTGCCTGTTTCTTCGCTAAATGGTTTTGTAAACACATTTTCCTGGCTGGGGTCGTAATAACTTATATTGCCTACCTTTTCGTTCATACCGTAAACAGTTATCATGCTGTAAGCAATTTTTGTAATCTGCTGCAGGTCGTTGCTGGCGCCGGTGCTTATCTTACCAAAGAAAATGTCTTCGCTGGCTCTGCCACCAAGGGTCATACAAATCTGGTCCATCAACTGGTCAGTATTATACAGGTATTGTTCTTTGGGGGTGTATTGGGCATAACCCAATGCAGCCGTACCTCTGGGCACTACCGTAACTTTCAGCAAGGGATAGGCATGTTCTAAAAACCATCCGCAAATGGCATGGCCTGCTTCGTGATAGGCGATGATTTCCTTTTCATCGGGCGAGATGATCTTATTCTTTTTTTCGAGGCCGCCAATTACACGGTCAATCGCATCCTGGAAATCGCTCATATCAACGGCGGCTTTTCCTTTACGGGCAGCAATTAATGCTGCTTCGTTGCATACATTGGCAATATCGGCGCCGGCAAATCCGGGTGTTTGTTCAGCCAGTTTATGTATATCCAGCGATTCGGAAATCTTTATCGGTTGAAGGTGAACTTTAAAAATGGCTTCCCTACCCACAAGGTCGGGCCTGTCAATTGATATCTGCCTGTCGAAACGGCCCGGCCTTAATAAAGCGCTGTCAAGTACATCGGGCCTATTTGTGGCAGCCAGTATAATAATGCCCAGGTCGGTTCCAAAACCATCCATCTCTACCAGCAACTGGTTAAGGGTGTTCTCCCTTTCATCGTTGCTCATCATCATATTTTTTCCACGGGCCCGGCCAATGGCATCAATCTCATCAATAAAAATTATGCAAGGCGCTTTTTCACGTGCCTGTTTAAAAAGGTCTCGTACACGGCTTGCGCCCACACCCACAAACATTTCTACAAAGTCGCTACCGCTTAAACTAAAGAAAGGCACTTGTGCTTCGCCGGCAACAGCTTTTGCAAGCAATGTTTTACCGGTACCCGGGGGGCCTACCAACAATGCACCCTTTGGTATTTTACCTCCCAGGGATGTATATTTTTTGGGATTTTTTAAAAAGTCAACAATCTCCATCACTTCCACCTTTGCTTCATCAAGCCCGGCCACATCGCCAAAATTGATGTTTACCCTGGTACCTTTTTCAAATAAAGTGGCTTTTGATTTACCAATGCTAAATATACCGCCTGCACCGCCGCCACCACCGGGCCCACCAACCTTACGCAGCATCATTACAAATAATAACACTACCAGCAACAGCGGCAGTAATGAACTAATGATTTGTCCTATCACTTCGCCCTCGCTAGCTGGGTCATCAACTATTTGCTTAACAGTGGGATTGCTTTTATAAAATTCAATCATCTGCAGGGCAAAAGTTTTATCATCTACAATATTAAAAAACAACTGTGGCTGGTCTGGTTTTACAGCAAGTGCAGCTTCATAATTTTTATCTTCGGGTTTAGTATTTAGCAGTGGTTTGTAAAAGGCAGCTTTGTTTCGTAAACTATCGGGGTTTACAAATACACGAACTATTTCTTTATTGCGAATGGTTTTAATTTTAGTTACATCGCCCTGTAAAACCATCGAATAAAACTTTTGCTGATCGGTTTCAATACCGGCGCTGTTAACGGTACGAAAAAGGTTCCATGCAATAATGGTTAAGAAAATTACTCCATACACCCAATAGATGCTGAAACGGGGTTTGCGGCCTTTTGGGTCATCTCCCTTGGGAGGCATATTATCAGGATTATATTTCCTTTTATTGTCTTGTTGATTCATGATATTTTTTGCAATTTTTTTGGGTACTTATATTTTACCCGCTTTTCCCGGTATAGACGGTTATAGCCTTTTTTTATTTTAAATTAATTTAATTAACCTGCATGTTCTGTTGTGGGTGCATCGCTCCACATTTCTTCCAGTTTGTAAAATTTCCTTGGTTCTTCAAGCATCACATGTACTACTACATTAACGTAATCTATCAGTATCCATTGTTGCCCATGCCTGCCTTCATGCTTATAAGGCAGTTCGCCGCATTTTTCCTTAACATCAGTTTCTACAAAATCGGCAATAGCTCTTAATTGTGTAGTATTGCCTGCCTGGCAGATGATAAAAAAATCGGCAACAGCTTCCGGAATTTTGCGAAGATCGAGGCTGATGATTTTTTCGCCTTTTTTCTCCAGTATGGCATGAATAATTGTTTTGAAGATCTTGCTGTTTTTAGTTAACCGTACTCTATTGCTTTTTTTACGGTTTTTTAATGCGTTTAAATTAGTCAAATCTGCTTTTATTTTTATTCTTTATTTTGATAACAAACCTATTTTATTATTGTTTTTATTAAAACTGGCTTGTAGCTTGCATTGATTGGCAAAAGTAACACTTCTTTGCCATTTGCTTTGTAATGCTGCAAGAGAGTTTTTTTAATATTTTGGATACGGTTGACAGTACCAACATCTATGCCATGAAACAGATTCATGCCGCTATGGCTACCCATGGTATGGCCTGGTTTGCAAGGGAACAAACAGCTGGTAAGGGACAGCGGGGAAAATCGTGGAAAAGCGAAAAAGATAAGAATATAGCGCTAAGCCTTGTTATAGAGCCGGGCCGCCTGCAGTTTAACAACCAGTTTCAGGTTAGTGCGGCTGTGGCGCTGGCTTGTTTTGAATTTTTTAGCAGCTATGCAGGCGATGAAACAAAAATAAAATGGCCTAATGATTTGTACTGGCGTGACAGAAAGGCAGGAGGAATACTCATTGAGAATGTTGTACAGGGAAAAAACTGGAAATGGGCTGTAGTGGGCATTGGCATTAATATTAATCAAACAAAATATACCACTGCCATTAAAAACCCCGTATCGCTTAAACAAATTACAGGTAAAGATTTTGATGTGATTGAACTGGCAAAAATTTTACATGGGTTACTGATGAAATATATAACCGGTTTAAAAAAAGACGATAGCATAATTACTGCCTACAATGAGCATTTATATAAACTTAACCACCTGGTAACTTTAAAAAAGGGTAATGAAATTTTTGATACAGTGATAAAAGAAGTTACAGCTACGGGCCGCCTGGTTACAGTTGATGCAGTAGAAAGACAATTTGATTTTGGTGAAGTAGAATGGCTATAATTAGCGGGCTATAAATTTTCAGCAGCCCTTGCCTCTGCCTCAAACCGATTGTTGTAATACCCTTTTCGCAAACTCTCCCAAAGATATTTTGCAATAAATAAAAAATAACCGTGTTGTTTAAATTGCCTGATATGGCAAAGTTCATGTTTCAGCCAACGCTCATCTTTTAAAAAATTTTCTTTTGAAACATTGTGCAGGTGGATGGTTTTGCCCAATACCATTGCCACCGAATGGCTTTTAAGTTTTAAAGCGGCCATCTTTGCCAGCCACGAATTTTCTTTTATATAAAAATCTTTATTTTTCAATTTGTGCCCAGGCTGCTAAAATCTCCTCGGTATGCTGTTTACTTTTTGGTTTAAGAAAAACTTTGCGGATGATTCCTTTTTCATCTATCAAAAAAGTGGTGCGATGCAATCCCATATATGTTCGGCCGTATAATTGTTTTTCTCCCCACACGCCATATTTATCAATAATGGTATGGCCTGCATCGGCAATTAATGTAAATGGCAGGTTGTATTTAGTTTCAAATTTCTTGTGTTTTTTTTCTTCATCGGGGCTTACGCCTACTACTTCAAAGCCATATTTTTTCAACAAACTAAAATTATCCCTAAGGTTACATGCCTGTACCGTACAGGTTGGGGTATCGTCTTCGGGATAAAAATACAATACCAGTTTTTTACCGGCATAATCAGCTAATGAAACAGTTTTACCATTTTGATCTTTGCCTTTAAATGCCGGTGCTTTTTTGCCTTCCTTTAAGTGAGTTGCCATGGTTATCTTGTAAACTTGTAATTTTTTTCGGTGATATTGCCTACCTGGTCTTCTGCTGTAATTTTTAATTCGTGTTCGCCGGCCGGGCACATTTCATCAAACACATAAATAAACCTTGTGCCTTTATCGTTTGTAAAACGCAACCAGTTGCCATCTAATGTGGCGGTAAAATTTTTTATTTCTTCGGTATTGTCTTTAACAACAAAAACAATCCGTTTTTGTTTGCTGCAATCCATCCCATCCTTAAATCCAAGGGGTGTTACTACTGGTGCAGTAGTATCTACCATCAATTGAAAATTTCCAAACTCCCTAAAGCTTGCCCGGTACCAGCCGCTTTCTTTATTATACATTACCGGTTCTGCTTTGGCATAATCGTTTTTACCATTTGCAAAACGATGCATCACTATCTTGTTAGGGAATGCGGTGGATGCTTTTATTGTGATGGGAAAATAACTTTGCAGTGGTACACTTGTATTGTGCAATTGGTAAATGTTGAAGCCTGTGTTGGATGTTAATTGCTTATATTGAAATCGAATAGAATCATACAGGCAATTTTCGGGTAGGTAAAAACTGATGTGGTCGTTTTCATACAGGTTTAAAAAACCGGGATGAAATTCCATCGGCTGAAAATAGTTTGCCGAATCAGGTTTTTGTTTTTCTATAAAAGCGGCATTTCGTTTTACAGCAAACTGTACAATGGATGTATTGCCATAAGCATCTTTCACTTCAAGTTTTATATGGTGGTTACTATCATCATCAATATCAATCACGCCATCGCCGCCGGCGGTTTTATACACACTGTTGTTGTAACCCGGCAGTTTTGATACATGTTCAATATACGATCCGCCCTGGCTGCGGTATTTATAATCAATATGAGCATTTACATACCGGGTTTCATCGTAACTGATACTGTCTAATTGAAAACCTGCAATGGGCTTATCGTTATCGTACAGCACGGTTTCGTAAATACCGTTTTTGTTATTAGAGCCATTGTACCTGTCAAAAGCTGTAATGCCAAAGCTTACCTTATCGGTATTAACAGCAATTAAAGCAGGCGAAGTAACATACACGCCGTTCACTTTTTTTAGGGTGAAAATTTTTGGGGTTTGTTCATAAGTGCTGATGCACCTGTCGTAAACAGCCAGTTTATATACATCGGGCGCTATGGTATCGGGTATAGGAAAATCAAATAATGAAGGGTTAAGTACTTTATCGGTTTTGGTATCCCTTATCTCAAAATGCAGGTGTGGCCCCTGCGAACCGCCGGCATTTCCACTATATGCAATAAACATTTCTTTTTTTACCGGGAACAAGTTTGCCGGTATATCCAAATAAACAGCCCAGCTTTTTAATTTATACTGTTGTTCTTTTACATAATTCTCCAACTCCGGATAAAAATCGTTAAGGTGGCCATATACGGTTGTTAACCCATTGGGATGATTGATATAAATGGCCCGGCCATAACCCCATGGTTCAATTTTTACTTTTGCCACATAACCATCGGCAGCAGCTAACACCTCTTTGTTTTGTACCTGGTCGGTACGGCAATCTAAACCCATATGGTAATGGTTGGGCCGCAGCTCACCAAAATTTGCCGATAGAGATTTTTTTGCCACAACCGGGTAAGCAAAATAATTTTTTGGATAATTTTTTGGCGAAAAAAACTGTGCACCGGCATCAACACTTATACTTAAAAACAAAAAAATGAAAGTAATATTTCTGTAAAACCGTAATGTATTCAATATCATCATGTGTATTGCAAATTTAGCATTGTAACGCTAAATAGAAAACCAATACACTTAGCAAGTTTTGTTTTAGTTATAATACATTAAAGTATTGTATTGTCAATATCAATTAAACTAGCAAACAGTAGTTGCTGCATAATCACTTTTTATTTACATCTTTTACAATTACTTTTGCACGCCGCTTCATCGGTTACTACTATGCCAAAAGACAATTCCATCCAATCGGTTTTAATAATAGGTTCGGGCCCAATAGTTATTGGCCAGGCCTGCGAATTTGACTATTCTGGTACACAGGCAGCCCGCTCATTAAGAGAAGAAGGTGTAAAGGTTATTTTAATTAACAGCAACCCGGCTACCATTATGACCGACCCGATGATGGCCGACAGGGTATATCTTTTACCGCTTACCGTAGAAAGCATTGAACAGATATTGGATGAAAACAAGATTGATGCAGTATTGCCTACTATGGGCGGGCAAACTGCATTAAACCTGTGCAAAGAAGTGGATGAACTAGGCATTTGGGAGAAATATGGTGTTAAACTGATTGGTGTAGATATTAAAGCCATTGATAAAGCCGAAGACAGGGAAAAATTCAGGCAGTGGATGATTGATTTGGATATACCTGTTTGCCCGGCAAAAATTGCCAACTCTTTTTTAGAAGGAAAAGAGTTTGCACAACAGATTGGTTTTCCGTTGGTGTTGCGGCCTTCATTTACATTGGGTGGCAGTGGTGGCAGTATAGTTTTTAGTAAGGAAGAACTTGATGAAGCATTGAACACAGGTTTAACGGCAAGCCCCATACATGAAGTGTTGGTTGAAAAAGCTGTACTTGGTTGGAAAGAGTTTGAATTGGAACTACTGCGTGATAATGCAGATAATGTGGTTATCATTTGCGGTGTTGAAAATTTTGATCCTATGGGTATTCATACCGGCGATTCTATAACAGTGGCGCCAGTAATGACTTTGAGCGATACTGCTTATCAACTGATGCGTAACACCGCCATCAAAATGATGAGGGCATTGGGCAATTTTGCCGGGGGTTGTAATGTGCAGTTTGCTCTTAATCCGCAAACCGAAGAAATTATTGTGGTTGAGATTAACCCACGTGTTAGCCGCTCATCGGCATTGGCAAGCAAGGCTACCGGTTACCCCATTGCAAAAATTGCGGCTAAGCTGGCCATCGGTTATAACCTTGATGAATTAAAAAATCAAATCACACAATCAACATCAGCATATTTTGAACCGGCGCTTGATTATGTGATTGTAAAAATACCCCGCTGGAACTTTGATAAGTTTAAAGGTGCAAAAGATACATTGGGCTTCCAAATGAAAAGCGTGGGCGAGGTGATGGGTATTGGAAGAAGCTTTGCAGAAGCAGTGCAAAAAGCTTGTCAGAGTTTAGAGAATGAAGCAGTGGGATTGGGTTATTATGGTAAAAGCCTGATGCATGCCGATGAGCTGATTGAATATATTAAAACACCAAAGTGGGATAGGATTTTTAGGATTAAAGATGCATTAATGGCTGGCGCCAGTATAAAGCGTATTTGTGAAAGCACAAAAATTGACCGCTGGTTCATTTACCAGATACAAAAAATTTGTGATTGCGAAAAACAAATTGCACAGCATAGCTTAAAATCATTACCCGATGATTTGCTAAAAGAAGCCAAACTTTTAGGCTTTAGCGATGAACAAATCATCCGCATCATGAAAGAAGAAGATGCAGAAGTTTTGTATGAACGCCGAAAAGCCATGGGCCTAACCCGTGTGTATAAAATGGTAGATACCTGCAGTGCAGAGTTTGAAGCTAAAACTCCTTATTTCTATTCTACATTCGAGAAAAAACCGGCTAACGAAAGTAAACTTGTAAGCAACGAAAGTTTGGTTTCGGGCAAAAAGAAAATTATTGTATTGGGTAGCGGCCCAAACAGGATTGGCCAGGGCATTGAGTTTGATTACTGTTGTGTGCATGGATTGATGGCAGTTAAAGAAGCCGGTTACGAAGCTATTATGGTAAACTGTAATCCCGAAACTGTTTCTACCGATTTTGATATTGCCGATAAACTTTATTTTGAACCGGTATTTTGGGAACATCTTTGGGAAATTATAGAACATGAAAAACCATACGGAGTAATTGTACAGCTTGGCGGACAAACAGCATTAAAGCTTGCAAAACGACTGCACGAAAAAGGTATCAATATCATCGGCTCATCGTTCAATAGTATGGATATTGCAGAAGACAGGGGCCGCTTTAGCGATATGCTTAAAGAACTGGATATACCTTATCCAAAATATGGTACAGCTTATAATACAGACGAAGCAATAGAGGTTGCCAATGAAGTTGGTTACCCTGTTTTAATAAGGCCAAGCTATGTGTTAGGCGGGCAGCGTATGCGTATTGTAATAAATGATGAAGACCTTGAAAAAGGCGTACTGAGTTTAATAAAACATTTGCCCGGAAATAAAATTTTGATTGATCATTTTCTTGACCGCTGCCAGGAAGCAGAGATTGATGCCATTTTTGATGGCGATGATTTTCATGTGATGGGTGTAATGGAACATATTGAACCGGCAGGTATACATAGCGGCGATAGTAATGCTGTGCTGCCTCAGTTCAACTTGTCGCCGTTAATTGTACATACCATGGAAGAGTATGCAGAAAAAATTGCGAGGGCGCTGCACATAAAAGGGCTTATCAATATACAATTTGCCATAAAAGATGGTAATGTATATGTTATAGAAGCCAACCCAAGGGCAAGCCGCACCACACCATTTATTGCAAAAGCTTATCAAACACCCTATTTAAATATTGCTACCAAGATAATGTTGGGAGTAAATAAATTAAAAGACTTTACTTACGCTAAAAAACTTACAGGCTTTGCCATAAAGGAACCTGTTTTTTCTTTTAATAAATTTCCCGGAGTTAATAAAGAACTTGGTCCCGAAATGAAAAGCACGGGCGAAGCCATCCGCTTTATAAAGGATTTAAGAGACCCTTACTTTAGGCAGTTGTACAAAGAACGCAGCATGCACCTTAGCAAATAATATCAGCATTACACAATCATTTTTAAAACATATTTGTATTACAGGTATGTTTTTTTATTTTGTTGTATGCAACGGCTGTATGATATACCCTTTTGGAAAAATGCTCCTTTCATAAGGCTGCTGCTACCGTTGATAACCGGTATTATTATTCAATGGTATTGTAAATTGCCTTTGGCGTTTATCATTGTAACATTTATTTCTTTCGGCTTTTCATTTTTTCTTTTTTTCTTATTGCCACGGATATTTAAATTCAGGTTACGTTCATTACAGGGTGTTGCCTTGCAGTTGATGCTGGTAAGCCTTGGCCTGTTTATAACCTGGCAAAAAAATATACGCAACAATAAAGAATGGTACGGTAATTTTTATCATAACGATGAATACCTGCTGGTACGTATTGATGAACCGCTTACCGAAAAACCAAAATCATTTAAGGCCGATGGGTATGTGGAAGCCGTGGCAAAGGATGGAAAAACGATATCCTGTAAAGGAAAATTATTACTATATTTTTCAAAAGACAGTACAGCGCCTGCTTTAAATTATGGCGATAAAATCATCTTCAATAAAAAATTACAGGCTATTAAAAATTCGGGTAATCCGGGTAGTTTCAATTATGAACGTTATGCGGCTTTCCAGGGTATTATGCATAATGTGTTTTTAAAAAACGGCGACTGGCAAAAAGTTACGGCTAATTATCCTTCTTCAAAAAACAGTTTCATGCAGTTTATTTTTTTGGCCAGGCAATATGTACTGGATGTGCTGGAAAAAAATATTAGCAGTGGTAAAGACCAATTGGATATTGCAAAAGCACTTTTAATTGGATATACTAACGATTTGGATAAAGACCTGGTGCAGGCTTATAGTAATACAGGTGTTGTGCACATCATTGCCATATCGGGTATGCATCTTGGCTTAATTTACATTATGCTGGTTTGGCTGTTTGCAAAAATTCCGTTCATTAATAAAAACAAACTGTTACAGGCCATTATCATTTTAAGTTGCCTTTGGTTGTTTTCTATACTTACCGGCGCATCGGCATCTGTGTTAAGGGCCGCAGTTATGTTTTCGTTCATCAGCGCCGGAAAACTATTTTTTAAAAATGCATCAATCTATAATTCGTTGGCAGTATCGGCATTTGTATTACTTTGTTATAACCCTTATTATTTATGGGATGTAGGGTTTCAGTTGTCATACCTTGCCGTATTGGGTATTGTTGTTTTTCAAAAACCCATATATCACTTGTTTTATCTTAAAAACAATTTGCTTGATAAAGCATGGCTACTGGTATCGGTGTCTGCCGCAGCTCAATTACTTACAACACCTATATGCATCTATTATTTTCACCAGTTTCCTAATCTGTTTATGATTACTAATATAATTGCCGTGCCTCTTTCTTCCATTATTTTATATATGGGTGTGGCTTTACTTGCGTTTTCGGGTATAAGTTTTATAAGTTTTTACTTAGGCAAACTTGTTGGTGCATTAACCTGGCTGATGAACAAATCTATTTTATGGATTAACAATTTATCTTTTTCTGTTTGGGATAAGATACCTGCCACGGTTCTGTCTACCTGCATCTTGTATGTAATCATTATCGGGTTTAGCGCCTGGCTTATAAAAAAAGATAAACGGTATTTTTCATTGGCTTTATGTTCTTTGTTTGTGTTTATGGTTATGCTGCTATTTAATAACTGGCAGGTAAGCAAACAACAAAAAATTATTGTTTATAATGTAGCCGGGCACCAGGCCATCGATTTTGTAAGTGGTCATCAATACATGTTTATTGGCGATAGTGCATTGATGCAGGAAGGCATGTTGCAAAACTTTCATTTAAAACCCAGCAGGATTTTTTTCCAGGCAAAAAAACAGTCTGCTGTATTGGAAGGCTTTAAAGCAAATGAAAATTATTTCAATTTTAAAAACAAAAAAATAGTTGTTGTTGCTTATCCACTCGTTGCTGATACAAGTGGTGTGAAATTTGATGCAGACCTTGTGATTGTTTCAAAAAACCCACAACTAAGTATGGAATCGGTTACCTGGCATTTTAACGCAAAACTTATTGTATTTGATGCATCAAACCCGGTTTGGAAAATTGAACAATGGCAGCAACAGTGCAGCATCTTAAAACAGCCCTGCTATTCCATTCCGGAAAATGGTGCATTTGTTTGTGATGTAGAAATGTAAGTTTATATGCAAACCTGTTAATTTTGCCATGGCATCATAATTATATTTTGGTAGTATGTACCTTCGTGCCTTATTAAAATAATTGGAATGAATTTTAAAAAACGGTTAGTTGTTTTTTTTCTGATATGCAGTTTTGCGGCTTCTGCAAGTGATACTACCGTTATCCGTTTCGATTATAAACAGTCGGCATTATTTCACCAGTTCACTTTTACAGCTATTGACAGTGTTGTAGATATTTTATTAAAAAATCATGCTGTAACATTAAGCATTGATGGGTATGCTTATAAAGATGAAGGTAGCGACACAATTTGTTACTGGCTTTCGCTAAACAGGGCTTTATTTATTCAAACTTATGTATTGGGCCGTGGTATAGATAGTGCAAGAATTATTTCATTAAAAGCTTATGGAAAAACAAGGCAGAAATATGTAAACAAAGATAAAGACGGGCTTACAGTAAATTGTCGTGCCGAAATAATTTTGAACTATCCGCCCCCGCCTAAAAAACCGCAATTTCTCGACAAGGATGAAGATGGCATTGCAGACAATGAAGATAAATGCCCCGATGTTTTTGGGTATGCCGATAATGCCGGATGCCCCGATTCTAATATTGTGGTTGTACCATTTCCTGTTCAGGAATCGGCATTATATTTCAAAACATATACAGTATTGGATAGTGTTTTATCTGTTTTAAAAAAACACCCAACATATACCATTTCAATAACCGGCCATGCATACAAAAATGAAGGTATTAATGCCGTGTGCGAACAACTTGGCGCCGAAAGAATGGAAATGGTAAAGCAATACCTGCTCTCCCGGCAGTTTGATGGCAAAAGAATCAGTTCTATGAAAAACTATGGTAATACAAGGCCGCTTAATGCAGGCAAAACACCATTAGATATACAAGCCAATGCCAGGGCCGAAATTATTTTTAGTTACTAACAATTTTTATTTTTTCTTGTTAGCAGAAAAGATTTAGTGCAAGATATAAATCCTTTAATTTTGCGCCCATACCAGGAGAACATCCGCTGCATTTATACTGGTGCAGCTTCTTAATTTCATCCAATGCAAAAGAAAATTCAATCGGCACTTATTTCAGTTTTTTATAAAGACGGGTTAGAAAACATAGTTAAACAACTTCACCGGCTGGGTATTAACATATACTCAACCGGTGGCACACAAAAATTTATTGAAGATTTGAAAGTGCCCTGTATACCGGTAGAATCATTAACTTCTTATCCTTCTATTTTAGGCGGACGGGTTAAAACCCTGCACCCATCTGTGTTTGGAGGTATCCTGGGTAGGCGTGATAATGAAACCGATTTACAGGAAATGAAGCAGTTCCATATTCCCGAAATTGACCTGGTAATTGTAGACCTTTATCCTTTTGAAGCAACTGTAGCCGAACAAAAGCATAAAGCACAAGCATTGGGAACAGCGTTAGACGAAACTCCCATCATAGAAAAAATAGATATTGGAGGTCCGTCTATGATACGTGCTGCTGCAAAAAACCATCAATCGGTAGTGGTGGTTGCAGCAAAAAAAGATTATAGTTTACTGGAAGATATTTTGAAAACACAGCATGGCGAAACAACGCTTGAACAACGCAGGTTGTTTGCTATAAAAGCTTTTGATGTGTGTACCGGTTACGACCTTGCCATCTCAAATTATTTTAACGGGGCCAATTTTGCAAACCCTTTCAATAAGGAACAATTGGTATTGCGTTATGGCGAAAACCCACACCAACAGGGAACGTTTTTTGGCAGCCTGGATGAAATTTTTGATAAACTTAACGGCAAGGAATTATCTTATAACAACCTGGTAGATGTGGATGCGGCTGTACAAATCATTAGCGATTTTGACGACCTTACTTTTGCAATCATTAAACATACCAATGTGTGCGGTATTGCAACCAGGGCAACGGTTAATGAAGCATGGCAGGCAGCGCTGGCCGGCGACCCCGAAAGCGCTTTTGGCGGTGTATTAGTATGTAACGAAAGCATCAACCTGGCAACTGCCAATGCCATCAACGAAATATTTTTTGAAGTGCTGGTAGCGCCTGCTTTTGATGCTGATGCATTGGAAGTATTGAAATCAAAAAAGAACCGGATTATTTTACAGCAAAAAAATAAACTTACTATTACACATAATACCAAAACTGTTTTAAACGGTATTCTCACCCAGCAAAATGATAACGGCAATTTTATTGATTGGAAAGAAGAGGGTGGAAGAGTAACCACATCGGCCGAAAAAGAAGATTTGGTTTTTGCCAATTTTGTTTGCAAGCATTTAAAAAGTAATGCTATTGCTTTGGTAAAAAATAAACAATTATTAGGTAAAGGTTGCGGCCAAACAAGCCGGATTGATGCATTGCGACAATCTATTGAAAAAGCAAAACAGTTTAATCTTGATATTAACGGCGCTGTTTTAGCAAGCGATGCATTTTTTCCTTTTGATGATTGTGTAAAGATTGCACATGCAGCAGGCATCAATGCATTTATACAACCGGGCGGCTCTATCCGTGATAAAGATTCAATAACATACTGCAAACAAAACGGGTTAGCCATGGTAATAACCGGCCAACGGCATTTTAAACATTAATAACAACACAAAATGATTACCGGCAAAAAATTGCCACAAGGGAAAACCGGCGGCTACATGGCATTGTGCATCACATCGGTGGTGTGGGGTACTACATGGGTAGCCAGTAAAATTGGTATCTCGGGCATCCCTGCTTTACAAATGGCATTCATACGCCAATTAGCTGGTGGGGGCTGCTTTGTATTATTTTTTCTTTTTTATAAAAAACTGCCCTTACCAAACCTAAAACAATTTGGCTGGCTGGTAACAATGGGTTTACTAATGTTTGTTTTTGCAAACGGATTAAGTACCTGGAGCCTTGCATATATCCCAACCGGGTTAAGTGCATTGATTGGCGCCTTGTATCCTTTAAGTGTTGTAATAATTGAAATGGTATTTTTTAAAGACCGAAATCAAACACCCCTTACATTCACCGGTTTGTTTTTGGGAATTGCCGGCATTGGTATTGTGTTTTACGAATCGGCTTTTAACCAACAGCCCCAGGGTTATTTATTTGGAATATCACTTTCAATAATTGCCATGCTAAGCTGGAGTGTTGGTACACTTTTCTTAACAAGGTCCAATATCAAAATGAATCCTTATTATGCAATGGGATGGCAAATGCTAATCAGTGCTGTAATGTTGTATGTTTTTGCAAATATTACTGGCCAAACTATTCCTTTGCAGGCAATCACCGGAACATCGTGGCTGGCTATTCTTTATCTCGTTTTGATGGGTTCTATCTTAAGTTTTGTGGCGTTTATTTATTCAATGAAAAAATTACCGGTGGCCATAGCATCATTGTATGCATATATTAATCCATTGGTGGCAATGATTATTGCTGCTATTTTGTTGCACGAAAAACTTACTGTTTATATCATGTGGGGCTCTGTTGTTACACTGCTGGGCGTGTTTTTGGTAAATTACAGTATCAGGCAACAGCAAAAAAAGTTTATTGCTGAGCCAGAACAATAAACTGTTCATACATTTCTTTCCATCCTTTGAATGCATTTGCGGTTCCTAAAAAATTATTATGCCAGATGGTTTGCATCGTTCCATTAACCTGTTTGCAAATGGATAAGTAATGCAGCAGCTCAGTAAAGGTATCTTGAGTATTTTGTTTTTGTTCGTAAAACGAATTGGCATCCATAAAACAAAACGGGTGTATGCGTAAATTAGTGGTAGCTTCTTTTTCAAGGTTATACCAATAAAATGATGCAGCTACCGATGCCCTGAAACCATTAATGCTGCCAAAGCCCATCGAATAATCATCTGTAAAACCTGCTTCAATTAATCGTTGGTAACCATCGGGTAAATTAAAGCGGATATAATGTTGCCGGGATTTTGTAACTACTGCTTGCTTATTATCAACCATTGCTTCAAGTTGTTGTTTTTCTTTTTTTAATAAAAAAGGTTCATCACCGCTTTGCCATGATGGATGCAGGCCAATGCTGTATTTTTTTGCATGCTGTTTCACTAACCTCCACATAACATCTTTACGAGGCAAAATATTTTTATCGTATAAGCCATTTTTGGGGGCCACTAAAAAAAAGTAAAGCGGTTGCAATTGATATTGCCGGTGAAGTTGGTTAAGCCAGGCATAACTGTCAAAAGGATCTTTTAAGTTTCCGGTTAAAACTTTAATTCTTTCAAGAGTTGGTTTTTTAAAAAAGCCACCAATATTTCTTATAATGCCTTTGTGTTTATACGAAAAAGCAATATCAATATCGTAAGTAGGAATAAATTTAAAAGTTGAAGGTGCAATATTAAGGGCAGGAAATTTTTTTAATAAACTTTCGCCTAAATGTTTACTCCAGGTATTAATCAGTGGTACATTCAAAAAACCTTCTTTATAGGCCAATGAATTTTCATGCCCATAGCGGCCATACATATCTTTTTCATGTGGCAGGTATTCTTCGTAGCGGCTCAGCAAATAAAAAGATGCTGCCAGTATATCAAACGGAAAATCACTTTCATCAGTTTTAAAAAAAGCTTTGTTGCCATTTACTGTAAAGCAACGGGTATCTTGCTGTTGAACCTGCCGTTCAAATAAAATGGAATGGCTGCTAATAAAAAATTCATCGGCTGCAATCCTGGAATTACTGTAGTTGAGCTTTGGGCTTTCAGTTAAACGGAAATTTTCGGAATCGATAGTAAACCTGTAATCAATACCAAGCAGCTCTTTAAAAATAAAAGAACAAATGTATTGTAGCCTCGAAGTAACCGTATGTGTATATATTACCAGCATGGGTTATTTATGCAGCGGTTGATAATTTTTTTACACAGTAAATCTAAATGATTATAGAATAAGTTTGCTGGAAGTTGTTATAAACCAAAGTTGGGTAACTTACTTATATCTTTCTTTCCAAAGCTGGTTAAAAGTTTTTTGACTAAAATTAAGGTCGCTTCTTCTTTTATTCCATCCTTTAAACATGCCATTCACCACTTTGTTTTTTAGTTTGCCGGTTCCCAAATTCATTATGCTTCTTTTTAAGCTGGCCAGCTTCCAAACCTTCCAGGCCATTTTTTCAGTAAAAGTTGCAAGCCCTTCTTCTACCGATTCTTTTCGGTTTTCAAGCAACAGTTCGTGCAGGTTTATTTTTACTGCACACACTTCGGTACAGTTACCGCAAAGCGATGATGCAAAACTTAAATGCTTAAATTGCTGCATGCCTTGTAAATGCGGAGTTATTATAGAGCCGATGGGGCCGCTGTATGTGGCGCCATAAGTATGGCCGCCAATATTTTTATAAACAGGACAGGCGTTTAAGCAGGCGCCGCAGCGTATGCAATACAGGCTTTCTCTTTGTTTGGGATGAAGCAAAATATTGGTGCGATTATTATCTAACAATATCACATACATTTCATCGGGGCCGTCGGTTTCATTTTCTTGTCGAGGTCCCGTAACAATGGTATTATAAACAGTTATTTTTTGCCCGGTGCCAAAAGTTGATAGCAATGGCCAAAACAAACCAAGATCGGTAATGGAAGGAATCATTTTTTCGATACCTACAATTACAATATGTGTTTTTGGAAAAGCACAGCTTAACCTTGCATTGCCTTCATTTTCGGTAATAGCAATGCCACCAATATCGCTGATGATGAAATTGGCGCCGGTAACACCCACTTCGGCCTGTACATATTTTTCACGCAGTATGCTACGGGCCACCTGCGTCATTTCTTCGGGTGTTAAATTAATGGGCGTGCCTAATTTTTTATTGAATAGTTTAGCAACATCTTCTTTGCTTTTGTGCATGGCCGGTGTTACTATATGATAGGGCGGTTCTTCATCAAGTTGCTGTATGTATTCGCCCAGGTCGGTCTCTACGCTTTCAATTCCATTTTTCTCCAATGCATCATTCAGGTGAATTTCTTCGGTAACCATGCTCTTGCTTTTTACCAAAGTTTTGCAATTTTTTTCTTTGCATATTTTTAAAACCTCTTCAACTGCCTGGCTGCCGTTTTCGGCCCATATCACTTTGCCTCCACGTTTGGTAAAATTCAATTCAAATTCTTCCAACTGCTTATCCAATGTTTCAATGGCACGCCACTTAATGTTTTTGGCTCTTTCACGTGCCAGGTGTACGTTGGCAAACTGCTCTTTACCTTTTGGTACTGCTGCATCATATTTGCCTATGTTGAAATTTATTTTACGGCGGTGCTCAAGATCAGCAGCCTTGATAGCACTTTTGGCATTAAATATTTGTGATTGTTCGGACATGAAATTTCTTATTTAATTACACCCATCTCTTTTCCGATTTTTGTAAATGCAGCAATGGCTTTATCCAAATGCCGTTGCTCATGCCCGGCACTTAGCTGCACCCTTATCCTTGCCTGCCCTTTGGCCACCACCGGATAAAAAAATCCTATCACATAAATACCTTCATCTAAAAGTTTTGATGCAAAATTTTGCGCCAACACGGCATCATACAACATGATGGGTACAATGGGATGGTCGCCGGGTTTTATATCAAAGCCGGCTTCCGTCATTTTTGTTCGAAAATATTTTGTATTAGATTCAAGTTTATCTCTAAGTTCTGTGGTTTCGCTCAGCATATCCAACACCGCAATTGATGCACCCACTATACTTGGCGCTACTGTATTGCTAAACAGGTAAGGCCGGCTGCGTTGGCGTAGCATGTCAATTATTTCTTTACGGCCACTGGTAAATCCACCGCTGGCACCACCAAGCGCTTTGCCCAATGTGCCGGTAATAATATCAATACGCCCCATCACATTACGGTATTCATGTGTGCCCCTTCCTGTTTTGCCTAAAAAACCACTGCTATGGCATTCATCAATCATAACAATGGCATCGTATTTATCAGCCAGGTCGCAAATCTTGTCTAATTGGGCAATAGTGCCATCCATGCTAAAACTTCCATCGGTTACAATAATACGGCTGCGTAAATGGGCTGTTTCATTCAGCTTGGTTTCCAGGTCGGCCATATCATTATGTATGTAACGATAACGCTGTGCTTTGCATAACCGTACCCCATCAATAATAGATGCATGATTTAAAGTATCAGAAATGATGGCATCCTCTTCTCCAAATAATGGTTCAAACACACCGCCATTAGCATCAAAGGCGGCGGCATATAAGATGGTATCTTCGGTACCTAAAAATGCGGCCAGTTTTTCTTCCAGTTCTTTGTGTATATCCTGTGTACCGCAAATGAAACGTACGCTGCTCATGCCATAGCCACGCAGGTCAACATATTTTTTAGCAGCTGCCACCACTTTGGGATGAGAGGAAAGGCCCAGGTAATTATTGGCACAAAAGTTTAAAACAGTTTTTCCATTTACTATTATCTCGGCTCCCTGTTCGCTGCTGATAATTCTTTCTTTCTTATATAATCCTGCAGTTTCAATATCTTTTAGCTCGCCGGCAATACGGCTCACAAATTTTTCATTCATAAGTAGTATATATTAATAAGTTGTAAAATTAAGTAAAAAACACCCATCCCAATCCAAACCCATTATCGCAGAAATGCAACCGGTTATCAGTTTTTTCTTTTCCTGTAACATTTTATTGTACAACTTCGTATAGTACATTAAAACAACTATTATAGAGGCCATATAACCACCCCCAACTGTATGACGGAGAGAGAATATAATGAATGCGTTAACCTGTATGCAGACAATGTGTACCGATTTATCCTCAAAAACCTGGGGCATAATGAGGATGCAAAAGATGTGGTGCAGGGTGCATTTGAAAAACTGTGGATGAACAGGGAAAAGGTGGAAAACAACCGAAGTAAAAGCTACCTGTTTACCATTGCATATAACCAAATGATTGACCACCTTAGAAAAAGTAAAAGAGTGGTATTGCGTGAGGAGTTTACTGAAAATGCAAAAGGAGCAAGTTATACAAAGCATGATACCAAAAAGATACTGAACGAGGCATTGGCAAGGTTGAACGAACAGCAGCGGAGCCTGGTTTTATTAAAAGATTATGAAGGGTACAGTTACGAAGAAATAGGACAAATAACAGGGCTTAATGAAAGCCAGGTGAAAGTGTATTTGCACCGGGCAAGGTTACAATTGAGAGAATTTATAGTGAGGCCAGAAAATGTTGTTTAACCCATTATGAATCTTTAATTGTTGCAATGCATAATGATTAATAAAAAAGAATGCAAATAACAAGACATAATTACGAAAACTTTTTTTTACTGTATGTAGATAATGAATTATCGGCTGCAGACAGGAAAGCTGTTGACGTATTTGTGCAAGTTAACCCTGATTTAAGAATAGAACTTGAAGCATTGCAACAAACGGTTGTTAAAGCTGATGATATTATTTTAGATAAGAAAGACTGGCTTTACAGGGAAGAAGAAATTACTGCCTTGCAAGAAAGTTTATTATTATATGCCGATGATGAGTTAACTGCTGCCGAAAAACAACCTGTTGAATTATTGCTGGCAACAGATGAAACAGCAAAAAATGAATGGAGCATCCTTTCTAAAACAAAACTAAAGCCAGATATGGCTGTAGTTTTTCCAGATAAGAAACTTTTATACAGGCACGAAGGCGGACGTGTAGTTGGCTTTAACTGGCGGAGGGTGGCAGCAGCAGCGGTTTTGCTTGGCATTGTAACCTGGGTAGGAGTATCTGTGTATAAAAATAAATTTATTACACCAGTAAAAAATGAAGTATTGGCTGGCAATAGTAAGGAACATACTTTACCTTCTCAAAAAGAAACTACAACAGCAAATAATTCATCAGCAAAAAATACAGGAGAACAAAATGATGAAACAAATGAGATGATTGTTGCCAATGTGCAAAAAAATACGGTAACTCTTTCAACAGGCAATGATAATAATAATGTAAAAACAGTTGAGCATAAAAACTACCAGCCTGCAAATGAAAGCATGATGGCGCAGGTAAAAGAAAAAAATAAAAACGATAATAATTTACCCAAACCCAATTTTGAAAATATTAACAATACCGGCAGTAACCAAAGCATAACAGCAAACGTAACACCTGTAAACAATTATGCCAGCAGGGTTTCCGGAAACAATGCTGCAGTTGTAAGAAAAACCGCCGAAGAGGGCATCACCGGCAGCATTGCCAGCAATGATAACAGGAACAATACACCGCCAAACATTATTGCAGTAGCCAATAAAGAAACGAATAACGAAGCTACCGGTAACAGCTACCTGGATGTAGATAACGATAAAAGTAAACGAACATCGCTCGGCGGATTTTTACGCAAAGCAAAAAGAATTATTGAACGTACCACTAAAGTAAACACCGGCGATGGCATCAAAGTGGCCGGTTTTGAAATTGCATTAAAATAACCACACTAAAATTGAAACAATGAAAAAGCTAACATTACTCTTAGCCACAGCAATTATTTACCTAACCGCAGCAGCACAGAACGAAAAAGAAAAACAGGGCAATAATAAAGATACTATCAGGATAGGAGGTATGATTATTATTAAAAAAGGAAAACCATCAAAAGATGGTGATGTTGAAATAAATATTAACGGCCCTAAACCCCCACACAAGAAAAGAAACATCAGTACCAACTGGTTCATCGTTGACCTGGGGTTTGCTAACTACAACGATCAATCAAATTATGCTACTGCAGGATCGTACCTGGTAAACAGACCCGGTTACCCGGCATTGGATAAAAACGATTTTAAATTGCGTACCGGAAAAAGTGTTAATGTTAACCTTTGGCTGTTTATGCAGCGGCTTAACCTGGTAAAGCATCATGTAAACCTTAAATACGGCCTTGGGCTTGAATTGAATAACTATCGTTATAAATCTGCCATCAATTATAATGAAGGCGGGCTGGTGCCTTACACTGCCAATACACAAACCAATGCAGCATTTATTTTCAGGGACTCTATTTTATTTTCAAAAAATAAACTGGCTGCCGATTATATCACCGTACCGCTGATGCTGAATTTCACCAGCAAACCCTTTAACGAAAAAAGAGGTGTAAGCCTTAGCGTAGGTGTAAGCGCCGGTTATTTATACAGCCAACGTAACAAACAGGTAAGTAGCGAACGAGGTAAGTTGAAAAATAAAGGCGATTACGACCTGGAGAAATTTAAATTCTCTTACATAGCAGAGCTTGGCATTGGGCCGGTAAGGTTGTACGGTTCGCTTAGCCCCCAATCGATGTACGAACACAGCCTCGATATAAGGCCATACAATATCGGTTTCAGGTTTAGCAACTGGTAATTACCGCAAGTAAAAATACAAGTGTAAAAAACTGTAACAGCATCGTAAAAAACTTCTCTCTCCTCCAGCTTCTTATCCGTTAAAGTGCATACTAAAATGGGTAAGAGCTGGATTTTTTTTCCACATTCTTCAATATTTGTTAATGTTTTAAATTAGATTAAAATATTTTTATGCGGCACATCGTTTGTTATAAAAAGAGAAATAATTTACAACATGAAAATCACCGGGGCTTTAACAATTTGTTTTCTTTTTATTACTTCTATTGTTTTGGTTTCGTTTAATGCAAAAAAAATAAAAAGGGTTGCAGTTAAGAAATCGGCAAAGGCAAAAGTTATAGCCGACAGCGTTACAAATCCTTATTATATTATTGTGGATAAAAGCGATTATGAGCTATACGTATATGATGATGAAGGTTGGTATGCCACTTACCCCATTGTGTTTGGCAGCAAAGATCTGGGAGATAAAATGAAAGAAGGTGATAAGAGAACACCCGAAGGAAATTTTAAGGTTATCCTTAAAAAGATACATCCAAAGTGGGGGCCCGAGTTATTGCTCGATTATCCAAATGAAGAAAGTTATCAAAAATTTAATTTAAGAAAAGCCGAAGGCCTGATACCTAAAAATGCTCGAATAGGTAATGGTATTGCCATACATGCCACCAGGCCGCAGGAAGAATGGGCAGTAGATAAATATTATAACTGGACAGATGGTTGTGTATCGGTTAAATACACCGAAATGAAAGACCTGTACAGTTATATCCCTGTAGGTACAAAAGTTACCATCAGGCAATAATTCCTCAAATTATTTTTATCATCAGCGCATGGCCATTCAGGTTATGTATAATTTGCCTGTCGGTATGGCTCCTGTATTCTTCTACCAGTTTTGTAACACCGGTGCAGCTGTGAAAACCATAATCATCAAACACTACCACGCCACCTATAATAAGTTTTGGCCATACCCATTCCAATACATCTTTTGCTGATGAATACACATCCACATCTATATGGCAAAGCCCAAACTGCTCAGAGGCTAAAACTTTGTCTGCCGTATCTTCCGGAAAAATGCCCTTTAATATTTTGTAATAAGGATATCCGCTTTTGTTTTTCAAAACATCTTCTACAATATGTTTACTTGTATCCTTATGCTCGCCTCCGGTATAAAAATCATCCTGTTCACCGGCCTTTGCCACACCTTCAAAAGTATCGGCAAGGTATAAATTAGCCTTACTTTTTAAATTGGTTAACTGCCTTGCCATGATGCCTGCCGTGCCACCACGCCAAACACCTACTTCCAAAATGGCTGCATGTGCATCAAGCGAATGCGATTTAGCAACCAGTTGCCATAGTTCGTAACAGCGGTAAATATCTACCAGCGTATTTTTTTTTATTTGATTATAGATGAAAAGGAATTTTTCGTCACCTTGCCAGGGTGCATAATTGGCCGATGGAAAAGTTTTGCCATAATGCAACCCGTTAATGCTGAAGTTAGCACTGCCTTTGTACACAGGACGCTTGCCAATATAAATACCTGTCTTATCAAAAAGGATATTGATTATACTTTTAAGAACCATTTTTTTTAAATTAATATTTGCAAAACAAACGAATTTATTTTTAATGGGCTATAAATAAAAGGCTGCCATCGCCATAGCTTAAAAAACGGAAATCGTTTTGCAGCGCATAATCATAAATAATGCGCCAGTTTGCCTGTTCAGTAGTTGCATTTTTGCCTATAACGGCTGCTACTAATAATAGCAAGGTTGATTGCGGCTGATGAAAATTTGTAACGATGGCATTAACAATTTTAAAACTATATCCCGGTGCTATAAGGATTTGTGATTGTGTAAACAACCGCTGATGGTTATTATTTTTTAACCAGTTTAGCAATGCCATCAATGCATCTTTTGCTGTGATGCGGCACGGTGCCAATGGTGTTTCATACACTTCCCATTGAGAGAGCGATAGCTGATGTAAAGATGGTTGTAAGTATGCTTTTACACCCATCCAGTAAAGGCTTTCAATACTGCGTAAAGATGTGGTGCCTACTGCCACAATATTTTTATCTAATTGTGTAATTAGCTTTTCAATAAATGCTATACCAATATCAATCCATTCGGCATGCATTTCGTGATGCTGCATGGTGGTAGCTTTTACCGGTTTAAATGTACCGGCGCCCACATGTAGTGTAATAAAACCTGTTTCAATATTTTTTTGTGATAAACTTTTAAAAACTTCTTGGGTAAAATGCAACCCCGCCGTGGGCGCAGCAACCGAGCCTTGGTCTTTTGCATAAATGGTTTGGTAGCGATCTGCATCCTGTTGTCCCGTTTTTCTTTTTATATACGGCGGTAGGGGGATATCGCCAAAAAGTTCAAGCACTTCGGCAAAACATTTTTCGGCAGGCAGCCAATTGAATTCAACAATATGGGCATCGGTATGTTTTTCAATTAATCTTGCTTTTATTTGTAAATTTTCATTGCCAACGGTTACTTCCATTTGCAACAACTCTTCTTTCCATTTACTTAATCCTCCAATCATACACTTCCACCGTACCCAAGCTTTCTTGTTCATCACAACGCTGTAGTCGTTTATTGATTCAAAAGGTTCAAGACAAAAAATTTCAATAACACCGCCACTGCTTTTTTTAAACCTAAGCCTTGCTTTTATCACCTTAGTATTGTTAAAAACGAGAAAGCTTTCAGCAGGCAGGTATTGGGCAATATTTTTATAGGTATCCTGTTCAATTTTACCATCACGGTAAACAAGCAATTTAGATGCGTCACGTTCATTTAGCGGATGTAAGGCAATTTTTTCAACAGGCAGGTTATAGGTGTAATCCTGTATGGATATATGTTTAGGATGGCTCATCTTGTTTTGGCTGCAATAGCCGCTGAAGCGTATAAAAAAATCAACTAAAGGTTAAAAAAATTATTACCTGCAAAAGTAAAAGTAAATAAGTTGCAAACGGTAAATATATGATGTTTAATAATCGTAATTTTGGTACTCTTAAAAATCTCAAATAATCTACTATGCGATTCATCAAACCATTATTATTTTCTTTTGCATTTTTATTTGTTATAAGTGCATTTGCACAAACGGGCAAGTTTGAATGGAAAGAAGCCACATCGGGCGGCTATACTTATAAATATGTTACCAACGACCCTGCTAAAGCAAGGTTTTATACTTTAAAAAACGGGCTTACTGTTATATTAAGCCCTACCAATAAAGACCCACGCATACAGTGTTACGTGGCAGTTAAAGCAGGTAGTAAAACCGACCCGGCCACCCACACTGGTCTTGCACATTATCTTGAGCACATGCTGTTTAAAGGAACAGATAAATATGGTACGCTTGACTGGGCAAAAGAAAAACCTCAGTTGGATAAGATAGATGACCTGTATGAAGAATACAATAAAACAACCGATGTAGAAAAAAGAAAAGAAATTTACCACCGTATTGATTCAGTTTCGGGAGAAGCATCAAAATATGCTATTGCCAACGAGTATGATAAGATGATGAGCAGCATGGGTGCACAAGGTACCAATGCATTTACATCGTTTGAACAAACTGTATATACCGATGATGTACCTGCCAATGCTATTGATAAATACCTGGCTGTACAGGGCGAACGTTTCAGGCATCCGGTATTGCGTATTTTTCATACCGAACTGGAAGCCGTGTACGAAGAAAAAAACCGCAGCCTTGACAATGATGGTAATAAAGTATTTGAAAAACTTTTTGCAGAACTATTCAAGAATCATAATTACGGTTTACAAACAACCATCGGCACAATTGAAGATTTAAAAAACCCTTCACTGGTAGAAATAAGAAAATACTTCAACAAATATTATGTACCCAACAACATGGGTATTATTATGAGCGGTGATTTTGACCCCGATGTAATGATAAAGAAAGTAGATGCCACATTTGCATATATGCAAAACAAGCCTTTTGAAAAATATACTTTTAAACCTGAGCAGCCCATCACTAGCCCTATTGAAGCAGAAGTAGTGGGCCCCGATGCAGAAAATGTAACCATCGGTTTCAGGTTGCCGGGCAATAAATCAAAAGACGTGTTGATGGCCGACCTTGTTGGGCAAATACTTACCAATGGCAAAGCCGGACTTATGGATTTGAATTTGGTTAAAAAACAAAAATTACTGGGTGCATCTGCATTTGCATTTACATTGATTGATTACGGTGTGCTGTTTATGCAAGGAAGGCCTACTCTTGGCCAGTCGCTTGATGATGTGAAAGCGCTTATGCTGGGTGAGATTGAAAACCTTAAGAAAGGCAATTTTGATGATGACCTCATCACCGCTATCATCAATAACCAAAAGAAGAACAAAATTAAAGCAAGCGAATCGTATGGTAGCAGGGCCAGTGAGTTGATGGATGCATTTACCAATGAACTTGACTGGCAGCAGCAGGTTGCCTATACCGACCAGTTATCTAAAATAACCAAGGCTGATATTGTTGCATTTGCAAACAAATATTTTGGTAATAATTATGTGGTTATTTTAAAACGCAAGGGAGAAGATAAGAATGTTGTAAAAGTTGAAAAACCACCTATTACACCGGTTGAAACTAACCGTAATGCACAATCGGCATTTGTAAAAATGGTAAACGAAATGCCGGCTACACCGGTTAAGCCTGTTTGGTTAGATTACAATAAAGATTTGCAGAAAACTAAAATAGGACCTGCAGAAGTGTTGTATGTACAAAATAAAGATAATAGCCTTTTTCGTTTGCGTTACCGCTATGATATTGGAACATGGAACGATAAGAAACTTAACCTGGCTGCACAATACCTGCAATATTTAGGTACCGATAAGATGACTGCAGAAGATATTACAAAAGCATTTTACAAAATTGCATGTAGTTTTAATATAAGTACAGCTAACGAGCATACAACTGTAACCATTGAAGGATTACAGGAAAATTTTGTAAAAGCAGTAAAACTGTTTGAAGATGTTTTAAAAAATTGCAAAGCCGATGATGATGCCTTGCAATCATTAAAGGCCAGGATGAAAAAAGCAAGAACAGATGCCAAGGCCAGCAAAGGAGCCATTATGAGCGGATTGATGAATTATGCCAGGTTTGGCTCTAAAAATCCTTACAATTATACATTAAGCGATGAAGAACTAAACGAAACTACATCGGCCGAACTGCTGAACATACTGCACAACCTTAATGAATATGCACAAAAGATTTTGTATTACGGCCCACAGCCCCTGGCAAAGTTTACAGCTGGTATAAAAACCATGCATAAAATTCCTGCTTCGTTTAAAGCAGCTCCTGCAAAAATGATATTTAAAGAAGTGGCACAGGATAAGAACCAGGTGTTGTTTGTCGATTATAACATGGTGCAATCAGAAATAAGATGGATACGTAACAGTGCCGCTTACAATCCGGATATGGAACCTGTAGTGGGTATGTTTAATAATTATTTTGGCGGCGGTATGGGTGCATTGGTTTTTCAAACCATTAGGGAATCAAAAGCGCTTGCTTATTCTACTTTTGCGGTTTATGTTAAACCAGATAAAAAAGAAGATTCATTCTGGACAATTGCTTATGTTGGTTGCCAGGCAGATAAGTTCAACGAATCGATAGTTGCTATGAATGAACTGCTGAATGATTTACCGGATGTAGAAGAAAACATCAAGTACGCAAGGCAGGGCATTAAAAAAGATATTGAAACCGAACGCATCACACAGGATGGTATCATCTTCAATTATCTTACAGCACAACAAAAAGGCCTTAACTATGATATACGTAAGAAAATATACTCGGCCGTTGATAATATTGGCTATAAGGAAATAAAAAAATTCCACGAAGATTATATTGCCAACAAACCTTACACATACTGTATTGTGGCATCTGAAAATAAACTAAGCGAAAACGATATGAAAAAATGTGGCGAAGTGAAGAAATTGAGTTTAGAAGAAATTTTTGGGTATTAATAAATTGATTGGCTTAAAATAATAAACCGGGTTCAATTAAGGGCCCGGTTTATTATTGATATTCTATAAATAAATAGCTGTTACAGTTTTCCCTGTTGTATTTCATCTACAACACCGGGGTCAAGCAGGGTGGTGGTATCGCCTAAATTTTTTGTTTCGCCTTCGGCAATCTTTCTTAAAATGCGCCGCATTATTTTTCCGCTACGTGTTTTTGGCAGTCCGTTTACAAATTGTATTTTATCTGGTTTGGCAATAGAGCCTATCACCCTTGTAACTGTTTGCAAAATATCTTTTTTGCTTTGTTCATCATCGCCATGTTTATGGCTCATAATTACATAGGCATAAATGCCCTGCCCTTTTACATCGTGCGGAAAACCAACCACGGCGCTTTCCACCACACCGGCGTGCATGTTGATGGCATTTTCCACTTCGGCAGTGCCAATGCGGTGGCCGCTTACATTCAATACATCATCAACTCTGCCTGTTATCCTGTAAAAACCTTCAGCATCTTTCAAAGCGCCATCGCCCGTAAAATATAATCCGGGGTAAGCTGCAAAATAATTCGACTTATACCTTTCATGATCACCATAAGTTGTTCTGAAAATACCCGGCCATGGTGCGGCCATGCAAAGATTGCCCGTTGCAATGTTTTCACCATCAGGATCATTGGCAGGCGAGCCATGTTCGTTTAATAACAGAGGCTGCACGCCCGGCATTGGTAGTGTAGCCCAACCCGGCCTTGATGGAGTAATGCCTGCAAAGTTTGAAATTAATATACCACCGGTTTCTGTTTGCCACCATGTATCTACAATCGGGCATTTTTTCTTTCCTATGTTTTCATCATACCAATGCCATGCTTCTTCATTAATAGGTTCGCCCACGGTACCTAAAACTTTTAATGATGAAAGGTCTTTTCCTTTAATCGGATCCAAACCATAACTCATCAAACTGCGAATGGCTGTTGGCGCCGTGTATAATGTATTCACTTTGTATTTGTCAACTATATCCCAAAACCTTCCTGCATCGGGCCAGGTGGGTATGCCTTCAAACATCAGCGATGTGGCGCCGGCGCTTAATGGGCCATACACTATATAACTATGGCCGGTAATCCAGCCTATATCTGCTGTGCAGAAAAAAACATCGCCGGGTTTATACTGAAAAACATTTACAAAAGTATAATTGGTCCAAAGCATATAACCTGCACTGCTGTGTACCACTCCTTTTGGTTTTCCTGTAGATCCTGAAGTGTATAAAATAAACAAAGGGTCTTCAGCATCCATTTCCTGCGCAGGAAAATCTAGTGTTCCGTTTTTTTCCAATTGCTCTTCAGCATAAAGCATCTCATCTTCCCACCATACATCCCTTCCTTTTATCATACTAATTGGTGTTCTTGTTCTTGTATAAACAATTACTCGTTTAACAGTTTTGTTACCAATCAATGCATCATCAATAATTGATTTAAGCGGAATGTCTTTGGCGCCACGGTATGCGCCATCACAGGTTACAATATATTCTACGTTGGCATCTTCCAAACGGTCGGCAATGCTTTGTGCACTAAAACCGCCAAATACCACGCTGTGTATAGCGCCAATTCTGGCACAACCCAACACTGCATAAGCAAGCTCAGGCACCATGCCCATGTATATGCAAACACGGTCGCCTTTTTTTACTCCATTGTTTTTTAAAACCTGTGCAAACTGGCATACCCTTTTGTGCAACCTTGCATAGGTAACGGTTCTTGTTCTTTCTTCTGGATTATTTGGTTCCCATATAATGGCAGGCTTATCGGCCATGGTTGCCAAATGTCGGTCAATACAGTTTTCCGTAATGTTAAGTTTTGCATTGATAAACCATTCTGTTTTTGGCTCATTAAAATTCCATTGCAAAACTTTGTCCCATTTTTTTCGCCAAAAAAAATTTTCAGCAATGCTTCCCCAAAAACCTTCGGGGTCTTCAATACTTTTTTTATAAGCTTCCTGGTATTGCTGCAGCGATGTAATCTGATAAGGATAATACATAATGATCTGTTTGTTTACTTTACTTACAATTTAATATATTTATGATTACTGTACCATAAAAAATTTTATAAATATTGTTTATGTCCTCTTCAACCGAAAAAGCGATCGGTAAAATAATTATTTCTTCTTCTTTAGGTACGCTTATTGAGTGGTACGATTTTTACATTTTTGGTATGCTGGCTAAAACTATTTCCATGCAGTTTTTTCCCGATGGAAACAGTACGGCGGCTTTATTGAGTACGCTTGCCATTTTTGCCGCAGGTTTTTTAGTGCGTCCGTTTGGGGCATTGGTTTTTGGAAGGCTGGGCGATCTTATAGGAAGAAAATATACTTTTTTACTTACGCTTGTTTTAATGGGCAGCGCTACATTTTTAATTGGCCTGGTGCCGGGCTATAAATCAATAGGTATGGCTGCACCCTTACTTGTTTTATTACTAAGGTTGGTACAGGGCCTTGCACTTGGCGGCGAGTATGGCGGCGCTGCCACTTATGTAGCCGAGCATGCACCTAATAACAAAAGAGGATTTTATACAAGCTGGATACAAACCACAGCTACGTTGGGTTTATTTGTGGCACTGGCAATAATATTACTGGTAAAATCCAATATGAGCGATGCTGCGTTTAATAGCGAATGGGGCGGATGGCGATACCCATTCTGGATCTCTATATTGCTGGTAGGGGTTTCAATCTATATCCGGTTAAAAATGAAAGAATCGCCTTTATTTGAAATCTTAAAAAAAGAAGGTACAACATCTGCCAACCCAATTAAAGAAAGTTTTGGGCATAAAGAAAATTTTAAAATGGTATTGCTGGCTTTGTTTGGCGCCGTAATGGGACAAGGCGTGATTTGGTACACCAGCCAGTTTTATACACAAAGTTTTTTAGAGCATTCCGTTAAACTTGATTTTATACAAAACCGTGAAATAGTATTATGGGCTATTGCATTAGCTACACCTTTTTTTTTATTTTTTGGATGGCTGAGCGATAAAACGGGTAGAAAATGGATAATGCTTACGGGTATGTTACTGGGGGTAATTTTTTACAGGCCTATATTTAATACTTTTTTAAATGATACTAACGGAAAGGAATGGATGCAAAGAGCCGAAGGTCGCAGTTATGTAAAACTGGCCGGGCAAAAAAATCCTTATATTAAAAGAGACAGTTTAAAAACCAGTACAGGTATTTTGGTGATAACACATACTACAAATACCTGGCTGTTAAAAGAAGGAATACAGTTTACCGAAAAAATTGCTGATACTAGCGGTATAGATAATGATGGTGGCAGTTGGGTAGCATTGGATAATAACCCTGTTTATTCGGGCAAAATATTATCAGCGCCACTAAAATGGAAATTTATTTTTTTGGTTTGGATAATGATTGTTTTTGTAACGATGGTGTATGGCCCAATTGCTGCTTTCCTGGTTGAACTGTTTCCAACAAAAATAAGATACACTTCTATGAGCTTGCCATATCATATTGGCAATGGGGTTTTTGGCGGGCTGGTTCCATTTATTGCCACACTGCTGGCTACTACAGTTACTACCGATCCGTTGGCAGGGCTTTGGTATCCTATTGCTGTGGCAGCATTGTGTTTTGTTATTGGATTTGTATTTCTTGATGATAAAAAATAAATAAAAGGTATTGTTAGTTATTACGGCTAAATTTTTTGTTTATGAATGCGATAAAAAAAATAATGGGACTTACTTGTATGATTATTGCGCCAATAATTATTTATTTTTTAATTAGCAATGCTATTACACATATTAAAGCAGGTGGCGCTAAAGACATTAATCAACCCATACCCTGGATAATCATCATCGGTATTTTTACTCCTATTGCCATTGGCCTTATAATATTTGGTTATTATGCACTAAAGGGAGAATATGATAATTATCCTGAAGAATAAAAATCTTAAACGAATTGAGGCTTTACATTAAAACAAATGTTTTGGCTTAAGATTAATTACTTTATTTTTTAAAAACCCATCGCTTTGTATATCGCTTCCTGAATGTTGGTACGTACATTCATCTTCATAAGTTTGGTGTTTACTCCTCCATCAGGATTTACACGGTTGCTTAAATATACAAATACCAGGTTGTATTTTGGATCGGCCCACACACAGGTGCCCGTGTAGCCTGTATGCCCAAATGTTTGCGGCGATGCCGAAAGGCATGGGTAGGGATCGGGACGAAGCCTGTTATCTTTCTCCGGTTTATCAAACCCATAACCACGGCGGCTTATACGGCTGTGGTAGGCTGTAAATAAATCAACTGTTTCTTTTTGTAAATATCTTTTTCCATTAATAGTGCCACCGTTCACCAGCATTTGCATTATCATGGCAAGGTCGTAAGCATTACTGAATAATCCAGCATGGCCTGCCACTTCGCCAAACATGGCCGAGCCTGGATCGTGTACATCGCCATGCAATAATTGCTGCCTGAACTGTTTTTCATGTTCGGTGGGTACAATCCTGTTTAATGCAAAACGTTCAAAAGGCCTAAAGCCGGCTGTTGTTAATCCCATGGGGCGGTAAAAATTATCGGTTACATATTGGTTAAGTGGCTTACCGCTAATGGCTTCTACAATCTTACCTAAAAAAATAAAATCATTATCACTGTAAATATACCTGTTTGTGCGGCCAAGATGGCTTTCTAAAATCCGTTTGTACATGGTATCCCGCCAATCGGTACGCATGTACATGTTGCTTGCCACACGGATACTGTATTCAGCAGATTTTGTTTTGGAATAATATGTTGGCGATGGGCTTCCATCTGCTTCCAATGTTTCTTTATAAAATGGTATGTATGCAACAAGCCCTGCCTGGTGCAATAAAATATTTTCGATGGTTAGGTTTTCTTTGTTGGTACCCCTAACCCAAGGCAGGTAATCGCCCAGTTTTTTTTTAAGCTCCAGTTTGCCTTCATCGTACAGCTTCATTATAGAAATATTGGTAGCACAAATTTTTGTTACCGATGCCATATCATAGATAGATTCTTTACTCACCGGCTCATCTTTACCATATTCATAATTGCCATAAGCTTTAAAGAAAACAATTTTGCCATCTTTTACAACCAATACCACTTCGCCCGGTGTAGCCTGATTTGCTATGGCATCTTCGGCAATAGAGTCAATGATAGTGAGTTTGGATGCATCCAATACTCCTTTTTTTGCTGAAGCGTTTATGGCATCATAACTAATGCCGCTGCCATATTTATATTGTGTACAAACGGTAACAGGCAGCCTTCCATCGGCGCCTATCTTGCCCTGCAATAAATCAATGGCTGTATTTTGTATAATGCTGTCATCTTCATAACAGGCAATTAAATTTTTTGCCCCACACCAGTTTTTTATGGCATAAGGGTTGCCAAACACAAATGTGATGGCATTTGTTTTTTGCTGTAACTGTGTTACCAGGTTTACAGCGCTATTGCTGATACCAAAATTACCGGCAGGCGTACGTTTGTAATTATGTATGCCGATAATTACTTTTTTATATTTCTTTTTTATATCGGTAATAAGGTTAGTAATTTTTGATGCATCCTGGTTATAATCAAAATAAACCACATCGGCATTGTAATCGGTACGCACCCTTTTTGCAAAATCATTATCGCTGTTGTTACCAATACTTACATACACTACATCGGTAGCGCCTTTGTTTATGGCTGCCGGCATCGGAAAAAATTCTTTATCGGTTCTTTTTAAAACAGTCAGCGCTTTTTCGGCTATCAGTTTACGCATCATGTTCACCTTGCGGTTAAGGTCGTTGGTAAGGTTATTTAAATTAATAGGTTTTAATTCAGACAGGCCATATTCGTATTTTGCCATCAATACTTTTTTGCAATGCATTTCAATATCGGCCCAGCTAAGCCTGCCGCTGTCAATAGCCTGTTTTATTTTTTTTATCGATAACGGAACATCTCCCGGCAGGCAAAGCATATCGTTGCCGGCAATCAGCGATTCAACAGACGCAGTGCCATTAGGAAAAAATTTTTTCACGCCCTGCATTTCCAATGCATCGGTAAAAGTGAGCCCTTGGTACCCCAGTTTGTTTCGCATTAAACCGGTAACATTATTTTTTGAAAGCGATGTGGCTTTATTGGGGGTTTTATCAATGGCTGGGATATACAAATGAGCAATCATCACACTACCAACACCGGCATCAAATATTTGTTTAAAGGGATAAAGTTCCAGGTTTTCAAGTTGTGCCATGCTTTTGTTTATCACGGGTAAATCCAGGTGTGAGTCAACAGAAACATCACCATGTCCCGGAAAATGTTTGGCACAAGCCATCACGCCATTATCTTGCAAACCTTTCATGTACTGTATTGCAAACGATGCTACTTTGTATTTATCTTCTCCAAAACTGCGGTCGTTAATAACGGGATTGTTGGGGTTATTATTTATATCAACCACTGGTGCAAAGTTTACTTGTATGCCTATGCGTTTGCATTGCTCGGCAACCAGCTTACCATAATCATAAGCTATGGACGAATCCTGCACTGCACCTAACATCATTTGTCTTGGTAATGGCAGTACACTGTCAATCATTCGCATACCCACTCCCCACTCGGCATCAATAGTAACCAATAAAGGTGTTTTTGCTTTTGCCTGCAATGTGTTGATGATGGTTGCCTGCTTTACCGGGCTTCCCTGGAAAAGGCAGATGCTTCCGATATTGTATTGTTTTATCAGTTCAGCTACTGCACTGTCAAAAAAAGTTACTTCTTTGGTTTGCGAATTGATGGTAGATAAACGTACCACCATCAGTTGTGCAATTTGCTCATCAGGCGATAGGGTTTTAAAAACACTGTCAACCCATTTGGTGGCTTCTGTTTGCTGTGCATGGCTGTTAAAAGCAATAAAAAAAGTAAAAATTAAAAAGAGCTTACGCATACTGTTCAAAAAAATTTATAGTGGAAAGGATGTATTATTTTTGCTGTTCTAAATTACATGATTTTGCCCGATATCATTCAATTATTACCCGATAACATTGCCAACCAGATTGCAGCAGGCGAAGTGATACAGCGGCCGGCCAGTGCAGTAAAAGAATTGCTGGAAAACGCCGTTGATGCCGGCGCCAATGAAATCAGGCTTATTGTTAATGATGCAGGCAAAGCATTAATACAGGTTATTGATAATGGTAAAGGCATGAGCGAAACCGATGCCAGGATGGCTTTTGAGCGCCATGCCACATCTAAAATAAAAAGTATCGACGACTTGTTTACCATTAAAACCATGGGCTTTAGGGGCGAAGCACTTGCCAGTATAGCTGCAGTAGCGCAGGTAGAACTGAAATCGAAAAGAGAAGAAGATGAAACAGGTGTTTTTATTGAAATAGAAAACAGCCAGGTGATAAAGCAAGAACCCATTGCTGCTCCAACAGGCACCAGCATTGCCATGAAAAACCTTTTTTTTAATGTGCCGGCACGAAGAAATTTTTTAAAAAGCAATGCAGCAGAGTTGCGGCATATAGTGGATGAATTCATCAGGGTAGCCATGTCGTTTCCCGAAATATTTTTTTCCTTTACCAGTAACGGCCAGCAGGTTTTTTATCTTGAAAAAGGAAGTATGAAGCAGCGCCTTGTGCAAATACTTGGCAACAACTATGTTTCTAAATTAGTGCCGGTGCAGGAGCAAACAGATTACCTTAACATTTATGGTTTTGTAGGCAAGCCCGAAACAGCAAAAAAAACAAGGGGCGACCAGTATTTTTTTGTAAACAACCGTTTTATAAAAAGCGCTTACCTTAACCATGCGGTGATGAATGCTTTTGATGAAATGATTGCAAAGGATAGTTTCCCGATGTATTGCCTCTTTATTGATCTTGATCCATCGCAGTTGGATATAAATGTGCATCCTACAAAACAGGAAATAAAATTTGAAGATGAAAAAATAGTGTATGCTTTTGTACAAAGCGCCGTAAAACATGCACTGGCACAGTTTAGCATTACACCCACACTCGATTTTGAATTAGATGCTTCCATACAAAGCCTTGACGCAGTAACTAAACCATTTACCGAAGAAAAAAAATCTTCTGCTTCATCATCATCATTATACAACACATTTACTAAAAAACACCAGTCGCATTTTATTGAAAGCAAAAGCGAGTTAAAACATTGGAAAAGTTTTTATGATAAGCCACAGGAAAGTAATATAGAAACGCAAATAGATGCTCCTGCTCTTTTAAATACTAATATTAAACTGCAGACTGATAACCTTGTTCAGTTACACAATAGCTTTATTTTAATACAAACAGAAAAAGGTTATTACCTGGTGCATCAGCAAAATGCACATGAGCGAATCTTGTACGAACGTTTTGCAATGGCTGTTGATGGTAAGCCTATTGCCACACAGCAAAGCCTTTTTCCGGCAACGATGGAATTAGCAACAGCCGATGCAGTATTGCTTAATGAACTTATTCCCGATATGCATCAATTGGGTTATCAGCTGGAACCCTTTGGCAGCAACACTTTTGTAATTCAGGGTACGCCGGCTGATATTAGCGGAGGTGGCTCACAGGGTGCTGTAAGCGAAAAAAATGCTATTGAAAAAATGCTGGAGCAATATAAACATTTCAGCAGCGACCTTAAGTTCAGCAAAAGAGAAAAACTTTTACGTTCGCTTGCATTGCAGCAATCTGTTAAAGCAGGTACTGCGCTATCTGCAAAAGAAATGAAAGTGCTGGTAGAAGATTTGTTTAATTGCCAAATACCCAACAGTACAGCCAATGGCAAACCTACCTATCTTGAATTTAAAAAAGATGAGTTGGATAAATTATTTGGCAGGTAATTGCTGTTACTAATATTTTTCCCTGATGGCTTCAATAAATTTTTCTACGGCACGGCGTACAGGTGTGGCGCCTGTTTGGTAGTTGTTAGCTAAAACAGAAAAGATGAGGAGCTTTCCTTTTTTGGTGATAAGGTAACCGCTAAGGGCACAGTTATTGCTGAGGGTGCCGGTTTTAGCATAAATGTACCCGCTGTATTTTTTGTAATAGGCGCTTAAAGTGCCTGTGCCGCCAGTTGCTAATATGTTTTTAATTCGCTCCCAGCCAAATTCGTTTTTCATTTTATTAAGGATATAAACAAAACTTTGCGGTGAAAATAAATTATACCTGCTTAGGCCACTGCCATCAACCCATTGGGGCCTTTGCGGAATATCTTTTAAATCATTGTGTAAGATGGTATCAATTATTTTATCATCATTCATATAGCCAAGCTGTTCGTTGCTTGCCATAAGTAATGTTTGCTCTGCAAAAAAATTATCGCTGCGGTGCATCATAATTTTAAAAAGAGAGTCGGTAGGTTGGGAGTGGATGATAAATTGTGCACTCTCTGCTTCGGCTTTTATACTTGTTGTTATTGCATCGCTTTTTATTGGGTGCGATAAAGCTTTTTCAGTATTACCATCAAATTGTTGAGTAACCGACCTGAAAAAAGTTACATCTTCACAATGCAAACTGTCTTTTAAAAGTTCGGCAATAAATTCAGGATCGGTTTTAAAGGGGATAGATTTTTTTTTGAAAGCAAAGGCTGATTTTTTTATATAAAAGTCGTTATTGGCATAATTCCTTTCAATGCGAAAATAGCCCGATGAAATCTTTTTTGTGTCAGGGTCATAGTCTATTCCATCGCCAGATAATATTTGTATGGCATTGCTGCTTGCCGTTAAGCTGTCGCCTGTAAAAGAAAAATCTATTAAATTTCCATATATGGGAAATGAAGAGCGCTCGGCCATATAATCATCATTATAATCATCCCATGCCCACCCGTTGCCTAATGCATTATCCTGCCAGGTGTTGTTGTTAATGTAAATAGTTTTATATGATTTCAATAAGGAAAATAATGGTTGAAACTTAAACTCGGCATTTAAAAAACTTGGGTCGCCCGATGGATATACAGTTATTGCCGTTCTGTTCTTTTGCAGCCTTGCAGCCACCAGGCTATCGCCTAAATATTTTAAGCCAGCATACAGGGTAAACAATTTTGTATTGCTTGCCGGGATAAAATTTTTATCTGCATTATAGTTATACCAATACGTATTGCTGGCAGGTTCATAAATGCTGATGCCTATATGGCCTGTGCGTATGGCGGTATCGTTTAATAAAAGGGAAGTAGCATTCCTGCTAATTTGTTTTGATACAGAACAGGAGCTCATTGCTATCAATACAACCATTATAAGAATTAAGAAAGCTTTGCAGGTTTTTACATTCATAATTCCATTTTATATTGGTTTGCTGTTTTATTAAGATTATTCTCTTTCCTGTGCCCTTAACCAGCGTTCAGGTATTTCGTTATGACTGGCATTTATATAATCTGTATAACTGCAGGCAATAAATTTTTTATTAGGCAACTGCATCCACCACCGGTTGGTTTTCTTACTTTGTAAAAAAACAGATTCTACCTGGTTAAAGCTGGTATGGTATTCATTAAAGTGATGGCGTTCTTCCATTGAGGCCTCCTGTTTACTACGATTTTTGCCATCAATAAAATACCAAAGCATTTGTGCAATTTGTTTTGCACTTAAGTCTTTAATATCCTGTTGGGGCAGGTAACCATAAATACCAAAACTGTTTACCTTGCTGCTCATGCCGGCATATCTTGCCAGTATGCATGCTTCTTCGCCGGTAAAGCCATTAGGGCTTTCTATGCTGGCAGGAGAGTCGCTGTACTTTATAGCACTAATATCAAAACTAAGTAAATGAGTACCCCTGATAACCGGCTCCATTTCTTCTAAATTTTCTTTGACGGTGCCAAGCCTAAAACAATCAAAGCGAAGTTTGTCCATTGTTTCAAGCATACGTGGATGAACAAAATAGCTTTGAAAACCGATATGGTTGTAATGTCTTACAAGGTTAGGTTCGCCGGTAAGCATCTCTAATAAAAAGTTTTCACTTCGTAAGGGGTTTTCGCCTTTAAGGTTAATACTGGCATCAATACAGGTAGCTTCTATCACCAGCTGCAGTTCTTTATATGCTAAATACTGGGCTAAGGTAATATCGTGCGATCCACCCAGTATCACCACCGTTTTTTTAAGCCTGAGCAGTTCGGCAACTACAGTTTTTACAGCAGCATAACTATCATTTAAAGTTGCACCTAATTTTATATTGCCTATATCTGCTATGCTAATTCCTGTGTGCCAGTAATGTAATTGATAAAATTGTTTACGAATATGATTGGCAGTATGCTGGCTGTTGTTAATAGTACCGCTGCCACGGGTTTCATTTATACCTACTAATATAATATCGGTATTGGTAACATCAGGCAGTTCATTTAAATATATAGAAATATGCTTTGCCAGTTGCCCATCAGTGTATCCGTTGTCTTCATTTAGTTCATTAACAGGAACCGGCGTTAAAAAATCTTGTAATCCGTACATCAAAAAAATTTGAGACAAACCTAATTTATTAATTTCATAAACTGTTGCTATGTGTCAAAAAATTCATTAAAAGCTGTTGTTTTTTCAAAAGAGTAAATTGTTAACTTCGCTATACACAACACAATCCCATGAGCATTAAACAGGAAGTACTAAGTGACGTAGTAATAAAATTTGCAGGCGATAGCGGCGATGGTATGCAATTAACCGGAAGCCAGTTTACCAATAACACAGCACTGCTGGGTATAGATTTAGCAACTTTTCCGGATTTTCCTGCCGAGATACGGGCCCCAATAGGAACCTTACCGGGAGTAAGTGGTTACCAATTACGTTTTTCGAGCGACCGTGTGTTTACACCAGGCGATGCATGTGATGTATTGGTGGCAATGAATGCAGCAGCATTAAAAACAAACCTTATGGGGTTAAAACCCGGCGGCCGCATTATTGCCAATGAAGATGGTTTTGATGCAAAAAATTTACGGCTTGCCAATTATCCCGAAGGTGTAAACCCTTTAGAAGATGAAAGTTTAAGTAACTACGATGTGATACGCATGGATGTTACCAAGATGACGAGGGAAGCATTGAAAGATATAACCATGGGCGTAAAAGAAAAAGACCGTGCAAAGAATATGTTTGTACTTGGTTTTTTATACTGGATGTATAACCGTGATATGGAGAGCACCATTGGTTTTATTAAAAAGAAATTTGGAAATAAACCGGAGATATTTGAAAGCAATATAAAAGCATTGCAAGCCGGGTATAATTATGGCGATACCACCGAAACTTTTACCACAAGGTATAAAGTAGAAAAAGCAACAATGGAGCCGGGTACTTATCGCTCTATCATGGGTAACCAGGCACTAGCTTATGGCCTTATTGCTGCTTCGCAAAAAAGCGGCCTTCCTTTATTTTTAGGAAGCTACCCCATTACACCAGCCAGCGATATTTTACATGAACTGAGTAAGTATAAAAATTTTGGCATAAAAACTTTCCAGGCCGAAGATGAGATTGCAGCCGTAGCATCGGCTATTGGTGCCAGTTATGGTGGCAACCTGGGTGTAACAACCAGCAGTGGTCCCGGTATTGCATTAAAAGGAGAAGCAATAGGTTTGGCTGTAATGCTGGAAATTCCTTTAGTGGTAATAAATATTCAGCGAGGCGGCCCATCTACAGGGTTACCAACAAAAACAGAACAAAGCGATTTGATGCAGGCATATTATGGCAGGAACGGCGAATGCCCCATGCCCATTGTTGCTGCATCTACACCCAGCGATTGTTTTAATGCAGTGTACGAAGCAGTAAGAATATCGGTACAACACATGACACCCGTTATGCTTTTAAGCGATGGTTATATTGCCAATGGCGCCGAGCCCTGGAAATTTCCTACGGCAGCCCATCTCCCCGAAATAAAAACACAATTTGCTTCGGAAAACTTTGCTGGTAATATGGATGCCGATGGAAAATTTCAGCCCTATAAAAGGAATGAAGATTTAGTTAGGCCATGGGCAATACCCGGCACACCGGGACTAGAACACCGTGTTGGCGGATTGGAAAAACAAGACATAACCGGTAATATCAGTTACGACCCTGCCAATCACCAGCACATGGTAAAAACAAGGCAGGCTAAAGTTGATTTGATAGCAAACCATATTCCTGAACAACATCTGGATAGTGGCGCTAAAAGCGGAAAAGTATTGGTATTGGGATGGGGCAGCACTTATGGCGCCATCAAAAGCGCCTGTGCCGAATTGCAAAAAGCAGGACACCCTGTTTCGCATGCTCACCTGCGTTACATAAGGCCGTTTCCAAAAAACCTGGGAGATATATTGAAGAATTTTGAAACCATCCTCATCCCCGAAATAAATAACGGGCAATTGGTAAAAATTATCCGTGATGTTTATTTTGTTGATGCCAAACCATATAATAAGATTATGGGCATTCCTATCACAAAGGGTGAGTTAGTAGAAGAAATAAAAAAATATTTATAATAAATACATTCTGTTATTGTTTTTATCTTCCCCGTTTTAACGGGGGAGTTTTTTTTATAAAAATGGCATTGATATTGCAGCAATGCGTTTATAAACCATCATCCAATACTACTGAAAATGAAAAACAATACACTTCTTTTTTCTTTTATCATTTTGGCATCCATCATTGTATCGTGCAATAAGCAAGATTTACTTACAGCATTACCGGTGGAAGAACCATTACAGGTAAGTTTTAAACAGGATACAGTGCCGGTAAGCCTTAAAGTAACACAGGCCCGTAAAGAAATGATTGGCAATATGCTTGTTACGGCCATTGATGGAAAAATGCCCGACAGTATTATAAATAAAAGCAATCTTATCATTAGGGTAACCGGCGATAGTGCAAGACTATATACCAATACTGAAATTTTTGCCAGTTATACCGATTCGCTGGGTAATAGTTTTTCAAGTGAAATAGGTGATACTATCAATACCGTTAGCTTTACTAAACTTGAAAAAATAATAGACGGAATAGTATCAGGTAGTTTTACGATACGGGTTAGTAATTTAACCAAATCAAAAACAATTATACTTAACAACGGCAAGTTTAATACTAAGATGATTGAGTGAATGTTTGTGGCATCATTTTTGGTAAAAAAAACATTAACAAAATCAACCCTTACTTCAGGTATTTATCTGGTCCCTTTATTCCCCTAAAAAATCAGTGGTTTTTTTTATAAAACCTAAAAATGTGTTGCAATAATTTTTGCAACCATTAAAAACCAATACTTCTTATGAACGAAACATTGCTAAAAAGTACAACTGCAGTTGTAAACAAAAACAAAACCAACACATTTACTGCCGGCCTGGAAGAATATACAGGAACCTGGGAAACAGCACAGGTTGTTCATCTTTTAAAAAGAATGCTGTTTGGAGCAAGTGCACAACACATTGCATATTTTAAACAGCTTACAATGCAGCAGGCCGTTGATGAATTGTTGCTACCAACAGCTCCGCCATCAAATTATCCTTTAAATAATTATAGCGTAGATGGATATACCGACCCTACCGGGGTACCACTTTGGCAAACATGGATTGATACGGGTATTGCGCTTGCCGATAAAGACCTTAATGAAAAACGAATAAACTCTTTTAAAACATGGTGGTTGGGGCAGGCTTTACAATCAGCTTCAACCAAAAGCATACACGAAAAAATGACGGTGTTTTGGCATAATCATTTTGCTACCGATACTGCTATCAGCAGTGATACCATTAAAGCAAGATTTTGGTACGACCATTATCTTACACTTCGCCAACATGCTTTGGGTAATTTTAAAAACCTGGCAAAAGCAATTACTATTGACCCTGCTATGCTTTATTTTTTAAATGGCGATAGCAACAGCAAACAATCGCCCAATGAAAATTACGGTCGGGAGTTGCAGGAATTATATACTGCAGGCAAAGGCCCTAATTCGCATTATACCGAGGATGATGTAAAAGCTGCTGCACTTGTACTTACCGGCCATACCGTTAGCCCCATTACGTTCACTTATTTTTTTGATGCAGGAAAACACCATTCGGGCAACAAGGAGTTTTCTGCTTTTTATGGCAACAGGATTATTACAGGTTATAGCGGTGCTGCCGGTGCTAATGAACTTGATGAATTGCTGGATATGATTTTAGCGCAGGAAGAAGTATCAAAATTCATTTGCCGTAAAATATACCGCTACTTTATTTATTATAAGATTGATGATGATGTAGAGCAAACCATCATCACGCCCATGGCACAAATATTCAGGCAAAATAATTTTGATATTGTGCCGGTTCTTTCTGCCCTTTTCAAAAGCAAACATTTTTTCGACCTTACCTATTCATCGGCCTGTATTATAAAAAGCCCGCTGGATTTTACCATTGGTTTATGCAGCGAATTTAATGTTACCATGCCCGATGCTGCAGACAGCGAAGCCACATATGCCGTATGGCAAAGCATAGAAAACGAAGCAGCCGAAATGCAGCAACAACTGGGCGCTATACCCGAAGTAGCCGGCTGGTATGCTTATTACCAGGAGCCGGCTTTTCATGAACTATGGATAAATACATCAACATATACCAGGCGCAATATTTTTACCGACAGGATGATTGCCGATGGCATCACCAACAGTAACCATACCATTGCCATTGATGCCATTGCATTTGCAAGCGGGTTGGCTAACCCGGGCAATCCTAACTTATTAATTGACCAATCGGTTGAAGTATTGCTGCGATACCCTTTATCGGCCAGTGCAAAAGAATTTATTAAACGCTCTATTTTATTAAGCGGCCAAATGCAGGATTATTACTGGACAGGAGCATGGAATGCATACATTGCCAATCCTGCCGACCCATCGGCAAAAGCAACCATACTAAGCAGGTTAAAATCGCTATATAAATATATTATGAACCTGCCCGAATATCATTTGTGTTAATCAATCCAATTCCTATACTATGCAACGCAGAAAATTTTTAAAACAAACTATACAGGGAGCATTGCTTCCGTCTATATTAGGTGGCCTGTCGGTTAAAGCATGGGCTAATTCACCATTATTGCAATCACTTTCGGGAGCAAACAACGATCATGTATTGGTGTTGGTGCAGTTATCGGGCGGTAATGATGGTTTAAACACTCTCATTCCATTAGAATTTTACAGCGATTACAATCGTATAAGGCCCAATATAGCAATTCCCGAAAACAGGGTGCTGGCTTTGAATAATAATTTAAAAACAGGTTTGCATCCTTCTTTAACAGGTATGCAGCAAATGTATAACGAAGAAAAACTTTGTGCTATACAAGCAGTAGGATACCCTTCACCCAATGGATCGCATTTTCGTTCAATGGATATTTGGTTAACCGGATCGGATACCAACCAATATTTATCAACGGGTTGGGCAGGCAGGTATTTAAATCACCAGTTTCCTAACTACCCAATCGGGTTTCCCAATGATGTAATGCCCGACCCTCTTGCATTACAAATAGGCTCGGTATTATCGCCGGTATTTTTAAGTCCAACAGGTTTTAATGCACTGGCAATTGATGAAAGCCTTAACTTTTATAATTTAATTGATGCAATACAGGATCCTGTACCCAATACGCCAAGTGGTAATGAACTTACATATTTGCGTACAGTAGCCAAACAAACTAACAGGTACGCAGAGGCGATAACAAGCGCTGCGGCAAAAGTTACGCAACAATCGCCTTACCCGGCAGATAATTATTTAGCTGCACAATTAAAAGCAGTTGCCAAACTGGTAGCCGGCGGTTTAAAAACAAAAATTTACATGGTAAGTATGGGTGGATTTGATACACATGCCGGGCAGGTAAATGGTGGTAACACGTTAACAGGAAACCACAGTGCATTATTGAAACAGGTTTCGGAAGCCATCACAGCATTTACTAAAGACCTAAAATTCCTGGGTGTTTCAAACCGTGTACTGGGTATGACTTTTTCGGAGTTTGGAAGAAGAATGCAATCGAACGGAAGCCTGGGAACCGATCATGGCGCTGCACAGCCGGTATTTTTATTTGGCGATGCAGTAAAGCAGGGTGTGCTGGGAAAAAACCCTGATATACCAGCCACAACCCAGGCAATTGATAATGTACCCATGCAATATGATTTTCGTAGTGTGTACTCTACTATTTTAAGAGACTGGTTTTGTTTGCCGCCAAACGAAGTAGAAAATGTATTGCTAAAAAATTATCAATACCTGCCGGTAATACAATCCACTGCATGTAACATGGATATACTTGAGTTGAACAACCTGGGCGATAACCTAATCATCAATTATCCTAATCCATTTACATCATCAACAACTATCACTTTTAAATCGGCCGGCGGCCATACGTTAGTGCAAGTGTTTGATACTACCGGCAAGCGTGTAGCCATACTTGCCGATAAAGTGTATGATGCAGGTACATATTCGGTAACATTTAATTCTGCATCATTAGCAAGTGGTGTGTATTATGCAAGGCTGCAAAACGGATCACTGCAGCAGGTAAGGCCCATGCTAAAAGCAAGATGATAAAACCCTAATACTGATTTTATACATAAACCAGATGAAGCGATTGTTTAAAATACTGTTTTTTATATGCAGCCTGTTTATAACTAAACAGGCATTTTCGCAAATGAATTATTCAATAAGCTACAGTTCAACCTGTGTTGGCACGGCAATACAATTCAACTCAAATGTTTTTGAAACAGCACCCTTTCCCGATTCTGTAAAATGGAATTTTGGAGATACGGCAAGCGGTATGTTAAACACAGCAAATGGCATTTTGCAGCCAACACATATTTACAACCTGCCGGGTACTTATATCGTTACGCTACATGTGGTAGATGGCGGTGCCGGAACAATTGATTTAACCGATACCATCAATTTTGTATTACCGGTGGTTCATAATTTTGGTCCCGATGTTTTTTTATGTGGCGATACCGGAACGTATATTATAAATGCACCTGCTATTCCCAATGCAATATATGAATGGAATGACGATACAACTACCTTAGGGCCTGTACTGGCAGTTAAAGAATCGGGTACTTACACAGTAAAAATTAATGGTTGCCAGGTAACAGATACCATAGGTGTATTTTTTTCGAGGGAGCCGGAGCTTAATTTAGGGAATAATCATATTATGTGTAACGGCGAGCAAATAACATTAGATGCATCCAGTGAAAATGCTACCTACCAATGGTATTTAAATGGAGCCAACCTTAATTTTTCACAATCTCAATTACCTGTAACTGCACCGGGTGGTAATTATGTTGTGCAGGTAAATGTACCGGGTTGTGGTAATTACACCGATTCGGTAAATATCAGCTTTAGTAACTATACTGCACCTTCATTTAGCCTGGGCCCCGATACTTTATTATGTCCCAAAGAAACTTATTTATTGCATGCACATGCTAATGGTGCTACTTCTTATGTTTGGGGAAGTAAAGGCCTTGATATTGATGATGCAGTTAATAACAATATTGGTACAGATTCATTTTTAAGAATTAATAATGCCGGTAGGTACTGGGCTTTTGTAACCATTGCAAAAACCTGCGAAGTAGTAGATACAACCATTGTGCGTTACCGTGGCAACAAGCAACTTAATTTTAATGATACGGCATTATGCCAGGGTAATACTTTGATTCTTGATGCTGATTTTGGAACAGGGATTTATAAATGGGAAGCATTTCCACCACAAAGAGATGATCAAAATAATACCAATCAATCAACCTATTACATTTATAGCCCCGGATTTTTTACTGTAACTGCACAGGTGGGTCATTGTATTTTTAAAGACAGCCTGAATGTTGTATTTAATGACACACTTCAATTGGCTTTACCAAAAGATACTACACTTTGCCAGGGCGAAACTTTTATAATAACCCCCACTGCAAATACAACTGATTATACCTGGCAGGATGGAAGCAAAACTACAACATATACTGCTTTACGTACAGGAATGTATTCTATTATTGCAAAAAATGGATGTGGCGCAGATACTGCACAAATGAATATTGTTTTTAACCCTTGCCCCTGCGCTTTATTGCTGCCTAATACCTTTACACCCAATGGTGATGGGCTTAATGATAATTTCAGGCCATTGCATGCATGCGATATGGAAAACTATAGTATGACTATTTTTAACCGGTACGGCGAAAAAATTTATTTTAGTAATGACCCCCTGCAAGGATGGGATGGAAAGATTAAAGGCAGTTTATTAAATATGGGAACATATGTATGGTTTGTATCGTATATTAAAACCAGTACACAGGAACTTATACAAAAGAAAGGCAGTGTATTATTACTACGTTAGTAGTTACTGTTATTTAATATGATAATTAAATTAGTTTATTTTTTCCCTGCCAAAAGTGTAGCTCACTTTTACATTAAAACTAAAGTACGAATCTTTATTTTTTGAACGTCCCCTTACATCACCGGGTTTGGTTATATGCGTTGGGTCAAGCTCATATTGCCTATCGTTAAGCAACAGGGCATTGGTAAGCCTTGCTCCGGTAAAATATTTTGAATACAGGGTGGGGTCAATATACCTTGTACTCACATCATCTAAATAATCTGTATTTGTCATCCTGTAAATAAATTCGGCCCTTAAATATATCAATGGGCTTAAATCGTATTTTACACCAACACCAAACGGAAAATTAAATTTGTTTAGTTTATAAATTTTCCTGTCGGGGTATTCAGCAAATCCTTGCCCCTCGGTACTCAGGGGTTGCAAATCAACTGTTTTACCGTTTAATTTTGTTTGTGGGTTAAAAGAAAAATAACCTATACCGGCATACAGGTATGGTGAAAAACGAGGAGGATCTTTATCTTCTTTGTTTTTGCCAAAAATATATAAAGGGTGTGCTTCTATCCCCAGCGTTACCTCATTAATTTTCGAAAAAAAGTTTAAGTTTCTCTCGTAACGGCGCTTAGTGGTTTCTCTTACACTTTCCAAAACCTTATCATCACCACTAATCTTGCCAAAAGTACCTTCTAATCTTAATGTAAACATATACTGGTACGTAGCACTCAGGAAAATACCACCTGAAATATGAGTTTTTCCAAGGTTAAGGTCTTTTACAAAATTTTCGCCTACACCTTTATGGCCTCCTATATCGGTTAAGCAATTCATAGCGCCTATTGATGCGCCTACTTCAAAAGTTACAGGGTTGTCGTAATATTTATTATCGTAAAAATAATACTGTGCTGATGCTTTTTTACCGGATACGGCAATTAAAATGATAACACTTAGTAAAAATGTAATTTTTTTCATTTATATAATCCTTTAGTATTAGTACAGACCGGTTTAAAAGGAATGGGTATGTATGCAAATAAAACGATTATTCTGCAATATTTATTCAACTTTTAGCCTTTTTATTTATATACTTACAGATGCTTGCTAAGCCACATTCGCTGCACCGGGGGTTACGGGCAGTACATACGTACCTGCCATGTAAAATTAACCAATGATGCGCTATATGGATATATTGTGGCGGTATGTTTTTTACCAATTGTTTTTCGGCAGCAAGCGGTGTTTTGGCATTTACAGTTAAACCAATTCTGGCGCTTACTCTAAAAACATGTGTATCAACAGCCATATTTGGTTGGCTATCAATAACCGATGTTATTACATTGGCTGTTTTTCGGCCTACACCCGGTAATAATACCAACTCTTCAACCTTCATGGGTACTTTCCCGTTAAATTTGTCCTCCAGCATATTGGCCATACCAATTAAATGCTTTGTTTTATTATTGGGGTAGGATATGCTTTTTATGAGTTGAAACAAATCGTTAAACTCAGCCCTGCTTAGGCTTTCAGCATTAGGATACTTTTCAAAAATTGCAGGTGTAGTCATATTCACTCGTTTATCTGTGCATTGAGCCGATAATATAACGGCAACCAGTAATTGAAATGGGTCGTCGTAAATTAATTCGGTTTCTGCATTTGGTGCATGTTCTAAAAAATATTCTATAAAAAACCGGTAGCGTTCTTTTTGGGTCATAAAAAAACCCCTGTTTATTGCAGGAGTTTAAAATTACGTTAATTGACTGAATGAAACGATTATGCTGTAAGCTCTGACACTGCTTTTTCTGCATAATTTAAAATATTATCAATGGTTTGCTGCCTGGGGCCCATTTTTATAACCTCAAGCCTTTCTTTGGCAGATGAAACCACTTCAAATTTTTCACGTAAACTCCAGTCTGTTTTTAATGCAGCCTTTATTTGTGCTGTTTGTTGTGGGGAAGTTTCGTTGTACAAATATTGTATTAAATCTTCCGGTGTAAAATTGTGCATTTTTTTAATTGCTTGTGTTAAGAAATCAAATATCCATTTATCCGACGTATAAACGATGGTTTTATCTATTATATTGCGTATTTAGATAAATTTATTTGTTTTCCTTGGAAGCACTGATGATAAAAAGATCTTCATTATCTTTTTTCATCATATATTTTTCCCTGGCGTATTTTTCCAGGCTTTGAGCGTTATTTTTTAGTTGGTTTAACTCGTAACTCGATTCAGATATTAAATTTTTTAAATGTATTTCACTTTTTTCCAGTTCATTTAATTTTTCCCTGCGTTCAATATCCGATAAAAGATCTTTAGGGTCAAAAAAAAGCATCCAGACTATAAAAAATAAACCCGATAGCAGGTATTTGTTTTTGGCCCAGGATGGAATACTGTTTAAAAAGTTCATGTTTTTGATTTACTTGCAATTTGCTATTTACCAAATTTAATATTTCCTTTTGGATAAATTCCAGATTCGCCCAGGATTTCTTCAATACGAATAAGCTGGTTGTATTTAGCCATACGATCGGTACGGGAGGCTGAACCGGTTTTTATTTGTCCGCAATTTAGTGCCACGGCAAGGTCGGCAATGGTAGCATCTTCAGTTTCGCCGCTACGATGGCTCATGATGGTATTATAGCCATTATTTTTAGCCAAGCTAACTGCATTGATGGTTTCGGTAATGGTACCAATTTGATTTACTTTAACCAACAGGCCATTGGCTACACCTTCTTTAATACCTCTATCTAGTCGGTTAACATTGGTAACAAATAAATCGTCGCCTACCAGTTGTACTTTTTTACCAATGGTATCTGTCAGTAATTTCCAGCCCTTCCAGTCATCTTCGGCCATACCGTCTTCAATTGATACAATTGGATATTGCTTTACCCAATTGGCCCAGTAATCAACCATTTTTTCGCTACTTAATTTTTTACCGTCGCTTTTATGAAAATGATAAAGCTTTTTTGTTTTGTCGTATAATTCACTAACGGCAGGATCTAATGCAATGGCTATTTGCGAACCGGCTTTGTATCCTGCAGCAGTGATGGCTGTCATAACGGTTTCAATCGCCTCTTCATTACTTTGTATGTTGGGGGCAAATCCTCCTTCATCACCTACATTGGTACTATAACCTTTTTTCTTAAGTACATTTTTTAATGCATGAAAAATATCTACACCCCAACGCAGCCCTTCGCTGAAAGTTGTTGCACCAACCGGCATTACCATAAATTCCTGGAAATCTATTTTATTATCGGCATGCGATCCGCCATTTAAGATATTCATCATTGGTATGGGAAGTATCTTGGCATTGGTACCTCCAATATACCTGTATAATGGAAGGTTGGCTTCCAATGCAGCAGCTTTTGCAACGGCCATACTTACTGCTAATATAGCATTGGCGCCTAATTTTGCTTTGTTAGGTGTCCCGTCTAAACTTAGCATCATGGCATCTATTCCGGTTTGGTCGGCTACATCCCATCCAAGTAAATTATTTGCTATTACGGTATTTACGTTTTTTACTGCCTTTAAAACGCCTTTACCACCATAAAGTTTTTTATTACCATCACGCAGTTCAACAGCTTCGTGTACACCGGTGCTTGCACCACTTGGTACGGCTGCACGGCCTAAACATTCATTATCGGTTAATATATCAACTTCTACTGTAGGGTTACCACGGCTGTCTAATATTTGGCGGGCATGAATGGAGGCAATGTAGCTCATTGTTGTATTGTTTTATTGGTTGGTAAATGTTTTAAAAATTTCTTCCAGGCTGTTACGCTCACTTTGCAAAGAAACAATGTTGAGGTTATTTTTCAAACTCAATTCAAGTAATTGTTTTCTTACCTGTTCGGGGCTTTTGGTTTTTAATTTAAAAACTGATGTTTGTAATTGTTCAATACCTGTTACATCTTGTAAACTTTGTAATTCATTTATACTGATTGTTTCTTTAAAAGATACCAGTACAATATGCTCATCCGAATTTCCTTTTTGCAAATTGTTTAAACTATCGTCGGCCACAATTTTTCCTTTATTGATAATAATAACACGGTCGCAAATTGCCTGTACTTCCTGTAATATGTGAGATGAAAACAAAACAGTTTTGTTTTGCCCCAGCTTTTTTATCACCTCCCTTATTTCAACAATCTGGTTGGGGTCTAATCCACTGGTTGGTTCATCCAATATTAGCACTTCGGGGTCATGTATCAAAGCAGCAGCAAGGCCAACACGTTGCTTATATCCTTTACTTAGCTGACCTATTTTTTTATTAGCTTCTACGGATAGGCCAACTGTTTTTATAACTTCTTCAATCTTTTGTTTTTTATTCTTTACTGCATGTATATTGGTTATAAAATCAATATACTCCCTTACATACATATCAAAGTATAGTGGATTAGCTTCGGGCAAATAGCCTATTTTCTTTTTGGTTTCGTTGTTATTTGCATCTACTGTAATACCGCAAACCATTGCTGTGCCTGAAGTAGAAGGGATATAACCGGTGATGATTTTCATGGTGGTAGATTTACCAGCACCATTAGGCCCCAGGAAACCAACTATCTCACCTTTTTCAATAGTAAATGAAATATTGTCAACAGCATTTTGTGAGCCGTAAGTTTTTGTAAGGTTGGTTACTGTTATCGACATGTATTTTTTTTGTATAACAAAAATAAAAAACGCCGGGTGTAAAATACCCCCGACGTTGAAAATAAAATTCTGTTATTTAATATCTCTTCCTTTATCGCCGGAATTATTGGACCGTTGATTAGGGTTTTGTCCACGCTGGCGGTTAGGGTTATTATTTTTATTGCCCTGGTTTTGTGTACGGTTACGGTTACCCTGGTTACCGCCTTTGTTTTGTTGGTTACTTGCACCACTTTGCTTACGGTTTTGCGTACTTTGCTGTTCGCCTTGTGGCCGGTTTTTACTTTTTTGCTGGCTAGCAGCTTTTTCTTTTTCTCTTCTTTTGCGACTGGTCTTTTCTAGGCTTTTTAAACTTATCTGGCCCACTACATCGGCGTAAGTTGGTTCAATTTCTTTTGGTTTGTTACTTACCACTTCTACAGGCTCTAAATCTTGTGGGCGAATACCCTGCTTATTTAATTCTTTTATTTTTTTTACCCGTTCAATGGTTAAAGGATATTGTTTATTGCTATCGGGTAATGTGTACCACATCAGGTTGCGAAAAATATCTTTCTTAACCAAAAAGGCCCGGCTTTTTTCCATTTCTATCACATCGGCATCGTTAGGAAAAAACTGCAGGGCATCCATATAAGTATCCAACTCGTAATTTAAACAGCATTTAAGGCGGCCGCATTGCCCGCTTAATTTTGCCTGGTTAATACTTAAATTCTGGTAGCGTGCTGCATTGGTGTTAACACTCTTAAAATCGGTAAGCCAACTGCTGCAACAAAGTTCTCGGCCGCAACTGCCAATGCCGCCTACCTTACCGGCTTCCTGCCTTGCACCAATCTGGCGCATTTCTACTTTCAATTTAAATTCGTTGGCATAAAGTTTTATCAACTCCCTAAAATCAACCCGGTCATCGGCAATATAAAAGAATGTGGCTTTGCGGCTATCAGCCTGTACTTCCACTTCGGCCATCTTTAATTCAAGCTTTAACTGTCTTGCTATAGCACGGCTACGTATGAGCACCTGTGCTTCCCTTGCTTTCGACTCCAGCATTTTTGCAATATCTGTTTCCGATGCCCGGCGCAATACTTTTTTTATATCAGGGCTTTTTTCATCTACCCTGTGTTTTTTCAATTGTAACCTTACCAGTTCACCGGTAAGATTTACCATGCCCACATCAAAACCATTTACACCTTCCACGGCAACCATATCGCCTTTTTCGTAATAATGTAAAGTTGTGTTCCTAAAAAAATCTTTTCGGCTGCCATTATTAAAACTTACTTCAATAATGCGGCATCCACTTTCGGGATCACTAAAGGGCAGGTTGGCCAGCCAGTCGTGCACATTCATACGATTACAACCACCGCTTGCACAATTGCCATGGCTTTGGCAACCACTTGGTGCACCATTTTTACTTGTACCGCAACTTCCACATCCCATATAAAGAAGTAATTAAAATGTTTACGTTAAAAAAAAAGAGGAAAATTTTTATGAGCCGGGCGGTGGCATTACTATTTGTCTTCATTGGCGTCGCACTCTTGTACTATTAATCAATATTTGGCATATTAAATATTACATGCCGTAATGCTGAGTGATACAACCAGCCTTACTTTGTGTAAGGCTAAATGAATATAGTTGAAAAAGCCGGTATCAAAATATATAATACACAATCATCAACTCAAATCAGTAATTCCTGTTCCACTTCTCAAATCCTCTTTAATTAACCAAAATTAGCGATTTGTTGTTAAATATATGGTATAACCTGATGGAAAGGGCATGAAAGAGCATTTTAGCATTGGCATTGCGCTCTATATAATAGCTGGCTTTATCTAATTCGTTTATGATTGCTTCTTGTTGGCTAATTGAGCAAAGTTTGTTAAGGCGGATGGCAAAGTCGTTGGTTGTGCTTGTTTGGGCATTGTTTGGCGAGCCCAATATTCTAAGTCTTATTGCTTCTTCTAAAAGGTGAATAAAGTATTTGAGGAACTGTTTTTGTTTTTCACGCCCAAGCTTTGCAGTGTCGTCAATCCATTTTACTTGTGCTATGGGCCCTGTTTTAATGATAGCATTCAACCATTCTCTTAACATCAATTCCCAGTCATCATCGGCATGTTGTAATAATTGTAAGGCTTCCCTGTAGTTGCCATCGGCAAGGGGGGCTACCTGCTGTGCAATTTCTAAAGCAACACCATTCTTTAGTTCAAGCGATGCTTCAATATCAAGATTACTTAGTAAAGGAATTTTTACAAGTTGTGTTCTTGATAAAATGGTAGGTAAAATTTGGTCTTCATTTTCGGCAACTAAAATAAATAAGGTATTGGCCGGCGGCTCTTCTATCAACTTCAATAATTTGTTTCCTTCCTTGCCTAAAAATTCGGGCATCCACATGATAAGTATCTTGTATTCGCTTTCAAAACTTTTTAAATTCAGTTTGCGAATAATATCGTTGCATTCATGTGCAGTGATATTGCCTTGTTTGTTTTCGGCGCCAATAAACTGAAGCCAGTCGTAAATATTACCATACGGATGGGTATTAATAAACTCACGCCACTCTTTTATAAAATCGGTGCTAATGGGTTTATCGCCGCTTTTTTTACTGATAACGGGGTAAGAAAAATGTATATCGGGGTGAATAAGTTCATTGGCTTTTTTACAGGCAGGGCAGGCGCCGCAGGAATCATTTTTTTTTGCGGCATCTTCTTTTTTGTTTGATGGCGCAGCAGTAGCAAAAAGATCAACTTCCTGTTGTTGTGGTTTGCACACTATATATTGTGCAAATGCAAGGGCAAGTTGTAAAGCGCCACTGCCTTCTTTTCCTAAAAACAGTAAAGCATGGCTAAGCCTGTTTTGCTGTATCATGCTCACCAGTTGTTCCTTAATTTCTTTTTGCCCTGTTATGGATTGAAATTGCATGTACGCAAATTAAATCAAATAAAAATACCCGGCTTTTTTTAACCGGATACTAAAAAATATTTTCCTTTTATTTATAACCTGCTAATGATTTCTTCACTCATTGGCTTCACTTTACTTTTAAAATGAGCGATGATTTTGCCGTTTTCGTCCAGTAAAAACTTATTGAAGTTCCAGGATATTTTTGCATCCATCACCCCATTTTCTTTTTTATTACAAAGCCATTGGTACACCGGCGCTATATCCTTGCCTTTAACAGATATTTTTGCAGCCATCGGGAAAGTAACTCCGTAATTTTTTTTACAAAACGCTTCTATGGTTTCATTACTGCCCGGCTCCTGCCTGAAAAAATTATTGGCAGGAAAACCAATTACAACCAGCCTGTCTTTGTATTTTTCATATAATGCTTCCAACCCTTCGTACTGCGGTGTATAGCCGCATTTGCTTGCCGTGTTTACAATTAATATTTTTTTTCCTTTAAAATGGGCAAAATCGATGATGCCACCGTTTAGTGCAGCTACTTTAAAATCATAAATGCTTTTTGTTTGAGATGGTTGGGATGTATGTGATGAATCCTGTTTGCCCTGATTAATAAAATTGTTACCGGCCGTACAAAATAAAAAAGTGCAGATGGTAAACAACTTTATCATGGCATATTATAATTTACTTGTTATCTCTTCGCTTAATGGTGTAATTTTACTGGGAAAATAATTCAGCAGCCTGCCATGTTCATCCAATAAAAATTTTCCAAAATTCCATTTTATTTCAGCATCTAAAACTCCGTTTTGACTTTTGTTGCAAAGCCATTGATAAATAGGTGCCGTATCATCGCCTTTTACCGAAACCTTTGCAGCCATAGGAAAACTTACGCCATAATTCTTCTTGCAAAACTCTTTTATCTCTGCATTGGTGCCCGGCTCCTGGCCACCAAAATTATTTGCAGGAAAACCCACAATCACAAGTTTATCTTTATACTTTTCATACAACTCTTCCAACTCTTTATATTGAGGTGTGTAACCGCATTTACTGGCGGTATTTACAATGAGAATTTTTTTTCCTTTAAAGGCCGAAAAATCTATGGTGCCGCCATCGAGCGCATCAACTTTAAAATCGTAGATTGATTTTGCAGGATGATGCGGAACTGTAATAGGGCTTGTAATTTCATTATAGCTGTAGTTGGCCTGTAATGCAAACGACATAAAAGCTGTACTGATGGCTAATAATTTAATCATGGCTTTGTTTTTTAGTGTAACAAATGTACTGTGGTTTTGTTTAAAAATATATTTACGGCTATGCCTGTAAGCCTGTTTAACCCTGGGTTAACGAGGTTATTGTTTTTCATAACAGCCAAGGTCGGTAATACCAACGTTCCTGTTATTGTCATCAAGATCTTTTAGGAAAGAGGTTGCAGTTCCAGCATCTATAGCTGGTGAAAAACTGTTTTTTGTTATCCTGAAATCAAAAATGCGTTTGTTTACATCAATGCTGTCAAAGTAAGGATCACCATTGGTGATATTGCCTGTTAAAGTGCTATGGGCAGGATCGGTGATGAGCCGGTAAATATTTTTGTTGAAAATAACATTAAAAGTATTAGAGCCTTGTTTGGTTACCACCACTTCATCTTTTACAATGCCATCATCGCCCCAAAAAATATTGTTTGTAAACACGGCATTTAAATCATCTGTATAAATAGTGCCCAGTTGCTCAAAAAAATTATTTACAATTAGCACCGGGTTTTTATGAGTAAGGTAACTGCCCGAATAAGCAGCCACCGTGCAATTGGTAAAACTGTAATTGCCTCCATAACTTAAAATAATATTACTGCCGCAATTGCTTATTAAACTGTTATTAACCTGCAGGCTGCTGTTTACGCAAAATACACCTGCATCAAAGGCATTATCAACAATACATTGCTGCATTATTAATTTTGGGTTTGAGTTTATCGAAGGTTTTTCGGTTACAATGGCCTGGTAGGCATTTTTAACAACCGCATAAGTAAGTACATTGTTTTTGCTGCTGCCTCTGAAATAAATGCCCGGCCAGCTTGCGGGCAGGTCTTTATAATCTTCATCAAGCCTGTCGCCGGTAAAAACTACGTTGGCATTGTGTGTACCATTTACAATCAATGTACCATCTACAATAAAAGGCGCATCGGCATGCGAATATATTCTGCAGCCAGGTTGTATAGTAAGGCTGGCTGTAGTATCAATTCTTAAACTGCCAAGTATTACATAGGGTAGGTTATTGGTCCAAACCATATTACCCGTAATCAAACGGTTGCTTAAGAAGTTGGCATTTTGCCCGTAAGATTGTAATTGAACATAACGGTTATTGCCATTGTAACTGATGAGTATGCTATCGCTTACAATGAACGGAAGATTAGTTGCATTGGGATTGATGGTAACCGAAACAAAAACATATATGCTGTCGTTGGCTTCAATAACCAGGTCGTTTGCCTGTGTGGTGGCAGCGCCATCAACATTCATTTTATAGGCCGATGCAGCGCCACCCATTAGTTTAACCGTATTTAGTTTTAGCTTTTGGTTGTTTTGGTTTATTATTTTAAACGATTTTGTGATAGAACCTGTAGTGGTGAAAACAGTATCATATTTTAATGTATCGGTGGTAATGTTTACGCTGGCAAACTGGCTGCTTATAAATGAATCTTTTTTACAGGAACTGCTAACGATGCAAATAGCAAAAGAAAAAATAAAGAGTATGAACAGGCTGTTTTTCATTGTTCAAATGTATAGCTATTTGTTTTAACTGCTTTGTGTGTTTGATAGTTATTTAATGCATTTTGTTTTAAAACTATTTGGCTGCATAGGCTAATGTAGCAATGCTTAATGTAACATTGCTTGTTTGCAACAGCACAGCGCCACATGCTTCTAAAGTGGCGCCGGTGGTAACCACATCATCAACCAATAAAAGATGTTTGCCAGACAGCTCTGCGGCTTTTATCACTTTAAAACTGTCTTTTACATTTTCCCATCGCTCGGTGCGGTGTTTACGGGTTTGTGTTTCGGTGGCATGCTGCCTTATCACATATTTATCGTACACAGGTATGTTCATAACCGAAGACATTCCATTGCAGATTACCGCTGCCTGGTTATAACCCCGTTTGTGTTCTTTATCTGCATATAGCGGCAATGGAACCAATGCATCAATATTTGAAAAACGGCCGCTTGTTAATAATGTATTACCCATTATCTCGCCCAGGTAAAAACCAATTTTTGTATTGCCCTTGTATTTAAGCTGATGAATTAAATGCTGCACCAAAAATTCTTTTGAAAAATAAAACTGGCTGTATGCAGCCTGCAAAGGAATACGGCCCCAAAAATATTTTTCAACCGGGTTGCCTGCAAGGCCTGCAAAACCTGTATGCGGCAGGTTGTTAATGCACGATAAGCAAAGCAGGTTGTCTTCATCAAGTAAATCGGAACCGCAGCCGCTGCAGTTATGTGGGTACGCCAGGTGTACGGCGCTTTTAAAAAGATATTTAAGGCGGGCTATCAACTTTGCATAATTATTTATACAAGTTAAAATATAAAATAGTCCTCTTAATAAAAAATAGGATTGTTTTTTTAAAACAAATACTGGTACAGCTCCTCCACCTTACTCAGCGGCACCACTTCAATATCATGTTTTAATTTACCCAATGATTTTGTATTGTATTTGCTGAGGATAATTTTTGTGAAACCCAGTTTTTCTGCTTCGGCAATACGTTGTTCAATACGGTTTACTGCCCTTATCTCGCCACTTAAACCTACTTCGCCTGCAAAACAATAATGCTGGTTAATGGGCACATCTTCGTAACTGCTTAGTAAAGCACAAACAATGGCCAGGTCAATAGATGGGTCTTCTACTTTTATACCGCCGGCAATATTTATAAAAACATCTTTAACACCAAAATGAAAACCGCCTCGTTTTTCAAGCACTGCAAGTAATAATTGTAATCGGCGCAAATCAAAACCACTTACGGTGCGTTGTGGTGTGCCATAAACACTTTGTGTAACCAATGCCTGCCCTTCAATCAATAAAGGCCGCATGCCTTCCATGGTGGCGGCAATGGCAATGCCGCTAAGCTGCTCTTCTTTTTGTGTTATCAATATTTCTGAAGGGTTGCTTACTGCTCTCATGCCCATACCGGTCATTTCGTAAATGCCCAGTTCGGATGTGGAACCAAAACGGTTTTTTAAAGTACGTAAAATGCGGTAGGCATAATGTTGGTCGCCTTCAAACTGCAGCACGGTATCAACCATGTGTTCCAGTATTTTGGGTCCGGCTATGGCGCCATCTTTAGTTATATGGCCAATTAAAAAAACCGGTGTGCCTGTTTCTTTTGCAAAGCGCTGTAGCTCGCCGGCTGTTTCCCTAATCTGGCTAATGCTACCGGGGCCGCTTTCTACAAATGGTGTTTGCAGTGTTTGTATCGAATCCACAATTACCAGTTGCGGTTTTAGTTTTTTTATTTCCTGGAAAATGGTTTGTGTGTTTGTTTCGGTAAGGATATAAAAGTTATCATTGCTTACGCCAATCCTGTTGGCACGCATTTTAATCTGTTGCTCGCTTTCTTCGCCACTTATATATAATGTTACAATTTCTTTAAGCTGCAAACCGTTTTGTAAAAACAGGGTTGATTTACCAATGCCCGGTTCTCCGGCAACCAATACAATGCTTCCCATTACAATGCCGCCACCCAATACACGGTTTAATTCTGCATCGGTTGTATGTATCCTTTTTTCTTCGGCGCTGCTGATATCATTTATCGAAATTGTTTTTTGTTTTGCCAATCCCGAAAAATCTCGCCAATCATCTTTTAATTTTTTATCGCTGCCTTTAACAATCACTTCTTCTACAAAACTGTTCCATGTATTACAGCCCGGGCATTTACCCAACCATTTGGCGCTTTCGTAACCACAGCTTTGGCAAAAAAATGCCGACTTAGTTTTACTCATTTATTATTTTGATTGTTTACAAAGTACGAATGTAGAATAGAAACTTTTTAAAGTAGAAAAAAACAAAGGCCATTTGGAAAAACGGCAAATCGTATCATTACTTTTTTTATTGGCAACATACTTTGGTTACGATTTTTTTTAGAGCGGGTTTAAAGAAGTATAAAAAGTAAAAGGGTCAACATTTCTGCTAACCCTTTGTACTTACTAACCCATTAAATTCTATTGCTAAATTACAAATTCAGCCCACATAAAAAAATAAATTTTCGGGTATGTGCATAAGTTAGTATCCCTTTTTATGCCGGTTTACTTACCTGTTTTTTAACATATAATATGTTAATAATCAATATTTTACTTTGTTTTTGTCCATGTTATATTTCTTATTCAAACCAACAAAAAGAAAAAAATATTTTTAATAAAATTTGGTTTATAAAATAAACTACTTTACGTTTGTACAAAATTTGGTTGAATGAAATTTGTAATTACTATTATACTATCTGTGTTGATTATTTCAGTAAAAGGGCAGGTAAAAATATCGGGAAATATAGCAGATACTAAGGGTAAACCTATTTACGGAGTTAGCATTACTTTAAAAGATACTTATGATGGTGCTACTACCGATTCAAGCGGAAACTTTGCTTTTGTAACAAACGAAACAGGTAAACATATATTAGAGGCAACTATAATTGGTTACAGCTCATTTGCCCAGGAAATAAACATTGCCAAAGAGCCAATAAACTTACATATTAAAATAAAAGAGTTGGTTACCGAATTAAAAGCAGTTGTAATATCTGCAGGTTCATTTGTTGCCAGCGACAAAAACAAAGGCGCCGTATTATCGGCCCTTGATGTTGTAACTACCCCAAGCGCCAACGGTGATGTTACCAGTGCTTTTAAAACATTACCGGGTACACAGCAGGTAGGCGAAAGTGAAGGATTGTTTGTAAGGGGTGGTACTGCAACAGAAAGTAAAATATATATGGATGGTAATTTAGTGAACAACTTCTTTTACAGTAGTACGCCGGGTATGGCAACCCGTGGCCGGTTTAATCCTTTTTTGTTTAAAGGAACCATTTTTAGTTCGGGTGGTTATTCGGCTTTATATGGCCAGGCGCTTTCATCTGCATTGATTTTAGAAAGTACCGATTTACCAGAGCGCACACAGGCCGATCTGGGAATATCCGTCATCGGACTTGGCGGCGGCATACAACACCTGGCAAAAAATAAAAAATCATCCTGGGGTGTTTCGTACAATTATGCCAACCTGTGGCTTGCTTTTAAATTCAATAAATACAAGCAGGATTTTTATACCATACCGGTGTATCACCAGGGCGATGCCAACTTTAGGATACGTACCAAAAACGGCGGTATGATTAAATACTACGGTTACATAAGCTCTAATAAAACGGGTTTCAGGAGTCCCGATATTGATTCTACCTTGTTAAAAGATGCATTTGCTATTGATAATTTTAATACATACCAAAATTTAAACTGGCGTGAAAATATAGGAACAGGCTGGAAACTTACAACCGGCATCAGCTACAGTACAAATAAAGACGATATTAATAACGAACTACAAGATGCCAGCAACCAAAAACAGGTTATAACTACTCCGGCATTTTATGCTTTTAAAAATTTTAAACTGAAAAATGTAGCACAATATGCACAGGCAAGGTTTGTACTTGATAAAAAATTAAACGGCTTAAATGTAATCCGTTTTGGATCCGATTATTTCTACAGCCGAGAAAAATCAACCTATACTTTATACAATGGTACAAAATATGCAGAAACTGTAACAGATAACCTTGCCGCAATTTTTGCTGAAGCAGATATTTACATCACCAATAACCTGGCAGCAAAAATTGGCAGTAGGGTAGAGCATTCGCAGGTGGTAGATAAATGGAATATCGCTCCCCGTGTTTCGGTGGCATATAAATTTAAAGACAATAGCCAGGCTTCGTTTGCTTATGGATTATTTTACCAAAACCCCGAGCGAAAATACTTACCTGCTATTGCCGGTATTGATTACTCAAGGGCCGCACATTATATTTTGCAATACCAAAAATTAACCAGCGACCGCACTTTTAGGGTAGAGGCATTTTATAAAAAATACACCAACCTGTATAAGACTTCGGTATCGCCAACCGGGCAAGAACTGGCGGCAAACAATAACGGCTATGGCTATGCACAGGGGCTGGAGCTATTCTTCAGGGATAAAAAAACATTTAAGGATGTTGACTATTGGATTTCTTATTCTTATTTAGATACAAAAAGAGATTACCTCAATTATCCATCATCTATCATGCCCACATTTGCAGCTAACCATACAGCCGCTGTTGTGGTAAAGAAATTTTTTACAAAAATAAAAACAGGCTTTAACCTTAGTTACAATTTTGCAACAGGGCGGCCTTACTATTATTTTGCTTACGATAATAATCAAAACAAATATGTAATTGGCGATGCAGGTAAAACCATTAATTACAACAGTATGAGCTTTAGTGTGAATTACCTGCCCAACCTGGGTAATGATAAAAAGAAAACATTTATTGTTTGGGTGTTGGGTGTTAATAATGTGTTGGGGCAAAAACAGGTATTTAATTACAATTATACCAACGATGGTAGCCGTAAAGAAGCAGTTACACCTCCCTCAAAACGATTTATTTTTCTTGGATGCTTTTTGAGTTTTGGTGTAGACAGGACACAAGATGCAATTAATAACAACCTTTAAATATACAATCATGTCACGTAATCAACAAACACCCGAAGGCAAAGACCCTGCTTTATGGGAGCTTGCACAAAAAAGGGCAGGCTTTAAAAAACATGCAGTAAGCTATGTAATCATCAATGCATTTTTTTGGGTTATCTGGCTTTTATCATCTAACCGTAGCGAAAGAGATTTTGACTTTGGTACCTGGGATCATTTGCCCTGGCCCGTTTGGTCGATGTTTGGCTGGGGAATAGGACTTGCATTTCATTTTGCCGGTGCTTATATTTTTCCACGTGTAAATTCCGTAGAAAAAGAATACGAAAAATTAAAAAATCAACAACAACCAAAAAATTAAACAATTAAAAATAAAACAATGAAAAAAGTATTTCTTATTGCTGCCGTATCATTTTTAACCATTGGCGCTAAAGCACAAAGCGATAAATACATAGCAAGCATGAAAAGCAATATTGCCGCTATTGATACAAGTTTTAAAAACCCAATCAACCTGTTAACGCTTGCTAATAAGTTTGAACGTATTGCCATTGCCGAAAAAAACCAATGGCTGGCATATTACTATGCTGCATTTTGCCAGGTTAATTATACTTATATGGAACAGGACAAATCAAAGGTTGATGCCATTGCCGACAAAGCAACCGAACTGATTGACAAAGCTGATGCGCTGATGCCTAATAACTCCGAAATAAGTTGTATTAAAAGTATGATTGCAAGCGCCCACATGATGGTAAACCCAATGCAACGATACCAGGAGTATGGCCCCGAAGCACAGTCGTATATAGATGCTGCCATGCAACAAGACCCTTCCAACCCAAGGCCCGAGTATTTAAAAGGGCAGGGTATAAAATATACACCCGAACAATTTGGTGGTGGCTGTGCTGCAGCAAAACCTGTACTGCAATCATCGCTTGATAAATACAATACATTTAAACCAGCAAGCGACATTCATCCTAACTGGGGAAAAGAAAGGGTGGAGATGCTTCTTAACGAATGTAAATAATGTATTAAAAATGCCTACTTGTTATTACTATTTGAAATAACAGCCATAAACAAAATAATATGACAACACAAAATGAAAACCTGTCGCCCAACGATAGCATGCAATTGATCAACAGCATGATTAACCAGGCAAAAAACAATTTCAGCGAAAACGGTTTTTTATACCTTGTTTGGGGCTGGCTGATATTTACCTGTTCTATATGCCATTTTATTTTTCTTAAACTTGATTTGTTTAAACAACCGGAGATTGTGTGGGCAAGCTGCTGGCTGGCAGTAATATTTCAAATCATTTATTTAAGCAGGCAAAAGAAAAAGGAAAAAGTGAAAACATACAGCGAGAACATTGTAAATTATATCTGGATTAGTTTTGGTATCTGCATGTTTATCGTGGTTATCATTATGAGTAAAACCAATAACTGGCCGATGATGAATTCGATTATCCTGATGTTATATGGTACGCCCACTTTTTTATCAGGTATTGGTATGCAGTTTAAACCATTGGTTATAGGCGGTATCATCTGCTGGTGCCTGGCAATTTTATCTGTGTTTATTCCTCCAGTATATGTTTTATTATTATTGGCTGCATCCGTTTTAGCCGCATGGATAGTGCCGGGGTATTTGCTTAGTTCAAAATATAAACTTCAAAATAAACAATGATGAGCGAAGTTAAATTAACAGAAAACGAAAGCCTTAAGCTGATAACTGAAATGATTGGCAAGGCTAAAGGCTCGTATCATTCAAATGGTACAAGCGCCATATTATGGGGGCTGGTAATTTTTTTCTGCAGCATTTTTGAATTTTTTGAAATGCAGTTCAATTTTGATATCGGCTTCAATATCTGGTGGCTGATGTTTGTAGCGCTGGTACCGCAATTTTACCTGATGTTGAAAAGCAGCAGTAAAAAGAACTTTGAAAGCTACGAAGAAAAAACCATGAGTTTTGTTTGGTGGGCCTTTGCCGCTTCGGTGGTGATGATGATGTTTTTTAATAGTTACTATCGCCCTTCACATTCCGAATCGTTGTTCCTGATGCTGTTTGGTATGCCAACATTTATAACCGGGGGTATGTTCAGGTTTAAGCCCATGATTATTGGCGGCATAACCTGTTGGATACTTTTTGTTGTTTCTATTTACACAAGTTTAAAAATAAACCTGCTGCTGATGGCATTGGCGGCATTATCGGCCTGGCTGGTGCCGGGTATCATCTTACATAAAAAATGTATAAGGGAGGCGCAGCAATAAATCATGGAATTTAAAGAACTTGATCCCATATTACATTCGCAACTCAGGCTTGCAGTGGTAAGCCTGCTCATTAGCGTACGGGAAGCCGAGTTTACTTTTTTAAAAGAAAAAACAAATGCAACGGCGGGAAACCTTAGTGTGCAGATTAACAAATTAAAAGATGCAGGTTACCTGGATGTAACAAAGCAGTTTAACAACAACTATCCGCAAACCATTTGTAAGATTACAAAAAAAGGTATTGAAGCTTTTGAAGGTTATGTAAAAGCATTACAAACTTACATGAACCCAAATGGGCAATCATGATTTAATAGATGAATTGAATAAAAAGCAAAGAATGATTAAGCTTCAATAATACAAAGTTTACTCCTCTGTTATTTTTTCATCCACAGCATTGGCAATAATGGTTGAACTTATTTTATTCAACGGATTTTTGTGCTGTTCGTCATATTCATTTCTACCATTAATGATATCAATGCATTTAAATACAGCCGCCCTAAATGATGACTCATCGGCCTTGCCCTGCCCGGCAATATCAAAAGCCACTCCATGATCGGGCGAAGTACGTACACCTGGTAAACCGGCAGTAAAATTCACTCCTTCGCCAATTGCCAACGATTTAAAAGGTATCAATCCCTGGTCGTGGTACATGGCTAACACGGCATCAAATTTTTCATATTGGCCACGGGCAAAAAATGCATCGGCCGGGTAGGGGCCAAAGCAAAAAACATCACGCTGTTTTGCATCTTTTATGGCGGGTTTTATAATTTCTTCTTCTTCTTTACCAATCAGGCCTTCATCGCCGGCATGAGGGTTAAGGCCAAGTACGGCAATACGTGGCTTGTTAATATTAAAATCACGCTTTAAAGAATTATTAATAAGCTGCAGTTTACTCACAATGGCATCTCGGGTAATATGCCTGGCCACATCATGTACCGGCACATGTTCGGTAAGCAGCGCCACCTTCATATTTTCTGCCACCATAAACATAACAACATCGGTAGCGCCATATAAATTTTTAAGGTATGGCGTGTGGCCTGTAAAATTAAATGTATCGCTTTGGGTATTGCTTTTGTGTATGGGGGCAGTAACTAACCCGTCTATCATGTTTTCTTTAAGCGCCTTACCGGCAGTAGTTAAACTTAATACAGCATATTTTCCGCCAATATCGTTTAGTATGCCGGGGTTAATATTCACTTCTTCATCCCAACAGTTGAATACATTAACCTGTTTATAATTAATACGGTTTGGTTCTTTAGTGATAGTGAAATTGATATTGGCATCTGCCAGGCCTTTCCTGTAAAAATTGATAACCTTGTTATTGCAAAAAATTACAGGGCAACAAAAATCAAGCATCCTGTTATCCGAAAATGTTTTTACTATTATTTCAATTCCAATTCCATTTACATCGCCACAGCTTATGCCTATTACCGGTTTTTTTTTATCACTCATATATTTATATTAAGCTATAAAATTAAGCTTTATAAATGTAATACTCATACCAATTTAATAAGTATAGTATGCAAATGACTTTATATTGGTTTATGATTAACATGCCTAAATATTAAGAGCAACAACAAAACAATCATTTCTTTTTTCTTTAGCTTTTTTGTACTTAAAGTAAAATTCTTAATGGATATCATTTTGAGTTTATGCGCTACATACCTTGTAACTTGCCTGCCAGGCAATCATCATCTTAATAAAAAATATTTGCCAGGATTTTGCTTTATACTTTTAAAGCCACACTATGTACGGCAGCAGCCATTTCTTTAATGAGGCCTGCATCTTTTTCAATGGCATTGCCAACCACTATTACATCGGCGCCGGCCTTGCAGTTGAGGTATGCTTTTTCGGGTTCGGTAATACCACCACCAATTATTAAAGGTACTTTTATTACAGCAGCTACATGGGCAATCATATCTTCGGTAATGGCACGCCTGGCTCCGCTTCCGGCATCCATATAAATAAGTTTCATACCCAGCATTTCGCCGGCCATGGCAGTGCATACAGCAATTTCGTTTTTATCAGCAGGTAATGGGGTTGCATTTGATATATAAGAAACCGTGGTGGGGGCGCCGCCATCAACTACCATATAACCGGTTGAAAGAATCTCCAGTCCGCTTTGCTTTACTATTGGTGCCGATACTACATGCTGCCCAATCAACATATCGGCATTGCGGCCGCTGATTAATGAAAGATATAATAAGGCATCGGCATATTTACTTACCTGGTTAGGGCTACCCGGGAAAAGTATCACCGGTATATTGCAATTGCGTTTAATAAACTGTACACACTCATCCAGGTAATTTGATATTACCAAACTGCCACCCACTAAAAAATAATCAACCTTTGCAGCCACAGCCATTTCAATTAACGGTTCCAGGTTGGTATCATTCACCTTATCGGGGTCAATCAAAACGGCAAAAGATTTCCTATGTTGTTGCTTACGCTCCGTTAGTGAATGGTAAATACTTTTAATCATTTCCAATCGGTTGGTTTCGTGCAAAAATCTGTAAAAATATGTTCTTAGTGAAATATTAGGCTTAAATAAAACGTAATGAACCGTAAAATCGTACTTTTTCTGCTTAAATTTACGGGATGGTTGATATTACAAGTGAGATAAGGTTTAAAACGGCCCGAAGTGGCGGTAAAGGAGGCCAAAATGTTAATAAGGTAGAAACTATGGTGGAAGGTTATTGGCATATCGAATTATCAACACTTATATCGGCCCAACAAAAATCTTTACTAAAAGAAAAGCTTGCCAATAAAATTAATGCCGATGGTTTTTTATTGGTTAAAAGCCAGGCAGAGCGTTCACAATTAGGCAACAAGCAGCATGTGATTAAAAAAATGGGTCTTTTAGTAAATAAAGCCCTGGTACAACCCAAAGCACGTAAAGCCACCAAACCTTCAAAAGAATCGAAAGAAAAAAGGCTGGAAGAGAAAAAATTAAATGCACAATTAAAATCTAACAGGAAAAAAATTACACTGTAATGAAACGTATCCAAATATTTTTTTACGGCATTGCTATGTTTGCATTTACTGCCTGCCAAAAAGAGTTTACTAACGATCAACCAACCGGCACTATAAAATTTACATTTACAAATACGGTAAAAGGCATCCCCGTACAACTAAATACAGGCATTTATACAAATAACTTTGGTGAGCAATATAATATTTCGAAGTTTAAATATTATGTAAGCCATCCGGGATTAAGCAACACTTCTTCAACTGCAACCAATAAAGATTATTACCTAATAGATGAAAACATTGCTTCATCTAAAAGCATAAGTTTTGATGTGCCTGTTGGCAGCTACACGGCCATCAAATTTTTGCTGGGTGTTGATAGTGCAAGAAATGTGAGTGGTGCACAAACTGGTGCATTAGACCCCTTAAATGATATGTTTTGGACCTGGAACAGTGGGTACATTATGGCCAAGATGGAAGGCACATCACCACAATCAACTATTATAAATAATAAAGTGGAGTATCATATTGGCGGCTTTGCCGGCGCTAACAGTGTTTTAAAAAATATCAGCATTGTGGTTCCTGTATCATCTTTAAATATGATTGATATTAGGGAAGGAAAAATAAGCGAAGTTTTTATTGAAGCCGATTTTGATAAATGGTGGCAGGGTAGTTACGATTTAAAAATTGCTGACGTGCCATCTGTAACCATGCCTGGTACATTGGCAAAAAGTATTTCGGATAATTATGCAAACATGTTTAGCATAACTGATGTACAAAATTATTAAGATTTGAAAACAAGGGTGATTATATTATTTTTCAGTGTGGTTGTGTTATCGGCACTATTGATTAGCGCCTGTAAAAAGAACGAAGTGGTGGCTGAAAATTTCGGGCCTTACAATCCTACTTACCTGAGTTTTAATATTCCCAACGGGTGGCCTGTACCTGCTACTAATATTTTTGCCGATAACCCTTTAACCGAACAGGGCTTTCAATTAGGTAAAAAATTATTTTATGATGGCAGGTTGAGTAAGGATGGAAATTTTCCCTGTGCCAGTTGCCACCAGCAGTTTGCAGCTTTTGCCACCTACGACCATGATTTTAGCCATGGCTTTGATAATGCATTTACCACAAGGAATGCCCCGGCGCTTTTTAACCTGGCGTGGATGGACAAACTGCATTGGGATGGCGGCATCAATCATATTGAAGTGCAACCATTGGCCCCTATTACTGCGCCCAACGAAATGGCTGAAACCATAGAGAATGTATTAAACAAACTGAATGCCGATACTGCATATCCTGCTATGTTTTATGCTGCATTTGGTAACGGAGGTATTACCAGCCAGCGCTTGCTTAAAGCGCTTGCACAGTTTATGGGTACCATCGTTTCTAACAATTCAAAATACGATAAGGTAAAAAGAGGAGAAGCAAGTTTTACTTACTCTGAACAAAACGGCTACACAGTGTTTAAAGCAAAATGCGAAACCTGCCATAAAGAACCATTGTTTACCGATAATAGTTTTAGAAATAATGGCCTTGCTGTAAACCCATACCTGAACGATTATGGTCGCATGCGCATTACAAATGATAAAAATGATTCGCTAAAATTTAAAGTACCCAGCCTGCGTAATGTGATGTTAACATTTCCATACATGCACGATGGAAGGATTTATTCTATTGGCCAGGTGATAGATCATTACCGAAGTGGTATCATCACTACGCAACCTACATTAGACCCCTTGCTTATAAACAGGATTGCCATTACAAATACCGAAAAAAACGACCTTATTTATTTTTTAAATACCCTTACTGATCAGCAAATGACCGCCGACCCTAGGTTTTCGGCCAACTGAGTTTATTGTTTTGTTTTACCCTTAAGAGCTTCCAACGCCGATTTTTGATTTTCAATTTCCTTCATCTGTTTTTCCTGGTCTTTTTTGTTGTTTTCAATATCTTTTTCAATATCCTTTTTTTTCTTTTCAAGATTTTTACCATCATCAACCAGGCTATTGTATTTTTTTGTTGCTTTGTCCACTACATCAATTTGTGCGGCCACCTGCAAATCCAGGTCGTATGCAGCAACCATATCCGTTATTCTATCCATATATTTTTTTGCATTGTCCATCAAAGCGGCATTGTCATTTTCGGTTGCAAAAACATCGTTGCCTGTTGAAACCAACATTGTTAGGGTAGAGTTGTCTTTGTTTCTCCTGCTCTTACGTTCGGCAGAAAAATATAAATCATATTCACCGCCGCCCAATTGTGTTAAGCGTACTGCTTTATAAACGGTATAGCCTTTTGAGCTTTTGCTTTTATACCCCAACTGCTGCATCTTGTTATCAATGGCATTCATGATTGTTTTTTCGGGATAAGGTATTTCATTTACTATGGCCTCATGTTCGGCTTTTTGGTAATTTACTTTTTCGATGGTTGACTGTGCAGTTGCAGCTATGTACATGCTGCAAACTCCAATAAAGGCAACTAATTTTTTCATTCTTTTTTTATTTTATTGATAAAATATGAGATGTTTTCTGTTTAACAATTTTGTTTAGTAAATGTAAATTTTATGTTTTAAAATTCACAACATGCTATAATTTCAGGTTGTTACAATATTGATACTGCCATGCATTTTCTTTAAAAATTCATACAGGTTACTCATCGTTTTTATATCATCTACAATAAGTATTCCATTTTTACCCACCTGTTTTAATTTTGCTTTATTAGTACCTTTTTGTAAAAACAAGAGTATGCCATTAAATGTTTCGCTTTGAAAGTAGGGCGAATCGGGGTTGCTTACAAAAAAGCATTTTAAAGTATCGTTTTTCAATAGCATTTTTTCAAAACCCATTTCCACGGCTAATTTACGGCATCGTACGGTTGTAAACAGGTCTTCTACCTGCCCCGGCACAGGGCCAAACCTGTCGGTTAATTCTTTATGAAAAGCGGTAAGGTCTTCTTCATTTTCGCAATTATCCAACCGGCTGTATAGCGATAAACGTTCCGTAATGCTTTCAACATAATCATCGGGTATCAGTATTTCAAGGTCGGTATCAATACTACAGTCAGATACAAAATCATCCTGTTGCTGAATTTCGGCCTTAAACAATTCTTTAAACTGGCTTCGTTTTAATTCTCGTATGGCTTCATCAAGTATTTTTTGATACATCTCAAAACCAATCTCTGCTATAAAACCGCTTTGCTCTCCACCCAACAAATTACCGGCGCCACGTATGTCAAGGTCTCTCATGGCAATTTGAAAACCACTGCCCAACTCGCTGTATTGCTCTAATGTATTTAACCGCTTGCGGCTATCGGCAGGTAATGTGCTCATGGGCGGTGCAAAAAGATAACAGAATGCTTTTTTGTTGCTGCGTCCAACCCTTCCTCTCAGTTGGTGCAAATCGCTTAAACCAAACTGGTGTGCATTATTTACTATGATGGTGTTTACATTGGGGATATCAACACCACTTTCAACAATATTTGTACAAACAAGCACATCGTATTTTTTATCCATAAAGTCCATGATGGTATCTTCCAAATCATCGCCATCCATTTGCCCGTGTGCGTAAGCAATACTTAGGTCGGGGCAAAGGCCCTGTATCAGCAGCTTCATCTCTGCCAAACCTTTTACACGGTTATGTATAAAAAAAACCTGGCCGCCTCTTTCTGTTTCGTAATAAATAATATCCCGGATGGCATCTTCGTTAAAAACCATCACTTCGGTTTGTATGGGTTGCCGGTTAGGTGGCGCTGTGTTGATGATACTCAGGTCTCTTGCTCCCATCAAACTAAACTGTAAAGTTCTTGGGATAGGTGTGGCCGTTAGCGTTAATGAATCAACCGTAGTTCGTAACTGTTTTAATTTTTCTTTTGCTGCTACCCCAAATTTCTGTTCTTCATCAATTACCATCAGCCCAAGGTCTTTAAACTTTACTTGTTTGTTAAGCAAAGCATGTGTGCCAATGATGATGTCAATTTTTCCCTGGGCTACTTTTTCAAGTGTTTCTCTTTTTTCTTTGGCCGATTTAAAGCGGTTTATAAAATCAACCGTAACGGGAAAATCTTTCAACCTATCACCAAATGTTTTGTAATGCTGGTATGCAAGTATGGTTGTAGGTACCAATACTGCAGCCTGTTTGCCATCGCATACACTTTTAAAAGCTGCACGTATGGCCACTTCTGTTTTACCAAAGCCTACATCGCCACACACCAACCTGTCCATCGGCGATGGTTTTTCCATATCCCTTTTTACATCGGCTGTTGCCTTGCTTTGGTCTGGTGTATCTTCATAAATAAAACTTGCTTCCAGTTCGGTTTGCAAATAATTATCCGGTGCATGGGCAAAACCTTCCTGGCTTTTTCGTTGGGCATATAATTTAATCAGGTCGCTGGCAATATCTTTTACCTGCTTTTTTGTTTTGTCTTTTAACTTGTTCCATACATCGCTGCCCAGTTTGTTCATTTTAGGTATGCTGCCTTCTTTGCCGCTGTACTTACTAATTTTATGAAGCGATGATATGTTTACATACAGCAGGTCGCCATCTTTGTATTGTATGCGTACGGCTTCCTGCAGCCTGCCATTGGCTTCAATTTTTTGTAAACCGCTGTACACACCTACTCCATGATCTATATGGGTTACATAATCGCCGGGTTGTAGTTCTCTCAGCGTTTTTAATGTAAGCGCTTTGTTTTTGCTGAATGCCTGTTTTACCTTGTACTTATGGTATCGTTGAAAAACCTGGTGGTCGGTATAGCAAACCAATTTTAAATCATCATCAATAAAACCTTCGTGTATAGATGTGGGTATGGGTATTACATCAAGTGCAGCAACTGTTGCCGGGCCTTTGGCCGTTTCGTTTAAAATGCTATAAAGCCTTTCTAACTGTTTTGGGTTTTCGGCAAATAAATAAATGCTGTATTGCTTTTCCTGGTATTCCTGCAGGTTTTTTATCAGCAGTTCAAATTTGCGGTTAAATGCCGGTTGTTCTTTGGTTGTAAATAATATTGTTTCCTGTTTGGTGTTTGATGGAAAAGATGCTTTGTCTCCAAATTCAACAATATGCCTTACTGCAAATTGTTTTTCAAGTATATCAGCAGAAACAAAATCTTTTACGTTAAACTCTTTTGCTAACTGCTCGGTTTCCAATTCGGTAGTTTCTTTATTTTCGATTGTTGAAAAATGCGAAACTGCTAATATCTCTTCCTCAATTTTCTCTTTAACAAAATTCCAGTCCTGGCTCCATACAACAGTATTCTCAGGCAAAAACTCCATAATAGAAACTTTTTCTCCGTCTTCAAATTGAGTTTCTACGTTTGGAATGATGCTTACCTGTAATAATTTTCTTTCGCTTAATTGCGTTTCGGGATCAAAAATTCTAATACTGTCCACTTCGTTGCCAAACAATTCAAGCCGGTAAGGTTTTTCGTTGCCATAAGAATAAATGTCGATGATGCCGCCCCTTACTGCAAACTGCCCGGGTTCATACACAAAGTCGGTACGGGTAAACCCATAGCTAACAAACTTTTCGTACATGCTTACAGGGTCGATGTTTTCGCCCTGCTTTATAAAAATAATATTATCCGAAAGAGTTTTTGGCAGTACCACTTTTTCAAATAAAGCTTCGGGGTATGTAATTATGGCGCCAACTCTTTGCCCCATCGGGTTCGAAAAACGGGTAAGGCACTCGGTTCTTAACATTACATGGCTTGCATTAAGCAGCCGGTAGTTTTTTTTATTTTTAAAAGATGAAGGGAAATAAAAAAGATTAAGGGCGCCGGTTATATTTTCGAACGTATTATGAAAATAAGCTGCTTCTTCAGCATCTCTTAAAACAATAAGATGGTTTAATTGCGAAGCAGCATTATGGTTAAAAACCGACGAAACAATGAATGGGGCTGCACTTCCACGAAGGCCCTTAAGTTGTATATGTTGCGGTTGGGATGCAGTAACCCTGTCCACTATTTTAAAACAGCGGCTGTCATTTGCATACCCGTTCAGCAACATATCCAGGTTCATCAGGGAGGCAAATATAAGTTTATTAAAAAATAGGCGGTTAAAATGTTTAAAACTGCAATACTAACTGCAATAAAATCGTTATCCTGAAGTACTGTAAAAATTAATATGTATATTTTTGTTGTAGATATATTTTGAAATTGTTCAGCTATAAATTATCAAATGAAATTATTTTATACCTGTATTTTTTCTTTATTGTTTTTACTAAGTAAAGTAAACCTTGTTGCCCAGGATATTCCTGTTCGTTTTACTGCAGGCGATTTTATTACCGGTAATAATATTGCAAACAGGCAGTTTAAGACTGAAAGTTTGCAGGATGCTTTGTATAAAGATGAATACTATGTTTTATTACAGTTTTCAAATTTGCCATCTGCATCCCAAAAGCAGGCCTTACATAATGCAGGTATTAAACTTGGCAACTGGTACCCGGGTAATGCCTATTTTGCTGCTGTAAAAAAGAGCTTTGATTTTTCATCCGCTTTAAATTATTCAATTGTTTCTATTAATCAAATTCCTTCATTTTATAAAATAGATGCAAAGGCTTTGGCTTTTAAACAAGATGGTTATGCTGAAAAAGTTTTTGCAGTAAATTATTTTTCTTCGCTTGATAAAAATTTGCTGAAAGAAGAATTACAAAAAGCCGGAGCCGTAATTGTACCCTCAAAATTTGATGTTCCCGGCACAATATTTATACAACCGGTAGATTGTAATATAATAGCTGCTTTACCATTTGTGTATGCAATAAGCCTGCAATCGCTTACCGATAAACCATTAAACTATAAAAGTATTGGCCGGCATGGCATTAGCAGTTTACTTTCTCCGCTTGCCAATAATTTAAGTGGTAAAGGAATTGTAACGGGTATTGGCGATAATTCGGAATTAGCTACGGCGCATGTTGATTTTACAGGCAGGGTCATCAGCAGGGTTCCTTTCCCCATAAGTTTTCATGGCATACATGTAACAGGTACTGTTGCAGGCGCAGGCATATTAGATCCCAAAAACAGGGGCATGGCGCCAAGGGCTACAATTGTTGGGCAATACTTAAGCGATATCATAACTAACACACCTGTTTATTTTACCGATTACAATATGATTGGCACCAACAATTCATATACGGCTGCTGATGATAGTTGCGCCGGTGTGGGTGTGTACGATATCTTAAGCAATTACACCGATAACCAAATGCGGCAGTATGAAAAAGTTTTGCACGTGGTATCGGCAGGTAATGATGGATTAAATACCTGTTTGCCTTATCCTGCTTTTTTTGGAACGTTGAAATCGGGTTACCAGGCTGCAAAAAATGTTTTAACAGTTGGTGCCATTACCGACTCGGTGGATGTAATAGCCGATTTCAGCAGTCGTGGCCCGGTAAACGATGGAAGGATAAAACCTGAAATTGTTGCAACAGGTGTAAATGTTTTTTCAACCAGGCAAAATAATACATACGGGTATAATAGTGGTACCAGCATGTCGGGGCCCATTGTAGCCGGTGCTGTTACATTATTAAATGAAGCATACCGAAAAGCCAATTCCGGTCAGCTTCCGCAGGCTTCGCTAATAAAAGCTGTGCTATGCAACAGCGCCGAAGACCTTGGTAACCCCGGGCCCGATTATACTTATGGCTTTGGAAGTTTAAATGCAAGGCGTGCTGTTGATGCTATTAATAACAACCGATATATCATAAGCAATACTACGCCATCGGCCAATAACATTACCGTGCCTGCAGGTGTGCGGCGCTTAAAAGTGATGTTGTATTGGGCCGATACCGCTGCTGCTCCCAATGCTGCATCAACATTAATAAACGATCTTGACCTTACCGTTACAGCACCAGGCCCGGTTACGCATAAACCATTATTGTTAGATGCAACACCAGCCAATGTAAACAACAATGCAGCAGAAGGAGCCGATCATGTAAATAATATTGAACAGGTGGTTATTGATAACCCAGTTGCAGGAAATTATACAATAAATGTAAATGCTTTTTTGCTTCCTTATGCACCGCAACAATATGTAGTTACCTGGCAAATGGATATGAATGGCGTTACTGTTGAATACCCTTATGGCGGCGAAACATTGGTACCCGGCGAAACAGAAGTTATTAGGTGGAATGCTTATGGCGATGAAAGCAATACTTTTACCTTAGAATATTTTGATGGCACAAGCTGGAACCTTGTTGATAACAATATTGCAGCCAATGCAACATCATACCAATGGGTGGTGCCATCAACAGTTAGCAACAATTACCGCATCAGGGTAAGCCGTAATGCATCGGCCTATAGCGATGAAAGTGATTTTGATTTTAGGGTTATTGGCCAACCCGTTGTAACTGCCACGGTACCATGCGAAGGTTATGTACAGCTAACATGGCCTGCTATTACAGGCGCCACTTCTTACGATGTTTGGAAACTGCAGGCCGATACCATGGCCGTCATCGGCAATACCACATCGCTCAGTTATCTTGTACAAGGTTTAAACAGTACAACCACTTATTGGTTTGGCATAAGTGCAAAAAACGGAACGATAGATGGAAGGCGCTCGGTTTCAAAATCTGTATTGCCTGCAACCGGAGTTTGTACATTAACCGATTTTGATAATAACCTTAAAGCTGTTTCAATAAACTCGCCGGTTACAAAAAGACAGTTCACTTCATCTGTATTAACATCAGCAGAAAATATAAGATTAACCATAAAAAACTTAGATGATGTAGCCACAACGGGTAGTTACAACTTATATTATCAAATCAACAGCAATCCTGCTGTGATGGAAACAGATGCCACAACAATAAATCCATTGGCAACATATCAATATGTATTTACAACCACTGCCGATTTTTCGGCGCCGGGTATTTATAATATTAAAGCCTGGATAAAACGGGCCGGCGATACACAATTACTTGACGATACGGTACAGGTAACTATTAAAAACCTGGCAAATCCAGTTCTTACACTACCTGTAACAGATGGATTTGAATCAACCATTGATAAAACTTATACTTCAAATACAATAGGGCTTGATGGTGATGACAGGCTAGATTTTAAAACAAATTCTGTAAGAGGCCGTGCACGCAGTTTTGTAAACACAGGTTTTGCATTAAATGGTACAAGAGCTATTACACTCGACCAGTTTCCGTATAATGCAACTTTAACTACCGATAGTTTACTAATGACATATAACCTGTTGGGCTATACAAGTGGCCAACAATTGCGATTAGATTTTTATTACAAAAACCACGGGCAGGAAAATAATCCCAACAATAAAGTTTGGATAAGGGGCGATGATACTAAACCCTGGATTTTTGCTTACGACCTTATTGCTAACCAGGCCGGGCTTGGCCAATGGAAACATGCTGTTATCAACATCAATGATGTGCTTGATACGGTTTTACCGGCACAACCCATCAGCAGCAGTTTTCAAATTAAATTTGGCCAGCAGGCTAACACATCTGCCAATGTACCATATCCATATATTGACCAGGATGATGGTTATACTTTTGATGATGTATCTATTAAAGAAGCAAGTAACGATATTGGTATATTAAATATCGTATCGCCTTCAGCTGCAGGATGCGGAAACTATGGCACACAGGCTGTATCGCTCAACATAAAAAATTATTCTGCTACAACATTTATCAATGTACCAGTTTATTATTCTATAAACGGCGCTGCACCCGTAATGGAAATAATACCTTCTTTATTGCCGGGCATAACACTGCATACATTTGCTGCACCGGTAAACCTTACGGTTAATACCGATTACCGGTTTGATTTTTGGGTACACGAAACTTCTGATTCGTATAATGATAACGACAGCATATTAAATTATTCATTTCATACAAGTCCTGTTGTAAATAGTTTTCCATACCTGGAAGGATTTGAGAGCAATGACGGAAACTGGTATGCAAAAGGATCAAACAATAGCTGGCAATGGGGCACACCGGCAAAAACCGTAATTACTAAAGCGGCTAATGGTACAAAAGCCTGGGTAACTTCATTAACCGGGCATTATAATAATAACGAGTTGTCTTATTTATATTCTCCCTGCTTTGATTTAAGCGGAATGACACAGCCGGTTTTATCATTCAGCCATATTTTTCAATTAGAAGATGCAACGCCGGCCGATTATAACTGGATTGAATATTCAGATAACGGCGGCCTTACCTGGAACAGACTTGGGTTAAACGGTGTTGGCACCAACTGGTTCAACGATCCCACAGGAAAAAAACAATGGCGTACATCCCTTAGCACCTGGCATGTGGCAAGTACCGATATACCAACAAAAGCAAGTAATGTTCGCTTTCGTTTTGTAATGGCAAGCGATCTTGGATTTAATATGGAAGGTGTTGGCATAGATGACATACATATTTTTGATAAGGCGCTTATTTATACAGGCACACAGGTTACTGGTTTATCGCAACCGGTAAGCGGTTCATCATGGGTACATTTTACATCGGGTGGTAAAAGGGTTGCATCCATTAATGCAAATGGTGCCAACATGGGTAATACAACTGTTGATGTATATCCTTATGCCGGTGCGGTGCGTAATAGAAACGGGCAGTATTACTTAAACAGGAACATTGTTGTAAGGCCAACAATACAACCCGGCTCCGATGTATCTGTGCGTTTTTATTTTACCGATGCCGAAGCAAAAAGTTTATTGGCTGCAACCGGTTGCGGCACCTGCACCAAACCAATCAGCCCTTACGACTTAGGGGTTACCAAATACAGCGGTAGCGTTACAGATGAAAACGGAACACTGGATGATGATGTAAGCGGTACTTTTTCTTATATATTACCGGCAAATACAGAGATTATCCCTTATGATAACGGTTACTATGCTCAATATAATGTTAATAGTTTTAGTGAGTTTTGGTTAAATGATGGTGGCATTGGTGGCATACATCCTTTGCCCATAATCCTGTTAAGTTTTGATGCGATAAAACAAGCCGATAAAGTTTTATTGCAATGGTTAACCGAAAATGAAATAAATGCTGATAAATATGAAGTGCAAAAAAGCATTGACGGAAATACTTTCAACAGCATTGGCAATGTAACAGCCAATAACAACAATCAAAAAAACAACTACAGTTTTACAGATTTGCAACCCTTTAAAGGATTAAATTTTTACAGGTTAAAATTGATTGATAAAGATGGTACATTTTCTTATTCGAACATACGCAAAATAAATTTCAGCAGTTTTGTTTTTGATGTAATGCTGTATCCTAACCCAGTATTAAATGCAAGGGTAACACTTGTATCATCAGGCAATATTAACAGCGCCATCTTATTTGATGCAGCCGGAAAAACGATACGAACATTTGTATTGCAAGGAACAAACAATGTGCTTGATGTAAGCGGTATTGCCAAAGGAGTTTACCAGCTAAAGGTTTTTGGTGGTAATACCATTCATAACAGCAAACTTGTAATTCAGTAGCTTTTGTAAATTTTAAAAATCTTTTTCAGTCTTTGAAACTTTGGTAAAGTTTCTTTGTAACTTTCCGCAAACTTGAATAATGGCTTTATTACCCTGGCGCTCCGGAAAAGTTATCCGCATTACAGATGAAACATTCAACACAAAAAGGTATTGGATTGAAGTTCCGGAGTTAACATCATTCGATTTTATACCCGGCCAATTTGTAACCCTCGATTTACCTATACACGAAAAAGCAAACAAACGTTGGCGCAGTTATTCTATCGCCTCCTGGCCCGATGGTACCAATGTTTTTGAACTGGTAATTGTTTTAGATAAGATTGGAGCAGGCACTCATTATATTTTTAATGAAATAAAGATTGGGTCGCAACTGGTTTTTCGTGGCGCACAAGGTGTGTTTACTTTAAAAGAGCCGTTAAATAAAGAGCTTTTCCTTATTTGCACCGGTACAGGCATTGCGCCATTTCGCAGCATGGTGCATCATATAAAAAACAACATCATCGCTCATAAAAATATCACGCTTGTTTTTGGTTGCCGTACAAAAGATACACTATTGTACCATGCCGAAATGATGCAACTTGCTAAGGACCTTCCGGGGTTTGCCTATATCCCAACGCTTTCAAGAGAAACATGGGAAGGCGCAACAGGTTATGTACATCCCATTTATGAAAGTTTATGCGCCAACAAACAACCGGCAAATTTTTTTATCTGTGGCTGGCGTGGTATGATAGACGAGGCTAAGCAAAGGATATTGGATATGGGCTACGATAAAAAAGATATTCATGTAGAGATTTATGGATGATTGTAAACAATGATTTTTCTGTTCATCTATCTTTATTTTTTGATTTCTTAGTTGCGGTTCCGTGTTATAATTTTCGTTAACTTGAAGTTTTAATAACGGTTGCAATTTTAAATTCAATATTGTTATGGGTGCATCTTCCATGGTTGTTTTAATTATTGCCGGGCTTGCATTTTCAATAATTGCAATTTTAATTTCTGGGCTTGTTACCAAAGGAACAAAGAACAAACAAAAAGCCGAGCCTTACGAATGTGGTATTCCCACTACCGGTAAAACATGGGTGCAATTGAATGTGGGCTATTACCTGTTTGCGCTTATCTTTTTAATTTTTGATGTAGAACTGATTTTTATTTATCCCTGGGCTGTTGTAGCTAAAGCAATGGGATGGGTGGCTTTAATTGAAATTGTCATTTTCTTTTTCATATTGTTTATGGGATTTTTATATGCACATAAAAAAGGCGCATTAAAATGGAAGTGACGGGCAGCAGTAATATTGAAAATAAAAAGTTGAAATTATAATGACCGAACAACAAAATAAAACAATTGACTTTCCGGGAAAGATAGAAGAAATTCCCGGCGGAGGAATTGTGCTAAGCAAGTTGGACGATATCATTAACTGGGCAAGATCTAACTCATTATGGCCGCTCACTTTTGCCACCAGTTGCTGCGGTATAGAAATGATGGCAACTGCATCGGCCAAATACGATTTTTCACGTTTTGGTTTTGAAGTAGCCCGTGCATCGCCTCGCCAGGCCGATGTAATTATCATTGCTGGTACTATTGTAAATAAGATGGGGCCTGTGTTAAAAAGATTGTACGACCAAATGGCCGATCCTAAATATGTAATTGCAATGGGCGCCTGTGCTATTAGCGGCGGCCCGTTTTTTTATAACACTTATTCGGTGGTTAAAGGCGCCGATCATATTATACCCGTAGATGTATATGTGGCCGGATGCCCGCCAAGGCCCGAAGCCTTATTGCATGCATTGATAAGTTTACAGCAAAAAATTAAAGCCGGTAAAACAAGGGAACAAATTAGGGCCGGCAAAGAATCAACATGAGTAACCAAGCATTGAAGGAAAAAATAACACAACTGCTTACAACTGCCACTTTTGATGAAACAGGCGAGTGGCTTAATATTTCCATCGAAGCAACCAACTGGCCGGCATTTGCAAACCAACTAAGGCATGATGAAAACCTTTTGTTTGATTACCTGTTTTGCCTTACCTGTATCGATAACAAGACAAACCTCACCATGGTTTATCATCTTACCTCAACAAAATACAGGCATAATATTGTTGTACGTGCCAATGTAGATTCAATAAAACCCGAAATAGAAACCGTTTCTCATATTTGGAAAACAGCCGAATTTCACGAAAGGGAAGTGTACGAAATGTTTGGCGTAAATTTTTTAAACCATCCCAACCTGCGGTTATTAATTTTACCCGATGGATGGGAAGGAAAAAATCCATTGAGAAAAGATTTTGAAGATCCCATTAATATGATCAAGCTTTGATATGTTTGAAGAAATAGGCACCACTACCGAAGGCGATCTTATCATCAATGTAGGGCCACAGCATCCTGCAACGCATGGCGTATTGCACCTTGTTATTACGCTAAACGGCGAAACTATCAAAAAGCTGGAACCGCACCTGGGGTATATACACCGCTCCATCGAAAAAATGTGCGAAAGCCTAACCTACCGGCAATTTATTTATGTAACCAGCCGCATGGATTATTTATCGGCACATATCAATAACCAGGCTTGTGCACTTGTGGTAGAAAAAGGTTTGCAGATAGAAGTGCCCGATAGGGCAAAAGTAATACGGGTGCTAATGGCAGAACTGACAAGGATTGCATCGCACGAATTATGGTGGGGCGCTATGGCAATGGATATTGGCGCATTCACTCCTTTTTTTCATGCATTCAGGGAAAGGGAAACTATTAATGATATTATGGAAGAAACCTGCGGCGCACGACTAACCATGAACTATATGGTGCCCGGCGGAGTAATGCAGGAACTACATCCAAATTTTCAAAAAAAAGTAAAGGAGTTCATTAAATTGTTTAGGTTAAAAGTGCATGAGTATGAAGAACTGCTTACCGGCAATATAATTTTTAAAAACCGCATGAAAGATGTGGGTGTGTTATCAAAGGAAGATGCAATATCGTATGGTTGCACTGGCCCGGTGGGCAGGGGCAGTGGTGTATCCTGCGATATTAGGAAATTATATCCTTACGATGCTTATGATAAAGTGCAGTTTGATGAAGTGATTGAAACAGCAGGCGATTCGCTTGCAAGATACATGGTGCGTATAAAAGAATTGCATCAATCCATTTCAATCATTGAACAGTTGATTGATAATATTCCTGAAGGAGATTACCAGGCAAAAACAAAAGCCGTTTTAAAATTACCAAAAGGAGAATTTTATCAAAGAGTAGAAACAGCAAGGGGAGAATTTGGCGTGTACATTGTAAGCGAAGGTGGAACCACACCGCACCGCATTAAATTTAGATCGCCGGGGTTTTCAAATCTTTCGGCGTTAGATAAAATGGCAAGAGGAAGCAAGCTGGGCGATTTGGTAGCCATGATGGGAACATTGGATTTGGTGATACCGGATATTGACCGTTGAATTTTGAATGATGAATTATGAATTATAAATGATGAATGTTGGATTATGAATTGTAACTGATGATTTTTTTGATTTTTGAATTTTGAGTTACAAATGGTAAATAGTAAGCGATGTTTTCGATTTTTTGAATTCATAATTCAAAATTCATAATTAATTAAGTTTTTATGTGGAGCTTTTCTAACATAGCTGGCAGTATTCAAAACTGGTTGAACCAAACGTTCAGTCCAACATGGTCGTTGGTTATGCAGATGATTATTGCCGGTATTGCTGTAATTAGTTTGTTTGCTGTACTAGGATTGATATTGGTATTGATGGAAAGAAAAGTATCGGCATGGATGCAGATACGGCTTGGGCCAAACCGTGTGGGACCAAAAGGTATTTTGCAAACATTTGCCGATACATTAAAATTGCTGGTAAAAGAAGGTTTAACACCCGCAGGCGCCGATAAATTGCTTTTTAACCTGGCGCCGGTACTTGCATTGGTTGTTGGTATGTTGCTGATGGCGCCAATTGCATTTGCAAAAGATTTTCAATTGTGGAATTTAAATATAGGTGTGCTGTATGTATCTGCAGTTTCATCCATAATGGTAATAAGTATTTTAATGGCAGGCTGGGCAAGCAATAATAAATATTCGCTGATGGGTGCCATGCGCAGCGGCGCACAAATTGTTAGTTACGAACTGTCGGCAGGCTTATCCATCCTAACCATTGTTGTATTATGCGGCAGTTTAAATATACCTGATATCATTTATTCGCAGGCCGATGGATGGTGGATTTTTAAAGGACATATACCGGCCATTATATCATTTGTAATTTTCATCATTGCAGTTACTGCCGAAACAAACAGGGCGCCCTTTGATTTGGCCGAAGCTGAATCGGAATTAACCGCCGGTTTCCATACCGAATATTCGGGCATGAAATTCGCCCTGTTCTTTTTAGCCGAGTATGTAAATGTATTTATCGTATGTGCTATTGGCGCTACTTTGTTTTTAGGCGGATGGATGCCTTTCCATATTGGGCAATGGCAAAGTTTTAATCATGTGATGGATTATATACCTAGCAGCATCTGGTTTTTTGGAAAAACTTTTTTCCTTATTTTTTTAATCATGTGGTTCAGGTGGACATTTCCCCGGCTGAGAATTGATCAATTATTAAATTTAGAATGGAAATATTTATTACCCATAAGCATGATAAATTTATTATTGGTTACTGTTATTGCTATATTGGGATGGCATTTTTAAAATAAAAAAATGTTTATAGTTAAATACATAAAAAATATTTTTAAAGGAGTAAAATCTTTACTGGTTGGCATGCGCCGTACCGGTTATTATTTTACACATCATAAAGAAATCATCACACAGCAATATCCTGATAACAAAGAAACATTAAACCTGCCCGAAAGATTTAAAGGCGAAGTAGTACTTATACATGATGAGAATAACGAACATGCCTGCACCGGCTGTACAGCCTGCGAACTGGCCTGCCCCAATGCCACTATAAAAATTGTAACCAAATTTGATATTACGGCAGAAGGCAAAAAGAAAAAAGCGCTTGATAAATTTGTTTACCACCTGGAGCTGTGTACCATGTGCAACTTATGTATCATCGCTTGTCCTACCGATGCTATCAAGATGGATCAAACATTTGAACATAGTGTTTTCGACAGGAAAGAATTAACCAAAATTTTAAATAAACCCGGCTCTAAAATCAGGGACGGAGTAGAATAAACATGACAGGAGCTACCATCATATTTTATTTACTGGCTGCACTCACAATAGTGAGTGGGTTGCTTGCCGTAACAACACGTATGATTTTCAGGGCTGCCATCTATTTATTGTTTTGCCTTATTGGCATTGCCGGTATATATTTTTGGCTACAGTACCAATTTATTGCTGCCGTACAAATTGTGGTGTATGTTGGCGGCATCGTAGTTCTTATCATCTTCTCCATTTTTCTTACACAACAGGCAGGAGAAAAATTACCCAAACAAAATTTGGGCAGGCAGCTGTTTTCTGTGCTGGCTGTTTTTTGCGGATTGGCCCTTGCGCTTGTTCAACTGGCGCAATACGAATTTGTAATTACCGATGGAAAGCCCGTTGAGCCTACCGTTGCCAATATAGGTAAACAAATGCTTGGGGTTGATAATGGCGGTTATGCATTGCCTTTTGAAATTGTAAGCATCCTGTTGCTGGCTGCCCTGGTAGGTTGTATTGTTATCGCTTTAAAATCAAACACCGAAACAGCATGATGCAGCCTGGACTATATCATATACTTTTCATCAGTACTGCGCTTTTCTTTATAGGCGTGTATGGTTTTTTTACACGGCGAAACCTGGTTACTATGTTAATGAGTGTAGAACTTATTTTAAACAGTGTAAACCTGAATTTTATCGCCTTCAACAAATACCTGTGGTTCGATAAAATGGATGGCTTGTTCTTCACCATTTTTATTATTGCCATTGCTGCAGCCGAAGCAGCCGTTGCTATCGCAATCATCATCAACTTATACCGTAGCCATAATTCAATTGATGTAGAACAAACCGAAGAATTAAGATACTGATGCCAAACACAACTTTAATACTGCTTATCATCTTGCTGCCACTGGCAGGCTTTGTAATGCTTGGTATTTTTGGAAGAAAATATTTTGGCAATACCTCGGGGGTTATTGCAACGTCGCTTTTATTATTATCAACAGCGCTTGCTTTTTATACAGCCTATGGTTATTTTTTTAAGTACGGAAAAGTGGATGGCATGTATCAAAAACTGGTTCCGTTTAAATATACCTGGCTGCAGTTTAGCCCCGGCCTTTCAATTGATATGGGTATCATTATCGACCCTGTTTCTGTGATGATGCTGGTAGTAGTAACTTTTGTTTCGTTGATGGTGCATGTTTTCAGCCTTGGTTATATGAAAAGCGATGAAAGGTTTCCTACATACTATGCTTTTTTGGGATTATTCACTTTCTCTATGCTGGGTTTGGTTGTTTCTTCAAACATTTTCCAGATTTATTTTTTTTGGGAACTGGTAGGTGTTTCATCGTTCCTGCTTATAGGTTATCATTATGATAAACCATCGGCCGTTGCTGCATGTAAAAAAGCATTTATCGTAACAAGGTTTGCCGACGTTGGTTTTTTAATTGGCATACTTGTTCTTTCTTACAGTTCGGGCACATTAGATTTTAATACGCTCATTGCTAACTTAACTTCTCCCCAAACTAATGAATATAAAAATGCAATAGCAGCATCTTTTCTTGGTATGTCGGCATTAACATGGGGATTGATATTAGTCTTCATCGGCGCAGCCGGAAAAAGCGCTATGTTCCCGTTGCATATTTGGTTGCCCGATGCTATGGAAGGCCCCACGCCGGTTTCGGCATTAATACATGCAGCAACTATGGTGGTGGCCGGTGTGTTCCTGGTGGCAAGATTGTTTCCTGTGTATGCAATAGCAGCACCCTCTGCATTAAATCTTGTTGCTTATGTTGGTGCGTTCTCAGCTTTATTCGCTGCCGTTATAGCATGTACGCAAACAGATATCAAACGGGTGTTAGCTTATTCTACCATGAGCCAGATTGGCTACATGATGTTTGCACTCGGCGTTTCAAAATACGGCGGCGAAAATGGTTTGGGTTATACCGCATCTATGTTTCACCTGTTTACACATGCCATGTTTAAAGCTTTATTGTTCTTAGGCGCAGGCGCTGTTATTCATTTTGTACACAGCAACGAAATGAAAGACATGGGGGGCTTAAGAAAATTAATGCCCATCACACACCTAACTTTTTTAATTGGATGTTTAGCCATTGCCGGTGTGCCCCCATTTGCAGGTTTCTTTAGTAAGGAAGAAATATTACTGGCAGCTTATCAGCACAACCAAGGTATTTATTGGATTGCATTAATTACATCGGCGCTAACAGCCTTTTATATGTTCCGTTTATATTTCAAGATTTTTTGGAACAGAGAACATCATCCTCTTCATGAGCATCATGGCGAAGGCGGATTTAGTATGATGATGCCATTGGTGCTTTTAGCCATTGGCGCCGCTGTTGCCGGTTTTATTCCATTTGGGCATTTTGTAAGTTCGGATGGCACAAGGCTGAACACAGGTTTTCATCTTCAGTTTTCAATTGCACCGGTTGCATTGGGGCTGGCAGGTATTTTTATTGCCATGTGGATGTATAAAAAACAAAATGCAATACCTGGCAAAGTGGCTGCATCATTAAATGGTTTTTATAAAGCCGCCTATCATAAATTTTATATAGATGAGGTTTATCACTTCATCACCAAAAAAATTATTTTCAATTTAATAGGCAGGCCTGCTGCATGGTTTGATAAATATATTGTAGATGGATTGGTGAATGCAACAGGTAATGGTACAGAAGATTTTTCAGCAACAATTAAAAAGTTTCAATCGGGCAAAGTACAATCTTATGCTATTTATTTTTTGGCTGGAGCTATTGGGTTGGCTTTGTTATTTATTTATATATGGAAATGATGAATACAGAAAGATGAATGATTTAAATGGTAGTACAACATTTAAAACACATCATTCAAAATTATAAGAATGAATTTATCGTTATTGATATTAATACCATTACTAACTGCAATATTGTTATTGCTGCTTCGTAATGCCACACAGGTAAAATGGGTGGCATTGGCGGGTTCGGCATTGCAGCTTGTACTGGCTTTTGTTTTGTTATATAATTTCAGGCAGCAAAGGATTGAAGGCAATACAGCACAAATATTATTTGAAACCTCTTATAATTGGTTTCCATCCTGGGGTATTAGTTTTCATTTGGGAGTAGATGGTATTTCTGTTGCAATGATTTTGTTGACGGCGTTTGTAGTGATTGCCGGTGTGTTGGTTTCATGGAACGTAACCAAGATGACTAAAGAGTTTTTCTTCATGCTTATTTTATTAAGCCTGGGCGCTTATGGTTTTTTTATTTCGCTCGACCTGTTCATCTTGTTTTTCTTTTTAGAGATTGCTGTAATACCTAAATATCTTTTGATAGGAATTTGGGGCAGCGGAAAAAAAGAATACAGCGCCAACAAACTTGCCCTTATGCTGATGGGTGGTTCGGCATTGGTGTTGGTAGGGTTGCTGGGTACATATTTTTCGGGAGGCGTACACAGTTTTGATTTATTGAAATTATCGCAACTGCAAATTCCTGTGCAAACACAAATGATTTGTTTCCCTTTATTGTTTGTTGGTTTTGGTGTGTTCACTGCTTTGTTTCCATTTCATACTTGGGTACCCGATGGGCATTCATCGGCGCCTACAGCAGGCTCTATGTTCCTGGCTGGCATCTCTATGAAACTGGGCGGCTATGGTTGTTTACGTATTGCCACCTACCTGATGCCACAGGCTGCAAAAGAATATGCAACCATCATCATCGTGTTATCAGTTATTGCAATTTTATATGGCGCCTTCGCCACCATGATGCAAAAAGATTTAAAATACATCAACGCATATTCTTCCATCAGCCATTGCGGTTTTGTTTTACTGGGTATTGGCATGCTTACCAAAACAGCCATAACCGGCGCTGTGTTGCAAATGGTATCGCATGGTTTGATGACGGCACTTTTTTTTGCCGTAATAGGAATGATATACGAACGCACCCACACCCGGCAGGTAAGTGAAATGAGTGGATTGTTGAAAAAGATACCATTTGTAATTACACTTTTGTTTATCGTAGGATTATGCTCGCTTGGCTTACCGGGCCTAAGTGGTTTTGTTGCAGAGATGACGGTGTTCATGGGCTCCTGGCAACACCCCGATACATTTAGCAGGGCAGCAACTGTATTGGCATGCCTTTCAATTGTGGTAACTGCTGTTTATATTTTACGTGCAGTAACAAAAGTGGCAATGGGCCCGTTAACTGAAAGTTTTGAACAGTTAAAAGATGCTGCCTGGAACGAAAAACTGGCTGCCATCATTTTGCTTGCAGCTATTCTGGCTGTGGGGCTTGCACCCAACTGGTTAATTAACCTGGTTAGCCCCGGTGCCGAAATAATTATGCAAAAAATGCAGTAACTAAAATATTTGAATGAACGATTTTTTAACATTGATGAAACCCGAACTGGTATTAACCGGTATTATTTTCTTGTTGCTGTTTATTAAAATTGGCAAGGGGATTAGCAATGAACATTTGTTATTGCTGTTACAGGTTTTATTATTGCTGAATTTCTTAGCCGGTTTCTTTTATAATAAACCGGGCTCTTTGTTTGACGGCATGTACCTTACTACGGGTTTAATTGTGTTGCAAAAAAATATTTTAAACCTGGCCGTTTATCTTATCTCGTTGTTGTTTGCCAATTGGTTTAAAAGATTACAGCACATGCCCGAATTTTTTATGCTGATGTTGTGTGCATTGCTGGGTATGTTCTTTTTAATATCAAGCGGAAATTTGTTGATGTTCTTCTTATCGCTCGAACTGGCAACCATCCCCGTGGCAGCCATGGCCAACTTCGACCTTGATAAAAAACGTTCATCAGAAGGCGCTATGAAAATGATTCTTTCTTCGGCCTTCTCATCGGGTATCATGTTATTTGGCATCTCATTAATTTATGGCGCTACAGGCACTATCAATTTTACAGAAATTCCTTTGCAGCTTCATGGAAGTACACTGGAAGTTTTAGCCTTTATATTTTTCTTTGCTGCTTTTGCCTTTAAATTATCCATCGTGCCTTTTCATTTATGGACGGCCGATGTGTACGAAGGCTCGCCCATGGCTGCCACTTCTTTTTTATCTGTAGTATCAAAAGGCGCTGTAGCTTTTATTTTTCTATCGGTATTATACAAAGTGTTTTTACCCTTGCAAGTGCTTTGGTATAATTTGCTGGTAATTGTATCTGTTGCCACTATGGTGATTGGTAACTTGTTTGCGCTGCGGCAGCAAAATATAAAACGCTTTCTTGCATTTTCATCTATTGCACAGGTTGGTTTTATACTGGTGGGCATCAGCGGCAGTTCTATGCAAGGCACATCATCGGTTGTGTTTTTTATTTTAGTGTATGTGTTTTCAAACCTTGCGGCATTTGCTGTGGCCGATGCTATTGCTACAAAAACAGATGCAGAAGAAATTGACGATTACAGGGGAATGAATAAAACAAATCCTTTCTTAAGCTGGGTGCTGGCGCTGGCATTGTTTTCGCTGGCAGGCATACCACCAACTGCAGGTTTTTTTGGAAAACTTTTCCTGCTTACGGCTGGCGCTTCAAAAGGAAGCTACCTGTTTATCATCATAGCTGCACTTAATATGATTATATCGCTGTATTATTATTTACGGGTGATACGTGCAGTTTTTATGGAGAAGAATGAAAATCCAATAGAAAAAATTACTATTGAACCATCTACTAAACTGGCTTTGATTTTTTGCAGCGCCGGTATTGTATTAATTGGTTTGTTAAGTTGGATTTACGACTACATACAAAGTTTGGTATAGAAGATTATTGGTGAATGCAGGTAAACAATTCACCGGATTATAAAAACAAATTTGTACAGATGGCCATTAATAAAAATCATGAGTTTGACGAACTTGATGGCGTTAAATGCGGCATTGTAGAAAAAAATGTATTGCCACAAAGAGTTGATTTTTTAAAAAAATTACTGGAGTATAACGGGTTTACAGTTGTGGTTGTTCCATCGCCGCCACCAAAAGCTGCGCCTGCACCCAAACCTGTTGAAGGCGTAGAAAATAATACAGCAACAGTGCCAACACCCGAAACATTTACTGTAGGCGTAACTGATTATACTTTTAATACCATCAATGCTATTTTTGGCCGCTTGCTAAAAACACCCGATGGGCATGTGGTTACGCTTGCTTACTGGCAACAGCGTGAAAGCATCAGCCACGATGAGAAACCTTATTACGAAGATGTATAATTGCATCATCAGCTTAGGCCGATGATTTTACCATCCACTACATCAATATTTTTTGCCTGTGGGTTTTTGGGTAATCCCGGCATACGCATCATTTCGCCACATACTGCAACAATAAAACCTGCCCCTTTGTTAATTACAATATCTTCCACGTCAATACTAAAGCCGCCATCAAGACCACTTGTAGCAAGGTTATCGGTAAATGAGTATTGTGTTTTTGCCATACAAACCGGCAAGTGGCCCAACCCAAGATTTTCAATTTTTGCAATCATGTCTTTAGCTTTTTTATAAAGCACCACGCCGGTGCCGCCATAAATTTTTTGTACAATCTTGTTCAACTTGGTTTCAATATCATCTTCCAGGTTGTAAGTAAATTGTAATGGGGCAGATGGGTTTTCACAAATATCAACAACTGACTGTGCCATTTCTACAGCGCCATCGCCACCAAGTGAAAAAGCATCATTAATGGCAAATGCTGCATCATTTTGGCTGCACCATTCTCTCATAAACTCTAATTCCTTTGCGTCATCAAAACCAAAACGATTAATCACCACCAATACTTTTTGTCCGAATGTTTTTAAGATAGAAATATGTTTTTGAAGATTTCTTAAACCTTCTTTTAGTTTTACCATGTTGGGTAATTTCATCTCAGCCTCGGTAGATCCACCATTAAGTTTTAATGCCTGCAACGTAGCTACCAATACACTCATGGCCGGTTGCAAACCTGCTTTGCGGCATTTTATGTTGAAGAATTTTTCGGCGCCCAGGTCGCTTGCAAAACCGGCTTCTGTTACTACGTAATCGCCAAACTGCATGGCAGTTTTTGTGGCCATCAGCGAATTGCATCCATGGGCAATATTTGCAAAAGGCCCTCCATGAATGAGTGCAGGCGTATGCTCAAGCGTTTGCACCAGGTTGGGCAGAATAGCATCTTTTAATAAAGCTGTAATTGCACCGGTAACACCCAGGTCTTTTGTTGTAAACGGATCGCCGGCAAAAGTAAACCCCAGCAGCATGTTATCAATCCTGTTGCGCAGGTCTGCTAAATTTTCTGATAAGCATAATACCGCCATCAATTCGCTTGCCGATGTAATTACAAAACCTGTTTCGGTGGTAATACCGTTATTAGGGCCATGCAATGCCGTTACAATATTTCTCAGCGAGCGGTCATTTACATCCAGGCAGCGTTTCATTAAAACCGTTTTTACACCATCAGGCTTGCCACGATTAAAAAAACGGAAATTATCAATAAGCGATGACAATGTGTTGTTGGCTGCGGTGATGGCATGAAAATCGCCGGTAAAATGCAGGTTGATATCTTCCATTGGCACCACTTGCGAATAGCCACCGCCGGCAGCGCCGCCTTTCATGCCAAAACATGGGCCCAGCGAGGGTTCCCGTAGTGCCAATACCACTTTCTTGTTTAGTTTATGCAGGCCATCAGCCAACCCAACAGATGTGGTTGTTTTACCTACGCCTGCTTTATTGGGTGTTATGGCCGTAACAAGGATAAGTTTTGATGAAGCAATTTTTTTTTCATCAAATTCGGTAATTTTTATTTTGGCTTTGTAGTGGCCGTAAGGAACAAGCATATCATTGGGTATGCCCATTTCAGTTGCAATGCCGGTTATGGGCAGCATGATATTTTCATTAGCAATTTCGTAATCAGATTTCATGCAATCGTTTTTTTAGAACTTAAATGTAAGTAAAATTGATGTTGTAAATAAAACAGAAGTATGTAATTTTTATAGTAACCTGGTTACAGGCTAATGAAGATATAGCCGATAGCTTTAAAGAAAAATATCAACACAAGTTTGCAAAAAAAGGTTGCAGCCAATTTAGCCACAACCTCTTTTAAAAAAATTATGAAGAGTTAAGTTTAACTGATATTTTTCAGCACCAGGTACTTCACATCATTCAATGCAATCCTTTCCTGTTGCATGCTGTCGCGATAACGTATAGTAACTGTATTGTCTTCTTTTGTTTGATGATCGATGGTTACGCAAAAGGGTGTACCTATTGCATCCATCCTGCGGTATCGTTTACCAATGGCATCTTTCTCTTCATAAAAACAATGAAAAGCTGTTTTGCATTGGTTCATCAGCTCTTTAGCAATTTCGGGCAGGCCATCTTTTTTAACAAGCGGAAGAATGGCAAGTTTGGTAGGTGCTATTTTTGGCGGTATGCGTAATACCACACGGCTGTCTTCGCTGCCATCTTCTTTTGTCCATTTTTCTTCTGCATACGCAAGGCTCAGTATAGTTAAAAAAAGCCTGTCTAATCCAACAGATGTTTCTACCACATATGGTGTATAATTGCCAAAAGGTTTTCCATCTTCTTTTAAGTCGTTATCAAAATACTGTATTTTCTTTTTACTGTATTGCTGGTGTTGTTTTAAATCAAAATCGGTACGGCTGTGAATACCTTCCAGTTCTTTCCAACCAAAAGGAAATTCAAATTCAATATCAAGCGCTGCATCTGCATAGTGTGCCAGCTTTACATGATTATGGTAACGTAGTTTAGCTGCAGGTATGCCAATGCTTTCATGCCATTTTTTTCTTTCTTCTTTCCAGTAGTTGTACCATTCCATTTGCGTGCCGGGCCTTACAAAAAACTGCATCTCCATCTGTTCAAATTCACGCATGCGAAAAATAAATTGGCGGGCTACAATTTCGTTGCGGAAAGCCTTACCGGTTTGTGCAATGCCAAAAGGAATCTTCATCCTACCGGTTTTTTGAACATTCAAAAAATTTACAAAAATACCTTGTGCGGTTTCGGGGCGCAGGTAAACAATATTTTCATCGGGGTTTTCAGCAGCCACAGCGCCAAACTCTGTTTTAAACATCAGGTTAAACAGGCGCACATCTGTCCAGTTACATGTTTTACTAACCGAACAGGTTATTTTATTGTCTTCAATCAATTTTTTTAAACCGGCATAATCATCTTTTGCCAGCAATGCATCCATAGCGGTTAAAATTTCATCGGCTTCTTTGGCTCCTTTTTCACCCTTTGCTTTTAACTCATCGGCAAAGCCTTCAATCAAATGGTCAACACGGTATCTTTTTTTGCTGTCTTTGTTATCAATCATGGGGTCGCTGAAATTATCAACGTGGCCGCTTGCTTTCCAGGTAGTAGGGTGCATAAAAATGGCGGCATCAATACCCACAATGTTTTCGTGCAGTTGGGTCATGCTTTTCCACCATTCGTCACGGATATTCTTTTTTAACTGTGCCCCGTTTTGGCCGTAATCGTACACGGCAGCAAGGCCATCATATATTTCTGATGATTGAAAAATATAACCGTATTCTTTGCAATGCGATATAAGTTCTGCGAAATTGTTTGCTTCATTTGCCATAGGGCGCAAATTTAGGCATTATTGACAATTATTGTAAAGCATTGCTGTATGCTTAAAATTTGATGAAAAGATTGACTTTATTTTATATTGTTTTATTCAAGTTTCTTATTTTGGCGGTGCCTTTCTTTGTCTCTTGCATTCTTTTTTTCAAAATTTTTTTCAAGTGCATCAGTTAAATCAACGCCGGTTTGGTTGGCAAGGCATAGCAATACCCAAAATACATCAGCCATTTCATCGGCTATCTCTTTTCCTTCGTCAGATTTTTTAAATGACTGGTCGCCATATGTACGCACCATCAGCCTGCTTAATTCGCCCACTTCTTCCATCAATATGCCCAGGTTGGTAAGTTCACTAAAATATTTTACACCCACAGTTTTTATCCATTCGTTCACAGCGGCCTGAGCTTGTTTAATAGTCATTTCTTTCATATAGCAACGTGTAAATAAAAAATTAAATAATTATAAGTGCAGTATTTTTTCTGTTATTGAAAAATTGAAAATTTATTCTTTATTTTTAGTATCAATCACTATCGTTATAGGCCCGTCATTCAATAACTGCACTTTCATATCGGCGCCAAACATACCGGTATAAATATACTTACCCAAATCAATTTGTAATTGTGCAATCATTTTTTCGTACAATGGAATAGCAATATGTGGTTTACTTGCTTTTAAATAAGATGGACGGTTTCCTTTTTTGGTAGAAGCATGTAAAGTAAACTGGCTTACCAATAAAATATCGCCATTTATTTCTTTTACCGATTTGTTGGGTACATTGTTTTCATCGTCAAAAATCCTAAGGTTTACAATCTTGTTGCTTAACCATTCAATGTCTTCATCAGTATCTGCATCTTCCATGCCAATCAAAACAAGTAATCCATTTGCAATCTTTGCAAACACACTACCCTCAATAGTTACAGACGCATGCGTTACTCTTTGAATTACTGCTTTCATAATTTTTTGTTCTTAATATCAAATGGAAAGCTTATAATTTATATAATGACTTTATAAAAATACAGTTTAAAAATTTTATGGTTTACATTGTTTATAAATAAACATTTACCAATTCAAAATTACAATGGCAGGAATCTTTTTTGCACATAAAAATTTTCTTCTTACTCTTATATTTATTCAATAATTGTAAACTACGCATAAACGCTTTTACATAAAATTACTATGAAAACAATGGCATAATTATACTTGTAATTTGATAAAAATGTTTTTAAAAAAACTTACAGTTTTATAATCATAATACATGTACACAAAAAATAAATTTTTTATCACATTTTTAAAACCAAACTCTAAAATTCAGTAAAATCAACCTATTGAATATTTAGTGAAATTTCCAAGAATTTAAACAAACATTTTATTAATTACTTGGGGAAAAGTTAGCAAATGCAATACCCGTTTGGATCTCCAAAATTATCCACCGTTTTTTTCCACACCTGTTAATATTTAAGGGTTTGTTTCTTCATGCAATACAAATACTTTCGTTTGCCTAACAATTACTTAACCCAACTAACTAAGCTGTTATATTTATTATGTCAAAGAAACCACAATCAGAAAAGGGTCTCCGGTTTTCCCGGCAATTTACTAAAGATGGCGTTAGTCCGTTTGATATGTTCGAGTATGATTATCGTACTTCAATAATTAAAAATCCTTCTGGCGAAGTTGTATTCCAGATGGATAATGTAGAGGTTCCAAAACAATGGAGCCAGATTGCTACCGATATCCTGGCACAAAAATATTTCCGCAAAGCTGGTGTACCCAAAGAAGATGGTACCACCGGGCGAGAAACAACTGTAAAACAAGTGGCTCATCGTTTGGCACATTGCTGGCGTGTGTGGGGCGAACGGTATGATTATTTTGCATCGGCCAATGATGCACAAATATTTTATGACGAGTTAATTTACTCCATCTTAAACCAGGCATGCGTGCCTAACAGTCCACAATGGTTTAATACCGGCCTGCACGAAGTGTATGGCATTACCGGTAAACCACAGGGGCATTATTATGTGGATGCAAAAGACGGGCAGTTAAAAAAATCGCAGAATGCTTATGAACGCCCTCAGCCTCATGCTTGTTTCATATTAAGTGTTAACGACGACCTGGTAAACGAAGGTGGCATTATGGATCTTTGGGTAAGGGAAGCAAGGATATTTAAATATGGTAGTGGTGTAGGTACCAACTTTAGCAGCATACGTGGCGAAGGCGAAAAGTTAAGTGGCGGCGGTACATCAAGCGGGTTAATGAGTTTCTTAAAAATAGGCGACCGTGCAGCAGGCGCCATCAAAAGTGGAGGCACTACAAGAAGAGCAGCCAAAATGGTTTGTCTTGATCTTGATCATCCCGAAATTGAAAAATTTATTAATTGGAAAGTAGAGGAAGAAGATAAAGTGGCTGCATTGATTGCCGCAGGATATCCAAGCGATTACGAAGGTGAAGCTTATCGTACAGTGAGCGGGCAAAACAGCAACAACTCTATACGCATACCTAATGAGTTTTTTAAAATATTAGATGAAGATGGAGAGTGGGAACTAAAAGGCAGAAGCGATGGCAGGGTGATGAAAAAAGTGAAAGCAAAAAAATTGTGGGAAGACATTACTTATGCCGCATGGCGCTGTGCCGACCCCGGAACACAATACGATACCACCATCAACGAATGGCATACCTGCCCGCAGGGTGGCCCCATCAGGGCATCTAACCCATGCAGCGAATACATGTTTTTAGATAACACGGCTTGCAACTTAGCAAGCGTAAACCTCCGCCGGTTTTTTGATGAGCAAAGCAATACATTTAATGTAGCCGGCTTTGAACATACCTGCCGCCTTTGGACGGTGGTGCTTGAAATATCTGTATTGATGGCGCAGTTCCCTTCTAAAGAAGTGGCACAGCTTTCTTATGATTACCGAACATTAGGTTTAGGCTTTGCCAACCTTGGCTCTATGCTGATGGTGAGCGGTATCCCTTACGACAGCGAAGAGGCAAGAGGTATTGCAGGCGCTATTACGGCTATTATGACGGGTGTGGCTTATAAAACATCTGCAGAACTTGCCAGCATACTTGGTGCATTTGATAAATACGAAGAAAATAAAGAACACATGCTAAGGGTGATGCGTAACCACCGTGCAGCAGCTTATGATGCAGCCGATGCTTACGAAGGCATCGAAATAAAACCACAGGGCATTAATGCAAAATACTGCCCCGATTATTTATTGAAGGCAGCTACTAAAGCATGGGACGATGCCGTACAGTTGGGCGAAAAATATGGCTACCGCAATGCACAAACAACCGTTATTGCACCCACCGGTACCATTGGCCTTGTGATGGATTGCGATACTACCGGCGTAGAGCCCGATTTTGCACTTGTTAAATTTAAAAAATTAAGCGGCGGCGGTTATTTTAAAATCATCAATCAAAGTGTACCACAGGCATTACGCAATTTAAAATACAACGAAAGCGAAATAGAAGAAATTGTTGCTTATGCAAAAGGACATGCATCGCTTGATAAAGCGCCGTTCATTAATACCAAAACACTATTAGAAAAAGGTTTTATACAGGAAGATATTGATAAGCTGAACAAAGCCCTGGGCGCAGCTTTTGAAATAAGTTTTGTTTTTAATACCCATACCCTGGGCGAAACCTGCTTAGAGCGTTTGGGTTTTAAACCAGAGCAATACAACGATTATACATGGAACCTGCTTGAAGCGCTTGGCTTTACCGATGAAGAAATAGAAGCTGCCAATATATATATATGCGGCACCATGACAGTAGAGGGCGCCCCTTATTTAAAAGAAGAACATCTTCCTGTATTTGATTGTGCCAACAAATGCGGACAGCTTGGCCAACGCTACATACATGCACACGGGCATATACGCATGATGGGTGCTGCACAACCTTTCTTAAGCGGCGCTATCTCTAAAACCATTAACCTACCCAACGAAGCTACCAAAGAAGATATTGCAGACTCGTACAGGTTAAGCTGGGAGCTTGGCTTAAAAGCCTGTGCCCTGTATCGTGATGGTTCTAAATTATCGCAGCCATTAAGCAATAAGAGCGATAAGAAAAAGAAACTAAGTGATGCGGTAAGCGAAGAAACAGCAGCATCGCTGGCTGCCGATATTTCAACCATGGTGGATATGGGCAAACTAACCATTGATGAACTGCTTGATGAAATGAACAAGCGTGTACAAAACAGTGCCGATACCACATTAAAGCGGCAGTTGGCCATGATTGTTGAAAGAAGATCGTTGCCGGCCAAACGCAGGGGCTTTAACCAAAAAGCAAAAATAAACGGCCAAACACTTTTTTTACGCACCGGCGAATACAGTGATGGTACTTTAGGCGAAATATTTATTGATATGGCAAAAGAAGGCGCTACCATGCGTAGCATGCTTAACTGCTTTGCCATTGCCATTTCTATAGGCTTGCAATACGGTGTGCCTTTAGAAGAATATGTAGAAAAATTTGTGTTCACCCGTTTTGAACCAAGCGGCATGGTTGAGCATCCCAACATTAAATCAACCACATCCATTGTCGATTTCATGTTTCGCTCGCTTGCATACGAATACTTAGGCCGCAACGATTTGGTGCATGTATTGGATAAACCCGAAGTACAAAACCTGGGCAACGAAGAATGGGACGAAAGTACACCCACTATTGGCGAACGCAAGCCCGAGCTTAGCGAAGTAAGGGTAATTGGCGGCGCTAAAGCGCCGGCCGAAACAGCGCTTGCAAAAGCGCATCACCGCACAATGCATAAAAAAACCGAAGGCATGGATGCAGTTAACGCAGCCGCCAAAAGTATGCAAAGCGATGCACCTGCCTGCAACACCTGCGGCCATATAACAGTACGCAGCGGCACTTGCTACAAGTGTTTAAACTGTGGCAACAGCATGGGCTGCAGCTAAGCCACCCATCAAAAATGATGTTTCATTAAGCACGAACATACAAAGGCGCCACTCGGTTGAGTGGCGTTTTTATTTATAGGGGGTAAAAAAATTATGCTATTCAAAACAAAAATAAAAATGATGGTACCGGCATCGGTTCATTGGGCATCATCGTTGTGTCACTCACTTGTACGGCATACCTGTATGCAGCCTGTACCGTTATTTGATAAAAACCTGAAAAATAAAAACCCCTTTTATTTCTTTTTCACAAAATCCCTCAAATAACTGCAACTGTTATAAGCCTCTTTATAAAAAGGAGTGGCGCCATAATCGTTTACAAAAGTTGCAAAATATTTATTCTCTTTAAATAGTGGCCAATAATTTTTATACGCTACATCATATTGGTCCCAGTTGGTTTGATATTCATCATACTGTGGTTGATGAACCTGTTTTTGCGCACATTTAGCCATCATAAATAAACAGCGTGCTTTAAAATTCTTGTCGGTAGAGGCTTGCATGGCTTTTTCAAAATAAGCCTGTGCTTTATAAGCGCCATAATATTCTTTTTGAAAATCGGTAGCATCTTTTGGTATGTGGTAGCCATCACTGCCGCTGCGGTAATATTGTACCAACTCCCACGTATGGCCGTAATAAGTGGTATTGTACATGCCAAGCGCCATTTTATAATAACTTTTTGCGGCAGTAGTAGGTTGCATAGTAGCTTTTTCAAGTTGTAACATCTCCTGTGCAAAGGCAAGTTTGCTGCTGCTGAATTTTTTTTCTGACGGTAATTGTCCTTCCCTGTCGTACAGCAAATCGGCAAAAGGGTTTTTATTGATTTGTATTTTTTCGGCTGAGCGCTTAAACCAATCAATGGCTTTGGCATAATTATATTCTCTTAAATAAGAAGTGCCGGCAAAATCTATCACTTCTTTTTTTGTAACAGAATTATGAGTAAAAAGATAATGTTCAAATTTTGAGGGGTTCCTGTTATCAAGCAAAGCATATAATTTTTCAACGTCGGCGCTCATCATCTTGTTCCTTAAAAATTCAACGCCTTCTTTGATATAATAATTTTCTTCGTTTGTTTTCATTATAAAATCGGCAGCACCAATACTTAAAACTTCTTTAGCCAGGTTGCCTTGTTGATGATAACGCTTGGCTACTACTACACTCATTAAGTTACGGTAAATATTACGCCATTGCTGTATCTGCCAGTATTCCATCGTAACAGGCTTTTCGCTTTTTATTTTTTCTTCAAGCCATTGTAATGATGGCAACAATGCTTCCTCAAACGCAGCATCCATTTTATCTGCCTGGCTAATGGTGATTAAAAGTTTAGTAAGGTAAAGCTGGTCTTTTACTTTTGGGGTAAGGTTCATTTTTTCGGCTGCTGCAGCATATTGATTGGCAGTGGTATAATCTTTAATCATGTAAGATGCGTAGCAGGCGGCTGTTTCAAGTAAACCGGCATTTTTTACCAGTTTATTTTTAGCAGCATCATGTAAAAAAACTGCCAGTTGCTGCACTTCTTTTTCTGCATCAGTAAAAATACTATCGGTATAACTATCGGTCCATATATAATAAAATGTATTGCCGCCACTAATTTTTTGTAAAGCAGGCGTAAAATATTTTTCTTCTAATTTATTTATTTCTCTAACCACCAAAACTTCCAGTTGGGGGTTAGCAGGGTTAAGCTTGTATATTTCTTGTAAGTTATTTAGTTCGTTATTGGGGCTGCCCATTGCAAACAAAGCAAGCATGGCCGCTTTTTCATTATTATCCTGGCAAAGGTTAAGGTACTGTTGCCTGTTGGCTTTCCAGTCAACAGCCCAGTTAAAGCCCAGGTAATTTGAAATTCTTTTAACATCGCTTGCACTAAAAGCTTTGCTAAACAGGTATGCAGCTTGCTGTTGTTTTCCCGTACGAAACAAAGCACCGGCTTTTAACGACAGGCATAGCGGTTGCAACAGGTTGCTGGTTTTTATATTTGATTCATAATTATCATACCAATCAATAACATCTTTATATCTGCTGCTATAATGTGCCAACCTTAAAATCTGGTAGGCATATTTTGCTTTAAAAAAATCTTTTTTGGCTGCGGCATATAATTGCTCTCCGTTTTTTATAAGTTTTGCCATTTTAAGGCTGTCTCTTTTTAATTCTTCCCAATCACCATCACCACCAACAACATATGGTTCTACCCGTTTGGCATATAAAATATAACCCAGCGCTTCTAGGTCATTGCTTTTAGTAAAATATGCCGTCATACTGTTTTGCTTTACAGAGTCGGGTATCTTTAATGGCTGTTTTTTTTCAAGATGGTTATACAGGTTATTCAAATCTTTTAATGCATATTTTGTAACCAGCATTTTTGCATCGTTGGTTTTTACCGAAGCGCCGCAATAAGCTGCCCATTCATTTGCAAACATGTCGGTGGTAGATACAGGCTCATTAGCATCGTATAAAAAACTATATCCTGTATAATAAAAAGGTTTGTACCCGTTTGCTTCGGGCAGGTTTTGATGAAAGAAAGAAGTGTAATAATCATACGGGTTAGCTTCGGGGCCGCAGCCAATGATATTTGCAGGAAATGCTACAATGGCCGAACTAATGCAGGCTGTTATAAATACTTTCCAGTTCATGATACGTGTATTTTCTTAAAATTACAGAATCCAAATGGTAGAGCGATACCCTTAGCAAGGTATTTTTCAACTGCCCATTTATTACGGCGGCGGTTGAGCGTATTTCTTTGTAACTGCTTTGTTCATCACGGATGATATCGCCTTTTTGCAGTGAGTAACCTTGCAGCAAGGTATCTTTTAAAATAAAGTACCTGTTAGCATTTTTTTTGCTGAAAGAATTATCAAATGCATTTGCAGCAAGGTTTTGAAGAAGGCCGGTGTAAACATTATTTCGGTAAAGCACTTTCCAATCAAATAAGGGCAGGGCAATATCCAATGGTAAAGGGTAATTGGCAAGGCTGCCAATGTATTTTTTTAGTTCGGCAGTTTCTAAAATAGAATTTTTTGTAGCAGGGTTTTTTAAGTTGCCCATGTTATAACACATTAGCAAGCCACTGCTTACAGGAGGTATGCCTGTTTTTGCAACATATTTCACCTGGTGCAATCGTATAGTGGCAGAAAACTTGGTATTGGGCATTAGTGCTTGTATATCATTTAGCAATGCAAAATATTTTTCTTTAGTAGCGGCTGTCCAGTCGCAGTCTAATTGAAATTCGGGAATATCTTTTATTGTATTGCTATTGATAATTTCATCAAGCAACTGTTGAATATTTTTTGCAAGTACATGTATTTGCGATGAATCAATTTTTTGAATACAGGCATTTGTGATGAAAACAGTGGGTATTATTTTGTAATGGCGGTAAGCTGTATCGGTAAACCGGATTTTGGCAACCGGCACGGCAAGTTTTCGTTCTGCATCCCAATCCACATCAAAAAATTTTATGTAAATGGTTTTTACCTGTAACGAATCAAGCATTTGCTTTTCGTAATCAGAAAGGGTAAAAACAGATTTCCAAAAATAAAATGAGCGTTCAATTTGCCGGTTGGCTGTATTGTTATTGCAGCAAACAAGGGTTAACAGCAGTATAGCAAATGCCAACAGCTTTATTAAAGCATTACATGTAAATGTTTTTTCTGCACGGTTTTGTATTAACATGGTTTCAAAAATAACTTAATTATGTTTTGCCGTTATCTTTGCCACATGACATCCGATTTTTTTACTTACGATAAGAAAAAAGTGATACAGGCATTGCGTTATCATTTCATCTCCCGCCGGGAAATAAAAGTGATGATGATACTGGTGAATGTTTTTGCCATATTATCGGCCGGCTTGTTTTATTTTAAAAAAGTATCGCCGTTGGCATTTTTAATCAGTTCGGTTTTATGGATTATTTTGATGGTGCTTTTTTGGTACCTGCTGCCATATATGGTGTATAAAAAAGCCGAAACTTTTAAAGACAGGTTTAAAGCCATCCTGGGCAATGAATTTTTCAGGATTGAGAATGAAAGGGGTGGCCGTAGCTGGCCTTGGACAGATTTTGTAAACTGGATAGAGAGCCCTTATTTTTATCATCTTTATTTTAACAGTCGCTCATTTTTTATTGTACCTAAAGATGCTTTTTATGGCGATGATGTACATGAAGCTAGAAAAATTTTAAAAGCTAAGATTGTAAAACGATAAAAAACGCTCAAAATACTTTATGCAGAAGAGGCAATTTGCATAAAAGGGTTTTCAAAAAAAATACTTTATATAGCTGTAGGCAGGTTGCTTACAATTTTTTCTCCATCACATAATGCGGTATGGTAACCTCGGTAAATTTATCGCCCACAATTTTATAGCCTAATTTTTCGTAAAAACCGGTGGCTGTTTCACGGGCATGCATAATAATTTTATTATAGCCTTTGTCTTTGGTAAGATTTTCGGCAAAATGAAGCATACTGGCGCCAATGCCTTTTCCCTGCAGGTTGTTTTGAACGGCCATCTGCCGTAATCGTAAACTATCGTTGGTAGCTTTTGTAAGCATACAGCAGGCAAGCAAATCATCTTCATCAAAAGCGCCAATTAAAATGTCATCTTTTTCCTTTGCAAGTTCTTCGGCAGTAAAAGAAAGCCCTAATGGCTGGCGTAGGATATCGTTCCTTAACTTCACCATTTGCAGGTATTCTTTTGAACCGTGGTCTATTTGCTTTAAGGCCATAACAGGTTTGTTTTGATAAAGGGGTTAAGTAAGGGGTAAGATGAAATAACAATATACAAATTTTTTGGATTTACCTATAAAATGAAAAAAACAAGTTATAAAACCTTAAATTAATCCTGTATATTAGTAATACATTTTAAGGAGATGGATTAGCTGTTTTATAAGATATTTTGCCGGCAATTATCAATCATCATCTATTTCTTTGTAATTATCTCAAAATGTATATTTTTGCAACCAATACAAACTAAAATTTAACACCATGTCAGACATTGCAACAAGAGTAAAGAAAATTATTGTTGATAAATTAGGAGTAGATGAAGCCGAAGTTACCCCTGAGGCATCGTTTACCAATGATTTAGGTGCCGACAGCCTGGACACCGTAGAACTTATTATGGAATTTGAGAAAGAATTCAATATTTCTATCCCGGATGAGCAGGCCGAAACCATTACTACTGTAGGGCAGGCAAATGCTTATTTAGAAGAGCATGCCAAGTAATTAAATTTTAACTATCACAGGCAAATTTTATGGCATTACCACGAGTTGTAGTTACCGGATTGGGAGCGCTAACTCCGTTGGGCAAAACTGTTGAATCGTATTGGCAGGGTTTGGCTGATGGCGTTAGTGGCTGCGATTTTATAAAACAGTTCGACTGCAGTAAGTTTAAAACCAGGTTTGCCTGTGAAGTTAAAGATTTTGAACCTACCCAATACCTCGACCGTAAGGAAGCTCGTAAGATTGACCGATTTACTCAATTTGCCCTTATTGCCAGCGATGAAGCAATTAAAGATGCCGGCATTAACCGTGATAATATTGATGTGGACAGGGTAGGCGTAATATTTGCCAGTGGTATTGGCGGTATCACAACTTTTTATGAAGAAGTGAGCAATTTTGCCTTAGGTGACGGAACACCACGTTACAATCCTTTCTTTATTCCCAAGATGATTTTGGATATAGCCGCCGGACAAATATCCATGCGGCATGGTTTCAGGGGGCCAAACTATGCAGTAGTTAGCGCCTGTGCCAGCAGTACTAATGCCATAATTGATGCATTTGATAATATACGGTTAGGCAAAGCAGATATTATTGTAACCGGGGGTAGCGAAGCGGTTATCAGTTCACCGGGTGTGGGTGGTTTTAATGCTATGAAAGCCTTAAGCGAAAGGAACGATGACCCGGCAACAGCAAGCCGGCCTTTTGATAAAGACCGTGATGGATTTGTAATGGGCGAAGGTTCAGGCGTATTGGTTCTTGAAAACCTTGAGCATGCACTTGTCCGTGGCGCTAAAATTTATTGCGAAGTGGCCGGTGGCGGCGCTACTGCCGATGCCCACCATATTACAGCACCGCACCCCGAGGGGCTGGGCGCAAAAAATGTAATGAACGCAGCTTTAAAAGATGCCGGTATGAAACCCGAAGACATTGACTACATCAATGTACATGGTACATCAACACCGCTGGGCGATATTGCAGAAACAAAAGCCATACTGAATGTTTTTGGCAACCATGCCTATAACCTCAACATCAGTTCTACAAAAAGTATGACAGGCCATTGCCTGGGCGCCGCCGGCGTGCTGGAAGCCCTTGCCTGTATCATGGCAGTGGTGAAAGATATTGTTCCTCCCACAATCAATCATTTTACCGACGACCCTGAACTTGACCCCAAACTTAATTTTACTTTTAACAAAGCACAGCACCGTACTGTAAATGCCGCCCTCAGCAACACTTTTGGTTTTGGCGGGCACAATGCTTCTGTAATTGTAAAAAAATACGTGCCGTAATTTTTACTACCGCACTGCTCATCATTTTTTATTACCATTTATTACCGGCAGATAAAAAGCACTTTTAAGACTGCATTACCGTACATCATATAATGCACTTCCATACATGTTTCTCAATAAAGAATAAATTAATTTTCCATTTTTTAAAACATAACTTCCCTTCATCCGTCTTCATCCATATAGAAAGATGAAGCAATGGAATTAGCAATAGACATGGCTGCAGAGCGTAATAAAAATATAAGTAATACCATAAAAGCATTTAGCAGCAGGCTGTTTGGCTTTATAAGGCAACGTGTAGCTAACACCGAAGATGCCGAAGACATTTTACAGGAAGTACTGTACCAGTTTGCTGGCAATACCCAACCTATTGAGCAGGCTACCGGCTGGCTGTACAAAGTAGCCCGCAATAAGATAACTGACAACTACCGCAAACATAAATTGCCTCTTGCCGATGATATTTTCGGGAATATTGATAGTGCTGATGAAAATTATAACTGGAAAGAAATTTTACTACCATCTGAAAGTACTCCCGAATCAGAATACCTGCGTAATATTTTTTGGGACGAACTGCAAGCAGCGCTTGATGAACTGCCTGCCGAACAAAGGGATGTGTTTATTAAAAATGAAATTGAAGGTATTCCTTTTAAAGACCTGGCTATACAAACCGGCGAAGCAGTTGCAACACTAATCAGCCGAAAAAGATATGCCGTACTGCATTTAAGGGAACGCCTGCAAACATTAAAAGATGAAATATTAAATTATTAAAATAAAAAAATCAATTACAATGAAAAAGTTTTGGATAAGGAAAGGTTTCATGTTTTTCTTTTTGTTTATTGGCGCCATGCTTTTATTTGGCCTGCTGGTAATGGGCTTATGGAACGCCATCTTACCTGCGGTACTGGGTGTAAAAGCCATTACATTTTTGCAGGCATTGGGTATTTTATTGCTTAGTAAGATTTTGTTTGGTGGCTTCAGGGGCGGTTTTGGCAGGGGCAGGCACCACAAGGAAAGATGGATAGCCATGCAGCAAAAGATGGCGAGTATGAGTCCTGAAGAAAGGGAAAAATTTAAGGCCGAGTGGAAGAACAGGTGCGGCGCAAGATGGAGAAATACCGGGCATGAAAATACCGATACTGGTATGGCAGTAGAATGAAAAATTAAAATACCTCAACTGATTTTATAAAACGATACTTTATGGAAATATTTGTTTTTAAAACTAACCTTGCCAATACCAGGCATATAAATAAAGTGAAACCCGCTTTAAACAAGCACCCGTTTATAAAAGACTGGAATGTGGACCTGCAGGATTGTGATAAAGTATTGAGAGTGGTTTCGGATAACATACCTTCAAAAGAAATTGAACAGATAATAGTAAACTCGGGATATGATTGTGTAGAGCTAAAATGAATATAAGTTTGCTTTCCATGTTACATCAAATGAGTAATTCTGAAGCATTCTTAAAAGAAAAGTTCCGTTTGTTGGCGAAACTTTTCTTTTTTATAAAAACAGGTTAGTGTATTATTTTCATAAAATGTTTTTACAGATAAATTATTTATTCAACCTGCTTTGTAATTCAGGTATTACATTATCAAAACTTCTTAGCAGTCGGTCCCATGCTCTAAAACTTTCATCATGACTTGATGAGGTACCGGAGGGCGCAATTTCTGAAATGAGTTTTACTTTGTATTGTAATGGATCGGTATTTACTGTTTTAATGATAAGCCTTGTACGTATGGTGGCTGCTTTAAAATTTTTAACCATCCACGCAGTACACATATAACCGGTGGTTTTATCCGAAATCTGAATCACATCAAAATTATTAGTGATGATACGGGCAATCAGTTTCCATGAATCATCTTCCGTATGGTTTGTTTTTAAATCAATATCCCTGTTGGCTATATCAGTAATCATCGAGCTTTCAAAAGCATCGTCTTTTTCAAGCTTTATATAATCGGTAGTTGGCAGTTCGTGCCTGCCGTCATTAATGTAATTACGTTCTTCGGTAATATAGCCAACCTTTTCAACCCTCACATTTACGGTAGCCCAGGGCTCTACTTTAATTTTGGTGGTAGTGCTGCTTATCTGTTTGCCATCAACAAAAATTTTTGCATCGGTTTCAGTATTAATGATTATTTTTTTTGTTCTTGGCCTAAAGCTATCTTTTGCATATAAATCTCCGGCAAGGCTTCCTATAAAGCAAAGTAAAAACAGTAACTTTTTCATTTTTTTTGGTTTAATGGTTTATTAAATAAAAGCAAATGATAATTGCTACTGCAAAACTGAAAAAAGAAAACAGGCTGGGCAAGGGTGAAATAACCGGTTATAAATGTTGAAATAACGGTATTACATTAACTAAAAAGGCCTTTGCTTTACTTGTTTTTAAGATGAACAATTCAAATGATTTTCTTAAATAGTATGAAAATAAAATAAACTATATGGAAATTTTATTAGAAACAACTATAAAAACATACTATTTATTATTTTAAAAGTAAATAAAAGAAAAAAGTTTTAAGAGCCGATACTATTTACATATTCCTCCTGTATTGCCCGCCTACAGCATACAATGCATTAGTTATTTGCCCCAGCGAACAATACTTTACCGTCTCCATCAGCTCTGCAAAAATATTTTCATTGTTTACGGCAGCTTGCTGTAATCGTTTAAGCATTTCGGCTGCTTTATCAGCATGGCGTTTATGAAAAGCCTGTAGTGTTTTTATCTGGAATTCTTTTTCATCGGTAGTAGAACGAATAACTTCGGTTGGTAAAATTGTGGGGCTGCCTTTTTTATTCAGAAAAGTGTTTACGCCAACAATGGGGTATTCGCCGGTATGTTTCAATGTTTCGTAATACAGGCTTTCTTCTTGTATTTTGTTGCGTTGGTACATGCGTTCCATAGCGCCTAACACACCGCCCCTTTCGGTGATGCGGTTAAATTCGGCCATCACGGCTTCTTCCACTATATCGGTAAGTTCTTCAATTAAAAATGAACCCTGGTTGGGGTTTTCATTTTTTGCAGTGCCCAACTCCCTGTTAATAATAAGTTGTATGGCCATAGCTCTTCTTACACTTTCTTCGGTAGGTGTGGTAATGGCTTCGTCGTATGCATTTGTATGCAGCGAATTGCAATTATCGTATATGGCATACAGCGCCTGCAAGGTGGTGCGTATGTCGTTAAAATCTATTTCCTGTGCATGCAGGCTGCGGCCCGATGTTTGGATATGGTATTTTAATTTTTGCGAACGGCTGTTGGCCTTGTATTTATTTTTCATGGCTTTGGCCCATATACGACGGGCAACACGGCCTATCACACTGTACTCGGGGTCCATACCATTGCTGAAGAAAAAAGATAGGTTGGGTGCAAAATCATCAATCTTCATGCCCCGGCTTAAATAATATTCTACATAAGTGAAACCGTTTGATAGAGTGAAAGCTAATTGTGTAATAGGGTTGGCGCCGGCTTCTGCAATATGATAACCGCTGATGCTTACACTGTAAAAATTTTGTACGGTGTTATTTATAAAATATTCCTGCACATCACCCATCAGCTTAAGCGCAAACTCGGTCGAAAAAATACAAGTATTCTGCGCCTGGTCTTCTTTTAAAATATCGGCCTGCACTGTACCACGTACGGTTGCAAGGGCTTTTGCTTTTATTGTTTCATACACATCGGCCGGCAAAACATCTTTGCCGCTTAAGCCAAGCAGTCGTAATCCAAGTCCATCATTACCTTCGGGCAAAGAGCCTTGCAAATTTCCTTTTACAGGTATAACTTCTTTACCATCGGTACCTACATATTTGGGAAGTGTTTCTACAGCATATAAAGATTCAATTTTACTGTTTACTTCTTCTTTTAAATTATGCTCAATAATATATTTTTCGCACTGTTGGTCAATGGCGGCGTTCATAAAAAATGCCAGCAGTATGGGTGCAGGGCCGTTGATGGTCATGCTTACAGATGTTTTAGCATCGCACAAATCAAAACCACTGTATAGTTTTTTTGCATCATCAACGGTGGCAATGCTTACGCCGCTGTTTCCTACTTTGCCATAAATATCGGGCCTGTGACCGGGATCTTCGCCATATAAGGTAACACTGTCAAATGCAGTGCTGAGGCGCTTTGCAGGTTGCCCCACGCTTACATAGTGAAAACGCCTGTTGGTTCTTTCGGGGCCACCTTCACCTGCAAACATTCTTGTTGGGTCTTCACCTTCACGCTTTAAAGGAAACACACCTGCAGTGTAAGGAAATTCGCCGGGCACATTTTCCTGCAACTGCCATTTTAAAATATCGCCCCAGTCATTATATTTTGGTAAGATAACTTTTGACAACACAGTACCCGACAAACTTTTATAGGTTAGCGGTTGTTTTATTATCTTATCCCTTACTTTAAATTCGTAAAACTCTTTGTTATACCGCTCAACAACCTGCGGCCAGTTTTCAATTAATTTTTTACACTCGGGGTTTAGTTGTACTTCTAAAGACGATTTTAATTTTTGCAGTTCATCTTTTACGGTAGATGATAATGCAGTTGTTGATGAAAGAGTTCCATCAAGCTGGTATAGTTTTGATGCAATAGCAGCCTGCTCAATCACCCAAGCATCATAATCAGCAATGGTTTCAGCAATCTCACTCAGGTACCTTACACGTTTTGGCGGTATAATGGTTGACTGGCTGAAAGTATCTTTTTTGTGTGGATGATGAACAATATCTCCATGAAACTTCACACCTGTTTTTTCTGCAATTTTTTCCATCAGTCTTTCAAACAGTTCGTTTACACCTGCATCATTAAACTGTGCGGCAATGGTACCTACAATGGGTAGCTCTTCATCTTTTGCATTGAACAAAACATGATTGCGTTTGTATTGTTTGCGTACATCGTGTAAAGCATCTAAAGCGCCGGCTTTATCAAATTTGTTTAAACAAATTACATCAGCATAGTCGAGCATATTTATTTTTTCCAGTTGCGATGGAGCGCCATATTCGGGAGTCATTACGTACATACTGATATCTACATAATCTAAAATGGAAGCATCGCTTTGCCCTACGCCGGCGCTTTCTAAAATCACCAGGTCGTAGTTGGCGGCTTTGCAAATATCAATGGCTTCCTGTACGTGTACGCTTAATGCTTTGTCGCTTTCCCTGGTTGCCAGGCTACGCATGTATGCCCGTGGCGATGAAATAGAATTCATCCTTATCCTGTCGCCGAGCAAAGCGCCACCTGTTTTTTTCTTTGATGGATCAACAGAAATAACAGCAATGGTTTTATCGGTATATGCATTTAAAAAGCGGCGCACAATTTCATCAGTTACAGAAGATTTTCCGGCGCCGCCGGTACCTGTAAAACCCAACACGGGGATTTTTTTGCCCGGCGCAGGATGTACGTTTGCAGGAGCTATTCCATTTTCGGCATTAGTTATTTCACGGGCAATCTTTCTTACATCATGCACTTCTCCTAATGTCATGGGTGTTTGGTAATCTCCATTTCCATTCAGGTTAAAATCGCAGGTTTTTATCACATCTTCAATCATGCCTTCAAGGCCCATTTTTCGTCCGTCATCGGGGCTGTATATCCGGGTGATGCCGTAGTTATGCAATTCTTCAATTTCTGAAGGCAATATAGTGCCGCCGCCACCGCCAAAAATTTTAATATGGCCGCAACCATTTTCATCAAGCAGGTCTTTCATGTATTTAAAAAACTCTACATGGCCGCCCTGGTAACTGGTGATGGCGATGCCCTGCACATCTTCTTCAATGGCGCACTCCACTATTTCGGCTACGCTGCGGTTGTGGCCCAGGTGAATAATTTCGGCGCCCTTGGCCTGCATGATGCGGCGCATGATGTTGATGGCTGCATCGTGCCCATCAAAAAGGGAGGCAGCAGTAACAATACGTACTTTGTTGCTAAGAGTTAATGACATGATAAACAGTAATTGTTTTAATTAATCTGCCTTGGCAGGTATAGCAAAATAAAGAGGTTGTAAAATTACTGATTAATGATTGTAAAATGCAGTATTGTTACTTGCATTATATATGTTGGTAATTAACAGATAGATTGGAATTATTGTTTAAAAATTATACTGGGTGCCAATGCCAAACATCTGCAGTTTATGAGCATTGATAGCCTTGAAATAGAAAAAACTTACTTCGATATTTTTTTTTGTGTGCCTGCCGGTGCCTATGCGTATGCCTGCATTGGCGGCAGGGCCAAAGGCATCAATTGTTTCAATGTTATTTCTGTAATTGCTGCTTACTTTATTAGAATTTTCAATAGTTCCATGATGATAAGCAAAACCACCACCTACAAAAAATCCCATCAGTGTATGGTTTGTTAAGGTAGATCCACGGCCAAAGTTATAATTTACCATAACAGGTATATGTGTTGCAAATTCAGATTCATTATCCCTATAGCTTATAGGTGTAGTTGCAAGGTATATTGGTAAGCCAACAGAAACAGATGAGCGGTTGGTTTGTAAAAAAATAATTTTAGGTGAATATACAATACCTCCGCTTATTGATTCAACCGGGTGGTGGCTCCACATTAATCCGGCGCCTACACCGTGCATAAATGTTTGACTAAAAGCCATACCAGATATAACTATAAATACAAGCAGTAAAATAATTTTTCTCATACAAGTTTTTTGTTTCACATACAAAGTAGAAACAAAAAAAATATTTTAAAAGTATGAATGTGTTATTTAACTTTTGAATTGATAAATCTTAACAAATGTGGACAAATACCAATTTTTTTATCACTTTATTTTACGGGGTTTTTAATTTGTTTTTCATGGTTAACTATAAGGTTACAAATAAAATTACCACTTTGTAAGAAAAACACCAGCCTTGGTTTTAAAGAGATACAATACCTTGTTATTAATTGTTGTTACGCTTTAGCGAACCTAAATTGAAATAACTGCCCACAGAAAAATTTGCCGGCCGGTAATTAAATGGCTCATAAGAGGCAAGCAAAGAAAAAGAGCCCTGGAATTCGAAACGTAAGCCGGGAACGTTTTTAAAACCAAAACTGCTTACAAATGCTGGTTCAAAAAAGAATTTTGCACGGTAGTCTAAATCGTTTAAATTAAAATCAGAAAGTTGTTCGGGGCTATAATTGGTTTTAATGGAATTAAATTTTACTACGCTTCCCCTGAGTGCGATGGAAGTACTAAAGCTACCACTGCTGCGGAATACAAATGCAGGCTGCACATAAAATTTAAAAACATTTGACTGGTGAAAATAATTTCCGTTAATAGATTGGTCGGTAAAGCTAAAGCGCCCCAAACCAACGCCGGCAAAAACCTGGAAGAAAGCAGTATTTCTCTTGTTCATGGCTGCATAATATCCGCCACCAAGTTCGGTAAGGTAGCGGTTGTATTTTATGTTTACTGAATCGGGGCCGCCGGTGCTGCTTTCCCAACGCCTGAAATAACTTGCCTGCAGCGCCCAGTTATCGGATAAAGCATAAGCGCCTTGTACATCAAATCCATTGGTATGTGTGTAAATGCGTTGGTCGTTATACGATTCGTCAGTACGTGGGTTGGTTGAATATGCGCCACCAATTTTACCATCGCCCTTTTGTGTTAATACAGGTACATTGTGTGCCGTTGGGCTGTATGCATACCGGGCAGTTTCACAAGAGCTTAATAAGATTAAAAATGCAAGTGCATATTGCTGAAGGGTGATTTTCATAATGTAAAGTTTAAACCTGTACGGCGGTTTTATTTATGGTAAAGATATTGTAATGAAGTAAAATGCTGCATTGCATACATAATAATTTACCAAATTATGATTAACCTGCAATGTTCAACTCATTTTATAGGTAAGCATGGCAAAGTCTTCCACGCTTAAAGCTTCGGCACGTTTTAAAAATATTTCGTCTTTTAAAATTTCTTCTGTAAATAAACCTTTTACAGCATTACGCATAGTTTTACGCCGTTGGTTGAAGGCGGTTTTTACCAACACCCAAAATGCTTTTTCACTTTTATAGTCAAGAGTTGATAATTTTCTTTTTAAACGGATTACACCACTTTGCACTTTTGGTGGCGGATAAAAACAATTATTGTTTACATCAAACAGGTATTCTACTTCATAATACGCCTGCACTAAAACGCTCAGCACACCATAAATTTTGCTGCCTTCTTTTGAGGCGGCCCTTTCTGCTACTTCTTTTTGAAACATGCCAATGATGACTGGCACATCATCTTTCCAATCTAATAGTTTAAATAAAATTTGAGTAGAAATATTATAAGGAAAATTGCCAATTACTACAAACGGGTCTTCAAATGGTTTTTCCATATCCAAAAAACTTTGATGGATGATTTTATTTTTTAAAGCAGGGTATGTTTTTAAAAGGTAAATCACTTTTTCTTCATCAAGCTCCACTGCTTTAAAATTTACAGAAGGTATATTTATTAAGTGGTTTGTTAATGCGCCGGCGCCTGGCCCTACTTCCAGCAGGTTTGTAAATTTTTCTTCTTTTAAAATATCTATAATTTGCCCAATGATATTTTCATCCTTTAAAAAATGCTGTCCCAGCGATTTCTTATGTGTGTACATGAAACAAATGTAGCATAAAAAAGCCCTTCCGGTTTTTTGGGGAAGGGCTGTAATAATTTTTATTAATCTTTTTGTTTTTTACCTGGTTATCACAAGTTTTTTTGTAACCAAATCATCTTGTATTAATATCTGAAGCGAATACATGCCATTACTAAGTTTGCTAATTCCGTTTATATCAATAACATTATCGCCATTAAATACTTTATTAACCTGGTACAACACAACCTTGCCATAGATATCAATAAGCCTGAATGTTACATCTGTTTCTTTTTGGGCTTTTAACCTTACCTGTACAAAATCTTTAGCAGGGTTAGGGGTTAACTTAATATCAATTTTTGAATTGCCAAGCCTTATTACAATAATATTACTGTATTTGATATCGCCGTTTTTGCCTATAATTTTTAATCGGTAATACAATACATCGCTATTTATACTTGTAATATTATCAGTAGCGCCAAAACTTTGTTGCACATTTAATAATACAGGCTCGGTAACCGTTGCCACTTTTATAAAGTTGTTGTTATCGGTACTTCGTTGCACTTCAAAACGGTCTATTCCCTGGTTAGAAATTATTTTCCAGTTAAGCGTTACTATTTTATGTTGCTGCGTACCGGTAAAGCTTAAAATCTCTACTGGTAAAACAACTCCTACATAGCGCCAGTCACGATTAGGCTGCCCAACAGTTTTTTTCTGAACTGTGCATCTTGCTCCCGGAGCAGGATCTCCTGTTAAGCTGCCACCATTGCCCATCATGTACGATGTGCCTTTGATGTTAGTAACAGAGTTTAACGAATCAAAACGATTATCCAAACCATCGCCATCGGTATCTAAACCGGTAGGTGTAATATCATCATCGGCAATGTTATTAAGGTTAAAGTCATTGCCTTCGGCAATATCAGGCTGGCCATCGCCATCGGTATCAAGGTCACGGTAATCGGGTGTGCCATCTCCATCATGGTCATAAACTAAAATACCAGAACCACCAAATGCAGACGGGTTGTTATCATACACATTGGCAATACCATCGCCATCTGTATCGGTTAATGTTGGTAATAAATAACCGGCAGTTGTTTGCCCTTCAATATTGTCAGGTATACCATCACCGTCAGAATCTATATCCAGGTAATCGGGATAAGAATCGGCATCTGTAAACCTTAAACCAAGTGTTGGTTTAATTGAAATAACTGTTGCCCATCCATTACTACCTATAGCACCATCAACAATACCATTAAAATCAACATCTGGGAAACCGGCTTCAATTACATCTGCAATACCATCACCATCGCTATCCAGGTCGTAGGCATTGGGCCTAAAATCTCTGTCTTTGTTTTTATTAGGATAACTGTCAGCTTTTCCGTCGGCACTAACGTCGGCGCCTGTTCTAAGTAAAGCTGTGGCATTTATATAGCCATCGTGCAATCCATCACCGTTTACATCCACAAAGCCATCAATTTTACCGTCATTATTTGTATCGGGGCCGTCGGCTTCTACTACATCGGGTATTCCGTCGTTATCACTATCCAGGTCAAGAAAGTTAGGAACCGCATCATTATCAAAATTTGGTATGCCAAGACCAAGGCCACTATTATACGCATTGGTAAGGTTATTATCTACCTGGTCAGAAAGACCATCGCCATCTGCATCACTATAATTATCTATTTTACCATCGCCATCGGTATCTACACCGTAAGCTTCCACCACATCGGGTATGCCATCGTTGTCACTATCCAGGTCAAGCATATTTATAATACCATCCAGGTCGGTATCAAACCTATCGTCCACACCATCAGCATTGGTATCTATACGGCCGGGGAAACCGGTATCGAGATAATTAGGTATACCATCATTATCCGAATCGCCATCGGCCTGGAAATTATCATTAATATAATCATTATTATAATCTACAAACCCGGGGTATGTGGGGTCGTAAGCATTTATAATACCATTTGAGTTTGCATCTGCAAAAGCTGCAGCCATATTACTTTCAACCCAGTCAGGTATACCATCTTTATCTTTATCAATATCGCAGGATATAAATACTGTTACAGCCTGGCAGGCGGTGGTATTACAATCACCTTCGGCACGTACATAATAGGTAGTAGTTACCGATGGGGTTACATTTATTGTTGAACCTGTACCTACTAAAGTACCTGCGCAGCTACCAGAATACCATCTCCAACTTGCATTGGTGCCAAGCGTACCACCGGTAATACCTAAGCTTACAGAAATGCCCGGGCATATATTGTTTTTATTTTTTGTAGCCGATGCCGGTGCAACAGAAAGTGTTTTGCCAATAAGCCTCGAACCGGGAGAAGTATAGCGGCAAAGTGGGTTAGCCATATTGCCGGTAGCGCAAACAATAACACGATAATACCTACCTGTATCTGTTGGGGTAACAGGATTAATAGTATACGTAGATGAGGTTGCTCCAATTATATTTGTCCAGGGCCCTGCACCCGGTGCAGGAGACCACTGCCATTGGTATTCTTTTGAACCGGGTATTATACCGGGGTCGCTAAGATTGCCGGTAAATGTTACAGAAGAACTAAGACATGTGCCTCCGGGGTTATCAATACTAACTGTTGGTAGGGGATCGCAAATTCCATATTCTATATCATCAAGAACCAGGTCGTTTCCGCATCCACCGGGGCCGGCATTTAAAATTTCAAGTATCACATTCGAGAAACCAGTTGGCATCACCCATTTCATACCCAGTTGTTGCCATGTAGTTAGTTTTATTGTATCGGTTGTAAACTGTGTAATTACAAGTCCCGTAACAACATCTCTTATCCTTACCTGTAACATTGGGTATTTAAAGCCTCCTAAACCGTCACAAATTGTTTGGTAGGTACTGTTGCCTATAAATGCTGTCCAGAAAGACAACGAATATTGTTGTCCCGGGCAAGATACCGGTAAGGTATCCCTGTAAATAACTTTAGTAGCAGCATCTGCATTAATTACCATCATTCTTCCATTTACACCACCGGTATGATCAGTAAGTGAAATAAAATTTGAAGGATCGGGTGTTGATGCATTGGCAGAAACACAAAATTTATTTATAGTTAAAGGAACGGCAACCGAACCGGTATAAGTAGAACTTGCTGATGGTACTGCAGGTAATGAAGCAGACATACCTGCACCCGAGCCGAAGTTTTGGCTATACATTACCTGGCTTAAAACCGAACAAGGAGGTATGGTAGGTGTAATGGTTATTAAAAAAGGAGTAGGCTCGCCTTCGCCATAATCATCTGGTTTGTCATTTTGGTTTAAATCGGGCGATGAACCATTTGTTGATGAGTCTCTCAATGCAACATTATTAAAACCATTGGCAGTTGCAATAGCACTATTATAATAAATAACACCCGGTAAAATGTTTGATAACCTACAGGTAATGCGAATAGTAAAATTATTATCGGATACCGGATAACAGGGAAGTGATTGTGAAGGTGCCAGCAAATTAATATTAGTGGTACCATTGTACAAAGGATTTAATGCAACACCTGCCGGGTTACTGGTAAGCGAAGCCGATACATTTGAAACATTGGTAACGCCATTAATTGTTTTTAAATCATCCGTAAGTTGCACATTGGTTAAAGGCACATTGCCATAGTTACGGGTAAATATATCATATACTACATCATATTGATTGGGCGTACCGGTAGGGGTAACCGAAATAAGTTTTTTGGCTGCTCCTACACCTGAGCTAATAGCTGCTAAATCATAAGAAGATACACCTTTTCCTGCTGCATAACCACTATAGGTTACAATTCCAGTATCGCCGGTTACAGGGTTTATATTTCCATACCTGCAACCAGGGCTATAAGAAGCAATCAGGTCTCCGTCTCCATATGTAAGGCCCGGTAAACCACTTGCGCCAGCAGGCCTTCTAATAGTATCAATATAGGTACATTTAATATGGCCGGTGGGGCCTCCTGCACTGCCATAATCAGGCGTAAATAATTTATTATCGAATACAAAATACATCTGCCCGCTTGGGGTTAAAGTAATATCACCAGTACCCACATTCCATAATTGTTTGCCACCTGTAAGGTCTAGCGTATCGGGTATGCCAATGGTGCCTGTAGAAAAATCAACTTTTCTTAATCTGCCCTGGTAGGGTGCAGAGGCAGAAAATTCTAACTGCCAGCCAATGCCATTTGCATCAAAAGTGATACCACCAATATCTGTATTAAAAGTGCGTAAAGTATCATATCCGGCAGCAGGCCTTGGGCAGGTATTGGGTGCCCAGCGCCATATATATGATTTGTAAGGAGCAGGTAAACTATAATTCGTCCATACATAATAAATCATCTGGTCGGCAGGGTTAAATGCAATACTTGCATCATATACCATAAAATTATAGCCTCGTGGCTTAGGTTTCAATATAGGTTGACATCCTTGCGGCAAAGGAATATGGTTGGTAAGGTTGGGCGATTTATAACTAAAATAATACAGCGAATCATTTGCTGCTCTAAAATATCCACCACCACCACCACAATTATTACGGCCAATACTAAGTGGTACACTTACTGTAGCTGTTTGTGCTAAAGCAATTTGTGTAAAACTTAGTACTGTTATTACAGAGAATAAAAGTTTTCTCATAACTGTATGTTTTATAAGTATCGGATTTATATAAATCAATGTTTCACAATTAACTTATTACTTTGTATTAATGCACCGTTTTGTATGATGCTTACCATATAAACTCCATTTGCCAGGCCACTAACATCATAATTGAGTATTTCTTTATTAGTTATCAATTCATATACAACTTTGCCTTCTGCATTGGTTATTTTTACCATTGTTTCATTGCGTGAAGAATTATTAAAAGCAATTTTCACAATATTTGAAGCAGGGTTTGGCGAAATAGTTAATATGCCTGATTTTTTATTGCTTTCTATTTTTATTATGTTAGTAATTTCTGTACCGGTAGCATAATAAATTTTTGCCCTGTAAAAAGTATACCCATCATAGGGGAATGCATCATTATACAGGTAATTATTTGTTTGGCCATTGCTCGTTACTTCATCCATCTGGCCGGCTGTAGAAAAATCAATACCGTTTATACTTTTTTCAATTTCAATTTTATTGGCGGCGCTTGTATTTACAAGTGATAAAGAAAGCTGGTTGCCAGTGGCTGTTTTATGGCCCGAAAAATTGATAACACTTGCTGCCAGTGTGCTTAATTTAAATGTACTTCCTGTTGATAATGTTCTGGCGCTATCATCATAAAACAAATGTGTAGGCGTAAACGAAAGTTTATAGTAAAGCAATGTAGTTGGTGCACTTAAACCGTTGCCTGCATAAGACATATTGCCACCACCCCAGTCAAAAAAAGTAATGGTTGTATCTTTTGTCCAGCAGCTTGCAGCATTGGTAGCGTGTACTACCACCGGCCCCCTGAAATAACTTACATTGCTACCTGATGTTCTGCTTTGGCTACCCATTTGTATAAACAATTTATTAGCAGAAGGAGAGTTCCAATTAACCGTGTTAATGGGGTTACCAATACCACCAACGGCTGTTGTTCCGCTGCCAGAACCTCCCACATAATCATCAAAAAATGCAGAAATATCGGTACCTAATACAGCATTGAAATAATTTTTTAAAGAATCGGTGGTAGCTGCTTTTCCCTTCATGTTGGTTTGATAATTTGTACATGCCTGAAAGAATTTTGCATCGCCTGCCAGTGCACGCAACATAGAAACAATCATGCTACCTCTTTCATACACGGTAGAGCCATAGCTGCTATTCCAAATTAGGTTTGATGTAGCCATGTAACTATTGGGTATCCAGGTGCTGGCAGTATTAAGAGAAAGCGCCGAACTTTTAAAACCATTTAAAGTAGAGTATGCACTGTATCCTAAAGAAGGCACCAGCTCTGCTGCAAGTGCTTCGCTATACCTGGCAAAGCCTTCGGCCAGCCAAAGATCGTTCCATGTAGCAAAAGTTACATTATCACCAAACCATTGATGCATCAGTTCATGTGTAAGTGTTCTAAGAGAGAAACCAGAGGAAGCAATACTCGAAAATGTTTGGTGTTCCATCCCATCGGCGCCAAGCAATCCATCATAATACCCATGCTTCTCCAGTTTAAAAGGATAATCGCCAAACTTATTGCTAAAGGCTTGTAAAACGGGGTTAATTTTATCCATATTGGCAACCTTGGTTGCTTTGCTTGATGCATTAGATAACAGGTAATACACAACGGGTGTTGTTGTTCCATTAACATCAACCGAGCGATGATAACGGGTAAACTTTGCAACCGAAACTGCTACCAGGTAAGAGGCTATTGGGTAACGGGTTTTGTAAATAAAGCGCCTTGATGTACTGCTTGTGATTGTAGAATCTAAAAGCACACCATTACTGGCAACCCAAAATGTATCGTTACTGGCAGTAATCCATGGAACATGTACAATAATATCCATCGAGTCAATCTTATCCTGCATATCTGCTTTGCAAGGCCACCAATCCCTGTCTTCATACGATTCGGATAAGGTATTGATATACCTGTTAGATCCAGTTCCACCCACCTGGTAACCCTGTGCAGCTCCTGATACGCCTGGAGGAGTACCGGAATATGTTATAGATATAGAATCTAAAGTATTACTGGCAGGGATATTTGAAGGCAGTGTAATGTTTAAAATGTTTACAGCGCCTGATGAAGGAAATGACTTAGTACAAGCTGTGCCATGATAGGTAACAACAAGCGATCCGTTATTGAATGAGTTCTTATTTAAATCGAAATTAATGGTGGAAACATTTGCTTGGGTGGTTTTAAAATAAGTGGTAACTGTTCCAGAAATATTTTTTCCACTCCTTGGGTCAATGGTCCATTCACATCGGTGATATACCACGTTGATATTTGCACCGGTACCACTTTGACCGGTTGAACTTTGTTCACCTGTGGGTACAAAGTTTTGAGCAAAAAGGCTACTGCCTATGAAAAATAAAGCATTAGTTAACAGGATCTTGATTCTCATCAGGTTTATTGGTTTATGGTTTTTTGTTGGATATTGGTATTAATTCTTTTTAACGCTTATATTAAAATAAAATTGTTTTGCCAGTTTAATAACCTGTAAATTTTTTTTGCTATTAAATCTTAGAAAAACCACTTAGTAGTTTTACGAAAATCTTTTTTATTCGCCTGTTTATTATTTTAAAAATTATTTTAAAGAAATAAGCGAAGCCTATTTATTTAATTAATCTTCTTTTTTATACTGCAATAATTTTATTTACATACCGTTAGAAGCCTGAATAAATCCTATTTTGTGAAAAAATTTTACTTAGCTATAGCCTTTGTATGTACTGTTAATTATTGTTTTTCGCAACTAACAGTTACTACCAACCCATCCAGTGCAAGTGTGTGTGCCGGCAATTCAGTTTCCATCACAGCTTCGGCTGTGCCTGTAAGTTATACTGCATCGGCTATTGCAAATAACCCTTATGATCCATTTAATTTTTCCACAACAGTTCTGGTAGATCAGTTAAACAGTATTTTTGAACCTTTAAGTACCGGTAACCTTGATGATGGAAGATGGGATAATATCACCCTGCCTTTTTCTTTTAGGTTTTATGGAAATATTTTCAATTCGGTAAACATTAGTACCAACGGATGGGTAGGCCTGGGTAGCACCAATACAACTACAACAGGACTTGGTGTTACGCTTCCAAATGCTGCGGCTCCTAACAATGTTATACACGCCATTACAAGCGACCTTACTTTTACCGGCGCATCTAACCCGGCGGTTATACAATATTTTGAAGTAGGAGTTAGCCCTAACCGTAAGTTTGTAATTGATTACAGTAACCTTACTTTTTTTTCTGCCAGTGGTACTGCTAATGTTCAAATTATACTGTATGAAACTACTAATGTAATTGAAATACATACTGCAGATTGTAGCAATACATCTTTATCCAAAGCCCAGGGAATTGAAAACAGCAATGGTACAGTAGCAACGGTATCTCCGGGAAGAAATAATACTACCAACTGGACCGGTATGCCTAATGCTTATCGTTTTACACCTGATAATATAAACTTTACCTGGAGCCCTGCAACGGGGTTAAATACTACAACAGGCCCTACGGTTATAGCTACTCCTGCCAGTACAACCACTTATACGGTTAATGCACTCAATCCTTCAAATGGACAAACAGGAAGTACAACTGTAACAGTAACTGTTAATGCTGCCTCTTATGTATTAGCGGGTACCGCAGGCGGGCCACAAATATGCCAAAACATAACAGTATCTCCATCCGGTACAAATTACAGGGATGGAAATTGTAACCTTATTGCCAACATTACTCCTGCCGGAGCGGCACCGGTTTCAAACTCCATCAATACTTGTGTGCAAGTAGATACAGGCGCTAATAAAAAAGGAACTACCAGTTTGTATGTTGCAAGGAAATATGATATTGAGCCATTGCTAAACCCTTACCCTGCCACATCAACAGCTAATGTAACTTTATATTACCTGCAAAGTGAGTTTGACAACTTTAATACAAAAGCAAGCGATAGCAATCAAAAAGCATTACCCACAGGGCCTGCAGATGCAACTGGTATTTCGAACCTGGTTTTAAGACAGTTTCATGGCACCGGTACAAATCCTTTAAATTACAGCGGCCCGTCTGAAGATTTTACAACAGCTACCAGTGGATTTACCGTTATTTGGAATGCTACCAGAAACTGGTGGGAAGTAACAGTGCCTGTTACAGCTTTTTCGGGATTTTATATTACCAGTAAACCACTTGGCACTTTAGCAACCAGCCTTGAATATTTTAAAGGTACCCGGGCCGATAATAAAAACATACTGAGCTGGAAAGCTAATTGTACAGCTACACAGGTAACTTTTGAAATTGAAAGAAGTATTGATGCTGTACATTATACTGTTATTACAAGTTTGCAAGCTAACCAGGCTAGGTGTAGCCAGCCTTTTGAAATAGTTGATAATAACCCATCGGCAGGTGTTAATTATTACAGGCTTAAAACCATAGATGCCGATGGAAAGATTACTTACAGTAATATAGTAACATTATTAAATAAAACAACCGGGTTTGAAATATTATCCATTTTGCCCAACCCTGTTGCACATGAAAAAGCTGTTCTTAAAATAAATACCGGAGAAAAATGCCAGGTAAATATTGTGATAAGTGATTTTGCCGGCAGAATTATGCAAAACAATACAGTACAATTAATAGCTGGTATTAACCAGGTAAGTTTAAACACAAAGTTATTGGCGCCGGGTATTTATATGGTTACCGGATACACAAATTCAGAAAAGCCCAAAACCATCAGGTTGGTAAAACAATAAACAATTAAGAGATATTTTAATTGTAAGCTTAAAAAAACATTTAAATTTTTGTAAGAAAGATTTACACTTTTATGTAAATCTTTTTTTTGTGTAGTATCCAGGCAAAAAACCACATCATACCTATAAAACAAAGGGCATATAATAAAGAACCTATCCGGGGGTCGGATGGCAGTATTGGTTTGCAAACATGCTGGTAAAACCAGCCAAGTGGGTTCAGGTATATGGGTTTACCATTTGCATTGCTTCCATTACTAATTCTAATTAACCACAGTGTTTTTGGTATAAGAGCACTCATGGCAAAAATGAAAAGGGCATTTTTGCCAAATACATCAAAGAAACTACTCCACCAACCTTTTCGGTTTTTAAATTCAACCAGGTAAATCATAACGGCAATAACCAGTATGGCCAGCCCTGTTGTATAAATGGTATAACTGCTTGTCCATATTTTTTTATTGATAGGAAAAACCATATCCCAACAAAAACCTGTAAACACAAGCACACAACCAGCAATAAAAAGGCCATTGAGCATTTCGGGTGTTTTTCCTTTTTGTATTATGTAGTTGCCTACCAGGTAACCAAGTATAACCTGTACAATAGCGGCAAAGCTACTCATCAATCCTTCGGGGTCAAATGCAATTCCTTCACCATGGTACATGTGTTTTTCGCCAAGTACTGCTTTGTCAACATTTGTACCAAACCAACCCGATAAACTATAAGGATCAGTTGGGTTGGCAGCCACACATAAAAACCAATAAGCCAGCAGCATAAACATACCCACTACAAAAGAGCCTTTAATTTTGAAAAAATGTACTATAACTGAAGCAAAAAAATAACTAACAGCAATGCGTTGCAGTACCCCAAATATGCGTAGTGTTTCAAAAGGTTTGGCAACTATCTCACCAGCATCATTGTATTTTATAAATGGAAACCAGTTAAGAAATACACCAATAAAAAATATAAGCAAAGTTCTCCTGGTTATTTTTTTCCAAAAGGCAGCTTCGCCAGCAGCCTCCAATCGTGGCATTACAAAAGCCATAGCATTACCAACTGCAAATAAAAAAAATGGAAATACCAGGTCGGTAGGTGTAAGACCATGCCAGGCTGCATGCTCCAGTGGTGGAAAAATATGACTCCAGCTACCGGGATTATTCACCAATATCATCAATGCTACAGTAGCGCCTCTAAATACATCAAGCGAGTAATAACGCTGTTTCATAATAATTGTTTGGAGAAAATGATTAGGGAAGTTAACTAAATAATTTTATGGTTATCAAAAATCAATACCAAATTGTGCAAATATTTTTTTATTGTTTTAAGAAATGCCCAGTTTTAGATTGGCGCTGGCAAAACAATTTTGTATATTACTGTTGAATAGCTATTATTAAATGCCTCAACCAAAGTCAATAAACAATATTCTGTCGTGTATCTACGAAAGAATTAGCGATGCTTTTATGGCATTTAATAATAAGAAGCAACTTGTGTATTTAAATAAAACGGCCGAAAAATATCTACAAAAAAAACAAGAGGATGCATTGGGAAAAGATATAGAAGAACTATTTCCCGTGCAGTATTGTTCATCATTTTTAAATAGTTGTACCCGGGCAATGCAAATCCAGCAGGCAGTGGTGCAGGAAGATTATTATGCATTGGCAGGCCTTTATTTTCAATACCGTATTTATCCATCAGAGAACGGCATTTCGGTGCTGATGCAGGATATAACAGAAAGGATAAAAGCCGAAGAGAAAATTTCGGAAAGCGAACTACGTTTTAGAACTCTTACAAAAGATGCGCCGGTTGGTATTTTTGAAACAGATGCTAATGGATTAACCACCTATGTAAACCAAACATGGTTGAACTATACAGGGCTTAGTTTTGAAGAAGCTATTGGTGATGCATGGATGTACATTATTCATCCCGAAGACAGGGCAAAACAAGTAAACAGCTGGAAAGAAAAGACCCAAAAAATTGAACCATCTGAAACCGAATACAGGATTATAAATAAGAACGGGCAGTTAAGATGGGTAAATGGAAAGGCCATTCCCGTAATTAACTCATCGGGTAAGGTTACTGGTTATATTGGTACCATTGCCGATGTTACCGAATTAAAAACGGCACTTGATTTATTGAATGAACGCACCGTTCAGTTAACTGAACTAAGTGCACACCTGCAAAACATACGTGAAAATGAACGCACCCATATTGCCAGGGAAATTCATGATGAACTGGGGCAACAATTAACTGCATTAAAAATGGATATTGCCTGGCTTAGCAAAAAAAATATCAATTGCAATGATGATGTAAAATGCAAATTTGATGATGCTATTATTTTAGTTGACGAAATGGTAAAATCAATCAGGCGTATTGGTACCGAGCTAAGGCCAAGCATTATTGACGATTTAGGGCTTAATGCTGCTATGGAATGGCAGGTTTTTGAATTTGGGCAACGTTCGGGAATTGAAGTAAAATTTAAAAATACTTTTGATGATATTAATATTAACCCTGCAATTTCTATAAACCTGTTTAGGATTTTACAAGAATCGCTAACTAATATTGCCCGTCATTCAAAAGCAAAACAGGTTAGAATTAATTTAGAAAAAACAGGTAACAATATATTATTAATGATACAAGATGATGGCATTGGGTTTAATAAAACATCAAAAAAGAATGGCAGGGCTTTTGGGTTGTTAGGAATTAATGAAAGAGTTGCAATGTTAAATGGGCAAAGTTCTATAGAAACAGCTCCCGGCAGGGGTACAAATATTATAGTTGTATTACCGTTACATTAATTCGCTAAGCTCAAGCCATCGCATTTCTTTTTCATCAAGTTCGTTTACTATAACACTAATACGGTTAGCAACTTCCTGTAAAGTTTCATAATTTAACGTACTACTGTTCATTTTTACTTCCAGTTCATTTTTTTCATTTTGCAGGGCGGTAATATCTTTTTCTAGCTGATCAAATTCGTATTTCTCTTTAAAAGTTGGTTTGCGTTGTTGGTTGCTCTTAGGTGGTTGCTGGGTTTTGGGCCCAGGTGTTTGTTTACCCGTTAATGAATTACTAACATCGGGCAAAGCATTCTTTACTTCTGCCAACTTGTGTTGCCTGTATAAAGTATAGTTGCCCGGAAAGTCTTTAATGATACCATCACCTTCAAATGCAAAAAGATGATCTACCATGCGATCCATAAAATAGCGATCGTGGCTAACAATTAAAATACATCCCGGAAAATCAAGCAAAAACTCTTCCAGCGTACGTAAAGTTTGCAGGTCGAGGTCGTTGGTAGGTTCATCCAATATTAAAAAATTGGGGTTGCAAAAGAGTATACTTAATAAATGCAACCTTCTTTTTTCGCCGCCACTTAATTTACTAAGTGGTGTATATTGTTGTTCTGCAGTAAAGCCAAATTTTTCCATAAACTGTGTAGCCGAAATTTTACCACCATCAGCCAATGGAAAAAATTCTGCAATCTCTTTCACATATTCAATGGCACGTTTATCCTCTTTGTATTGTAAGCCTTCCTGGTTAAAATTTCCAAATACAACCGTATCGCCGTGGTTAACTTTGCCACTATCGGGTTTTTCTTGTAATAAAGCTATTTTTAAAAAGGTTGATTTTCCTACTCCGTTTTTGCCAACAATGCCAATGCGCTCACCCTTTTTAAAAGTATAGTCAAATCCTTTAAGAATTATTTTATCATTATAACTTTTGTAAATTTTTTTTAACTCCAATACTTTACCGCCCAACCTTGTCATCTTCACCTGCAGGCTGATGTCTGTTTCTTCTTTACGCTGGCTTATTCTTTCTTCAATATCAGCAAAGGCATCCTGCCTCGATTTTGATTTGGTTGTGCGGGCCTTTGGTTGCTTACGCATCCATTCCAGTTCTTTACGGTAAATGTTTTTATCTTTTTGCAGTTCGCTTGCCTGTACTTCGTGCCGCAGGCTTTTTTGTTCTAAAAAATAATCATAATCGCCTTTGTACACATACACTTTTTCATCATCTATTTCAAGTATCTCGTTGCATACTGCATCTAAAAAATATCGATCGTGTGTTACACAAAGCAGTGTTATTTTTTGTGCCGATAAATAATCTTCCAGCCATTCAATCATTTGTACATCCAGGTGGTTGGTAGGTTCATCCAGTATCAGCAGGCACTTACCCTGGTGCAGTTGGGCTTCAATCAATGCCTGGGCAAGCGCCACCCTTTTCCTTTGTCCGCCACTAAGGTTTTTTACCGATTCATTTAAATGATGCAGGTTAAGCTTGCCCAGTATTTGTTGTAATTCACTTTCAAAATTCCAGGCATTCAGCTCATCAACTTTTGTCATCAGGCTGGTTAGCTTATCAATATTTTCGGGTTCCTGTTCCAGGCACATTTCGTATTCTTTTACTGCTTTCACCACGGGGTTGTTCATACGCAAAACATTATCCCAAATTGTTTTGCTTTCTTCAAATTGGGTTTCCTGTTGCAGCATAATAACCTTTATGTCTTTATGAACCCATACTGTACCACTATCGGCCGTATCAAGGCCTGCAATGATTTTTAACAGGGTAGTTTTGCCACTACCATTACGGGCCACCAGCGCTATTTTATCTCCTTCTTCTATATAAAAAGAAATATTTTTAAATAGTGTGCGTATACCAAACGACTTGGCCAGGTTTTCTATTGAGGCATAATGCATAGGGCGCAAAGTTCATAAATTAAACACTAATTACATTAATTATTAAATACAGCTTTTATTAATTGATGTATTAAAGAAAACACCTGTAATTGTTGTAAAAATATTTTTTGGAGCAAATACAAATAAAATTGATAAGAGATAGTACAGCGCTTTAGATTTTTTCTTAAGAATTTAGATGAGATACAATTATTTTGATTAATACTGTATTACTTAAGTTGTGTGTTTTAAATTTGCTATTGTAACCTGCCTACTTTTGTAAATCATGTTATAGGATAAATGCTGTAACTTATCATTTTATTGCTTCAACAGAAAATAAAAAATGCTTACCAATCAATAGGCCATGTTGCATATAAATATTTTAAATAAAAGGCTGATACAATTTAACAGGTATATATTAAAAAGAAAATTTTTACCCATTTTGAAGGGCCCATTAAAAGGATATTTATGGTCAACAGGAAGCAGCTACGAATACTTAACAGGTAATTATGAAAACCCTGTAACATTAAAAACATTCTTATCCTGATTACATACTAATACAGTGATTTATGATATTGGTGCAAATATTGGATTTTACTCACTGATTGCAAATACTGAAGTTGTTAACGGAAAAATTTATGCTTTTGAACCCAATTCACGTGTGCGTAAAATTTTTGAAGAGCATATTAAAATAAATACTTCAAAAATTGCAAATAATAATATTGAATTGTTGCCTTATGCTGTGGCCGATAGAGAAAAAAATATTGAATTTTCAGATGATGTTCATCAAAAAGATGGCAATACTTTTATTACGCAATCGCAGGTATTTTCAAATGCAGTAAATAAAATAATGGTTCAATGCGTTAGTATAGATGGGTTGGTTGCTAAAGGATTTGCCATGCCAGATGTTATAAAAATTGATGCGGAAGGGGCCGAATATGAGATATTGCAAGGTGCATTACAAACTTTACAAACCTGTAAACCCAATATTTTACTTGCAACACATGATTGCCATTTACCGGGTGTAAAAGATAAATGTGTAACATTATTAAAAAAATTAGGTTACAGCCTGCAGCATACAGGAAATCATAATAAGAATGTTGCAGGGCTTGATGATTATATTGCCATCTATACCGGCAAAGTATGATGATTATGGAGGATACAAAAAAAATAAGACTTCTAATTATAATTCCCTCGTTACAATGCGGGGGCTCAGAAAAATTTGTATCTCAACTGTGTAATCATATCAATACTGGTAAATTTTGCGTACAGCTTGTTATTTTACAAAACAACAAACAGTTTTATGAAATCACTAACCCGGCTGTTAATATCATCAGTTTAGATAAACGCAGGGTGCGGTTTACACTTTTCAAAATAAAAAAACTCATTCATCTATTTAAACCCGATATAGTTTTTTCTGCTGCTAACCATGTTAACCTTTATCTCGCCATCTTCCGAAACCTGTTTTCAAAAAAAATAAAATTTATTGCCAGGGAAAGCAGTATTGTAAGTTTAAATACAAAAAATGCTTCAATGCCATTACTGTACCACTTGTTGATAAAAAAATATTACCAACGTTTTAATATTATCATATGCCAGGGAAAATATATGCAGCAAGACCTGTTAACGCATTATGGTATTGATGCTGCAAAAACCATCATCATCAATAATGCAACTGCAAAAAATAATGTGTATGAAATACCGGTAAAACAAATTGACAGGCCATATAAGTTTATAACTGTTAGCAGGCTTTCGCCCGAAAAAGGTATTGAAAGGCTTATTCATGCTGTTGGCCTGTTATCACTACCGTTTGAGTTTTATATTATTGGTGATGGAATACAAAAAACAGCATTGCAAAAACTGGTAATAAAGCTTAACCTGCATGAACAGGTTTTTTTTATACCGGAAAATAAAAATCCTTTTAATGGTATGGAAGATACAGACCTTTTCCTGCTTGGTTCTTATTACGAGGGCTTTCCTAATGCATTGATAGAAGCAGGCGCCAGGGGCATACCTGCAATTGCATTTGATGCAGCCGGTGGTATAAATGAAATTATTGAAAATGAAAAAACCGGGTTATTAGTTGATGATAATGATATCATAGGCTTTGCAGCAGCTATTAATCGTGCTTTGGAAATTAATTTTAACAGGAAACAAATAGCTACCGAAACTGAAAAACGATTTTCAGTAAATAACATGATACAGGCATTGGAAAAACTTTTTAGCGAAGTAATTGACTAATCGTTTAAAGATTATAAACTCTTTTGGCACAACAAATATATTTAATTGATATTTGCACAAGTGAAGTAAAAATAAGAACCGAATGAATGGCATAAAGCCCAAACTGCTCATCTTCATCAATACATTACAATCCGGCGGCGCCGAAAGGGTGGTGTCGCTTTTACTGGAACATTTAAAAGATGATTTTGAAATTCACCTGGCACTGTATAGCAATATTATTGAATACAAGGTTCCACCGGAAATAAAAATATTAAACCTGCAACAGCCATTAGTGCAGGATAAAACAATCAGGTTTTTAAAACTTCCTATCATTTCCTGGAGGGTGTACAGGTATTGTAAAAAAAATAAAATCAACATATCGGTAGCATTTTTATATCGCCCCTGTTATATCAATGCATTAATGAAAAGTTTTTGGGGTTATAAAGGCCATGTTATTATGTGCGAACGTACGCACCAAACCACAATGCAGCAAAGTCATTCATCTATCTACCGTATGTTTTCAAAATTCATGGTCATGTATTCATACAAGCGTGCCGATTTAGTATTGGCCAATTCTTATGCCATGCAAACCGACCTGGTAGAAAATTTTAAGATTAAAACACCTGTAAGGGTAATTTATAATCCTATTGATTTGAATTTTATTAAAACGCATATCAATGAGCCTACAGAATTTGTTTTTGAAAAAAACATTTTTCATTTTGTAAATGTGGGTGGTTTTCGAAAAGAAAAAAATCACCTGTTGCTTATACAGGCTTTTTTCATCATCAAAAACCTTCCCTGCAAACTGCTAATTGTTGGCGGTGGTGTGATGGAAAATGAACTAAAACAAAAAGTACACGATTTGGGCCTAATGGAAAAAGTTATTTTTTGCGGATTTGATAAGAACCCGTTCAAATATGTTTACCGCAGCGATTGTTTTGTATTAAGCAGCGATGTAGAGGGTTTTCCCAATGTATTGATAGAGGCACTAGCCTGCGGCAAACCTGTAATTTCCACAGATTGCAGTTCGGGCCCACGGGAATTACTTGCGCCTGCAAGCGACTTGCACCACCGGGCTATTAATAATTATGAAATAGGCGAGTATGGCCTGCTTACACCTGTGAATGATGTAACAGCACTTGCGGCTGCCATGAAAAAAATTTATGAAGATGAAAGCCTCAGAGATGCTTTCCAATTAAAAGCAGCAAAAAGAGCCGAACAGTTTGATGTGGATGAAATAAAACAATATTTTCATGTAGCATTTACAGGGTTATAAATTGAAAATAATAAATGCTATTTTCTTTTTTCTATCCTGCTGGGTGTATCTTTTCCGCTTATAATAGATTTACTGCTAATGGCAATAGCTTTTATAATCTCTGCCATATTTTTCATATCTAATGTTCCTATCTCATCGCTTTGCTTATGGTAATTAGGTTCGTTATTAGGTGGTTCTTCCATTTTAGATGTAGAGATGGTATGAGCCGGTACACCTAACTCAGCAAGGGTGGCATTATCGCTACGGTAAAACAAATTTTGTTTTGGATAGGGGTCAGGTTCAAAATGAAATTTTGAACCACTGAGGTTGGCCTGCAAAATTTTTCCCATATCACTTTTTTCATAGCCGGTAATATAAGCACTATTGGTACCCCATTTACTTTCGGTTCCAATCATCTCAATATTAAACATAGCTATTACACTATCGGGGTTTAGCTGCTGGCTAAAATAACGGCTTCCAAAGCCTCCTATTTCTTCAGCAGTAAAAGCTACAAAAATTAATGTGCGTTCATTGTCGTTTAGTTTACTGAAATATTTTGCCAGCATTATTACAGCTGTAGTGCCTGCTGCATCGTCATTAGCACCATTGTAAATACTGTCCATATTTTTATCCGGCTTACCTATACCCAGGTGATCGTAATGGCCGCCAAAAACAACATACTCGTTTTTTTTACTTTTACCCGGAATAACGCCTACAACATTTTTTAGTGTTTGCTCTGATAGTTCGTTTTTTATATGCAATGTTAACGATGTGGGGTTAAGATTTGGTGTGAGTATAAAAATTTGTGATACCGATGATTTAAATTTTGCATTACCAGTAAAGCGTTGCATGCTTTTAAAACGCCTGCTGTGTGCAGTATCTACCAATATAATCATATTTTTTTCCTGCTCAAATAACGGAAAAACTGTTTTAGAAAAATTGTCATCGGCCTTTATACTTACTACTTCATAATCAGAAAGTGAATTGATGTTGATTTCTGCATCGGTGGTATTGGCAGCTACATTGTTCATGTTTAAAGTGTCATTGCCCAGCATGCCCCATACTGATAAAGGCTTGGCTTTAACCATGCTTATTACCTGGAAATAATTTGTGTTGTTTCCAAAAAATTGCAGTTTGCTTTTTGCAAATTCGCTTGCTATAAAATCAGCAGCCTTGTCTATGCCGGGGGTAAAAGTTTTACGGCCCTGCATATCATCGGCCGAAAGTATTTTTTCAATACGTTCTACTTCTTTTGCATTTATAATCTTATCAATTTTTTGAGCAAAAGAAAACAGGCTTATAAAGCCTGTACAAACTAATAATAGTATTTTTTTCATGTAGCTGATTATTTTTTTATGTGCAGGTTTAAAGGCTCATCATTTCTTTAAATTTAACTGCCTGCCTGCGGCTTACTTCAATTTTTTCACCGCCTTGCAGTTCCAGTAATAGGCCACCGTTAAAATAAGGTTCAATTTTTTCAATCATACGAAGGTTTACAATATGCTTTCGGTTAGCCCTGAAAAATATTTTTTCATCCAGCCTTTCTTCCAATGCATTCAGCGATTTTAAGATTAATGGTTTGTATGTGCCAAAAAAAACTTTTGCATAATTGCCCACACTTTCAAACAACCTTACTTCGCCCAGTTTTACAAACCAGCATCGCTCCCCGTCTTTTACAAATACCTGGTCTTTATCGGTTAAAATACCCCTGTTTATACCTGCCATAGCCGCTGCCATTTCTTTTTCTTCGGCTACCTGTAATTTTTGAATGGCATCGGCAAGGCGTTTTGGTTCTACCGGTTTCATCAGGTAATCAAGCGCATTTACCTCAAATGCTTTTAATGCATATTCATCATAAGCGGTTGTAAAAATAACATGTGGCGAACTGTCTAATTCTGTAAGCATATCAAAGCCGGTTTTACCGGGCATTTGTATGTCTAAAAAAATCAGGTCGGGCGATAGGTTTTCAATTTTTTCGAGCCCTTCGGTTGCATTGGCAGCTTCACCTACTACTTCTATTTCCGGAAAATCGAGTAATAGTTTTTTTAATTCGTTTCTTGCCAGCCTTTCATCATCTATTATTAATGCCTTTTGCATATTTAAGTTTTTAAATTTTAAATTAAACTTCTACAGGTATCAAAACTTTTGATTCTACCATTGATGTATTTAAATTATGAATACCAAAAACAGCTTTGCCCTGGTACATCAGGTTTAGCCTGTTTTGTGTACTTTTTATTCCAAACCCTTCTTCATTAATTTCTGTGCTTAACTGCCCGGTATTTTGTACCAGTAATTCCATATTATTTTCTTTAAATTTTGCTATCACTCTTACAATTCCGCCTCTTATTTGCCTGCTAATACCGTGTTTTATGGCGTTTTCTACAAGTGTTTGCAGCATCATGGGTGGTACCGGTTGTTGCAGGGTTGCTTCTTCAATATCAAATTCTATTTTTAATCTTTCTTCAAAACGCATTTGTTCAAGCGCCAGGTAATCTTTTACTATGTCTAATTCTTTTTCAAGCGTAACCGTTTCGGCTTTTTCGGCTTGCATACTGCTTCGTAAAATATTACTCAGTTCGGTAATAGCACGCCTTGCTCTCTTAGGGTTTTCATCTACCAGTGCACGTATACTGTTTAACGAGTTAAAAATAAAATGAGGATTAATATGCGATTTGATAGTTTTAAGTTCAAGCTCTTTTACTGTTGATTCAAGCCTAAGCCTGTCTATCTGGTCTTTCCTGTTATTTTCCACGTAATGGTAAACAATATAAATAAGCATCCAAATAGCAATCAATAAAAGGTTATAATATATACCTACCAGGTCCGATTTGTTTTCATACACCCAATCGCCTTTTTTATTGCGTGCCCAACCGGTTGATTTTTTAATTTCGGTAAAAGCTTTTTTTATAGATGTGTCTTTGCTTAAGGCATCACTTTTATAATACGCAACATTTTCCAGCCCAAATTGCTTTTCCATCTTTATAGCTTTCTCCAGCTTTTGGTTGGTATAATATTTATCGTACGAGTAACCCGAATGTGATTCAATGTATTCACTGCCGTAATACAATATTGTGCCGGTGCATCCAACAGATAAAAAAAACATGATTACAATACGGTTAAAAGAAAACTTAAACCAGTTGATCTTTTTTAATACAACCCTTAAAAGGTGAGTGCTAAGGATACCACATACCAGTAAAATGAAGAGGCTGATAATATATTGTTTTTGGCCTCCCTGCTCTTTAAACCGGTCGCCAAACACTACAAAATTAAAATACAACAATATTAAACCCCATACACCCCAACCGGTAAACTGGCAAAGCCAATATCTTACATTTGATTTATGCATACGCAAACTTAAAGCCTAATTTAGTGAAATTTTATATCCATTTGATTAATGGCGAAATGATGGGGTGGGAGGTTGGCATAGCTACTACTTATGATAAATTTGTTTAAACCTATTTTTTATATAATATTGCATTTCCGTATTTCATATTTAATTAAAAATTATAATTTAAAGAAACTATGTCATTTAATTTAATAGATGCTACAAAAAACTTATTTACCGACGAGTTGGTTAAAAAAGCAAGTAATTATTTAAACGAAAGCGAAAGTGGGGTTGTAAAAGCAATTGCAAGTATTTTGCCCGTAGTTTTAAGTGGCTTTGTTAATAAAGTTGCTAACCACGAAGGTGCTGATTTTGTAGCACAATCTGCAAAACAACAAAACGAGTCAGGAGTTTTAAATAACCTGGAAAGTTTTTTTGGTAATGACGGTGGCAGCCTTTTAAATAAAGGTGCCGGTTTAGTAAATAGTTTATTTGGTAACAAGTTAGATGGCATAACCGGCCTGTTGTCGAATTTTACAGGACTAAAAAATGCTTCGGTTAGTTCTTTAATGAGTATGGCAGCACCGGCAATAATGGGTTTACTTGGTAAACATGCCAGCGATAATAATTTAAACACCGGAAGTATAACAACCTTGCTCAATAATCAAAAATCAGCTATTAATGCTGCTTTACCATCGGGGTTAAACCTTAGCAGTGTTTTAGGAAATTTTGGAGGTATTGAAAATACAATTGCACAGCACACTCATCAACAATCAGGCACTGCAGATAAAAAAGGAAATGCTATGCGCTATATACTTCCGGTAATTTTATTTGCATTACTGGCAATGGCTTCTTATTATTTTAAAGGTTGTAATAAAAATCCTGAAATGATTACAACAACAGCTGAATCATCCTCAACTAAACATGAAAGCGGTGAAATAAAAAAAACTACTGTAAATATTACAGGTAAAATAGATAGCCTTACAGGTGATTTTATTTATAATACCGGCAATATGGTTAGTATTGATTTGCCAAATAATGCAGGCAAACTTGAAGTTGGTGAATTTTCTACAGAAAATAAACTGTACAAATTTTTAACCGATGCTAATGCAAAATTAGATACAGTTAAAGGCAATTGGTTTGAATTTACAAATGTGCGTTTTAAAACCGGTAGTTCAGAAATCACCGAAGCATCTTTGGCGCAATTGAAAAATATGGTTGCCATTACAAAAGGGTTTCCATCGGCTCAATTTAAAATAGGCGGATATACCGATAATACAGGCAGTGAAGCTACAAATATTGCTTTGTCTCAAAAGAGGGCCAATGCCGTAGTAGCAGAGTTAAAAAAACTTGGTGCTTCTGCTAATTCAATTAATGATGCTAAAGGTTATGGCCCACAATGGCCCATTGCCGATAATACAACTGCCGAAGGCAGGGCACAAAACCGCAGGGTGGCTGTAAACGTAAAAGCAAAATAAAATGCGTTAATATAATTGTAAGCCTTCCCAAATGCCGGAAGGCTTTTTTATTTCTAAAATATAAACAAGTATTTTTACAGTATGCCCAATCCTCATTTACATATCAATACCGGAGAACTAAACAGTGCCGAAAAGGAATTTGAAAACAGCATAAGGCCTTCCGTTATCAATGATTTTTCGGGCCAGCCTCAAATAATTGAAAACATTAGCATCTTTATTAAAGCGGCAAAATTGCGTGGCGAGGCGCTTGATCATATTCTTTTTCATGGCCCCCCGGGGCTTGGTAAAACCACATTAAGCCGTATTGTGGCAAATGAGTTGGGTGTAAACATAAAAGAAACAAGCGGGCCGGTAATTGAAAAACCCGGCGATCTTGCTGGCCTGCTTACCAATTTAGAACCCAACGATGTTTTGTTTATTGATGAAATACACCGGTTGAGTACAGTGGTAGAAGAATATTTATATGCTGCAATGGAAGACTATCGTATTGACATCATGATTGACAGCGGCCCCAATGCAAGAACAGTGCAACTAAACCTACATCCCTTTACTTTAATTGGCGCCACCACCCGAAGTGGATTATTAACAGCGCCCTTGCTATCAAGGTTTGGCATAAAATCAAGGTTAGAATATTATGATGCCAATACACTTAAAAACATAATACTTCGCTCCTCAAAAATATTAGGTACAAAAATTACAAGCGATGCAGCTGCTGAAATATCGGGCCGCAGCCGGGGCACACCTCGTATTGCCAATGGCCTGCTGCGCAGGGTAAGAGATTTTGCACAGGTGATTGGCAATGGCACAATTGATTTGGGTATTACCGAGCATTCGCTAAAAGCATTAAATGTAGATAAGCATGGCCTTGATGAAATGGACAACCGAATTTTAAGTACCATCATTGATAAATTTAAAGGCGGGCCGGTGGGCATTACTACTATTGCCACTGCCGTTGGTGAAGAAGTAGGTACGCTTGAAGAAGTGTATGAACCATTTTTAATTCAGGAAGGTTTTTTACAACGCACTGCCCGTGGCAGGGAAGCAACTGCTAAAGCTTACAACCATCTTGGTAAAAAATCTTCTTTTGGTGGTAATGAAAATTTATTATTTAATGAATAGTTATTAAGATTTTAGCATTAAACAGAGATGCCGCTTAAAAAAGCGGCATCTCTGTTTTTATAGTATATAAAATTATTCGGTAACAACCAACCTAAATCCATTGCCATGGATGTTTACAATTTCCAGGTTGCTATCTTCTTTTAAGTATTTGCGTAATTTGGCAATATACACATCCATGCTGCGGCCATTAAAATAAGTATCGCTGCCCCAAATCTTTTTTAAAGCAATTTCACGGCTAAGCAAATCATTTTTATATTCGCTCAACATCTTTAGTAACTCGTTTTCTTTGGGCGATAAGGTTTGTGTCTTTCCATCAATGGTAAGTTCACGCAACCTTGGGTTAAAATGATATTTACCCAAATCGTACTCAGCATTCACTTCTTCACGGTGCAGTTCTTCGTTGCGTTTTAAAATGGCTTTAATCTTGTGCAACAAAACTTCGCTGTCAAAAGGTTTGGTGATATAATCATCGGCGCCCAGCTTATAGCCTTGTATAATATCGTCTTTCATGGTTTTGGCGCTTAAGAAAAACAAAGGCACATCAGGGTTTACATCACGTATTTCTTCGGCTAAAGTAAAACCGTCCATGTTGGGCATCATCACATCCAGCAGGCATAAGTCAAATTTTTCACGCTGAAAAGCGGCAAGGCCAAGTTTGCCATCCCTCTCCAGGGTTACATTATAATCATTTAGCTCTAAATAGTTTTTTAATACCATGCCAAGGTTTGTATCATCTTCGCACAATAGTATTTGAGGTTTAACTGGTTCCATATTTTTTCAGGTTTATTGGCAAATAAAATTAAATCAAAGTTTATACAGCGAATATAGTACCTAATTTTTTGTTAAAGGTAAAATAGTTGTAAAGCATTGAGTTATTTAGCAATGTATTTTTTATCTGTAAGTGTTTTTAAAAAAGCAATGATATCTTTCTTATCCTGCAGCGATAAGCCTAATGGCTTTTTCAATGCATCATCAATATTTACAGGGTCTTCTACAAAAGCATCGGGGTTGTTGTAATAAGTAAGCACTTGTTCAAGTGTTTTAAATTTACCATTGTGCATGTATGGTGCGGTAACGGCAATATTACGTAAGCCGGGAGTTTTAAATTTACCCAGGTCGCTTTCTTTTTTTGTGATGTTGTATAAGCCTGCATCGTTAAGCTCTTTACCATTGTACAAGCCAATATTTTTAAATTCATCATCTGTAAAATCTTCCATGCGGTGGCAATCAAAACATTTAGCTTTATCACCAATAAATAATTGCCGGCCTCTTTCTTCTGATGCAGTTAATTCAATCTTGCCATTGCTCCAGTCGTCAAATTTGCTGTTTACGGTTTCTAAAGTTTGTTCGTAAGCAGCAAAAGCATTTGCAAGGTTTGCAGCATTGGGTTGTTCTTTAAATATCTTTAAAAAAAGTTTTTTGTACTCTGTATGTTCATTTAATCTTTTAATAGCTTCATCAATAGGTAATCCCATTTCATCGGGGTTTTTAATGGGCATTAATGATTGCTCTTCCAGCGAAGCGGCCCTTCCATCCCAAAAAAAATAAGGCCTGTTTTTCATATTCAATACAGATGGTGTATTGCGGTTGGTAAGTCTGCCACCGATACCAACACTAAAAGCAGCCGTATCGGCAAATGCAAATTGTGGTTTATGGCAACTTGCACAGCTTACTGTAGAATCTTTAGAGAGTATTTTTTCTGAAAATAATTTTTTACCCAATTGGGCGCTGTTTTTTATTCCGGCAGTTTGCGTACTTAAAAACGAACTGATGGTTACAATGGTTATCACACATCCGGCAAGTAAGAATATACTTTTTTGCATTAACTCAAAATTAAGCTGTATTTGTAAAAATCTTAATTTGGATTTGAATTTGCAGTTGTAACTTTCCAAAAAAAAATATCATGGCAAATAAAGAGGCTTTTATACAGGCAATAAACACCGGTTATACTTTTAAAGGCGAATCTGTAAAAATTGGAGCAGCAATGTTGGATGGTGAGGTAGTTGCAGAAGCAGCCATCAACCTTCCATTAAAAACCCTCAACCGCCATGGCCTTATTGCCGGGGCAACAGGTACCGGAAAAACAAAAACCCTGCAGGTGATAAGCGAATTTTTAAGTGATAACAGTGTGCCGGTAATGGTGATGGATATTAAAGGTGACCTGAGCGGTATTGCAGCAATGGGTACAACAAATACAAAGATTGATGAACGTTACCAAAAGCTGAATATGCAATTTAAGCCTTCTTTATTTCCTGTCGAGTTGATGACTTTAACTGGGCAAAAGGGCATACACTTGCGAGCGACTGTTAGTGAATTTGGTCCCGTATTGCTTACCAAGATTTTAGAACTAAACGATACACAGGGCGGCGTGGTAGCCATGATTTTTAAATATTGCGACGACAATAAATTGCCTTTGCTTGACCTGAAAGATTTTATAAAAGTATTACAATTTATTGGCGATGAGGGCAAAGATGAAATAGAAAAAACCTACGGTAAAATTTCAACCTCATCTACCGGTACTATTTTACGCAAGGTGATAGAATTACAACAGCAGGGTGCCGATATTTTCTTTGGCGAAAAAAGTTTTGAAGTAGATGATTTGATGCGTATTGCCGATGACGGCCGTGGTATTATTAGTGTATTACGGGTTAACGATTTGCAGGATAAACCAAAACTTTTTTCCACCTTCATGCTGCAAATGCTTGCCGAACTGTATGCAAGCTGCCCCGAAGAAGGTGATTTGGATAAACCAAAACTGGTGATGTTTATAGATGAAGCCCATCTTATTTTTAATGAAGCAAGCTCGGCATTATTACAGCAGATTGAAACCATTGTAAAACTTATACGCTCAAAAGGCATTGGCATTTATTTTTGTACACAAAACCCAATGGATGTACCTGCAAGCGTTTTAGCCCAACTGGGTTTAAAAGTGCAGCATGCATTGCGTGCCTTTACCGCTGCCGACAGGAAAGTGATTAAACAAACGGCAGAAAATTATCCCGAAACAGAATTTTACAAAACAGAAGACCTGATTACTCAATTGGGTATTGGCGAAGCGCTGATTACTATGCTGAACGAAAAAGGTATTCCCACTCCATTGGCACATACCATGCTTTGTGCACCACGCAGCCGGATGGATGTTTTAACAGAAGATGAGATTGATGCCATTAATGCCAAATCAAAAATGGTGGCTAAATATAATCAAACCATCGATAGCGAAAGTGCTTATGAAATATTAACAGAAAAACTGAAAGAAGCAGCAGAAAAATCGGCCACGGATACAACTACTACACCAAATAAACCAGTAAAAGAAGAGCCTTCAACCATAGAAAAAGTTGCCAGCAACAGTATTGTAAAAAGTATGGTACGTACTGCAGGTAACACTATTGTACGTTCATTACTTGGTGCATTGGGCCTTGGCGGCAGAAGCAGAAGTACAAAAAGCAAAAGTTGGTTCTAGTAAAAGCGTTCTTATAAACCTAATTTTTAGCAACGCTGTTATCCTTATTTTTACAGCATGATAAAATTGCAGCAGGCTTTCAGGCATAGATATGGCCCATTGTTGGTATTGGCATTAATTCTTTTTTCATTAAGTTTTATTACCAGGTTAACCTTATTAATTATTAGCTGGCCAAACCTTGAACTTAGTTTCCTTCGCATAGCAGGTATTTTTATTATCGGCCTTTTTTACGATATGGTAGTGTGCAGTTTTTTTGCTATACCCGTTGCTTTGTATTGCTGGTTGATGAAAGACAGTTGGTATCGGCATAAATGGAACCGTATCCCAATGTTTATCATGTTCTTTATTATTACATTGATACTTGTAATTAATGTTGGTGGCGAGATAATCTTTTGGGATGAATTTAATGTACGTTATAATTTTATTGCTGTTGATTACCTGGTTTATACCAACGAAGTGTTGGTAAATATTTGGGAATCGTACAATATCCCCTTAATTGCAACAGGTATTGCTGTTGCTGCAGTGGCTATAGTTTTACTGGTACAAAAAAAAATTTATGCTTCCCAGCAGGTAAGTATGCGTTTTGCACGGCGTACTGTTTTTTTTCTTCTGTTTATGCTGTTGCCTTTGGCAGGTTACTTCCTGGTTAATAACCGTATCAAGGATATCAGCAATAATAATTATGTAAACGAACTAAGCGGTAATGGCATTTATGAATTTGGAGCCGCTTTTTGGCATAATGAAATTGATTATAATAAATTTTATGCCACCAATAATGATACTGCAAATTTTAGAATATTGCGTAACATGTTACAGGCGCCTAATGCCACATTTACCAATAACCCTTTAAGTATTGAGAGGCAAATAAAAAACGATAGTCCTGAACACAAATGGAATATTGTACTAATTAGTGTAGAAAGTTTAAGTGGCGATTACCTGGCACATTTTGGAAATACAGAAAACATTACACCATGCCTTGATTCACTCATCCCACATGGATTATGGTTTAATCAATTTTATGCTTCGGGTACCCGTACTGTTAGGGGGCTTGAGGCATTGTCTCTTGCAATACCACCCACACCGGGCCAATCAATTGTTCGGCGGCCCAATAATGATGATATGTTTACAATGGGGAGTGTTTTAAAAGCTAAGGGTTACGATGTGAAATATATCTATGGCGGAAATTCTTTTTTTGATAACATGGGTAAATTTTTCAGTAACAGCAGTTATACTGTGCTCGACAAAAGAGATATACCCGATAGCCTTATACATGTAACTACAGCATGGGGTGCAGATGACGAAGCTTCATTTAATTTTACTTTGCAACAGTGTGATAACAGTTTTAAAAATGGAAAACTTTTTTTTAACCATATAATGACTGTTAGTAATCACCGGCCCTATATCTATCCCGAGGGGAGGATTGATATTTCGCCTTCATACCAATCTATACAGGGTGCCGTTAAATACACCGACTATGCTATTAATAAGTTTTTAAAGGATGCCCAACACAAACCATGGTTTAATAATACTTTGTTTGTTATTGTTGCCGATCATTGTTCAAAAAGCGCCGGTAAAACCGATTTGCCTGTAAACCGTTATCATATTCCCTGTATCATATATGCTCCTCAATTAATTAAACCTGCAATTGAAAACCGGTTGGTAAGCCAAATAGATTTGGCGCCTACAATACTGGGGCTTTTAAACCTTAATTACACAAGCCGGTTTATGGGGTACGATATTTATAATATGACACCCGGCAATGAACGTGCCTTTATAAGTACATACCAGGATATGGGCTATATCCACAACGGAGAAATGGTTATTTTATCTCCTCAGCAAAAAATTCAAACCGTGAGGCCCGATTTTAAAACTGGTGTTAATACACCTGTTTCTCCTTCAGATAGTCTTATAAAGGAAGCAATTGCATGGTACCAGGGAGCAAGTTTTTTATTCCAGTCGGGAGACTATAAATTTCCAAAATAACATAAAGTTGATTTTTTTAATTTATTAAAAATGAGTATGTTATACATAGATTAATATTTTGCATATTGTATTTCTTACACATTTAAATTAAAAAAAATCTTAAAAATTATTGCAAAAAATCTTGTTAGATAGTAAAAACCACACTATCTTCGTTTCGGTTTTTCATAGGATATTGGATTTTAAAGCGGGACTAGATTTCCATCTTGGTCCCTTTTTTATTTTTATACTTTTTCATTGTACCCATTTTATATCTCCTGATTTACCGATTTCAATTTTGTTTTCGGCTTGCAGGTAATTAATTACCCGCCAAACCTTTTCTTTTTTAAAATGTGTTAATGCAGCCAGTAAGTTTTCGATTTTTATAGAAGTATGTGTGGTTAGCTCTTCAATGCCTTTTGTAATTATTTCAAATTCTTCTGCCGATACATATAAAATTTTTTCGTTAATGCAGTTATCGCAAATGCCACAGGCTTTTACTTTTATATCATTAAAATATTTTGATATTTCAATACTACGGCATCCTGTTTGTTTTTTTATATAGGCAACTATGGCATTTACTCTTTTTTCAAAATTTTCTTTTTGTTTTAAAAAATCAGTTGTATTCAGTTTGTAATCATCTTTATACATACGATTTTGAAAAAGCGTAAGTTGGGGTTTGTCTTTTTGGGCCGAGTAACAGATTATTCCGTAATCATTCAGTTTTTTTAAATCTTTTTTTAACCGGGCAATATCTATTTGTAAAAATTTGGAGAGCTTGCTTTCGTACACAATGGCTGGATAATCAAAAATACCTTCATACGAACGTAATAATCCTTTTATTATAGGTTCTAAAGATGGTTCCTGTTTTTCAAAGTCTACCAGTTCTTCTCTATTAGTTGTAAATACAACGGTTGAGGGTTTAAAGAAAACCTCATTAAAGCCCAGTACATTTTGTTGTTCAAGTACTTTAATACTGTATGTTGCAGTAAGTATGTTTATCTTAAAAGTGCTTGCAAATAAAGCAATATCAAAATCGTAACTTATACCTTCGCCACTTCCTGCAGGTATTTGCAGATGATTCATAATGGCAGTATAAACCTGTTTAATTTCTTTTTCTCCTGGAAAACGGATATCAGATTGCTGCAAAAGGCTTTCAATTTCTTTATTGTTATAAAGCATCACAGCATAAGCTCTTTTGCTATCCCTTCCGGCACGCCCTGCTTCCTGGTAATAATTTTCAATACAATCAGGTACATCGTAATGTACTACCACCCTTACGTCGGGTTTATCAATACCCATTCCAAATGCATTGGTGCTTACAATTACCCGGGTATCATTGCTAATCCAGTTTTCCTGCTTTTTATTACGTTCTTCATTACTTAGTCCTGCATGATAAAAATCAGCTTTAATGCTATTTAATTTTAACAGATTGGCTACTTCTATAGTGTGTTTGCGGCTTTTACAATAAACAATGGCCGAGCCCTTTACATTTTTAAGTATTTCAAGTAATTTATTTTGTTTTGATGGTACATTAAAAACAGAATATGAAAGGTTAGGCCGTTCAAATGGTTGTTGAAATTTTTGCCAGGCTGGTTTAACAGCACCTGTTTTAACCAATGGTAAAGCAAGTTTATCACAAATATCTTCCTGCACCATTTTTGTGGCCGATGCAGTAAGCGCCAAAACCGGAACATCCGGCAATAGTTCCCGTAGGCTTGCAATCCTTAAATAAGTCGGCCTGAAATTATACCCCCATTGTGATATGCAATGTGCTTCATCAACAGCAAGCAGGTTTATTTTTATTGCATGCAATGCATCTAAAAACAAATCGGTTTCTAATCGCTCTGGCGAAACATACAGAAATTTATAATTGCCATGAATGGCATTTTGTAAAGTTTTTTTTATCTCAATAAAACTCATTCCTGCGTAAATTGATAAAGCAGGAATCCCTTTTCTTTTTAGGTTTTCAACCTGGTCTTTCATTAAAGCAATGAGCGGACTAATCACCAGGCAAATACCATCCATTGCCATGGCAGGTACCTGGAAACAAATTGATTTTCCTCCACCGGTTGGTAATAGTGCAAGCGTATCTTTTCCTTCCAATACTGCATTGATAATTTCTTCCTGCAGTGGCCGAAATTGATTATACCCCCAATAGGTTTTTAAAATTTCATGAATATTCACCTATGCAATTTATGGCTTCCTGTTAGATTACTTTGCGGAATCTAAGCCATAAAGAGTTTATTGCCAACACAACATCGCTAAAACCCATTGCCAGTGCTGCTATGCCGGGTTGTAAAAGTCCAATGGCCGCAATAGGTATGGCCACAACATTATAAATAAAAGCCCAAAACAAGTTTCCTTTTATTGTTTTAAATGTATGCTTTCCTAAACCTAATGCCAGTGGTAGTTGATGTATGCCTTTGTTCATTAAAACAACCTGTGCACTTTGTACTGCCAATTGTGTAGCATCGCTCATTGAGATACCGATGGTAGCTTTTGCAAGTGCCGGTGCATCATTAACACCATCACCAACCATGGCTACTGGTTTTTCGGTATTTAGTTTTTCAATGATCTTTAATTTCTCTTCAGGTGTTTTTTCGGCATATACTTTATCTATACCAAGCGTATCTGCAATTTTTTTAGTACGATCTAAAGTATCGCCGCTTAATAAAATTGTTTCAATGTTTTTTTTATGCAGGTAGGTAATTACTTCTTTTGCTTCGGGCCTTATTTCATCTTCAAGATTAAACCACCCTATCAACTTATCGTTTTTTAAAAGATATGCCGTATGTGTATTGTCGTTGGTTTGCGAAGCAGCAATTTTGTATGAGCCTAGCAGGTAACTGTTGCCTTCTGCATCTTCTGCTTTTATACCAAGGCCTTTTATTTCTTCAATCTTTTTCCAGCTTACGGGGTTATTCATTTTCCAGCTTTCGGCAATCGCTTTTGCAATTGGGTGATTGGAAAATTTTTCCATGGAAAAAACTACCTGCTTAAAATTTTCATCACTCAGCTCCATCGATTGAAAGCCCGTAACATTAAAATTCCCTTTTGTAAGAGTTCCTGTTTTATCAAATACAACTGATTGTATGTTTTTAAACAATTCAAGGCTTTTGGCATTGCGGAAAAGGATGCCATTTTTTGCTGCACGCCCCAGCCCAACTGCAATAGCTGCCGGTGTTGCCAGGCCCATGGCACAGGGGCAACTTATTACCAATACGGCAATACTTCGCATTAAAGATGAAGTGCCGCTTACATCAAAGGCAAAATAATTGATTAAAAAAGTAAGCAGGGCAATTGCCAAAACCACCGGTACAAATACAGCGCTTATCTTATCGGCCAATTGCTGTATGGGTGGCTTTTCGCTTTGGGCTTCTTTAACCAGGGTTAGTATATTGCTTAGCACAGTATCTTTTCCTACGGCAGTTACCTGGGCTTTTACAATGCCATCGGTTAGCATACTGCCGCCAATCAATGCATCTTTTTTTGTTTTTTTAACGGGCCGGCTTTCGCCGGTTAGCAATGCCTCGTTTACTGCGGCATCGCCCCATAATATTTTACAATCAATAGGCACTTGTTCGCCGGTCTTTATAAGTATTAGGTCGCCCACATGCAAGGATGTGTTTTCAACCGGGAAAACTAATTCCTTATGTTCTTCATCAAAAGCAATCATATTGGCCATCACTTTTTGTGTGGCTGCTAATTTTTTTAATTCTTTCTGAGTGGTATCTACCGATTTGTGTTCAACCCATTCGCCCAGGAAAACAAGGGTGATGATGGTAGCGGCTGTTTCATAAAAAACATAATCCATACCCATATTGCCTAAAGTGCCTATAATACTGTAAACAAAGGCGGCTGTACTGCCAATAGCTATTAACACATTCATATTGGGTATGCCCCTGCGTAAACTTTTAACAGCGCTTACTCCAAAATAATTCATACCAACCACATAAACAGGTAAGCAAATAGCCAGTTGTATCCATGGGTTCATTAAAAATGCCGGGTGCCAGGGCAGCATGTGCAGCATTAATACCAATGTAAACGGTAAGCAAAACAAAAACCTCTGCAAATGGTTACTGAAAAAATGCTGCTTTTTAATTTTTAAATTTTCGGGGTGTGTGGCTGTCTTTTCATCAACAACCTTGTATCCTAAATCGGCAATGCCTTTTGTAAGTTCATCCTTTGTCTTGTTTCCATCCATTTCAAAACTCACTTCGCCGCCAATGAAATTTACTTTAATATCTTTCTGTCCTTCTTTTTCAAGATAACGGTTAATGCTTAATGCACAATTTGTGCAAGTCATACCTTCTACTTTCCAGTCAACTTTTTCCATATTACAAAATTACCTGTTGAAATTTTTCTTTGATTACTATCGAAGGAAAATATCTTTGCAACATGGAGGTAAATTTTTCGCTTGATAAAATACAGGATACTGCCATCCGATTATTACCGGCCTTAGCAGGCTACCGGGTATTTGCATTTCATGGAGAGATGGGAGCAGGTAAAACTACCTTTATACAGGCTTTGTGTAAGGCCATGGGTGTAGAGGATACCATTAGTAGCCCTACGTTTTCTATAATAAACCAATATAAAACCAGTAATGGCCAAACAGTTTACCACATGGATTTATACCGGGTAAAAGATGAAGCCGAAGCCATTAATGCCGGTGTGGAAGATTGTCTTTATTCGGGAGATATTTGTTTTGTAGAATGGCCCCAAAAAGCTGCAGCCATCTTCCCCGAAAAAACACTTCATATAACCATTAGCGCTATAGAAGATAATACCCGAAAGCTGAAATTAAATTTGTAAATTACAAGCTTACAAATATTTCAATATGGCTTCGTCAAAACCCTTCATATCGTCGTCATTTTCGTATGAAACACTTGAAGAAACCCTTGATATAAAAGCAAAGGGCGCAGAATTATTGATTGGTATACCCAAAGAAAATTCTTTTAATGAAGACCGTATTGCCCTAACACCCGAAGCCGTAGCTGTTATGATTGCAAACGGACACAGGGTGGTTGTAGAAACTAAAGCCGGTGATGGTGCCAGTTATTCTGATAAAGATTACAGCGAAGCCGGCGCAAAAATAGCATACGATAAAAAGGAAGTTTTTGAATGTGAGATACTGGTTAAAAGTGCACCGGTTAGTGCAAGCGAATGTGAATTGCTTAAGCCTAACCAAACAATTATTTCTCCAATACACATGGCAATTATGAAGCGTGATATACTGCAGAAGATGATGGAGAAAAAAATTACAGCATTAAGTTTCGAGAACCTGAAAGACGATACCGGGCACAATCCTATTGTACGTAGCATGAGCGAAATTGCCGGCAGCGCCGTAATGCTGATTGCGGGACAATATTTAAGCAAGGCTAACAATGGTAAAGGTGTATTGGTTGGCGGTATTAGTGGCATACCTCCTACAAAAGTAATTATCATTGGCGCAGGTATTGTAGGCGAATACACAGCCCGTACGGCATTGGCAATGGGCGCCAGCGTAAAAGTTTTTGATAATAGTATTTACAGGTTAAAGCGTTTGCAAAATAATATTGGAGTGCGTATGTGGACCTCGGTGCTTGAACCAAAAATATTGGCAAAGCAGTTAAAAACATGCGATGTGGCTGTAGGCGCATTAAGTGGTGATACCGGGCGAACACCCATTGTAGTAACAGAAGAAACCGTTAGTAATATGAGGCCCGGAAGTGTTATAGTAGATGTGAGTATTGACCATGGTGGTTGCTTTGAAACAAGCAGGGTTACCAGCCACGAAAAACCAATATTTAAAAAACACGATGTAATACATTATTGTGTGCCCAATATACCCAGTGGCTTTGCCCGTACCGCATCGCAGGCCATTAGCAACGTATTAATGCCGCTACTGCTTGAAACAGGCGAAGATGGCGGCATTGATCATATTATTTGGCATAAGTTAAATATCCGTAGTGGTATTTATTTGTATAAAGGAAGCCTTACAAATTTCTTTTTAAGCGAAAGATTTGATTTAAAATTTACCGATTTGAATTTATTGATTGCAAGTAAGCGATGATAACTGTATAGGTTGAAAAACTTATTTATAAGCCAGTATATCTATCACTTCATCACAAAAATCATATTCCTGTTTTACATTGCTGCTTATAATAACCAACCTGTTTGTTGTGTAATTATTCAATAAAGAATGATATAATTCTATACCATCAGCATCTAAATTAGTGGTGGGTTCGTCAAGTAAAAGTATAGGTGTGTTACTAAAAAATGCCTGTGCAAGTTTTAACCGTTGTTTCATACCGCTGCTGAAGTAACGTAATTGTTTATTGGCGGCTGATTGCAATCCTACGGTTTCTAAAATATCTGCAATACTTACCAATTGTAGCAAAGGCTTAAATGAAGATTGAAAAAGCAGGATCTCTTTTGCTGTCATTTCTTCAATCAGTTCCAGGTATGGAGCAGCTATGGAAATAAATTTAAAATGCTGTTCGGGTTCAATTTTTTTTTGATCTATTGTATAATCAATTATCCCTTCGTTGTGCATAGTTGCACCTGCTATAACCTGCAGTAGTGTTGATTTTCCCGAACCATTAGGGCCTGTTATAGCGTGTTTTTGGGAGTTGTTAAAACTGTAATTGAAGTTACGGAAAATCCACTCCCTGTTAAATCGTTTACCCACATTGGTAAGCTTAATTTCCACCTTGCCATTATCCATTTGTAAAGTAGGAGGGGAGGAAGGCTTCATGTTTTTGCTGTATGATATTTTTAGTGAAAGGATAGATTTGGTATATAGCAATTTTACATTAGCAGGTAGGCAAGTGTTTATTCATCTTCCATACTCCCCTTGGTAAAACGTTTTATTATTCCTCGACCGCTTTCTCTTATAAAAGTTACAATTTCATCACGTTCATCTGTTGCCGGCAATTCTTCTTCAATAAAATTTAGCGCCTGCGATGTGTTCATCGATTTGTTGTAGATGATACGATAGATGTCGAGTATCTTATTAATCCTGTCTAACGAAAAACCTTTTCGTTTTAACCCTATTGAGTTTACGCCTGCATAGCTTAATGGTGTGCGGCCTGCTTTAATAAATGGTGGCACATCTTTACTTACTAAAGAGCCGCCGGCTATAAAAGCATGCTGGCCAATATGAACAAACTGGTGTACAGCACACATACCTGCAAGTATTGCATTATCGCCCATGCTTACATGCCCGGCCATTTGAGTATTGTTGCTCATAATACAGTTGTTGCCTATAATACAGTCATGAGCAATATGGCTATATGCCATAATCAGGCAATTGTTACCAACTCTTGTAGTCCATTTATCTTTACTGCCCCTGTTTACAGTTACAAATTCACGAATAGTGGTATTATCGCCAATTTCAACAGTGGTTTCTTCACCATCAAATTTTAAATCCTGTGGGATAGCAGCAATAACGGCCCCCGGAAATATGCGGCAGTTTCTTCCAATTCTTGCACCTTCCATAATGGTTACATTACTTCCTATCCAGGTTCCTTCACCTATTTCTACGTTTTGGTGAATTACACTAAAAGGATCAACCTTAACATTGGTAGCTAGTTTAGCATTGGGGTGTATGTATGTGTGTGGATGAATCATAGTTTAAATGCAATGTGCAAAGAGGCAATATTGCCAGTGTGTTAATTTAAATTGTTAGGTTTTTTTAAGCTGCTTTATAATTTTAAATTAAATATTTATTGTGATTTTGCATACTTGCTCAATGGCATATTTGCATATTTATTTTCTTTTTACCAGTTGAGCTGTTAAATCTGCTTCGGTGCATAATTTATTGCCTACATATACGCTGCCCTTCATAACACAAATACCACGGCGTATGGGTTCTACTAATTCCATTTTTAAAATCAATGAATCTCCGGGCACTACTTTTTGTTTGAATTTGCAATTATCAATTTTTAAAAAATAAGTGTCGTACTGGCCTTGTGGCATGGCATTAATACATAATAAGCCACCGGTTTGAGCCAAAGCTTCAATCTGCAAAACGCCGGGCATTACCGGGTTTCCGGGAAAATGGCCCTGGAAAAAATATTCGTTAAAGGTTATATTTTTTATACCTACAATATGCGTATCGGTAAGTTCAATTATTTTATCCACCATTATAAATGGAAAACGGTGTGGCAAAGTTTTTTCTATTTGCTCTAATGTATAAACCGGTTCCTGGTTAGGGTCGTAATTGGGTATGTCTTTTGTGTGTTTATTTTTTTTGATGTATTGTTTTAATTTTTTTGCAAACTCTACATTACTGCTATGCCCGGGGCGGTTGGCTATTATATGTGCTTTTAAAGGATAACCTATTAAAGCTAAGTCTCCAACCACATCTAATAATTTATGCCTTGCTGGTTCATTAGGAAACCGTAGTTCCAGGTTATTAAGGTAACCTTCGCTTTTTACTTCTACTTTTTTGCGGCCGAATGCCTTTGCAAGCCTGTTCATTTCTTCATCGGTTACTGGTTTATCAACTACTACTATGGCATTATTAATATCGCCCCCTTTTACCAGGTTATTATCGAGCAGCATTTCCAGTTCATGTAAAAAACAAAAAGTACGGCAGGGTGCTATTTCCTGTTTAAATTCTTTGATAGATTTTAAACTGGCATGTTGTGTACCCAATACCGGGCTATTAAAATCAATAAGTGCGGTTAAATGATAATTTACTGCAGGTAATGCAGTCATCTCTACTTTTTTTACATCATCAAAATGTGAGATATTGGTATCTATGCTGTACCAAACTTTGGCTGCGTCTTGTTCAAGTACGCCTGTTTTTTCAATAATATCTACAAATGGTCCGCTACTGCCATCCATAATTGGAACTTCGGGGCCGTTTAATTCTATAAGACAGTTATCAACACCCATACCAACCAATGCTGCCAAAATGTGTTCAACAGTACTAACCTTGCAATCGTCTTTTTCTAATGTAGTTCCTCTTGAAGTGTCAGTAACCAGGTCGCAGTCGGCCTTTATTACCGGGGAGCCGGGCAGGTCGGTTCGCTGAAAATGATAACCAAACCCCGGATTGGCCGGCTTTAGTGTCATATCAACTTCTATTCCTGAATGAAGCCCGGTGCCAGAAATACTAACAGGCTTGGCTAATGTGTGTTGTTTATCTGGATTAAAATTTTTATCCATGCGATGTACTCAAATTTGTTGGCAAAGATATTTAAAATATGCTGCCCACATAATTTAAAGCAAGCTAAACCCTTTTATATAGTTTAAAACTGCAGTTGAAAGCTTCCAAATACGCCAAATTTTGATGCTGTGCCTGCATAAGATGCTGCCGGGGAAAGGCGCCAAACAAAATCCAGCCTAAAAACTTTGAAGATATTATCGATACCGGTACCAATTTCAAGGTAAGTTTTTTTATTTAGTGTTTTAAATGTACCGGTTTTATTATTAATGGCGGTATTATCGCTACTTAGCGAACCCCAAAGAGTTTTTACATTCCAAAATTGACGCCATTTTAATTTACGTGTTAGCGGTATAAACCGAAATAAGCCCGACCCTATATTATGTTCGATATTAGCGCCTGCATATTGATCACTTAGATATTCGAAACGGGTCATCAGGTTAAATGCAAACGGGTTGTAATAAAAAAGATCGTTTCCGGGGTGATTCTCCAGGTTAGTAAATGGCATAGAGCCATAAATTTTTCCACCATATACCCTGTATTGCAAAACGCCGTAAGGCGATATTTTCATATTGTCCTTTACCAATAAAGAAAACTTGCTGTAATTGTATGCACTGTTAAATACACCTGCAATACCTTTAGAAACCATCAACTCTACTACAGGGTATTTTGTTCCCAGCGAATAACGGTTATAATCTGTTTCAATAAATTTTTCGAGATAGGCAAAACGCAGTTTAAGCGCCAGTTCAAAATTTGTAAGCGGTTTGCCACTGCTTACACTAAAGTTTTTTATATCGGGTAAGTTTAGCAATGGTGTATATTGCCGGTGCGATACAAACCATTCGGTAGAAAATCCTTTACCCAGTTCGTTAAATACTTCAAATCTTATATCTTTTACATTGATAAACTTTCGGGTTACATTTGGTTTTCTGATAGCCAGTGTAAAAATATTATCCTGGCTTACCTGGCCTACCTGGCTAATGCCGTTATCTACATCATTTTGATAAGATAAATGCAACCTTATGCGTTTGGGGTTTCTTTGTAAAATCCAAAAAGCTTCTGCAAGGCCTTTAAATTTTTTATCCCGTGTACCATAGGCAAGGTATCCGTGCAGGTACACATTCTTCATTAGTTTTTTATTGGTTCCCAGGTCGAACCTGAAACGGGTTCCTTCCCACTGGTTAGCGCTAATCCAGTTAAACCAGGGGCCAATTTCAAATTTGCCCACATTTCTGTATCCTCCTGCTAAAAATTTTAAATTGGTTTGCAGCTTTTGAAATTTAGGCATCTCCATCAGCCTGTCTATCGTGGTATAAATGGCTTTTTCGTTTTTCGATAATGTATCATGCCGTAATAATGCCCATGCCGAATCTGTTTTTTCATTAACAGCCTTATCTGTTTTTACCAACTCTTCAATATGCTGGTCTTTAAATGCATTGGTTAGCGAGTCGCTGTTGATGATAATGTCTTTGTACGAAGTTGTTTTTCGACCTATGAGTGTAAGTGAATTTTTACCAAGTAACCTGAAATCGGCAAAGAACTTATCCCGGTGTAAAAAAAACACCGAATCATTAACGGGAATGTATTCCTGGAAAACACTGATACGATCAATAAAATTGATGTTGGCATCTTTGCCTAAATAAAGATTTACTTTTGTAATCTGGAAAGTTTTTTCTGTTACCCATGCATCGCCACTAAATGTATTTTGCCCCGGTCGTTTTGAGTTAAATACAAAATGATAGATTTTTTTTCCGTTTACAACCTGTGTGTCGGGTACGGTAAAAATGTAAAAATTATCTGCATTGTCGTTAAATGGACTGATGAAATCTTTGTCCATCACATTTATGAAATTGCTGTAAATATTTACGTTTTGGTTCATCACACCCAGCAGTTTACTGATGCTTTCGTTTTTAAACCCTTTGGTGTTGGTGGCTTTAATGTGTTCGTAAAACTTTTGCGGATTTTTTTGATAAGCATAATCGCTAATGCTTTCAATAAGATATGCCGGTAAAAACGGAACCGATTCCGAAGTACTGTCGATATTATCAAAAATGAATGAGAAACCTTTTAGCAAGAAATTCTTTTTTGCTTTGGCAGCATTAAAATTCTTTAAATCTACCTCTAGTTTGTTATAAGCTTCGTAGCTAAAGTTATTTTGGTCGTACCGGTTATATTGTTTCTTTTTGGCCATTATTTTTTTCCATAAATAAAGGCCACGGTTCCATTTTGCTTTTACAATTACTTCGCCTTTAGCCGAACCTCTTTCTAACTGTATGTTTAAGTCTTTATTGTTTTGTAAAATGGTTACCGGTAATTTATAAGTTTCAAAGCCAATGAAACTTACTTTTAAAGTATCGTCTTTAAAATTGGTAACAGTAATAGAAAACCTGCCTGCGCTATCTGTAGATTGGCCATAGCCCGACCTTGCAAAATATACCGATGCCCAACTTACCGGTTCTTTGGTATGGCCATCTATTACAGTACCCGATATGGTAAGTGTTTGCCCAAAGGAAAACACAGTAAGTAAAAGAAACCCACAAAAAGCAATGATATATTTACAGGTTTTCAAACAAGAAGTTTTAGCGATTGGGTAAGATGATTTTGTAGTTGAATAAAAATATAATGCGTAAAGATATTTTATTTTAAAGGCAAGCCGCTAAAGAAAATGTTAAGCTGTTAAATTTTTAATTTGTAAATAGTAAAGTATAAAAGGATGTGGTTTTCAGGAATTACTTTTCACCATCATTTCTTTTAATAATTTCTCCAGTTCTATAACTCTTTTTTCGAGGCTGGGTAAATTACGGCTGGCGGCCTGGCTACGCAGGGCTGCAGTATAATCAAATGCCGGAGAGCCGGTAACAGCCGAATTTGGATTTTTTATAGATTTACTTACGCCGCTTTGTGCATTTATTTTACTGCCATCAGCAATTTTAATATGGCCTACAATTCCCACTTGTCCGCCAATCATAACATTATTGCCTACTTTGGTACTGCCGCTAATGCCACTTTGTGCTGCTATCACCGAGTTGTTTCCTACTTCTACATTATGAGCTATCTGCAACAGGTTATCAAGTTTGGCGCCGGCCTTTATTAGGGTACTGCCAATGGTGGCCCTGTCTATTGTAGTATTGGCGCCTATTTCTACATTATCTTCCACAACCACATTTCCTATTTGTGGTACTTTTTTTAATGTGCCATCTGCCTGTGGTGCAAATCCAAAACCATCACTGCCAATAACCGTACCTGCATGTATTGATACGTTATTGCCAATTTTACAATTGTGATAAATTTTTACTCCGGGATGTATAATGCAGTTGTTACCAATTGTAACATGGTTACCAAGATATGCATTCGGGTAAATTTTTGTACCATCTGCTACAACTACATGATCGCCAATAAAGGCAAAAGCGCCAATATATACATTGTCGCCAATTTTAGCAGTGGCAGAAATATAAGCTGGTTGCTGTATACCGGTAAGTTGTTGCCTTTGTATTTGCTGGTATTTTTCAAGCAGGGTTGCAAATGCCGAGTAGGCATCCGGTACTTTTATAAGGGTAGCACTAATATCTTTTTTTAGTTCTTGCAATTCGTTAATGATAATAATACTGGCGCCGGTGCTGTATAAATATTCTTCGTATTTGGGATTAGCTAAAAATGCCAGTTGCCCGCTAACGGCTTCTTCAATTTTACCAAATGATGCTACTGTAGTATCGGCATTGCCTTCAACTTTACCGTTAATCATCATGGCTATTTGTGCGGCGGTAAATTGCATGTTATTGAATCATTATTATGTTGGCTATGGCCATTTTAAAAAGTATAAGTAAAAATAGTTTTTTTTAAAATATCCTGCTAATGGGCATTTTCAAATTGGCTATGTTTTAAGATAACAAATGTAATATTTTTTCACCTTGCCCATCAGGTGCTGGTTTATTAGTGCATTATCTACTTCCGAAATATCTTTAATACTTCCATCTTTAAATAAGATATTTATATGTTCTTCTTTTGTATTATAAGTGCTGCTGCTTACTTTTCCCGAAAAAACCAACCAGGAGGCTTCTTCTTCAGTAAGATTTAATGTATTGCATGCCTGGGCTATTTTTTCATCTACCATTTCCTGCGGCACCGGTTCGCCAAAGTATCTTATTTTAAGCAATTGACGGTTAATAATTCCATTGCATAAGGTTGATAATATTTTATCATCATGATTACACCAATGCTTAATGGCCGCTAATACATCATAGTCATCAAGGTTACAAAATTCCTGTAGGGTTACTGTTTGTATTGGTTGTGTGATGAAATTGTGCAAAGGTTGCTGTGCTGCTGCTTTAATTTGTTTGGCTCTTTTAATAATCCTCTGCAGCATCTGCTCGGCACACAAAACAGTTTTGTGCAGGTAAACCTGCCAATACATAAGCCTGCGGGCCACTAAAAATTTTTCAATACTGTAAATAGATTTTTCTTCCACCATCAGCTCGCCATTATGCACTATTAACATTTTTAAAATTCGATCGTAACCTATTACACCTTCATTAACACCGGTAAAAAAACTATCTCTTGTTAAATAATCCATCCTGTCTACATCAAGTTGTCCACTAATAAGCTGGTACAAAAATTTCTTATGGTACCTGTCGGTAAAAATTTCAATAGCAAGGCTTAACTGCCCGTTAAATTGTTTATTTAGTTCTTCAATTATTAATAAAGAAAGTTCTTCATGGTGCCTGGTTTCAACCAATACCCGTTCAAGTGCATGGCTAAAAGGGCCATGCCCTGCATCATGAAGCAGGATAGCAATTTTTGCAGCCTGTACTTCGGCTTCTGTAATTTGAGCGCCTTTATTTTTTATTTCGTTAAGTGCAATACCCATCAGGTGATAAGCACCTAAAGCATGATGCAGCCTGCTGTGTACTGCTCCGGGATAAACAAGGTTGGCCAATGCCATTTGATTTATTCGCCTAAGCCTTTGAAAATATGGATGGGCAATTACCTGGTTTATTAGTTCATCATCAATTGTAATGAATCCGTAAACGGGGTCGTTAATAATTTTTCTGAAAGGCATTTATATTTTTGTGTTTGATGATTGTATTAATTACAAAACATCATTTGTTAAAAGTTACACAAAGCTAAATAAAGCAAGGCATCATTGATATAAAAAATTAAATTTGTGCAGATAGGTATAAACTATCTTTTTTAACCCCGGTTTTACTTTGCTTTTATTAAAATTTTGATGTTTATTTTATTTAACGCCGGAATGTAGTTAATGAATAATATGCATATAACGGGCTAAAATGGGTTATTCATAAAAGCAAATATTAACAACCAAAAATATTTAAACTAAATTATGAGCATTGCAAAAATTCTTTGGGTGGATGATGAAATTGAAAGCCTTACATCGCAGGTGATGTTTTTAGAAAATAAAGGCTACGAAGTACAAACCACCACCAATGGCTTTGATGCGGTAGAATATGTAAAAGAAAATATTGTAGATGTGGTATTGCTTGATGAAACTATGCCCGGCATAACCGGATTGCAAACTTTGCAGCAGATAAAAGAATTAAAAAATAATTTACCCGTTGTACTGATAACCAAAAACGAGGCCGAAAACCTGATGGATGAAGCCATAGGATCGCAAATAAGCGATTATTTAATTAAACCGGTAAACCCTAACCAGGTTTGGCTTAGTTTAAAAAAATTAATTGATAACAAAAGGCTTGTTGCAGAAAAAACAACTTCTGCATACCAGCAACAGTTTCGCAGCCTGTTTATGGCTTTAAACAGTAACCCCGATTATAACGAGTGGATGGAACTGTACCGCAAACTTGTTTACTGGGAACTGGAGATGAAGAAAAGCGACAGCCCCGAAATGCAGGAAGTTTTTCAAACACAAAAGGCCGAAGCCAATACGGAATTCTTCAAATTCATTTCAAAAAATTATGCATCGTGGGTTAGCCCCAAAAGTACCGATGGCCCAATTATGAGCCATAACCTGATGAAGTATAAAGTATTTCCCCATCTTGATAAAGGAGTACCCTTGTTTTTTTTGCTGATAGATAACCTTCGTTTTGACCAATGGAAAACTATACAACCCATTTTTGCAGAAAGCTTTCGCATTCATGAAGAAGAAACTTTTTATTCGATACTGCCAACTGCAACTCAATATGCCCGCAATGCAATATTTGCAGGTATGATGCCTGTTGAAATTGAAAAAAAATTTCCGGAGCAATGGAAAAACGATGATGAAGACGGCGGTAAGAACATGTATGAAGAAGAATTTTTTAAAGGGCAACTGAAGGCATTGGGTAAAACCGGTATCAAATATTCATATACAAAAGTTACCAATAATTATGATGGACAAAAACTGGTAGATAATATTCATAATTTGATGGACAACGACATCAATATCATTGTGTATAATTTTGTAGACATGCTTAGCCATGCCCGTACCGAAATGGAAGTACTTAAAGAGTTGGCAGGCGATGAAACAAGTTACCGCAGTATTACCGAAAGTTGGTTTACACATTCGCCCTTGCACCAGGCATTAAAAAAAATTGCAGATAAAAAACATACTATGATTGTGGCTACCGACCACGGCAGTGTAAGGGTGAACACACCCGGTAAAGTAATAGGAGATAAGCAAACCACAGCCAACCTGCGATATAAACATGGCCGTAACCTAAACTACGAAGCAAAAGATGTGCTGGCATTCAGAGATCCAAGGGAAGCAGGTTTGCCGGTACCCAATGTAAACTCATCATTCATTTTTGCAAAAGGCGACCTGTATCTGTGTTATCCCAATAATTATAATCATTTTGTAAATTATTACCGTAATACATTTCAGCACGGTGGCATTAGTTTAGAAGAAATGATAGTACCGGTAATACGAATGACGAATAAGTGAAAAGATAAAAGTCAAAAGTAAAAAGTGCAAGTTTTTTTTCAACGTAATGGTGATAACTTTAAAACTGATAACAAGTGCCAGAACTTATTTTTGTTATTAACCATGATAAACACACTTGAATTTTAATTTTTAATTATTGACTTTTTTATGAAATACACACAACATAATTTAGATAAGATAGAAAAGGTGGCTGAAGAAAGTGGATATGTTATCCGTTACGAGAGAGGCACTTTTCAAAGTGGTTACTGCATATTACAAGACAAGAAAGTTATCGTTATCAATAAATTTTTTCAAACCGAGGGCCGCATAAATGCCCTAACCGACCTTATGCCCAACCTTGATATTAACTTTGATGCACTCACTCTCGAAAGCCAAAAAATATATGAAGAAGTGATGCAAGTGGGTAGTGTTAAGTGATTAGTTTTAAATCAGGTAATTTTATATAATTAGCATCTATTAATTAAAATTCAAAAGTCAGAATTAAAAAGTAAAAAGGTAACGTTTACTATTCACAATTCAATATTCATAATTCATCATCCAACATCCAAAATTTATAATTCATAATTCAAAATTTATAATTCTCTTACTTTTGCCATGTGCAATGCCCTCCATTAAAAATAACGTTTCTGGGTACCGGTACCAGCAGTGGTGTACCTATGATTGCCTGCCCATGTGATGTATGTTCATCAACCGATAAAAAGGATAAAAGGCTACGCAGCAGTATTCTTGTACAAAGTGCTACTACCACTTTTGTGGTAGATACCACACCCGATTTCAGGTACCAAATGTTACGTGCCGGTATTAAAAAACTGGATGCTGTTTTGTTTACCCATCCGCACAAGGACCATATTGCCGGGCTTGACGATGTAAGGGCTTTCAATTATTTTCAGCAAAAGCCAATGGATGTTTATGCCAACTCATTAACCGAAGAGGCCATCAAAAGAGAATTTGCTTATGCTTTTTCGGATAAAAAATATCCCGGCATACCCAGCCTTAATTTAATAACCGTTGATGAAAACCCTTTCTTCATCGGCGATATTCCGGTAATTCCAGTGCTGGTATGGCATTTAAAAATGCCGGTGCTGGGTTTTAGGTTTGGCAACTTTACATATATAACTGATGCCAACCGAATAGATGAAGAGGAAAAAGAAAAGATAAAAGGCAGCCATGCGTTGGTGCTAAATGCATTGCGAAAAGAAAAACACATCTCTCATTTTACGCTTGATGAAGCCATTACCCTGGTACACGAATTAGCTGTACCCAAGGCTTATTTTACACATATAAGCCACCAATTAGGCAGGCATATTGATGTAAATGCAATTTTACCTGAAGGGGTTGAACTGGCCTGGGATGGGTTGGAACTGCAATTATAAAACTACCACTTTGTGGTATTGTAAATGGCTTTTACAAACACTACTTTGCAGGTATAAAACCGGCAGGTATGTTTAAGCACTTTGCAAACGATTACTTTAACTTCACCCGAAAAGAACGGGCAGGTATCATTAGCATAATGGCACTCATCATCATCTGTATGATACTACCTTTTTTATTTCCATTTTTTATAAAACAACCTGCTTATGATTTTGCACAGGTTGAAAAAGACATAGCAGTTTTAAATAGTAAAAAGCTGCAAAATGCCGATAAAAAAAACAACCGCAATTTTGATGAAAACAATTACCAAAATTATTATCAGCCCTCAGAAAAAAATTATTTCACAAATAAAAATAAAGGCCAACTTTTTTATTTTGACCCCAATACACTATCGGCAGATGGATGGGTACGGTTGGGCATAAGAGAAAAAACCGCTGCCACCATACAAAAATATATTGCCAAAGGCGGCAAATTTTATAAGCCCGAAGATATAAGTAAGATTTGGGGCCTGCACCAAAACGATATCAACCGGCTATTGCCTTATGTACGTATAGCGCCAACAACTGCACCTGTATATACAGCCAACAAAAACATACAACCGCAAAGGGCTTATGAAAATTATCCCAAAAAAATTATTAGTATTGATATTAATGAAGCAGACACATCGGCTTTTATAGCCTTGCCTGGTATTGGCAGCAAGCTTGCAAATCGCATCATCAGTTTCAGGGATAAATTGGGAGGCTTTTATAAAATAGAACAGGTAGCCGAAACCTATGCCCTTCCCGATTCAACCTATCAGAAAATTAAAAGCAGCCTGCAAATTAGTAACCCTGAGGTAAAAAAAATAAATATCAACACGGCTTCAGTTGATGAATTGAAACTGCATCCGTACATCAAGTTTCATCTTGCCAATGCTATAGTTCAATACCGTGGGCAGCATGGTGGTTTTGCTTCATTATCCGATCTAAAAAAAATCATGATTTTTACAGATGATATTTATAATAAAGTAGAACCTTATCTATCCCTCAAATAATTAACTGGGCAATTGACGATATTTTCTAATTACCTTAACTTGCGGGCTTAACGATTGCTTTTTTTATGAATTTCAAAACTTCAGAACTTACAGAGCAGGTTGCTCTTACTGCTAAAGAATTTGCATTACAACATATTAAACCACACTTGATGGAGTGGGACGAAAGCCAGGAATTTCCGGTACATATTTTTAAAGAAATGGGAAAGCTTGGTTTAATGGGTGTATTGGTGCCCGAAGAATATGGTGGCAGCGGCCTGGGATATTATGAGTACAATGCCATTATACAGGAAATTGCTAAAGTATGCGGCTCAATCGGCCTATCATTGGCTGCACACAACTCACTTTGTACCGGGCATATACTAACTTTTGGTAACGAAGAGCAAAAGAAAAAGTACTTACCAAAACTGGCTACGGCCGAGTTTATAGGCGCCTGGGGCTTAACCGAAGCCAATACCGGCAGCGATGCTGGAAATATGAAAACCACAGCAGTTAAAGATGGCGATGATTGGATTATTAACGGAACTAAAAGCTGGATAACACATGGTAAAAGCGGCGATGTGGCTGTAGTGATTTGCCGTACCGGCGAGCCGAGGGGCAAGAATAATTCAACTGCATTTATTGTAGAAAGAGGTACAGCAGGTTTTACTGCCGGTAAAAAAGAAAATAAGCTGGGTATGCGTGCAAGCGAAACAGCCGAAATGGTTTTTGATAACTGCCGTATCCCCGATGCCAACCGGATTGGCGAAGTGGGTACAGGTTTTAAACAAAGCATGAAAGTGCTGGATGGTGGCCGTATATCTATTGCAGCACTGGGAGTGGGTATTGCCAGGGGCGCTTATGAAGCAGCATTGCAATATTCAAAAGAGCGCCACCAGTTTGATAAACCTATTTCAAATTTCCAGGCAATAAGTTTTAAACTTGCCGATATGGCTACTGAAATAGAAGCCGCCGATCTTTTAATAAAGCAGGCATGCGATTTAAAGATAAGGGGATTAGGTATGACAAAAGAATCGGCCATGGCAAAATATTATAGCAGTGAAGTAGCTGTAAAAGTTAGTACCGATGCGGTACAGATTTTTGGTGGTTACGGGTATACCAAGGATTTTCCTGTAGAGAAATATTACCGTGATAGTAAGCTATGTACTATTGGTGAAGGTACAAGCGAGATACAGAAAATTGTTATCAGCAGGGAAGTGTTGAAATAAAAATGATGATAACAAATATCTGAAAAAATAATTTATTTACAGTAAGCTAAAATTAAAAAGCCAGCCACTTTTAATGGCTGGCTAAATTATTTTAAAATAAAAATCTATTTCTTATCTCCGTCAAACATATCACTCAACTTGTCTTTAACTTTTTCGAAAACATCTTCAGCTTTATGAGCAGCATTTTTTGCAAACTCTTCTACTTTTTCACCTGCTTGCCCCGGTATTACATCACTAATCTTATCCATAATACTTGATTCTGCTTTGGGTGAAGCAGAAGTTGCAGTTGCATTAGTATTGGCAGATTGTGTAGTGGCAAACATGTTATCAACTGCTCCTTCCAGCATTGGGAATTTTTCTTTTACAAAATCTTTGATAGTTTCAATTGTTTTAGATGCCTGTTCTGCACTGATGCCAGCTTTTTCAGTAAGTCGTGTTATTAATTCCTGCATAGTTGTAATTTTTTTTGTTGTACAAATATCAGCCGTTTTTGTAAATAGAAATTTTATTTATTTGTAATGAATAGTTAAACACTTTTATAAACAATAGCAGATAAATTATTCAGTATCGTACCTGTCTACCCTTGTTATGCCAGTTAAGGCATTAAGCCTGTTAACCAGTTCATCAAGTTCTTCTTTATCGTGTACAAAAATTTTTACATTACCTTCAAAAATTCCTTGCTTAGCTTCAATGGTCATAGCGGCAATATTAAATTTTAATTCGCCGCTGATGAGGTTGGTTATTTTATGAATAACGCCTACATCATCAAGCCCGATAATTTTTAAACCGGTTAAAAAAGAAATCTCTTTATTTTTTGCCCATTTGGTTTTTACTACCCTATGTCCGTAATTAGCCATCAGCCTGGCTGCATTGGGGCAGTTGGTACGGTGTATTTTTAATCCTTCGCCGGTGGTTACAAATCCAAACACATCATCGCCCGGTATGGGTTTGCAGCAATGGGCAAGTGAGTACTGTATTTTATCGCTACTTTCGCCAAAGATGATAAGTTCGGCGTCTTTCTTATCATATTGTTTTAATATAGGAGGCTTTTCAATTTTTTCTTCAACTACCTGTTTTACGGGTTTAGGGGCCACCAGTTTATCACCATATAAGGTAAAATCCTTTAATTCTTTAAGGTCAATTTTTTTAATAGCTATTTCATATAGCAGGTCGAGCGATGAACCTGTTTTGTAAAAATTTGAAAGCTCTTCCATATTAGCCTGGTTCATAGCGGCGCCAATGCCTTCCAGTTTGCGTTGTAAAATATATTTTCCTTCTTCGGCAATTTTTCTTTTTTCTTCTTTTAATGTATCCTTAATTTTTGATTTTGCCTTGCTTGTTACAACAAAATTTAACCATTCAATATTGGGCTTTTGTTTGGCGCTGGTAATAATTTCTACCTGGTCGCCGCTACGTAGTTTCTGGCTTATGGGAACAAGTTTGTGGTTTACTTTGGCGCCAATACATTTACTGCCTACAGCAGTGTGTACGCCAAAAGCAAAATCTAATGCCGATGCTCCAATAGGCAGCATCTTTACTTCGCCTTTGGGGGTATAAACATAAATTTCTTCTGCTAAAAAAGATGTTTTAAAATCCTGTAAAAAATCTATAGAGTTTTCATTAGGGCTTGTAAGTGCCTCTCTTATCTGGTGAAACCATTTGTCGAACCGGCTTTCATCATCTTTTCCTTCTTTATATTTCCAGTGTGCGGCAAGTCCTTTTTCTGCAATTTCGTTCATACGTTTAGTGCGTATTTGCACTTCTACCCATTTACCGTGCGGCCCCATTACAGTGGTGTGCAGCGCTTCGTAGCCATTGCTTTTGGGGTTACTTAGCCAATCTCTTAATCGTTCGGGAGATGGATTATACGAATCGGTGATGATACTATAAACTTTCCAGCAATCTTCTTTTTCTTTTTCCAGGGCCGAGTTCACTAATATTCTTATGGCAAATAGGTCGTACACTTCTTCAAAACTTACACCTTTCTTTTTCATTTTATTCCATATGGAATGGATGCTTTTAGGACGGCCATAAATTTCAAAATCAAAACCGGCCTTTTCTAATTTTTCTTTTAAAGGCCTTATAAAGTCGTTGATGTATTTGGTTCTTTCTCTTTTGGTATCGCTTAATTTTTTGGCAATGTATTTATATGTATCAGGCTCCATATATTTCATGGCCAGGTCTTCCATTTCTGTTTTTATATTATACAGGCCCATGCGGTGGGCAAGTGGTGCATATACATAAATAGTTTCGCTCGATATTTTCAATTGCTTTTCCCGTTTCATACTTTCAAGTGTACGCATGTTATGCAGTCGGTCGGCAAGTTTTATCAATATCACCCGTGGATCGTCGGTAAGTGTAAGTAAGATTTTTTTAAAGTTTTCGGCTTGTTGGGTACTGTTGGTATCCATTACCGAACTTATCTTGGTAAGGCCATCAACAATTTTTGTTACTTCGGCACCAAATTCTCTTTGTATATCATCTAATGTAATATCAGTATCTTCAACAGTATCGTGCAAAAGTGCACAAATAGTACTTCTTATGCCTAAGCCTATTTCTTCAACACAAATTTTAGCAACTGCTATCGGGTGTAGGATATAAGGCTCACCACTTTTACGGCGCATGGTTTTGTGGGCTTCTGCAGCCATTTCAAAAGCTGTACGTAACAGTCTTTTATCACCGGGTTTTAATTTGCTTTTTAATACACGTAGCAATCCACGGTATTGCCGCAGAATCTCTTTTTTTTCTTCTTCTTCGCTGAGATTATATTTAGGTATGTTTATGGTGGTTTCCATCAGTTAATTACGAATTTACGTAAACAAATCTGTTTTCTGTTTTACCAAAATCCCTTACTTTTGCAACCCTTTTGGGGATGTGATCTCTACGAAAGTAGAGTGTAAACACACAAAACCAGTAGATATCTTTAAGGTTATAGAGATATCTGCACCAAAAGCGGATGTGGCGAAATTGGCAGACGCACCAGACTTAGGATCTGGCGGAGCAATCCATGTAGGTTCGACCCCTATCATCCGCACTAACTAAAGGTTTAAAAGTTTAAGGTTTAACACGAACAATAACCTTAAACCTTTAAACCTTTTAAACTTTTAAACTATTAAAATGGCTACAGTTACAAGAAACAACATCGGCTTATTACACGAAAAATTAACCGTGAAATTGAGCAAGGAAGATTACCTGCCATCATTTGAAAAAAAGCTTAAAGAATACAGTAAATCGGCTAATATACCTGGTTTTAGAAAAGGAATGGTGCCGGTGGGCATGGTTAAAAAAATGTATGGCAGTTCTATTTTTACCGATGAGGTATTAAAATCTGTTGAAAAGGAATTATATACCTGGCTTAATGCCGAGAAACCAGAAATTTTTGGCCAGCCTTTACCGCTGCAAAATGATTTAAGAGGTATGGATATGAACAACCCTTCGGATTTTGAATTTGGTTTTGAAATTGGCCTTAAACCTGCATATACCCTTGCCGATATTGCAAAAGCAAAAGTTACCCTTCATAAAGTAAAAACAACTGATGCTATGATTGATGATGAGGTTAACAGGATGCAAATAAAAGGCGGGAATATGACTGAGCCTGAAACCATTGATAACGAAGAAAACGTATTAAACATTCAGTTTACCGAAGCGGATAAGGATGGCAATGTGGTTGAAGGTGGAGTAAACAAAGAAAATTCGGTAATCTTAAAATACCTTAATGCCGGTACGCAAAAGAAATTTATGGGTAAAAAAGTTGGAGATACGGTTACCGTTCAGCTAAATAAAGCATTTGATGAGGATAAACTTGCTATGTTTTTACAAGACCTTGGTTTTGAAAAAGACGATAAGGAAGCAGCAAAAAAATTCTTTAATCTTACTATTGTTAAAATAGGCCTTATTGAAAAGCGTGCATTAACCGAAGAATTCTTTAAAGAGATTTATCCTGCAAAAGAAATTAAAACGGAAGCCGAATTAAGAGAGGCTATTAAAGAAGAAATTGATAACTACTGGACAGCGCAAAGCCGTAACCAATTACAGGATCAATTGTATCATTACCTGCTTGATGAAACAAAGATGGAATTTCCGGAAGAATTTTTAAAACGCTGGCTGCAAACAAGTGGCGAAAAAGAAAAAACAGCCGAAGATGTTGAAAAAGAATTTCCGGGTTTTAGCAACCAGTTAAAATGGACATTGATTAGCGATAAACTGATAAAGGATAACGGTTTGGAAGTAGGTAACGATGAATTGAGGGAATATATGAAAATGGAGATTATGCGTTATTTTGGAACCATGAACCTGGGCGATGATACAAGCTGGATGGAAAGCTATATAGACCGAATGATGAAAGACGAAAAACAAGTTGACAGCAGTTACCGCCGTTTAATTACTGATAAATTATTTAACTGGATAGAAGGTCAGGTAAAACCGGCAGAAAAAGAAGTTACTGCCGATGAGTTAAATGCTATGCAACATCATCATCACCATTAATAAAATGGTTTAAAATATTTATCCCCCGGTTTTTCGGGGGATTTTTTTTAAAGTTTTATCTCTTCATCGCTATCATCAAAAAAGTGAAACTCGGTTAAATGATAATTGCTGTTTGCTTTTAGTTTAATGCGCTGTTTATATTTACGACGCCACTTGCTTAACTTACTAAATAAAAATCCTTTTGTAAGATACGAATGCAGTATAGGGTGCATTTCAATGGTTAAGCCTTTATGCTTTTGCATAATTAGGTAACTAAGGTTTTTTTCTATCTCGTCTTCTAATATAAGAGTAGATGATATTTTTCCGGTACCATTACAGCTTGGGCAAACTTCGCTGGTATTGATGTTCATCTCGGGCTTCATGCGCTGCCGTGTAATCTGCATCAAACCAAATTTGCTGATAGCAAGAATGGCATGCTTAGCCCTGTCCGAACGCATAAACCCATCCATGGCATCAGCCAGTTTTTTCTTATTCTCCATCAATTTCATATCAATGAAATCAACTACTATAATCCCACCCAGGTCTCTCAACCGCATCTGCCGTGCAATTTCTTCTGCTGCTTCAAGGTTAGTTTCAAGTGCATTTTGTTCCTGGTTATTGCTTACACTTTTATAACCACTGTTTACATCAATTACATGTAGGGCTTCGGTATGTTCAATAATTAAATAAGCGCCGCTTGGCAGGTTTACCGTTTTGCCAAATGCGGCTTTTACCTGTTTGGTAATACCAAAGCTGTCAAATATTGGTGAGCCGTTATTGTAATGCGAAACAATATCGGCCTTATCGGGTGCAATACGCTGTATGTATGTTTTTGCATCGCTGTAAATGTTTTTATCATTTACAACAATCTTATTAAAATCTTCATTCAGCAAATCACGAAGAATGCTGGTAGTTTTGCCTTGCTCGCTTAAAATTTTTGCAGGCGGTGTAGCGCCTTTTAAATTGGTTTGTATGGTTTTCCAGGTAGCAACAAGGCTTAACAGGTCTTCGTGAAGTTCGGCTGTATTTTTCCCTTCTGCAGCAGTTCTAACAATTACGCCTAAATTTTTAGGCTTTATTGCTTCAATAATCTTGTGCAGCCTTTTTCTCTCGTCAGACGAATGTATTTTACGGGAAATGGCAATAATATCATTAAAAGGAGTAACCACCACAAAGCGGCCGGGCAGCGATAGTTCGCAGCTAAGGCGTGGGCCTTTGGCGGCAATAGGTTCTTTAAGTATTTGAACCAGCACATTTGGCTTGCCACTAAGTACTTCAGCTATCTTGCCGGTTTTTACAATTTCGGGTTCAACTTTAAATTTTGAAAAGTCTATCCCATTCTCCGATTTATCATTAATGGATTCATTTGTAAATTTGAGGATGGAGCGTACATAAGGGCTTAGGTCGGTGTAATGCAGAAAAGCATCTTTTTCAAATCCTACATCAATAAATGCTGCATTAAGCCCGGGGATGAGTTTTTTAACTTTTCCAAGATACAGGTCGCCCACACCAAAACTGGCATCTGCTTTTTCATTATGCAGCTCTACCAATTTTTTGTCTTCCAGCAAGGCAATTTCCACACCTTGTGGTGCAGCATTAATAATCAGTTCCTTGGTCAAGTATATCTTTTTGCAAAGACTAATACATCCGGAAAGCGAAATACACCTGCATACACAACAACTATACTCCAGTTATTATAAATGCAGGTATATGCGCCATAAAGAAGATTTACGGCTTCAAAAAAAAGAAATTACTTCTTTTTATGACGATTCTTTCTTAAACGTTTTTTACGCTTGTGTGTTGCAATTTTATGACGTTTTCTCTTTTTACCACAAGGCATAACTAGTCTTTTTTTTGTTTAAAATAATTTTTTAAAATATGTAAATCGAATATTACTTCGATATTTTACCGTAATTGTTTTATCCGCTCATCCACTTCCTGGCTATAATGTGGATCATTTATCAACCTTTTACTTACCTGGTACCATTTTATTGCTTCCTGCTTATCACCTTTGGCTGCATAGGTATCGGCTAAAAATGCAATGGCTTCCATATTTTGTGGCTGTGCCTTTACAACTTTTAGCAAACGTTCAATAGCTTTATCATATTGCCCCGAAACGTAACCGCCAACCCCCAGCATCATTTGCGCCTGCATATTGTTAGAATCCTTATGAACAACACTTAACAGTTGTTGAATTCCCTTCATGGCTTCTTCAGGCCCGCCAACCCTGCTTCTTCCAAATATGTAGCAACTTCCCAGCCCAACTTTAAAATTATCATTGTCAGGATAAAGCTCTATCCCTTTTTCAAATAAGGCTATTGCCTGCTCTGTTTTCCAGTTTAATTTTGCTTCATCCTGCTCGCTGCGAAGATTATGTAAAATTAATTGGGCAGCAAAGGTGAGGTTTTTTTCCGACTTATCCAACTTAGCAGCCTCAGATAAATAATAAAAATATGGCTCGGCTACATGAGCACTGTCTTTCCAAAAATTTGCCAGGGCTGTATTTGCTTTAATAAGTTGCTCAGTTACATCACCACGTGTTACACTGTTTTCTAATTTGTTTACTTCTTCTAACTGCGTGGGGGTTAAGTGTGCCTTTTCTTTAGTAATAAATTGCTTTATTTCAAAAATTTTTACAGATGAATCGGCTGCTTGAGGTATTGATTGTTTTGGCGCTGTGGTTTTGCCAAATAAAAAAAGTAAGGTAACTGTAAAAAGGCCACATAAGGCCAATATAATTTGTTTCTTTTGCATTTTAAATCTCCTGTTATTTTTAACAGTAAATGCAAAGGTAAGTTAGTCTTCGCTGTCATCCTCTTCCTTTTCGTTATTCTCTTTTATGTTTTTAGATGTTTTTATCTCGTGCATGAACTCTTTTGCAGGTTTAAATGCCGGAATAAAATGTTCAGGTATTTCTACAGCAATATTTTTTTTAATGTTACGACCAATTTTGGCTGCTCTCTTTTTTGTTATAAAGCTTCCAAAACCTCGTATATAAATATTTTCACCTTCTGCAAGCGAACTTTTAACGGCTTTAAACATCGTTTCTAATGTTACCAGCACATCTACTTTAGGTATGCCGGTTTTGTCTGATATTTGATTAATGAGGTCTGCTTTTCTCATATAAAACAATTTAATAAATATAAGGCTATGAAAAATACAACAAAAATTCCGAATTTTCCAAATAAGTTAGTGATTATCAGGATGTTTATTATATAATATAAGCTTCTTTTACAAAATCTTATTATATAACAAATTGATTTTTAATTAAGTATATTATGTTCGCTTATTGTAAATAATTTGAACAAAATTTAGTAAAAATGAATTTAAATAACGAGAAAAAATATTTTTCTACCCATTTATTATTATGGAACAGTAAAAAAAATACCAGGGATATGCCCTGGAAGGGAGAAAAAGATCCATATAAGATTTGGCTAAGTGAAATTATACTTCAACAAACCCGGGTAGAGCAGGGGTGGAACTATTATAAAAAGTTTATAAACGAATTTCCTACCATAACAAAACTGGCCAAAGCACCCGACCAAAAGATTTTTAAACTTTGGGAAGGCCTGGGATATTATACAAGATGTAAAAACCTTATTTCAACAGCAAAATTTATTGCAAATAATAAAGATGGAAAATTTCCTGATAATTATGAAGAGATAATTAAACTTAAAGGAATTGGCCCTTACACTGCTGCTGCCATTGCTTCTTTTGCTTATAATTTGCCTTATGCTGTTTTAGATGGAAATGTTTTTAGAGTATTATCCCGTTTTTTTGCTATTGATTTACCTATAGACAATAATGCCGGCAAAAAATATTATGCCCAGCTGGCTAAAGAACTTCTAGATACAACTAATCCCGGCAATTACAACCAGGCAATTATGGATTTTGGAGCAGTAATTTGTAAACCGCAAAACCCTGTTTGCACAAATTGCCCCTTAGCAAAAAGGTGTAAAGCTTTTAAGCTTGGTATGGTAAACGGGTTGCCTTTAAAAGAAAAACGGTTATTAAAAAAAGAAAGATGGTTTTACTATTTTTTAGTTGTTTATAAAAACAAAGTATATGTAAGAAAAAGAACTGCAAACGATATTTGGCAAAACCTGTATGAATTTATTTTACATGAAAGCAATAAGGAAATAACGGTAGCTAATTTAAAAAGCATGAAGCTGCTGCCGGTAAATATTGTTGAAACAGAAATTGTTGTATCAAAAAAATACAAGCAGCAGTTAACTCATCAAAATATCCGGGGCAGGTGTATAAAAATTAATATTAAAAACCAACTGAAAATAAAAGGATATAAACTTGTAACTTTTGCACAATTAAAAAAATTGGCCTTTCCTAAATTTATCACTACTTACCTGGAAACTTTACAGCTATGATTTGCACTTAAAATCGGTATAAAAATGTACCTTTAAATTTATTAAATTAAAAGGTAAGCAATAATTAAAAGGCTAAATAAAATTTTATGAGAGGGGTTAACAGGGTAATGCTGATAGGAAATTTAGGTAAAGAACCTGAGATGCAGTTTTTAGAAGGTAATATAGGAGTGGCAAAATTTTCGTTGGCCACCACCGAAACCTTTAAAGACAGAAGCGGCAAACTGGTTTCACAAACAGAATGGCATACAATAGTATTATGGAGAGGCCTGGCCGAATTGGCGCAAAAATATTTGCATAAAGGCAGTTTAGTTTATATAGAAGGCCGTTTAAAAACCCGTAGCTGGGAAGATAAAGAAGGGAATAAAAAATTTGCAACCGAAATAGTGGGCGATAATCTTATTATGCTTGATAAAAGAAACGATGGTAATGCAGAGATGCAGGGAGATGGTACAGATAGTTCTGAACCGGATATGCCTTCGCCAGGTTTTGGACCCGAACGATTACCATTTTAAATTTTTTAAAAGCATACACAAAAACGATAAATAAATTTTTATTTACTTAAATAGATAAAAATTCAATCTTAACTTAAAATTATTGTCTTGGATTACCATTCGGCATTGAATTATTTTTCTTTTTACTTTTTGGCAATTACACCTGCCGCTACTACAGTACTTATTTTTATCATTATCATCCTGTTTATACTTTCTTTTCTTATATCAGGCTCACAAATAGCATTTTTTTCATTAAATTATAAAGACATAAATATTTTACGAAATAAAAAACAACCAGCTTACCGCCGCATTGTTAGTTTGCTTGATGAGCCAAAGACGTTGCTAACTTCAATGTATATAAGCAACAGTTTTGTAAATATTGGCATAGTGCTTATAGCAAATGTTTTAATTGATAGCTGGGCTACTGGTGCACATCTTGCTTTTTGGCCTTTATTTTTAATCAAGATTGCTTCAGTTACTTTCCTGCTTTTACTTTTTGGCGAAGTGCTGCCAAAAGTTTGGGCTACTCACCATAAAATTTGGTTTGCTGCCACTGCTTCTTTAACAGTTGAAATTTTTCGCAGCCTTTTTTACAGGTTTAGCAAACGAATGGTTAGATACGGCGACAAGGTGGAAAAAAAGTTTGCAACCGAAAATTCATCTACACTCGACCGCAGCCATCTTGATTATGCAATTGACAACTTGCCCGAACATGAAGCAAGCACTGAAGAAAAATCTATCTTAAAAGGAATACGAAAATTTAGCGATACCACAGTTAAACAAGTTATGCGTACCAGGCTTGATGTACATGGTATTGAAGTGAATGCAAGTTTTACTGAAACTATTAAAAAAGTAGGTTCGTTACATTATTCACGGCTTCCGGTTTATAAAAATAACCTGGATGAAGTAGTAGGCATGTTGCATACAAAAGACATACTGCCGTATTTAAACGAAGCTGCTGATTTTGACTGGCATAAATTATTAAGGCAACCTTATTTTGTGCATGAACAAAAATTGATTGAAGACCTGCTCCAGGAATTCCGTAACCGTCGTATGCATTTTGCAATTGTGGTAGATGAGTTTGGGGGCACATCGGGTATTGTTACTTTGGAAGATGTAATGGAAGAAATAATTGGCGAAATAAAAGATGAATTTGATGATGAAGAAAGCGGAAATAAAAAAATTGATAACTACAATTATATATTTGAAGGTAAAACCATGATTAATGACGCATGTAAAGCAATGGGGTTATCGGCAGACACATTTGAAGCCATACGGGGTGAGAGTGATTCATTGGCCGGGTTAGTATTGGAAATTGCCGGCGAGTTTCCGCAGGTAAATACAGAAGTGATAAGCGGAGATTTTGTTTTTGTACCACTGGAGATAAAAAAGAACCGTTTAAATAAGATTAAAGTAACAATAAAAAAAGGAGCTGAGTAAGTAGATTATGAAAATAAAAAAAACTTGTTTATTGTTTACTGTAAAATGCTGGGCATTTTTAATTTTAAGAATTATTACAGTTAAAAAATTTATTCTAAAGTTTTTTATTACGCAGCTACCCTTGCCAGGTTTAAAATTTGCTGCATATTGGTTATTACCTTTTGCAGGTTGTTTATTTTTTTCGGCTTGTAACTCTACCTATACATCAAAAAAAAAGGGTTATTTTAAAATTGATTTTCCGAAAAGAGAATATCAAAGTTTTCATAAAGAAGGTTTCCCTTACAGTTTTGAATATCCTGCTTATGCAGAGGTGATTAAAGACAGCACTTATTTTGACCAGGATACTTTAAATCCATATTGGATAAATGTAGATTTTCCAACTTTTGGCGCAAGAATATTTTTAAGTTATAAGGCTATAGGTGGTAAATCAATCTATAAAGTAAAGCAGCCCAATGGCAGCTATAAAGATTCGGTAGGGGTAAATATTTTTGATTACATGGTTAACGATGCATTTAAACTCACCAGTAAAAACGAAACTGTTGCTACATCTATAAAAGACAGCCTGTTTCACACAAAAAACGGCATTACCGGTGTATTTTTCCGTGTGGGAGGTAATGCAGCTACTGCCAAACAATTTTTTATGAGCGATACTACAAAAAATTTCTTTCGTGGCGCCTTGTACTTTGATGCTACACCCAATGCCGATTCTTTAAAACCTGTGCAGGATTTTTTACAAAAAGATTTAGACCATCTCATCAGTACATTTAAATGGGTTGATAAGCGTTAGCTTATTTTTATTTTGAACAGAGAATGAATTTCTTTCATCAGCAATACTTCACTTCGTTTCAGTACTTTTGCAGCTATGATTGCAATTGATAATATTCTTGTAGCTGATGCAGTAATTAAAGAACAGTTTGTTTGCGATTTAGGCAAATGCAAAGGCGCCTGCTGCGTTGATGGCGATGCCGGCGCACCGCTTGCTAATGATGAGCTGGATAAGATAAATGAAGTGTACGATAAAGTGTTACCTTATTTGAACCAGGAAAGTAAGAATGAACTTAACCGGCAGGGCCGCTATGTATATGATAAGGAATACGGATGGGTTACTCCTACCATTAACAGCAAAGTATGTGTATATGGTATTAAAGATGCAGCCGGTATTGTAAAATGCGGTATTGAACAGGCGTACATAGATGGAAAGATTAAATGGAAAAAACCTATAAGTTGCCACCTGTTTCCCATCATTGTAAAAGAAAGCAAACGCAGTAATGATATTTATGTTAATTACGAGCCTCGGGAAGATAATTGCAGGGCTGCATGCTCGCTGGGAAAAAAATTAAAAGTGCCCGTGTATGTTTTTTTAAAAGAGGCCTTGCTACGCAGGTTCGGAAAAAAATTCTACGATGCATTGGATGCCACTGCACAGCATGTTAATAAAAAACCAATAAAAAATACATGATGAAAAAGAAACCGCTTGTACTTGCTGCCAATTTCTTATTGCTGCTTGCTTTTGCCTCCTGCTCGGTTAATAAAGCCAATAATGATGAAAGTTTAAAAAAGTATTTTGATGCAAATAATGTAGAAGGCTGTTTTACCATGCTTAATAACCAGGATGGTAAAATAACGGTTTATAATATGAAATACGATACTATGCGCTTTTCACCGGCATCCACTTTTAAAATATTTAATTCGCTGGTAGGTTTACAAACAGGAAAGATTATTGATGAGCATATGATTATAAAATGGGATGGTGTACAAAGAAACATTGCAGCCTGGAATAAGGATATGGATATGGCCGAAGCGTTTAAAGTAAGTTGTGTGCCTTATTACCAGGAAGTGGCCCGCCGCATTGGAAAAGATACCATGCAGCAATGGATTGACAGCATTGGTTATGGCAATAAAAATATAATCGGTTCCGTTGATTCATTTTGGTTGAATGGTACTTTAAAAATATCTCCCGATGAGCAGTTGGGACTTGTTAAGAAATTATATTTCGACCAGTTGCCATTTCGTAAAAGCGTACAACAACAGGTACGTGATGTAATGCTGCAGGAAAATAATACTGCGTATAAACTAAGTTATAAAACAGGTTGGGGTTTTGATGATGATGGTAAAGCCATAGGTTGGCTGGTAGGCTGGATTGAAGAAAACAGGCATGTTTACTTTTTTGTTACGTTTATTAAAGCGCCTTCAAAAGATACCGATATCGGTAAAATGCGTTTAGAAATTACCAAATCAATTTTAAAGCAATATGGCTTTTTTGAAGGTAAAAAATAATAATAGGTTTTATACAAATTGAATTAGTTTTTTAACATTGGCTTAAATGCATATAAGCTAATTTGCAAACCAATGGAATTATCTTTTCAACACCCTATCGTGTTTATATTGCTGGCAGCTATCCTTTTTTTGCTGTTGTTGTATTTTTTTTTAGTACAGTGGAAGAAAAAAACAATAAAAAAAATAGGCAACCCATTATTAGTAAAAGAACTTATCAAAAATTTTTCTCCTCAAAAATTTGTATTAAAATTTATACTTCTGTTAATAGCTTTTACAGCAGGTGTTTTGGCCTTGGCAAATCTTCGTTCGCCTAAGGCAGTAGAAAAGATTAATCGAAACGGGATTGATGTAATGATTGCACTGGATGTTAGCAAAAGCATGTTGGCACAAGATATTAAACCTACCAGGCTGGATAGAGCCAAGCAGGTAATAAGTAAATTGATAGATAAACTTAGTAACGACCGTATTGGTATAGTAGTGTTTGCCGGCCGGGCATACCTGCAAATGCCATTAACAAACGATCATGGCGCTGCTAAAATGTATCTCTCATCTGCCACACCCGATGTAGTGCCTACGCAGGGAACGGTAATTGCAGATGCACTTAGGATGTGTTATTCATCTTTTAACCCGGCAGAAAAAAAATATAAGGCGGTTATTTTAATAAGTGATGGCGAAGACCACGATGAAGGCGCCATTAGCCAGGCAAAGCAGATGGGTGATGATGGAATTGTTATTAATACAGTAGGCATAGGCTCACCGCAGGGAGCCACCATTTTTGATGAACTTACCAACCAGCCTAAAACCGATCGAGAAGGTAATATTGTTGTTACCAGGTTAAATGAAGATGAACTAAAAAATATTGCAGAAAAAGGAAAGGGCATTTACAGTTTATACAGCAATACAGATGAACTTGTTAGCCAACTTGAAACACAATTGAACTCGATGGAAAAGCATACGGTTACCGAAGGATCGCTGATAAATTATAAATATTATTTTCAATGGTTTTTAGCACTGGTACTGGTTTTACTGGTTGTAGAGTTATTTATTTCTGAAAGAAAAAAAATACATCAGCCCAAAGCAAATTCCACTTCTATAAATGCCTTATTGTTTTTTGGTATTTGCTTGCTGCCATTAACATCTTCAGCACAAAATGATAATGCCATCATTAAAAAAGGTAATGAAGCGTATGAGAAAAAAGATTACAACAATGCTATCAATGATTATAAAAAAGTAACAGAGAAATCCCCCGCAAATGCTACGGCACAATATAATCTTGGTAATGCGCTGTTTAAAAATAAAAAACCCGATGAAGCCGTAGAGGCTTATGATAATGCAATAGCAGCCAATAAAACTAATGCTGAAAAATCAAAAGCTTTTTATAATAAAGGTGTTGTATTGCAGAATAACAAAAAACTGCCCGAATGTATAGAAGCCTATAAGAATGCTTTGAAGCTTAATCCTGATGATGATGATGCAAGGCAAAATTTACAGAAAGCATTACAACAGCAAAAACAAGAACAACAAAAAAATAATAAAGACAATAAAGATCAAAAGAAACCAAAGGAAGATAAAAAAAATAAACATCAGCAAAAACAAAATGAAGAGGAGAAGAATGATCAACCTAAACCACAACCATCAAAATTAAGCAAGCAGGAAGCTGAAGAAAAACTAAAAGCTTTACTGCAGCAGGAAAAGAACCTGCAAGACCGCCTGCGCCGGGTTAATACTACTACCTCTGCCAAACCCGAAAAAGATTGGTAAGAAATTAGCGCACCTTAAAGAGTACATACAACTATAATGGGTTATTAACCTTGCCAATAAACGAATATCACTATTTTTGCAGTATGCAATTTTACAGCCAATCCCTTACATCATACAAGCGTCTTAAAACCCGTGAAGTTAAAATCGGGAACCTTTTTATTGGTGCCAATCATCCTATTCTTGTTCAAACCATGACCACCACTGATACGATGGATACCATGGCAACTGTAGAACAAACTATACGATGTATTAAGGCGGGAGCCCAGTTGGTACGAATAACTGCCCCATCAAAAAACGAAGCAGAAAATTTACAGAATATAAAAGATGAATTAAGGAAGAGAGGATACCATACACCTTTAGTGGCAGATATTCATTTTACACCCAATGCTGCAGAGATTGCTGCAAGAATAGTGGAAAAAGTAAGAGTGAATCCCGGAAATTATGTTGACAAGAAAAAATTTGAACAGATTGAATACACAGATGAAGAATATGCAGAGGAAATTGAAAGAATAAGAGAAAGGTTTACGCCCCTGGTAAAAATTTGTAAGCAACATGGTACAGCCATGCGTATTGGCACTAATCATGGAAGCCTAAGCGACCGCATTATGAGCCGCTATGGCGATACGGCAATGGGTATGGTAGAAAGCGCCATGGAGTTCTTGCGTATTGCACGTGCCGAAGACTATCACCAGGTAGTGTTGAGTATGAAGAGCAGTAATCCGCAGGTGATGGTACAGGCTTATCGTTTACTTATAAACCATATGATGGATGAATTTGGAGAAGCCTACCCATTACATTTAGGGGTAACCGAAGCAGGCGATGGAGAAGATGGCCGGATAAAATCTGCCGTAGGTATTGGTACTTTGCTGGAAGATGGAATTGGTGACACCATTCGTGTTTCATTAACCGAAGACCCTGAACTGGAGATACCGGTTTGTAATGATATTGTAAAACGTTATTCACACAGGATAAGTAACAACATAGTACCTGAAATTAAAAAAATCACTTATTCTCCATTTGAATATACTAAAAGAAACACTTTTGAAGTGAGTAATATTGGTGCTAAACATGTGCCTGTGGTGGTGGCCGATTTTAGCAAGTATAAAAATATCATTCCTGCTGATTTGAAGTATATTGGTTATAGCTATGATGCCGCCACCGATAAATGGAATATTGGTGATGCTGCAGCCGATTATATTTTTTGCAACAAAGCATTGGATTTTGAATTACCGGGCACATTAAAAGTTTTACTATACCAGGAAGAATGGTTGGTAGTAAAAGATAAAATGAAATATGTGCCTGTTTTAAATACACAGCAATACCTTGATGATTTTATTGAGCAATCAAACTATATGAATTTTTTGATGTTAGATTGCTATTCGGATGCAGGCCCCGGTAATGATTACGAAAAAGTTTTTGCAAAACTTGCCAATGATAAGCTTACAGTTATATGTTTAAGCAGCACCAATACAAATGCCATACAAAGTATTCGCAGGATGTTTGTAGAACTAATGAATAAAAAAATTCAAAACCCTGTAATTGTTATTTGCGATAGTACCTATGCAAACAACGATGAAAGCCTTATACATTATTCGATAGAAACCGGTGGCTTATTGCTTGATGGGTTTGGGGATGGCCTATGCCTGGGGCATCATTATGGAAATACAAATATTGCACCCCAAACAAAATTATTAAACTCCATCGCCTTTGGGATATTGCAAGCCACCCGTACCAGGATTTCGAAAACAGAATACATCAGTTGCCCAAGTTGTGGACGAACTTTGTTCGACCTCCAGGAAACTACAGCAAAAATTCGTGCTGTAACCAATCATTTAAAAGGTGTAAAAATTGCTATCATGGGTTGTATTGTAAATGGCCCCGGCGAAATGGCCGATGCCGATTTTGGTTATGTGGGCAGCGGCGTTGGTAAGATAACATTATACAAAGGGAAAGAAGTGGTAAAAAGAAATATCGACAGCAAAATAGCTGTTGATGAACTGATAAATTTGTTAAAAGAAAACGATGCATGGGTTGCCCCCACTGTTTCATAAACAAATAATTCCTTAATAATACATAAACAACAGAATTGTATTCAAAAAAAATTTTCTAATAAGTATTTCTATAAAAAACCTCTGATGGTTTACAAAATATGGAAACAGATTTTTTAGTTATTGGTTCGGGTATTGCAGGGCTTACATATGCTTTAAAAGTAGCAGAAGCATGCCCCCATAAAAAAGTAACCATTCTTACCAAAACACAAAGCGATGAAACCAATACTAAATATGCACAGGGTGGTATTGCTGGTGTAATGGATTTTGATCACGATAGCTTTCAAAAACATATTGATGATACTTTAATTGCAGGCGACGGACTTTGCAATAAACAAATTGTAGAAATTGTGATAAAAGAAGGGGTAAGCCGCATTAATGAAATAATTGAATGGGGAGCCCGGTTTGATAAAGAACCCGACGGCGATTATAAACTGGGCAAGGAAGGTGGCCACAGCGAATTCAGGATATTACATCATAAAGATATAACCGGTAAAGAAATAGAAAGGGCATTACTTGAAGCAATTAATCTTAAACCCAACATACATCTGCTTAACCACTGTTTTGTTTTAGATATTATTACTCAGCATCATCTAGGTTATCTTATTACAAAATCAACAACCGATGTAGAATGTTATGGTGTGTATGTTTTAAATCTTGCAACAAATAAAACAGAAAAAATAATTTCTAAAATTACATTGTTGGCAACCGGTGGCAATGGACAGGTGTACCGTTCTACAACTAACCCGGCTATAGCTACAGGCGATGGTGTGGCCATGGTTTACAGGGCAAAAGGCAGAATTGAAAATATGGAGTTTATCCAATTTCATCCAACAGCTTTATACGAAACAGGAATAAGAGGTCAATGTTTTTTAATTACTGAAGCAGTACGGGGCGATGGAGGTATCCTGCGTAATCATGCAGGTGAGGCATTTATGGAACGATATGATGAACGTAAAGACCTGGCGCCAAGAGATATCGTGGCAAGAGCTATTGATAATGAAATGAAGATTGCCGGTACCGAAAATGTTTTTCTCGATTGCCGTCATTTTAGTAAAGAAAAATTCGTGGAGCATTTTCCTAACATTTATGAAAAATGTTTAAGTATAGGAATAGATATAACAACAAACCTAATTCCTGTAGCACCAGCCGCACATTATAGTTGCGGAGGTATTAAAACAGATGAGCACGGGAGAACGTCTATTAATAACCTGTATGCTGCCGGAGAATGTGCCAGCACCGGCTTGCATGGCGCCAACAGGCTTGCCAGCAATTCGCTGTTAGAGGCTATGGTATTTGCTCATCGTGCATTTAAAGATTCGATAAGCAAGATTGATAGCATTCATAATAGTTCAAAAACCGATGGTATTGGCGACTGGAAAACTGACGGAACAAATGCGCCTAAGGAAATGATCCTTATTACACAAAGTGTAAAAGAATTAAAATTGCTAATGAGCGATTATGTAGGTATTGTACGTAATAACGAAAGGCTGCATCGTGCTATGAAAAGGCTTGATCTTTTATTTGAAGAAACAGAAGCATTGTATCAAAAAACTATAGTATCGCCACAATTATGCGAACTAAGGAATATGATAACCGTAGCTTACCTTATTGTAAAGTGTGCACAGTTTAGGCAGGAGAGCAGGGGCTTGCATTTTAATACCGATTATCCAAACAAACTAACCAGGATACAAAATATTGTTCTATAAAATATTTTGCCCGGTTAACTTCACTTGCTGCCTTGTATCTTTGTAAGTATCTAAAACTGTAACCAGGCTCCATGTACTATTTAATTTTTGTTTTGCTTTACTTACTATCCTTATTGCCATTAAGGGTGCTTTATATAATGAGCGATGTGATTGGATTTTTAATGTTCAGGGTTTTTGGATACCGCCGAAAAATAATCCAAAAAAACTTACTTATTGCTTTCCCCGAAAAGTCTGTATCTGAAAGGAAGATGATAGCAAGAAAATTTCACCGCAACTTTACCGATTCGTTTATTGAAACTGTAAAATGCCTTTCGGCTTCAAAAGGTTTTTATGAAAAGCATTGTAAAACTGATTTTACTTTGTTTGATAAAATGGCTGCCGAAAATAAAAGCTTTCAAATGCATGCCTGCCACCAGTTTAACTGGGAGTGGATAAACCTTTATTGGTCGTTACACTTTAAAATGCCACTGGTAATAGTGTACATGCCTATTAGCAGTAAACCTCTTGATAAATTATTTTATAAAATGCGTACAAAATATGGTACACACTTAATTTCGGCCACCAATTCCCGAGAAGGTTTCATTGCCTGGCGTAATAAAGTTCATTGTCTTACCCTGGTAGCCGATCAAAAGCCGGCAAGCCCTGCATACAGTAACTGGTTAAATTTTTTTAACACGCCTACGGCTTTTATACCCGGCCCCGATAAAAATGCGATATTAAAAAAATGCCCGGTAATATTTGGAAGGGCATTTAAAACAGCCCGTGGTAAATACCAAACCAGTGTTGTATTGGCTTGCGAAGATGCATCAACATTAAAGCCTGGCGAACTTACTTTACTATACCGTGATTTTATAGAAGATGCAATAAGAAAACAACCTGACCTGTATTTATGGAGCCATAAAAGATTTAAGTTTGAGTGGAATGAAACTTACAATAATTTATGGATTGATAACAAACCCCCACAAAAGCAATTAGTTTAAAACACTGGCTTCTTTTTCAATTGTAATATTGCTCTGCTCTTTAATCTTATTCCAGCCACCTAAAACATTACGCAGGTTATATATACCTTCTTTTTTTAACAACGAAGCGGCAATCACACTTCTGTAACCGCCGGCACAATGAATGTATAAATTTTGCTTGTCTTCAAAATGAGCAAGGTTTACAATGTCATTCATTTCATCTAACGGTAGGTTTTGAGCATCTTTTATGTGCCCGTCGGCAAATTCAGTTTCTCTCCTAACATCCACTACTACCAAATTAGGATCGTGCGGTATATCCATTGCCAGTTCATCAGCTTCCACATCAATAATCATATCTATTGATTCGCCGGCATTTTTCCAGGTATCAAATCCACCATCTAAATAACCTAATATTTTTACAAAGCCTACTCTTGATAATCGAATAATTGTCTCTTCTTCTTTTCCCGGTTCGGTAACTATAATAATTGGCTTGTTAAATGATAATAAACAGCCTGCCCATTCGGCAAAGCGGCCTTCCAATCCTATAAAAATACTACCCGGGATAAAGCCACCTGTAAAGATATTTGCATGCCTGGTATCTAACACTATTGCATCTGATATTTGTAATTTTTTGAATTGAGCAATTGATAAAGGAGTAAGCCCTTTATGTTTAATAGTATCAAGGCTTTCGTATCCCTGCATATTTATTTTTGCATTGATGGCAAAATATTTGGGAGCAATGCCTAAACCTTCGGTTACAGCAGCAACAAATTCTTCTTTAGTTTGTGGCTGTAAAGCATAATTGAATTTCTTTTGTTCACCAATGGTGCTAAAAGTTTCGGGCCCCATGTTTTTACCACAACTGCTACCTGCACCATGTGCAGGATATACCAGTATATCATCAGCCAATGGAAGGATTTTGTTTTGAATTGTATCGTACATGATACCTGCTAATTCGGCACTGCTCATATTTCCACTGCTAAGATCGGGCCGGCCAACATCGCCTACAAATAATGTATCGCCGGTAAAAATTGCATGTGGTTTATCATTTTCATCTCTTAATAAATAACAGCTGCTTTCTAACGTATGACCGGGTGTATGAATTACTTCAATTGTAAGTTTACCAAGTTTAAATTTTTCTTTATCCTTACTGCTGTAAATTTCGTAATTGGTTTTTGCATTTGGGCCATAAATTATGGGGGCGCCTGTTTGTTTGCTTAAATCAATATGGCCACTTACAAAATCGGCATGAAAATGTGTTTCAAAAATATATTTAATGCGGGCATTATTTTCTTTTGCCAGTTTAATATAATCATCAATATCTCTTAGTGGATCAATGATGGCCACTTCTCCGTCGCTTTCTATATAATACGCCGCTTCACTAAGGCATCCGGTGTATAATTGTTTTATTAACATAGCTATAAATTATTTTATAAAATGATAGTTGCAAAGATAAAAATAAAAAAGCGCCACCGGGAGTTCCGGAGCGCTTTATAAAAAAGATATAGAAAATTTAACCAACCAGGTTTTTTACAAACTGGCTTATATCTTCTAACCGTTTAAAGTTAACGGTATAAAAAATAAATTTTCCATCACGTTCTGTATTCACTATGCCAGCTTTACGTAAAATGGCAAGGTGCTGCGATGCTACAGATTGTTCTAACCGTAAACGAACATAAATTTCTGTAACAGTAATCTTTTTTTCTTCCTCTATTAATTTAAGTAATTGTTGGCGCAGTTTATGGTTTAGCGCCCTCAATACTAATGCTGCTTTTTTAAGTGCATTGTAATCCATAGTAACTGAGGAAATTGAATTTTTTGCTGAAGCTATGGCTTCCTGTTCACGTGTTTGTGACGTAACCATCATAAGGATAAAATTTTAAATGCTTGAACAATGTTTGAACTTTACAAATATACTATTAATTGCTTATGCAACCATATATTTAAACTTAAATAACGTTTTTTTTATTTTAATATTTTTTATCGGGATTAACGAATTGAAACTCTTTAAGATAGAAGGGTTCGCTGTATGCCAGGCTGGCAAAATTATTTTTTAAAAAATACTTGTTTGATAAGGTACTAAGGGCTTCGGGCTCATTTTCTATATGCCTGAAGCGGGCATTTTTGTTTATACAAATTTTTTCCCATTTAAAAGACCCATTACCAAAAAACAATATTTCTTTTTCAAGCAACTCATTTTTAAAAGACATTTCATCCAAAATCATAGCACATGGTTCTAATACAATTTGTAAACTTTGCTTATAAATGGCAGTAAAAACTTCCATTCGCCTGGCATCCATCATGGGGCATAATAATAAATCATTATCAGTTTCTTTTAAAAATAGTATTGCCGATGCAGCCATCATTTCAAGCGTGTTAATAGCTATCAATGGTTTTTGTAAAGCATAACAAATTCCTTTGGCACTGGCCATACCAACCCTTAGCCCTGTATAAGAGCCCGGGCCTGCAGTTACTGCAACAGCATCTATTTTTGATAAAACGATACCGGTATTTTTTTCCAGTTGCTGAATGGCAGATTGTACAAAAGATGCATGCTCTTTTTGCAAATTGCTATACAATACCGAAATAACTTTTCCATCATTAGCAAAGCTTACATGAGCTTTTTCAGATACTGTATCTATATTTAAAATGAGGCTCATGCTTTTTTATTCTTTACTTCGGTTACCAAAAAATCAGCCGGTAGGTAACGGGTATCAGTTTCAGATAATTTTTGTAATAGCAATAAAATGTTTTCTTCTCCAATGAGCGTACCCCATTCAAAAGGGCCGTAAGGATAATTAGTTCCAAGTTTCATAGCTATATCAATTTCTTTTTTACTGCTTACATCTTCTCCCAATGCAAAATATGCTTCGTTAATTATCATTGCTATTACTCTTGCAGCAATAAAACCAGGCTCATCAGCTACATTTTGTATTTTTATATTTAAGCGGTTAAATAATGCTATCGTTTGTTCATTTAGCTTGCCGGCAATTTCCCATGTTTGCCTGTTTAAAAATGTAGTCCATCCATTTATGCGTAAAACATTTGACGGTGCTTTTAATGCATTTAAACTGTTGATGGTTGAATTTATAATAACGGGTTTATTTAAATTTTTAAAAGCTGTTACATCAACCCCTTGCAGTAAACAAAAGAATGCATCTGCATCAGTATATTTATTAAAATCATTGTAGTCATCTACCTTTTGCCAATCAATACCTGTTCGGTTGTTTGTAAGTTCATTCCACTGTGTATCGTTAGCAAATACTATTACCTTCATGTAATTTTTTTACAAAAATAGGTGGTTGATAAAAGATATATTTGCTAATCATAAAAAATAAACTTTATTAAAGATGAAAACAATCATTAAAACTACACAGGCACCTGCACCTATTGGGCCTTATAACCAGGCTATTTTAAGTGGCGGCATGTTGTTTATTTCGGGCCAGATAGCTCTTGTACCGGGAACATCAGAACTTGCCAATGCAGATATTGCAACTGAAACAAACCAGGTAATGCTAAACTTAAAAGCTGTATTAACGGAAGCCGGAATGGATTTTAAGCATATTGTAAAAACAACCATATTTTTAAGCGATATGGCTTTGTTTACCCAGGTAAATGATGTTTATGGAAGTTTTTTTTCAGAAGAAGACGGGTACCCGGCAAGAGAAACAGTTGCAGTAAAAGGTTTGCCTAAAAATGTTAATGTAGAGATTAGCATGATTGCAATAAAATAAGCATAATTATGCCTACAGGAAAATTAGTGATAATTACAGCAAAGGTGCACGATTTGTTGCCCCGGGTGTTTCAACAAAAGGGGTACAAAGTTTTTTACAATCCACAAATCTCTTATGATGAATTGATGGAAGTAGCTGATGAAGCTACTGGATTTATTGTAACTACCAGGTTAAAGATTGATAAGGCTTTAATTGATAAAGCAAGTGGGCTTGAATGGATTGGAAGGCTTGGCAGCGGCATGGAATTGATTGATGTGGAATATGCAACTTCAAAAGGTATAAAATGTGTAAGTAGCCCTGAAGGAAACCGTAATGCAGTAGCCGAGCATGCTTTGGGTATGTTACTTAATTTACTAAATAAAATCAGTATCAGTTTTGAAGAAGTGAAAAATGGCCGCTGGATAAGGGAAGAAAACAGGGGAACCGAACTGGCCGGAAAAACTGTAGGCATTATTGGTTACGGAAATACAGGTAGCACTTTGGCTAAAATATTGGGTGCGTTTGATGTTACTGTATTAGCTAATGATACTGCTAAGTTTGATTTTGGCAAAACTTATATAAAAGAGGCTAATCTTGAGCAGGTATGCCGATATGCCGATGTAATTAGTTTTCATGTTCCTTTAACTGCACAAACCCGGCATATGGCAGATGAAAATTTTTTTGCAATGCTTAAGCAAAAACCGGTCATTATCAATACTGCCAGGGGGGCTGTAATAAAAACCCCTGCCTTAATAAAGGCTTTACAACAAAATATTATATCCGGCGCAGCGTTAGATGTATTGGAAAATGAGCGGTTAGATACCTATACTGAACAAGAAAAAGAAGAGATGAGGTACCTTACAGATAACCCTAATGTACTGCTCACACCGCATATTGCCGGATATTCAAAAGAGGCTTTTTATAAAATGAGCGCCATTATTATAGAAAAGCTCAAAATATAAATTTTTTACTATTTTTGTAATACATGCAACGCCTTAGGCAATCTGAGGCGTTGTATTTTTTTTGTTAAACTGAATTTTATGAACAAGACAAATTATGTTACAGCCGAAACTTTTGAAAAATTAAAAGAAGAACTGCAACACATGAAAGGAGTTGAAAGGCCTGCTGCAAGCCATGCTATTGCAGAAGCCAGGGAAAAGGGCGATTTGAAAGAAAATGCAGAATACGACGCTGCCAAAGAAGCACAAGGTATATTGGAAGCTAAAATTAAACACCTTGAGAGCGTAATTGCCAATGCCCGTATTTTAGATGAAAGTAATATTGATACCAGTAAAGTTTCTATTCTAACTAAAGTTACACTAACAAACCTTTCAACTAAAAAGCAGGTAACTTATAAAATTGTATCAGAAAACGAAGCCGATCTTAAACAAGGTAAAATTTCTGTAACATCACCCATTGGTAAAGGCCTGTTAGGAAAAGTTGTAGGTGATGTGGTGGAAGTGCAGGTACCTGCAGGCATACTTAAATTTAAAGTTGAAAAAATTGAATTGTAAGCAAAAAGACTGATCTTCTTAGCTCGTTCAAAATCCGAACGGGCTTTTTTGTGTTGTATATTTACAAAAAAAACAATGACAGTATTTACAAAAATTATTAACGGGCAATTGCCTTCGTATAAAATTGCAGAGAGCGAAAAGTTTATCGCTTTTTTGGATATAGAGCCATTGGTAACAGGCCATGTACTGGTGGTGCCTAAAATTGAAATAGATAAAATTTTTGATGTACCTGATGAATACCTTGCCGAAATGCTTGTTTTTGCAAAACCCATTGCTAAAGCAATTGAAAAAGCATTTCCATGCAAACGTTGTGGTTTAAGTGTTGTTGGGCTTGAAGTACCACATACCCACATGCATTTAATTCCTATCAACTCGGCTAACGACCTAAATTTTACCAGGCCCAAACTTAACCCTTCGCAGGATGAATTAAAAATTACCCGGGAAAAGATATTGGCCCAAATGTAGCTCAGGCTTGCATTACCTGTAACCTAAAACCTACACCATGTATGGTTTCCAGCACAATATTGGGGTCGGCTTTAAAATGCTTGCGAAGTTTTGTTATAAATACATCCATACTGCGGCCTAAAAAATAATCGTCTTTACCCCACACATGTAATAAAACTTCTTCACGTTTTAATACCTTGTTTTCGTGTTGGGCAAAAAAACGCAACAGGTCCGATTCTTTTTGAGTAAGTGTTATTTCTTCTTTACCTGTATATATTTTTAATTCATTAACTACAAACTTTAATTTTCCTAACTGGTACACTTCGTCGGCATCGGCCTGTAACTTTTTAGTTCTCCGTAAAAAAACTTCCATACGTAATATCAACTCTTCCATACTAAAAGGTTTTGTCAAATAATCATCGGCGCCCGATTGAAACCCCTTTATCTTGTCTTCCTGCATACTTTTAGCTGTTAAGAAAATGATGGGCACCACATCGCTTAACTGCCTTATTTTTTTTGCCAGCGAAAAACCATCCCTTACCGGCATATTAACATCCAGCAGGCAAATATCAAATTCCTTTTTTTGAAATTGCTGCCAGGCTGTTTCACCATCGGGGCAATGTGTTACTTCAAAGTCAATGTCCTGTAGCGAATCTTTAATTACAAAGCCAAGCGCCAGGTCGTCTTCGGCTAATAATACTTTTCCTTTTTGCATACGGTATTTTTTAATTACGGGGTATTTTAATGGTAAACGTACTTCCTTTGCCCAATTCACTTTTCACTTCAATCTTGCCATTATGTGTATCCACAACTTTTTTTACAAAATTTAAGCCAAGCCCAAAACCTTTACTGCTGCGAAGTTCACCTTCGGTAATACGGTAAAAGCGTTCAAATACCTTTTTTTGATGCTCGGGTGCAATACCTATGCCATTGTCTTTTACACTAATACAAAAATTTGCACCTTCAATAGTTGTACTGATTTCAATAACCGGTTTATCTGCATATTTGATGGCATTTTCAATAAGGTTTACCAGGCACAACTTAAGGTAAGCCTTATCTGCTTTAATGATAGAAACCGGTATTGAAAAATCTGTATGTACAATGGCATTTTTTTGTTCAATATAGGGTTGTAAATCATTTATAGACTGTTGTATCAGTTGGTTGGCATTAAAAGATTCTTTTTCAAGTGGCAGGTGGCTACGGTCGGTATAAGCTATTTCCAACAAACGCTGTACCTGCATTTGCAGGTGGGTTGTTTGTTCGTTTATGATGCCTGCATAGTTGTTAAGTTTTTCGGGCTTGTCAATAATATTTTTTTGCTTAAGAACATCAGATGCAATTTTTATTACAGCCAGGGGTGTTTTAAATTCATGTGTAAAATTATTTACAAAATCTTTTTGTGTTTCGTTATAAAATTTTTGGCGGTACAGGTAAAATATACTGATGCCAAAACCGGTAAGTACAAGCAGCAACAATCCGCTTGAAGCTATCCAAAACAACATTTGTTTAATAATGTATTGCCCACGGTGTGGAAAATACAAGGCTATGTAAGGATAAGAACGGGTATATACCGGTAATTCATTTTCTTTTTCTGATGGAAAGTAAGAATCCGGAAGATTAATATATTCTTCGGTAACATATTTATTTTGTACCGGATCGTAAATACTGGCCCTGCAATCTGTATATACATCAAAATCGGTTAGCTCGGCCTTAAGGTTTTCCCACAACTGTTGCAGGTTGGGGCTGCAGTCTATCTTTAATAAATAAACATCGGGGTTAATGTTCTCAATTACTTTTTGACCATTATCGCTGGCATCATTAACCAACTCCATGTCGGTATATAAACTACGTATACTTTTTGATACATTTATATTAAACTGTTTTTCTTCGTACATATACACTTTCTGCAGCCATATAAGTTGTATGGCAATAATGAGTGTGATTAAAACAGTACTGATTAAAATCACCAACCGCAATGTTTTTGAACGAATAACCATCAGCTGTATATAAATACGATGTTGAAATTAAAAAGCTACTTGCTAAATATTGTTAACCGCAGGTTAAGTACCATTACTTTACCACTATTAATTTTTCAGGATGTTTGGCAATAAAGTCTTTCCAGCCGTTTGTTTTTTGTTTGCTGTTGGGCAAAGAAGCTTTTAGTTGAAAATGATGACATACTGCTACTGCCAGCGCATCGGTTGCATCGTAATATTTAGGGCTGTCATCAAAAGTTAAAATTTGCTGTAACATTTTTTGTACCTGTTCTTTAGATGCATTGCCATTACCCGTTACAGATTGTTTTACTTTTTTAGGCTGGTATTCTGTAACCTCCAGCCCGTGCCGTAAAGCAGCAGCTATAGCCACTCCCTGTGCCCTGCCAAGCTTTAACATACTTTGAACATTTTTGCCAAAAAAAGGGGCTTCAATGGCAAAAGTATCAGGTTGGTATTTGGTTACCAATCCGCTTACTGTATTAAAAATAAGTTGTAGTTTTTTATAACTGTCTTTTATTTTGCCGGGTTGCAAAACACCCATTTCCAATAATGAAATTTTATTACCGGTTACACGTATCAATCCATAACCCATAATAATGGTACCGGGGTCGATACCTAAAATGATATTTGTTTTCTTTTGCAATGTGGTTATTATTTTTTTGACCTTTATTTTTAAACTAACATTGTGTATTGAACAAAAGTATTAAAATATTAGTCAAGTGGATTATTGGCCCGGTGCTGGCCGCATGGTTGTTTTGGTCTTTATATCAGCAAATAAAGGCCCAGCCCGATATAAACAGTTCTATAGCATTAATAAAAGCCATGCCCTTTGGTTCGCAAGCCTGGAAATTTTGGCTGGTTATTTTATTTGTATTTGTAAACTGGGGTATGGAGGCACGCAAATGGCAAATATTAATGAAGCCCTTGCAACCATTAAGTTTTATTACTGCCTTTAAATCTGTTTTATGCGGCGTTACACTTTCATTAAATACACCTAACCGTATGGGTGAATATGGGGGCCGCATACTTTTTGTAAACGATGGTAACCGGATAAAAGCAATAACACTTTCAATTGCCGGCGGCATGGCACAATTAATTATAACTATGCTTATGGGATGTTTTGGTTTAATGTTCCTGTTATTTGGTAAAGATGTTTCATCAACACTTATGGGTGTTTCTGTTTTTTGGATAAAAATATTTTTGTACGGCAGTGTTTTTGGAACTATTGTTTTTATTTTTTTCTTTTTTAAACTGGGGTTTTTAATACGGCTGCTTGAAAAACTTCCTTATGCTAACAGGTTTTCGAAATACATTAACATATTAGAAACATTTGAAGCAAAAGTTTTGTTAAGGTTACTGTCTATTTCCTTTTTCAGGTATATAGTTTTCGTTTTACAATACATCTTTATGTTACAGTTGTTGCATGTAGAACAAAATGTGTGGACTGGTTTTTGGATAATCACCGTCATGTTCTGGATACTGGCAATTATTCCATCATTTGCCATTGCCGAACTGGGTATTAGGGGCACTGTGGCAAAAACTTTGTTTTCTTATAGTTTAAATACTTTAGGAATACTTACAGCAACTTTTGGAATATGGTTTGTAAATCTTTTTATACCTGCTTTAATAGGCAGTTTGTTAATTTTAGGAATCAAAATAAAAAAATGATGATTAGATTTTTAAAGACGCTTTTGTTTATTACGGGTTTTTGCAGTTTGAGTTTTACCACAACACAAAACGATGCCTGCAATATGAGGAACAACGCCTTTAAAGCAGATGAAGAAGTACGCATGAAAGTATTTTACAGCACATTGGGTATGTATATTGGAGCTGGCGAAGCAGTATTTACTTCTACGCTGGAGCGCTTTAACGGCAAACCTGTTTATCACCTGGAAGGTGTAGGAAAAACTTATTCGGCTTTTGATAATTTTTTTAAAGTGAGGGATAAATATGAAAGTTATGTAGATACTTCCAACCTGCTTCCTTACAAGTTTGTGCGTAATGTAGATGAAGGTGGTTACAAAAAATATAACAATGTAACTTTTAACCAGGCAGCTAATACAGCCATTAGTACTAATGGTGTTTTTAAAGTTACAGATTGTATACAGGATGTGGTAAGCATGGTTTATTATGCCCGCAATATTGATTTTGATAAATATAAAGTGAATGATAAAATTCCTTTTGATATGTTTTTAGATGATGAAGTGTATCATTTATACATTAGGTATATGGGAAAGGAGAAAATAAAAACCAGGTACGGAAGATTTAATGCCATTAAAATAAAACCGCTTTTAATTAAAGGAACCATTTTTGAAGGTGGCGAAAAGATGACTGCCTGGCTAAGCGACGACCCTAATCATTTATTGCTTCGTGTTGAAAGCCCAATTGCTGTTGGAAGTATAAAAGTAGATATGATGAGCTATAAAAACCTGCGTCATAAATTAACCTCATTTATAGGATTGCGATAAATGAAAGTCAAATATCATTCAGTGTAAAAGTATCTTTTAGCCTAATTCCTTTTTCTGAAGCCTGTACGCTACAACATTCAATCTTTGGATCGTGCTCAAAAAACAAGATAAAATTGTTTTGTTCTGCTTCCGTAAGAAATAGTTTCTTTTCCTGTAATGTTTGCAAAGGAAACATATCGTATGCCATTACATAGGGCAGGGGAATATGTGCTGTTGAAGGCAACAGGTCGGCCATGTAAACAATAGTTTTACCTTTGTAATTAATTTTGGGCAGCATCATACAATCGGTATGGCCGCTTACGGTGTAAAAAGATAGGTTGGTAACAATGCCCGAGTTATATTCCGGAAGAGTTTTTCCGGTAATTGCAGTAATTGTATTATTAACATCAAAAAATTTTAACTGACCGCTTTCCTGTATAGGCAGTATGTTTTCTTTTAAAAAACTTGCTTTTTCCCTGGCATTGGGTTCTGTAGCCCATTTCCAGTGATGATGGTTGCTCCAGTAGGTTGCATTTTTAAAAGCAGGTACAAGTTTTTCTCCATCTTTTACAATACTGCCCCCACAGTGGTCAAAATGCAGGTGTGTTAAAAAAACATCGGTGATATCATCTTTTGAAAATCCATTTTTTGCTAATGATACCTCTAAGGTATCATCGCCATGTAAGTAATAATGGCCAAAAAATTTTGCATCCTGTTTATTACCCATACCATTATCAATCAAAATAAGCCTACCTTCATCCTCAAGTAATAAACAACGCAATGCCCAACTGCACATGTTGTTTTCATCGGCAGGGTTAAGTTTGTTCCAGATGCTTTTAGGTACCACGCCAAACATAGCCCCTCCATCTAATTTAAAATAGCCCGTATTAATTGTATAAAGTTTCATGTAATAGTTCCTGAATCTTGTTTAAAACCCGGTATTGTTAAATAAACCAACAATAATTGGTTATTATTGATTTTTTTCAATTAGTTAAAGTTACGGATTGTTTTTTTTGTACCCTGTAAGTAAGTAACAGGAATAAAAGCCCGATGATAAAAAATATAATCAACGCTAAAATAGAGTTACGCATATTATTGGTTAACCCTTCAATAAATCCAAAACAAAAAAGGCCAATTACTATTGAAAATTTTTCAGTTACATCGTAAAAACTAAAAAATGATGCAGTGTCTTTTGTTTCGGGCATTAGTTTGCTGTAGGTAGAACGGCTAAGCGACTGGATACCACCCATAACAAGCCCAACCAGCGATGCTATGATATAAAAATGTATTTCTGTTTGCATAAAATAGCCGGCAATACAAACCACAATCCACAAACAAACAGTTAAAGAAAGCACTTTTATATTACCGTATAATGCCGATATACGGCTCATACCAACAGCGCCTGCAATGGCTACAAGCTGAATGATAACAGCCGTGATGATGAGTTTTGAGTTTTCAAGTTTTAATTCTTTAATACCAAAATCAATTGCAACCAGCATAACAGTTTGTACACCCATATTGTAAAAAAAGAATGCTGTTAAAAACCGTTTTAACTGAGGCATAATTTTAACTTCATGCCATACCTTTTGTAATTCATGAAAACCATTTACCAAAGCATGTTTCCTGCTTTTTCTTTCTGTTTTTGGGCTAATGGGCAACCTGTTAAATGTTATTTGTGCAAATGCTACCCACCAAATACCCACCAGTAAAAAAGTAAGTTTTAATGGCAATTCTCCTTCGGGCATTAATATTACCAATGCAAAACCAATCATCTGCATAATTACGCTGCCTATATAACCAAAGCTATAACCTCTTGCACTTACCCTGTCCCTGTCTTCTTCCATAGCAATCTCTGGCAGGTACGAATTATAAAAAACCTGGCTGCCATAAAAACCAATACCGGCAAACATAAAGCACATAAGGCCCAGGGTAACATGGTGCTCATCAAAAAAATACATAAGCGAACAGCTTGCTGCACCCATGTAACAAAAAAAACGCATAAAGTTTTTCTTATTGCCTTTGTAATCGGCAATGGATGATAAGATTGGAGAGAGCAATGCAATAACTAAAAAACCAAATGCAAGAACATAATCTTTTAATTCGGTATTTACAAAACGGCGGCCTAAAAAAGTAATGCCATCCGGAAATTTTACAGTGCTGGTAACTGCTGCATAATATGCCGGGAAAAAGGTAGTTGTAATTACTAGGTTGTACACCGAGTTGGCCCAGTCGTACATGGCCCAGCCGTTGATGACTTTTTTAGAAGCAGTTTGCATGGTTTTTAATTAAGGAATAATGAATATAGTAAATATCAATGTAAAGAAAACAAAACAACCCCTGTTTAATATTACAGGGGTTGTTTTAATAAGTTTATTTATTTGTTATTCTTTTTCTTCGGATATGGGGCTTGCATAACCCAGGTTCTTAAATGGCTCCAACCTGTTATTAGTGAGTTGTATAACTACAGGTGCCTTATTAAATACACTTTCTGAAATAAATCCGCCAAACAATAAAAAATTAGTTTCATATCCTTTTGTTAGTTTGGTTTCATCCACCACAAAATTTATATTAAAAGTGTCTTTCACTTTTACCAACTGTACGGTTGATTCTATAGTATCCTGGAAATATTTTTGTTCTTTTAAATACTCAGCCAGTTTTTTGGCCTGTGCTTCTGTAACATTATCGCCTTTATAATACACATTGTGTTTGCTGTCTAATTTATACTCTTTGCCATAACCTGCATTGCAGGCTGCTAATACCGCAGTGATGATAAGGGCTGTAAAAAACCGGTTTAAAAATTTCATAACAGTTAGTTTTGGTAATAAATGCATAATTAATGAATCATGATGAAAAATATATACCCTACAATGGGTATTTAGGGTTTTATGTACCCCGTATAAATTAGAATTAACAAAATAATACCTACCACTATCCTGTAATAACCCCAAATTTTAAATCCATGTTTTTTTAAAAAACCAATAAAGAATTTAATTGCCAGCATGGCTACCACAAAAGCAACTATGTTACCAATGGCTAGTTGTTTTATTTCGTTTGTTGAAAAACCGCCATAATCCTGCCAGTATTTTAAAAGTTTATAACCGGTGGCTGCCAGCATGGTTGGCACTGCTAAAAAGAATGAGAACTCAGCAGCAGCACTTCTGGTTAATTTTTGTTGCATACCGCCAATGATAGAAGCTGCACTACGGCTAATGCCCGGTATCATTGCAATACATTGCCAAATGCCAATCATAATAGCTTTAAAAAATGAAATGTCTTCTTCTTTATCTACCTGCGGATTTTTAAAAACATTATCAATAAATAATAAGATGATACCACCAGCCAGTAATGAGATGGCAACTGTAGTAGAACTTTCAAGCAATGCATCAATCTTTTTTGAAAACAAAAAACCCAGTATAAGCGCCGGCACTACACCTGCCGCAATTTTTAAATAAAACTTCCAGTTTTTAAAATCAAAAAATTTCTTCCAATATAAAACCACTACGGCTAATATGGCGCCTAACTGTATAGCAATGGTAAACACTTTGCTGAAATCATTTTCAGCAATATGAAGCAGTTTTTCGGTGATAATCATGTGGCCAGTTGAAGAAACAGGGAGAAATTCTGTAAGCCCTTCAACCACACCAACTATAATGCTTTGTATAGTATCCATATATACATGTTACATAAAAAAAGCGAAGGTATAATCTTCGCTAATAATATTTAATTCTATTTTTTTTTAAAAAATTAATTTGTTTTTGATTTTTTCATGATGGCAAATATTTCAATAATAAAGCCGGCAATAATTAGCATGGGTGCAATAGTTATACGGGTAGTACTGTACACTTCTGCATCATTAAAAACCTTTGGGTTGCTGCTTTTGCCACCTGCCATTAAAAAAAAGCCAAGCGCCAGTACGGCTAATCCTATCAGCATCCACATATAATTTTCTTTACCAAACAGTTGATTGGAAGTTGACGGGGCTTGTTTTTTATCTTTATTCATATTTTTAAAATTAACGCTGCAAATTAATATAAATCATCCAATTTCATACGCAGGTATTTAATAACCGAGCGATGGGTACTAATTAGGGTAATACTTATACCTAAAATAATTATCACTAAAAATAGCAAAATCATACTGGTATTATCGTGTAATACTTTAAAACTTGGTGTTAACGACTCAATAAGCATTACCGTAAACCATAAAGCTACAATTGCAATACACGACGCTATCAACCCGTTTAAAATAGCCCTTTTATTGATAGGCCTGGCAATAAACCATCGGGTGGCGCCTACCATTTGCATGGTTTTAATTAAAAAACGGTTGCTGTACATGGCCAGGCGAATGGTGTTATCAATAGAAAATACAACCAATACAGTTAATATAATTGCTGCAATTAAAAAGATATAAGCAGCTGTTTTTACAAATTTGCTTACTTGCGTTATGGTATCTGTAGGAAACTGGAATTCATTAATGAGCCCCGGGAACCGGTTTAATAAATCCAGCGACAATAAATCCAAACTGTCTTTTTGAACATGGTCGGCCTTTATATAAAAATCTATACTTTCGGGTAAGGGGTTTTCATCCAGGAATTTTTTCCAGGTAGTATCATTATCCTTATTCCAAATTTCAATAGCCATTTCTTTTGTTACATATTTTACATCCTTTGCATAGGGGATAGATGAAATATAATTTTTCAGACTGTCTATCTTTTTCTTTGGCGAATTGGGGTTAAGCCAGGCATGAACCTGTATGTTTTCTTTTACATAATCGCCGGTTTTACGAAGATTTAAAAAAAACCAGCCAACTATTCCAAATAAAAATAAAACCAATGATACGCCAATGATAGCATAAGCATAAGTTGGTTTGCCACGTTTGCTACTTGCTTTTCCGAACTGAGCCATATTTTGTTTTTGTTAGGGGATTAGTACAGTTTTACCTTTTTGAGCGTTGCAAAAATAAAGGTTTTTAGCTGCTTTGCCGTATTTTTGCTGTCTTCAAAACGACAGTCTTCCCTGTTTATTTCTGTAAAAGTAAAATATGAAGTGTGATTGAAGATTAAATAACTTTTCTTTCACAGTTTAATAACCTGGAAGCTAAAGAAATACTATGTTCAATAAAATAAAAGAAAGTATATAAGATTGATTCTTTAAAAAATAAATCAACACAGTTGATAGTAAAATAAAAATTTAAGTAGCAGTAGAAAAGAATATGGAATACAAGTTTAATGAAATAGAAAAAAAATGGCAGGATTATTGGCGGGAAAATAAAGTTTACCAGGTTTCAAACAATTCGGGTAAACCCAAATACTATGTATTGGATATGTTTCCTTATCCAAGCGGTGCAGGCCTGCATGTGGGCCACCCGCTGGGATATATAGCAAGTGATATTTACAGTAGGTATAAAAGATTGAAGGGGTTTAATGTGTTGCACCCAATGGGCTTTGATAGTTTTGGTTTGCCTGCCGAACAATATGCACTGGAAACTGGGCAACACCCGGCTACCACAACCGAAAAAAATATCACAACTTTTAAAGCTCAGCTTGACAAAATAGGATTTTGTTACGACTGGAACCGGGAGCTACGTACCAGCGACCCCCAATATTATAAATGGACACAATGGATTTTCCTGCAATTGTACAACAGTTATTTCTGCAACACTCAGCAAAAAGCAAGGCCTATTGCCGATTTAGTAAAAAAGTATGAAACAAAAGGCTGTAAAAATTTTACCGCTGACCAATGGAATGCTTTTACTAAAAAAGAGCAGGAAGACATATTGATGAACCGCCGGCTGGCTTTTAGCGCTTTTGGCGAAGTTAACTGGTGCGAAGCCTTAGGAACCGTACTTGCCAATGATGAAGTAGTGAATGGTGTTAGCGAACGTGGCGGCCATCCTGTGGAGAGAAGAAAAATGCGGCAATGGTTTTTGCGGATAACGGCTTATGCCAACAGGTTGTTGCAGGGACTGGAAACAGTAGATTTTAGCGATAGCATGAAAGAGATGCAACGAAACTGGATTGGTAAAAGCGAAGGGGCAGAAATTGAATTCAATATTAAAAATTCAACCAGCAGATTAAATGTGTACACTACAAGGCCCGATACTATTTTTGGAGTTGACTTTATGGTGATAGCTCCCGAGCATGAAATTGTAACTGCAATAACTACTTCCGAACAAAAAGAGGAAATAGAAAAATATTTGGCTTATGTAAAAAGCCGCAGCGAAAGAGAACGGCTTGCCGAAGCCAAAACTATTACCGGCTGTTTTACCGGCGCTTATGCTGTTAATCCTTTTGATGGAAGAAAAATTCCAATATGGATTGCCGAATATGTATTAGCAGGATATGGTACAGGCGCCATTATGGCTGTGCCTTGCGGCGATCAGCGAGACTTTGCATTTGCTAAGCATTTTAATATTCCAATAACCAATATCATTGGCACACATTTTACCGGCCACGAAGCAAATCCAACAAAAGATGCTGTTTTACAAAACTCAGGTTTTTTAAATGGCCTGGTAATGAAGGATGCAATGGCTGTGGCAATTAATAAAGTTGAAGAACTGGGTATAGGCAAGCGCAAAGTAAATTACCGCATGCGTGATGCCGGCTTTAGCAGGCAGCGTTATTGGGGCGAGCCTTTCCCCATTACCTGGTGCGATGGTATTGCCAATCCATTAGATGCAAGCGAACTGCCGCTTGAGTTACCGCATGTAGATAAATACAGCCCCGGGCCCAATGGCGAAGGCCCATTGGCAAATCTTACAGATTGGATAAATACTGCAAATGGCAGAAGAGAAACATCTACCATGCCCGGTTATGCAGGAAGCAGTTGGTATTTTTTACGCTACATGGATCCGCACAATGATAAAACCTTTTGCGACCGCAAAGCAAGCGATTACTGGAACCAGGTTGACCTTTATATTGGCGGTACCGAGCATGCTGTTGGGCATTTACTGTACAGCCGTATGTGGACAAAAGTTTTGTTTGATTTGGGATTGATTGGTTTTGATGAGCCGTTTAAAAAACTTCTTAACCAAGGTATGATACAGGGTAGCAGCAGATTTATATATAGAGTTGCTGGTACAAATCAATTTGTATCTGCTGGTTTAAAAGATAATTATACTACACAACCATTACATGTTGATGTAAATATGGTAGATGGAGTAGATTTAAATATTGAAAAATTTAAGCAATGGAAAAATGCTGAATTTGCTGATGCAACATTTATACTAGAAAATGATAAATATATCTGTGGTACAGAAATAGAAAAAATGTCAAAATCAAAATTCAATACCGTAAACCCGGATGAATTGTGTGATAAATATGGCGCCGATACTTTCCGCATGTACGAAATGTTCCTGGGCCCGGTAGAAGCAAGCAAGCCCTGGGATACAAAGGGTATTGAAGGTGTACATCGTTTTTTAAGAAAACTATGGAGGCTGTTATTTGATGATTTAAAAGGTAAGATTTGGACAGATGCTAAAGCAACCGATGCTGAATTAAAAGTTTTACATCGCACCATAAAAAAAATTGAAGAAGATACAGAACGCTTTTCGTTCAATACCGCAGTTAGTACATTTATGATATGTGTAAATGAACTTGCCGATTTAAAATGCAATAAAAAAGAGGTAATTGAACAACTGCTTATTTTACTTGCACCATACGCACCGCATATCTGTGAAGAGTTGTGGCACCAGTTGGGCAACAAAGGCTCTGTTCTTGATGCCGATTATCCAACCTTTAACCCGGCTTTATTGGTTGAGAGTACAAAAGATTACCCTGTTTCTGTAAATGGTAAGTTACGTACAAATATTATACTGCCGCTCAATCTTGAACAGCCACAGGTAGAAGAACTGGTATTACAAAATGAAGTGGTTCAAAAATGGCTGGATGGTAAACCTCCAAAGAAAATCATCTTTGTAAAAAACAAAATGATAAACGTAGTGGTATAAAAAGTAAAACTATACAAAACAATCTTTATACATTTTTAAGTTGGGCAAAATATAAATTATGATAACAGAACTGGAAAACGCATTGGTAAAAAACAGGTCACAATTTCATCCTGTAGTACAATTTAATCCGGCTACAGAAAAATTAACCAGGCTAAATTTTTCTGAAACAAATACAGAACTGAGCCAGGAAATAATTGCAGATACCAATTTATTTTCGATTTATATTGATGAACAATTAAAAAAAAACAATGCCAAATATGGTATTGGTGGATATAATGAAAACCGCAAGTTGTACAAGCGAAGTAAATTGTTTGATAGTGATGAGCCTCGTTCTGTACATTTAGGTGTTGATATATGGGGGCCTGCCGGCACGCCTGTTTATGTACCATTAGGCGGCATGGTACATAGCTTTGCTTACAATAATAATTTTGGCGATTATGGTGCCACCATAATTCTGTTACATCAGTTAGAAACAGAAGCTTTTTATACGCTATATGGCCATGTAAGCCTGGCAGACATTTCAAAACTTAGTGAAGGCGCTTATGTAACAAGAGGAGAGTTGCTTGGACATTTTGGTACCCCGGACGAAAATGGTAACTGGCCTCCTCACCTGCATTTTCAAATTATACAGGATATACAATTAAAAGAAGGTGATTATCCCGGTGTATGCAAACCCTCCGAAAGAGGATTTTACCAGGCTAATTGTCCTGATGCTGATTTGATATTGAATATGATGAAATATTTACATTAAATAGGCCGTTATTGAATCAGCATTGTAAAAAATTGTGTGTTAGCAACCTGAAAGGTTTGTAAAAACAGTAACTTTACTAAGGAAATAAAAATATACATGGAAATAAAAGCAGGTGAATTATTAAAAAACATTAATAATCCCCACGACTTAAAAAAATTAAACAGGGAACAATTACACCAGGTTTGTGATGAACTTCGTCAGTATATTATTGATGTGGTTAGTGTGTATGGAGGCCATTTTGGCGCCAGCCTTGGCGTGGTGGAATTAAGTGTTGCATTGCATTATGTTTTTAATACCCCTTACGATCAGTTGGTATGGGATGTAGGCCACCAGGCTTATGGCCACAAAATATTAACAGGCCGCAGGGATAATTTTACTACAAACAGAAAATATAAAGGCCTTAGTGGTTTTCCCAAAAGAAGTGAAAGCGAATACGATACATTTGGTGTTGGCCATTCATCCACTTCAATATCTGCAGCACTGGGTATGGCAATGGCATCGCATTATAAAGGCGAAAACAATCGTCAACATGTTGCCATCATCGGCGATGGCGCTATGACGGCCGGCCTTGCTTTTGAAGCAATGAACCATGCCGGCATTGAAAAAAGCAATGTAATTATTATTTTAAATGATAATTGCATGAGCATCGACCCCAATGTAGGTGCATTAAAAGAATACCTTACAGACATCACTACTTCACATACTTACAACGACCTTAGAGATAATGTTTGGAAAGCATTAGGTAAATTACCGGTTGGTAAATCTTTTACAAGGGGTATGGCAAGTAAGTTGGAAGCCAGCTTAAAAGGTATGGTAAGCCAAAGCAGTAATTTATTTGAAGCGCTTAAACTACGTTATTTTGGCCCTATAGATGGACACAATATCACTAAACTGGTTGATACTTTAAAAGATTTAAAAGATATTCCCGGCCCTAAACTTTTACATATTAAAACAATAAAAGGTAAAGGCTATCACCTGGCTGAAAAAGACCAAACCAAATGGCATGCACCGGGGCTGTTTGATAAAGTAACCGGCGAAATTCAAAAGAAAAAATTTGATATTCCACAGCCACCTAAATACCAGGATGTATTTGGCCATACAATAATTGAACTGGCTGAAAAAAATAAAAAAATATTTGGTATCACACCGGCAATGCCAAGTGGTTCTTCTTTAAAATTTATGATGGAGCAAATGCCCGACCGTGCATTTGATGTAGGCATTTGCGAACAGCATGCTGTAACCTTAAGTGCAGGTATGGCTACACAAGGGATGAAAGTGTTCTGCAATATCTATTCTTCGTTTATGCAGCGGGCTTACGATATGGTGATACATGATGTGGCTATACAAAAATTACCTGTAATATTTTGTTTAGACAGGGCAGGGCTTGTTGGTGAAGACGGCCCCACTCATCATGGCTGCTATGATATTGCATATATGCGATGCATACCCAACATGATTGTTAGCGCCCCCATGAACGAAGCCGAGTTACGCAACCTAATGTACACGGCACAACTTGATAAAACCGTATTACCTTTTGTTATCCGCTATCCAAGAGGCGAAGGAGTGATGCCAGAATGGAAAACAAAAATGCAGGAAATTGAAATAGGTAAAGGACGCAAATTAAAAGATGGAAATAATATTGCCATTTTAACATTTGGGCATGTAGGTAATTTTGCCGCAGCCGCTATAAGGGATATAAAGGCCGAAGGCATTAACCCGGCGCATTATGATATGCGGTTTGTAAAGCCTATTGATGAAGAAATGCTGCACGAGGTTTTTAGTAAATTTAAAAAGATAATTACGGTAGAAGATGGCACTATTGTTGGCGGATTTGGATCAGCTGTGCTAGAATTTATGAATGAACATGGTTATAAAGCTGATGTAAAAATTTTGGGAATACCCGACAGGCTTGTAGAACACGGCAGTCCTAAACAATTATACGATGAAATAGGTATTGATGCCAACGGTATTGCCAACGTTGTGAGAGCTATGGCCGAAACGAAAATTAAAGTACATTGATAAAAAAAAGATTTACAATTAAAACCCGGCACACTTAATGGCCGGGTTTTTTATTCATTAACACAGCTTTTGTGTTAAATAAAAATTAAACGAATTTATTTTAACACGGTTTAAAAAATTTTTATGGAATCGGGTTCGTTCAGAATCAAAACCATAAAAAATTAAATGGCCAGCAAAATAATCGGTGTATCCATTGTGCTTTTAATAGCCATTTCATCATTTGGATATTATTTATACCATCAACCAATTATTATAGGCTTTGAAAAAACTGAACAACCTGTTACTATAGAAAAAACTGAATCTTACAAAGAAACACTTTCACGGGTACGACAGAAAGCTTTGCTGGCAAAGGATTATATAAAAAGTCATCATTTCAATAAAACCACCTGTTTTTTAATTGATATGCGCCTGCCCTCGGGTAAATACCGGTTTTTTGTGTATAACCTTACTTCAGATACTATTGAAAAAGAAGGATTGGTAACGCATGGCAGCGGATCGGTAAGCGAAACAAATGAGCTAATCTTTTCCAATACCCCAAATAGTAATTGTACATCTATTGGTAAATATAAAATAGGCAATGCTTATGAAGGAAAATTTGGATTGGCGTATAAGTTATATGGCCTTGATATTACAAACAGCAACGCTTTTGAAAGGTTTATAGTACTGCATGCATTTGAATGCGTTCCTGATAATGAGGTGGCACCGCAGCCTATTTGTGTTAGCCTGGGATGCCCCACAGTTTCCACTGCATTTTTACAGCAATTGAAAACTTATATTGATAAATCATCCAAACCAATCTTACTATGGATATACTATTGAAATTAATTCATGGGTATTTCAATAACCAATAACTCAGCATCTTCTTGGGCAGTAATTGTAAAATCTTCTGTTTCTGAAATACCAATTGCATCCCTTTTCTTCAAATTCTGTCCATCAACAGATACTGATCCATTTATTGTTACAAGAAAAACTCCGTTATTGACAAATGCATTTTTATAAGTGATTTGTTTACCTGCACTTAATTTTGTTAAAGAAAATTTTGCATCCTGGTTAATCCATAATGCATTATCTTCTTTAATAGGCGATACCACTGTTTGCCATTTGTTTTCTCTTTCATTAATATCAAAAGCCTTTTGTTCGTACCGTGGTTTTATATTCCTCACTTTAGGAAAAACCCAAACCTGGAAAAGTGTTACCGGCTCTGTTTCCGATGCATTGGCTTCAGAATGTTGTACACCGCTGCCTGCACTCATTATTTGTATGTCGCCAGCCTTAATTACCCCTTCACCACCTGTGCTATCTTTATGTTTTAAAGCGCCTGTAAAAGGTATGGTTACAATCTCCATATTATCGTGCGGATGTGTGGCAAATGCACCACCACCTGCAATAAAATCATCATTAAGTACTCTTAACAAACCGAAATGTGTTTTGGCTGCATCACGGTATTGGGCAAAGCTGAAATAATAATTGGGTTTCAACCATCCATAATCAGCACTACCACGGTCGGCGGCTTTAAACAATTTTGTTTTCATGATTTTAATTTTAAATAATAATTGATGTTTAAACATCAAAAAATATACCAAACCATTTACCTGACAAAAAGTCCTAGTAAAAAAAAGCCCCGTTGTTACGGGGTATTTATTTAATTAAGAGTAGTAATATCTTCATTAGGTAACAGGCCCTGTATATCTTCCTCCCGGTTTTCGTTCCATTCTACAATAAAATTATTTCTGCCTTCGCCAGAAAGAATGCTCATATATCTTAGTTGAACCAGTTCGAGCAATGATAAAAAAAGAAAGATTGCATGGATACGGTCTTTACAAATTTCAAAAATCTTTTCAAACGAAACCGTTTTTTGCGCCCTGCATGTATTAAGCATGTATTCCCGGCTTTCTTCCATGGTATAATTATATTGCACCACCGTATGAACAGGCTTAAAATTGCGTTCCTGCAATTTGGCAATCACCCTTTCAAAGGCCTTCATTAATTTAAATAGCGTTACTGTCTGTATCTCTGTTCCTTCTCCGGCTTCTTCACCAATTTGAGCTAATTCCTGTTGAAGGTTGCCACGCTTCATCATATACATCCTGTCGGCTTCCAGTTCGGCCATCTTTGCCGATGCTTCTTTGAATTTTTTATATTCCAGAATTTTATTGATAAGTTCTTGCCGGGGATCAATTTCATTTCCATCGGCATCAACCTCTTTACGGGGGATAAGCATTTTTGCTTTAATACGCATAAGTGTGCTGATGAAGAGGATGAATTCGCTGCTTAATTCAATATTCAGTTTTTCTGAAGTGTGTATGTAATCTAAAAAATCGTTTGTTATTTTAGTTATAGGGATATTGTAAATATCCAGTTCGTCTCTTTCAATAAAAAACAATAGCAGGTCAAATGGTCCTTCAAACTGCTCTAACTTTATTTGGTACGATGCTGAGTTCAACTGTTGTAATTTAATATTTTAATAATGCCGCTTTATTAAGCAGCAGCAAATGTATTAATAAGTTGATAGAGTTTTGTAATAATAACCCGGCCGAACAATAATGTGGAAAAACTTTTACTTTTTATAGCTTGAGCGTTAAACCTAAGCCCAGCACTTCTTTTAGCTGTGTTTTCATCAATACATCATCGTCGTACACAATATCTACGCTTACATTGGTGGCCAGCCATTTATTAAATTTCATAGTTACCAGGTTTGTAAAATATACATCTACGTTTTTGGGGTTTCTCTTATAATTGCTAAATAGGTCCAGTCGGCCATTATAAAAAGCCCAATGTGTAATTTTTTTTGTGTATTTAGCTGTGGCAAAAGCACCCAGTTCGGTATAGTTGCTACGGTTTGCAGGTACACCAAATTTATCTATTGCATAAAAATCTGTATCATTTTTAATAATAAAACGAACTGTAATCGGTGAAACAAAAAGCGAAAAGCTTTTATCAGGCCTGAAATCAATACCCGGCGATAGTAAAATTTTACCGGGGGTTAAAAAATTAGAGATCTTGGTACTGCCACTATCAGTATAGCTATATCCGGCTAAAGCCTGGGTATTAAAATTAGCAAGTAAGGCTACATACCATTGGTTTGAAAACTGGAGACCTAACTTACTGGTAAGGTCAATGCGGTCATCTACTTTTCTAAATCGTCCAAAACTGGTTGCATTTTGAAAACCCAGGGCAATATCAAAATAATTGGTCCAGGTAATTTTTCCTTTACGGTGGTTGATGTTGTAATTTAATAATGTTGTAAACCCTAAAGTATTTTGCTCACCGCCTCCTGCCCAGTTACGCAATGCGCCCTGGTTAACATTTAATATAAAAGTGCCGTTTTTTTTCCAACCATCTTTTTCTAAAGGTTTTAACTCCTTAAAGGCCACTTTCTGAAACTCTTTTACGGTAAGGTCTTGTGCAGATAACTGTATTACTGTAGCCAGCAATACAGTTACACACAATAAGGGTTTTATCATTGGGCAAAATTAAAAAAATACAAGTAGTGATTTGTTAATAGTTTTAGAAAATAAAAAAATCCGCAGTAATGTACTGCGGATGGCCGATATATATGAATGCGACATCTATTAATTTTTGAAATTATAGGCAAAGCCAACACCCATTAACTGCAACCATTGAGGAGCAGGGCCTTTTGCAGGGTTTACATTTTTGGTGTCGTCGTCATAAATCATATCCAGGTTAAAAGAAAAGTTTATATACTTTGTTAGTTTGGCTGTTAAGGCATTGGTCCAGTAAACATCAATGTTCTGTGGTTTTTGTTTGTAGTTCGAAAAAAGATCGAGCCTTGTTTTATAAACAAAATTAGCGCCCAGCTTTGCTGTATAGTTTGCTGTTACAAATGCGCCCAGTTCGTTTTTAGATTTTTTGCCGGGCAATACACCATACAATGGAGCAATGGCACTATCGCCCACAATTACCCAACGCTCGGTTAATGGCGATATGAAAACCGAAAAATTATCAGTTGGTTTATAATCAACACCAAGTGAAAGTAATAAATAAGCAGGTGCAAAAGTTTTTGAAATTACGTTTGAAGTATCGGCACCACTTGCGGTTTTAGAATATGCATATCCATTGGTGAACTGTGTACGCAGGTTAAATAAAGAAGATACGCTCCATTTGGGTGCAATGCTATACCCATATTTTGATAAAAAGTCAATCCTGTCGCTGGCTTTACGAGAGCCAAGGCTGGTAGTGTTTACAATACCATAAGCAAGGTCTAAACTGTTATCCCACGAATGTTTATTTTTTTTATAAAAAGCAAACAAATTAAGATATGCATTTAAAGAAAAGGAAAACTTATCGCCGCCGGCACTCCAGTTGCTTAATGTGCCCTGGTTGATGTTGAGGTTGAAGAGTCCGCCCAGTTTCCAGGTTTTTTGTGTGGTATCTTTAGGGTCTTTATTGATTGTTTTAGCAGCTTCATCTTTTAATCCTTTAACAGTTGGGTCTTGTGCCTGGCAAAAAGCTGTAAAGCAAACAAGTAATAAAATAGCAAATATCTTTTTCATAACAGATAGGTTTAAAAACAGGCAGCAGCATTGGTTTAATGCTGCTACCCGGAGGGGGTTAATACAAATTATTTTTTCAGGGAGTCTCTTATTTCCATCAACAATGCATCGGTTGATGATGGTGCAGCAGGTGCTTCTTCCTGCTTCTTCTTCATTTTGTTAATACCCTTTATAACTAAAAACATTACAAAAGCAACTATAATGAAGTTAATGATGGCGGTTAAAAAATCGCCCCATTTAACATATACAGCTTCGGATATTACTTTGCCAGAAGCATCCGTTACGGCTGCTTTTAACTGGTACATATTTTTACTTAAGTCAGCTCCGCCTATCATGCCTATAATTGGAGATACTATACCATCGGTAAATGTTGTAACTACTTTGCCAAATGCGCCACCCATAACGAAGGCAACGGCAATATCAACAAGGTTGCCCTTCATGGCAAAATCTTTAAACTCTTTAATAAATCCCATAATAATAAATTTTTGGTGATAAATCTTGTTGTAAATCCTGCATGTAAAATTATTATTTTATCTACATGTATCAAAAGTTTATATAAAGGGTTTTACACCTTATTATGTTATGTCATGTAATTACTACAACTTTGCGCAAAATATTTTTATTGAATAAGAGATTTTTTAACTGGTTTATATTTATCATCCTATCTGTTATTTGGGGCAGCAGTTTTATAATGATGAAGGAAGGGTTACTTCACTTATCTGCTTTCCAGGTGGCATCGCTGCGTATTGTTTTTTCTGGTATTGTTTTATTGCCTACGGCAATTAAACATTTTAAAAATATCTCTTCGGATAAATTGTGGATTATCTTTTTATCGGGAGTTTTGGGTAGTTTATTACCGGCCTACTTGTTTTGCATAGCCGAAACCCGTATTGATGGCGCTTTGGCAGGAACACTCAATTCGTTAACCCCCATTTTTGTTATAATAACCGGCGCTCTTTTCTTCAGGTCAAAAACATCAACAAACAAAATATTGGGTATTTTAATAGCTTTTACCGGTAGTGTGCTGTTGTTGTTAAGCAAGGGTAATATGTTGCAAAGCCAGTATTTAGAGTACGTGTCTTTTGTAATAATAGCAACCATTTGCTATGGATTTAATGTAAACATGGTGTACCAATACCTGCAGCATATAGGCTCGCTGCAAATTGCTTCTATAGCACTTGTTTCAAATGCTATTCCCGCCTTGGTTGTACTTTATTTTACCGGGTATTTCAATTTACCTTTAACCAATTACGGAGTTTTATACTCCACAGCATACGCAGCTATGTTAGGAGTTTTTGGTACAGCCATTGCATCAATAATTTTTTATGTATTGATTAAAAGAGCCGGTGCAGTTTTTGCTTCTATGGTAACTTATGGTATTCCTATTATTGCAAATTTTTGGGGGATGGTTTATGGAGAAGAAGTTGGGTTGAAACAATTTGGTTGCCTGTTTTTGATTTTATCAGGAGTTTTTATCGCTAACTTAAGGCGATAGGTTGTTTAATCGGTTTCATAAAAAGAAATATTCTTTTCTTTCAAAAACTCTTTTATCTTATCTACATGTACACAAATACCCACGTGTAAAAAAGGGTTATTAGAGATCCTGCTTTTCTTTCCATTGTTAATAATTTCAAAGTCTTTCATATCAAATCCCAGGTGCAGGTGATTGGTAGCAAACTGCATCCCATATATATTACCATTACTGTCAAATAGCGGGCCACCACTTTGTCCACGCAGGCCTGCTGTACTCATTTCAATACCTGTTATTTCGTTATGGGGTGGGCTTGCTACAAATCTTGTAACAATGCCATCTATAGGAAACGAGGGCGAATTGGGGTTGCCTGTATTTGTCCATTCTATTTCATCTGTTTGGGCATTGTGCCTGAAATTGTTGAACTCAGGAAATGGAAAACCAATGCGGCAAAGCGATTTACCCTGTTTAATGATGCTGCTGTCTTTAATGAAGCTGGCATGTGAGGTATAATAAATCTTATTAAAACCTTTAAATTCTAAAATGGCCAGGTCTAAGGTTGGGTGTGCATGGCAGGTTATTTCACTGATGGTATCAAAACAATTTAAAAAATTGTTTTTTAGTTGTACAACTGTTTCGGGCAGGTATTTATATTTAAGTTGCAGCCCCTGTATGTTACGCTTGTATTTTGCATCATTGGCTATCTTATTCCTTTCGGATTTATATTTTTCATAAGTGAGGTTTATTTGTTCAGCTGATGGTATAAGGTTCATTACATGCTTGCAGGTTATAGCTACACCTTTATTGTTTACAAAAAAAAAGGTTGCACTACCTGGTAATAACAAGCCTCCGTATGTACGTGAAATACTATGCAGCGGTCTTGTAAATTGCAAAACTTTTTCTATTGCCTGTTGAAACATAGTAATGGTTAAATGTTTTAAAACCTAATTACTCTTTTATATAGTTTGATGCCAAGGTACAAACATTTGCAGTGATTACTGAAGTTTAAAGCTTTATAACACAAACATATTTGCGTATACAGGGTGTTTAAAAATCAGAGCTAACAGTATTGTAAAATTGATTGAACCGTTTTAACAGGTATATAAAATAATTTTTAAAAGTAAATTAAGCATTACACAGCCATAATTTCTTTTTCTTTTGCGGTAAGATATTTTTCTATTAAAGCTATATATTTATCAGTTTCCTGCTGGGCAGCATTTTCAGCATCTTTACTGGTGTCTTCGCTTAATCCGTCTTTCTGTAATTTTTTTATGGCTTCAATGGCTTCCCTGCGTATATTACGTATGGCAACTTTTGCATTTTCACCTTCGGCATTACATTTTTTTACCAGTTCTTTTCTTCTCTCTTCAGTAAGCGGCGGTAAAAATAAACGTATAATATTGCCATCGTTTTGAGGATTTATTCCAATGTTGGCCATAATTATGGCTCTTTCAATAACCTGCAGCATGTTTTTTTCCCAGGGTTGTACAGAAATAGTACGGGCATCTAATATGGAAATATTGGCAACTTGGTTTATTGGTGTAGGATTTCCATAATAATCAGCCATTATTCCATCAAGCATATTGGGGTTTGCTTTACCGGCACGTATTTTAACCAGTTCTGCTTCCAGGTGGTTTAATGCTTTTTGCATAGAGGCGCCAATATCGCTAATTATTTTATTTACATCTGCTGACATATATGATTTGTATTAATTGGCTGCAAAGCTATGTAAAAACTACAGTTATTTACAAAATAACCTTCTACTGCTTTTTGTTAAATACTAATAAAAAAATGATATGAAAAATTATTCAGCCTCTACAGGTTCGCCGGCTAATTTTAGGAGTTTGTGAGTTTTTATTATATCAGCATTTTCTACTTTCATATTTGCAACATTTCGGTTTTTAGGCCTGTTGTAATAAATAGCTCCAATGAAAACAAAAGCTGAGCATAATAAGATACCTATTACGGTAGTGGTACCTAAATGGCGCAGAAAAAAAGCCAGGCAAATGAATAATATATTAACACTTACACAGGTAAGGGTTACCATACGGTGGCTAAGGCCCAGATCAAGTAAAAAATGATGAACATGGTTCCTGTCGGGGCTAAATGGAGATCTTCTGTCAAGAATGCGAAGCCCAAATACACGAAGTGTATCAAACAAAGGAATCATCAAAATAGAAAAACCTATTGCCGGTGCAGCTTCAATAGGAAGGTTAGAAGCAGGGTTGCCGGCTACATTAATAAATTTGATTACCAAAATAGAATTAATTAACCCGATTAAGAGAGAGCCGGTATCGCCCATAAATATTTTTGCAGGCGAAAAATTATAAATTAAAAAACCAATAATACTACCAGATAAAGCCAGGGCTATTACTGCATAGGTTAACTGACCTACATAAAAAAAGTAAACCCCAAATACAAGTGTAGTTAGTAAACCCAGGCTACCAGCAAGCCCATCAACTCCATCTATTAAGTTAAACGAATTGGTGATAACTATAATTGTAAAAATAGAAATTACAATACTGGCAATATGCGGTATTTCATTTATACCCAAAAAACCATGCATATTACTTATTTGAACGCCACCAAATTTTATAATAATGCCTGCTGCTATTAATTGGCCTATAAATTTTTTACTGGCCGATAAAATAAGGATATCATCTTTGATGCCTAAAAAGAAAATAACAGTAGCTGCTGCAGCAAAATATTGAAGTTCTGAAGTGATTCCGGAAGGCACACCCATTAGTGTTGCTATAATAAAGCCGGCAAAAATTCCAAGGCCACCTAAAGTAGGAATAACATTTTTATGAACTTTACGTTCATCGGGTTCGTCAAAAAGCTTTTTATCCTTTGCTACCTGTATTATTACCGGAATGGCAAAAAAAGTTATTAAAAAAGCAAGAGTCGCACTAAGTAAAATATTGTCCATTCTTCTAATTTAATCAGTCTCTTCTAATAATGCAAAAGTATTAAATATGTTTTGAGGATAAAAACATAAAATAAAAATATACAGATGCCTGGTTTTATTTGATTGATGTTGGCAAAAATCGGGCCGTTACATCAATATAAATTCCTTAGAAAAGTACGATAATAACGGTAAAATTATAAACTTATTATTAACCTTTATATTATCCTTCAATTTTTACTTTGATATTGCGCTTGTTTTAAAGTAGGTTTGCAACTTTAATATATAAAATTGGATTTTAAAAATAAACAACAATAAAATAACAGCTAATACATACAAAATGAATAATTTAAAAGATATAGCCACTCAAATACGCAGAGATATTGTTCGTATGGTTCATGCGGTTCAAAGTGGCCATCCGGGTGGCTCTTTAGGTTGTACTGAATATTTTACAGCTCTTTATTTTGAAATAATGAAACGTAACCCGGGCTTTAATATGGATGGTAAGGGAGAGGATGTTTTCTTTTTAAGCAATGGTCATATTTCACCTGTATTTTACAGCACACTGGCACGTAGTGGATATTTTCCCATTTCAGAATTAAATACTTTCAGAAAAATAAACAGCAGGTTGCAAGGCCACCCAACCACACACGAACATTTACCCGGTGTAAGGGTAGCAAGCGGCTCGTTAGGGCAGGGTATGAGTGTAGCAATTGGAGCTGCCCTGGCAAAAAAAATGAATAACGACCCTAATATTGTTTATTCATTACATGGAGATGGAGAGCTGGATGAAGGACAAAACTGGGAGGCAATTATGTTTGCAGCACATAAAAACGTAGATAATTTAATTGCTACTATTGACCGTAATGGCCAGCAAATTGATGGTACAACTAAATCGGTAATGAGCCTAAGTAGCCTAAAAGCTAAGTTTGAGGCATTTAACTGGCAGGTGTTGGAGATGAATGGTAACGATATGGATGCGGTAATTGCAGGATTTAACAATGCAAAATCGTACTTAGGAAAAGGTAAACCCATTGTAATCATTATGGAAACAGTAATGGGCAAAGGTGTTGATTTTATGGAAGGCACTCACGAATGGCACGGTATTGCCCCTAATGATGAGCAATTACAAAAAGCATTAGCCCAGTTGCCCGAAACCCTGGGTGATTATTGATGCTAATGAATGCTGATAAAAAAGAAAACAGGTTTTGTAAAAAATTAATCGGTTTGTAAAAGAATTAAATTAGTAATTACAAAGGTTGTGTTTTTTTTATGAATGTTTATAGAAACTCTTTTATCTCAATTCAAATACCTGCCTACTGGCTTTTTGGGCAGGAAACCAGGAAGCAATAAATGCAATGGTAATAGCCGTTACTGCAACCAGTATAAAATCGGTAATCATAAGTTTTACAGGAAAATAATCCAACAGGAAAGAACCACCTGCCAACTTGATTAATTTAAACTTCAGTTGCAGCATGCAAATACAAATTGCCATCAATACACCTATGATTGTGCCTATTACACCTAATAATAAACCTTCTGATAAAAATATTTTTAAGATACTTCTTTGATTTGCACCCATACTTTGTAAAACACTAATATCTTTCTTTTTTTCTAACACAAGCATGGTTAAAGCACTTACCATATTAAAGGCTGCAATAACCAATATTAAAGTTAGTATGGCATAAATGGCCCATTTTTCAAGTTTCATGGTGTTGTATAAGGTAGTGTTTTGTTCATACCTGGTAAGTACACGGTAATCTTTACCCAGTAACATACTTAGCTTTTTCTTTTCTTCATTGGCATTGGTTTTTTCTTTTAATTTTATTTCTACAGCACTGTATTCGTCTGCAGCAAAACCCATTTGTTGTTTTACAAAACCAATATTTGTTAAAGCATATTTATCATCAAACTCCTGTTGAATGGTAAAAACGCCAGATGGGTAAATAAATCCCTGGCTTAATGACTGCAGCGGATCGTTGTTTAAACTGTTTTTCCTGGGTAGTATAACAGTTAGTTCTTGAGTTGGAAAAGCAGGGTTAATACTAAATGCGGCTGCATTTTGTATGCCCGAACCAGCTACCAGCAATGGGGCATCGGTAGTACCAAGATTGTATTTACCACGATTGGTTTTTTCTGCAACACCACATACAAATTTATAGTTATCATCTACCCCTTTAAGATACACTACTGTTTGAGCATCCTGGTTTTTAAGCAATGCCTTTTCTTCGGCAACCAGCGAATAATTTTGAACCGATGGTTGGTTACGGATAGAATTTATTTGTTCTTGAGTAAGTGTAAATGTTTTGCCTGCAGCCGGTACCACTTTTATATCGGTATAAAAAGAAGAATACAATGATTTAACCAATTCTTCAAAACCATTAAAAACACTTAATACCAAAACCTGGCAACAGGTAGCAAAAGCAATTACACCTACGGTAACCCATGCAATTATATTTATGGCGTTAGTGCTCTTTTTTGCTTTAAAATACCTCCATGCAAAGGTTAAATACATCGGTAATTGGCAATTTGTAATTGTTTGTTACAGGTAAATTATCATTAAATCAATTGTTTTTATTTACCTTCTTCTTTCTTAATATCCTTAAAAATCTTTTCCATTTTATCTACATATTCCAGTGTATCATCTATAAAAAATGTAAGTGTGGGCATAATACGTAACTGATGCCTAACCCTGGCAGTTAATTCTTTTTTTATTTCCCAACTTCTTTCTTCAATTTTTTTAAGTACTTCTTCGTTGTTATGCACCTTAAAAAAACTTAGGTAAATCCTGGCTTCATATAAATCGGGGGTAATCTTTACCGATGATATAGAAACCATACCTCCATCCATCATCGAAATACCCATTCTTTGAAAAATTTCACTCAGTTCCTTATGCAATAAGCCTGCAACCTGCTTTTGTCTTTTTCCTTCTATCATCAGTATTTATTTTATTACAGTTATAAATTAACTACCGGTACTGTTTACAAACACTACCGGGGTTTGGCGTAAAATTAGTTACTTTGCCCTGATTTATCTGAATTTAAAACAATGAAGAAATATGCAAGGCTGTTTAGCTACCTGGGCGCTTACAAAATAAATATAGGCTTATATTTCCTGTTCATTATATTGGCTATAGTTTTTTCTATTGTATCCATTGGTTCACTTCCTTTTTTTCTTGACCTTATTTTTACAAAAGGCAAGGCAGATATTATAAAGCCCGAAGTGGTAAATTCATCGCAAGACTTTATACAGTATATTAGTTTTTACCTGCAGGAACTGGTTAAAATTAATGGAAAAATATTTGTACTGGCTGTAATCTGTATCATGGTACTTATTGCCGTATTTTTTAAAAACCTGTTTACTTATTTGTCTTATTATGTTTTAGCTCCCATTCGTAATGGAGTTATGAACCGGCTTAGGGAAGAACTGTTTCATAAAATACTTGTAATGCCTATTGGTTATTTTACCGAGCAGCGTAAAGGCGATATCATGAGCCGTATGACCAATGATGTAGGTGAGTTGGAAAATTCGGTTGTTGGTACATTAGAAGGATTGATTAAAGACCCGTTAAACCTTATTATACTTTTAGGTACATTGGTTTATATAAGCCCAAAACTTTCTTTGTTCCTGCTCATTTTTTTACCGGTTACTGGTTTTATTATTGGACGCATTAGCCGCAGTTTAAAAAAACAATCAAACGATGCCGCCATTAAACAGGGCGAAGCCTTATCAGTATTGGATGAAACACTTGGCGGCCTTAGGGTGATAAAAGCTTTTACAGCCGAAAAACTGGTGGGTAAAAAATTTGATAATTATAATGAAGACCTCTACCATATAAAAAATAAAATGCAGTACCGGCGAGACCTGGCTTCGCCACTCTCAGAATTTTTGGGCGTATTGGTACTGTGCGGCATACTATATTTTGGAGGGCAATTGGTACTGGGTGGTAATGCAGGCGGATTAACCGATAAAGGGTTCATCATGTACATCGGCATCTTTACCCAGGTTATAAGCCCGGCAAAAGCATTATCTACTTCTTATTACAATATGCAAAAAGGTACTGCGGCTATTGCTCGTATAGAAGAAATATTAAAGGCACAGATGATGGTAAAGGAAGCCGAAAATCCAAAACCGATAAAAAGTTTTGAGCATTCTATCGAGTTTAAAAATGTTGATTTTGCATACGATGATATAACTATCTTAAAAAATATCAATTTAAAAATCGAAAAAGGCAAAACTGTTGCCTTAGTTGGAAGCAGCGGTGCAGGTAAAAGTACCCTGGCCGACCTGGTACCCAGGTTTCATGATGTAAGCAGCGGCGAATTACTGATTGACGGCGTTAACATTAAGGAATATTCGCTTAATGAGTTGCGTGGCCTGATGGGTATAGTAACACAAGAGCCTATTTTATTTAATGATACTATTGCCGGTAATATTTCGCTGGGTATTGATGATGCTACGCCCCAGGCTATTGAACAAGCAGCCAAAATTGCTAATGCACATAATTTTATTTTAAATAAAGAAGATGGTTATAATACTAATATTGGCGATCGGGGTAGTAAGTTAAGTGGGGGAGAACGCCAACGCATGACTATTGCAAGGGCCGTATTAAAAAACCCACCAATATTAATTCTAGATGAAGCTACCTCTTCATTAGATACAGAAAGCGAAAGATTGGTGCAGGATGCTATTAATAATTTGATGAATAACCGTACATCGCTGGTAATAGCGCACCGGCTAAGTACCATACGCCATGCCGATGAAATTATAGTATTACAAAAAGGCGAAATAGCTGAAAGGGGAACTCACGACAGCCTGGTGGCATTAAACGGTTTTTACAAAAAACTGGTTGATATGCAGGAAGTGCGTTAAAAGCAACATTATTGAATTTTTCCTTGTCTTACCCCCGGCATAAAATGCAGGCACATAACTTTTCTTGTTAATACGCTTTTTAGTAACTTTACAGCCTCAAATTACAATGAACGGTTTACTTAACCGTTATACCATTATGGCAAAACAACAAACTTTATATTGTTCTTTCTGCGGACGAAGCCGTGATGAAGTAAAAATCCTTATAGCCGGGCAGGATGGGCATATTTGTGAAAACTGTGTAGAACATGCCGAAGAAATTATTGAACAGGAACTGGGCACTTCAAAAGCAAATAAGCAACACAATACACCCAATCATAAACTAACAATAAGAAAACCTATAGAAATAAAGAAGTTCCTGGATGATTATGTGATAGGGCAGGAAGATGCAAAAAAAATACTGGCTGTTGCTGTATACAATCACTATAAAAGATTAAACCAAAAAGTAGAAAATGATGTAGAGATAGAGAAAAGCAACATTATAATGGTTGGCGAAACAGGTACCGGGAAAACCCTGCTGGCAAAAACAATTGCCCGTATGCTAAATGTACCCTTTGCCATTGTGGATGCAACCGTTTTTACAGAAGCCGGTTATGTAGGCGAAGATGTGGAAAGTATGCTTAGCCGTTTATTACAAGCAAGCAATTATGATGTGCCATCAGCCGAAAGGGGAATTGTTTTTATAGACGAGATTGATAAAATAGCCCGTAAAAGCGATAACCCATCCATCACCCGTGACGTAAGCGGCGAAGGTGTACAACAAGGATTGCTGAAATTGCTTGAAGGTACCGAAGTATTAGTGCCACCACAAGGCGGCCGTAAACACCCCGAGCAAAAACTGATAAAAGTAAATACACAAAATATTTTATTCATTTGCGGTGGTGCTTTTGATGGGGTAGATAAAATAATAGCCCGCCGTGTAAATACCAATGCAATAGGTTTTAATGTAAATAAAGAATTACAGAATTATCAACACGATAACCTGCTTCATTTTGTAAATGCAGTTGATTTAAAACATTTTGGATTAATACCGGAACTATTGGGACGTTTACCGGTAGTAACTTATTTAAATCCATTAGATGCACTTACACTTCGTAACATATTAACCGAACCCAAAAACTCACTGATAAAACAGTTTACACGCCTATTTGCCATAGAAGGTATTGCTCTTAAATTTGAAACCGCAGTTTTTGACTTTATGGTAGAAAAAGCAATGGAATATAAATTAGGCGCCCGTGGCCTGCGCAGCATTTGCGAAAGCATACTCACCGATGCTATGTACGAACTACCTTCTCAAAAATTAAAAGAATTTGAAGTTACACTTGAATATGCACAACGCAAATTCAGCAGTAGTAAGCTTAGTATGCTTAAAGTAGCATAAATAAACACAGGCAAACTTTCTCCCCAATTTTCAAACAACCGCAATATCATATTAGGTGGCTGAACTATTTCATTTTATTTTTACGCCAAATTTTAAACCTTAATAAATAGTTATATGGTTGATGTAATATTGGGTATGCAATGGGGCGACGAAGGCAAAGGTAAAATTGTAGATTATTTTGCAAAAAACTATGATGTAATTGCCCGATTCCAGGGAGGCCCCAATGCCGGCCATACATTGTATGTAGATGGGAAAAAAATTGTTCTGCACCAAATACCAAGCGGTATTTTTCATGCCGGAAAAACAAACCTGATTGGTAATGGGGTAGTGCTGGATGCAGTTACTTTAAAAAAAGAATGTGCCAATGTAGCTGCATTAGGAATTGATTATAAAAAAAACCTGTTCATTAGTGAACGTGCCCACCTGATATTACCTACACACCGGGCACTTGATAAAGCCAGTGAACTATCAAAAGGCAACGAAAAAATTGGAAGTACTTTAAAAGGTATTGGCCCGGCCTATATGGATAAAACCGGCCGTAACGGGTTAAGGGTTGGAAATTTATTAGAGAAAAGTTTTACTACCGATTATATAAAATTAAGGATGAAGCACCAGCGCCTGCTGGATAATTTTAACTTCCAGGAAGATATAAGTTTATGGGAAGAAGAATTTTTTGAAGCGGTAGAATTTTTACGAGAATTTAAAATTGTAAATGGCGAATATTTCATCAACGAAAAAATACAAAAGGGGCAAAAAATTTTAGCAGAGGGCGCACAAGGCAGTATGCTGGATGTAGATTTTGGAACTTTTCCCTTTGTAACAAGCAGCAATACTATATCGGCCGGTGTCTGTACTGGATTGGGAATTGCACCACAAAAAATTAATGAAGTGTTTGGAATTTCAAAAGCTTACTGTACAAGGGTGGGCAGTGGCCCTTTTCCCACAGAATTACTTGATGAAACAGGTGAAAAAATAAGAACTATTGGTAATGAATTTGGCAGCACAACCGGCAGGCCAAGGCGTTGTGGCTGGATAGACCTGGTAGCATTACAATTTGCATGTATGATTAATGGAGTTACTCAAATAATTATGACTAAAGCCGATATATTGGATAACCTTGATGAATTGAAAGTTTGTAACAGCTACTTGGTAAATGGCGAAGAAAAAAAATATGTTCCTTTTCAAATGCAAAAGGTAAATATAGAACCCCTGTATAAAACATTTACCGGTTGGAAAAAAGATATAACTCAAATAAAAGAATTTAATGCACTACCCGGCGAAATGAAAAACTATATCAGCTACCTGAATGATTTTTTAGGTGTGCCTGTAAAGTACATCAGCAACGGCCCGGGAAGAGACCAACTGGTAGTAGCATAAAAAAATAAAAAAAACGTCATAATTTTTTGGCTATTTAAAAAACTCTTGGAAATTTTACAGTATTAATCCATTTTTGAATTATGATATTAACATCTGAAAGTATTACAACCGAAACCGTAACAGCAGAATTTACTGAAGTACTTATGGCTGCAAAAAAACCTGCAAAACGTAAAAGAAAAGACGATGACGACGATGATGATGATGACTTTGATGATGAACCTATGCCAAAGAAAAAATCAACCCCAAAGAAAAAGGGCAGGGATGATGATGACGATGACGACGATTATGATGATGATATGGAGGATGATTGGGATAAAGTAGATGAAGATGATGACTGGGACCCCGATTTTGATGAGTTTGATATTCCCAAAGGCGGTAAAAAGTCACCTTCAAAAAAAGGCAGAAAAGGAAAAGACGATGATGACGATGATGAATTTAAAGGTGATGAAGATTTTGGTTTAGGTTTTGACGATGGTGAGAACTTTGATGATGACGATGATGATGATTTTTAAGCTGCCAAACTTTAGCAGGAATAAATACGTATGAAAAAGATGGTTTCTTTTCCTGTTAAAGATGAAAAGGTTTTTAAGATACAAATGTTGAATTGGGCAAACCAATTCAACATTTTTTGTTTATTGGATAATCAGCAATACAATATTCATCAACCATCATTTGAATGTTTACTGGCTGCAGGAAAAAAAACTAACATAGTAGCAACTGCCGGAAACGCATTTAAATTGCTGCAGCAATTCTACAATAAGCATAAGCATGAATGGCTTTTTGGCCATTTCTGTTATGATTTAAAAAATGAAATAGATGGGCTTCAATCGCAGCATGAAGATAAAATTGGTTTTTGTGATCTTCACTTTTTTGTACCCGAAATAATTATTGAATTAAAAAATAAAGAAGTTGCAATATTTGCCAATCAGGGAGCTGCAGAAATTTTTAAAGCAATCATTTCGTGCCCTACAGTTATTACCGGTAATAAAAAAAACAATGTAACAGTTACACCAAAAATAAAAAAAAGCGATTATCTGCACATAATTGAAAGACTTAAACAACATATTTTACGGGGCGATTGTTACGAAATTAATTTTTGCCAGGAGTTTTACGCATCCAATACTATTATAGACCCTTTGTTTATCTATAACCAATTAACAGCAGTTTCACCAAACCCGTTTTCGGCATTTTATAAATTTAATTACAGGTATTGTTTATGTGCTAGCCCCGAGCGGTACCTGCAAAAAAACAAAGGCCGCATTTTTTCTCAGCCTATTAAGGGTACAGCAAAAAGAGATTTATCAGATAAAGCAAAAGATGATAAAGCAAAAAATTATTTGTTGCTGAGCGATAAGGAAAAAAGTGAAAACGTAATGGTGGTTGACCTGGTGAGAAACGACCTGAGCCGTATTTGTAAACCAGGTACCGTACAAGTAGATGAATTATTTGGCTTATACAGTTTTCCACAGGTTCACCAAATGATTAGTACTATTAGCGGGATACCGGAAGATGGACTGAACTGGATTGATTGTATAAAAGCAACATTTCCAATGGGCTCAATGACAGGCGCCCCCAAAAAAAGAGTGATGGAACTTATTGAAGAATTTGAACAAACCAGGCGTGGTTTATTTTCAGGTGCTCTTGGGTACGTAAAACCCAATGGCGATTTTGATTTTAATGTAGTGATACGAAGTATGCTGTATAACGAAAAGGAAAAAAATATTTCTTTTCAAACTGGTGGTGGCATTACTTTTAACAGCAATGCAGTAATGGAATATGAAGAGTGTTTGTTAAAAGCCGAAGCAATGATGAAAGTATTGTAAAAAAAGTATACAAAAGTTTATTACACCTACTTTCCTTTTTTCTTTAATTTTTTTGGAGTGGGGTATGTGGTGGTTTGAGTAGCAGGCTGTTCAGGATTATCACCCAGTAATAGTTGTACACACTCATTTAATATTACATATTTGTTTGCAAGAAAAAGTTGCATTTTATCAGCCGGCAGGCGAAGGTCATAGTTGCCGTTTATGCTCATCAGGTTATCAAAATCGGGGTTATAACGGTTAAAAGTAACAATATCCATTGCCAGGTTTTTGGCAATTACTGCTGAGTTGTATTTGCCGGTAATGCTTTGCGTAGATGCATTGCTTAATTCCTCTTCTGTTAAATCTGGCTTTGCGTCAAATGAATTCATCCCGCCGCCGGGGCTGCCGGCCAGGTTTGGTGTGGTGGTTACTCCGCCTGTACCTTCCATGATATAATGTGTGGCAATAAATTTTTTTACATGATTACGGCTTTCGGTAGGTAAATAATATTGAAGGTTCCAAAAATTACGACTACCACTTTTTTTAATGGCGCTGTAAACCCTGCCGGGGCCACCATTATAAGCTGCTATCACTAAAAGCCAGTCTTTTAATTGTCCATATAAAGTAAGCAGGTATCTTGCAGCAGCATGTGTACTTTTATAATAATCTCTCCTTTCATCAAGTAAATTATTTACAACCAAACCATATTGCCTGGCAGTATAGGGCATAAATTGCCAGGGGCCGCCGGCACCAACCCAACTGGTTGCTCGGGTATTTAAATTACTTTCAATTACTGCCAGGTATTTTAATTCACGGGGTAAGCCATATTGCGATAGAATATTATCAATGAGGTTAAAATATGGTTGCCCCCAACTTTTCATTTGCATTAGGCTTTTGGTATGAGCTTTCAGGTAATCCTGCATATAACTTTCAGCATGTGGATTTACCTGGGCCGAATAAGGAAGAGCAGGATTATAATTATATTGAGCAAATAGGTTTTTAAAACCATATTTGGTTACCTGGCTAAAATATTGCACTTTTTCTTTTTGAGGAGGAGCTTTTGTTTTTATAACTTCCGAAATAATTTCATCCTCTACCGGGTCATCAACAATACTGGTATCTGTTGATGGCGGTTGTTGCATGGCAGCATAATTATCACCTGCTTTTACCGTAACTAAAAGCAGTTGAAAAATAAGTATGAAAAATATTGGCCTCAATAAATTTAATTTTTAGCTGTATTAAGTTTTATAAGGTAATCGCCTAGTTGTAGCAAAGTTAATTCATCTGCTTTTTTACACATAACCTGTAAACCAAATGGCATTCCATTACTATGGGTAAATAGTGGCACAGCAATACCGGGGATACCGGTTAAATTTGCAAAAACTGTAAAAATATCGGCCAGGTACATGGTAATTGCATCTTTGCTTTTTTCACCAAACTTAAAAGCAGTTGATGGGCTTACGGGCATTATAACTGCATCATAATCAGTAAATATACTTTCAGTTTTATCTACCAACATACGGCGTACTTGTTGTGCTTTACTATAATAAGCATCATAATAACCACTGCTTAACACAAAAGTACCCAGCATTATCCTGCGCTGTACTTCTTTGCCAAATCCTTCGGTACGGTTGCGTTTATAAAACTCTGTTAAATCTTCAATTTTAGCTTTTGTTTGGTGCCCATAACGTATACCATCATACCTGCTAAGGTTGCTGCTTGCTTCGGCTGTTGTTAAAACATAATAGGCCGGCACTACATAATCAAGCAGGTTAAAATCAATTTCGTTTACTGTATGCCCTTGTAACTTCAATTCATTGGCCAGGTTTAATATTTTTTCCTTAATCTCTTTATCAAGTGAAGGATGATGAAGGGCTTCTTTAAAATATGCAATTTTAAATTTTTTATCAGCAGGCACATCCTTTACTTGCATGAATTGTTTAAAAAAATCTTCTTTGTTATTATTTTTAGAAGCAGTGCTGTCAAACTCATCGGCACCATTCATTATAGCAAGTAATAATGCTGTGTCATTTATTGATTTACTAAAAATTCCTATTTGGTCAAAAGAAGATGCGTAAGCAATTAAACCATACCGGCTTATTTTCCCATAAGATGGCTTCAGGCCTATAATACCACAAAAATCTGCCGGTTGCCTTACCGAACCACCGGTATCACTGCCCAGGCTTGCCATACATAAACCGGCTTGCACAGCTACTGCACTTCCGCCTGATGAGCCTCCGGGAACCCTGGTATTATCAAGCGCATTTAATACATTGCCATAAGCCGAGTTTTCGTTACTGCTACCCATGGCAAATTCATCGCAATTACAACTTCCAATTATAATAGCATCTTCATCTAACAGGCGTTGTAATGCAGTTGCTGTGTATAAGCTGTAAAAACCCTCCAGCATATTTGATGACGCACTTACTTTATGGTTTTTATAACAGATAACATCTTTAATGGCAATTACTACACCATGCAACTTTTTAAGAGGTTCACCATTTTTTCTTTTTGCATCCAGTAACGATGCTTTTTCTATTGCTTCTTCAGCATAAATATCCGTAAAGGCATTAAGTTTTTTATTGGCTTCTATTTTTTGCAGGTAATAAGTTATAACTTCTGCACAGCTTATTGAACCAGCTTGTAGCTGTTTATGATAATTATTAATATCCTTAAATGTAAACATGATTTGATGCCTGTAGGCATATATGAAAATGGCTGAAATGAATGCTGTTAAAGCAAAACATTTCAGCCTTGGTTAATTTAATAAATGCCTTTAATTTCAGGCATTCTTTTGTTCAAGTTGTTGTTTTAATCTTCTAATTTCATCGTCTTTATCTTTTTCTTTCATTCCTTCTTCAATTTCGCTTTTTACATTGTTTTTGGCATCGTTAAATTCACGCATGCCACGGCCTATTCCTCTCATCAATTCAGGTATTTTTTTACCACCAAACATTAAAAGCACTACAATGATGATGAGTATCCATTCGCTGCCACCGGGCATAGATAATAAGAAAATGTTGTTTAAAGTCATAAACTGGATTTAGACTACAAATATAAACCAAATAATTGTTTGCAATGGCAATTAATGCCAGTTAATTAACTGCCGGTTAACCGCATTTTGAAAAAAAAAAAATAAACTTAAAAAAATTAACGAATGTAAGTTTTGCCACATTTGGCTTTTCCATTTGCAGCCTGCTCGGGCGATATACCCCTGGCACATGAAGTTACTGTTACAACAATAAAAATTACAACAAGGGAAAGGATGATCTTTCTCATAAATAAAAGGGTTTAAGATTAAAAAAGGGTATAGTTTTACCTAAGGCTGTAATTTTGAGTCGTAAAGAAACAATAAATATTTTAATAAAGAAAGCTTATAACAAAAAAAAGCAGAAAATTTTTTTTCTGCTTTTTTAAAATATTGAAAATCAACATTATACTTTAGCAACTGCTCTTCTTTTTTCGGTAATACGGGCACTTTTACCACTCCTGTCACGCAAATAATACAATTTTGCTCGGTTTACATTACCTGCTTTATTTAAAATAATACTTTCAATATTTGGAGAATATAGTGGAAACAATCGTTCAACACCTACACCATCGCTCATTTTGCGTACTGTAAATGAAGCTGTTGCACCAGTACCCTGGCGCTTTATCACATCACCTTTAAAACTTTGGATACGCTCTTTTGTACCTTCAATAATTTTATAATTTACAGTTACGTTATCGCCTGCTTTAAAATTAGGAAACTTTGCTTTTCCTTTTGTGTCCAGTTGATCATGAACAAATGCTACTGCGTTCATATTTGTATATTTTTTTCGGATGGCAAAGGTAGGGGAAACTATTTAGTTATATGCCAGAAATACGAGTTTTTTTATTAATAAATGTAAAAATGTTTAGTTGTATCAAAATCCCTCATATTACAATAATGTAACTTTGTATGATTTATTATTTACATGTATAATGTATATTGTCTAATTCCCAATACAAAAAAACCTTTCGGATGCCGAAAGGTTTACAATGATTGTTTAGCAGTATTACATTTTAGCTGTTGTTGATTTTTCTGAACAGCAAGATTTTGATGTTTTAGCCTTTGCATCTTTTGTGCAGCAAGTTTTACCTTTTGCACATTTCTTTTTGTTTTTCTTTTTTCCATTGTCGGCCAAGGCAACTCCGGTTACAAACATAAATGCTGTTGCTAATAAAAGTATCTTCTTCATGATTTTAGGTTTAGATGATTTATATAAACGTAAATATAGGGGAGAAATTGCATAGCGCCAACAGTATTAAACGTTAAAATTATAGGGTAGCTATAACAGTTACGCCACCTTGAACAGCCTGGTTAAGCGATACATTTATTTTAGTGCCAATAGGTAATAGCAGATCAACACGGCTGCCAAATTTTATAAAGCCCATTTCATGTGTTTGTTTTACTTTTTGGCCAACCTGCAAATAATTTACAATGCGTTTTGCAAGAGCACCGGCTATTTGCTTTACTAAAATTTCAGTACTATCTTTTTTAATTACTACCGAATGGCGTTCATTATCGGTAGATGATTTGGGGTGCCAGGCTACCAGGTATTTTCCTTTGTGGTATTGATTATATATAACCTCACCGCTTATTGGATTACGGTTTACATGTACATTGGCCGGGCTCATAAAGATAGAAACCTGTAAGCGTTTATCTTTAAAATATTCTTCATCTGTGGTTTCTTCAATTACTACTACTTTACCATCTGCAGGGGCTATTATAGCATTTTCATTAATTGTAAGTTGCCTGTTTGGAATTCGAAAAAATGAAATAAGGAACAGCAATATGCAAAGTGTAATAATAAAAATTAAATTACAAAGCCACATTAATGAAGCGCTGAAGAAAAAATAAACAGGTAAATTAATTGCACCAAAAATTAAAGTGGCAATAGCAATGGTTTTATATCCTTCCCGGTGAATGGTCATTAAAATAAGTTGAGTTGCAAATATAGATAGTTATGTTTTACCAGTAGTATGCTAAATCTTAAAGATTTAAAGTAAAAGTTTTACATACAGCCATACAGCCGGTGCTGCAAAAAGTAAAGAGTCGAACCTATCTAAAAAACCACCATGGCCCGGCATAAAACTACCGCTGTCTTTTACATTGGCCAGTCGCTTAAGTTTACTTTCAAATAAATCTCCAAATGTGCCAAAAATTGCACTAAGGGCAGGTATTAAAGCTATACCAAACATATCAATTGCAGTTAGTTGATATAAACTGTATATGATTATGGTAATCACTACAATACTCAATATGATGCCACCCAATGTACCTTCCCAGGTTTTTTTTGGTGATATTTTTGATAATGGAGTTTTACCTATGAACGATCCAACAAGATAAGCCATCGTATCATTTATCCAGATACTAACAATTATAAAAATGGGTAACCGGCCATCTTTTATATCAATAATAGAACCACTGAAATGTAAGGGGGCTGTTGTATATAAATTTATCAAAGCAGCCAGGCTTAAAGAAATGTAAACAAGCCCTGCCAGGCTCATCCATTTTGCTTTGGAAATAACCTGCCTGTTTTGAAAAAGAAAAATTAGCAAACAAATAAATAAAAATACCCAAAACAAAATTTTTAAACTTACCTGGTAACCCAATATTTCCAAAAACAAATCACCGCCAATTTGATGTTGCCCTGCAACAACCATCAGCGTATATCCACAAATTGTAAGAAACCACTTGATAACATTATCTATCCTGGTTGTGTAAGAGTTCTCTACCAGTTTTATATACTCAAACCAACAACCAAAATGTATAACCGAAATTAAGATAAGGAAACTCCAAAAATTCCAAAGCAGCCCGGTGAGCATTACGGCTACAAAAAGCAAAGCAGTTAAGGCCCTTGTTTTAAATACCTGAATGTTTAACGCCAAAATTTTCAGTTTTTATTTGTTGGATAAGAATGCCCAATATCAATATGTTCAATCAGGTCCTGTTCTTCAAAGGCTATTTGTTTACGGTTTTTGGCAGATACTTTTTCAAAAAGCAAGAACAAGCCAAAAGTTATAGCAAGTGCTATCAATCCACCCCAAAGTGGAATCTTAGGATCCAGTTTATCCACTTCAATTTTTGTTTGGTGTTTTGATAACCAGAATAATTGAATAACAGCAACCGTGTTGTTTAAAAAGTGGGCAATTATATTTACCCAAAGGTTCCTGCTTCGCTGGTACATTAACCCTAATACAAAACCCAAAACTACCCTGCTTAAAAAAAGGAATACCGACATGTGGATGAAACTAAATATCAAAGATGTTACAATCACAGCCAGTAAAGGCGCTTTCCACCATCTCTCTAATAAGTTTTGCAATGCCCCCCTGAAAAAAATCTCTTCAAACAATGCAGGGAAAAAAGCCATAATGATTATGGCCATAAAAAATTCGCCCCAGCTTTTTAAATTGCTTAATGCTGTTACCTGTTCGGTATAGGCATCTTCCAATCGCATGCCCATTGCATTTAATGAAGGAAAATTGGTAAGTATAGACTTACTTAATTCGGCTAATGGATTTGCAACAACATTTGCCAGGAAAATAAGAAAAAAGCCAAGTACTATTTGTGCAGCATTGATATGCTTATTAAAACCTAACCAAAATTTATTTTTTCCGTGGCATACAAGCATGTACAATATGGCTGGTATAAATAAAAGAAAAAATGTACCTACAACCTGGCTTAGCCTTGCATAGCCAACATTTTCGGGTTTTAGCATTACTTTCATCATTTCATCACTCATTTTATTCATTGATACACCTGCTGGCAGTATTTGCATTACAATAACTAATTGTGTTATTGCAGCCAATATAAAGCCAGCACCCAGGAAAACGAGTAAAATTCCTAATTGGCCCCAACCGGTAAAACCTTTTACACTCCTGTATTCCATACCTAAGATGATTTGATGTAAATTTGCAGGCGCAATATACAATGAGTAATACTGATTAGCCAAAAAGATAGCTTAAAATACCTTAAACAGGCAAAAATAAAAATTGTAAAAAAATAAATGCAGTTAATACTTTATTTTATCAATGATTAAAATTGGTACCATACAATTACCCGATTTTCCATTATTACTTGCTCCAATGGAGGATGTGAGCGATCCACCTTTTAGAGCTGTTTGTAAAGACAATGGTGCCGACCTGATGTACACCGAATTCATCAGCAGCGAGGGTTTGATAAGGGATGCTATTAAAAGCCGTAAGAAGTTAGACATTTTTGATTATGAAAAACCGGTAGGTATTCAAATTTTTGGTGGCGATGAAGAAAGCCTTTCGCTTGCAGCCAAAATAGTTGATGTAACCAATCCCGATTTACTGGATATAAATTTTGGTTGTCCCGTTAAAAAAGTGGCATTAAAAGGAGCCGGGGCCGGTGTGTTAAAAGATATTGATTTGATGGTGCGGCTAACCAGCGCCGTTGTAAAATCAACCTCTTTACCTGTTACTGTTAAAACAAGGTTGGGCTGGGATGATAATACAAAAAATATTGAAGAAGTTGCCGAACGCTTGCAGGATGTAGGTATTAAAGCTTTGGCCATTCATGGCCGCACCCGTACACAAATGTATAAGGGGCAGGCCGATTGGGAACTGATAGGCAAAGTAAAAAGCAACCCAAGGATAAACATTCCTATTTTTGGCAATGGCGATATCGACAGCCCTGGTAAAGCCCTTGAATATAAAAACAAATATGGTGTAGATGGTATTATGATTGGCCGTGCAGCAATTGGTTATCCATGGATATTTAACGAGATAAAACATTATTTACAAACAGGCGAATATTTGCCTGCACCTACCATTGAAGACAGGGTGGCGGTTTGTAAAAAGCACTTGCATAAATCTTTTGAATGGAAAGGGCCAAAGGTTGGTATTTATGAAATGCGAAGGCATTACACTAACTATTTAAAAGGGTTGCCAGGTATTAAAGACTACAGGCTTAAACTGGTAACTTTAAACACTGTTGAAGAAATTGATGAAGTGCTTGATGAGATAAAGAATAAATATGCCGGCTTTGAATTTATAAAAACTCCTATAGAGCTTATTAACTATCATGAGAAATGCCCGGTTTGATTAATGCCAGTAATTTTTCATCAATTCAATACTCCATACAGGTTGCCGGATTTCGGTTTTTGGTAAAAACTCTTTCATAACAGGTTTTATATCCAATACAGGTGTACCATCAATTGCATCAAGGTTTTTTACCCAAATTTTATTACCATCTCTTCTTAAAAGTTCTGCAGTAGTAAGGCCAATGCTATTAGGCCTGTTTTTCTTTCGTTGAGCAAAAATGCCAACAATTGGCCAGTCTTTGTTTTCTCGTGGGTGGCCACTGTAAATTATTTTTGATTGCCCAACTTTATTAAAATGAAAAATAATTTCAAGGTGAGAGAATGCTTCTATACCATTAAATGCTTCTGCAGGGATATGCGGTAATAATTCTATTTCACTTTCTACATCACCCCAAAAATCATCAGTTACCTGGTGCCTGTTATTTTTTACAATTGCAATTGGTTGAATAACCACTTTGGTTTTATTTTTTATTATTTGTTACTATTTTTTCAAGTTGCTGGCGGTAGGTACCTGCTCTTTTGCCTGCAAAATAATCAACACCCAGCAAAATGATTGCCTGTATGGCTAATGCCAAACCAAGGCCGGTAAAAAATGATTTAGACGGGTTTGATTTGTATGTTATCCATAATACAATACCAATAATAGCACAGGTAATTTCGGCCCATCGGTAAATCACAAGGCTTTTTATCACTTTTGTAATACGTGGCATTTCGATGTTGTTGGTATAAGTTACGGGCTCTAAACCTACGTTATATGCAATATCAGATTTTTGCTTATTGGTTCGTTTATAAATATTAAAGCCAACAATTGCCTGTATTAATCCCAATACCATCAAAATAATTGCAGCACCTTTATAAAAAGAAGCATTGGTTTTTATAAAGAAAAAGAAAATGATTGCCAGCAAAACGGCTGCAATCCCTATAGAAAGTAGAAAAAGGCTACCCTGTTTTTCGGCAATAAAATATTTATGTATAAAACTAAAATCTTTTTGTTCGAACATAAAATTGAGTTTATCGGTTTATAGCTTTAGTTATTTCTTTCCCTAACGGCTCAATGGCAGGGCCAAAAAAATCGGTCAGGTTTCCATTTTCATCTACAAGATACTTACAAAAATTCCATGAAGGTTGTTTATTGTTCCATCCATTTTTTGCAGGTTCGGTAAGCCAGTTAAAAACGGCACTTTGATTTTCGTTTTTTAATACGCTGCTTTTTTTCATTAATGGAAAACTTATACCGAAATTGTTTTTACAAAAAGCAGCAATCTCTTCATCGCTACCTTTTTCCTGCTCTTTAAAATTGTTTGCCGGAAAACCAATTACCACCAGCTTATCCTTATTCAATTCATATAATTTTTGTAAATCGGCATATTGATTTGTGTAACCACAATCCGATGCTGTATTTACCAACATCACTTTTTTACCTTTTAATAATGCAAAGTCAAATACCATTCCATTGCTTAAGGTATCTTTTAATGAATAAAAAGAAGTAGATGGAACTGAATTCTCTTTTGTAAGATGCAAAACTGCATTATTATCTTTACCCGAAAACCACATGAATACCGGGTAAACTGTTTTTAAAAATTTTTGCTTTACAGTCATGTTTTTCGAATTTCTGTTTGTTACCAATACAAAAATAGAGAATACAATTACGGCCAGTGAAGAGATAATGAATATCTTTTTAAGAATTTTATACATTTTCTTCAGGATAAATTTTTGAGTGAGATGTAACAACACATTATCTTATCACCCATTTAAACAGTTTTAATTTTCCTTTAAATGGTGGGTATTTAATGGAAGGATCGAACCAGGTTGGTGTTTTCATGATGGATTTTTTGTGGCTGAAAGTATCAAAAGAAGCCTTGCCATGATATTGCCCGCTGCCACTAAAACCTCTACCGCCAAAAGGCAGATGATGATTGGTTAAATGCCAGCTTGCATTATTTATACATCCACCACCGAATGCAACATTGTTTAACCAGAAATTCTCTTTTGTATGGCTTGAAGTAAATACATAGAATGCTAAAGGATTTTTATGCTGGCCAATCAATTGTAATGCTTCTTCATTTGAGTTAAAACTGATGATGGGAAGAATTGGGCCAAATATTTCTTCTTGCATAATGCCCATACCCGTATTTACATTTTCAATGATTGTTGGTTCGATAAATAGTTTTTCTTTATCAAACCTGCCTCCAAAAACAATGGTACCCTGCTGTAAATAATTTACCAGCCTGCTAAACTGTTTTTCATTTATTATTTTTCCATAGTTATAACTCTCTTCAGGCTTATCACTAAAAAATTGCAGAATTATTTTTTTTAAAGCCTCTACAAATGCCGTTTTTTTACTTTCATGTACCAGTAAATAATCGGGCGCTACACACATTTGCCCGGCATTGCTAAATTTTGTCATCGCTATACGGCGTGCAGCAACTTTAATATTTGCATCTTCCTCCACAATGCATGGATTTTTACCACCCAGTTCCAGGGTAACAGGTACCAGTCTTTCAGCAGCCATCTTATATATTATTTTTCCAACTGCAGTGCTGCCGGTATAAAAAATATGGTCAAAAGTAAAATAATTCATCATTGCGGGAATCACTTTGGCGCCATCGCCTTCAACAAACAAAACATATTCTTTGTTAAAACACTCTTCAATCATTTGTTTCATTATTGCCGATGTAGCCGGTGCAAATTCAGATGATTTTAACACAATGCAATTGCCGGCAGCAATGGCTCCAATAAGTGGCGTTAATAATAATTGAAAAGGATAGTTCCATGGGCTTATGATGAGCACAACACCCAGGGGTTCGTGTAAAACAAAACTTTTAGAAGGCACATTTAATAAATTGGTATTTACCAATTCAGGTTGCATCCATGTTTTTAAATTTTTAATGGTATTGTTTAATTCGGCTAAAACAAATCCTGTTTCGGTAACCCAACATTCTTCAGGGCTTTTCTTAAGATCGGTATATAGTGCATCGTGAATTTGTTTTTCGTATTTTAATACGGTATCTCTAAATTTTATCAATTGAGCTTTGCGGAATGCGTAAGGCCTGGTTGTACCGCTATTAAAAAAACGTTGCATATGCAGCAGGTGTTCCATTACTTGTAAATTTGTTGAAAGATACTATTTCGTTTATAATTTATATAGCTTTATAAAGTATAAACATACCGGCATAAAAATATTTGATGTCTATGACTGATGAACAATATATGCAACAGGCATTGGCAGAGGCTCAAAAAGCTTTTGACAGGGAAGAAGTGCCTGTAGGTGCAATTATTGTGATGAACAACCGGATTATTGCCCGAGCACATAACCAGGTGGAGTTGCTGAACGATAGCACCGCACACGCCGAAATACTTGCATTAACCACAGCATTTAATTTTTTAGGCAGTAAGTATTTGCCCGATGCAACATTATATGTTACCGTAGAGCCATGCCTAATGTGCAGCGGTGCGCTGTACTGGAGCAAGATTGGAAAAATTGTTTATGGCGCCGATGACGAAAAGAATGGGTACCGGAAATGCTGTGGCACTAAAAACCCTTATCATCCAAAAACAAAACTAGTAAGTGGCATTTTAAAAGCAGCATGTGCCGGGTTGATGAAGGATTTTTTTAAGGCACGCAGGTAATGCATCTTGAAAAATATATTTTTAAAGCTTTAATAGCTTATTGAATGATGAGTTTGCTTTTTAAACTTTTATCATCCTGTTTTATAATTAAAAAATAAATACCGGGGTTTTCTGAAAACATATAAATGATGGTTTCATTTCCGGTAAATAACGACCGTAAATCATTTCTTACCAGCTTACCGGTTTTGTCTATTAACTGAATATGTACATTACCCGGTTTAAATCCTTTTACTTCAATTTCAACCTTATTTTTTGCAGGATTAGGGAACAGCTTTGCAGAGGGAATTTCCTTTACCGGTAATGAATCTTTTTTTACCTGTATTGCAGGTATATGTATATGTTTGGTGTAGCCGCTATCCTTTGTTGTTGATACTTGTTGGGCATAGCCGGCAAAAATTCCTGAAAACGTAATTAAAATAACTATGATTTTTTTCATTTTAAATCTTATAAGGATATAGATAACGTAAATTTGTAGCCTATCATTCAAAATATATTCTTAATTAAATAAAACTATACACTATGGCATTTACATTACCGGCTTTACCATATGCATACGATGCATTAGAGCCACACTTTGATACAAAAACCATGCAAATCCATCATGGTAAGCACCACCAGGCTTATGTTGATAATTTAAACAAGGCAATTGCCGGCACAGCAAATGAAAATAAAAGCATTGAAGAACTGGTTGCTGCAGCAGGAAGTATTAGCCCTGCTGTAAGAAATAATGGCGGCGGCCACTGGAACCATAGCTTTTTTTGGGAAAGCCTTGCACCCGGTAAAGGTGGGGCGCCATCTGGCAAGCTTGCTGATGCAATAAATAGTTCATTTGGTTCTTTTGAATCTTTTAAAGAAAAATTTGCAGCAGCAGGTATGACAAGGTTTGGAAGCGGCTGGGCCTGGCTGATTGTAAAAGATGGTAAACTTGAAGTTACATCTACCCCTAACCAGGATAATCCTTTGATGGATATTGCAGAAGTAAAAGGAACACCATTATTGGGATGCGATGTTTGGGAACATGCTTACTACCTACTTTACCAAAACCGCCGTGCCGATTATTTAGCTGCATTTTGGAATGTAGTTAACTGGGATAAAGTGGCCGAAAGGTTTTAATAGTAAAGGAATGGTTTTATAAAATAAAAGCTGTAATCAAAAAAAATGGTTACAGCTTTTTTAATGTAAGATTGGTTACTGGTGTTATTTATTGCTTTAGATGTTTTAATATTTGAATTTTATCATGGCACAGGATCGTAACCATGCCCACCCCAAGGATGGCACCTGCTTACCCTTTTGATGGTAAGCCACAAGCCTTTTACTGGGCCATATTTTTTTAAAGCTTCAATACCATATTGCGAACAGGTAGGGGTGTAGCGGCACTTAGGGCCTATCCAGGGTGATATAATTGCCTGGTAAAGCTTTATCAGTGCAATAAACGGAAAACTTAATACCTGTTTAATTGTTTTCATTCAATTGTTGATCGTTCAAAATTTTTAATAAGCGTTTTAATACATTACCTGTTTTTTCAAAAATGAAATTATATTTTGGCAACTCGTTACCTATATATATAAAAAAAACCGAGAGCTGTTTATTATTTTTTATTAACTGGTTCTTCAGTTCATTTTTTTGCAAGCGGTATGCTTCCCTCATCAATCTTTTAATCCTGTTACGGTCAACAGCTTTTTTAAAATGTTTACTGCTTACTGCAAAACCTGTTTGCAAACATGAAGGGGTAGTTTCATTAAGTGACCATAATATTTTAAACGGAAAATTAGAAAACTGGTTACCCGATTTAAACAAATGCTCAATGGCTTTGCGGCTTTTTATCTTTTCATTTTTTTTAAAACAATATCGTTTTGTGGTATCCAATTTCTTAAAATTAAAAAAGTCCCCCGAGAAAATCGGGGGACTATGTTATTTTAACCTGGTTTTTTTGCATAAAAACCTTGTCATCTTATTTTTTATCTCCGTGCTCGCTTGATACTGTTAGTTTATGACGTCCTTTTTTTCTGCGGCTTGCTAAAACTTTACGTCCATTAGCAGTTTGCATACGTTTACGAAAACCATGTACAGTTTTTCTGCGGCGCTTATGTGGCTGATAAGTTCTTTTTTTACCTGGCATGTTATTTAATTTTTACCTGATTAATATCAGGCTTGCTTTAAAATTAATTTCCTAATCTGTTTTTACATACAACAAGGCACCATCCCCGCTGTTTGTGAAAGGACGGCAAAAGTAGGTTAATTTTTTTGATTTTGATGGTTGATATTTAATTTATTTGTTGTTTATAAGCTTAAATGTGACGATTTTATAACGCTTCCATAAAAAATGGCTGCATGGTTGTCAAAATCTTCTGTTGAATCGGTGGTATAAAAGCTTATCTGCCTGTTTTTACTGCACTTTTCGTCTATCTGTGGATGGTTTTGTAAATAAATTGCAAGGCTATTGGCTACAATTTCTCCCTGCGATACCACTGTTACTGTGGGGGGCAAAGTATTTTTAATTTTATCAATCAATAACGGGTAATGAGTACAGCCCAATAAAACAGTATCAATATCCGGCGATTGCTGCATTAGTTCTGTAATATATTTTTTAATAAAGTAATCAGCACCGGTATTATCATATTCATTATTTTCAATTAGCGGCACCCACATGGGGCACGCCTGCTGGAAAACATGAATACCCGGAAAAAATTTCTTTATCTCAATAGGGTATGATTCTGAAACTACGGTACCGTTTGTGGCTAATATGCCAATATTACCGGTTTTTGTAAAATTCCCAATAATTTCTGTAGTGGGCCTTATAACGCCTAATACTCTTTTTGCCGGGTCAATTTTTGCAAGATCGTTTTGCTGAATAGAGCGCAGGGCTTTTGCCGACGCTGTATTACAGGCAAGTATTACCAGGCTGCATCCCTGTTTAAAAAACCATTTTACACATTGCAGTGTATATTCATAAACGGTTTCAAAGCTGCGGTTACCGTATGGCGATCGGGAATTATCGCCCAGGTATAAATAATCATAAGCCGGTAGTTTAGCTTTAATTTCTTTTAGCACTGTTAACCCCCCATAACCACTGTCGAAAATTCCAATTGGTTGTTGTTTCATAAATCAAAAATAATTCTTATTAAACAGTAAAATACAGGTAAGTTGTATACAATACAGTTTGCAGTAAAATAATACCCGTTAGTATCTATAATTGTATGAAATAAAAAACCTTCCATTTAATGGAAGGTTTTAAAAATGTATTTATTTAGTAATTATTTACCAGCTGCTGCAGGTGCAGGATCTTTAATACCCAATTTTGTTTTTACTGCGGCTAAAAGGTCATCACCAGGAGGCATCACTAAAAGATGGCCTTGCGATTCATCAAGAACGTAAGTATAACCTTTTTCTTTTGCTACCGCTTTAATTGCATCTAATGCTTTTTGGCGTATAGGGATAATTTTTGTTTGTGCGTACTGAGCAGATTTTTCCTGCATTTCCTGGTCGTAATTTTGCAGGCGGGTATATAATTTAACCAGTTCGCCCCTACGTATTTCTTTCATGCTTTGCGATAAGTTTACTGAGTCTTTAAAATACTGGTCTCTTTTTTGATCGGCTTCGGTTTGTAAGGTTTGTCCCTGCTGTTGCAATGAAGTTTGAAATTCCTTAATTTCTGCATCAGCTTTAACAGCTTCGGGCATTAAACTTATTAATTCATCGGTATTGATATACCCGATTTTTGTTTGTGCCGATGCACTACTGAACATACCTGCTGCCATCACAGCTACTAAAAGTAATTTTTTCATTGTAATTTTTATGTTTATTGTTTTATAGTTAAATAAGATGCTTAATTGTTGAAATTTTTGCATCGTTTTTTAAATATTTAATTTTATTTAACACCCAGGTTCCGGAGTATATCTGCGCTTTTATCCAGTTTGGGGTCGGCAAAGATAACGGTTATTCCTTCACTTTTATCTAATATAAAATCATATTGTTTTTCTGCGGCAAGTTTTTGCACGGCATTATACACTTTATCCTGGATAGGCTTTATCAGTTCCTGCCTTTTTTTAAACAGGTCGCCCTCAAAACCAAAGCGTTTTTTTTGCAAGTCACGTAATTCTTTTTCTTTATTGTACAGTTCGTCTTCTCTTTTCTTCTTTAATACATCACTAAGCATAACCTGCTCAGCATCATAATCTTTATACATTTTATCCATTACAGCTTGTTTTTGATCTATTTCCTGCTGCCATTTTTCGCTAAACTGATCAAGTGTTTTTTGTGCTTCTTTGTATTCGGGCATTTTATCTAAAATGTATTTCGAATCAATAACGGCATAACGTTGTGCTGATGTTGAAAAAGCAAGCATAAACATACATCCGGCAATAACTAATATTTTTTTCATCTTAAAATATTTTATTGTTAACAGATTAATTTTTTATTCAGGTTCCTGGCCAAGCATAAATGTAAACTTAGCTGCACCTTTAAAACCACTGGTAGGGGTGTACCTGTCAAATCCTATTCCATAATCGAAGCCCAGCAAACCAAACATAGGCAGGAAGAACCTTAGGCCTAAGCCTGCAGAACGGCGTAATTTAAACGGATTGTATGATTTAAAATCGTACCAGCCATTTGCAGCTTCAAAAAATGCCAATCCATAAATAGTGCTTGAGGCGCTTGTACTAAATGGATACCTAAGCTCTACTGTATATTTATTAAAAATTGTAAAAAATTGTGCTGGTGTAATATCTTCCGGATTTATACGTGGGTTTGATGTTTCATACACGGGGTATCCTCTGTGTGCAATAATATCATAACCTAACAGGGCAAAATTGTTACTAAGCCCGGCATCGCCCAACTGAAAACGGCCAAAGGGAGTTATTGACAGGTTTTTATTGTACCTGCCAATGAAACCATATTTTGCTGCAACTTTTAATATAAACTGTTTGTTCTTTTCTTCGCCCTTTGCAAGGCCAATAGGTACATACCATTCAGCATTCATCCGCCATTTATGAAACTCGGGTAATTTATAACTGTTGGTAGAATTAGATGTAATACCCAACAGTGAATAAGGCAGGGTAAACTGGCCACTTAACAAAAAGTTTGAACCGCTGGTAGGGAATATTGGGTTAGGGCCAGCAGAATTACGAATAAGAGCAAGCCTTAAACTTATATTGGTTGATGTAGTATTTCTTAGTTCTTCAGATGAGCCAAACAAGCTGTAGTTTCTTAACTTATATCGTTGAACATTGATGGCATAAATTAGGTTAAAATAATCATCGGGCCATTTTAACTGCTTGCCTAATGAGATATCAAAATTGGTTGCCTTTACATAAGATGTATCGCCACATGATTTACAGTACTGCCCAAATACATCATATGCATTTGCATATTTTGTGTTTGAATAGGCAATGGTAAATGAATTACGTTTTTTGCCTCCCAGCCAGGGCTCGGTAAAAGAAAAATTATACGACCTGAATGCTTTTCCATTAGATTGTATCCTGGCCGAAAATTTTTGTCCATCACCCGATGGTAATGGGTCCCATGTGGAGCGTTTGGTAATATTTTTTATTGAAAAATTATTGAACGAAACACCCAATGTTCCTGTAAGGCCTATACCTCCACCAAAACCTGCCGACAGTTCTAACTGGTCGCCCGATTTTTCTTCTACTCCCCAGTTGATATCAACTGTTCCGTTTTCGGCATTGGGATTAATTTGGGGGTTTATTTTTTCTGGGTCAATAAAGCCAAGTTGCCCCAATTCTCGCTGTGTACGTATAATATCCTGGCGGCTAAATTTTTCACCTGGTATGGTTCTCAGTTCACGCCGTATTACATAATCTTTGGTTTTTTTATTGCCCGAAATTGTGATGTTTCCGTAAGTAGCTTGTGGGCCTTCCCTCATTCTTAATTCAAAATCTATGGTATCGTTATATACGGCAGTTTCAACCGGGTCTACCTGGAAGAAAAGATAACCATCATCCATATAAAGGCTTCCAATATCCAACCCTTCGGCAGATAATTGTTTGCCTATTTTTTTATTTAAAAGGTCAAGATTATAAATATCGCCTTTTTTAATACCTAAAATGCTATTCAATACAGAATCGCTGTATTTGGTATTACCTCGCCAAACTATATTACCAAAATAATATTGACGGCCTTCGCTAACTTTTAAAAAAAGATTAAGGTTATTGCGTTGGTCCATGATTGCAGTATCATTAAGTATTACTGCATCCCTGTAACCCCTGGAATTATAATAGTCAAGCACATGCTCCTTATCTTCTATGTATTTATTTTCATTAAATTTTGCTCCACTAAAACCTCTTATTCTAAAATATGGGTCAACATAATCCCTGGTTTTAGTTAACGACATAAAGCCTACATCTTTTATATAATCTTTAAAAGTTTGTTTTGATTCTGTATCGCCAAATGGGTTTTTAACTGTAATAGGAAACAAAGTAATTCGGTTCATTTCTTTGGTACCTTTCATTTGTTTCTTTAGCTTTTGTGCTGCAATATTTTCATTACCACTAAAGTTGATGGAGTTTACTTTTACCTTATGGCCTTTTTTTATATAAAAAGTTAAGGCAATGGCATTGTTCATACCCGGTACTTGTTCTTCGGTAAGCTGTATATCTACATTTCTAAAACCTTTACCATAATAAAACTTACGAATTACTTCTATTGCACTTAATTTCATGTTTTCGGTAACCACCCTGTCTTTAGTAAGCGCCATTTTAGGTTCCAGGTCGTCTTTTTCGCCTTTTTTAATACCAACAAATTTATAACTGGCCAGCCTGGGCCTTTCCTTTACATCAATTTGTACATATAAATTTGTGCCTTCAAGTTTTGTAAAAGAAATTTCAACATCCGAAATAAGGTTTTGACGCCAAAGTTTGGTAATTGCTTTACTAAATACATCTGTACCGGGTATAATTACTTTATCGCCAACAGCAAGGCCCGATATAGAAATGATAAGATTAGCATCAAAAGCTTTTGTACCTGTTACAGTTATATCTGCAATGGTATATTCTTTTGGAGTTTTTGCATTAAAGATGCCTAATAATGCAGGATCAACAGATACTGAACCATCTTGGGCCGATACTAAATTGCTGCTAAATAACAGGGTGAAAATTATAAAAATTCCTTTGTAGATCCTCTGCATCAGTTGTTTTTTACGTGCGGCAAATTAAGCCCATTAATTAAAACTATTTGTTAACCTCATCCTAAATCATTGCCTGTAATAAAAGATTGAAATTATTAAGGTTACGATTATCTTATTATTAATTCTTTTAACCTGTGGCTTCCTCATCTTTTACTTGTTCGCCTGTTTTACCAAACCTTCTTTCTCTGCCCTGATAATCCAGGATGGCTTCATACAGATTTTCTTTTCTAAAGTCGGGCCAAAGTGTATTAGTAAAATAAAGTTCGGCATATGCCAGTTGATAAAGGAGAAAATTGCTTATCCTGTATTCTCCGCTTGTTCTAATCATTAATTCCGGGTCGGGAAAATCTTTTGTTGTTAAATATCGTTGAAAAATTTCATTGCTTATATCATCACTTTTAAGCTTATTATTTTTTACATCAACGGCTATTTGCTTTACGGCATTATTTATTTCCCAACGGCTGCTGTAACTAAGAGCCATAACCAGGTTTAGGCCGGTATTGTTGGCTGTTTCCTGTAATGCTTCAGTTAGCTCGTAATTAGCTTCATGTGGTAACATGGATGTATCGCCAATTACATGCAGTTTTATGTTGTTCTTATTTAATGTTGGCACTTCGTTTCTTATAGTGTCAACTAATAGTTCCATCAGGCCGCTTACTTCATATTTAGGCCTATCCCAGTTTTCGGTACTAAAAGCGTATAAAGTAAGGTATTGAATACCCATTTCTGCAGCGGCTTCCACAATATTACGTACACTTTCCACACCATGTAAATGTCCATACAGGCGATCTTCGCCTTTTTCTTTTGCCCATCTTCCATTTCCATCCATTATAATGGCAATGTGGCTGGGCAACCGCTGCATGTCAATTTTATCCTTAAGGCTCATAATGTAAATGAGTAGTCAGGCTTAGGGGCCTGACTTTGGGGGGCAAAAGTAATAAATTTTAGTTGTAAAATTTGTATTCCTTATAGCTTAATAAGCCTGCCACTATATTCCTTTTCTTTTACTTTAAGTTTATACCAGTATATACCTGCCGGTAAATTGCCTATATTAAAACCGTTGGCCTGGTTAAAATCGGCCACCCTTGTTCCTTGCACATTTAATATATTTAATTCATCTGCTTTTAATTGCACCCCATACATCATACAGGTAAAATACCCCGTTGTAGGATTGGGATATATAACAGGTTTGCCTGTGGCGCCTGGTAATGTTGCACCGGCTGCACATGCCTGTATAGCCTGTAGGTAATTTTTATCTTCTTTTAGTTTTTTTGTGGTGCTGCAATTATTATCGGTTGTTAATGTTATAGACGTGTTGGGAGAACTGTTTGCAGGCAAATCAATTATTGGCTGCCCGCTGTAAGTAAAATTATTTCCATTGTCATTAACATGCCATTCATAATTTGCTGAAATATTATTAGCAGTTAACCTGGTTATACAATTCTCTTTTATTTTTAAAACAGAAATGGTAAAGTTAGAATTTTTGCAGGGGGTTGGTTTAGGCTGAGCATACCATAAGTAGTTACTGATATTTGAAAACAGTAATCCATAGTTTGATTTTTTTGTAATGCGGCAGAACTTGCCCCTGCTGCCTTCAGGAATGGGAATGTAAAATAATGCCGAATCTTTGGAGGTTACAAAACGGGCAGTTATTGAATTGCCATCATTATCTTTTATTTCAAATTCTTTATTAATTTTTTCAGGCGATGCAAAACCGTTACCACCGGGGTTACTATTGCTAATGCTGAAATATACTTTATCTATACCTGCCGGTACATAAAAATAGCCGGGCATATTATTTACATCAGTATAAATTTCGGTGGTATTGCCAAAAAATGTGCCTGACTTATAAAATATGTTCTTACCGGCATCAATCTGTATATCAACAGTAGATTGGTATTTTGATGTTATAGTGAATTTATAGGTACCAGCAGCTGGTATTTGTACCAACAGTTCACCGGGCTTATCAGTATAACCTATTGTAACATCATTAAGCACTTGCAGTTTACCGCCAATTTTTTCTACCAGGAAGTTGATATATCCTTTACCGGGTAAATTAAAAACAGGATTGTATGCTACTGAAAATTTTCCTGCACCGGGCGCATTAAAATAAAATACAGCGCTGTTGTAATTATCAATACCGTTAGTATATTTTAATTGAACATTTATTTTTTGCAATGCATTTAAATTGCCAGTTGCCAGTTTATCTTTTATATACAATGAAGTTTCAAATTTATAATCATTGATGAGGTTACTGTATTCAGCTTTGTCGGTTAAAAAGTTATTTTCAATTTCATTATCTGTAATCAACGGCAGGTTACCATTTTGATAGGCGGTTCCATTTATACAATTGTATTGCTGGTAAAAATCACTTGTGTTTGCATACTTTGCAGTAATGGTTGTAATTAAATAGTAACTGTTTACCAGCATCATCTTATTAATCCTGGCAAGATAGATGCAAAGCGCTGCTGCTTTTTCTTTTTTTGCTTCATTGCTTCTTTGGTCAGTAACCCAATCAAGGTACATGGCCATGTAGTGCATATACGCTTTTAGTTCCAGCATCCTTTCTTTTACAATAACGGCATCAGCTTGTGTTTGTACATCGGCAGTGCTTATCAAATTCAATAAATAAGGTAATTTATATTTGTTTGAAGCAACGCCGGTTATATTTTTACTATCTACCCAAAAATGCAACAATTCATATACTGTTTGAGAAGCATGACCAAACATAGCACCGCAAAATTCCTGTAAGCTTTTATCAATGTTAATTCCGGCCAATAAATTTTTATTGGCAGCATACAGGTAAGGTAAGCTGGCAAATTTTGCCGGTGAAGTTTCCCAAACAAGCCCCTGGCTTTTTTTATCTATAGCCAGCTGAACGGTTTCTTTAAAGTTATTTAAATCAAATGCCGGTGTTTCGCCGCTCCAGCCCGAAAGGTTTAAGTAATTGTATTCCGAAATATTTTTAGTTAAGTTATACCATCGGTTTCTTAACCCATTGGGGCTGGTAAAATTTTGGTATACTTCGGGAATTAATTGAACATCAATTTTGCTGTTGATAGCAATTCCGGGTGATGGAATATCTGCATGTCTTGAATAAGCATATACCTGGTAATGTTTGCCGGGGAAATCTGAATTTAATTTTTCAGCAGTTTTGTTTGAAAGAATGATATGCTGATCGCTTGCTGATGGATAACCATTGCCGGGGCATCCATTTAAATCTGTAGAGTTTCCCCACCTTGCACCATCCGGAACTTCAATACCAATATTGTGATAATTGTAGTTCATCTTCCTGTACCGGTTTATATACAATGGTACATTGCTGTTGATAGCATTGTTGAGGCTTGTATATTTTTCTTCAATAGCAGTAGCCCATAAGTTAATGGCAGCTTCATTATTTATATCGGGTACCGAACTGGCACTGGCTGCACGGGAATTATTAAAGTTGGCAACATAACACGGATTGTTTTGTAAGGTGGTTAAGTAAGCACCGGTTGTAATATCGCCACGATGCCCCATAAACCTGTATTTGCCCGTCATACCATTTCGACGTTGGTATAATGCCCAGTTATGGCCATTTTGCCCAAAATATACATCCCAGTTATAATCTCTGTTGTTATCCATTACCCAGGTATTATGCCCACCGCTAATAAACCAGCCATTGTATTTAAATTCCGAATTGTAAATACTATCGGTTTTTATGTAGATGTTTGACAGGGTTGGTATGGTTTGCCATATTGTTCCGGGCAGGTAAAACCTAAAACCAAGATTTTGCAGGTATTGATACAATCCAAAACAAAGGCCATTATCCTCTGCAGCCGAAAATTTAATATAACTGTTACCATCGCTTTGTACCCTGCAGGCAAGATTATCTGTAATTGTTGAATCGTAAATTAAAATGATACCGTTTGCCGGCATTGTAGAATATTCTTCAGTAATAAAATTACTACCTGGCTTTGCCTGGTTTAATAAGTTGGCTGCATCTGTTGCTGTTGATTTCAGCAATTGAGATGCTAATGAAGGATAACTAACCGTTTGTGCATTTGTAACCGACATACACAATGCCATTACTGCCAGCACAGTACAGTTGCGAATGAACGCCATAGTTTAGTTTGTTTGCTTGGTTAAAAACTATGGTCTCATCACAGAATGATAAGGATTTACTCTTTGTTGTTCTTTGGAAGAAAAATTAAATGTAAACCTGGGTATTTGTTTTAATTGGGGAGGTTGTAAAAATAAATAAGTTTATTTAAAAGAAAAATTATTTATCAGAATAAAATTATTCTTTTTTACCCGGCAAACCACGGTTTAAAATAAACAATATTTAATATAGGAGATACACAGGATACTTGGCCAACCTCTATTTTGCAGATGGGCATTTATAAGTACTTATATTATAAGTTATGCCAACTTCTGCAATGATATATTGATCTTTTTGTTTGGCAAAACCCCGTTGTACACCTTCAACACCTAAAGGGTTTAGTGGCCTTATTTCAACTGAGCGGTCTTGTAATAAAGCAGCGGTAGATAGCGGTGTAAAATTATTTGCACCGGCATAAGTGGTACTTACATCATCCAGGTAATCGGTAGTGGTAAAGCGGTGTGCCACTTCAAAAGATACATTTATTTTATCGGTAAGGTTATATTTAATACCAACCCCCAATGGTATGCAAACGGCAAGTGTATTATAGGGTTTTCTGCCGTTGTAACCTATTAACTGCCCTTCGGTACCAAGCGGACGTAAAAATTCTTTTTGCCCGTTAATATATGCATAGGGGTCGTATGTAAATACACCTACGCCTAATGTTATATAAGGTGTAAAACCATAATAGGGGTCGCCGGGAATGAATTTAAAAAAATTAAAATCGCCTTGTAAGGCCACTTCCCAGATATTTGAATTGAAACTTAAGTTCCTAAGGTTTTGATATTCGTTTCTGCTGTAAATATCACTATAACCCAATTGGGCATAATGTGCACTTAGCCGTACTCCTACATAATTACCAAACTGTTTACGAAAAAATGCACCAAGAGCCACTTTAGGCCGGTTAATGGCAGCCCTTGTGTTTAAATCTCCAAAATAATGGGCTAAGCCTGCAGTAATACCAAATTCGCCTTTTTGAACATATTCGTTATGCTGAGACTGTGCATTAGCAACAATGGATAAAAACAGGAAGCAGGCCAGGAGTTTTAATTTCATAAAACGCAAAATAAATAATTGTTTTTATAAAAACGGGATGTTTATTTTTTTGTGATAAAGGCTTTGTTAATTTTATTATTGTTTTTTCTCTATCCGCATACCCACACTCATGATTTTTTCCAATGGGTCATCTCTCATAATTTGTGAAATACTAAAGTTGTAAGTGCCCGGTTTTTTAAATCGCCTGGGCTGTCCATTTAATAACTTACGCAATTCCCAAATATCATTCATCCCTGTACCTTCCCATCCGTTAATATCATCACCAAGTTGCAAATTTACTTTTTGAATAATTAAACTATCTCCCGGTGGTTGTAAGCCAATGTTTAGCCAAATATTATTGTATTTATAGGCATCGGTATGCCTAAGTACAAGGTAAATACTATAAGCAGATAGTGTGTCTGTAATTGTAAAAGAGCCGGTTACTTTAAAATCAGATTTCCAGCTATAGTTGGGTATTACAGTATCTTTCTCAAATAAATCAATTTGTTTGCATGATACAATAAAAATTAACCCTGCTGTAAATAGCAGAACCATCAGTGAAAATTTTTTTATCATGCCGGTTACCATAAATTAAATACGTTGGTCTTATTTTTTTTAAGGTTATAAAATATTAAGCACCTGTTCTTTTGCCTTCTCCAGTTCGCTTTTCATTTTTACTACACATTTCTGTATGTCGGCATCATAGGCTTTGCTGCCGGTTGTATTTATCTCACGCCCTATTTCCTGTAAAATAAACGACAATTTTTTGCCTTTATCTTCTTCAGGTTCTTTTACAACTGATTTAAAATATTCACAGTGCTGTCGCAATCTTATTTGTTCTTCATGTATATCTATCTTCTCCATATAATAAATAAGTTCCTGTTCCATGCGGTTGTTATCAATATTTTCTTTACCAACATGTTTTACCAGCAAGTTATTTATTTCTTCTTTTATCCTTGCTTTGCGGTTGGGTTCAAGTTTTAAAATGGCTTCTTCCTGCTCTTTTATATTGTTAATACGAGATATTAAGTCTTGTTCAAGCACTGCGCCTTCATCGGTGCGGTGCTGGTTAAGGTCATTCAAAGCTTCCAGCAAAACTTTATTAAAGTCTTTAAAATCCGATTCATTTAAAACATCATTGGAAGGTGTTACTACCTCGGGCAGGCGCAGTAGTGCACTTAATACCGAATTGGTGTCAATCTTTAATTCACCGGCCAATGTTTCAATTTGTGTATAATATGCTTTTATTAAATCGGTGTTTATGTTAACAGGTTTTGAAGTTCCGTTTTGTTTTATGGTAATTGTACAATCAATAGTACCTCGTATTAAATTTTCCTGAATGGTATTGCGTATTTCAAATTCATAAGGTTTTAATAAAGGAGGTAGCCTTAATTGAAGTTCAAATTGTTTTCCATTAAGTGCTTTTACTTCTACCAGGAAGGTTTTATCATTTTCAGTTTGTTCTGCCCTTCCAAATCCCGTCATCGATTTAAGCATGTGTTATGAATTTTACTGCAAGTTAAGGATATAATTAAGAGTTAAATTTGTGGATATTCTTCAAATGGCTTGTAGCTCATTATCCGTTCGGGTTTATCCAATGGTAAAAACCCAAATTTTAAATACAAAGCATGGGCATCCCTGGTGGCTAGTAGCCAACGTCTAAGACCCTGCAGGTTTTTGTGGTTCATAATTATTTCCATCATCCAGGTTGCCAAACCACGGCTTCTGTATTTTTCATCAACAAAAACATCGGCCAGGTAACCAAAGGTTGCATAATCTGTAACTACTCTTGCAAAACCAATTTGTACTGTTTCTGTATATCCTTTTTTTTGATATAACCCAAAACATAATGAACCTTCAATTGATTTTATAACAATTGATAAAGGGATATTTTTTGCCCAGTAACTTTCATTACACAGGTAATGATGTATATATGCTACATCCAATTTTTTTTTGTTAGTGCTGATGATAAAATCATCTTTTACAAATTCATTCAATGGTATACATTTTTTAAGATGAACAGAAAAATAAAGCCCGGCTTTTTAGCCAGGCTTTGATATATAGATGGGTTAGTAAGTACCGGGAACCAAATTCCCTACACAATATTAAAAAGAATTTCTGCTAACCAAAAAAATTTTTCAATAAATTTTATTAACATTTAAAAATGGGCTGTGGATAATCGCAATGATTTTTTAATTATTTTTTTAGTGTTTTAAAAAATTTTAAAAAAGAAGAAAGTGTTAATAGTGTAAAATAAAAAACTATCAATGCATAAAAGCATTGCCCCTGCTGTATTTGCAGGCATCGTAAAAAAGTTTTTTATTTATTTTTTTATAACTCTTTTTCAATTCTTTATTTAATAAATAATAACGCAAACAAGCAGATAGCCTTATTTTACCGGGTAAAAAAAATAAAAAATATTTTTCCGGATTCTTAAAAAATCCACGGTTTAAGATGCATTTTTGATAAAAACAGAATTTGAGTAAAGCATGTACCTTTGATTAAATTTTTGATTATGCAATTTCCTTCTCCTGTTTCTTTAACCTGGATTGCCGGGTTGATTAATGCAAAATTAATAGGCAATACTACTGATTTTGCAACCGGCATTAACGAAATACATAAAGTTGAAAAAGGGGATCTTGTATTTGTAGATCATCCAAAATATTATGATAAGTGTTTGCACAGTGCAGCAAGTTTTATCATCATCAATAAAGAAACAGAAGTGCCCGAAGGAAAAGCATTATTAATTGTAGATAACCCTTTTGATGCGTATTGTAAAATTGTAAATCATTTCAGGCCGTTTAAAAAAACCAGTGGTTTAATTAGTGATACTGCTGTGGTGGGCGAGGGAAGTTATATTTATCCCGGTGCATTCATTGGCCATCAGGTTTTAATAGGAAAAAATACAGTGATACATCCTAATGTTAGTATTATGGATAATTGTATCATTGGTGATAATGTGGTGATACAGGCAGGCACTGTAATTGGCAGCGATGCATTTTATTACAATGGTAAAAAAGACCGTGAAGTTTGGTATAAAAAAATGCCCAGTTGCGGTCGGGTTATAATTGAAGATGATGTGGAAATTGGAGCCAACTGTACTATTGACCGTGGCGTAACACATGATACCATTATTGGCAAAGGCAGTAAACTGGATAATTTAATACATGTGGGCCATGATACTACCATAGGAAAAAATTGCCTGATGGCAGCCAATGTAGTAATTGCAGGTGTAGTAAATATTGAAGACGGAGTAACATTATGGGGCCAGGTAATTGTAAATAAAACTTTAACCATTGGAGCCAATGCTGTATTATTGGCAAGAACAGCTGTAGGTGGTAGCCTTGAAGGAAATAAGACATATTGGGGAACTCCTGCACAGGAAGCCGGAGTAACCAAGCGTGAACTGGTTTGGATAAAAAGGATTCCTGAACTGTGGGATAAAGTAATGGGCAAATGAAATTTGCCCATTGTAATTTAATGCTTGTTATATCTTTTAGTTTTTAATCCTGGTTTCAATAGCTACATAGTTAATACCATTAATGTTAAAAAGCCGGGTATATTTTAAAGTGTTATCAGTAATCAATATGTTTTCGAGGGTAACTATTAATGGTGTTGGGTATTGTATGGCCATTTCTATTTTAGTTTTGCCTGCATCCAGGTACTTCCAGTTAAATTTATATTGCTGCCCGTTAAAAAAATAGGTACCTGTATTATCGGTTTCAAACTTGTAAATATCATTATCAAAATCGATGGTATTTTCTTTACGGCCTCTTTTGTAATATTTCATATTCTTTCCTTCTATCACTGTACTTTCTTCCATCTTCCACCCGGTATCGGTTAATAAATTTGCCGGCAGTTTTGTTTGTGTAGTGGTAGTTAATGTTGTATCATTTTTATTAACTGCGGTATCTGCGTGTATGGTTATTGATTGATTACGGGCAACTGTGTCGGGTTTTTTACCTGCAATGGTATTTTCTTTCTGCCCGAAATTGTAAGGCAGCATATCGCCAATTTTTTCCCATGCCCAATAACCGGTAATGGTTATATCGTTTTGTTCAAAATAAAAACCGTTTTGTTCTATATCAAGCGATTCGTTGGGCAAAAAATTTAAAACAGATAATTCAAACTTAGCCGGTGCATCGGGGTTTGCTTCCCTATATAAATCCGAAGGCTCTTCATTTTTATAAATAATAGCAACATCCCGTTGGTTAGGTAATATATCAACTATGTTGGCGCTATCATCTTTTTTATAATTAACAGATTGATAGAAATCTTTTAGTGGCAACGCTGTTTCAACATCATTATTTTTAACTACAAACTGAATCTCAAATCCTTCTTCTTTTAATTTTTTATTGTACAAACTACGCATAAAATGAAGGATAGAGCCATTATAAGCTACCGTACGTGCTACATTCCATTTCTCCAACTGCTGCAGGCTACTTGTTTCCATTTCTTTAAACAAAGGATAGCCCGAGTAAAGGCTTATGCCTGTGTTGTATTCATGTATAAAAGAATCAAGTTCATATTTTATGGTATAGCCCAATGCATTGTTAACTATGCGTAAGGGTTCTGTGGCTAGAATTTTTAAAAGGTTTTTACGTTTGTAATAATAAAACTTTAATGCTTCTTTATTTTCAATGCTGCATTGCCGGGCATTAGCTGTTTTGCCAATGAAATTGTCAATAAAAAAATCACCGTATTTGGCAAGCCCATCAGCCACTTCATAACTTGCTTTCACCACAAACTCATCCAGCGATTTTTCTTTTTTCTTCAGGTCAATTACCAGGTTATTATTATCGGCATCGCTGCCGGTAATACGTTTTGTTTCGGTTTGGTAGCCGGTGAAAGTTATTGCTAGGCTATACCCGCCATTGGGTAACCTTAAATGAAAAACACCTTCTGCATCTGTGGCTGTGCCAATGGTAGTGTTTTCGGCAAAAACCGAAGCGCCTTGCAACGGAAGCTTTGTATCCTGGTCGATTATTTTTCCGCTGATGGTGAAAAAATTTTGAGCGTAAGTAGCAAATGAAATAAATGAAAACAATAAAAAGGCAATGAAATTTTTCATCAGGTTATTTTATACAGTATAAAAAATGAATGCGCTAAATTACATCAATTGCTGTTAAGCTTTTGTTGTAATGAAAAGCAGGTGTCTTTAATACAAGTTTCAATTGAGCGGTAAGTAAATCCTGGTAAATAACGCAACAGTTTGCTGTTATCAAAATTGGCATTGGTGAGCGCTGTTTTTGAAGTTTCTTTTGTAACCAGTGGTAACTTACCGGTAAAAAAACTTTTGATGGCTTCAAGCCGCCAAACAATAGCCGCAATTAAGGGAGTTACTTTTTTATACGGCGGCCTTTTTCCAAATGCTTTTGCTATAAGTGTAAATACTTCGGCATAGCTTTTATTTTGGGCACTTATAATAAAACGCTGAGCTGTTATATTACTTTTCATCAACTGTTGCATTATAATTGCCACATCCCGTACATCAACAAAACCCGATGTGCCGGTAGCATACCAGGGAAATTCATCGTACACTGATTTAAAAAGTTGAGTAGAACCACCATCCCAATTACCGGCTCCTAAAATAATAACGGGGTTTACAATTACCGCATCAAGCCCTTCGCTAATACCTCGCCATACCTGCATTTCGGCCAGGTATTTACTTTGGCCATACTTGCTGTTGCTAGTTTCTTCGGTCCAGTTCATGGTTTCATCAATCGGTTTGTCTTCTCTTAAGCGGCCCATGGCGGCTACCGAACTTACATGCACCAGTTTTTTTACCCCTGCATCCAAAGCGATATTTACCACGTTAGCCGTACCTTCTACATTTACCTTAAACATTTGATGCCGGTGCCTGGGGTTGAATGTTACCATGCCTGCACAATGATAAACTTCTTCAATACCCTGCATGGCTTTTTCCAAACCAATTACATCTAATATATTGCAGCTAACCTGCTGCAGTTTTGCTGAGTTGAAATTTTGTAAAGGGGTTTTATTATAAATGGCCCTCACTTCTTTGCCGGCATCAAGCAGTTGCTTTATTAATTCATTTCCCAATAAACCGGCGCCGCCTGTAACTAAAATCATTATCAATTATATTTATAAAATCCTTCTCCTGTTTTTTTACCCAGTTGGCCTTGTTTTACTTTTTGTACCTGCAGGGGTGATGGTGTAAATCTTTCAGCTTGGTTAAATGCATCATATAAAGATTGCGATACAGCAAGGTTAATATCATTGCCTATAAGATCCATTAGTTTAAAAGGCCCCATTTTAAATCCCGAAGCTTCCATTATCTCATCTACATTTTCTATGCTTGCAATATTTTTTTCTACCAGTTTCATAGCTTCAAGATAATAATGCCGGGCAACACGGTTTACAATAAAGCCGGGTGCATCTTTGCACATCACCGGTGTTTTTTTCAGTTGCAAGCAAAGATTGTAAACTTTTTGTGCAACAGCTTCGGCTGTTTGTTTGCCCTTAACCACTTCTACCAGTTTCATTACCTGCGCCGGGTTAAAAAAATGCATGCCCACCACTTGTTGTGGGTTATTAAGTTTTGATTGTATGTGAGATATTGATAAAGAAGATGTGTTGGATGCAAAGATGGTATCGCTGTTGTTTATTGCTGCAAGTTGATTGAAAATTGAAACCTTGGCTTCTGTTTTTTCTACAATGGCTTCAATAATTACATCGGCACGGCATTGTTGTATGTTAGTAATAAACTGTATCCTGTTTTGTATTGCTTCTTTTTCGGGGCTTGTTATTTTTTCTTTCGATACAAGAAAATCGAGGCTTTTATTGATGGCAGCTTTTGCTTTTTCTACAACTTCAGTATTGATATCAAACAATAAAGTATTAAAACCGTTTTGGGCTGATGTTTGCGCTATGCCGCTGCCCATGGTGCCGGCGCCTATTACACAAATGCTAATCATGTATTCAATTATAGATTGACCCTAAAGATATAATTATTAAACTAACTTTTGAAGTTGAGGGTAATGGGCAGTAATTGCTCAAATAACAAAGTTTAAAATAATAAAATAAGGGCAGGGTATTTGTAAAATCTATTTATAGAATGTAATGGTTTAAATATTTTCGAATTGGCAGTATTTGAAAATCTGTCTGCCTGAACTGCTATTGATAGTAACAAATAGCTGATGATACAATGTAAAGCCCTGCTTTTGCAAATACTTTTGTTGGCGACTGTGTTTTTTTTGAATTGTAATTTATTTAATATCGGGCATTCTTGTAATGACTTCAATTGCAATTTATTACTGTTGCCAATAGTATAAAAAGTGTCAACTGTTTCATTATGTTAGATTTGGTTTTCGAATTTGGCAAGAGGTTGCTTTAACATAGCAGCCAACTTTATACCCCCGAAGTAAATTGCTTTAAAAACCGTACATCATTTTCGCTAAACAGGCGCAGGTCTTTAATTTGGTATTTAAGCATGGTAATTCTTTCTATGCCCATGCCAAAAGCAAAGCCGGTATATTTATTACTGTCAATACCACAGTTATCAAGCACATTGGGGTGTACCATACCGCAGCCAAGTATTTCTACCCAGCCTGTTTTTTTACAAACACTGCAACCATCGCCGCCGCATATCAGGCAACTAATATCCATTTCGGCGCTTGGTTCGGTAAAGGGGAAATAGCTTGGCCTAAAACGCACTTTTACATCTTTACCAAACATTTCCTGTACAAAAAAATAAAGTGTTTGCTTAAGGTCAGCAAACGAAACATTTTCTGCAATGTATAAACCTTCTACCTGGTGAAAAAAACAATGGGCACGTGCGCTGATGGTTTCGTTGCGGTAAACCCTGCCCGGGCAAATAATCCTTATAGGTAAATTTCCTTTTTGCATTTCATGCACCTGCACGCTTGATGTATGGGTGCGTAAAAGCCAGTCGGGATTTTGAGTAATGTAAAACGTATCCTGCATATCCCTTGCAGTATGGTTCTCGGGCATGTTAAGTGCGGTAAAATTATGAAAGTCGTCTTCAATTTCGGGTCCTTCGGCCACGGCAAAACCAAGCCTTTTAAAAATAGAGATGATCCTGTTTTTTACAATGCTGATAGGATGACGGCTTCCCAATGGCATGGGGTCGGCAGGCAGCGAAAGGTCCATATCGCTTTGTGTAGCCTGTTGTCCGTTGCCCGATGCAGCTTTTAATTCATCATACCTGGCTTCGGTAAATAATTTAAACTCATTTAAAAGTTGCCCTGCCTGTTTTTTATTTTCGGCAGCCACATTTTTCATTTCGCCCATCAGCGCCTTTACCAGGCCCTTTGTGCCCAGGTATTTAATGCGGAAACTTTCGGCATCGCCATTATTAAATGCCCTTATCTCTTCTTTTAAACTTTCTATCTGTTTTACCAGTTGTTCCATGCGGCAAAGATAAGGAAAGCGGCAGTAGCTATGTAAGCAGGCATTTAAAAATTAGGTTGTTTTTTACCGGAGTTTCTTTAATTTTATAATCAAAATTTATAGTTATGGCATTATTTAAATCGGGTAATCCAACCTTAGCTGAAAACAGGTTTAAAAACACCGTACTTGACCAGGTGGTATCGCCTGAAAATGTAATGACAGTAAAAGGTACATTACAAAAATTTGGTTTTTTGTTTTTAATGGTAATGGGCACTGCTTTTTATGCATGGAAAGAATATGCAGAAGGCGGCAGCAACGTTCAAACATTTATTTATGTAGGCGCATTTGGCGGCCTTGCCGTTGCCATTGTAATGATGTTTAAAAAAGAATGGGCACCTTACCTTGCCCCTCTTTATGCACTGCTAGAGGGTTTGTTTGTAGGCGCCATATCGGCTTATTACAATTTTGCATTTGCTGATGTAGCGCCGGGCATTGTAATAAATGCAGTTGGTTTAACTTTTGGTACAGCCATTGCCATGTACCTGTTGTATAGTTTTAAAATTATAAAGGCAACTGAAAAATTCAAAAGCATTATCATTACTGCTACTGCCGGTATTGCCATATTTTACCTTATTGCCATAGCCCTTGGTTTCTTTGGCATACAAATTCCGTTTTTACACGAGGGTAGTGCACTAGGCATAGGCTTTTCAATTTTTGTAGTTGCCCTGGCTGCACTAAACCTTATTTTAGATTTTGATATGATTGAGCGTGGTGCCGAGTTGGGAGCACCTAAATATATGGAATGGTATGGCGCATTTGGCTTACTGGTAACCATTGTATGGTTATATCTTGAAATACTGAGGCTGCTTTCTAAAATGAGCAAAAGGTAATTAAGCTAAAATTTTTTAATAATCGCATTGCCAAAGTTTACCGCTTTGGCAATGTTGTTTTATAGCAATATACAGTTTCACAAAAAATCAAAAAAAAGGGTTTGCGGCTAAATAGGTATTTTTGCCAGCAACAATATTTCACCAGTTAATTAATTAAACAGTGGTTCATAATTTTAATGCCGGGCCTTCTATCTTACCAAAAGTTGTTTTTGAAGAAGCTTCTAAGTCAGTGCTTAATTACAACAACACTGGTTTATCAATTTTAGAAATAGGTCACCGTACTGCTTTGTTCCAGGATGTAATGGACGAAGCAAGAGCATTGGTAAGAGAGTTGATGCAACTTGATGATGAACACGAAGTTTTATTCCTGCATGGCGGCGCATCTACACAGTTTATGCAAGTGCCAATGAATTTGCTTGATGACAAAGAAACAGCAGCCTACACCGATACCGGCGTGTGGAGTACCAAAGCCATTAAAGAAGCAAAACTTTTTGGCCGGGTAGAAACCGTTTGCAGCAGCAGGGAAACAAATTTTAATTATATACCCAAAGATTTTGCAGTACCCAATGATGCAAAATACCTTCATATAACAACCAACAATACCATTTATGGTACACAATGGCAGCAAATACCTGTTACCAGCAATAGCCTGGTAGCCGATATGAGTAGCGATATATTTAGCCGGGTATTAAATTTTAATTCGTTTAGTTTAATATATGCCGGTGCCCAAAAAAATATGGGGCCTGCAGGTGTAAACCTTGTAGTGGTAAATAAAAATATTTTAGGAAAAGTAAAACGTACTATACCAACCATACTCGATTACAGGAACCATATAAAAGAAGGAAGCATGTTAAACACTCCTCCTGTATTTGCCATTTATGTTTGCCTGCTTACGTTAAGATGGTTAAAGGCCAATGGCGGCCCTGCGGCAATGGAAAAACGTAATGAAAAAAAAGCTACATTGTTATATGATACTATTGATGCAATCCCTTTGTTTACGGGTACAGCACAAGCCGAAGACAGGAGCAGGATGAATGTATGTTTTGTAATGAACAACAAATCGCAAGAAGAAACTTTTTTAAATTATACAAAAGAAAACGGTATTGTAGGTATTAAGGGGCATCGTTTGGTTGGCGGGTTTAGGGCTTCGTTATATAATGCACTGCCATTAAGCAGCGTAGAAGTATTGGCACAGGTTATGAAAGAGTTTGCACAAAAAAACGGGTAAAAACATTTATTTTCATTTAAAATAATTAATCCAAGCACATGGTTACAATATCACCCTTTAAGGCTTTAAGGCCGGCAGCAGAAACAGCAAGGCTTGTAGCATCGAGGCCTTATGATGTGCTTAACAGTAAAGAAGCCAAGGTGGAGGCCCAGGGAAACAATGCAAGTTTTTTGCACATAACAAAAAGCGAAATAGATTTACCTGATACTACTGATATACATGCACAGGCAGTTTACGATAAGGCAAAAGAAAATCTTGATGCATTCATCAGCCGAAAAATATTGTTTAGAGAAAGCAAGGCTTGTTACTATATATATGAGTTAACAATGAATGGCAAAAGCCAAACAGGGTTGGTTTGTGGCAGTTCGGTTGATGATTATGAAAATGGGCTCATTAAGAAACATGAATTTACCCGGCCCGAAAAAGAGCAAGACAGGATTAATCATATAAAAACTACGGGTGCACAAACCGGTAATGTATTCCTGGCTTACCGAAATGTAAATGAAATTGATGCTATTATTAATAAGTGGAAGAAAAAAAATCCGGTGTACGATTTTATTGCTGATGACGGCATTAAACATACCATTTGGATTGTAAATGCTGATGAAACAATTGAAGAGATTAGTTTATTATTTAAAACAAAAGTTCCCTGTACTTATATTGCCGACGGGCATCACAGGGCAGCCTCTGCTGCAAAAGTGAGGGCTGCTTTAGGATCGCTTGCTCCTGAAGGCGCTGATATTTTTCTCACCACTTTATTTCCATCAAACCAGTTACATATTATGGATTACAACCGTGTAGTAACTGACTTAAACGGATTGAGTAAAGAAGATTTTTTATCGGCCATAAAAAATAAGTTTGAGGTGGAAAATGCAGATAAAGCTTTTTCGCCCGATAGATTACACACATTTGGTATGTACCTTGATAAACAATGGTACCGCCTTACTGCACACGAAGGAAGTTATAGCAACAACCCAATTGGTATTCTTGATATCAGCATCCTTTCTGATAATTTGATTGCCCCTGTTTTAAACATTAAAGACCAGCGTACCGATAAGCGGATAGATTTTGTTGGCGGCATACGTGGACTTGCTGAACTTGAAAAAAGAGTTGACAGTGGCGATATGGCAGTGGCGTTTAGTTTGCATCCTGTAACCATACAGCAATTATTTGATATTGCCGACAGTGGCAATGTGATGCCACCCAAAAGCACCTGGTTTGAGCCTAAGTTAAGAGATGGCCTTCTTACACATTTAATAAATGAAACTGAAATGGATTGATACAATTTAGCATTAACAGTTTTAATAATTATCTTACCGTCAATTTATTTAAAGTATGATGAAAAAAAATTTTTTCCTGTTAGTTGCCATTAGTATGCAATTAATAGCTGCAGCGCAGGATGTAAAGCAATTACAACAGAGTGCCAGGGAATATATGCATAAAGGAGATTATGCCAATGCCATACTTATACTAAACAGGGTATTGGTAATGGAACCGAATAACCTGGAAGCCGCAAAAGACCTTGGCCTTAATTATTATTATGCCAAAGACTATAAAAAATCGGTTGAAGTGCTTAACAAACTGTTGGACAGGGATGATGCCGACGACCAATGTTTTCAAATGGCAGGCGATGCTTACTGGGCAATGGATATGATGAAAGAATCGGAAGCTGCTTACAGGAAAGGAATAAAAAAATTACCCAATAGCGGAGCATTGTATAATGAGTTAGGAAAAGTATTATGGACCAAGCAAGATTACAGTGCCATTAAGCAATGGGAAAAAGGAATAGAGAATGACCCCGGTTTTGCAGGTAACTATTACAATGCTTGTAAGTATTATTATTTTACTACCGATAAAACCTGGAGCCTTATTTACGGTGAAATTTTTTTAAACATTGACCCTTTAAGCGCTTATACACCCGAGGTAAAAAATATATTATTGGAAGGTTATAAAAAATTATTTTCGGATGCAGACCTGGTAAAAAATTACAAAGAAAAAAATGCTTTTACACTTGCATTTTTAAAAACAATGAACAAGCAAAGTTCGGTGGCAGCATCAGGTATCAATACAACCTCATTAACCATGATTAGAACCCGGTTTATATTAGACTGGTATACCGAATACGCTTCCAAATTTCCATTTAGGCTGTTCGACCTGCAAAAGCAATTTATTGAAGCAGGTTTGTTTGAAGCCTATAACCAATGGATATTTGCAACGGCAGAAAATTTACCGGCTTACCAGGCCTGGACAGCAGCACACAATAAAGAGTACACCGAGCTTAACCGGTTTATGCAGGGCAGAATTTTTAAAATTCCCAAAGGGCAGTATTATCATTAATATGCTCTAAAGCAATTCATTTTTATTTTACTAATTACAAATACATAGCCTGTATTAAATAACTATGCCGCACGCATGCCAAATGCTTATTTTTCATTATCTTGTTTTTAAACTTTTAAATTATGGACGAACAACGAGATGAAAAATTATGGCAAATTGCTAAACGCCGAGCTAATTTCCAGGATAGCCTGGTAGGTTTTGTAATTGTATCAGCTATTTGCTGGGCTGTTTGGTTTTTTACATCTGGCCGGGATGGTTTTCATGGAACACCATGGCCACTATGGGTGATGTTTGGTTTAGGAATAGGGTTAGTAATGAAATTTATAAGAGCGTATAAAACAGATAAAGACACTCTTACTGAAAGAGAATATGAAAAACTAAAAAACCAACAAAAATAATTATCCTGCACAACCCAACAACTTGCTTATGAATGAACATTCCAGAATATTTGATTACATAGATTTTCGGTTAAAAAAATTTCCGCAAAGTAATATGTTATGCGGAAAAGAAAACGGGCAATGGAAACATTACAGTACGCTTGAAGTAAAAGAATTGGTAAACAAGCTTAGTGCCGGCCTTTTAAAACTGGGAGTTAGCGGCAATGATATGGAAATTGAACACCAGGATAAAATTGCCTTGATATCAAAAAACCGGCCCGAATGGCTTATGCTGGATATGGCTTGTCAGCAAATAGGAGTAGCGCTTTGCCCCATATATCCTACAACAAATGTAAAAGAACTTGAGTTTATCTTTAATGATGCAGCTGTAAAGCATGTATTTGTAAGTGGTGCCGATATTTTGGATAAAGTGCTTGCTGTAAAAAATAATGTTCCCTCTTTGCAAAATATATATAGTTTCGACGAGTTACCCGGTTCTATTTATTGGGAAGAAATTATTACAGGTATTACAGCAGAAGAACTGGTATTAATGGAAACCATTAAAGATGGAATAAAAGCAGAGCATTGTGCAACCATTATTTATACTTCGGGCACTACCGGTACACCTAAAGGAGTAATGCTAAGCCATCGCAATATTGTAAGTAATGTAGTCAATTCGGTTATTAGTTTTCCGTTTACTGATAACCCCTCCGGCAGGGCATTAAGCTTTTTACCTCTTAATCATATTTTTGAGAGGATGGTCTCATACATTTATATCAGCAGCGGTGTTTGTATTTATTATGCTCAAAGCCTTGATACTATTGCCGACGATTTAAAAGAAGTAAAACCAACATTATTTGCAACGGTACCCAGGTTATTGGAAAAAACTTTCGAAAAAATAATGGCAAAAGGGGCCGAATTAACCGGTATTAAAAAGCGGTTATTTTTTTGGTCGGTTAGCCTGGCTACTGTTTATGATAATATTAAACCTCAAAGTTTTTGGTATAAAGTGCAATTGGCTATAGCTAACAAATTAATTTTTAGTAAATGGCGTGAAGCATTAGGTGGTAATATAGATTTTATTATAACAGGTGGCGCCGCCTGCCAGGTTAGGTTAATAAGAATTTTTACTGCTGCAAAAATTCCTATTTACGAAGGATATGGCCCTACAGAAAACAGCCCAGTTATAAGTGTTAACCGACAGGCAAAAGGAGGAACAAAATTTGGTAGCGTTGGCCCGGTAATAGAAGGGCAACAGGTAAAACTGGAAGCCGACGGTGAAATTTGTGTAAAAGGCCCCAGCGTTATGATGGGATATTATAAACGTCCCGATCTTACAGCAGAAACTATAATAGATGGATGGTTACATACGGGCGATATTGGGATTTTTGAAGATGAAAAATTTTTAAAGATTACTGACCGTAAAAAAGAATTGTTTAAAACCAGCGGAGGGAAATATGTAGCACCACAACCTATCGAAAACAAAATGAAAGAATCGCCTTTTGTAGAACAAATGATGGTTGTTGGCGCCGAACAAAAATTTGTAGGTGCTTTAATTGTTCCTTCAATGCAAAATTTAAAAGATTGGATGCAGCACAAAGGCATACCATTTACCACTGCCGAAGATGCAGTGCAAAATCCCAAAGTGTTAGACTTGTACAAAGATCTTATCAATTCGTTTAACCAATCTTTTAACCATGTTGAGCAGGTTAAAAAATTTGAACTGCTGCCTTACGAATGGACTATTGATAGTGGAGAACTTACACCTACTCTTAAATTAAAGCGCAAAGTGATTATGGAAAAATATAAAAATGCAGTGGAGCGTATATACAGTTAAAAAAGAAAAACCGGAAAAATTATAAACAAAAGGTTTAAAATTTATCCGGTTAATCTAAAATTTACATGTTAGTTTTCAATGTAACATGATTAATTAGGTAAGTAGATTTTTCATTAAGCAAAAGGGGTCTTAATATATTATTGGTTTATCATAGTCAATAGCTTACAATAATTTATTATTTAGTTGAAGGTAAATTCAACATATCTTTTCAAATAATTGTATTGCTGCAAGTTATTTAATCATTTTCCATTATTTGGTAGTATTAGACATAACTATTTTGTAGTATTGTAACTACAAAAATGCTAGGTACCCTATAATTTAAGTATTTGTCAATTTACATTATCAAATCTTAAATAATAAAATCAAAATTAAAATGAATCAAGCACTGTAATTATCTTTTCACAAGCTAAGTTTATTTCATTATTTGATATAGTAAGTGGAGGAACAATCCGAAGACAGTTGGGGGCAAATAAAAACCAATCTGTAAAAACACCAATGCCATTTTTATTTTTAACATCAGTTAGCATGTCAATTACTTTTTTATTAATATCATAACTTTCAAACTCTATAGCCATCATCAATCCCCGGCTTCTTACTGCTTTTATTTTTGGATGTTTTAATTGCGATAAAAAAAGGTTTTCACTTTTTGTAACTCCATTTATCAAATTATCATTTAGCAATACATTAAAAGCTGCCAAGCCTGCAGCGCAACATACAGGATGGCCACCAAAAGTATTTATATGACCCAGCACAGGATTATAAGTAAGCACATCCATTATTTTTTTATCAGCAACAAAAGCGCCCAATGGCATGCCACCGCCAAGAGCCTTGCCCAGCAAAAGTATATCGGGTACTACATCAAATTGTTCAAATGCCCAAAGGGTGCCATTTCTTCCAAAGCCACATTGTATTTCATCCAGCACCAATAAGGCTCCATAGTCGTTGCATTTTTTTCTCAAAACTTTCAACCATTCATTATTGGGTGCAATAACACCAGCTTCGGCCTGTACAGTTTCGGCAATAACACAGGCTGTACTTTCCGAAATATTTTCCAAATCTTCAAATGAGTTAAAATTAAGTTGCAGCACATCTGGCAGTAAAGGTCTAAAAGCCTGTTGCCAGTATTCGCTGCCCATAACACTTAAAGCGCCTTGAGTACTGCCATGGTACGAATTTTTAAAAGAAATTATTTGTGTGCGATTGGTAAACCGTTTGGCCAGCTTCATAGCACCTTCGGTGGCTTCGCTGCCCGATGCAGTATAAAAAACCGAATTGAGTGTTGCAGGCAAATTAGCTGTTAATAATGTTGCATATTCTACCTGCGGGGTTTGCACTAACTCGCCATACACCATAATGTGCAGGTAATTATCCAGTTGTTTTTTTATTGCAGCTGTTACTGCAGGATGACAATGCCCTACATTGCAAACACTGATGCCGCCTATTAAATCTATAAATTCATTTCCCTGTGCATCGTATAATTTACAGCCCTGGGCTTTTACTATTTCAAGGCAAAGAGGCGATGCTGATGTTTGGCCCACATGATTTAAAAAAAGCTGGCGGTTGGTCATATTGTTTTTAATAATGCAAAATAAACTAATCTTTACTTACCTAAAGTTTCTAATTGTGAAGCCAGGCTGTTTTATTTGTGGTACTAACTCAGCATCTTTATAAATTATATAACTTGTGCCAAAGGCCAGCTATCATTGTTACAACTAATTATTAACTTTTATCAACAAAGCATAAAAATTATAGTTCGTAATTTTAGCCAGGTTGCAACACCTGAAATATATCAATAGAGCAATTAATGAAAATCTTTGTTACCCTTTTTTGTTTTACTTTTTTATACCTGACCATAGCTGCACAGGAAAATGTGCATCGGCCAAAAATAGGCCTTACACTTAGTGGTGGCGGCGCAAAAGGGCTTGCACATATTGGTATCTTAAAAGCCATCGACAGTGCTGGCTTAAAGATTGATTATATTACCGGTACCAGTATGGGAGCTATTGTAGGTGCATTATATGCAACAGGTTATAGTGGTGCCGATATAGAAAATTTAAGAAAGGATATTGATTTTGATGTATTGTTTTCAAATAATATTCCATTACAAACTTTATCAATGGAAGAAAAGGAACAATACAGCCGGTTTGCAATTGAATTACCCATAATAAAAAATAAAATTAAGTTGCAAACAGGCCTTATAACCGGGCAGGAACTTAACCTTAAATTTTCGGAATTGTTTTTTCCGGTATATAATATCCGCAATTTTGATAGCTTGCCAATACCTTTTAAATGTATGGCCACCGATCTTGAAACCGGCGACCTGGTTGTATTGGATACCGGCAATCTTATTACTGCACTGCGGGCAACTATGGCTATCCCTTCAGTATTTTCGGCCGTAACACGTAATGGGAGAAAATTAGTAGATGGTGGGCTGGTAAGAAATTTCCCGGTCAAAAACGTAAAGGAAATGGGTGCCGATATTGTAATTGGCAGCAATGTAACCAATGGCCTTTCTAAAATCGACAAAATAAAAAACCCTGTTGATGTTTTATTACAAATGGCATTTTACAGGGAAGCCGGCGACTTTAAAGAAGAACTGCCGCTTACAAATATCTATATACACATGCCAATGGAGGAATACAACACAGCCAGCTTTGGTAGTGCAAAAGAAATTATGGATACAGGGTTATTAAAAGGCAGAGAATTTTATCCCATTTTTAAAAAACTGGCAGATAGTATAAATGCTTTAACTAATGATACGATTACCAAAAATGAACCTGTAAAAGCTTCTTCGGTTTTTATTACAAGTTATGAAGTAAAAGGCCTTAAAAAAACCACCATGCCCTTTTTTATACACCTGATGGATTTTTATGACCACAAAACTTATACTGCTGCTCTTATAAATAAAAAAATAAGGCGTGCTTATGGCTCACGGTATTATGCCAGTATTTCGTATTCGCTTTTACCCATTGCAAAAGATACAGCCAAAATAATATTTACTGTAGAAGAAAACCCTAACACGTATGTAAAGGCAGGCCTTTATTACACAAGATTCAGGGGCATTAATGTAAACCTAAATTTAACCTCCCGTGATTTTTTGTTGCCCAATTCCCGTAGCATGGTATCGGTTTCGTTAGGCGAAAGTTTGCAATTAGAGGCTGAGCATTTTCAATACCTCGGCCGTATTAAAAATGTAGCTTTCTTAACCGGCTTCAGGCTCGATAACCAATCTATTGATGCTTACAATAATTTTAAATTGAACGGAGCGTACAAACAAAACTATTATAAAACCTATCTTAATTTTCAAAACAGTGGTAGTAATAAATTTACAACCGGTGTAGGCACCGCATTTGAATATATTAGATACACACCATCAATAAATGCCATATCAGAAGTAAAAGGTGGCTTTAGTAATTTTAAAAGTTATCTATACTTAAAATATAATAACCTCAACCAAATATTTTATCCAACTAAAGGCTTTAAAATAAATACAGAACTGGCACAGGTGTACAACCAAAAGCCTAACTTAACCCAATATACAAACGGTGTTCCTGTAATACCTTCAACATTAAGTTTTGATAATTTCACCAGTTTTAAATTTGATGGAACTTTATTTTCAAAAATTAATAAACGGTTTACTTTTTTTTCGGAGTTGCAAGCCGGGATAAATTTTACCGATAAGCCCAATGTGCTTAATAATTTTTATATAGGCGGTATTAATGGCAACTTTCGAAACCAGGTTAAATTTGCAGGTCTGCAGGAAGCCACAGTTAATTCGGGAAGTGTATTGGCCTTACAATTGGGGCTAAGGTATAACCCCATTAATAATGTATTTATTCTTGGCCGTATAAACGGGTTGATAAAAGATTTTGCCGCACCACAAATAAGTACATCCAGCGCTACGGCTTTAACGGGTTATTCATTAACCTTTGCATATAAAACACCTATTGGCCCATTGGAATTAAGCGCTATGTATTGCGATCAAAGTAAAAAAATTCAATCCTATGTACTCTTTGGAATACCTTTTTAATTTGTACAATAGTAATTTTTTTTATTGACTTTATAAACTAAAACTATCACCTTAAAAATAATCCTTCTTTAAATAAAGGGGGAATAACACTAAAATAATTATGCCAGTAATTCTTCCGGTAAAGGGCGTACAACCCATATTTGGTAAAAACTGTTTTATAGCACCCAATGCCACTATTGTTGGCAATGTGCAAATGGGTAATGATTGCAGTATTTGGTTTAATGCAGTGCTAAGGGGCGATGTAAATATTATACGAATGGGCAATAAGGTAAATGTGCAGGATGGCGCAATAATACACTGCACTTACGAAAAGGCCGCCACCACTATTGGAAATAATGTAAGCATCGGACACAATGCAATTGTACATGGCTGCGTTATACATGACAACGTACTTATAGGAATGGGCGCCATAGTAATGGATAATGCCGTAGTGGGCAGCAATACTATCATTGGGGCCGGGGCGGTTGTACTTGCAAATACTAAAATTGAACCGGGTAGTGTGTACGCTGGCATACCAGCCAAAAAAGTGAAAAACATAAGCGAAGAAATGGTAAGCGGCGAAATAAAAAGGATAGCTGATAATTATGTGATGTATAGCAGTTGGTTTGTATCTGAATAGTTTTTTTATGAAGTGGGTGTTACCATTTTATTTTTATTGAACCGGCATTTGAGCCCTGATGCGGCATGATTGGCGACGCTCCGTTCAACTTCGGCAATGCTATTTAACTTTTTTTAAAGTGTACTAAAATATTATCTTTATTACATGAAAAAAATAATCGTAGGTGTTACAATGGCTGCCTTTTTATTAAGTGGCTGTTTTATTACAAATATTTTTAGAAAAAAAGAAAAATTAGGCTGCCCCAGCGATGGCCGAAATGTGGGAGCCGAAAAATTATTAAATGGCGACCAGAAAGCGATGAAACAAGCCAGTAAGGCAAAGTGGCGGGGTGGTAGGTAAAAAATAAATTCAATTACAGAAATATCCTAACTAAAAATCCATACTATGAGTTACGAACTAAAAACATATAATGGCAGTACCGAAGCCGTTATAGATGATAACTGCGGCATTTCTAAATTTTATGCCATTGCCAATACATTGGCTAAAGACCTTAAAGTAAAATTCCTTAACCAGGTAGATGATGCAGAAACCCTTGATTGGGATTTTCAATACCGGGGCCAGTTTTTAACCCTGCACTACAATATTTTTAATGGAGTTAGTATTTATCCCCAGCAAAGGAAAAATAACTCAGTAAAAAATAACCTTGTTATGGAAGTTGCCCATTTTTTGGAGCATAGGGTTTATTAATACATCATACTTCTCTATTAGCTCAAATGTAAATAATAGCTTAACCTCTTCTTCCGAAAAGGGTTACCGGGCTTTTGTTTTATATTCCTGTTGTATCATTTCTATATTTAAAAAAACTCCATCTTTAAAAGCCGGTCACTCTTTTTTAAAAGCCTGCCAATCAACTTGCTTGATAACTTAGAGGCAAATATTTTTTACCAACAAATTACTTATCTTCGTAAATTAAATATCTTAACCGGGTATCCTAAATCAGTATAAGGGTATGGTAAAAGAGAAATGAATATGATTTTGAACCGAATTAAAACAGAAACATTTAATGGAACCGATAATAATTTACATTATCATTGGCGCAGTTGCGCTGATACTTGGCGTAATACTGGGTAAACTGGTATTTGCCAAAAACACAAAAAAGAAAATTGAAGAGGCAGAGCTACAATCTCAAAAAATAATTGCTGACGGGCAGTTACAAGCCGAAAATCTTAAGAAAGAAAAACTTTTAGAAGCTAAAGAAAAGTTCGTTCAACTTAAGGCCGATCATGACAGGGATGTAATGCAGCGCAATCAAAAATTAGCCGATAGTGAAAACCGTATCAAGCAAAAAGAGCAATCCCTCAATCAAAAAGACCAGAACCTTGAGAAACATATCAAGGAAAACGAAGCTATCAAGGAAAATCTCAATCGCCAGATTGAAATAGTAAACAACAAGCGTACCGAGCTTGAAAAACACCAGGAAGAACATATACGCCGCCTGGAAAAAGTGGCCGGCCTTAGTGCCGAAGATGCCAAAGCGCAATTAATTGAAAGTTTAAGGCAGGAAGCCAATACCAAAGCGTTGGTTATTCAAAAAGAAATTGTTGAAGAAGCTAAACTTAAAGCAAATAAAGAAGCCCGTAAAATAGTTATACAAACTATTCAGCGTACGGCTGCCGAAACAGCAATTGAAAATGCCATTACTGTTTTTAATTTAGAAAGCGATGAAATAAAAGGCTCAATTATTGGGCGTGAAGGAAGAAACATACGTGCCATTGAAGCTGCAACAGGTGTGGATTTAATTGTTGACGACACACCTGAAGCAATTGTACTTTCTTCATTTGATCCATTGCGCAGAGAAGTAGCTCGTTTATCGCTGCAGCGCCTGGTTGCCGATGGCCGTATACACCCGGCACGTATTGAAGAAGTGGTAGAAAAAACAAAAAAACAAATTGATGACCAGGTAATGGAAATAGGCGAACGAACAGCTATGGAGCTGGGTGTACATGGCCTGCATAAAGAATTAATAAGGATGGTTGGCCGTATGCGGTTCCGTTCTTCTTATGGCCAAAATTTGTTGATGCACAGCCGTGAAACAGCCAACCTTTGCTCTATTATGGCTACCGAACTGGGCCTTAATGTAAAATTGGCTAAAAGAGCCGGTTTATTACATGATATTGGTAAAGTGCCTGATGAAGAAACAGAACTGAGCCATGCTTTGCTGGGTGCAAAACTTGCCGAAAAATATGGAGAAAATCCTGCTGTGGTAAATGCAATAGGCGCACACCACGATGAAATAGAAATGCAATACGTTATTTCTCCCATTATACAGGCATGCGATGCCATAAGCGGTGCAAGGCCCGGCGCAAGGCGTGAAATAATGCAGCAGTATATACAACGCATTAAAGACCTTGAAAACCTGGCTATGAGTTATAACGGAGTAGAAAAAGCTTATGCTATACAAGCAGGCAGGGAATTAAGAGTGATAGTAGAAGCTGATAAAGTTAGTGATGGAGACAGTGATAAACTAAGTTTTGAAATAGCACAGAAAATACAAACAGAAATGACATTCCCCGGTCAAATTAAAGTAACCGTAATAAGGGAGAAAAGATCGGTTAATGTAGCAAGATAAAAAGTTTAAATTCTATTAAACAGGCTCCTTTTTGAGGAGCCTGTTTTGTTTTTTATGGTATTAAAAAATACTTTCTAACTGGTTAAGATGGGTAACTGTGTAAGTGGGAGTAATTGTAGGCACAGCCTGTATATGGTTTACAAAAACAGTATCCATACCTGCATTGATGGCGCCTTGTATATCTGCATCAAGGTTATCGCCTATCATAATACTTTCAGCTAAAGAAGCTTTAGCTTTTTGCATGGCAAAATCAAAAATTTCTTTTTTGGGTTTTATACTATTACTACCTTCCGAAGTAATTACTTCTTTAAAATATCCATTTAAGCCGCTGTTGTTAATTTTATTCCATTGTGTTTTTTCAAAACCATTGGTAATAAGGTGAAGGTTGTATTTTTTTTCGGTTAAATAGTTCAATATTTCAATGGTATGCGGAAACAATAATTTTTTTGTAGGCAATATTTCCAAAAATTTTCCGCTCATATCCCTGGCCAATGCTTCATCGGCAATTTTAAAATCTAACATAGTACGCCACATCCGTTTCCACTTCAGTTCTTCGGCTGTTATCAATCCATGATGGTAACGGTTCCATAACACTTCATTATGAAAAAGGTATGTAGGATAAAAATCTTCAAATGTTGCGTTTATCCTATTGTTAAGCTCAAAAAAACTATATACTTCGGCAAGTGTTTCCTTAGCATTGGCATCAAAATCCCACAAGGTATGGTCAAGGTCAAAAAAAAGATGTTTGTATTTTGACATAATTTGCCGGCTGTAAATTTAATTTTTGTGATTGTTATCTAAACTGATATTGCTTATCATTGCAAGATACTGAATTAAAAAAAATATGAACATAATTATAACAGGCGCATCAAAAGGGTTAGGCAAATCAATAGCCGAAGTATTTGCTGCCGATAAACAGGGACATAGTTTTTTTATATGTGCAAGAAATAGCAATGAATTAGAAAATACTGCTAAAGAGTTGCAGGGGCGATTTCCCCGTACAAGCATGCATGCCATAGCCTGCGATGTGGCAGACAGGCAATCGGTTAACGGTTTTGTAAATCAAGTGTTGCAAATTACTGATCGCATTGATGTACTGGTGAATAATGCAGGTATATTTTATCCCGGTAGCGTATATAATGAAGCAGAAGGTTCTCTTGAAAAAATGATAGAGGTAAACTTGTATGGTGCTTATCATTTAACAAGGCTGTTGCTGCCTTACATGATGAAGGTAAAAAGCGGGCATATTTTCAATATCTGCTCCATAGCATCCCTGGCTGCTTATGAAAATGGTGGCGCTTACAGTATCAGCAAATTTGCCTTGTATGGGTTTAGCAAAAACCTTAGGGAAGAAATGAAACCCTACAATATTAAAGTTACTCATGTTTTACCGGGTGCTGCTTATACTGATAGCTGGAGTGGAAGCAATATAAATCCTGTAAGGTTAATGGAGGCTGCCGATGTGGCTAAGATGATATATGCTGCCGCACATTTAAGCCCACAAGCCTGCGTAGAAGAAATTATAATAAGGCCACAGTTAGGAGATTTGTAAATTAGTTTAACAAATCATTTACCCGTTTATACTTTTCATTTTAAAATGGCTGTTTGCAAAACTTTATTTTTGTATTAATCAATATGCAAGCAGTTTTACAAAAGATATTCCCGTTAATATTTTTATTTTCCTTTTTAGCAGTTAAGGCCCAGGTAAAGTTTACTGCTTCTGTTTCGCCTGCCGAAATAGGAAAAGATGAATACACACAGTTGAAATTAATGGTTGAAAATGCTAAAGAAGTACAACAGATAAATCCACCTGTATTAAAAGATTTTGTTATTGTAAGCGGACCCAACCAGGAAAGCGGAATGAGTATGATAAATGGAGTAGTAAAAAAATATGTAGCTCTTAATTTTATATTAAAACCAAAAGGTACAGGAAGTTTTACAATACCATCTGCCATTGCTATAGCCGACGGATCAAATTATAAAAGCAACCCGGTAAATATTAAAGTAACAGCTAATAGTAATAACAACAATGCTGGCGCTGCCACACCTTTTTCTCCATTCAATAATTTTAACCCTTTTGATGAACCGGCTTCACCTGCCGAATACAAAGATTATATTTTAAATAAAGGTGAAAATCCACTGGAGAAAATAAATAAAAACATGTTTGTTCGTGCAGAGGTTGATAAAACATCTTGTTATGTAGGAGAGCCTGTAGTGGCCACCTTTAAACTATACACCCGTTTAAAAAGCGAAAGCAACATGATAAAAAACCCTTCCTTTAACGGGTTTTCTGTTATAGACCTGCAACAGCCAAATGATATGAATTTTCATGTTGAAAAATATAATGGCAGGGAGTATAATGTGTACACTTTGCGTAAAGTGCAACTTTATCCATTACTACCCGGTACGCTTGATTTAGGCACTGCAGAGATAGAAAATAATGTACACTTTATTAAAGCCGGATATGCAAACAGGCAAGGCGATTTTTTTGATGATTTGCTGAAAGATTTTACTGGCGAAGGTATTCCGGCCGAGGGTATGGAAGACCATAAAGTGATTTTAAAAAATAAATCATTAAGCTTATTGGTTAAACCATTACCAGAAATGAACAAACCCGTAAATTTTAAAGGAGCCGTTGGTAAGTTTGAAATAACAGCACAGGTAGAAAAAGATAAATTTACTACTGATGATGCAGGTAAACTGGCAATCATTATCAGTGGGCAAGGTAACCTGCAAATGGTAAATGCTCCGGAAATAAATTGGCCTGCCGGTATTGAAGGCTTTGACTCAAAGGCTATAGATGATTATAATAAAAACATTGTTCCGGTAAGTGGAAGAAAAATTTTTGAATTTCCTTTTACAGCTTCAATGGCCGGAACCTATTCAATTCCTCCTGTGAATTTTGTTTATTTCGACATACACGATGCTGCATATAAAACTATTTCAACTAAACCTATTATTTTAAATATTTCAAAAGGCACAGGCAAACCAAAAGATATTATTACTAATAATAAACCTGTGCGTAATGATAATTTACTTACAAAATTTTTTAATAACCGCTTAAGGGTAGTAAGTGTAATAGCAGCTTTAATTATTATAGGCTTGATTGTATGGCTTAAATTCGACAACCGGCAGGATAGAAAAGTTGCTGAATCTATAATTGCCGAACAAGAAACAAATGATATACCTGTTGAAAAAATTACAGATAGTTGGCAAAACCCATTAAAAGATGCCGAAGAGCAGCTTGTAAAAGCAGATGGTACGGCATTTTATAAATCATTAAATGAAGGATTGAAAAAATACCTGTCAAAAAAATTCTCCATTGCCCCCGAAGAACTGGATAAGAAAAAAATAATTGAGCAGGTTGATAAAAAAGGTATCGCTAACGAAACAGCCCGGCAGCTTTATACATTAATTGATGAGATAGAGTTTGAGCTGTACACACCTATTGCCCATACCGAAAAGATGAAAGAAATGTACAATCGTACAAACGATGTTATCAGCCTGTTGGAAACATACCAAATTTAAACTGCCGTAAACTTGTACCCGGCGCCTCGTACTGCATGAAAATATTCAGGGTCACGACTGTCTTGCTCAAAATATTTACGAAAGTTGAGTATGAAATTATCAATAGTACGTGTGGTTGGATACACATTATAACCCCACACCACCTGTAATATTTTTTCACGGGTAACCACTTCATTCTTGTTTTCGATAAGCAATTTCAGCAGCATAATTTCTTTTTTTGTAAGCGATATTTTAGCGCCGCTTTTAGTATATGCTTCCGATGCTTTAAAATCTATCTTGTTTTTTCCAAAACTGTAAATTTCAGGTAATGGTTGTTTACTGTTGAGGCGTTCGCTTTTTTTGATCAGGTTATTTACCCTTATTAATAATTCTTCCAGGTTAAATGGTTTGGTAAGGTAATCATCAGCGCCTTTTTTTAAACCCATCACCCTGTCGGCGCTGCTGTTTTTTGCGCTTAAGATAAGTATGGGTATATCGGGGTTGCTAAGCCTTATGGTTTCGCAAACAGTTATACCATCCACTTCGGGCAGCATAATATCCAAAATAATCAGGTTAAAAAATTCTTTTTGTACAGCTTCCAGCGCCTGTGCGCCATCATAAGCGCTTGTAATTTCATAGCCTTCCAGTTCCAGGTTCAGTTTTAAAGCTTCCTGTAAGTTTTCTTCATCTTCTACCAGCAATATCGAAAATTTTTTTTCCGTCATTTCTTATTAAATCTTTTGTATTGATGATTGTAATGTAACTGTAAAAATACTGCCTGTGGGCAAATTATCAGTAACAGCAATAGTTGCATTGTGCTGCATGGCTATTTTTTTTACAAGATATAACCCCAACCCGGTACCTTTAGCTGCCTTTGTAGCTGCATTGCCGGTTCGGTAAAATTTACTGAATATTTTTTCTTTTTCTTGCGGGGCAATGCCCTTGCCTTCGTCTTTTACCAGTAAGTTTATCAGGTTATTGTTTTCAGTTAACAACACGGTTACCAGTGCATCTTTGTTACTGTATTTTATGGCATTATCAACCAGGTTATTTACCAGCATCTGCAGTAGCATCCTGTCTCCTTCAAGGAATATGCCGGGGGTTATATCAAAAATTATTTTTTGTTGTGGATAACGTACCACAAAATCCTGTACACATTTAGTTACCAGTTCGCTTATGTTTGTTTCTTCGGCAGTGAGGCGGTAGCCACCGGCTTCAATTTGAGAAGATAACAGCATGTTATTGCAAAGAGCATTCAACCGGTTAGTTTCTTCCAGCGTATTTTTTAAAAGCCGTTGCTGTTGCTGATCATCCAGCTTATGCTTTTGCATGGTTTCTAAATTAAGTTTGGCTACAGAAATTGGTGTCTTTAACTCATGTGTAATGGCCATCATAAAATGTTGTTGCTGCCTGCTTATCTTCAGTTCTCGCCGCACAGCCCTGTAAACAAACACGGCACCGGCAATTATCAGCAAAAAAAATGTAATTCCCTCTCCCAGGTATTGTGCCGATTTTCTTTTTTCTATATCAGTAATCTTATTATAAGCCAATGAATCAGTACTTCCCGATTTTTGTAGTTGTTCTGTTTTATATTTTGCCATTTGGCTGTTTTGCCTTTTAAGCGCAATAAACCACCAGATTAATGCCGCCAGGATATAGGCCAGCAAGAACCAGTATAGAATAAAAATAGAGCGTAGTTTAATTGTTTTAACTGCCATATTAATTGTTAAGCAAAGGTAACATCTAAATATGAGCAAGATTACAGGTTAGTATATTGAAGAAGCCGGCTTTTGAAAAATAAAAAACCTCCTGTTGCTAAAATGAACAGGAGGTTTTTTATATATAAGTATGAAAAACTGATGAACTATCCACCACGCCTAATTCTTGGCCGCTGGTTTTGCCTGGGGTTATTATTTAACTTGTCTATTAGTTTTTTCCTGAATTCGCTTTCCAGGCGAAAGAAACGATCACAGCGATTAGGGCCTAATATCTTATTAAAACTATTAAGGTATCTCTTTTTTATATCCAGGCGAGCCTGTTGTTGATCCAGTTCAGGCAAATCTTTTTTAATTGCTCTTATTTCGGCAATAAACTGACTGTGTACAGGCCAAAATTTTTGTGCTTCGTCGGGTGTTAGCTGTAATTGCTGAGTTACATAAGCCACATAAAGGGCTTGAATCTTTTCCTGCCTTGTTGTTTCGTTACCTGTATTGTTGTCTTGAGCAAAGGCGCTAAAGCAACTGCCGGTTAAAATAAATAGTATGAGTAAATATTTTTTCATCTTGATTTTAATTTGTCAAATCATCAATATTTATGCTGTTGAGATATTTATCTAAAGCTTTTTCATCTTGTAAATAATCATCCTGCGATGGCAGTTCGTTATTGTCGATACTATTAGCCACAATGGCTGCTTTTACATCAGTACCGGTTTCTTCAAGGTATTTTACAATATCGGCATCCGAAATTTTTGATAGTTCGCCATCTACATCATTTATCTGCATACCCGTTTTTACATATTCGGGCAATAAGTTTTTATTGCTGTTGCCGGTAAATTTAAAAACGGCCATTGCCATTGCCCCGGTAAAAACTGCAGCCACTGCATATTTAAAAAATGTACTACTGCGTTTTTGAATATGAACTAATTTGGCTTTAGGCCTGGCTTTTTCCATAATTTCTGTAGCTGTATTATTAAAATATCCTACAGGTACATCAAAAACATTTTTGTTTTGTATGTTATAAAGCATGGGCGATAAAGCCTTTATTTCTTCTAATGATGTTTCAGTTTGCCCTGCTTGTATCTTTTGCATTATATTATCAGCCAATGAATCAAAATACCCGGATGGTAAGCCATCTGCTGTGGAAGCAGTTGTGCTGACGGCTAAACCGTTTTCGGTTTTTATGCCAAGCATTATATCATCGGGTAAAAAAGAAAAATAACCATCCGGCACGGTAAATACATTAACCTTATTGATGGAAGCAACAATTTTACTCAGTTCCATTAATTCGTTCAATATGTAATCTTTATTTTCCATCTGTATTATTCTGACTGACTTTTTTGCCTTAAGTTTAACTATTCAATATATAATCTTCAATTTTTTTTACTGCATGATGATAACTGGCTTTTAAAGCTCCCTCGCTGGTTTCAAGCACTTTACTCATTTTTTCGTATGGCATTTCATCAAAATACCTGAGGTTAAAAACCACTCTTTGCTTTTCGGGCAGTTTTTGAATGGCTGCCTGTAATTTCCATTCCAGTTTATTGGCATCAAAATTTTTTTCTGACTTTAGCTTATTGCTTAACCCGGTTTCTACATCGCTTAAAGAAACGGAGGCCTTTCTTTTTTCCTTTTCCAGGAAACTAAGGCTTTCGTTGGTGGCTATACGGTAAAGCCAGGTGTACAGTTGGCTATCTTCCCTAAAGTTTTCCAATGCATTCCAAACTTTTATGAACATATTTTGCAATACATCATTGGCATCTTCGTGGTTTACCACCATACGGCGTATATGCCAGTACAATTTTTCCTGGTATTTTTTTATGATGAGCGTAAAGCTGCGTTCTTTGGTTGCAGGCTGCCTAAACTGCTCAAGTAGTTCTTTATCGTCAATATTTTCAGTCATAGTGGTCGAGCAAATAAAAAACCAATCTCACATTTTCCGTTCAGGCAATTTAATTAAATAAACTAAACTGCCGGGCTAAACTGAGATTGGTTTTATGTGTAAAAGTTTAATTCTCTTATTTTCTTGCAATTACTTTTTGTGCGGCAGCCACTATATCATCTGTATCCAGGCCGTATTTTTTTAGCAGTTCCATAGGTTTACCACTTTCTCCAAATGTATCGTTGGTGCCAACATATTCAATAGGAATTGGGCAATGCCTTGCTGCAGTTTGGGCAATACTGTCGCCAAGGCCACCAATAATATTGTGTTCCTCTGCGGTTACGGCACATTTTGTTTTACTTATTGATTGTATAATAGCATTCACATCCAGCGGTTTTATGGTGTGTATATTTATAAGTTCTGTACTGATTCCTTTTTCTTCCAGTATCCTGGCTGCTTCCACTGCTTTCCAAACCATGTGGCCACAGGCAAAAATTGTAACATCATTACCCTGTGATAACTGTTGTGCTTTACCAATTATAAAATCGGCTTCATTGGTAAATATTGGCCATACGGGGCGGCCAAATCTTAAATAAACAGGGCCTTCAAAATCGGCTATTGCTTTAGTGGCTGCTTTGGTTTGGTTATAATCGGCCGGTACAATAACCGTCATGCCCGGCAGCATTTTCATTAAACCTATATCTTCCAGTATTTGGTGTGTGGCCCCGTCTTCACCTAAAGTAAGGCCTGCATGCGATGCACAAATTTTTACATTTTTACCGCTATAGGCAATACTTTGGCGTATTTGATCGTACACCCTGCCGGTAGAGAAATTTGCAAACGTTGATGTGTACGGAATTTTGCCGCCAATAGTAAGTCCTGCAGCTATACCCATCATATTTGCTTCTGCAATACCGCACTGTATGAACCTTTCGGGAAACTCTTTTATAAAACCATTAAGTTTTAATGATCCGGCAAGATCGGCTGTAAGTGCTACAATGTTTTCATTTTTACGTGCCGCTTCCAGTATGCCATCGCCAAAACCGCTTCGGGTGTCTTTATTACCAGTAACCTGTATATTATTAAGCATGATAATTATATTTAGTTTGAAACGTTGATAAGAATTGCCGCAAAGTAAAAGAAAGATTAGCAGGCTGGCAAATGAGATTGAAAAAGTTGCTCACAATATTATAAACAGCAAATACAAATAGTAGCTGTAAAATATAAACCGGTTGTAGTTTACAAGTAAAATGGGTAAAAAAAATTTATCAGTTTGCAGAACCGGGGATATTAATTTTATTATCCTCCTTAAGTTTTAGTTCCCATTGCCATGCAGTTGCCATCATTTGCTGCAAGTTAAACTTAGGATGCCAGCCAAGCATATTTTTGGCTTTATCGTTATTGGCATAAATGGCTATTACATCGCCGGGGCGGCGTGGGCCAATTTTATAATTAAGTTTTGTACCGCTTACTTTTTCAAATTCATTGATAATCTCCAACACCGTATAGCCATTGCCTGTACCAAGGTTAAATACATCGCAGTTGGTTTGGTTTTTATTTTGCAACAGGTAATTAAGCCCCAGTATATGTGCATGGGCAATATCACATACATGAATATAATCTCTTACACAACTTCCATCACGGGTATCGTAATCGTTGCCCCATACCTGCATCATGGGTAATTTACCTATAGCGGTTTGTGTTATGGCCGGCACAAGGTTTTCGGGTTTGCCCAATGGCAGTTCGCCAATTAATGCCGATGGATGAGCACCTACCGGATTAAAATAGCGTAATAATATCGCTTTTATGCTGCTGCTGTTGATTACTTCACGTATAATTTGTTCTCCCATTTGCTTGGTAGCTCCATAAGCCGATTCTGCCGGTTTCATAGGAGTTTCTTCAGTAACGGGAATTTTATCGGGATTACCATAAACTGTGCAGGAAGATGAAAAAACAAAATTTGAAACATTGAATTCAACAGCACATTTTAGAATATTAATTAGAGAGTTTAAATTATTTTCAAAATACAGTAAAGGTTTTTTTACCGATTCGCCCACTGATTTATATGCTGCAAAATGTATAATGCCGGCAATATCCCTGTTTTCCTGGAAGATGGCTACCACATCATCATAAATACAAAGGTCAACTTTGTAATTTTTCACTTTCTTACCGGTGATTTTTTCAATTGCATCTAAAATATTTTCATTGCTACGGCTGTTGTTATCTGCTGATATTACTTCAAAGCCGTTTTCAATTAGGTCTACAATGGTATGTGCACCAATATAACCACATCCACCGGTAACTAATATTTTGTTCATGCTGCAAAGAAAATAAAAAATAGCCCAATTACACAGGCTATTTTACAAATAATGTAATATAAGAATTAAAATAATTTACTCACAATAAAATAGCAAATGCTGGCAATTATACCACTCACAGGGATGGTAAGTACCCATGCCCACAATAAATTTACCGTAACACCCCAGCGCACTGCTGATAAACGTTTAGTAGCACCTACTCCTATAATGGAACCAGTGATGGTATGTGTTGTACTTACGGGTATTTTTAATGCTTCGGTTAAAAATAGTGTGATAGTACCGGCTGTTTCAGCAGCAACACCTTCAAAAGGGGTTACTTTGGTAATTCGGGTTCCCATTGTTTTTACAATCTTCCACCCGCCACTCATTGTACCCAGTGCTATGGCTGAATAACAGGCCAATGGAACCCACCATACCATGTGATCGATAGAATACAGGTTAGGATTATAAGCAATTAAAGCGGCCATAATAATACCCATTACTTTTTGAGCATCGTTACCGCCATGACCAATACTGAACGAAGCAGAAGAAATAAGTTGTATTCTTTTAAACCAGGTATTGGCACGGTTTGCATTTAAACTATTTAAAAACAGGGTAAAGCAAGCCATAATAACTAAAATGGAACAAAGTAATATCCATTTAAAATTTCGGCCATAAAAAATTACTTTAAGGGTATAAGATTCAAAATGCGATTTTAGTTTGGCCGGGTCTGTTTCAAGGTTGTGATATAAAAAAAATGCTACACCAATAAAAATGATAAATGCTAATATCGCAGGCATCCATCCTTTTTTAAAAGAATTAATAAACCACAGCGATATCACAAATGCGATTATCATACCTATTATTGGTGCCAGGAAAATAAATGCCACTGTTTTAATGATGGGGTCGGGGTTTACGGTACTAAATCCTCCATAGGCTATAGCTGCACCCGAAAAAGCGCCAATTAATGCATGTGATGAAGAAGAAGGTATACCAAACCACCAGGTGAAAAGGTTCCAGAAAATAGCTGCCAGTAATCCCGAAAAAATTACCACCATCATATCATGCCCGTATACTACTTCTGTTTTTACGGTTTTTGCGATAGTATTGGCTACACCATGATCTTTAAAAATAAAAAAAGCTGCAAAATTAAACGTGGCAGCCCAAAGTACTGCTTGCGTGGGCGTTAATACTTTTGTAGAAACAACTGTGGCAATAGAATTAGCCGCATCATGAAATCCATTGATATAATCGAAAATGAGCGCTAAGGCAATAATTATTATAAGAAAAGTCATAAAATTTAAATGTGATGGTTTGCTTTTTAATTAAGCATACTTAACAATGATTGATTCTATTACATTGGCTGCATCTTCACATTTATCTGTTACAATTTCCATCACCTGGTATATCTCTCGTTTTTTTATCACTTCTTTTGCATCGGGTTCGGTGGCAAACAGGCGTTCAATACTCATGTCAAAAATATCATCGGCCTGGTTTTCTACACTGTTAATCGAAACCAGTGCATCTGTTATCGAGCGCATATTTTTCATATTGCGCAATTCTTTCACTGCAATTTCAATTTGCCTGCAGCCAATAGCTATCAGGTCGGCCATTTTATTAAAACCCATATCGTTGTTTGGGTTTACCCGGTAAAAATTTATTTTTTTTGCAGTTGCATAAATATAATCGGCAATGTCATCTAATGAAGAAGCCAGGTAGTGTATGTCTTCCCGGTCAAATGGTGTGATGAAATTTTTTCCCAGTTCGGTGAAGATGGTGTGGGTGAAATCGTCATTAATATGCTCCAGGTCTTCAATCTCCTTTATCAGTTTGCCACGTTTGTCAAAATCGGGTTCATTTATCATCTCCTTCAGTTTATCGCCCATCTGCACAAGCACTTCTGATACGTTTTCGAACAAATGATAAAAAACCCTGTCTTTAGGAAGAAAAATCTTTAATACAGTATTTAGTCCCATAAGAATAATGTTTGGGCAAAAGTATAAATATTGACAGTTTATTTTGACGTAATTAAAATGGTAATAATTACATAACATTGAACAACCATCAATTTCTTACTATTTTGCATTCAAAATCATTGCATGATAAGGAATTGTATATTGCTATTGGTATTATTGTTATGTTATCACATTTCAAATGCACAGTTTTTAATGGATATGGCAGATACGGCAAAAGAAAAAGGAAAAGGACTGCTATCAATCAATAAAAAATTGCATTATATACAGTTAAGCGGTTATATACAACCGCAGTTTCAGGCAGCACAATCAAAAGGAGTTAAAAATTATGCCGGTGGCGATTTTGGTGCAAACGTAAATAATCGTTTTATGTTTCGCCGAAGCCGTATTAAGTTCGATTATGTGCATTTTACAAAAGAGAAAGGGCCTTTGCTGCAGTTTGCATTTCAAATAGACGGAACAGAAAGAGGCATTGCCATGCGAGATTTGTGGGGTCGTGTTTTTGAAAACAAATTAGATGTGTTTTCTCTTACCGTAGGTATGTTTGCCAGGCCTTTCAGTTACGAACTTAATTTATCATCAAGCAACAGGGAAGCACCCGAACGGGGCAGGATGAGCCAGATATTAATGAAAACCGAAAGAGACCTGGGTGCCATGGTATCATTTGAACCTCGTAAAAAAAATCATGCTCTACGTTATTTAAAAATTGATGCAGGTTTATTTAATGGACAGGGGTTAGCAGCCAGTGCCGATTACGACAGCCATAAAGATTTTATAAGCCGGGTAGCGTTAAAACCTTACCCGGTTACAAAAAATATAAAATTAAGTGCAGGTATATCATATTTAAACGGAGGGTTTTTACAAAACACAAAATATATTTTTACAACAGGCCAAAACAGTTTTGGAAAAACATTTTTAGTTGATTCCTCTGCATCCAATGCAGGAAAAATAGCGCCACGAAAATATTACGGTGCCGATGTACAGGTAAAGTTTACACATAAATATGGTGCCACCGAACTTAGGGCCGAGTATATGTTTGGCACACAAACAGCCACATTAAATAGTTCTGAAACACCGCCTGCTTTACTTATCGGCAATAACGGGTATTATATCCGTAAGTTCAATGGAGCTTATTTTTGTTTTTTACAAAACATAGTAAATACCCATCACCAGCTTGTACTTAAATACGATTGGTACGACCCCAACAGCAATGTGAAAAAAGATGATATAGGCAAGGCCGGCACGGCATTAAATGCCACCGATATTAAATACTCAACACTTGGTATTGGATACATTTATTATGTAAACGATAACCTACGCTTTATTTTTTGGTATGATAAAATAACCAACGAAAAAACACAATTACCCGGCTACCTAACCGATTTAAAGGATAATATCTTCACTTGCAGGTTGCATTTTAGTTTTTAAGTTGGGCATAAAAATTTGTAGTATTAATCAAATAGATTTTAATAAACAAAAATCAGTTGTTTAATTCTTATAAAATAAATAGTACTCTTCCACACTTCATCATAGTTTGATTTTCTTCATATTATTCATGTTATATTTTCACATTTTTTATTGCAAATGTTATAAAAATGTTAGTATTCACATTTAAATCACATTTTGTTTCACAACACAAAAACAACCAATAAAAAATTTAATTTCACGATGTAATTAAAACATGCCAATATGAAATGGTTAGCCACAAATAATAATACAAATGGCGAATGTTTTGAATTATGGGATGACGGGAATAAACTTGCCAATATTTCATTCAGCAAACGAACCGGGTTTGTTAGGATGGTTAGTAACCTTGGTAAAAGAATGTTTTCGTTTGATAAAATAGGTTTGTTTACTCCTAAAAAAATTATAAGAAACGAATATGGTTTTAAGCTTGGTAAAATTATTGAAGAAAAACCTGGCAGCGGTAAAGGATTGGTAGTGCTTGACGGAAAAAAATATTCTTTTATTTACGATAAAGATAACAGCGGCAACCTGTTTTTATACGATGAGCAAATGCAGCATAACCTGCTTACCTGCAGTTTTGCGGCCATAAACTCGGGCATCAGTAAAACAAAATCTTTTTTAGACAGTAAAATTGCAAGCCTGCTGCTAATGCTTTGCTGGTACACTTTTCAACCTCATAATGCACAGGCGCCTGATATAGGTTAAATTTATTTTATTGTTGTTGTTATACCTGGCCTGTTGATGTATATCTTCACCTCATTACTTTTCAATATCATAAATTTGTATGTTTAATTATCATTATGCAAATTATTTCGGTAACTGGTAAAACCACAGCAAAGGAATTTATACAAACGGCTGTTGCCATCAATAAAAACGATCCTAACTGGATAAGGCCTTTAGATAAAGACATAAATGAAGTTTTTGATAAAGAAAAAAATAAAGCATTTCGTTTTGGAGAAGCCGTACGCTGGATTTTGAAAGATGATAATGGAAATTTAATTGGCCGCATTGCAGCCTTCACCAATAAAAAATATAAAAACAAAGGCGATGATGTGCCTGTGGGTGGTATAGGTTTTTTTGAATGTATCAATAACCAGGATGCTGCCAACCTTTTATTTGATACTGCCAGGAACTGGCTTACACAAAAAGGGATGGAGGCCATGGATGGGCCAATAAACTTTGGCGAGCGTGACCGCTGGTGGGGCCTTATTGTAGAAGGTTTTATGCCGCCTTTGTATTGCATGAACTATAACCAGCCTTATCATATTCAACTCTTCGAGAATTACGGGTTTAAAGTTTTTTTTAACCAGGTATGTTTTGGCCTTATTGCTCAAAAACCCATTGCACAAAAAACACTCAACCGCCATGCCGTGCATGAAGCTAATCCTGACATTAGTATGGAAACCATCAAAAAAAACAACCTGTCAAAATATGCAGCCGATTTTACCGAAGTGTATAACAAAGCCTGGGCAGGCCATGGCGGATTAAAACAAATGAATAAAGAACAGGTGCTGCTGATGTTTAAAAAAATGAAACCAGTACTGGATGAAAAGGTGGTTTATTTTGCTTACCATAAAGGAAAAGCCATTGCCATGTTTTTAAACCTGCCCGATATAAACCAGTATTTTAAACATTTTAATGGCAAATTTGGTTTGTTACAAAAGCTTGAATTTTTATGGCGCCAAAAATTTAAGCCTACTAATAAATTTGTAGGGTTGGTTTTTGGAGTTGTTCCTGAATGGCAGGGCAAAGGAATAGATGCGTATATAATTGGAGAATGCCGCAAGCTGGTACAGGCTCCGCCATATAATTATACCGATTATGAAATGCAATGGATAGGTGATTTTAATCCTAAAATGATAAATGTGGCCGAAAACTTTGGCGATACTTTTCGCAGCCGTAAACTGGCTACTTACCGGTACCTGTTTAACAGGGAGAAGGAATTTAAGCGCCATCCCATTATTTCATAATTTTTTGAATATTTTTTTATTAAAGCCGGCAAATAAATTGCGATATTGATAACCATTACAAAAAACATTTTTTAACCTGCAATTGGTTAAAAAACAAATTCTATTTTAAAGATTAGTTTTCCGAAATTAGCAGCGTATGGATAAGTTTATAGTATCGGCAAGAAAATACAGGCCCCAGAATTTTTCTACTGTGGTAGGTCAATCACATATTACCACAACACTTAAAAATGCAATTAATAATAACCAACTGGCACATGCGTTTTTGTTTTGTGGGCCACGTGGTGTGGGCAAAACTACCTGTGCCAGGATACTGGCTAAAACCATTAATTGCCAAAATAAAACCGCCGATGGCGAAGCCTGTAACACCTGTAACAGTTGTAAAACATTTGATGCCGGCACTTCTTTAAACATTCATGAACTGGATGCAGCCAGTAATAACTCGGTTGATGATATCCGAAGCCTTGTTGACCAGGTGCGCTTTGCACCACAGGCCGGTAAATACAAAGTATATATTGTAGATGAGGTTCACATGTTAAGCGCTTCGGCATTCAATGCATTTTTAAAAACGCTTGAAGAGCCACCACCTTATGCCATTTTTATTTTAGCTACTACCGAAAAACATAAAATACTGCCAACCATCCTCAGCCGTTGCCAGATTTTTGATTTTAAGCGTATTACTAATAATGATACCATTGAACATTTACAGGAAATATGCGATAAAGAACATATTAAAGCCGAAAAAGCAGCCTTGCATATCATTGCTCAAAAAAGCGAAGGTTGCATGCGTGACGCATTAAGCATACTGGATAAAATTGTAAGCTTTAGCAACGGAGAATTAAATTATACTAACACTTTAGAGCACCTGAATATATTAGATGAAGATTATTATTTTAAACTGTTACAATGTATGCAGCAACAGCAACTAAGCGATGCCATGTTGCTATACGATGAAATAAATCAAAAAGGTTTTGAAGGCGATACTTTGCTGGAAGGTTATACCGAATTTATAAGAAACCTTTTGGTAAGTAAAGATGCCAAAGCTGCCATATTATTGGAAGTAGCCGACGATTTTAAACAAAAATACCTACAGGTTGCCAAAGAAATTTCTACAGGCTGGTTAATTGCCGCACTAAACCTGCTCAACGAAGCTGAAATAAATTATAAGCAGGCCCGAAACAAAAGGTTGCATGTAGAACTGGCTATTATTAAACTTACTTACCTGATGCAGGCTGTTGAATTGGTTGAAGACAATACATCAGTTATTAAAAAAAAAATAGTTGATTCGGTTAAACCCATTGCATATAAAGCTATAAGGGCAATAAAAGTAAAAGAACAGGAAATACCTACAGATGTGCAACAGGTATCTAAAGAAATTCCACAAACCTCTTCAACAGAAAAAAAAGCAAAGTTGATTATAGAAGAACCGGCACCTGCAATAAAAAAAACAATCAATCAAAAGCCGGCAACCACAGTTATAGAACCCAACAAACCGATGGGTTCGCTGGATGCTATCCGTAAAAAGGTACATGCACAAAATTTGGCCAATGGTGTAGCTGTTAAAGATTTAAACCATACCGACCTGGAATTATGCAGGCAAAACTTCATCAAAAAACTGGTTGAAAATAAAAAACACTCGGCTGTTACCAACTTTAAAAATGCCACACTGCGTATAATTGACAACAATACCATCGAAATAATTACTGACAACAATATTCAACAAAAATTTATTGAGCAGGAAAGGGTTCAGTTGGTTGATGACCTACAGAATTTCTTTTGTAACAGGCAACTTACATGCAGTGTTATTATAACCGAAAATAATGATAAAACAGTACCGGTAGAAAAACCATTAAATTCAAGAGAACAATACTTAAAAATTATTGCAGAATACCCAATGGTAAAAGAATTAAAAGACAGGCTAAATTTAGAGCTTGATTATTTATGAAACTGCTGTTCTTTTCCTCATTTTGCCTTAATTTCGAACCTTAAAATCTAAATAGAAAGTAATATTATGGCAGAAGTGATACGCATGCCGCTATTGAGCGATACGATGACAGAGGGAAAAATAATATCCTGGAACAAAAAAGTGGGCGATAAAGTAAAGGCCGATGATGTATTGGCCGAAGTGGAAACAGATAAGGCTACCATGGAAGTAAACGGTTATGTAGACGGTACATTACTACACATTGGCGTACCTGCAGGAGATGCAGCTAAAGTGAACCAGATTATTGCTATTGTTGGAAAAGAAGGAGAAGACTTTACAGCATTGCTTGATAAAGATGATACATCATCAAAAGAAAATAAAACTGCTGCTACAGAAAACAAAACTGTAGCCACACCATCACCAGCCACAAATACACAAACTATTTCTTTGCCCGCAGGTGCAAAAGAAATACGTATGCCTTTGTTAAGCGATACCATGACAGAAGGAAAGATTGTAGCATGGAATAAAAAAATTGGCGATACGGTAAAGGCCGATGATGTATTGGCCGAAGTAGAAACAGATAAAGCAACCATGGAAGTGGTAGGTTACGAAGAAGGTACATTATTATATATTGGTGTAGAAGCAGGGCAGGCCGCAAAAATAAACGAGATTATTGCTATTGTAGGAAAAGCAGGTACCGATGTGAGCGCTTATGTAGCTGCCGAAAAAGCTGGGGCAAACAATAAGCAGGCAGCAGTTAGCAGTACACAAAAAGCACAAGTACAACAAGCTGCTGCCACAGTTAACCAAACAGTATCTTCTACCAATGGAAGAATAAAAGCTTCGCCATTAGCTAAAAAATTAGCCGCCGATAAAGGAATCGACATCAGCAAAGTAAGCGGCAGCGGCGATGGAGGCCGTATCATAAAAAAAGATATTGATAGTTATGTACCATCTGCTGCTGCGGCAGCGCAGGTTACCACAGCCGGCAAAGTACCTGCCACAATTGTTAGCACAGTTAGCAGCACCGAAGGATTTACTGACATACCATTAACACAAATGCGTAAAACCATTGCCCGCCGTCTTGGCGAAAGTAAATTTGCGGCTCCGCATTTTTACCTTACCATGGAAATTAACATGGATAATGCAATGGCTGCACGTACACAGCTAAACGAAATAAGTCCGGTTAAAATATCTTTTAACGATTTTGTAATTAAGGCAGCAGCCTTATCGCTGCGGCAGCACCAGGCTGTAAACAGCAGTTGGATGGGTGATTTCATCCGCCAAAACCATCATATACATGTTGGCAGCGCAGTGGCTACACCCGATGGTTTGATAGTACCTGTTATCCGTTTTGCCGATCAAAAAACATTATCGCAAATTGCAGCCGAAGCCAAAGAATTATATGGTAAAGCAAAAGATAAAAAACTGCAACCAAACGAATTCAGCGGCAATACATTTACCATCAGCAACCTTGGCATGATGGATATAGACGAATTTACCGCCATCATTAACCCGCCGGATAGTGCCATACTTGCCGTAGGCAGGATAAAAGAAACTGTTGTTAAAAAAGGCGATGGATTTGCAGTATCCAATATCATGAAGCTAACTCTCAGTTGCGATCACCGTACGGTTGACGGAGCCGTGGGCGCTGCATTTTTACAAACACTTAAAAAATACCTGGAAAACCCGGTAACCATGTTGTTATAAACTACATTCAAAAAATAGCATATTAAAAATAAAAAGTAGTTATTGTAAAAACTAACGCTATTTTTTTATTGTCCCGGCAGTATCAGTTTATTCAGCTTCGGTGGCGTCGCACACTTGTACAGTTAAAACCCTATCAGCTTTTTTAAAACTGTAGTAAATACTTATGAAGTTTATTTTCTTAAATCAAAAATAAAAACTACTATTCAATAGTAAATTTGATGCAATGGATAATTCACCCATCATATTGTTTGACGGAGTTTGTAATTTTTGTAACAGTGCCGTAAATTTTATCATCAGGCGAAACAAAAATGCAAACATTTTTTTTACAGCTATGCAATCGCAAACAGGGCAAAAAATATTACAGCAATATGGTTTACCTGTTAATGATATGCAATCTTTTGTATTGATAGAAAATGGAAAAGCATATAAACAGTCAACAGCAGCCTTAAGAATTTGTAGGCATTTAAAAGGTTTATGGCCGTTGTGTTATGGCTTTATAATTGTTCCGGCATTCATAAGAAATGCAGTTTACAACTGGATTGCAAAAAACCGCTATAAATGGTTTGGCAAGCGGCAGCAATGTATGATACCAACTCCCGAAGTAAAAGCAAGATTTTTAAACTGATATGGAAAAGAAAAAAACTTTGGTAATAGGCGCTTCGGCCAATCCTAACAGGTATAGTTATCTTGCCATTAACAAGCTTGTACAATACGGGCATCCGGTAGTAGCAATTGGAAACCGTAAAGCAACCATTGCAGGCGTAGATGTTGATACTGAAAAAATAGCTTATAAAAATATTGATACTGTTACACTTTATATAAATCCGGGTCGCCAGCAAGAGTACTACAATTATATCTTATCACTTCACCCCAAACGAATCATCTTTAACCCCGGTACCGAAAATGATGAATTAGAAAAACTGGCACTTAAAAATAATATCATAGCCCAGCAAGCATGCACCCTTGTTTTATTGGGCACTAATCAATTTTAGTAATCTTTACTAAGTGCATCTACTAAATAACTAATCGTATTTCTACTAATTATACGATTTTAAAAAACAATTTTTTGTTTTTTAGATAATAAAACATTTGTATTAACCGTTTGCAAATGGAAGATTTAGTATCCAAACCTCTAAAAACCAATAGAAATCCAATGAAACACTATGCACCCTATGCATTGTTTATGTTATTGTGTATAATTTCAATAACAGGTTATTCGCAAGACAACACTGCAAAACCAAAACAATTCAGCAATTTTCCCGCAACAATAGAATGTAATCAAACTGAATTAAGCAGGATTTTCAGTGCCCCTGCAGGACAAAATATCAACTTGCATTTTGGCAGTAATTTTAATTTTTCGGGAATAGTAACAAGCAATATTGTAAAATATGCAAACCTGCAATCGGTAGTAATAAAATCACCCGATTTTTCCAATACAATTTTCAGCGTTTCAAAAATTTTAAATGACGATGGAACCGTATCATATACAGGCCGTATCATCAATCAAAATTTCTTTGATGGTTTTGAATTGAAAAAAAACCTGGCAGGAAATTATCAATTAATTAAAATAGAAACAGATAAAGTAATACCTGTTTGTTTTTTAAATTAATAAACTGAATCTACTGTAAAATCCAAAATCCTAACCAATGAAAAAGTATTTTACCTTACTAACAATTATTGTATCATTATTTATATCAAATAATGTATTCAGTATACCTAAGTTAAACAGTTTTCCTTCAGCCTCTGCAACAATATACCTCGACTTTGACGGGCAATATGTTCAAAGTACAGTATGGAATGGTGGCAACCCGCTTGATTGTGCACCATCAGGTTTAAATGAAGCACAAATTACTGAAGTATTTAACCGTGTAGCTGAAGATTACCGCCCCTTTAATATCAATATTACAACTGATTCGGCAGTTTATTTAGCAGCTCCTTTAAATAAACGTATGAGGGTAATTATTACCACTACCAGTGCCTGGATGCCCGGTGTTGGCGGTATTTCTTATGTGGGTTCATTTACCTGGGGCGATGATACACCTGCATTTGTTTTTAGCGACAGGCTTGGCCCTTACAGCCCTAAAATGGTTGGCGAATGTTGCTCGCACGAAAGCGGCCACACGGTAGGTTTATCACACCAGTCGAAATACGGTAGCGATTGCAGCACGCCTACAGAGCAATATAACAGCGGGGAAGGAAGCGGCCAAACCGGTTGGGCGCCAATTATGGGTAACAGTTATTACCGCAACATGAGTAACTGGAACAACGGCCCTACACCTTATGGATGTACCAGCATACAGGATAACCTTACCATTATTGCTACACAAAACGGTTTTGGATATCGTGCCGATGATTATGCCGAAACACTGGATGCAAACACTTATTCTATTAATGTTTCAAATTTTACCGTAAACGGTATTATTGGTACCAATACCGATAAAGATGCATTTAAATTTACACTAAACCAAAGCGCCAGCCTGCATTTAACTGCCATACCATTTAATGTAGGCAATAATTATATTGGTGCCAACCTCGATATAAGGTTAGAGTTATATAATTCATCAGCATCATTAATCACTACGTACGATCCCGAAAATACAATGAGTGTAACTGTTGATACTTTTTTAACAGCGGGTACATATTATATTAAGATACATGGTACCGGTAATACAAATGTTGGCTCTTATGGAAGTTTAGGTTCATACACTCTAAATGGTTATACAGGAATATTGCCCATACATGATGTAACATTATCGGGTAATACCGATAACAATAAACATAATCTTAATTGGCGTATTGTTTCTGATGAGCCTATTAAAAAAATAGAAGTACAGTCTTCGGCCAATGCAAGTGATTTTACCATGTTGAACAATATGTCGGCTAACGCAGTAAATTTTTCGTACCAGCCTTATAAAAGTAACACCATTTATTACCGTATAAAAGTTACATCTGTAATTGACCAGGTTGTTTATTCAAACATTATTGCTTTAAAAACTAATGGTAAGGCAGATAACAAAATAAGTGTATCAACTTTTGTTCAAAGCGATATAGTTGTAAATGCAGCTGAAGATTACCAGTATTTACTTTGCGATATGAATGGCCGATTGATAACAAAAGGAAAAGGAGTAAAAGGCATTACTCATATTAACATGAGCAATCAGCCGGGAGGTATGTATGTGATGCAGTTGTTTACTAACGATGAAAGAAAGACAGAACGAATCATAAAACAGTAAGGTAGATTCATGTGTAATGGGGGGTAGCGTTAGGGGCTGCCCCCTTTTTTTATTATAAAATCAGTCAACTTTGTTTTTTTAGTTGCTAAAGCAACTGAAAATGCTATCCACAAACAGTTTAATTCAGTATAAATTAATTTACTGTTTTTAAGTTTGCATTATTTTTTATCCTTAACTTTAAAAAACCCAATTTTATGTTATGGAGAAAATTTAACGGAGATCCTATCCGGCTTCACATTAAAGATGCAGTAGAACAGGCCATTGAAAGAGAAACTACTGCAGGTTACCATTTAAAAGTTTGTATTGGCACCGATAGCCAGGTAAAAGGTAAAGAAACAGAATTTGCTACTGTTATAGTTTTTTTAAGAGAAGGGCATGGCGGCTTTATGTTCATCCACAACGAAAAAACTACACACCAATACAGCATTAAAGAAAGGATGCTGATAGAGGTAGCAAAAAGTATTGAAATTGCTTATGAACTATGCGATTTGTTTACTTTGTACGATGTAGATATGGAAGTGCATGCAGATATAAACACCAATCCTCAGTTTAAAAGTAATGAGGCCCTGCGTGAAGCTATGGGCTACATACTGGGTATGGGGTTTGCATTTAAAGCCAAGCCCGAAGCCTTTGCAAGCAGCAGCTGTGCAAATAAGGCTGTGAACTGATGAGCAAATTTTTTTATTGTATGAGTTTGTTTTGTAAAAAATACAAACTGTAATTCTTACTCTCTTTATTTCTCCTGTTCTATTTCGGCATTAGTTTCTTCAATAAAGCTCAGTATCTTATCCCTTCCGGTTTTTTTTACAGCACTGCTTATAAAATGCTGTGGTAAAAACTGCCAGGTTGTTTTCATGGCATCTAAAAAACTTTTTACATTTTTACTTACAGTTTGCTGGTTTACTTTATCGGCTTTTGTAAAAACAAGACAAAAAGGAACCTGCCATATTTTTAACTGCTCTAAAAATTCAAGATCTATTTTTTGAGGGCTATGCCTTGCATCAATTAAAACAAAAACAAGGGTAAGGTTTTCACGCTTGCGTAAATAATTTTCAATCATCTGCTCCCAACGCCGCCTGTTACTCATGCTTACTTTTGCAAAACCATATCCCGGCAGGTCAACAAGGTACCAGCTTACAATTTTAGCTTCGTTTTGTAAGCCTGCTTTTTCATTTTTACTGAGTGCTGTTATTTCAAAATGATTAAGCAATTGTGTTTTGCCCGGCGATGCTGATGTTTTTGCCAGTTTATCATTATTGCAAAGCATATTAATTAACGATGATTTGCCCACATTGCTACGGCCTATGAAAGCATATTCGGGCTTATTGGGTTGTGGGCATTTTTCGTAACCGGGGCTGCTAATTAGGTATTTGGCATTTTTAATTTGCATTGTACAAAGATACAGGGCATTTATACAGATTAATTACTCAAAAACCAATTATACTAATAACAAGTTAAAACCGATAAAGCCCAAACATAAAACAGCTTATCTTTGCGCCTTATGTCGCAATACGCACACGATACAGTAGTACCAATTAAAAACTCCGGCGATAGTAAAAAACAACAGGTTGCCGGTATGTTTGATGATATTGCATTCCGGTATGATTTTTTAAATCGTTTTTTAAGTGCCGGTATCGATATACGGTGGAGAAAAAAAGCAATAAAGGAATTGACCTTGCTTAAACCGAAAATAATTTTAGATGTTGCAACCGGTACAGCAGACGTAGCCATCATGACAACAAATATTTTAAAACCAGAAAAAATTACAGGTATCGATATAAGTGAGGGTATGTTGCAGATTGGCCGAAAAAAGATTGAAAAACTTGGCTTGCAAAACACTATAGAACTGTTAAATGGCGATAGCGAAACAATAAATTTTAAAAACAATACGTTTGATGCGGTAACTGTTGCTTTTGGGGTTCGTAATTTTGAAAACCTGGAAAAAGGACTGGCTGAAATTTACCGGGTACTAAAACCGGGCGGTAAGCTGGTGGTTCTTGAATTTAGTAAACCCAAAAATGCAATTGTAAAAACCATGTATGACTTGTACATGAAATTCATTTGCTCTAAAGTGGGTAAATTAATATCAAAAAACCGCACCGCATATAAATATCTCGACGAATCAATTAAAAAATTTCCCGAAGGAAAAAATTTTACCTACATACTGGATAACCTGGGATTTACAAACACATACATTAAAACATTGAGTTTAGGAATATGCAGCATCTATTGCGGAGAAAAATAATTTATACCGGAATCATTATTCTTTTGTGCCCTGTAATTGGCTTTGCTCAGTTACGTGAACGTTATAATTTACCCGATCACGATGAAAAGCCAATAAGGTTTGGTATCAATTTGGGTATGAACAGATCGCACTTTTCATTTACACACAATCCTGTTTTTTTACAGCAGGCCCCTTTTGATAGCATAACGGTAGTTGAAAGTATTAATAGTACAGGTATTAACCTTGCATGGATGGTTAATTTCAGGCTGAACGATCATTTTGATTTACGCACTTACCCCGTTAATCTAACATTTACCGAAAAAGCTTTTGAATACAACGTTAAATACCCCGATGGCCCGGGGGGCGAAACTCCGGTTACTCAAAAAAAAGTACAATCAATCTCTCTTACTTTACCTGTACAGATAAAATTTACCAGCGACCGTATTGATAATTTTAAAGTATATATGATGACAGGTATTAAAGGTGAGTACGACCTTGCATCAAATGCCGGGGCAAGAAAAGCCGAAAACCTGATTAAATTGAACCGGTTTGATTATGGTGTGGAAGCAGGTGTTGGGTTTCACTTTTATTTTCCTGTGTTTGTATTAACACCCGAAGTGAAAATAGGATGGGGGTTAGGCAACCTGCACAACCGGGATCCCTATCTTAAATATTCAAAAGTGATTGATAAAATAAATTCCCGTATTATTTCTTTCTCACTTACGGTAGAATAATTTAAATAATCAAACTTAATAATCGTATTGCCTGGTAAACATATTCATACGTACACCGGCTGTAACCATAGTTGTGTTGGAAGCGGTTGGGTTGGTTAACGATTTAAAATTCCTGTATTGCCCCGATATTTCAAAAAAGATATTTTCTTTTATTTCGTACGATACCTGTAAAAATGCATTAAACACTTTTGCTTTATCGCCGCTTCCTATTTTATAACCATTACTCATCGACCGTGTGCTGTAATCCCTAAAAATATTACCACCATAATTGATGCCTGCACTATCAAGCCCTTTATAATAATATATGGCTTGCAGGTACACATACCATTTAGGGGCAGGCTGGTAACGTACAATACCAATAAACTCCTGGAAATTGGCTCCCAACGGGTGCGCCAATGGTTGGTTGTAATGAGTGTAGTTAGCAACCGTATCGTTGTGCGAATAAGTAAATGGCCTTACCCTGTTTGTTTCTAACTGAATATCCAGGTTAGGAACGCCAAATGCATCTACATATTTTACCCCAAGTTGTAAACCCCATTTATTAGCCCAATAGGTTGGGTCGTTTTTTATTTTTGATAAGATGAATTCATCAAGCAATAACTGCCCGTATATTTGGGCACGGTGTGCAATGTTTGCTTTTACATCCAGCCCTGCAAGTGCATTATCGGGGCTGCCAACAGTGCCTTCTATATGCCTGTAAAAAATAATAGGGTTCAGGTATTGAAAATCAAAATGATTCCTGCGTCCAAATATTACCCCTTCAAATAAACCAATGTTAAGCCATTTGGTAACGTTCATGCTCAGGTGGTGCATGGCTGCATACTTGCGGTCGAGGAGCGAATCGCCATTCTTTTTAAATTGCGGAAACAGCTCCATAAAAATATTTTGGTAATTAATTTTCCAGATACGGGTATTAAGTTTTAAAAACAGGTTACTGTTGCCCCAGTCGCTCAAAAATAAACTGCGGTAGCCGTTGCCAATAAAGTTTTTATCGTATCCAAATTGAATGTCGATGGCTTTGGCAGCATTAAAAGTTATATAGCCACGTGCATCAAAATAATCGTATCCTTCTGTTTTAAATGGTTTATAAAATCCAACCCCCGGCACTGCCCGGTACTGGCTTACCTGTTGCTGAAAAAAACGGGGCCCCCGTTCTTGGTTATCTGTTAGGTAAGTGGAGAAACCAATTTTACGTCCAATCATACCTCGGGCAGTTACACCTTTGCTGTTTAAATAAATTGACCTGTTATAACCACTCTCGGCACCAATCTTAAATTGAAAAACAGGATTTAGTGCCAGGAAAAAATTATTTGTTTTTACTTCTAAAAAATTGGGCTTGGTTTTATAAAATGTTTTTAAAATGGGTTTACGGCTGTAAAATGTTTCTGTTGACCCTGTTACCCATTCAGTATTATTCATTAAAAAACTGTTTAGGTTGTATTCATCTATTGGTGTAAGGTCCTGGCTGTTCCAGTCCTGGTATTTATCCATACCGGTAGCATCAGTAAATCCTAGCCTGGCGCTGTCAATAAATTCTGTTTGCTCGGTTATATATTTCCTGTTGAAAGGCCTTACAGACGAAAAGTTAAGGTCTGTATTTTTCTGTTGTTTTATTTCCATACGGTCCACAAAATGAATTTCTTTTGAGCCGCTGTTTAAATAAGTTGATTGGCCCGTTGCAAATGAGGGGCAAATAAAAAGCAACAGTTTGGTTAAGCTTTTAATAAATTGCATACAATAATTTTAGTTTACAGGTAATACCGGCATTTATACAACCGGTATGGATAAGAAGTTATAAAGCCGTTGGGTATTTTGGTTGAATTATCTTACCAACCGGCCGGTATAACAAAATTCAAGTTATGCAAAAATATCTTTTAAAAAACATACAGGTAGTAAATGAGGGAAAAATAAAAGCCCTTGATGTATTACTAAGTAACCAACGTATTGAAAAAATTGATAGCGTTATTAATACAAAGTATAAGGTTATCGAAATAAATGGAAATGGTAAACATCTTTTTCCCGGGGCAATCGACGACCAGGTTCATTTCAGGGAACCGGGGCTAACACATAAAGCAACCATTTATACCGAAAGTAAAGCGGCCGTAGCTGGTGGTGTTACCAGTTTTATGGAAATGCCCAATACGATACCCAATGCACTTACACCACAGTTGCTGCAAGATAAATATACCATTGCTGCCAGTACATCGCTGGCTAATTATTCTTTTTTTATGGGTACCAGCAATAACAATGCCGATGAAGTGCTGAAGATGAATAAACACAAACACAATGTGTGTGGTGTAAAAATTTTTATGGGCGCAAGCACCGGCAATATGCTGGTAGATAGCCATAATACGCTTGACAAAGTGTTTAGCGAAAGTGAAATGCTGATTGCCACTCATTGCGAAGATGAACGCATCATTAAAGCTAATTACCAAAGGTTAAAAAATACCAAGGGGCAACTATCGGCATCCGATCATCCACTGGTGAGAGACGAAGAAGCCTGTTTTGAATCATCGCTGATTGCTATAAAGTTTGCACAAAAATATGGCAGCCGCCTGCACATACTGCACATCAGCACCGAAAAAGAACTGCAGCTTTTTGGCAATATGATGCCACTAAAAGAAAAACTTATTACAGCCGAAGTATGTGTACATCATTTACATTTTACAGCCGATGATTATGATTTGCTGGGATATAAAATAAAATGCAACCCGGCTATAAAAGCGCCGCATAATAAGGAGGCATTATGGAAAGCCTTGCTTGATGACAGGTTGGATGTGATTGCAACAGATCATGCACCGCATACAATTGAAGAAAAACAGGGTAGTTACGAAAAAGCACATGCAGGATTGCCATTGGTGCAGCATCCATTGTTGCTGATGTTATATTATCAAAAACAAGGGAAAATAAGTTTTGAAAAAATTGCCGAAAAAATGAGCCATGCAGTAGCCGATTGTTTTAAGATTGAAAACAGGGGTTATATACGTGAAGGTTATTTTGCCGACCTGGTTGTAGTAAACACAGCCTCACCAACTACTGTAACGCCCAAAAATATTTTATACAAATGCGGATGGAGCCCTTTAGAGAAATTTACCTTTCCTGCATCTATAGATAAAACTTTTGTAAATGGCCACCTGGTATATAGTAATGAAGTTTTTGACGAAACTATTAAAGGGCAACGGCTAACATTTAACAGGTAATATGCTGCATATATGGAAATAGATAAAACCACACTTGCCGATCTTTTAATGTTCAACAATGTAGAAGAAACTTCGGTATTTAATAAACTTGACCTTTGCAGTACTACGCATGGAAGCGAACAGTTAAGGATAAATTTTGCCACAGCATTTAAAACCCGGGATGAAATAGTTGATGTTCAACAAACATTACAACTCATTATAAAAAAACAGGCAGCCTGGCCCACGCAAATAAGTAATGGCACAGTAATGGTAGTAGAAAAATTTTTCGATTCACCCATTAGCCTTATTCCTTCACATCCTTCAGTAATGGAAACATACAGCTATAAATTGCTGCATGGCCCCGATTTTGCGCTGGTTACTTATTCGGTAAAGCATTGTTTCGATTTTATAAAAGGTTTTAAAGTACTGCTAAACCTGTTTAGCAGTGAAACGGTACCCGCCACTTTAAAAAAAGTGTTATCATCTATTGAACAAATCATCCATAAAGAACAATTTAAAATTGTTGAAAACCATCAATCATGCGATGAATTGTCAAATGCTCAAAAATTAAAGCTGGCCCATTTTATACGATATGGATTTAAACACAGCATGCTCGACCTGGTGGTGCTGTATGCAAAAATTGATGCCTGGTATGGGATGGCTATGGCTGTAAAAAAATATGATTTGGTGTTTCCTCAATTTGTACAAAACAACGACCCGGTAATTGAAACAAAAGGTCTTTATCATTTGCTGGTACAGGAGCCTGTGGCTTATGATGTAATGTTGAACCAAAAAACAAATTTTCTTTTTTTAACCGGGGCCAATATGGCAGGTAAAAGCACATTTATTAAATCTGTAGGCGCTGCTGTTTTTCTTGCACATGTTGGTATGGGTGTGCCGGCCATAGAAATGAAACTTACATTATTTGATGGTTTGCTAAGCAATATAAATGTATCGGATAATATTACTAAAGGAGAAAGTTATTTTTATAACGAAGTACACCGTATTAAAAACACCATCATCAAACTTAGCGATGGCAAAAAATGGCTGATACTGATTGATGAACTTTTTAAAGGTACCAATGTGCAGGATGCCATGAAGTGCAGCAGCACGGTAATTGAAGGATTATTAAAAATCAGGAACTCTTTATTCATTCTATCCACCCATTTATATGAAATTGGCGAAGGCCTGAAAAAATATTCCAATATAGATTTTAAATATTTTGAAACATCTGTTATTAACGACCAGTTACAATTTAGTTATCATTTAAAAGATGGCATCAGTAACGACAGGTTAGGCTACCTTATATTAAAAAGGGAAGGCGTAGTGGATATGCTGGAAAAAATTTAACCTGTGTTTGTTACATAAAAAAAATTATAAAACTTTACTTTAAAAAGATAATAAAAGCAACAATTTGAAAGTGTTTACATTTTTTCTTCTTCCCTATTAAAGTTTTTCTAACTTTAAAAAAATTTCATACCCATGCTGGTTAAAACATTTGGCAGCGCTGTTTACGGTGTAGAAGCTATAACTATTACGGTAGAAGTAAGTGTGAACAACCAGGGTAAAAATTATTTTATTGTGGGCCTGCCTGATAATGCAGTAAAAGAAAGCCTTCAAAGAGTTGAAAGCGCTATCAAAAGCAATAAACTTTACATGCCACGTACAAAATTGGTGGTAAACCTTGCCCCTGCTAATATAAAAAAATCCGGCACTGCTTTCGACCTGCCTATTGCTATTGGTACATTAGGCGCTACCGAACAAATAAATAACCCCGAAAAATTGGCCGATTATGTTATCATGGGCGAGTTAAGCCTTGATGGGGAAGTACGCCCCATCACCGGCGCATTGCCCATTGCCATACAGGCACGTAAAGAAGCTTTTAAAGGACTGATTGTTCCAAAACAAAATGCAAAAGAAGCTGCTATGGTTAACAACCTGCATGTGTATGCAGTGGAACATATAAAAGATGTGATTGAATTTTTTAACAATGAAGAATCCCTGCAACCAACCATTGTAAATACAAGAGAAGAATTTGCCAATGCACAAAAAGATTTTGAGTTTGATTTTAGCGATGTAAAAGGGCAGGAAAATATAAAACGAGCATTGGAGATTGCTGCTGCCGGCGGGCACAATGCCATTTTGATTGGCCCGCCGGGTGCCGGTAAAACCATGCTGGCTAAGCGTTTGCCAACTATATTGCCACCACTTAGTTTACAGGAGGCATTAGAAACAACAAAAATACATTCGGTAGCAGGCAAGCTACCCGAAAATGCAACATTGATTTCGAAGCGTCCTTTCAGGAGCCCTCATCATACCATTTCGGATGTGGCGCTTGTAGGCGGCGGCGGTAATCCGCAACCCGGCGAAATTTCTTTGGCTCATAATGGTGTTTTATTTTTAGATGAACTGCCCGAATTTAAAAGACAAGTGTTGGAAGTAATGCGCCAACCGATGGAAGAAAGAAAAGTAACTATTTCAAGAGCAAAAGTGGCACTAGACTTTCCTGCATCGTTTATGCTGATAGCATCTATGAACCCATGCCCATGCGGATTTTTTAATCATCCCGAAAAAGAATGTACCTGCCCGCCGGGCGCTGTTCAAAAATATCTTAATAAAATATCGGGGCCATTGCTAGACAGGATTGACCTGCATGTAGAAGTAACACCTGTAGCATTTAATGAACTATCATCGGCACAGCATTTTGAAAAAAGCAGCAGTATAAGAGAGCGTGTTATTAAAGCCAGGTTGATACAGGAAGAAAGATATAAAAACAACAATGGTGTTTATGCCAATGCACAAATGAGCAGTAAACAACTAAAAGAAATTTGTGAAATAAGCACTGCCGGGCAAAACCTGCTAAAAGCTGCTATGGAAAAATTAAACCTATCGGCCCGTGCATACGACCGTATTTTAAAAGTAAGCCGCACCATTGCCGACCTTGCTGCCAGTGAAGATATTAAACCTGAACACCTGGCAGAAGCAATACAGTACCGTAGCTTAGATAGAGAAGGATGGAGTGGATAACACAACCTGTCATCTTGCCATTTAATTAAACTTGTACGATATTTGATGTACTGAAATCTTTCGATTTTATATTACACATAAACTATCTGAATGAAAATATTGTTTCGCTACCTAAAGCCTTATAAATGGCTGGTGGCACTTACTTTAACTTTAGCTGCTATCAATATTGGTTTTTCGTTGGTAGATCCTATACTGCTGGGTAAGTTGGTAAACCTTGCCAGCGACCACCAGGCAGGAACCACTACCGGTAATTTTAATTGGGATACTTTTTTTTGGAGCTATGGTGTTATAGAAAGAAAAGGCGAACACTACCTGCAGTTTGGTGTTTTTTATATCCTTCTTTTTTCTATTTCTGTAGCCATGGTTAGTCGCATTGCCAAAGCCTTCCAGGATTATTTTTTAAATGTGATTATTCAAAAATTTGGTGCCAAGGTTTTTACCGATGGTTTGCAACATGCCATGAAACTTCCTTACCAGGAATTTGAAGACCAGCGCAGTGGCGAAACATTGTCGGTATTAACAAAAGTGCGGTCAGATGTAGAAAGATTTATGACTAGCCTTATCAATATCCTGTTTGGTGTTTTAGTAGGTGTAGTTTTTGTTTTTGTATATGCAAGTATATATATAAGCTGGATGGTGCCCGTAGCATACCTGGTAGGTATTGTAATGCTTACAATGATAACAAACCTGCTCAGTAAAAAAATAAAAGTAATACAAAGAAATATTGTTGGGCAAACAACTGCTCTGGCAGGCTCCACTACCGAATCGCTGCGTAATATTGAGTTGGTAAAAAGCCTTGGCCTTACAGGGCAGGAAGTAGAAAGGCTGAATAAGAATACGTACAAAATACTTGGTTTGGAACTTACCAAGGTAAAAAGCATAAGAAGCATCAGTTTTATACAAGGCACATTTGTAAACACTTTAAGGCAGGTGATACTGTTTATATTAATGTGGTTAATTTTTAAAAATAGTATGGATGCCGGTGAACTGATAACCATGCAGGTTTTTTCATTTTTCATATTTGGGCCATTGCAGGAAATTGGTAATATCCTGCTGGCTTATCGTGAAGCCGAAGCATCGCTGAATAATTTTGATAAGCTGATGAAGAAAAAACCCGAACTGGAACCTGCTAACCCTAAGTCGTTGAATAATATTGAAACACTTTCGTTCAAGTCTGTTTCGTTCAAACACCAATCGGCATCACATAAAGCCATCAACAATATTAGTTTTGATGTAAAGATTGGCGAAACTATTGCTTTTGTTGGCCCATCGGGTTCAGGTAAATCTACTTTAATGAAATTATTGGTGGGATTATACCGGCCACAGGAAGGAAAAATATTATACAATAATCTTGATGAAACAGAAATACGTTTTGATGACTTACGTAAACAAATAGGATTTGTAACCCAGGATACAAACTTGTTTAGCGGAACCATCAGGGAAAACCTGATGTTTGTAAACCCGGCAGCTACCGAAAAAGATTTGGATGAAGTGTTAGCAAAAGCAAGTTGTATGGGCTTGCTGGCCCGTGCAGAAAAAGGGCTGGATACCATGATTGGTGAAGGCGGATTAAAATTATCGGGCGGCGAAAAACAACGTATTTCCATTGCAAGGGCTTTATTACGTAAACCGCATTTATTAATTTTTGATGAAGCAACATCGGCGCTTGATTCAATTACCGAAGAAGAGATTACCAATACCATAAGAGAACTGTCTTCGCAAAAAGGGCAGGTAACAATTTTAATTGCACATCGCCTAAGCACTATCATGCATGCCGATAGGATTTATGTGTTAGAAAAAGGCGATGTGGTGGAAACAGGTTCGCATGAATTATTGCTACAGGAAAAAGGATTGTACTTTGCTATGTGGCGCCAGCAAATTGGCGAACGTAAACATCAAACTTTATCACGCACTGCTTTAAATTAATTGTATGTCGGCAATTCAAATTTTAGGCCTGGCAGCAGGCACCATTACTTCCATTACTTTTTTACCACAGGTGATAAAAATATGGAAAACAAAATCTTCAAAAGACCTTTCATTGTCTATGCTGGCATTGCTGATACTGGGTGTATCTATGTGGTTACTGTATGGCATACTTGTGTTGGATGCAGCTATTATTTATACAAACAGCATGGTGCTTACCATGAGCCTGGTGATGCTGTTTTTTAAAATTAAATACAAATAAAAATTTGTCTTTTGCAGTAAAATTCCGGCTTTATTAACTTTGCAGTTATGAACCCAAAACCAACCCCTAATTATATCTGGAGCATCTTAACAATGAAATGCCCTCGTTGCAGGCGGGGCCCTATGTTTAAAGACCCCAACCCATACAAGCAGTTGAAGCTGTCGCACATATTTGATATGCCCGAATGTTGTGAAGTTTGTAAACAAAAATATGATATGGAAAAAGGATTTTGGTTTGGAACCGGTTATGTGAGTTATGCATTAACAGTTGGTATTACGGCAATTACTTTTATAATATGGCTTGTGTTTATTGGTGTATCTACCACCGATAATCGTATATTTTGGTGGCTTGGTTTAAATACGCTGTTGCTGGTTATTATGCAGCCCTGGCTAATGAGGGTAAGCCGTGTTATTTATATGCGTTTTTTTGTTAAGTACAATGAGCATTATGAAACAACAAAACCGGTAGAGTTTGATTAATTATCTTCTTTTTTAAAAATATCAGTAAATATATTTTCCTTATCCAGTTCTTCAATATCGCTTAGCACCAGTTCAATAGCTTTGGTGCTTTTATTAATTTCTATTAGCGATAAAAGGATAGATGCAAGCAGGAAAAACAGGCTGCCTGCAAAAATCCAATGAGCCATCACCATCCAGTTGCGATAAATGGCATACATACATAGTACACAACATAAAAAACTAAGTACACTCAACGCCTGCATATAACGGATAAGGTTGATGCGGCTGCGGATATTCTTAATCTGTTTCAGAATATTTTTCTCCCTTTCGCCTCGGCTATACTCATCATGCAGTTTGCGTACTAAAACTGCCAGCGATAAAAAGCGGTTAGTAAATGCCAGCATCAGTAAGGTAATGGCAGGAAAAAGCAGAGCCGGAGTATTGATATTTATATCTATCATATATACAAAATAAGATTCTTTTTTTGAAAATTCAGTAGCCTGCTTTCTAAATTTCATTTTTTCATTTTAAAAAAACAAAAGGTTTGTGTTCAACAAAAAAATATGCAGGCATGTTCTTGCTTTACCGGTATTTCCTTGCTGTAAAAATCATTTTTGTAAATTGAAACCAATGGGCACATTTAATTTTATACTAAAGTTCCTGCCCATGTTATACACTCCCTGCCTGCCTGTTGCTATATTTACATCGGCATATTTAAGGCGGCTTAAATGATTTTGGTAAGCAACATCTGTTATGTTTAATGCATTAATACTAAGGCTTAACAAAGTTTTGTTTTTAGTATTCACAAAATCAGTTCCTATGCCGGCATTTAACAAAGTATAGCCGGGGGTTATTGTTTCGGTATTGTAAGCTGTAAACACATCCTTCTTTCTAAATGTATTGTCCACTTCAAACTTTGCATAAAAATTATGGATGTTTTTAGTAATGTTATTAAAACTGCCTTTTATTTCTGTTATTAGTTTTGTGGCAGGAATGAAAGGAAGAGATTTGTTTCCCTCTACAGCATTTTTAAATTGTCCGTTTACCAATGAAAAACTGTTTAAAATATGCAACCAGTCAAGCGGATGCGGATGTATGTCAAGGGTAGCTTCCAGGCCTGTTAACCTGGCTTTCGACTGATCGAATTTAAAAGCCGTAAGCAGGTTGTTGTTTACATTTACCAGGCTATCGCCACCGGCGGCTGCTTCTAATTTTCTGTAAAAAATAAAATTGCTGAAGCTGTTGTAAAAAGCCGATAAGCCAAAAGATAGATGTTGGGTGCCATATTCAATACCACCATCTAACTGCAAACTTGTTTCGCTTTTTAATTGGCTGTTGCCATATTCGTAACGAATGGTTCCTTCGTGTGCGCCATTGCTTGCCAGTTCAGGTAAGCCGGGCGCTCTAAAACCTCTAGCGATATTGAACTTTAGGTTTATATTTTTTGTTACCTGTGCAGCCAAACCGGCGCTACCCGAAAAATTTGAGAACGATTTTTTAAATGCACTACCTTTTATTACGCTACCATCAAGTAAATTACCGGCATCTAAATAGCGGTTGTCAAACCGAACCCCGCCGCTGATTGTAAGTTTATCAATTGTTTTTTGTGTGAAGGTATAAATGCCGAAATCAAACAGGTTGTAGCCGGGTATCATTTGCTCAATGCCTTTGTTGGTATTGTGTTGCTGCATACCGTTGATGCCGATAGAAGTTTTCCAGTTGTTTTTTTCTGTAAAATGAAACTGCCCGGTATAGGTAAATGTTCCCAGTATAAAATATAAACTACGTTCATTAACATCATCGGCATTGCCAAACTCTTCTCTTTTATTTATTTGATAACCTAAATTAAATGTAAGATGGTTTTTACCAAATCTAATATTGTTATCAGTTGCAATTTTGTAATGTTGAATATGCTGGTATGGCACCTGTGGCGTGGTTGATCTGAAATCGGCCGCAGTGGCCCTTTCGGTTATAGCACTTGTTATATGTTTAATAAAAAAACCGGCGCTATCCCTTTCTCCTTCAACCATGCCAGCCTTTAAATTAAATTTACTGAACAATAGATGGCTAAAGCCCCATCTGCCATTGTAACCAACATATCCGCCAAAGTTATTTTCCTTAAACTTTGAATTAAAAACCCGGTAATCATATTTATTCCTGTAATCTTCTGCAGCTTTATTGGATGAATAGAGGTTCCAGTTAAATCCGTTTTTATTTGCGCCAATATTAAAATTGAGCGAACGAAGATGGTTGTTTGATTGATAGTTGCCCGAGAGGTTTGCTTTTAATGTATTGGTGGGCACCGGTACATTGGTGATGATATTTATAACGCCACCCAACGCATCGCTACCGTATATGATAGAAGCCGGGCCTTTCAGCAACTCAATCTTGCTAACACTTGCCTCATCTATTTCAATACCATGTTCATCGCCCCATTGCTGCCCTTCCTGCCGTACACCATCATTGATGGTTAATACACGGTTGTAGCTAAGGCCACGTATCACCGGTTTTGATATGGCCGGCCCGGTTGATACTGTTGATACACCACCCATCTTACTCAACGATTCGATGATGTTGGTAGATGCGTTCCTGAAAAAATCTTCTTTACGCATTACAGAAACTGAGATGGGAATTTTTTTTAACTGTGAGGCGCTCGAAACACCCGTAACAACCACAGCATTGTTTTCAACAATACTTTCGCTCATTGCAAAATCCTTTATTATATCGGCATTCATGTTTATGTTTTCAACAATGCTGTTGTAACCTATATGTGATATTTCAACAAGGTGTTTACCCGGCGGTATGTTCCTTATGATAAACCTGCCCGATGCATCTGATGCAGTACCAAATTTAATGTCGGAAATGTAAACGGTTGCTGCCTCAATAGCAGCGCCGGTTGCAGCATCTGTAATTTTACCAGAAAATGTACCATTTATATAATTGTAATTATGAATTTCAATATTGGTATAAACTTTTGCATTAGTTGATTGTGTATTTACAACAGTTAACAGTAACACAATAAAGCGTATGATGATAATTCGCATTTGAAAAATAGTTTAATAAAATTTCAATGAAGAAATAAAAAACGGAAATCAAAATCCGTTTGCCTGTTTGTACAGTAATAAAAAATATTACACTGTTGGCGGCCCCCTCAGCGAATGAAAAATTATTAGGGAAGTAGTTGGTTGAACAATTTCGATAGAGGTTGCTGTATTAAAAACTTTCTCTACAGCAGCAATTTCAAATTGCCCGGGTTCGGTAAATGCCGATACTGCTACCATACTATTGCAATGGCAATGAAATGTGGCGCTGCTTATTTGTGGCAACTGGCTATTTTTTTGCTGTATGCATGTATCGGTATGATTGGCAAACCAATTATGTAATACAATAGTTGGTGTTATGCTAAAAGCAAAAACCAGTATTAAAAATGCGGCAATTGTTTTTCTTATAAAAAAGCTTTGTAACAAAGACTAAATTTTTGATACATTGTTGCAAATATAAATAATAATGTTTACAACCATATTATTTGAATGAATTTTTTAATCTAAAAAATTAATTTATAAATAAACTTTAAGGCTAAAGCTCAGTCATAAGCATACAAAAATCAACCGTTATGCAAAAAATTAAAAACCTTATCATCTTAACTTGTGTTGTATTCAGCACAGTTAATTTATATGCCCAGGAAGATTCCACAGGATTACCGGGAGATAACTTTAGCCTACAAGGTGCATTAGAATTATTTAAGCAGTCATCTTCTCCTGAAGAGTTTGAAAAACTTCTCAATAGCCAGGATAAAAATGTAAATAATTTAGATCTAAATGGCGATGGGGAAACAGATTATATCAGGGTTATCAATAAAAAAGATGGCGATGCACAGGTTTTTATATTACAAGTGCCCGTATCTGAAAATGAAAGCCAGGATATAGCCGTAATAGAACTTGAAAAAACCGGCGATACCACTGCCATCATTCAAATCACCGGCGATGAAGACATCTATGGTGAACAAAAAATTGTAGAGCCATCTGACGAAGGCGACGAAGTATTTAATTTTAGCGATGCTGATGCAAATACAAGCGGCCCATCAATTTTAAATAACAGTGCTGTTCGCATTGTAGTGAATGTGTTTTACTGGCCCTGCGTACGTTTTGTTTATCGCCCGGCTTATGTTCCGTGGGTTTCGCCATTCAGGTGGAGGCATTACCCGGTTTGGTGGAGGCCATGGCATCCTGTTGCATGGAGGATTTTCCATCCGGGCTGCTACCGTTATCACACACATTTTGCAGTGGTGCGTACACACAGGGCTGTAGTTGCTCATCGTATTTACAAACCTTACCGCACTTCTTCGCCCATTGTAGTAAAACGTACTACAGTTGCCCGTAAAAATTACAGGGTTACCCGTACAAGGGTTACCGGGCCTGCCGGAAACACAAGAGTGAAAACAACCGTACATAAAAGAGGCAAAGGACGCAGGGGATAAATATTTTTTTTTTGGAAGTTTGATAAAAGCTGTGTGATGAAAATCATGCAGCTTTTTTTGTCTTTTAAGTTACTTAAACAATATTTTGTTTTTAACTTGAAAGAAAATAATTTTTATGGAGCAATACATTTTAGCATTAGACCAGGGTACCACCAGCAGCCGTGCAATTATATTTGATAAAAAGGGTTCCATAAAAGCAGTAGCACAAAAAGAATTTGCACAAATTTTTCCTCAACCCGGTTGGGTAGAACATGATGCCAATGAAATTTGGAGTACACAATTAGGTGTAGCTGCCGAAGTTATCAGCAAAGCAGGCCTTGCTGCCGAAAATATTGCAGCAATTGGTATCACCAATCAAAGAGAAACAACCGTTGTGTGGGACAGGAATACAGGCAAGCCTGTTTATAACGCCATAGTATGGCAAGACAGGCGAACAGCATCTTTCTGCGATGAGTTGCGTACAAAAGGATTAGATAAAACTGTCAGGCAAAAAACAGGTTTGATTGTGGATGCATATTTTTCGGCCACTAAAGTAAAGTGGATTTTGGATAATGTTGATGGCGCAAGAGATAAAGCCCAAAAAGGCGAACTGTGTTTTGGAACAATTGACTCCTGGCTTATTTGGAATTTAACAAAAGGGCAAATACATGTAACCGATGTAACCAATGCTTCACGTACCATGTTGTGTAATATTCATACGTTGCAATGGGATGACGAGCTGGAAAATATTTTTGACATACCCGGCATTATGCTGCCGCAAATACGCAGCAGCAGCGAAGTGTATGGCAGCACACAAAACATCATCACGGCTCATAATATTCCCATTGCCGGTATAGCCGGCGATCAGCAATCGGCTTTATTTGGGCAAATGTGCACACAACCCGGCATGGTTAAAAATACCTATGGTACAGGTTGTTTTATGTTGATGAATACAGGTGATAAGCCTGTAGAATCGAAAAATAATTTACTTACAACCGTTGCATGGAAAGTAAACGGCATTACTCAATATGCATTGGAAGGAAGTGTTTTTATTGCCGGAGCTGTGGTGCAATGGTTAAGGGATGGATTGGGTATCATAAAAAAATCAGCTGAGGTAGAGGAGTTGGCATTAAAAGTAAAAGATAACGGTGCCGTGTACGTGGTGCCGGCTTTTACAGGGCTTGGTGCACCTTACTGGAAACAAGATGCAAAAGGAACTATTACCGGGCTTACCCGTGGCAGCACTGCAGCCCATATTGCACGTGCAGCGTTGGAGAGTATCGCTTATCAAACCATGGATGTATTGAAAGCTATGGAAGCCGATGCCGGCATTGATATCAAAGAACTAAGAGTTGATGGCGGCGCTACTGCCAATGATTTACTCATGCAGTTCCAGGCAGATATATTACATACAAAAGTGCTTAGGCCAACAATTACTGAAACAACAGCATTGGGTGCTGCTTATCTTGCAGGCCTTGCTGTGGGTTATTGGAAAAGCATTGATGAAATACAAATGCAATGGCAGGTTGATAAAGCTTTTGAATCAAAAATGGATGCAGCACAAAGAACATCCTTATCGGCAGGCTGGAAAAATGCAGTGAACACAACCATCAGCAATTGCGAAAAAAGTTGATATCGTTTCAAAATAAGTTATATCCCATCCAAATCAATAAAAACATTTTCTGTTTATGAACCGAAACGGAATGCTGCAACATCTTGATGAAGTGAAAGTATGGGATATCATCATCATTGGCGGCGGCGCCACAGGCCTTGGCACTGCCGTAGATGCAGCAAGCCGTGGCTATAAAACTTTATTGGTTGAGCAGTTTGATTTTGCAAAAGGCACTTCAAGCCGATCTACAAAACTGGTGCATGGCGGTGTGCGTTACCTGGCGCAGGGAAATATAAAGCTTGTAAGGGAGTCATTAAAAGAAAGAGGTTTGTTGTTGAAAAATGCACCGCATGTTTGCCATAACCTTTCTTTTGTATTGCCCTGTTACAGCCTGTGGCAAATAATTTATTATGGCTTTGGGTTAAAAGTATATAATTTTTTATCGGGTACATTAAGCCTTGGAAAAACAAAAATTATTACAGCAAAAAATGCAAAGACTTTGTTGCCAACCATTAACCCTTCCCAATTAAAAGGCGCTATTGTGTATCAAGACGGGCAGTTTGACGATAGCCGGCTGGCTATTAACCTTGCCCAAACTGCTGTTGATAATGGTGGTACGGTTATAAATTATTGCGCCGTTACCGGCATCATTAAAGAAAATAAGAAAATTACCGGTGTACAAATCAGCGATAAAATAAACGGTAATGTATATGACGCAAAATGTAAAGTGCTTATTAATGCTACAGGTGTATTTGCCGATAAGATTATGCAGATGGATGATGGTATGATGAAAAAAATTATTTTGCCATCGCAGGGGATACATTTGGTTTTTGATAAACATATTTTTCCGGCACATGCTGCATTGATGATTCCAAAAACATCGGATGGAAGAGTATTGTTTGCTATACCCTGGCACGATAAAGTAATTGTGGGTACCACCGATACACAAATTGATGAAGCGGCAATTGAGCCTGCGCCACTTGAAGAAGAGATAGGATTTGTTTTACAGCATATAAATAAATACCTGCGGGTAAATGTGCATCGTAAAAATGTGTTGAGTGTTTTTGTGGGACAGCGGCCATTGGTGATAAAAAATAAAATTCGCAAATCGTCGCTGATGCCACGCAGCCATACCATAATAATAAGCAACAGCGGCCTTGTTACTATTACCGGTGGTAAATGGACAAGCTACCGTAAGATGGGAGAGGATGCAGTTAATAACGCTGTTTTTTCAGCAAAGCTGGATAAGAGAAAATGTATAACAGAGACTTTAAAAATTCATGGCTGGCAAAATAATTTGGATAAAAGTGATGCAATGCTTGTGTATGGTAGCGATGCAAAAGCATTAAAACAATTATGTGCAGAAAATGAAGATTGGGCTAATCTTCTGCATCCAACACTAAAAAATATAAAGGCAGAAGTTATTTGGGCGGTACGAAAAGAAATGGCTTTAACTATTGAAGATGTGCTTGCACGCCGTACCCGGATTTTATTTTTAGATGCTAAAGCTGCTATGGAATGTGCTGCTACCGTAGCCAAACTGATGGCAGGCGAAATGAAAAAAGATAATAGTTGGCAACAGCAACAAATTATCTCATTTACTGAACTGGCTAAGCAATATTTATTATCTTGAAAAATCTTTTAAAATGTTAAAGCTAAACAACGCTTTAATGAGAAGACCATTTTAATAAACACAATTAAAAACTTTTTTTATGCCTCCATTTATAGCAGAATTAATTGGTACCGCATTTTTAGTTTTATTAGGCGATGGCGTGGTAGCCAATGTTGTTTTAAATAAAACCAAAGGCAACAACAGTGGCTGGATAGTGATCACATTCGGCTGGGCTATTGCTGTTTTTGTGGGTGTTTTTTTATCGGCTGCATATAGTGGCGCTCACCTGAACCCTGCAATAACAATCGGTTTTGCTGTTGCCGGAAAATTCAATTGGGAAATGGTTCCCGTATATATTATGGCTCAGTTTGCAGGCGCCATGCTCGGCGCTTTTTTGGTTTGGGTAGCTTATAAAAAACATTTTGATGAAACGGATGATGTAAATGCTAAGCTTGCTGTGTTTAGCAACAGTCCTGCCATACATAGTATATTTTTTAATTTGGCTACCGAAATCATTGGCACATTTGCCCTGGTGTTTGGAGTGTTTTATATTGTTGGCGGAAATATAAACGATGTGCCATTTAAACTTGGTTCGCTGGATGCACTGCCTGTAGCATTATTGGTGTTGGGTATTGGCTTAAGTCTTGGTGGGCCTACAGGGTACGCCATTAACCCGGCAAGGGATTTAGGTCCAAGGATTATGCATTTTGTTTTACCAATAAAAAATAAAGGAAACAGTGGTTGGGGCTATAGTTGGATACCGGTTATGGGGCCAATAATTGGAGCTGTGGTAGCTGCTTTGGTTTTTTTGGAACTGTCTAAACAAAATCTTTAACCATCAACTTTAATAATAAATTATTACAATCATTTTTCTTTAAAAGCTATATCAGCCAGGATGGGATAATGATCGGAGTAGGGCACTTTTATCTTGCTGAAATTTTCAACCTCAAATCTTTTATCTGCCAGTATATAATCAATTCGCAGGGTGGGAGAGATATATCGGAAAGTACGCCCAAGCCCACCACTCTTTTTTAAGAAGGCATCCTGTAAATCACCCTTCACTGTAAAATAAGTGTAAGAGTTGGGCACATCATTCATATCACCGCAAACAATTACGGGGTAAGGGCTTTGTTTTATTTTGCCGGCAAGCATCTCGGCCTGCTGCGCTCTTTTTTTATAAGCCTGTTTTAATTTATACAAAACAGCACGTGATTGTACAATACTTGCATCCATAGGTTTTTTAAGTTTATGCAATGCCTCGTAATCATAATTTTCAAACTTTACCGATTCCAAATGTGTAGAAAACACCCTGATGGTTTTTTCATTCACCATTATATCTGTATAAATAAGCGGTTCGGCAAACTCATGTTCGTTATAAAAAAAATATGCCGAATCTTTTATTGGATATTTTGAAAGGATGACCGATTGTGTTAGAAATGTGGTTTTATAAATTCGTTTGCTGTAATTTGATTTGGCAAAAAAACTGTACCGGTAACCATAATCCTTAAGCGCCGGTATTACCGAGTCGTAATACTTTGAGTCTTTATAATAAAGATATTCCTGGAAACACAAAACATCGGCATTTGATTTTTTAATGATGTCAACCATCTCGGCCTGGTAATTAGGATTTGATTTTGCTTTCCTGTTCGATTCCCCCCAACTTGATAAATTCCAGGTCATTACCCGAATGTTGCCCGGAGCTACGGAAGCATTGAATTTTGATACCGGCCTAAAACTGAAAAATACAGTAACCTGTTGTATGCCTGCAAGCATCACAACAGCATAAAGCAATGCCCATTTTGATTTTTTAATAAGCCAGTAAATAAAAAATAACAACAGCGTAAAAAAAAGTAATGGAAAAACCAGCCCCAGTATGGCAATAATCCAGTATTTGCCTGCTGGCAAAAAAGGCACCAGGCAGGCCAGCAAATACAGTAAAAGCAATACTGCATTAAACAGGATAAACGATATTCGAAAAACTTTTTTAATTACCGGGCCCATCTGTTCATTTAATAGAAAAGGGTAAAAATTTTCCTTTAAAACGGAAAACAGCAAACATATTGTGTTTAATTATAAAAAGAGGGTAAAATTATCATTAAAAAACCTTCAAAAATTGCGCTTTTGCAATTTCAGTTTTCAAACTCTATCCCTTACCTTTGCCGCCTGAAATAGAAAACATATATAAAAAAACTTTTTATGGCCAATACAGGTAAAATAAAATCAGTTATCGGTGCCGTTGTTGACGTTCATTTCGACAACGAAAGCAAACTTCCTGAAATTTTAAATGCACTTGAGTTAAAGCGTGAAAACGGTGATACATTGGTGCTGGAAGTACAACAGCATCTGGGTGAAGATAGTGTACGTACCATTGCTATGGACGGTACCGAAGGTTTGGTACGTGGTATGGAAGTTATTGATACAGGTAAGCCAATTGCCATGCCTGTTGGTGAAGATATAAAAGGACGTTTATTTAATGTAACCGGTGATGCTATTGACGGGTTGCCACAGGTTAGCAAAGTTGGCGGCCGCCCCATTCATGCTAAGCCACCGTTATTTGAAAACCTTAGTACTGCCAATGAAGTATTGTACACCGGTATTAAAGTAATTGATTTGATTGAACCTTATGCAAAAGGTGGTAAGATTGGATTGTTTGGTGGTGCAGGTGTGGGTAAAACCGTATTGATACAGGAATTGATTAATAACATTGCAAAAGCATATAGTGGATTATCAGTATTTGCAGGTGTGGGCGAAAGAACCCGTGAAGGAAACGACCTGATGAGGGAAATGATTGAAGCCGGTATTATGAACTATGGCGAAAAGTTTAAGCATAGCATGGAAGAAGGCGGATGGGATTTAAGCTCTGTTAATATGGATGGATTAAAAGATTCAAAAGCTACATTCGTATTCGGACAAATGAACGAACCACCGGGTGCAAGGGCTCGTGTGGCATTAAGCGGATTAACCATTGCAGAATATTTTAGAGATGGCGATGGCAGCGGACAGGGAAAAGACATTTTATTTTTCGTAGATAACATCTTCCGTTTTACACAGGCAGGTTCCGAAGTGTCGGCTTTATTAGGCCGTATGCCATCGGCGGTGGGTTACCAGCCAACACTTGCTACCGAAATGGGATTGATGCAGGAGCGTATTACTTCAACAAGGAATGGTTCTATAACTTCTGTACAAGCGGTGTATGTACCTGCGGATGACTTAACCGATCCTGCACCGGCTACAACCTTTGCCCACTTAGATGCAACTACAGTACTTAGCCGTAAGATTGCCGACCTTGGTATCTATCCTGCGGTAGATCCGTTAGATTCTACTTCAAGAATTTTAACTCCACAAATTGTAGGAGATGAACATTATAATTGTGCAAACCGTGTAAAATTAATTTTACAACGATATAAAGAGTTACAGGATATCATTGCCATCCTTGGTTTAGATGAATTAAGTGATGAAGATAAATTAGTGGTGGCACGTGCTCGTAAAGTACAACGTTTCTTAAGTCAGCCATTCTTTGTGGCCGAGCAGTTCACCGGCTTAAAAGGTGTGTTGGTTCCTATTGAAGATACTATCCGTGGCTTTAATGCCATTATGGATGGAGAAGTGGATGAATATCCCGAAGCAGCATTTAACCTGGTTGGTACTTTAGAAGATGCAATTGAAAAAGGTAAGAAACTGATGGAAGCTGCAAAAGCGTAAGGGGGCAGGTAGCAGGATGTAAGTAGCAGGTAGCAGGATATAAGTAGCAAGTAGCAAGATATAAGTAGCAAGAGTAGGAAGCAATTTTAATTGAGTATGTGATACAAAATTTCTGGTTTGTTTATTATAATACTGCTTAAATGAAAATTCACAACTTTAAAGAGCTACAGGTATGGCAAAAGGCTATGGAACTTGTGGTTTTTGTTTATCAGCTTACAGGAAATTTTCCCAGGGAAGAGAAATTAGGGTTGATTTCACAAATACAAAGATGTGCAATTTCAATACCATCGAATATTGCAGAAGGATGTGGTAGGGTTTCAGATAAAGAGTTTAAACATTTCATAAGCATTGCAATGGGTTCTTCATTTGAATTGGAAACACAATTGATTTTAGCGTTTAAATTTGGATACTTAAGTGAAGAGCAACTTACTACTTTTGATCAGATGATAAAACCTGTACAAAAAATGTCATTTGGATTATATAATAGTTTACAAAAATAAAGTTTATAACATCTTACTACTAACTACTTGATACTAACTACCAACTACTAAATACTAAAATACATGACACTCGAAATTCTAACACCCGAACAAAAAGTTTTCAGCGGCGATGTGTACGGCGTGGTACTGCCGGGCATTGGCGGTTCTTTTGAAGTTTTAGACAGGCATGCACCCATGGTAAGCGCTTTAAAAGATGGTAAACTTAAAATTTTAAAAGATAAAACACAAACAGCCGGCTATACCATTAAGAGTGGTTTTGTAGAAGTACTGAATAACAAAACCATAGTTTTGGTTGAAGGAGCAGAAGAAGCGTAATAATTTTTTATAAAGATAACCGAGCCCATGCCTTTGGTATGGGCTCGGTTTTTTATGTTACTTTATTTTTGATGGGAGGTGGATAAGTTTTTATAACTGTTGCTTTAGTTGCACATAAGCCCAGGCAGTAAACGGTAAAATCAAAATAACAAAAAACGAAAACCAGTTGCAGCTTATCATAAAAAACAACAGGCTAAAGAGGATAAGAAAAACAGGATACAGTAAAAAAAGAAAAGCCACCATCATGGCATCATGGTGCCCGTCTTCCTTTGTTAACAGGCTGCCCAGCAATTTTATAAAATAATACAAAGGCGCATGTATAATAAAACCTGCCAGCGCCGGAATAAACAACAATAGCTTTTTTATAATAGGCTGCTTAATATAAAAAGTTTTGTACAGGGCTTCTTTATCATTTGCATCAATTTCAAAAACATGGCTGCTTAATTTTTGATGTAATGTTTGGTTAAACTTATTAATTGCATTGCCATGGGTATCATTATAATTTATATCTTCTTTTGAGATGGTATCGCCAAAATAAAGTTTTACATTCTTACCAAACTTACTGAACGAACTGTAGTTGATGGCAACCGGCAATACTTTCACATCAATGCCATCTGCCCAACTGCTAATGGCAAGGCGGGCCGTACCTTTTTTTAAAGACCGCAAATGCCATTCATTAATACATCTGCCCTCGCTAAAGATGAGTACAATACCATTTTTCCTAAACAGGTTTTTGCAAAGGTTAAAAGTGGTATAATTTTCTTCCAGGTTCTCCACACCTTCGCTCACCCTGTACACCGGGAACATCTTAAACAGCGTTAGCGCTTTTGCAAAAGTTTTGTTTTTAAAAGCATCGCCCCTGGCAAGAGAATAAATGGGCTTGTCAAAAATGGTGCAAAGTATAATGGCATCTAAAAAAGAATTGGGGTGGTTGGCAGCAAGTATTAAAGGGCCATCATGTTTTAATAATTCTTTTTTATTAATAAAGATATCCCTGCAGTAAATAGGTAAGGCAAGCCGGGCAATGATTTTTACAAAGCTGTATAGCAAGTTGTTTTTTTTAACTAAAGATATGTTTACAATTACACAACCTGTTAGTTTAGTTGTGGGTCTATCGGGTAATTAATCATCATCTTGTACTGGCCACCCAATTTCTGCAGGCTGTTTTTCCAAATCTCATTGTAATGGGTATTAAATACAAGTGCTTGGCTGGCCGATACAGTGAGCCAACTTTTTTCTTTAAGCTCTCCATTCAACTGGTTGTAACCCCATCCACTATATCCTATAAAAAACTTTATCTTTTTGGGGTCGATACTGTTATTTTTTAGCAAGGCCGTAACCGATTCAAAATTCCCTCCCCAATAAATTTCATTATTAACTTTTACCGAATCGGGAATAAGCTGTGGGTATTGGTGTAGAAAGTGTATTGTATTCATTTGTACCGGGCCGCCGTAATACACCGGAAGTTTTAATCCTTCCATCCCGGTTACCAGTTCATCTAAAGTTTGTTCTACCTGTTTATTGATAACAAAGCCAAGGCTGCCTTCATGCTGGTGTTCGCACAAAAGCACAACGGTGCGGATAAAATTAGGATCTTTTAAAAAAGGGTCCGCTATCAGTAATATGCCTGCAGCTGGTTCAATCATATTCCTAAATTAATGTTTTAGTTTTAGAATCAATGCAGCGCAGTAAAATTTATTACCATAAAATGTAAACCTTAGTTAAATTTAATCTTTAAGGCATTTAATGTATTTTACCGCCTGTTAACTGAACTACCTTTACAGCAATGAAGCGAATTTTCCCTATCATAACCATACTTATACTGCTATCCCTCATCGGCCTTATTTTTTTTCAGGTGCTTTGGATAGCAAGCGCACATGCGGCTAAAGACAAGCAGGTAAAGGAAAATTTTATAAGGGCGGTTAACTATGCAGGCACCTTACTTACGCAGGAAAAAAATTCATTGATGCCATTACCCCGCAAGAACGACTTGTTTTTCCCCGGTGATAAATTACAGATGCAATACTTCAGGCCATCTGTAATAAAAAGATTTTCGAGAGATGAGATAGCCGATATTATAAGAATGGGGTTTAATAAAAACAACCTCGAAAATTACCCCTTTGAATTTAATGTGAGGATAAACTCCATCAACGGCGACCAGGTGTACAGCGATAATTTTTTTAAGTATTATGCAGATACTGTAAATAGCTTTAGCGTAGTATATGCCCTGGAGCCGGCTAGCGGTACTGCATTTGAGAATCTTGTTAGTGAAGAATTGTTATCGGTTGTGATGCCTCACCAGCAACGCTTAATCTGGAAAGAAATGTTCTGGTTCATTATCGGTTCTATATTGTTCACTGTCATTATCACCACAGCTTTTTTTATCACCATACGCACTTTACTGAAACAAAAAAAACTCAGCGAGATAAAATCAGATTTTATCAATAATATGACGCATGAGTTTAAAACGCCGCTGGCAACCATATCGCTAGCCGTAGACGCCTTAAAGAATGAAAAGGTAGCTGGTAATAAGGAAAAAACAGATTATTTCACCGGCATCATCAAGGAAGAAAACATACGAATGAACAAGCAGGTAGAAACCATACTGCAAGCCGCTTTGCTTGATAAGCAGGAAGTGCAGTTGAACCTTAAACGCTCTGCCGCACACGATTTAATTACAGTGGCATTAAACAATATCAACCTGCAGGTAGCCGAAAAGGGCGGTACTTTAGAAGTGGCACTGGATGCAGAAAATGACATCATCAATGCAGATGAAGTTCATTTTACCAACCTTATCAATAACCTGCTTGATAATGCAGTAAAATATTCAAAAGAAAACCTGCACATAAAACTTAGTACGTATAACAGCAGCAACCACTTCAACATAAAAATAGAAGATAACGGTATAGGCATGAACAAAGAAACGCTGAACCGCATATTTGAAAAATTTTACCGGGCACATACCGGCAATGTGCATAATGTAAAAGGGTTTGGCCTGGGCCTTAGTTATGTAAAAACCATGGTGGCCGCACATAACGGAACCATTAAAGCCGAAAGTATTTTGGGTAAGGGAAGTATATTTCATATTTCTGTTCCATTGGCCAAATAAAATGTTTTCTACTGCTCATCACGCCCAATCATTTTTGATGAGGAATTCCATTGCTTATTAAGTTTTTCAAACTCCTTCAAATCGGCTTCGCTGAATTTTCCTGAAACCAATCCTTTAAGGTCGGGCTGCCCGGCATTTACCCATGCGGTGTACCAAAACGAAGCCACTGCATAAATAGATTGGCGCATACGGCGTTCAATCATTCCATCTAATTTTTCATTATAAGCGGTGGTAAAAGCAGTTGAATATTGCCGTATGGTTTTACCATTGCGGTTTTCAAAAGAATATTTTTTATCATCAGGAAATTTTTTGGTGAGCTCCCGTTCATACAATAATACCGTATCGGCCGCAAGGGCGCTTTCCAAAACCCTTTTCCAGATAAAATCGCCGGGGTTTTTAATGTAATCGGCCTTGCCTATAAAAAAATCCCATTCTTTTGCGGCCAGCAACTCGGGCACCCGGCTTTCCCAAAAACCATGTATGCCTTTTTGATTGGTAAACTGCCCATTGTGGTTACTGCTTGCATGCAGCGGCACGTGGGCATCGGCAATATAATGCCCAAGCTCGGTGCTGTTTTTCATTATTGAACTAAAGTTTTTTTCTTTAAAAGCCTTGGTAAGCCTGCCAAGCATGGTTTGTACATGCCAGGGCACAATGCCATATGCCATAAGCGAATCTTCTCCAAATTTTGCAACTGCGTCTGTCCATTTACGTGGCAGCGATGAATAAGGATAAGCGCCATAATGATCTATATCTAAGTAATGCCTTGGGCCTTCATCTTTTACGGCATACCTTCTTTTATCGGGGTCAACAGCATGTTCGCTTATAAAATCAATATTAGGTTTATACAAAACCATCATCTCGGGCGGTAATAAAAAAACAGCATAATAATTTATTTTTTGATGGGCATAAAATCCCCAGCAAAAAACCTGCTGGTACGATAGCAAAAAAAAAGTTAATAACAATACGTAACGGGCGCTTTTCTTCATTACTATAATTTTTCCGGTATCATTAAATATACTGATAATTTTCAGGATTATTTTTTTTGTTCTTCTTCATCAATCTGCGTTACACCGCCACTAACAGCAAACTTCATGGTTTGTGTAGCGCTTATATTAGTAATGATACGAATCCTGTTTTTAGGGATCACATAAACATTGCCCGCTACCGAGTACGCCATAGGTATATATACAGTTACATAATCAATAAGGTCAAAATCCTGCATATCATCCCTGGTTATAAACCCAAAGCGCCACACATCATTGTCATCTACATTAGCCAATACATGTTTGGTAAATTTTTTATTATCACCTGCAAAAGCCTCAAAAAAGTCACGGGTGGTAGAGTATATGTGTTTAATGCCGGGTGTTTTTTCAAGCAGCTTGTCAAAAAAACTTAAAAAACGGCTGGTAATAAAAAACGAGCTGAAATAACCAATGATAATCAGCATAGCAATAATGATAATAAAACCTATACCATAGTTTCTTACATGAACTACACCCTGTTTATCGGTATAGCTGAAAATAGGTATCATACTATCAATGGTAGATACCGCCCAAAAGATGAAATACGCCGTAATGGTTACAGGCCCTAAAATGAGCAGGCCTTGTAATAAATACTGCAATAATTTTTTGTAGTTCAATTTGTTTTTCATGTTCCTGGTTTTAGGTACAAATATACTTTTTTGGCTTATATGCCACCGGATGTACAAGCTTTACCGCTGGTGTGGCGTACAGGTTGCCGCTCATCAAAAAAAAATAAAAAATATTGCCGGAAACTTTGGTTACAATAAAAGTTTCCTTAGTTTTGCTTCTCATTATGGCAGAGTCAGATACAAAACAACGGATAAAACAGGCGGCAAACGATTTGGTGATGCAGTATGGCATACGCAGTGTAAGTATGGATGATATTGCGGCCAAACTGGGCATTAGCAAGAAAACCATTTACCTGTATTTTAAAGATAAGGATGAACTGGTGGATGAAATTGTGGGCGATATAATTGTAAACAACCGGTATGAATGTAATGCAGACAGGGATAGAGCCGAAAATGCAATACACGAAATTTTTTTGGTGATGGATATGATGGCTGAAATGTTTACAGCTATGAATCCGGGCATATTGTTTGATATGCAGAAATACCATCCTGCCACTTTCAAAAAATTCTTGAAACACAAAAATGAATTCTTATACAATGTATGCAGGGAAAATTTAGAAAGAGGCATACAGGAAGAATTGTACAGGCCAGATTTAGCAGTAGATATATTATGCCGGTACAGGGTAGAAACCATGTTCATCCCGTTTAACCCCGATTTTCAGCAAAGCCTAAAATACAACCTGGCAAAAATTGAAGAAGAAATTATCATTCATTTCCTGTTTGGGTTGGTTTCATTAAAAGGTTATAAGCTTGTAATGAAATACTGGCAGCAAAGAGAAACAAAAAAGAATTAAACAGAATAAACTAATAGCGATGAAAAAAACCAGGAATTACGGCCTGTATATATGCTGCCTGTTATTGTCGGCAGTCTCTGCACATGCACAAACCATAAATACGTTTACCGTACAGCAGGCAGTTGATTATGCCAATAAAAATTCGGTGCAGGTTAAAAATGCACTGCTCGATATATTGATACAAAAACAGGTAAACCGTGATGTAACTTCAATAGCACTGCCGCAAATAAACGGAACGGTTGGCGTTACCAGAAATTTAGATATTGCCGTACAATCCATCCCCAACTTTATTGCACCGGCTACTTACCAGGTATTGATAGATGAAGGCGTTAAAAACGGAAACGGGCAACCGGTAACTTTTCCGGCCGGCGGCTTTGGCAACCTGTTGTTCCCTTTTGGTAACCCGTGGAATGCCAATGCAGGCATTACTTTAAGCCAGTTGATTTTTGATGGCCAGGTATTTATTGCATTAAAGGCACGCAACGGAACAATAAGTTTACAGGAAAAAATTGCAGCGCTTACACAGGAAAATATAAAAGCAAATGTGTACAAAATATACTACCAGTTGGTTGCAGGCAAAACACAAATTGAACTGCTTGATGCCAACATAAAAAGGCTTGAAAAACTTAAACACGATGTGCAGGTGATGTATGATAACGGCTTTACCGAAAAAGTGGATATTGATAAATTATCGGTACAGGTGGCCAACCTGCAAACAGAAAAACTAAAAGCAGAGAATATGATAACCAATGGTTACGCTGGCCTTAAATTATTGATGGGAATGCCTGTAAAAGACAGCCTTGTACTAACTGATACGCTTAGTGATGAAAAAATAAAAGAAGGTATTCTTGAAGCAACACAATTCAAATACAGCGACAGGAAAGATTTCCAAATTTCGGAATTAACCAATACCCTTAATGGCCTTAATGTGCGCCGGTACAAGCTAAGCCAGATACCCACTTTTGCATTGGTAGGTGGCTATAGCAAACAGGCACAGCGTAATAAATTTGATTTTTTTGAAAAAGGCGATTGGTTCACCAGTTCGTACATCGGCATACAGATGAAGTTGCCCATCTTTAACGGTTTTTCATTAAACTCAAAAATTAAAAAAGCACAGCTTGAACTGCAAAAAAGCCGCAACCAAACCGAAGCGTTGAAAATAAATATTGATGGCGAAGTAAATAATGCAAAAAATAATTTTATCGCCGCCATTGCCACCATGGATTTTCAGAAGAAGAATATGGAGCTTGCAGAAAAAGTGTACGAGCAAACAAAAAAGAAATACGAGATAGGAACCGGCTCCGCATCTGAAATAAATGCAGCACAGGTTGATCTTAAAACAGCGCAAACAAATTATTTAAGCGCCTTGTATGATGCTATCATTGCCCGGGTTGATTTTTTAAAAGCCACCGGTAAATTATAAGTAAAACAAACTAACTATACTCAAATGAAAAAGATAACACAAATATCCATTACAGCGTTGGCTATGTTTATCATGGCAGCTTGCGGTAACAGCAAAAAAGAAGGCTCGGCACTTATCAATGATAAGAAAGCAGCCATTGAAAAGTTGAAATCGCAGAACGCAAAAAACGACGAAGAAATTCAAAAGCTGCAGGCCGAACTGGAAAAGCTTGACACTAACGCCGCCGAGGCTGCTAAAATAAAACTGGTGGCCGCAACAGCCGTTACCACGCAGGACTTTAAACATTATATCGACCTGCAGGGCCATGTAGATGCACAGAACATTTCTTACATATCGCCACGTGGCATGCCCGGCCAGGTAAAAGCTTTGTATGTACAGCAGGGGCAGTATGTAAAAAAAGGCCAGTTACTGTTAAAGCTCGATGATGCCATCATGCAGCAACAGGTAACTGCTGCCAGGCAACAATCAGAAGTATTAAAAACACAACTTGCTTTTGCAAAAAATGTGTATCAGCGCCAAAAGAATTTATGGGATCAGAATATTGGTACCGAGTTACAATTGATATCGGCAAAAAACAATGTGGATGCCTTGGAAAACCAGTTACATGGCGCCAACGAACAAACCAAAGTAGCCGTAGAGCAATTAAAAACTGCCAATGTGTACAGCGATGTAAACGGCGTTGCAGATATTGTTGCCATAAGGGTTGGAGAAACTTTCCAGGGAATGACGGCAACAGGCCCACAGATAAAGATTGTAAACAAAAGCAACCTAAAAGTGGTAACCAATGTGCCCGAAAATTATTTAACAAGGATTAGTAAAGGCTCTGCTATCGAAATCAGCATACCGGATGTAAATAAAAAATTCAACTCCAGTATTTCGTTGATAAGCCAGTCGATAGACCCAACCATGCGTGGCTTTGTGGCCGAAGCTAAAATACCATCCGACCCTGCATTAAAACCAAACCAGTCGGCTGTTGTACGCATCCAGGACTATGCCGCCAGCAACGCCATTGTAATACCTGTTAACACCGTTCAAAACGACGAAAGCGCAAAATATGTATATGTGTTAAGTAAATTAAGTAATGGTAAATCGGTTGCAAAAAAACAATCGGTGGTTATTGGCGAAGTGTATGGCAATAATGTAGAGATAAAAGCCGGGCTTAAAGCAGGCGACCAGTTGATTACAGATGGTTACCAGGATGTTTACGATGGCCAGTTGATTAGCATTCAAAACTAACGCTTGCTGTTTCAGTAATTGCAAGGCCGGTGAATATTTACATGTGTTTGTAAAACGAACATCAGTATTTAAAGAATAGACAAAAGTTATTTTTAATAAATCAGGGTCTGATAAACTTTTTATGCAAAACGAAAAGTTTGTTGAGGCTTTTAATTTAAGTATATGAATTTTACAGAAGGAGTAGCAAAAAAGTTTAAGCAATTTGGCCCAACAAGTTGGTCTATCAACAACCGTACGGCTATTTATATCATGGCCATCATTGTTACCATCATGGGGCTTAATACTTTTAATACCTTGCCAAAAGAGCAATTTCCCGATATTGTAGTGCCTACCATCAGCATCACTACTGTGTATGCAGGTAACTCACCAAAAGATATAGAGAATCTTGTTACAAGGCCCATCGAAAAACAATTGAAAGGAATAAGCGGCGCTAAGGTTAAAAAAATTACCAGCACTTCGCAGGCCGATTACAGTTTGATTATTGTTGAGTTTGATACCGATGTTAAAACTGAACTGGCTAAATTAAAAGTGAAGGATGCCATCGACAAGGCAAAAACAGATTTACCTACCGACCTTACATCTGAACCCGATGCACAGGAATTTGCTTTTAGCGAAATGCCCATCATGTTTGTAAATATTAGTGGCGATTATGATGGCATTAAACTAAAAGAATATGCCGATAAGATGCAGGATAGGTTTGAAGAGTTGCCTGAAATATCAAGAGCCGAAATTGTAGGTGCACCCGAAAGAGAAATACAGGTAAATGTAGATCCATATAAAATGCAGGCTGCAAGGATAAGCTTTACAGATATTGAAAATGCCATTAGCCGTGAAAACAGGGATATAACCGGCGGACAGATTGAAGTAGGTACAATGCGCCGTACCATAAAAGTAAAAGGCCAATTCACCAGCGCATTAAACCTGCAGGATATTGTTGTACGCAGTAGTGCAAGAGGCGCTGCAGTTTATTTAAAAGATATTGCCCAGTTGGTAGATACTGTAAAAGAAAAAGAAAGCTATGCCAGGCTGGATGGAAAAAATGTTATAACAATTAACATTATAAAACGAGCAGGCGAAAACCTTATTAGTACTGCAAGCAAAGTAAAAGAAATCGTTGCTAATATGCAGGAAGACCGTGTACTGCCAAAAGATTTAAAAGTAGTGATAACCGGCGATCAAAGTAAAGCAACTGATACATCATTTAAAGACCTGGTAAATACTATCATTATTGGTTTTATACTGGTACTGGTAGTGTTGATGTTTTTTATGGGTGTTACCAATGCATTCTTTGTGGCATTAAGTGTACCGCTCAGTGTGTTTGTGGCATTTTTATTTTTGCCTATAGGCGATGCAATTGTTGGCACACCTGTAACTTTAAACTTTATAGTGTTGTTTGCATTATTGTTTGGCTTGGGTATTATTGTTGATGACGCTATTGTGGTTATCGAAAATACGCACCGCATATATAATAATGGTAAAGTGCCCATTATACGAAGTGCTAAAGAAGCCGCAGGCGAAATATTTATACCTGTTTTAGCAGGTACGGCAACCACTTTGGCGCCTTTCTTTCCATTACTTTTCTGGAAAGGTATTATTGGTAAGTTTATGATTTACCTGCCTACCATGCTCATACTTACATTGGCAGCGTCACTAATTGTAGCATTTATTTTTAACCCTGTATTTGCCGTTAGTTTTATGAAACCCGAAGGCAGGGAATTTGATGAACCTAAAAAATTACTGTTTAAAAAACCTTTGTTTTGGGTTGCCATCATTTTTGGCGCATTGTTGCACTTATCGGGCTGGCATGGCGTAGCCAACTTTTTATGGTTCATGGTTATATTGTCAATATTAAACCGCTATGTTTTTAAAGAAGTGATTTATTTTTTCCAGAACAGGGTTTTACCGGGATTAATGGCACGGTACGAAAAACTTTTGCGATGGATATTGCAGGGACGCAGGCCAGTATGGGCATTGGTTTCATTGTTTATCCTATTCCCTGTAGCCGCAGGTTTGTTGGTATTGCGTGGCAACGATCGAACTTTTTTTCCCAGTGGCGACCCTAACTTTATTTATGTTTATTTGAAGATGCCCGTTGGCACTGATGTAAAAACAACCGATAGTGTTACACAGCTGTTAGAACACAGGGTAGAAAAAGTATTAGCTAAAGAAAAGCCCGGTACTGAAGGAAGTATTGTAGAAAGTATTATCACCAATGTGGCTAACAGCGCTAATAACCCACGCAGCAATAACCGTAGTGTGCAACCCAATCTCGGTCGTATTCAGGTTTCATTTGTAGAATACGAAAAACGCCATGGTAAACATACCAAACCTTATCTTGATGAAATACGCAAGCAAATGGTTGGTATCCCCGGGGCAAGTATAGAAGTGGCACAGGAAGATGGCGGGCCTCCAACAGATCCGCCTGTTAATATCGAAGTGATTGGTGATAGTTATGAAGAGATTGCAAAAGTTGCTACCAGCCTTTCCAATTATCTTGATACCAACCAGGTGTATGGTATTGAAAATTTAAGGATGGATGTGGATCTTAACAGTCCTGAGATTACCGTAAATGTAGATAGAGAAAAAGCCATGATGGAAGGCCTAAGTACCGGCCAAATAGGCATGGAGATACGTACGGCTGTTTTTGGTAAAGAAGTAAGTAAGCTAAAAGATGGCGAAGATGAATATAAAATTCAGTTGCGCTACAGCGACCTGCAACGCAAAAACATTACCGACATCATGAACATGCGTATTACATTTATGGATATGAACACCATGATGGTGAAATCAATTCCAATCAGTGCGGTGGCAACAATTGATTACACCAATACATCCGGAGCCATTGCACGTAAAAATGTAAAACGTACCATACAATTGCAATCCAATGTGCTTGACCCTACCATGACGGGTAAGGTAAACCAGGAACTGGCTGTTAAGATTGCCGACTTCAAATCTAAAAACAGGATACCCTCCGACGTTATTATAAAACAAACAGGGCAGGGTGAACAGGAAGCTGAAACCAATGCATTTTTAACAAAGGCATTTTTTATTGCCATGGGCTTAATATTTATGATACTTGTTTTGCAATTCAATAGTATGAGCAAGCCATTTATTGTATTAACTGAAATTTTCTTCTCAATAATTGGTGTATTTCTGGGCTATGCTTTTACAGGTATGACCATTGCCACCATCATGTTGCTGGTAGGTATCATAGGCCTGGCGGGTATTGTAATTAAAAACGGTATTTTGCTGATTGAATTTACAGATGAATTACGCAGCCGGGGTGTTAAAACAAGAGAAGCAGCTATACAGGCTGGTAAAATACGTATTATACCTGTATTGCTTACTGCATTAGCAACCATGTTAGGTTTGTTGCCACTTGCAGTAGGTTTCAATGTCAATTTTGTAACTTTATTCCAGCAATTAAATCCGCACATTTTCTTTGGTGGCGATAGTGTTGTGTTTTGGGGGCCGTTAAGCTGGACAATTATTTTTGGATTAATCTTTGCTTTCTTCCTTACACTAGTGATGGTGCCAAGCATGTACCTTATAGCCGAAAGGATAAGAAGGCCCATGGAAAAATTTTATGGCACTAAGTATGTAGCCCTGCTTGGTTTTACAGGCCCTATCTTCTTCATTTTTGTAGGTGTCATGTACCTGGTACGAAAAATACAAGGCAAAAAAGTTTGGAACGGGTTACTGATGAATACAAAAGCATAAATTAAAAATTCACTAATGAAATTAAAGAGCCGCCTAAATTTTTATGGCGGCTCTTTTGTTGTTATTTATTAAATTAACTTTTGCAAAAATGTAAATAAATGATACCTATTTTTACAATAAAAAAGCTATGATACAAAATCACGAAATAGATTACAGGATTTATGGAGAAGAACTGCAGTTTGTAGAAATTGAATTAGACCCCAACGAAACAGCTATTGCCGAAAGTGGCGCTTTTATGATGATGGATAACGGCATACAGATGAACACCATCTTTGGCGATGGAAGCCAGCAGCAGGACAATGGTATACTGGGAAAATTGTTCAGCGCCGGTAAGCGTTTACTGGTTGGCGAAAGTTTATTCATGACCGCCTTTACCAATACAGGGCAGGGTAAAAAGAAAGTTAGTTTTGCGGCACCTTATACCGGTAAGATTATTGTTTTTGATTTGGCAAAACTGGGCGGCAAAATCATAGCACAAAAAGATGCATTTCTTTGTGCGGCAAAAGGTGTTAGTATTGGTATCGAATTTCAACGCAGGCTGGGTACAGGTATTTTTGGCGGAGAAGGATTCATCATGGAAAAACTGGAAGGCGATGGCCTTGCCTTTGCACACGCTGGCGGTTATATTGTAGAAAAAGATTTGCAGCCCGGCGAAATTTTAAAAGTAGATACCGGTTGCGTGGTGGCCTATACAGCCGGCATTGATTTCGATATTGAATTTGTTAGCGGTATAAAAAACTGGATGTTTGGTGGCGAAGGTTTATTTTTTGCAAAACTTGCAGGCCCCGGAAAAGTATGGCTTCAATCGCTGCCTATAAGCCGCCTGGCCGGCAGGTTGCAGCAATACACTTATAAGCGCAAAGAAGAAGGTAGTATCCTGGGCGGCCTGGGCAACTTGCTTGATGGAAGGGAATAACCAACCGGTAATTTAAAATATTTGTTGCCAAAGCTCAATGCTTTGGCAATTTTTTTTGAATTTATTTTGGATGGAATAATATTAATCGTATATTTGCGATATAAGATAAATAAAATGGCATTCGATAAAAAAGATGAGTTTATTAAAAGAGAGCAAGAACTGGCAGTATTTGCCAAGGCACTGTCGCACCCGGCACGTATAGCCATACTAAAACTGCTGGCACAAAAAAGCGAATGTATTTGTGGAGAGATAGTGGAAGTGATGCCCCTTTCGCAATCAACCGTATCGCAGCATTTGAAAGAATTAAAGAATGCCGGCCTTATTGAAGGCAGCATTGATGGGCCCCGTAGCTGTTATTGCATTAACTGGAAGATTGTTGACAGGTTTATGAAAGAATTTAGTTTTTTAATAAATAAATTAAAGGCACAGGAAGGGAAAAACTGTTGCTGATAAAAATTAAAAAAACATAAATGATTTTTCACCATTAAAATTAAAGCCATGAACACAGAACAGGAAACAAACCTTTGCTGTAATGCAGACGGAGGTTGTTGCGGCATAACCGATATAGGTTGCTGCTAAAAAAACAAAGCCAAACCCTAAAAAAGTTTGGCTTTTTTTCTGCAATCTTTCTCTGCCTGTTAATGATTTATCTCTCATTATTGAGTTACTAACAGTTATTCACCGTAATCCACATTCAATTAACAGCATCTACTTCATTTTTCAGTATTAAAAACAATCCCTATCTGCTTTACGGGCTTGTGGATAAAAAACTTTTCCCAAAATTTGTTCAAAAGGTGGGAAAAAGTGTTATTTTGTGGTAATATCTGTAAAATATTTAATTAAACTCCTGTAAATGATTGGTTTTCTTGGTGAATATGAAGCCACTGTAGATGCTAAAGGGCGCTTCCTTTTACCGGCAGGCTTTAAAAAGCAACTGCCCCAGGAAGGCGCTACGCATTTTATCATCAACAGGGGTTTCGAAAAATGCCTCACATTATACCCCCAACAAAGTTGGGACCCTATTTTTTCTGAAATAAGCAAACTCAATGATTTTGATCCAAAAGTAAGAGAATTCAGGCGGTATTTTTTAAACGGTGCTACACAGTTAGAGCTGGATTCTGCAGGCCGGTTATTACTTCCTAAAAATTTAACCGAGCATGCAGGTATTGATAAGGATATTGTTTTGGTATCGGCAGTTAACAAAATTGAGATATGGGACAAAAGTAAGTATATGCAGTTCTTTGAAACTTTTACACCGGAATCATTTAGCGATTTGGCAAATGAAGTGATGAACAGGAAAGATGGTATTTAGAAAATTGAAACCAGGCAATTGGAATGAGTAACAAAAAATCAAACATACAAGTTCTCAATCCTCAATCCACAAATTATCATACACCTGTTCTGTTAAATGAATGCCTTACTGCTTTAAATATTAAATCCAATGGGGTTTATGTTGATTGCACTTTTGGCGGTGGTGGACATAGCCGGGCTATTTTACAACAACTGGATAATAACGGCCGGCTTATTGTGTTTGACCAGGATGAAGATGCCCGTAAAAATTTACCAGGTGATGAAAGAGTGGTTTTTGTACCGCATAATTTCAGGCACCTGAAACGTTTCCTGCGTTTGCATAAGTTTAATAAAGTTGATGGCATACTTGCCGACCTGGGGGTATCAAGTCACCAACTTGATGTGGCAGAAAGAGGCTTCTCTACCCGCTTTGATGCAACACTTGATATGCGAATGGATCAACGACAAACCATTACGGCTGCAGAAATTCTTAAAACTTTTTCTGAGGTGCAACTACATAAAATGTTTGAGCAATTTGGCGAAGTAACCAATGCTAAAACATTGGCTAAAACAATCATTGTTCAAAGAGAAGTACATCCCATACGCACCATCAATGAGTTAAAAACTTCAGTGCAGGCTGTGGTAAAAGGAAATCCCAATAAATATTTTGCCCAGGTATTCCAGGCGTTACGGATACAGGTAAACGACGAATTAGGAGCTTTAAAAGAGTTGTTGGAACAATCTGCAGATGTATTAAATAGAGGAGGAAGGATTGCCATCATCACTTTTCATTCGTTGGAGGACAGGCTGGTTAAAAATTTTTTTAAGTATGGAACATTTGAAGATACACTGGTTGACGACGTATATGGCCATCGGTTTAAAAACCCATTAAAGTTGGTAACAAAAAAACCAATTATTGCTACAACAAAAGAGTTAAATGAAAACACCAGGTCCAGAAGCGCAAAATTACGAGTGGCAGAAAAGCTGGATGAGTAAATGTTTTAAAAGAAAATAAAATTATCTGATCAAGTAAAATGGCAGAAAATAAAGATAATACAACATCACAGGCAGCGGTAACAAAATCCGACTGGAAAAAGTATATCAGCCATAAATGGGTGGTAAAAAACATTCCTTTCTTTTTGTTTTTAACACTACTGGCTGTGCTATATATATATAACGGCCATTACACCGATAAGTTGAATTTAAAAATTAGCACAACAGAAAAGCATATTAAAGAACTGGAATACGAATACAAAACAATTAAGAGTGATGTTATTTTCAGGAGTAAAGCTAGTGAACTAATTAAAGCGGTTGAGCCATTAGGATTAAAAGAGTTGACAGAGCCACCGATTGTATTGGAAACTACTCCCGTTAAGTAAAAAATATGTATTGGAAGGCTCGTAATTACATAATTAAAAAAAGAAAATTAATCCAATTCATTTTCTCCGGTATAGCGGATAAAATGTAAAGAGCAGGGTTTTAAATGGAAATTAAAAAAGATATACTCTGGCGTGTTTACCTCAGTTTCCTGGGAATGATAATTCTTGGATTATGTGTTGTAGGTAAGGCTTTCTATATCCAAAGAGTACAAGGGAATTTTTGGAAAGATATGGATAGCAGCATGCACCTGAAATATTTACCTGTTGATGCAGAGCGTGGCACTATTTATAGCGAAGATGGAAATATATTAAGTACTTCTGTTCCGGTATTTAATATCTATGTAGATTTTGCAGCCGATGGTTTGCGTGAAAAAAACGGTAAACGTTTTAAAGATAATGTTGATTCTTTAAGTATTTGTCTTGCTAACCTGTTTAAAGATAAATCAGCACAAGCTTATCATAAAGAATTGCAACTGGCTTATAAAAGCAAGGCCAGGTATTACCCATTAAAGAAAAAGATTTCATTTTCTGAATACAAAGCATTAAGAGATTTTCCTTTGGTAAGGCTGGGTAAAAATAAAAGTGGCTTTATCATAGATACAAAAGATAAACGTATAAATCCTTATGTGTTGCTTGCTAACCGTACCATTGGATTGGCAAGGCCCAATGCAAGTAATGTGGGGCTCGAGCAGAGCTACGATAGTTTGCTAAAAGGTAAAACAGGCCAGCAATTGGTACGGTATATGGCAGGCGCATATATGCCTGTTGATGGTGGGGATGTAGATCCTGAAAACGGAAAAGATATTGTATCAACATTGGATACTTATATACAAGATGTAGCTGAAAATGCTTTAATGCGTATGCTGGTTGATAACAATTCACCTCATGGCACAGCCATTGTTATGGAAACTGCTACGGGTAAAATAAAAGCGATTGCCAATCTTGGTAAACAACCGGATGGCTCCTATGCCGAAGATCTTAATTATGGTATTGGTAGGGCAACAGAACCCGGCTCAATTTTTAAACTGGCAACACTTATAAGTTTACTGGAAGATAAATATGTTACCAACAACTCAATTGTTGATTGTGAAGGAGGCGTAAAAAGTTTCTATGGATTACGCATTAAAGATTCACACTTAGGCACACATCAAATAACTGTTAAAGATGCATTTGAACGAAGCAGTAATGTGGCTTTTGCAAAATTGGCCGATCAATATTATGGTTCTCAGCCGTCAAAATTTATCAAACACCTGCACACATTCAGGTTAGATACTTTAACAGGAGTTGATATTACCGCATCTTCCGGTAAACCCACTATTAAAAAGCCAACTAACCGTAGTTGGAGTAAGACAACGATTCCTTTTATGGCGCATGGTTACGAAGAGTTAGTAACACCATTAAATATGCTGATGCTTTATAATGCTGTGGCCAATAACGGGAAGATGATGAAGCCTTATCTCGTTAGCTCCATCAGGCAATACGGTGTGCAACTTGATTCAATAAAACCGCAAGTGCTGGTAGAAAAAATTTGCAGCGACGAAACCCTGGCCCAGGTTAAAGAATGTTTGTTGGCAGTTGTACAGGGTGATCATGGAACTGCTCGTAAAATTAAAGATCCTGATTATCTTATTGCAGGTAAAACAGGCACTGCTGTAACGGCATTGGATAACCGGGGCTATAACAAAGGAAACAAAATTTACCAGGCTTCATTTATCGGGTATTTCCCCGCTAATCAGCCTAAATATAGCATTGCTGTAGTAATTCAAAACAGCCGGGAGTCAAAAAAAGTTTATGGCGCCGATGTTTCGGGAGCTGTATTTAAAGAAATTGCCGATCGTATTTATGGTACACTGGCTGGGCATAAAACATTTAATATTCCTGTTACTGCCGATAGCAGCGAGTATGATTATTTTGGAATTAAGAACGACATAGCTTCTATTTTTACCACCCTTAAAATTTCTTATTCAGATATAAGCAAATCTGGCAACTGGCGTTCCGTACAATTGAAAAATAATACAGGTATTTTAAACACACCACATCTTTCTGTTTCATCACCCGGCTCTGTAACCCCCAATGTTATCGGAATGGGCTTGAAGGATGCGGTATACCTGTTAGAAAATATGGGGTTGCAGGTAGTGGCTGTAGGTAGGGGCAGGGTTGCCAATCAATCTTTAGCAGCGGGAACAATATTTAATAAAAACCAAAAAATTTCTTTATTTCTGAATTGACATTACAGGATATACTATATAAAGTTTCTATTCGCTCTATAACGGGCAATACAGGTATTGAAATACCATACCTGCAAATTGATTCACGCAAAGTGAGTAGAGGTGCATGTTTTATTGCCATAAAAGGAACAAAAACCGATGGCAATGCCTTTATTGAAATGGCGATAAAAAACGGGGCAGCAGCAATTGTTTGTGAAGATATGCCTGCAATATTGCAAACCCATATCATTTATGTGCAGGTAGAAAATGCTGCAGAAGCAGCAGGCATCATGAGCCATAATTTTTATGGCGAACCTTCTTTAAAATTAAAACTGGTGGGTGTTACCGGTACCAATGGCAAAACAACCATTGCCACGTTGCTATGGAAATTGTTTACAGCGCTTGGTTATAAATGTGGCCTGGTAAGTACCGTGCAAAACCAGGTTGGCCAAAAAACACTTGCAGCTACACATACTACACCCGATGCCGTTAGTGTGAATGAACTGCTAAAGCAGATGGCCGATGAAGGGTGCGATTATGTGTTTATGGAATGCAGCAGCCACGCCATTCACCAAAGCCGCATTACAGGCCTGCAGTTTACCGGTGCTTTGTTCAGCAATATCACCCACGATCATCTTGATTACCATAAAACATTTGATGAATACATCAGGGTTAAAAAATCATGGTTCGATAAACTGCCTTCAACAGCTTTTGCTATCAGTAATGCAGATGATAAGCGGGGCGCTGTGATGTTGCAAAATACGGCAGCAAAAAAATATTTCTACAGCCTTAAAACAATGGCCGATTTTAAAGGGAAAATATTAGGCAACAGCCTGGAGGGGTTACATATGATGGTGAATGATAAGGAAGTTTATTTTAGGTTGATAGGAGAGTTTAATGCATATAACCTGCTTGCCGTATATGCCGCAGCAGTTTGTTTGGGGCAGGATAAAGACAAAGCACTGCAAGTGTTAAGCAGCCTTGATGGCGCCGAAGGAAGGTTTGATTATACCATCAGCAAAAAAGAAAAAATTACAGGCATTGTAGATTATGCACACACCCCCGATGCATTACTGAATGTACTGGCAACAATTAAAAATTTAAGGCAGGGAAACCAGCAAATTATTACTGTGGTGGGTTGTGGCGGCGACAGGGACAAAACAAAAAGGCCCGTGATGGCGCAAGTAGCTTGTGAGTATAGTAATAAAGTGATACTCACATCCGATAATCCAAGAAGCGAAGATCCCCTGGAGATATTGAAAGATATGCAGGCAGGTGTGAATGCTGTAACAAAAAAAAAAGTTATCTCCATAGCCGATAGGAAAGAAGCTATTAAAACGGCGGTGAGCCTGGCTAATAAAGAAGACATTGTTTTAATAGCCGGCAAGGGGCACGAGAAATACCAGGAGATAAAAACCGTGAAGTACGATTTTGATGATAAAAAGATTTTAAATGAATTATTTGAATTGCTGGATAAATGAAGTTACGGTTGCAATTGATAAACACCAGGTCAACTTAATAATATGTTATACCACTTTTTCGACTGGCTTTTAAAAGAGGGTTTTCGTTTTCCGGGAATCAATCTTTTTCAATTCATCACTTTCAGGGTGATGCTTGCCATGCTATTAAGCCTGGTAATAACAACTGTGTATGGCAAGAAACTGATTAAGTACTTGCAGAAAAGGCAATTGGGAGAATCGGTACGTGATTTAGGATTGGCTGGCGAAAAAGAAAAGAAAGGAACACCAACCATGGGTGGCATTATCATCCTGCTGGCAATCCTTATACCTACAATTTTATTAGCCAACCTCGATAAAGTGTATATACGCCTGATGTTGTTATGTACCGTTTGGTTGGGCACAATCGGTTTTATTGACGACTATCTTAAGATAAGAGCTAAAAAAATTGCACAGGCAAAAGGGGTTGCTTATAAAAAAAGTGATAGCGATGGCTTGGCAGGCAGGTTTAAAATATTTGGACAGGTGATGCTGGGTATTATTGTTGGCGCCACATTATATTTTACACCAAGCGTGGTGGTGAAAAGGGAAGTGGTAAAAACGGATGCTTCAATAACCAAGGTAAGTAACGATGGCCTTGCTGTAAAATATGATACGGTGATGTATGATGGAAAACCGAAAGTGTTTACAGATGCAAGAAGAACAATGATAACAACCATTCCATTTGTAAAAAACCACGAGTTTAACTATGCAAAGCTTTTGCCTGCTGCCTGGCAGGATTATGCATACATACTGTACATTATCATAGTGATTGTAATAGTTACTGCGGTGAGCAATGGCGCCAATATAACCGACGGGTTGGATGGTTTGGCAACAGGCGTTAGCGCCATCATTGGTATTTGCCTGGGCATATTTGCTTATGTAAGCGGTAATATAAAATTTGCCGAATACCTCAATATCATGTACATACCCAACCTGGGCGAACTATCAATTTTTATTGCGGCATTTGTTGGCGCCTGTATAGGGTTTCTGTGGTATAATGCTTACCCGGCGCAGGTTTTCATGGGCGATACGGGCAGCCTTGCATTGGGCGGCATCATTGCAGCATTGGCCATCATTGTACGTAAAGAATTATTGATACCCATTTTTTGTTTTGTGTTTTTGGTTGAAAATTTAAGTGTGATGATACAGGTGGGATATTTTAAATACACCAAACGAAAATATGGCGAGGGCAGGCGTGTTTTTTTAATGAGTCCCCTGCACCACCACTATCAAAAACTTGGATATCATGAAAGCAAGATAGCGGTGCGGTTTTGGATCATTACCATATTAAGCGTGGTTTTGGCAATTGTAACGCTTAAGCTAAGATAATCGGCGTTGGAAAACCACATGGCGTTTTTTACCGCTAAGGTTTTAAAAAATCCTGATCCTTTGTAAAATCAGTATTCATACTGAAGGCTACTTTTTAAATGCTATGCTATTGAAAAACCATTTTTTTTGTTTTTAAAAAACAAGTGAATATTAATTGATGAAAAAAAGGCTCGTCATACTGGGTGCAGGCGAAAGCGGTGTAGGCGCCGCATTGCTGGCAAAGCAACAGGGCTATGAGGTGTTTGTAAGCGATGGCGGGCCCATTATGGAAAATTACCGGATGGAAATGCAACTAAACGGGATTGAATTTGAAGAAAACATGCACAGCACTCAAAAGATTTTCAATGCAGATGAAGTGATGAAGAGCCCTGGCATACCCGAAAAGAACGAACTGGTAAAAAAATTGAGGGCTAAAGGTGTTAACATCATTAGTGAAATTGAATTTGCTTATCGCTACAAAGGCAATAGTAAAATAATTGCTATTACCGGCAGCAATGGTAAAACCACCACCACGGCGCTCACTTATCATATTTGTAAAACCGCAGGTGTTGATTGTGCTATGGTGGGTAATATCGGTTTCTCTTTTGCAAAGCAGGTGGCGGTAAAGCCAAAGCAATTATATGTGGCCGAGATAAGCTCTTTTCAACTGGATGATATCAAAACTTTCAGGCCCGATGTAGCAGTGCTTACCAACATCACCGAAGACCACCTTGACAGGTACGATTACAGGTTTGAAAATTATATCAGCAGCAAGTTCCGTATTGTAATGAATCAGCAACAGCAGGATGTGTTTATATATAACATGGATGATGAAGTAACTGTAAAATCAATAAGCAACTATCCCATTAAATCAACACTAGCACCCATAACTATGAGTAAAGAACTACCGCAAGGCGCTTACTTGCAAAACGCAAAAATGCACCTGAAATGGAAAAGCGAAGAGATGCAGATGAGTATTGAAGATTTTGCCATAAAAGGTAAACACAACCAATACAACAGTATGGCTGCAGGTTTGGCTGCATCGGCAGTTGATATCCGAAAAGAAAAAATAAGGGAGGCGCTGCAAACTTTTGAAAGCCTGGAACACCGCATGGAAACTGTAGCTACAATCAAGAACGTGGAATTTATCAACGATAGCAAAGCTACCAATATCAACAGCACATGGTTTGCACTGGAAAGCATGGAAAAACCCGTGATACTTATTTTAGGTGGTGTTGATAAAGGCAACGACTATTCCTTGTTAAGGGATTTGGTGAAGGAAAAAGTTAAAGCCATTGTTTGCATGGGGATTGAGCATCGTAAAATTCATGAAGCATTTGGAGATATTGTTCCATTGATGGTGAATACCGATAATGCAAAAGATGCAGTGCAATCGGCTTTTCATTTTGCCAATAAAGGCGATGTGGTTTTGCTAAGCCCCGCCTGCGCAAGTTTCGACCTGTTTAAAAATTATGAAGACAGGGGGAACCAGTTTAAACAGGCAGTGAAGGAACTGTAATTGGGTGTATCGTTTTGCTCAGGTGGCTTTAAAGATGCAACAGGAAACAATGGAAGTACGAAGTATCGAAATAAAAATATAAAAAATTAAAAGCAGGTTCAGTTTTTTTAAAATAAGCAAAGGTTAAATAAATGCCGGAACCAATAAACATAAAATCTTTTTTTACACCCAATATCAGTAACATGGGTGGCAACCTTGTTAGCAAAACCAGGGGCGACCGGGTTATTTGGGGTATTGTAATCATACTTACACTGGTGAGCCTGCTTGTTGTGTACAGCAGCACCGGATCGCTGGCATATAAATATAGCCGTAGCAACGAGAGTTACCTGTTTAAACAATTTGGATTTATCATCCTGGGTGTGTTAATCATTTATTTTGCACACCGGTTTAATTATACATTTTATTCAAGGATGTCTTCGGGATTATTCATCTTATCAATTATCCTGTTGATATATACATTGTTTTTTGGAGAAACATTAAACCAGGGTTCAAGGTGGATAAAATTACCGGTCATCAATATGACTTTCCAAACATCCGACCTCGCCAAACTTGCATTGTTCATTTACCTGGGTAAGCAGCTAAGTAAAAAACAGGCAGTGATAAAAGATTTTAAGAAAGGTTTCCTGCCCGTCATTATCCCGGTTGCAATCGTTTGTATTCTGGTTGCCCCGGCCAATCTTTCAACTGCTTTATTGATTGGCGGTACCAGCATACTTATCATGTTCATCGGCAGGGTAAGCACCAAGCATATTTTATTAACCATTGGTGTAGTGATGATACCTGTGTTGATTTTGTTTTCTGTTGCTGTTAGCACTTATGATAAAACACAACACAAGGCAAAAGACATACCTGCAGTTTTTTCGATAGGCCGCATCCCAACATGGATAGGCCGCATACAAACATTCATGTACAGCAAAAAAGAAGATGCCAATGAAAAACTGTACCAGATTAACCAGGCAAAAATTGCCATTGCCAAAGGAAGCTGGCTGGGCCTTGGCCCCGGCAATAGCCAGGCCCGAAACTTTTTGCCACACTCGTACAGCGATTTTATTTATGCCATCATACTGGAAGAATATGGATTGTTTGGCGGTGTGTTCATCGTATTCATCTATTTACTTTTCCTGTACAGGTGCATACGGTTATTTAGGAAATGCCCTTATGCCTTTGGTGCTTTTCTTGCCCTTGCATTAAGTTTCATGTTGGTGATACAGGCAATTGCTAATATGGGTGTTAATGTAAGTTTATTTCCCAACACCGGTGTTACGTTGCCATTGATAAGCATGGGTGGCAGTAGTTTCTTTTTCACATGCCTTTCAATAGGTATTATTTTAAGTGTGGCACGAAATGTAGAACAGTTGGAAGGTGCAGCAGCATCACCTGCAACCGCAGCAGAATCAAAAGAAGTAGCGGAGGCCAATGAAAAAAATAAAGATTGAATTTGAATTGATAAAAAAATGAATGAGGCAATACAGGCGGATGCTGCAACAGTTGGTAGCAATAAAGTAAAAAAACGGATCATCATTGCCGGTGGAGGTACAGGCGGACATATTTTTCCGGCCATTGCTATTGCAAATGCCATTTTAAAACAGCAGCCGCAAACAGAAATTCTTTTTATTGGCGCAAAAGGAAAAATGGAAATGGAAAAAATTCCGCAGGCAGGATTTAAAATTATTGGGTTGGATATTGCT